>AP025689.1:12500-2412500 GCA_023168345.1 Lysinibacillus sp. PLM2 | reverse complement strand
AGAACATTTAATTCAAAAAGGTCATAAAGAAATTGTTTGGATAAGTGGGCAATTAGATAAAAGTACATTTCATGACCGTTATAAAGGTTATGAACGCGCCTTAAAAACATATAATTATCCATTGAAAAAAGAAAATATGTTTATTATTGATACCGATCCAAACACAATTAAAAGTGTTTTTAAAAAAATTATTAGTAGAGAGAAGAAAATAACAGCCATTGCTGCATCAACAGACGCCATTGCATTACTTTTACTTGATTTATACGGGAAACTTAATGTAAAAGTACCTGAAGAAGTAGCGATTATTGGAATTGATAATGTTGATTTATCAAGTTTAGGATATGTACAGCTTTCAACAGTTGGGCCAAATGAATCGTATAATCTGGGTAGAGTGGCTATTGAAAAGCTATTTGACTTAATCGAGAAAAAAACAGATAAGGTTCAAATAACAGCACCAGTACAACTTTACGAGAGAAAGACAACATAATTTTTTAAAAAGTATTGACAAGATTTATGGAAGATGATGTAATATCAGTATTACAGTGAAATGTTTACGTATTCATTTTACTTATTACTGGTATTCTTCAATCAGCCTTATTTTAATACAAAATGTTTACGTATTCATTTTGGTTGTTAAAGGAATTATTTCTCTAGTTTTTTTAATATAAAATGTTTACGTATTCATTTTTGTGTGGGAGATTATATTATAGTATAGGATGTTTAAAGATATCAATAGTCAAGGCGTTACAGTGATGCTAGTAGAACAAAATGTAAAGCAAACATTAAGTATTGCAGATCGAAGTTATGTTCTTGAAAACGGTCACATTTCGTTATCAGGCACAGGCCAAGAGTTACTAAATAATGATCATGTGAAAAAGGCATTTTTAGGTATGTAATCTTTTAAAAAGGATAGGTGAACAGATGGACTTATTTAGACTTGAAACTGGCTCTATAATCAATGGTGAAATTCGTAAAGGCAACGGCCGACAAGTTCACGAAGTTCGGTTTCCTTATAATCAACAATTAGTAGGAACGATTGATTTTGCCCTTGAAAAGGATATCGAAGACGCAATCGAAGGTGCATATCAAACGTTCCACAACGAATTCAAATACGTTCCAGCTTATAAAAGAAGTAAAATTTTACGAAAAGCTGCTGAAATAATGGAACAACGTAAAGAGGAATTAGCAGAGATTTTAACTTTAGAAGTCGGAAAGCCAATAAAGGATGCACTTGGTGAAGTGGGGAGAGCCATTCAAGTACTTGAATTTTCAGCAGAGGAAGCGAAACGAATTCAAGGTGAAACCATTCCAATGGATGCAGCAATTGGTGGAGAAAACAGGTTAGGAATTGTAAAAAAATATCCGCTAGGTGTAGTCCTTGCCATAACACCGTTTAACTTTCCGTTAAATTTGGCATTACACAAAATTGGACCTGCCATTGCTGCAGGTAATACAGTAATTTTAAAGCCAGCTGAAAAAACACCACTATCAAGTGTTTATTTATACGAAATTTTTAAAGAAGCCGGATTACCAATTGGAGCACTTCAAATTGTTATGGGAGAAGGTATACATGTTGTACCTCCTTTAGTGAAAAGTGAAAAGGTTTCAAAGGTATCCTTTACAGGTAGCTACGCTGTTGGCAAATCTATTTACGAAATGGCAGGGTTGAAGAAAGTTACGCTAGAACTTGGCTCAAATTCCCCAAATATCGTATTAAATGATGCTGACATTGAAGAATCTGCTAAAGCCTTAGTCAAGGGCTCATTTGTCAATGCAGGTCAGGTTTGTATATCTGTACAACGAATTTATGTTCAGCGGGAAATCTTTGAGGAATTCCAGCAACATTTCGCTCATTATACAAAACAATTAAAGGTCGGAAATCCATTGCGAGAGGAAACCGATGTTGCAAGTCAAATTACAAAAGAATCCTGTTTGAAGGCAAAAAGTTGGGTAGATGAAGCGGTAGAGCAAGGTGCAAGTATTGTTGCTGGTGGAGAAATTGTTGATGGAATTTTACAACCAACTGTTTTAACAAATGTAACAGCTTCAATGAATGTAGTATGTAATGAAATTTTTGCACCAGTTGTTTCGATTATCCCATTTGAGACGGATGAAGAAGCCTTGAAGCTTGCGAATGATTCGCTATACGGATTACAAGCAAGTGTATTTACAACAAATATCAACCGAGCTATTTCCTTTGCAGACCAGTTAGAAACTGGTGGTGTTTGGATAAACGAAATTTCAACATATCGACAAGATAACTATCCTTATGGCGGTGTTAAACAAAGTGGGGTAGGAAAAGAAGGTATTGCTTATGCAATCCAAGACATGTTACAGACAAAATTTATAGGGCTTAAATATTAATATTAAGAGGGTGCTGTTATGGGAATTACATTATATCGTTCTCCTGATTTATTAATGATGGGTGAAGGTTCAATTGCAAATATTGGGAAAGAGGCAAAGAAATACGGTGCGAATCATGTGTTAGTCGTAGCTGATGCATTTTTAGTAGAAAATCAAATAATCAATCATGTTTTTGATTATTTAACAAATGAAAACATCACCTATGATATAAATCAATCCATTATTCCAGAACCACCTTTTGAATTGTTAGAAAGAATTGGTTCGGAAATTCGTGAGAAAAACTATGATTTAATTATTGGGATTGGTGGAGGAAGCGTTCTTGATTCCGCAAAAATTCTATCCATTTTAGCAAAATACGAACTAGATTTAAGAAGCGTTGTCGGTACAGATTTAGTGCCAGAAAAAGGGTTACCGTTCTTTTTAGCACCAACAACATCAGGTACTGGCTCTGAAGTAACTTGGAATGCGATATTCACTGATGAAAAGGATCATGTGAAAAAGGGGATTGTGAGTCCTTACTTGCTTCCACAATTATCTATAGTAGATCCTGAACTAACATACACAATGCCTCCATCAGTAACTGCGGCAACGGGAATGGATGCTTTAGTACATGCAATTGAATCCTATACATCTTTACGCACAGATGAATTAAATAAAGGTATTGCATTACAAGCGATAAAATTAATTAATAAATCCCTGCGTAAAGCGGTTCATAATGGTAAGAACCGCGTCGCTCGTGCTGACATGTCCAATGGAAGCTTACTAGCTGGAATTTCTTTAGCAAATGCTGGTGTTGGCGCGGTGCATGCTTTAGCTTATCCGTTAGGCGGTAAATTTAAAGTGCCTCATGGTGTATCGAATTCAGTATTACTACCTTATGTAATGGAATATAATGTAATTAGTGATTTAGATGCATTCGTAGAAATAGCTGAAGCATTAGAGTTGCAAACGGATAACCTTTCTAAAAGACAGATTGCAGATGAATTTGTATCATATTTAAAACAATTTGTGAAGGATATTGGAATTCCGACATCCATGAGTGTTTTTGGTGTGACGAAAGAGGATGTTCCAAAAATGGCTGAAGAGGCAAGTAAAATTGAACGTCTATTAGCTAACAATCCTCGTAAATTATCAGTAAGTGATATCGAACAAATCTATTACAACGCACTTGGGTAGTGGGTTATTCAGCTTATAATATAAATAGATTAATATTCAGAATAAGGCCAAACTCAAAAAACATTGAGTTTGGCTATATGCTTTTCATGGACATATTTGGTTTATAAGAGGAAAATGGTTGATTAAAGTAGAAATAATGGTTAAGAACGAAATGGGATGGGGTGTAGATTTTGTTAGATAAATTATCAATTCCGGTTATAGTAGCGCCTATGTTTCTTGTGTCTAGTGTTGATATGGTCATTGCATCAAGTAGGAGTGGGGTAGTGGGATCAATTCCACTATTAAATGCAAGAACAGCAGAAGAATGCGAAAAAATGCTAAAACAATTAAAAGAAGCTTTACCAACAGAGCCATGGGCAGTAAATTTTATCGCTCACAAAACAAATAAGCGTCATGATTCAGATTTAGCATTAATTAAAAAATATCAGCCACCTATTGTCATTGCATCGCTTGGTCATCCGGGAGTAGTAACCGAAGTAGTTCATAGGTATGGTGGACTTGTTTTTTCAGATGTTGCTACGGTTAAACATGCGAAAAAAGCAGCAGAAGCACATGTTGATGGTTTGATTTTAGTTGCAGCAGGTGCAGGAGGGCATGCAGGTCAGTTAAATCCCTTTGCTTTTGTAGACGCAGTTAGGGAATTTTGGAATGGTTATATCGTTTTAGCTGGTAGTATTTCCAACGGAAAAGATATACTTGCAACTGAAATAATGGGTGCTGATTTTGCCTATATGGGGACAAAATTTATCGCAACAAAGGAAAGTGCAGCATTTGAAGATTATAAGCAAATGTTAGTAGATTCCTCAATTGAAGATATTGTCTATACGGATGCTATTAGTGGTGTCCATGCGAATTTCTTAATTCCAAGTCTTCTAAAAAATAATATCGATTTGAATAATTTGAAGACAAAAGAGGCCATTGATTTTTCAAGTATGTCTGAAGTAAAAGCATGGCGAGATGCTTGGTCAGCAGGTCATGGTGTTACGACGATTAAATCAATCGAAAGTGTTTCAGATGTAGTGAAGCAATTAAGAGATGAGTATGAAGGGGCAAAATTAAAAATACAACATTCGTATAATATTTAGTTAAAGCAACTCGTCCATTAATGGTCGAGTTGCATTTTTCTATTGTATAATGGATGAAATGATTATTGAAGGAAGTGCGGTAGTGTTACATAAGTGGGAAGGCATTGTATTAAAATCTCGTTCTTACGGGGAATCGAATAAAATTGTGACTCTATTGACAAGAGAAGCGGGTAAAGTGGCTGTTATGGCAAGGGGAGCAAAAAAACCAACGAGTCGACTAGCTGGAATTACCCAAACATTTATGCACGGAATGTTTGTCTGTCAAAGGACAAGCGGAATGGGGACATTGCAGCAGGGCGAACATATTAACTCAATGCGTCACGTTCAAACAGATATTATTGCGACAGCCTATGCAAGTTATATTGTGGAATTGGTCGATCGACTTGTGGAAGAGGGGAAATCTGAACCTTATGCATTTGAGGTATTACTTCAGGCATTAACGGCAATCGAGGAAGGTTATGACCCAGAAGCGATTACATTATTTGTCGATTGGAAAATGCTTCCCTTTACAGGTGTACAACCAATTTTACATGCATGTGCATCTTGTGGTTCGGTTGATGGTGAATTTGCATTTTCATTTTCTCAGGGTGGATTTTTATGTCACAGATGCTTTCATTTAGACCCATATATTATTCGACTTTCTCCAAAGCAATTAAAACTCATTCGAATGTTTTATATGGTGTCGATTGATCAAGTGGGAAAGTTAGATTTGAAACGAGATACGAAAAGATTTATTAAAAATATTGTCACTACAATATACGAAGAACAAACCGGAATGCGTTTAAAATCAAGATCTTTCATCGATCAACTCGAAAGAACACCTGAATTACTGCCAAGAAATAAAAAAGAATCTACAGAATAAAGGGAGGTTAGCGATATGCTAACCTCCTCTTAGTTCAGCTAAAATGGGCATTAAATCTTCTTTATATGCATCCCAAAACGTTTCTTTTAAAGGGTGTAAAATATCATGTTTTTTAAATTCAATTAATTCTATATATAGCGTATTGATTTTATCATCTAATAGGGATAGACGATGGTTTATATGATTACGATCACTTTCAATATTTAATGTAATATAAGAATCGATGATCAGTTCAAATCGATGGTAGTTTTTTGTTGTTAATTCATAGGCCTTCTGATGATAGGTGCCTATCGAAGTATTCAAATTAATATGTTGTCGGTGATAGGAGGCTAATTGTCGCAGTTCTTCAAGCCGCGAATTAGCGGTGTAAAGTAGATGATGCGCGGTGAAATGTGATGGTATTTCATTTTTAAGTATTGTTGAAACAATAAATTGTAGCTGCGAATATAAGTCTTGATTGTTAACGCTTTCATTATTTTGTTGTTTCGTTTGGAAAAACATACAAATCCCCCCTAGAATCATACTCCCTTTTAACAATAGTATAAACAAATGGGAAAAATTTATCATTATGGAATTTATAAATATGATTGGGTAATTGAATGAATGGGGAGGAATTTGAGCGATTGTTTATCTTTCTATTTGGATGTATGTCTTCTTCCTAATTCACAAATGTGTTCAGGGAGAGGAAGCAGGTAATTGGAGTCCCCAATGTGCACGAACATCCGAAAATCAAAGCCATAAAGTAATGAATCCACCAATGAGTTCATAAACAAATGAAAAAGATGTCTCACACATAGTGAAACATCTTTTATAACAATTTTTCAATTACTTAAGTTGTAACTTTGTATAAGGAATAGATCCTCTATAGAAGTTAGAGTTTTAAATTTTAAAATTGTAAATGCTTTTCAATATAAGCCTTCACTTCTGTAATAGGCATTCTAACTTGATCCATAGAATCGCGGTGACGAACTGTTACTTGGCCGTCTTCTTTTGAATCAAAGTCATATGTGATACAGAATGGTGTTCCAATTTCATCTTGACGACGATAGCGTTTACCGATTGATTGAGATTCGTCAAAGTCAACAGGGAAAGCTTTACGTAATTCAGTCCAAACTTCACCGGCTTCATCTGATAATTTTTTTGATAATGGAAGAACAGCTGCTTTGAATGGAGCAAGAGCAGGGTGGAAGCGTAATACTGTACGTACATCGCCACCTTCTAACTCTTCTTCATCATAAGCATCACATAAAAATGCTAACGTTACGCGGTCAGCACCTAATGAAGGTTCGATACAATATGGTACGTAACGCTCATTTGATATAGGATCAATGTAAGTAAAATCTTCACCAGAATGCTCAGCGTGTTGTTTTAAATCATAATCTGTACGATCGGCAATTCCCCAAAGCTCGCCCCAACCAAATGGGAAGCGGAATTCGATATCTGTAGTTGCATTAGAGTAATGTGATAATTCCTCTTGGCCATGATCACGCAGACGAATACTATCTTCTTTCATATTTAAATTTAATAACCAGTTTTTACAAAATTCTTTCCAGTAGTTTTGCCATTCAAGATCCTCACCTGGTTTACAGAAGAATTCAAGTTCCATTTGTTCGAATTCACGAGTACGGAAAGTGAAATTACCTGGTGTGATTTCGTTACGGAAAGACTTTCCGATTTGTGCAATACCAAAAGGTACACGTTTACGCATTGAGCGTTGTACGTTTTTAAAGTTAACGAAAATACCTTGTGCCGTTTCTGGTCGTAAGTAAATTTCATTAGTTGATGTTTCAGTAACACCTTGGAATGTTTTGAACATTAGGTTGAACTGACGGATATCAGTGAAATCGTTTTTCCCACAATCAGGGCAAGTAACTTCCAACTCTTCCATTTTTGCTTTCATTTGATCAAAGCTCATACCATCTACAACGATTTCTTTTCCTGTTTTCTCCAAAGATGCTTCTTCAATCAGTTTATCTGCACGGTGTCTTGCTTTACATGATTTGCAGTCGATCATTGGATCGTTAAAATTACCAACGTGTCCAGATGCAACCCATGCACGAGGGTTCATTAGAATTGCAGCATCTAGACCTACATTATATTGTGATTCCTGTACGAATTTTTGCCACCAAGCTTTTTTTACATTGTTTTTTAGCTCAACGCCAAGTGGGCCGTAATCCCAAGTGTTTGCTAAGCCTCCATAAATTTCTGATCCAGGGAATACGAATCCTCTGTGTTTTGCTAATGCGACAATTGTTTCCATTGATTTATTAGCCATTGTGAAAATCCTCCTATAAATGTAATAAAATAAAAGCACCCGTCTCCGGGCACAATAGCTTTATGCCCAGGGACGAGTGCTGTTACCCGCGGTTCCACCCTGATTGATTTATCGATTGAAGTCAAGCGCTCGCATTCGTTATGTTCGATATACAAGCAGAGTTCAATACGAAAAATCCTCTTTTATGTTTCATGGCTCAAGGGTGCCGTTTCTCTTTTCGTTGTAGGCTTTCACCGTTTCCTACTCGCTTTTTTTGAAAAGATACTATAATCCTCTCATTGCCTATAATATTTAATTGTTTGGCAATATTTTATGCCAAAACTATAAACTGTGTCAATATTGTAGCACGTTGTACTTTTCTTCGCAATCAATAGTAAAATAGTATATAATATTTAAGAAATAAGTATAACACTATTTGAGGCGGGTGAGTCCAATAGAACTCAATAAACGTCAGGACACAATTCTGCAAATCGTAAAAGAAAATGGGCCAATTACAGGTGAACAAATTGCAGAACGACTCAATTTGACACGTGCAACGTTAAGACCAGATTTGGCCATACTAACAATGGCAGGGTTTTTAGATGCAAGGCCTAGAGTTGGTTATTTTTATTCAGGTAAAAAGACAATGGCTAGCGTCACGGAATCCATGATGAACTTAAAGGTAAAGGATTTTCAATCTGTACCTGTTGTAGTTTCTGAAAATATGACAGTATACGATGCAATTGTGCATATGTTTTTAGAAGATGTAGGTACACTTTTTGTAGTGGATGATCATTCAAACTTACAAGGAGTGCTTTCTCGAAAGGATTTATTAAGAACAAGTATTGGTACTCAAAATTTGAATACTATTCCTGTTCATATTATTATGACAAGAATGCCCAATATTGTTTATTGTAAAAAAACAGATTCTTTAATAGTAGCAGCTAAACGACTGATTGAAAGACAAGTCGATTCTCTTCCTGTCGTAAATGAAAAAGAGGATGGCTTCGAGATAGTAGGACGTCTTACTAAAACGAATATAACAAAAGCATTTATTTCATTAGCTGAAACGCATGATTTATAAGGAGTGCTACTTTGGAAAAATTAAATGTATTCGTAGTTTCTGATTCTGTAGGTGAGACAGGTGAACAGGTAGTAAAGGCGGCAGTTACACAATTCCGGCCGAATTTTGAAAATACCACTATCCGTAAATTTCCTCATATTAATAATATAGATCATATTGAAAAGATTGTTGAATTAGCAAAAATACAAAAAGCAATTATTATTTTCACATTAGTTGAAGAAAAAATGAGACAAAAAATGATGGATTTATGCAACCAAAGTGGAATTATTACGTTTGACTTATTAGGACCTATGATTCGATTATTCGAAGGTCAAACGAATCAAAAACCTTTGGAAGAACCAGGGCTTGTTCATAAGTTAGATGATGAATATTTTAAAAAGATTGAAGCAGTAGAATTTGCCGTAAAGTATGATGATGGACGAGATTCAAGAGGGATTTTATTAGCAGACGTCGTGCTAGTAGGAGTATCTCGTACATCGAAAACGCCATTGTCACAATATTTAGCTCATAAACGCTATAAAGTGGCAAATGTACCAATTGTACCAGAAATAGATTCCCCAGAAGAACTATATCAGGTGGATCGAAAAAAATGCTTTGGTTTAGTGATATCTCCAGAAAAACTAAATGTTATTAGAAAAGAGAGATTAAAGGCTTTAGGTTTAAGTGACGATGCAACTTACGCAAAGCAGTCAAGAATTGAAGCAGAATTAAAGCATTTTCAAAAAATAATCGAGCAACTGGGCTGTGATGTCATAGACGTTACAAATAAGGCTGTTGAAGAAACTGCAAATGTGATAATTCATAAAATTGAACAAGGTAAATGATGAAAAATACCACCTCATTTTAAAAAAAGGTGGTTTTTTTATGATTTTTGCAAAAAAATAGTGGAATTTTCGAACTATTTGTTTTATAATAATAAAATTGTGGTAAAAATATTTGTGAATAATTTTTTACTTGTAAATTATAAATTTTGTCGTATAATAGAGGAATTTTCAAAAATATCTCGAATTGTGTATTAAGTTAACTATAAGTTGGTGATTTAATGACTGGGAAGATACCTGAACAATTGATTGAACAAATACGTTCGCAGTCAGATATCGTTGATGTAATCAGCGAATATGTACAGTTAACGAAAAGAGGACGTAACTGGTTTGGATTATGCCCATTTCATGGGGAAAATACACCTTCGTTTTCAGTATCACAAGAAAAGCAAATTTTCCATTGCTTTGGCTGTGGGGCTGGCGGGAATGCTATTACTTTTATAATGGATATTGAAAATATTCCTTTTCTTGATGCTGTATCAAAATTAGGTAATCGAGTAGGAATTCAGCTTGATATTCAAAGTACTAGTATAGATAATAACAACAGCTCTTATTCAAAAAGTGAAGAAAATATGCTAAAAGCTCATCAATTCGCAGCTGACTTTTATCATCATTTATTACTTAATACAGAAGATGGAGAACCTGCATTAAATTATCTTCTTAAAAGAGGATTTACAAAGGAAGATATCGAAACGAATGGTATAGGATGGTCACTTCCGACTTGGGATTCACTTTCAATCCTGCTCCAAAGGGAACAATATTCATTAGATGAAATTGTAGAAAGTGGATTGATAATCAAAAAAGAAAATGATCAAACCTATTTTGATCGATTCCGTGATCGGATTATGTTTCCTATAAGAGATGAGTTTGGGAAAATTATTGCATTCTCAGGTAGAATCATGCACCAATCATCAAATGAAGCAAAATACTTAAACAGTCCGGAATCGCCAATTTTTCACAAGAGTCAAGTTCTCTATAACTTAGATAAGGCTAGAGGCTCAATTAGAAAAAGTGGACAAGTCATTCTAATGGAAGGCTTTATGGATGTCTTAGCCGCAAATCAAGCAGGTATATATAACGCAGTTGCAACTATGGGTACTTCCTTAACACCACAGCATATCACAAAGCTAAAGCGCTTAGTTGAAAAAATAATTATTTGTTACGATGGTGATAATGCTGGTTGGGAAGCGGCTAAACGTGCATCTGAAATGTTACATGCTGAAAAGCTAAAAGTAGAAGTTGCTGTATTACCAGAAAAACTTGATCCAGATGAATATATTAGGAAATATGGTGCTGAATCATTTAGAAAAATAATAGATAAACCGCATGCTTATATTGCATTTATAATGATGCATGCTAGACGTAATAAAAATTTTCAATTTGAAAACGACGTCTTGCAATATATACAAGAAGTACTTGAACACCTAGTTGGAAAATCGCCTATTGAAAGGGATCTTTATATAAAACAACTTGCAGGTGAAACAAATATTTCTGAAGATGCGATTTATGCACAATTTCGTAAATTTGAATCAGATCATGCAAAAACGATAAAACGTAACTATCAAAAAGATGGACAAACTATTGACATACAAACACGTCAAAATAAAAAGTTGACTGCAACTGAGAGAGCAGAAAGATTGCTTCTTTCGCATATGCTTAATAAAGCAGATGTTGTAGACCGAATTTTTGTTGATGAATCACAACCATTTGTAAGTGATGAGTATAATGCGGTATTTGTTCGTTTAGTTGGATTTTATGAAGAGCATGAGTCATCAGATTACCAAAGATTCTTGGAAATGCTTGATGATAGTAGTCTTAGAAAAATTGTCATGGAAGCTGCATTAACTGAGCGTGATCCAAATCATGCAGAGGCGGAAATTGCAGATTGCATAAAACAGATTAAAAAGCATCGTATTGAAAATGAAATAAACAGATTAATACATGATTCTCAGGAAGCAGAAAAAATGCATGAGCATAAACGTGCCCTTGAAATCGCGCAAAAAATCATAAGTTTACGAAAATCATTATCGGCGATTTAGCTTGATTCGGTTGTTAGAAGGAGGAAAGTTTATGGCTGACAAGTCAGAACGTTCAAATGAAGTAGTTAGTGATCAAAAATTAGAAGAGGTAAAAAAACTTCTCCAAGAGAAAGCAATAAAAGAACGTGAAATATCAATGAGAGAAATTTCAAATTCACTTGCTTCATTTGATTTAGAAAATGAAGAAATCTTTAGTTTTGCTGATGATTTAGAAAAACATCATGAAGTAACAGTAAATGGTAAAGAGGAATTTGAAGAAGAGGCTCTATCAAAACAAGAAGCGAGCGAAGAAGAATTCGATTTAAATGACTTAAGTGTTCCTCCTGGAGTGAAAATAAACGACCCTGTAAGAATGTATTTAAAAGAAATCGGAAGAGTAGACCTACTAACTGCGGAAGAAGAAATCGAACTTGCAGAGCGTATTGAACAAGGTGATGAGGAAGCAAGAAAACGTCTTGCAGAAGCAAACCTTCGACTTGTAGTCTCCATTGCAAAACGCTATGTAGGACGCGGCATGCTTTTCTTAGACCTAATCCAAGAAGGAAATATGGGCTTAATCAAAGCGGTTGAAAAATTCGACTATCGTAAAGGGTTTAAATTTTCTACTTACGCGACATGGTGGATTCGTCAAGCGATTACACGTGCTATTGCTGACCAAGCGCGCACAATCCGTATTCCAGTGCACATGGTTGAAACAATTAATAAATTAATTCGTGTTCAACGTCAATTGTTACAAGATTTAGGTCGTGAACCATCTCCAGAAGAAATAGGAGAAGAAATGGATCTTACTCCTGAAAAGGTTCGTGAAATCTTGAAAATTGCACAAGAGCCAGTATCTTTAGAAACACCTATTGGTGAAGAAGATGATTCTCACTTAGGTGACTTTATAGAAGATCATGAAGCACAGTCTCCATCAGACCATGCTGCATACGAACTTTTAAAAGAACAGCTAGAAGACGTATTAGACACATTAACAGATAGAGAAGAAAATGTTCTTCGTTTACGTTTTGGTTTAGACGATGGACGTACACGCACACTTGAAGAAGTTGGCAAAGTATTTGGTGTTACACGTGAGCGTATACGTCAAATAGAAGCAAAAGCTCTAAGAAAGCTACGTCATCCTTCTAGAAGTAAACGTTTGAAAGACTTTCTGGAATAATTGAAGGCATCCATTTGGATGTCTTTTTCTTTTGTTTCATTATATCAAATATTTAATAAAATAGGTTGGAAAATGTCGTTGGAATTTTTATATATTTTAACGATCCATATTACTTTCTATGGATAGGAAAAAAATGAAAGGTAGGATAAAATAAATCTATACATAAAATGTTGGAGTAAAAACCTATGCCAAATACACGTAAACAAATCATTTTAAATGAAATTCTTTTTTGGAAGCAAAATAAACTATTACCAGAACATTACTGTGATTTTTTGATGACGTTATATACAGAAGGAGAAGTTGAGCCAGAAGAAAATGTAAGTCATAAAAAAGCTGTAAAAGCAAAAGAAAAACGGAATTTTAATCTTTTTAGTACTTTACTGGTATTAATAGCCTTAGTTTTGTTAGTATTGCTATTTACCGTCAATCAACTATTTATTCTGTTTATGATTGTCATTAGTGTTCTTACAATGATTAGTATTGTGGGAGCTATAGTATATACAAAAAGAAAAAGTATGTTAGGGTCAATTTTTCATATTGTATCAGCTCTATTTATATTTGGGCTGTCAGTCAAAATAAGTATTGTATTTTTTAATCATCATCCGATTGTTCTATTTATTACATTAATGATTAATTGCCTGTTATGGTTAGTTGCAGGAGTACTCAACAGACTTTTGTATTTTACGATTTCAGGATCATTAGGGTTAATTGTATTAATTGGATATAAGCTATTCTTTAGTTAAACAACATGCTACAAGATCATGGAGATAAACCTTCTCATCTTGTAGCATGTTTTTATTAGCAAATATAGTTTTAATCAATTTTTCCTCCGAATATTCTATGATGAATGTTTAATTTATGTTAATCGAAGGAGGAATGAAATGAATTTTAATTTAACAACAGAACAAAATATGTTATTAAAAATGATGAGGGAATTTGCGGATGAAGTTGTAGCACCGGGTGCAGTTGAAAGGGATCGAACGAAAGCATTTCCAATTGATATATTTAAACAGCTTGCAGAGATGGGGATAATGGGTCTACCCTTTCCAGAGGAGTTTGGAGGTGCTGGTGCTGATACCATTAGCTTTGCAATTGTAACGGAACAATTAAGTCGAGCTTGTGCGTCAACAGGTATTACCTACTCAGCACATATTTCTCTAGGAGGTGCACCAATTCACTTATTTGGAACCAAGGAGCAAAAAGAGAGATATTTAGTGCCAATCTGCAAAGGTGAATCTTTTGGTGCATTTGGTTTAACAGAGCCCAATGCTGGTTCTGATGCAGGTGGTACTGAAACAAAGGCAGAATTAAAAGATGGTCGTTTTACAATAAATGGCTCTAAAATTTTTATTACAAATGCAAGCTACGCAAAATATTTAGCTCTCACCGCAATCACAGGCTATAAAGAGGACAAAAAAGAGATAAGTGCTATCATTGTCCCAACCAATAGTAAAGGTTTTACTATTAAAAGTGATTATGAAAAAATGGGGTTAAATGCATCGAACACAACGGAGCTTATTTTTGAAGATGTAAACGTACCTGAAGAAAATCTGCTTGGAAAAAGAGGAAATGGATTTAAACAATTTCTAATCACTCTTGATGGTGGAAGAATTGGTATTGCAGCAATGGCGGTTGGGATAGCACAGGCTGCTTTCGATAAAGCACTTAGCTACTCAAAAGAACGAAAACAATTTGGGAAACCATTAGCTTCATTTCAAGCAACCCAATTTAAATTAGCTGATATGGCTGTGAAAATTGAGCTTGCTAGGAACATGGTTTATAAAGCAGCATGGTTAAAAGATGAAGGGAAGCCTTTTAGTAAAGAGGCTGCAATGGCCAAATATTATGCCTCTGAAATGGCAGTTGAAGTTTGCGATGAGTCAATACAAATTCATGGTGGTTATGGGTATATGAAAGAATATGAAGTGGAAAGATATTTAAGGGACGCAAAATTATTAGAAATAGGGGAAGGAACTTCTGAAATTCAAAAATTAGTGATTGCGAGGAAAATCCTAAATGACTAACATAGATTTGTCAATTTTGTTACAGCATAGATAAAAAGTTGTAGCTTAGGTCTTTTCGTTTTTGAAAGATTGCAGTACAATTATTAATGTTGACTAGATTCTATATTAAATAGAAGTAGATATAAAACAGTAGGGAGGGTAACTTATGAAAAACAATCCAATTATTCCTTATATCCTAATCATGGCATTTGGTATCGGACTTATCTTCTTTATGTCTATGGAAGGCGTTGGAAATAAAGAAGAAATCGCTCACGGTGGTGAAGATGTTGCCGAAGAGGGCGGTGCTACTGCTGAAGAAGGTGCAGGTGGTGCTGAATTAGTAAGCGCTTGTATCGGTTGTCACGGTGGAGACTTAACAGGTGGAATGGGTCCAGACTTACATGGTATTACAGATGTTGAACATATTAAAAATGTTGTAATGAATGGTCAAGGTCAAATGCCACCAGTAGTTCAAGACGAAGCGCAAGCACAAGCAATCGCTGAGTACATTTCTACATTAGAATAATATTTTACATAGATCCTTAGTTGTTTTACGACTAAGGATTTATTTGTATACATAGTTGTAAAATAGGTTCTATAATATTTGTTGGGGTTTTCAAACATTTTCACAAAAATGAAAAAGCACAGAATCGCCGATTCTTTTATACTTGAATTGACGAGAAACAAGCGAAAAGAGGCGACCTGTGCATATGTATTTTAACATGAAGATTCCAGGATTTGAAGGTGTAGAGATTCATAAAGTTGAGAATGTTGAGGATCGAATAGCATTATATGTAATGATGCCTAGGAAAGAACATAAATGTCCTGTTTGTGGAAATCTAACTTCAAAGGTTCATGATTATCGTATACAAAAGATAAAGCATTTAAAATGGTTTGAGCGGCTATCAATGATTTTTTATAAACGCCGCCGTTATGTTTGTGATTGTGGAAAGCGTTTTTCTGAAGATAATCCATTTGTGGAGAGATACCAACAATATTCGAAAGAATGGAATCAAGTAGCACGTATAAAAGCTATTAAAGGAAAAACTTTTAAGGAGACTGCTGAAGTTTTAGGGACATCAATTACAACAATTATTCGTAGGTTTGATTCTGTTTTAAATGATAAATTGGCTAATGGAGTTGAATTACCTAAGCATATCGCTATTGATGAATATAAGGGCGATACAGATGCAGGAACTTATCAGCTCATTATTGCGAATGCAGAAACACATGAACCGCTTGATATCTTACCCAACCGTCGTAAAAATACAATTAAAGATTACTTAAGAAAATTTGGTAGCTCGGTTAATGTCGTAGTGATGGATATGAACCCTCATTTTAAAGAAGCCGTTAAAAAGGCATTAAGTCGACCTGTAATCGTGGCCGATCGATTTCACTATAGTCGTTATATTTACTGGGCCTTAGACGAGGTTCGTAGAATCGTTCAGAAAGAATGGCATGCTTATGATCGCAAACAGTGTAAAAGGATGCGGCATGTATTGTATAAGAGAAAAGAGAAATTAAAGGAAAAGGATCGCTGGTACTTAAATCGTTATCTCGGAATGTCAGATGTTTTAAAACAAGCATACATACTTAAAGAAGCTTATTGTAAATGGTTAGACTGGGCCAAAAAAACGAATGACATAAAAGAAATAAAAGAAAAATTATTTGAATTCTACAAGCAGGTAGAAGAATCAAATATTCCTGCGTTTATTAAGGCAATTCAAACCTTTAAGAATTGGCAAGTAGAGATATTGAATAGCTTCAGTTACGGTTACTCTAACGGCTTTTTAGAAGGGATAAATAATAAATCGAAAGTTATTAAACGAAATGCCTACGGCTTTAAGAGATTTGAGCATTATAAAGGTAAAATATTATTAAGCAATCAATATAAAGAAATCGGTGTTCATTTAGATGAAAAAAGGTGATGTGAAGTTCACATCACCCCAACATTTGAAATTGAACCGTAAAATAAACAGTTCAATGATTAACCAAACATATTTTTAAAAATAATTAGACGCATCATACATATAAATAGGAGGCTTATCACTAAGAATTGGTGATAAGCCTCATTTTCTAATATAATAGGGCTATCTATTGAATTTAACAAAGGCGGTAATAATTAGTGAATGCAGAAAAACTATCAAAACGATTGGAAACTGTAGCTTCTTTTGTGCCAACAGGAGCAATAATAGCAGATATCGGCAGTGATCATGCCTACTTGCCATGCTATTTAATCAATAAAAAAATAGCTAAGAAAGCAATTGCTGGAGAAGTTGTAAAAGGACCGTTTGAATCTGCCGTTCGTCAGGTAAGAGAAGCAGGCCTAATGCACAAGATTTCAGTTCGACTCGCGGATGGTCTGGATGCGATAGATGAATCAAATAAAGTAGATACGATTACAATCGCGGGCATGGGGGGCCCTTTAATTGTCTCCATTTTAGAAAAAAAACCAGCTGTCTTGCAAAATGTAACAAGATTAATTTTACAACCAAATATTCATTCAAAAGTAATTCGTCAGTGGGGACTTGACAATGGTTGGGCAATTTTAGATGAAGTTATTTTAGAAGAAGACGAAAAAATATATGAGGTTATTGTGCTTCAAAGAGGTGAAATGACTCTTACCGAAGAGGAAATATTACTTGGTAAACATTTACTAATAGAAAAGTCAGAAACCTTCATCAAAAAATGGACGAAAGAAGTTGAAAACTGGAAGCGAGTATTAGAGTCCATTGAACAAGCAGAATCATCTTCAAGCATCATCGCTAAACGTGGGGAGCTACTACACCTTATAGCATTAGTGGAGGGGATTATTGAAAATGAAAACGCCTAATGGTAATGAAATCATTCAACTATTTGAAAGCTGGTCACCTAAAAAGATCGCATGCATGGAAAATGATCCAATTGGTTTAGCCATTGGAACGTTAAATAAAACCGTTTCAAAAGTGTTAGTTACTTTAGATGTCACACATGAAGTTTGTGATGAGGCAATTTCAAAAGGATGCGAGCTAATCATTGCCCACCATCCACCTATTTTTCGGAAATTATCTAACTTAAGAACAGATACTCCCGAAGGAAAGCTATACGAAAAGTTAATTAAGCATAATATTGCCGTTTATGCAGCACATACAAACTTAGATGTAGCTGAAGGTGGTGTAAATGACTTATTAGTAGATGCCTTACAGCTAGAAAATTGCGAAATACTAGAACAAACGTATAGTGAAAATCTAGTGAAACTTGCTGTATTTGTTCCAGATGGGCATGCTGATGCCATCCGTGTTGCTTTAGCAAAAGCTGGAGCAGGTCATATAGGAAATTATGACTCCTGTAGTTTTTCATCAAATGGTGTAGGAAGATTTCGCGTACTTGAAGGAGCAACACCGTATATTGGTGAAGTTGGGGAAATGGAAGCAACCGAAGAAGTGAAAATAGAAGTAGTTTTCCCAACATCGATAAAAAATAAAGTATTAAAGGCGATGTTAAATACGCATCCATATGAGGAACCTGCCTATGATTTATTTACAATGGCTGTTGAAACAAATCAAATGGGTCTAGGTCGTGTAGGAACATTATCAGCACCAATGACATTGGAGCAATTTGCTAACCATGTAAAGTTGAGTTTAAACGTTCCTACTGTACGTGTTGTCGGTGATTTAAATACAACGATTTCAAAAGTTGCCGTGGTTGGTGGAGATGGCAACTCATACATCTATGCGGCAAAAAGATCCGGTGCAGATGTATTTGTAACAGGCGATATTAAATTCCATGTAGCCCAAGACGCCCAAAACTTAGGATTAAACATTGTAGACCCAGGGCATCATGTGGAAAAAGTAATGATAAGCGGAGTAGCAAAGAAAATGGCTCAGCTCTGTGAAAAACAAAAATTAGAAGTAGAATTTATACAATCAGAAATTCATACAGAGCCTTTTCAATTTATTTAATAAATGAACAAATCCCGAGTAGTGAACGAAAATACTATTCGGGGTTTTATTATGACGAGATTTTAAGTTTTAGGTATCTAAATATCCAATAAATAAAATGTAAAAAACCCATTCAAGTTAATGACTTGAATAGGTTCTTACATTTGAACGACTAAAAATAGATCGAGCTTAAAGCTTCATTGTCTTATTTACTAATTAATATAGATTTACATGAATGGCTTCATCAAAATATACAATATTCGTTTCGGTCTGACCGTAAAGAATAAAGGAATCTAAATTTATGTTATCTTCCATCGTAAATGTTATATACTGCTTTTGATCATCTGTTCGTAATTTAGCAGTATCCCATGCTATTTCGTTATCCACTGTAATTCCCCATTGGTTTATCGTAGCTGTATTCGCATCTGAAGAAATTTCAAGCTGTCCATTTGGTAGAAGTTTCACTTCATATAATGTATCTTTATATGAGAATGTATATGGTAGTTGATCCACTGTTAATGCATATCTTACATTTGTCGGTAGCTCAAACTTTGCACCAATCACTGATATGTAGCCACCTTCTTGTACCCTTGGATATGTGCCAATTGTTTCAGTATGGGCATAACGATCATTTTGAATGCTAATAGTATCTTCAAGGTTTGATCGATTTAATGTTTGTCCATCTGCGTCAATTACTTTATATAGAATCTGTGCATTATAACCTACAAAATGTTCTTTTTCAGCTACTGGTAATTCGGCTGTATATTGTGCTACTTGCTGCTCTACAAATGTTGCCATATCCTCGGTGAATTTTGTTTCAAATTTAATGATGGTGTTGTACGGACCATGTTGGGCACGAATGAAATTCACATTCACTCCATCTTTTTCAAAAGAAGAACGTAGAGTAACGTTTTCTGTTTTAGCTAATAATTCTTTACGATTTATAGGTACTTCGAAGGTCCAATGTCCATCTAAGTCATAAATCCGTTTAAAATCAAAGAGTAACTCAAACTCCGTATATGGTACATCAAATAATGAAAACTCATAGGTAATTTCATTTTTTAATTGATCGGCATAAAAACCAATTGATTCCCTTTCACCATTTGGTAAAACAAGCAAGACTTGATTGTCATTATCGCTGATTGACTCATTGAAGAAAAGTTCATTACCATCATAACCAGACGTAGCTAATGTCACTTCTATGGATGCATCCGTAATATTAACTTCCTTGACGTTTATATTTACAGAGGAAGAACTTGTTACTGTTTCCATCGTTCTAGTCTGTAAACCTATAAACATAAGAAATAATAATGCGGCTGATACAAATACTGTTGCAATAGCTGCTCGCCATTCTCGCTTTTTTGAAACTACAGCATTTGTCCCAGGTAAGCTATTCATCACTTGATTTGTAAATGTTTCATCAACACTAACAGATGGAAAGATGGAAAACATTGCATTCTCCTCTTCAAGGAGTTCTTCTAATTGTAATGAGCAAGCCCCACACGATTGAATATGCTCATCAAATTTCGTCATTTCATCTTCATTTAATCGTCCCTCGATAAAATCATATAAGTCTTCAATCGATAAGCAATGCACTTTTCATATCTCCCTTCAATTTTGAATCTCTTAATCGCTTTTTCGTTCTATGCAGACGATTTCGTACTTCTGTTAGTGAAATATGTAGTGTCTCAGCAATCTCTTCGTACGAACAGTTACTAGCATACTTAAGGACAAAAATTTGGCGTGTTTTGTCTTCCAATGTTTCTAGCCATTGATGAAGAAACAATGTTTGTTCTCTTTCAATCATTAATAATTCGGGTGAGTGAAGTGATGGTGTTTCCTCGAGTGGTGTTGCATCCTCTTTATGTTTTCTTTTAAAATCCATCAGTTGATTTATCGCAATGCGAAAAAGCCATGCCTTAAAATGTTCACCCTTAAATTTAATTAAGTTTTCATAGCATTTTATAAATGTTTCCTGTGCAATGTCTTTTGCCAATTCCTCGTCTTTTGTTTGATACGTTAAATAGCTAACGAGTGGCTGCTTATATGTATCGACAATGATACGAAATGCTTGTTTATCACCAGATAGAATTTTTTGTATAAGCTGCTCATTCAACAAAAACACCTCCTCACATTAAAAACGTAAATTCTTTAAAAAAATCTCAAGTAAATAAGAAAAATTTTTATAATGATATATAAAATGATACTATTTTAATAAAGTTTGACATTCTTGTTAGATTTGGACAACTTTTTTTAAAAAATTGAAAGTGATAAAGGAGACGGATTTAGATGCAATATATAATTACTGCTTACGATGGAACGGATGAAAACGCAATTGATAGAAGATTAACGGCAAGGGAAGAACATTTAAAATCAGTAGAAAGAAGAGTTAAAGACGGGGAGCATTTATATGGTGCAGCTATACTTGATGATGATGGAAAAATGATTGGTTCTATAATGATAGTGGATTATCCATCAAGAGAAGCGTTGGATAATTGGCTAAAGGTTGAACCTTATGTAGTGGCAAATGTGTGGCAAAAAATAGACATTCAGCCTTGTAGTGTGGCACCTATTTTTCTTAAACCCCGTTAAGTATGTGGCTACAGCTAAGTATTAAGGAAGCATTTATACTTAAAAATTACTCTGAATAGTTTGCGTGGAGGAAGTGATTACAGTTTTGAAGCCTAAGATAGGTTTCTAATAATCTTAGCGTGAAGTGAAATAACGGCCGGTAAGAATGTCCAGCTAAATAAGAAATTCGAATAATTATATAGTTTAAGTTTTGATGGAATATACTAAAACTAACAAGATTTGTTTGTTGTATGAAGGAAAACATTGGAGGGAAACTATGAGTTTGTATTTCCAAACCTATTCAAATGTTCTTAAAAAGAATTTTATGCTCGTCATAATGGCATCAGTTTTATTGGTTTTAACCTTCTATATATGGGTTGGATTTGCTATTTTTATAGTCGGAGCTTCCGTAGCAGAATTAACTGCTAATTTGATAATTATCCACCTCAGCATTTCAATTTCAGGAGGATTTCTATTCTCTTTATTTTTTTTGCCAATTAATCTAAAGGTCGCTAAAAATATTGCTGAAATAAAGGAACGAAGTAAATTGATGTCTTTTATACGCTTGGAACTAGTATGGATATTAATTTGTTCTTTAATTTTTGAAATAATATTAAGAATCGTTTTTCAAGCATAGGGCACTTTGGTTTTGTGCTTAATTGCTTTTCACTTTTTATCATGGGTTGTTCAAAAAATGATATGGAATATAAGGAAATCAAAAAAAGTTAAACAATAGAGGATAAGATATTTTGAATATATTTCAAATAAGCCATGCAATTCTTTTATCCACACAGCTTTTTCCAATTAGTATATATAAATTTTAATAAAATATAAGTTTTCTGTGACATGTATATTATTCTAAATGTCAAAACAACCTAGAGTTAGCTCCAGGTTGTTTAGTAATAATTTTAAGAATTACTTGCCACTTTTTATTCAGCCAATTCAGCAATAGCTTCTATTTCAATTCGACATCCATTGCTTAATTCATATATTGGAATAATGGCACGCGCGGGTTTATGATTGCCAAAAAACTGACTGTAAACGTCATTTACAGGGCCCCAGTCATCAGCTGTAATAATGTATACTCGACACATAACGACCTGTTCCTTAGTACAACCTGCATCATGCAAAACTGCTTCTAACTTCTGTAAAGCCATCATTGTTTCAGCTTCAATTCCTCCTGCTACTGGCATTCCAGTATTTGGATCTGCTGATGTTTGTCCTGAAACATAGACTGTATTACCGGTAATCATCGCGGGACTGTAATGGCCCCGAGGTGTAGAATTTATAACAGCTCTCATATGCTCAACTCCTCAAATTTATTAAATTGATCCATTCCAATATTGCCACCTGAAATAAATAAAACAACTTGATCAGTCGGATTGAAGTTCACACTTCCTTGTAAGAAAGCTCCTAGTGTAATACATGAAGAAATTTCTGCTAATAATTTTCCTTCTGTTAAAAATAGCTTTGTTGCTTTAAGAATATTTTCTTCATCTACCGTGACAATTTCATCAACATATTTTTCTACAATAGGGTAATTACGTTCACCTGGTTTTAATGTTTGTAATCCATCAGCAACAGATTTTGATTCTGGAGGTAGGGATGATGGATGACCTACTACGAAACTATTTGAATAGCGTGCAACTGATGCAGGTTCAACGCCAATGATTTTTACTCGTGGATTCGTTTCTTTAACTGCTGTAGCTAAGCCAGCAATTAATCCACCTCCACCAACAGGTACGATAATCGCATCAACATCGGGTAGTTGTTCCATTATTTCTAACCCTGCAGTGCCTTGTCCTGCAATGACTTCATAGTCATCGAATGGTGAAATAAAATGCCAGTTGTTTTCTTCGCTTAGTTTATAAGCGACATTAAATCTTTCTGAGGGGGCACTGAAAATTATGTCTGCTCCATAAGACTCTATTCCTTCAACTTTTATTTTCGGTGTATTTTCAGGAACTACAATATGTGCCTCGGTACCGAGTAGTTTCGCAGCAAATGCAATAGCTTTTCCATGATTTCCTGATGAAGCTGTAATAATGCCTCGTTTTAAAGCTTCTTCAGGTAAAGACAATAAAGCATTAAGAGCACCTCGAAGTTTAAATGAGTTAGTCTTTTGAAAAGACTCCATTTTAGCATACACTTGACAACCTAAATATTTATCTAGGTTACTTAAGGGTAAAAGAGGTGTTTTATTAATATATGGAGCTATCTTTTTCTGAGCTTCTTGAATTGTATTCTTTGTAACCATAGGCTTAACCTCCGAAAAATCAGAATTTTTATACAACTTATAAATCTATCTAAATACTACAATTGGAATTAATATTTGTAAAATGAATATTTTCGTATTTAAATTCCAAAAAATTCATATTATGGCATACATGCTTTAGAAAAATAAATAAAAATGGAACTTAATCAGGTTTCAATCGTATTTAACCTAAAGGGGAAATGGTAGTAAAGAGTGTCTGATAAATTTCAACAACCCATTCTAATTAGAGGGGGAATTATATGGAACACAACTGGGCGTTAGCAAAAGATTCTCTTTCTAAAATTACCGTGTTGTCCAATTCAAATAATGATCCAGTAACCATTATCGGTGATGTGGATGATTTGAAGTGTATAGGCGTGGGAACTGATGCAGCTGTTTTTCAACATCTAAATGCCCCAGCCTATGCATTTAAAATATATGCTACAGATAAAAAAGAAAAAGTGAAGCTCGAGGCAAATATTTATCGTATTTTAGGAGATTCACCTTATTTCCCAACATGCTATGCCTCATTTGACCAATCTCTTGTTTTAAGCTATGAGCATGGAATTACACTTTATGATTGTCTCCTTCAAGGTGTTCATATACCCAAACAGGCTGTAAATGACGTGGAGGATGCAAGGGAATATGTCAGAAATAAAGGACTAAATCCACGTGATATCCATTTGAAAAATATTTTACTTCAAAACGGAAGAGCAAAAATTATCGATGTTTCTGAATACTCGCAAACAGGCAATGATTTTAGGTGGGAGTATTTAAAAAAAGGATATGAACAATATTACCATTTGTTAGATGGGAATCCAGTTCCTTTCTGGTTAGTAGAAACCATTCGAAAGTGGTATAACCGTTGGGGAAATTTAATTTCATACGAAGAGTTTGCCAAAAATATATTGAAGTTTTCGAAAATAAAATAATGTTATGAAAAAGATAGGTGAGGGAGCGCGGTTCTTATTAAGAATTTGCGCTTCTTATGATGTATGCGTAATGCGGATTTCATAAATCGAATTGACAATAAAATTGATGGGAGAAATCAGGGAGAAGTGCTCTTGTGGTTACTGGGGGGTTCTTTCGTAGAAGTTAGCGGATTATTTTATTTATTCAGGTGATTCATTTTAAGTTTTTTTCAAAAAAGAACAACCCCCGAAAAGTACACTTAAAGAGTACCGTTCGGGGGTTTGCTCATTTATCAATATATTTCAATGAAAGAGGACAAACAAATTTATATTATGCATGTGAATGTGAATTTTCTTCTTTCAAGTGATCAAATTTTGCTACATCAAACTCTTTTTCTGATTTTGAAATAACAACTGCAGCTAAACCATTTCCAATGATGTTCGTGATTGCACGTGCTTCTGACATGAAGCGGTCAACACCGATTAATAGGAAGATACCTTCAACAGGAATCATTGGGAATGCTGCTAATGTTGCCGCTAATACAATGAAACCTGATCCTGTAACACCAGCTGCACCTTTGGATGTAATCATTAAGATTCCAAGAAGTGTTAAAATTTGAATCCAAGAAAGTTCTACTCCATATGCTTGTGCAATAAATAGAGACGCCATGGATAAATAAATTGCAGTTCCATCTAGGTTAAATGAATAGCCTGTTGGAACAACTAAACCAACTGTCGATTTAGAACATCCCATATTTTCTAACTTTTTCATTAAGGATGGTAACGCAGACTCTGATGACGATGTACCGATAACTAAGAATAGCTCTTGTTTAATATAGGCAATAAACTTAAAGATATTAATACCATAGAATTTTGCAATTGAGCCAAGAACAAAGACAATGAATAAGAACATTGTTATGTAAATCGCTGCCATTAATAGTCCTAAATTACGCAAGGAATCTATACCAAAGTTACCAATTGTATACGCCATTGCACCAAATGCACCGATTGGTGAAAAACGCATAACCATACCGACAATTTTAAAGAATATTTCTGAGATGATTTCCAGGAACGAAATAACTGGTTTTGATTTTTCGCCAAGTGCTGCAGCTGCTAGACCAAATAATACTGCAGCCATCAACGTTGGTAATAATTCACCATTTGCTAATGCACCTATAAAATTCTCTGGGATTATATCGCTAATGAATGCACCAATACTATGATCTTGTTCTGCTGCAGCAGTAGTATATTGAGAAACATCTGCACCTTCAGCTGAAGAAGTATCGATACCATGACCGGCATTAACGATTAACGCTACAGCAATACCGATAGCTAAAGCAATAGTTGAAACGATTTCAAAGTAAAGTAATGCTTTACCCCCGATTTTACCAACCTTCTTCATATCGCCCATTGCACCTATACCTATAGCAACCGTTAAGAAGATGATCGGAGCGATTAACATTTTAATTAATTTGATAAATAAATCGGCTAATATTTTTAGGCTTGCACCAAATTCTGGCCAAATAAACCCAACAATAATACCGAGAATAATTGCGAGAATAACTTGAGCAGTTAAATTTTTAAGTAATTTCAATACTTCCATCCCCCTATGCATTTGACTGAAAAATTATGTTATCGCTTTCATAGACATATCATAACGGATTAAATTCTGAAAAAGCTGTTTAGTTTATAAAGGTCATATAGTTCGTTTTGTTCATTATCGATTGGTTTTTCTAAGAAATGTATAATAATTAAGGATTTGAACTGTTATAATACTGGTATAAAACAACTTTTTCTTGTTATAGGACAAATGAAAGAAAGACTACTGATTTTCGTCAGTAGTCTTAATATTGTTTGTTTTGTTCAATAAATCGTTTAATTTAATCGTTAATTTCGTTTAAGAGTTCATCTAAATATTGTGCATTTACATTTCTACGGTAGTAATCATAAATGGGGCTTAATTTCTTTTTCCATTTACTTTTATTCATTTCATCAAGTTTATAGATTTGAACATTTTCTATATTAGATAATGAAACTAGATCTCTTTCATTTATTTCTTGAGCTTGGTGAAATTGCCATTCCTGCATTTCATTTAATGATTCAATAATAATTGACTGAGTTTCAGAGTTTAAGTTATTCCAAAATTCCTCATTGAACATAACTGCATAACAGAGAATACCGTGGTTCGATAATGTAATCTGATTTTCAATTTGGTAGAACTTTTTAGAGTATAGGTTCGAAATAGTATTTTCTTGCGCTTCTATTAAGTGATTTTCCAAATCATTGTAAATGGTATCAAAAGTAGTATCCACAGGTTTTGCTCTTAATAATAAATACTGTTCCTTTAATATATCACTAGACATCATTCTTACCTTTTTATGCCAAAAATCCTCTAATTCAATGATTGGCGTACCACTAGTGGCAATTTGTTTAAATCCATTACTCCAAAATGTTAGCCCTTTTATATTTAAAGAATCCAGTTCTGAAAGTAATTGTTTACTTAGATCGCCTGTTAAAACCTTTTCCAACTGTTCTTCATCTTCAACTAAGAACGGCAAATCTAACACTTGCCAATTTGGTAAATAGTCCGTCATTTTTGAAAAGGAAGGTGCAATCATTTGAATCTCACCCTCTTTTAATGCTTGTAACTCTTTGTCATCAGAGTAAAGCATGCCATTTGGGTAAACTTGGACAATGACTCTTCCATTACTTTTCTCATTTACTAACTCCGCAAATTTTTCAGCTGCCATCCCTTTGGGGGTATTTTCAGCGACTACATGACTAAATTTAATGATGACCTGATTATCTAAGCCCACCTGTTCATCATCATAGGGATATGTTTTTGTGGAAAAAAAATTTTGACGATAACCTACTAAGACGATTAATATTATCATTGTTATAATTGAACCGATTACAAAGTTTTTCAAATTTCTCACCACGAATATTAGGATAGTTAAATTATACAAATAGAACCTACGAAGAAACAATGAAATGAGAAAGAGAGGCACAAAAATGTTAAGACGTAGAATATCAGTAAATGAAAAAATTATGTTATTAACGTTTTTCATTATTGCCTTTTCTTTTTTCATAGCTGGAACATTTGTGATAGGAAGTATTATTAAAGATCAGGAAGAAGAAATTGGGCAAAAAGCAATGTTAGTCGCTCGTACAGTTTCCAATTTACCAGAAATCAGTAACTTATTGCAAAGTGAAGATTTTAATGAAGCTTCTAAAGGGATTAATCAATTAGTAGAAGAAATCAGAGGCATCCATAACCCAGAATATATCGTCGTTATGAATATGGAAAAATTAAAATATTCCCATCCATCCAAAGATGAAATTGGACAAGTAAGTGAATCTACCGATATTAATCCGGCCTTTGCCCAACATTATTACCTGTCAAAAGCGGTGGGAGAAAAAGGTTTTATGATTCGTGCCTTTGTACCAATCATGAATAACGAAAATATTCAAGTTGGCGTTACGGTTGTCGGTTATGAAATTCCTACCATCCTTCAAATTTTGGAAGACTTTAAAACGGAGATTTTCATTGCAATTGGTTTGATTGTTTTATTTAGTGTATGGGGTGCTCGTACCCTTGGCCGACATATTAAAAAGCAGATGTTTGGCCTAGAACCCCATGAAATATCGAAAATGTATGTGGAACGTACTGAGACTTTTAACGCGATGCATGAAGGCATTATTGCTGTTGATAGTAAATTAAATATAACGATATTTAATAAAACCGCTACTGAAATTTTAGGTATCGAGGAGAACCCAGCTAATTTAATCGGTAAAAATATTTTTGATGTACTCCCTGATTCGAGACTTCCGGAAATTATCTTACCAGAAGGGTCAGATTATAATCAGGAAATTTACATCAATCAGCATAGTATTTTAAACAATCGTGTGCCTATATATGTGGATGGAAAAAGGGTAGGTACTGTAGCGGTTTTCAAAGATTTAACAGCGATAAAACAATTAGCTGAAGAGTTAACAGGTGTAAAAGCGTTTGTTCAAGCGTTGCGTGTTCATACGCATGAATATAAAAATAAATTACATACGATCGCGGGGTTGCTTCATCTAGGGCATAATAAACAAGCATTAGAATATATTTCGCAGGTAAGTGATGAACACGATAATATTACAAAATTCTTAAATGAACGAATATACAATGAAAATATTTCAGGTTTATTATTAAGTAAGATTAGCCGTGGTAAGGAGCTTGAAATTAAAGTAACGATAGATCCAGAAAGCAAATTTACGAGATTTCCGGATAAACTTGATCAGCATGATTTTGTAATATTATTTGGAAACTTGATAGAAAATGCATTTGATGCCTTAAATGAAATTGAAAAAGAAAACAAAGAAATTACAATTTCTATCGATGATCAGGATGGTGTACTTGCAATACTAGTAAGTGATAATGGTATTGGTATGTCAAAAGAAACAGTCGAAAGGATTTTTGAAAACGGCTATTCAACAAAAGCAAAGGAAAATCGTGGCATCGGTCTTTATTTAATAAGTGAGATTGTGAAAAAGGGTAATGGTACTATCGAGGTGACAAGTGAGATAAATAAAGGTACGACTATTTTAATAACATTTGAAATTTAGGAGGAACAATGGTGACGAAGATAAACGTTCTACTTGTTGAGGATGATCCAATGGTCCGTGAAGTAAACAGACAGTTTATAGAACGAATTGAAGGCTTTCATGTGATTGGCATGTCCAGTAATGGTGTAGAGGGCTATGCAAAGATTTTAGAACTAAAGCCCGATGTAGTGATTATGGATATTTTTATGCCTGAGCAAGATGGTCTAGAAACATTAAGGAAAATTAGAAGCGAAAATGTTCCTATCGATGTAATTACAGTCACTGCAGCAAATGACATGCAGACAATTCAACAAATCTTACACTTAGGTGTATACGATTATATTATGAAACCATTTACCTTTGAGCGAATACAAAAAACTTTACAAAATTATTATAAATTTAAAATTATGACTCAAGGTGTTGAGGATGTAACTCAAAAAGAATTAGATGAAATGATTCATCAATTTAATGAGATAAAAACTCATTCAGAAACTAATTTAAATAATATTCTAGATTTACCGAAGGGATTCAACCGTGCGACCCTTGAAAAAGTGTTAAACTTTATAAAACAAT
This sequence comes from Lysinibacillus sp. PLM2, assembly GCA_023168345.1. Lineage (NCBI taxonomy): Bacteria > Bacillati > Bacillota > Bacilli > Caryophanales > Bacillaceae > Lysinibacillus > Lysinibacillus sp. PLM2. The sequence goes on along the minus strand of AP025689.1, from coordinate 2,382,834 downwards.
CAAAAGATGGTGCTTCTGCAGATGAAGTAGCAGCAGGTATAGGAGTTGCACGAGTAACTGCAAGAAGATATTTAGATTTTCTAGAAAAACAAAAGCTTTTAAAAGTGGATGTTCATTACGGTGGAATTGGAAGACCCATCAACCAATATTTTATATGATTTAACAGACGACTTATAAATAACGAAGTCGTCTTTTTTTGGGCAGTTAACCTATTACAAATGTACAGATAGTTGCATATGATAGCTGATAGAACACCTACGCCAATTGGATTCTTATTTAATAAGAAAGGAGATTAACATGCGAAATCACAATTTCTATTACCAAATGCCAAATAGACCGTATCCGCAATTCCGTGGTCCTAGCCGCATGCCTAATTATGGATATCAACAGGCTCCGCGTGGATTCAGACCTGGTATGGCACCACCTATTCCACCATCTGGAACAAAAGGAGCTATGCCGAAACTAGAATCTTTTATGGAAACTGCAAATCGATTTTTAGCAACAGCTCAAAGTTTTCAACCATATATTGCTCAAGCCACACCGTTGTTTAGGAATTTACCTGCACTATGGAGAATTTATAAAGGCTTTAAGTCTGCACCAGATGCAAAAGATGAGGTAGAAGACGATGAGTATTCTGATGAATCATCAGAATTTGAATACGAGTATAAGGAAAGTGAAGAAGCAAAACAAGTAAGTAAACGTAATACAAATCATGATGATAAAAGAAGTAGAGCACAAAATAGAAAATATGAAGAACAATTTATTAAAGAAGAAAGTATACAAAAACGTGCCGCACACAGCTTTTTCCCAGTGCAAAGAGAAAGAAAAAATCCACCAAGAACTGTTGAAAAAATTTCACCACCAAAAAAGACAAAACCTTCTGTTCCGAAAATATTCCAACCACCATTTGATTATGATGAATTATAACTTTTAAACAATGAATCTTTGTATTAAATGTCATCCTCCTTTATAATATATTTATGGTTACAACAAAAGGAGTTGACATGATGCAAGTTATTAAGATTAATCCCCGTGGATATTGTTATGGGGTAGTCGATGCTATGGTAATCGCACGTAACGCTTCATTAGATAAATCATTACCGAGACCTATCTATATATTAGGTATGATCGTTCATAATAAACATGTAACAGATGCATTTGAAAAAGATGGAATTATTACTCTTGATGGTCCGAATCGAAAAGAAATTATAGAGCAAGTAAATGAAGGTACAGTCATCTTCACTGCTCACGGTGTATCGCCTGAAATTAGAGAAATAGCAAAGAGAAAAGGTCTTGTTGCAATTGATGCTACTTGCCCTGATGTAACAGTGACACATGATTTAATTCGTGAAAAAACGGCAGTTGGCTATGACATAATATATATTGGTAAAAAAGGACATCCAGAGCCAGAAGGTGCTATAGGTGTTGCCCCTACACGTGTTCATCTTGTTCAAAATGCAGAAGATGTTGAACAGCTAGAATTAAAGAATGATAAACTTTTAGTTACAAACCAAACGACCATGAGTCAATGGGATGTCAAACATTTAATGGATTTACTGCAAGTGAAATATCCGCATGTTGAAATTCATAAGGAAATTTGTTTAGCAACTCAGGTTCGACAAGAAGCTGTTGCAGAGCAAGCGGGAATGGCAGATTTGACGATTGTTGTTGGGGATCCAATGTCTAATAATTCGAATCGATTGGCGCAAGTGTCACAAGAAATTGCAAATACACCTGCCTATCGCATAGCTGATATTTCAGAATTAAAATTAGAATGGCTAGAAGGAGTAGAAAAAGTTGCTGTCACTGCAGGTGCTTCTACACCCACTCCAATTGTAAAAGAAGTAATTAATTTCTTAGAAAAATTTGATCATAATGATCCGTCAACACACGAAATAAATCGCTCTGTTACTATTGATAAAATATTACCGAAGATCAAAGAACCAAAGCCTGTTGACAAAATTATGCCATATTAAATCAATTAATGACTAGCTAAATTGTTAGCTGGTCTTTTTTTGTCCTTATGTGAAAGCAAAAAGACATCTAGACTTTATTTTATATGTCAATTCATGTTAGAAAGAATTAATCATCATTGTAAATTGGGTAAAATAAATGCAAAGTCGCATGCAATTAGTTGTTTTGTTGTTCTTTGCGGTGGCGAGATGTTACAATATGAATCATGTTAGGAGGTACGAAATATGTCGAAGTATTCGGATTATGATTTGAAGCCATTTCTTCGTGAGGCAATTGCAAAATTAGGCTTTACAGAACCGACTCCAATTCAAAAAGAAATGATTCCTTTAATTTTAAAAGGAAAAAGTGCCATTGGACAAGCACATACAGGTACTGGGAAGACACATAGTTTCCTATTACCAATTGTTCAACGTATTGAGGAAGATAAACAAGAGGTACAAGCAATCATTACATCGCCTACGCGTGAATTAGCTCAGCAGATATTTGATGCATTAAACCAATTAATCGAAGGTAGTAATATTCAAGCAAAATTGTTTATTGGTGGAACTGATAAACTACGAGCAATGGATAAGTTAAAAACAACTCAACCTCAAATCGTTGTGGGAACACCTGGACGGATAAAAGACCTAGTAAATGAAAATGCATTACTAGTGCATACAGCGCCGATTTTAGTAGTGGATGAGGCTGATTTAGCCTTTGATATGGGATTCATAGAGGATATAGACGGATTTGCATCAAAAATGCCAGAAAAGCTAGAAATGTATGTATTCTCAGCAACAATTCCAGAAAAGCTACAACCGTTTTTGAAAAAATATATGGATTCACCAATTCATATTAAAATGAACGATAAAAGACCTGTTGCTGAGGGAATAAACTTTGTTCTTGTTCCAATTCGCTCAAAATCCCGTAATAGAAGACTCGTTGAAGTTATTGAAGGGATTAATCCGTTTTTAGCAGTTATTTTCTGTAATACACGTAAAACAGCAGAGGCAGTTGCTTCATATTTAGCCGAAGAAGGTATTAAATCTGGTCAAATTCATGGTGATTTGAGTCCTCGAGATCGAAAGAAAATGATGAAACAAATTCGAGATTTAGAATATCAATACATTGTTGCAACAGATTTAGCAGCACGTGGGATTGATATTCAAGGTATTTCTCACGTAATAAACTATGAGATTCCTGATGATTTAGAGTTCTTTATTCACCGTGTTGGACGAACTGCACGAGCGGGTAATAAAGGGACAGCCATCACACTTTTTGAGCCAGAAGATGAAGATAAAATCGTTCGGATCGAAGCGATGGGAATTCCATTTGAACAAATGGATGTGAAAAAAGGTGAATGGATCGAATTAAAAGAGCGTCATGCCCGTAAAAATCGTGTGAAACATGAAAATGAGATTGATGCGATTGCAAAAGCAAAGGTTCGTAAGCCGAAAAAGGTAAAACCTGGCTATAAACGTGCAATGAAATGGGAAATGGATAAAATTAAAAAGAAAGAACGTAAAAAAAGAAACAAACAAAGATAAAAAGTTAAAACACTAGGAGGAAATCTGAGAATGTTAATTGGTTCGCATGTTTCGATGAGTGGTAAAGATATGCTGCTTGCTTCTAGTAAGGAAGCAGCATCATATGGTGCATCAACATTTATGATCTATACTGGTGCCCCTCAAAATACTCGTCGTAAACCAATCGAAGAGTTAAATATTGAAGCAGGCCTTGCTCATATGAAAGAAAATGGTCTATCAAATATTGTTGTGCATGCTCCTTATATCATTAATATTGCTAACACAACAAAGCCTGAAACTTTTGAATTAGGAGTAAATTTCTTACAAAAGGAAATTGAAAGAACAGCTGCAATTGGAGCAACTCAAATTGTCCTACATCCAGGAGCCCATGTAGGAGCTGGAGTTGAAGCTGGAATTGCAAAAATAGTTGAAGGCTTAAATGAAGTATTAGCAACAGACCATCCAGTACAAATTGCATTAGAAACAATGGCAGGTAAAGGTTCTGAAATTGGTCGAACTTTTGAAGAACTTGCTCAAATATTTGATGGTGTAAAAAACAACGAGCGACTTTCTGTTTGTTTTGATACTTGCCATACTCATGATGCAGGATATGATATTGTTAATGACTTTGATGGTGTCTTAGAACAATTCGATAAAATTATCGGTCTAGATCGAATAAAAGTTGTTCACGTCAACGATAGTAAAAATGTTTGTGGTGCTGGGAAAGACAGACACGAAAATATCGGCTTTGGTCATATCGGATTTACAGCTTTAAACAACATCGTCCATCATGAAGTGTTTAAAGAGATTCCAAAAATACTAGAAACACCTTGGGTTGGAAACGACGCAAAAAATAAAAAAGCGCCATATAAAGAAGAAATTGAAATGCTTCGCCAAGGGAAATATAGTCCAGAATTGATAGATGCTTTAAGAGATTAATAGTATGTACTGAGAGGAAATTTCTTCTCAGTACTTTTTTTATTTTTAAAATAACTTTGGAGTATTTTTCGAGTAGAATGGGTAAACATTGTATATATGAAAGCTGTCGGAGGAGACGATGAAAAAGAAAATAATAAGTACCATATTCCTTTTAACATTTTTTAACTATTTATTATTGACTGAAAAGCCATCTGCTTCAACAATCGATAAAACAATTAACTCACAATTTGGAACAACCAATTTTAGTATTTCACTTCGCTCGATGGATACAGGAAAGCTCGTCTTTGAAAAGGCAGGAGATTATGGTATAAAACCTGCGTCTACTTTAAAACTACTAACAGCGGCAAGCGCATTAGAAATGCTCGGAGAAGACTATCGATTTATTACTGAAGTTTATATGGATGGCGAAATCCATGGTAGTGTATTAGAGGGAAATCTTTATATAAAAGGTGGGGGAGATCCAACCCTGCAGGAAGAAAACTTTATTTCGATGGCAAATGCGTTAAAACGATTAGGTGTTGAAACAGTTTCTGGTAGTCTATACGGGGATGATTTTAATTTCATTGGGTCTCAGCTCACACCAGGCATTTCAACTCATGACGAAACTTATTACTATGCATCAAGAACATCAGCACTCACGATGTCACCTGATGACGACTATGATGCGGGTACCATTATTGTAAAAGTAATTGCAAATACAGTAGGAAAAACACCAACTATTGAGGTTGAACCAAACTTTAGTGGAATGGAAGTGTTGAACCAAGCGAAGACAGTAGGAGCAACAGAGAAAAATACGATCGAAATCTATCGACAATATAACTCAAATAAAATAGTGATTACAGGGAATATCCCTAAAGGAAAAACTAAAAAAGAATGGGTAACGCTTTATGATCCGACACTTAATACATTATATGCGATTAAAAATACATTTAAGGAAAACGGTATAGCTTTTACGTCAAATTCTAAAATAAACAGAAAAATGGTCCCTAATCATGCAACATTAATTTACTCAAAAAAATCAATACCATTAGAGCAAGTGATGATACCCTTTTTAAAATTAAGCAATAATAGTATTGCAAATATTTTAGTAAAAACAATGGGCTACGAGGTTTATGGTATAGGCAGTCTTGAGCATGGCTTGCAAGTCATGAAGGATTATAGTAAAAGAGTAGGGCTACAAGTGAATCAATGGTATTTTGAAGATGGATCAGGCATGTCCCATCAAAATAAAGTGACTGCAAATGAAATGACAAATTTATTGTATAAGTTATCAAGTAAACCGTACTATTCCATTATTTATAATAGTTTGCCCGTTGGAGGACATCCAGATCGACTAGTTGGCGGTTCATTAAGAGAACGATTTAAATCAACATTTCAATCAAATCGTGTCGTCGCAAAAACAGGTCATATTTCGGGCGTCTATTCATTATCAGGATACTTAAAAGCAAAGAGTGGTAAGTATTACGCTTTTACAATATTGAGTCAAAATCAATCATCGGTAAAACTACAGTCTATAGATAACGTTGTGCAACAATTTATTGAAAGATATTAAAATGGGTGGTTGAAAACAATTTGTTTTCACCACCTAATTTAATTCGTAATAATCAATAATAATGATCAAGCATTTTTTTATACTGCTTATATTTTTTCTTTCCTAAAATATTCTCTGCTTTTTTTAGTACGGAATCTGGAATCCCTGTTAATAGCCAGGTAATATTCGCTTTCTCAGCAAGTGGTCTTAGTTGACGAACTTCATCCACCGTTAATTCCACTCCATATTCTTTTGCCATTTTAATAATTTCTTTATCTGACTTTGACAGTAAAGATTCCCAAATTTCAATTGCTCCCAACTTTTTTTCTCCTCTCAAAGATGAAGTTAAATGTAGATGGCTTTACAAAATGCAATGAAACACGTATACTAACAAGTTGTAAATCGTAATGATTATGAATTAGAAAGAAGCGGATTTATGAAAAAAACATTTATTGAATTACAGGACGTTTCGTTTCAATATGAACATACAAAGGTATTACATAATATTTCATTTAAGGTCGATGAAGGGGATTTCTTGGCTATTTTAGGACCTAATGGATCAGGGAAATCCACACTCTTAAAACTAATGCTAGGGCTGATGAAGCCAATTTCTGGTGAAATAAAATTGTTCGATGAACCTATCCAAACTTTTCGTCATCGTGAATGGATTGGTTATGTTTCACAAAAGTCGAATGCCTTTAATTCTGCCTTTCCAGCAACAGTTGAAGAAGTGGTTAAAAGTGGTTTAGCTAAAAAGGTAGGCCTTTTTAAACCGCTGCCAAAAAGTTCAAAAGACCTTGTAGAAAAAGCTTTATCAGCTGTTGGCATGGAAAAATATCAATCTAGAAATATTGGGCAATTATCAGGTGGACAACAACAGCGTGTATTTATTGCTCGTGCGTTAATAGCTGAACCAAAGCTTCTAATTTTAGATGAACCAACAGTAGGGATTGATCACGAAAATGTTCAATCATTTTATGATATGTTAGCATCGTTAAACGAGGAACAGCAAAAAACGATTATTTTAGTAACTCATGATGTGGATACTGTATCGAATCGAATAAGCCATGTTGCTTGTTTAAATCAAACGATTCATTTCCATGGCTTTAAAAAAGAATTCGATACATTATCACCGGATCAATTAAACAATTGGTATGGTCATTCTGTTAGAAAAATTCATTAAAGGAGGGGAAGGTAAATGATAGAAGCTATCTTAAATTATGAATTTTTGCAAAACGCCTTTCTCTCTGGGATAATTATTGGTATTATAGCTCCTTTGTTAGGAGTTTTTATTGTCGTTAGAAGAATGTCTTTAATTGCTGATGCGCTGTCACATGTAACACTTGCTGGGATTGCTGGCAGCTTATATTTAAGTCAATCCTTTGCAGCGCTGGCTTTACTTAATCCTATTTATTTAGGAATTGTCGCCTCAGTAGGTGGTTCGATTTTAATCGAAAGGCTAAGGAATTTATATAAACATTATGAAGAGCTTGCAATACCGATCATAATGTCTGGGGGGATTGGTATTTCAGCAATCTTTCTTTCTTTAGCAAGTGGGTTTAAAACAGATTTAACAAGCTACTTATTTGGTACCGTATCTGCCGTCTCGAGACAGGATTTATGGATTGTTATATTAATTGCTGTAGTGGTATTAGTATTTTTGAAGTTATTATTTAAAGAAATGTTTGTTCTATCTTTTGACGAAGAGTATGCAAAGGCAACGGGATTACCTTCAAAATGGATTCATTTGTTATTTATGATTGTTGTTGCATTAGTAATTGCCGCGAGTATGCGAATTGTAGGTATTTTATTAGTGTCATCACTCATTACATTACCCGTTGCAGCAGCCATGCGAATTGCAAGAGGATTTAAGCAAACGATTGGTTACGCAATTCTTTTTGGGGAGTTAGCGGTTATAATAGGTTTAGTAAGTGCTTTTTATTTAAATTTAGCACCCGGTGGAACAATTGTTGTTACTTCAATTTTCATATTACTAATCGTTATATGTGTGAAAAAAATATCATTTAACATTGAATCAAGAAAGGGGATACAACAGTGAATATAACACGAGCTTGGGAAATTCTTAAGGACAATGGATTTAAAAAGACTGATAAACGTGAGCTTATTTTGAATATGTTTAGCGAAACAGAAAAGTATTTAACTGCTCGTGATTTATTAGCTGTTTTAAAGAAAGACTTCCCGGGAATGAGCTTTGATACAATTTACCGTAACCTTTCAACATTTGTGGAGCTTGGTATTTTAGAAGAAACTGAGCTAAATGGTGAACGAAATTTCCGAATGCAATGTGAATCAGAGCATCATCACCACCATTTTATCTGTATGAAATGTGGAAAAGTGAAAGAAATTGAAATATGTCCAATGGAAATGTTAGCAGAAAAACTTCCGGGCTGTGAGATCGAATCCCATAAATTTGAAATTTACGGTAAATGTCCAAATTGTGCATAGTTATTATGATAAGGTAAAAAGATCCCAACTACTCATTTATTCATTATTATGGTAAAGTTCTATTAAGTGAATATTTTTGCAGGAAAAAGATGCTGTAAGCTAAAGGGAATTCGGTTAAAATCCGAAGCTGTATCCGCAACTGTAAGTGCTGATTTTTAAGTTAATACCACTGTCTCTTTGATGGGAAGGTACTTAAAATAAAAGGCACAAGCCAGGAGACCTGTCTTTTTCTGATCGTAACAAACCCTCTTCGGAAATTTAAGAGAATGTGCGGCAAAGTAATGAAACATCTAAATGTTTATATTGCGTTAATTTGCCATCCATTCTTTGGATGGTTTTTATTTTGAGATGAAGAGTTGTAACAAAGCGATGGATGTCGGTAAAGAAATTAAACATCATGTATATGCAGAAAAGAGGAAGTATAATGAAATTCTTTCATAAATATTGGATATTATCAATCTTATCGATTTTACTAATCGTTGGTTGTTCCAACAATGCCAACACAAACGATTCAGCAAATAGTAATAGTGATGAAGAATCTTCAGGAGCCTTTACTGTTGTGGATGACAGAGGAGTTGAAGTTACATTTGATAAAATTCCTGAAACAATCGTATCATTACAGCCTAGTAACACAGAAATTCTGTTTGAGCTAGGAGTAGGTGAGAGAATTATTGGGGTAACAAAGTACGACTTCTATCCTGAACAAGCTTTAGAAATTGAAAAGGTTTCTGATTTATCGACCGTAAATATTGAACGAATAGTAGAAATGCATCCTGATATTGTATTTGCCTACACAAGTGGAAGTGATGATCAAATCAATCAACTTGAAAATGTTGGGTTAAAAGTGTTTGTCATTAAATCAGCAAGCTCAATTGAAGATATTTATGGGGACATAAGACAATTAGCAAACGTTATGGGTGTTGAGGATAAAGGAGAAAAAGTGATATCGGATATTCAATCACAAATTGATGCAGTGAGGGAAAAAACAGAAGCAATTCCACAAAAGAAAAAAGTTTACTTTGAAATTTCTCCAGCGCCAGATATTTGGTCAATCGGTTCTGGTACATTCCAGCAGGAGCTTATATCAGCAGCAGGTGTTGAAAATATTTATGGAGATCAACAAGGCTGGTTTTCAGTTTCAGAAGAGGACATTTTAACAAGAAACCCCGAAGCGATTATTACAACTGTAAATTATGGTGACGATCCAATAGCGGAAATTAATTCACGTAATGGGTGGTCTTCAGTTACCGCCATCCAAAATAAAGCAGTTTATTTTTTAAATCCTGATATTTTAGATCGACCAGGACCTCGTATTGGTGAAGCGGTTGAAATCATTGCTTCATCAATCTATCCAGAGCTTTTTAATAAATAGATAAATTAGCTGTTCTAGAAGTAAAGAGATTTTCTAGAACAGCTCTTTTATAATGGAGTGATAGTATTGGGAAAATTGATTTTTATAACTGGTGGTGTGAGAAGTGGAAAAAGCGCTTACGCACAAAATTATGCTGAATTAATCGGTCAAAAATTAAATAATCCCTCTTATATTTATATTGCTTCAGGAGTTGCATTTGATGAAGAAATGAAACATAGAATCGTTCGTCATCAGGTCGATAGAGAATCTTCTTGCGTTAAATGGAAAACAATAGAAATAGTTGATGAGTTGTCAAAGGAACATTTGAAGTTTACGAACCACCATGTCGTTGTATGGGATTGTATTACGACATGGTTAACAAATGTACTATATAAAACAGAACAATTTCAGGTGGATACTAGAATGACTGAGATCAAAAAATTCATCGAAAGCTTTAAGGATTCCCTTTTACAATGGAAGACGCAAGAAGTAAATGTCATCCTTGTATCCAATGAAGTATTTGATGAACCATCCTCAAAATTTCAAGAGGTTAATTTATATAGAGAGATGTTAGGACAATTACATCAATGGATTGTATTCATTTCTGATGAAGCATATGAGATGGACTATAGCATTTATAAGCGTTGGAAATAGCTTTTTTAAAGCAATCTTTAAGGTGGGGAGCAAATTTGAAAAATATTATTGTTAGTTTGTTGTTATCATTTCAATTTTTTACATCGATTCCGATTCGTAAGCATTTTACTATGAATCAAAAAACGGTAACAGGAATGTTCATTTGCCTCCCAATCATCAGTTTATTTATGGGAATGTCTAATGGAGTTCTATTCTTTCTAAATAATGAATATTTCCAGTTTTCTCCTCTGTTACTAGCGATCATTCTGGTTATCGCTGGAATTGTTATGTCTGGGGGATTGCACTTAGATGGTTGGATTGACATGTGTGATGCCTATTTTTCATATCAGGATCAGAAAAAAAGGTTAGAAATTTTGAGTGATCCACGAGTTGGCGCTTTTGGTGCAATAGGGTTAGTAGTTCTTTTGTTATTAAAGATTGGATTCTATTATGAGGTGTTAACTAGTGATGTGAATCACACTCTTTTTTTAGTCCTTATTCCATTTATTAGTCGTATTGCAATGCTACTCTATTTTTTAACAATGCAAACGGCAAAAACAGAAGGCTTGGCAACCTATTTCAAAACAAATGTGATACATAAGCATATCTTTATATCCATCGTTATTTATATTATTTTTATTTTTGGGGTAGCAATTTATATTAATAGTTTCGTCATTCTCCTGTTGATTGTTTTAGTTTTTTTATATTATTTCTTCTATCGAAAATGGACAAAGAAAAACTTTGGTGGGATGACAGGGGATTTGTTAGGCGCAATTTATGAAAGCTCTGAAACATTATTATGGGGAGCTTTAATAATTTTCATTTAAAAAGGTCGGGTTAATCTATGAAAACAATTGTCGGCGGAGCATACAACGGAAAGAGAAAATATGTTGAAGATTTATTAAGGGAACAAAGAATTTCTTATGAACTATTTGAAGGATATATCCCTGATAAAATTGATTTTATAAGTAATAATGGACATTTAGTAATATGTAATTTTGAACAAATAATCTTGAATTATCTTGAATTAGATGAAGAGACAATTGTTGATCAATTATTTCAAAAAATTAAAGCTTTAGATAAGCAATCAAAGGTGATTTGTATTTGTACTGATTTCGGAAGAGGAATCGTTCCGATTGATAAGAAGGAAAGAAAATTAAGAGATACTTGTGGGAGGCTATATCAGAAGCTTTTTCAAGAAAGTAGTTCAGTCATTCGAATTTGGTACGGAATACCACAAATATTAAAAGGAGATAATAATAATGGTTAGTAGCAAATTAAGAGTTTTAATTTTAACAGCATTAACAGCAGCAATTTGTGTTGTAGGAAGTGCTATTAAGGTGCCTGGATTCATAACGACAGCAGCTTTAGATTCTGCACCAGCATTTCTAAGTGTTGTTTATCTTTCGCCCATATATTCAGGATTTGCAGCTCTTTTAGGTCATTTTGCCACTGCGCTAACTTCAGGATTTCCTCTAGGTATTTTTCACATACTTATAGCAGCTGAGATGTTTGCAATTGTCACTGTGTTTAATATCTTACATAAAAAAGGATTTTCTATCGTAAAATGGCTGTTTTTAGTTTTAACTAATGGATTAATTTCTCCAATGCCATTTTATTTTATCATTTCTCCACAATTTTATTTTGCAAGTCTACCTAGTCTTCTGATTGCCACAATTATAAATGTTGTCGTTGTCATATTAATAATGCCAGTATTAAACAAAATTTTAAGACAGTGGAAGGTATTAAATCTATGAGAAATGCGAAATTGATTGATCAGCAATTAATCGTAACAGTTGATAATGCAGGATGTATTGGAGAAAAAGAGCATGATGTTGTTAAAACATCAAATGAAGTGGTAGCTTATTATACCGCAAGAGTAGCTTTATTAGAACAATGGTGTGCAGGTGGACAGCCTACACATATATTCTTATCCAATTTTACAGGTGAAGCCGCCTGGTCAGATTATGAAAAAGGCATTGAGCGGGTATTTAGTGAACTCGGGGAAAAAATGCCACCGATAAACGGATCTACTGAAACGAATTTTCAATCGCTTCAGTCTGGGTTATCGATCATGATGATTGGAAAAAAGGTATATGATCTTAATGCTGAGCATTGTCTTTGGTATGTAGTAGGTAAACCACTTGTGGGTGACGAAATTATCAACAATCCTGGCCATGTGGCAAAGCTCAATGAATTATATATGCTTATAAAACTAGGGGTCATTAAAAGTATTTGGCCTGTGGGATCGAAAGGAATCGGTTCAGAATGTTCAAGACTTTTCAGCGGCTATGAAATTAAATGTGAATTACCGTTAGATAAATCCAGTGGCCCATCAAGTGCTGTTATCGTTGCGGTTAATCGAGAACAAAAAGAACAATTTGAAGATACGATTACATCATCTTTTTATGAAATAACATTACGTTAAAACTAGGCAAAATTTATATTTTGTCTAGTTTTTATAAATAGTTTTTTTTCCTTTTGTATCCGAGCCATATAAGACGACAATTTGTTCGCTACAATATTTTAACATCAACTCAAAGGAATTTGTGGTTTTTAGCTCCTTAATAGAAGCTTTTACAAATAGAGCCTGTTCTTCTGAAAAGTTTTTAACCTCTTGACAATTATTTAAATGAACATCGAAATAACTTCTTTTTCTATTTTTTTCTGCTATAGATAATAAATCATACCTCTCTAATACGTAATAAATCCATTGGTTAATACCGTTTGCAATTTTTAAGGATGCTAAATAGAGCAATTTTCGAGATGAACCCTCACGTTTAAAAAGTTTAAAATAGTTACTTTTAATAGTCGCATTTAAAATAATGAAATTTGCGTGATAATATATTGTCTTTTCTGCAGATTGCATGATGTCATGTTCATCAACTGCATTAAGAAGTAGCCAAATATTAAATGCGATGATCCAACAATCATCTTTTGAAAGTCCACCATCAGCGATTAAATCATTGTATTCCTTCATGCTATTCGCGATGGTTTTAAATTTGTCTACTTGATGTTGTTCTATATATAATAGACTTCTTTCAACTGTAATCCCATCATACAATGCTCTCACCTCAATCGGTTAACCATAGAAAAATTCATAATTTTGTATTTTTATAATATAAGTGTAAGCTTTTTGAATCCAAATTTCTATAATTATAATTCAGAAATTTCGAAATAAACGATATTAGTGCTATTGAAATGTGAAATCGACAATTTAGAATAAAAAAAAAGCGACATAAGGATTATAAAAATAATCTTGTCGCTAATTTATTAATTAGTTTTTTATGCTAATTCTTTATCATAGTTTGGATTGTTGAAAATTTCCTTATCAAGTTCCCCAGTTAAACGAGATGTGGTTACACCAGAAACCATTGCCCCATTTACATTTAATGCTGTACGTCCCATGTCGATTAATGGTTCAACAGAGATTAATACCCCAGCTAATGCTACTGGGAAATCTAAAGCAGATAAAACGATAATAGCTGCAAATGTTGCACCACCGCCAACACCTGCTACACCAAATGAACTGATAGCGACTATTAAAATAACAGTTGCGATGAATCCAGGATCTAGTGGGTTAATGCCTAATGTAGGTGCAATCATAATCGCTAACATAGCAGGATAAACACCAGCACAACCGTTTTGGCCGATGGATAAGCCAAATGAACCTGCAAAGTTAGCAATACCCTCTGGTACACCTAAACGATCTGTTTGTGTTTTTAAGTTTAACGGTAAAGTTCCTGCACTTGAACGAGAAGTAAATGCAAATAGTAAAGTTTCAGAAACCTTTTTTAAATACATAATTGGACTTAGCCCAGTTAACGAAATAATAATTAAGTGAATAATGAATACGATAATTAGTGCTACATATGATGCGATAACGAATTTACCTAAATTATAAATCGCTGCAAAATCACTTGTTGCAACAGTTCGAGCCATGATGGCTAATATACCAAATGGAGTTAATCGTAAAACAATTGTCACAATACCCATTACTAATGAGTAAATAGCATCAATTCCTGTTTTAATTGTTTTAGAAGTCTCTTCATCTTTACGTACGATTCGCAAATAAGCGAATCCTAAAAATGCTGCAAATATAACAACAGCAATAGTAGATGTTGCTCTAGCACCAGTTAAATCTAAAAAAGGATTTGCAGGGAATAGAGCTAATATTTGTTCGGGTAATGAGGCAACTGTACCGGACTGTTCCTCCAATGTTTCCCCACGGGCTATTTCGCTTTCTCCCTGTACTAATTCCGAAGCATCTAAGTCGAAAACAGTAGCTGAAAGGATACCAACTCCTGCTGAAATGGCGGTAGTACCGATTAAAATAAATAAAATGAAACCAGCGATTTTACCTAAGTTTGCACCTAGCTTCATTTTTGTAAAGGCAGATAGGATAGATATGAAAACTAAAGGCATGGCAACCATTTGAAGTAATTTAACATATCCTGTACCTACAATGTTATACCAAGGGACAGTATTTTCGATTGTAGATGAATCCGCACCATAAACCAATTGTATTACTAAACCTAGTAAAATCCCGAGTCCTAATCCAATAAACACTCGATTTGAAAACTTTACATGTTTTTTATTTAAAAATTGTAGAAATAAAAGTAGTATGATTAATATTGCTACATTTATTAATGTATATATATCCATTTGATTTCCTCCTTTAAGAATCTAATTTAAAATTTTATTCTCACAAAACATATAAGTCAAGTAAGAATTATCGTATTTTATTATATTTCGGGTGAAAACGAATAACAACGTACTATTTTACTATATTGGATGAAATTCCCTAAATTTAAGACGAGTTCTAATTTATTAGACAGTTTTATTGTGATGTAGAATTCACTAAATATACAGAAGACTATTTGGAAATTCAATTGGTACTCGTTTCTATTAATTGTTAAATAATTTTGGTAAAATAAAATTTGCGAATTATGAATCGGGAAGGAATTTAATCGTCATGAAATCACCATATACATTTCAACATATTGCGCCAACTGATAGAAGTAAGGGAAACGATGCAGCAATCTTTTTATTTCATGGATTAGGAAGTAATGAGGAAGATTTACTTCAGCTTGTCGAATCCCTAAAAGGAAAATGTCACATATTTAGTTTGAGAGGACCAATTACCCATTTTCCAGGCTATGCCTTTTATACTTTTGAAGAAGAAGGAAAGCCAAATAAAAAGGTATTCGATCAAATGATTATTTTTACTAAGCAATTTATATTAGAGGCAATTGAAGAATTTAACCTAGATATAAAAAAGGTTTATCTCATGGGATTTAACCAAGGGGCAGTCGTCACAAATACACTATCTTTAATATTCGGTAGCGAAATAGCTGGAACAATTAGTTTAAGTGGTTATATCCCGGATTTTGTAATGTCGGATTATCGGCAAAATATTTATAATGCGAACATTTTTATATCTCATGGAGAATATGATTATGATTTTCCAATTTCCTGGGCAGAGGTAAGTAAACGATTTTTCGAGGAAAACGGGGCTGTTGTATCATATAACACTTATCCAGTAGGGCATGGCGTATCACCTGATAATATCAATGATTTATTAAAATTTATAAAAATTGATTAATAAAAAAACTCCACGAATGTAAGAGCATTTACGTGGAGTTTTATTTTATGTTATTCAATAATTTTTCTGCTTCGCTTATCGGCATTGGTTTATGAAAATAATAGCCTTGTCCAGTATTGCATCCGATATTTTTTAATAGGTTGTATTGATCAGCAGTCTCAATACCTTCAGCAACAGCATGCATGTTTAATCTTGAAGCTAGTTGAATAATGGTTTGGACAACCGCAAACATTTCATCATTATTCATATTATTAATAAATGATTGGTCGATTTTTATTTCAGAAAAAGGTAATTGTTGCAAATAACTTAAGGAAGAAAAACCAACCCCAAAGTCATCAATTGAACTCTCATAGCCATATTCTTTTAAACGTATCAAGATACTTTTTGCTTTCTCAAAGTCAACTAATTCAAAATTCTCTGTTACTTCCACTTTTATGTATTTCGGACTTATATGGAATTGATGAACTAGTGAAATGAAATCATCAACAAACGTATCATGATAAAAGTGTACTGGTGAAATGTTGACTGAAACAGGTACAAGTCTTAATCCTTTTTCTTTTCTAGCTTGTTGCCATTTTAAAACCTGCTTAAGAATTGCGTTATCAATTTCTCTAATTTTGCCACTATATTCTGCAATAGGAATAAAGGTAGCCGGTGATACCGAACCTAAAACAGGGGAGTGCCATCGCGCTAGTGCCTCGAATCCTACAATTTCGGCTGTTTTAAGATTCACTTTAGGTTGTAAAAATACAGAAAATTCATCGTTTTTTAGCCCGTGAATTAATTGATTTAACGTATCCATCTCTTGCTGCATTAACTTATTTGTTTCTTCTTCAAAGAATGTAATAACAGTTCCGAATTTTTTTCTAGAACTAGTTAGTGCTATATCTGCTTGACGGATACTTTCTTCCATTAAAACTCCATTTCCGAAATGCGCAATGCCAATATTTAGATTGATAAACATTTCTCTTCCTGTTAACACGTAGGGGGAGGCAGTTAATTCCTGTCTTAATCTCGAAACATATTGATCGATTTTGTCATCGTAAATTTTTTTGGCCATAATAATCGACGAATTAGAAAATCGTCCATAAATAATTTCTTCATCCCACGCTATTTTTTGATGGTTGTTGAGTCGATTTGCAATTTGTAATAATAATTCATCCCCGATTTTTCTACCATATAAATCAACAATTCCAGAATATTCAACTGGTTGAATGATTAATATTATCCCAGTAAAGTCTCCTTCAATCCATTCAGTTAAATTTGTGTGGAAGTAGTTTTGATTTGGGATTCCTGTATTCATATCATAAAAAGCAAGTCTTTCTAATTCTTGTTTTTGCTCTGCATATTTTAAAGAAAGACTAATAATAGGAGATAGCTTGTTTAAAAATTCCAAATCGGCTTGTTTTAGAGATGCTGGGTCCTTTAAATAGATTGTAATACTTCCTAGTATATGATGATGTTGATTGACAATAGGTTTAGTCCAACATGATATAACTTCTAAAGAGGGTATATCATCATAAAAATTATTACTCAATTCGATTTGTCTATGTGAAACATTGTCAATATAAACAGCTTTCTCATTAAACCCAGCTCTTGGTTCAATTATATATGCATTAATAGATTCAATTAAAGTTGAAGGAAGTGAACCTGTAGCAACAACCTTTAGCTCCCCATTAGAATCTAAAACTCTAATGGCACAATATACACTTCGAATATAATAGATTTCAATTTTCTGGGCGATGAGCTGTAATATTATTTCCGCATCTCCACCTTGATCAAGCTCTGCATATACTTCTCGCTCTAATTTTGATAACATTTTATCTAACATTTGATCGGTAATATTTTTACAGCATATTAAAGTAAACTGTACTTCATTTGTTTCATCTTTTATCGGTAAAGAATATAAATAATTCCAAAAAGGCGAACCATCTTTATGATAATGTATAATGTTTATTTCAACTGGTAGTTGACTTTTTATGTTAAGGTCGATTTCAGATTCTATCTCAGGATCAGTTTTAATTCCTCTTAAAGACCGTAAATTTTTACCTATTAACTCATTGTTTATATATCCTGTAAGCTCTGAAAAGGAGTCGTTATAGTAAATAATCGGTAAATTTGGATTTTGTTGGTCTATAATTGCAATACATGAATTCGATTGGTCAATGATATTGCATATAAAAGAGAGTAATTGTTCCTTTGATAGGGGCATTTTATTTGGTGATAACATGGCAGTCCCCCAAAAATCAATATGATTATATATATAAGTATAACAAATGAAAATAAGATTACTAGAATAAATGTATGAATATACAGAAAATTTTTATTTTAATGAATTAAATATCAGGTACTCATCAAATAAATGAATTAAAGCTTCTTTACCTTTTTCGTCAACAATTCGTTCATCATTTAAATCTAATGTGACGTGAGTAGTTTCATCTTTTATTTTATTATTAACAATTTCAAGCTGTACGGTTACTTTACCACTCTTTATCAATTTCTCTTTCTTTTCCATAGTAATGGGATAAATATTAAACAACCCCTCTTGCCAATTTCCTTTTATAGTTAATAGTTGTTTTTCTTCCTTTTGTTCATATTCCCATTGGACATCACGTAAGATAGATGTAAATAATTCATTAACAGAAAAAGTATTATTTTTATACTCAAGTTCAATATTACGTACTGTATGAGCATCTAACGTAATTGCTTTTGCAGCTCTTTCAGCAGCTGCATCAATACCAGATATCGCTTCAGTGATTTCATTAATTTTTTCAGCACAACCTGTGAGAATAAATGAGATTAAAATTGTAAGGCTAGCTATTTTAATTTTTATCATAAGAAACCCTCCAATTTACAAAATTACTTTATTTACCTTTAATGATAGCGAAATTTATTTAATAGCAGATGTTAAATTTCTCACTATCATCACAGGATTTTAATGGTAAATGTGAGGATTCTATGAAAATGATTCATTCATAGGGGATAGGTGCGAAAAACTAGCGAAAAGAAAACCTAAAGCGAAAGGAAGAAAGAATGAGAATTGAAGATGACATTCTCGAAAAATTAGGAGTATATTTTGTTTATCATGACATTTATAATCGTTATGGAATAACATTTGAAACCTTTGTTGATCGGTGGACTAGGGGAATATTGGATATTTAAAAATGAAAAGGTAACTCAAATTGGCTGAAAACCATTTTGAGTTACCTTAAATTTCTTTTAGAAATGCCGTTTAATCCAATTGTTTGCCTCAATCCAGTTGTTAACCCGTACTACGTTCTTAGGAACGGCATTTTGATTATAGGGTGTATTAAACAATAGGACCGGGATATTTAATTCTTCAGCAATGGCAACGGCATTATCATGTTTGTCTTCGAAAAATACTTCCACATTATGCTTTTTTGCAGTCTCTAATTTATCATGACTACCTACTAGTTCAATGTGATGGTAGGGGACTTCGTTGTCCTTAAACCATTTATGTGTTACATGTAAAACACTCGTATCACGGGCTGAAATATAGACAAGCTCGTAAAGGGAATGCCAATTGTTGAGTATTGATTGTGCATCCTTAGCAATTTCACTAACAGCGTACATATGTGCTTCGTTTTCCTTAAACCAACGTGAAAACTCATCGCGATCTACTGGATGAGGAAAGGCACATAAAAAATCGTATTCCGTAATATCATCTAGTACGATGTTTAAATTGTATTGTTTATTGATATGTGGAATAAGTGTATCTGGTGTAGTTACTGTTCCATCTATATCTATTCCAAATCGAGGTTTTTCTTTAGATTTCATCTAAAACCTCCTCTTTTATTTAAGATTGAGCGTTTGATGCTTTTTCTCTTTGTTCTGCCATTTCTGCAGCTAGTTTATCAATTTCTTTTTTCAGTTCTTCAACCATTGTTTCTTCTGGTACTTTACGAACGGTTTTACCTTTCATAAATAAAAGTCCTTCTCCGCGGGCACCTGCGATACCAATATCGGCTTCACGCGCTTCTCCTGGACCATTTACTGCACAGCCAAGCACAGCCACTTTAAGAGGAACATTTAGTTTAGAAATATACTCTTCTACTTCGTTTGCTATTGAGATTAAATCAATTTCAATACGTCCGCATGTTGGGCAAGAAATTAATGTCGCCATATTGGATGCAAGACCAAAGGATTTTAATAGTTCTCTTGCAACTTTAACTTCTTCTACTGGATCAGCAGATAATGAGATACGTAAAGTATTTCCTATACCTTTCGAAAGAATAGCCCCAAGCCCTGCAGCAGATTTGACAGTACCCGCAAATAAAGTTCCTGATTCTGTAATACCTAAGTGAAGTGGGTAGTCAAAAGCCTTTGCAGCTTTTTCATAGGCTTCTATTGCAAGATTTACATCAGAAGCTTTCATAGAAACGATAATATCATGGAAATCTAAGTCTTCTAATATTTTAATATGATGTAAAGCCGACTCCACCATACCGTCAGCAGTTGGATAGCCGTATTTTTCTAAAATATGGCGTTCTAATGAACCAGCATTAACTCCAATACGGATCGGAATTCCTTTTGCTTTTGCTGCATTTACAACAGCTTCCACTTTTTCACGACGACCAATATTACCTGGGTTAATACGTACTTTATCAATCCCATTTTCAATAGCCATTAAAGCAAGCTTATAGTTAAAATGAATATCCGCAACAAGTGGGATATGAATGCGTTTTTTAATATCTGCGATTGCGTTTGCCGCACGCTCATCTGGAACGGCCACTCGCACAATTTGACAACCTGCTTCTTCTAATCGCAATATTTCAGCAACTGTCGCTTCAACATCATGTGTCTTTGTTGTACACATACTTTGGATAAATAGCTCGTTACTACCACCGATTGTTAAATTACCTACACGTACAGGACGTGTTTTTGTACGGTGAATTATTTCACTCATGAAAAATTCTCTCCTTTAACAGGTACATAGATGAAATTTGATTGTACCATCGCCACTCTATTTTATCAGTGTTAGAAAGAAAAAGACAAGGATATGCGCAATTTATTACAATTAACAAATATTTTTCACACTAGTATAAACTGGTATTTTTATTAATTCGCCTGGAACCATCGCTTGCTTTTGTAAATGGGGGTTTAATTCATAGAATTTTGCTAAACGTTCTGCAAGTGTAATGTTAGCTTCAGATGGATATGCTGCAAAGAGAGATTGTGGTGAATCTCCTAGTTCAGTTATAACCGGGATAGTTTTGATTGTATATTGTTTCTCACAATGTTGCTGTGCTTTAGGAGTGTCAAATGAAGCTAATGGTAGAGTTCCATCAGTTAAATCTATTTTAATAACTGTCGCTAAAATAAAAATGATAGCAGTTATGATAAGATAACGCATAAAAATATCCCTCCTCTCTCCACTATATGAAGTCAGAAGGGATTCATGCATATTATTTTTTTGGCATTTTAGGATATTTTGTTGATGCGATAAAAAGTATGATAATTGTTATGACAATTCCTATTATTGTTTCTAACACATCCTGAATGGGTATAAATGAAAATAGAATTGATAATAGAGTCGTCCATGTGATTGCTAGTGCTGAAGATCGCCATACATGTCGATATTCACCACGACGTTTGTTTAACTTGAGTATACCGACGCCAATAAAAGCATAAACACTAATTTGTAAAAATATCAGAGCAGTTGTTGTCATAAGTAAGATTAATAGTGCGAATGGATATAATAACCATTGGATGTCTTCTACATATTGTGTTAGACCCTCTATATTATAATAATTAGTATCGGTAGTAGACATTCCCATAACAAATTGAGTAAATGAAAATATCATTATTAAGGTGATTAAAATAAAAACATATTGAATGGTTTTACCGATTGGAAGCATCCGATAAGCCGCTAATTTTTTAGGGTGAATTAAACTATCAATAAAAAGTTGTGAATGTTTTACCATCTTTTCTCCTCCATTCGAAAGTTTACCATGAAATACAGGAAAATAGAAAAGTAAATATAGTAATTAGTTTTATAAGTTACTTTTCAAGTTACTATTGAAACTTTTATAAATTCAAATTCGTAATTTTAATTGAAGTAGGAAGAGGAGATGTCTACCTTGGATATCATTGCATGGATTTTAATCATCGTAAGTTTTATCATCGCTTTTATTGGTCTTGTTTATCCAATTATACCGTCAGTTCTATTTATACTGCTAGGTTTCATCGTCTATGGATTGTTTTACTCCTTCAGTGATTATAGTTGGTGGTTTTGGGTAATCGAAATATTACTGGTTATTCTACTATTTGTGGCAGATACAGTATCGAATTTAATTGGTGTAAAAAGGTTTGGAGGTACAAAAGCCGGGATATGGGGAAGTACTATTGGGTTGTTAGTGGGACCTTTCATTATCCCATTCGCCGGAATATTAATAGGTCCGTTTTTGGGCGCGGTAATAGGAGAGTTGCTAGTTACAAAATCTAATTTTACTCAAGCCATTAAATCAGGAATTGGTTCACTAATCGGTTTTATTACATCGGTCATTACAAAAGGTATATTACAAATAGTCATGATTATTGTGTTTTTTATCGCTATCTAACGTTACTAAAAAGAAAAAGATTAAAGAATTTATATGAGGGATATAATACTATGTGGATTACTATCTATCAGGTTATCAAAACTAGAAACAACTACTATACTCAGTCAAAAGTATGAAATGTAAATGTTTGATGTCAAATAATTGAACAATATTCCTAAATTTGATAACCTACTATTGTAATCAACATTATTTCTTATTCTAGGGAGGAAATTCAAAATGGCTTATGAATTACCAAAATTAGCGTATGCTTATGACGCG
The DNA here is from genome assembly GCA_023168345.1 of Lysinibacillus sp. PLM2. Classification (NCBI taxonomy): domain Bacteria; kingdom Bacillati; phylum Bacillota; class Bacilli; order Caryophanales; family Bacillaceae; genus Lysinibacillus; species Lysinibacillus sp. PLM2. Next base: position 2,359,991 of record AP025689.1, on the reverse strand, counting down.
TTAGAACCACACATTGATGCAAGAACTATGGAAATCCATCACTCAAAACATCACAATACTTATGTAACAAATTTAAACAATGCGGTAGAAGGTACTGAATTTGCTGGTAAAGATTTATTAGAACTTATTTCTAACATTGATGCACTTCCAGCTGACAAACAAACTGCTGTTCGTAACAATGGTGGCGGACATGCGAACCACTCTTTATTCTGGGAAATCTTAACTCCTGGTGGCGCAACTGCTCCTACAGGTGATTTAGCAGCTGCTATTGATGCTAAATTTGGAAGCTTAGATAACTTCAAATCAGAATTTGCAACTGCTGCTGCTGGCCGTTTCGGTTCAGGTTGGGCATGGTTAGTTGTTGATGGTGGCGAGTTAGCAATCACTTCAACTCCAAACCAAGATTCACCAGTAATGGAAGGCAAAACACCAATTTTAGGTTTAGACGTTTGGGAGCATGCTTACTACTTAAACTACCAAAACCGTCGTCCTGACTATATCTCTGCTTTCTGGAATGTAGTAAACTGGGATGTAGTAGCAGAAAAATTTGCTGCAGCGAAATAATTTTACCAACAAATAGTTAAGATAAATCGAAGGGTAAATCTCATTATATTATGGGGTTTGCCCTTTGTTTATTTTATTAAGATGTTCTTTAGTCAGTTTATGGAATCCGCTTTTATTAAATGGATTAGGCATAAATCGCTCGAAACATGTTCATATTGATAATTGTGGAGGTGAGCCAATTGGCAAAAGACAAAAAAGAAAAAAAGGGATTAGATCGTGAAGAATACGGCTATGGTTTTGATTTAAGTCCAGATGATTTTGATGTAATTGGGCAAAATGATCAAGCCAAAAAACAAAATAAAAATGAAAACAAGGATAAACCTGATAATAAGCACAATCCATCAAGACTAAATGAATAAGGAATAAAGTATTTGGCAATGAACATTGTTTTTCGCCAAATACTTTTTTTATATTTTCGACAGAAGTTCTATTTATTCCCCATATTTCTTACAGTATATTAACAATGTAAAAGGGGAGAATCTGTTGTTAATAGATGGGGTCTTTTCGGGTGGAGGTATTAAAGGTTTTGCCTATGTGGGAGCAATGCAAATATTAGAAGAAAAAAACATTAGATTTAAACGTGTTGCAGGAACTAGTGCTGGTGCAATTTTAGCCTGCTTTATAGCAGCTGGCTACAAGGCATCTGAAATCGAAGAATTACTTGATGAACTGGATTTAAAGTCTTTATTAGACCCTCCCAAATTTGCCAAGACACTTCCTTTTCTAAAATGGTTAAATTTATATTTTCGCTTAGGACTATATCAAGGAAAAGCGTTGGAAAAATGGTTCTATAAAAAGCTAGCAGCAAAAGATATTTACACTTTTGATGATTTACCTAGAGGCTCATTAAAATTAGTAGCATCTGATTTAAGTAATGGACAAATGATCGTAATACCAGATGATTTGGAGAAATACGGAATAAAATGGAAAAGATTTTCTGTAGCAAAGGCATTAAGAATGAGCTGCGGGATACCCTTTTTCTTTGAACCGGTGAAGCTTAAGGACAATAAAGGTGAATGTATTGTTGTGGACGGTGGTGTATTAAGTAATTTTCCACTTTGGATATTTGATAATGGAAAAAAAGAACGTCCATTATTAGGCTTTAAATTAAGTCACCCAAGTGTAGAATCTGAGCCTCGTAAAATAAGTGATGGATTAAAAATGTTTGAAGCATTATTTGCAACGATGAAAGATGCCCATGATGAACGATATATTTCTCGAAAACATGAAAAAAATATTGTTTTTATTCCTGTTGAGGAGTATAGTGCTACACAATTTGATTTAGATGAAACAGGTAAAGAAACTTTAATTAAAATCGGTAGAGAACGTACTGAGAAATTTTTAAAAACGTGGAATCCTAACTAGTTTTCTTCTTCAATTTTGAGAATTAATAACCTAACATGGCAATATTTGATTTATAATTATATTAAAACTGGTGAGGGCATGCATATGTGGAATTTAACAAAAGAAGGGAAAGAAAGGTTTCAAATTTGTAATCTTTTACCTATACATGAATCAGATGGAGATTGGGAAAGTGAGTTTGAATATGCAAACGAGGAAGGATTCGATTTAAAGAAACGATTAGCCGAGGATCTCGAAATGGTAAAGGAAGAATTACTAACAGTTCTACCAAGTCGTTTTATCCCTTTTGTTGAAGATGGTACACTTAATCAGCCAACATTACCAAAGAATGTTCGAGAAGATTATCTGAAGTGGATGCGAGAAAGTGATAAGAAGTTTGAAGAAATTTTAGCTGCTGCCTATGAAAACACGAAATCGGCAATCCCTTATTTAAGTGAAAATGCACAAGAGGTTTTTAAAGATAGCTTGCATGATTCTATCATTGAACGAATTGAAAGAGAAAATCAAAATCTTCATATATTTTTAAACACAGAGGGCGGTTTTACTAATAAAACAATCATTCATTTTACTTTTAAGAATGTAATAAGTGAAGAAAGTGACGTGCCGCTACAAATTGGTCAATGGTTTATATACAATGAATTAAAAAAAACGGACACGGGCTTCGCGTTTAGAGTGTTATTGGATTGTCCAGATTCAGAGTGGACAATTGAGGCACAAAATATAGATGCATCATATTATTTTAGACCAGTTAACTATGCAAAATTACGTGATGAACGCCGAATAAGGGATAAAAGGATTGAAGAATATATTCAAGAGTTAAACAAAGACTTACAATATTTCCTCATTACTCCAGATGCAAATATAACTATTAGTAGCTTTAAAGATAGCGCACCATTTATGAATTTAGAAGTAGGGGAAATTCAACTAAAGGATGAAAAACTTGTACTATCTGTTAACCAAAACAGTTTTGAATACGATCTGAAAGAACGTTGTTTTATTCAATTTATATATACAAATTTCTATGAAAATCCATATGCTCAATTTAATATACCTGTTCCGATTGATGAATTAGAGCAAGCCGCATTTAGTCATGATTTAGACTATCAAGTTCGAGCATGGAATACAATGTATTCAAATCCAGAAGAGGCAAAGGATATCGTAAATCGTATTTTTATGAAAATAGATGTAACCGAAGAAAATGAGATGATGTTAAGTATTTATTTGAATCATTTCAATAAACACAATATATTAACAGAGAAAGTACTTTCTAAATTTCATACTTTAATAGATGAATAGAATGTTTGAGGTTGGGACAAAACAAAAAAGCATCATTTTTCCTGATAGAAAAATGATGCTTTTTTGATATAAAGAAAATTGATTTCCGTTACGGGGACGCTTTCCGCGGGCCCGGCTCGAGCCTCCTCGTCGCTTTGCTCCTGCGGGGTCTCGAATCACGGGCTGTTCCCGCAGGAGTCGCCCCTACACTCCAATCAATTTTTAAACATAACATTTTTTATTACTGGTATAAGCGAATTCTTTAAAAAATCCACCTATGTCCCAGCCTCATTTTATTTTTAACCATTTATTTAAATCTAAACATGGTTAGTCGTACAAAATTTAGGGGAGAAAATTAAAATAATCGTAATTTAATTATTTTTGCCCCATTTTTTGTAAAATATTTGAATTGCAAAGGTAAAAATACGAACAAAGAATAGAATCCAACATATAATAGAGTAAAGAAATGAGAGCAACTTATAAATATAAGCGCTTTCATACGATACTTAACTTCGGACACCTAAACATTCAGCCCCATTTACATACAATAGTTAGGTGGTGAGACAAATGGAATACTTTATTTTAGGATTATCACTCTGGCTCATTATCATCGTATCGTTGCTTTTTATGATAAGAGGGTTCCAAAAGAAGTCTCGTCCAATCATTTACATTAGTATAATAGGTTATTTATTACCGATGTTGCACTTTGCTACGTACGAAAAATACTATATTGCCTTCGCATTTCTATCTATTTTTCCGTTAATAAAATCATTTTATATGAAAGGATAGGTAAATCATCTACTGTTAGCTAGTCATTTATGGCTAGCTCTTTTTCAATTTAATCAGTAGTTTTTATGCTTACTCAAGAATACCTGAAAATAAATACAATCAAAATGATAAGTTCTGAATACAATATAATAAGCATAAATTATTATTAAAGCGCTTACATTTTCTATACAAAAATAACACTTAACTAACTTAAAAGCATCCTTATACATAACTAGTTAGGTGGTGAGCAAATGGAATCCTTAGAATTAAAACTGCTGCTTTGGTTCTTTATTATTTTTTCTTTGATGTTCATCATTAGAGGGGTTCAGAAAAGATCAAAATTATTTATTTATTTTGGGACGTTAGTTTATTTTCTTTCTACGCTCTTCCTTGCCCAATTTAACCAACAGTATTTCATTTATTCATTGTTTTCCATTATTCCATTTGTATTTTCATTTTTCATAAAAAAACAAGAAATTAATTAATTTAATGAGCTGGTCATATGATCAGCTTTTTTTATGGTTAAAAAAGGAATTTATACGTTTGATACAAATTTAAATGTAAAAAAACTCAATTTTTAATCATTAAGTACATATTATTTAAATTTTCTAAATTGTAAAATTATTAAGGAGGAGATACTAACTACTGGGGTGAATTTATGGAGAAAGAAATAATTCAATTTTTTATCGATGTTGTTGGTAAGGAAAATGTAAAGCATTCGACGGCACAATTACTGGCGTATTCCTATGATGCAACTGCAAATTTTCAAGCTTTACCGGAAATTGTTGTCTCACCACGTAATACGGAAGAAGTATGCCAAATCGTTAAAATTTGCAATGAATATGAAATTCCAATAGTCCCACGAGGCTCTGGCTCTAACTTGGCTGCCGGAACTGTACCCAATCAAGGTGGAGTCGTCATTTTATTTAATAATATGAATCAAATAATAGAGTTTGATAGAGAAAATTTAACCATTACAGTACAACCTGGAATGATCACAGCAGACATATGTTATTTTGTTGAAAAAGAAAACCTGTTTTATCCGCCAGATCCAAGCTCAATGAAGATTTCAACAATCGGAGGTAATATTAGTGAAAACTCAGGGGGCTTGCGCGGTTTAAAATATGGCGTTACAAAGGATTATGTGAAAGGGCTTACAGTGGTTCTAGCTAACGGAGAAACTTTAAAAACCGGGGGCAAATTGGCAAAGGATGTTGCAGGCTATGATCTTACAGCTCTACTAGTAGGTTCTGAGGGAACACTTGGGGTAATTACAGAAATCACATTGAAATTAATACCATTACCAAAAAATAAGATGACCAGTATTGCTTACTTTCATTCATTAGAGGCTGCTGCAGAAACAGTCTCTGCGATTATTGCAAATAAAATTATTCCTGTAACCCTCGAATTTTTAGATAAAAGAACGATTGAGGCAGTTGAGCAATTTATGAAAATAGGTTTATCAACGGATGTAGAAGCAATGTTACTTTTTGAACAAGACGGAGAATTAGCACAGGTAAAAAACGATATTCACGAAATGACGCAAATTGCTATATCTAAGGGAGCAGTCTTTACTCAAATTGCAAAGGATGAAACAGAAGCGGAAAGGTTAAAAACAGCAAGAAGAGTAGCATTATCAGCTTTATCAAGATTAAGACCTACTACCATTTTAGAGGATGCTACAGTTCCAAGATCTGAAATTGCAGAAATGGTAAGAAGGATTAATCATATAGCAAATAAATATGATTTAACAATTGCAACATTTGGTCATGCGGGTGATGGAAATTTACATCCTACTTGTTTAACAGATCTTCGCAATAGTGAGGAAATGAAGCGTGTTGAACATGCATTTGAAGAAATATTTGAAGCTGCTATTTCTTTAGGTGGAACCATTACAGGTGAACACGGAATTGGTGAAATGAAAGCCCCTTATTTAGAATGGAAGGTTGGCTCATCAGGGATTGATTTGATGAAAGGGATAAAAGCGGTGTTTGATCCTAAAAACATTATGAATCCAGGAAAAGTGTTTGCAAAGGAAACTAAAAAGAGAGTGGTGGTTCAAAGTGGTCAATAATCAGATGCAGGTAGCTTTTCAAGAGCATGTAAATGAAGATTACTTATTAGACTGTATGCGTTGTGGATTTTGTTTATCTTCTTGTCCAACGTATATTCATACGCAACAGGATGAATCACAATCTCCTCGTGGAAGAATTGCATTGATGAAGGCTGTCCGCGATGGGGTAGTAGAATGGGATTCTTCCATTGAAAATTCCTTTAATCTTTGTTTAGGATGTCGAGCATGTGAGCCTGCGTGTCCTGCAGGAGTACAGTATGGTGCGTTGATCGAGCAAACACGTGTCGCTATTCAACAAACAAAAAAGTCAAAAGGTATTAAAAAAATCGTTCAAAATACAACTTTTAATCATCTATTTGCTGATAAAAAAGATTTAGGAAAAGCAGTTAGTTTAATTCGTTTCTATCAAAAATCAGGCTTACAAAAGGTTACTAGAAAAATAGGTTTTCTTAACCTATTCCCTAAATTTTTGAAAGATATGGAAATGGTATTACCAGAGATTCCGAAAAAGGTCGAACCGTTACCCAGTGTAAAGAAAAGTCCAATAAAAGTTGCTTTTTTTACAGGGTGTTTAATGGATTCTTTATTTAAAGAAATAAACGATAAGACGATTGAAACTATTAAATTATTAGGTGCGGAAGTCATTGTTCCAAAATTCCAGCAATGCTGTGGAGCCTTACATGCCCATAGTGGAGAATTAGAAAAAGGAATAAAAAATGCACGTGCAAATATGAATGCATTTGACAGCGATGAATATGATTTTATTGTAAATAATGCAGGTGGCTGTGGTGCCTTTTTATCTGAATATGAAAATCATCTAAAAAATGAGCCAAAATATAAAGAAAAAGCAGAAAGATTCTCGATGAAAACAATCGATATTTCATCCCTATTAATTAAATTAGGCATAGTAGATTATTTGAAAACACTGCCAAAACAAGTTGATAAAGTGGCCGTCACATATCAGGATTCTTGCCATTTAAGAAATGTAAATAAAGTTTTTGATCAACCACGTTCAATTCTTGAAAATTTACCTGGTGTCGAATTTAGAGAGATGGCAAAGGCAGATACATGCTGCGGATCGGCAGGTATTTATAATCTATTACAACCTAAAATGGCTAATAGCATATTAGAAACGAAGATGAAATATGTGAAAGAAGTAAATCCAACGTATGTTGTCACTTCAAATCCAGGTTGTTTAATGCAGATGCAGGTAGGAATTAATAAAGAAGGTTTGTCTAGTTATGTACGAGCAGTTCACATAGTAGATATAGTATATGAGCAAATTGTTGCTAATAAACCTTTAAATTTTAATAAAATAGTAGATTGCGAACTTGTTCCAGCAATAGATTAGGGGGCGGAATATGTTTGATTTACAAATAATTGGTCCAAAGATTGTAGACGAATTAAAAAACTTAATAGATAAAGATGTAGTCGTTATCGATCATAATGGATTTATTATTGCGAGTACAGATGTTTCAAGATTGAATCAGTTCCACGAGGGCTCATTACTTGCGATGAAGGATAAACAGGTTGTGCATATGACAACGGAATTATCCAAAAAGCTAAAAGGGGTACGTGAGGGCATGGTCATGCCTTTAATTTTTGATAATACTCCTATTGGTGTCATTGGAATAACAGGAAAGCCGTCAGAAATAGAGAAATATTGTAAACTTGTACAAAAAATAACCCAATTATTTGTAGAGGATTTTTTAACTCGTCAAGTAAAAGAACGTGATACAAGAATGTTTGAATTTTTTCTACTAGATTTGTTAAATGGAAGAATTGACAAGGAGATTCTTACACAACGAGTAGAAATGATTGGTATTGATACTGAAATTTATAATCGAATAGTAATCTTAAGAGTAGAGAGACGTTTTGAATATAGTGAAATTGATTTTTTATCAAGTATTCAAACCATTCATCCTTTAGTGAAAATCACGCAATGGAGCTTCGACAAAATCGTTATGCTCGTACCAGATGTTTCTAGAATACATTTAGAAAACGGATTAAATACGCTAAAAAGAAAAATAGAAAAGATTTACAAAATACCTGTCAATATAGGTGTTGGGAACAAGTGTGAATTTTACACATTAAAGGATTCCTATGATAAGGCAAATATTGCGTTAACTACTTCGATAAACGAATGTAAGGAAATAGTATTTGAAGAGGATCTAACAATTGAATTGCTGTTTTCTGAAATATCCGATACAAAAATTCAAGATTTTTTAGAACGTACGATAAAGCCGATTATTTTTGATGAGGAATTAATGCTTAACCTTGAAATGTGGTTGAATAGTAATGGTTCACTTCAGGAAATGGCAAATGATCTTCATATTCATAAAAATACTTTAAAATATCGTCTGAAAAAGATTGAAAAACTTCTAGATATTGATATCAACACTAGTAAAAATAAGCTAGATTTAAATCTAGCTCTTTATTTATATAGAAAATACTACTGCGAAATGTAGGTCTTGAATTGTTACTAATCAAGACCTTTTTATTTTGTTCGAACAAAAATTAATCCTATTTGTACAAAAAATTTAGATGTTTTGTATATATTTTATTAGTTTTCAGAATTATAAAATAATTGTAATTCAAAGTTGTAAGCGCTTTGAACCAATTACTAAATGCAAAGGGGATAGTGAAATGCACTCACCAAAAAAGGGGAAATTCTTTCTATTAACATTAATAATTTCAATCGTAATGGTCTTAGCAGCATGTGGAGGAAGTACACAACCAAGTAATAGTTCAGAAGGTAATACAGGTGGCGCTACTACAGAAGAGGCAAAATCTTATAATTTAAAAATGTCTGTAACGGTTGGCGAAGGTTCAACATGGTATGAAGCAGCCCAAAAGTTAGCGGATGATATCAAGAACGAAACAGATGGTCGTATTACAATTGAAGTATTTTCAAACGAACAATTATCCGGGGGAGATTCAGGGAAAGCAGTTGAAGGTTTAGCGAAGGGTTCGATCGATTTAACATTCAACTCAACAATTATCTATTCTATTCTAGATGCACGTTTTGGAGTAGCTAGTGCGCCGTTCCTATTTGACAACCTAGATCAAGTTGATTCAGTATTCGCTGGTAATGGTGGCGAAATGATAAAAGAGATTTTAGCTGAAAAAGGTGTTCATACTTTAGGATTTGGTGAAAACGGTTTCAGACAACTGACGAATAGTAAAGTAAATGTTAAGTCTCCATCAGATTTACAAGGATTAAAGATTCGTATTCCTGGTATTACAATGTACACTGATTTATTCCGTCAATTAGGCACAGACCCAGCAACAATGACTTTCTCAGAAGTATTTACTGCACTTCAGCAAGGAACGATTGATGGTCAGGAAAATCCAATTGATGTAATCTACTCTTCTAAACTGAATGAAGTTCAGCAATACCTAACATTATGGAACTATTCTTATGATCCATTAGTTTTAGGTATTAATAAAGAATTATACGACTCTATGAGTGATGAAGATAAGGCGTTATTTGATCGTTTAGGAAAAGAAGCAGCAGAATATCAGGTGAAAATTACACGTGAAAGAGAAACTGAACAAATAAAAGAATTAGAAGAATTGGGAATGACTGTTTATACACCAACTCCAGAAGAAATAGCTGCATTTAAAGAAGCTGTACAACCAATTTATGATCAATATGAAAGCGTTTGGGGAACTGAGTTACTTGAAGCATTCCAAGAAAGATAATGGGGGAATTGGAATGAAAATTATTGATTATGTTGAGGAAGTCATTCTCTTTATTACATTTTTAACGATTACTTTAATCACATTTGCAAACGTTCTATCGCGTAATATTTTTAAATTTTCCTTTTCATTTACAGAAGAAATTACGATTAACTTACTTGTCTTATTAACTTTTGTTGGAACGGCCTTAGGTGTGCGTAGATACGCACATCTGGGCTTTACATTAATCTATGATATTGCAGGTTCAATTGCAAAAAAAATAATAATACTAATTTCGTCAATTATGTCAATCGTATTGTTTAGTATTCTACTCTATTACGGATATGAAATGGTTCAATTCCAAATGAAAATAAATCAAACAACTCCTGCATTAGGAATGCCGCAATGGATATTATCACTAGCTTTACCATTTGGCGCACTGCTTTGTTTAGTTAGAACATTGCAAGTAACAATTGATGAAATAAAATCATCTAACATTGAAGTTAAAGAAGAAGGTGTGATGGAAGAACAAATTTCTCTAGATGAGAAAGTAACTGAGGATCAGAAAGGAGAAGTGAAAATATGATTGCCATTACTCTATTTGGTGCTTTCTTAGCGTTGATAGCACTACGGGTACCTATAGCCGTTTCACTCGCAGTATCTTCAGTTATAGTTTTATTCATGAATAATGGTTTAGATAGTTTTGAAGTTGTAACGGACATTATGTATACGAGTGTTGCGAAATTCACTCTCCTTGCAATTCCGTTTTTTATATTAGCTGGGGTTGTTATGGATCATATAGGAATTTCAAAGAGATTAATAGACTTTGCACATACATTAGTTGGTCATCGTAAAGGTGGCATCCTATTAGTTACAGTTATCGTTGCGATTTTCTTTGCGGCTATTTCAGGATCTGGTCCAGCAACAGTAGCAGCAATCGGCGGTATTTTAATCCCAGCCATGATTAAAAATGGATATCGTAAAGAAACTGCTGGCGGATTAATAGCGAGTGCTGGAGCGATTGGTATTATTATTCCACCCTCTATTGCCCTTATTATTTTTGCAATTGTAGCAGGAGATCAAATTCCAATCACAATTAACCGTCTATTCATGGCAGGTATCGTTCCGGGAATTCTAGTCGGAATTGGATTATTTATTGCAGGTATGTATGTTAGGAATAGAGATATGAAACGGGGAATATTTAATTCATCTGAAGAGTTAAATGTTCAAAAAAGTAGTGGGAAAGAAAGATGGGAAGCATTCATAAGTGCTATTCCAGGATTATTAATGCCGGTCATAATTCTTGGCGGAATATATGGAGGTTTTTTCACGCCTACGGAAGCGGCAGTTGTAGCTGCTATGTATGGTTTGATCATTGGGATTTTTATACTTCGAAAAGACTATCCTAAAGTTCTTTATAAGATATTTATTGAATCTGCGCTACAAACTGCAGTAGTAATGATCATCGTAAGTGCTGCATCCGTATTTGCATATATCGTCACAACTGAACAAATTGCATCTACAATTTCTGATGTTGTTTTAGGAATTACAGACAATAAATATATCATTCTATTGCTTGTAAATATCATTTTATTAATTGCAGGTGCCTTTATAGACGCGATTTCAGCATATTACATTTTCGTACCTATCTTGCTTCCTATAATGTTGCAGCTAAACGTTGATCCTACAGTTTTTGGGGTCTTTATGACAATTAACTTAGCAATAGGCCTATTTACTCCACCAGTAGGCTTGAATTTATACGTAGCTGCAAGTATGTCAAAAACGAACATCATGCAAATCTCTCGAGGAGTTGTTCCGTTTATTGTAGCTTCTATTATCGTTCTGTTGATTGTAACGTATGTTCCAGTTATTACTACATTTTTACCTGATTTGCTTGGTGTGAAATAACTGTAAAAGGGGATAAATTATGAATTTAAAAGATGATGTTGCTATTATCACAGGCGCTGCAAGTGGTATTGGTCAAGCGATTGCAGTGCAATTATCTCAGCAAGGGGTTCATACTGTTTTAGTAGATATTAATTCTTGTGAGGAAACGATTTCGATGTTAGCACATGAAAGCTATTTGGAATGTCTAGGTGATATTCGAGATGAAAAATTTGTTCAAGCGACTGTAAATCGAACTATTGGAAAGTATGGAGAAGTTCATATATTAGTTAATAACGCTGGAACAGCTAGTAGAAAAGATCTTGAAACAATGACATTAGAGGACTGGGATCGTGATTTAAATACAAATTTGAAAGCAGCTTTCTTGTTTACTCAAGCATGTGTTTATCCACATATGAAGGATGCAGGCTATGGAAGAATTATAAATATAAGTTCTGTTTCTGGATTAAATGGTGGTGTCACGTCAGGCAATGAAGGGAAAGGAAGATCGGGTCCAGCATATGCTGCGTCTAAAGGTGGTGTCATTGCATTAACAAAGTGGGTCGCAAAGGAATTAGGTCCATATGGCATCACATGTAACTCTGTTGCTCCAGGTGCTACTGCAACTGCAATTACTGCGGGGGTTCCTTATGATACAGGTCAACAGGTTATTAAACGTATGGGACAGCCTGATGATATTGCTGGTGCTGTATTGTACTTTGCTTCAAGAGACTCTAGTTATACAACTGCACAAGTTTTAAAGGTGGATGGGGGAATCAGTATTGGATAACCCACGTTTACAAGCAGTTTATGATCGTAAGACAGAGCGGGTCGTTGGGCGTTTGAAAAAAGAAACTGATCTATTTACTGGTTTAAAGGAGGTTTGCCAACATTTTGGCATCAGAGCTGGACAATTTCAATGTTTAGGATCATTAAAGTATGCAACCTTTGTTCAAGTTGCTAAAGGTGATAAACCAAACACAATTCAATATTCTCCAAAAGTACAAACAACTTCAGAGGTTGAGATTATTTCTGGTGTTGGTTTTATTGGAGAGGATGAACAGGGCGAATTAGATATTCATTTCCATGGGACAGTTGTCGATTGTAATAAAAAAATTGATGGTGGTCATTTTTTAGAAGGTGAAAATTTTACAGCCATAACCGTGGAATTTATCATCTTACCATTAAAAGATGTGCAATTAACTCGTAGAAATGATGAAATGTTCCATGTTCCAGTTTTTACGTTTTCAACAAAGGAGGCTTAATTCTTTGAGTACAATTGGTAATTTAGCGTTAAAATCTGCAAAGGCTTATCCTAATAAAATAGCTGTAAAATTTAAAGAAATTTCATACACATATGAACAGTTAATTCATCGAGCTTATGCATTAACTTCCTATTTTCATAGTATTGGTTTGAAAAAGGGGGACCGTTTAGGCATTTTAATGTCAAATCGGTCAGAGCATATTGAGTTAGATGTAGCGGTTTCATTTTTTGGGTTAATTAAAGTACCGCTAAATTATCGTCTCCATCCAGAGGAACATGAATATCAAATAAAAGATTCGGAGATGGTTCTTTTAATAGGTGAAGCAGATTTACTCAATAAATTAAATACCGCACTACCAACAATTACGGTTGGTGAAGAATATGAAACAATTATTAATAAGTATTATGGTCAAATCTATGAAAATGAAGTTAATGAAGATGACTTGATGGCCATTATGTACACTTCAGGCACAACAGGGAATCCAAAGGGCGTCATGCTATCTCATCGAAATATGGTGAGTGGAGCATTATCGTTATCCATTGCATGTGAAGTTGATTTTAACGATACGATTGGTCATGTTGCCCCTCTAACACATGGTGCGAACTTTTTAAGCCATGTAGCTTGGCTTTTCGGATTAACACAAGTAGTTTACGACAGATTTGAGCCACATCAATTTATACAACATTTAGAGGAAGATCAAATTTCCATCATCTTTTTAGTGCCAACAATGGTTAATTTAATGGTTCAACATGAACAATTTGATCCAGCAAAATTAAAGACGATTAAATCGATCAATATGGCAGGCTCGCCAATCGCTGCTGCAAAACTACAAGAAGCACTTAATAAAATTGGTACAAAATTTGTAGAAACATATGGTCAGGTTGAAGCGCCTATGTGTATTTCGATTATGCCAAGAAATGAACTTCAAAATCGTTTAGATTCTTGTGGCCGTATTGGACCATTTGTTGATGTGAAAATCATTGATGATGAAGGAAATGAATTACCTATTGGAGAAGTGGGCGAAATCGTTGCAAAAGGCCCACTTGTGATGAAGGGGTATTGGAATAACGAGAAAGCTACACAAGATACATTAAAGAATGGATGGCTTCATACTGGTGATTTAGGAAAACTGGATAATAACGGTTATTTATATATTGTTGATCGAAAAAAAGAAGTTATCATTTCTGGTGGAGTCAATATATACCCTAGAGAAGTTGAGGAAGTTCTAAATAAGCATCCATTCGTAAAAGAAACTTGTGTAATTGGTGTTCCTGACGAAAAATGGGGTGAATCTGTTATTGCCTACGTTGTTCCAAATGGTCGTGGAGAGGTTCAGTCAGAAGAATTGATAGAATTGTGTAAAAATCATCTAGCAAGCTTTAAAAAACCGAAAGAGATTAATATTGTGGAAAGTCTACCAAAAAGCTCCTACGGAAAAATTTTAAAAAGAGAGCTTGTAAAGAAACATATTGAGGTGATGAAATGACAGCACCAGTCTATATTCATGGTATTGGGATGACGAAGTTTGGTTCCTTTGAAGATAAAACGTTAAAGGATCTCCTAATAGAAGCATCGAAAGAAGCGATTAAAGATGCAGGTGTTTCCAAAATTGATGCAGTTTTTGTTGGGAATTTTATGGGCGGTTCTTTGGCCAATCAGGAAATACTCGGGGCAATTGTAGCTAATGATTTGGGTTTAGGCTATATTCCAACCGCTAAGCTTGAGGGTGCTTGTGCCTCAGGAGGGATAGCCTTGAGACAGGGTGTTTTAAGTATTATGAGTGGTGAATATGAGACAGTACTTATTGTTGGAGCTGAAAAAATGAAGCATGCTTCTACCTCAACTGTTACACAGGTGATTAATACAGCGATGGATCAAAGTACAAATGAAAAGGAAGCTGGGTTAACCTTCCCTGGATACTTCGGTACTGTTGCAAATCGATATTTTTACGAAACAGGTGCATCAAAAGAGCATCTTGCAAAGGTAGCATTAAAAAATAGAGAAAATGCAATGAATAACCCTTATGCGCAATTTCAAAAACCGACTACGATTGACGAAATTCTTAACGCACGGATGGTAACTGATCCCCTTGGCTTATTTGATTGTTCACCAATTACTGATGGTGGGGCAGCAGTTGTTTTATCTAGTAAACCTTCTAATATTAAAGTGCGTGCTAGTGCGCAAGCTTCAGGTCCTACATTAATGCAAGATGCGGATGATCTGTTAAGCCTACCAGCAGTTCGAGTATCAGGTGAGAAAGCATATGAGAAAGCAGGGCTCGGTCCGGAAGATATCGATGTGGTAGAAATACACGATTGCTTTTCTATGACTGAAATTCTTTCGAGTGAGGAGCTAGGTTTCTTCCCTAAATTACAAGGGTGGCAAGGGGTAAACGAAGGTAAAACACGTGTTGATGGCGAAATTCCAATCAATACAAGCGGAGGATTGCTTTCAAAAGGTCATCCAATTGGAGCAACAGGCATTGCACAAATTTATCAGCTTGTTAGACAACTGCGTGGGAATGCACCGAATCAATTAACGAAGCAACCTAAGATTGCATTAGCACAAAACTTAGGTGGTACAGGTGCTTACTCAGTTGTTCATATATTGGAGAGGGTGTAAGTATGATAGTATACGAATGTTGTGGTATCGAATCGGTTACGAAAAAAGTGTATTGTAGTTCATGTGGAAAAGAAATTACAAATGAATATGATGTACCAGAAGTAGGTACGGTTTATAGCTTTACGGTCATCCAAGTTCCACCAACACAATTTGCACACTTAGCTCCATATACAGTTGCACTTGTACAACTAAATAATACAAAAGCAAAACTAACAGCAAGAATTGTTGATCAAGTGAATATCGGAGATGAAGTGAAGCTTGAGAAAATTGTTGATGGAGCATATGTTTTTAAAAAGTCTGAAGTACTCCATAATTCGTAATGAACGAATTATGGAGTTTTTCCTATAAATGAAAGAGGCGGTCACTTTGAGTAATAGCAAAATATATTCCATATTAATTTTAGTCATGCTTTTATGGGGCTTAAATGTTACGTGGTTGAAGATTATTGTTTCAAATGGTGAGCCGATTACAATTCAATCTGTACGCATTTTTCTAGCAGGTATTACGGTGTTTCTGATTTTATTCTTTATGAAACAAAAGCTATTTGTCGAAAACATGCCATGGAAATATATACTAATTGGTAGTTTTTTTGGCGTTATTTGTCACCATGCATTCATGGCCGTTGGGATTGAACAAACCACAGGGACAAAAGCAGCAATCATCAGTGGGCTGAGTCCACTTATTACAGCATTAATAGCTGTAATTTTTAAAGATACCGTCATGACTATATCAAAATTAGTTGGATTTTTGCTTGGTGGATTGGGTGTTTGTATAGCGGTAATTCAAAATTTTCATGAGGTATTAAATATCGAGCTTGGTGATATATTAGTATTCCTATCATTTTTATTACAAGCTTTTAGTTTTATTGCCATTAGAAGAGGTACGATAACGATTTCTCCATTACTAATGACTGCCTATATGTTAACCATTGGATCTGTCATTTTACTAGTAAGCTCATTGATCATTTATCCTACTAGCTTAAGTGGATTCGTGACAAGTGACTTTCAATTTTGGAGTATATTTATTTTATCTGGTGTGTTCGCTACTGGTGTTGGGCATAGCCTATACAATTTATGCATTAAACATATCGGGACAGCAGAATCAGCGATTTTTGTAAATTTAAATACAGTGTTCGCTTTATTTGGAACAGCGTTATTATTACAAGAGATTATCTCAATTCAGCAATTAATTGGTACGATGATTATTATTATCGGGGTAATTGTAGGTACGAGTAACATTGAGGCTATTATACTAAAATATAATCAGAAAAAAGTGAATCGACAAACTTTAGAATCGTCAAATTCAGGGGACACAGAACAACAGAGGGAAAACATTGAATCTGAGAAAGTATTGTAAGAAAGCTAAAAAACAAAAAACAACTAGAAATAATTATATTCTGAATACTTCATTTTATCTGACGAAATATGTTATAGTAATTCATATAGTTTTAAAGGCAATAGGAACACTCAGGATTAAAAGAGAAATAATAAAGCTCCAAAACGTCCTTGAATGTACAAAAAGTAAAAGGAGTTATCAAAATGACAGAATTAGTAGGACCATTTCGTTATGATCATGTAGGGAGTTTTTTACGCCCTCAAAAATTGAAGGAAGCACGTACAAAATTTCAAAACAATGAAATTACATACGCTGAGTTAAAACAAGTAGAAGACGAAGAGATTATACGTTTAATTGATAAGCAAAAAGAGATTGGCGTATTATCAATTACTGATGGTGAATTCCGTCGTAGTTGGTGGCATTTTGATTTCTTAGGTGCACTTGAAGGAATGGAAAATTACGATAAAGATCATGGATTGCAATTTCATAAAGTAGAGACAAGTAAAAAAGGTATCCGTGTAGTTGGGAAAATTGACTTTGGGAATCATCCATTTTTAGATCATTTTAAATTTATTCGAGACCATGCTGGAGATTCTACTGTTAAATTTACAATTCCTAGCCCAAATATGCTCCATGCACGCGCGGATAAAAACGCTGATATTTATCAAAATGAAAAAGATTTAATTGAAGACACAATTAAAGCATATCAAAAAGCGATTCAAGCGTTTTATGATGCAGGTTGTCGTTACTTACAATTAGATGATACTTCATGGGCAAGTCTATTCTCAGAAGAAACTCGTGCAAAGCTAGTGGATGAAGGGAAAAACCCACAGGAGTATATGGAAACATTACAATATGTGATTAATGAAACGATTAAAAATAAACCATCGGACATGACGATAACAATGCACATCTGTCGTGGTAATTACAAATCAACATTCCATTCAAGTGGAGGATATGATTTTGCGGCAAAAGTAATCTTTGGTGGACTAAATGTAGATGGTCTATTCTTAGAATTTGACGATGAACGCTCAGGTAGCTTTGAACCGTTAAAATATGTAAATCGTTCTGATTTAAAGGTTGTTCTTGGTCTTGTTACTTCAAAATTTGGTGAGCTAGAAGATAAAGAAAGTATAAAAGCACGTATTCAAGAAGCAGCAAAATTTGTTCCATTAAATCAATTATGCTTAAGTCCTCAATGTGGTTTTTCATCTACTGAAGAAGGAAATATTTTAGAAGAAGAAAACCAATGGGCAAAACTTACTTTAATAAAAGAAATTGCAGAAGAGGTTTGGGGATAAACTAAAATTGTTACCAAATCTAGAGTCATATAGCTTAAAGAGATGTTCTTTCTCTTTAAGCTTTTTTAATGATGAAATTAAAGATAAAAAGGATAAACTCTCAATATTAGAGCTAGTGAATTAAATTTAGTTCTTAGTGAGGTTTCAAATGATTACAATAGATTAGAAGAGAGATTTTGAGGGGGGATATAATGGGAAAGAAATGGGGAATTGGTTCTTTAATTTTATTTGGCCTATACTCATTCGTTATGTATGTTTATATTTTTCATTTCAGTGATGGTGGAGTTCCTGAAGCCTTTAAAGGGACTGTTGCAGATCCTGAAACCTTTATGACAGATCGGGAGCTACTACTTAGTCAAGAATATTCTAAAATCCGAAATTTCATCTTTTTTATTGTCAATCCTTTTGAATGGCTCATGTATTTTTACATTTTAATTTTTGGCATATCGCATTTGTTTGAAAAATGGTCAAAAATAACAAAATGGAAGGTAGTGCACTATACAGTATACTTATTCTTATTAACCTTGCTTACATTTATAGTATTTTTCCCGATCAATTATTATCGATATACTCTAAGTAAAGGATATGGTATTAGTACACAAGAATTCGCTTCCTGGATGAGCGATAATGTAATTGATTTTTGGATAAATTTTTTAATAACAGTCATTACCGTTTCAGTTCTGTATTGGCTAATTAGAAAAAGTAAGAAAAAATGGTGGCTCTTTGCTTGGATGTTAACTGTACCATTTTCGATTTTTTTAATGTATATACAACCAGTCATAATAGACCCGCTATATAATGAATTTTACCCTTTGCAAAATAAAGAGCTTGAGGAAAAAATACTAACATTAGCAGAGCAAGCAAATATACCAGCTGAACATGTATTTGAAGTAAATATGGCGGATAAAACAAATGCATTAAATGCTTATGTAACAGGTGTAGGGAATAATTCAAGAATTGTTCTTTGGGATACGACATTAAATCGTCTAAATGAACAAGAAATTTTATTTATTATGGCTCATGAAATGGGGCATTACGTAGAGAAACATATTTACATTGGTATCGCAGGTTACCTTCTCATGATGTTTGTAGGGCTTTGGTTAATTTCAAAAATTGCTCCTTGGATGATTAAAAAATTTGGACATTATTTTAAAGTTAAAAGTTTAGATAATATAAGCTCATTACCGGTCATATTACTCATTTCGTCGGTTTTGTTATTTTTCTCTAATCCAATATACAATTCAGTCTCAAGATATCAGGAAGCAAGGGCTGATCAATATGCTATTGAATTAGTTAACGACCCGGAAGCAGCTGTTAGCGGTTTTCAAAAATTAGCAAAAGCTGGCTTGAGTGAGGTAAATCCTCCTTTACTTATCAAATGGTTTAGATATACACATCCACCAATGTTAGAAAGAATTAATAGTATCGTGATAAAAGAATAAATAAAGACAAAAAAGTGCCTTCATTATGGCACTTTTTATTTTTGAGATAGGACTAAGAAATTATGTTGAATTTTATAGGGGAGGTAAATGAAATTATAAATTAGTGCATAAAGTTTATAAAAATTGTTGATTGTTAAAGGAATCACAAATAATGGTGTCGAATACCTTTAAAAACTTCAATCATTTATAGGAGGATTGATAATGACATTAATTTGTTTAGTGAGACACGGTGAAACAGATTGGAATACGCTTCGAAAAATTCAAGGTAGAAAAGATATTCCCTTAAATCAAAATGGTTCTACACAAGCAAAAGACTGTAGAAACTATTTAAGTGCGTTCGAATGGAACGTCATCGTTACTAGTCCACTAAGAAGAGCTAAACAAACAGCAGAGATTATAAATGGAAAGTTAAATTTACCACTAATTGTAATGGAAAATTTTATCGAAAGAGATTATGGTGATGTGGAAGGTCTTACAATAGAAGAACGAGCTCTACTGTATCCAGAAAAAAATTGTATAAATCAGGAAAGTGTTGAATTGGTTAGTAAGCGTGTATTTGCAGGTATTAACAAATTACACAAGTTATATCCTGAGCAAAAAATCATCATAGTTGCTCATGGTGGTATTATTAAAGTACTATTGAATTCAATTTTAAAGGATAAAGACCAATTACAAAAAAGTGGAGTTCCAAATGGGAGCATTAATACAATATACATTGAAAATGGGGAGTGGAAGGTAAAAGGGTATAATCATATTGAACATTTGTCAAATACACAAAAGACTATCTTGAGGTAAAAAACTAGATACATATTTTTTACAATTTATACCTTTTATATTAATATTTACTCCTATAATGCTTATTATAAATGTAATTCATTAAGATATTTGTTGTATTTTTTTGATAAAAAACCACATTACTATTTTTCAGATAGCTATAAAGAACTATTTCTATCCAATATTATATATAGATAAAGAGGTAGCATGTTTTCCCTTTTTTCTTTAAAATAGACAGAAGGAAAACAATTGGAAAGGTGGTTTGGCGAATGCTGGAGAAAAAAACTGAAAAGCAAAGTTTATTTAATTGGTTATGTCGAATTGGAACCCCGCTTAACTCTGCTTTTCTGATAACCGATCCAAGCCAACCAAATGAACCAATAGTTTATGCGAATAGTGCTTTTACAAAAATTACGGGCTATTCAGAAGATGAAGTAATTGGTAAAAGTAAATCCCTTCTATTCGGGGAAAATACGCAAATTGAAACTATTAAAGAAATAGAAAATAATAAGAAAAATGATACTAGTTCTAGTGTTAAAATATTAAACTACAAAAAGGATGGCACAACTTTTTGGAATGATTATTTTGAGCACACTTTAAAAGATGAAAATGGAAACCATTTCTACAACATATCCATTTTTTCAGATAGTATAGAACAACAATCACAATATATTGATACGATTTCAGGTATATCCAATTATCTTTATTTTATCGATAAATTCAATAAAATGACAAAAAGCTACAAAAAAACCGGTTTTCTACTTTTGATGCAGCCTGGTGAATATATTAATATTGTCGATGCCTTCGGAAAAACACAGCTTGGTTATTTACTTAAGGAATTAAATAGACGTGTAAATTCAATTTACTCAAATGTCCCATGTATTATCTCAAGAGCTACTGAGGGGTCATTAATAGTTGCTGTATTTTGTGAAGAAAATGAAATCGATCATTACCTCGAAATGTTAATGCAAACTGTTAAAGAACCGATATTAGTTAACGACATTGATTTGTATATTTCATTAAAAATTGGGGCGGTATCGTTTGAATTTTACAATGATAATATAGATGAATTTGTTAGGTTTGCTGATATCGCTCTTACTCAATCCAAAAAACAAGCAGGTAACTCAATTGCTCTATATCAAGAACAGTTTGGTTATGAAATACAACAAAAGATAAAAATACAAAATGAATTAGTACAAGCAATTCGAAAAAAAGAGATTTCGGTTCACTTGCAACCAAAAGTTGATATATCAAATGGGAAAATTGTTAGCTTTGAAGCATTGGCAAGATGGAAGCATGCAAAATTAGGTTATGTACCACCCGATGTATTTATTGAAGCTGCTGAAACAATTGGAAAGATTGAAGAGTTAGATTTTTTAGTGATTGAACAGGTATTAGCTTGGTTAGCCGAACGTAAAAAGGGAAATTTAAAGTTATATCAAATATCAGTTAATATATCCCCAAGTCATTTTTATACTCCAAATTTCATAGAGAATCTACTAAATATAGTAAATCGATATGAAATTGAAACTAAATATATAAAAATAGAGCTTACCGAAAATATTGGATTAGTAGACTTAGAAAGAGCAAAACAAATTATCAATGAATTATCAATCCACGGATTTGAATGTTCTGTTGATGACTTTGGTATCGGGTTTTCTTCTCTAAGTTATTTACACCAACTTCCTGTTACTGAATTAAAAATCGATCGTAGTTTCATTAATAACCTTCAAGATAGTGGAGGAAGTGCAATTGTTAAAACAATTATCCAATTAGCAAGTAATATGAATCTACTATCTGTTGCAGAAGGAATTGAAACGGAAGAGCAATTGGAAATAATTCGCGAAATGAGTTGTCAAATTGCACAAGGTTACTATTTTTACAAACCAATGTCACTAGAAGAAGCGGATGCTATCATTCAAAAAGAACATTCTGAGCAGAGGAATTAATTTCCTCTGTTTTTTTGTTAGCAATGTTATGGGAATTGATAATCATGAAACCTTTTAAAAACTACTTCGTTAAAAAATAGTAGGATTTGTGTATCTTTTTAATTAATCGTAAAAATGATATACTAGAATGCATGAATTATGAGAAATGAGTTAATTTAAAATTTAAGGAATCAGCTTTGTAATGAAATCTATTTATCGATTTACCATAGCGGATTTTTATATTTTCAGAAAGGAGGATCTATATGAGAAAAATACCGAAAAGTAATCGAGCTTCAAGTGTTAAAGCAAAGTATCGCGCTAATTTATCATTCCGTATGAATGTTTTATTCTTTTCAATCTTTGTATTATTTTCCTTGTTAATATTTAGATTAGGCTACTTGCAAATCGTAAAAGGGGAAGAGTTTGTACTTGCCGTACAAAAAACTGAAGAAGTATCCGTAAATACGAGTGTTGCTAGAGGTAGAATATATGATCGATACGGAAGAATTTTGGTTGATAATGAACCTCAAAATGCTATTACATATACAAAGCTACCAAGTACAACATCAAGTGAAATGCTTCAAATAGCTGAGCAATTAGCGATGTTAATTGAACAACCTACCAACCGTGTTACATATCGAGACAAACAAGACTTTTGGATTTTACGAAATAAAGATAGAGCTTATGAAAAAGTAACGGATGAGGAAGAAGCAGCAATTAAAGCTGATGAAAATATAGCAGATAATCAAGTTCAAGCTGAAATCGACCGATTAGTCCGTGAACGTATTACAGAAGAAGAATTAAATGAATTGACTGAGTTTGATTTAGAGGTTTTAGCGATATATCGTGAAATGATTTCGGGTTACAACTTATCGCCTCAGATCATTAAAAGTGAAAATGTAACCGATGAGGAATTTGCTCGAGTTTCTGAACGATTACCTGACTTGCCAGGGGTCAACACGACAACAGACTGGAAACGAGTTAAGTTATCCTCACTATCTATTTTAGGTAGAACGACTGTTCCAAGTAAAGGGATTCCTTTTGCGAAATTAAATTATTTCTTAGCAAGAGACTACTCTCGAAACGATCGTGTAGGTGAAAGTTATTTTGAAGCACAGTACGAAGAGTTATTACAAGGTAAAAAATCAGTCATAAAAAATGTTACGAATAATAAAGGGGAAGTAATAGATACGCTTACTACCTATGAAGGTGAGCCGGGAAATGACTTAGTAACGACAATTGATATTGAGCTACAAGCTGAAGCAGAGAGAATTGTAGAAGAAAAATTGTTAGAGTTGAAATCCTTTAGTGGATCTCAATTATTAGACCGAGCATTTTTTGTAATGATGAATCCGAATACAGGAGAGCTTTTAGCCGTTGTTGGTAAAAAAATTGAGACAGATCCTGAAACAGGAGAAGATTATATTGTTGACTATTCTTATGGTACTTTTACAACTGCATATGAAGCAGGGTCAACAGTTAAAGCCGCAACATTACTAATGGGCTATAAAGAAGGCGTTATCGAACCTGGTACAAGATTAGTTGACCAACCAATTAAGCTACTAAATACTGAACCGAAAAGCTCTATTTTCAACCGATCAGGTGCTATTCCAATGGATGATATTAGAGCATTAGAACAATCTTCAAACTCGTATATGTTCCAAGTTGCTATGTTTTTAGGTGGAACAAGATATTCATATAACATGCCATTAATTATTAGAGAAAATACATTACAAACAATGCGTAATGGATATGCTGAATTTGGATTGGGTGTTAATACGGGACTTGATTTGCCAGGTGAAACTTCAGGATTTAAGGGTGTCCCTGATAACCCTGGTGTTGTCTTGAACCAAGCAATTGGACAATACGACACATATACAACAATGCAATTAGCGCAGTATATTTCAACTATCGCGAATGGTGGCTACCGAGTTCAACCTAGAATGTTAAAGGAAATTAGAGAACCTTCAGAAGATGGTCAGAAATTAGGATCTTTAGTAGAAGAAGTGAAACCAAATATTTTGAATAAAATCTCTAATACTCAAGAAGAATTAGATCATGTGAAAAAAGGACTCAGACAGGTTTATATAGGTAATTATGGTTCTGCACGTAGTGTATTTTCAAATACACCATACACAGCTGCAGGGAAAACAGGTACAGCTGAGGTAGTTTACTACGGTCCTTTAAGAGACGAGTGGAGAACAGAAACTATAAACTTAACCCATGTTGGATTTGCACCATATGAAAACCCTGAAGTTGCTTACGCTGTTATGATTCCGTGGGCAACTACAAATTTCGAATTACATTACCCTCAAAACAATCAAATTGCAAAAGAAATTCTTGATTATTATTTTGAATTAAAATATAAATATGAAGAAAATGGATTATCAAATAGTTCAGTTGAACAGAAAATTCTTCCACCTACTACAGATGAAAAAATTGATGAAGAAACTGAAGAACAAGTGATAACTGAATAACATTTAAAAAGCTCCAAAAGTGAAAAGTCACCTTTGGAGCTTTTATTATATTAAGAAATAAAATGAACAAGTTTATTTACAAACTTATCATTTATTTTAACCTCTAAGTTTGTTTTGCTAATTCACTTATTAAATAACCAAAATAATAGTATTGCCATTTATATAAACATTTTTACAATAAAACTCTCTCATTTACAATCTCTTAACAATTCATTTATATGTCATCAACATTGTAACTTTATAGTATTCCTTGTAAGACAACTTACTATGAATTTTATGGAGGAAATAAAAGATGAAAAAATGGAAGTACTTAACTATGACAGCTGTTGTTGGTTCAGCATTAATGTTAGGAGCTTGTGGTTCTAATGGCGAATCAACTGAACAAACTGAAAATCCTACAACTGGTACAGAAAATACAGGTTCAGAAACAACTGAACAAGAAACTGCAAAATTATCTGGAACAGCAACAGGTGACGGTTCATCAACAGTTGCACCAATTATGGACGCATTAGTTGAACTTTACAAAGGGGAACAACCTGACGTTCAAGTATCATCTGGTGTATCTGGTACTGGTGGTGGTTTCGAGAAGTTCATCGCAGGTGAAACTGATTTCTCTAACGCATCTCGACCAATTAAAGAAGAAGAAGCAGCTGCTTTAGAAGAAGCAGGAATTGAATATACAGAATTTAAAATTGCATACGATGGTTTAACAGTTGTTGTTAACCCAGAAAACACTTGGGCTACTGAATTAACAGTAGATCAATTAAAACAAATTTGGATCGAAGATGGAACTACTAAAAAATGGTCTGATATTGACCCATCTTGGCCAGCTGAAGAAATCGCATTCTACGCACCAGGTACTGACTCTGGTACATATGATTACTTTGATGAAGTAATTTTAGAAGGTGCAGAAATCGTTAAAAACGCTGAGTTATCTGAAGATGATAATACATTAGTAATGGGTGTATCAGGAAATAAAAATGCAATTGGTTTCTTCGGTTACGCTTACTACCTAGAAAATCAAGATAAGTTAACAGCAGTAACTGTTGATGGTGTAGCACCAAACAACCAAACAATCGAATCTGGCGAATATACTCCACTTTCTCGTCCATTATTCGTTTATGCTAGCAACAGTGCATTAAAAGAAAATGCAGCATTCTATGATTTCATGGAATTCACTTTAGAAAACGCTGGTGATATGGCTGAAGAAGTTGGTTATGTTCGTTTACCAGATGAAATTTATGCTGAAGGTTTAGCAACTTTAGAAGGTCTAAAATAATTCAATTTTATAACTAGATTTTATAAGATGTGTGGGTAAATCTAGCGCCCGCACATCTTCTCACGTGTATAGGAAGGGAGTATTTTGTATGGCTTCGCAAGGCTTCAGGAACGGTCAATCGCTACAAGATATGATCGCGATGTCTCGTAATCGAAAAGGGAAAAAGTTCATAGAAAAATTAATGCCAATACTATTATTTATAGCGGCATTCATTTCAGTTTTAACAACTTTAGGAATTGTTTTCACATTAATTTTCGAGACCTTTGAATTTTTTCAGAGAGTATCAATTACAGATTATTTATTTGGCACTGAATGGTTACCATTCTCAGGAAATAATCCTCAATACGGCATTTTAGCTTTAATAGCAGGAACTATTAAAGTTACACTGATTGCAATACTAGTTGCTGTTCCAATTGGTTTAGCAGCTGCAATCTATTTGAGTGAGTATGCATCTGATAAAGCTCGACGCACAATTAAACCGATATTAGAAGTTTTAGCCGGCGTTCCAACAATTGTTTATGGTTTCTTTGCTTTAACATTTGTCACACCAATATTACAACAATTGATACCGTCGCTGAAAATATTCAATGCGCTTAGTCCAGGTATTGTGGTGGGAATTATGATTATTCCTATGATTGCATCATTATCGGAGGATGCGATGAGTTCCGTTCCAAATTCAATTCGTGAAGGTGCACTAGCTCTAGGTGCAACGAAATTTGAGGTAGCAATAAAGGTCGTTCTTCCTGCAGCACTTTCAGGTATTATTGCTTCTATTGTATTAGCCATATCACGTGCACTTGGTGAAACGATGATTGTTTCATTAGCAGGTGGAGCAAAACCGACATTTGATTTTAACGTTACTGAATCTATTCAAACGATGACAGCGTATATTGTTCAAGTATCTTCTGGTGATGCAGGATATGGTACAACAATTTACTACTCAATTTATGCAGTAGGATTTACATTATTTATCTTTACGTTAATCATGAATTTACTTGCACATTATATTTCAAAACGCTTCAGAGAGGAATATTAATATGAGATACATTGATGATACTATTGTGATGAAGCGTATGAAATCACGTTTAAGAAAAAATAATGGATGGAAAACTGTATTCTTACTAGCAACATTATTTGCTTTATTATGTTTAGTTATATTATTATATCGTATCGTTTCTCAAGGTATTGGTTACTTAGATTGGGATTTCATCACTAGCTTTGCTTCTCGTTTTGCAGATAGAGCAGGTATTTTACCTGCGCTAGTCGGATCTCTTTATATGATGGCCGTCGTGGCACCTGTTTCAATTATTTTAGGTGTTGCTACAGCAATTTATTTAGAAGAATATGCGAAGAAAAAAAAATTTACAGATTTTATCCAAATGAACATATCTAACTTAGCAGGTGTTCCTTCAATTGTATTCGGTTTACTTGGATTAACAATTTTCGCTCGTGCATTAGCACTAGGAACAAGTATTTTAGCTGCAGGTTTAACGATGAGTTTATTAATATTACCTGTTATTATCGTTGCTGCGCAGGAAGCAATTCGTGCAGTCCCCAATGATCAACGTGAAGCATCTTATGGCATGGGTGCAACAAAATGGCAAACGATAACACGAGTTGTGTTACCATCAGCTATTCCTGGAATTTTAACAGGAAGTATTTTAGCCTTATCAAGAGCAATTGGTGAAACAGCACCACTTGTAGTATTAGGTATTCCAGTTATATTACAATTCTTACCAGATAGTTTATTAAGTACATTTACTGCATTACCGATGCAGATTTATGAATGGGCTAAACGACCTCAAGAAGAATTCCTATATGTTGCATCAGCTGGTATTATTGTGTTGATGATTCTACTTGTGATTATGAACTCTGTTGCGATCTTTATTCGTAATAAGTTCCAAAAACGATATTAAGGATGTGTAAAAGTGGTACAGTCTAACATGATTACGAATGAAAATAATATAAAAATTAATATACAATCTACTTTACAATCTCAGAGTGCAAGCGAAGAGACAATTGCAGTAGCAAATAAAAATACAGTTTTTGAAACAAATAACTTCGATCTTTGGTATGGCGAACATCATGCGCTAAAGGATATTAATTTAAGTATTAAAGAAAATGATGTTACCGCTATTATTGGTCCATCAGGTTGTGGTAAATCTACTTATATTAAAGCTTTAAATCGTATGGTAGAATTAGTTCCAATAGTTAAAACTACTGGTGAAATTAATTATCGTGGACGTAATATCTTCGAAGCAAACTATGAAGTAGAAGAGTTAAGAACAAAAGTAGGAATGGTATTCCAAAAGCCAAATCCATTCCCAAAATCAATTTATGATAATATTGCGTATGGTCCACGAATTCACGGTATTAAAAACAAGAAAGTTCTTGATGAGATCGTAGAGAAATCATTAAGAGGAGCGGCAATCTGGGACGAAGTGAAAGATCGTTTAAACCAAAATGCTTATGGATTATCTGGTGGACAGCAACAACGTATTTGTATCGCACGTTGTCTTGCAATTGAGCCTGATGTAATTTTAATGGATGAACCAACATCGGCATTAGACCCTATTTCTACTTTAAAAGTGGAGGAATTGGTGCAAGAATTAAAAGACAATTATTCAATCATTATTGTTACACATAACATGCAACAAGCTGCCCGCATTTCAGATAAAACTGCATTTTTCTTAAATGGTGAAGTAATCGAATTTGATAATACGGATAAGATTTTCTCTACGCCTACAGACCAACGTACAGAAGATTATATTTCTGGTCGCTTCGGTTGATTAAAGAAGGAGTGTAGTGTATGGGTGTTCGTGAGCGTTATGAACATGAATTGGACGCTGTTCAAAAAGAATTTCTAAAGCTTTGTGATCAAAGTATCGAGCGACTTGAAACATCCTTCAAAGCATTAATAAATAAGGATATTGAAGTGGCACAAGAAATTGTTCAAAGAGACGTTGAAATCAATCGATTTGAGGAAGCTATTAATGATCGTGTTATTTTATTAATGACTAGACAACAACCTGTTGCTACAGATTTACGTCGTTTAATTGTCCTACTAAAAGCTGCAGCTGATATGGAACGTGTTGGTGATTATGCAGTTAATATTGCAAAAGAAACGATTCGCATTGCAAAAGAACCGTTCATTACTTCTGTGGAATTGATTGAGGATATGTGCTTAAAAGCATCTCAAATGCTTAGACAAATTGTTGAAGCTTTTGTTGAAGAAAATACAGCAAAAGCTAAAGAAGTAGCAGAGCTTGATGATCAAGTTGATGAAATGTACGGTAATATGATTAAGCATTTGATGAGACTTTCAAGTGTAAAACAGGAAAGTATTGCTCAAATCACCTATCTATCATTCGTCTGCCGTTATATTGAAAGATGCGCTGACCACGCTACAAACATTGCAGAATACCTACTTTACTTAAAAAAAGGTCAACGGTACGATTTAAATAATTAACTGAAACTAGGCTACTACCAAATAAAAAGCATTTGGAATATATTTTATTCCAAATGCTTTTTAATTTTTTTTGTTATTAATATGCTTCTTTACTTTCATTACCCTTTAGTATTCTTACCATTAATCCAATGTATGTCACAACGATAACTAAAATAATTTCGAAACGGAGGATTTCTGAAGGATTATCAAAAAATGGCTTTACATAGGCATCCTTTGCTATCATTTCAGCTGCGGTCAATGTTAAAACGCCTGAACCAATCAAAATGATAATCGGAAACTTTTCAATTAGTTTTATTACAAGAGTGCTACCCCAAACAACAATCGGAATGGAAATAATTAAGCCAAGAGTAATTAATAATATATCTCCATTTGCCGCACCAGCAACCGCAATGACATTATCAACTCCCATTAATACATCAGCAATTATAATTGTTGATAAAGCACTAAATAGTGTGTTCTTTTTTGAATGGATTTCGGGCTCGTTATTACTAGTAAGTAATTTGAAGGAGATGTACACTAATAACACACCACCAATTAATAGAAGGCCATCAATCTCGAGTAATTTCACAGCAACAATTGTTAATATAAGACGAACGACTATGGCCCCAATTGTTCCTAAAAAAATTGCTTGCTTCTGCTGTTTCTTCGGTAGATTTTTTGCAGCTAAACCAATCAATAACGCATTATCACCAGCAAGAACTAAGTTGATCAGAATGATGGACATTAAAGCGGAAAAAAATTCCGGTGTAATGATTTCCAATATGTACTTCCTCCTAGTAACTTTTAAAGTAGATTGTACACAATAGGTTACCTTAAACATTTGCAACGTGGTTACATAAAAGGATATGAAACAACTAAAATACTTATCATTACTAAAACCAAATGAAAGCGAATTCAGATAAATTTTACTCATCTTTGGAATTGTTATGAGGGAGAACTATTTATTTTTTTATTAATTGAATATATAAAATATTTCATTTGTTATGATTTTTTAAATTAATATGTTGAAATTTTTCATTAATTGTAATAATATAAACCATATCGGAAAACTTGGTTTTTACATAAGGAGGCAATTTATTTTGAAAAAATGGTTATCAGCATTGCTACTAGTAATTGTTGTTGGAGCTTTAGCGGCATGCGGTAGTGATGAAGCTACTAATACAACTGATGGAGCAGGAAGTACAAACAAATTAGAACAAATTAAAGAATCAGGTGTTATAACAATTGGACTAGAAGGGACTTTCCCTCCATTTAGTTATCATGACGAAACAGGCACTTTAACAGGATTTGAATATGAAATTGCAGCTCAAATTGCCGAAGATATTGGTGTGGAAGCTAAATATGTTGAAACAAAATGGGATTCTTTAATCGCAGGTCTCGATACTGATAAATATGATTTTGTTATTAATAATATTTCGATTACAGATGAGCGTAAAGAAAAATATGATTTCACAATTCCATATATGGAATCTGTTGCAACACTAGCAGTTCATGCTGATTCTGATATTAATAGTTTAGAAGACTTTGCAGGGAAAAAAGCTGCCCAAACGGTAACAAGTAACTTCGCACAAGATGCTCGTGACCTAGGAGCTGAAATTGTTCCTACTGAAAATTTAACAAATTCTATCGAATTAGTATTACAAAAACGTGCTGATGGAACAATTCACGATCGTGTTACTTTCTTAACATATTTGAAAGAACAACCAGATGCACCAATCAAGTTAGTTGAAGGCAAGACAAGCTCTTCAGAAATCGCATTAATTTTAAATCAAGGTAATGAAGAATTCCGTGAAGCGTTAAATGCAATTATCAAAAAACGCCTTGAAGATGGTACATTTGCCGCAATATCAGAAAAATACTTCGGTGACAATGTAATGTACCAATAAGGATTACCGAATCAATCGGCATAATTAGCCGATTGATTTTTATCTTTGTTAAACAGGTGTTTTATATAAAAACTTCAAGTAAGTATGTTAAATATAGAGAGATTTTCTCTGCTTTTAGTGTGTGTTCATTGAACGCCTATTGAACAAAGATAAAGACTCTAGACGAGTCATGGAAATTCGAATTGGAATTGACTTATGTCAATAAGTGAAAAATTTAGGCTTTTACAATGCCATAAAAGTATTTAATTAGAAAGGACGGTAGGAGATGAGTAGAGAGCTTGAAATTGTATTAAATTCAATATGGCCACTTTTAAAGGCTGGTCTAGCTGTAACAATTCCATTGTCACTAATTTCTTTTGCAATTGCTTTAGTGATCGCTGTTATTACAGCACTTGTAAAACTATCTAACTTTAAAATTTTAAAATTTATTTTCAGTACATATGTATGGATATTTAGAGGGACACCTTTACTTGTGCAATTATTCCTCGTTTTTTATGGATTACCAAAGGCGGGTATCACTTTAGATCCTTGGGTTGCAGCTATCATAACATTCTCATTAAATACAGGAGCCTATGCTTCGGAATCCATTCGCGCCTCTATCTTATCGATCCCAAAAGGTCAGTGGGAAGCGGCGGAATCATTAGGGATGACCTATTGGCAACTATTAAGGAGGGTAATCGCTCCACAAACTATCCGAATTTCGTTACCCCCCGTTACAAATGATTTTATCGACCTTGTAAAGGGAACGTCACTCGCAGCAAGTATCACTATTGCAGAGATGTTTATGATAGGTCAACAAATTGTGGCATTTACATACGAACCTTTAGCAATTTATTCACTTGTTGCTATTCTTTACTTAATTTTCGTATCGATTTTAACGATCATTCAAGGTAAACTAGAAAAATATGCTTCTAAGTATATATAAAGAGGGGTGGACATCATCGTTACGTTTAAAGAGATGAATAAGTCGTTTAAAAATCATCATGTGCTAAAAAATATTAATGTACAATTTAACAAAGGTGAGACAACTGTCATTCTTGGCCCTTCTGGTTCAGGGAAATCAACTCTTTTAAGATGTATTAATTTGCTGGAAATCCCTCAATCGGGTACTCTAGAAATAGATTCTTTGAAAGTAGATTTCGCAGGTAAACTAACTCAAAAGGATAAATTAGACATTCGCCAAAATACGGCAATGGTGTTTCAATCCTTTAATCTGTTTCCACATATGACTGTTCTTGAAAATGTTATTGAAGGACCGATAACAGTGTTGAAAAAAGATAAATCAAGCATGATCCATACTGGGGAGCAGTTACTAGAAAAGGTAGGGCTATTACACAAAAAAGATAGTTATCCGTCTCAATTATCTGGCGGTCAACAGCAGCGTGTAGCTATTGCCCGTGCCCTTGCAATGGAGCCGAAGTTTTTATTATTTGATGAGCCAACTAGCGCACTTGATCCAGAGTTAGAGGGAGAAGTATTAAAAGTATTAAAGGCCTTAGCAGAAGAACAAAAATCTATGATTCTTGTAACTCATAATTTGAACTTTGCTCGTGTTGCTGCAGATCGAATTTTATTCCTCGAAAATGGCGAAATTATTTTCGATGGAAGTACAGAGGATTTCTTTAATAATACAGAGAATGATCGTATCATATCATTCATTCAATCAATGCAATTTATTTAGGAGGAATTTATAATGACAAAAGAAAAAACAAATGTTGAAAGCTTCGATTTAGACCATACAAAAGTAGTGGCACCATATGTACGACTTGCTGGAGTGAAAGAGGGAGAAAAAGGTGATGTTGTAACGAAATATGATGTTCGTTTTAAACAACCAAACAAAGCACACATGGAAATGCCTGCTCTTCACTCTCTTGAGCATCTGATGGCTGATCGTATTCGTAATCATTCAACAAAAGTCATTGATTTATCGCCGATGGGCTGTCAAACAGGCTTTTATTTATCATTTATTAATCATAATGATTATGAAGATGTATTAGATATTCTTGAAAAAACATTGAACGACGTATTAGACGCAACTTCAGTACCAGCTTGTAATGAAGTTCAATGTGGTTGGGCTGCAAGTCATAGTTTAGAAGGGGCACAAGCTCTAGCAAAAGAATTTTTAGAAAAACGTGATACGTGGCACATTGTATTTGCTGAATAGTTTAAACCAAATATCCGAAAACGACTCAAGAGGTTTTATATCTTTTTGAGTCGTTTTTGTCTTTAAGTCTTTATGAGGTTAAAATTTTAGTAACTGTTGAAAACAAAATAACGATTCAAATCTTAAAAGAGCATTTTTTTCTGTATTTTTTCAAATTTATTTGAATAGTAAAACTATATGGGTTAAAATTAGTTCTAACAAAATAACAAAGCGATGATGAAAAAGAGTAGTATTATTGATTGCCAAAGAGAGCTAGCGGTAGGTGGGAGCTAGTGCATGACGTAATATGAATGGGCTTTCTAGCTTCTAGTTTCGAAAAATACAGTAGATTCTAGCGTATTTGTTGCGTTATAACAGTTAGAGTGGACTAGATTAACCATTTAATCTGGTCAATGAAGGTGGCACCACGGCTTTTTTCGTCCTTTGTGATGAAAAAGGCCTTTTTTATTTGTGCAAATGAGTTTAGCTTAGCCTGAGAGGAGAGAGATGAGAATGTCAGTAGAAGTAAAACCGTACATCATTCGTGAGGTTCAAGGCGATATGATGACACCAATTTCAGTTTTTGCTAGTTTAAAAGGGAAGAATAAAATCTTATTTGAGTCTTCAGCAAAGCACGATGAAAGTGGACGTTATTCCTTTATTGCAGTCAACCCAGTAGCTGAATTGAAAGGTGACAATGAGACGTATTACTATCGATATGGTGATGATGAGCTTATAAAAGAATCTGGATCAGTACTTCAAAAATTACGTGAAATGCTCCCTATTCAAAAAATCCAATTACCTTTTTCTTTTTTTGGTGGAGCCATTGGTTACTTTGGATATGATACAGCTTTTTATAACGAGAAGATTGGAGAAGTTCTACAGGATGATTTAAACATGCCGGATGTACACGTATATTTTTATAATACATTTGTTGTGTTTGATCATTTTTTACAAAAGGTTTCGATTGCTGCAATCGATTTATTTCAAGAATCCCTATCAGAAGAATCAATGATTGCAAGTATAAATCAACTAATTGAACAAATTAAACAAGGTTTAACATTTGTTGAAGATGAGGACATTTCAATACACTTTGAACCTACTATAAATAAAGAAAAGTTCATTTCTATGGTTCAGAAAGCGAAAGAGCATATTGCTCGAGGAGATATTTTCCAAGTTGTATTATCACAACGTTTTTCCGCACAATTTAGTGGCAATCCTTTTTCGTTATATCGAAAATTACGTACATCAAATCCTTCGCCATATATGTTTTATTTAGAATTTGATAATTATACAATTATAGGCACCTCCCCTGAAAGCCTTGTAAAAGTTCATAATGGAGTTGTTACAACAAATCCAATCGCAGGGACAAAACCACGTGGTAAAACAGTAAGTGAGGATTTAGAACTTGAACAACAGCTTTTGAAAGATGAAAAGGAAATTGCCGAACATCGAATGCTAGTTGACTTAGGTAGAAACGATATTGGCCGTGTAAGTAAAATCGGTACTGTAAAAGTTAGCAAATATATGGTAATAGAACGTTATAAATATGTCATGCATATCGTATCTGAAGTAATTGGCGAGCTACAAGATGATGTACATGTTTTAGATGTATTATCTTCTTGCCTACCTGCTGGAACAGTATCAGGTGCACCAAAGATTCGAGCGATGCAAATTATAAATGAATTAGAAGATAAAAAACGTGGTGTTTACGCGGGCGCAGTTGGTTATGTTTCTGTTCACGGAAATATGGACTTAGCACTAGCGATACGAACAATGATTGTAAATAATGATAAAGCATATGTTCAAGCGGGGGCAGGTATTGTCTATGATTCCATACCTGAATCTGAATATAATGAAACTTTAAATAAAGCAAAGGCTCTTTTGGAGGTGCACAGATGATTTTATTAATCGATAATTATGATTCCTTTACCTATAATTTATATCAACAAATTTCAAGTCTTGGTAAGGATGTAATGGTTGTCCGAAATGATGCATTGACAATCAATGATATACGAAAGCAACATCCCGAAGCAATCGTTTTATCACCCGGACCAGGAACACCTAGTGAGGCAGGAATTACTGTAGATGTAGTAAAAGAATTATATAAGGAGTATCCAATTATAGGGATTTGTTTAGGCCATCAATCCATTGGTGAAGCATTTGGAGGAGAAATCGTCCGAGCGCGCAATATTATGCATGGGAAGATTTCGGCTTTAACATATGAGAAAAAAGGGTTATTTAAAGATATGGATGGGGAGTTAGAGGTGATGCGTTACCATTCACTAATTATCGAACCAACAACTTTACATGCTGATTTAGAAATTGTAGCTACATCAGCAGATGATGGTGAAATTATGGCTATTCAGCACAAAAACTACCCTGTTTTTGGTTTGCAATTCCATCCTGAATCAATTGGAACTAAAGCTGGAACAAAAATGATGGAAACATTTTTAAATTTAATCTCAGTTAGTAAACAAATAGGGTGAGAATATGAATCAAGAAAACAATGAGTTTACAACACTTGGGCAAGAATCTGAAGAAAATGTACTTTCAAAATTACCAGAAATCTTTCAGCTTTTAAAAGAAGGAAAAATTAAACCCACTAATGATGTCCTTGATATTATTAGTAAATTTCCAACTGAATCAACACCATTTATATTAGAAATTCTAGGGGAGAACGAGGAGCAAATTAATTTACAAATTTGGACTTTAAAAGAGGTTGTTCCGAGGTTACCCTTCTTTGTGAAAATTGCATTAACAGATGAAATCGAAAGAATGGTCAATAAGCCATCTCCGCATGAAAAAGAGCAGAAACTGGATTCGATAGCTCAAGAAGCTTTAAATAGTATATTATAAAGAAGTTATTTTGCAGAAAGTAAAAGATGACTTAAAGGATGATATAGTCCTAAAAGTCATCTTTTATCTTTTACATTTTTCAATTTTGGTAAATTGTGTCTAATATCAATATTGCCAATGGTTTTCAAGCTTTGATGCTGATTTTTTATTAAGAACAATTAGTGTAACAGCTAGTGTGAAGGAAGTAATTAATAATACGCAGATAAATGCGATGACGCCATTCCAACCCCACATCGACCAGAAAACACCGCCAGTAGTACCGCCAACACTTGAACCGAAATAATAGGCAAACAAATAGAGGGAAGAAGCCTGGGCCTTATCCTTTTTCGCCCGGAAACTAACCCAACCACTTGCAATTGAATGGGAACCAAAAAATCCGAAGGTGAAAATAATAATGCCGATTATTTTTATGAATAAATTTCCTGGAATTGTTAAAATTGCACCTGTTAACATAATCGTGATGCCGGTGATTAAAACTTTTTGACGTCCAAGCTTATCTGAGAGACTACCAAACCAAGTTGAACTAAAGACGCCAACTAAATATACAACAAATATCCAACCTACAACACCTGCGCTCAAATTATAGGGAGATTCAACTAGATGAAAGCTGATGTAATTATAGAGAGTTACAAATCCACCCATTAGTGTGAAAGCGATACCAAATAAACAAATTAATCCAGGATCTTTTAAATGAGAAAATAAGGATTTCGTTAGTCCCTTAAACTCTAATTTTCTAGGGATAAAATTATTTGAATCAGGTAAAGCCCAAACAAAGTAGAAGCAAACGATTAAACTGATTACGCCTAGTGCAATCATCCCGATTTGCCAACTAAATAAATCTGTCATAGTCCCCATAATAATGCGGCCTGATAATCCTCCAACCGTGTTACCACTTATATAAAGTCCCATGGCAACTCCTAAACTTGATGGGTCCACTTCTTCACCTAAATAGGCCATTGCAATTGCTGGAATCCCAGCAAAAACAAATCCTTGAACCATTCTAAGAAGGAGTATCATTTCGAATGTTGGAGCAAATGCAAGGGCAATTGTTAGAATAGAAGCTGCAAAAATGGAAAAGGTCATTAATCGTTTTCGCCCCCAAGCCTCAGATAAAGATCCAAACAATATTAAACTAACAGATAATACAGCTGTAGCTAAAGATAATGATAAGCTTGCAATTGTCGGTGAAACCCCGAATTCCTCAGAGAACTGAGGTAATAATGGCTGTGTAATATACAAATTGGCAAAAACAGTAAAAGCCGCAGCAAACAACGCTAAATTTGCCAATTTAAATTCTTTTGTCCCTTTTTTTAAATATGTCATTTCATTTAGCCTCTAATCTATCGGTAATTTTGACATTTTTTTGAACTTTCTAGTTTACTTTATTATAATAATGAAAGACAAATAAAGAAAATCGATTGTTTTTATACATCTTATAAATAAAAGTTATAAGGAGCCCTCCGATGGATTTTATATCACTTATTTACTTTAAAACGGTTGCCAAATACGAGAATATGTCTAGAGCGTCAGAGCACCTTCATGTATCTCAGCCTGCATTGAGTAAATCAATCGCATTACTAGAGGAAAATTTAGGTGTTGCTTTGTTTGATCGTCACGGTCGCTCAATAAAACTTAATCGATACGGTAAATTTTTTTTAGAAAAAGCAGAAATCATTTTAAGGGAATACGAACGTACAAAAGAAGAGCTAGCAAATATGGTAGCGCCAGGACATGGAGAAGTATCTTTAGGATTTTTGCACACCCTCGGACTAGAGGTGATTCCATCTTTATTGACAAATGTGAAAAAGGTTTATCCGTATATGAAATTTCAACTAACCCAAAATAATTCAAGTGTATTGATGGAAAAGCTTGAGCAGGGAGAGCTCGATCTATGTTTAATTTCCTCTTTAGAAACGAATAGTGATGTTGTTTGGGAAAAGTTATGGGAAGAGGAATTATTTTTAATCGTTCCTTTAAATCATCCATTAAGTGATAAGAAAATAGTAAAAGTTTCTGAATTTGCTCAGGATCCATTTATCTCGATTAAAAAGGGGAATTCATTGCGCAAGTCTGTTGATGAATTGTTTAAAAAAGAAGGCTTTCATTTAAATGTAGCTTTTGATGGAGAGGAAATTCATACAGTTGCTGGTTTAGTTGAAAGTTGTCTTGGTGTTTCATTGATACCCAAAATTAAAGGATTGGAGCAGTATCAGTTAAAAGTAATTCAAGTCGACGCAGCGGATTGTAAAAGAGAAATTGGTCTAGCATACCTTGAGCACCGGTACTTAAGCAGTGTGTCAAGGCAATTTGCTGATTATATTCGAGGATATTTTCAAAATTAAAGATGACAAAACTCTTACTGAGTTTGTCATCTTAACTTTTCCCTGTTATTAAATTCGCAATTTCTTTAAATGTCATTGATGAATTGAGTTCGTATTGGCCGATTTGAATTGATTTTGCATATTCTGGCTTTGCTAAATATAATTCCAGCTCAAGTCCGTTTTCAACAATGCCTAAATCTTCAAGCTTTTTACCGATATCATAGGGGGTTAAACCCGAGTAAATATGTAATGTTGCATGAATAATATCATTTGGTGTATCCATATTGTTTGCTTCTAATTGAACTTCTTCATTAGAATTATTTTCAGTAGAATCCGTTTCGATTACTTTTTCTAGCTGGTCTTGTCCTTGTTGCTCTTCCTGTTCAATCTGGTTGATTTGATTTTTTGCTTCGTCTAATTGTTGTTCAAGTTGAGTAATTTTTTCTTCATATTCAGCAATCGCTTGTTCATCAATAGTGCTATGAGGATCGGTGTTTAATTTATCATAGACCCCATAGCCTGCACCAATTACAAAACAAGCGATTCCAAATGCACGTACTGAGGATTTTTTCATAAAATACCTCCACTGTTGTTTGTTAAAATATAATGTATTTGTTCTTCTGATAATGGAGACATTTTAATAATTTCTTGAAGGCTATACCCTTGCTTTTTCAATTCAATAACTTGTCTAACTAAAATTTCATTTATCGGTTTAACATTTTTAGCTGAAGCTGTCTGTTTCAATTCAAAGGATTGATGGATGGATGGCTTTGCTTTTGTAGACATTGGTGATTTCACTTGGAAATTTGGTTCAAGTAAAAGTTCTTCCTCCACAACTTTTAAGCGTCTTTTTAAAGCATTCGTTTCTTGATATATACTAATAGAAAGTTCTTCAAGATCTTTTTCGATTTTTTTTGATGAATCCTTTAAGAAAAATGATACTACTATACAAACAATACCTATAATCATTAATAAAATTGAGAAATCCACGCTGTTTCCTCCGAATTTTTTGTTTTTTTATATTTTAATCACTATAATTCTTTATTTACATTTGGATATGAGGTGTTCTGAACAAGATGTAAATAAAGACACAATAAGAGCCCAATAATATATACTAATTTACTGCTCATAGATTAAAGCTACACATAATTTTAACATAAGAAAAGTTAATAATAAATGATGGTAGATTTTTTTTCAGTTTATGATATAATGGGTTAGTCGTATAAATCATGCTCATGTTAAAAATAATTTTTCATATAGAGTGGGAGGGTTAATGATGCGCGTAAACATTACATTAGCTTGCACTGATTGCGGTGAACGTAATTACATTTCTAAAAAGAACAAACGTAACAATCCAGAACGTCTTGAACTTAAAAAATATTGCTCACGCGAGAAGAAAGTCACTCTTCACCGTGAAACAAAATAATAATTCATGCTCATTGCCAAAACCACTCGAGGTTTTGGCATTTTACTTATAGTCTAGCTTAAAGGGATGGTTGTTCTATGGAAAAGAAGGCATTGCGTAATAAGATAAGACAACTATTATCTGAAATGAACGATTTAGATTATTATAGATATTCAGAAATAATTGCGGACAAGTTGCGTAATGAGGGTGCGATTATAAACGCAAAAACAGTCGCACTAACAATATCGAACAAGCCTGAAGTTGATACATATTTAATTATAGAAAAAATGTGGGGTTTAAATAAAAGGGTTGTTGTTCCAAAGTGTAATCCCGAAAATCGTTCCATGCAATTTTATGAAATCAATCACTTTAGTCAGCTTGAGAAGGTTTATATGGATTTACTGGAGCCAATACCTAATGAAACCCTATCCGTTGAAGCGGATGATATTGATGTCATAATTGTTCCAGGAATTGTATATGATTTGAAAGGATATCGGATTGGATATGGTGGTGGATATTACGACCGTTATATTGTAAATTATAAGGGGAAATTAATATCTATCGCATTTGACACTCAAATTGTTGATAAAGTACCTAAAGAAAGTCATGATAGACCAGTTGATATGATTATTACTCAAACAAAAATAATAAATTGCAGCAATTATCGAAAGGGGTCATAATATTGAAATCAATGATTGATATTTATGATTTACTTAAAAAACATGGAACTTTTATTTATACCGGTGATCGTATTGGAGACTTATTATTAATAGAAGATGAAATAAGAGAATACTATAAATCACAGGTATTAGATATAAAAGATTATCAAACAGCATTGCTAATCATTAGAGGGGAAATCAGAAAACTAGAAACTAAAGAGAACTGATTTTAATATTGTAAAAATATTAATTTAATTAAAGAATTTATTCTTTTGGTTAAAAAATAAGCGAACAGTGGGATATATTCCGCTGTTTTATTTTTGGGAACAATTTTGTAAATGTAGCGTAAAATATTAGTGTTAGCATGTAAAAAGTAAACAGGTGTAGGGAAAAATTCAAGCAAATTCCGCTTTTTGATAAAGCTCTTGCAATATCAAAAATTAAGGATTAAGATAAATTTTGTCTTTTAACTGCTTTGTTAATATTTTGTAACACAACTGTAATCTAATTGAAATATGTGAGAAAGGATGTTAAGAATGAAAGCTTTTAAATGGCCAATTCATTCAATTACATTAATTGCAATTGTTGCAACTTGGATTAAAACAGCTATTACTTATCATACAAGTTTTGAAATTAACATCGAAAATCCAATGCAGGAATTTATTTTAATTATAAATCCACTTAGTTCATTACTTTTTATATATGGACTATCGTTGTTCTTTAAATCATCTAAAACAGTAAATAGTTATTTAATGATTGCTAGTATTTTATTGTCTATTGTACTGTATGCAAATGTTGCATTTTACCGATTTTACAATGACTTTATAACGTTGCCTGTACTGTTCCAAACAAATAACTTTGGAGAACTTGGTACATCCGTTTCAGCAATTGTTAATTGGTATGATTTCCTGTTCTTTATCGATGTAATAATTATAATCGTAGCAGTAAAGGTAATTCCAAAGTTTAAAGATTCTTTAAAGATTAATAAAAATAGTCGCCGAGCTTATTTTGTGATTGCTTTAGCTATCATGTTTTTAAATTTAGGATTAGCTGAAACACAAAGACCAGATCTTTTAACACGAAGTTTTGATCGTGAGTTACTCGTAAAAAATATTGGTACTTACAATTACCACCTATACGATGTTTATATCCAATCGAAATCATCCGCTCAACGTGCCTTAGCAGATGGCAGTGAACTAGTAGAAATAGACAACTATGTTCAAGCAAATCAAGCATCGGTAAATACTGAAATGTTTGGTAAGTATAAAGGACGCAATGTAATTTTAGTCCAACTTGAATCACTACAAAGCTTTGTTATTAATAACGAAATGAATGGTGAAGAAATTACACCGTTTTTAAACTCACTAACAAAAGATCCAGACACTTATTATTTTAATGATTTTTATCATCAAACTGGGTTAGGTAAAACGAGTGATTCAGAGTTTTTAGTTGAAAACTCATTATTTGGTTTAGGTAGGGGAGCTGTATTTTTCACTCATGGTGGAAATACTTATAATTCTATGGCGGAAAAATTAGGGAAGAACGGATATTTTACAAATGTAATGCATTCGAACAATGATTCATTCTGGAACCGTGATATGATGTATAATGCTTTAAAAATTTCTAAATTTTATGATGTGAATGATTACACCGTATCTGATGAAAATTCTGTAAACTGGGGATTGAAAGATATCCCGTTCTTTGAACAGTCAGTAGATATGATGACAAAAATGCCACAGCCATTTTATTCTCGAATGATTACTTTAACGAATCATTATCCTTTCTACTTAGATGAGGAAGATATCATGATTCCAGAGTATACTTCGGATTCTGGTACTCTAAATCGTTACTTCCAGACAGTCCGGTATTTAGATGAATCAATTAAAGTATTTTTTGAGGAATTAAAAGAAAAAGGTTTATACGAAAATTCAATTATTGTGTTGTACGGT
Organism: Lysinibacillus sp. PLM2; assembly: GCA_023168345.1. NCBI lineage: Bacteria > Bacillati > Bacillota > Bacilli > Caryophanales > Bacillaceae > Lysinibacillus > Lysinibacillus sp. PLM2. The sequence goes on along the minus strand of AP025689.1, from coordinate 2,317,269 downwards.
GACCACTATGGAATTTCTGAGAATCATAATAATGCAATGGCAATGTATTTGGATAAAGAAGAAATAACAGATTATGATAGTGCTTTACTTCAATCGGTTCCATTATATATCCATATCCCAGGTTCTGGAGATGGAAAGGTTATAGAAAAAACATCTGGGCAAATTGATTTAAGGCCGACTATTTTACATTTATTAGGTATTAACACGTCAAATGATATGCAATTGGGTGCTGACTTATTTTCTGAGGAACATCAAGATTTTGTTATTTTCCGTGATGGACGTTTTGTAACATCCGATTATGTTTTTGCGGGAGAGAAATGCTATGAGCGTCCGACAGGAGAAGAAATCGATATTGCAGCCTGCCAACCATATATTGAACGTGCACAAGCTGAATTAAATTATTCTGACAAAATAATAAATGGGGATTTACTCCGCTTCTATGATGAAGAGACAGGGAATTTGAAAAGAGAAGCTGTAAAATAGAAAAAACGACGTAGTCGAAGTGGCTGCGTCGTGTTTATTATCATTTAGATGAACTAAAAAACAAGGTATCCACAAAGATACCTTGTTTTTATATTTACATTATATTAATGTAATGCAGGTGGATAGCCTTGATGTAATACAGTCATTACCACAAACCATCCGAAGATCGCAGCAGAAGCTACACCGAATACTAAAGCAAGAAGATTCTTGTTTTTAATAGAGTTGAATACGCTTACTACTGACAAAATAGCGATTAAAGCGAAAATAACCATTAATAAGTTCATTAATATAGACACTCCTTTCGACATCAGAAAATGAATGTCGGTAAACAATATTCCTTCTTTATTGTAAAGCAATGGATAAGTTTTGTCGAGAATAATTCTTGACGTTTATATGAACAGTTCATGCTATTTTTTCTTTAGAGAACAGGTATAATATGAAAGAGGTGATATATTTTGTTAAATGTAAAGGCGTTATCATTAGGGCCAATTCAAACGAATTGTTATATCGTAAGTAATAAAAATAAAGATTGTATTATTTTCGATCCAGGGGAAGAGTCATCAAAAATTATTAAAGAAATTCGTTCAAAGCAATATAAGCCTTTAGCAATTTTCTTAACTCATGCCCATTTTGATCACATTGGTGCAGTTGATGCTGTTAGAGAAGAATTCAACATCCCAGTTTATATTCATGAAAAAGAAGTTGCATGGCTTTCAGATCCGACTAAAAATGGATCTGGTCGTTATGCAGAATTGCCAAATTATATAGTTAAATTACCCGATCCTGAGCATATTATACGTAAGGAACAAAGGTTTGAAATTGGCAGTTTTACATTTAAAGCTGTTTTTACACCTGGACATTCACCTGGTAGTATTTCGTATATTTTTGATGAGGATGGTTTTGCGATAGTAGGGGACACATTATTCGAACGAAGTATAGGAAGAACAGATTTACTTCAAGGTTCGCTAGAAATTTTATTAAAATCGATTCACGATAAATTACTAACTTTAGATGAGGATACCATTATTTATCCGGGACATGGTTCATACACAACACCTGGCGTAGAAATGGAATTGAATCCGTTTTTAAATGGGTTTTAAGACAATAAAACACCGATTGCAAAATGCAATCGGTGTTCATTCATATTAGTGATGGCCTCCAGGTAAGTGGATGAATGTAGTATAATACGTAAATCCAGCAAAGAAGATTGTTAAATACGCGCCGAAGATGTACATGTACATTCTTTCAGAAAGGTTTAAGAAGCCTAATAATAAGAATAATCCAGTATTACCTAAGAATAATAGCGAAACCTCGTTCATACCACCGAGATAGAAGAAAGTGGCAAAAATCCCTGTAAAGAAAGCCATAACTTTATACATGTTACTCATGAAGAATTCCCCTCCTTTTGCCATGCGACACAATTATCTCAAGGTTTATTATAAATGATTTGGAACAATAATGTAAACTGATACTTTCAATAGTTTGTGACAATCAAGTGGAAATTATTAATAGTATCCCTAATCTTTTAAATGTATTTGATACATACAATTGTCACAATTATTGATCATACTGTCAACTTGTATTAATTCATGCTGTTCAAATAGTGCATCCACTTGTCCTTTAATAAAGGATTCATGAATCGTGCAAATTAAATTTTCATTTTGGGATAGGCTCTCTTTAAATGGACAATTATAAATGGTAAACATAAATTTTTTACCATCACTTGTTTGAATAACAGATGGTATATAACCGATTAATGACACTGATTTTGTTAGTAGTTGTAATTTGTCATCAAATTCGATGCTATGTTTCATCGAAGCCTCTTTATTTAGCGCATTTGTCATTTCATTAAAACCATCTTCATAACTTACAGACTTTATAATCTCAACGGCTTCTTGTCCCATAAGCTGAAAAGCTTTCAATGCCCATTTTAGTAATCGGCTATCATCTCGTTTTGGAAAGCTTAAAACAATGCCTTCCTCGGAAGCTTTATATACCCTACCTGGTCGTCCACCTTTTCCTGACTTCTCAAACTGATACTGAACGATGCCAATTTCACTTAATTTTGTTAGATGTAATCTCGCCACATTAGGATGTATGCTAAATTGATCTGCAATATCTTGCACAGTATATGATTTTTTATGCTTTAATATAAAATCATAAATTTGAAAACGAGTTTCATCTGCTAAAGTATTTAAAACTTTCATATGGTTTTTCATAATAATCACCTCTTTCAAACACGAAGGCACCTTTCCATTTATTTTAACTTTTCTGTTTGTGAAATGATAGAGCACTTGAGAATATTTTTTATTAACTAAGAATTTATGTGCTTAATTAAGATAAAAACTTATTTTATTTTTGTTCAAAATCTTATTTTCAACAAGTAATAATAGCCCAAATAAAAATGTTGAGAAAAAGGGTTTTCAAGAATTATTTTACTATTTATACTAAATTCAAAATCACTTGCGGTCACTAGTAAACTACATTGAAGAGGTGGGAATATTGAACGTCGAATCAGTCGTAGAAAATAAGTGTGTGCAGCTTTTAATGAAGGCCATTACCTTTGGAGCTTCTGATATACATTTAGTTCCAACAAGTGATCATTATAATATTCACTTTCGAAAATATGGCAAACTGTTTCATGCGGGAAACTTAGCCTTTGAACACGGGAACCGGATGATATCCTTTTTTAAATTTAAATCATCCCTTGATATAAGTGAAAAAAGAAAACCTCAAAGCGGTTCCTTTCAAAAGGAAGTTCAAAATCAACTATATTCTTTCAGAGTTTCTACATTACCTTCTGTATTTCAAAAAGAAAGCCTCGTAATCCGTGTGCTGCTACAAAATGCAACACATCCAATTTCCTCACTTTGTTTTAATCAACACTCAACTGAAAAATTATTAAATCTTGTTACGAATAGGCAAGGCCTCTTATTATTTTGCGGTGCAACTGGATCAGGAAAAACAACATCTATGTACTCTTTGATTAATTACTGCAGTGATACTTTAGGGCGTCATGTTATCTCATTAGAAGATCCTGTTGAGAGTAGCCAGGAAAATTTGCTACAAATTCAAGTAAATGAAAGAGCAGGTATTACGTATGCGGCAGGGTTAAAAGCTATATTAAGACACTCGCCGGACGTTATTATGATCGGTGAAATTAGAGACCAAGAAACAGCAAACATTGCGATTGAAGCTGCATTAAGTGGACATCTTGTGATTATAAAAGAACAACTAATGTCTATAAAAAATTAATTTTTTTAATTAACACTGATTCAGGTTTCCTTAAACCGTCTATTTTATCAATATATATTTCTTTTATAAGCATTTCGATTAGCCGTTTCTTTTCGTAAACCTCTAAAGAAATCCAATTTTCTTGTATGTTATTTAAAGCGGTTTTAAGTGTTTCTTGTTTTACGTCCATATTTTTGGATTGTTCGAGTTTCTTAATTGTAATCATAACACTTATTTCAGCCTCATCTTCTTCTTTATTACGGTTTAATAAATCATTATCAGTAATCAATTTATTAGCCCATGCATATTGCCATTGCTTTCTACGTTCGTTTATTTCGTTTAATTCTTTCTTTAAATCAGCTAAACGTTCTTCAATATCCATATGTGGAGTATTTAAATTTGAGACTTGGTCGCTTATTAAATGTTGATATTCCCAGTTTTCTATCAAATTTAACAATTGTATTTCGAGAAAATTTTGTGAGATGGTTGGTAAATCACATAACCCAAAACGCTTATTATAGCAATAATAGTGATAAGTTAAGTTGCCGTGTTTAATTCCACCACTTTGTTTACCTACCATTGACGCTCCACAACGATGACATTTTAAAACAGTTGTAAAAATATATGGACTAGTCGCTTTTCGAGGGTGGTTTGTGGAACGTAAAGCTAAAATTCTTTGTACTTCGTTAAAATCTGATTCGTCGATTATGGGTGTAACCACATTTTCAATCTCAAAGTAATTTTCGGTATGCACACGGTAATTGTATCTCATAGTACCGATGTAAATTTTATTTGTTAATATATATTTAATTTTAGTATCAGTCCAATTCGACCCTGTTTTCGTTTTTATTTGTCTTTGATTTAAAATAGTTGCTATTTTTCCTGTACCGTATTTTCCAGTCAAATATAATTCGAAAATTTCTTTTACTATTTTTGATTCATTATTGTTAATTTTTAAGTAATCACCGTTGCGATCAAATCCGAAAGGAGTAAGACTAACAGTCCATTTACCTTCTTTCGCTTTCTGCGTCATTCCAAATTGCACACGTTCAGACAAATTTTCGCGTTCCCATTGTGCTAGTGCGGCTACTAATGTAATAAACAAACGCCCCATTGCATTAGTAGTGTCATATACTTCTGTAGCAGATTTGAACTTAACGTTATGTTTTTCAAAAATCTCTAACATTTTATATAAATCTAGTACGGATCGAGTTAATCTATCTAATTTGTAAACAAGTACAACATCAAACATATTTTCTTTCATGTCTTCTAGCATAAGAGTTAAATTTGTTCTGTTCATGTCTTTGGCACTCTGTCCGTCATCAATGTATGTTTTCGTTACGATCCAACCTTGGGAAACTGCATAGGCGTTTAAACGCTCGATTTGTGCTTTAATCGAATATCCTTCTTCTGCTTGTTCTACTGTACTTACTCGTACATATATTGCTGCTCTCATTGTTATCACCTTCCTATTAATCTATTAAATAAAGACTAAGCAAATGAGCCTAGTCTCTATTGTTTAATATTTTGCGCAAATTATTAAAGTAAATCTCTTATTACTCGTACTGCTTTCCCAATTATTGTCGCTGGATCATTTTCGGTGATTATAATTGGATCGTAATTTGGATTGTCAGGCATTAACATAATAATGTTCCCCTGCCTTTTTATCCTCTTTAAGGTCGCTTCTGTTTCACCATTCACACGTACTGCTGCAATTTCTCCATTTTCTACGTTTGGTTGTTCTCTAACAATAACTTTACTTCCATTAGGGATAGTTGGTTCCATCGAATCACCTTTTGCTATTAAAGAGAATAAATCACCACTAGGCAAACCATCAGTTACTTCATATATGTAACCTTCTATATTTTCCTCTACTAGAATTGGATCTCCGCAAGCTATAGTTCCGAGAATAGGTATTTTCACCATTTTGGAAGTTAAAGGTTCGATATTAGATATGTTTTTAATATCCTCGTTATCAACTAATAACTCAACTGGAGTAACACCTAATGCACTAGCGATTCTTGGAATCTCGTCCATAGGAATTTTCCTTCCTCCATTTAAGTACCTAGAAACAGTACTACGATCTACACCTATCTTGTTAGCTAAATCTATCGGTTTCATATTTTCTCTATTTAGCAAACTCTCAATATACTCAGCTATTTCTTTTGAATTCCTCACTCATTTCACCTCCTTGATATAAGATTATCATGTTTCCTGTGAGGAAACAATATATTTTATAAATATTTTTTAAAAACTTTTTAATATATTTTGTTGACATATCGGAAACTTGTTGATAATATTGGAAACAAGCGAGGGGGGTGACAAGATGAATATGAAATTTAATTACAATCGTTTAAAGGCTGAAAGAATCGCTAAAGGGTTAACTGTTCAACAAATGGCTGATGAGTTAGGTGTATCAAAAAGTACTTATTCCAAAAAAGAAAACGGTAAGTTGCCAGTAACAGTTGAAGATTTCAGTATTATCTCTAATAAACTACAAATTCCAATTGAACAAATAAGCATTTTTTTTACACTTAATGTTTCCGTTTCGGAAACAGTTGCAGTTTCTTAATGCTAGTTTTGGTGACAAATTGGAATAACTATTATTCAGACTGATAGTTTACTAAAGCGGTAGCAACTTTAGAAATTGATAGGGAGGACAATAAATTCCTTCATAAAAGATAAATCACTTTACGTTTGGAGTGAACCGTAATGCACCAACCATCAGATGAAGCACTAAAGCGCATGATTGATTTTTTATTAAAAACTAGTGTACCTAGAATTCTAGAAAGAGAGGCGAATAACCAACAAACGTTGGCTAGTAACGAAAGACAGGAAAAAACAATCAGTATTAAATAAATTAACGAAAGGAGATAAAAATGAATCGACTAAAAGTAGCAAAGCATTTGACTGAGCAAGAGTATGATCGTCTGTTAAAAACCCATGCATCGCATAACCGTTCGATGGGTTTGAATGAGCGTGAAAAATACACGCTCGAGAACATAGTTAAAGTAAAGCGCGGTGAAAAAGGGAATTTACACGTGCATTACGATAATGGCGATTGGTGGCATTATACACCAGCAGGTAATTGGTATTGATGGGGGGTAATCAATCATGAACCAAAATAAAAAATCCCCACAAGTTGGTGAGGATAAGCAAAAAGAAGTCTTAGAGACTTTAGCAGATTGGATAATTCGAACAGCAAATAAAAATGATTTAGCAACTCCAGAAGAGATTGCGGCTCTTCCGAAAGTTGCTGAAGTGTACTTTAAAAACTATTCATTAGTTTCTTTTTCGCCAGTAAGAAGAAGATAAACTTCTTCAATAAAATAGTTGACGTTCTCTGGGGCAACCCATTGTTCAGTAGATTCTAGGTTAACCTTAGCTAACTCGATAGCGGTTTTTAAAGCGAAATCTTTATTGCATTTCATCATATGTATCACCTACCTTTCTACTAACATTCTAGCAGAAAGGAAATAAAAGGGAGGAAAGAAAATGGATTTAACAATCATTCATGACGGACAAGCTGTAACAACTTCGATAAAGGTTGCAGAGAGTTTCGAGAAAGAACACAAACATATTTTACGAGACATTAACAACCTACAAAAAGATGTGCCCAATTTTGGACTGATGTTTTTTGAAACTGAAACAGAAGATTCTTACGGACGACCAAGAAAAACTTATTTAATGAATCGTGACGGATTCACCTTACTTGCGATGGGCTTCACTGGCAAGAAAGCGATGGAATTTAAATTGAAGTACATTGAAGCTTTTAATCAAATGGAACTGGCGTTAAAAGAACAGGAACCACAAGGCTTAGAACTAGCATTACAAGCAGCCTTACAGCATGAACGCGAAATCAAATCTATTAAATCAGATGTAGATTACTTGAAAGGTAATATGCGAGTTGACACCTTGCAACAACGCGATATTCAGAACGCAGCTAGTCAATCAGTAATACATGCTCTTGGTGGTAAAGAATCGAATGCTTATCAACAACGATCAGTAAGAACGAAAGTATTCACAGCATTTTGGAATGAATTTAAAAACTATTTCAAGGTTCCTAGATATGGAGATTTACCAAAATCGAAATACGATGAAGCGTTAAGATTTATCAAATTATGGAGACCTTCCACAATCTTGCAGATGGAGATTGATGGTTGTAATAGCCAAATGGCATTTCAGTAAAAGGAGGTGAATCCAAATGAAAACAACGAACAAGCAATGGCTCCAATTAACAAGTGAGCAGAAACAACATCAGTTAAGAGCGAAAGTGAGTAAAGCGGTACCGATGCAAGATTAATAGGTTTTCAAATCTATCAAATGGAGGAATGAGAATGAGTAAATTTCAAGTTGGGGATAAGGTTGAAGTTATGGAAAGTCACGGAAAGTTAAATCAAGGTGACATTTTAAAAGTATTAGAAGTTGATGTTATGGATTCAGTACAACCTTATCTATTAGGGAATCAAGATAAACAAAGTTGGGCTCCTCAAAGAAAGTTGAAATTAGTTTCACAAAAGAAAACCAAAAACCAACGCATTACAGCATTAGAAAAAGAAGTATCTGATTTGAAGATTATTGTGGAGGAATTAAGAGGTTGTCAAGGTATCGACTTTTCACCACTTTTTGAACCTTCCACAGACGAAATTATCGAATTTGAAAGCAATCAATATCGCAAGGTTGATCGTGAAGCGCGTGAAAGGGACCTGGTTGTATTCAAACGAGAAAATGACTATTACAAGTCAGGTAAACCATATCAAGTTTTATCAAATGTTCAATTTGTAGATGAAGATGGCGACGAGCAAGACGTATACAACGTGTTTAATAGAAAACCACAATACGTGGATGTCTACGAACTAATCAAACAAAAACCAACTCCAAACCAAAAACGTGCTGAAATTATTGAGAAGGCTAAGAAGTTTGTGGAGAAAACTTTAGCACACGGAAGAAGCAACAACCGTACTGTACGTGTCGGTAATAGCACATATCGAAGCAATTTTTACGATGTAGATTTCTTTGTAAAAGGAAATAAAGTAACAGCGGTCGTTTACTGGTTGGCAATGAACAAAATTAGAGTTGAAAAACCATCACATGTTGGTCGTTCGCAATGCAATCCATCTGACGTATTCAACGAACACATCGGCAAAGCTATCGCATTAGGACGAGCACTTGGATTAGATGTATCAGAGTTTGAACAAGCGGTGCAGCCGACGGAGATAGTAGTCGGAATGGTTGCGAAAGGCAAAGTTACTGGCCGTATTTACAACATTAAAATAGCGCGTAACAAAGATCACATTGTCGCGAAAGAGCATGACGGAACAGTAGGAAATGATCATGCGAGTGCTAGTAGCGTAACAATCATCAATGACACCAATGCTATTTATTGAAAAGATGTTGATTAATGAGAGGTGGTTCAATGAAAAATCCAAAACGCTTAACTGTCAAGGAACATCGATACTTACAATCTATCAATCTTAATAGTGAGAATTGGTTGATTAGCAAAAAGCTAACGGATAAATGGGTAATCGTTCATAGATTTACTGGACAAGTTAGGGAAATATTAGCGCCTTAAAGGAGGTGAGTCTGGTGGAGAGATGGAACTCTTGGACCTCAAACGGATTAGATTCAGTTTTACAATGTCCTGTTCCGAATTGTGGTCATAAAGGTCAAATTATCACGAAAGCTCATTGTAGATTAGCTCATGAAATGACACGTGATGAAGTGAAAAAGAAATATGGAATGCCATACAGAGTGATTGTTAGAAAAAGAAAGGTGGAAATCAAATGAAATCAACAGGAATTGTCCGTAAAGTGGACGAGTTAGGAAGAGTAGTATTACCGATAGAACTTCGTCGAACATTAGATATTGTAGAAAAGGATCCAGTAGAAATTTTTGTTGAGGAAGACAAAATCATTTTACAGAAATATAAACCCAACATGACTTGTGTAGTTACAGGTGAAGTATCAGAACAAAATATTAGTTTACTAGATGGAAAGCTAGTTCTTAGTTCAGATGGTGCGAATTACTTGTTAAAGAAATTACAAAATGCTCTGAAGGAGGAAAAGTGATGAAACCAGTGTTAGTTGTGGAAGGCAAGCAATATGAAGTTGTTTCAATTAATTATTACGGCAATTTATACGAACATGTCATGGTACGTGACGAAAATGACAATCTAATAGTTTTTTATGATGAAGTCACAAATATGTACAAGGAACAACCTTTAAAAATCAATATTTCAAAATCATTAGTTTGGGCGAATCGTTACGAGCCAATAATCGAGCGTATTCAAAAACGTATTGATGGTGAAGAAGAAAATCAAACCGATAGAGCTATTCAATATATCGAGAATAAAGGTTTAGAGGTTTTCAATAATATGAATCTTCAACAAGAATACGAGCGGAAATCACATTTCATAGATGGTTTGATTGAAGCGCTTGAAGAAATCGATAAAGTTATATCCGGTGACGAAGATGAGTAAACATTCACCGCTAAATGATTACGATCGCATGAGCGATTACTATCAAGATTTAGAAGATGTTCATCCAAAAGAAAAAAACTCTTTACCAGCGCCAACTAGTAAAGAGCATGTAAATACAAAAGTCACTATCAGTATAGCACAAGATATAAAAAATAGAACAGGGGATGAAAAATAAATGGTTAGATTGCAAAGTGTTTTTGATACAGAAGCAGGTAAAAACAATTATCCAGAAATCAAAAAGGAGTTACTAAGTCGTTTCAATGTTGAATCTATAAGTGAAATTACTAATATGTCAGTTTGTGAAACTTTTAGCTGTAGAAATGGTTATGGCACAAACACTTACACTGGAAAGCTTAAAGATGATGTTGTAGTTTCAGAAATTGAATTGGCAATGATTATCGATAATGGTTATTCGTTCTTTGGTGGTAGTAGCACTATTAATTCTGACAAAACATTCAAAGTCGAAATTTGGTTCGATTAAGGGGGAAATAAAATGAATCCATTACTAGCAGAAGAAATTCAAGAAGTTGAAGAAATTCAAGAACACCAACATTATCAAATCACCGATTTAGATAGTTTAAACTGGGCGTTACGAAAAGTACATGCATACGATGCTCAATTAAAAGAAATTCAAACAGTTGCTAATGCAGAACGTCAACGAATCGATTCATGGGAACAACGTGAAAGTAAAAGTATCAAAGAAAGCATTCAGTTTTTCCACAATCTTATTGCTGAATACCATGCGAAAGTGTTAGCCGAAGATCCTAAGAAAAAAACGTTGTCTACTCCATACGGCAAATCAAAATCAACTACAAGCAAAGCGCAACCGGATAAAGCAGATGAAGAACAACTTATAAAATTTGTGGAAGACAATCAGCTGCCGTTTGTTGAAAAAGTGCCAAAGCTTAAATGGGCTGAATTAAAGAAAACACTTCAAGTTGTTGAAGTTGATGGAGTCCAAAAGGTTGTTGATGAAAATGGCCAAGAAGTACCTGGTGTAACAGTTAAACCACAAACTACTACTTTCAAAGTAGAAATATAGGAGGTTAATATGCCACAAGTAAATGGGTTATCTGATGCACTATATGAAATTGAAAATTATAAAACTTCAATAGGTGATGATGTAAATGATGCTATCTATACACTTTCAAACATTCATTTTGAAGTGAATATTGAAACTCTAGAAGAAGATGTGAATTACATTCAATCAGAAGTTAAAAATGCAATAGATACTTTACACAACGCGTTATCGATATTAAACACTTAAAAATTGGAGGTCCATATTTATGGCAAAAAAATTACTAAATCAAAAAGAGCGTTGGTATGCAGATTCTCATAAAGAAGCAGAGGAAATTGTAACAGATGCAAAGCAAGACGAAGCATTAACAATGCAAAAGATTCATGAAAAGCATAATTCGAAAGGCTTCTATTACCTAGTGGATCTTGAACGTACTTATTCAACTGCAAAAGAAGAAATGGATAACCGTCCTGAAAAGGATGATGCTCCAGACGGTCAAATGAGTATTGATGAAGTGCGTGAAGGTGTGGAATATGCAGTTGAACAAGATGGAAGTGTTTCAGTAACAGCTAGTGAAAATGAAACTGAACAAAAAACTGTAGAAGAGTTAGAACAGGATTTGCCATTTTAATAGATAAGGAGTGTGGAAGTATTGACAGGAACATTCGACTTTACTCCTCATAACGCGACTGAAATTGTAAAAGAGGGTAAAACATATCTAATCTATTGCCCTCCAGGTATGGGGAAAACATCGACACTTAAATACTTGCCAGGTAAAACATTAGTCCTTGATGTAGATAGAACATCTCAAGTGCTAAAAGGAAATCCGGACATCGACATCATCTATGTAGATAACCAAAACACTTGGGAATACTGGGAACAGTTATTAACACATCTACAATCTATCAAAGGAAAATACGACAATATCGCAATCGATAACATGTCGGAGTTGGAACGATGTTTATTATCACATCTAGGTTTCATCGGTCGTAATCAAGGTGTACCATCTCAAGGTGATTATCAAAAAATGCAATTTCGTGTGGTAAACAGTTTCAGATGGATGAAAAACCTTGCTGAACGAATTGTATTCACGGCATGGGAAACAACAGACCTTTATACATCAGCCGATGGTCAGCAATATAACCGCAGTTACCCACAAATCAACATGAAAATATTAAATAACGTTCTAGGTTTGTGTGATGTTGTAGGGCGCTTGATGATTAATCAAGAGGGTGAACGTGGTTATGTTTTACAAGCAACAAATAGTATTTACGCAAAAAATCAATTAGATGACCGTAAAGGTTGCAAACAAAATGAAATCTTTAATGAAAATGGAGGAAATGAATAATGTCATTCTTTAAATTTGATGAATCAAACGCAAGTGTAGCATTCGAATTAGTAGCAGAAGGAAAATATGAAGCGGTAATTGTTAATGCAGTAGCAGGATTAACAAATGAAAAAAAACCAAAACTAACAGTAGATTTTGAGATTCGTAGTGACGTACCGCAAAATCACCAAGGGGCAAAAGTACTTTTTAACACATTTACTTTTGAACATGAAGTTTCAGTAAAAATAGTCAACTCATTACTGAAAGCGTGTGGATTTGCTAATAACCACGTATTTAATTCGCCAGATGATATGGCTAAACAACTCATTAATAAAAACTTAAAAATTACTGTAAAACACGAAGAATATGAAAAAATGGTTGATGGCAAAAAGGAAAAACGTACGGCTGCTAAAGCGAAATACTATGATGTTTCCGATGTGAATCCTCCTGTTTCAGCAGGTCAACCAATTACGGTTGGAAGTGATGATCTTCCATTCTAAATTAAAACTAAATAGAGAAGTCCTTTTTGATGGGCTTCTCTTTTCTTATACAAATTTTCGGAGGTGTGTAGAAAAAAATGACCTTTTTAGAGTACATGGTTACAACGACTTGTGAAGTTTTAGGTATTGAATTTAACGGAACAACAGATGAAGAAAAACAGGCATTTGTTGATAAACATACTGAAGCGCGAGAAAAAGAAATTGCTAGATTACTTGATGAAGCATATCGAGAAATGCTAGTAGAAGGAATTAAATGAACCACCAGGAGGGCAAAATGAAAGAACACATCGACTTTAATAGCATACCGTCAGAGTTAAAAGCCCTTCCTCAATGGATTCTCTGGCGGAAAGAAAAAAGAAACGGTAAAGATACTAAAATACCTTATCAAGTTAATGGTGAAATGGCACAGGCCAATAATCGCCGTACATGGTCCACGTTTGCAACAGCTGTGAAGTTCTATATGGAAGGCGGTTATGACGGAATTGGTTTTGTATTTAGCCGACAAGACAATTATATCGGAATTGATATTGATAAGTGTGTTGTGGATGGCAAGCCGAACACATTCGCAACTGAAATCATCGACACCTTGGACAGCTACACAGAATTTTCTCCATCAGGTAAAGGAATACACATCATCATCAAAGGGAATCTTCCACAATCTGTTTTAGGTACTGGACGTAAAAATACCAAGCATGGTTTAGAGATTTACTCATATGGTCGTTATTTCAGCTTTACAGGGGATCGAGAAAATTCTAATGAAATATTTGAACGGACAGACGAACTAGCAGAAGTTTTTGAAAAGTATTTCGATGATAGCGACTTACAAGGTCGAATTAATTTAGCTGAATTTGAAAAAGATGAGATCAAAATTTCAAATGAATCACTTTGGGAAAAGATGTTTCGTTCAAAGAATGGTGATGAAATTCGTTCTTTATATAACGGAAATCTAATCAATGATGATCATTCAGCAAGCGACTTAGCATTATGTAATCACTTAGCATTTTGGACAGGGAAATCAGCAACACGAATGGATTCAATGTTTCGGGAAACAGGTTTGATGCGTGACAAATGGGACGTAATCCATTTCCGTGACACTAACGAAACTTATGGCGAGCGCACAATAGGGGAAGCAATAAAATCTACTACTACAACGATTTTAGAGAACAGAGAACAATTCGAGGAATTTTCTTTTGACTTCCACAATGGGGATGCAGCAGAAGTTGTGGAAGAAAAACTGAAGAAAAAATTTAGGCTTACTGAACTCGGTAACGCTGAAAGAATCGCATATGAATATGGACATGTTATCAAATATGTATCTGATATGGGTTGGCTCATTTGGGACGGTAAGCGATGGAAAATTGATAACAAAAAAGAGATTGAGAGAATTACAGCAAAAGTATTACGCAGTCTTTATAAATCAGAAGATGAAATGGAACAAAAATGGGCGCGAATGTGTGAACGCCGTAATATTCGAATGAACTCAATTAAAGACTTAATGCCGTTGGTTCCCGGAGAACGTGAAGAATTCGATAGACATAAATATCTGTTCAATGTCGAAAATGGAATTATCGACTTAAAAACAGGAATGTTACAGCAACATGATCGTGAACTAGGAATAACAAAAATCACGAATGTTGAATTTGATGAAAAAGCACAATGTCCAACATGGGAAAAATTCTTAGACCAAATTTTCAAAGGTGACAAAGATTTAATTGATTACATGCAACGACTTGTCGGCTATTCACTAACAGGAGATATATCAGAGCAATCAATGTATTTCTTAGTCGGTGGTGGCTCCAATGGTAAATCGACATTTGTAAATACAGTCAAAAAACTAATGGGCGATTATGGAGCTCAAACAAAATCAGATACTTTCATCAAAAAGAAAGAGACTGGAGCAAACAACGATATTGCTAGATTGTCCAGTGCGAGATTTGTTTCGGCAGTAGAGTCGGAAGAAGGGGAAAAGCTTCAAGAATCATTGGTTAAAACTATCACTGGCGGAGAGCCAATATTAGCACGATTTTTACGACAAGAATATTTCGAGTTCATCCCAGAATTTAAAGTATTCTTTACAACTAACCATAAGCCAGTCATTGGTGGTGTGGATGATGGTATTTGGAGACGTGTAAAAATCATCCCATTTACATTAAGTTTAAAACCTCATGAGCGTGATAAAAGGCTTGAAGAAAAGTTATCACTAGAAATGCCTGGCATTCTAAATTGGGCGATTGAAGGCTGCTTGAAGTGGCAGCAAGACGGCTTGAAAGAGCCAAAAGTTGTGGTGGATGCAACAGGCCAATACAAAGAGGATATGGACATTATAGCGCCATTTTTAAATGAAATGTGCTATATAGATGAACCGAAAAATGAAGCTATAAGAATTGAAGCAAAAGAATTATATAACGTGTACAACAGCTGGTGTTTCAAATCGGGTGAACGCACTTTAGGGAATAGATCATTTTATCGAATGTTAGAAACGAAAGGATTCGGAAAAATGAAAGGTGCAGCAAATAAAACGTATTTAACAGGAATTACCATTAAAGAGCGTGCGCCAGTTACTAAAGTGGTTACTGAAAATGAGGAAAATGGCTTTTTTAAGGTTGTTCAGTAACTATTTTGGGGCTTTAGTAACTTTTAATAACTTTTCAGAAATTCAGTAGTATCAAGGGTTTGAGTTAGCTTTTATAGTTATTTAGTTATTTTAGTTATTGGGTTTTCTATTAATTAAAAAAATAAAAAAATAAATATATATATTAGGAGCAGTAATACCTAAACACCGATAACAAAAATAACTTTTTTCGCTCAATCCCTTGTGGCTGTATGCTTGAAAGGCATTTTTCTTTAGTAACTTTTAATAACTTTTAGTGACTAAAGGCGACTTTTTAAGAATTTAAGTAACTGAGGTGATAGAGTGCAAGTCTTAAAAGTTCTATCAGACATTTGGAAAAGTGGAGCTGAAATGAATTTACTAGATTCAGATGAAATTGAATTAAAACATCATGAAAAGGTACCAGCTGAAACAATGAAAGCAGCACAAGAGATATTTCCACAAATTGAAGAGTGGTTTAGATCGTGGAAGAATGCTACACCAGTAGAAATTACAATTCGTAAAGCATTGCATTTGTTCATGGGTTGGGAACGTAACGACAAATTGAACAAATGGCTTTGTGATGATAAGGAATCGTTATTTTTACTTCATGATTGGACAATCGTACTTGCTGAAATGGGATGGGTTGACATTTACGAAGATTATCGCCAGTACGAAAATGAAGAATCGAAAACGATGGCTAAAGAGTTTTATGATCGTGCGATGGCTTATGCAAGAGGTGATAAATAATTGATTTACTACAGATATTCGGAAAAAGAAATTGATGCAATTTTGAAAACTTTAACTATCGTAATAGATTCAAGAGAGAAGGTAAATCAACACATCTTGGACTATTTACGTCAAAAAGAAATTCCTATTAAATTTCAAAAGTTGGACCATGGAGATTATAGCTGCATGATTCCAGCAAATGAGGAATTCGGAATACAACGTGATATTTATTTGAAAAGTTTTGTTGAACGAAAAAACGGAGTAGACGAAATTACGGGAAATTTGCAGAAAGATACTCAACATGCTTTTATCAACGAGCTTATAAGAGCTCAAGGTAGCAGGTTTGTCATATTTGTGGAGGAACCAGACTTTGACGAAAAAGTTGCGAAAGGGTTGTATCGGAGTAGATATGACCCGAAAGCATTAAAAGGTCGTTTAGAAAGTTTGAAAGCTAAATATAATTTTGAAATATGTCCAATGAGCAAAGAAATGATTGGTCACAACATTTATCACAGATTCTACTACCAAATGAAAAATTATCTGAAACGAGGTGCTTTTTAATGAGGGAGATTAAGTTTAGAGGGAAATCGTTAAATGGAAATTGGGTTTATGGTCACTTACATGTAATTGATACAGTAGGCGAAGGTTATACAGGACTAGCTATTCAAACTCAACATGAAAATAGCAGACCGTTATCAATTCAAATCCAAAAAGGAACAGAAGGACAATACACTGGTTTAAAAGACAAAAACGGGAAAGAAATATACGAAAAAGACTTAGTAAAGTTATGGAATGGCGATGTAGTCATGGTTGTATGGATGAAAGCTGGATTTTATTTAAATCATAGTTTTTATTGTAGACCTTTAGATGGGCGAATTGCTACTGGTTTAGAAGTCATAGGTAATGAATTCGAAAAATAAAAAGAGAGCATTATTTGCTCTCTAATCCTTTCTCAATCAATATACGAATTGCTTCAGTACGATTTTTAATTCTATTTTCAAATTGAAAATTCTCTATTTGCTCCAACATTTCGTGAGGTAACGTTAATAACACTTGAGTATTTTTATCTTTATTAATACCAGCCACAACCAACACGTCCTTTTTCTCAATTATTTATATAGATTATATAACCTATTTAATTGAATTACAAATATATAAAGGTTATAATGTTTATATAAGTTATATAAGTTCGGAGTGGTGAGAATGGTCAAATATACAAAAGAAAAATTAATAGATTTATTCAATGAATTAGAAAAGAAATTGAACAAAAGACCGACTAGAGAAGATTGGAAAAATAGTGATATAACTCCTAGCGAAATGCCTATAAGAATGCGTTTTGGGAATTGGACTGAATTTGTTATAGCTTGTGGAAAAGAACCTTTGAAATCAGAATTTACAGCTTTAGCAAGAGTTAATAGTGTTAAAGCGAGAAAGGGTAAAAAGGGCGGTAATAACAAAGGTGGAAGATTTATAGATAAAGATGGTTATGTTCAAATTTGGAAACCTGACCACCCTAATTGTAGAAGTGCTGGTTATTTACATGAACACCGTTTTGTTATGTCGGAGTATTTAGGTAGACCGTTGTTGAAAGGCGAAAATGTACATCATATAAATGGAAATCGTTCTGACAATAGGTTAGAAAATCTAGAGTTATGGACTACAAATCAACCTTCTGGACAGAGGGTGAAGGATAAGATTGCTTGGGCTAAAGAATTTTTAAAACTATATGGATATGAGGTGATTGAACGTGAGAAAAATTAAATTCAGGTTGTGGGATACAGAAGAAAAATGTTTTATGAATCATTCGAGAGTTATCGAGAGTCGAGTTTTGGATCTCGAAAATAACGGAGAAGGAAGATTTATTTTTCAACAATGGACAGGACTTTTAGACCGACACGGTCGTGAGATTTATGAAGGGGATATTGTTAAGTACTCTTTTAAAGATGGAGAAGATATAAATACTCGTGTATTAGAAATTTTTAATGATGGTGTGAATTTTAAAATGAAAGAACTGCATCGAGATTATTGGCTAGAAAAAATAGATGGTGTTTTAAAAATTAAACATGGACATTTAACAAAGTACAGAGGAGAAACAAATCTACTTTGTGATGTATCTGGATTAGTTATTTATTGGTATGAAGTAATCGGCAACATCTACAAACACCCACATTTGTTAGAAGGTGATTCCATTGAAAATCAATGACGAACTACTAGAAAAACTCGGAATCTACTTTGTCTATCACGATATTTACAACAAATTAGGTATTACATTTGCAACATTCCTGGATAGATGGGAACGAGGGGTGTGGGAGTTATGACATACGTTTATAAACGTGGTGATAATGTACCGAAAACCATTCCATTTGTAAAAACTTTTGATGGAACATTTAGTGGCGGAATCGGAAAAGGTACGCCAATTGAAATAAAAGGCAAAAAATACGAAGTTGTTTCGATTCGTAGGATTGAATTTGGTAATCGATTATTCAAAGTGATTGGTAAGGCAAGGGCAGTGAGTGATTGAAACAAAGTATGTATTAAGAGGTGACGAAATGAAAACTAAAACAGTAGGTTGGTTTTCGGCAGGTGTATCTAGTTTCGTAGCAATTTACTTATTGAGAAATGAAGTTGATGAAATATTCTATATCGATATCGACAATCAACATCCAGACACACACAGATTCATTAAGGATTGCGAAAAGGTTTTAGGTAAACCAATACAATATTTGAAGCACAGTAAATTTAATAGTGTTGAAGAAGTAATTGAGAAATATCGATATATCAATGGTCCTGCAGGAGCTAAATGCACTGGAGAACTCAAAAAGAAGGTTCGGCAAGAATGGGAACAACAACAGTCAGATGCGGACGTATTTAGATATATTTGGGGTTATGATTTCAATGAAAAACATCGAGCAGAACGGCTACTTAATAATAATCCCGAATACGAGCATCTTTTCCCACTCATTGATAAAGAGCTGAGTAAAGCAGAAGTGCACGGCATATTGCAACAATTAAAAATTAAACGGCCAGTAATGTATGACTTGGGTTATTCAAACAATAATTGCATTGGTTGTGTTAAAGGTGGCAAAGGCTACTGGAATAAGATTCGTAAAGATTTTCCCGAACGTTTTGAGTTAATGGCTAGGTTAGAACGTAAAATCGGAGCAAGTTGTATAAACGGTACTTACTTAGATGAATTAGACCCAGATGCTGGACGAATGGAAAAAGAAATTATGCCAGATTGTGGCATGTTATGTGAGTTAAGTTATATCGAAGGTTAATGAACACTTCGAAAAAAGAAAGGAGCAACATATGACAATCGAAGAACATATTATCGCGAATGATGTATTGAGAAATGTAATGGATAAATTTAAGAATCAACAGGTAAAAGGGTTAGCCAAATATGGCGAAACGGTTAATCCAAAAAGTTATGACGTTGTAGGATGGATAAACCACAGACAGCAAGAAGCGATCGATTCAATTGTATACGATGAAGTGTTAATTAAAGTTATCTCTGAAATTGTGGAGGAAAATAAAAAACTCAAAGAACAATTGCAAGCTAAAGTTATCCTCGTAAATAATGGTTGGGAAGAAGAACGGTATGCGTTGCAAGAAGAAGTTATTAAGTATCGTGAAGCATTAGAAAAAATAGCGACTAGGAAAATGAGTTGTTATTTATCGGAAAGTCATATGAACCAAGATTTTATAAAAATTGCAAATGAAGCATTGGAGGAATCAAAAATGAAAGATTTAAACCACCTAACATACCTAATTACGGAATGGGCAACTATAAAAGATTTAGATACAGCACAACCAGAAAAGCAAATGTTGAAGTTGGTTGAAGAAGTCGGAGAACTTGCACAAGGATTGGCGAAGGGAAATCTTGACCAAGTAGTTGATTCAATTGGTGATGTTTATGTAGTACTTACAATTCTAGCTATGCAAATGGATTTAGATATCAAGGATTGCATTTATCAAGCCTATGAAGAAATCAAAAATCGAAAAGGCAAAACGGTAAATGGGGTATTTATCAAAGAGTCCGATTTAATAGGCTAATTCCTTTAATTCTAGCAACTTTAACGAGAGAGTAATAGTATTTATCCTCTCAATCTTAAAACGCGAATACGAGCCTTCTAGGCGGCTTAAAATGGAAGGTGATAAAATGACGAATATTTCTTATCAGTGGTTGAAAGAATACCGCCGAATTGAAGAAGACATATTTTATTTAGAAAGTAACCTAGAACGTACTAAACGTGAGTTAGGGCGTTGGACACTTGGCGATTTATCAAAATATAAACTAGAGCCAGAAAGTAAAGGAGCAAAGCTAGAAGAGTTGATTGAAGAACTTGAATACGAGATTGCTCACAAGATGAATGATTTGTACGACATTAAAAAAATGATTAAAAAATTCAAGGGAATTGAACAGAAAATCATTTACGGCAAGTACATTGAGGACAAAACTTTGGAAGAAGTGGCAGAGGATTTAGGTTATAGCGCTCAATACATCTATGCAAAGCATGCTCAAATCAAACGATTAATCGACTTTAGCGCCATATGATTAATTTAGTATAAATTCACTCTATATTTTGCATATTAAAAGTATTGAATAAATGAAATATTATGAGATTGTGATAGTTTGCAAAGACGAGCTATTACATGGTTGGTTATAGAAGATTTCTTTTTTAGTCACGTTCTTAATTGAGCGTGGCTTTTTTCTATCAAAAATATATTACATACATTTCTTTCCATTCGCATTATGATTAGTGTGGAAGGAGGTGTAATTATGGATAAAAGAAAATTGATATACAGTATTCTGAAAGAAATAGAGCAAGGGAACGAACCGAGGGCAGTGGATTACGGAATAGAACTAGAAGAATTCGGGACTGTAGTTGAAATGATTCAAAGGCAAGGCTTAATTACAGGAGCTATGGTCCAAAGAGCTGGTATAGGAAGTAAAGTTGTTTATGCATTTTTAGACAGAGCCAAGATTGAAATTCCTGGATTAGATTACTTAGAAGAAAATAGCTCTTGGAGTAAACTTTATAAAGGTTTAAAAGAAGTGCGAGACTGGATTAAACCATAGGAATTACAAGTCACATCAATTACGATGTGGCTTTTTATTATGCACAAAAACGGAAGGTGAGGCGTATGAGAATTGAACACATCATAACTGATGAAGTGAAGCGACAATTGAATTATCAATCAAAGCATGAAGAACCAAAACGACAGCAAGAGAAGTTATCGGAGTATGAATTAAAAGAGTTAATGGGACAGTATCAACCAACTTACAAACGGAAGAATGGAGCGTATCGACAACGATAATTTGTCGGTAAGTTGCAAATGGATAGTAGTTTTGCAAGTTAAATAAATGATTGTGGAGGGATAGAAATAATGATGACTTATGATTTTGCTTATGAGTGCATAAATAATCCGAAACATGTATTCGCAGGAAATAATTTAGATGGCGTTCGATGTCCGTATTGCGATGGATTAGTCAATATAATACAGGTGCCAACAAATTTAATTAAAAACCTTCCTAGGTATCGCGAATTAAAGAAGGAATTCGAAAAACTAAAGCCAAACGAAATCGAAATTATCATGTCAGATGTTAACAAACCACCAAAGATTAAATTAAATGGTAAAGACATTGAAGGAATTGTCACTCTTGAATATATGTACGTGACTAAGGATTGCGAGTTAGAAGGAGTTCATAATTTCATGGTGCAATATCTCGATAAAGAAACAAAAACAATACGAACTGTATCAGCTAATAAGTTTGTGGAGGGATAAGAATGGGAAAAGAATTATCCATCAATGTATCAGTGAAGTTTGATGAAGAACGATTACAGAAAGCAATCGAAGTATTTGAACAAGAAGTATCTGAATGTTTCTCAATTGAAATTGGTAAGAAGAAAGACAAATCTACTGAGGATAATACTGTTGAACCGTGCAAAGAATGTGGCTCAATCAATCATACGGTTAGCAAAATATACGCAGATAACAATGAAGATACACCGTTATATCAGATTGAGGAATGTGATGTTTGCGGTCACACTGTTGAACTACCAACAAGACTTGAGGGTAGTGAGTAATGAACTTCTATAAATCTAAACAATGGCGAAGCAAACGCGAAAAGATATTACGGCGTGATCAGTACGAATGCAGAGAATGTAAGAGATACGGCAAGAGCCGAACTGCTACGACAGTACACCATTGCAATCCATTAGAAACACATCCGAAGTACAGACTTGAATCTTGGAATCTAGTATCTTTATGTGCTAAGTGCCATGATGCAATGCATGACCGTTCAAATGACGTTCTCACGGCTTTAGGGGAGTATTGGAGGGAGAAAGTAACCCCCCCACCTCTTAAAGCTTCTACGGGGCTTCTGAGGAACGAGGAGGAGGACTTTTTCCCTCCGCGGAGTTAATTTTCACAAAACTTTTTTTGAGAGGAGGAACGACTTTGGCGAAAAAGGCTACAACAAAAGAAACAATAGCAAAGAACACAATTCGTGATATGAAAAATCTTGGTACTTATAAGCCGGAATATGACCCTTTAATTGATGTTTATGCGGATATTCTTTCTCAATATTTGCGTGCGAATAAAGAATTTGAAGAAAGTGGGTATCGGTATGAAACTGAAACTGCTGCAGGCGGTACTAAGAAATCGGCTATCGTTGCCACCTTAGAGAATCTAAGAAAAGATTTGCTAGCTTATTCAGATAGATTGTGCCTGAATCCTAAATCGTTAAAAAATAATGATGACGATGGTAATGACAATAAGCCACCTAAAGAAAATACGTTGTCACCATTAGATCAGTTCCTCTCAAAACAGATGTGATATAGATGAACTTATCTCATATTGATTCAGAAAATTTTAAGGTGGCTTTAGATTATGCTGAATCTATCATTTCATATAAGAAAGTAGCTTGTGTGGAAAATAGATTGGCTGCTAAACGTTTTATAGAAGATTTAAAACGTGACGATTTAGATTTCAGACAAGAACAATTTGATTTTGTGATTGGCCTTATTGAAAATACAGTTGCACATCAACAAGGTGAGGATTTAAAAGGGAATCCATTAAAAGGGACACCTTTATTACTACAACCTTGGCAAAAATTTGTGATTGTAAATTTATTAGGTTTTTTTAATAAGGATAGTAATGTTAGAAGATTCCATGAGTCATTGTTGATGATTTCTCGTAAAAATGGTAAAACTGCCTTTGCATCCGCATTAGGTTGGGCATTATCGATATTGGAACGTAAGTCCGGTTCGAAGTTATATATTCTTGCAAACAGTTTGAAACAAACCATGGAATCATTTGGATTCTTAAAATACAATGTTGAGCGTTTGAAAGATAAAACCATTCGAATAAGAGACAATAACCAAGAACATTCAATCTCGAAAAATTTTAGTGATGAAGGCTCTATTTTTATTCAAGCATTAGCAAACGATCCAAAACGTTTGGACTCATTAAACAGTAACCTGTTAATTCTCGATGAAGTCCACACTTGGCAGTCTGCAAAACAATACATCTTGATGAAGAACTCACAAAAGGCATATCGAAATAAATTACTGATTGCTATTTCAACAGCAGGTGATTTGCCAAATGGTTTCTTAGCCATGCGTTTAGAGTATTGTAAGAAAGTGTTGAATGAATCAGTTGTGGATGACGAATACTTCATCTTCATCTGCAAAGCGGACCAAGACGAAAAAGGAAATGTTGTTGATTATACTGATCCGAAAATTTTAGAGATGGCAAACCCATCTTGCGGAGTATCAGTGGAAATTGAAGATTTAATTCGTGATGCCGAATTAGCAATGAATGATCCGCAAACTCGAGGAGAGTTTTTTAATAAAACATTAAACATATTTACATCATCGTTACTCGCTTACTTTGATATCAATGAATTTAAGTATTCGGATAAACAATACACTTGGAGTTTAGAAGAATTAGCAAAGTTACCTATCAATTGGTATGGCGGTGCCGACTTATCGAAATTACACGACTTAACAGCAGCTGCATTGTATGGCCGTTATAACTATAAAGGAAAAGAAATTGATATTGCTATTACCCATGCATTTTTCCCAATCGTTGCGGCACATGCAAAAGCAGAAGAAGATGGTATTCCGTTATTTGGATGGCAAGATGATGGAGTACTGACAATGAGTAATACACCAACAGTACATTATGATGACATCATTAATTGGTTTAAAAAAATGAAACAAATGGGATTCAAAATTAAGAAAGTTGGTTTTGATAAGAAATTCGGTCGAGAGTTTTTCTTGGGTATGAAAAAAGCTGGGTTTAAGATTGTTGATCAACCACAATATTTTTATAAAAAATCAGAAGGTTTCCGTCGCATTGAAATGAAAGCGAAAAACGGGAACCTTTATTATGTTCACAATCAAGCCTTTGAATATTGCGTGCAAAATGTACGAGCTATTGAAAAAACTGACGATATGATTCAGTACGAAAAAATAGATGGTGATGGCGGTACACAACGCATTGACTTATTTGATGCTGCAGTTTTTGGAGCTGTACAAATGCTTGAGGATATGACAAAGGCATCTGAAGCAAAAGATTGGTTAACAAATTAGGGAGGAGGTGTAAAAGTGGCATTTTGGAATCGAAAAAAGAAAACACGTTCTTCCACAGCTTATCAAATAGCGATTGGAAGTACAGATACAGTTGGTTATGTAAAATTATCCGAACACCCAGATGTATTAACGGCTGTAGATAAAATTGCGGATCTAGTTTCTAACATGACAATTCATCTTGTAGAGAATACAGATAAAGGTGATAAGCGCGTGAGAAATGCATTATCTCGAAAGATTGATATAGAACCATGTAAAAACATGACTCGTAAAACATGGCTTTATAAAATCGTTCGGGATTTATTATTAGATGGCGATGGTAACTCCATCCTCCACATCTCTGTGGATGGAACCACAGGACTGATTGATAATCTCACACCCTTACAAATGCCGTTGGTTAGTTACAACGATGGCAATACAATTATGGATTATACAATTGACTATGGAGATACATCTTATCATCCGGATGAAGTAATTCATTTTGTACTGAATCCGCATCCTTATTATCCGTATCGTGGTATAGGTTATCGAGTTGCTTTGAAGGATATTGTTAAAAATCTATCTCAAGCAAATAAGACAAAGAATAATTTTATGTCTGGAAAGTACATGCCTTCTTTAATTCTCGCTGTTGATGCGATGACTGAAGAGATGTCGAACAAAGAAGGTCGAGATAACATTTTACAAAAATACATCGATGAAACAGAAGGTGGTAAGCCATGGGTAATACCTGCTGATTTAATTAATGTACATCAAGTTAAACCTTTATCACTTAAAGATATTGCAATTATTGAAGGTATGGAAATTGATAAGAAAACTGTTGCTGGACTCATTGGAGTGCCGGCTTTTTTCTTGGGCGTAGGAGAGTTTAAAAAAGAAGAATACAACAATTTTGTTAATACACGACTTATGTCCATTGGACAACGCATAGCTCAAACATTAACAAGAGATTTACTTTATGATCCGAATTGGTTTTTCCGTTTAAATCCTCGTAGTTTATACTCTTACGACTTAAACGAATTAATAGGAGCTGGGAAAGAAATGGTTGACCGTATCGCAATGAGACGTAATGAGTGGAGAGATTGGGTTGGTTTAGATCCGGATGAAGATATGGAGGAACTAATTGCACTCGAAAATTACATCCCAGCCAATAAATTAGGCGACCAAAACAAATTGAAAGGTGGTGAGACAGATGAATAAACGTCATATTCAGTTTAGTTCTGAATTGCAGACGAGAGCTTCTGAAAATGAAAGTGAAGCCATTATCGAAGGGTATTTCGTTGTTTATGACCAAGAAACAGAACTTTGGCCAGGAGCATACGAAGAAGTTGCACCAGGAGCATTAGACGAAAGTTTACGAACTAAGGATATCATTTGCTTAGATAATCACGACAGCCGAATGGTGCTTGCTTCAATTGGTAGCAATACCCTTGAGTTAAAATCCGATGAAAAAGGGTTATGGGGTAGAGCGATTATTGATTTAGAAGATCCAAACGCAAAATCCGCTTATCGGAAAGTACAAACAGGAAAAGTAAAAGGCTGTTCTTTTGGTTTTTATCCAATAAAGGAAGAAAGAGTCGAACGTGACGATGGAACAACAAAATGGAGAATTACTGAAGCTGAATTAATTGAAGTCTCAATCACTGCTTTTCCAGCATATCCACAAACAGATATTGCAGCACGACAAAAAGATGCTGAAGCAATGAAAAAACAAAAATTAGAACAGCGTAAAGCTGAATTAAAGGAGAAGATGAAACGTGGGTAATCCAGTATTAATCGGAGCAAAGTTAAATTTAAAACGAAGTTCATTAAAAACTGTGGAGGAAAAATTACGTTCGTTATTTGCTAAACGTGACGAACTATCTGCATCCATTGATGGTGTGGAAAATGAGGAAGATTTATCAGCAATTGAAAATGAAGTAAACGAAAATGACAAAGCAATTGAAGAAACAGAGGAAGAAAAATCTACACTCGAAAAAGAAATTGAAGAGTTAGAAGCAGATCTTGAACGTTCAAATCAAAAGAAACCAAAAAGTCGCTCAAAAGAGCCAGGAGGTAAAGGAAATATGAATCCAGAAGAATTAAAAGAATTACGTTCAGCTATTAACGCATATGTTCGCTCAAAAGGAACAGAAGTGCGTGCGGTTGACGGTTTTAAGTTAGTCGATGGTGGCGCATTAGTACCAGAAGAATTATTAACACCTGAAAAAGCAGTAGAAGATACTGTCGATTTATTACAGTATGTTAAACGCGTTCCTGTAAAGAGTGCATCTGGTAAATATCCAGTAATCAAAAAATCTGGTTCTAAAATGAACACTGTGGCTGAATTAGAAGCTAACCCAGAATTAGCAAAACCAACATTATCAAATGTGTTATTTGAGATTGAAACTTACCGCGGTTATATTCCGGTATCTCAAGAAGTTATCGATGATGCTGATTATGATATTGTCGGTTTAATCGATGAGGAAATTCGCGATCAAGAATTAAATACTCGTAACTTTGCTATCTCAACAGTATTAAAAACAGCTACTGCAAAAACTGTCGCGAACCTAGATGATATTATCACTCTTCTAAACACAGGTTTCAAAACAGCTTACCAAGTAAAACTCTATGTATCTCAATCACTATTTAACGAACTAGATTTAATGAAAGATGGTAATGGTCGCTACTTACTACAAGACGATATCACAGTTGCTTCTGGTAAACGTCTGAAAGGTAAAGAAATCGTAGTACTTGACGACGATATGATCGGTGCAGCTGCAGGAGATAAAGTCGCATTCATCGGTGACGCGAAAGCATTCTGTAAATTCTTCGACCGCAAACAAGTATCAGTAAAATGGGTTGATAACAACATTTACGGTCAATTATTAGCTGGGTTTATCCGATTTGACGTTGAAGTGGCTGATACAGAAGCTGGTTACTATGTAACTTACACACCAGAAGTTGAAGGTGCATAAGAAGGGGTGATAACCGATGAAGTATAAGGTTATTAAACAATTTAAAGATTTACAGGATAATGATCACATTTACGAAGTAGGTCACAAATATCCTCGTAAAGGTCGTGCGAATAAAGAACGTGTTGAGGAATTAATGTCTAGTAACAATAAAATAGGAGAGCCATTAATTGTAGAAGTAGGTGATGAATAATGAGCGAAGAAACACTCGCTACTTGTTTATCACTTTTTAAATTGGATTTGGGTATTACGCATAATTTGCGAGATACCCTTTTTACAAATTTAATTAAGGCGTCTGAATTAGAATTGAATAAAATGGGTGTAAATCTTTCTTCTTCAACTGTGGAGGACATCCAACTTGTTGTTGATTATTCAGTTTGGATGTATCGTAAACGACAAGAGGATATAGGTTTGCCAAGGAACTTACAGTTTAAAATCCATAATCGTGTGATTCAAAAGGTAGGTGCTTCTACAGATGCCCAGCCTTAAACAATCAATAGGAGATAATCAACACATATCTTTAGACGATGTGTGCTTTTTAATTTCCACAACAACAACTTATGACGAACTGATGCAACCTATTGAAACTGAACTTGCTGAATTAGTTTATTGCAGTCCATTAAATATTGGCCAAAAAGAATTCGGTGTAACAATGCAGAATGGTTTGAAAGCGGAAAAGGTATTTGTGATTGATCATGATGAATACGATGGCGAATCAAAGCTAGAGTACAACCGAATTAAATACAATATTTACAGAACTTTCGTAAGAGATGATGGCTATATCGAGCTATATTGCGAGGTGCGTGTCGGTGGCAATTAAAGGTGCAATAAACACAAGTAAACTCGCAGAAGAAATCAACAAAGCATTGCTTACTTACACAAATGAGGTTGTAGAGCGTGTTGATACATTAGCTGAATTTCTAGCAAAAGAAGGCGTGAAAAAGCTTAAATTAACAAGTCCGAAAAGTTCAGGAGCTTATGCGAGAAGTTGGAAAGCAAGTAAAATTGGTCGAAGTTGGGTCATTCACAACGTTAAACATTACAGACTAACGCATTTACTCGAAAAAGGTCATGCCAAAGTTAGCGGCGGTCGAACACAAGCATACCCTCACATTGCGCCAGTTGAAAAAGAACTTGTGGATGAATACGTCAAAGGTGTCGAGGAGGCGATAAAAGGATGACATTACCTGAATTAGTGCAACTATTAAAAACTATTAAAAGAGTTGTAAATGGTGTGGAAGAACCTATTCCAATCGCATATTCTCACTTTACACAAACGACTGAAAACCCAATGCCATCACCACCATTTATTTGTTATTTAGATCAAGACAGTGATAATTTTTCAGCGGACAATAAAACTTATCACGAAGTTGAAAACGTTGATATTGAACTGTACTTCAAGAAAAAAGATTTAGCATTAGAAAAGCAGATTAAAAATTTACTTATAGAAAATGAACTACCTTATGAGAAAACCCCTTCGATTTGGATTGAATCCGAAGGAGTTTTTCAATGCGTATTTTCAATTACATTAATTTAGGAGGTAAGACAATGAGTAAAGAAAATCAATTACCAATTAACGTCATGAATCTAGTTCCCTTCGATTATAAAGCGATTATGGAACTAGATCTTCAATTCTTTGCTGGAGCTCAAAACAAAGTGAAATTCGGTTTGAAAAATGCACATTATGCAAAAATTACTGATACTGGAACAGCCATAACTTTTGCTGAACCTGTAAGAATTCCTGGAGCAGTTTCATTATCTCTCACACCAAATGGTGAAATTGTTGAATTTCCTGCAGATGATATTACGTATTGGTCTGCAGGAATCAATAACGGTTATGATGGTGAAATGGAATTTGCAGACATTCCAGACACTTTCAAATTAGATATTCTTGGTGAGGAAATCGATGAAGAAAACGGAGTAATGTATGAATCAGCCAATGCTTTAGGTTCGAAATTTGCGTTGCTATTCGAAATAAACGGTGATGTAAAAGCTCGTCGCTATGTGCTTTATTATTGTACCGCTACTCGTCCAACTATTGCTTCAAATACAAAACAAGGTGCGACAGTAGAACCACAAACAAGCGCATTAACATTCCAGTCACGTCCGCATCCGTACAACAACTACATCAAAGCAAATACAACAACTGCTGCTACGACAGCATTTGATAACTGGTTTACTACGGTTCATGAGAAAACAACGGGAGCTGCATAATAGATGGAAAAAACAATCGTAATTGATGGTAAAGAAGTCCGTTTAAAATCGAACGCATCATGTCAACGTCGCTATAAAATGCAATTTAGACGAGAAGTGTTAAAAGATGTATTCAAGTTAAAGAAATTAGAAAAATACATTAAAGATGGAAAATTAGAAGCAAGTGATGAAATTATTGCCGAAATAGATTTTGATATATTTTATGATTTACTTTGGGTATTTGCTAAAACTGCAAATAAAACCATACCAGATCCATTAGAATGGGAAGAACAATTTGAAAGGATTCCTATTCGTGAAGTATTCCCAGTAGTTGTTGAAATGCTTACATCAATGCTCGATTCAGTAAAAAAAAACTAGGAACTAATATAGTGCAAAATGAAGAAGACTTACCTTCCACAGAAGAATTTCTTGCACTTTGTTATAAATGTAAATTAACCAATGACGATCTCGAGGAAATGACCTATGGTGATTGTATTGATTACATCGATAGTTACCTAGATTTACATGATACAAATAAAGAGCCTAAAGCACGACAAGCCACACAAGAAGATATAGATCGATTCTTTGGATGATAAAGTACCTCATTTTTTTGAGGTGCTTTTTTATTTGCTTTAACAAAGGTAGGTGAGAATAATGGCAAAGCGTATACAAGGAATTACGATTGAATTAGATGGCGATTCCAAACCGTTAAAAAAAGCATTGCAGGATGTTGATAAAGCTTCATCGAACACCACGAAAGAACTTGGACAAATTAACCGTGCGTTGAAATTTGACGAAGGTAACACAACACTTTTAGCACAAAAATTCGAAGTGCTACAAGACGCAATTTCCAATACGTCTACAAGATTGGATACTTTGAAAAGGGCTCAATCAGAAGTAGACAGACAATTTAAAGCGGGAGAAATTGATACATCAACCTATCGCGAGTTTCAAAGAGAAATTGAAATTACCGAAGGAAAATTAAAAGCATTTAAAAAACAAGCCGATACGGTAAAATCAAAAATCAATGTGCAAGCTGATTCTAGTGGAATTGATAAGATGAAATCCAAATTAAAGGAACTTGGTCCTGCTGCTAAACAGGCTGGCAAGGAAATCGCCGATGGTATTAAAGCTGGTGCAGCTGGAGCTACTGCAGCTCTTGGTGGTATAGCAATTGGAACACAAGAACTTAACACTGACTTAGCTCGCCTAAAAACAAATGCAACACTCGCTGGTCGCGATATGGGGCTTGTAGAAGAAGCATTCATGAGAGTAGCATCAGTTTCAGGGGAAACGGATAGCGCAGTTGAAACATTATCCAACTTATTAGCAAGTGGATTTTCGGACCAACAATTATCAAAAGTAATAGATGAAGTAAACGGTGCTGCAATCAAATTTTCCGATACATTAAAAACGGAAGGTATTGCTGATGGAATCCAGGAGACGTTTGCAACTGGTAAAGCTGTAGGCCAATTTGGAGAGCTATTAGAGCGTAGTGGAATTAATTTAGATGAATTTAACGAAAAATTAGCAGAAACAAAAAGTGAGGGAGAAAAATCTAATTTAATTTTACAAACAATGTCTGATCTCGGTTTATCAAAAGTAACCGAAAAGTATAACGAATTAAATCCTGCAATTTCAGAATCAAATGCAGCAAACGTTGAATTGCAAAAATCATTAGCTGACTTAGGTGTTGCAATAACTCCAATAATTACAGCTATTACACTAGTTATTACACAGTTAACAACTTGGATGGCGCAAAATCCAGAATTAGCAAATACATTACTGATGGTGGGTGCAGCAATAACTACTATTGCCGGAGCGCTTACAGTTCTCGGGCCAATAATAAGTAGTGTTAGCGCGTTGTTAGGTCCTCTACTTGGAATTTTTACAGGTACTGGAGCCGCAGCTGCTTCAACTGGTGCTGCAACAGCTGGGTTTGGAGCATCGTTGTCAGCTCTATTAGGTCCGATAGGTTTAGTAGTAGCTGCAATAGCAGGTATTATTGTTATTTTTGTAACTTTTAAAGACGATATTTTAGCGATATGGAACGAACATCTAAAACCTTTATTCGATGAATTTGTAAAAATGATTGTAGATACACTACAACCAGCATTTGAAGCTGGATTTAAAGCGATATCGGATATAGTTAAAGGTGCTTTTGAAGTCATAAAAAACTTGTGGACGAGTATTTTACATCCTGTGTTAATATTCATCATAAATTTTATACGCGAAAATTTAATGCCAGTATTTAAGGTAGTATTTAGCACAATAGGAAGTGTAGTTTCGAATGCATTTAACTTAATAGGTCAAATTTGGAATGGAACTTTAAAACCCATTCTAAATGGGATCATTGATTTCGTTAGTGGTGTATTCACAGGAAATTGGGAAAAGGTTTGGAATGGAATATCTTCAATATTCTCGGGAGTATTTAATGGTCTGATTAATATTGCAAAGGCTCCAATTAACGCTATTATTTCAATGATCAATGGTGTAATCGATGGATTGAATTCAATACAAGTACCTGACTGGGTACCTGCCATTGGCGGTATGGGTATCAACTTACCCAAAATACCCATGCTAGCAAAAGGTACAAATTACTTTAAAGGTGGATTAGCGATTGTTGGAGAAAAGGGTCCCGAATTAGTACAAATGCCAACTGGATCAAAAGTATACTCAAATGATAAAACAAAACAAATGTTAGGAGCCCAACAAGGTCCACAAATCATAGTAGTACAGTCTGTGCTAGATGGTCGTGTAATAGGAGAATCAGTCGTGGATGTTGTGAGTGGGAAACAATACAGTAATGCCAACTTAAGAGCTCTTACAAATGGGGTGTCATTATGATAATCGAATTATTGAATGGCACTCGCTTTGATATAGCTGATTATAGTTTGAAACGGTTATTTCATCGTATACCTAGCGCAGAAATTAGTCATGATACCGCAACTGTGGAGGGCAGGGGCGATATCATAACTCAAACGACAATCTTAAATAGAACTATATCTGTCGAATTATTGTATATCGCTCAAGACATTTATGATTACTACTTATTACGTGATGAATTAAACGAGCTATTTACTAGAGATGACGCATTTTATATCATCTTTAAACGCGAGCCTTATAAACGATGGAAAGTAAAATTGGCACAACAATTTGCAACAGAGCCGAATCCAAGAATGGAACCATTTACGGTGGATTTTAGAACAGTTGATAAATATGCCGAATCGATTGCAGATACTTCCACAATTAAAGAGTGGGACGTAAATAAATTCGGTTGGAATGGCACTATCGATTGGGATGAAGATTTAACTTATACATTCAATACAAATTTATTTGTAGTTAAGAATCTTGGTAACGTACCAATAGATCCATGCGAAAGTGAATTAGAGATAATCGTCAAAGGTGAATTTCCTAACGGGCTAACAATTAGGAATGAAACGACTGGCGATATTTATCAATATAAAAGTACGTTGTCCTCCACAGATGAATTGGTGTTGAAGGGTATCAGGACATTAAAAAATGGCATTTCCGATTTTAAGAATACAAACAAAAAACTGTTAACTTTAGCAGTCGGTAACAATTCTATAACTGTGGAAGGCGGTACTTTATCGAGTATCGCTTTTAATTTTAGATTTTTATATAAGTAGAGGTGAGATAATTGATATTAAATACTACGTTATCACCAATTAGCAGGCAAGAAAGAAATAAAATCAATGAAAACTGGCAACGAATTATTGCTGAATGTAATAGATTACAATCACAGATTAATATTTTAAGCGGTGACGTTAGTGTTGAAGAAATACTCCAAGCGCTTGAAGATGCCATTGCAAATGCAAACGATACAGTGGCAGCTTTAGAACAACAAGTACAACAATCAATAACTGATAATGACACCGCTACTCAACAAGCAATTGACAATTTAAATAGTGAGTTACAATCGGCTTTGACTAACATATCGAATAAACTCACTGAAATGCAAACAGCCATCACTAATGCAGAAACAGCAACAACAAATGCAAATACTGCAACAAGTGATGCTCTAATAGCGACATCAAATGCACTGGATGCTATTACTAACATGCAGAATTTTGTCAGCGAACTCGGAATGTTTGGTGTTTATGATCCAACTGCAACCTATGACAAAAACAATATGGTCCGTTATGAAAAAGCAGTCTACATTGCTTTGAAAGATGGCTTAGTCGGTGTTACACCTACCGATGATGGAGTGAATTGGAGACTCTTAATACGCGATGGTGTGGATGGCCAAGGTGCTGTAAGTACAGTAAATGGAGTTTCACCAGATGAAAATGGAAATGTTGAATTAACTCCTAGTTCGATTGGGGCAGCTAGTCAAACAGATTTAGAGACTACTAATAATAATCTTGCAACAGCAGAGCAAACACTTACTGCACACTTGGTAGAAAGTAAAAATCTTGGACTAATAGGTTCTTTAAAATATGGCAAAATGGAATTACCATCAGATTTCGAACACAATTTAAATTTCGATTTGTATAGAGATGTTGATGGTAAAATAAAACACACCTTTAACTTTGAATCACTAACAAGTGATTATACAATTTTTTATATTGACGGGGTTAATGGTATTCAATCTAATAACGGAACTACAAAAGAAACACCGAAAAAGAATGTTTACTCTACTATACAAGAAATTGAATCAAATCCAAGTATAACGAAAGCAAAATTGATAATTTTAGGTGATTATATTGAAAGAAGTCAGTTAGCAATAAGTGATACTTATTCGATAACAAAAGATTACGCTATTGTCGGAGAAAAAGAAAATGTTTACGCTGGCTCTATAGAGCCAGCATTATCATGGACTGATGAGGGTAATGGTGTGTATAGTGCTACAAGAAGTAGTGCTGCTGCTGTTTTCGATACAACTGTAAAATCTATTTATGGTTTACCAACGAAATATATTGAATTATCAACTTTGGCTGAATGTCAAGCAACCTTTGGGAGCTGGTATACAGACGGTAGTAAGGTTTATGTGCATAGATTGAATAATTCTATACCTATACAAGGAGAGATATTTGTTACAGTACAAGCAACAACATTACAGCCAAATATAGGTTCTAACGTTACGTTCAGTATGAAAAATTTTACATTATTATCAAACACTATTTCTAAACCATGCTTTTTCTCAAGTGTTGATGGAAGCGGTAAGGTTATATTAGATAATATTACGCTTCATTCATCTAGTGGAACATCAGCTAATGGAATTGCTTGTGATAATCTTGCTTCGATGTGGTTATTTAACTGTAAAGCTATCGATATTGCTAGAGATGGATTTAATTATCACGCTACACTCGGTGGTAATTGTTTCATCTTTGAATATAATTGTTTAGCTGAAAATTGTGGAGTAAATGACACAAACAGTATTAATAATTGCACAACAGCACATGAAGGTATGTCAATTTTAAGAGTTGGATCGGTGGGTAGAAAATCAAAAGGTCCCGTACTCGCTGATATACAAGGATGTTATTCAATTTGCGTCGATTGCAACATGAATGAAAGCTTAATAGATGATGATACTGCTGATAATAAAACTGCATTTCGGTTTGAAGATTTAGAAACTAATGATGGAAAAGTAGTATTAATAAATTGTAGCGGTGGAGACAGTAGGACAAAAGGAATTAGTTGTGATGATATCTCTAAAACTAGTGGTAGAATTACGATAGAAAATTTTGTTGGTAAAAATATACCTAGTGATATTGTGTTTAATATAATTTAATTGTCTCAAAGTGCGCAGTAATGTGTATTAGTATGTATTGATAAATATTTATCATTATTGGACAATATTCCCATAGGACTTTTTAAGTAAAGGAGATGGGAATGTTGGCTGCAATGTCACGACACAATATATCGCTTGATCCTGAGGTATACGAAGAATTTTGTAAGTATGCAGCAAAGTATGGGATTAAAATATCACCTTGGATAAATGCACAGATGAAAGAGTTTATTGAAGATCAGAAAGAACTTGAAAGAATAAAAGAAGAGAGAAAGCGCCGTTAATAGCGGTGCTTTTTATT
Organism: Lysinibacillus sp. PLM2; assembly: GCA_023168345.1. Classification (NCBI taxonomy): domain Bacteria; kingdom Bacillati; phylum Bacillota; class Bacilli; order Caryophanales; family Bacillaceae; genus Lysinibacillus; species Lysinibacillus sp. PLM2. The sequence continues at coordinate 2,281,116 of AP025689.1, read as the reverse complement.
TTAACTAAAAAGGAGAATGAGAACATGGCAGAATTAAAAGTTGGGTACCAAGCTGTATTTTTTAGCGGTGAAAAGGTAGTTGCTCGCAGTGGAACAAAAGAAAATTATGAAGAAGCAGTTAACGAAATTAAAAGAGAAAACGAATTATGGGAACATCACAAATACAATCCATGGACTCATGCACAAGTCGAAAAAGTATATTACAGACACTAATTTTTACTGTACATTTTTAAATATTCATAGATAAAAGTGGTTATAAATGTTGATATATCAAGGTTTTCAAGCATATTCAAGGTAAGTCTCAAAGTGTGCAGTAACTTTAAGGTTAACAAAATATCAAATATTTAATAAAGCACTCTCACACGAGGGTGCTTTTTATATTAAATTAAAGGCGGTGAGGTAAATGTGCTAATCATAACAAATGGAAATCAAACCGAGCCAATTTTAGAATCGAATTATGAAAAAACAGAAGAGCGGAATGGGACATTACAAATCTCTTTTAGCTCTTTTAATTTTGCTCAAAATGTTGGTCACGATCTATTAGATTGGGAAGTGCTTGTTGAAGATGAAGATGGCCATGAGTACAAAGTAAAGCAGTATCAGCAAAACGGTAATAGTAAGTCATCAACTGCCACACATATCTATTTTGATTTAGTAGATATAAGGCAAGAAAATGTATTTGGTGGAACTCGAACAATCGAGCAATTTTTAGATTTTATATTTGCTGGTACTGGATGGTCTTACACAATCGATGACGATTTAAGTGGTCAATCTCAAGTGATTCCGAATTTTGGTCAAGCAAATATTATAGAGTTAGTTAATACGATTCTTGCTGCCTTTAAATGTGAACGCAAAATTTTACCTGGTAAAGTAGTTCGCTTTGGAAAAATCATCGGTGAAGATAACGATCTACAATATCGATACAAATACAATATTGCTGATATTAATAAAAGTATTGATACTATCACAATAAAAACACAAATACGAGGATATAACAGTGACAGGACAATTGATGTTACTTACACAAGTCCTTTAGCTAATCATCCTCGTATTGGTGTCCGAGTAGCAGATCCAGTTGAAACAGATGATTATGTCACAGCTGATGAGATGAGGTCGTTTTTAGCAACTCAAATACCAAATGCATTGCCAGAAGCTATTGAAGTTAGCGTTGTGGAAGTAGATGGGGAAGTCGGTGATTTCGTATGGGTTATCCATGAGGGAATTGATTTAGAGTATCAAACTCGTATTTTGAGCAAAACAACAAAGCGTAATTACGCTGATAGTACCGTAACAGTCGGGGAATCTACTGTAAAAACAGTAGAGGATATTTTGATAGCCCAAAGAGTAGCCATTACCCAAAACGCTAAGCTAACACGTAGTAAATTTGAACAAACAAATGACCGTATCACTGCAGAAGTAGAGGAAATCGGACAATCCATAGCATCATTAGAAATTCAAGCAGACAGTATTGAATTAGAAGTTAGTAATGTGGAAGGTAATGTAGCGAATTTACAGATACAAGCTAATCAAATACAGTCGACTGTTAGCGCTCAAAGCACAACAATCGGCACGATGCAATCTCAAATTACGCAAATGGCAGATGAAATCGAATTAAAAGTAAGCGAAGAAGATTTCAACGGCAACGAAATCATCAGTAAAATCAATCTGAGTTCCACAACTGCTACAATCCAAGCAAGGAACATCGATTTGGTTGGTGCTGTAAATGTATTGAGTGATATTAGCGGGAATATGGGAACAATCACAGCAGGAAGATTACTACTGACCGAAGATATTCAGGTCGGTTCAAATATTACAATGTATGGGTCAAGCGGTGGTAGACTACGATTCCCAGCTACAGGTTGTTGGATTAGCGCTTCTAGTAGCGGTGATATAACGATGGAAGCGTGGAATGACATTGAATTTGTAGCGCAACGTATCGATTTTGGTGGAGCAGAATTAGATGGGGCTGTGGAATCGTCAACAAGCGGATTAGGACTGGCATACAGCTCGTCGGCAAATAGATTGTATATACGGTTGAATGGGAACGCTGTAGCAACAATAGATGCCACTGAACTATAAAAAAGGAGAGATTTAAATGGATTATCAAGTGCAATTAAATAATGGACAAGTGTTGAATCTTACTGGAGTTACAGGATTTAACGCAGAAACATTTACAAAAGCTTTAAATGATCGTGCAATTAATTTCGTGAATTTTGGTAATGCGATTATCAATAAAAATATCATTAACTCAATTACACCTGTTGTAGAAAAAACAGAAGAACAAGCTAGCTAGTTTAGCCTTCCACAATCGGTGGAGGGTTTTTATTTTATCAAAAAGGAGAGTAAATATGGAAACAGCAATCAAAAGCGTATTATCAGTAATTGGCGGGGTTATATCGTGGACAATTGGGGGTTGGGGCATGTTATTAACGGTATTATTAATTTTTAACATCTTAGATTTTGTTACTGGAATGGCGGCAAATTGGGGTACATTATCAAGTCAAAGAGGATATCAAGGTGTTGTAAAAAAATGCATGATGTGGGTATGGATTGTCGTTGCAAATCTCGTATATATAGTTTTATTAGATATGGGCTATTCCATTGGACAAGTGATTCCAGATGGGGTGGCTCTTTTGTTTATCATTAACGAGTTGATTTCGCTTGGTGAAAACAGTGCGAAAATTGGTTTAGACATGCCTGCTCCAATTAAAAAAGCATTGGAGATTTTTAATAATCATAAAGATGGTGATAAATAATGACACTTATCAAAATTGGTTACGATGCTGGTCACGGAATCAATACACCAGGTAAACGCACTCCAGATGATGAACGCGAATGGACATTTAACAATGTTGTAGCTAAAGCATTTGCGAACGAATTATCACACTATAGCGGTGTTGCTTCGAAAAGGTTTGACGACCCAACTGGACAACGAGATGTACCATTAGATGTAAGGACGGATGGCGCAAATTCTTGGGGCGCTGATTTTTATATCTCATTCCACCACAATGCAAATACAGCAGAATGGGGTAATTGGGGCGGTGTAGAGACGTATGTTTATCTAGGAAACATGAACAAGAAAAGTGGAGAACTTGCTAAAGCGATTCATCCATCTGTAGTTAAAGCTTATGGATTAACTGATAGAGGGATTAAGGAAAAGGATTTACACATTGTACGCGAAACGGTAATGCCAGCAATATTAATTGAGGGCGGTTTTATGGACAGTCGAATCGACATTGTAAAGCTACGAGACAATAACGTGCTAGAAAACGCTGGTAAATTAATCGCTCAAGCACTTGCAAATTATCTAGGACTGAGACGAAATGGAGATGATGAGATGGATTTCTACTCACCAACTATGCGAGAAAAATTTGAAATGCGTACAGCATCACCGTCCACAAAAAAACTATTAGTAGAAAAAGCAGTAGCGGAATTGGGATATCAGCCAGTTTGGATTGAAAATCATAATAAAGGTATATTAAAGCCCGGTGATTATACTGCCATTGCATACGAGTTAGCTGTGCATTACGCTAAAGCAGTTAAATAGTGTTGCAATTTTATCCAAAGCTATTAAAATAAGAGTAGCAGGCAATGTAGATTAGATGATAAAAAGAGACCGTGGCCGTAACAGCCATGGTCTTTTTGCACTTAAACAGTAACGTTAAATTCACTTTTTAACACTTCGATAAATTGAGGATCTTGTTCTCTAGCGTGTTCGATATATAATTCGATATATTCTTGGTTATCAGCAAACTTCATATCGTTAACAGCTTCTCTCAATTCATCATCCATATACTCCGAAATCACTGTTAAATCTAATTCTTTACCATCTAAAACAACTGTATTCATTTTAACAACCTCCACATAATATTTGTTTAATTTTTCAGCTAATGAAAATCTAATATTATCTAATTGAGCTTCACCATTCCAAAGACGTCTTACAGTGTTTTCTGGCACACCTGTTTCTTTTGCAATTCGGTATACTGATATGTCACTTTCCATTAATTTTAATATATTTTCACGCATCGTCATTTTGTTTAGCCTCCAAATAAGGTTTATGATATTTTTCTTCTAATTCCTTGCGTGCCCTAATCGCATCCTCTTTATTCTTACTTGTTGAGGATCTGTATGTCTTGCCCTTAACAACAAGTTGAGCGTACCATTTACCTGTCTTCTTGTGATAATACACACCTTTTACTCCACTTTTATTATCACTACGCATATTAGCTTTAAGAAGGGATGTATTAACCCCTTCAACACGCTGATCCTCTAATTTTTCTCTTAGATTAATATAATCCATGGATTGCTTAAGACACCCGCAAGATTTTGTTTGCCCACTTGTTAAATACACTGATTCGACATAATGCTCATTATTTCCACAATCACATTCACATAACCAAACAACATGGCCGTGTTTTCGTTCCGAAGTAGGGGATACGGCAATTAATCTACCAAAACGTTTCCCTCTTAAATCAATTTTTGGTTTTTTAACATTTCTTAAACAGCCACATGATTTTGTCCTTTCTTGTATCAAGTGATCCTGTCGCACATGTTTTTCATTTCCGCAAGAGCATTTACACAACCAATAATTCTTACCGTTTTTGTCCTCTGATTTTTTAATTACGGTTAAGTGATTAAAGGTAAGACCTACTAAATCGATATCTTTCGGTAAGCGTTTATGGTGTCCTTTTCTTCGACACTTTGGTTTTTTTGATAAAGAAGTAATAGTCAGTAATTTTTCGTCACCACATAAAACACATTTGCATAATTTCCTAATGGGATTTTTATAATCTGTATACCATGTTATTTCATAATAGCCAAAACGCTTTCCAACCAAATATTTAATCTTTTTATTCTCACTCATAAATTTCATAATATTTTTAGTGCCGATTTCAACCGTCAAACACCCACAAGATTTTGTACCTTCGTTGGTTAAAATATAAGATAGTACTTCTGTGATATTACCGCAGTCACATTGGCATACCCAATAACGTTCGGTTATAAAGTTTTGATACGGATTACTTTTAAATTTGTTTTTGACTTCTTTCGTCACATACTTTCCTTCTTTTATAACTGTCAATTTACCAAAACGTCGACCAGTTAAATCCTCATACTCTCTCAATTTACACCCACAACTGCTAATCGATCCGTTACGCAAATGAGCTTGCTGCACATTTTTGATGGTTCCACATTCGCACTGGCAAGTCCAATATCTTCGTGTACCCTTTTTGGGCGCTTCTGATAATACTGTTAAGCGCCCATATTGTTGCCCGGTTAAATCCATTTTATCTCTAGCCATTAAAACAATCCTTTAACCTCATTTTGAGATAACTCAACAACTTCACCAGCTTTTACAGTAACGAATTTACGTCCTTTTTGAGCACAATTAACGTCATATACTTTACCTTCTTCAAGGTCAAAGGATAAACCTCTAACTTCTTCTGATTCACGACCATTTAAGAATTGACGTTTGAATCCCCATTTTGCATCTGTACCAACAATTTCAGCTACCCAAGACTTATGTTTTTTAGAACCTTCAGAAAGACTGATTTCAATTGCGCCAGTTTCAGATTTTAAAATTGACCAAGCTAATTTTAAAGATTCAGCAAAATATTCTTTTGCTTTACCACCAAATTTCACAACTGCTTCTTTAGCGATTTCCCAAGCTTTTTTCATTACGTTCATTTTTATCCGCTCCTTTTCGTTTACCACCGTTTTCGGTTGCTTTATTTATATATAATATAACACCGTTTTTGGATGTAGTCAACAAAAAAATCAATTTTTTTAAATTATTTTTTCCAGGTAATGCTACTTGTAAAATAAGAACAACTGTTCTATAATCAATTTAAAAATAAGAACGAATGTTCGTAAAAGGAGTGGGAACATGAAAGAACAGTTATTGAAAATGATCGAACGTAATCAGCTAGTTGACATGATGTATTTTGCGAAGAGTGGAGAGATATCGAAGCGTCGAATTAAAGTAATAAGTGTATCTGAAAGTACATTTAAAGCCTATTGTTTTACCAAACATGCAAGTCGTACATTTACTATTGATAATGTTCTTTCGATGTTTCCTGTAATAAGAAAAGAGCGTGAGGTAATTTGAAGCTAATACACGATTTTGCTAATTTGATTCATCGACATATCATATTAGATTTGACAATGCGAACATTAGAACACGAACGGAAGCATTTGAATGATCTTAAAATGAAAGCTGTTTTTGATTTGTGGATGGACGCTAAAATTAAAGAATTACACGAGGAATTTAAAAATATAAAATCACAATTAGGAAAACAAGGTATTAAGATTCAAGAAGAAAAGCGACTTGATGAAAATTTTACACAATACGATATACTTGCGCGAGGTATGTTATACGAGCGTAAGTATGCCAATGTAGCCCTCCACAATTGGTGCCAAGAGGAATTGAAACGGCTTCTTGGGTTGGAATATCGAACGACGGAAGATGCACATAAAAAACCAAGCTAATGATATGCTTGGCTTTTTTATTGGCTATTCAGTTTCTTCAATCAAACCTAAATTTTGCTCTATAGACAACCTATTTATAATTGCTTCCATCATTTCACTATCACCTAGTGATACAATGCTTGTGATATTATCTATTTCAGACGGTTTAAAAGTACCCTCATCAAACATTTTAGCAGCTTCACTTGCAGCGTAAGCTCGGTAATCAGATGACTTAGCTAATTTTTGTTTGAATCCTTCTAAACTCTCTTTATTTTCTTCCGATAGTCCATCTCCATTTAAATTAGTAATATTCTCACTTAATACAGAGTAGTTTGTTTCGATAAATGTCATGTTTTTATAAGCCGTATACACATCCATAGTCCCTTCTGACACACCGTTAAATGTTGTAGTCCATTGCTCACTCCAAATACGATCGTATTCTTCTTGTATACTATCTAATTGTGGAGATAATTCATTTTTGTAAAAGTTCACTTCATCAGCAGAAGGTGTTTCTTCAACTTCTTCCGCTTCTTGTGATTCTTCCACAGTAGAAGCAGCTGGTATTTGTTCAGTTTGCGCTTCTTCCGATGCATTATTCGATGCTTCAGTTTCTTCTTGTTCTGTAACTTCTTCTTTCTTCTCATCGCCGTTTATAGCATTTCCGATTCCAGCAAGTACAAAAATAACGATGATTGCTATAAACCACCACGTTTTGTAGAATGGTTTCTTCATATAGACAATTCCTCCTATCCAAAAATTATGTAATTCTTACTAATTATAGCAAATGAAAGCAAAAGAAAACAGACAACTTTTTTTCGGTTGTCTGTCTATTGTTCTTTCATATTCTTAAGACATCTTGTATTATCCACCATTCACGCAAAGGATACAGTAAATTGCATTTATCGGTTAATGGATTTAGGCATAACAATAGAGGAGCTTAGACAATCCTTAATCGGAATTGTTGCACAAAGTCTTATTCAAATTGGTCTCCATGATGAGAGAAAAGCGTTATTTGAAATATTGAGCGATATTCATTTGTACAAAGCGATTACTGCAACTACGCGGGGAGAAGAATATCGTCTTCCAGAACAAGAAACCTTAGTCTATCAAAGTAATGATATTGAGGTGAATGCACAACATGTTCACTCAAGTATGTAGTCTTAAAAATCGAATTGTAGCAAAAAGAAATGAAAGAGTGAAAAATATTCCATCTTTATTGGAACGAATGAGCACTTTGTTAGATGAGGGGTATACACTTGCTGATTCAATTATCATGCTGCTGCCATATCACGTTAAAGATCTTAAAAGCTGGCAAATGAAAATTGAAGAACATTTACGCAATGGTGATAATTTAATTGAACTATTTGAGATTTTATCTGTTCCAAGACACTACTTAATTTCCATTATAATCGCAGAAGAGAATGGCACACTAGTTGAAACATTAAAGGCTATTTCGAAAGAAATGGAATTTAATGAAAAGACAAAAAAGAAGCTAGGTAAATTACTTCTGTATCCTATAATTTTATTATTGTTTTTAATTTCAATATTTGTTGCGTTTCGAACTTTTTTTCTTCCTAATATTGAACAAATTATTGACTCTAGGGCACAAAATGGGTTTTCTAGTTTAGCAATGGCGAAAATATTTCTTTACTTTCCAGATATACTTCTTACTTTCGCTCTATTGATAACTATAGTTTGTATATGCTTTTTTCTCTATTTGAAAAATAGTCCGATTAAAAGGCAAATTGAATTGTTGTTAAGGCTACCCATCGTAAGTAATTTTTTTAAACTACACATGACGATGAGTTTTTCAAGAATGGTCGGCAGTTTAGTAGCTGGTGGATTGTCGTTACAGCAGGCCTTAGACATACTACACCAACAGGACCTAAATCGGTATTTGAAAGAGGTCGCACTTAAAGTAAAACATGGAGTATTATATGGGGATTCACTTTCACAAGTGGTACAATCATCAAATTTGTTCTTTTCAAAATGTGATGAGTTTATAAAACATGGTGAAAAGAGTGGCTATTTAGGTAGAGAATTAATGATTTATAGTGATCTTTTAAGTGAGAAAATGCATTCGTATATAAAGATAAGTTTATCCATTGTACAGCCATTTTTTTTCGTTCTAATTGCGTTGTCAATCATTGCAGCCTATTTAAGTATATTACTTCCAATGTATAGCATTATTGAAGTGATTTAGAAAGGAGTGACCTTATGAAAAATAATGATAGTGGTTTTACATTAATTGAGATGTTAATTGTTCTTTTGATAATATCCGTTTTAATAATTATAACGATTCCGAATGTGACAAAGCACTTTGCAACAATTGATGAAAAGGGATGTGATGCTTTTGTTGCAATGGTTCAGGGACAGGTTGAAGCATATAAAATCGATTTTAACAAATACCCGTCTGTTGAAGAATTAGTGGAGGAAGGATACTTAAAAGAATCTGAGACGAACTGTCCAAATGGTGATCAAGTACAGATTGATGATAATGGACAAGTAACAGCAATCTCCTCTGAGGGAGATCATGATGAATAGACTATTGTGTAGCGAGGGCAGATAAAATTTGATGAGGATGGAATCAAAGGAAAAGGGATTTACTTTAATTGAAGTATTACTAGTATTGTTCATCGTTGTACTTATTGGCTCTATCGTTAGTCATGTTAGTTATAAGCTTTCAGAAGAAAGTGTCGTAGATCAATTTATTCATCAAGTTACTTTGGATATTCAAAGAATGCAAACACTTGCGATGGAAAAGGAAGTATATACGACCATCGTATTTTTAGATAATGGGACCTACAAAGGATATATACAAAATGAATATAACAATCCTTTACTCGAAAAACAGTTCCCTACAAATATTAAGCTTAATAAAAATAGTAATTTAAAAAGGATTCGGTTTAATATAAACGGTGACATTATCGAATTTGGGAGTATTGTTTTCTTTACATATGATGGCTATCGTCAATTAATTGTGAATATTGAAAAGGGTAGGTTGAAAATCGTTGAATGAAAAAGGAATTTCATTTGCTGAAACGTTATTAACGGTTCTAATTATTTTTATCTTAGCGGGAACGATTATTCCCTTTAGCTATAAAATGAACAAAACGTTGGAGAAGGCAAAAACGCAATTACATGCTGCTGAGGTTGCATATAATGCTGCAAATATTATTCTTTTTAACGGGAGCACTTCAGGTTCTAGCTCAATAGAGGATATCTTTTATCAATGGGATTTTGACGGCCATACACTATGTGTTAAATATGAATTTTATCATGAGGAAGAAAAGACTTGTATCAATCAAGAAATCGTTATTTAAGTGGAGGATATACATTACTTGAAGCACTGTACCAATTAGTCGTGTTTATTTTACTCACACAAATCATTATATTTATTTTCATATGGATAAACAAACAAAATCAGACCTTTATGACAGATGAGAATATCCCCTGGGAAATTTTTGTTAATGACCTTAAAAAATATTTAACAAATATTGAGAATATCACAGTAGAGAATAATGATACTAGACTAAATATTAATTATAGAGATTCTTCTAGTTCGATCCAAATTAGTCCTATTAATAATGTAATTAGAAAACAAGTAAATCATACAGGACATGTACCGATGTTAATAGGTATTAAAAACTTGAAATTTACATTAGTAGAAAATGAATTAACAATAACAGTTACACTCTTAAATGGGGAAGTGAAGGAGAGAAGTTTTTTTGTTCAAACACGTAAAGAATGAACGTGGAGTCATATATCCAATTAGTATGATGATCATGTTTATAGTACTAACATTTATTCTTTACTATGTTAGTTCGTATGAATCACAAATTTCAATATATAATTCATTGGAATTCGTCAATGTTCGTGCTACGATAAACCTACTAACAGAAATAAATAGGAATTAAGTCTTTTTGAGTAAAGTAGGTGCTAGCATGCGTAAAATATACTTAGTCGGATTTATGGGAAGTGGTAAGAGTGTAATCGGCCGTAGATTGAGTTACTTTCTAAAACTCCCATATTACGACATGGATCGCGAAATCGTTCGACAACAGGGGATGACGATACCTGAAATTTTTGAAAAATATGGGGAAGCCCATTTCCGGAAAATTGAAACTGAATTTTTAAGAAATTTTCGAGATGAAGCTTGTATCATTTCGACAGGTGGTGGCGTCGCGATCAATGAAGAAAATCGAAAAATTTTGCGCAAAACAGGATTAGTCTTTTTTCTAGATGCAAACTTTGAGGATATTTATAAACGTGTAAAAAATGATAAAAATCGCCCTATCGTCCAAAGTTCAACAAAAAATGAATTGGAACAATTATTTTTTACAAGAAGGAAATTTTATCGCGAAGCCGGGCATATAAGAGTATTAACGGAAGGAAGAAGTTTGAAACAAATTGTTGAATATATCGCTTTCCAAGTAAATAGACTACAAGGCGAATAATGAAAGTTAAATTAATATAAAAGTTCGTGTTTTGCTCGAATTCAAAAAAACATTGCCATCTATAGAGGTGTAATGTTAGGATATAAGCAATAACTAAATATTTTGAACTTTGAATTATTAATAAAATGCGGATGATCATACGGGGAGAGAACGTGAGGACACGTCGCCGAAGGAGCAAATAGCATAGCTATGAATCTCTCAGGCAAAAAGACTCGTATAGGACGCGTCTCTGGAGAGAGCTGTAAAACCTAATGTCAATTTATTGATCATTATACAGCCACCAAAGGGGAAAGCCTATTAGAAAGTAATTTTTTTTAGGTGTAACTTTCAGGTGCAAGGACAGAGGATCCCTCAACTACAAGGGATTCTTCTGTCCTTTTTTGTTTTGGATGCCAGTATAAAGATTAAAGTGGGAAATTAATAACCTTATTTTACAAGGAGGAGACGTGTTGAAAACAATTTTAAAACGTACCCCATTATTCAATGAGTATACAAAGTATGGTGGTAAAACGATTGACTTTGGTGGATGGGAGTTACCAGTGCAATTTTCTTCTATTAAAGAAGAGCATGAAGCTGTAAGAAGTCGTGCTGGTCTTTTTGATGTGTCACATATGGGCGAAATCATTATTGAAGGAAAAGATGCAGTACATTTTCTTCAAAGGCTTTTAACAAATGACATATCCAAAATTGCAATTGGTAGTGCGCAATATAATTTAATGTGCTATGAAAATGGCGGAGTAGTGGATGATTTATTGGTATATCGACTAGAAGAAAACCGTTATCTTTTATGTGTGAATGCTGCTAATATTGACAAAGATTTCGAATGGTTAAAGAATCATATGGAAGGAAGCGTAACAGTTACCAATCAATCAAATGAATATGGACAGCTTGCTTTACAAGGACCGCTGTCTGAAGAAGTACTTCAATCGTTAACAGATACGAATTTATCGAATATACAATACTTCAAATTTCAAAACCCAGTGTTAGTGGCAGGACACGAAGTTTTTTTATCACGTAGTGGGTATACAGGGGAAGATGGATTTGAAATATACTGTTCACCAGTAGCAATTGTTGAATTGTGGGAAGCCATTTTAAAGGCGGGTAAAGAAAAAGGTGTCCTTCCTTGTGGTCTTGGTGCTCGTGATACTCTTCGATTTGAAGCTTGTCTCCCGCTGTATGGGCAAGAAATTTCGAAGGATATTACGCCACTTGAGGCTGGTATGGGATTTGCAGTGAAATTACAAAAGAATTCTGAATTTATAGGGAAAGCCGCTTTATTAAAACAAAAAGATAATGGCTTAAAAAGAAAGTTAGTTGGAATTGAAATGATTGACAAAGGCATTCCACGTCATGGCTATAAAATATTTAAAAATGGCATTGAGATTGGCGAAGTAACAACAGGTACTCAGTCGCCGTTAACAAAACGTAACATTGGGTTAGCGCTAATTAATGTGGAATTTGCAACTATTGGTACTGAACTGGAAATTGAAATTAGAAATAAAAAATTGAAGGTACTCACTGTGGAGACACCTTTTTATAAACGTTCAAAATAAATGATGAAAGAGGTTAGAGACATGAATCATCGTTATCTCCCAATGACGGAACAAGATAAAAAAGAAATGCTTGCAACAATTGGTGTTGAAAGCATAAGTGAGTTATTTTCGGATATTCCTGAAAGTGTACGATTTAAAGGACTCTATAATATTAAAGCTGCTAAATCAGAAAGTGCATTATTAAAAGAGTTAAAACAGCTTGCCTCTAAAAATAAAGATACAGAAGCACATGTATCCTTTTTAGGTGCAGGTGTTTACAATCACTATAAGCCTGTCATCGTCGATCATGTTATTTCGCGTTCAGAGTTTTATACAGCATATACACCTTATCAGCCTGAAATTTCCCAGGGCGAGCTGCAAGCAATTTTTGAATTCCAAACAATGATAGCAGAGCTAACTGGAATGGATTTAGCAAACTCCTCAATGTATGATGGTGGAACGAGTTTAGCAGAAGCAGGAATGCTTGCGGCAGGTCAAACAAAGCGTAAAAAGATATTAGTATCTGAAGCTATTCATCCCGAGTATCGCGAAGTTGTAGCGACATATGCTTACGGTCAATCTATTGAAATCGTTGTAGTTCCAGCTGTTAACGGAGTAACAGATATAACAGAGTTAAATAGATTAGTTGATGATAATACGGCTGCTGTAATGGTGCAATATCCTAACTTCTTTGGTCAAATAGAAGATATAAAGGTTCTTGGAGAAGTTGCTCACGAAGCAAAAGCATTATTTATTGTTTCTGCAAATCCAATGGCTTTAGGAGTTCTTACACCTCCTGGAAAGCTTGGTGCAGACATAGTGGTAGGAGATGCACAAGTTTTCGGTATCCCTGAAAGTTTTGGTGGTCCTTATTGTGGATATTTTGCAACAACAACAAAATTAATGCGTAAAGTTCCAGGTAGATTAGTAGGTGAGACCGTTGACGGTGATGGTCGGAGAGGTTTTGTGTTAACATTACAAGCCCGTGAACAGCATATCCGTCGTGAAAAAGCTACATCAAACATTTGCTCAAACCAAGCATTGCTTGCTCTTGCAGCATCTGTAGCAATGACTGCCCTTGGAAAAAAAGGCGTTCAAGAAATGGCAAAACAAAATATTGTGAAGACCCGTTATGCCAAAAATGCATTTGAATCGAATGGTTTCACAGTTCCATTTCAAGGTCCACATTTTAATGAAATCGTTGTAAAAACTAATAAACCCGTACTTGAGATTAATAAGAAGTTACTAGAAAAAGGGATTATCGGTGGGTATGATTTAGGACTCGAGTATCCGGAGCTTGAAAATCATACATTAATCGCAGTGACTGAATTACGTACAAAAGAAGAGATTGATCAATTAGTAGCAGAAATGGGGGCTTATAATGCGTAATGAAAATCAACCACTTATTTTTGAGTTAACTCATGAAGACCGTATTGGTTATAGCTTACCAGAACTTGATGTACCAGAGATGGAGTTGGCCGATTTATTGCCAGAAGGTTATGTTAGAGGAGAAGCAGCTGAATTACCTGAAGTGTCAGAATTAGATATTATGCGCCATTATACGGCTCTTTCTCGTCGAAATCATGGGGTTGACTCAGGTTTCTATCCATTAGGCTCCTGTACAATGAAATATAATCCGAAATTAAATGAAAATGTTGCTCGTATTTCTGGATTTGCAAATATTCATCCACTTCAGGCGGAAGAAACTGTTCAAGGTGCTCTTGAATTACTATATGAGTTACAAAGTTCTCTAAAAGAAATTACAGGAATGGATGAAGTTACGTTACAACCCGCTGCTGGTGCCCATGGTGAATGGACGGCATTAATGATGATTCGTGCTTTCCATGAAGCGAATGGTGAAGGGCATCGGAATAAAGTAATTGTTCCGGATTCTGCGCATGGAACAAACCCCGCAAGTGCATCTGTTGCTGGATTTGAAACAATAACTGTAAAGTCTGATGAAAATGGTTTAGTAGATTTAGAGGATCTCCGTCGTGTCGTTGGCGATGATACAGCAGCATTAATGTTAACGAATCCAAATACTTTAGGTCTATTTGAAGAAAACATTCTTGAAATATCTGAAATCATCCACTCAGTAGGTGGTAAAGTGTACTATGATGGTGCAAATTTAAACGCGGTAATGAGTAAGGCGCGGCCTGGGGATATGGGCTTTGATTGTGTCCATTTAAATTTACACAAAACCTTTACTGGTCCTCATGGAGGGGGAGGTCCGGGATCTGGTCCTGTTGGAGTGAAGGCAGATTTAATACCATTTTTACCTAAACCCGTATTAGTGAAATTAGAGGATGGTACATTCCATTTCGATTACAATCGTCCACAATCTATCGGTCGGGTAAAGCCGTACTACGGTAATTTTGGTATTAATGTTCGCGCCTATACGTATATTCGCTCAATGGGACCTGAGGGACTAAAACAGGTAACAGAGTATGCAGTGTTGAATGCGAATTATATGATGCGTCGTTTAGAGCCGTATTTTGACCTGCCGTTTAATCGTCATTGTAAGCATGAGTTTGTCTTATCTGGTCGTCGTCAAAAGAAACTAGGTGTTCGAACATTAGACATAGCAAAACGTTTGCTTGACTTTGGTTATCATCCACCGACAATTTATTTCCCTTTAAATGTAGAAGAGGGGATGATGATTGAGCCTACTGAAACAGAATCAAAAGAAACGTTGGATGCATTTTGTGACATCATGATACAGATCTCTAAGGAAGCGGAGGAAAACCCTTCAATCGTTCAAGAGGCACCTCATACAACGGTTGTTAATCGGTTAGATGAAACGCGTGCAGCGAGAACACCGATACTACGATATAAGAAAAATTAAAAAATAAAAAATCCGTGAGAGATAGCTCTCATGGATTTCTTTAGGTTAAAAATCTAAAAGCAGTTATTAAAAATGTTAAAAGATTATTAAAAAATAATCTAGTTATTTAGGTCGTTTTTACAGTTTTAAAGTGAGTTTCTACTATTATATAGTGATAAATTTATTTAGGTAATTAATAGTAGGAAGTTACTAAGTTAATAAGGCAACTTTCTATCTACGTCACAATAAAATTATTTATAAAACTTTAATAAAAATTTAACATTTATTTATGTATTGACAAATTGACTTGTATCTATGATACCCAGCATTGATACAAGTCAATGATAGATATGGGCGTAGTTTTAATTACGCCTTTGTCTTTACTTTACCTGTCCAAGTTTTGAAGCCGCCTTGAAGTTGGTATAGTTGATTATATCCTTTTTTCTTTAAGAAAAGGGCAGCACGTGCGCTTCGACCTGAATTTTGACAGTACAAGTATACCGGTAAATCAGGGCGAATCTCTTTGTAACGTTGACGAAGCTGTGTAGATGGAATATTTCTAGCACCAAGTATGTGCCCAGAATCAAACTCCTTCGTCTCACGTACGTCAATTAATTGGGCTTTTCGATAGCCTTGGATAAATTGTTCTTGGGTTAAGTTTGTTACAGATTTTTTTAAGCGGAAAGTATTAACTAGTACATATACGATAATAAGACCTAGTATAATCGCGATAGTATAAAGAACGTTCACTGCATGTTTTCTCCTTTCATTCTACATATTCCATTATAAAAGAGAAAGTGGCGTTCGTCCAATGAGTTTGATAAAATGATATACATTGTGAGGAGATGGGAATATGAAAACAAAGTGGTACTTTATCAATTCTGGACCTTGTAGTCCATCTTATAATATGGCATTAGATGAAGCATTGTTAGATTTACATAGTAGAGGAGAAATACCTCCAGTCATTCGGTTTTATGAATGGAATCCTGCTACGCTATCTGTCGGATATTTTCAAAGAGCAGAAAAGGAAGTAGATTTCGACACATTAAAGGCTCAAAAAATTGGTTTTGTACGACGCCCAACAGGAGGGCGTGCAGTTTTACATGAACACGAATTAACTTATAGTGTTATTGTAACCGAGGAATATCCTAACATGCCAGCTACAGTAACGGAAGCCTATCGTGTTTTAAGCGAAGGTTTATTATTAGGGTTTCAAAATTTAGGATTAAATGCTTATTTTAGTGTGCCTGATAGTGAGGAAAAACTATTAGATTTAAAGAAACCAAAAAGTGCGGTATGCTTTGATGCTCCGAGTTGGTATGAATTGGTTGTCGAAGGGAAAAAAGTTGCAGGAAGTGCTCAAACTCGACAAAAAGGTGTCATTTTACAGCATGGTGCGATATTACTTGACCTTGATGAAGATAAGTTACTATCTGTTTTTAAATTTCCGTCCGATGAAGCGAAAGAAAAAATGCGTACGAAGCTCCCAGAAAAAGCAGTTGCGATTAACAAAATCGCAGATCGTCCTATTTCGATAGAAGAGTGCGTGGTAGCATTTAAAAAAGGATTCGAGGATGCATTGAATATTGAACTTGTTCCTTATGAATTAACAGATTCTCAAAATGAGCTTGTTAAGGAATTAGAAAAAACAAAATATTTAACGGATGAATGGAATTTTAGAAAATAAATATATTACCGAAATGTACGTTTATATTTAGAAAAATTTTTTAATAGTTCCAATCCTAGTATTTTATAGGTTTTTAATATTTTTAAAAAAATCAACCCCTTGCATTGAAAGATTTTATGAGGTAATCTTTTCTAAGAAAATATTGCAACAACATCTAGTGTGCTTTTTTGTTAACATAACACTATATATTGTGTATGATAGATAGAAAGATTTTACTAGATATTGAACTTAGAAAAGGGAGGCTGGCAGATGGTATTGGCACACGCAAAAGAAACAACCATCCTCATAGATCAACTGAACAAAGACATCGAGAAATTTCCTCAAGTACATCCGGTTACACCGGATATGCACATCACACATAAAGGTGTATCAAGATTAGTAATGATTGATCGTTACTCGTTTAAGGATACGGAAAAGAAAACTTTAAAATCGGGTGATTTCGTAGTACTAACAATTAAAGAGGATCCGAAATTCCCTGCTCGTGGATTAGGATTTATTCGATCAATTGACTTTGCTACGAAAAGAGCAGAAATTTTAATTGAGGAAGAGTATCGACACGTGCTTGACGATCCGAAAGAACAAGAAACTGGTATTATTGTTCGCTCGATAGACGTGATTGAAAAGCCTCTTGAAGTATTTTATGAACAAATTGCAAAACGAAATGCTGCTGGTCTTGCTGCTGTTGAAAAAACGGAAGAAGACCGCGAAAAATGGTTCCAAAAGTTCTATGAACAACTTGTGTCATTAAAATTCGTTCCTGCAGGGCGTGTACTATACGGTGCAGGTTCTCAAACAGACGTAACATTCTTCAACTGTTATGTAATGCCTTTTGTTGCAGACAGTCGTGAAGGAATTAGTGATCACCGTAAGCAAGTAATGGAGATTATGAGCCGTGGCGGTGGGGTAGGAACAAATGGTTCAACTCTTCGTCCACGAAATACATTAGCTCGTGGGGTAAATGGGAAATCAAGCGGTTCTGTATCATGGCTTGATGACATTGCTAAATTAACACATCTTGTTGAACAAGGTGGTTCAAGACGCGGTGCTCAAATGATTATGCTTGCAGATTGGCATCCTGATATTGTGGAATTTATCATTTCAAAAATGCAAAATCCACGCATTTTACGCTATTTAATTGAAAATACGGAAGATGAAGTCATTAGCCGTCTAGCAAAAGAAAAATTAAAATTCAAACCTTTAACTGCTCAAGAAGAGGCAATGTATCAAGGTATTGTTAATTATAAAAACATTCCGGGTTACGGTGGCTTTAATGAAGCCATTATCAAAGATGCAGCACAAAAGCTACGCGATGGTGGAACATATTCTGTTCATAACCCCGAGTTTTTAACTGGTGCTAATATCTCGGTAACTTTAACGAAAGATTTCATGGCAGCTATCGAAAATGATGAGGACTATGAACTTCGTTTCCCAGATGTTGCTAACTATTCACCTGAAGAGATGGCTATTTACAATGAAAAATGGCATGAAGTAGGGGATGTTAGAGAATGGGAGAAACTGGGCTATCGTGTGCGTACATATCGTAAAATTCGTGCACGTGAACTTTGGAATTTAATCAACGTTTGTGCAACTTACGCTGCGGAACCAGGTATCTTCTTTATCGATAATGCCAACGACATGACAAATGCTCGTGCATATGGTCAAAAAGTTGTAGCGACAAATCCATGTGGAGAACAACCACTAGCTCCGTTTTCTGTATGTAACCTTGCAGCTGTTAATTTAGCTCAATTTGCTATTAAAGAGCAAAAAGCAATCGATTATGAAGCATTAAAAGAGACTGTACGTGTTGGGGTACGTATGCAAGATAACGTCATCGATGCTACACCTTATTTCTTAGAACAAAATCGTAAGCAAGCATTAGGTGAGCGTCGTGTTGGGCTAGGTGTTATGGGACTTGCTGACTTACTTATTTATTGTGAAAAAGAATATGGTTCAGAAGAAGGTAACAAGCTTGTTGATAAAATCTTTGAAACAATTGCGATTACCGCTTATGAAACATCCATTGAACTTGGTCAAGAACGTGGCAGTTTCCCATTCTTAGAAGGAGAATCTGAAGAAGAAACAAACCGTTTAAGACAAGCATTCATTAATACTGGATATATGAGTAAAATGCCTGAGCACGTTCGCCAAGGTGTGCTAGAAAAAGGAATTCGTAATTCTCACTTACTAACTGTGGCGCCAACAGGATCAACTGGAACAATGGTAGGGGTGGCGACTGGCTTAGAGCCTTACTTCTCTTTCACATACTATCGTTCAGGGCGTTTAGGTAAATTTATTGAAGTGAAAGCTGAAATCGTACAAGAGTATTTAGAACAGCATCCAGAAGCAGATGAACATAATCTACCTAATTGGTTTATTTCATCTATGGAATTAACACCTGAAGCACATGCTGATGTACAATGTGTAATCCAACGTTGGGTTGACTCTTCAATTTCTAAAACTGTAAATGCTCCTAAAGGTTATACAGTAGAACAAGTTCAAAAGGTGTATGAGCGTCTTTATAAAGGTGGAGCAAAGGGTGGAACGGTTTACGTTGATGGAAGCCGTGATTCCCAGGTATTAACATTAAAAGCAGAATCGTCACATGACGAACAATTAGCATTTGATGAAGTTTTAGAAGAAAAAGTTAATGAAAAACAGCCAGTAGTTTTAGTGGACACGATTGCACCTCTTGAAACAACAAATGTAACAATTGGATCAGAGGTTGGTAATACATGTCCGGTATGTCGTCAAGGTACAGTAGAGGAACTTGGCGGTTGTAACACATGTACAAGCTGTGGAGCACAGCTAAAATGCGGACTATAATCAATAAAGAAGCCGTATTAGAGAAATTCCTTTCTTTACTAATTTAAACATTATAACAACATAAAACCGGGGCAGACCTAAATTGGTCAGCCCCGGTTTTTCCATTAACCGATAAAATAATCATATGTATTCTTTGCAATTAGTACAACGGTCATTACTATAAATAAAATTCGTACAAATGTCGTACCTCTTGTTAGGGCAAATTTTGTACCGATGTAAGCCCCTATCATCATGGATATTCCCATGATAATGCCATATAAGAACAATACTTCACCGAGGAAAATAAACATAATCAGCGCCGAAATATTGCTTGTAAAGTTCAATAACTTTGCATTTCCTGCTGCCTGCAGAAAATCAAACCCCATTAATAAAAAAACAAATATCATAAAAGAACCTGTACCTGGTCCAAAAAAGCCGTCATAAAATCCTAAAAGTATTAGACCTCCAAAAAAGAAGGTCCCAGTTTTCCAATTTATAGCTTTTCTATCTTCAACACTCCCCCAATTTTTATTCAACAAAGTGTATACTAGGACGACAATTAACATGATAATAATCAAAGGTTTTAAAATCTCCGAGTCCAATAAATGAACCGTAAAAGCCCCAAGCATGGAAAAGGCGAATACAAATGGTACAATGGGTCCCATCAGCTTTACATCTACTTTCCCGGCTCTAAAGAATGTTAAAG
Source organism: Lysinibacillus sp. PLM2 (assembly GCA_023168345.1). NCBI lineage: Bacteria > Bacillati > Bacillota > Bacilli > Caryophanales > Bacillaceae > Lysinibacillus > Lysinibacillus sp. PLM2. The sequence continues at coordinate 2,260,643 of AP025689.1, read as the reverse complement.
TACTTGTTAGATTCCCCATAGTAGCCGCTAATTTATTTGTTGCAATCGCCGTTGAAGGGGGGAGTCCTAATGATAGTAGAGCAGGTAATGAAATTAAGCCTCCTCCACCCACAGTTGCATTGATAAATGAACTAATAAATCCAAAAAATACTAGAATTATACATGTAAAAAAATCTAATTCCATAATGAGATCCCCTTTAGTGTAATATCGAAATCTTATCGAAGATGTCGGAAATTGTAAATGGGATTTTAATAAAATTAATAAAAAGAGAGACTGGCGGTTTGCCAATCTCTCGAATAGTCTTAGTCGTGTGCTAATTCTTTTGCTATTTCAGGGTTTTTTTCTACTTCGTGTAGTTTTTTGAATGAACAAATAGCTACCTCGACCATATCATCCTTAGGCTCTTTTGTTGTTAATAATTGTAGCCATAGTCCAGGATAACCTAAATATTTTAAAACCGGTATGTTTCTTAATGCGTTTGTACCTTGTAAAACTTCAAAAGATATACCGATTACTACTGGTATTAACAAAATACGTATTAATACACGTAACCATAGTGGATCTGTTGGGAATAAGAAATAAACGAACATCCCGACAACAACCGTAAATAAAATAAAACTAGACCCACATCGATAATGTAGGCGAGACTGCTTTTGTACATTTTCAACAGTTAATTCTAAACCGGCTTCATAACAATTAATGACTTTATGTTCTGAGCCATGGTATTGGAAAACGCGCTTAATAATCGGCATCATGGAGATGAAATATAAATATCCAAATAGTAATATAAGCTTAAACAATGTCTCTAGTAAGATTTGCCCAGTCTTATCTGGTACCCAAGTTGAAAACAATTCAGCAAGAAATACTGGAACTAATGTAAACACAAATTTACCAAATAAAAAGGATAATACCCCAACCACTGCAACGCCTAATATCATTTGAAGCTTAGACATTTCTTGGCCTTGTTCTTCCTCTTCGCCTGGCATTACATCGTAACGATCACCAGAAAATTGCATATGTCGTGCCCCTAATCCGGCTGATTCAATTAAAGCGACATTCCCTCTTAAAAAAGGAACCTTCTTAAGTTTTTGAAGTAAGGGCTTTTTTTCCTTTTTCGCATAAAAATATTCAATTGATTCATCTTTACGACGAACCGCTGTAACAGAATGATCTTTTCCGCCGAACATAACACCCTCTAAAAGTGCTTGTCCTCCGTATACAGGTGTTTTATTACTCAAGTTATGTACACCACTCTCTACTAGATTCTAAATATAGTAACTATCTCATTGTACTAAATTTTATTGAAATGCACTACTATACGCATACTAAATTTTAGTTTGGGTGAAACTAAAAGAAAAAAATGAGGTGTTTTTCATGTTTAGATTAGCATTATTAACAAGTATTGCCGCTTCCATTTTTTTAACTTTAGCACTATCTGGATTATCCTTTTTTAAATTTATTCAATGGAATCCAATAGACTATACAACTCGTTATGGCATTTTACAGGATAATCATCCATTAGTACAATGGATTTTCCTAGCGATTTTTTTATTCGTTATTATTCTTATTTTTTATTTAATCATGCAGTATGTATCTTTTATTCCTGCATTCTTTTCTTCATTGGTAATAGGTGGTGTCATTGCGTTGCTAACGGAATGGGCAATATATGGATTACCAGCAGAGCTAGAATCGTTTTCAAAATTATCAGTCCCATTCATTATTACCGTAATTGTCGCTGCTAGATTTGTTTTTGAAACGGCCAGCTTTCACTACCAAGCCAATGAGAATGAACGCCAAAATAAGTTGCCCTATAAGGACGCTATGATAAAATAAATAGTAAATATTGGCGAAATGGGGAACCTTAGTGAAGCTTTTAGTACTAAATGGGCCTAATCTAAATCGATTAGGAAAAAGAGAACCAGAAATTTACGGCAAAGAAACGTTAGAAGATATCAAACAAAGATTACTACAGCTTTCCAATAAATTTCATGCAACATTAGATTTTAGACAGTCTAATCATGAAGGAGAGTTGATTGACTGGATTCATGAGGCGGAAGACACTGGGATTGACGGTATCGTTTTTAATCCTGGTGCTTATACGCACACGAGCGTCGCGCTTCGGGATGCTATTGCGAGTGTAAAAGTTCCAGTGATTGAAGTACACATATCAAACATACATAAAAGAGAACCATTCCGACATACTTCCTTGTTAGCAGCAGAATGTGTCGGTCAAATTTGTGGTTTGGGAACTTTTGGATATGATCTTGCTCTAAGAAAATTTTTAGAGCAATAAGGGGGAAACTTTAAAATGACGAAATTAGCTAAATTACGTTCATCATTAGAAGAGCAAAATGTGGATGCTTTGATTATTACAAACGAGTATAATCGTCGCTACATCACGGGCTTTACTGGAACTGCTGGAATAGCTATTGTCTCAAAAAATGATGCAGTTTTTATTACAGATTTTCGATATACGGAGCAAGCGAAAAAACAAATTACAGATTTTCGTATTGTACAGCATCAAAAACAAATTATCGATGAAGTAGCAGACCAAGTGATGGAGATGGGTATTAAATCACTAGGATTTGAAAAAGATACGGTAACTTATAGTTTATTTGAGGAATTTCAAGCGAAAATTAAAGCAGATTTAATACCGCTTTCTGGTTTAATTGAAAAAATTCGCTTGATAAAGACAAACGAAGAGATTAATATTATTAAGGTTGCATGTGAAATTGCAGATAACGCTTTTACTCACATTTTAAATTTTATCAAGCCCGGAGTAACGGAGCTTGAAGTTTCGAATGAACTTGAATTTTTCATGAGAAAACAAGGCGCAACTTCTACATCCTTTGATACAATTGTTGCTAGTGGAACCCGTAGTGCTTTGCCGCACGGAGTTGCAACAGATAAGGTGATAGAGAAGGGCGATTTCGTAACACTTGATTTTGGTGCAATATATAATGGATACGTTTCAGATATAACACGTACGATTGCTGTTGGGAATCCATCACAACAATTAATAGAAGTGTATGAAACAGTGTTAGAGTCACAAATGTTAGCAATAGAAAAAGTGGGGCCAGGCATGAGCGGTAAAGAAGCTGATGCTATTGCTCGCGATCATTTAACGTCTAAAGGTTATGGTGAAGCATTTGGTCATTCTACAGGTCACGGTATTGGATTAGAAATTCATGAAGGACCTGCTCTTTCATTCCGCTCTGATACAATTTTAAAACCAAATATGGTCGTTACGATTGAGCCGGGCGTTTACCTACCTGGAATTGGTGGTGTACGAATAGAAGACGATATACTAATTACAGAGTCAGGTAACGAAAGACTAACTCATTCGAAAAAAGAACTAATCATTTTATAATGGAGGAGTATTCATGATTTCAGTAAACGATTTTCGTACTGGTCTAACAATTATGATTGATGGCCAATTATACCGTGTAATGGATTTCCAACACGTTAAACCAGGGAAAGGTGCAGCATTTGTACGTTCAAAATTACGAAACCTTCGTAATGGTAACGTGACAGAAAAAACTTTCCGTGCAGGTGAAAAAGTAGAAAAAGCACAAATTGATAACCGTAAAATGCAATATTTATACGCTCAAGGTGATTCACATGTATTTATGGATATGGAATCATACGAGCAAACGGAGCTTGCAGCTGTACAAATTGAAGAGGAATTAAAATACCTTCTTGAAAATATGGAAGTTTATATTCAATCATATCAAGGTGAAATGCTAGGTGTTGAGTTACCAAATACGGTTGTTTTAGAAGTAAAAGAAACAGAACCAGGTATTAAAGGTGATACTGCTTCTGGCGGATCAAAACCAGCTGTAATGGAAACGGGTCTTGTTGTCCAAGTACCGTTCTTCGTTAACGAAGGAGATAAATTAATTATTAATACAACAGATGGTTCATACGTATCTCGTGCGTAATTATTGTAGCTAACTCGAATTTTTTCGAGTTAGCTTTTTTCATTTTATCCTGCATTTTTTAGGACAAATATTAATAAATTACATTGTAAGTCATCTATACAATATAGATGGCTTTTTTAATTAGATAGAAGTAGGTCTATTTAATGGACCAAGCTCATATACTGCGTTACACAAGGAGGCGTCCTAATGGAGTTACAAGACGTTTTGCGAGTAGCTGGAGTAGGTTTAGTCATTGCTTTACTTCATGTCTTTTTCGAGCAAATCGGCAAAAAGGAATTTTCATTCTTCTTATATTTCATAGCATATTTATATATAACTGCAGAACTAATTAGATTTTTGCGTCTGTTCTTTGGTGATATATTAACATTCTTCCAATGGCTTAATTTAAATTAGGTAGACTATGATATTTGTATTTTATGCTGTCATTTTAATCTTAGTTTTAATATTAATTAGAGATTCGTTCGAAAAATTACACACACTAATCGCCATCATCTTTTTTTTCATATTACTACATTTTCTGTTGTCGATGCTTGTGGTTCCATTTATAGAGAAACTCCTATCATATGTACACTCAGTGCCTTACATTTCACAACTTGTGTATTCTGCATTGTTTTATCAAATAGGTTCTTTAATTCACTCTATGTTTGAGGAACAGGAATACGAAGCTATTGGAGAGCTTGTCATGATAGCAGTAAGAATTGTTCTATTATCTTATTGGATTGGTGAATTTGCAGATGTACTATCAAAATTCTCTTCAATTTTAGAAAAGCTTCAATAAGGGGCTTACATAATGAATGAAATACTAAACGTTTTTACGGATCCTCTGATTATCGCAGGGAAATCAATATTTCTAATCGTAACGTATACGGTTGTCTTTTTAGCCATTGAAGCCTTTGTGCCTAAATTTAAAAAGTGGAGTGATACGATGTTTATCGTCGTACTCGTTTTAACTTTAGGACAAACTGTCATGGATGCATTTTCATTAATGACCCAACTATCAGGGATATTTTCAAACTTCTTTTTAGCTTTATATCCAATCATCATGTCATTGCTAGTAATATTAAATTCCGTATTTTCATTTATTGCATGGAGTCCTATTATTTTCTTCATTTTTGAACTACTCATTTTACTATGTGACCGAATATTAATTCCAGCTGTATCCGTTGCCTTAATCCTTGATTTTTGTACAAAGTTTATTGGAGAAATGTCTTTTGGAAAAGCCTCTGATTTAATTAGGGGCACCGTAATGACATTAATTACAGCTTCAGTTTTAGCAATCGTAACTGTTCTTTCATTTACCGGGGTTGCATTCTTTACAATTGATAAAGCAATTGCGGATCCTGTTAAGAAAGTAATTGAGCAAACGATTCCAATAGTCGGTTCTCTAATTGTACAAGGTTTTTCAATCTTTCATAAATATCAATCAACTGCTACCACGGTGGCTGGATTTAGTGCGATGACTGCTTTTTGGGTGGCAGCATTTTATCCGGCTGGAAAATTACTCATACATGCAATGACCTTTAAATTATTAGCAGCAATTATTGAACCTTTTACAAGTGGTACTGTTAGTGGATTGGTAGACGATGTTGGTAAATCACTCTTAGTTTTATGTGCTGTAGCGTTTCTTTTAGGAATCGCATTTGTATTTATCTGGCTGATTTTAATGGTCATGACTCAGCTAGGGGTGGGGAAAAGCTTTTGATAAAACTAGTTGCGATTATTTTAATAGGCAAGTGTTTACTACTTTTAACGGATGATAAAGACTTCATTATTTATATTAAGCTAGCAACTTTAATAATTTTTTTAACAACTATGTTAGATTTCCTAAATCTATAAAGCATAGACAAGGGTCAAGCATCATACAATGTGATGAAACGTTAAGAAAGGGGGCCGCATAGGACGTGACGTGGAAAAGAAATGGACAAAGTCAAAGACAAATCTAATATTAATACCCATCGCCCTAATTGCGTTCATTGCGTACGTTTCTTCAACGTTTAATGATCCAAAAGATGTGCAGAGTGATACTTCATCAGCTGAAGGAAAACTGGAGCAAACTTTAAAGCAAATTAGAGGCGTGGGACAAGTAAAGGTGTATTTTCATTACGATGAAGAAATTCCTGAGACAAGCAATTTGCTCAATGATTACTTTACTTCAAGCACTGGTGAAAAAATCGTATCAGGTATGCTCATCGTATCGGAAGGGGCTTCTGACCCAGCCATCAAAAATCAACTTTTGGAAACAATTAGTAGAGTAATGCAATTGCCTACTCACAGAATCATGATTGTACCTATGGAGAGTAAAGGAGATGAACAATGAAAGTAAAAAGAAGAACCGTATGGCTACTAACATTATTTAGTTTAGCTGCTGTCATTTCAGTTTATTATGTATTTGAGGATAATCGTGATGTGAATTTAACAACATTATTCACGGATGATACACTTGAAGAAACATCATTAATGGGTGTTGATGGAGTGACAAACACAGCTACAACAACTGAAAGCTATCTATTCGATGAAATGCGAATGGAAATTAGTAATGAACGTAGTCAATTAAGAGATCAATTAACACAAAAAATGGCATCAGCTGAATACACTGCAGAAGAGAAAAATGAAGCATTCAACGAAATGAATGCGCTTATTAAACAAGAATCTTCAGAAGCCATGCTTGAAATGGTTATTAAATCACTAGGATATTCAGATGCGTTAGTTCGAATTGAAGGTGATAAAGCGCAAGTAACCGTATTAACAGATGAACTAACAACTCAACAAGCAAATGAAATAATCTTTAAAGTAAGATCTGAGCTTGAGGAAGTACAAGAAGTATCTGTAAATCCACAGACAAGTTATTATTGATTGAATAATATTTTTTTAAAGATTTGACTTATAAAAGTAAAGAACAGTGCTTAGAAACAATGTATAAGCACTGTTTTTTATGTTATTCAAATAAAAACTAAAATTATTTGTTTCAAAATCAATGAAAAAAATATAAAATGGTAATTGTAGTTAAAATAACAAGAGGGGTGTTTACTTTGTTTAAAGTTCAAGAATTACGTGAAATTATTAAATTAGTAGATGCATCATCGATTGAAGAATTTATTTATGAAAATGATGGTGCAAAAATTAAATTAAAAAAATCAAATGGTGTTGTTACAGAAGTCGTAACTCCTAAAAAAGAAGTAGCAGCTCCAGTTGCTCAAGAAGCGGTTGCACAAACTACATCTGTACAAGCTCCAGTAGCACAACCCGTACAAGTAGCGGCGCCTTCAACTGAAGAAGCTCCAAAAACAACATCTACTACTGATGAATCATTACATAAGATTACATCGCCAATGGTAGGTACATTCTATCAAGCTCCATCACCAGATGCTCCACCATATGTAAAGGTAGGAGATAAAGTTTCTGATGAAACAATCGTATGTATCGTAGAAGCGATGAAATTATTTAATGAAATTGAAGCTGAAGTTAAAGGTGAAATCGTTGAAATACTTGTAAAAGATGGTCAATTAGTTGAGTACGGCCAACCACTATTCCTAGTGAAACCTGAGTAAGGGGTGCCCGACATGTTAAAAAAAGTATTAATCGCAAACCGTGGTGAAATTGCAGTACGTATTATACGTGCATGTAAAGAACTAGGTATTCAAACAGTTGCTGTATATTCAGAAGCTGATAAAGAAGCTTTACACGTGAAATTAGCAGATGAAGCTTATTGTATAGGTCCAAAATTATCAAAAGACTCTTATTTAAGCTTCCCAGCAGTGCTTGGTGTAGCTCAAAAAACGGGCGTAGATGGAATTCACCCTGGATATGGCTTCCTTGCAGAAAATGCTGATTTTGCAGAAGCATGTGAAAATGCAGGCATTAAATTCATTGGGCCATCTTCTGACTCTATTAAAATTATGGGTATAAAAGACGTCGCTCGTTCGTCAATGGAAGAAGCAGGGGTACCACTCGTTCCTGGTACAGGCATTGTTCCAGATATTGAAACAGGTAAGAAATGGGCAAGTGAAATTGGCTATCCTGTCATCATTAAAGCGACGGCTGGTGGTGGCGGTAAAGGAATTCGCGTTGCACGTACAGAAGAAGACCTTGTTAAAGGAATCGAAATTACTCAAAAAGAAGCTGCTGCAGCATTCGGTAACCCAGGTGTCTATTTAGAAAAGTTCATCGAATATTTCCGTCACTGTGAAATTCAAGTTTTAGCAGATTCTCACGGAAATGTTGTTCACTTAGGAGAACGAGATTGTACAGTGCAACGACGTATGCAAAAATTAGTTGAAGAAGCACCATCACCAGCTCTATCGGCTGAACGCCGTGCTGAAATGGGTGAAGCGGCAGTTAAAGCAGCTCTTGCATGTGATTATGAAGGTGCGGGCACAATTGAATTTATCTACGATTATCAAGCAGATAAGTTTTATTTCATGGAGATGAATACACGAATCCAAGTGGAGCATCCAGTTACAGAGATGATTACAGGTGTTGATTTAGTTCAACAACAACTGAAAATTGCATCTGGAGAGCCACTTCCGTTCAAACAAGAGGATATTAAAATTAATGGATGGGCAATTGAATGCCGTATAAATGCTGAAAATGCCTTTAAAAACTTTATGCCATCTGCAGGAACTGTAGATTCTTATATTACACCTGGTGGCTACGGGGTGCGCATTGATTCTGCTGTTTATGCTGGATATACAATCCCACCATATTACGATTCTATGGTTGCAAAGCTTATCGTACATGCAGATACGCGTGAAGAGGCAATTGCTCGTATGAATCGTGCACTTGGTGAATTTGTTGTAGAAGGTCCTGGAATCCATACAACAATCCCATTCCATTCAGCATTAATGAACAATGATGTATTTAAGTCAGGAAAATTTAATACAAAATTCCTTGAAGAAAACGACATCTTAAATACAAAAAAAGAAACTGTAACAAAATAAAAAAGTAGTGTAGGCGAGTTGGATCCTTCCACTTGCCTACACTTTTTTGATGAACTAATATGGAAATTATAAACAAAATTAGATTGAGATCGGTCCTTTGACAAGCAACGTAAGATAAAATGTTGTATAATTAAAAATAATAAGATTCATCGAGTAGTAAAGCGGTATAAAGTTTTACTAAAGAAAGAGAGGATGAAGAAGATGGCTGAGAAAGTGGCGAAGACTTTCGTGCAACCAACTCCTTCTGGTAAAGAAGAACTTGGTCGAATTGAAGTAGCTCCTGAAGTAATCGAAGTTATTGCAGGAATTGCTACTACTGAGGTAGATGGTATATTTGCAACAAGAGGTAATTTTGCATCTGGAGTCGCAGAACGCTTTGGAAAGAAAGTTCATTCAAAAGGGGTAAAAGCGACTTTATCAGATGATGGCGATATTATCATTGATGTTTTTTGTTCTGTGAAATATGGATTTTCAATCCCAAAGGTTGCAAAAGATGTGCAAACAGCGATTAGACAAGCAATTTATAATATGACATCCATTGATACTAATGAAGTGAATGTTCATATTACGGCGATTCAATTTGAAACGTCAAAAGACCAAGAGTAGCTTTTACTTTTCTCTTCCTTCATACTTCGGAGGAAGAGTTTTTTCATTTCTGAAACAAAGCTATAATGATACAAAAAAATAAAACCGACAAGAAGTAAAGAATACTTCGAGTCGGTTTTATATTGGTTAATTCATTAATTGATGAATTAAAGTTTAACTACGTTAGTAGCTTGTGGTCCACGGTTACCTTCTTCAACGTCAAATTCTACTTTTTGACCTTCTTCAAGAGTTTTGAAACCGTCACCTTGGATTGCAGAGAAGTGTACGAATACATCGTTTCCACCTTCAACTTCGATAAATCCAAAACCTTTTTCTGAGTTAAACCATTTTACTGTACCTTGAGTCATTTTAAAAGACCTCCATAAAAAATTATTACATAATTAAATTGTGCTTTCACTCTAAAAAAAATTCACACATTACAAAAAGTATCGAGCTTTCACGATTACTTTTTGTAACATGTGAATTCTTAGATAATGAATAAATTTAATTAGTCTCTAAAATATACATGAAATAATTAACTTTGTCTACTGTTTTGTAAGAAAAATAAATAAAATAGCCACTTTTCTTAATTGTTATATACTCCTGCTAGGAATATTTATACCTAAAAGCGAATTATTTAGTTTAAAATAGTGAAGTATTTCTTTAAAATGGGGGCAGAAGTATGAACAAATATATTTTATCCTTAGATCAAGGAACAACAAGTTCTCGTGCCGTTTTATTTGATCATGATGGTCATGTCGTACATATGGCACAAAGAGAATTTAAGCAATATTTTCCTAAGTCTGGTTGGGTAGAGCATAATGCAAAGGAAATATGGAGTTCTATCTTATCAGTAATTGCGACGGTACTATCGGAAAAAAATATAAAGCCTGAACAAATAGCTGGAATTGGAATAACAAATCAAAGAGAAACAACGGTTGTATGGGACAAAACAACAGGTGAACCAATATATAATGCAATTGTTTGGCAGTCAAGACAGACTGCGGGGATTTGTAATGACCTTATTGAAAATGGACATGAGAGCTTATTTCGCGAAAAAACAGGTTTATTAATTGATGCTTACTTTTCAGGAACAAAAGTAAAATGGATATTAGACAATGTAGAAGGAGCTAGAAGCAAAGCAGAGAAAGGCGAGTTGCTTTTTGGCACAATTGATACATGGATCATTTGGAAGCTTACAGAAGGTCAAGTTCATGTTACAGATTACTCTAATGCATCTAGAACATTAATGTTTAATATCCATGATTTAAAATGGGATGAGGAGTTATTAAAGATTTTAACTGTTCCATCTTCAATGCTTCCAAAAGTACGTCCATCATCCGAAATTTACGGTCATGTGTCTAAAAATCATTTCTTTGGGGCAAGCGTACCTATTGCTGGGATAGCTGGAGATCAACAGGCTGCCTTATTCGGTCAAGCTTGCTTTGAATCAGGGATGGTGAAAAATACTTATGGCACTGGCTGTTTTATGCTCATGAACACAGGTGAGAATGCAGTGCGTTCAAATCATGGTTTACTTACTACAATTGCATGGGGAATTGATGGAAAAGTAGAATATGCTTTAGAAGGAAGTATCTTTGTTGCTGGATCTGCAATTCAATGGTTACGTGATGGTTTAAGAATGCTCCGTGATGATTCAGAGAGTGAAGAATATGCAGCAAGAGTAAGAAGTACAGATGGTGTATATGTTGTCCCAGCCTTTGTTGGACTTGGCACCCCGTATTGGGATAGTGAAGTACGAGGAGCTGTATTTGGATTAACAAGAGGTACTAAAAAGGAGCATTTTATTCGGGCTACACTTGAATCACTTGCATATCAAACAAAGGATGTATTATCTGCAATGGAAGCTGATTCAAATATAAAGCTCAAATCCTTAAGAGTGGATGGCGGAGCAGTGAAAAATCATTTTCTCATGCAATTTCAATCAGATATTTTAAATGTCCCCGTGGAAAAATCAGCAATTAATGAAACGACTTCATTAGGCGCTGCATATTTAGCGGGACTCGCTGTAGGGTATTGGGAAAGTAAAGAAGAAATAGCGAAATATTGGAATTTAGAAAAAAAATTCGAATCAATGATGGACGAAAACACGCGAACAACTCTTTATGAGGGCTGGCAAAAAGCAGTTAAAGCAGCTCAATTTTTTAAATAAACAAAGTAAATTAGGAGTATTTAGAAAAAGTAGTTTCTAAATACTCCTTTCTTGTTAAATACACATTTATCACCATGTTATGAATGAATTTTGAAATGTTAGTTTGAACCTGTATGTGAATAGCTAAAATATGTTATTATAGGACTTAATGTTACTAAGAAGGAGATTTATGCATGAAACGACATGAGGCGCGAAGTAAAGCTATGCAAGTATTGTTTCAGTTAGATAATACAGACCTAACAGTGAAAGAAGCAATCGGTCATGTACTAGAAGAAGAAGAGTTAGATAAATTCTTCGAATCGTTAGTTCACGGGACAACAGAAAAGCTATCTGAAATAGATGCAGCTCTAGAAGGAAAATTAGAAAATTGGTCGTTAACAAGACTTCCCAAAATCGAGAGAACTGTATTGCGATTAGCTCTTTATGAATTATTATATATGGATGATACACCAAAAAACGTAATTCTTAACGAAGCAATAGAATTATGTAAAACTTATGGGGATGAAAAATCTAGTAAATTTGTAAACGGAGTACTTTCAAAGTTCGTTGAATAATAAGTATTACGAACCTGAGAGGAAATGGAAGGAGTAGGGACATGGCGATCATTAATGGTAAAGAAATTGGACAACAAATTAGAGAGTCAATTGCTGAACGTGTTGTTCAACTAAAAAATCAAGGTGTCACACCAGGACTTGCGGTTATTTTAGTAGGGGACAACCCTGCATCACAAACTTATGTTAGAAATAAACAAAAATCTTGTGAAGCAATCGGCATCTTTTCTGAACTTGTAAAATTACCAGAAGATACAATGGAAGCAGAATTACTTGAACATATCCAATCATTAAATGGACGAGAAGATATTCACGGTATTTTAGTTCAATTACCGCTTCCGAAGCATATTGATGAAGATAAAGTAATTGCAACAATTTCTCCAGAGAAGGATGTAGACGGATTCTCACCTGTCAGTGTTGGTAAAATGATGTTAGGTCAAGAAACATACTTACCATGTACTCCTTATGGCGTTATGAAACTACTCGAATATACTGGGATTGAAATTGCAGGTAAGCATGCTGTCATCGTTGGAAGAAGTCATATTGTGGGTAACCCAATGGGACAATTACTATTACAAAAAGATGCAACTGTTACATACACTCATTCAAAAACTAAAGATTTACCATCCATTACGAAACAGGCAGATATATTAGTGGCAGCTGTTGGTCGCCCTAATTTCATAACAAAAGAGCATATAAAACCAGGTGCAGTTGTTATTGATGTGGGGATTAACCGTGATGAGAACAATAAATTAATCGGTGATGTCCATTTTGAAGAAGTTGAAAAACTTGCATCTCACATCACTCCAGTACCAGGTGGGGTAGGTCCAATGACGATTACGATGTTACTATTTAACACAGTTCAATCTGCAGAAAAAACATTGTCACAGGACAAGTAGATGAAAAGCATGTAAAATATAGGTACATAAGCTGTTTTTCAATAGAGAAACAGCTTTTCTATTGTTTTCTACTGTATAACCCTAATTTAAAGAAGGTTCTATAATATTTGTTGGGGTTTTCAAACATTTTCACAAAAATGAAAAAGCACAGAATCGCCGATTCTTTTATACTTGAATTGACGAGAAACAAGCGAAAAGAGGCGACCTGTGCATATGTATTTTAACATGAAGATTCCAGGATTTGAAGGTGTAGAGATTCATAAAGTTGAGAATGTTGAGGATCGAATAGCATTATATGTAATGATGCCTAGGAAAGAACATAAATGTCCTGTTTGTGGAAATCTAACTTCAAAGGTTCATGATTATCGTATACAAAAGATAAAGCATTTAAAATGGTTTGAGCGGCTATCAATGATTTTTTATAAACGCCGCCGTTATGTTTGTGATTGTGGAAAGCGTTTTTCTGAAGATAATCCATTTGTGGAGAGATACCAACAATATTCGAAAGAATGGAATCAAGTAGCACGTATAAAAGCTATTAAAGGAAAAACTTTTAAGGAGACTGCTGAAGTTTTAGGGACATCAATTACAACAATTATTCGTAGGTTTGATTCTGTTTTAAATGATAAATTGGCTAATGGAGTTGAATTACCTAAGCATATCGCTATTGATGAATATAAGGGCGATACAGATGCAGGAACTTATCAGCTCATTATTGCGAATGCAGAAACACATGAACCGCTTGATATCTTACCCAACCGTCGTAAAAATACAATTAAAGATTACTTAAGAAAATTTGGTAGCTCGGTTAATGTCGTAGTGATGGATATGAACCCTCATTTTAAAGAAGCCGTTAAAAAGGCATTAAGTCGACCTGTAATCGTGGCCGATCGATTTCACTATAGTCGTTATATTTACTGGGCCTTAGACGAGGTTCGTAGAATCGTTCAGAAAGAATGGCATGCTTATGATCGCAAACAGTGTAAAAGGATGCGGCATGTATTGTATAAGAGAAAAGAGAAATTAAAGGAAAAGGATCGCTGGTACTTAAATCGTTATCTCGGAATGTCAGATGTTTTAAAACAAGCATACATACTTAAAGAAGCTTATTGTAAATGGTTAGACTGGGCCAAAAAAACGAATGACATAAAAGAAATAAAAGAAAAATTATTTGAATTCTACAAGCAGGTAGAAGAATCAAATATTCCTGCGTTTATTAAGGCAATTCAAACCTTTAAGAATTGGCAAGTAGAGATATTGAATAGCTTCAGTTACGGTTACTCTAACGGCTTTTTAGAAGGGATAAATAATAAATCGAAAGTTATTAAACGAAATGCCTACGGCTTTAAGAGATTTGAGCATTATAAAGGTAAAATATTATTAAGCAATCAATATAAAGAAATCGGTGTTCATTTAGGATGAAAAAAGGTGATGTGAAGTTCACATCACCCCAACATTTGAAATTGAACCTTAAAGAAAAGGAGTCGTATTCAATATGACAACGTCTTCTTATTTAACCGTTAAAGCGCTTACGAAATATATAAAAAGAAAATTTGATGCAGATCCACATTTGAGAGATGTCTATGTAAAAGGGGAGCTCTCAAATGTTAAAATACATACGTCCGGTCATATATATTTTACGTTAAAAGATGATGAAGCACGAATAACAGCTGCAATGTTTCGTGCCCAAGCGAATAAACTGAAATTTAAGCCTGAGGAGGGTATGCAAGTATTCATCCGAGGGGATGTCAATGTTTACGAGTCGTCGGGCATTTATCAACTTTACGTTCAAACGATGGAACCGGATGGGGTCGGTGGTCTTTTTGTCGCATTTAACCAATTAAAAGAGCGATTGCAAAAAGAAGGACTTTTTAATCCGCAATTTAAACAACCGATTCCAAAGTTCCCGAACACAGTAGGAGTACTTACGGCAACAACGGGTGCAGCAATTCGTGATATTTGTACAACGATTACTAGAAGGTATCCACTTTCTGAAATAATTATTTATCCGACAAT
Organism: Lysinibacillus sp. PLM2; assembly: GCA_023168345.1. Classification (NCBI taxonomy): domain Bacteria; kingdom Bacillati; phylum Bacillota; class Bacilli; order Caryophanales; family Bacillaceae; genus Lysinibacillus; species Lysinibacillus sp. PLM2. The sequence continues at coordinate 2,245,540 of AP025689.1, read as the reverse complement.
CGTACAGGGTGCACAAGCTGCTCCAAACATAGTGAAAAACATTACGACTGCAAACGAACAAATGCTTTGTGATGTTTTAATTGTTGGCCGTGGTGGTGGTTCCATCGAGGATCTTTGGGCTTTCAATGAAGAAAGTGTCGCGCGGGCAATTTTCGAAAGTCGAATCCCTATTATTAGTGCTGTAGGACATGAAACAGATACAACTATAGCAGACTTTGTCGCAGACTTACGAGCTCCAACACCTACAGCCGCTGCTGAATTAGCTGTTCCAAATCAACAAGAGCTTTATCAACATATTTTAAATAGAAAATCATATCTACATCAAATTGTTAGTTCTAAATTGAATTATGAAAAAAGCAGATTAAAAAAATTAAAAAATGCTTATCCACTTGCAACACCAGAACGACTTTATCGTCCTTTTACGGAGAGAATTGTCAATTTAGATATGCGACTTTCAAAATCTACTCAGTTATTTTTAATGAAAAAAAAGCATGATCATAGGCATTTAGAAGGCGCTATTAAAATACATTCACCGAAAAATGCAATAAAGTTTCTAGAAAAACAACTAGAACAATCAACAAATTTACTTACAAGATCTATGTTCAATGTATTAAATAATAAAAAAGAAGCTTATCTTTCAACCATTCGCACACTTGAGGCGCTAAACCCACTTACTATTATGAATAGGGGCTTTAGTGTGACATATAAGGATAACAAAGTTATCAAAACAGTCTCACAACTATCAGCAAATGATGAGATTTCGGTACACTTCCAAGATGGTGAGGCGAAAGCGAAAATCATTGAAACCATAGTAAATCAAGGAGGTAGTAAATAATATGACGAAACAACAATCATTTGCAGAAGCGATGAATGAATTAGAAGTAATTGTACAGAAACTGGAGCAGGGAGATGTCCCTTTAGAAGAAGCTATAGATTTATATAAAAAGGGCATGGAATTATCCCATTTTTGCCACGAAAAGCTACAAAATGCAGAAGAACAATTAATTTCTATTGTTAATGATCAAGGTGAAAAACAAGCATTTGAACCATCAAAGGATTAGAGGGTTAGCAGATGACAACTACATTAAAACAGTTTATGGAAACAAATATTTCTAAAATTGATCGTGAAATTTTTGAACTAGTCGAAAATGTTCAAGCACCTGAACAATTAAAGGAAGCAATGCAATATTCATTAAAGGCTGGAGGCAAAAGAATCCGCCCGCTATTTGTTTTAGCAGTTAGTGCCCTTTTCAATAATATTAAAAAGGAATCCTATACAGTAGGGGCAGTCATTGAGATGATCCATACGTATTCTTTAATTCATGATGATTTACCAAGTATGGATGACGATGAATTACGACGTGGCAAACCAACCAATCATGTAGTTTTTGGTGAAGCATTGGCAATATTAGCTGGAGACGCATTAAATACACTTAGCTTCGGCGTTCTCGCAAGAATGGATAATGTATCACCTGCAATAAAAGTTGAATTGATCAATTTATTAAGTGTTGCCGCTGGAGCAGAAGGAATGGTTGGGGGACAAGTACTCGATATGGACGGAGAAGCTCGCCTTTTAAACCTTGAAGAATTAGAAAAAGTACATGAAAATAAAACGGGTGCCCTCCTTCGATTTAGTATAGAGTCTGGTGCAGTATTAGCAAATGCAACGAAAGAAGAAAGAAAAATCTTAGTTGAATTTGCACACCATATTGGTTTAGCATTTCAAATACAGGACGATATTTTGGATATTGAGGGAACATCTGAACAACTTGGAAAAACAGCCGGAAAAGATATAGTAAGTCAAAAAAGCACATACCCAGCACTTTTAACACTAGAAGGCGCAAAACGCAAGTTAAAAGAGCACTATGAGATTGCAATTGAATCTTTAGAAAAATTAAATGGTGATATCACACTATTAAAAGAACTTGCTCAGTATATTGTCCATAGAAATAAATAACAATAAGTGTAATACTTTTGAATAAGCTATAACACTGTTATAATAAGAAAGACAATCTACTGTAAATAATTGATGAAAAGGTGTGTGAGAGATGGATTTATATAACATTACTAGTCCATCCTTTTTAAAAAAATTGAATAAAAAAGAACTAGAATTACTAGCAGGTGAAATACGTTCTTTTCTGATAGAGAAATGTTCAATTACTGGAGGACATATAGGTCCAAATCTTGGCGTTGTTGAACTTACAATTGCGTTGCATAGATCATTTAATAGTCCCAATGACAAATTTATTTGGGATGTTGGCCATCAAACTTATGTGCATAAGATTTTAACTGGTCGTGCAAATCAATTTGATACTTTACGTCAATATAAAGGACTGAGTGGTTTCCCTAAACGAAATGAGAGCGAACACGATGAATGGGAAACAGGTCACAGTTCAACATCACTTTCAGCAGCAATGGGTATGGCAGTTGCACGAGATTTAAAGAAGGAAAGCAACTATGTGATTCCAATTATTGGTGATGGTGCATTAACTGGAGGTATGGCTCTTGAAGCATTGAATCATATCGGACATGAAAAAACGAATATGATTGTCATCTTAAATGATAACGAAATGTCGATTGCGCCAAATGTTGGTGCCCTACATAATATTCTTGGTAGACTTCGTACCGCTAAAGAATATTCGAAGGCAAAAGAAGAGCTGGAATCATTAATGAAAAAAATTCCAGTACTAGGTGGTAAACTTGCAAATACTGCTGAACGTGTGAAAGATAGCTTGAAATATTTAGTAGTTTCAGGTGTCTTTTTTGAGGAAATGGGCTTTAAATATTTAGGCCCAATTGATGGTCATGACCTAGACTCACTTGAAAAAACATTAGAATATGCAAAAAAAGCAAAAGGTCCAGTACTTGTACACGTAATTACGAAAAAAGGTAAGGGGTATAAGCCTGCTGAAGAAGATACAGTTGGAACATGGCATGGAACAGGTCCTTATAAAATGGAAACCGGCGATTTTGTTAAAAGCCAAACGGCAGGTCCTGCTTGGAGTTCATTAGTTTCTGAATCAGTTCGCAAATTAATGCGTGATGACGATCGTATCGTAGCGATTACCCCAGCAATGCCAGTAGGTTCGAAAATGGAGGGGATTCAAAAAGAGTTCCCACAACGTTTCTTTGATGTTGGTATAGCAGAGCAGCATGCGGTGACAATGGCTGCAGGTCTTGCAACCCAAGGAATGAAGCCGTTTTTAGCAATCTATTCAACATTTTTACAAAGGGCATATGATCAAGTATTACACGATATAGCGAGACAAAACCTAAATGTTTTCATCGGAATAGATCGAGCTGGTTTAGTAGGTGCAGATGGCGAGACACATCAAGGCGTTTTTGATATTGCATTTTTACGACATATACCAAACATTGTTTTGATGATGCCAAAGGATGAAAATGAAGGGCAGCATATGGTAAAAACAGCAGTTGAATATAACGATGGACCGATTGCTATGAGATATCCTCGAGGAAATGGTTATGGTGTACCAATGGATGATGAAATGAAAACGATCCAGATCGGTACATGGGAAATCCTGCGTGAAGGTTATCATGCGGTCATTCTAACTTTTGGTTCTACTATTCCAATGGTTATGGAAGCTGCTGATGAACTATCTCATCAAGGAATCCAAGTGAAAGTAGTGAATGCTCGTTTTATTAAACCGATGGATGAAGAAATGCTTCATTCAATCATGGCTTCAAAATTACCAGTTTTAACGGTAGAAGAAGCAGTTTTACAAGGTGGATTTGGTAGTGAAGTACTAGAATTTGCAAGTGACAATAAATATCTAAATGAAATAGATAGAATTGGAATTCCAGATCATTTTATTGAGCAAGGAAGCGTTAATTTACTACTTGATGAAATTGGGATTACAAAAGATGAAATTGTAAACCGAATTCAAAAAATAGTTGTAAGTGATAAACGTCTAGGAACGAAAACTGTATGACAAAACAAGTAAAAGAACGTGTCGATATTTTATTAGTTGAAAGAGGATTATGTGAAACACGTGAAAAAGCAAAAAGGGCTATCATGGCTGGTCTTGTTTATTCAAATGAATCGCGGATTGATAAAGCAGGAGAAAAAATATCAATTGACGCACCTCTTCAAGTAAAAGGCACGCAATTAAAATATGTGAGTCGTGGTGGATTAAAGCTTGAAAAAGCTCTTGAAATATTTGACATGTCTGTTGATGGTAAAATTATGTTAGATATAGGCTCTTCAACAGGAGGATTTACTGATTGTGCTCTACAAAATGGAGCAGTCCATTGCTATGCACTCGATGTAGGTACAAATCAATTAGCATGGAAAATCCGTTCTGATGATCGGGTCACAGTTATGGAAAAAACAAACTTTAGATACTCAAAGCCAGAAGATTTCCATGAAGGATTACCTAACTTTGCAACCATCGATGTGTCATTTATTTCTCTTTCCCTAATATTACCTGTACTAAAAACAATTTTATTGCGTGGTGGAGATGTCATGGCATTAGTAAAGCCACAATTTGAAGCTGGTAAAGATAATGTTGGTAAAAAAGGGATAGTGAAAGATCCTAAGGTTCACCTTGATGTATTAGAACATATAGCAAAAATTGCTTCTGAAGTAGGATTTGTTGTGAAGGATGCTTCTTTTTCTCCGATTACAGGTGGAGAAGGGAATATTGAATTTTTATTCCACCTAGTTAATCCAAAAGATGATGAATTCATAGAACCATTTACAAATTTTAAAAAAATTGTAGAAGAAGCACATAGTGAATTAAAATAAAAAGTCCCATAGTGTGCATTTGCTGCATACTATTGGGGCAATTTTTTTATTTTGAATATTTTTTGTATTAAAAAACGTCGTTTATTGATACTCTTGTGCATTGCTGTGGGAAATGTTAGTATAAATATACAGAATTATTTATACGAGGTGATCATGATGAATAAAGGGCAACGTCATATGAGAATACGAGAAATTATTACAAACAATACTATAGAAACACAAGATGAAATTGTCGATCGTTTAAAGGAAGCTGGATACAATGTAACACAAGCAACAGTATCAAGAGATATTAAAGAATTACATTTAGTAAAAGTACCGTTACAAGATGGTCGTTATAAATATAGTTTACCAGCAGATCAACGTTTTAATCCTTTGCAAAAGCTTCAAAGAGCGCTTTCCGATGCATTTATTAGTATCGACGGAGCCTCACATTTCTTAGTTTTAAAAGCATTACCAGGGAATGCAAATGCAATTGCTGCGTTAATAGATCGCTTGGAATGGCATGAAATTTTAGGTACAATTTCAGGTGATGATACGATTTTAATCATATGTAGAACAGAAAGTGATCGTGAAGAAGTGAAAGATCGACTTTTAGATATGCTTTAATATGAGGTGATAATGTTTGTTAACAGAGCTAAGTATTCGCAATTTCGCAATTATTGATGAGCTGTCCCTTAGTTTTTCAGAAGGTCTAACAGTTTTGACAGGTGAAACAGGTGCAGGTAAATCCATCATCATTGATGCGGTTCACTTATTAGCAGGTGGACGAGCATCGCAGGACTTTATTCGTCATGGAGCAAATAAAGCAGAATTAATGGGTCTATTTCAAATAACAAATGAAAATCAGGCTATTTATGAGAAATTACAAGAGATCGGAATTGAAATCGAAGAAGATTCAGTCATTCTTCAAAGGGATATAAATGAAAAGGGTAAAAGTATTTGTCGTATAAATGGAAAACTTGTTCCTTTATCCATTTTACGAGAAGTAGGTGGAAAATTAGTCGACATTCATGGGCAGCATGAAAATCAAGAACTCATGGATGAAAAACAACATATACGACTACTTGATTATTACGCTTCAAACGACATTACATCAGTAAAAGAAAAATATTTATACGCATATCAAACTTATCGTCAATTGAAAAAGGAACTTGCTCAATTAAACATTGATGAAAAACGAACGAATCAAAGAATTGATCTTTATCAATTTCAAATTCGAGAAATTGAAGAAGCGAAGCTACAAATTGGAGAAGAAGAGGCACTTACTGAAGAAAGACGGAAGCTTTTGAACTTCAATAAAATATTTGAGCGTGCAAATCTTGCCTATGAGGCTATATCTGGAGAGATGAAAGGTCTAGATTTAATTGGTGATGCGATGGGGGCTTTAGATGATATCGTTGAATTGGATAACGAATTTAAAGACGCTCAAGAAGCTGTATCATCATCCTTTTATTCATTACAAGACGCAGCACATCAAATTAAAAGTGTGATTGATGATTTAGAATTTCATCCCGAGCGTTTAAATGAAGTGGAGCACCGTTTAGCCCAATATCAAATGCTAAAAAGAAAATATGGTGCGGATGTAGAAGAAATTTTAACTTATTATGAAAAAATTAAAGACGAATTAGATCAATTATTAAATCGAGATGAAGCAATACGAAAAACGGAGCTAAAGCTAAAAGCTCATGAAGAACAGCTTGAAAAACTTGCTCAAGAGCTTACAACAATTCGCAAGAAAAATGCCATTCAGTTAAGCGAATCAATTATGAATCAGCTCCGAGATTTACATATGGAAAAAGCAAAATTTATCGTAAATTTTGATACTTACGGCCATTATGAATCAGATGGAAAAGATATTGTATCATTTTTTATCTCAACAAATGTTGGCGAACCGCCGAAATCTTTACCGAAAATTGCTTCTGGTGGAGAACTATCCAGAATCATGCTAGCTTTAAAAACCATTTTTTCATCTGCGGATGGCGTTACTTCTATAATATTTGACGAAGTGGATACAGGTGTTAGCGGTCGTGTAGCACAAGCAATCGCTGAAAAGATTGCTGCCATCTCAAACCATTCACAAGTATTATGTATCACTCATCTACCTCAGGTTGCAGCGATGGCTGATCAACATTTCTTAATTAGAAAGGAAGTTGATCAAAACAGAACCTACACGACCGTTTCAAATATAAATATGGATGAACGTGCTGAAGAAATAAGTAGAATGATGAGTGGTGCTGAAATAACAGATTTAACCCTACAACATGCTAAAGAGTTGTTAAATTTAGCTGAAGAACGAAAAAAAGAATATAAAGTGAAAATATAAATGAAGAAAATTGTCGACAATAAAGCTATATAATTCGTCGGCAATTTTTTTTGATTTTATTAACATGTATCCAACGACAAATATTTACCTCTCATTAATGTGCACTTTCTGACACATAGTAATGTTACAAACTTAAGAGGAGGTGGACTATGAGACATTTGCGTAACCTGATGACAGTCGCTTTACTCATTTTATTTACCTTTGCACCAACCATCTATGCGGATGCAAAGAAGTTAATACCGATGGGTGAATCAATTGGCATACAGTTGCAATTACCATTTGTCTATGTTGCTCATGATGTTTTATTACCGAATGGTGAATGGTTGAAAAAAGGTGATGTCATAACAGAACTAAATGGACGCAAGATTATTTCTGTTAGTGAATTAAAAGATGAATTAAGTGAAACAAACATAACTTTTTCAGTCGAAAAAAATAAAGAGAAAAGAGAAATATCATTAACGAATGAAGAAGCAAACAATGTTTTACCCTTTTTAAAGGATGAAACTGACGGTATTGGAACATTAACTTTTATAGATCCAGAGTCCAAACAATATGGTGCTTTAGGACATCAAATTATTGATGGGGTATTAAAAGCGCCACCTAAATTTACAGAAGGATCAATCTTTTTAGCATCCATTGAGCAAATTAAGAAAAGTAGTCCAGGACATCCAGGTTATAAAATATCTGTTATCGAAAAAAATAATATTCGCTTAGGTGATATTAAATCGAACGACTTATACGGAATTTTTGGTACCTGGGAGAGCGATAATAAACAAAGTTTACGACAACCTATTGAAATTATGCATGAAGAAGACATAAAACTGGGGAATGCGGAACTCTATACAGCAATTGAAGGATCAGATGTCGAAAAATTTACGATAGATATTACAAAAATAGAGGATAGCTTTTTACAATTTAAAGTAACAGATAAAGCTTTACTTGAGAAAACAGGCGGTATTTTACAAGGAATGAGTGGTAGTCCAATTATTCAAGATGGGAAATTTGTTGGAGCAGTTACTCATATGTTTGTCGAACAACCTGAAAAGGGAGCAGCGATAACTGTTGTTGAAATGCTTAAAAAAACACCAGAATAAGTCTAAAAGACTACACTTAACTTTTAAAGTGTAGTCTTTTTCCCATTTCCCCCTTGAGTTAACTAAATTATTTGTAGAAATAGGAATAAAGTTGTCGAGTGAGAGGGAATTTATCCTACAAGATATTCAATTTTCAGTTTTTTAAAGGTTTTTTTTAGTAAATGTCGAAATTAGAATCGTCAAGTTAAAAAACTGTGACTTATGAAAAAAAGGGGTATTATACGTAGAATTTTAGGAAATTACGAGGGGGAATTTATTTTGGCTAAAGTTAGAGTGGCAATTGCCGACGATAACAGAGATCTAGTAAAAACATTGGAGCAATTTTTTGAAAACCATCCGGAAATTGAAATCGTAGCATCAGCTCCTAATGGAAAATTATGTTTGAAAATGTTGGAAGAGTATCATCCAGACGTATTGTTACTAGATATAATTATGCCCCATTTGGATGGTTTAGCGGTGTTAGAGGCAATGTATAATGACGATCAATTTTCTAACACACAAGTAATCATGTTAACTGCATTTGGTCAAGAGGATGTTATGAAGCAAGCTGTTACATATGGAGCTTCTTATTTCATGCTAAAGCCATTTGAATTTGATCAATTAGTACAAAAAATAATTCATTGTGCGGGTCAAAAAACTGAAACTGTAAAACGTCAAAGTATCCTACAACCAGAGCCAGTAGGAAAAGTAAATCAACGTCAGCTTGATACAACAATTACGGCTATCATTAAAGAAATTGGTGTTCCTGCCCATATTAAAGGGTACTCTTATTTAAGAGAAGCGATTCAAATGGTTTACTTTGATATCGAGCTATTAGGTTCAGTAACAAAAATTTTATATCCTGAAATAGCGAAAAAATTTGGCACTACTCCTTCACGTGTTGAACGTGCGATTCGTCATGCCATCGAAGTTGCCTGGAACCGTGGAAATTACGAATCCATTTCACAAATGTTCGGTTACACTGTACATCACCTAAAATCAAAACCAACTAACTCGGAATTCATTGCGATGATTGCCGACAAAATTCGAATTGAATTGGTGGCGTCGTAAATACTAGTGTGAATAGCCATTAAAATGCTAATAAACAATTAAACAATTATGGAAACAACCAAGGAATTTATTTCCTTGGTTGTTTTTTTCATGGTGTGAGGTCAAAAGTAGATGGGAATATTTGTTCCTCGAAATATAAGACTTGATTAGTCTTAACTAAATATAATTTTTCATAGGTATTTTTTTCCATACTCATAAAAAAAGTAAACATACATATTATATCCCCATATTTTTCCTATATAATAATCGGTTATTTTTCCTTATCATTAAATTAAGGATAAAAAAATCAAAAAATAGCTACGATTATTTTCTTCTAAGTATCCATCCACTAGTAAGAGAATAATGGCTTTTTAAATTAACTGATAACTAACGGAATGAAAACGATTCATTTTTATAACTATTAAAAGGAGCATTTTAATGAGAGTATACACCGTTCAACATTTAGAGGCTTATAAAAAACTACGTGAACAAGGTTTTCTTGAAGGAAGAGAAGCGTTTGTAGATAAAGACTTTTTGAAAGCCTATCATTGGATGAAGCAGCAAATGATAAAAAGAATACCGAATTATAAAGGTGAGAATTATCCAATATGGCTTTGGAAACGAAGTGTAAATCGAAATGAGAGAGTTTTATTACCTAAAGGAACTAGAGGTGTTATTTTAACCTTAGAAATTCCCGATGATCAAATCTTATGGTCGGATTTTCAATCGTGGCATTTTGTACTAAATAATTCACCTATTACGGATTCGGAAGACGAGTGGGAAAGATATTTGAAAGATGAAGAAAATTATGAGGTCGTTAAGTCTTGGGATAAAATTTTTGATTTTGACTACTTCCGTCAAGGTGATAAAAACTGGCATGGCACTTTTAATGAAGAGTGGATACAAGGCGTAACACCAAGAATCACTGTGGATCAAGTAAAAAAAGTCACTAGGTTTATAGCAAAATAGATCTACTTATTTTGTTAAAGTAAGAGCTATCCTTAAATACAAAGGCATTCAATTACAAATGAAAAACACTCTATTATTATTTTTTCGGAATAATAATAGAGTGTTTTTATTTATACGAGATAAGCTTTATAGGCAGATGCTGTTTCAATTAAAAGACTTGCTTAATATGATAAGAATAATAAAATTATAGTTTTTTACTAATATAAAAATATTTATTTTTCATCTAATGAAGTAGGAGGTGAATAAGTATGAAAATCAACTGGCGCGTTCGATTAAGACATAAGCAGTTTTGGATTTCTCTTATAGCCTTAATATCTGTATTTGCAAATCAAATTGCATCGATTTTTAACGTTGATATTACATTATTCAGCAGTCAATTGACAGATTTAGCTGAAACAATTTTAATGTTATTTGTCTTACTCGGTATTTTAGTCGATCCTACAACTGAAGGTTTTTTTGATAGTGACCAGGCACTAACCTATTCAAAACCAAGAAAAAGGGAAATTTCTGCTAAAGAGAAACAAGAAACGTTTAAAATCCTACAAAAAAAGAAATGACAGTTGGTGCTAAAATATCGACAAAATTAAAAAATAAAGTAAACGACCCGTTATTTATTATTCCCAATAGTAAATAACGGGTAATTTATATTCATTGTGAGAAAGTTCTCTAAACAAACTGCAAAATATTGTATATACTTAAAGAAAGGGAGATGAGTGAATTGATAATTTTTGCAAACGATCTCATAGAAGTGATAGAAGAGAACAATAAGGTGTATGTCAAAACAAATAAATTAGGTTTTTCATTAAAAGAGTTTGATGGAATCCTGACAAAACATCCTCGAATAAAATTAACAAATTTCGCACTTTTAAAAAGTGTTTTAACTAAAGAAAATTCAAACCCTGTGGAGATTGGCACATGGTTGCCGGATATTGAAATTGAAATTGCACAAAATAAAATGAGTGCTTCTATTATTATTAATGAAACAAGAGAATCTATTAAAGAAAATATAGAAAAACTTGGACAAGATATTGAACGATTATTAACAGAGAATAAAATAACTCACGGAATCCTCCCAATCGATTTAATGAAAGCGGATACGGGAAAAACAATAGAAATTGCAAAAGGAACAGAACCCATCACTGGTGAAGATGCAATTGTAAAATATCTTGAAATTCCTGAGAGAAAACCCGTCATTCGTGAAGATGGGAAGGCTGATTATTTTGATATGAACTTTATATTTGAAATTAAAGAAGGTTCCTGGTTAGGTGAGAAAATTCCAGCAAAACCTGGTATACCTGGGAAAAATATTTTTGGAGAACCGGTACCAGCCCCACATGGTAAGGATGTCCCTTTAAAATATGATAAAAAATCAGCAGTCGAAGTAGAAGAAGAGGGGAAAATTGTTTTAAAGGCATTAAATAGTGGTGTTCTTGAGGAACGTCAAGGGATGATTTCAATTAGTCGGCACCTACCGATTGATGGAGATGTGGGACTTGAAACTGGTAATATTCAATTCGATGGATCGATTAGTATTCGTGGTACTGTCCAAAATGGATATACTGTCGTCGCCTCAGGAGACATCTCAATAGAACATCCAGAAGGGGTAATTGGAGCGAAGTTAATCCAATCGACAGGTGGAGATGTGTACATTCGTGGAGGTATTTTTGGTCTAGGTGAAACGGTTGTCGAAGCAGGTAAGAATATATTTGTAAAACACGTCAATGAAGCCAATTTAATTGCAGGTGAAGAAATTGTTATTGGTTCTTATGCGCTAGGATCAAATTTATATGCAAATACTATAAAAGTAGATGAACGGAAAGGAAAATTAATCGGTGGTAGAGCTGTTGCAAAGGATTCCATTATTACAGCTATCTCTGGAAATCGATTAGAAAGAAAAACTGAATTAATCATTGAAAGTGTGAGTAAAAAAGAAAAACAAGAAATGATTCAGGAGAAGGCATCTTTATTAAAAGCTTTACATGAAGAAATAGTTCAGATGTCATCTCAACTAAATACGATGAATCAATATCAAAACAAAATGAATGACAAGCAAATGAAAGCGTTTAATCAAGCGAAACAATTGGTAGAAAAAAAGAAAAATGACGCTGAGCTAGTCGATCAAGAAATAAAAAAATTAATGAAGGAATTCCATGCCTCCGCAAAAGAGGAAATTGTTGTTCGCAAAGAAGCTTATCCTGGTACATATATTCAAATAGGGAAAAAATCCACTACCTTATCGAAAATGACAAATGGAACATTTCGTTTAGAGAATGGGGAGCTAAATGCATAAAAGAATTCCAATTTTTGCTCATCGTGGAGCATCTGGCTATACAATTGAAAATACGATGCATGCCTTTAATTTAGCAAAAGAGCTCGGTGCTGATGGAATAGAAATTGATGTTCAAATGACGAAGGATGAAGAATTTATCGTTTTTCATGATTTGAATTTATCAAGACTTGCTGGAATAAATAAAAAAATATCAGATTGTACATTACAGGAAATTAATCATATTCGAATAGGGAAACGTTTTTGGCGATTATTTAAAAGAGAAGAAATCCCTAGCTTAAAGCAAGTAATTGAATGGGCAAATGAAAATCAAATGCCCTTAAATATTGAATTGAAGGAATCAATATTAAAAAATACAAAACCATTAATCGATGTGATTCAAAAACTTGAATTGCCAGTAGGGAGCCATTTTTCTTCTTTTCATAATGAACTAATGAAAGTAGTAAAAATGCAAAGACCTGATTTCCAAACTGCCTTTATCATTTCCAAAAAATTTAACTGGGTTGATTTACAAACAATGACTTACATTGATGTAGTGCATGCGAGTAAGAAATATTATAAAGAGCAGTATATAAATCACTGTGTCGAAGCAAACAAGAATATTCGGTTTTATTCAATAGTTGGATATGAAAAATTTATAAAGGACCCTCATCCATCTGTAATTGGATGGATAACCGATTATCCAAATAAAGTGTTAAAAGCGCAAAAAATGAAAAAATAGACGTTCTTCAAGTGAGAACGTCTATTTTTATTTTGTTTCCTTTTGGAATTTCGGAGCGACTTTTCCTTTTTTACGATCACGATGTAGAAGGAATCCAGCGAAAAAGCCAAGTCCAATAACGAATAATATTATTCCAACTATAAATTGTAGCCATAACCAAGGAAATGGTTCTATTAACTTACTATATAAAGTATCACGCATAAACTTAATACCGGCACCTGCCATAATTGCAGGTATTAAGAGTACGATGAATGCCGCCATACGTGCCATGTCATGTCCTCCTTACAATTACTTTAATTGTACAATGGTTAATTTGAAAGTCAAGAAAGGCCAAGTACTTATTTGGACAATTTCAATCTATTGACTGAAAAAAATTATTTAATGAATAATACCTTGATTCATAGTCGAATTAAAAGTATTGTAGAAATAAGGGTAGAAATTCGAGAAGAATATTGAATATTATAGAGAAAAAACGCCTATTTAAAAGTAAGCGCTTTCGCGAAAGGGTGAGGGGTTCTATGGAAATCTTTAAATCTTTAGAAAATCACGACTATGAGCAACTTGTATTTTGTCAGGATCGCACTTCAGGTCTAAAAGCAATCATTGCCATTCATGATACAACGCTTGGACCTGCTCTTGGCGGTATTCGTATGTGGCCATATGAAACAGAAGAACAAGCGATAGAGGATGCACTTCGTTTAGCCCGGGGGATGACTTATAAAAATGCCTGCGCGGGGCTAAATCTTGGTGGTGGTAAAACGGTTATTATTGGAAATCCTTCAAAAGATAAAAACGAAGGAATGTTCCGTGCTTTAGGAAGATACATTCAAAGTCTTAACGGAAGATATATAGCTGCTGAAGATGTTGGAACAACAGTATCGGACATGGATATAATTCATGAAGAAACGAATTTTATTACAGGCATTTCTCCTACATTTGGCTCTTCGGGAAATCCATCTCCAGTTACTGCTTATGGAGTATATCTAGGTATGAAAGCAGCCGCAAAAGAAGCATTTGGTATTGATTCGTTAAAGGGAAGAAGAATAGCCGTTCAGGGACTTGGGAATGTAGCTTATTCACTTTGTGAGTATTTACACAAGGAAGGTGCTGTACTTGTCGTAACAGATATTAACCAAAAAGCTGTTTTAAGAGCTATTAATGAGTTTGGTGCAAAAGCTGTTTCTCCAGAAGAAATTTATGATCAAGAAGTGGATATTTTTTCTCCTTGCGCATTAGGTGGTATTATTAATGAGGAAACAATCCCAAAATTTAAAGGAAAGGTAATTGCAGGCTCTGCAAATAACCAATTAAAAGAACCACTACATGGACAGATGATTCATGAAGCGGGCATTATTTATGCTCCGGATTATGTAATTAATGCTGGGGGAGTGATAAATGTTGCTGATGAATTATACGGTTATAATCGCGAAAGAGCTATGAAACGAGTAGAAACTATTTATGATAATTTGTGTAAAATATTCCAAATCTCTAAGGAAGAGAATATCCCAACTTACTTAGCAGCTGATAGACTCGCAGAAGAGAGAATGGGTCGTATTTCAACATCTAGAAGTCAATTTATAAGAAACGAAAAAAGTATATTAAATAGACGTTAAATAATCGTGGGAACTTCTGAGAATTCATAAGTTCCCTTTGCAAGGGGGATTTCGATGTCACGTGAATATGATTTAGTGATATTAGGTGGTGGGACAGGGGGCTATGTTGCAGCTATAAGAGCTAGTCAACTAGGCTTATCCACTGCAATTGTTGAACAGGAAAAGCTTGGAGGTACATGTCTTCATAGAGGGTGTATTCCAAGCAAAGCTTTATTAAGAAGTGCGGAGGTTTATAGACAAACAAAATCTGCCAGTGAATATGGTATTGATACAGCTGAAATCCAATTGAATTTTCCCGCTATTCAAAAAAGAAAAGAGAACATCGTAGAACAGTTACACACCGGTGTGCAAACCCTTATTAAAAAAGGCAAAATCGATGTGTATTATGGCAAAGGTAGGATTCTTGGCCCGTCTATTTTTTCACCAATGGCTGGAACGATTTCAGTAGAAAACAACGATGAAGAAAATGAAATGCTAATTCCAAAAAATATCATCATCGCTACTGGCTCAACACCAAGAAGTTTAAAACAAATTCAAACTGATGGAGTAAAGATACTAAATTCTGATCATGCATTACAAATGGAAGAACTACCTAAATCAATGATGATCGTAGGTGGAGGTGTGATTGGAATTGAATGGGCATCTATGCTTGCGGATTATGGCGTTGATATTAAGGTAATTGAGTATAGCAATCGAATTTTACCTAGTGAAGATGTTGATATTTCAAAGGAAATGGAAAAAGCCTTAACAAAAAGAGGCATACAGATTATTACAAACGCACAATTGATAGAGGAAAAACTCAAAGTAACAGATCAAGGCGTCATAGCTACTGTATTAATAGATGGTATTGAAAAAGTAGTTGAGGCGGATAAAATGTTAATTTCCGTAGGACGGATAGGCAATACCAAAGATATTGGAATAGAAAATACAGAAATAGAATTAGATTCTAGCTTTGTTAAAGTGAATGAAGTTTACCAAACAAAGGAAAAGCATATTTACGCAATTGGAGATGTCATTGGTGGAATGCAATTAGCCCATGTGGCATCAGCAGAAGGTATTGCTGCTGTTGAACATATTGCACAAGGAACAGTGAAATCGATAAATTATCAAAATATAGCAAGATGTGTCTATTCCCACCCTGAAGTTGCAAGTATTGGGTTGACCGAAGAAAAAGCAAAAGAACAAGGATTCACATTAAAAATAGGGAAATTCCCATTTAAAGCCATTGGAAAAGCGTTAGTCTATGGTGAATCAGATGGGTTTGTCAAAATCATTGCAGACGAATCAACAAATGATATTTTAGGTATTCATATGATTGGTCCTCATGTGTCTGATATGATTTCTGAAGCTGCGTTAGCAATGTTACTTGATGCGACGCCTTGGGAGATTGGAGAAACGATTCATCCACATCCATCATTAAGTGAAGTAATTGGTGAAGCAGCTTTAGCAGTAGATGGTAAGGCGCTGCATTTTTAAAAAAGTAGGGCTACCATTATTAATGGAAGGGGATGTGTAGTGTATGACAGAAGTGAGACTACATCACTCAGAATTAGGGTTAAAAGATGAAGACGTTTTACAAATGTATGAAACGATGTTAATGGCAAGACGAATAGATGAACGAATGTGGTTATTAAATCGATCGGGGAAAATTGCCTTCGTTATTTCTTGTCAAGGTCAGGAAGCAGCACAGGTTGGAGCAGCATTCGCATTAGATCAGACAAAGGATTATATAGCACCGTATTATCGAGATATGGGAGTAGTATTGCATTTTGGTATGACCGCAAAGGATTTAATGCTATCAGCCTTTGCTAAGGCGGAAGACCCCAATTCAGGTGGTCGACAAATGCCAGGTCATTTTGGACAAAAGAAAAATCGCATATTAACAGGTTCATCACCGGTTGCAACGCAGGTACCACATGCTGTTGGTGTTGCTCTTGCAGCTAAAATGCGAAATGAGAATCATATTTCATTCGTTACTTTAGGTGAAGGTTCAACCAACCAGGGTGATTTCCATGAAGGCGCTAATTTTGCGGGAGTCCACAAGCTTCCAATTATTATAATGGTTGAGAATAATCAATACGCCATTAGTGTTCCAGTTGAAAAACAATTAGGTTGTGCAAAGGTTTCAGATCGTGCAATTGGTTATGGAATGCCTGGTATTACGGTAGACGGAAAAAACCCATTAGAGGTTTATAAAGTGGTAAAAGAAGCGGCAGATCGAGCAAGAAATGGTGAAGGTCCAACTTTAATTGAGGCGGTAACCTATCGCTTAACAGCTCATTCCTCTGATGATGATGATCGCCAATACCGTACAGCAGATGATATTGCACAAGGTAAAGCTGAAGATCCCATTTTATTATTTGAAAATTACTTAAAGGAAACAGGCGTAGCAGATGCCGACCAGTTAAAAGAAATCAATTCCCGTGTGATGGCTATTGTAAACGAAGCGACAGATTATGCAGAGGCAGCACCATATTCATCGCCAGAGCATGCATTGAAATATGTTTATGCGGAAGGAGCTGATGAATAGTGGTAGTAATGTCCTTTATTGAAGCGATTAACCTCGCAATGAAAGAAGAAATGGAAAGAGATGAACGCGTATTTATATTAGGGGAAGACGTGGGCAAAAAGGGTGGCGTATTTAAGGCAACTGCTGGTTTATATGACCAATTTGGAGAATATCGTGTTTTAGATACGCCATTAGCTGAAAGTGCCATTGCAGGTGTAGCAATAGGTGCTGCAATGGTAGGAATGCGGCCAATTGCAGAAATGCAATTTGCTGATTTTATCATGCCTGCTGTAAACCAAATCGTATCTGAAGCAGCAAAAATTAGATATCGCTCTAATAATGATTGGCATTGTCCTCTTGTTGTGAGAGCGCCTTTTGGTGGTGGAATCCACGGTGCATTATATCATTCCCAATCGGTTGAAGCTCTTTTTGCAAATACACCTGGATTGAAAATCCTTATTCCCTCTACACCTTATGAAGCAAAGGGCTTGTTAAAAGCAGCGATAAGAGATGAAGATCCTGTATTATTTTTCGAGCATAAAAAAGCCTATCGTTTAATAAAAGGCGAAGTACCGACAGAAGATTATACGATTCCAATTGGTAAAGCAGACGTTAAACGAGAAGGGGAAGATATTACAGTTATTACTTATGGTTTGGCTGTTCATTATGCAATGCAAGCAGCTGAGAGACTTGCGATGGATGGAATTCAAGCCCACATAGTAGATTTAAGAACGATTTATCCTCTAGATAAAGAGGCAATTGTTGAAGCAGCTAGAAAAACAGGAAAAGTACTATTAATCACAGAGGATAATAAAGAAGGTAGTATCATGAGTGAAGTGTCTGCCATTATTGCGGAAGAGTGTTTATTTGAGTTAGACGCTCCAATCAAACGATTAGCTGGACCGGATATACCAGCGATGCCTTATTCTCCAACAATGGAAAAGTACTTTATGATTAATCCAGAAAAAATCGAGCAAGCAATGCGAGAATTAGCAGCTTTTTAGTGGAGGTGAGAAGATGAGCATTGAAAAAATTTTAATGCCTCAATTAGGGGAAAGTGTTACAGAAGGTACAATCGAAAAATGGCTTGTTAAACCAGGGGATTTAGTAAATAAATACGACCCAATTGCAGAAGTTGTTACAGATAAAGTAAATGCCGAGATTCCCTCATCATTTACAGGGATTATTCAAGAATTAGTGGCAAATGAAGGTGAAACTTTATCGGTTGGAACGGTTGTTTGTACGATGTTGGTTGAGGGTGATAAACCTTCTGAGAAGAAAGATGCTCTTGAAAAAACGCCAACTGAATCAATAAGCAATAAAAACGAAATTTCACCAACTCAAAATAATTCTAATAAAGCGCGTTTTTCACCAGCAGTATTAAAGCTTGCCAATGAATATCAGATTAATTTAGAAAAAATTGTTGGTACTGGTCTAGATGGACGAATTACAAGAAAAGATATTTTAAAAATTGTAGAGACAGGCAATTTAAATGACTATGTAATAGGGAATGAAGAAAACCGAGAACCAACCATTAAACAATCAAATGTATCAAGCAACGAAAAACCTTTAAAAACCGTTCAACAATATATAAAACCTAATGCAAATGATATAGAGATTCCGGTTTCCTCAATTCGTCGTGCTATTGCCAATAATATGGTTAGAAGTAAGCAGGAAATACCACATGCGTGGATGATGGTAGAAGCAGATGTGACGGATCTTGTGCAATATCGAGATAAAATTAAAAATGAATTTAAAGCAAAAGAAGGATTCAACCTTACGTACTTTGCATTTTTTATAAAAGCAGTAGCCACTGCCCTTAAAGAATTCCCAATGATGAATTCCGTTTGGGCAGGGGATAAAATTATACAGAAAAAGGATATTCATATTTCCATAGCTGTAGCCACTGAAGATTCGTTATTTGTTCCAGTGATTAAAAATGCAGATGATAAGTCTATTAAAGGTATTGCTAAAGAAATTTATGAATTATCGACGATTGTACGTTCAGGAAAATTACGTGCCGAGCATGTGGAAGGGGGTACTTTCACTGTAAACAATACAGGATCATTTGGTTCTGTACAATCTATGGGAATTATCAATTACCCTCAAGCTGCCATCCTTCAAGTTGAATCCATTGTAAAAAGACCTGTTATTATGAACGGTGGAATGTTCGCAGCGAGGGATATGGTAAACTTGTGTTTATCAATAGACCATAGAATTCTTGATGGTTTAATTTGTGGGAAGTTTCTAAATAGAGTGAAAAATATTCTCGAAAATGTAGAAAAAGAACAAATGTCAGTATACTAGAAAAATGAGGAAGCCTTCAAAAGAGGGCTTCCTTTAATTATTCTCTTTCATGGGAAGTTATTCTAATGTAAAATATGGGTAAGTATCATTAAAGGGGGAAGCTGTTAGGCGAATGTATGACAAATAATATGAAACATATTCAATTTAACAATGTGAGCTATGAACAGTGGAGAGAAGAAGCGGTTAAAGCGCTGAAGGGGAAACCGTTTGAAACACTTTTTACACCAACTACTGACGGTGTTACATTGAAACCTTTATATACACAAGAAATAGTTATCGAAAAGTTGGGGGAGCAGTTAGAAAAACAAATCTCAACTATACGCTCTTTAAAGGCAACAAAAGATTTTTCTTGTGCACAACAAATATTTGGGGATACGGAGGAACAGTTTTTTAAAAGTATTGAAGACAGCTTAGAGCGAGGCAACCAAATTCTTACGATCGATAGTCGGGTGTCTTTTTACTGGAATGAAACAAATATTAGTCGACTAGCTTCTATATTAGAAAAGAATCCTTTTAAATTAATTGTACAGAATACAAATGATGATATTTTAAAAGTATTTGAACAAATAGAACATTCTTTAAGAGAACAAGTTTCGGGATATATTCTTTCAAAAGAACCTATTACAATAAACAATTATCCGAATGTTCGTACATTAGCAGCTAATACACTTCCTTATCATTATGAAGGTGCCAATGTTATACAAGAATTAGCACTATCATTAGCTTTAGCTGCCAAATTTGCTAATAACGAAAATAACTTTGCTGAATTTATAAATAAATTTTATGTCAATTTTGCAGTAGATACACAATTCTTCTCTGAAATTGCAAAGCTACGTGCTTTTAAAATTTTATGGAAAGCGTTTTCAAAGGCGTACAATGCTGAATCAAATATTGCAGTACCAATAGTTGCAGAAACATCATTAAGAAGTTTTTCTAAATTTGATGAATATGTAAATTTATTACGCGCAGGTAATGAAGCATTATCAGCATTAATAGGTGGTGCAGATGTATTTACAGTACATCCACATGATGTTTTAGTAAAACCAACAGAAAAATCTATCAGAATTGCAAGAAATGTAATTTTGGTTTTAAAAGAAGAATCCTATGCTGCATCAGTATTTGATCCATCGGGAGGTTCTTATTTTATTGAATACTTAACAGCTGAGTATGTAGAAAAGTCGTGGTCTTTGTTTTTAGAGATTGAGGATGCAGGTGGAATCGATGCTTTTGCGGAATCGGGTAATCTTCAAACAATTTTAGAGGAAGTAAGGACTGCTAGATTAAAATCCATTGAGACTCGTAAGCATTCTTTAATCGGTACAAATATTTATGCAAACCCTGAAGATGACTTTAAAGCAGAAACCAATCCCTTATTTGTTGATGTTAAACGTTTATCGACACCTTTTGAAGAGTTACGCATACGTTATAAAAATTTACAACCGAAGATCTCAATCCTCACCTATGGTAAATTGAAAAACTTTAAGCCAAGAGCTGATTTTGTATCAGGTTTTTTTGCTACAGTAGGAATCGTAGTAAATAAGTCAGGTGAGATCGATTCAATTGCTGATTTATTGACTTGGATAAATGATACAGATAGTCAATATATAGTATTGGTAGCTACTGATGAGGATACAAAAATAATTTTACCAAGCATACTTGAAAATAAGCGTAAAGACTTGATTATTGATGTAGCAGGTAAATTTAAAGAAGAGGAAAAGGAATGGGTAGAAAAGGGCTTAAATGGATTTATTTTTGCCGGACAAAATCTTGTTGAAAAGCTTAACGTAATTGCTGAACGTTTAAAGGGGGAGCAACAATGATTCCTAATTTCAAATCCGTTGATTTAGAAAAAGTGCTAATTGATGAAAAATTACAGCCTACCAATTCTTTTATGACTAATGAAGGAATTGAAGTGAAAGAATTTTATTCAAAAGAAAGTATCGAAAATGCCGAACATTTAAAAGATGTGGCAGGTATTGCACCGAATACACGCGGTCCATATCCAACTATGTATGTTGCAAGACCTTGGACAGTACGACAGTATGCAGGTTTTTCAACTGCTGAGGAGTCCAATGCATTTTACCGTCGCAACTTAGCGATGGGACAAAAAGGCTTGTCCGTCGCCTTTGACTTAGCAACACATCGCGGTTACGATTCTGATCATCCCCGTGTAAAAGGAGATGTAGGAAAAGCAGGAGTTGCCATTGACTCAATTGAGGATATGAAAATATTATTTGATGGCATTCCCTTAGACCAAATGTCCGTTTCAATGACGATGAATGGTGCTGTATTGCCGATAATGGCTTTCTATATCATTGCTGCCGAAGAGCAGGGCGTACCACCTGAAAAACTTGCTGGTACAATTCAAAATGATATTTTAAAGGAATATATGGTTCGTAATACGTACATTTATCCACCTGCAATGTCGATGAAAATCATTGCGGATATATTTGAGTATACGAGTAAGTTTATGCCGAAATTTAATTCAATATCTATTTCGGGCTATCACATTCAAGAAGCAGGGGCAACAGCTGATATTGAGCTAGCATATACGTTGGCAGACGGTTTAGAATATGTTCGAACAGGGTTAAAAGCAGGGATTGATATTGATTCATTTGCACCACGTCTCTCATTTTTCTGGGGAATTGGCATGAATTACTATATGGAAGTTGCAAAAATGCGTGCAGCTCGCCGAATTTGGGCTCAAATGATGAGTACATTTAACCCGAAAAATCCTAAATCCCTAGCTTTAAGAACCCATTCACAAACATCTGGATGGTCTTTAACTGAGCAAGATCCATTTAATAACGTTACGCGTACGCTTGTAGAGGCAAATGCGGCTGCAATGGGTCATACACAGTCTCTTCATACAAACGCTTTAGATGAAGCTATTGCATTACCAACAGACTTTTCTGCAAGAATTGCTCGAAATACTCAATTATTCCTACAAGAAGAAACGGGTATGACAAAAGTGATTGATCCATGGGGTGGTTCATACTATGTTGAAAAGTTAACAAAAGAGTTAACAGAAAAGGCATGGGAATTGATTGAGGAAATCGAAAATCTAGGTGGTATGGCAAAGGCTATCGAAACGGGAATTCCAAAAATGAAAGTTGAAGAGTCTGCAGCAAAACGTCAGGCGCAAATCGATTCAAAATCAGAAATCATTATTGGCGTTAATAAATATCGTCTTGAAGAAGAGGAACCAATTGATATTTTAAATATTGATAATACGGTCGTACGTCAAAAACAAATTGAAAGATTGAATAAAATGAAAAATGAACGAAACGAAGAAGAAGTACAAAGACTTTTAAATCGTTTAACTCATGTGGCTGAAACAGGAGAGGGAAACTTACTTGCTGCTGCAGTCGATGCTGCACGAGCTAGAGCGTCACTAGGTGAAATTTCAGACGCTATTGAAAAAGTATCTGGACGCCATAAGGCAATAATTCGATCTGTGTCAGGTGTTTATTCTTCTAATTTTTCAGATGAGGAACTCATTTCTGAAGTGAAGCAAATGACAGAAGAGTTCCTAGAAAATGAAGGTCGTCGCCCACGTATTTTAGTTGCTAAAATGGGTCAGGATGGACATGATCGAGGCGCAAAGGTTGTGGCTACAGGGTATGCTGATTTAGGTTTCGATGTGGATATCTCACCATTGTTTATGACACCTGAAGAAGCGGCTCAAATGGCAGTTGAAAATGATGTTCATTGTATCGGAGTATCATCACTTGCTGCTGGTCACAAAACTTTAGTACCTGAACTTATCGAAGAACTGAAAAAGTTAGGTCGAGAGGATATTATCGTCATAGTAGGCGGAGTAATCCCTGCTCAAGATTATGAGTTTTTATATAACGCAGGCGCGGTTGCAATATTTGGTCCAGGTACTGTCATCCCTGTTTCCGCAATAAAGATAATTGAAGAAATTTATAAACGTTTAGGCTATGAGGAAGTGTCTGAATAATGGGTAAGGACAAAGGGATAGAAGAAAGTGCTTTGTTTGTAATGGACGGTGTAAAAGGTGGCCACGATGGCATGAAACAAATATCACCAAAGAGATTTCGTAAAAAAAATGAAGATACTCTTGATATCCCTAAACTCGCAGAGGAATTAAAATCTGGAAATCGTGCTTCTTTGTCCCGTGCAATTACATTAATCGAAAGCTCAAAAAGTGTTCATAAAGAACAAGCTCAAAAGCTTTTACAGGAATTGCTACCCCATACAGGCCAAAGTATTAGAATTGGTATTACAGGTGTGCCGGGTGCTGGAAAAAGTACATTTATTGAAAGCTTTGGCACCATGTTATGTAACATGGGAAAAAGAGTTGCGGTACTCGCAATTGATCCAAGCTCCTCCCTTTCAGGTGGCAGCATATTGGGGGATAAGACAAGGATGGAAAAGCTAAGTCGTAATGAAAGAGCTTTTGTTCGTCCATCACCTAGTGCCGGAACCTTAGGCGGTGTTCATAAAAAAACAAGAGAAACTATGCTGCTCTGTGAAGCGGCAGGTTTTGATGTAATCCTTATCGAAACTGTCGGTGTTGGTCAAAGCGAAACCTTTGTAAGAGGGATGGTCGACTTTTTCTTATTACTTGTATTAACTGGCGCCGGTGACGAACTACAGGGGATGAAAAAGGGGATTATGGAACTAGCAGATGGTATTATCGTTCATAAAAGTGATGGTGATAATGTTATCCGTGCTAAAAAAACCGTTCGAGAATATAAACAAATCCTCCATTTTTTACAGCCTTCAACACCAGGCTGGTTAAGCATGGCACTTCCGGTTTCTTCGTTAACAGGTGCTGGCTTAAAAGAAACATGGGAAATGATATCAAATTTCGAAAAAACGGTAAAAGGCTCGTCCTACTGGGAGCATCGTCGTTCCCAACAAACGAAGGACTGGTTCCATTCCATGATAAAAGATCATTTAATCGAAAGCTTTTATAATAACCCTAATAGGAAGCAATTGATAAAAGCTCTTGAAGATTCTATACTTCAAGGAGAAATGACTGTCACACAAGGTGTAAAAACATTGTTTGTTCATGAAGAAGAAAAACCTTCACAAGAATAAGTCTTTTCCGGTTAATAACCTGTCTTTCTATGATAAAATGTGTTATGAAAGGAGCGATATACAATGAATATGAATATGGATTACGATTTATTTATGCAAGAAATCACAAGAACAGCTCGTTCTGAAATGGAAGCAGCTGGATACGAACAATTACGTACACCAGAGGAAGTTGAAGAGGCTTTTGCACGTCCAGGCACAACATTAGTAATGGTTAACTCTGTTTGCGGCTGTGCAGGAGGGATTGCTCGTCCAGCAGCTGTGAACGCAGTTCATTATGATAAACGTCCAGATCATTTAGTAACAGTATTTGCAGGACAAGATAAAGAAGCAACTGCCGCAGCTCGTTACTTCTTTGGAGAAGATCATATCCCTTCTTCACCATCATTTGTATTATTAAAAGATGGTAAAGTTGTAGCAGATATTGGTCGTCATGAAATTGAAGGCCATGATCCAATGTCAGTTATAACAAATTTACAAGCAAACTTTGAACAGTATTGTGAAGAAGTGTAATTTGATGAAATGAATGTAAATAGTCCTTAAGTAAACCTTTTACTTGAGGACTTACATTCATTTCTTTTTTAAAAGTACATATTTATCGGAAATATTTTTAAGGGAGGCAGTATGTATTAAAAAGTTCCGAATTGGTTATAGAACAATAAAAACAGCAATAGGTACAGCTCTATCTATTGCCTTAGCCCAATATTTTGGATTGGAGTTTTTTACTTCAGCAGGAATATTAACGATTCTCTGTATTCAAACAACGAAGAAAAAGTCAGTACATGCAGTATACACTCGTTTTGTTGCGAGTTTGATAGGTATGGCATTTTCATTTTTGGCATTCGAAATATTTGGTTATAATCCCGTTGTTTTAACGCTTATGATCTTGCTCTTTATCCCTACAATCGTAATTGTTGGCGTGGCACCAGGATTTGTTTCTAGCGCAGTAATTATGATGCATATATATTCTGAAGCAAATTTTACACTCGATCTTTTGTATAACGAGTTAGGATTAATGGCAATTGGCTTTGGAATTGCATTGATCGTTAACATGTATATGGGTGACATTCAAAAGACGATGGACAACTATCGTATTGAAATCGAAGAATTATACCGTAAAATATTTTCTGAAATTGTGGAATATTTGGAGAAAGGCGACACGTCATGGGACGGTAAAGAATTAATCGATGCAGAAAATGTATTAAATAAAGCGAAATCTTTAGCGTTTAAGGATGTTGAAAATCATTTAACACGTAAGGAAAATGCTTATTATTTATATTTTGATATGCGCGAACGACAATTGGAAATTATTGAGCGTGTTTTACCAAAAATTACAGCGCTCCCTGTTATGGTACAGCAAGTTGAACTAGTGGCAAATTTTATGAAGGATTTAGCGGATCATGTGCATTCTGGAAACACAGCACGTTCTTTTAGAGTTAAACTTGATATCGTTAAAAAAGAATTTGCTGAAATGCCTCTACCAGAATCCCATGAAAAATTTGTTGCTATGGCGGCCCTTTATCAATTTATAGAAGAAATGGATCAATATCTTGAAATAAAACAAACCTTTAAAGGCTTAAAAACAATAGACTAAGCGATTACCGATAGAAGGTAATCGCTTAATTTTAAATAAATAATGTTAAACCAAATGCAAACGTTGATAGAATCATAATAATTATCATAATATATACTACTATTTTTTGAAATTTTTTATTACTCATATTAAAATCGCTCCTTCTTTTCTTAAAGATAGTTTATCAAATTTGAAATAATTCGAAAAGTCCCGTGGCACATTGTTGTAAATTTCGTTACAATTAATATGTACTATAACAGAAGGGGTGTTATAATGGAAAAGGTAGATCATATTGGAATTGCTGTAAGAAATTTGGAAGAGCAAATTACATATTATACCGAAGTACTAGGATTAAAGCTTTTAAAAATTGAAGAAGTGCCCTCACAAAATGTCCGTGTTGCATTTCTTGACGCGGGGAATGTGCACATCGAATTACTAGAACCTTTAAGTGAAGAAGGGGCTATTTATAATCATATTCAAAAACGTGGGGAAGGAATTCAACATGTAGCCTTTAAAGTGAAGAACATCAGAGAAGAGATGGAAGATTTAAAGGAAAAAGGGGTTCGACTACTCTCTGAAAAACCAGTACCTGCTGCGGGTGGGTCTGAGGCTGCATTTATTCATCCGAAAGACTCTTTCGGTGTTTTATATGAATTATATGACAAAGGTGAAAAAGGGGAATAGTAGAAATGGACATGTTTGATAAAATCAATGAAATGTATGACCGCAAAAGAGAGATTGAACTTGGCGGAGGGGACAAAAGAATCGATAAGCAGCACGAAAAAGGGAAGCTAACAGCTCGTGAACGTATCGATTTGCTATTAGATGAAGGGACATTTGTAGAAATTAACCCATTCATTACACATAGAACGACTGACTTTGGAATGGACAAATTAGAAGGACCTGGTGATGGGGTTGTAACTGGCTTTGGTAAAATTAATGGTCGTAATGTTTACTTATTTGCACAAGATTTCACTGTGTTTGGTGGAGCATTAGGTGAAATGCATGCGAAGAAAATTGCGGCTGTAATGGATTTAGCAGCTAAAAACGGGACACCATTCATCGGTATTAATGACTCAGGTGGAGCACGTATTCAAGAAGGGGTACTATCTTTAGATGGCTATGGTCATATTTTCTATCGCAATTCCATTTATTCAGGAGTCATTCCACAAATATCGGTAATTATGGGACCTTGTGCAGGGGGGGCTGTTTATTCACCTGCTATTACAGATTTTATTTTAATGGTCGATAAAACATCGCAAATGTTCATTACTGGACCAAAAGTAATCGAAACGGTAACGGGGGAAAAGATATCTTCAGAAGATTTAGGAGGATCGAAAGTACACAATACAATTAGTGGTAACGCTCATTTCCGTGCTCCAAGTGAAGAAGAATCTATTAAACAAATTCGACAATTACTAAGCTATTTACCACAAAATAATAAGGAAAAAGCACCGAAGTTTCCTCGTCCAGAAACGGATGATTACCGTCCAGATATAATTGATTTTGTACCAATTGAACCTACGAAACCTTATGACGTTCGTAGAGTAATAGAACAAGTTGTAGATGAAGGCTCTTTTATGGAAGTACATTCAGAGTTTGCTAAAAATGTCGTTGTAGGCTTTGCCAGAATTGGTGGAGAATCAGTTGGGTTAGTTTGTAACCAACCGAAAGCGTTAGCTGGTGGATTAGACATCGATTCTTCTGATAAAGCATCACGCTTTATTCGTACATGTGATGCATTCAATATACCGCTTATTACATTTGAAGATGTATCTGGTTTCTTCCCTGGCGTTAAACAGGAGCATGGTGGAATTATACGTCATGGTGCGAAAATTTTGTATGCGTATTCAGAAGCAACGGTTCCAAAGATAACAGTAATTTTACGCAAAGCCTATGGTGGAGCGTACGTTGCCTTAAACTCGAAAGCAATTGGAGCCGATTTAGTCTTTGCTTGGCCAAATGCAGAAATCGCTGTAATGGGTGCTGCTGGAGCAGCAAATATTATCTTTGCAAATGAAATTGCAAAATCAGAAGATCCTGAAAGCACACGTGCTACAAAAATCGAAGAGTATAAAGAAAAGTTCGCAAATCCTTATGTTGCAGCTTCTCGTGGCATGGTAGATGATGTTATAGACCCACGTGATACGCGTATCAAACTAATACAAGCTTTAGATATGCTCGCTAACAAAGAAGAAACAAGACCAGCTAAAAAACATGGGAATATACCATTATAAAAGTTTGAAAAATATATTAGTAATTCACTAGAATAGTAGCAGATTTTATTTTAGAATTTTCACAAAATACCTCAAGATTTTTTATTCTTGAGGTATTTTGTATTTTTTTTACTTTTTTTAAAATTAATATAAGAAATGTATCGTATTTATAGTTCTTTTATATGAAAAAATGAATCTTTTTTACTATATTTTTGTGGAATTCTATGTTGTGAAATATACGTATTTAACTATAAAATTATCAAACTTCGACACTTTAGTCAGAAAAAACTTTGCAAAAAAACTAAAAACTAAGGTAAAATGTAATAGTTTCCGGCATACAAACATACTCGAAAAATTGCAGACTGCTAGATTAAAGTAAGTGGCAATGATTGTAAAGTAGATATGTTAGTAATTTGAGGAACTTTATTAGGCAAAATTTATCAAGGAGGAGTCATTATGTCAGAAAACAAAGAAACTTTTACAGAAAAAAAATCGACTAGACGTAATTTCTTAAAAAATTCTGGTCTAACTTTAGGCGGAATTGTTCTAGGGGGAGCAGTTACTAGTTTAGTAGTAAAAAACAATGATGGTGAAACAACAGTTGCTGACTCACATTCATCACACGGTGCTGAAACTTCTAACTTCAATCGAGCATTAATGTTCTTCAATATCGAACAATTTCTTACAGTTGAAGCAGCAGCAGAGCAAATTTTCCCGAAAGATGAAAATGGTCCTGGTGCTAAAGAATTGTTAGTAGGATATTATATCGATCATCAATTAGCTGGTGGATTTGGTTCAAACGCTAAAGAATTTCGTCAAGGTCCTTTCTTAAAAGGAGAACCTACACAAGGAAATCAATCGGCTATTCTAAACAAAGACCTATTTACTATGGGTGTTGCAGCGTTAGATGCAGAGGCTTTTAAACTAGCTGAGAAAAAATTCTATGAATTAGAAGAAGAAAAACAAATTGAATTACTTCAAAAATTTGAAGCAGATGAAGTAGCGTTAAACGGTGCGACTTCAAAACAATTCTTTAATTTACTTAAAAAATTAACGATTGAAGGCGTATATGCTGATCCTTTATATGGAGGAAACGCGAACCTAGAAGGTTGGAAAATGAAACGTTATCCAGGAAGTCAAATGTCTTATGTCAATATTATTGAAAAAGACGAATTTGTTGAGATGGAACCAAAAAGCTTAAGTGATCATCAATAATAGGAGTGAATAAAATGGCTGAAAAATTACCTAAAAAAGATGTTGTAATCGTTGGTGTAGGCTGGGCAGGTGGTATTATTGCCTCTGAATTAACAAAAAAAGGATACGATGTAATTGGTCTCGAAAGAGGTAAAGATCGTGACATGGCAGATTATTTGCATGGCCATGATGAACTTCGTTATTCTACACGTAAAGAAATGATGCAAGATTTATCAAAAGATACTGTAACATTCCGAAATCATACAAAAATGACTGCACTTCCAATGCGTCAATATGGAGCATTTTACCCTGGTGATGGTGTCGGAGGAGCTGGAGCTCACTGGAATGGACAAACATATCGTTTTGGTCCATATGATTTTGAAATTCGTTCTATGACAATCGAACGTTACGGAGAAGGAAAAATTCCAAAGGATATGCCTATTCAAGACTGGGGTATTACATATGATGAATTACAACCGTACTTTGAAAAATTCGAAGCTATGGCTGGTATAGGTGGTCAAGAAGACGAAGGTCCAATGGCTCCTCCTCGTCGTGCTGTGTTTGATAAAAACGGAGAAAAGAAAAAGTATCCAGTGGGGCCAATGAAGGTTTCACCAATGATGAAAATGTTCATGGATGCGACAACAGAGTTAGGATACCACCCTTATATTGTACCAACTGCTAACTTAACAGAGCCATATACAAACGAAGATGGGGTTTCTCGTGCAGCGTGTCAATACTGTGCATTTTGTGAGCACTACGGTTGTGAATATGGAGCGAAAGCAGACCCTGTTGTAACAGTATTACCTGTTGCAAAACAAACAGGTAAGTTCACTGTAAGACCACATTCAACAGTTATTAAAGTTTTACATACAGACGGAAAAGCTTCCGGTGTTGTATTCCGTGATACGATTACGGGAGAAGAGTATATTCAAGAAGCAGATGTTGTTGTACTTACAAGTTATGTATTTAACAATGTACGCTTATTATTAAATTCTAAACTTGGAAAGCCGTATAATCCTGAAACACAAACAGGTGTAGTTGGGAAAAACTATTGCTATCAAGTGCAACAATCAGGAGCAAGTTTATTCTTTGAAGATAAAGAGTTTAATAGCTATGCAGGTGCAGGAGCACTAGGTGCAGTTATTGATGACTTTAACTGTGATAACTTCGATCACTCTGATGTTGATTTCCTTCATGGAGGAGCACTTCGTGTGATGCAAACTGGTAAACGTCCAATCGCAACAAATCCAGTACCTCCAATTGAAGGGCTACCTGGATGGGGTAAAGAATGGAAAGCAGCTACACTAAAATGGTATCACCGAAACATTTCAATTGGTGGACAAGGTGCGTCACTTCCTAACCGTTATAACTATTTAGACCTTGATCCAACTTATACTGATGAATATGGCATGCCATTAATTCGTATGACATTTAATTACCATGATCAAGATAAAAAATTATCTAAATACTTAGCTGAAAAAGCAGAAGAAATTGGTAAGAAAATGAATGCAACATATATTAAAGTAAACGGTCTTGAACTTGGTGATTTCAATATTGCTAATTACCAATCAACACACAATACTGGCGGTGTTATTATGGGGAATGATCCTGAAACATCTGCAGTTAACAGCTATCTTCAAATGTGGGATGCTGACAATGTATTCGTTGTAGGTGCATCTGCATTCCCTCATAACTCTGGTTATAACCCAACAGCAACAGTTGGAGCTCTTGCTTATCGAGCAGCTGAAGGAATCGAGAAATTTATTAAAGAAGGCGGCTCTTTAGTTTAATCTATGTTTTTAAAACGGATTATAAATAAATTATTAAATTTCTAGTCAACAAAATTAAAAGGTTATTTCAGTTTTTCTGAAATAACCTTTTTTGACGTTGGATAAGAGTCGGAAGTGGACTGTGCCATATTTTAAAATATGCCTAGAAGGCGCTTAAACACCCTAAGTCACTAATAGAATACAAAAATGCTTGGAGGTACTGTAACACCTTTAAAACGGACGCTAGGGGGGAGAAACATTACGAGTGATTACTGTGGAATACAAATAATAAATAAGTATGTAAAAAAGCAGCTGGAATCTATGATTCCAACTGCCTCTTATAACAACATATTGATAATTATTTTACTTCTTTTGCTTTTTTAGTGTCAGTTTCTTCTTCTGTAACATCATCGATCACATCTTTTGTAGAGTCTTTAAAGTTCTTTAAAGTTTCTCCAATTGAGCGACCTAACTGTGGTAATTTTTTAGGACCAAATATGATTAAAATTATCACTAAAATAATAATTAATCCTGGTATTCCGATTGATTGAAACATATACATTTTCCTCCAATAGTTTTATTGTAAAACAATAACGAACTATTTCAATATCATGATGGGTCATCCCCTCTAGATACAAGTGCAACATTCAATACACTCGTCTCTAGAAGGGACCGAACATTATTGAAATATGACGGTTATTTTTTTTCTTGATTTTCTTTTTCTTTTTTGCTGTCATCTAAAACAAATTCCTGTTTAACATCATCCACGACTTCTTTAGTACCGTCTTTAAATTCCTTTAAAGTTTGTCCAACTGCACGGCCAAGCTGTGGTAATTTAGAAGGGCCGAAAATGATTAAAGCGATTACTAAAATTATAACTAGTCCTGGAACTCCAATTGATTGAAGCATGAGAAAAACCTCCTCTAGTCGTTTTCTTGTACCTCATTAAGCATCTTTTTTCTATACGTTTTTTCCGAAACAATAATACTTATTTCAAATAGAAGTAATAGTGGGATTATGATTAAAAAATCAGAAACAAAGTCAGGTGGTGAAATCATAACACCGATAACAACTAATATTAAGTATGATACTTTTCGCATTTTTCTTAAACGTTGTGGTGTAACTATTCCTAATCTTGTTAAAAAAAGTATAACGACAGGTAATTCGAATACGATTCCAATTGGAATAAGCATATTAAACATTAATGTAAAGTATTGGTTCATGCCATATGTTTCAATAGCACCGATCGATGCATTAATATTTGACATGAAATTCAACATTAATGGAAACAGAATAAAGTAGCTAAAAGAAACACCTACAATAAATAGGATAAAAGCAACTGGGATAAATCTTGCTGCCACTCTTGCTTCTTTATTCGTTAGACCTGGTTTCATAAATAACCAAAGCTGATGCATACCTATTGGAAGAGTAAAACAAATTGCAACCAATATTGCACATTTTACATAGATTTGAATTCCGTCAGTATACCCAAAGACGTTCCATTCAACACTTTGAGCAATCTCTTGACTCTTTAAAAATTGTAAAATGTTCGGTGCAAACACAAAGCCGATGATAAGAGTCACAAGAAAAACTACACTAATAATAATCAATCTTTTTCTTAATTCAGTTAAATGTTCCACAAGTGTAAATTCTTGTTCTTCCATACACACACCACCTTTTCTATGTAAAAATAAAAGAGACGATTCAGATGATATGAATCTACGAAAAATAATAAAGTTTTGGAAATTAAGAACAAATTTTTAATCTTTTTGAACAAAAACTTTGCATAGCATACAAAGTTGGAGTAGAATGTAATAGTTTTCATCGAACAAAAGACAATTATACACGTTTTGTGTAAAAAGTAAAGATATAAGGGGGGTTATAGAATGACAGATTACAATCGTGAAGAGCTTTCTGATATTTTTCAAGGATTAGCTGGTTTATTCTTAGTTTTCGGGTTAGCAATTGCGTTTTTGACTATTAATGGTTCTGTACCTGCTTTTGCACTTATCGGTACAGCAGTTGGTTTATCAATAATTGTTGGTTGCTGGGTTGGAACACGACACGCTTTCTTTATGGCAAGCATGATAGTTATGTCAGTAATTTTGTCAGTGTTTTTCAATTTTGGAGCGTTATTTAGTTAGTTTTTTTTACTTTATCAAGGAGGAGTCATTGTGACAGAAAAGAAAGAAACTTTTACAGAAAAAAAATCCACTAGACGTAATTTTATAAAAAATTCCGGTCTAACATTAGGTGGTCTTGTACTAGGGGGAGCAGTAACTAGTTTAGTAGTAAACAAGAATGAAAGTGATGTAACAACTACTGACGCTCATTCAGAACATGGTACTGAAACTGCTAATTTTAACCAAGCTTTAATGTTCTTTACAAATGAACAATATAAAACAGTTGAAGCAGCTACAGAACAAATTTTCCCTGAAACAGAAGTAGGACCGGGAGCAAAAGCACTTCTTGTTGCTTACTTTATTGATCACCAATTAGCTGGCACTTGGGGCTTAAATGCTAAAGATTATACAAAAGGTCCTTTCAATCCAAATGCAGACAGTTTATTTGGCTACCAAACTCATTTAAACTATCAACAAATCTTTACATTAGGTATTAAATTATTGAATGACGAAGCAAAAACACGCTTCCAAAGCGCATTCTATGAAATTACACCTGAACAACAAGTAGAGATTTTAAAAGCAGTTGAAGCTGATGAAGTAGCTTTAAATGCGGCAGTAAAACCGTCTTATTTCTTTAAACTATTGCGTAGTGCGACAATTGAAGGTGCATACGCTGATCCATTATATGGTGGAAATAAAGATATGGCTGGCTGGAAAATGCGTAAATATCCAGGACACCAAATGTCTTACACAAATATTATTGAAAAAGATGAATTTGTAGCATTTGAACCGCAAAGCTTGAATTCACAACACAATCATTAATCACGATTAATAGATTCATTTTTTAGTAGAAGAGGAGTAAAAATTATGGCAACAACATTACCAGGTACGGACATTGTATTAGTCGGTGTCGGTTGGACAGGTGGTATCGTAGCTGCAGAGCTAACAAAAAAAGGATATCAAGTAGTAGGACTAGAACGTGGTAAGCCTCGTACAACAGAAGATTATTTAATGGTTCATGATGAACTTCGATACGCACAGCGTAATGAAATGATGCAAGATTTATCAAAAGAAACTTGGACAGTTCGACATGATCCAGATCAAACAGCACTTCCATACCGCCAACATGGTTCATTTTTAATTGGTGACGGAGTAGGTGGATCTGGTGAACACTGGAACGGTTTAACATATCGCTTTATGCCTTATGACTTTGAAATTCGTTCAAAAACAATTGAGCGTTATGGGGAAAGTAAAATTCCTGCAGATATGCCACTTCAAGACTGGGGTATTACATACGATGAAATGGTCCCTTATTTTGAAAAGTTTGAACAAATGGCTGGTATTTCTGGGGAAACAAACCCAATTAAAGAAATGCCACAAGTTACATTCCCAACACCACCATTGAAAGAAACACCAGCAATGGTTATGTTCCGTGAAGCAGCAACAAATCTTGGATATCATCCATATGTAGCACCAGCTGCAACATTATCTGAAACTTATACAAATCCTGATGGTATCACTCGTGGTGCATGTCAATATTGTGGTTTCTGTGAACGCTTTGGTTGTGAATATGGTGCAAAAGCTTCACCTACAGTAACTGTGTTACCGGTAGCAGAACAAACAGGTAATTTTGAAGTTCGACCATACTGTAATGTACGTCGTATTTTACATGAAAATGGTAAAGCTACAGGCGTTCTTTACGTTGATACAACAACAGGTGAAGAGTTTATCCAACCAGCAAAAGTAGTTGTTTTATCTGCTTACATTTTAAATAACGTTAAACTTCTTCTACTATCGAAAATTGGTACACCATATAATCCTGAAACACAAACAGGTGTAATTGGTAAAAACTATTGTTACCAAATGACTTCAGCTGGTTCAACTGGTTTCTTTGAAGGTAAAGAATTTAACCTTTATGCAGGTACAGGTGCCCTTGCTGGCGTTCTAGATGATTTTAACGGTGATAACTTTGACCATACAGACTTAGACTTCTTACATGGAGGTAATATTGCATTAGGTCATTATGGTAAACGTCCTATCGCTAATAATTCAACACCAAAAGGTACTCCATCATGGGGAGCAGAATTTAAAGATGCATCTATTAAATGGGCTAATAGTACTTTAGGCGTTGGTTCTCAAGGATCAGTATTACCGCATAAACATAACTATTTAGACTTAGATCCAACATACACAGATCAGTTCGGAGATCCATTATTACGTATTACATTTAACTATAGAGAAAATGAACGTAACCAACAAAAATTTATTCGTGAAATTACGACTAAAATTTTAAAAGAAATGGGTGCAACAGAAGTTACGACACCAGGAGACCAAGGTGATTGGGATATTACAAAATACCAAACTACACACAACACTGGTGGAGCAATCATGGGTGCAGATCCAAAAACATCTGCATTAAATAACTACTTACAAATGTGGGATTGTGAAAACCTATTTATTCCTGGTGCTAATGCATTTGCTCATAACTCTGGTATGAACCCAACAGGTACAGTAGGTGCCTTAGCTTACCGTGCAGCAGAAGGTATTGAAAAATATCTTCAAAACGGCGGCGGCTCTTTAGTTTAATCTATTAATCTTAAAATAGATAAGTATGAAATAGAATTCTAGTCAACAATCAAAGGGTTATCTCCTCACAGGGATAACCCTTTTCATTTAAAAAGCAAGATAAGAATTATTGTTTTTATGGAAATTCAAGCGTAAAATGGAAAGAAAAGATGAAATAAAGGAGTTTGAAAGTGGAAAAACGTTTAGTTAATGAATTTTTGGAATTAGTTCAAATAGACTCCGAAACAAAACATGAAGAATTAATTGCTCCGATATTAGTTAGGAAGCTTGAAGATATGGGCTTTGAAGTTTATCAGGATGATGCACACACAAGAAATGGGCATGGTGCTGGAAATATTATAGCTACATTGTCAGGTTCACTAGATGTAGAACCAATTTATTTTACAGTACATATGGATACAGTAGTTCCTGGAGCAGGTATTAAACCTATTATCCGAGAGGATGGATACATTTATTCTGATGGAACTACTATTTTAGGGGCAGATGATAAGGCAGGTATTGCCGCTTTATTTGAAATGGTGAAACGATTAAAAGAACAACACATTAAACATGGGACTATTCAATTTGTAATCACTGCAGGCGAGGAAAATGGTCTTGCGGGTGCAAAAGAACTAGATCGTAGTAAAATAATAGCGAAATATGGATTTGCTGTTGATAGTGACGGGAAAGTAGGAGGAATTGTTACTGGTGCACCGTATCAAGCAAAATTAAACATAAAAATCATTGGAAAAACTGCCCATGCAGGAGTTGCACCCGAAAAAGGAATTTCTGCTATCACTTTAGCATCTAAGGCAGTTGCAAGGATGAATCTGGGCCGTATAGATGAAGAAACAACGGCAAATATAGGCCGATTTGAAGGTGGAAAAGCAACGAATATTGTTTGTGATGAAGTAATTATTGTTGCTGAGGCACGTTCGATAGATAAATCTAAACTTGATGCTCAAACAAACCATATGAAAGAAATATTTGAAGAGGTTGCATTACAAAATGGTGGAAGAGCAGAAGTAGAGATTCAATTAATGTATCCTGGATTCAATGTTTCAGAAGAAGACAAAGTAGTACAGGTTGCAATGCAAGCTGTTAAAAATATTGGTAGAAATCCTAACCTCGGTTTATCAGGTGGTGGAAGTGATGCTAATATCATTTCGAGTTTTGGAATTCCGACAGTAGTTTTATCTGTTGGCTATGAGGATATCCATACAACTAACGAAAGAATGCCTATTGAAGAATTAGAAAAATTAGCCGATTTATTAGTTGAAGTAGTTAAATGCTCTACAAAATAAGTCGATTAAAGAGGTGAAGCATATGTCATTTGAAAAATCTGTCGTGTTTCGATGTAAATCTGAAGAATATGCAGTATCTGTTGAACAGGTTGTATCTATTGAAAAACTAGAAAGCATTACACCCGTTCCGCATTTACCAAATTATTTATTAGGTTTTACTCGCATAAGAGAAGAATTAATACCTGTTTTAGATTTTGGAATTATTTTATACAATACACCTTCTCAAAAAACAACAGCTAAAATCATTATATTAAATACCGATGTAGTAAACTTCGGCCTTGTCGTTGATGAAGCAAAGGAAATTTTAAATTTCTCTGAAAGCGAATTAACACAAGTTGGACTGATAAATTACTCAAAAACCAAATACTTTACGGCGATTGCTAATTTAGAAGATCGGATGATTACCTGTGTAGAACCGAATACATTAGTCAATTCACTGGAAGGTATAAGGGAAATAAAAGAAAGTCTCAATAAATTAAATAATGAAGCTGAAGTGAATAGTTAAAAACAAGCTAGAACTAGCCGAATAAAGGTTAATTCTAGCTTCTTTAAGATATAAGAAACGAATGTCGAGGTGATTTTTTGAAATTTCCTTATCGTCCAGTGATAAAGATTCCTAAAACTCGGATGGAGAAAATTTTGGATTTAATAGGAGGTACTTTTTTTCTTTTATCTTTAGTTTTTATCTTATATAGTTGGGTGGATATACCAGATCGTATCCCAGGTCATTTTAATGCATTAGGTGAAGTGGATCGTTGGGGTTCGAAATATGAAATTATTATACTGCCGATCATGGGAATGTTTCTTTTTTTCTTGTTATCCCTATTTGAAAAGGCTCCCCATATGCATAATTATCCTAAACGTCTGAATGAAAACAATGTAGAGCAATTTTATATTAATAGTAGGCAAACGCTTAATATAGTTAAAAATATTTGTCTCATCATTTTTGCTACTTTAATAGTGCAAATTGTTCGGGTATCAAAAGGTGATATTCAGTCATTAGGAATTTGGTTTTTACCTATATTTATCGGACTATTATTTTTGGTCATTATCATCAGTTTAGTACAAAGATCAAAGATTAAGTAGAACTGTAGTAAAGAGGGTATTTTGGTGAATATATTACAAGTTTTTTTAGGTGGGATGGTTGGAGCAGCTTTGCGTTTTAGCATTCAAACATTTTTTTCTACATTTATTATGCTTTGGATTGCAAATATTTTGGGGAGTTTTATACTTGGTTGTTTGAACGGCTATTATGAAAAGTTTTCGACTGAGAAAATGAAATTATTTTTTACTACGGGTTTGCTTGGGGCGTTTACAACATTTTCTACATTTTCACAACAGTGGTTTGAATTAATGCAGAAAAGTTACTTAATCGGGCTAGTTTATGGGTTAACGATGACACTTATTTGCTGCTTAGTAGCAATGCTAGGTTATCGTTTATTTCGAGGTGAACAATAATGGTTTGGTTGATGGTAATGGTTGGTGGTGGAATAGGTGCTACACTTAGGTATTTTGTTACTAGGCTAATGAAAATTTTAGATTATCCTAACAATTGGGCAACTATAATCGTAAATCTTTTAGGTTCTTTTTTATTAGGGATTTCAGTTCATTTAGCATTTTTAGAAAATGTGTTTCTTGCGTTTATAACAGTAGGGGTGTTAGGGGCATTTACAACTTTTTCAACCTTTGCCTTTGATATCGTGAAATTAGTTGATCAGAAACGTTTTTGGAATGCTCTTCTATTTACTTTTATAAACTTGATAGGTGGTATTATTTTATTTTCATTAGGATATTTTATTGGATTATGATGAGTTTAAAGAAAAAACTGGGTAAAAGGAATACCCAGTCGTGATTATATAAGTTCGGTAATTTATAGAAATACTTTTTGATTATACTTGATATTGGATTTTTTCTAACTGTAGTAATTTTTCTTTTACTGGTAGACCACCACTGTATCCTGTAAGAGTACCATTTTTACCGAGCACTCGATGACATGGTACGATAATGGCAATAGGGTTGGCTCCAATTGCAGTACCGACCGCCCGAACAGCTTTAGGATTACCGATATCATTTGCAACATCGGAATAACATTTCGTTTTACCAAATGGAATGCTTAGTAAGTTGTTCCATACGTCAACTTGGAATTGTGTACCTCGTAAGTCAAATTGAAAAGTGAAGGTTTTTCTTTTTCCATCAAAATATTCTCGTAATTCTTGATTAAATAAATCTAGTGCTTCTTCATTATTTACAAGTTTAGCTTTTGGGATATATTTATTAACCCATTTTTCTAATTCTTCGAAAGATTCATTTTGTGAACCGACATAACATAGTCCATTGTCGGTAGAAGCAATATACATAACCCAGCCCTTATAATTGAACAAAGTATAATAAACTGTCTCGCTTTGTTTCATTTAAACACCTCCAATTTACTATATTTTAGCATGTTTCGGTTATCTTTTACCCTTTATTTCTATTGATGAAAAATCCTATCATTTTAATATGATATAATTTATTTTAAGACAATCGTTCAATCTCACTTGAGATATGGGCGATTTTTATTTTAAAAAATATTGCAGATATTATTTGAATAATAATTAGGACATGATATTAGTAGCTTTTATTTTTGGGAAAAGGAGCAGTATTAATGCAATCACAAGCAATAAATAAATTACCTTCAATCATAAAGCAAGCATTAACTGTTAATAAAAGCCCCTTTCCATGGTTAAAAGCATTTTTAGCTGGGGCTGCAGCAGGATTACCGATTTTTATTGGTTTACTTTTTGATAATCTTCATTATGGCTTAATTGCGGGATTAGGGGGATTTACCTTCCTATATGTATTTCCTATTCCTTATGCACAGCTAGCCAAAAAATTAACATGGTGTGTTCTTGCCATTACAGCATGCGTATTTTTAGGTACGTTATTAGCTCCGCATCCGATTATTGTTGCAATTATGATGGGATTAATTGGAGCAACAGCCATTTTTCTTTTCGGTGCATTTCGATTAGCAGGACCATCTGCACTATTTTTTGTTCTCATTTTTGCAATGGCTTCAGGTATGTCAATTGCTCCAGAGGAAGCATTTATAAGAGCATTCTTGGCTTTTCTTGGAGGGTTATTATCTTTCGTTTTAGCGATGAGTCGATGGATTTTTAATCCATATGGACCTGAGAAAAACATTATTAAAAGAACCTATAATGTATTAGCTGATTATATTGAGTCAATTGGAACGGACTTAGAAAGCGAGAAGCAGCAGACTGTACTTGTTACTTTAAAAGAAGCTAGTCAAATACTGGCATCTGGCTATATACGCTGGCGAAAGAATGATTTATTTACTCATTTGTATGTTTTAAATACATATGCAAATAAAATTTTCTTATATGCTACTGAAGAACTGCATGGGAAAAAAGTTGCAATACCTATAGAAATTAGCGAGTCTTTAAGAATGATTTCACGATTAGTAGATTCAAAAAATCTTAAAGATGACGCATTAGTCGAATTACCACACCCAGAAGTAATGGATGAAATTATTGCAAAGCTTTATATGGAAATAAATGAAGCAAAGGGTTCTCTTACTGTTTCTAGTAGTTCACTAAACAATCAAGTGCAAATCAAAAGCATATCTCCGAAAAGAATTATATTAGGAGCCTTCGATAAGAATTCAATTGTCTTCATTAATGCTTTAAGATTTGGATTTTTTACAATTTTAGCAGCGATAATTGCATATGAATTTGAATTCAATCGATCTTTCTGGATACCATTATCCTGTGTAGCTGTAATGTCGGGTGCAACAACTGTTGCTACATTGCACCGAGCGATTCAACGTAGTTTAGGAACGGTTTTCGGTATCATTATTGCAAGTGCTATTCTTACTTTTCATCCATCTGGATTTATAATTGCACTTTTGATTTTCCTTTTAACATTTATAACAGAATTGTTCATTGTTAAAAATTACGGTTTAGCAGCGTTATTCTTTACTCCGTCAGCATTGATTATGGCAGAAGCAGGCTCTACAGGAGAATATTCGTTTATGTTCTTTGCTTCGGCAAGATTAATTGATGTTTTCATAGGAATTTTCATTGGTTTAATAGGGGTTTGGTTCGTAGGGAGAAAATCAGCATCGAGTAGATTACCTCATTTGATTTCAAGGACGATACGAAGTCAAGCTCAAGTACTTTTCTCTTTATTTTCAGAACAGGGATTTCACCAGAGCTATAGCAAAGACAATATATTCAATAAAATGGAGACGAATATTACCAATTTAACTTTGATATATGACACAGCTACAGGGGAGATTCCAAAAGATAAAAAATCTCTCGAATATTATTGGCCGATTGTTTATTCAATACAAGAGTTAGGTTACTTATTAGAGAAATGTGGAAAAATGGAAAACCGACCTGTCTTAAATGGTGAAAAATTAGGACAATTATTATTTGTATTTGAAACGATGTCAAATGCAGCTGATCAAAAAATTAGTGCAAAAAAGAAGGATATTCCAGAAATACCTGGTTTTCAAAGTATCCAGGATACAATCGGAGATTTGCAAAAATCAATCTCTAATTACATAACAAATTCGTGATTCGTCACGAGTTTGTTATACATGAATATCGTATCACTTATGAAACATACTAAGATAAGTGAATTGACAACCTTTTCATATCGTGATATTATTTATCTCGAATTAAAGATATTTAACTTCGAGATATTGGTAATAAAGGAGGGATAATCTTGGAACAAAACCAAAACCAAAAATTAAAAGCGTTTACAGTCCTATTGCGAGCTAGTCAATCTGTTCAAGAAGCCTCTAAAAAAGATCATTCTAAGCATGGTTTAAATCCAACTGAATTTGCCGTACTCGAATTGCTCTACCATAAAGGTGATCAACCGATTCAAGTGATTGGTAAAAAAATATTAATCGCTAGCAGTAGTATTACTTATGTTGTGGATAAATTAGAAGAAAAAGGATTTGTCGTAAGAAAAGCATGTCCATCTGATCGAAGGGTTACATATGCAGCGATAACAGATGAAGGAAAAAAGATAATGGATCAAATTTTTCCGGGTCATATTGAGATTATTGAAGAAATCTTTAATGCTATAACAGAAGATGAAGTGGATATTTTAATTGATTTATTAAAAAAGGTAGGATATAACGCCAAAAATTTATAAAGAATCTATTTGGGGAAAAAAGGTTTACAAAATAAATACGAACAAATCGATTTAAGGAATAAATGAATGGACAGTTAGAAATATTAATAATGTTTAAAGCTGTTTTCCGTTAGTTTCATTAAAGAACGATTTCATCTATTGTGTCATATTTGAATTTGTACTTAACCATCCTAAAAATAGGATCAATTACGGCAAAGAAGATTTTATTGATAAAAAACTCACTTTAATCTATCAAGTTGGAGGGAAATTTATGTTGAAAATTGGGATTATTTTAGGTAGTACACGTGAAGGTCGAGTTAGTCCACAAGTTGGTGAATGGGTTAAAGAAATTGGAGATAATAGAGGGGATGCAACATATGAAATCATCGATATAGCTGATTTCAAATTACCTTTATTAGGTGAAGCTGGAGGGGATACTTCAGGAGTAGCTGAGTGGTCAAGCAAAGTAAAAAGCTGTGATGGATTTGTATTTATTGTAAGTGAATATAACCATAGTATTTCCGGGGCACTGAAAAATGCTTTAGATTATCTCCGAGATGAATGGAACAATAAAGCGGCTGGTATCGTTAGTTATGGTTCAGTTGGTGGTGCACGTGCTGCCGAACATTTAAGAGGAATTTGCGGTGAGTTACTTATTGCAGATGTTCGAGTTCATCCTGCACTATCGTTATTTACTGATTTTGAAAATGGGACAATTTTCAAACCAAAAGAAGTTCAAGCTCAATCTGTAAATGATATGTTAGATCAAGTAATTGTGTGGAGTGGTGCATTAAAGACAATTCGCCAATAATTGTAAGCAAGAATACCATTATCGAAAGTAAATTGAAACCAAATCGGATCATAATCGTTCTAATTGATAAAAGGGGGGAATACCCTCTTTTTTATTTGTAGAACAAGGAATTTAATGGTAAATTATGCAATATAATTTGCAAAACTTTTTAGAAAAGATGTGATTAATTGGATAGTGTTTATTTGGAAAATAAAATTGTACAATTGAAACCAATGGAAATTGAAGATGTCGAAGAAATTTTTAAAGCTGCTTGCTTTGATGAAATTTGGACACATATGCCTATTACAGTTAAAAATCGTGAAGATGTTATAAAATATGTAGAGAGTGCATTAAGTTTAAAAAAAGCTGGTGTTGAGAATCCTTTTGTGATCATTGATACATTAACTAATAAAATTATTGGTGCCACCAAACTAATGGACATTAGTGAGCAACATAAAAGAGGAGAAATAGGATTTACTTGGTTAACGCCTAACTATTGGAGAACATCAATTAATACGAACTGTAAATATTTATTATTAACCTATTGTTTTGAGAAGCTAGGATGGCAAAGAGTTCAGATTAAAACAG
Organism: Lysinibacillus sp. PLM2; assembly: GCA_023168345.1. NCBI lineage: Bacteria > Bacillati > Bacillota > Bacilli > Caryophanales > Bacillaceae > Lysinibacillus > Lysinibacillus sp. PLM2. The sequence continues at coordinate 2,201,586 of AP025689.1, read as the reverse complement.
ATCACGAAAATATTCGTTCTCAAAAGGCTATCGAGCGAATTGGTGCAAAAAAAGAAGGGGTATTACGCAATCATATGATAAGGAAAGATGGAACGATTAGACATACGGTTATGTTTAGTATAACGTCAGATGAGTGGACAAAAGAGGTAAAAGTCCATTTGGAAAATCTTTTAGAAAAATGACAATAATAAATGTAAAGTGGCTATTATTTTATCTAAATATCATTGATTATAATATATAATGGGATTTACGAGGTTAAAACAAGGAGAAAATTTAATGGGAGAAAAAGAAAAATCAACTAAGAAAGAATTATTTTCTTGGGTCATTGCCATCGTATTTGGAATTGTTATTGCTTTAGTTTGTCGAGAATATGTTTTCTCACCCGTAGTCGTAAAAGGTGCATCAATGGTTCCAACCTACGAAAATAAAGATGTAATTATTGTAAGTAAAATTAGCAATATTGATCGTTTTGATCATGTAGTGTTTAAAGCACCGTATGAGGATGAATATTACATTAAGCGTGTAATTGGATTACCTGGCGATACCGTAGAAATGAAAGAAGATGTTTTAATTGTTAACGGTGTAGAGTACGACGAACCATATGTAAATCGAAAAACAGAAACGCCAATGCAACAAAGAATTACGGAAAACTTTACGCTAGAAGAATTGACTGGGGAAAACAAAGTACCTGAAGGATTTATTTTTGTATTAGGGGATAACCGTTTGAAAAGTGCTGATAGTCGCCATTATGGACTTATACCGATTGATTCTATATTGGGTGAATCAAAATTACGAATATTTCCCTTTCAAAGTATAAAATTATTTTGGTAAACATGAGTACGTACCTTCTACAGTTTATGTGGAAGGTTTTTTCACGTTTTCGATAAAAAATTGAAATTGTTTATCTATTTCGAATTTTCCCTCTCTTATACTCTATGTTTTCATTTATAATATCACTAACAGAATTTATGTTGTAGTAGGGGGAGATTAAAATGGTAGAAATGGAAATGGTGTCTGTCATTCGAAATAAGAAGTATTTATTAAAAGAGATTAACTGGTCAATTGAAAAGGGAGAACATTGGTGTTTATTTGGTTTAAACGGATCGGGTAAAACGACATTACTTAATATAATCAATGGCTACGTATATCCGACAAAAGGGAAGGTAACGGTTTTAGGAAACGAGTTTGGGAAAACAAGTATTCCTGACTTACGAAAAGAGATAGGTATTGTGAGTTCTTCTATAAAACACGAATTCCATATAAATCATAGTGTATTAAGTATCGTATTAAGCGGAAAATTTGCGTCAATTGGTTTATATGAGGCTGTTGAACAAGGAGATGTGGATTTAGCAAGAAGTCTTATGGAATTGTTAAATTGTCTTCATTTAGAAGATGAGGAATATGGCGTTTTATCTCAAGGGGAAAAACAAAGGGTACTGATTGCGAGAGCGTTAATGTCGCAACCTAAAATTTTAATTTTAGATGAGCCTTGTAATGGTTTGGATATTATAGCGAGAGAAGAATTGCTTCAATTTATCGAAAAAGTAGCGAATCAAGAAGATGGTCCAACCTTAATATATGTTTCTCATCACGTAGAAGAGGTTTTGCCGTGTTTTACACATAGTCTATTGTTAAAAAAGGGAGAAGTATATACAAAAGGGTTAACAAGACAGGTTTTCAATGAAGTTACCTTGTCCGAATTTTTCGATCGTGAAGTATCGGTTCAATTGGAAAATGAAAAAACGTGGATTGCTTTGAAGTAATAGAAAAAAGAGAAATGCTCGTTATTGTTAGATTGTATAACAATAACGAGCATTTTAAATTGTCTTAATTTCTCGGAATTAGAGAGTGGAATTTAAATTTTAAAGTGTGCATTAATTTGGCCTTTAATTAGATTTGTTCGTATATTACTGTTATTAAGTTGTTGCTCACGTTTTTTAAGTTCTTTCCGAATTTCGCTCGTCCAAACGCCTTCCTCAAGATGATTAGCAATTTCGATTAATGTTTCAACATCTTGAAAGGAGTATTTCCTCAAACCAGTCTTCGTGCGTTCAGGAAAAATAAGCTGTCGTGATTCATAGTACCTAATTTGACGTTCGGTTAATCCCGTTAATTCACTAACTGTACCAATAGATATTACTTTTTTATCTTTATATGAGGCGTCATTATATGACATTCCATTCACGCTCCTTTTTTAAAGAATATTCGGAAAATTAAAGTCTAAACATATTTTACATTTATTTCTATGTAATAACAACATTAATTTTACATTTACGTTAGTAAAGTTAACGTAATTGTAGAGAGGATTTATATTTTTTTAAATAAAAAAAACATATTAGGGAGTTTTTCTAACATTATACACATGAATCACAAAAAACTATGTGATAAAATCTGACATCTTTAATGATATTTATTATTTGCGAAATTATACTTAAAAAGAACTAGTTTCAAACTAGTTAAAAAAGAAAAACAGAATTAGGGGGTTAACTATGAAGCTTAAAAAATCAGTAGGATTACTTCTATCTGGCGCTTTAACGGTTGGGATATTGGCTGCTTGTTCTTCTGGTGGATCATCTTCTACAACTGAACCAGAATCAACAGGTACTGAAACAGAGACGGAAACGAGCGGAGAAAATACGATTATTAAAATTGCTAGCCAATCACCATTATCTGGTGGATCTGCAATTTTAGGTGAAGCAATTAAATTAGGTGCTCAATTAAAATTAGAAGAAGAAAAGGAAAAGTTTGAAGAAATGGGCTATACACTTCAGCTTGAACCTTATGATGATCAAGGAGACCCTAAAAAAGGTGTATCTAACGCGAACATTATAGGTACAGATGATGCAATTTATGGGGTAATTGGACATTTAAACTCAGGAGTAAATATCCCATCAACAGAAGTTTATGAGAAATACAGTATCGTAAGTGTTTCCCCAGCCGCAACAGCTACCGACGTAACTGATCGTGGATTAAGTACAGTAAACCGCATTGTTGCTCGTGATGACTTCCAAGGTCCTGCTGGAGCAGAGTTTGCTGTAAATGAATTAGGTGTTAAAAGCATTTTCGTTATCAACGATAAAACTGCTTACGGTGTAGGGTTAGCGGATGCATTCAGAGACGCTGCTGCTGAGCTAGGTGCTGAAATCGTAGGAGAAGGTTCCGTAACAGTTGGTGAAAAAGACTTTAATGGTGTAATCAATCAAATTTCTACTGTTCAACCAGACTTAGTATACTTTGGTGGTTTGTATTCTGAAGCAGGTATTTTAATTAAACAAGCTCGTGATAAAGGATTAAATATTCCATTCATGGGTGGGGATGGACTAGACTCTTCAGGGTTAGTTGACATTGCAGGGGACTCAGTCATTGGTACTTATATTACTTCTGTAGCAGGTAGCTCTGAAACGTCAGAATCTGGTAAGGCATTCGTTGAAGCATATCGTGCAGCTTTCAATAAAGAGCCAGAATCATATTCAGTTTATGGCTATGATTCAATGGGTGTAATTTTACAAGGTTTAGAAAATGCCATTAAGGAAAACGATGGGCAACTTCCGTCTAAAGCTGAAGTAGCAGCTGCTGTAAGAGCGATTCAAAACTTTGAAGGTGCGTTAACTACAGTAACATTTGATGAAAAAGGCGATAATGTAAACGCAGAAGTATTCATCTACGAATTCGCTGAAGCTGCTTATCCTCCAGTTCAAGTTGGGGAAGTTAGTCAATAATAGTAAATTACAATGTATAAAAGGTGTTGAGATCGTTCCTATTTTTCTCAACACTTTTTCTATACATAAATTAATAGTGATGTGCAATTGACTATAATGTTCTCTCGATAATTAAATTATTAAAATTTTTATTTAACGAATTAAACAGAGATATTAATGCTACTAAAGAAAGTTGAGTTTAGGAGGGTTAAGTATGCTTCAAGATATGTTAATTAGTTTGCCTCAGGTTTTAATAGATGGACTTGCTCTTGGTGCTGTTTATGCCGTCGTAGCTCTTGGTTACACGATGGTTTATGGTATTTTACAGTTAATCAACTTTGCGCACGGAGAAATCTTCATGACGGGTGCGTATATCGGAACTGCACTATTTATTTTAATTATGGGTATGAGTTGGACAGGTGCAATCCCACAATTAATCGTATTCATCATTGTACTTTTAATTTCAGCAGGTTTAGTAGGTCTATTAGGGGTTGGAATTGAAAGGGTAGCTTATAGACCTCTACGAAATACGCCTAGACTTATTCCGTTAATTACTGCGATTGGTATTTCCTTTATATTACAGGATGTTGTTCGTTTTATCGCTGAAATGATGAACGGATCTTATATTTTAACGGGCCCTTCATTATTTACAGGTCAAGTGACAATTGGATTCTCATCTATAAGTAGTTTGTTTAACGATGCTAGCTTCAAAATTTCATTTATCATTATGATTGTTACAGCAATTTTAATGATGGTTGCATTAGATTTCTTTGTTAATCGTACTAAATGGGGAACTGCAATCAGAGCAGTATCTTTAGATCGTGAAACCGCATCGCTAATGTCAATTAATGTGAATAAAGTAATTTCTACTACATTTTTTGTTGGTTCTGCGTTAGGTGGTGCAACAGGAGTCCTTTTTGCGATGCAATATGGAACAATAGACCCTTATATTGGCTTTATCCTAGGATTGAAAGCCTTTATTGCAGCGGTATTAGGAGGTATCGGTAATATCCGTGGAGCAATGATTGGCGGGTTGTTATTGGGCTTAATGGAGATGTTTGCAGCTGCAAACTTAACAACTTTAACAGGTGGAATACTTGGTGCAGAATATAAAGACGTATTCGCGTTTGCTATTTTAATCATTGTATTAATCTTTAAACCTGAAGGATTATTAGGCAAACCGACTGCGGAGAAAGTGTAGGTGACTGAAATGAAAGAAAAATTAAATATGTTTTTACAACATAAATGGTCACAAGTTATTTTATTTACATTATTTGTTGTTATTACATCAGCTGCATTATATTTGTCCCAAAAATCGGTAATAGCCTTTCTATTATTATTGGCATCTTTATTAGTCCTTTATTATATGAAACTAAAAAATGTAACGAAGTGGATGGTTGGTGGAGGGATATTATTCTTTTTAATTCCATTTGCATCAAGCGGTGGTCCAGCATTTCAAAATTACATGGAAGTTGCTACAATGGTAGGAATTTATGTTTCTATGGCATTAGGGCTTAACATCGTAGTTGGTATGGCAGGATTACTAGATTTAGGCTTCGTAGCCTTCTTTGCCGTTGGTGCTTATTCGTATGCTATATTTGCAACGCCACAGGCTTCAAATTTTATGCCATTTGGTGAATATCCACTTGCTGGGGAATCTTTCTGGATATTCTTAATTATCGGTGGGATTCTTGCGGCTATTGCTGGGGTACTGATTGGTGTGCCTGTATTGCGTGTAAAAGGAGATTATTTAGCAATTGTTACACTCGGATTCGGTGAAATTATACGAATTGTCTTTAATAATGCGGATAGACCAATCAATTTAACAAATGGAGCAATGGGCATCTCCTCCGTAACACCTCCAAGACTATTTGGAATGGACTTAGTTTTTCCAAATCAATACTACTTTGTAACGTTGATTATTTTAGCATTTACAATTTTTGCTGTAATTCGTTTTGAACATTCAAAGCTTGGACGTTCGTGGAAGGCGGTACGTGAAAATGAAATCGCAGCTCAGGCGATGGGTATTCCTTTAGTTAAGACGAAATTAATGGCCTTTGCATTAGGTGCCTCCTTCTCAGGGATGATGGGGGTAGTATTTGCTGCTAAACAAGCATTTATCGATCCAACAAGTTTCACATTGATGGAATCATTTACAATACTGGTGATGGTTGTCCTTGGTGGTATGGGTAGTGTACCTGGTGTAATTTTAGGTGCCGCACTAGTTACAATACTAAACTTACAGGTACTTACTGAGTTAACTAACTGGGTAAATCAACTTAGCTTAAGTGGAGTCATATCTATTCCTGATGCACTTTCACCTGCAAAAATGCAAAAATTATTGTTCGGTTTACTTCTTGTACTATTTGCATTATACAGACCTATTGGATTAATTCCTGCTAAAAATAAGAAATTTGATGAACAGAAATTGAAAAAGGATAATGCACTGATATTGAATAAAAAAGAATCAGCTGCAGTAGAAAAAGAAAAGGTGCAAATTTAGGAGGGAATGGTTATGCCAATATTAGAAGTAACGAATTTAACAAAGGAGTTTGGTGGACTCGTTGCCAATAAAGATATTTCGATGACGGTAAATGAAGGTTCAATTACCGCGGTGATTGGACCAAATGGTGCAGGGAAAACAACATTTTTTAACATGGTAACAGGCGTTTATAAACCAACTTCTGGTGATATTTTATTAGAGGGTAAATCGATTGTCGGTTTAAAACCCGATGTTGTTGCAAAAAAAGGGATATCAAGAACATTCCAAAATATTCGTCTCTTTGGTGAAATGTCTGTCATAGAAAATGTGTTAGTTGGAATGCATAATCATTTAAACACTGGACTGCTAGGGATTCTTTTTAATTTACCTAGTACAAAACATGAAGAATTAGAAGCTGAACAAGAAGCTTTTCGTCTTCTTGAATATTTCGACTTAGCAAAATTATTAAATGAAAAAGCGAAAAACTTGAGCTATGGGGCACAACGAAAATTAGAAATTGCCCGTGCATTAGCTACAAAGCCCAAATTAATCTTATTAGATGAGCCGGCCGCTGGAATGAACCCTAAGGAAACAGCAGAATTAACTAGTATTATAAAAAAGATGGGCGAAGAATTTAAAGTTTCCGTTCTATTAATCGAACATGATATGAAACTTGTCATGGAAATTTCTGAGCAAATTTATGTACTCGATCACGGTGAAAAAATTGCAGATGGAAACGCAGAAGAAATCCGTTCAAATCCTAAAGTAATTGAAGCGTATTTAGGTTCTGCTGCTGTACAAATTGGACAAAAGGAGTGATTGAAGATGCCAATACTTGAATTAAAAAATATAGAGACATATTATGGTGCAATTCAAGCTCTTAGAGGAATTAGTCTTGATGTAGAGCAGGGTGAAATTGTTACTTTAATAGGAAGCAATGGTGCAGGCAAATCAACAACCTTAAAATCAATCAGTGGTCTTGCAAAAGTAAAAAAGGGATCGATAATTTATAAAGAAAAAGATATTACAAATAAACCACCTCACGAAACAACACTTTTAGGTTTATCCCATGTACCGGAAGGACGTAGAATTTTCTCTCAACTAACAGTTAAAGAAAATTTAATTATGGGTGCATATTCGGTAAAAAGGAAAGATGTTGTTCATGAACGTATGGAAATGGTATTTAACTATTTTCCTAAATTAAAAGAAAGACTAAACCAAAAGGGTGGAACAATGAGTGGCGGGGAGCAGCAGATGCTTGCCATTGGACGAGCGTTAATGATGAATCCTGAAGTATTAATGCTAGACGAACCATCTATGGGTCTTGCGCCAATTATTGTGGAACAAATATTTGAAATTATTCTTCAATTAAACTCAATGGGAATTACAGTCCTATTAATTGAACAGAATGCCTACCAAGCATTAAGCATTGCTCATCGAGGATATGTTATACAAAATGGAGAAATTGTATTATCTGGTAAAGGTACGGATTTAATTGAAAACGAACAAATTAAAGAAGCATATTTAGCATAAAAATAAAAACGACTACTTGATCCTAAAATCAGTGGTCGTTTTTATTTTGACTACATTCTTATATAAATAGTTATCGAACTTGAAAGGGATTTAAATTAAACATTAAACTGTGCATTAATTATTATTGGACTGTATTTATTGTTAACTCTTATCATATATAAAAGTATTTGAACTAAATGATTTATCGAAGTGATAAATATAAGAATCACAAAAGAATGATAGAAATCGATCCTAATTAAATACCTCAAACTAGGAAGAGAAAAAACGCTCAATAAGGAAGGTAATTTAAAGGGGAGTATAAAATGGATTTCAAAAGATTAATAGGTGTACTTTTTACAAGTTTGTTAGTTGTTGTTATAATGTTTGCTTGTTCATCAGAGACACCTTCAATTAAAAATCCACAAACAAGTGATAAAACCGAGGCTGCAGATACCAAAACGATTATTAAAATTGCAACACAATCACCGTTATCTGGTGGTTCAGCCAATATTGGAGAAGCTATTAAGTTAGGTGCACAAATGAAATTAGAAGAGGAACAGGCTAAATTTGAGGAATTAGGTTTCACGTTACAGCTTGTACCTTACGATGATCAAGGGGATCCAAAAACAGCTGTTTCCAATGCAAACTTAATAGGTGCTGATAAATCGATTTTTGGAGTGATTGGTCACTATAACTCTGCTGTTGCCATTCCAGCATCAGAGGTTTACGAAAAATATAATATAGTGATGGTGTCTCCTGCAAACACGGCTAATGAAATAACTAACCGGGGTTTCAAAACAGTGAACCGAATTGTTGCAAATGAGAACTTCCAAGGACCAGCTGGTGCACAATTTGCTGTGAATGAGTTAGGTGCAACGGAAATCTTTGTGATTCATGATAAAACTTCATATGGTTTAGGATTGACCGAGGCATTTGTTCAAGCTGCGAAAGAACTAGGGGTTGAAATTGTTGGAGAAGGCTCAATTACAGTTGGGGATAAGGATTTCAACGATGTGATTAGTAAAATAATATCAGTAAAACCTGATTTAGTATATTTTGGAGGACTTTATTCTGAAGGTGGAATATTGGTCAAACAAGCTCGAGATAATGGCATCGATATACCATTTATAGGTGGAGATGGTTTAAACTCATCGACATTAGTAGAAATTGCTGGTGAAGCTGTTATAAACACTTATTTTACTTCCATTGCTGGAGATAGTAATGCGACAGAAGCAGGAAAAAAATTCGAAGAAGAATATAAAACGAAATTCGCTAAAGAACCAGGTTACTTCTCTATTTACGGTTACGATTCCATGGGTGTGCTTTTACGAGGTTTGGAAGATGCCATTAAAACAAATGATGGGAAACTTCCATCAAAAGCAGAGGTTGTTGCAGCAGTACGTGCTATAAAAGATTTTAAAGGGGTATTAACAACTGTAACTTTTGATGACAAAGGCGAAAATATTAACGCAAAAGTATTTATCTATCGATTCGACCAGTCTGCCTATCTTCCAGTACAGGTAGGGGAAGTTAACAACAATTTTAAATAAACGTAATGGTGTTGTGAACTGCCCCGTAAGAGTTAGCCACTAATCTAAATTTTACGGGGTAGTTCGTGGTGGAATGTACTTTTAACTGTTACTTTGCCGGTTAGATCGACCACACTTTTATTATTTAGCAATGATATAGGGCTCACTATTTTCAAATCTAACTTCCCAAAGCTTTAAACAAAATTGTAATAGGAAGATATCATCTGGATCACTTAAAGAGCGATTTGTTAATGTCTCTATTTTTCTTAATCGATATAAAAGAGATTGCCGATGAAGTGATAAAGCTCTGGCAGTTTGGCTTACATTCCCTTGGTGATAAATATAAGAAGATAATGTTCTTAAAAGATCGAGTCCATTGTTTTTATCATAGGAAGCAATGGAACCGATAGTTGAATGCATTAACTCTGTTGAAAATGTGTTATTTTGTAAGGAAATGAGCAACTGATAAATGCCTGTACTTGCAAATGTGCTTCTTGAACCTGTACCTTTATGACTTCTACCAACTTCAAGTGCTGTTCGTGCATTTTTATAACTATAGTGAAATGTCATAACTCCTGCATGATTTTCACCAATCCCCCAAGAGATAACTGGAATCTTCATTTCTTCAACATAACTATTTAATAAATCTAAAAAGTCATTTACTTCATGGTTTACTTTTTCTAAACTACATTCTAAAAATATCACAATGACTTCACGATGAAATGTTAGAATGATTTGTTTATTCACTTTATTTTTTAATTCGTTAATTATCATAGTAAAATCATGTTTAAATTCCTTTTCGACCGCTGAATTTTTCTTTTTCTGGGAGGAGTAATATTCATCTAATTTCTCAGGTTGACCAACAATGCATACATAAGGTACATCAACGACAAACCCCAGTTTTTTTCCTTCATCAATGAATTTTTCCTTATTTATCCAATTGCCATTTGTTAAATCCTTTAAATAATCATCCATTTCCTTTTGTTTATTATCAGCTAGTGTAATCTCTTTTTGAATCCATAAAGTTAGTATCGTCACCACTTGATTTAAAACGAGCCAAGGAATAGGTTGTGCATTTAGTTTTTTTGATTTCAATAATAAGAAGTAAGTATCTTTCCCTAATAATTTAATAGGAACAACCTGTGTAAAGGAACCATTTACATGACGAATAATAGTGGGTTCTTCTGTATCTAAATCTATCGCTTCTAATAGATTCGGTTCTGTAAAATCACGTTTTCGTTTTAATTCAACGCCCATTTGAAAGTCTTTTGATAAATATTTAAGAACATAGTCAACGGATTCGTGATCTAAAAACAGCTTTAGTAACTCACGTTGAATGGAGTCGGCCTTTAAATGGGAAGTTTGTTCCCATCTATTAATTTGCTCCAATACGGTCTTTAAAATTTCTGAAAATCGTAATTCCCATGGAAGTTCAATAAGAGGAAAATCGTGATTATTACAAAAATCAATGATTTCTTCGGGGACATATGGAACATGTCTTCCTACAGCAATTCCCATTGCGGCAGCACCAGATTCGAAAACCTCTCTTACATACGAGAGAAATAGCTCTGTATTATTTCCACACCCAATAGCAGTAGTTAAAACGAATTCATTTTTTCCTACGAAGTTTTCGACAGGGATTTCCATTACAGATACTGATTTAATAATTTGAGAACTAATAATCTTTTCACCTGATAGAAGTTTAGCAGATTTCAATAATGGAATTGCTAGCACATTTTTAACAGTAAATTGCATGTTGAATCACCCCTTAAGTAGAAGAATCTCTAATAAATTATCTATATTTACATATACGCTTTAATCGCGTTTAGGTGAGAAGTAAGATCGACATTATTTCCACTTATAATCACTACATTTTTCGTATTTTCTTCTAATGAAATAATGTTATCGATGATTGCTCCAATTCCCACTGCAGCAGCGCCTTCTACGACAATTTTATGTTCTTTATATAAATAAGCCATACCTTTTTTAATCGTTTCCTCGTTTACTAATAACGATTGATCAACATATTCATTTACCATACTGAAAGTGTATTTGTTTTCGTCACCAATTCCTCCTAGTAAACTATCAGCTAGTGTTTCATGTTCGGAAACAACTACGGGTTTTCCTGCTTTAAGGCTTTCGTACATTGCAGCGCCTTTTTCCATGCTAACACCAAACACTTGGATAGATGGGTTCGTATTTTTCATAACTAAACCCACTCCTGAAAGAAGTCCTCCACCTGAAAGTCCTCCAATAACACTGTGTACTGAAGGTAAGTCTTCTAATATTTCTAACGCAATTGTACCTTGACCAGAAATAACCGACGGGTGATCAAACGGTGGAATAAGTGTGAGACCTTGCTCCTTTTGTAATTCATAGCAACGTTGTTCAGCATCATCTTGTCCATCGCCATAGATTTCTAATTCTGCCCCTAAGCTTTTGATTTTTTCAATTTTCGCCAGTGGGACATGTTTTGACACACAGATGACCGAACGAATACCTAGTTTTTTTGTAGCAAGTGCTACAGCAAACCCATGATTTCCTGTTGAGAAGGTAGTGACTCCACGTTTCTTTTGCTCAGCTGTTAATTGATAAATGGCATTTACGGCCCCTCGCATTTTAAATGCTCCGCTCTCATGAACATGTTCATATTTTAAATAAATTTCCGCTCCAGTATTATCTGAAAGAGCTTTTGAAAAGATAAGAGGAGTTTTGTGAATGATAGCTGAAATTGTACATTTTGCTTTCCATACATCTTGTAAAGTAATGGTTTGATTATGAACATGTTGGATACTTGGAATTTGAATCACTTCGTATTTGCTCCTTTCAAACTTGAATTGTGTAATTTATTCTAACACAAATTCTATTCAATATTTAGAATATTTTAAGATTTGATTATAACATTTATCAATTTTTAAAATTGTCTAATAATTTCATACAATTTGACAGATTGTTTAGAGTACTTACCAGACAATATAATACTTTGTAACTAATCATAACAATTGTTAGTGATTATTCATAACAAGGGAGGTAAGTATATGGAGATTTTTGAGTTATCTGAGTATAAAGAACGATTGAGAAAAACGAAAGAAAAAATGCAAGAAAAAGGACTTGATATATTACTTGTCACAGACCCTGCGAATATGAATTATTTAACTGGTTATGATGGATGGTCTTTTTACGTTCATCAATGTTTAATCGTACTTCTAGATGAAGAAGAACCATTTTGGATTGGTCGTAACCAAGATGCAAATGGCGCTAAGGTAACGACTTATCTAGGGGAAAATCATATTATCCCATACCCAGATATTTATGTTCAATCAACTGAAAGGCACCCAATGGATTTTGTTTGCGACATCTTAAAAGAATTAGGACAAACAAATGGAACAGTTGGTTTAGAAATGGATACTTACTATTTTACCGCAAAATGTTTTACTCAGTTACAGCTTGGATTGCCACAAAGCACCTTTGTAGATGCTACTTCACTTGTAAATTATGTTCGAATTATTAAATCTGATAAAGAAATTGAGTATATAAGAAAAGCTGCAAGAATCGTAGAAAATGCAATGCAAACTGGCATTGATGCAATCGAAGAAGGTGTAAGAGAATGTGACGTTGTGGCAAAAATTATGCATGCACAAATTAGCGGGACGGTTGAATTTGGTGGTGACTATCCTGCAATTATGCCTCTACTACCATCTGGTGAAAGAACATCAACACCTCATTTAACATGGACAGACGAAAAATATAAATCGGGTATACCAGTCATTTTAGAATTGGCAGGGTGCTATCATCGCTATCATTCTCCATTATCTCGAACAGTATTTATCGGAGAACCAGATCCAAAAATTAAATATTTAGCAGACGTGGTGATTGAAGGTCTTAACGAAACATTGAGCGCTGTTAAACCGGGGATTACTTGTGAAGAAGTAGAAGCTGTATGGAGAAAAAGTATTTCAAAGAGTGGTTTCGAGAAGGAATCTCGTATTGGTTATTCAATGGGCTTAAACTACCCTCCAGATTGGGGCGAACATACTGCAAGCTTACGTCCTGGAGATAAAACAATTTTACAACCAAATATGACATTCCATTGTATCCCTGGTATTTGGCTAGATGAATATGGAGTAGAACTAAGTGAATCCTTCCGAGTAACGGAAACGGGAATTGAAGTATTCGCAAATTTCCCAAGACAACTATTTGTTAAAAATTCTACAAAAATCTATTAAAGCGGTGAAATACTATGAAAATATTTCATGAAAATGAAATAAGAGAACTTGTAAAAGTAAATCCAACAGCTATTGAAATAGTAGAAGAAGGGTTTACCGCACTCGCAAAAGGTAATGTAACACTGCCGCCGATCATGAGAATCGACATCCCTGAACATAATGGCGAAATTGATGTTAAAACAGCCTATATAAAAGGTTTAGATACTTTTGCAATAAAAATATCATCCGGTTTCTTTAATAATTCATTAATAGGATTACCTAGCTTAAGCGGTATGATGATTTTATTTCAAACAAAGACAGGAGTAACAGAAAGTATTTTGCTAGATAACGGCTATTTAACAGATGTTAGAACGGCAGCTGCCGGTGCAATTGCTTCCAAATATCTAGCAAAATCAAAGGTCGAACGAGTTGGAGTAATTGGTACAGGAACACAGGCTCGTTACCAAATTGAAGCTTTATCCCATGTAAGAGATTTTAAACAGTTAACTGTTTACGGGAGAAATGAAGAATCCGCAAAAAAATACGCTCTTGAAATGGAATCAACATTAGGGATAAAGGTAGTAATCGCGAAAAATGTGGAAGGTTTAGTGAAGGAAAGCGAAATTGTTATTACAACAACCCCTTCTATAACCCCCTTAATAAAAGCAGATTGGCTGCACCCAGGCTTACATATTACAGCTATGGGATCAGATGCGGAGCATAAACAGGAGTTAGAACCACAAATCTTTAAGAAAGTAGACGTCATTGCATGTGATGTTAAATCACAATGTTTTAGATTAGGTGAATTGCATCATGCGCTTGAAAGACAAATCATTAAGCAACATGACGAAAAGATAGTGGAAATTGGTGATATAATCTCCGACACAAAAACAGGGCGGTTAGATGAAAGGCAAATAACAGTGTGTGACTTAACGGGCACAGGTGTTCAAGATACGGTGATTGCAAGGTTTGCTTACAATCAATTAATAAACAAATAACTTCAAGTAAAGTGGAGGTATAGACATGAAAGAAGAAAAAGTTAATGTAGGTACACAAGCGGTTTGGGCAGGAGAAAAGGAAGTGCTAGTACACGGTGCATCACAAGTACCTGTCATTGTAAGTGTTGCTTATTCCTACGACGATATGGACGAATGGTATGACGTAGCGACTGGTAAAAAGCAAGGACATATTTATGGCAGAAATACAAACCCAACAGTACAAGCTTTTGAGAATAAAGTAAAGATACTTGAAGGAGCTGAAGCGGCAACAAGTTTTTCAACTGGAATGGCTGCCATCAGCAATACACTCTACACATTTTTAAAGCCTGGAGATAGAATCGTTTCAATCAAAGATACTTACGGTGGAACGAATAAAATCTTCATTGAATTTCTACCAAAAATGGGTATTGAAGTAGCGCTATGTGAAACTGGAAATCATGAAGCGATTGCGAAAGAAATTGAAAAAGGTTGTAAGATTCTATACTTAGAAACTCCTACAAATCCTACGGTAAAAATTACTGATATTGAATTGATGGCGAAAAAAGGGAAGGAAGTTGGAGCACTTGTCGTTGTTGATAATACATTTGCAACGCCTATCAACCAAAATCCATTAGCATTAGGTGCAGACCTTGTTTTACACAGTGCTACGAAATTTCTTGGTGGCCATGCCGATGCTTTAGGCGGTGTTGTATGTGGATCCAAGGAGTTAGTTGAACAAATTTATCACTATAGAGAAATTAACGGTGCAACGCTTGATCCTTGGGCAGCTTACCTTTTATTAAGAGGGATGAAAACTTTAAAGTTACGTGTTAGACAACAAGAAAAAAATGCACTAGCCATTGCAAAGTTTTTAGAGCAACAGGAATTAGTGGATGGGGTTTATTATCCAGGTTTAGAGTCCCATGTGAACCATGATATTGCTAAAAAACAAATGAGGGGCTTTGGTGGTATGTTAAGTTTCTCTTTAAAGGGTGGCATGGATGCTGTAAAAATTTTATTGCCACAATTGAAATATGCAAATCGTGCGGCGAACTTAGGGGCAGTTGAAACAACTTATGGTCCTGCTAGAACAACGAGCCATGTAGAAAGTACACCTGAAGAAAGAGCTGCTATGGGGATTCCTGAAGGATTAATTCGACTTTCAGCAGGTATTGAAGATACTGAGGATCTTATCCAAGACCTAGAACAAGCATTTGCGATTTTAAAAGATAGTGCAGTACCAGTCGGCGAATAAGAAGGTGAGAAGATGGATATAGACTTACTTTCACGAGTCAATCAATTGTCTGAACAATTGGTTTTATGGAGAAGACATCTTCATGAAAATCCAGAACTAAGTTTTGAAGAATTTAAGACTTCTAAATTTGTTTATGAGCAATTATCAAAAATTGAAGGTATGAAGGTCGAGAAAGGTGTCGGTGTAGAGACAGCGGTAATCGGAACATTAACACGAGGAATTGGCCCAACTGTAGCCATCCGAGCTGATATGGATGCACTGCCTATCCTCGAGGAAACAACCCATTCCTTTCGTTCAAAAAATAATGGCGTCATGCATGCTTGTGGGCATGACGCTCATACCTCGATTGGATTAGCTGTAGCAACTCTAATGGGTGAGCTATTTGTTAATACCAATATTCAAGGCACTGTGAAATTTATCTTTCAACCTGCAGAGGAAAATACAGATAGAAATGGCAAAACGGGTTCACCATATCTGATAGAAGCGGGTGCACTAAAAGATATTGATGTAATTATAGCTCTTCATATGAATCCAGAGCGCGAGGTTGGAACAGTTTTCATCCATGATGGATATAGTATGGCAAATGTGGATGTCTTCCAAGCAACCATTCATGGCTCAGGAGGTCATGGCGCCTACCCACATTTAGGAACAGACCCAATATGGATGTTAGGTCCTGTATTGCAAGCTCTGCATGGGATCGTTGCTCGAAATATTTCACCATTGGATGCTGCAGTCATTAGTGTTGGTGCAGTAAAGGGTGGCTCAGCTAGTAATATCATACCTACTGAAGTGTTTTTACAAGGAACAATGAGAAGCTATACACCGACTGTTCGAAGTAGTTTAGAACAAAAATTAGATAAGGCATTTTCAATTGTTGAAGCATTTGGAGGGACATATGATTTGAAAATCACTCAAGGTGAACCCGCTTTATATAATCATCCTGAGGTAAATGCCGTGCTGAAAAATACAACTCAAGCATTGTATCCATTGATGAAAATTGAAGAAATTCCTTTTGGTTTAGGTGGGGAAGATTTTTCTCATATGACCTATGAAGTCCCTGGATCGATGATCTTCCTAGGATGTGCCTATGCAGATGGAGTTAAACGTGATTTACATACACCAATATTTGATATTGATGAACGGTGTTTACCTATTGGCACGGCAATTTTAACGCAAACATTATTAAATTATCTATTAGGGAATGCCAAGTTACCAGAGAAACAATTTAGAACAGAAAACTTATTCGCTTCATGATTGGAGGAGTATATTTTGGAACACCGAGTGGCATTATTAGGCTTTGGAGTCGTTGGCCAAGGTTTTGCGGAAATTGTATTAAACAAAAATCAACAATTAGAAGATGAGTATGGTTTAAAAATTTCCATCGTAGCAGTAAGTGATCTAATGAAAGGCTCCGTCTATCATCCGGAAGGACTTTCTATTGAAGATTTATTGAAAGTCATTAGAGAAACAGGTTCATTTGATGCATATCCTGATCAACCGGGGCTTATTAGAGGGTTAGATAGTTTTGAAACCATTGCAAATACAAATGCAGAAACGATTGTTGAAGTAACATTTACTGATGTTCAAACAGGTCAACCAGCAATTGATCATTGTAAACACGCCTTTAATCATGGGAAAAATGTCATTATGAGTAACAAAGGCCCAGTTGCATTGGCATTTCAAGAACTAAAGTCTCTTGCGAAACAAAATAATGTGCGTTGGGGCTATGAAGGCTCTGTAATGAGTGGAACACCTGCTTTAAGAATGGCAACAACATCATTAGCAGGCAATAATATAACCGAGATTCAAGGGATATTCAATGGTACGACTAATTATATGTTGACACGTATGGAAGAAGGTCTTTCATATGAAGAAGCGTTAAAAGAAGCACAACAATATGGCTACGCTGAAGCTAATCCAACAAATGATGTCGAAGGTTATGATGCTCTATATAAAATTGTTATTCTTTCAAATGTTCTACTAAATCATCCAATAAAAATGGACGCGGTCGAGAGAGTAGGAATCTCTCATTTAACAGATAGGGACATTGAGCAAGCAAAAAATGAAGGAAAAAGATGGAAGCTAATTGCTCGGTTAATGAAAACATCGGATGGAATTTCTGCTTCTGTAAAACCAGAAATGATTGATTTAAACCATCCTTTAGCAAGTATTAACGGAGCTACAAACGCTATTTCTTATCATTGCGATTTATTAGGCACAGTTACGTTAATCGGAGCAGGTGCAGGTAAATCTGAAACAGGATTTTCGATTTTGATTGATTTAATTAATATTCATCGAAGACAACTTTAATTGTAAGAAAGGAGAGAGTTAATGGAACAAACACTCCTAAGTAAAAAGATGTTGTTAGCTGGTGAGTGGGTATGGCGGGAAAGTATGATTGAAGTTGAAAATCCACAGAACGGTGAGATTATCGCAAAGGTTCCCGCTGCGAGCAAAGATGATGCCTTAATTGCAATTGAAGAAGGCGTTATTGGCGCAAAAATTGCTAGTAATCTCTCAACTTACGAACGGATGACGATTTTAAATAATGCTGCAAACTGGATTGAAGATCGAAAAAATGTATTTGCTGAAACGATTGCATTAGAAAGTAGTAAAACGATTCGAGAAGCTCAAAAAGAAGTGAAAAGATGTATTCAAACCATTCGATTAAGTGCAGAAGAGGCAAGGCGTATTAAAGGAGAAACGATTCCATTTGACCAAATGGAAGGTAATGAAACAAGAGTCGGCTATTTTGAACGATTACCAGTTGGTTTAATCGTTGCAATTACACCTTTTAATGATCCTCTTAATTTAGTGGCTCATAAGCTAGGTCCTGCTATAGCTGCCGGGAATGCTATTATCATAAAGCCTGCTACCGTCACACCATTAAGTGCACTTTTATTAGCAGAAGCCTTTGAGCATGCGGGTCTACCAAAAAAAATTCTTTCAGTATTAACTGGCTATTCAAGTGAGATTGGAGATGTACTTGTGACAAGTCCATCTGTCAGAATGATTTCTTTTACTGGTGGAAATAAGGCAGGAAATGACATTGCTTCAAAGGCTGGAGTGAAAAAGCTAAGTATGGAGCTTGGATCAAATTCTCCTTGTATTGTATTACAAGATGCTGATTTGAAAGAAGCAGTCGATTCCATTGTTTCAGGGGCATTTTGGGCTGCTGGACAAAATTGCTTAGGAGTTCAACGGGTTTATATTGAAAACGACATATATGAAGAGTTTGAAAATGCGATCGTTTATCGTACGAAACAGTATAAGGTTGGCGATAAAATGAATGAGCTAACAGATATGGGACCCCTTATAACAGAAAAAGAAGCAATCCGAGTAGAAAAACTAGTGGATGAAGCGATTAAAGAAGGTGCAATTTGCCTTTGTGGAGGCCAAAGAAAAGGCGCTTACTATTATCCGACGATACTGACAAACGTCGATCATGAAAATAAAATTTCAAAAGAAGAAATATTTGGACCCGTAGTCATTTTAGATAGAGTTGAAGATTTAAATGAAGCAATTGAAAAGTCTAACAATGTTGAATTTGGCTTACATGCAGGGATATTTACGAAAAACATAGATTTAGCATTTAAAGCTATTAAAGAAATGGAATACTCAGGTGTAATGGTAAACGATAGTAGTGATTTTAGAATCGATTCGATGCCATTTGGGGGCATTAAAGGGTCAGGAATAGGTAGAGAAGGCGTTTCCTTTTCAATAGAAGAAATGACTGAGCTGAAAGTAGTTTGCTTTAAAATAGGTAAAACCAACTAACCGCTATTTAATGACATTTTAAATAGAATTTTATATGGAGGAGGGTTTTTATGAAAAAACACGTATTAATGCTATTAACTACATTAGTCATCCTTGTATTAGCTGCCTGTGGAGGAACTGGTGAATCTAGTGAACCAGCAGAGGAAAATGCTTCTTCTGAAACTACAACAGCAAGTGAACCATCAAAATTAGAGAAACTACAGGAAGCTGGAACAGTCAAAATTGGTTTTGCCAATGAGGTCCCATATGCATATGAAGAAAATGGTGAATTAAAGGGGGCTAATGTTGACATTGCAAAAGCTGTTTTTAAAGAGCTAGGCATTGAAAATGTAGAAGCACAATTAGCTGATTTTGGTCAATTAATTCCAGGTGTGCAAGCAGGACAATTCGATGTTATCACTGCTGGTATGGCCATCAACCCTGATCGCTGTGAGAGAGTGTTATTTAGTGAGCCAGAAATGAAATACGGTGAAGGTTTAATCGTTCAAACAGGAAACCCGCATAATATCCAAAGTTATAAAGATATCGCTGCAAATCCGGAATTAAAAGTAGTTGTAATGGAAGGGACAACGGAAATTGGCTTTTTACAAGAGGAAGGTGTAAGTCCTGATCAAATTATTACAGCTCCGGATATCCCTGCTACATTCTCTGCTGTTCAAGCAGGACGTGCTCATGCTACAACAGGAACTGAAATGACTGTAAAAATGGCGTTAGTTTCTGCGGGAACGGATGCGTTAGAGTTTGTTGAAACATTTGAACAACCAGATGTTGAAGGCGTACCAAGCTATGGTGCTGCTGCATTTAATCTTGAAGATCAAGAATTACGTGATGCATATAATGAAAAACTACAAGAGCTGAAAGAGAATGGAACAATTGCAGAACTACTAGAAGCAAACGGTTTTAGTGAAATAAGTAATATGGTAGAAGTGGGAGAAATAACAACTGAACAAGTTTGCGCAGGTCAGGGTTAATTCTACTATTTCTTAAATGATGGATTGCTAGATTAATAGGGACAAGCTTCTTTCATTATAAGCTGTCCCTATTTTTTCATAAGATATTAATTGATGAGAGAGAAGGGAATGATCTAATATTAGCACACTAATTGACATATTTCCTCAGCTCATGAGAGGTTTTGGTATAACCGTTTCGGTATTAGTCGTTTCTGCATTAATTGCATATTTTATGGCTTTTATAGCAGGATTGTCTAAACTATCAAAAAATAAATTAATAAGCGGTATTACGGGTGTATATGTTGAAGTTTTCCGAGGTACATCACTAATTGTTCAGCTATTCTGGCTATATTACGCTATACCAATGTTATTCGGAATACAATTAGGGTCAAATTGGTGGACAGGTGTCATTGCTATCGGACTAAACTATGGTGCCTATTTGTCAGAGGTTGTAAGAAGCTCCGTTTTAGCTGTGGACAAAGGACAAACAGAAGCTGGTATTGCCTTAAACATGTCCTCATTTCAAAGAATGCGGTACATTATATTACCGCAAGCAGTTCGGATGATGTTACCAGAGTTTGGTAATTATACGATTCAGATGATGAAAGCGACGTCCCTTGTATCTTTAATTGGTATGAGAGACATTTTATACTACGGAGATATTATGAGAAGTACAAACTTATCCCAAGCACCGCTTATTTATGTTGCGGTATTAATCATGTATTTCGTTCTTGCACTTCCGTTAATTTGGTTAACTAGAAAAGGAGAAAGCATTGCTAAGAGAGGGGTGGCAAGCTGATGAATAATTGGAAATGGGAAACCTTTTTTGAAGCATTACCAATTGTATTAAAAGGTCTAGGTATAACAGTAGGTTTAACATTTGCGTGCTTTGCATTTGCTTTAATATTTGGATTTGTGTGGGTTATTCTTCGAAGTGTACCAAGTAAATTCTTCATTTGGATTGTTACTTGGTTTATGGAATTTATCAGATCAACCCCTCTTTTAGTTCAGTTATTCTTTATCTTTTATGCATTACCTGTATTGCCTGTTGTAGGTGTGACATTGGAACCATTTACTTGCGCGGTATTAGGTATTGGAATCCATTATAGTACGTATATTGGCGAAATTTATCGTGCAGGTATCGAAAGCGTTGATAAAGGACAGTGGGAAGCTTCAGTTGCGTTGAATTTTTCTACATTAGATAAATGGAAAAAAATTATATTACCACAAGCAATTCCTCCAACTATACCGATGTTAGGAAATTATTTCATTATTATGTTTAAAGAAGTTCCGATCGCATCGACAATCAGCGTCGGTGGAATTTTATACATGGCTAATTCCTATGGAGCTTTGAATTTTGCTTATCTAGAACCATTAACAATTGTGGGGATTATTTTCTTAATACTTAGTTATCCATCCTCAATACTTATTAAAAAGCTTGAAGTAAAGATGAATACAAGATTTGATAAAAATGCATTATTAAAAAAAGCGAGAAAGAAAAACTTAAAAGTATCCATTTAGAAGGGGGAATTTCTATTGGCTGAGACATTAACTTTGAAAACGAAAGAAGAAAAGAAAAACAGTGATGCTATTGTAAAATATCGGGATGTAACAAAATCCTTTGGAGATGTACATGTTTTAAAAGGAATTAATCTTGATATCCACTCTGGAGAAAAAATAGCAGTTATTGGTCCAAGTGGATCAGGAAAAACTACTATTATTCGAATGTTAATGACCCTAGAAGAGCCTACTTCTGGCGATATATTTGTTGGAGATAAAAACCTATGGAAGATGGAAAAGAAAGGTGAACTCGTCCGAGCAAATGAACAACATTTAAGGGAGGTTCGGGGGGATATTGGAATGGTATTTCAGCATTTTAATTTATTTCCCCACATGACAATTTTAGATAATTGTATGGCAGCACCAATTCATGTGAAAAATGAAAAGCAGGAGGAAGTACGAGAAAGATCTATCCAGATGCTTGAAAGAGTAGGATTAGGGGATAAACTAAATAATTATCCTTCTCAGTTATCAGGTGGTCAAAAGCAGAGAGTTGCAATGGCGAGGGCACTAGTTATGCGACCTAAAATCATGTTGTTTGATGAAGTTACTTCCGCATTAGACCCAGAACTAGTTGGAGAAGTTTTAGAAGTAATTCGTGATATTGCCCGCAATGAGGATATGGCAATGGTACTTGTCACACACGAGATGGACTTTGCTTTAAATGTGGCAGATAGAGTACTATTTTTAGATCAAGGGGTTATAGCAGAACAGGGGACAGCTTCAGAAGTGTTAGGTCATTCTAACAACGAACGTCTTCAATCGTTCTTACGTAGATTTAGAAAAGCATAGGTGTTATAAACATGAGGACATTACTTATAAATAGATGTTCATTTTATGAAGAAATGAAAAGAAACGAGTAGATTTATATAAATAAATCTATTCGTTTCTTTTATTTGCATTAATGATTAGTTAGTAAAAGTCGGTTTAGTATACTTTATCACCATTGAAGATAGAATTTTTTACGACAACATAATCTACAGTGCGGATAGCTTCTAATTTATTCCCACCGGCATAAGAGATTGATGATTGCAAATCCTGTTCCATTTCTACTAAAGTATCTTTTAAAGATCCTTTATGCTCCACGTACATTTTTTTACCTTCAACGTTTTTCTTTTCACCTTTTTGGAATTCAGATGCAGATCCAAAGTATTCTTTGAACATTTTTCCATCTTTTGTAATCGTTTGGCCTGGTGATTCTTCATGTCCAGCAAATAAAGAACCAATCATTACCATAGATGCACCAAAACGAACGGATTTAGCGATGTCACCGTGAGTACGAATTCCACCGTCTGCAATAATAGGTTTCGTTGCAGCTTTTGCACACCAACGAAGTGCTGCTAATTGCCAACCACCAGTTCCAAAACCTGTTTTGATTTTTGTAATACAAACTTTACCAGGTCCGATACCAACCTTTGTTGCATCGGCACCAGCGTTTTCTAATTCTCTTACAGCTTCTGGAGTACCGACATTACCTGCGATAACAAAGCTTTGTGGTAAATGATTTTTAATATGTTTAATCATGTTTATCACAGCATTAGAATGACCATGTGCGATATCAATCGTAATAAATTCAGGAACTAAATCTTCGATTGCTAATTGTTCTATAAATTTATATTCTTCTTCTTTAACTCCTACACTAATAGAAGCGATTAACTTACGTGCATGCATATCCTTAATAAAATCTGCGCGAGTCTCTGGATTGAAACGGTGCATAATATAGAAGTAACCATTTTCAGCTAACATAACAGCAATTTTTTCATCAATAATTGTTTGCATATTTGCTGGCACAACAGGAAGTTTAAATTTAAATCCACCAAACATTACAGAAGTATCACATTCAGAACGGCTATTTACGATACATTTATTAGGAATTAGTTGAATATCTTCGTAATCAAATACATTATCCATCATATACACCTCAAAAAACGAATATTTTTTAAAAATTAGGCTATTATTGTTCGCCCTTACGTAATTTAACGTATTTTTTTTCTCATGTCAAAGCATTTATTATAAAAAACTAAATTTAGTTTGGACTTTGTTAAGAATTTTATAAATTTAAAACTTCATCATTCATTTCTGGATAAAATTTGCATTATGATAGAAAAAGTAACATTTATAAAAAAATTATGCATAATTCTTATCTGCCTTTGTCATATTAAAAATCAAAGGAGATGAAAATATGCCAAGAGATACAGACAACCAACATGTAGAGGCAACCCCTCATTTTGATGGTAAAGAAGAAAGCATTATAAATGATCCAACAGCAACTGCTGGAGACAAGTTAAGCGTTTTTACTAAAGCAAACCAAAATGAGGAGTTTGGGATGGAGAAGAATCCATTTCATTTCACTCCGAGAAAAGATCCAATGATGGAACGATTTGAAAAGTTAATGAGAGGGAATAGAAAAAGATGATTACATTACTCCGTTCGAAAAGTGAACGGAGTTTTTTTATATAATTTTTATATAATAAGTAGAAAGGCAATCGCACAGCTCTTTTGTGTTCATAGTCATACTCTAGAATATAAGGGGGCTAATATCATGAATGATCGAATAAAGTCCTTGGTTGGCCAGCCGATAGGTGTTGCTTTTAAAAATGGATTATCAATCTCTGGTGTACTATGTGAAGTAACTGACGAAGAAATTATACTAATGGAATACGTATATCATTCAAAATTTAGGCAAAAACACTACGATATAGATTTAATTGATGGAATATATATCTTCCCTAGCTATCTCACCGATATCCATTTAAATTAATACGAAAAAATTCTCAAAGGTTTAATCAACTTTTGAGAATTTTTTTATTGCTGAATCATGTAAGCTGTGTAGTAAAAAAGAAATACAAAAAATCAATTAGCGACAACCTCTCGTAAACAATTAAAAGCATTTATTTTTTGAAATAAATGAAAATTTATTTAGTGGGGGCATATAGGAATTATTAAAATCGTAAAAAGTATGAAAAAATTGTAAGCGGTTTAAAGATTGATGTAACAATAATTCACATAAGCCTCCGTGTAATAAATTCTGACATTAGATAAAACTTATCGAAAATTGATATTCAAAACAATATTGACAATGGTTATAGATAAGTTAAAATAAAGCTATAAAATACATGTTATATTTTATTACATGAATGAATAATATAACGTAACATGTTGCTTTTCAATAAAGAAAGGGGAATGTTTTATGGATTTGGATGCAGTTGTTGTTTTAATGGATAACCTGTGGGTAGCTTTAGGTGCAATTTTAGTATTTTTCATGTTAGGCGGATTCATATTATTAGAAGCAGGTTCCACTCGAATGAAAAACGCCGGTCATATTGCCGGTAAAACAATTTTTACAGCTGGTATCGGAACGTTAGTATTCTGGGCAGTTGGATACGGATTTATTTACGGTGAAGGAAATCCATTTATTGGGTTATCAAGCTTCTTTTATGGAGACTTTTCTGCTGCTGATGGTGGTTTAACGCCAGCTGTGGATTTCTCTTTCCAAGTAATGTTTGCTTTAGTATCATTAACAATCGCATTTGGTGGTTTTGCTGAGCGTGCGAAATTATCAGTTTACGTAATCTTTGCAATTTTATTCTCGGCATTTATTTACCCAGTTGTTGCTCACTGGATTTGGGGTGGCGGATGGTTAGCTGAACATGGTAAACAGGACTTTGCTGGTTCAACAGTCGTACACTTAACAGGTGCCATGGCTGCATTGGCTGCAACAATGATTTTAAAACCTCGTATTGGGAAATATAATAAAGACGGTTCTTCTAACAATCTATTAGGACATAACCAAGTATTCACTGCACTTGGTGTATTAATCCTTTGGGTAGGTTGGTTTGGATTTAACGGTGCATCAACATTTGGTGTAGCAGATGGCTTCCTAGGATTTGTTATCCTAAACACACAATTAGCTGCTGGTGCTGGTGCAGTTGCTGCAATGTTTACAGTATGGGCAGTAACAGGTAAAGCGGATGTTCCAACAACATTAAATGGTGCTCTTGCAGGTTTAGTTGCTATTACAGCATCATGTGGCTTCGTTGAACCATGGGCTGCAGTAATTATCGGTGCAATCGGTGGTATCATGGTAGTATTCTCAATGCAACTATTTGAAAAACTTAAAATTGATGATCCAATCGCTGCATTATCAGTTCATGGTACTGTGGGGGTTTGGGGTACTTTATCAAACGGTTTATTCGCAGTACCAGCTCTTTCTGTTGACATCGAATGGGGTCTTCCTGGATTATTCTATGGAGGCAGCTTTGAACAATTAGGTGTTCAGGCATTAGGTGTTGTTGCTTCTGGAGCTTATGCATTTGTAGTATCTTTCATTATCTTAAAAGTATTAGATATGACTATTGGTCTTCGTGTATCAGAAGAAGAAGAAATTATGGGTCTAGATATTAGCGAACACGGTAGCTACGGTTATCCTGAACATATGGAGCAAGAAGCAAAATTAACAACGGCTGCAACGACAGAAGATAAATAAACTTCTTAGAACATATTATATAAAAAACCTCTGTTTCATATTTGTTACAGAGGTTTTTTGATAGGTGAGTGTTGTAAAACAACTATCTATCCAGTTAAAAGAAAAGTAGGATTGTAGTAGAAACAAATAAGTAAAGTTTCCGAACGTAAAAAGGAAGTGTCTCATGGAAACGTATGAATCAATAAGGCAATGGAAGGATCAATATATTTCCTCTTACATAGATACAAACGTTTCTCTTAACGATTTTCATGATCGAGTGATGTTAAATGTGTTAGAGGTAGCAATAGGGAAAATGAAGATAGAATCACCACCCTGCAACTTTTCTTGGTTTATCACAGGAAGTGGAGGACGGTTAGAGCAGGGTTTAATAAGTGATCAAGATCATGGCATTGTATATGAAATTTCTAACGAAGTGAATGATTTATATTTTAAAGAACTTGGTGAGGAAATAGCTTTTGGTCTAGATTACGTAGGATATCCTTACTGTAACGGGAATATTATGAGCTCCAATCCTATTTGGTGCAAATCATTAAAAGATTGGGAAACACAATTGGTGGATTGGATGGAAAAAGAAAGTTGGGAAGTCATAAGGTATTTACAAATATTCTTTGATGCACGAGTGCTTTTTGGAAATACGTATTATATCCATCATTTAAAATCAGTTATTTTTGATTTTAAACAACATTCCCCCAAAATACTTAAACGATTTGCAGCAAATATGAAACACACAAAAAATGTAATTGGTCCATTTGGCCAAATTATTGTTGAACCACATGGAATATACCAGGGCTGTATTAATTTGAAATATAGTGCGTTTATACCTTATGTGAATTCTATAAGATTACTTTCGATTAAAGAGAATATATATGAAACGTCCACACTCGATCGGATGGGTAAGCTAGTCAAAAAAGAAAAGTATGCATCATTATTAAAAAATTGTGAGGGCTATTTTTCTAATTTAATTAAATTTCGTATGTCACGATTAAATACTTCTACTTATGACGATACACATTATTTAAATATTAAGAATCTGTCAAAAGAACAGCGTAAAGAAATAAAACAAATATTAAAAGATGGTAAGAGACTTCATGATGAAGTGATATCGATGAATTTATAGGCTAATGAATAATAAGTTTTCAATCGAAACTAAACAAAAGGGTGTTTATTATGGCGTTTGAACCATTTATGCAAATGTTAAGAGGTATTCAATCAAGAAGATCAATAGGTGGAATTGGTGAAACGCAAAATCCTCAACAAATTGCTTATTTAAGACATTTACAAAAAGAGATGAATCAGGAAGATGTTATGAATATCAATTTAAATAAGTTAAATGTCGTTGTATTTGACATCGAAACGACGGGTTTTTCCCCAGATAAGGGTGATTGTATTCTTTCTTTAGGTGCAACAAAAATGTCTGGTAAAGTGATTATAGAAAATGAAACATTTTATTCTCTCGTTCAATATGATAAAGAGGTTCCAAAAGGGATCCAAACGTTAACAGGTATTACAACGGAACAAGTAAAAGATGCACCGCCAATTTTAGAAGTATTAATGCAATTCTTCAAATTTACACAAAACGCTACATTGGTGGCGCATCATGCAAATCATGAAAGAAGCTTTTTACAACATTTTAGTAATAAAGTATTACGTACGCCATTTAAACAGAGAATTGTAGACACATCTTTTTTGTACAAAATTGTAGAGCCACAAATTATGACGAAAGCGACATTAGATAATCTTTGTAGTCATAATAATATTCCAATCGAAAATCGACATCATGCGTTAGGTGATGCAAAAATGACCGCAAAGCTATGGAGTATTTATATAGAGAAAGTGCAACAAATGGGATGTGAAACTTTAAATGATGTGTATCATCGATTTGCGAGAATGTAATAATCAAAGCTTTTTCAAAAAATAATGAAGGTTCTGTTATGAATTGTAAAACAGAACCTTCATTTTTATTTGAAAAGGAACAAAAATAATGTACCTCTTATTAACCGTTCAATTAAATTGATGTTTGTAATGAAATATTCATTGAGTTAAGTCATTTTCAGTATTTTTCTCTATGTGGTAGTATTCTAAGTATGAATTGGATTTTCGCCAAATAGGATGGTGAAACTCTGAATACTATGATTTGACGTGTTAAAATTATTAACCTACACTTAGTTACGAAAAGTAACTGAGATGTTAATTTAAGATTGGTTGGGGTGTGGAATGAATAACTTACTTATAAATAAAAAAGAAATTCTTTTAAATAAAATGAACATCGTACCGTTCAATGAAAATCAGAATCTATGCTTAGTTGGTCCAGTAAAATTACCAGTGAAACAGGGTGATTTTGAAGCGACTTTTAAGTGGTATACATGGTTAAAAATAGATGGAAAATTAACAAAAGAAGAAGTATTAGATGTAATTGCTGATGCAAATTTAGCCGATCAGCAGCAGTCATCGGTTTTAGTATATGGTGATTTTGCAGATGCAGAAAACGCAATAATACGTATGCATAGTATTTGTCATACGGGAGATATTTTCGGAAGTATGCGCTGTGATTGCGGATACCAACTACATCAATCTATGAAAATGATAAAAGAACATGGGCATGGAGCGATTTTTTACCTTGCTAACCATGAAGGGCGTGGAATTGGTCTATTTTCGAAATCTCTTGCGTACTTATTGCAAGAAGAAGGTTTTGATACAGTTGAGGCAAATGAAGCATTAGGGTTCGAGGATGATACTCGTTCTTATGAGGAAGCTTTACGAATTTTAGAATCACTAAGACAAAAGCCAGTAACTTTAATAACAAATAATCCTAAAAAACTACAAGCGTTAAAAAACCACGGCTTAATTGCTAAAGATCATATACCTTTATGGGGCGGAATGACAGAGACAAATCGTTATTATTTAAATACAAAAATACTTAAATCAGGGCATATTCCTGACCCAAAAATGACTTTATAGTAGGTGCATTTTGTGAAAACTGATAAAGATTATATGCAGTTAGCATTAGATTTAGCAGCTTCAGCTAAAGGGAAAACAAATCCAAACCCTGTTGTTGGAGCTGTCCTAGTTAAAGACGGTGTAATTGTAGGCTCAGGTTTACACCGAAAAGCGGGGGAACCACATGCAGAAGTGCATGCATTTAATATGGCTGGTGAACATGCAAAAGGGGCTACTCTATATGTTACATTAGAACCTTGCTCCCATTTTGGAAAAACACCTCCATGTGCAAATCTAGTTGTAAAATCGAAAGTAGCGAGGGTAGTTGTTGCAACAAAGGATCCAAATCCAGCTGTAGCGGGACGTGGTATCCAATTGATAAAAGATGCTGGTATTGAAGTTGAGGTTGGGTTGCTTGAAGATGAGGCAATAAAGCTTAACGAACGTTTTATTCATAATATGATTACAAATCGACCGTTTGTCATTTCAAAGTTTGCAATGACACTTGATGGGAAAATCGCTACACACACAGGACACTCAAAATGGATTACAAGTGAGGAAGCAAGACAGCATGTACATCAATTACGTAATGAAGTAGATTCAATTTTAGTTGGCATCGGTACAGTTCTTGCTGATAATCCAACACTAACAACGCGTTTGTCTGAAGGTAAAGGGAAAAATCCAATAAGAATTATACTAGATAGTCAGTTGCGTATTCCTTTAGATTCCAATGTGTTGAAAACAAGTGATGCTAAAACAATTATTATTACAGAAAAAAATGAAAACCTAAATAAAGTTGCAGAACTAGAAAATAAGGGCGTATTAGTTATTAGTGTTACAAAAGATGAGAATGGTTTAAATTTAGAAGAAATGTTATCAGCCTTATATAATGAAGGAATCACAGATATTTTAGTAGAAGGTGGAGGAACAGTAAATGGCTCCTTCCTTAGACGAGGTCTAATTAATAAATATTATGTATACATTGCCCCCAAAATAATAGGGGGTGCTCATTCAAAATCACCTATCCTTGGTGATGATATAGATAGCATGGAATTAGCGACGAATCTTGAATTTGAATCCTATCATCAAGTTGGACAAGATTTAATGATTGTCGCCTATCCGAAAAAAAGTAATTAGTATCAGTGATTTTCATAAGAAAGTAGGTTCATTGTGAGATTTGGTTTTGATATTGATGATACGTTGATTAATTTAAGAGAGCATGCTTTTCATATATATAATCAAAAACTTCAGCAAAATGTAAGCATCGAAGTTTTTAACCAGCTGAAAACTGTCGAAATCCATGAAGCGTTTGGTTTAGATAAAGAGGCTGGAAGTAAAATGTGGTCAAGTTTATTAGAGGAAATATATTTTACTAACTGCCAAGCTTTTGATGGAGCAATAGAATTGTTGAATCAACTATATCGGGATGGTCATGAAATCTTTTATATTACATCTCGTCCACAAGGTTATTGTACACGTACAAAACGATGGATAGAAGAGAAGGGGTTCCCTGTAAATGAAGAAAACTTTTATTGTGGTATGGGGGATCATGAGAAAATTCATATTATAAAAGAGTTGAATTTGGATTACTATTTTGACGATAAGCCACAGGTCATACACACACTAACTGGTATTTCAACTAAACTATTTGTGAAAGATCAATCCTACAATCAACAAATAAATTTACCAAGAATTAAAAATTGGTTTGACTTTAAATTTGAATAAATAAAATGAGCATATCAAACAAAAGATATGCTCATTTTTTCATACATTATGCAAATTGTTGCAATAGTTTAGCTGTAGTCAATCGATTGCGAACCATAATGCCTACCCATGCTGCTATAATTGCTTTTAAAATTCCAACAACTATAAACGGAGCGGCACCACTGTAAAATGCAGCTTCCCAAGAGATGTTTGCTAAAATTTTTAGCCATATAGTACCGAATGATAATGTTACAACCATTCCTATTAAATTGGAAATAATCGCTTGTAAATAATTATAACCAAGTTTATCCATGTAAATCCCCATAACGAGTGCTTGTACTATAAAGCCAACTATATAACCACCAGTAGGTCCTATAAGTACTGCAAAGCCTCCTGAAAAACCAGAAAAGACTGGCATACCTATAGCCCCTAATAAAATATAAACAAGTACAGAAAGTGTTCCGTATTTAGTACCTAAAATAGTGACAACTAAACCAATTGCAAGGGTTTGTCCTGTTATCGGTACTAATGGTAATGGAATTGTAATTTGTGCTAATACAGCAATAATCGCTGCTGCAAATGCTGTCATAACGTATGGATATGTTTTAGACTTCATAAATTTATCCCCCTTTGTGTTAACCGGTAATTTAATTAGGTTTACACAAATGAGGATATTATATAAATAATTGTTTGTCAATGATAAAAATGGAAATGTTTAAAGTGATAAATACCTTATTGATGATTCTGTTTTTTTAAAGTCTATCGTTTATGGTAAAATTTCTTGTAGTATGGGGTAGGCTTGGAGGTGTGGACATTGTCGAGGATTATTTTACATGTTGATATGAACAGTTTTTATGCTTCAGTGGAGCAAGCGTATAATCCAGATTTAAAAGGTAAACCGATTGCCATTGCAGGAGATCCAAAGCAAAGGCGGGGAATTATTGTAACAAGCTCCTATGAAGCGCGTGCAAAGGGTATTTATACAACGATGAATGTTGGTGAAGCTTTACGAAAATGTCCAGATCTAATTCTATTGCCTCCAGATTTCCCGAAATATCGTCTAGCTTCAAAAGCTATGTTTTCAATTTTAAGAGAATATACAGACTTGGTTGAGCCAGTTTCTATTGATGAAGGATATATGGACATTTCGGCTAAATCAATAGAAAGACATCCAATTGAAATTGCAAAGGAAATTCAGCTTCGTATTCAAAATGAATTAGATCTTCCTTGTTCGATTGGTGTTGCACCAAATAAATTTTTAGCTAAAACGGCTTCTGACATGAAAAAACCTATGGGTATTACAATTCTAAGAAAACGAGATGTTCCATCCATTTTATGGCCTTTACCTGTCATAGAGATGCATGGTATAGGTGAAAGTACAGCGAATAAATTACAATCCTTAAAAATAAATACAATCGGTGACTTAGCACAATCAAACGAAGGTTTATTAAAAGAAGTACTTGGAAAAAATGGAATTAGATTGCGAGAACGTGCAAATGGTATTGACTTTAGAGAAGTTGATCCAGATTCGATTTATGAAACAAAAAGCGTAGGAAATTCTACAACATTACCCTTTGATGAGACGGATATAGATAAGTTAACAGATACTTTTCAAATGTTATCTGCGAAAGTAGCAGAAAGACTAGAAGTAAAAAAGCTATGTGGTTCTACAATCAGTATACAAATCCGAAATGCGGATTGGCACAATAGTTCACGTAGTAAAACATTGCAAAATGATATTTATTTGAAGGACGAGATTTTTGAAGAGGCGATAAAATTATTCCACAAGGCGTGGGATGGCTCTCCTATTCGTTTATTAGGTGTAACGGTATCAAATGTCCGTGATCGAAAAAACTCTGCTGTACAACTATCCTTTGATAACTATGAAAAATTTGCCAAACAAGAACCAATTTATGAGTTAATCGATGAAATTGAGAAAAAATTTGGAAAAGGTCTAATCCAAAAAGGTATTGAAATTGATAAAAAAACTACTTATGCCTCTAAAACGAGTTTCAGTAAGGATTTTTTAGAGGATTTAAAAGAGTAATATAAAAGTGGAGGCTTATTATGCAATTACAATTTTTAGGCACTGGAGCCGGAATGCCTTCAAAAGAAAGAAATACAAGTGCATTAGCGCTTAAGTTGCTCGATGAATGTGGGGCGATTTGGTTATTTGATTGTGGTGAAGCAACTCAGCATCAGATTTTACATACTTCAATTCGACCACGAAAAATTGATAAGATCTTTATTACCCATTTACATGGAGATCATATTTTCGGTTTACCAGGCTTTTTAAGTTCTCGTTCATTTTTAGGTGGGGAAGATCCATTAACCTTATATGGTCCAAAAGGCTTGAAAAATTGGATTTTATCGACTTTTGAATTGTCCAATACGCATATAACGTATGATATTCAATTTGTGGAAGTTGAAGAAGGAATTATATTTGAAGATGAGCAATTTATAGTAACTGCATTGGAATTGGAGCATGTTATACAATGTTTTGGTTACCGTATAGAACAGAAGCCTTTACAAGGTGAGTTGCTTATTGAAAAGGCTCGTGAACTAGGCGTGCCAAAAGGTCCACTTCTAGGGAAATTAAAGAATGGTGAAAATATTACACTAGAAAATGGAACTGTTGTATATAGTAAGGATGTAACAGCACCTCCTAAAGAAGGGTTTGTTGTTTCAATTTTGGGGGATACAAAGTATTGTAGTAATGCGATAAAATTAAGTGAAAATGCGGATATAGTTGTCCATGAAGCTACATTCGACCATAATACAACAGAACTTGCAGCAAACTACGGACATTCAACAAACCTTGAAGCGGCTAAAATTGCAAAAGAAGCGAATGCAGAAAATCTAATCTTAAATCATCTAAGCGCAAGGTTCTTATTCCCACAAATTCAAAGTTTAGTTTTAGAAGCAAAGGTAATTTTCCCCAATACCTTTATCGCCAATGATTTTGATGAATTTTTATGGAAAAATAAAAAGTTGTTAAAAGTATAAAATAGAACAAATATATTTTTAGGTGCACCTCCATTATTAGAAACAATTCTAATATTAGAAGGTGCTTTTTTTATAAGAGTATATTTGTGTGTAGAAAATAGTAGAATAAACGAGTAAAATAATAGTGTGATAGAGAATTTATAAGGGGTGGTCAAATGAATCAACCAAAAATAAGTCCCGCTGTATTGCGATTGCTTGTAATATTTCCAAATGTTTTAAGTTATCTACTATTATTTGGCTTAATCGTTTATATCATAACGAATTTCGAGGGTTTACAAGCTGCAAATGCTTTGAATATTTGGATTATCATTACTGTGGTTCTTGGACCTATGGCTATGTTCACTACATATTCAATAGTGAAACGAATAAAGGAAGGTACGCTTTAATATAAAAAAACGCGTGAGTAGATAGTTAATGAAAGCTCTATCTATCACGCGCGGTTTTATTTCCTTAAAAACGCCAACCTCTATGATATGAATCATTTGGCGCTTCAATTGTTACCCCTAATTCTGTTGCTGCAGTGTAAGGGAAATGGGGATTTCTTAAAAGTTCTCGTCCGATAAAGATTAAATCTGCCTTTTGCTCCTGTAAAATAGCTTCAGCATCTTTTCCATTTGTAATAATCCCAACTGCCCCAGTTGCAATGTTTGCTTCTTGTTTTATAATTTCAGAAAAAGGAACCTGATAAAGTGGATAGGATGAAACTGGAACGGATACAACACCGCCAGAACTTACATCAATTAAATCAACATCTTGTGCCTTCATCCATAATGCAAATTGTATATAATCCTCCGGTGTTAAACCACCTTCAGCATATTCATTTGCAGATATACGAACTAGAAGGGGACCATTCCAAATCGAACGAACTGCATCAATTACCTCTCTAAGTATACGATATCGATTTTCAATAGAACCACCATATTCATCTGTTCTTTGGTTTGTTAATGGAGATAAAAACTCATTAATTAAGTAACCATGTGCTCCATGAATTTCTAAAACATCAAAACCAGCTTTAATAGCTCGTTGTGCTGCTTCTTTAAACGCCGAAACAACATCTTTTATATCTTCTTTTGACATTTCTAAAGGCGTTTTATACATATCACTAAAGGCAATAGATGATGGGGCATATATATCGTCATCAACTGTTGCTTTTCTTCCTGCATGAGCAAGCTGAATTCCAGCTTTTGTACCATAAGCCTTTAAATTGGATACAATTTTTGTCAGGTTTTCAATATGTTCATCGCTCCAAATTCCTAAGTCTTTATTTGTAATTCGACCTTCTGGAACAACTGCAGTGGCTTCTAGGATAATAAGTCCAACCTGACCGATTGCTCTTGATGTATAATGAACAAAATGAAAATCATTCGCAAAGCCGTCATCCTTTGCTTGATACATGCACATAGGGGACATTACAATGCGATTTTTAAGCTCTATATTTCTTAAAGTAAAAGGTTCAAAAAGTTTTACCATGGTACAAACTCCTTTCAAAATTGCTTCTCTCTTATCTTACAGAAAAATAAGCTCTTATGGAAAAAGTTTGCTCTAGGGAAGAGAAGGTGTGTAATGAAAAGGCGAAAAAAGACTAAATTACTCGCCCTTTGCTAGTTCTCTAGATCTTGCTTCTGCACTTTTAATACAGTGATAAACGGCTTCATTGAAATGATGACTTTCTAACGCTTGAATTCCAGCTTCCGTTGTTCCTCCTGGACTTGTTACTTTTTTTCGTAAAACATCAGGCTCTTCTTTTATTTGCTGTAACATAGCAGCTGACCCTGCGATTGTTTGAACCATTAATTTTCTGACGGTCTCTTTTGATAAGCCGAATTCTGTTCCTACCTTTTCCCAAGCCTCAAGAAGATAATATAGGTAAGCTGGACCGCTTCCAGATAGAGCAGTAACGGCATGTAATTTTTCTTCCTCTACTTCAATAACAATGCCAATCGCATCTAGCATTTCTAAGTATTGTTTTTTTAAGCTTTCATTTACATCTTCATTAAATGCAACACCGCTCGCTGACATCCCAATAGTTGCTGATGTATTTGGCATAACACGCGCAATTGGTCTATTTCCTAATAAACTTGTAATTGAACTAATTGATATCCCAGCCATTACAGATAATACTGGAGTATCCTGTGCAATAAATGGAGAAATCGATTCCATAGCAACTTTTCCATCCTTTGGTTTCACTGCTAAAACGATGATATCTGCATGAAAAATTTCTTCTCGGTTTTGTAATATATGAACGCCATATTTTAAACTTAATTCATCAAGTCTCTCGTAATTTGACCGATTTGTTATATAAATTTGTGTTGCATTCACCACTTTTTGTTCAATCCACCCCTGAATCATTGCCTCAGCCATTGATCCTGCTCCAACAAAAACTACTTTTTCCATCCATATCCCTCCGTTTCAATATATGTGTTAAGTTCATAACAAATAAAAATGCGTTTTCCATCCTTAATTAAGGACGAAAAACGCATATAGTTTCCGCGGTACCACCTTAGTTTGCCACACAAGCACAACTCAATTCCTTTTATCGCAAGGCTACGGTCATGTTGTCATGACTGTTCAGAAGTAGGTTCAATGAATTGAGCGGGTTATGCTATTCACACCAAACATAGCACTCTCTTAAACCATCAAATCATTTACTCGGCTTCATCATTACATTTTTAATATTAAGAATAATGAAAATTATATGCACTATACGAGAATATGTCAACTCTGTTACATAGACGAAATTAGAAAAAAGAAGTAAAATGTAATGAATAGTGATTCATTTTTTAAAATAATTTATTTATTTTCACTTAGGGGGATAATTAATGAATATACATAAAATTATATTGCCAACACCATTTCCTGTTGGAGATGTCAATGTATTTTTAGTAAAAGGAGAAGCATTATCATTATTTGATGCAGGACCAAAGACACCTGAGGCTTATGATGCATTGAAAACGGGAATCCGTGCTGCTGGCTATGATATAAAAGATATCGAGCAAGTCATTTTAACACACCAACATCCTGACCATGCTGGATGGATTGATGCATTTCCAAAAGCAAATATTTTAGCCCATGAGTATGTGGACCATTGGCTACGACAAATACCGGAGTTTCTTGAATATAGAAATCAATTTTATCAATATCATATGATGCAACAAGCAGTACCTGAACGTTATATTGAAAAAATGTTGCAAATTCGCGGGGAACTTGAATTTTTAGGTACTACACCTTTAACTCATTTTATTCAAGATGGTGATGAAGTACCTGGACATCCAGGGTTAAAGGCGTTGTACACACCTGGTCATGCCCAAGGTCACTTGATTTTTGTAGATGAAAATACGAGCACGGCAATTGGTGGAGATTTATTGTTAGAAGCTATCTCTTCGAATCCTTTAATTGAACCGCCGATTGATCTTACTATGGATCGACCTAAAACGCTTCTACAGTATCATAGTTCTTTAACACTATTAAAGAATTTAAACGTAAGTAGATTATATACTGGCCACGGTAATGAAATTGAAAACGCGAATGAATTAATTGATTTTAGAATTAAAAGAGATCATATGCGCGCAAAACAGGCTTATGATATTTTAACTGAACCTAAAACAGTATATGAGGTAACACAAAAATTATATGCGTCTCTATATAAATCAGAGCTTGGATTAACTTTATCGAAAACAATAGGGGAGTTAGATTACTTAGAACAAGAAGGATTCGTTAAAGTTGAGTTAGTAGAAGATGTTTTAATTTATTCAAGAACATAAAAAGGAGGGTCGACATAAAGAGCAAAGTACAATCCATTTAAAATGTGGACTGTACTTTTTTGATATAGTACCGTTCGTTTCTGAGGCAGGCTTCGCGCATCCAGTGCGATCTTAGCATTTGTTCCTTTATTTCTTACATCCCGCAGGGCTTTGCTTTGCATAGAAAGCGAAGCGACAGATGCACTCTCCGCCTTCCTCTCCAATGAACGACTTTCAAATAAGCGGTGAGCAAATATTTACTGTTCTTTTTTGTGTCTACTTGTTCGAAGTTTACTTTTGTCCCAGCCTGTAATTTTTACTTTATGTTAGGAAAATGTAAACTAAATTATTCGAATAAATTAAGCATGTGCAAGTGCCTTAATCGTCATAGCAGGTCCGAAGAATTCGAAACGAATATTTTCTTTAGGTACATTTAGTTCATTTAATAGTGAAATAACTGTTTCCATAAATGGCGCTGGTCCACATACATAGACTTCTGTTTTTTCTTTCATGTAAGGAGCTAATACTTCTTTGGTAATATAACCTTCAGAATCTGAGTAGTAAGCTCTATATGTGCCTTTTAATTCTTTAACTTTGTTTTCAATTTGCTCTTGAAACGCGATTACATTTTTATTACGAGCTGTATGAACAAATGTTACATCACGTTCAGGTTTCATTGCTTGAAGCATTGTATTTAATGGTGTTACACCAATACCACCACTTATAAATAGAACTGGATTGTTATTATCTGATAAAGTAAATAAGCCAGCTGGAGCACTTATATCGATGAAATCGCCTTCATTTACATTGTTATGAAGGTAGTTCGATACAACACCCTTTGGATCACATGCGTCTTCACGTTTTACTGAGATACGGTATTCGTTAGAATTTGAAGCCTGTGAAAGTGTATAGTGACGGTTGGATGTGTATTCATCTTCAGGTACTTTTACACGAACTGTAATATATTGACCTGGTTGGAAATCTGGTAAAGTGGAGCCATCCTCAGGTACTAAATAAAATGATGTAACTTCTTGATTTTCTACCACTTTTTTAGATACTTTAAATGGTTTGAATAAACGCCAACCGCCACTAGCTTCTGCAGCTTTATATAAATCCTCCTCCACAGAAATGAAGACCTCTGCAATTACACCATATGCGTTCGCCCAAGCGTCGATAATTTCATCAGTTGCAGCATCACCAAGTACTTCCTTAATAGCACGAAGTAAATTTTCTCCAACAATTGGATAATGTTCAGGTAATATACCTAATCCGCGGTGTTTATGTGCAATTTGCATAACTACTGGCACGATTGCCTCTAGGTTGTCGATATATTTAGCAGCCGCTAGTACAGTGTTTGCTAATGCAGTTTGTTGACGACCTTTTTGTTGATTTGCTCTGTTAAATAAATTTAATAATTCAGGATGGGCTTTAAACATATTGCTGTAAAAAGTTTTAGTAATTGTAACCCCATGTTGTTCTAAGACTGGTACAGTTGATTTGATAACGTCGATAGTTTGTTGTGATAACAATTTAAACACGTCCTTTCAAAAGTCACTATACTCCGCAGTATCTTTAAAAGCAATATTCAAAATACATCTTTAACAAATCGGACACAAATGTAGTATATAAAATACTATTTTAAAATAGACGTTTTAATACTAAAAATTAGGGTAATAAAATGATACAATGGTCAGAAGAAAGTGTGGTGGCATTATGCGCTTAACATTATATACAGATTATTCATTAAGAGTTTTGTTATATCTCGGTATAAAAGGTAACGAACAATTATCGACGATACAAGAAATTGCTGACAATTATCATATATCAAAAAACCATTTAATGAAGGTAACTTATGAGTTAGGTCAACTCGGA
This sequence comes from Lysinibacillus sp. PLM2, assembly GCA_023168345.1. Taxonomy (NCBI): domain Bacteria; kingdom Bacillati; phylum Bacillota; class Bacilli; order Caryophanales; family Bacillaceae; genus Lysinibacillus; species Lysinibacillus sp. PLM2. Next base: position 2,161,896 of record AP025689.1, on the reverse strand, counting down.
TATATTGAAACAATCCGCGGTCGAGGTGGTGGGATTCGACTTGCTATGAATCCTAAAGAGATAAATATTGGTCAGGTTGTACGGCAAACTGAAGAAGATTTTTACTTAGTTGAATGTTTTAATAGTGAAACTAATATGTGTAAAATCTCTCCAGCTTGTCAATTGAAAAATGCATTAAATGAAGCACTAAAGGCATATTTAGCAGTTTTAGACACATACAATTTAGACGACTTCTTAAAGTCGAAAGATGAACTATATAAATTATTAATAGGTGGATAAAGGGTATAGATTTTCTATACTCTTTTTTCTAATTTTAAGAATCTGTTTATAATATAATATTGATTGTTGATTTTGATAAATTAATTTATACATAAACAAGAAAGATAAATTAAATATAAACACATATGTAAGTATAGATAATCCAGAAAGGAACATGCAATGAAATGAATGGTAAAGTTATCTTTATAACAGGAGCAACTAGTGGAATTGGGCGAATTGTTACGGAAATGTGTATTAAAAAAGGCCATATTGTTTATGCTACTGGACGCAATGAACCATCATTAGAAATGCTAAGTAAATTAGGGGCTAATGTTTTTCAAGCAGATTTAACTAAAATAGATGATATAGAAAGAGTTTGTAAAAAGCTCCCACCTATAGATGTTGCTATCATGAATGCAGGACTAGGTATTTTCGAAAATGCTTTCGATCTAGTTGATGAAAATATTAATGAAATGATTGATGTCAATGTGCGTGCACCAATGTTAATGACCCGAAGACTTACTCAATCTATGATAGAAAGAAAAAAAGGTCATGTTATTTTTATCGGCTCCCAAGCGGGGAAGGTAGCAACGAGAAAAGCAAGTATTTATGCTGCTACAAAACATGCCATCACAGGTTTTGCAAATGGACTCCGAATGGAGCTAGCACCATTTGATGTAAAAGTAACTGCAATTTACCCTGGCCCAATTGATACTCCTTTTCTACAAAAGGTAGATGCAACAAATGCATATCGAAAAAGTATTGAAAAATTTTTGTTAAAACCTGAGAAGGTCGCAACATGTATCGTAAATTGTATCGATAAGCCTGTAAGAGAAATTAATTTGCCAAAAGTAATGGGAATTACAAGCAAGCTTTATGCAGTAGCTCCTAGACTTGTTGAAACGTTAGGAAGCGGTTTTTTTAATAAAAAATGATACGTAAACGAGTAGAACGTTAACACTTAGAAAATAAACGGTTCTACTCGTTTTTTAAATAGTTAATTTTTTATAAAAATACACTTGTATTTATTTTTATAACGTGTTACTATTCATGTATAAAGTTTTATATAGTTGTATAAAAATACATTGACTGTTAACGGAGGCGTAAGTTTTATGGCAAATAAAAAAGTAGTATTAGCATATTCAGGTGGTCTTGATACTTCAGTAGCAATCCCTTGGTTAAAAGAACAAGGCTGGGATGTAATAGCTGTTTGCCTAGATGTAGGTGAAGGAAAAGATCTTGAATTCATAAAAAATAAAGCACTACAAGTTGGTGCTATTGAATCTTATATGGTAGATGCTAAAGACGAGTTTGCAGAAGAGTATGTACTGCTTTCTTTACAAGGTCATACATGGTATGAACAAAAATATCCACTTGTTTCTGCACTAAGCCGTCCATTAATTTCAAAAAAATTAGTTGAAATTGCAAATGAAACAGGTGCAGATGCTGTAGCACATGGATGTACAGGTAAAGGAAATGACCAAGTACGTTTCGAGGTTTCAATTAAAGCATTAAATCCGGACTTAGAAGTTCTTGCTCCAGTACGTGAATGGGGTTGGAGCCGTGATGAAGAAATTGAATATGCTGAAAAACATGGTGTACCTGTACCAGCAACAATTGATTCTCCATTCTCAATCGACCAAAACCTTTGGGGCCGTGCAAATGAAGCGGGTGTAATGGAAGATCCTTGGGTAGCTCCGCCTGAAGAAGCGTATGGTTTAACAGTTTCAGTTGAAAATGCTCCTGATGTAGCTGAATATGTGGAGATTGAATTTGTAGAAGGTAAACCAGTTTCACTAAATGGGAAAGAAATGAAACTTGCAGATTTAATCCAAGAGCTAAATAAAATTGCAGGTGCTCATGGTATTGGACGTATCGATCACGTTGAGAACCGTTTAGTCGGTATTAAATCTCGTGAAGTATATGAAATCCCAGGTGCAAAAGTACTTTTAACTGCTCATAAAGAGCTTGAAGATATTACATTAGTAAAAGAACTAGCCCATTTCAAACCGATTATTGAGCATAAACTTTCAGAGGTGATTTATGAAGGATTATGGTTCAACCCAATCCGTACTGCACTTGATGCGTTTATCAAGGAAACGCAAAAATACGTAAATGGTACAGTTCGTGTGAAACTATTTAAAGGTCACGCAATTGTTGATGGACGTAAATCGCCAAATTCACTGTACTCTGAGGAGTTAGCAACATATTCAAAAGCAGATAAATTTAACCATAACTCTGCGGTTGGTTTCATTGAATTATGGGGACTTCCAACAGTAGTAGCTGCTGAAGTGGCTAAAAATACACAAAAAGTAACAAAATAATTTCCACAAGTAATTTGGATCTTAGAAGTAGGTGTCATCATGACAAAATTATGGGGTGGCCGTTTTCAAAAGTCAGCGGAAAGCTGGGTAGATGAATTCGGGGCGTCGATAGGATTTGACCAACAGTTAGTAATGGAAGATATCGAAGGAAGTGTCGCACACGTAACAATGTTAGGCGCACAGGGCATCTTACCTGCTGAAGATGTAGAGAAGATACTTGGTGGCTTACATGAGCTGAAAACTCTAGCAGAGGCTGGAGAGCTTGAGTTTAGTGTTGCGAACGAAGATATTCATCTAAATCTAGAAAAAATGTTAACGGATATTATCGGTCCAGTAGGAGGGAAACTCCATACTGGACGTAGCCGTAACGACCAAGTTGCAACGGATGTACACTTATTCTTAAAAAAACGCGTAGTCGAAGTGGTCGATTTAATCGAAGCATTCCAACGTACGATTTTAGAAAAAGCTGAACAGCACGTTGAAACAATTGCACCGGGTTATACCCATTTACAAAGAGCACAACCAATCAGTTTTGCTCATCATTTAATGGCATATTTCTGGATGTTGGAGCGAGATAAGGAACGTTTTAACGAATCCATGAAACGAATTGATATATTGCCATTAGGTGCGGGTGCCATGGCAGGCACTACGTTCCCAATTGATCGTGAAAAATCTGCAGAGTTGCTTGGATTTAGCAAAGTGTATGCAAATTCAATGGATGCAGTGAGTGATCGTGATTTTATCGTAGAATTTTTATCAAATTCTGCATTGCTCATGACACATTTATCTCGATTTGCAGAAGAGATTATTATATGGTCAACTGATGAATTTAAGTTTATTGAATTAGATGATGCCTTTTCAACTGGTTCATCCATTATGCCACAAAAGAAAAACCCTGATATGGCAGAACTTATTCGTGGCAAGACTGGTCGCGTATATGGAAACCTGATGGGACTGTTAACGGTATTGAAGGGTACACCGTTAACGTATAACAAAGATATGCAAGAGGATAAGGAAGGTATGTTTGATACTGTCCATACAATTCTTGGTGCATTAAAAATCTTTGAGGGCATGGTTCGCACGATGACTATCAATAAGGATCGTTTGAAAAAGTTAGTTCATAGTGATTTTTCAAATGCAACAGAACTTGCTGATTACTTAGCGACAAAGGGTATGCCTTTCCGTGAAGCCCATGAAGTTACTGGGAAATTAGTGTTTACTTGTATTCAAAGAGGGATTTATTTACTAGATTTACCTCTTGAAGATATGAAAGCAGAAAGCGACCTAATCGAAGAGGATGTGTATGAAGTTTTAAAACCAGAAGCAGCTGTAAGTAGAAGAAATTCTCTTGGTGGAACTGGCTTTGAACAAGTACGACTTCAAATCGAAAAAGGAAAGCAGTGCTTATAAAATTCCTACCTTAATTTTTTAATGACAACTATTAATGTGGTACAGAGATGCTCAATAGTTTTCAAATCTTTTATCAAGAAGCCAGAGGGTAACTTGATAATAATAAAAACTTTATAGGAAACGATTCACTCCTAGTGAGTCGTGAACATATAAAGTTACATAAACCGTCTCGGAGTCGCGAGGCGGTTTTTTATATTCTCGAAAAAGGTGAAATTATACTAGTAAACATCAAATTTCTCTAGTATTTACTTTGCGATTTTGGTACTATTTGGGTGAGTATTAAATACTATTATTATGTATAGGAGGTATAAATGAAAACAATAGTTAGAATTATATCACTCTTTTCTTTAATCATTCTCTTTTCCCTACAAAACAGCATTTTTATGAAAGCAAGTGCTGAAACGATCATGTTTAAAGATATTGATGTGGATGCATATTTTTATGAACCTGTTCAGCATTTAGCTGGGAAAGGTATCATTAAAGGTTACCAAGATGGAACTTTTAAACCTTACCAACCCGTAACACGTGGACAAGCCGCTCTTATGCTTGTACAAAGCCTACAACTAGATACTTCAACAGTAACAAACCCTCAATTTAAAGATATTTCAAATGATCACCCGTATTACAAACAAATTGCTACACTTGTGAATAAAGGAATTATTAGTGGTTTTGAAGATAATACTTTTAGACCTAATGAACAACTAACAAGAGCCCATATGGCAGCTATTTTAACAAAAGCATATGAATTTGAATTGAATGAAGAAGTACATCTTCCTTTTACCGATGTTCGTGAAAATGCATGGTATAAAAATGCTATTCAAGCTTTATTAAGTCTTAAAATTACGAATGGTGTTACAGCAACAACCTTTGAACCTAATAGTCCTGTAACTCGAGGACAATTAGCTACCTTTATTTACAAGAGTAATTTAGCTTCGATGAGTGTTGAAACAATTGCTGGTAATGGAATTTATGAAAATGTAGATGGAAAGGCTTTAGAAGCATCATTTCGTTTTCCAACTAATCTAGCAATATTACCAAATGGCTCAATAATGATTTCAGATCAAGACAATCATTCAATTCGTCAACTAAAAGACGGGAATGTGTCAACATATGCTGGAATGCCATTGTTAACGGATGAATTTGGTAATTTAGAAGGCGCTTTATACAATGCTCAAAAAGATAGTGCTATGTTCTCATCTCCTTCAGGTATCGATATTGATTCCTCAGGAAATTTATATATTGCTGACACAGAAAACCATGTGATTCGTAAAATTTTAACAAATGGAAATGTAATTACATTAGCTGGTGACGGTTTGCCAGGTCATATTGACGATAAAGCAGAGAATGCTAGATTCTATTATCCTCAAGATATTGCACTTGCAAAAGATGGAACAGTTTATGTAGCAGATACTTTAAATCACGTCATTAGAAAAATTGATACTGAAAGAAATGTGACTACATTAAATTAACTTCACTACGACCTGTAGAAGTAGTTGCAGGTGTTATTGAAAGTGCAGGGGATTATAAAGATGGAAAGTTATCTCAAGCAAAATTTAATGAACCTACGAGTCTTGTAATAGATTCTAAAGGGAATTTATATGTAAGCGACACAGGTAATCAAGCGATTCGATATATTGATTTCACAAATAATATGGTCACTACAGTTGCTGGGAAAGTAACGGTAGGCAATAAACTATATGCAGACGCTGGATATAAGGATGGGTCAGCTTCTGAAGCAAAATTTGCATCTCCTAGAGGAATTGCCTTAACGAATGATGGGGGACTTTTAATTGCAGATAGTGCAAATCATACTATTCGTTATTTGTTAGACGGAAAAGTAACAACAATTACTGATGGATTACGATTCCCTACAGATGTGGCAACTACTAATGATGGCTCCATTGTCGTCGTAGATAGCCATAACAATCAAATTATTAAAATAGATAAAAAATATTGAGAGGAGGGTGGGTTTTGATTATACAACGGAGCAAACTATATTTCTCTTTAGTTGCATTGGCTTTGAGTTTATTCTTTATTCCAATTACTCAAGTGAACGCACAAGAAGCTAGAATAATAGAGGTCGACGAGATTACAGGAATTGCGTATGTTCAATTTGCTGGGAGTCAAAAATCAATTCGAGCAGCAGTTGGTATGCAATTGCAACAGGGCGATCGTTTACAAACGGATGAACTTTCTAATGTTGTGTTAAAAATAAACGATACAAAGGATATTATCACAATTGGTGAAAAGGCAGATATATCAATTGTTCACCTTCAAGATATCGCAGGCTCGAAACATACAGAAATAAAGGTTTGGAAAGGTTCGGTTTATGCAGATGTGACACCTTTGACGAACTCTTTAAACACATTTTTAATCGAAACAAATGGTGTTCTATACAGTGCAAAGGGAACTCATTTTGTCATAGCTGTTGATCCCTTAACAGGTACACCAAGACTTGTTGTTGGTGCTGGGGTTGTATCAGCAAATATGAATAATAATCCTAGTTCTAATTTTACTAATATAAGTACCGTATACCCTGGTCAGCAAATATACTCACCATTAACTGACAGAAATGAAGCTCCAATCAACACGCCAGTTAATCCTGCTGATTTAGTAGGTGTCGCTGATCCATCGATTATTGAGAGTTTACTAAGAAATAAAGCACAAATCGATGAAGAGAATCGCAATATTTCAGATGCGGAAAGTCCTGATGATATTGATGGTTTTGATTTTTTATCAAACGATGATTTACAACGATATCAACAGAATGTCGATAATGCGCTATTTAATATACTAAAAAGTGCTTTAGATAGTGGTAAGATGACTGAAGAAGAAGTTCAACAGATAGTTGAAAATATTAATAACGGGCCTTCTGGGGAGGGTATTAATTTAGATAGGATACCACCGATTATTACGTCACCTGCAGAGCAACAGAGACAGCAACGAATAAAAGAAGCGGAAGAAAAAAAGAGACAGCAAGTTCAGGAAAAGGAACAGAAGAGACAAGAGGTTGTAAATAACAATGCATCGTTAATTCAGCAAATAATAGAACAACAAGAAAGAATGGAACGGGCAAATAGAGAAGCACAAGAAAAGAAGCAGCAAGAAGCTACAGATAGACTACTTGAGAGTCTAACTGAATCACAAAGACAAGCACTAGAGCAAAGAATGATTGAAAAAGAACAACAAAGAAATGAGCAAGAGCAAGCTCGTAATCAAAGACCAACACCAACACCACCTGCTCCCCCTTCCAATAGTGGTGGCGGTGGAAGGGATGATGACGATGATCCTCCAAGGCAAGACCCTAACGCAGAAAAAATAAAGACAGTTGTAGAAGCAATTGAAGCCATACCAACAACTGAAGAAATAACTCTTATAGATTACGAGAAAATTCTTTACGCAAGATCTCTTTATAATGATTTAGGTGAAACTTTACAATTACGAGTAACTAATCTAAATCATCTTGTGGCAGCAGAAGAAGCGGTAAATACACTATTAGATTCAACATATGGTGAAGTATTTTTAAAGATTTACAACCTTCCAACTGAAATCACTTTAGAGGATATTAATGAAGTAATGAAAGTGAGAGCTTCATTTGAAGAATTAGATGAGGAAGCGAAAAGTTCAGTGTCTAACATTGAAAAACTTCGACTTGCGGAAGAACAAGTTGCCCATCTATTACCGATAATTTTTGCACAAGATAAACTAGATAACCTTGCCAGATTATATGATGAATGTGAAAACTCAAGTGAAGGCGAGAGCTGTATTACGGATGATGATGAATACTTAATACTAGAGACGAAGACATATGTTAATAGTTTGTCAGCTGAGCAGAAATCGAAGCTTTCGGAAGAATCAATACAACTTTTAAATATTATAGAAATAGATTTAATCACTAATAAGATAAATGAATTACCATCAACTCCTGACTCTATAACATTTGAAAATATAGAGACAATCAACTACGTTAAAGAAAGTTATGATAATTTTGAAGCAGATCAGGAATTAAGCCCTGATGTACAGGAAAAGCTAATTAGTCTTGTTGCTAGAAGAGATGAATTGATTTTGGAAGAATTTTACAGTTATATAGAATATCTGTATTCGTTAAATGATATAAGTAGTGCAAGTAAAAACTATTTATACAAACTGTATAATATGATATTAGATGCAGAACAAAAAGAACATCTAAAAAATATTTTAGAAAACAATAATTCTGAGAGTAGTACTTTTATCGAAATTCCTTCTGATTTGAATTTTGTAAATGTATATTCTTTCGATTATATTTCTGATGGTAATAATGCAATTTATATTCCTTTATATACAAAGTTTGATTCTAAGGAACATTTTGAAGAATATATTAAAGGTTACGTCGGTTCTGATTTCACAGTTAATATTGAATTTAATGACGGATCAATACAATTGAATATAGCAGCAGAATTCCCTAAGGATTTAATACATTGGAAAATACAAGGTTTATGGTATTAAGATCAATATTTCAATGTAGAATAAGTTAGAAAAATGCCTATTATTGCAATGGTAGCAATAATAGGCATTTTATTTTACCTTTTGAGATATTATTCATCACTTTTGAATCTCTGATTTTAATTTATAGTACTTATTCCCACAAAACACCGCTATGAGTAAGCTAAAACATGTAATGATAAATACAACTTGAACTGCGTTTTCACCCAGTAGTTGAATAGCAAAGTTGCTTAAAATAGCAGGTAACGCAAAAAAACATATCCCAAAAATAATCGCTGCAATTAAATAGGTTCTCGCCTTTTTTTCTAAAATTAACGGATCTTTTGCATTTGTCAATAAAAGCCCCCCTAATATATGTAATATAATCTTACATCCTATTATCCCATTATAATATAAAAATTATAAAAATTGCGAAAAAGGAAAGGGTTTTGATTCCAAGTTCAGCTAAAATATAATAAATTTCGAATTCTATCAATTTTAAAATACTATTTTATCCTTCTACTCAGATAAAAAGAATTCTTTGTAATACGATGCATGTTCATAAATTTTACTAATACACTAATTTTCATAGATGTGAGCATATCAGACGAAGTACCTAAGAAATCAATGTTAAAATAAAAGCAATTAAATTCTTGAAAGGTTGGGACGGTTTGGACAAATATAGAATTAATCCAAAAAATGGATTAGAATTTGGAATTTATACATTGGGAGATCATATTACAAATCCAAATACAGGTGATCGGATTTCTGCTCAACAGCGAATTCATGAAATAATAGAGTTAGCAAAACTTGCTGAGCAAGCTGGAATCGATTTTTTTAGTGTAGGGGAGAGCCATCAAGAATATTTTACAACGCAGGCTCATTCAGTAGTATTAGCTGCGATTGCACAAGCGACAAATAAAATTAAAATATCTAGCTCTTCTACGATTATTAGTACGCTAGATCCAGTACGGGTGTATGAAGATTTTGCGACGATTGATTTAATTTCAAACGGAAGAGCTGAAATTATCGCAGGTCGCGCTTCCAGAGTGGGCTTGTTTAGTTTATTAGGCTATGACTTACGAGATTATGAGGAGTTATTTGAAGAAAAGTTTGATTTATTATTAAAAATCAATGAAGAGGAAGTTGTAAATTGGAGTGGAGAATTTAGAGCCCCATTAAGAGATGCTCAAATCTTACCGCGACCATTAAACGGATCACTTCCGATTTGGCGAGCAGTTGGAGGTCCACCTGCAAGTGCTATTAAAGCAGGTCGTGCTGGAGTGCCAATGCAGTTGGCTATGCTTGGTGGCCCTGCAACAAGCTTTAAATATTCCATAGATGCATACAGAGAATCTTTACAAGATAGCGGATTTGATCCAAATAATTTCCCAGTGGCAACAGCCGGATTTTTCTATGCTGCTGAGACAACACAACAAGCTCTTAGAGAGTACTATCCGTTTATAAATGAAGGTATGAAATTAACGAATGGACGAGGGTTCCCTAAACAACATTTTGCGCAAGGTGCTGATACGCGAGATGTGATGAATATCGGAAGTCCCCAACAAATAATCGAAAAAATACTATATCAATACGAATTATTTGGCCATCAACGTTATATTGGACAAATGGATTTTGGTGGCGTTCCATTTGAAAATTTAATGAGAAACATCGAATTAATTGGAAATGAGATTCTACCAGCTGTAAGAAAGTATACTGCAAAGCAGGGGGAATAAATGTGAACATTGTAGGTTTATCAGGCTCAAAAGTGGGGTCAAAAACACGTACTGCTATGAATTATACGATGAAAGCTTTGAATGAAAAATATCCTGATGTGAATATGACTTTAATCGACTTAGCTGAGTATGATGTACAGTTTAGCGACGGACGAAATTATTTAGAATATGAAGGAGATACAGGGCTTGTCACTAAGAAGATTATGGAAGCAGACGCGATTATTATTGGTACACCGATATTCCAAGCGTCGATCCCTGCTACCTTAAAGAATATTTTTGATTTACTACCTGTCAATGCATTTCTCGACAAAGTAGTAAGTATGCTTGTTACTGCTGGAACACCAAAGCATTATTTAATAGCAGAGCAACAATTAAAGCCGATCCTTTCTTATATGAAAGCTCAAATTGTACAAACTTATGTATTTATAGAAGAAAAAGATTATAATCGGAAAGAAATCGTCAATGATGATATACTTTTCCGGATTGACCGCTTAATAGAGGACATGGTTTTATTAACAGAAACATATACAAAATTAAGAGAAGAAAAAGAAGCGAAATACGATTTTTAAATGAAATAAGCCAAATCTAAAGTAAGTCTTATCTTACTCTTTAGATTTGGCTCGTTTTTTATTGTCGTATTTGCCCATTACCATATATAAAGAATTTTGTAGAAGTCAATGCAGGTAATCCCATTGGCCCGCGTGCATGTAATTTTTGTGTACTAATACCGATTTCAGCGCCATACCCGAATTCAAATCCATCTGTGAATCTTGTGGATGCATTATAGTATACTGCAGCAGCATCAACATTTTTTAAGAATAATTCTGCATTTAAAATATCCTCTGTGATGATTGCCTCTGAATGTTTTGTACCAAATTTATTTATATGCTCGATTGCTTCATAAACATTTCCGACTACTTTGACACTAATTGTTAAATCTAAAAACTCTGTTGCATAATCTTCTTCCGATGCCAAGGTTGCTAAAGAATTTACCGTACAAACTTCTTCGTCACCAATAATAGTAACTCCAGCTTTTTGTAAATCTTTCAGGATGGATTCACCCTTTTCTTTAAACCAATCATATTGAATGAGAAGACTTTCAGCTGAGTTGCAAACAGAAGGGCGCTGTGTTTTGGCATTGATTAAAATATCAAGTGCCATATCATACTTTGCATTATAGTCGATGAATATATGGCAGTTACCTGCACCAGTTTCCAAAACAGGCACAGTTGATTCCTTCACTACAAGATCTATTAAAGCTTTACTACCACGAGGAATTAAAACATCTAAATATTCATTTAAATGGAATAATTCCTTTGCTGTTTCATGGCTCGTATCTTCTATTAATTGTACTGCTTCAATTGGAATAGAAGTATTTTCTAATGCGCGGTGAATCGTTTTTACAAGCGCAATATTTGAATGCTTTGCTGAAGAACTGCCTCTTAAAATCACTGCATTACCTGTTTTTAAACATAACGTTGCTGCATCAACGGTTACATTCGGTCTTGCCTCATAAATCATCCCAATGACACCAATAGGAACACGACGTTTCTCGATTTTAAGACCATTGTCTTTTGTCATCGTTTCTAAAAGATCTCCAACTGGATCTTGTAATGCTATTAGTTCGTGGATAGCCTGAGCCATAGCTTTGAGACGATCTTCATTTAATAGTATTCGATCAAGAAGGGATTCTTGTAAGCCTTTTTCTTTTCCCAAAATAATATCCTTTTTATTCTCTAATAATATTAAATCTTGATCTTTTAAAAGTTGTTCTGCAATTTTTTTTAAAGCAATATTCTTTTCAGCAGTTGTTTTGTTGCTTATTAAAAAACTCGCTAGTTTTGCTGCTTTTCCTTTTAACTGTACTTCACTTTCCATTGTTAATTTTGACATACTATACCTCCAAAATTTAAATTTTTAGCCATCTATCCCGATGAATTACGACACTAGTGTTTGTATGTAATTCATTTGTTCGTTTTCCTAATGCAAGTGAAAGCTCTTTACTTGAATAGTGAACTTCACCTCGTCCTAATAGAGTATCATTCCAATAAACTTCAACCACATCACCTTTGTAAAAGGTACCATCTATTTTATAAATTCCTGCTGGTAAAAGACTTTTACCATTAGAAAGTAATGCATCCTTTGCTCCTTCATCAATATATATTTTTCCAGAAATTTCAGTTAATGAAAGCCATTGTTTTTTATTTGGCAAAATGTATTGATTTTCGTTACTTATATAAGTTCCATCACCATTACCGCAAAGTATATCTGTTAGCTTGTTTTGTCCGACACCTTTCCCAATAAACACCTTCACACCAGAATTAAGGGCAATACGAGCAGCTTGTAGCTTAGATTGCATACCACCAGTACCAATGGTAGAGCCTGCACCTTGGGCGAGCTGCAACAGGTCATCTGTTATTTCTGATAGATGGTGAATACGCTTAGCAAATGGATTTTTATTTGGATTGTCATTATAAAAGCCATTAATATCCGTTAAGATAATTAATTGATCTGCATGAACAAGACCACTAACTAAAGCAGATAGCATATCATTATCACCGAAAGTCAATTCTTCAACAGATACTGTATCGTTCTCATTAATGATTGGTATGATAGAACGTTCAAGTAATTCTGTAAAAGTAGCATAAGCATTTTTATAACGATCTTTTTTAGAAAAATCGGTGCGAGTTAATAACACTTGTGCAGTAGTTATAGCGTGAAATTCAAACCCCTCTGCGTAAAGTTGAATAAGCAAGCTTTGCCCAACCGCCGCTGCCGCCTGTTTCCCTTTTAGCGTAACAGGTCTCGAAGGATAGCCCAGTTTACGAAAGCCCGCTGCAACCGCGCCAGACGATACAAGTAAAACGTCATGACCTTCCTTTTTCAACGTTGAGATGGCATCGATATGATCCTGTAATTTTTCACGGTCAATTTCGCCTCTTGCATTTGTAAGGGAACTACTTCCAATTTTTACGACAATACGTTTTTTATCCATCACATTGCCTCCTAAGTAACAAAAAAACTCTTTCCACCCTATAAAAATAGGGCGAAAAGAGTAGTTTCTTTCCGCGGTACCACCTAAATTGGATTTAACAAATAAATCCCACTTCGTCCTCATAACGCAGAGCTGCGTCTAGTTTTTTCTAGAAGCTAGCGAAGTAGGTTCTGTAGTCCATTTTGTACGATGCCTTTCAGCCACTGAACATCGCTCTCTTTTCAAATGGGTTCCACATACTAGTCTTCGTTACGCTGATTCCATATTTGATTTTAATATGCAATAATTTTTATGCACTGTCAACCAGTAATGTTAATAATTGAAAAAGAATTCAAAATATTAGATAATATATCAACAATGTTTCTATGAAGCTACTTATAAAAGCATTGTATAGAAATGGATTAACGGAGGGGTATTATGGGAATCAAAAAAATTGAGCATACTGCAATCATTGCCAAAAATTTAGAGGAATCTATTGAATTCTATGAAAGCGTTTTAAACTTTCAATTACGAACTACTGCAAATATTGGGCATCGTAAAATAGCCTTTTTATTTGTAAAAGATCATCCAGAAGTAGAAATAGAGTTAATCGAAGAACTAGGGGAAGTAGATGAACCGAATTTTAATGGAGTGATTGAACATTTAGCATTTGCTGTAGAGGATATCGAAGAAACGATTAGCGATCTAAAATCAAAAGGGGTTCAATTTTTAACTGAAGCACCAAGTTTAACAGCATTTGGTAAGAAGAATATTTTATGTAGAGGTATCAATGGGGAATTATTACAATTAATAGAAGTGTAAAATTTTAGAACTACCACTGAATATAAAATTGTGATAATAGCATCTATTGATAATGACACTTTTTACATTTATTGGAGTAATTTTTTTAAAATCACTCTATTGTCCCTTAAATCACAGAAGAAGTTTCAGATGATAAGTACATTTTATTTCAATATACATGGAGAACAACTTCTTTCCTAAAAAGGAGGACTTTTAACTCAATACGAATTTTAAATAACTTATTTGTGATTATGCAAATGTCATTGTACACAGGAAATTAGTTTTTAATCGGTAATAGAAAACTTAAAAACCTAATAAGTATTTTCGTAATGGGAAAGTTGATAATTAGAGAAAAAATTGACATTTAGTAGAATAATATTGTATTCTCTGGTTAAGGAAGTTTGAAAGTTTATATATTCACAAGTTTTTAATAGTAAAAGAAATTTAACCTCTTCTTACGCAACCTTTTAAGACTTAGTCCATCATTGTAATCAACAAGTAAACCATACTTTGTTAATTACAATGCTTGTACTAAGTCTTTTTAATTTTTTAAGTGGATTGTGACTGAGTATATTAAAGCGTTGATGAATATCATTCTTAATCGTCCGGAAGTATATAATGTTTTAATACGAGGTTAATGCAAGAGCTACATGATACTTTAGGTGCCAATGTGAAAATGCGTCAATCTGAAGATTTTAAACGCGGTGTCGAATCATTTCTTAAAAAATAAATAAGGAGGACAGGCGAATGTTTAAAAAAATACTTGTAGCTAATCGTGGTGCCATCGCTGCGAGAATCATTCGAACATTAAAGAATATGAATATTGCTGTTGTTGCCATTTATTCAGAGGCAGATCAGCACCTACCATATTTAAAGCTTGCTGATGAAACCTATGAATTAAAAGGATCCATTGCAAAGGATACTTATTTAAATCAAGACCGAATTATCGAGATAGTAAAAATGAGTGGGGTAGATGGTGTCCACCCTGGATATGGTTTTTTAGCGGAAAATAGTGAGTTTTCTAAACGGTTAGAAGAGATGGGTGTTAAATTTATCGGTCCTTCAACAAAATGGATTAATTTAATGGCGGATAAAAATCAAGCTCGTCAAATAATGGCCAATTACAGTATGCCGCTAGGTAAAGGATCTTCGATATTACCAGATGATGAAGAAGAAGTAAAAAAGATTGCCGCAGAAATTGGTTATCCAGTACTTGTTAAGCCAGCTAATGGTGGTGGTGGTATTGGCATGTTACCCGTTTATGAAGAATCTAAACTGATCAGTACGGTAGAGCGAGCAAAAAATACATCCGAAAAATATTTTTCAGATAGCAATGTTTATTTAGAAAGTTATTTTGAGGATCCAAGACATATTGAATTTCAAATTTTAGCTGATGCAGAAGGTAACGTCATACATTTGTATGAGCGTGATTGTTCAATACAACGTCGTCATCAAAAAATAATTGAAGAATCTCCTGCACCAAACATAAGTTTTAAAGAGATTGAGAAAATTGGTGAGCAAGTTCAACAGTCGATTCAACAAATTGGTTATGACAATGTTGGCACTGTTGAATTACTTCGAGGAAAAGACGGAAATTATAGTTTCCTAGAGATGAACACTCGACTTCAGGTGGAACATGCGGTCACTGAAGAAATAATCGGAATTGATTTAGTAAAGGCACAAATCGAATCAGCAGCAAAAATACCTTTACGACAAATACTTCCAGGCAAAATTGAAAAAAATGGTCATGCTATTGAAGTACGACTATATGCGGAAGATCCAATTACCTTTTATCCTTCCCCAGGAACATTGAAAACTTATGTACTTCCAAAGGTTGAAAATGTTCGAGTAGAAACCGGATTTGAAGAAGGAAATGTTATTTCACCTTTTTACGATCCGATGATTGCGAAAATTATTGTACATGAAGCAACGAGAGAAAAATGTATTGAAGTATTATCAAATTATTTGAAACTAATTCAAATTGAAGGGGTTAAAACGAATATTCCGTTTTTAATCTATACATTAAATTCACCCGAGTTTATAGCGGGAAATATCTCGACAAATTTAGCTAGTACTCTAGCTAAAAGAATGAAAGATGAAAATAAATTAACAAAATAAAAATAAAAAGTGAGGGAAAAAGTATGGCTTTAGAAGTGCAAACTCAAATGACAGGATCAGTGTGGAAAATTGTAGTGGAAGTTGGTCAGCAAGTTGAGGAAGATCAAGAGTTAATCATATTAGAATCTATGAAAATGGAAATTCCAATCGTAGCACCTGAAGATGGTGTAGTAAAACAAATTTTGGTAAAAGAAAATGATTTCGTTTCTGAAGGTGATGTAGTCATTATTTTAGAAGAAATATAATTCAGGGTTCATAATGTTGTAGCTATTGTTTATTAAAACCCTCAAATTTGTTGAGGGTTTTAATATGTTTATATAAATAATTTATTTCAAAAGTAAGAAGGGAATTTTATTGTTTTTAGTGAATAATAAAATGGTACTAAAATTATTTTTATATAAGGAGTCATTAAAATGGAATACAAAAGAATAACGAATATTACCGATCCATTATTTTCAAAATTGCACAAATTATTAGGTGAGGTATTCCCACCAGAAGAAGTATTGGAGTTTGATCTTTGGAAGGAGCCATTAGAGGATCCTGGTATTCGAGTTTTTGTTGCGGTTCATGAGGGAGAAGTAGTTGGTGCGACAGAATATCGTTATTATCCTCAATGGAATATTGCAATGACCGATTTTACTATCATTGGTAAACCTGGACTTTCGATTGGTCGCTTCTTAGCTCGTAATCGTGAAAACGATTTACACAACCTTGCCAAAGAAAATGGACAAGTGCTTTTTGGCATGTTTGCAGAAATTTATGATCCATATGAAAAAGAGGATTTTGATTTTGGTGGCGTAAAACCTATGAATCCTTTCGTACGTCGTGAAGTTCTTTCCCACCTTGGCTATAAGAAAATTGATTTCCCTTACGTTCACCCATCTTGGAAAAATGATGGTGAAGCTGTAAAAGGACTCGATTTTTGTTTCATGCCAATTGATGAAAGTGTAAATGAAATTCCAACAGATTTAGTAGTTGATTTTCTAAAAGAATATTATACTGTCTTACCAAATAAACCACAGGAATGGATCCAAATGATAGAAGACTTACAATCAAAAGAAACGGTCCGCTTACTTCCAATTTAATTTACTTCGTAACTTTAAAGTATTGGATAGGAAATTATTTTATTAAAATAATCCTTATTATTCTTAAATAATACATTTCCTATCCAAGTTGTTACAAATGAAGTGGTGAAATATTCAAATAATTAGTATAATAATGAGGATATCGTTTAATTCGATTTTGATGTGCGATGTTTCATATGTAGGTCTGATTTTTCATGCATACATAAATCCTATTAAACTATTTTTTCAGAACATTTACACTTATTTGACGGAGGGGTATTCATGTTAGACATTAAAACAGAGTTCACAACAAATCCAAAAAACAAACCAGCTGTAGAAGCACTTGGATTTGGTCAACATTTTACAGATCATATGTTCATCGTTGAGTATACAGAAGGTCAAGGATGGCATGACGCACGCATTATTCCATATCAACCAATTCAAATTGACCCATCGGCTATGGTATTCCATTATGGTCAGGCGGTATTTGAAGGACTAAAGGCTTATAAAACGGTTGATGGAAAAGTTTTATTATTCCGCCCGGATCGTAACTTTGCACGTTTGAATAATTCAAATGAACGTATGGTTATTCCAGCAATTGATGAACAATTTGCTTTAGAAGCATTAAAACAACTAGTAACAGTTGATCGCGATTGGGTTCCAAATGCACCAGGTACATCTTTGTATATTAGACCATTTATTATTGGAACAGAAGCAAACTTAGGCGTTCATCCATCTAAATCATATAAATTTATCATCATCATGTCTCCATCGGGTTCTTACTATAAAGAAGGTATCAATCCTGTTAAAATCATGGTTGAACAAAAATATGTTCGAGCTGTTGCAGGTGGCACAGGAGAAGCGAAAACAGCTGGAAACTATGCAAGTGCTCTAAAAGGGCAAGAAATTGCAACAGCGGAAGGTTACTCCCAAACTTTATGGTTAGATGGTAAAGAAAAGAAATATGTAGAAGAAGTAGGAAGTATGAATATCTTCTTCAAAATTAACGGTACAGTTGTAACTCCAGCTTTAAACGGAAGCATTTTACCTGGGATTACACGTGATTCAATGATTCAAGTATTAAAATCAAAAAATATTCCAGTTGAAGAGCGTCGAATTACAATTGATGAAGTTGTTGAAGCATATCATAACGGAACATTAGAGGAAGTATTCGGTACAGGTACTGCTGCTGTTATTTCTCCAGTAGGTGAATTGAAATACTTAGACGAAAAAATCATTATTAACGATGGTAAAATAGGGGAAGTATCACAAATGCTTTATGATACATTAACGGGTATTCAAAATGGAACAATCGAAGACACATTTGGTTGGACAATAAAACTATAATCAAACAAAAGAGGATTGCCCTAGTCAAACTAAATTGACATGTGGTCAATCCTTTTATTTTTGTCTAATAATAACTTAGAATAATAGTTAATCCTCTTATGGATTAGTAAAGATAGAATTGGATAACACTTATAACCGAAAGTAATTTGTAGGTTGCTATGTTGTTAGCTAATGTTAAAAAATATTTGGAATTTTGAGGTGTAAGTATGAAGTTATCAAATAACACAATCTTAATTACAGGTGGAGCAACTGGAATTGGGCTAGCTTTTGCTGAACAATTTTTACAGGAAGGTAATGAAGTTATTGTCGTAGGTCGTAGGGAGGAAAAACTTAAAGAAGCAAAAAAAAGGTTCCCGAGGTTACATACGAAAGTCTGTGATGTATCAAAGGAAAAAGACCGTCTCGAACTTTATGAATGGGTTTTAAAGGAGTTTCCCAATGTGAATGTTTTAGTCAATAATGCGGGTATTCAACAAAGGATTAATTTATTACATCCCTCTCATGATTGGCAATATTACCAAAAAGAAATGGCGATTAATATAGAAGGTCCTATTCATTTATCCATGCTCATGATTCCTCACTTTATGAAACAAAATGAAGCAACCATTATAAATATCACTTCTGGACTAGCATTACAGCCAGGTGTATGGGTACCGATTTATAGTGCAACAAAAGCAGCAATGCACTCCTTTACAATCTCGTTACGTGAACAGCTTGCTAATTCGGATGTAGAAGTAATCGAAGTATTCCCTCCAGCTGTAAACACGGATTTAGGTGGTGTGGGTCTACATACTTCCGGGGCACCATTAAAGGACTTCATCGAAGGTATTTTCGAAGGAATTAGAAACCAACAAATTGAAATTGGTTATGGAGGTACAGAAAAGCGTTTAACTGCTTCAAAAGAGGAAATTGAACAAGGAGTAAAAAACGCTTGGAAAAATTTTTTAAAAAATAATCCGGATTTCTGAAATAATTGCTATAATATCGAAAAAAAATTGAGCGGTTTTCCTAAAAAGGAAGATTGCTCTTTTTTTCGTTTTATACGATATTAGCGAAAGTAAACATGCCCCTATTAATTAAGAAGTTTGTTGCATTCATCATCAAATAAATAATAACTAATTTTTCCTCGCTTGTTTATTTTATAAAAAATTGTTCAATACTCATATAAGTCAAACTCTAACTACTACTAGGAGGTTTCAACATGGATAATGAAAAAAAGGGCGTTTCCCGTCGTGATTTTATGAAAACAACTGGTATCGCAACCGGTACGTTAGTTGGCGGAGGAATTATTGGAGGATTGATTGGCTACAACGTAAATAGGGACACCGCTATTGATGAAACTACAGGTAATCAGCAAGGAGGGGGTCAAGGGCAAGAGCATGATCATCCTACAAATGTTGGTCTTAAGTTTTTTAAGAACATGACTCATTTTAATGTCCTATCACAAGCAACTGAGCGTATTTTCCCTGAAGATGATTTAGGTCCAGGTGCAATAGGACTTGGTGTTCCGTATTTCATTGATAACCAATTAGCTGGGGCCTATGGTATGAATGCAAAAGAGTATATGCAAGGTCCATTTGAAGATGGTGCTACAACACAGGGTTATCAAAGTAGATTAACCCGTTCAGAAATTTTTAGTCAAGGTATCGCAAAGCTCGATGAAGAAGCCTTCAATCGTTTTAATAAAGGATTTGCAGAAATTGAACCTGAACAAATGGATGAGATTTTAACTGCGTTCCAAAAAGGAGAAGTACCGATGCAGGCTGTTACTTCTGATTTCTTCTTTAAATTGCTTCGCCAAGCAACATTGGAAGGAGCATACGCCGATCCAATTTACAATGGTAACCAAAATATGGAGGGTTGGAGAATGAAAGGATTCCCAGGCCATCAATTTAGTTATATCGGTCAAATTGAAAGTGAAGAGTTTGTTCAAATTGATCCAAAATCAATAAGTAGTATGACACATTAATGAATGGGGGAGTAACTTATGGCAACTACATTAGATAAAGTTGATGTTGTTACAGTTGGAGTTGGTTGGACTGGCGGTATTATAGCGGCTGAATGTTCAAAAGCTGGTTTGAAAGTACGTGGTTTGGAGCGTGGAGAAGAACGAGGTACAAAAGATTATGGGATGGTTCACGATGAATACCGATATGCTATCCGTTATGAGTTATTTCAAAATTTAGCGAGAGAAACAATCACATTCCGAAACAATCGTGAAATGAAGGCACTTCCTATGCGTATGATGGGTTCTTTCCTTTTAGGAGAAGGATTAGGTGGTTCAGGAACTCACTGGAATGGACAAAACTGGCGCTTTTTACCTTATGATTTTGAAATCAAAACAATGACAGATGAAAAATATGGCCCTAATAAACTTGGTCCAGACTATACGCTACAAGATTGGGGAATCACATATGATGAACTGGAACCTTATTTCACCACTTTTGAGTACACTGCAGGTATTTCCGGTGAAGATAATAATCCATTTTGGGGAAAGCGATCTGAACCGTTTCCGACACCACCAATGAAAAAGACACCAATCCTGCAACGCTTTGAACAAGCAGCATCTAATCTAGGGTATCATCCGTTCATGATGCCATCTGGTAACTTATCTCAGTCTTATACAAATCCAGATGGTGCAACTATTGCTGCTTGTCAGTATTGCGGTTTCTGTGAAAGATTCGGGTGTGAGTATGGAGCGAAATCTTCGGCTGAGGTAACAGTTGTACCTACTGCTCTAGGTACAGGTAATTTCGATGTTCGTTATCATTCGAATGTGGTGGAAATTTTAAAACAAGGTGACAAGGTTACAGGTGTTCGCTTTATTGACACAGTAACTGGTGAAGAATTTATACAGCCAGCTGAAGTTGTAGTATTAACTTCATACGTATTAAACAATGCAAAACTACTAATGGTTTCGAATATTGGTGAACAATATGATCCAGCAACAGGTAGAGGTACACTTGGTAGAAATTATTGCTATCAAATATTACCTGGAGCTACAGGTTTCTTCGATGAACAATTCAATACGTTTATGGGAGCAGGAGCCTTAGGAATGACGATTGATGATTACAATGGTGACGCATTTGACCATACAGATCTTGATTTTATACATGGAGCGAGTCTTTCAATCACTCAAACGGGTCAACGTCCAATCGCCTTCAATCCAGTTCCACCAGATACGCCAGCTTGGGGTGCGGAATTTAAGAAAGCTTCCATTGAGTATTATACTCGTACACTCAATATTGGTGGTCAAGGCGCATCTATGCCACACAAGGAAAACTTTATGTCGCTTGATCCAACTTATAAAGATGCTTACGGTTTACCATTGTTACAACTAACTTATAACTTTACTGATCAGGATAGAGCTCTTCATAAATATCTTTCAGAGAAAGCGGCGGAAATTATGAAAGAGATGGGAGCAAAAATAGTAGCTTCATCAAACCCACTTACAGATTATGATATTGTACCATATCAAACAACGCACAATACAGGTGGTACAGTAATGGGGAGCGATCCTGCAATAAGCGTAGTAAATAACTATTTACAACATTGGGATGCAGAGAATCTTTTTGTAGTAGGTGCTGGGAACTTTGCTCATAATAGTGGATACAACCCGACAGGAACTGTTGGTGCCCTTGCATATCGTTGTGCAGAAGGAATAATCAATTACAGTAAAACTGGTGGTAGTCTCGTTTAATAGGAGGAGTTTATAATGGGTGGTTTTGGTTCTATCGGCGTTCCAGGATTAATTATTATATTGGTTATCGTCTTAATCATTTTTGGTCCAAAAAAACTTCCCGAAATTGGTGGTGCGATAGGTAAAACCTTATCGGAATTCAAGAAGTCTACTCGTGAAGCGATAAATGAAGATGAAGATGAGAAAAAGCCCACTTTAAAGGAAATCAAAAAGACCGAAGAGGCATAGTAGGTGATTTAGATGGATCCTTATGGCTATAACAATTTAAGTCCACTGGATAAAAAAAAGAAGCAAGAATCACTTGAAAAGGTGGGGGAGCCAGTTAAAGAAAGTAAAGAACTAAATGAAAAACAAGAGGTAAAGAATACAGACTTAGCACGTACAAAGGAAGAAGAAAATCAGGAATCATGGATTGAACATATAACTGAACTAAGAAAACAGCTAATTAAAAGTGCCCTTGTTTTTATTACTTTCTTAATTGTTGCATTTTCAACGATTAACTTTTGGTTTCCATATATTTCAAGGGGACATAATCTTATCATATTAGGTCCCTTAGAAGTGATTAAGTCTTATACTTCCATTTCGGTTACATTATCCTTAGGGTTATCACTACCTTTTATATGTAATTTCCTCTGGCAATTTGCTAAGCCTGGTTTATATGAAAAGGAACAAAAGTTTATCGGGCTATATTCACCAATTATGCTCGTCCTTTTCGTAGGAGGTTTATCTTTTGGGTATTTTGTAATCAATCCAATGAGTTATCAATTCTTAGTAGGCTTAGGTGAAATGAATTTTGATGTAATGGTAACAGCTACTGACTATGTTAACTTTCTTATTATGACTACTATACCAATAGGTCTCCTTTTTGAGTTACCGATAGTAGCACTATTTCTTTCAGCAATTGGATTGTTAACCGCTAATTCAATGAAAAAAATAAGAAAGATTTCATATCTTATTATGGCTATTGTATCAGCTCTTATTACACCACCAGACTTTATAAGTCAATTATTGATTTTAATTCCGATGATAGGTTTATACGAAATGAGTATACTTATTGTTCGGAAAGCGGAGGAGAGGAAAACTGCCTTAGCACATCAATAACGAAAGAAGCACACATATAAGTGTGCTTTTTTTGTTGGACTTATTAAAACTGATAAAGTAATCATGAACTCTATAAGGATTATTATATATTCTTACTTTACAATACGTTCAATTTAATAAATTATTCTTCTTGTTCATTTTTCTTTTTTGAGGCATTTCCTTCTTTAACGAAAGCATCCACTTGGGTACTTAAATCTTGCACCAATTCTTTAAGTGACTGCTTCTGATCTTCAGATAATCTTTTTTTTGCTTTTTCCAAGTCAATACCGTTTTTTTGTAGTACATCACTAACCAATAAATCGATTAGTTTATTAGAAACGATATTCGTTGAATTAGAATTTTCGCTCACATTTTTCACTCCTTGTCATAAAATAAATTCTTAATATTTTATGCAATGACGAATTAAGAGGCAACCTAATATAATAGTGATGTATTTTTAACATTTAATATATGAAATATTTTCCCACGCAATTTAAGTATTATTGCGTGGGAATAAAATTTTACAAGCACGAAATGTAAATGATCTTAAGAAATTTTAAAAATGAAATGCTGTGAAAATATTCAATATTATCCAATATCTAGTCTTGCAACGATTGCAACAAGAATTTGGAGCATTGCTTGAATATTCACTGTTAAATTCGTATCTGTTGTTTCTACTTCAATACCCTTAGACTTTTCAACAATAATCTTTTGTGTATTCTGTTGTTTTGTTTTAATAAATTGTTTTAGATCTTGAACAACCGCTTTACTTTGATCGCTATCGCCAATTGTTATACTGATAACGGCGGCGATTGCTGCTTGGATTGCTAATTGTAAAGATACCGCTGCTTGTGTATCTGTTGTGTGTATATCAACATATTCCGAATCTTTTACAATTATCCATTCATTGGAATGTTGTTTATTCGAAACCTTATTCTCTACTTCTTGTTGTACATCCTCATCATCGTTATCTCTATTACCATCCCAATAATCTAAGGCTCTCCATTCTGTTTTTCCCATCCGATTCACCTCTTTTCATATTTTTATCATTTATTAAAGAATGTCTAATTTAGCAACTAGTGTAACCAACACTTGAAGTAATGCTTGAATGTTGACAGTTAGATCTGTATCAGTTGTTTCAATGTCAACATCTTTTGAATTCTTCACAAAGATTTTTTGTTTGTTTACTTGGTCTGTATCAAAATGTTGGAAAAATTCTTGTGCAACAGCATTACCTTCCTCTGAATCAGCAAGTGTAATACTAATAACAAGTGCAATTGCAAGTTGTAAACCAACTTGAAGAGATATAGCTGCTTGTGTATTTGTCGAATGAACATTTACATTGATAGATTCTTTAATCCAGATTACTTCATCAGACTCCTGATTCACGAAAGAAGCTACATCCGCATCTTCCATTACCGAAGCATCATCGTTGTTATTCCCACTCATTACAGCCACTCGATTAGAGGAATTGCATTTTTTACAAGAACAATCACAATCATGTTTTAAATCGTCGCGATACCAATGCTCCATATTTTTGTTCCTCCTTTCATGATAGTTGGTCAAGTTTGCATAGATAATTACTCTTGACGACCATATGATATGTACCCGTAAAAAGTTGGTATAGTGAATTTAACTAATTTTATAAAACAAAGTATTCCATAAGTAGAAAGTGTATTTTTTTAGGCTTTTAATTGAAGTTTTTCGTGTTTAATTTTGTATTATTTTTTTTTTATAAAAGAAGTGGAATGATAAAAGTAAAGAATGAGGATACCTGTTGGAAAATTCACTTTCAAAGAAAGTGGAAATTTAAATTTGGACAAATTTAAACAAATCTTTTTGAAGAAAGTAATTTTATTTTTTTTAATTCCTCATACTAAGGTATGTTAAATTTAGAAAGGAGGACGTAATTTATGAGAGTTGATGTAGGATATGGCATCGATATTATTGGTGATATACATGGATGTTTTAGTGAATTTAAGGAACTACTGAACAAGCTAGGCTACCAGGCAAAAGAAAATGGATTATATTCACACCCTAATGGTCGCAAGCTTGTTTCTTTAGGAGATGTGATGAGTCGTGGACCTGAATCGATTCAATGTATGTTGTTCTTTTTAAATCATGTTGAAGCAGGTTTGTCATATATGATAGATAGTAATCATGGATGGAAAATAGCTCGATGGCTTGATGGTAGGAAAGTAGAGCTAAGACATGGAGATGAATTAGTTGAATTAGAATTCAAAGAATATGAAAAACAGTACGGATTCCATAAAACAAAGGACTTAAAAGAAAAATTGAAAAATTTCCTCATGAATGCACCATCTCATTATATTTTTACGTTAGATGGAGTGGATAAAGTCGTTTGTGCACATGCGGGAATTCGAGATGATTTTATTGGTAAGGAAAACAAACGAGTAAAGGACTTTTGTCGGTATGGGGATGTAGCTGGTATGGACGAAAAAGGCAAACCGATTCGAAACGACTGGTTTTTACAACATCAGGGAGATTTGTGTATTGTCTGGGGACATGATCCAAAACCTGAACCACTCATTGTAAATAACACGATTAATATTGATCAAGGATTGGTCTTTGGTGGGAAATTGACTGCCTATCGTTACCCTGAAAATACATTTGAATTTGTTTCAGCAAATAAAAACTATTCGGGGAAAGTTGAAGACAATCCGTTAAATAAAAAAGATTAAACAAGATGTTCCTAAATTTACAGGAACACTTTTTTTGTAGAAAATTAGTTGTGCAGCAATTCTTATTTGTGTAAGTAAAGTCTCTTTTAGCTAAGTTATATTTGTTGTATTTTTACATTTTCATTTATTAGAATGTATGCATATTTTTTTAATAACAAGAAAAGAAAAAATGTAACTTTTTTATTTAAACTCTGTCTAATACAATATATTTGCTAATTTGTAAAAGGAAAAGAGGTGATACGTAAATGGATCGCGATGTTTTAATTCAAGTTGCTTCGGATCATCTAAAAACACTTCGTTTGGAGAATGATTACACAATTGATAAGATGGCCGAAATCATTGGTATACAAAAGAAAAACTTACTGAAGATCGAAGCTGGGAAAGTACTTGCTAGTTGGACAACAACTATAGCCATTTGTACATTATTTCGAGATAGTCGCAGTCTAAAAATTCAATTAGGTGGGGACCCCCTTGAAATGATTGAACTTGCAGCCATCCAAACATCCATTTGTCCTAAAGAAAAAACTCTCGGTGGGCTGATCTTGTGGAAAAATATTCAGAAGCACAGAGGCTATAAACTGCAAAAAAATATTGTAACTCGTCATTTTCGTATCATTGATCATGAAAATTATCGAATCCTCAGTACCTTTAATGAAAAAGTTGCAAAAGAAAAGTGGCTGGATATTGTTAAAGCAATAAAGAGGACATTGTTTTTAATGAATATAAAGTCATGAGAAGGTAGCTTTGTTGCTACACAAAACTTCGGTCGAAACCTCAAAAACTACTATATTACTACACTTAAACAATCTCCCATGCTTAAAATATGAAAAAAAATAGAATAATTAATAAAAAATTTTAAAATCTATGTTTAAAAAATATTATATCGGGTAAATAAAAAATAGAGCAATTAGTAAATAGAAAAAGTTAAAAACCCAGTTAGTTAGAATACATTTCTAACATAACTGGGAGTCTCTGAATAAAAAATATGTAATCTTACGATAATGAATCACCTCATTTTCTAAGATTTAAGCTACTTTGTGAGAATAAACATTCAAAAGTGCATCTAGTTCTTGGCTACAAGTGACAACTTCTGGATGTGTGAAACCTAAATCTTGTGCTTTTTTATACATATCCTTTCGTTTCATTTCAATAGCCACTCTTAATACCTTTTTAAATATAAATTCACTCATACTAATGTTCCTCCACTATTAATTTTGCATATAAAATAGATTTAAAATCTATTAATTTTCTAACAGCTTTTTTATTTTATAATAGAGTCTTTAAAAAAAATGTCGGATTGTGTTAAAAAAAACGAAGTTCATAAAATTGTCACAATTTAATGTTATAATTAGGGTAATATAATTATTTGAATTTTTAAAAAATATATAGAAAATTGATGAATTCTCGTAAATGATGGAATTTCATTAGGATAAAATTGCTTCAATCAATTTAAATTCAAAATATAAAATTCTATTTATTTAAATGTAAGTAGACAAAATTTACTTATATTTACTTCCATATTTTTTTAACCTATACTTAATTTGTTTCAATCTATTGATAGAAAGGTAGAGATTAATGGAAGTAATGCAAATTTTGACAAATGAAGATTTAGAAAAAGCATTTTATATAAGAAAAGAAGTTTTTGTAAAAGAACAGAATGTTCCTTTAGAAGATGAATTTGACCAATATGATCATTTGAATGGTGAATGTGACCATATATTGGTAGTTGTTGATGAAGCTATAGCTGGTACTGGTCGTATCAGGGTTGTTGATGGAGTTGGTAAGCTTGAAAGAATTTGTATATTACCATCATACCGAAAACTAGGATTAGGCAAAGTAATTGTTGAATCACTAGAACAGTTAGCAATTAAAAGAGGTATGTCGAAAGTAAAATTACATGGTCAAACACATGCAGAGTTGTTTTATAAAAAACTAGGCTATAAAACTGCTTCAGAAGTCTTTATGGAAGATGGAATTCCTCATATTTTGATGATAAAGGAATTTTAGGAAATAAGAAAATGAAACATTTTAATATGAACATGAAGATTTTTGTTCAATACGTCATTGGCATTATCATCCTTACCCTTGGAATAGCATTCACTATTCAATCAAAATTTGGAGCATCTCCGTATGATGCTCTTTTAGTAGGTCTTTTTAACACAATCGGACTATCTGTTGGAAGTTGGGAAGTACTTGTTGCTTTAGTCATTTTAATCTGCAATGCAATATTACAGAAAACTAGGCCAGAGATTTTCGGACTGCTTACGGCAATCATAACTGGTATTGGAATTGATGTATGGCTTTTTTTGTTAGGAAATTATTTGATACCAGTGCAATGGTATTTTGAGCTAATTTGCTTCTTAATCGGACTTATCTTAATTGGACTTGGTACTACCATCTATTTGCGGGCAAAGTTTGCCCCTATGCCAGTTGATTTATTAATGTTAGTAATAAGCGATTTAACAAAATTAAATCTATTATGGTCGAGAACAATTATTTACTTTGTATTTCTTGTGTTAGCATTTGTTTTCCATGGACCTATTGGATTAGGGACAATTTTAACAGTCCTTTTAGGTGGTACAATTATTAATTTCTTTATGATGTTTTTTGATAAGAGAGAAATGAAAATGCAAATAATAAGAAACACTGAGATAGACAAACGTTTTTCTGACCGCGAAGTCTGATCCAAATAATAAATCAAGTAAATAAAAATATTAATAAATAATCGTAAAAGTAGTTAGCATGTCCCTTTGTTTTGTTCACAGTATCAAAGGGGGATGCTTTTTATTGTGCTATGATTATCTGTTCTAATCTATTTATCAATGTCCATTAACTTATATTGACATATAATAGTTCAACAAAGAAAATTTCAAGTCATAGGGAAATTTCCATGAGGAGGAAGTACATCATGAATGTTGTATTATGGATATTTCAAGTAACACTAGCATTGTTGTTTATTATGGCTGGTTTAATAAAAGCACTTCAGTATATAAAAGCAAAAGAGGCAATGGCATGGGTTAGTGATGTTCCTAAGGGGCTAGTTATTTTCGTTGGTTATGCGGAATTGTTAGGAGCAATAGGGTTAATTCTTCCAATGGCATTAGGAACACTAGAATTTCTAACACCAGTTGCAGGATTTGCCTTCGCTTTCATTATGTTATTCGCAGCAATTTTTCATGTTAATCGTAAAGAGTATGAAACAATTCCAATGATTTTTATTCTCCTGTTTATTTCACTCTTCATTGGTATAGGAAGATTATTCTTTTAGCGCTATCCGTAAAAATAAATAGAAAAAGAGACTTCTCAACAATTTTGAGAAGTCTCTTTGTTTAATTAAGCAACTAAAGTTAAATTTGTATACGTAATAACTGAAGGATATTCAGTCGTACTTTGTAAAGCTAGTGCCTCTTCTTTTGTTTCAAATTCAAAAAGGTGAAACGTGTCTTTTTCAAATACTGTAAGTACCCACATCGTTGGGTCGCCTCCTCGTAAATAATTTTTATATTTTCATTTGTTTTACGTTTAAGGTAGAAATTTTACTTTGTATAGGATAAAATGGCGGATCCTTTAATACCTTTGAGTGCAACATTTGCCTCTTGTTTATTATTGAATTCAAAAATCCGTACTGATTTTTTCTCAAATACTGTGATAACCCACATAATAGGATCTCCTCCATTAATCTTTTAATGTTATATAACACTTTCTTGAAAAATGATATTAGTCGCAATGTGTTATATATCAACTTAAAACCATTGTACACCTAAAATGTTGAAAATAAAATAGCTAGTGAAACAATTCACATATTGTTCATATTGATGACGTTTTCATTCAAACTTCAATGAAATTACAAAATTAAGTAGCAATTTAAACTTAATAAAGGATAAAAATATAATTACATATTAATTAATAGTATTTTTTTGCTTGTAAAAATTTTTGAAATTTCGAGTTGGAATTGTTTAAAACGAGCAAATTTTAGATTTTGGTCTTTAAAATATATGGAATAGCTTATCAATGATTGGTAAAATTGAACTAATAAAGTAACTTTAACCGCAAACAATTTGTAGGAGCAGAAGAATGAAAAAATCCGAGATGGAAGTTGTTATTCACACTCCACCCGAATGTGGGAATTCACCTAGAAAGGCAATACTTCTTGAATTAACAAAAGCTTGTTTAAATAAAGATACATTATTTATATCAAAGCATATAACAGAGGATATAAAAGTGAATCTTATTGGGTACGGCAAAATTCAAGGAAGGGAGAATTTATTGGCTTTAATTCATCAAAATAACACACATAACATCACGGAAGTAACGATTGAAACCATTATTACTCATGGAACTGCAGCAGCTTTAAATGGATTTACTCTAATAAGGAACCAAGGGGAAAGTGCATTTAGTTTTATTTATACATTTACAAATAGTACCAAAAAAGCAAAGATAAAAGAAATTACTTCATACTTTACAAAAATTTAAAACATTAAAGCCATAAGACGCATTAACACAAGCAATTAGTTATAATTCGTATTAAAATTTACAAAAGCAAAAATTACAAGCAATTCAATTTAACAACAAAGAAAGGTCATTATAACGATTCAGTTATAATGACCTGATTTATAGCGAGAAGTTCTATTTTTATAAAATATGACAGCAGGGGATTATAAGTTCAAATTTTTAACTAAACGATCATGAGTTGCATTAATAGAGTTAGCTTCAAGTTGCTTTTTCAGAATATTCATGTCTGATTCAATTTGTAGTAGCTTAGGGACAATGTTATTTAATGGCGTTAGTAAAGTAGAGTTTTTTATACTATGTTTTTTAATCGTTTCCATTTCCTCAAACAATTTCAGAATATCCTCATGTAATTTATCCACATAATTTTTTAACATATTAATCCGGTCACTATATTTTTCAACCTGATTTGTAATAGGTCCGAAGTCTACCTGCACTAAATCTATTGAATCTTGCATTGTTTTTTGAGACGTTTGTATATCAGTAAGTTTTTCTTTCAAATCATTTTGAGAAGAATTGAATTCAAAAATAGTATTATTTAAATCTATATTTGATGCATGGAGATCAGAGTAAACGTTTTGTAATTCTTGAACAGTTAAGCTAACGGTTTTCTGAGATGCTTGTAGATCAAATAATGAATTCTTAACTTCAAATAATGAATTTTGCAATTCAGTAATTGTTGCTTTTAACTCATCAATCTCATGGGTATCTAATTGATTTATATTAAAATCGTTATTTAACACAGTTGATTCAGTGATTGTGGCTTTTAAATCATAATGTGACGCTTTAACATCTTCAATATTTGTATGCATCATTTGATGTGAGGTTTGTAGCTCATCCATTGTTTCTTTTATTCCACTCAAGGAAGTTTTTAATTCAGCAATGGAGGATCTTACTTCTCCAAATTCTTGAATTTTTATAGTAGTAGACGATTCCTGTTCTTGGATGGTAACTGGTTGGTTTTGATGTTCCTGCAATTCTAATAGTGTTGTATGAATATTCTGTTGGGATGTATTTATTTCCAATATGGATTTCTTTAGTTCATTGATGACTATTTGTAGTTCAAGAATGGTATTTTCATTTAATTTGGAAGTATGATTTTCATATTTTGTAGGGATAATAATATTTTGAGATTCAAAAGTAGGAGTAGTCTCTAAATGCTGAGATTTTTGTACATCAATAGTAGGGTCATTTAGCTCAATTTGAGATTTTTCTATTTCTCCAATTGAAGGTTTTTTATTGAGCTGTGTAGACTGTAACTCTCGAATAGAAGCACTCATTTCCAGCTGTGCTAATTCCACACTTTCTAATTTCTTTAAAATCTCTTCCAACATTTCTCTTTTTGATGGCATCCACATTTACCCCCTTATTTTTAAACACTCACTAATAAAGATAAGCAATACACTAGTTAGTAAATTCTACCATAGTTTACTCTTTCCTTATAGTGATTTCTATTATACAAAAGAAATTTACAAGTATCTAATCTTATTAACAGAAAATTAAAAATAATAATATTTTTGAAATTTTATTTCATTTACAAGTTTCAAAACATATGTTTTCCTTTTTTGGACAAAATAAATTAGAGAATTAGTGAGGTGAGGCATTTGATTATTGAACGATTGTCCAACTGGAGAGAAGACTTTAATAAGCGATTTGAAGAAGATGGGCCGTGGGATAGCTGGACATTATATAAAATGACTTATGAAATTGAAAAAATGAACTTAATTCCTGAATTTTCCGGCCTTCAAGCACCAAAGTTCCTAACAAATCTTCAATTACTACCTCATCAAGTAGAAGCTGCCCAGACTGTAATTGAAAAAATGAACGGTAAAGCAATATTGGCTGATGAAGTAGGACTCGGGAAAACAATAGAAGCTGGTTTAATAATGAAAGAGTATATGATTCGTGGGCTAGTTAAAAAGACATTAATATTAGTACCGGCTTCTTTACAAAATCAATGGGTAACAGAATTGAATGTAAGATTTTTTATCCCTGCAATACCTTATAAAAAAAATACCCCATTAGATCAATATGATGTAGTTGTTATGAGTATGGATACCGCAAAGAAGAGTCCGCATAGAGAGAAAATTTACGAACAAAATTATGACATGATCATCATAGATGAGGCACATAAATTAAAGAATCATAAAACACAAGTTTATCAATTTGTTCAAAGTTTAAAGAAAAAGTTTTGCTTATTGCTAACGGCAACGCCAATTCAAAACGATGTATTTGAAATTTTTTATCTAGTTTCGTTATTAAAACCTGGACATTTAGGAAATTTTGAAACATTTCAATCATCATTTTCTGCAAGTAAGCACGGCATAGAGCAAGAAAAGTATTTAAAGGAACTTGTGAATCAGGTAATGGTTAGAAACCGAAGACAAGATACAGGGATTGAATGGACAACTCGTAAGGTGAAGACCGTTCCTGTTCAATTTACTGATGATGAGAGAAAAGTTTATGAGAAAATAGCCGAGTTGAAGAATGTTTCATCTGCTTTTACAAGCTCATTTACGATGGTGACGTTACTAAAGGAAATGTGTAGTAGTAAAGAAGCTACCTTTTTAACTTTAAATAAAATGAAAGAAAAATGTATAACAAAAGAAGAAATAGATTATATAGAAGAAATTATAGAGATGCTAATAAATCTTGAAGTAAATTCAAAGGCAGAACAGGCTCTTGAAATCATCAAGGAAGCAAATGATAAAGCTATTATATTTACAGAATATCGTGCAACACAGGCATACTTACAATGGTATTTAAATACAAAAGGCATTTCTAGTGTTTTATTTAATGGGAAATTTAGTAAAAGTAAACGAGATTGGGTAAAGCAATTATTTAGAGAACGAGATCAAGTGTTAATTGCAACGGAATCTGGCGGCGAAGGTATTAACTTACAATTTTGTCATCATGTAATTAACTATGACTTGCCATGGAATCCAATGAAATTAGAACAAAGGATAGGCCGTGTTCATCGTTTAGGACAAGAAGAGGATGTTCATATTTACAACCTGGCAATTGAAGATACTATCGAACAAAAAATATTAGATTTACTTGGGGATAAAATTGATGTTTTCGAAAAAGTAGTAGGAGATTTAGACGATATTCTGACTAGAAAAGCTTAATAGAAGTCCTTAGCAAAAGTTCTTTGCTTTACAAAAGGAGGAATCACTGTGTTTGCATATCAAGTTCATGACTATTTAAAAACATTTTTCACAGAAACTAATTGTGAAATCATTTCAGATGAGGGACATCAACTAACAGTACAGCTAACAATTGATATTGACAAAAAAATTATGAATCGCCCCTTTTACTGGAAATATATTGAGACGACAAATAGTCCCGCAAATCCTGCAAGATTAACATTAATTACTAATCGTTCAAAAATTGAGAATCCATTTTTGGGTGAAATTATCCACTTTGGTTCCCGTAGATTAAATCAAATTTTTAAGGCAACGAAAGAACTTGGGGCATTTGTACAAATGTATGAAAAAGTTGCGTCACAACAAGGAAAAAGTTTAGTGCTAACCCCGTATTTTTGTGTAAATTATAAGGTCTCTTATTATTGTGACAGAACGAAAGAAAGGCTCCATTCTTTAGGAATTAATTTACTAAATGGTGTAATTGAGGATAATTTTCATGAATCGATAAAGGATTTCAATTTAGTAAATACGAAACCTGAACATGCATTTTGTCTACAGTATATTATTAAACCAAGTAGAGCTCTTGAGAGATTAGATGAAATGATCCAATCCATCGTTCAACAGGATGATCATACATGGGCAGAGGAAGCAAAAAGACGATGGGAGCGGGAGCAAGAAATATTAGATTATTTTTATGTAGAT
This sequence comes from Lysinibacillus sp. PLM2, assembly GCA_023168345.1. Lineage (NCBI taxonomy): Bacteria > Bacillati > Bacillota > Bacilli > Caryophanales > Bacillaceae > Lysinibacillus > Lysinibacillus sp. PLM2. Next base: position 2,127,564 of record AP025689.1, on the reverse strand, counting down.
GTAGAAGAAAAGCCTGAATCCTATGAAATTGAGAAAAGGGCTTTAGAAGAACGCTTCAGTCCGAGAATAAATGTAGAAATTATAAATGGAGGACTGTTTTATTTGTCATCATAAAATAGGGTTGCATTTATCTTTATGAAATATTGAAGGATAAATGCAACCTTTAATAGTTTTAATCCCCTGAAGACTAAATTTTACTAGTTAATTAATATGTTTAATAGATTATAGGGGAGTAATAGGTTAAATGATGAGTAAATAAAGAGAATTTAAGAGGTTACAGAAAGAATTAGTAATTAAAAAATTTCGACTCTAAGTTGTGACTGAAACCATGTGGAACTTAATGAATTTTACATATACCAAACGAGAGAATTTTTTATAAATTTGAACAGAAGGATGAACTGGTTCTTACTGTCTAGCCTTCCAATTCCGGAGGCTTTTTTTATTTCAACAAATAATGATTTTTGTTTGTGTTACACAATTTATGGTTAATTTAGTAATAACATCATGAGTAACATCAAAGGAGGATTTATATTTTGAGTAGGGTGAAATATTATTCGTTCTTATTAATTATTCAAATTGTTATCGCCATAATTGTATACGTATCATTCAGCAACGTTCCAAAAGAAATAAACAATGATCAGAAAGAATCGTTGACAACACAAGTTTACTGGTCGTACGAGGCCGAAACAGGTCCAACAGAATGGGAAACAATTGACCCTGCTTTTTCAGCCTGTGGTAATGGAAGTGAGCAGTCTCCTATAAATATAACGGATGAAATTATAGCACCAGAAAAGAAAAATGTGAAAATAGAACTAAAATATGAACCGACTAAATTTTTGCTCGAGAATAATGGCTATACGATTCAAATCAATGACCCAACAGGGAAGAACAAGCTTCTAATTGACGATGAGGAATATACACTTGAACAAATCTATTTTCATAATCCAAGTGAGCATCAAATAAATGAAGAAGTTTTTAATATGGAAGGTCATCTTTTTCATAAAAACAAAGAAGGGAAAATAGCAGTTGTTGGGGTTTTCATTAAAGAGGGGAAAATTAACACCGAGTTAGCAAATTTGTGGTCGGAATTACCTGAGGAAAAAACGAGTAAAGCCATTGAAATTGAGGAGAATGTCAATTTATTAGAAGTGTTACCAGAAGTTAATAATATTTACCTATATACCGGCTCGTTAACAACCCCTCCATGTACACAAGGAATCACATGGATTTTATTAGAGGAACCAGTTGAAATGTCATCACAGCAAATAGAAGTCTTTGCTGAAATTTATCCACAAAATAATAGACCAGTTCAAGAATTAAACGGTCGGAGTATATATAAGATTAATCTAAAATAAAAAAGAGACATCACTTAAAAACGCTCATGAACAAACGAAATATAGGAAGCAAAAATAAAAGTTTGCCCAACTAATGATTGAGTAGGGCAAGCTTTTTTCAATCTGAACATTTGTTTATAGCGTATTTTTCACAACTTCTATTATTCGTTTTACATCATTGTCTTTTAATGTTGGATAAATTGGTAAAGATACTGTATTTTTTGTCCAATACAACGCATTTTGATATTTATCCAAGGATTCTATTAATTCAGATTCTTTAATAGGTATAACGGCAGTGATATTGTTATTTTGAAGAGCAGAAATCACTTCATCTTGTTTTGATGTATTTAAAATAGCTCTGAATCGAACTGCCTTTGTATTTGGAGGACCATCAATTAATGGCAAACCTGCGGAACAATATTGTTCAAATATTTCCTCACGTCTAGCAATAAATTGGGGTAACTGCCTTAATTGTGTTGTTCCAATTGCTGCCTGTAAGTCAGTCATTTGGAAGTTGAAACGAATTTTTGAATCGCTTCGTCTATCAAATAACCGATAGTCCTTTATTTCTTGTATTAGTGTTGAGTCTTTTGAAACGATCATTCCACCTTGCCCACCTGAAGTAATTAACTTAGTAGCATAAAAGGAAAAAACACCAACATCCCCTTGTATTCCAACATTAGAACCTTTTACTTTTGCACCTAGTGATTGTGCACAATCTTCTATAATTCTAATAGATTTATGTTTTGGATATATTATTTGAGGTATTCCAAACATATGAGGAACAATGGCTATGTCTACATTCTTATCAATCAATTCTATATCTATATTCGGTGAATTAATTTGACTATCCACTAAAAATGATTTAGCTCTTGCAAGTGTAGATGCATTTCTTAAAGCTGAGCATGTATAAGTGGGAAACGCTACATTTTTATCTTTTGCACCTAAGAAGAGTAAAGATAGATATAACGCAGCAGTCCCACTTGAAACAGCAACAGCACAACCATTTGGTAATCCAAGAAAATCACATAGCTCTTCTTCAAACGCTTCAACAGTTTTTCCCTGTGCCACCCAACCAGATCGTAATATGTTAATTGCAGCTAAAGCTTCGGCTTTTCCAAGAGTCGGACGATTGTGTGGTATTGGTGTATGACTATTCCAATTCCCTGGATTTTCCTTTTTCATCATAATCCGTCCTCCTAACTACATGGAAGCAAAATTATAAAATGTACGAACGCAATATATAGTATTTTTCTGCATATTCGAGACCGCTTTCTAAACCACGCATCTCTGCCCATTTTTTTACACTTTCAGGTGAAATTAAGTGTTTTGCAGGACGTCTTTGAGATTTATGTTTAAGGAAAGCTTCTACTTTTTTTTCAATGGTATCGGAAATGTCTAAATATAATTCACCTGTATTCCAAAATTTTTTAAATTGCCAAGATATTAATGGATATTCGTATACAGCAATTAGTTTGATTAGATGATTGGGTTTCGGCCTTAAGGAAGCGAAACAGGCTTCAAAAAGTACAATATGATCTTGATGGTAGCTTGGAAGTGGGATAAAAACTATAGTAGGTAAAAAACTGTCAATAATCGTGTCGAGCTTAGAAATAATCTCATATCTAGGAATTGTATCAAGTAAGGAATCTTTATCTGTATACATTACCTCAAAATTTACACATCCAAGAACTTCTAGCGCTTCTTTTAGCTCGGATATTCTTGTTTCGGCTAATACTTTTTCTCCGCTGTGAGTATGTGTAATGTCACCAACAGCAACAACGATTACTTTCACTTCATTATTAAGTCGACATGCTTTTTCAATAAGTCCGCCACAACCAAGTACCTCATCATCAGCATGAGGCGCGATGATCAATATACGTTCTTTTCCTGATGAAATCAAAATTTCACCTCCTAGAATTTTTGAGGATTGTTTTGTAGGTATTCATTGTTTATTTCTCTGTTTACGAATGAGTTCGATTGATTCTGGTCCGCAGTTAAAAAGTAGGTCGATTATGGAAAGATGAGAATCAAAATTTCCAAATCGTTGTACATATATTGGATGATTAAAATTTTGGTAATCTAACTCAATTCCACGTTTTTCAAATTCTTCTGGATCGTTGTATACCTTTGCTCCCACGCCAGATAAATAGATATTGCCACCTAAATGAGAAACAATGTTAACATTTCTTGAATTTCCATGACCAAAGTCTATATTAAAATCAGATTCTATTAAAATTTCAGTAGTAATTGAAAGTAATGAAAGTATATGTTTAATAAGTGTAATGTTAAGTGAATCAAGATACTTCCATTCTTTTTCAAATATTTCCTCAAAGCCTTCTTTATATAGAGACCAAAAAGGTGTGTTTTTGTAATTGTTCTCAATTATTTTCCAATGTTTGCAACGCCAATTAGTTTCGTTTGCAATAAGAAGTTCCTTAATAGGTTTTTCTTTATTTTTTAATGGAACAGTTAGCATAATGGGTCCTTGAGGTGTTTTTATTTTATTTCGATGGACAAAACCGCTTTTAGTATGAAAAGCTTTATCGAGAATAACAAATTTATCAACCTGATCGATCTTATCAAAATAGCCGATCCAAGGTAAGTAATTTGGTTGATGGATTGCAATTTTCATAATCACGCAGCCTTTATTGATGATTATTTAAATAGTTATAGAATTCCAGCCTAATTTATTGAACTAGGTATTTGGAATTATAAATAGAATCATTTAAATAAATTGTTGCCAGTTCGATTTACTTTGTTCCACCCCTGTCGTGAACCGTTTATTATTTCAATTAATGTTTTCCAAGTGATATACGTAAGAAACAAACGATACGCTATTCGTTGAACAAAAACCCAACATAGAGGTCGCAAATTTTCTTTTTCGATTCTAAATGCGATGCATGAGTAGAGGAAGTCAATAAAATAGAAGATCAGTACAAATAAGAAAATTGACATAGATCCATGAACTAACGCAAATATAAATGCTATGTCTGCAAGTGGAATCGTTAACAGAACAAGATAATTAAATAGTAAACTCGGAACGGCAAAATATTTTAATGCTTTATTATTAGAATGTAAAATTGTCTTTCGGTGTTTCCAAATAACTTGAATGATCCCATAAGACCAACGGAATCTTTGTTTTAAGAAATCCATAATATTTTCTGGTGTTTCTTCATATGAAATAGCTCGATCTTCGTAAATTATTTTGTATCCAGCCTCTAATGCTTTAAATGTTAAATCAGTATCTTCCGCTAAAGTATCATCAGCAAATCCTCCAACTTCTATTAGAAAAGATTTTCTCCAAGCACTATTAGAGCCCGGAACAACTGTAATTGAGCCAATTTCTTCGAATCCACGTTTATCTAAATTATTTGATGTTACATATTCAATATGTTGCCATAATGTTAGTTGGTTTTTAACATTTCCAACTTTACAGTTACCTGATACTGCAGCAACGAGTGGATCAGAAAACGGGTTTACTAAATGATTAATAGTTGTACCTGTAAATATAGTGTCTGCATCAATGGTGACAATAATATTTCCAACCGCTTTTTTAATACCTAGGTTTAAAGCAGAAGCTTTACCTCCATTTTCTTTATAAATATAATGAACATTATGATACTTTGAAAAATTGTTTTTAATGATGGAGGAGGAGTTATCAGTTGAACCATCATCAATAATAAGAATTTCTATAAAGGGATAATCACATTTTAAGATTGATGTTATTGTTCTTTTTATTACAACTTCTTCATTGTAGATAGGAATAATAACAGAAACGAATGGAAGGTATGGTCGAATCGATCGCTGATTCGCATGTAAATATTCTCGTATAATTTTTTTGCGATTTAATTGTTTATTTACAAAATAAAATAGTATTAACATTCTGATAAATCCTAGGACAATCGCTAATATTAAATAGGATATAAAAATGAAAGTACATATCTGTAAAAGATAATCAATGGTTACCTTGAAATGAGGTAAATGTAAATAACCATAAAGCTCAAATAAATATAATGTTAAAGATGTGAGGATTAATAAAAAGGTAAATAAAATACCACTTTTAAAGATAAGCCCTCGTTTTCCTGTTTTGTCTTCGAACATCATCAGATCTCATCCTTATTTGCCTAGTGACCTATAGTATGCAGAACAATTCTTTCGGACTATGCATTCTCCTAAAAATGTAAGGATATTAGAAAAATATAAATGTGAAAAATGTATGATAATTATTTATTAAAAAATGTAAAATATAATAAAAATCAAATCGCAAATTTTAACGAAGATGGGATTGAACTGAAGGATAAGTTGAAATGTATTAGTGAATGAGTATGGAACATTTAAAAAGAACGAATAATACCGTTGTCTTATAATGACTTGATGTAAATAAAAAAATAATAGATAATCAAAAAGATGAATAGTAATAGATTAGGAGTTGTAAGAAAAAATGCCTTTAAATAGTGATAAAATATTAGAAAATCATGCACGATTATTAGTAAAATGCCCAGACAAACCTGGAATTGTGTCTGTATTATCGACTTTTTTATATAAACATAATGCAAACATTATTGAATCCAGTCAGTACTCAAGTGATCCAGAGAATGGAACATTTTTTATCCGAATTGAATATCATTGTGAAAATTTACAAAGTAAAATAAGTGAAATGGAAAATGAATTTGCACAAATTGCTTCTGATTATGAAATGGACTACAGTTTTTACTATTTAAATAAACGTCAACGCTCAGCTATTTTCTGTTCGAAGGAACTTCATTGTTTGTTGGAGCTGTTATGGGAATGGCAAAATGGCGATTTAGAAACAGATATTGCTCTTGTCATTAGTAATCATGAGGATGCAAGAAAAATAGTGGAGTCGTACGGTATTCCATTCTACTACTTACCAGCGAATAAGGATATCCGTAAACAAGTAGAAGCAGAACAAATTAAATTAATGGATGAATATAACGTAGACCTATTAATTTTAGCTAGGTACATGCAAATTTTAACACCTGAATTTGTAGATCATTTTGAAAATCGTATTATAAATATCCATCATTCATTCTTGCCTGCGTTTATTGGTGCGAATCCTTATGAACGTGCTCATAAAAGAGGGGTAAAACTAATCGGAGCTACATCTCACTATGTAACGAATGAATTAGATGAAGGACCAATTATTGAACAAGATGTAGAACGTGTTGATCATCGTGCAGACGTACCAACATTAAGAAAAATTGGTAGTCAAATTGAACGTCGAGTATTAACAAAAGCAGTAAAATGGCATTTAGAAAATCGTATAATTGTTGAAGGTAATAAAACGATTGTCTTCCACTAAAAATAATAACAACCTCTACATGAAATCCAATGTGGAGGTTTTTATTTTGAAGCTTTAGGAGAAAATGGTTTAAAAGGTAATTTACATTGAAAAAGTTAGAATTATACTGTTAATATAAATATGAAGTGAAGCAATCAAAGGGGGACTTAGAATGGCTATTGCTGCATTAACAGATCTTATAAACAAAATTGAAAATGATGGCGCTGGGTTAAAGGGGTACGAAAAAATCATTCAATTTGAGTTTACGGATTTAAGCGAAAAGTATAACGTCCAATTTATGGGAGATAAAGCAACATTGGTAGAGGATCACGAAAAAGCAGTATGTACAGTACAAATAACAAGTGATAATTTTGAGAAATTGGTTTCTGGCGAGCTTAATCCACAAACTGCTTTCTTCTTTGGGAAAATTAAAGCAAAAGGGGATATGGCGCAATTATTGAAGCTAAGTAGTATTTTAGATTATTATCAATAAATTGAACATAAGGCTGCTCCTATCCTTCGCAATATTGGAGTAGCTTTTTTAATTACAAATGAATCATTTTCCATTAATAAAATAAGATAAAGCATCCGATAATAATAAAAAGTTATTTCATCTTCAGAAAAAATACATCCAAAAATCCATACGAAATTATTTTTCAAAATATTTCAGTGAAATGGATGAAAAATTTTAAAAATTATCATAAAATAGAAGTAACTAAATTTTTGGGAGGAATGCCGATGATAACCGGTCAGTTAGAGCGAGCTTTTCAGTTAGCTGAAAAACATAAGCTCGACGTAAGCACGATTTTAGATTTAAGTATGATTATTAGAAAAGAAATTAATTCATCCTCAAGGGTGGAAGAAAAAGTTCTTCAACAGCTAATTACGATTTTGGAAAATAATAAAACATTTTTAAGGGAGGCAACTTAACAATTGGATAAACAAGTTGAACTATATGGTGATATAGACTCATTTGACTAAAGGCGCTGCTCAAAAATAAGAAATTCGAGCAGCGCCTTGTAAATTTTATGTAGCTTTATTATCTCATACACATAACAATATTTGTCTTTCAAATAAATGTTTCCTCGCAATGCAACGATCCAAAATTTCAAATCCTTCTTCACGAATTTGATCATCAATATTTTCAATCGTTACAAAAACAACCCGCTTAGCAATACGTCTTGCATGTTTTATAATGTCAAATTGATCCTCTTGGGATATATGGGTAGCTAAGTTATAAGGTAAATCAATAATCGCTACATCATAGTGCTCTGTTATTTCAGAAATGGGTCCTTTTGTGACAGTACCGTGAAGACCAAAATAAGCAATATTTTCCCTAGACCCTTGGCAAACGATTGGATTAATATCTCTTCCAACGATGTTGATACCCATAGATAATGCTTCAACTAAAACGGTTCCAATCCCACATAAAGGATCAATTGCACGTATCCCTTTCGGATGAGGGACTGCAATATTTGCGATCGCTCGTGCCATTCTCGTATTAAGTGCAGTTGAGTAACTTCTTGGTTTGTGCATATGATGTCGCCAAATGGATTCGCTTTTCTCGTGTATTCCGAAATACCAACGATCATTAAGATGTAATATACCAAAAACGATTTCTGGATTTTCTAAATCTGGTTCACCTTCAATTAGTAGTCCAAGCTCTCGTTCAATTACTTGACGCTTCTGATGTTGAATCTTTTTCGTTTCACCAAGATCCATTTTATTTAAACAAAATACTTTATAAGTTTTTGCACTTGTTTTTATTTCTATTATTTGGTTTTTAATTTCCTCCAGATTATTCCCCTCATAAAAAACTTCAAGACGTTCTTGAATAAAGGGGCTACGACTTGGTTCAACTTCGATTTCACTTATAAAATGATTTAACGGAGTGTCTTTGTCGAAAAAAGCTCTCATTTCCATTCTACATAGATCAAACTCATTTATATGGTGAACATAAGTATAGATAAATTTTTGTTTTTTATTATTCAATCTATTTTCATCCTTTAGATTTACTGTTGCTGCTCGATTGTTTGAGTTAGTCCAAGCAAAAAGTTATAGGTAATTTCGATTGCTTCACTAATTGTTTGTTCTTCATTAAAGTTTTCCATAAAGTCTAAGGGAATATTTAAATCCCATAATCCATCTTCATTTGAAAACATCGCACTATAATTTTTGATGCCCTGACCATGTAGGTTATTCTCAAGATATTCCTTTATTATAACGGAATGTTTCTTCTGAACTTTGAAACCAAGCAGTACCATGTATGTTTTAAAAACATCATCTAATTCAAGAGTGATAGCATTAGTTTTGATTGTTTCAAAGGTAGAGGATTCTATATAAAGAAATTCATTTAAATTCTGTTTTAAATGTTTTACAGGAGTAGTTAAAAAGGATGCTGCCTCTTGTGAGATCACTTCTTCTGTTTCCTTATTACAGCGTTCAATATATAAATTTTCATGTAAAAGTTTCATTTTTGAAACCTCCTCATCTTTATTGTGTATATTTCATATGTGCTTTAAAAGTTTATCATAGTTCTGGGGATATCTGCTATTATAATCCTGTTTACCATATATGTTATAAGGGTTGGCATCTTATTATTAGTTTTATCCTGTGAAATGATTTGATTTCTTGTATACATTTTTTAAACAGTGGGAAAGGGAAAGTTGTTGTATAGTAACAAAAAGTATTATATAATGAAATTAGAATACAAGCGATTCAAAGTAAAAAACCGTTTCCGTTGAGTGCTGGTAACACTTAACTTGTGGAAACGGTTTTTTATTTCAGATTCCATAAGGAGAATTGAACTGAGTTAAAAAAGAGCTGTTGAGAAGCTTATTCCCAACAGCTTTAAAAAGACATTATAAAGAATCAATAAATCGCTTAATACGATTTACCGCTTCTTGTAGTTCCTCTAAAGAGGAGGCATAGGAGCAACGAATATGTCCTTCACCACTTTCCCCAAAAACGTCGCCGGGTACTACAGCTACGTTTTCTTTCATTAACAACTGCTCAGCAAATTGCTGTGAGGTTAAACCAGTTGATTTAATAGAAGGGAAGGCGTAAAAAGCTCCACCAGGTATATGACATTCTAATCCAATTTCATTGAATGATTGCACAATATAATTTCGACGGCGGCGATAGCTTTTAACCATTTCTTCAACTTCAGGGCGTCCATTTTTTAATGCTTCGATAGCAGCATATTGAGACATAGTTGATGCACACATCAAAGCATATTGATGAACCTTTAGCATTGCACTTGAAATTTCAATTGGCGCACATACAAAACCAAGACGCCAGCCAGTCATGGCGAAGCCTTTAGAAAATCCATTAACTAAAATTGTTCTTTCACGCATGCCTTCGATAGCAGCCATACTTGTGTAATCTTCATCATAGGATAATTCTGCATAAATTTCATCAGCAATTATTAATAAATCATGTTCAATAGCTATTTTCGCAATGGCTTCCAATTCTTGTTTGTTTAACATAGTACCAGTCGGGTTGTTTGGAGAACAAAGCATAATTGCTTTGGTTTTTGACGTTATTACTTGTTCTAATTGACTTGGTAGTATCTTAAAGTCATTTTCTTTTAATGCTTGAACTTGAACAGCTACACCACCAGCTAGTTCAACCATAGGTACATAAGAAACAAAGCATGGTTCTACAACAACTACTTCGTCCCCTGGATCTAAAATGGTTCTCATTGCTAAATCGATTGCAGAGCTTGCTCCAACAGTCACAATAATTTCATCAGTAGGGGAATAGTTAACATCGAATTGATTGTTCATGTAATTCGAAATTTCTTCTCGTAACTCCAATAAACCTGCGTTAGGTGTATAAGCTGTAAATCCGCGCTCAAGGGAATTAATCGCAGCTTCGCGAATATTCCAAGGCGTCACGAAATCGGGCTCACCAACACCTAATGAAATAACACCCTCCATACCAGCAGCCAAATCGAAAAAGCGACGGATGCCTGATGGTTTTAAATCAGTTACCATTCTTGATATAAATTGTCGTTTTGTTGCTTCCATTATGGTGACACCACAATTCTTTTATCTTTTTTCTCTGGTTCGAAAATAATACCGTCATGTTTATATTTTTTCAATATAAAATGCGTTGTTGTTGAAAGAACAGAATCAAGAGTGGAAAGCTTTTGTGATACAAAGTTTGCAATCTCATTCATTGACTTACCTTCTACGATTACAGACAAATCGTAAGTACCTGACATTAAATATACTGAATTTACTTCGTTAAAACGATAAATTCTTTCTGCGATTTCATCGAATCCAACACCACGTTTAGGTGTTACTTTTACATCGATCATTGCACGAACACCAGGATGTTCCTCTACCTTAGTCCAGTCTACAATCGAAATATATTTTACGATAATTTTATTATCTTCTAGTTTTTTGATTGATTGTTCTGTTTCTTCTGCTGATAAACCAACCATCTTGGCTAAATCATTTATTGCAATGCGTGAATCTTTTTCAAGAATTTCAACAATTTCCATTTCTTTTACTGTTAATTTCATGGAAAGACCTCCATATGTAATGAATATTTATAAAACTATGACTCTAATAATATCCCTGAAAGTGAAGCAATTCAAGGTGTACTTCTACATTCTTATCTATTTTTTCAAAAAAATTATGAATCCTTTAATTTTGACTTTTTTTGAGCTTTTTTTCGCTACTTTTTACCTAAAAAAACAAGGACCTTTAAAGAATTGAGGTCCTTGTTAAGATGATTAAGCATTTTGGATTGTAGCAAAGTATGGTGTTTGCCCTTGACGGAAGTATGTAAGAAGGGTACCTTCTTTCGGAACAATATTTCCTTCCTCTAGTGCATTGTAGTCAATCGCAAAAGGAATAAGCAGGGAGTGTTTAAAGAACTCTTTCTCACTTAGTTCAAATTGTGTAAAGTCTTTGCCTGCAATAGTAGGTGAATCCTTTAATAAATTATAAACTTCTTTTTGTTTTTCACGGTTTATCCGTTCTTCCCACCATAATTTTCGAGGCTGGAATTGTTGTTTCGATAAATAGTCAAGCTGCATTAAACTGCGAACAATCTTCATGTTCACGTTTGGTACAGTAGATAAAAATTCTTCTAGTCTTTTGAATAAATCCTCTAATTGATGACCAATTCGAGACCAGCCTTTTTCTTCCCAGTACGTACCGAAATTTTGGAAGAAATCAAATGGCGTTTCAAATACTTCCGTTACCAAGTATTCAATTGTGTAATCCATACGGTGATCATTCCAATATTTCTCTAATACATCTTCTGCCTGCTTAATACGAATAATTTCGTCGAAGGTTAAGACGTTGTTTGAAAAAATCTCATATGGAGCAATATCTACATACGTATAACCATATCGAGACGCTTCCACTCGAAGCCCTGTTCCTCTTAATAGCTTTAAGAACCCAAGCTGTAATTCTTCTGGACGCATTTTAAACACATCATTAAATGTTTTACGGAAGCTTTCATAATCTTCTTCAGGAAGACCAGCGATTAAATCAAGATGTTGGTCAATTTTTCCACCTTCTTTAACCATTGTTACAGTTCGTTTTAGTTTCTCAAAGTTTTGTCGGCGTTTAACGAGTTCGTTCGTTAAATCGTTCGTTGATTGAACACCAATTTCGAAACGGAATAACCCCTTTGGAGCATTATCGTTTAGGAATTGAATGACTTCTGGACGCATAATATCTGCAGTAATTTCAAATTGGAACACAACACCAGGTTTATGCTCATCAATTAAAAATTGGAACATTTCCATTGCATAGCTACGGCTAATGTTAAAGGTACGGTCAACGAATTTAATCGTTTTTGCACCATTGTCCATTAAATAACGAATATCTTCTTTAATCTTTTCGCGATTAAAATAGCGAACCCCAACTTCAATGGAAGAAAGGCAAAATTGACAGCTGAATGGGCAACCGCGACTTGTTTCGATATACTGAATTCGTTTCCCAAGATGAGGGCGGTCTTCTTCAAAACGGTATGGGCTAGCAATTTCACGTAAATCGATTTTTTTCGGCTGAGGATGAATTTTTACTTTGCCATCTAGTAAATAACAAATCCCTGGTACTTCATCTAGGGAAATTTCTTCATTAAAATACTTCAATAATTCTTTAAATGAAAATTCGCCTTCACCCATAACGATATAATCCACTTCGCCTTCTAATCGACGTAGCCAATCATGAACATCATAGGAAACTTCAGGTCCACCTAAAATGATTTTCGTATGCGGTGAAACCGTCTTTAGCATTTTGATTACTCGAATCGTTTCTTCAATGTTCCAGATATAACAGCTAAAACCAACAACATCAGGCTTGTATTGATAAAGATCTGTAACTATATTAAAAGTTGGATCTTTAATGGTATATTCAACAATTTTTGGATCAAATTCAGGAAGAGCTGCTGCTTTTAAATAACGTATAGCCAAGTTTGTATGGATATATTTGGCGTTTAATGTAGTTAAAACAATATTCATGAATGAAACTCCTTTATTTACACGTACTATCTAACTATATGATTTTAGCAGTAAGTATGAAATCTCGCTACTTCAATGTGTTTTCAAACTGATCAAATGATTTCATTACATAAAAAACGTACGGCGCATATTGCGACGCACGTTTGTTTTGCTATAAATCAGCTTTTTTTGCTAAGTTTGTAATATAATCAAAAAATTCCTCGCGATTGACATCATAAACAAGTTGAACTGGACGACCGTTAGCATTTAGTTCGGTTCTCCCTTGACTTTGACCGCTAGTAATTACGATGCTGTTCACTTCCATTTTTTTAACCAAATCAGGATAACCAATTGTTGCAGTTGTTAACACATCCCATAAAAAATAGGTAGAATTGGTTTCGAAGTGTTCAAGGGGAGGGACCAGTGCATAACATTGACCTAAAAATTCTACACCTAAATATTGTCTTTGTTTTGCCCACATTTTACGGATATTATTTGTTAAAGGTACTTTTTTTGTACTTTCAAGTGCAACTAAATCAATAGGTATGTTCGTGTTCCAGACAATGGCAACTGCCTTTGGGTCCCAAAAGGCATTCCATTCAGCAGTACCATCATGTTCAGGTTCTTCTACATTGCCTTTTTCAAGAAAGGTTCCACCCATCCAAACAAGCTTCTCAATTTTTTCTACAATTTCTGGCGCTACATACAAAGCACGTGCTAAATCTGTTAAAGGACCCACAAAAAGTAATGTGATTTTATGTTGTGAATCCTTTAACGTTTCAACTAAATGAAGGTGTGCGGGTTTGTTAACAACACCTGTTTTTAGATCAAACTCATTCAGGATTGGGAATGCATCTACATTAAACGCATCCATACGCCATTCTTTTGGGAAAGGGTTAACGGGTCTAGAATTTGATAATGCTACTTCAATTTTTTTTCCATGGCCAAAACGATCTATAATTTTACGGCTTGCATATTGTGCTGGTTCTAAATAACTGTCAGCAGGAGTGACACCAACTCCAACGAGCTCGACCTCATCCATTTGTAAAAGTAAAAATAATGAAACTAAATCATCAACGCTACCATCATGATTAAAATAAACATACTTTTTCACTATACACACTCCAATTCAAAAAAATTACATAGTTCATCTTTTCCAACTTATTACATCATACAAAAAGTCTAGAAGGTTTTATGTTGATTTTATTGAATTATTTAAAATTATATTTATGAAGTATTTAAAAGTTGAAGAATTGCTGCTTTTAATAGCATGTAGAACACGAGAGGTGAGTAAATGGTAAAAGTATTTGTCTATGGAACATTACTTAAAGGTGAGGAAAACGCTTATTACTTAAATAATGCGACTTGTATAGAAGAGCATTGTTGGATTTTCGCGAGACTATTTGATACAGGCTACGGCTATCCAGCAATTACTTTAGCCTCAAATAATCGTACTTACGGCGAATTGTATGAAGTCTCCGAGAGTGACTTACCTTTACTAGATGAACTTGAAGATTATATAGAAGGAGCACCAAACAACCTATATGAACGAGTCTTACAAGAAATCTACACAGAAAAAGGGATTATTAGTGCATTTGTCTATATTGCTAATCAAGATGGTCTTCTTAAAAGGGAAATTCCGGAAGGCGATTGGAGGAAATATAGGAAACTATTGGAATAATGGTAATTTTAATATTACAACAGGTTTCGAATTAACTTTAAAAGAGATTTGAAGCTGTTTCAAATTCAAAATGTAATTCATCATGCACACGGAATAATAGGAACCATCGAGTGCCCAAATGCACAAAAATATAGAGAGAAACTATAAACACCCTAGTGTTTTCATATTGTCTTAATTATTCATTCATTAGTAAGTTAATATAGATAACTAGAATAGTATGGCAGTTAAGGAAGCAAAATTATATTGTATTTAATGATTATACAAGTTATATTAATTTTACATCACAAATATTACTTTTTAATAATATTCCATTCGTTAATGCAAGAGAGATTTAAAGTAATTTAACTCTCTTGCTTTTTTACGAGGGATAAAATTTAAATATTTTTATTTCATTTGTCTTTTGAATATTGTCAATCATTTTAGACAGCATAGAGGTGAACTTTAAATGACAATGAAAAAAGCATATATTCTATTAACTGATACAGGTACAGTATTAACTAGATTTATAAAATTATTTACGAAAAAACCTTATAATCATGCATCTCTTGCGTTAGATTTAGATTTAAATGAAGTTTATAGCTTTGGAAGAAAATCTGCTAGCAATCCATTTAACGGTGGTTTTGTGAAAGAAGATATGTATACGAAAATATTTCAACAAGCAAATTGTACATTATATTCATTTGAAGTGACGGAAAAACAATATAATGATATAAAACAGTTTATTAAATCATTTGAAAATCAAAAGGAAGACTATAATTATAATATATTAGGTTTATTTGGATTTATTTTTAATAAACCTATCAGTAGAAAAAATTCTTACTTTTGTTCACAGTTTGTAGCAACAGTTTTAAAGGAAAATGAAGTTGCTCAGTTTGAAAAAACGCCAGCATTAATAGCTCCACATGATTTCCAAAAAATATCCAATTTTCAATTAGTATATGAAGGTAACTTAAAAAATTATTTAAACAATACAACAGAACTAGCTTTCAATCTAGTTGCATCTTAAATTTAGTATATATAACTACGAACTTATACATTTTATTTAATTTTATATCGATACAGTCAACCAGGATAACTCCTGGTTTTTTTATTTTTTAAAGTATTTGACTTTATAGCTCATGTATAATAAAAAGTAAGGACCTTTACTAAAAGAATGGAGAAATAAGATTTTGAATGAAAAGTATTTTGATGAATTATTAAATGTACATACAGAAGCAAGCAAATCTGATGTGAATAATTCGGTTTATTATCATCCCTACGAACCGACACCATACGAAGCTTTAGAATATTTATTTCAGCATTACAGGATGAATGCTAATGATCATGTGGTTGATTTTGGATGTGGTAAAGGGCGCCTTAATTTTTACATTGACCATCAAATTGGTTGTCCTGTAACAGGAATTGAAATGAATCGAAATTTTTATCAAGACGCAATAGAAAACAAAAAGAGTTACTTGAAAAAAAAGAGGAAGAAAACGGATTCGATACAATTCCTTTGTTGCAAAGCAGAAGAGTACAATATAAAAGAACAAGATAATCGTTTCTATTTTTTTAATCCATTTACGATACCAATATTTATGAAGGTTGTTCATAACATTTTACTTTCATTTGAAAATAATAACCGTGAAATAGACTTAATCCTTTACTATGCCTCAGATGATTATCGATATTTCTTGGAATTTCAGACTCCATTTGAATGTATCAATGAGATTTCATTACCAGGAATTTATGATAAAAATACTTATGA
This sequence comes from Lysinibacillus sp. PLM2, assembly GCA_023168345.1. Classification (NCBI taxonomy): domain Bacteria; kingdom Bacillati; phylum Bacillota; class Bacilli; order Caryophanales; family Bacillaceae; genus Lysinibacillus; species Lysinibacillus sp. PLM2. The sequence goes on along the minus strand of AP025689.1, from coordinate 2,111,031 downwards.
AAGATTTTTAATTTATAGAGCAAAGTAAGTATTTGAGGAATTTAAATTGAAGGTAGTGTCAAAACTTCTATGAAAAATTGAAAATCACAAAAAATTAGACGAAAGTTACGCTTCGAACGAGTGGACAATCGCTCTTGACAAACATTCCGGAAAAGGTTGCGCCTTGTTTTGAGGGCGAAGGGAAAAAGTAGGCACACCAAATAACCCTCGCCCAATACCAATTTTAACCTTTTCCTCCATTCGGTTTGTCAAGAGTTCGCTACGCCGATTGTCTTGTATGCTGTTGTTTGAGGGCTCTGCTAAAAAAAGCAGGCGGTTATGCAGTTAGCTCTTGTTGGGCAAGTTCAATCAGTTTTGTCCAACGTGCAGGCATATGTGGCATCTTTTCCAGTGCTGGAATCATGACTGGCACACGGTTTTCTAGCTTTGCATGTGGTCGAAGGAAATTGAAATAGGCCACAAACATTGTCACAAACGAAACTGATCCCGTTTCGGATCCAAAACCCGTCGTGGCACGGTAGTGCCCTTTAAACGTTCGATTTAGGCGTTCAATTATTTGCTTCAACCAACGGTATTCTGCTGATACAGGATCTTCGTTTGTTAAGCCGATTACTTGTGTCACATCAAACCAAATTTCATGTCGTGCGAAGTAGTGTTGGGCTAATAAGTATATGGGATTGCCGTCTACGATTATATTTAGATCCTGAGGGATCTCCTTAAACTTTTGTAATACATCATCAATTGCTTTAATCGCAGACAATGTATCGCGATTTTGTGAAACACGATAAGACAGAATCACCTTTTTTGCCGCATCAAAGAAAAAGAATAAATAATGCCATTTCCCATTCACACGAATATAGGTCTCGTCGCCACAAAACTGATCCGATAGTTCATAAGGATAACGATCAACGAACGGTTTCATCAAGATAGATACACTATTTACGTAGTTTAGAATCGTTTGGTGTGAAATAGAAATGTTATGTATATCATGCATCAATGCAGCTGTTCTACGGGCTGAAAGCCCATAGTTAATGTGGTAAGTCAATATCAACCCTAGGGTGTGCTGTGACACTTGAATTCTCGATAAATCTACTCGTGGTTTCACTGGTGATAATGGAGATAAAGGTTGATAGTCAAACAAAAATTCACGGTAAATATAGCGGATTTTAAACGCTTGTGGATCATGTTTAAACCGAGCTTTTTCTTCCTTACTCATTCTATCGATATTGGATAGATAAAAAGAACACTGATTATATTTACACTTCCAGACGTGAAAGTCTTTTCGTTCCTTAACTTTTTCTAACGCCTTCATACAGTGAGGGCAACGAAAAATAACTTCTTTCTTGTATCGATTTTGTTGATTAAATAAGCAATCACATGCCTTACAAAGATATTGACCATTCGCGCCATTATTGGCATACAAATACGCCGCAGGTGCACCACACTTTGGACAGTAGAGATTTTCTGGCACTTTCGTTTTCGATTTGGCATGTCTTCGCACAGGCTTTAATTCTTTACCGTGTTTAGCGAAATAGGCTTGTTTGATATCCTGAAAGGATACCTTCTCAAGTTGTTGGATAATCGGTAATTCATCGACCTGTAACTTACGGTATTCTTTATTGATTGGCTGTTCGGGACGCACACTTCCCACAGACTTACCAAACACTAGGATCATTAAAATTTTAATTATTTCTGATTGGTACTTGATAAATTCAATTAAATACGCTAATAATTGAGGGTACAAACTTGTCACTTCCTTTTTGGGTAGTTTTGTGTGTGGTAACCTCAACTAACACCAAAATTAAGGGGTGGCAAGTTTTTTTGCTTAATAGACTGTAAAATCAACATTTATTAGCGATTTATATAAATTATTTTTGACAATACGAAATTGAAATAGGGGGTATTTATATGACAAATCCAAATCGTTGTAAATGGGTAAATAAAGAACCTGTATATATTACTTACCATGATCATGAATGGGGAACGCCTGTTTATGACGACCGACATTTATTCGAAATGCTTTGTTTAGAAGGAGCACAAGCCGGTCTAAGCTGGTGGACAATTTTACAAAAAAGAGAGAACTATCGAAAGGCATTTGACAACTTTGAAGCTGAAAAAATAGTCCAATATTCAGAAGAGAAAATTCAATCCTTAATTGAAGATGCGGGAATCGTTCGAAATAAATTAAAAATTCGAAGTGTAATCACCAATGCGAATGTTTTTTTACAAAAACAAGAGGAGTATGGTTCATTTTCAAATTATATATGGAGCTTTGTCGATCATACACCTATAGTTAACCAATGGGAGTTAGTAAAGGATGTACCAGTAACAACAGCTATTAGCGATAGAATGAGTAAACAGCTTAAAAAAGATGGATTTAAATTTGTCGGAAGTACAATTTGCTATTCTTATATGCAGGCAGTGGGAATGGTAAATGACCATACAATTGATTGTTTTTGTCATCCAGTAAATAAGGGGGAATAGAGTCGATATTATTCTTCCTCCATTATTGAATAAAGGGAACCTAACATTTTATCAGAAAAAATAAAATATTGCCAGATTAATAACAAAGTGCAATAATTACATATGTTATTGAGTTACCGCATTGATCTAAATGGCGTTCATTAAATTGGGCACAGGTTTAGATCGAACATTCTTGACTTTTTAGAGTAGTGTTTTCCACTGCTCTTTTTTCTTTGAAATGGTGCAGAGATTATAAAATTGTTTGTAAGGAGAAGATGAACACCATGAATAAACAAGAAAGTAGTTATAGATGGTTTGTTTTTGGATTTGTTTTAATTACTTATTTTGTAATAGTTAGTCAAAGAACTGCACCAGGACTCATTACTGATCAATTAATGAATGATTTTCAAGTTTCGGCAGCAGTAATTGGTTTAATGACGAGTATTCAGTTTTTAGCATATGTCGGATTACAAATACCAGTAGGCTTAATAGCAGACCGATATGGGCCAAATCGATTATTAATTTTCGGGACATTGCTTACAGGGATTGGAAGTTTATTATATAGTTTTGCCAGCAATGAGTGTATTTTAATTTTTTCAAGATTTTTAGTAGGAGTCGGTGATTCCACGATTTTTATTAATTTTGTATTAATTTTAAGTCAATGGTTTAAATCTCATGATTTTGTAAAGATGATTGGAATTGTTTCTATGTTTGCTGGATTGGGCTCATTAACAGCAACACTTCCTTACTCAATATGGATTTCCTATGTAGGATGGAATTCACTATTTATGACGATAGGGGTATTGCTAGTTTTTAACACTTTTTTACTCTACTTTGTTCTTATTAAAAAGCCCAAAAAGCTATTTGTAGAATTATCTAGTACTTCGATAAATTTAAACCAAGAAAAGGAAAGTGTTTGGAAAATCCTTCAACGTGTAGCTTCAACCCGACAAGCATGGGCAGCATTTCTATGTCATTTTGGTGTTGTAGGTACGTACGTCGGATTTATTGGGTCATGGGGTGTTCCATTTGGGATCCAAGTGTTAGAATTGTCGCGGTCCATGGCCAGCCAATTAATCATGTATGGTCTTATTGGTGCTATAGTAGGCGCTCCAATTATTAGCTGGATTGCAAGTAGACTTGGTTCCATAAAAATAATGTATTTGATTGTTCATATTGTAGTTGTATTAAGTTGGTTAGGAATGTTTCTTTCTGGAACGAGTCCATCCATTGTATGGATTATTGTATTATTTATCACTATAGGATTCGGAAATGGTGCGAGTTCATTAACATTTGTAGTTGTGAGAGAATCTTTTCCAGCAAAAGAAGTTGGTGTTGTTACAGGCTTTGCCAATATGGGTGGTTTTTTAAGTGCAGTTTTATTACCAATAATATTTGGGAAAGTACTCGATTTATTTTCACAAGAAGGTATCCATTTCGGCTATCATTACGGTCTATTAATTCCAGCTATATTCTCAGCTTTTGGCTTAATCGGAGCATTATTGCTTAAAAAGGAAAATATAAAAGAGGTAATAAATGCATAATGGGGATGTCCCAAAAGTAAGGAAGAGGGTGGAACATAAGTAGAAAACTACAATTCGGAGGAATAATTGAATTGTAGTTTTTTGCTGTTTTGAGATTGCTTATGAATTTTTAGAATAATTTTTATCAATACTCACAGTTTAAAAAGTATTGAAAATAAATTCTTTCGCTTTATTAATTCTTATTATTAAAGTTCGAATTTTAAAAGGATGATGATAATATGAACTTATTTCGTGGAGATGCACATAAAATTTATCTACGTTTAAAGAAAAACCCAAACAACATAAGAGAATCTAAATACTTAAAAGATTTTGGGGAAGTACGTGAATTTTATAAAACGATAGAAAGCGATGTGCTAAAGCTCATTTTCTATCGTTTAATTAAAGAAAAAAATGGGTCTGGGATGATTCCGATTTATGTCTCATCGATACCTTTTTTATTTTTAATTTTATCTCAAAATTTACAAAAGATACTATCATCAGGTAGAAATTGGTTGATTTTCATTTTAATATATTTATTAGGTATCACTTTTTGCTTATTTTTACATTTTCGTGAAAAAGCATGGGCAGCTTCCCACATTGAAATTATTCAGGACATATTGAAAGAAAGAAATGAACAAGTTGTTGAAAAGAATACTTGAATAATTTTATAAGAACGAAACGAACTCTCACATACGAACTAGAAATTTTTTCTTGATAATTAAATTTGTCTATTTTGTGAACGCTCTTCATATGTTATATTATGGTTATACATTAAAAAGGGGAAGTGTATGAGAGATGTTCAAATTATTTACTAGCTTATCAGTAGTTCTGTTCGTCATCGGTACACTATTATTTTTTTCAAGTTTCTTTGTAAACGTTTCCGTATGGTTTGGAATTGAATTAGTCAAAGGCGGAGTGTTCCTGTTTCTTATCGGAATGTTTCTACAAACGATGCATGAATTTGAAAGAAATAAAAGTATAAATGAATAAATTAAAAAGCTTGAGAACGAATTCTCAAGCTTTATTTTTACATATCCCAAATCAATATTAACAACGAACCAAATACGGTAATGAGTGCAATAATGACTCCGTATAGTATGTTTGTATAAATGGATTTGCTATCTTTCGACTCTCCAGCGTGCATAAATACTACTAGCTGCAAAAATGCCTGAATAAAAGCTGTTACTAATAGTATTGTCATACCTACTGCAAAAGTCATTTCAGTAAAATGAACTAATAGGGCGACAGCTGTAAGGATTAATGAAAAGACAAATCCCATTACTTGTTTAGCAGGGAATAACTCTTTCAAATTACATCATTCCTTTCAAATAGATGAAGCTGAAAATGAAAATCCAAACTACATCTAAGAAATGCCAGTAAAGAGAGAAGATAAATGATTTATTCGCGGTTTCAGGTGTTAGTCCACGTTTTTTTACTTGGAGTATAATAAAGGTACCCCAGAATAACCCTAAAGTTACGTGACCACCATGTGTACCTAAAGTTGTTAGAAGTGCAGCTGTAAATGCACTCGTTTGATACGTAGCACCGACATGGTAGTAATGCATAAATTCATAAATCTCTACTCCTAGGAAGGCTAGACCTAGCAAAAGGGTAATTGTAAAGAATGTTAGCATTGCATTTTTACGGCCAAGTCTCATAGCATGCACACCAAGACCTATTGTAAAACTACTTGTTAATAACAGTAGTGTTTCAAATAATACAGGTGTGATTTCAAAAATTTCTCCCGGTGTTGGACCTGAACCTGTACGTCCCTCAAGTGTGAAATAAGCTGTAAATAGTGTTGCGAACAGCATGATTTCTGCACCAAGGAAAATCCAAAATCCTAAAATATTCAATTGATTTTGATCTGTACCATATTCAAGAGGCTGTGAATGATCGATTTTCATTACTTAGCACCTCCTAGTTTACTCTCAGTTTCTTCGATTTCTTCTATAGAGATATAGCGTCCGTGATCTTTTTCAAATGAACGGAGCGCCATACAAACAAAGATTCCAATAAGTGAAATGACTGCCGGAATCCATAACGCGAATACGAATGAAAAACCAGCTAGGAAGAAAATCATCCCCATAATAAATGGAACACCGCTATTATTTGGCATATGAATTTTTTTGAAATCACCTTTGAATAATTGATGTCCTTTTTTCTTCATGTCCCAGAATGCTTCACTTGAAGCTACTTGTGGTACTCTTGCAAAATTGTATTCGGGAACTGGTGTATGTGTCGCCCATTCTAAAGAGCGAGCATCCCAAGGGTCACTACCTATATTTCTTGGTGAATTTTTAAAGCTGTAGTATATGTTATAAACAATTGTTAAAAATGCAATTGCCATTAAAGCTGCACCGAAGAATGCTACTAGATTCAATGGTCCAAAGCCTGTTGCTTCAGAGTAGGTATACATACGTCTTGCTTGACCGTCTAAACCAGTAATGTACATTGGGAAGAAGGCGAGTACGAAACCAACTGTTAATAACCAGAAGCCCCATTTACCAATACGTTCATTTAACATAAAGCCAAAGAATTTTGGCCAATAATACGTTAAACCAGCAAGCATGGCAAATACTACACCAGGAATAATCGTGTTATGGAAATGAGCAACAAGGAACATTGTATTGTGGTATTGATAGTCCGCTGCTGACATCGCTAGCATAACTCCTGTTACCCCACCAATTGTGAAAAGTGGAATAAAGCCGACAGAATATAGCATCGGTACCGTAAAGCGAATTTTTCCTTTCCACAATGTAAATAGCCAGTTAAAGATCTTAACACCAGTTGGTACAGCAATCGCCATCGTTGTAATGGAGAAGATACTGTTTGTCAAAGCTCCTTGGCCCATTGTAAAGAAGTGATGTGTCCATACTAAGAACGATAGTAGGGAAATCAGAACCATAGATGCAACCATCGATTTATATCCATAAAGATTTCGACTAGAGAAGGTTGAAATAATTTCACTATATAAACCGAATGCAGGTAAGATTAAAATGTATACTTCAGGATGTCCCCAAATCCAGAAGAAGTTTGCCCATAGCATATCCATACCGCCATTTGTTGTTGTAAAGAAGTTTGTGCCAAATAAACGGTCAGTTGTACCCATTAATAGTGCAACAGTTAAAACAGGGAATGCAAAGACAATAATGACATTGGCAATAAATGCAGACCATGTAAACATTGGCATTTTCATTAGAGTCATACCTGGTGCACGCATTTTTAAAATAGTGGTCATCATATTAATCCCAGTCATAAGGGAACCGATACCAGAGATTTGAATAGCGATCATATAATAATTTGTTCCAACAGATTCGCTAAAATCATTGCCAGCAAGAGGGAAGTAAGAGGTCCATCCTGCATCTGGCGATCCACCGATTACGAAAGAAATATTAAATAACATGGCACCAGCAAAGAATAACCAGAAGCTAAGTGCATTTAAACGTGGGAAAGCAACATCACGCGCTCCAATTTGTAAAGGTACAACTAAGTTCATAAATGCGAAGATAAACGGCATCGCCATAAAAATAATCATTACAACTCCGTGTGTCGTAAATATTTCATTGTAATGTTGTGCATCTAATAACTTAGCATCAGGTGTTGAAAGCTGAGCACGCATCATAATGGCATCAGCACCACCACGGAAAAGCATAAGGATGGCGGAGAATAAATACATTATCCCGATTTTTTTATGGTCAACAGTTGTTAACCATTCACGCCATAAATAACCCCATTTTTTGAAATATGTTAATCCGACAATTATTCCAATTGAGACTAAGCCGATAGCAACCATTGATGCATAAATCGCAGGGCTTGGATGTGGTATGGCAAAACGTTCAAAAAATTCCATCCCGTATTACTCCTTTCAAGAGAAAATAGAAAATCTATTAATCTAGCTTGTTTTTTTAAAATTAATGACCGTTATGGTTCATGTGTTCTTCTGTCATATCATGGGATTCAGACTTGTTTTCACTATGCTCACTATGATCTGTTTCTGTTTCACTCTCTGAATCATCAGCATGATGATGTTCTGGAGCAGGACTAAAGTCTAAATGTGTACCAGTAAAGGTCATTTGACCAAGATGGCCTGGCTCTAATAGCTTTTCGAATTCACTTTCTGTAAGCGGTTTCGCAGTCTCAAGAACCTCTTCTACCCATTTGTCAAAATCAGATTGTGTCATTGCAGTAACGTTAAAAGTATTTTCTGCAAACCCTTTACCACTAAAGTTTGCATTACGACCCATAAATTCACCAGGTACGTCAGCAGCTAAATGTAAAGTTGTGACCATATCGGACATTGCGTATTTTTGACCACCAAGTTGTGGAATCCAGAAACTTGTAATTGGTCCATAAGAATAAAGTTTAAATTCGATTGGTCTATCGGTAGGAATATACAAATAGTTCACCGTTTCAATATTTTGTTCAGGATAACTAAAATGCCATTTCCAGTCAGAAGAAGAAGCATAGATAACTAATGGTTCTTTATCTTCATAACCAACTGGAGTTGATTCAACAATATAGTTACTTTGTACAGAGACAAAAGAAAGAAATGCAACAATAATTACAGGAATACCCACACAGATTGCTTCTATCCATGGATTTCCTTCAATATGAGGTGGTTCATAATCCTCGCTTTGCTTTGAAGCACGAAATTTAATTAACATATAAGCTAATAACACCATGACTATAATAACAATGACCGCCATGATTCCTATCGATAATAAGATGTCATTTGCCTGTCGTTCAGCTTGTGGACCTTTCGGATCTAATACTAATAAAGGTTCACAGCCTGCAAGAAAAACAGCAAGTGTCGTTAATGTAGCAAAAAGTAACCACTTTAGTTTCATATAGATACTCCTTTCAACTCCGATACAGAAAGAACATCCTTTAACGTGATATTCCTGAAATCTGTAACTACATAATAATGAATTTATTTATAGAAGAATAGGTTAACACTATGCTAATAGTGTTAAATTCATAAATCGTTCAAGATTTGTGCAAAAAGTTGTCGCAATTAATGAAGGAAACTACTTTTCTTGAAATTAATTACCATTATGGATACAAACTGGAGAAAGGAAGAAACATAGTATGTACAATTTTATATAGTAAAGGCGTTAAAGGAATTTTTACTTTGTTTTGGATATTTATGTTAAAATAAATCGGATAATATATAAGTCAAAATCTTTGGTTAGTTTGAAAATCTTAGAAAAGAAAAGAGGGGATTCGTAATTAAAAGTATTTTGAAATCGTGGACAGCTTGGGTTGGTGGTGTGTTTATAACGTTGATTGGTTTAAGTTTTTGGAAAAATGAAGATGTTGATTGGAAACTTATGATTACTTTAATCATAGCAGGCCTAATGGGTACTATTATTGGAAAGGGGATAAGAAAGTTATGGGATTATGAGAAGAGAAATGCGTGAATTAAATAAACCCTGCTTTAAGAAAAGCAGGGTAGGGGGAAAATAAAGTATTTTACTAAAGAAAAGCTACATAAAAATAGTATTATTCGTTAATTTTATTATCTTGATATTTAATTTTCTTTAATGCTTCTTCATAATTTAGTTCCTGAGAAATTTCTGCATGATTATTAACTTTTTTTGGTTTTTTCTGTTTTTTGAACGTCGTACTTGATTTTTTCGCCATGATATCACCTCATAGCTTAATTTGTTCAAATTAAACATAATCATACATATTTCTTCATTCAATTCACCCTTGCATGAACTAAAAACTTTGAAAGAAATTACTTAAAAATTGAAACCTTTTTTAACACTATACAAACTGGAATAGCAATAATAATACCTAATATATTCTGGACAAGGTCACCTGGAATTGATGCAACTGGTGCAATCCAATTTCCATATAATATACCTTCACCAACATAATAAACAGCAATCATAAAAGGAATGGAAATAATCATTCCAATCAAATTAAGTACAGTACTACTTCCGTTTTTGTCATTCATCCATGCAACTTTACCAACGATATAACCTTGTAAACCACGAGCGACAAAGGTAATTGGGGCCCACAAAGTCCAACCGGAAAATAGGTCAAATAAACCCATCCCAATTGCACCAGCTAATGCACCTTTTTTAGGTCCAAATAGAATTGAAGCTATAAAAAGCATTCCAGTTCCAAGATGTACTAATCCGCCATTAGCTGTAATCGGTAATTTAATGTTCAGAAACAGTGTAGCCACAAAGACTAGAGCTATAAGCAAAGCTGAAATAATTAAATCAAATGTTTGTGAACGTGATGTTGAATCACTTATCGTTTTGTTCATCTGTTGAACCATCCTTATTATTTGAATTTACAGATTAGATTAGCAAAGATCTGGTGCTGTTAAAAGTGCCAAAAACATAAAATATATAGTGGTCAGATAAATAAGCTCAAATACTTTTTACTAATTAAAATGAAAAAATATTTAAAAACTTCAATATAATAGAAATAATTACTTAATAAAATGAGAATGAAGTTTTATTATTGGATGTGAAAATATGAAATTTAATGGTAGATTGACGGCATTCATATTAGTACTTATCACAAATAGTTTATATATTGGGTACTATTATGCTCGTGATGGGTATATTGGAAAAATCGAGATTTTCGGTTTGCCCATTTTGTTATTTTTGTCATGGTCTGTTGGAAAACAATACGATAAAGTGAAGTATTTAGAGGAACAAGATAAACAAAAAAGTATAGATCTTCATAGAAGTAAAGAGTTATTCCAAGCAATTTATGAAAATGCCCCTATTGGTATTGCATTAATAGATAAGGACTATAAGCTTGTCATGACTAATAAAAAGCTCCAAGAAATGCTCAGCTTTTCAGATACTGAATTGAGTAAAATGAATTTTCTAGATTTCACTCATCCTGATGAGGAAAAAGCTAATTTAAGTTTACTGAATGATTTACTAGAAGGAAAAATTGAACGATATATATTAGAAAAAAAAATATTACGTAAAAATGGAGAGGTGGTTTGGGCAAGTGTTACAACTGCATTCGTTCATTGTATTAATAATGGCACAACCTTTGTTATTTCAATGGTAGACGATATAACACATAAAAAGATTGCAGAAAAACGTTTAAAAGAAGCATATGAAGAATTAGAATCGCGTTCAAAGATTGATGGACTAACAGGAATCTATAATCGAGGTTATTTTAATGAATATTACGACAGAGAATATCGTCAAGCAGTACGACAATTAAATCCTCTTTCCTTAATTATGCTTGATATTGACTTTTTTAAGGAGTATAACGATTGTTACGGTCATATAGAAGGGGATAAATGTCTGAAACGTGTGGCGAATACCCTAGTTCAAGCCGTTAACCGTCCGAAAGATTTAGTTGCTCGATTTGGTGGAGAGGAATTTATCATTTTACTGCCAGATACAGATTTAAATGGAGCATTAGTTGTAGCAGAAAATTTACGGGTTTTGATTGATGATTTAGGAATACCCCATAAAGGATCAAAACATTATCAAAAGTTGACTTTAAGCTTAGGTGTTTCGACATTAAACCAAATTTCTCCAACTTCAGCAGAAAATATTATCATGGAAGCGGACAAGGCATTATATAAAGCCAAAGAAAAGGGCAGAAATAGGGTAGAAGCATATTCTTATGTAATTGAAAACTTAGTGTGACAAAGGTCAATAAGATAATTAAGACTTAAATAGAAATTTATATTAGAAATAACCGCGTATACTACATTTCTAAATTAGTATGCGCGGTTTTAAGTTATAATTTCCCTTTTTATGGATAAGAAATTGATTTTTAAATACAAAGTTATATTTTTATATCTGTCATAATATTACATTACTCAATCATAAAATAATAATAGAATCAATTTAATAACTGTCTTTCAGCTAAAGTAAAGGACTGTAGACGCACTTCAAAAATACCAATTAAATTGTATCTTGATCTACTTTGGACGAGTTATTTCAATTGATTGTTAACTTCAGTTGAAAATTTTCGAAAGAACATTTAAGGGGGAATTTTATTTTGAAAAACCGTGTAAATCCTGAACTTGTTGGAATGTTAGACGTATTTCTGCCGATTGATTTAGATGATTATGAAGCAGTACGAGCTGCGCAATTCCAGGCTCCATTAGCTCCACAAGATCCAAACATTGATATTACAAATAAAATCATTGAAGGTCCGGATGGCAATGAATTACGAATTCGAATTTATGAACCAAAAACTAAAACAGAAGAATTAGCAGGACTATTATGGATACATGGTGGGGGATATGTACTTGGTAGACCTGAAGAAGCCGATGATTTATGTCAACGCTATGTGAATGAGGCAAGTTGTGTCGTAGTATCAGTTGATTATCGATTAGTTCCTGAACATCCGTACCCAGCTCCATTAGAAGATTGTTATACAGCGCTTTCATGGTTAGCAGACAATGCTGATTCATTAGGTGTTGATCGTAAACGCATCGGTATTGCTGGAATGAGTGCAGGTGGAGGATTAACGGCAGCGTTAGCATTACTTGTTAAAGAACGTAAAGGACCAGAAATTTGCTTCCAAATGCCTTTATACCCAATGATTAACGATCTCAATGATACCCCTTCAAGCTATGAAATTACGGGTAATTATATTTGGAACCATGATTTAAATGAAAAGGGCTGGAAAGCATATCTTGGAGATTTGTATGGTCAGGACGATGTGCCAATTTTTGCAGCTCCTGCAAGAGCAACAGTTGAAGATTTAGTAGGTTTACCATATACGTATACATGTGTAGGTCAGCTTGATCCTTTCCGTGATGAGACATTAACATATGTAACAAAATTAGCTCAAGCAGGTGTTGATGTTGAATTCCATTTATACCCTGGTGGCTACCATGCATATGAAGTTGTATCTCCAGAAGCGGAAATTAGCCAACGTACAATTCAAGAGTATGTAAATGCTATCAAGTATGTGTTAAATCGTAATAAATCAGTGGAATCAAAATAAACGATAAATAGAAAATTAAAAGAATGCTCTTGTTAAGGAGTGTTCTTTTTTGTTTTGAATTTTAAAAGTGTGGAGTAACGTTATTAACTTTATTTTTATAACATGAGGAAATTTAAAGGAGATTTATCATCTTTTATAAAATTAGATAAATAAAATAAACTAATGGAAGTGAGAAATACATGCAATATCAAAATGGACATCATACTGTCTACCCAATTATATTTCAGGAGCAATATGGTAGCTTATCCTCAATTAACTGCTTTTTATATGATAACGGCAGTACGTTAACTTTAATCGATGCAGGATTAGACACTCCACAATTTAATGAGTTTTTTCAACAACAATTAAAACAATATAAACTTTCTATTCAAGATATTGATCAAATTTTTCTCACTCATCATCATGATGATCATACAGGTCAAGTAAATCAAATATTAAGTCAAAAGCAAGTTCAAGTATATGCTCATCATTTGGCAATACCTCGTCTTCTTTTTGAGGAACAATATTTAACAAATAAATATAATTTTTTCGTTAAAATTTACGGAGAATACGGCTGTTTAGATATTTCGGCAGACCGTTTCAAAAAGATGGAAAAGACCTTTTTAAATAGAGAAAACCTTAAATTAAATACAGAAGTGATTCCTTTACATCACGGAGACATTATAAATGAAATGTACATTATAGAAGCACCTGGTCACTCTCCGGACTCTATTATTTTTAGTGAGCAACCAGTGAGATGGCAATTTTCGGGAGATTTATTACTAGAAAATGCTCCAACCAATGCACTTATTGATTTCGATGAGAAGTTAGAGCTTTTGCCCACTGTTTCCCAATATCGAGAATCGCTTTTAAAACTTAACGCACTTGAGGCGGAATGGATTTTTCCAGGTCACGAAAAAATATTTCAAAATTATAACTTAGAAATCGATAATAAATTGAAAAAAATGGACCGAAAAGAACAAAGAATAATAGATGCTGTTAGAAATGGAAATAATAAAACTGTAGAAATAGCTCGAGCAATTTACGGGAAAAAAGTAGAAACGCAAACCTTTTTCGTATTATCAGAAGTTATTGGCTATTTAGAATATGCTATTGGAAGAGGGAAGCTAGCTAAAGAGATGAGGGATGGAGAGTGGTTTTTCCAACCAGTATACCCATAAATATAGTATTGAAATATTTCTTCAAATATACTTACTTGTACTTGAAAATACTATTGTGTAATATATACTCATAGCTGCGTTGTACGTACGAATATTAAGTTTTAACCTTTAAGCTGTAAAAGGGAGTTTTAGATCGAGGATGGAATGGCGAGCATCACACATTTGTGAATGATGATAAACAGGAAATCTTTTGCGAACACCCACTTTGAGGAGTGGTGGTTTAAAACTTTCTATATATTTACGGCAAGGCGGCTTTTAATTTACTTAATTTCAAAGCACTCTCGAGTTTGAGGGTGCTATTTTATATTGAATTTATATATTTTGAATCGTTGGATTTTGCATACTTGATTGTGAAGAGATGAATATGATAATGTAGTCTACGAACTATTCTATAAGACTATTATGAGTTTTCACAATATAAATTGAAAAATTCATATAAGAATAGTAAAAGTATGATATAATTTGTCGGAAAGCTTTGACAAAAATAAGCCAAAGAGTTTTAAATCAGAAAGGAACGTGAAAGGTATGAGTAACGGAATTTTCAAAATCCCTACACCTAAGAATGAACCTGGTAATACATATGCTCCAGGTACAAAAGAAAGAGAAACTTTAAAAGCAGAATTAAAACGCCAATCTGAAATCGTAGTAGATATCCCTGTGATTATCAATGGTGAGAATATAAAAACAGATACAGTGAAACAAGTAGTTATGCCACATGATCACAAACATGTTTTAGCAAACTATTCACAAGCAGGAGAAAAAGAATTACGTGAAGCAGTTGAAGCGGCAATGGCTGCTAAAGAAGCATGGGCAAATATGCCATGGGAACACCGTGCTGCAATTTTCTTAAAAGCTGCTGACTTAATCTCAGGTCCTTACCGTGATGTAATGAACGCTGCTACTATGTTAGGACAATCTAAAACTGCAATTCAAGCAGAAATTGACTCTGCACAAGAATTAGCAGATTTCTTACGTTTTGGTGTTGATTATGCAAATCAAGTATACCAAATTCAACCAGACAGCATGAAAAACGTTTGGAATCGTTTAGATTACCGTCCATTAGATGGTTTCGTATTAGCGATTTCTCCATTCAACTTCACTGCAATCGGTGGTAACTTACCATCTGCTCCTGCAATGATGGGGAACGTAGTAGTTTGGAAACCAGCAACAACTTCATTACTAGCAAACTATTACTTCATGCGTATTTTAGAAGAAGCTGGATTACCAAAAGGTGTAATTAACTTCGTACCATCACGTGGTTCACAAGTTTCAGAAGTAGTATTAAGCGATCCTCGTATGGCTGGATTCCACTTCACTGGTTCTACAGCTACATTCCAAACAATTTGGAAAACTGTAGGGGAAAATATTGCAAACTACAATTCATATCCTCGTCTAGTTGGTGAAACTGGCGGTAAAGACTTTGTATTCGCACACGAATCAGCTCAAGCAGACAAAGTAGTGTCTAACCTTGTTCGTGGAGCATTTGAATATCAAGGTCAAAAATGTTCAGCTGCATCACGCGCTTACATCCCTGCTAGCATGTGGGAACAAGTAAAAGCTGGACTAGTTGAAGAAGTTGCTAAACTTAAAGTTGGCGATGTTCGTGATTTCCGTAACTTCATGGGTGCAGTAATCGACAAACCTGCGTTTGATTCAATTACTAGCTACATTGAATATGCTAAAGCATCTGAAGAAGCAGAAATTATTGCTGGTGGTTCTTATGATGATTCTGTTGGATATTTTGTTCAACCAACAATCATTGTTACAACAAACCCTAACTTCAAAACAATGGTAGAAGAAATCTTTGGACCAGTATTAACAATCTATGTTTATGAAAATGATAAATTAGAAGAAACATTAACTTCTGTTGATACAGCTTCTATGTATGCATTAACTGGTGCTATCTTTGCACAAGATCGTGGTGCTATTCAACACTTAGAAAACCGTTTATCTGGTGCTGCAGGTAACTTCTATATCAATGATAAACCAACTGGTGCGATGATTAATCAACAACCATTTGGTGGTTCTCGTGGTTCAGGTACAAACGATAAAGCAGGATCTGTATTCAACATGATTCGTTGGACAACTCCTCGCGTTATCAAAGAAAACTTTGCACCAACAACTGATATCGCATACCCATTCATGGACGAAGAGTAATTTATCAGTGAAAAAGTAAAAGAGGTTGAAACCATTTGAGTTTCACCCTCTTTTTTTATTGTAATACTTAAAATGACAATTATTGTTATAAATTTTCATTTTGTTGTCTAATTTCGTTACCAGAAATAAAGTCAATATTAGCTTCTTCAAGTTCTTTATGTTTATCAACAGAATTTCCTGATACATTTTTTAAATTTGGAAACCTTGAGCCATTTTCAATCGTTATTTTTTGCTCTTTAGGTGCTGTTGTAAGATATTTTTCCTCTTTGTCCATCCATTATCACTCCTTATTAAAAGTATCTGCTATGGAACATAAACTTATACGGACAATGTAAGTACGAAATTTTTATGAACTGGTGAAAATATGAAACTCTAATCAAGTAAAATGAATTAATAATAGATGATATTTATGATAAATTTTATATAACAATTAATTTAAAAGAGAGGGACTTTTCCTTGCAACAATTACAATTCGAGTTATCTTGGGATAAAGCAATTGCTGCTTTAGATAGACAGTATATTGAAAAAATCTTTAATGAAACAAAACAAACTAAGGATGCTGAATTTATTTGCTCACCTATACGAGAAGCAATCAATCATAAAGAAGAACTACTAGTAACCGTATTGGTTCATAACTTCACTGAAAAAAATCTTATTTTCAATAACAAAAGATTACGTTACAGCATTGACGGTGAAATTATTGCAGAAGAGGTGTTTTCATTACCATCATTTGTAATCCCTTCTCGAGTAAGCAAGCCATGGACATTTATCTTTCCAAAAGGTAGTTATGTACAAAAAAATTCTTATGATCAGGGTCATTTAGAATTACTTTAGAATTTCATTTTATTAATAGCTGCATTTCTGTTACTAAAAAGGCCATATCCCTATAGAATAGTAGGAATAGGCCTAAACTCTTTTTTGAAGAGGGATTCAATTTTATTGTCTTATCTTAAGTTTGAAAAGAAGGGTACGATAATTGAAATTATTGCCAAAGTGAAGACGGCTATTGAACCGGCTTTATTTTTATCCTTCCATAGTTTGAAAGCAAAACCAACTGTGTAAAGAAAAATTATAATCACTAAAATCCAGACGGCTATTTTCAAATTTAATCCCTCACTTCTTCAAAATCAGGTAGGATGCTTTGTTCACCAAAATTACCAAAACTAACATTGACCGAAATATTGATTTTTATGTCAGGATAACTTTTCATCCAGTCAAAATTTTCATATTCGGTTATAGTTGTGAACTGTTTTCTAGCCAATACCGACCAACCAAAGGGCTCTCCTTTATATTCTTCCTGTGTTTTTTTTATTAAGTTATTAATTTTATTTGTTATTTCCTCTTCAATACTTCTTTGCAAGGTTTCTCTTTTTTGGCTATCATTGGCATAATCAACCATACTATGTTGTGTCATAATATCCATATAAATGGGTATTGAAACATTTATAGAGGGCTGGTCACTTTTTAAATCCATTTTCACATCAATTTTTTTCTCTGTTTGTATTCTGGCTGTAACTTTGTATTTTTCATTGAAAGGATCTTGATAAGTTGTATAAATTGGTCCCATATTATTCAAAATATCATTTAAAAGTATTGCAATTCTAGTTTCTTCACCAGTCAGTGTCCCAATCATAATACCTTCTTTAAAGACAGCGGAACCCATGAGTTGCACTTGATTCGTTTCTCCCTGTATATCCATTTTCCCAGCTATAAAGTTATCTTCTACTGAATCCTTTCCATCTTGTGATATTTCACTCGTTCCATATGTCGCTAAAAATAGGTCCGCATCAGCCTCAGTGATTCTAAAATAAGAATTTAAATCAGATTTTGGTATAAGCCCAGCCTCATTGGCAGAATTTAATATTAAATCAAAATATTTATGGATTCTTGATTCTAAGAGAGGACGATTATTTTCTAAAAAACCACGGGCTTTTTCCTTTGTTACAATTATTGGAATATTTCTTTTTATTTGTGGTTCCTTCGCTAAATCGTACATATATCTTAAAAAACGATCTTCTTTTGCAAATTCTTCAGAAACGACAATAGCGCTAAGAAGATTGTATGAAATTTCTTTTGCAATGACCGAATTGGCTATATTTCTAGCAACGATTACATCATTTGCAGCAAAGGAAATGATTTCCTGAGATGGTTCATTTGTCGTAGCTTCTTTTTTTGATAGTTCAGGATTCGTTATTAGAAATGTAACTTGTATTTGATTTTCATTTTCACTTTTACCTATTCCTAAAGCTACTACATACGCTCTTTGATCTATAGAAGTTTGATCCCAACATGCACTTAATAAGGGAATGATGAATAGTAAGCAAAGAACTTGAGCTAAGTATTTTAAGGTCATCATTTTTTTAATTCCCCCTTTAATTTTGCCGTTATCCATAATATAAGCGGTAAAGACAAAACAAAAGGAGTAATAATTTGTAAAAAGATTTCTCTAAGATAATCTATAGAGAATGTAATAGATTGGGGGATCAGACCTAAAAAGACGGAAATAGTAGCTAATGTAGGGACAATATATTGAAATTGTTTTATTTTAAATAGTGCACCGAAAAGTAAAGCGCTTAAATACAAATAAAAGGAAAGTCTAATAAATGAAGCAACTATCCAAAACGGGAAAAAAAATAATTCTACATTCGTTAAAAATCCTAATTGAATGTATCGAATCGTCTCATGATAGGGATAATCTAATAATCGTATTCCGTAATAGTCGAATATCATGACATATCCAACTAATGCTAGAATAAATTCAATTGAAACAAAAATATATCCAATCCATAATCCTTTAGTAAAAACTTTAGTGTTTTTAATACTTGAAGCGATAAAAAATATATAAAGAAATTCTGTGAAAATGGAGGAATTATTATAACTTTCTTTAATTAATTTCCAACCACCTTCACCTAGGAGAGGGTATATAAAATCCATTTCACCTTGTAAAAATGTAATGACTAACACCATTATTAAGGAAATTTTTATTACGATTAAAGTAATCCAAGCCGTAGAACCAATAGACTCTAAACCCTTCATAGCACCAAAGGACGTTACAGCCATTAGTACTAAAGCAATAACTAGTAATGGAGTATTATTAAAATACATGGTTTTAATGATATCTGGATAAATTACCGAATTATAAAACATTACGTAAGTTTGCATAAACCAGCAAATAAATAAAATAGCGAATCCTAAATATTTACCAAATAAGTGTTGAATAATTTCAATTAAATTTTTGTCTTTATATAATGTGTTAAGCTTTATGAGAAGTACTAATGGAATCAACCAAATTAAACAAATTAGAAATATTGATAACCATGCTGCGTTTGCAATATCTTCATATAGAATGTTTGGCGTATTATCAGATAATTTTGTTCCAACGGTAAGTAAAATGATGGCAACAAATTCCTTTATCCCTATCTTTCCCTGTGTTTTCTCCATGCTCTTCACCTAACTGTTATCCTTCTTTTTTTCAATATCTTGCGGTTTTAAATATCCAGGTCTGTATAATTCCTTTTTTAACATTTTTCTAAAAATTGTATCTTTTGATGATATATATTTTGGAGTCATGGGAGCTAGGTAAGGTACTCCAAATGAGCGAAATGAAACTAAATAAAATATGCCACACGTAAATAAAGCAGTGATTCCGTAAAATCCAAACAATGCAGCTGAGAAAATAAATAAAAATCTAATTAATCGTATTGAAAAGTTCAAGCTTATATCTCCAACTGCAAAAGAACATAAACCACTTAGTGCAACTATTATTACGACAAGGGGACTGACAATATTTGCATCTACAGCAGCCTGTCCTAATATTAATGCACCCACTATCCCAATCGTTGGACCTATAGGGTTTGGGACTCGAAGTCCTGCTTCTCTAATTAGTTCAAAGGCTATTTCCATTAATAGTATTTCAATTATAGCAGGGAAGGGGATAACTTCTCGGGTTGCTGAAATTGCCAATAATAAATCGGATGGAATCATTTCAACGTGATAATTTATTGCAGCAATATAAAATGCAGAAACAAATAAAGTAATAAGTAATGCAAGAAAACGTAATAGCCGAATAAAATTGCCAAATACAAAACGTAAATAATGATCTTCCGGATTATGATAAAATGACCAGAAAGTAGCAGGTAATATTAACGAGTCCGGGGAATTATTCATTAATAAAGCAATATATCCATCTTCTAAAAATGACACTGTTCGGTCAGGTCTTTCAGTACTTAAAATCGTAGGGAATATTGATTTACTACTATCTTCGATATATTCCTCTAGTACTGAGAGATTTTGAATAGCATTGACATCCAAAGAGTTTAACTTATCTTTAACATCTTTTAATAATTTGTCATTTACTAAATCCTTCATGTAAACAATATACAATTCGTTATTGGATCTTTTAGAAATTGTTACAGATTCAACAACTAAATTTTCATTTCTAATTTTCTTTCTTATTAATGAAATGTTTGCTGCTACATCTTCATTAAAAGCTTCTTTTGGTCCTCTTAAAGAAACTTCATTTATCGCTTTTTCAACACTTCTACCGTGAAATTTTACTGTGTCAAAAAGGTATGCCTTATTTTCACCATCTAAAAATAACGCGGTATTACCGTTATTAATATCTTTTAATATTTCTTGAATTTGTGAATGAGTATTTAAAAATTGAGCAGCACAAATATCCTCTATTGTTAAATCGGAATCACTATTTGATAGTAATGGTCGAATAATTTGTTCTTCAATTTTTTCGGAGTCTGAAATAGTTTTTATCGATATAGCAGTTGCATTTCGATTTAATCCTCCAATAAATAAATTTCTTATGCTCACATCTGTATTCATGGGTACTGAATAAAGCGATTTGAAAATGTCAATCGTATTTTCTAAATCGGAGTCGATTGTTTTATTCTTTAAAATTTCTTCTTCCATGACCATACCAACTCCACTTTTTCCATCTATTATTTCTCATTTAGAAGGTATTTATAACTGAATAATAAATAGACGAAAGTAATAACGGATTATTTGGATATTGAAACCATAAAATAGAAATTGATACAATGCATTATTTAAGCTTTAACTAATATGTTACGGTTTTAAATTCTTAATAGGGGATGGGGTTGGATGTTTTAAAAATAAAGGGGACGTAAGATATAAGGATACAATGTTACAAAAAAAACCTAGAAGCAAAATGCATCTAGGACTTCTAAAACATTGGTTGTCGGTAAAAAGTTTCTACTAGGTGAGGATCTTAATTTGTTTCAGTTGAAATTTGCCATATAATACCGAATTTATCTTTTACTTGCCCATAGGAAGGACTCCACGGTGTTTCCTGAAGGGGCATGATTACTTCGCCACCTTCTTGTAATTTTACATATACTTGTTTTGATTCTTCCACGTCATTTAAAAGTACTGCCACATCAACTTGTGATCCAGTCGCGAAGGGTTGACCTGGGAATGTATCAGATATCATTAAAAACGTATTATTAATTTTTAACTGTGCATGAACAACACGGTCTTTTGCTTCCTCAGGTAATGGAAACTCTGGGTTTTCAGGAAAGTCTCCATATGTTTGAACTCCAAGATTTTCCGCACCTAAAGCATTTTCATAAAAATTTACAGCTTCTTTTCCATTTCCATTCATTTTTAGATACGCATGTACACCTAAAATCATCTAATCCACCTCTTATTTTATTTGTATATGAACAGTGTCATTTTATCCGAAACACACTAATCTTTATTCTATAAACAAATGGGGAAACCTTTTATTAATATGTAATGATAATAAAGAACGCGGAAGTTTTATATCAATTTAATTTATAGAAATCAAAGTTAGTAGATTATAAAAGCTGATTATATAAATTGATTGGCTTTTAATATCCATATTTAGGATGTTCTAACAAAATAGAAATACAAAAAACAGTCACCAATTATGTGACTGTCTATGAAATTAATATCGAGTTTGAGGATAGTAAGGAAACTGCTGATAAGGATGATATTGTGGCTGTAAATTTTGATTATGCTGTGGATGCGTGAAATATTGTTGATGTTGTGTCGCACTTTTAGCTTTATTACAGTCCTTATAGGGACCTATATATGTGCTCGGTTTTATCGGTTGAGTAACTTCTTTCCATAAATTTTCATCTAAACAATAAGTATGTGCCATGATGTTTGATGGTGTGAATTTTAAGAGGTCCGATCCTAAAATCACTTCGGGATTAGGTGCATCAAAAATGGCTAAAAGGTGCGTGTTATCAACGGTAGCCACTTCATAATGCCACCAACCATGGGGAACATTAGCTACTTGACCAGGTGTGATTGGAATGTGCTGCCATTGTTTAGTGAATGGATTGAGAATCGAAACCGTTGCGGCTCCTGAAATACAATAAACTAATTCTGCAGCATTTTGGTGGTAATGCGGTTCTACAACATTATCAACACTAAGAAAAATATCAAGCAATGAAGTATTTTCAAGTGTATTCAGCTGATTTTTGCCCAATACATTGATCAGATTTTGGTTATCTTTTTTAAACAACGGACTTTTGTTTACATCAAAAAAAAATTGCGTTGCTGGAGAGGTGTAATCAATGTTTGATGACATAGGTAACATTTTCCTCCTTATAGTTATAAAGCATAATATGCTACCTATGAATAATTGGTGATAATTGAATTTTAGGGAAGTATGAAGGGAAAATATTATTAAATTGTTACTTATATTATAAGAAATTAAAAATCCTAAGATACGAATGTCATACACGTTAAGTAAAAAAGAACTACTCTATATAGTATTGTCTAAAACATCCATTTTTTACATATAGGATGTTTTATTTTTTGGAGTAAAGAAAATGATATATTCCAAATTACTAAAAAACTATTTGAATCTTTAAAATATAAATAAAAATTACAAGTCTAATTGAAAAAAATAAAATCTTCAGAATTAATATTTAGAGTAGGGTTGTTAAATACTTACTACTCCTTATCTTGAATGCTTGTATTATTACGTGGTCATTTTTCGGAATATTACGACATAACGTTAAGTCAAGTAGTTAAAAGGGGGGAGAAGTAAGTGCTTGCTTTATATGGTTTCTTGGTAATTGCAATTTTACTAATTTTAGTTTTAACGAAGAAAGCATCCATTCATTTTACTCTTGTAGTTATTCCTATCGTTATCGCGTTAATTGCTGGTTTTAGTTTTATAGAGTTAGGAGAATTTATGGGGAGTGGTTTGAGTAGTATTGCTCAAACTGGGATTATGCTTACCTTTGCAACACTATTTTTTGGCATTATGTTTGATGCAGGTTTATTTGATCCCATTATAAAAGGGATTATTAAGTTTGCAAAAGGTGATCCAGTAAAGATTACTGTTGGGACAGCTATTATTACGATGATAACACATTTAGATGGGTCGGGTTCTAGTACCTTTTTAATTACGATTGCCGCGATGCTACCAGTTTATAAAGCTTTAAAAATGAGTCGCTTAACATTAGCAGTAATTGCAGCTTTAGGTGCTGGAACTATGAATATGGTTCCTTGGGGAGGACCTACATTGCGGGCTGCAACTGCATTGGAAGTAAATGTGGTAGATCTTTATACACCAATGATTCCTGTCCAAATAGCCGGATTAATTTGCGTTTTAATTGCTAGTTATTGGCTTGGGAGGCAAGAGAGAAGACGCATTGGTATTATTACGACATTACCAACTGAATCTTTCATATCGGAGAATGCAACACCTGAGGAAAATATAAAGAGACCGAAAATGTTTCTACTCAACTTATTATTAACAATTGCAGTAATTACAGCATTAATCACTGGAATTGTTCCTTTAGCTATTCCATTTATTATCGGTGTTCCAATAGTTTTAATGATTAACTATCGAAACGTAGCGATGCAACAGAAAAGAATCGAAGCACATGCAAGAAGTACAATATATACTTCATCAGTAATTTTTTCAGCAGGGATTTTTATTGGGATTCTATCTGGAACAGGAATGATTGAAGCAATGGCAACAACATTATCTTCAGCTGTTCCTTCAGGTTGGGGAGGAGCATTACCTATCATATTAGCTTTTATTTCTATGCCTTTAAGCTTAATATTTGATCCGGACTCCTTCTATTTTGGTGTACTTCCAGTTCTAAGTGCAACAGCAGAGACGTTTGGCGTAGACCCAGTAACAATGGGACGAGCAGCAATTATAGGGCAGATGACTGTCGGTTTCCCTATAAGTCCGTTAACAGGTGCAACGTTTTTACTCATCGGTTTAGCAGAGGTAGATCTTGGGGACCTTCAAAAGAAAGCCATTCCTTTGGCATTCGGAATCTCATCAGTTATGGCAATTGTTGCTTTAGTAATGGGCCTATTAAGTTAGTAACTTCTTAATAGATTAGACGAATAATTTATAAAGGAGAAAGCGATGTTAAAAATAGGATCTGGTGCAGGATTTGCCGGGGATCGTTTGGATCCTGCAGAAGTATTAGTAAAACATGCTGATTTGGATTATTTAGTGCTAGAGTGTTTAGCTGAACGAACAATTGCATTAGCACAACAAAAGAAGATTCATGATGAAAATGAAGGGTACGATCCTTTGCTAGAAAGAAGAATACGCAGACTATTACCTGATCTTATGAAAAACAAAGTACGTTTAATAACAAATATGGGGGCGGCTAATCCAATTGCTGGGGCAAAGAAAATACTCGAAATAGCAAATGAACTTAACATTCCATGCAAAATAGCTGCTATTACAGGGGATGATGTAATCGACCTCATTAATAATATCTATATAACTACTGATACGAATGCGCCACTTTCTAACTATGAACCTATTATTTCTGCCAATGCATACTTAGGTATAGACGCACTATTACCTGCACTTGAAACAGATGCAAATATCATTATTACTGGTAGAGTTGCTGATCCATCATTATTCCTAGCGCCACAAGTGTATCATTATAATTGGGATCAAAATGACTATCATAAATTAGGGCAAGGAACATTAATAGGACATTTACTTGAATGTGCAGGGCAAATTACTGGTGGATATTTTGCAGATTCTGTGAAAAAAGTAGTGCCTGATCTAACGAATCTTGGATTTCCTTTTGCAATAATTGACTCTGATGGTCGTGCGATTATCTCAAAGGTTAAAGGAACGGGAGGGTGTATTAATCTTTCAACGGTTAAAGAACAACTATTGTATGAAGTTCATAATCCATCAGAATATATAACTCCTGACGTTATTGCTGATTTTTCGACTGCAGAACTTAGAGAAGTCGGAGAAAATCAGGTAGAAATTTCAAATGCTAGTGGTAAGGAACGTCCTATAAAGTTAAAGGTTTCAGTGGGATATCATGCGGGATATTTAGGAGAAGGAGAAATCTCATATGCTGGTACTGCTGCTATAGAGCGAGCTTTTTTAGTAGAAGATATATTAAAAGAAAGATTGAAAGAACATTTTCCTAATCTACGTATCGACCTAATCGGTGTTTCTTCTGTACATCGAACACAATTTGAAAAAGTTGTACCTTATGAGGTAAGAGTGCGAGTAGCAGGCTATCATCATTCACAGCAAATCGCTCAACTTGTAGGTGAGGAAGTAGAAGCATTATACACCAATGGTCCGGCAGCGGGTGGGGGAGTTCGTAAAAAAGTAACTGAAACAATTGGTGTCGTATCTACACTAATAGATAGAAATAGGGTTAAGCCAAAAATTACTTTGTTTGATAATCAAGTATGATAAGGGGAATTTACTGTGGAGTTAACCCAACTATCTTTATGTGAAGTGGCTAAACAAATTCGATTAAAAAAGGTATCACCAGTTGAGCTTGTTGAGGAATGTATAAAGAAGATACAGATTATTACCCATAAAAATTTTTCAGCATACATTGATGTCTATGAAAAAGAAAGTCTTAAAAAAGCTAGAGATGCTGAACGTGAGATTATGAGTGGAAATTATTATGGATTACTTCATGGAATTCCAATTGCCCTAAAAGATAATATTGCTATGAAGGGATTTCGAACAACAGCAGGAAGTAAAATTCTTTCAAATTGGATTCCAAAAGTTAACTCGACAGTCGTCACACGGCTAGAAAGTGTCGGTACCATTATTATAGGAAAAACAAATCTTCACGAGTTCGCATGGGGAGCCACATCTGAAAATCCTCATTACGGGATTGTAAGAAACCCGTGGGATCCAAAGTGTAATGCTGCAGGTTCAAGTGGAGGGTCCGCCGTTGCGGTTGTTACAAAATCATGCTTCGGAGCCCTTGGTACTGATACGGGAGGCTCAATTCGATTACCTGCTGCAGTAACAGGTATTGTTGGACTACGACCGACATATGGTAGTGTAAGTAATCACGGTGTTATCCCTTTGGCAAAAAGCATGGATACAGTGGGTCCCATGACACGTAATGTAAAGGACTGTGCTATATTACATGCTGCCATTAATAGCAATAATCAAAATGATAACAAAGCTCTAGATATAATAAGTAATGATTATATGAGTGAACTTGATAAGGAATTAAAAGGACTACGAATGGGTATTCTATCAGATTATTTTCAATACTGTCAGCCTTCTGTTACAAAAAATATCAAGAAGGCAATTAGCACACTAATGTCACATGGTGTTGAGATTATTGATGTTCAAATAGGTAACTTAGAAGATATCATATTAGCTAAAACAGTAATTCAATCTTCAGAAGCAAGTGCATATCATCAAAAGAATTTCAGTAATAATTTTATGGATTACGGTGAAGATGTTCGAATACGTTTAGATAAAGGAGAAAGGTATTTAGCTACAGAATATATTCATGCTTTAGAGTATCGAAAATTATTAAAAAGTCAATTTATGGAAGCGTTTCAGTCTGTTGATGCATTTATCCTACCTACCTTACCTTTTGTTGCAAGAAATATTGGTGATACTACAATTAGTATAAAGGAAGGGCAGGATGAAGAAATTGGAGTGATAGTTAGTCAGTTTACAGGGATTGCTAGCCTAACAGGGTTCCCGGCTCTTAATTTACCTTGTGGATTTGATGAACAGGGTCTTCCAACTGGTATGCAAATTATTGGCAAGCCATTTGAAGAATCATTACTATTCCGTATTGGTCAAGCATATCAACAGGTTACGAACTTTCATTTAAAATCACCAGCATTATAGAATGATACATTTTAAAAGGGTGTGAGTTATTGAAACTATACGAGTTGGCCCATAGTCGCGCGGGTGATAAAGGAGATATTTTAAATCTATCTCTTATCCCTTATAAAGAAGAAGATTATGAACTACTATGTGAAAAAGTAACACCGGAAAAAGTGAAAGAACATTTAAACGCAATTGTAAAAGGAAAAATTATAAGATATGAATTACCAAATATCAAAGCATTAAATTTTGTTTGTTATGAAAGCCTTTTAGGAGGAGTAACTACCTCACTGAGTATGGATACACATGGGAAAAGTTTGAGTAGTGCTTTATTAGAGATGGAAATAGATGAATGAGAGGGTAGAGTGGAAGATGCCATTAATTATTGAGAGTTTATTTATTTTGGTCTGAAGAAATTTCTTTTAAAAGTGAGTTTATCATAAATACTTATAACCTTTTGACTTTAAATTAAAAATAATTTGAAATAAATTATTATTAAATAATAACTTTAATATGTCGATTTGCACAATTTTTTAAGTGCAAGTCTTTTCTTTTTTATATTTCAAAGCAATAAAGAAACTTAATAGATTTAAATTTAGATGAATTGTACATTTTACATACGTTTTACAACATTATTAATTCTTCTAATAGATACTACATAATTTGAATATTCAAAAATATATTGGATTTTGTTGTAGACTATGGTATTTTATAGTTAATTTAATATTCCAAAATTAAGTAAGTGCTCATGTAGAATCTTAAATGAGTTAAAAGGGAAATTAGTGAAAATCTAATGCAGCCCCCGCTACTGTAATAGCAGATGAAATCACAAAAAATCACTGTCTAAGGATGGGAAGATGTGAAAGTAAAATGAAGCTTGAGCCAGGATACCTGCTTACTTAATAGTTACTTGCTTTTCGGTGGGAGAGGTATAAGTCTTATTTTTGCTGCGCTATTTTTGATTTAAGTCTACAAAAGCCTGTAACTCTTTAATGATTAGAGTTGCAGGTTTTTTATTTTAAACAGAGCAAATATATTCGATACAAGTCAGTCGACTTACCGTATTTTGTTACCTAGATAGGAGTGAATAACATGAAAAAAGGTAAAATCTTTGTTGTTGGTTTTGGTCCCGGAGATCGAGAACATATAACAAAACGAGCTGTTGATGCATTACAACAAAGTGATCATATTATAGGATACAAAACCTACGTAGAATTAATTGAACATCTAGTAACAGCAAAAAAGATTGTTAGTACAGGCATGACAGAGGAAGTATCGCGAGCACAAGAGGCTGTTAAACAAGCTGAAGCTGGACATATCGTATCTGTAATTTCAAGTGGTGATGCAGGAGTCTATGGCATGGCCGGCTTAGTTTATGAAGTATTAATTGAAAAGGGATGGAAAGAAGAAACTGGTATAGCGGTGGAAGTTGTTCCCGGTATTTCTGCTATTAATTCTTGTGCAAGTTTACTAGGGGCACCAGTTATGCATGACTCTTGTACGATTAGTCTAAGTGATCATTTAACTCCTTGGACAGTTATTGAAAAACGTATCGAAGCCGCAGCTATGGCAGATTTTGTTATTGCATTCTACAATCCTAAATCAGGCCGCCGTACACGTCAAATTGTAGAAGCGCAAAGAATTTTATTGAAGTACCGTTCACCTGAGACACCTGTGGGACTAGTAAAAGCTGCTTATCGTGAAACTCAAAAAGTGATATTAACATCATTATCGGATATGTTGGAGCATGATATAGGTATGTTAACTACAGTTGTTGTTGGAAATTCATCAACGTTTTTCTATGATAATAAAATCATTACGCCTAGAGGTTATCAACGTAAATATACACTCGGTGACGAGCAACAGATTTGGAAACCTCACCAAAGATTAAAAAAAGAAGCAGAACCATGGGCATTAGATCAAGTAACAGGTGAAGCAAAGACGGGTTATGAAAAAATTGAAACGATTAAATCAAAACCAATTAAATTAAAGACTCAAGAACTACCGAATACAAAACAAAATCAAAAGATTATATTTGAAAAATCATCTGTTGAAATGGCACAAATGGCACTTTCACGTGTTAAAGGCGAAACAATAAAAGCTGATTTTATCGTACAACAGAAGATAGAGTCAATTTTTGAATTTGCTGTTTCTCCTGGAGTTTCTAATAAAACTATTACCCCGAAGCAGATGCAATTATTAGCAGAGGTAGTTGGGGAAGACGGGCAACTTGAATATACGCCTGATCATCGTTTTTATGTGAAAATTCCAACAGATAACCCCAATAATGTTATTGAAAAACTTAAGGGTAGTGGTTTATATGTAATGCCTATAGGGGACGTATTAAACCTTAAAGCCTGTGACTTCTGTTATGGAGAAAAGGCTGAATCTATTCCATATGCTGAAGAAATAATGGAAACATTAGGTGGAATGAAATTGCCTAAAGAATTGCATGTTGGATTTAATGGTTGTGGTATGGCTTGTTATCGTGCAGTTTTTGATGATATAGGGATTGTTTATCGAAAAAAGAAATTTGATTTATTTATCGGGGCAAAACCAGTTGGTAGAACAGCCCATGCTGGTCAGCCGGTAGCAGAAGGATTAGACCCTGAGGCTTTAGTTCCTCTTTTGACGAAAATTGTAAAAGAATATAAAGAAAATGCTCATCCAAATGAACGTTTATTTAAGTATTTCAAGCGTGTGAAAAAAATTGCACATTTCACATATCAAGATATGAGCAGCAAAATCAAAATTGAAGAAGCACCATGTGGTGACTAGGGGGGAGTGTATGATTTTATTTTTAGCTGGTACAAGCGATGCTCGTACTCTAGCAGTAGAATTGCAGAAAAAAGGATACAAACTGTTAGCTACTGTCGTCACAAATTCAGCTGCTATCAGTTTGGAGGAAGCTCAGGTTCCATATTATGTTGGGCGGTTAACAAAGTCAGATATGCTCGCAATGATTCGGGATAAAAAAATAACGACAGTCATTGATGCCAGTCACCCCTATGCCGAAGAAGCTTCAAAGACAGCTATGGAGGCGGCTAATGAAAGTGATCTTCCTTACATTCGTTATGAACGTCCCCAACAAGAACATGTTCATCCTTTAGTGACAGAGGTAGATACGTATGAAGAAGCTGCTCTTCTTGCTTGTGAGCATAGTGGTACGGTGATGTTGACGACTGGTAGTAAAACATTAGCTACCTTTACAAAGTACTTACTTAAAGATTCAATTCGTTTAGTGTGTCGTATGCTACCGAATAAAGAAAACATGGAGAAGTGCGATGCTCTAGGTGTGAAGCAACGAGATATCATCGCAATCCAAGGGCCATTCTCTAAAGAATTAAATACCGCCTTATACCGTCAGTATGAAACGTCTTTAGTGATTACAAAAGAAAGTGGGAAAGTTGGATCAGTCGATGAAAAAATTGAGGCTGCTTTAGAATTAAATATTCCAGTGATATTAATTAAAAGACCAAAAATTAATTATACAAATCAATGTTCAACATTTGAAGAAGTGTATGAAAAATTAGGAGGTATTTGATAATGCCAAACATGAACTTTAATACAAAGTTTGTACCCTTAACAGTCGATCCAGATAAAATTTATGACTATAGTTTCTCGATTATTAAAGAAGAAATGGGTGAGCATAACTTTACGGATGAGCAATGGTTAGTTGTTCGTCGTGTAATCCACGCGTCCGCTGACTTTGAACTAGGTCGAAGCATGATTTTCACTCCAGATGCCATTGAAGCTGGAATTCAATCTATTTTAGCAGGTCGACATGTTATAGCGGATGTACAAATGATTGAAAGTGGCTCTGGCCGTAAAAGATTCCAAAAGCATGGCGGGGATCTACATTGTTATATTGCCGATGAAGATGTAGCAAAAGTTGCAAAGGAACAAGGTACAACACGTGCAATTATTTCCATGCAAAAAGCAACAAGCTTGCATGAAGGTGGAATCTATGCAATCGGAAATGCCCCAACTGCTCTTTTAGAACTAATTCGTTTAGTCAAAGAGGGTTCAGCTAAGCCGGATTTAATAATCGGGATGCCAGTCGGTTTTGTATCAGCTGCTGAATCAAAAGCTGAGCTTTCTGTTTTAGAGGGGATTCCTTTTATTACAAATAAAGGACGAAAAGGTGGTAGTACAGTAACTGTAGCTGCACTAAATGCCATCTCGTTAATGGCTGATGAGCGTGCAAAACAAACGAAATAAAAAAGATCCATCACAAATGAGGAACGGCTACACAACTGGTTCATGTGCTACAGCTATGACTAAAGCCGCCTTACAAGCACTTGTGACAGGCCAAGTTCCGAATGAGGTAACGATTTATTTACCTATTGGACAATATGCAACGTTTAAAGTAGAGAAGAGTGAAGCGATCGAAGGCAGTATTATGTGTGAAACAATTAAAGATGCAGGTGACGATCCAGATGCAACACATAAAGCAAGAATCCAAAGTACCGTAAGATTTACTGATTTACCAGGGATTCATTTAGACGGAGGCGTCGGTGTCGGGCGTGTGACAAAACCAGGACTACCTATACCAGTTGGAGAGGCAGCTATCAACCCAGTCCCTCGAAAAATGATTACAGGTGTTGTTCAAGAAATCATAGATTCCTATCAAATTGATAAAGGAATAGAAGTAATCATTTCAGTACCTGATGGAGAGGAAATCGCAAAAAAAACATTGAATGCACGCTTGGGTATTATTGGTGGAATTTCGATTTTAGGTACACAGGGAATAGTTGTACCATTCTCAAGTTCAGCCTATATGGCGAGCATTGTACAGTCACTGAATGTAGCTAAAGAAGCAGGATGTGATCATGTTGTAATTACAACAGGTGGACGTAGTGAGAAATTTGCAATGAAGCAATACCCAAATTTACCTGAAGAAGCGTTTATCGAGATGGGTGATTTTGTTGGTTTTACGTTGAAGCATATAGCTCGTAAAAAGTTTTCTCACGTATCACTTGTTGGAATGATGGGGAAATTTTCAAAGATTGCGCAGGGTGTTATGATGGTTCATTCAAAAAGTGCGCCAATTAGCTTTTCGTTTTTAGCAGGTATTGCTGAAAGAATAGGTGTAAAGGAGCCTTTATTAAGTCAAATTCTAGAAGCCAACACAGCTTCGCAGGTTGGTGAAATGCTTAGAGAAAATGAAACTTTTTTTGAAGCGCTCTGTAAAAACTGCTGTTACTATTCATTAGCGCACATGAATGCGGAAATAAAAGTATCAACCACATTATATACCATGGATGGGGATTGTTTAGGAAAGGCTGAGAATATTGACAAATTGGATGAGAATGATTGGTATCGGGGATAATGGTGCAGCTGGCTTATTACCACAATATATCGAATGGATTGAACAATGTGATTTGTTAGTTGGCGGCGAAAGACATTTAGCATTTTTCCCGAATTTTACAAAAGAAAAAAAAGTGATTAAAGCTGGAATAAATACACTTGTAAACGAATTACATCATGAAACTCGAAAAGTAGTAATTTTAGTTTCTGGAGATCCACTGTTTTATGGCTTAGGGAGCGTGTTAGCTAAAAAGCTTCAAATTGAAATATATCCGTATACAAGTTCAGTTCAACTTGCCTTCTCAAAAATGCAAGAAAGCTGGCAGGACGCTTATATTACAAGCTTGCATGGCCGATCAATTAAAGGATTTGCCCAAAAGATTGATGGTCGAAAAAAGATAGCCGTTCTAACTGATGAAACAAATTCACCTCAGGCAATCGCTCGTTACTTAACATATTATGGTATGACAGAATATGATGCATTTATTGCTGAAAATTTACAAGGTGAAGATGAACGTTGTCGTTTTATGAGTTTAGAAGAAATGAAGTTAGCGAGTTTTTCACCGTTAAATGTTGTGATTTTAAAGCAACGACATGAAATTAAGCGAAGTACGATTGGTATTCCAGATGAAGCATTCCATCAACGGAAGCCTGATAAAGGCTTAATTACAAAAAAAGAAATCCGTGTTTTGTGTCTTCAAGAATTGCAATTACAAGAAGATAGTATTGTTTGGGATATTGGTACTTGTACAGGCTCTGTAGCGATTGAAGCGGCAAAAATTGCTCGTGAAGGTGCTGTATATGCTATTGAGAAGAACGAAATCGATTTAGAAAACTGCTTACTAAACCAAGCAAAGCATCGAACTGATTTTACCGCGGTTTTAGGAAAGGCACCAGAACGTCTTGATGAGTTCCCTGATCCAAATGCGATTTTCATCGGTGGTAATGGTGGTAACATGGAACGTTTACTTAGAATATGTATTGAACGACTGCAAACAGGTGGGCGATTAGTAATGAATATTGTAACAATTGAAAATTTAGCTGAAGCAATGGGACATTTGAAAAATTTAGGTTGTGAGGTATCAGTATTGCAAGTGCAAATTGCAAAAAGTAAGCCTATATTACATCTCACACGCTTTGAACCAATGAATCCAATTTTTATTGTGACAGCACAGAAAGGATAAGACAAATGACAATTGGTACTTTATATGGAATAGGTGTTGGTCCTGGTGATCCGGAATTAATAACAGTGAAGGCTTTTCGTAAATTGCAAGAATGTTCAGTGATTGCTTATCCGAAAAAACTGCGAGGTAGTAAATCCTATGCTCATCGTATTGTAGAGGTGTATATCAATCCCGAAGAAAAAATAATGCTCGGTTTAGTTTTCCCAATGACAAAGGATGAGGAAACTTTAAGAACAGAATGGGCAAAATCGGTGGCGGCCATTTATCAATATTTAGCTAAGGGGCAAGATGTTGCTTTTGTAACGGAAGGCGATCCGATGCTTTATAGTACATTTATTCATTTAATGAAGATTATGAAGGAAACACATCCAGAAGTTCCGATGGAAACTGTAGCCGGTATTTCATCATTTAATGGCTCAGCTAACCGCTTAGGTATACCCCTTGCGGATGGTGATGAATATGTAGCAATGATACCAGCAACTGAAGACATGGGAGAAATGCGTCGTGTTTTAGAAACTCATGATGCTGTGGTGTTTATTAAAATAGCGAAGGTACTAGATGACATGCTGGATTTGTTAGAAGATATGAATTTGCTTTATGGTACACATGTTGTCACAAAGGTAACATCTGACGAAGAAATCATTTGGAATGTAGCTGACTTACGTGGAACAGAGTTGAACTATTTATCTTGTATGGTGGTGCGTAAATAATGAAGAAGATTTGGATTATTGGAGCAGGTCCTGGTGACCCTGATTTGATTACAGTAAAGGGTTTAAAGTTATTACAAACAGCAGATGTCGTTATGTATACTGATTCACTAGTTAGTGATCAGTTAGTCGCACAAGCACATCCGGAGGCAGAGGTGATTCGTACATCTGGATTGCACTTAGAAGAAATGGTGAATTGTATCGTTGAGCGAGTCAAAGCAGGTAAAAAAGTAGTTCGATTACATACGGGGGACCCTTCATTATACGGCGCTACAATGGAACAGGTAGCCTTATTAAAGAAGCATGATATCGGTTATGAGATTGTTCCAGGTGTTAGTTCAGTGTTTGCATCCGCAGCTGCTGTTGGAGCAGAATTGACAGTACCAGATTTAACTCAAACTTTAATATTAACCCGTGCAGAGGGACGTACACCTGTTCCAGAACGTGAAAAATTACAGGCATTAGCGAGCCATCATTGTACGATTGCCATGTTTTTAAGTGCCACATTAACAAAGAAAATTACGAAAGAATTACAGGCAGCAGGCTGGGCAGATGACACACCTGTTGCGGTTGTACAGCGTGCATCTTGGCCAGATCAGAAAATCGTTCATACCACTCTAGTAGAATTAGATGAAGCAATGCGTATCAATGGTATACGCAAGCACGCCATGATTTTAGCGGGCTGGGCGCTTGATCCAAATATCCTTGATAAAGAGTATCGTTCGAAGCTTTATGATAAAACCTTTACGCATGGATTCAGAAAAGGTGTGAAAGAAGGATGATTAAATTACAAGAGGGTGTAATTCCTACTGTTTATCAACAAAAACCTTATGCATTAGTAGCTATTACAAAACATGGTGTAGCTCATGCTCGAAGCTATGCAGAGAAGTTTCCGTATGTGGATGTATATTATATGAAGAAATTTGAATATGGAGATGAAAGAACCCGTCATATTCAACTATTCGATGGAACGGTTCGTTTACTACTACCAGCATTATTTCAAAATTACAAAGGGATAATTTGCATTATATCACTTGGTGCAGTTGTGAGGATGATTGCTCCGTTATTAGTTGATAAAAAAAGTGATCCAGCAGTACTTGTAGTTGATGATAAGGGTCAGTATGTAATTAGCGTACTGTCAGGACATCTTGGGGGAGCGAATGCACTAACGAACGAGTTTGCACAGGCAATTGACGCTATACCTGTGGTAACCACTGCTTCAGACGTACAAAAAACCATTCCAGTAGACTTATTCGGTGCAAAGTTTGGTTGGGTTTGGGATTCAGAAGAAAAGTTAACACCAGTAAGTGCCTCTGTGGTGAATGAAGAACTAGTGGCCATTGTACAAGAAACAGGTGAAAAAAATTGGTGGATGTATGAAACAGAGATGCCTCCAAATTTAAAACTTTATTCGAATATAAAAGATGCCCTTGCTAATAGGGCCTCTGCGGTATTACTGATTACAGACCGATTAATTGAAGAAGACGAGGAAGTACTATTAGAAAATGGTGTTATTTATCGTCCGAAATCGATTGTACTTGGCATGGGGTGTAACCGAGGAACCTCAGCTGAAGAAATCGAGCATGTAATAGACGAAACATTATTAGATCTAAGACTGAGTAAAAAGAGTGTAAAAGCAATTGCAACAATTGATTTAAAAAAGGATGAGCCAGGATTTTTAGAAGTAACTTCTAAAAATCATTGGCAATTTGTTACGTATACAGCAGCTGAATTAAATACAATAACACTTCAAAATCCTTCTGAAATGGTATTTAAATATACAGGAGCTTATGGAGTAAGTGAACCAGCAGCTCTTCTATTCGCAAAGACAGATACATGGCTCCTGAAAAAGAAAAAAAGTGGCAATGTAACAATATCAGTAGCACGTGTCAATTTTGAAGATGAATAGATTGAAAGATTTATTCAACCAGGAACAGTGGTGCTCGTGAACATTTAAATGGTTATGTATTGCTACTGTATAGATGATGTGCCATCTGAAATATTACCTTACAAAGAAAAAACAATTATCAACTAGATGAAATGGTTAAATAAATGCTTGGAGGGATTACAATGAACTATTTTCCAATGCTATTAAATATCGAATATAAAACAGCTGTTATTGTTGGAGGAGGGCATGTAGCAGAACAAAAAGTAAAAGCGTTATTGCCAACAAAAGCTAATATTATTGTTGTTAGTCCTGAAGTGACAGCTCAATTAAAAGTTTATATTGAACAAGGTAGTGTCGCGTGGCGTCAAAAATACTTCGAGCCATCAGATGTTAATGATGCAACAATTATATTTGCTGCAACAGACAAGCAAGAAGTTAATGATGCTGTAGAGGAAGCGACACAACACTGGCAGTTACTAAGTAGAGCTGATGCACAAGGGCGGGTTGACTTTATTAACCCAGCTGTTGTGCGTAGAGGAAACTTAATTTTAACGATCTCTACTTCTGGTGCAAGCCCCAAACTAACTAGACAAGTAAAAGAAGAAATAGCACAACGGTATGGCGATGAATACGAACCTTATGTTGCGTTTTTAGGAGAAGCACGGAAAAAAGTATTAGCAACATTAAAAGGTGAAGAGAAAAAAGCGCTGCTGGCTGATTTGCTAGACCCACAAATTTTACAGTGGACGAAGCAAGGTGAAATAGAAAAGTGTCATGCATGGTTACAGCAGCGATTAGGAGTATAAGATGAGAGGGTTTGTATATATAGTTGGTGCTGGTCCAGGTGATCCCAAATTATTAACGATTCGCGGTCTAGAATGTATACAACAATCAGATGTTATTATGTATGACCGTTTAGTTAATCCTGCTTTACTAAATTATGCAAAGAAAGATGCTGAATTGATTTATTGTGGAAAAGAACCAGGGAAGCATGGGTTGATACAAGAAGAGATTCATAGGGTGCTAGTAGAGAAGGCGGAACAAGGTTACACAGTTACCCGATTAAAAGGTGGCGATCCATTTGTATTTGGGCGTGGTGGTGAAGAGGCTGCTATTTTACGCCAAGCAGGTATCGGTTATGAAATTGTACCTGGTATTACAGCTGGGATTGCAGCACCAGCTTATGCAGGGATTCCAGTGACACATCGAAATCATGCAACAAGCTTTGCGATAGTAACAGGACATGGTCGTGCCGAAAAGGGAAAAGATTTTTTAGATTGGGCATCCATTAGTCACATTGATACAGTTGCCTTTTATATGAGTGTAGGTAATATATCGCATATTACAAAAAGTTTAATAAGTCATGGGAAAAATTCGAATACCCCAGTCGCTGTAATAGAGTGGGGTACAACGGACAAACAACGAACGATTATAGGAACACTTCAAACCATTGCAACAGATATAAAAAAATACACTATTAAAAACCCTGCGATGATTTTAGTGGGTGATGTCGTTTCTTTACGACAAGATATCGCCTGGTATCAAGAAAAGGAGTTTGAAATATGTTAAAGGTATTAAAAAAGCGTCGAGCCATTCGAAAATTTCAAAATAAACCTGTAGAGCTTGAAAAAATAGAGCAATTATTAGAAGCAGCCACGTATGCACCAAATGATCGTATGCGTGAACCATGGCATTTTTATGTAATGCAAGGTGATAGTTTAAAAGGATATGAGAAAGTAGCCCTGCAATTTCTACAAAAACGTTTCCCAACAAAGCCTCATTTAGTACAAAGTTCTTTAGAGGCAATTTCAAATACGCCATTAGTCATTGCCGTGACATCTGCCATCGTAGAAGGTGATGAAGGTTCAACAAAAGAAAACGCCTATGCAGTTAGCGCTGCAATTATGTCAATGTGGCTAATGGCGGAAGACTTAGGGCTTGGTATGGTATGGCGAACACGAGGCGTTGGGTTAGTACATGATAGAGCATTACATGAATATATCGGTGCTACTGATCAAGAACAATTAATCGGTACACTTTGCATTGGTTATCCTGCAGAAGTACCTACGACAGAAAAAAAACGTACATCATACACAAAAAAAACAACGTGGTTATGAGAAAATTGTACGCTTAGATATGCAACATATTTAAAGGTTATAAGTAGAAAAAACAACTAGAAAAACGTTTTGTCTTGTTGAAAATTACAGTTTAATAACCACATCAGAAAGAGTGATTTAAAATTACAGCGATAATAGCCAATGTTACACGGAGAGTTCCATAGTCCCATTACGAATTTTAGGAAGGATATTGGCGCAATGATGAAAAAAGCCAGAATACCTTCTGATGTTAGAGTAAAATGTTCTTTCGGGATAATGCGAAAAAACGACAAGGATAGCTTTTTACGTGTAAACATTTACGAAGTTTACACTTTTTTTTTGGGAGGAGGTCAATCACATGAAAAAATCCCCATTAAAAATTGACTTTGAGGCACTTTGGCAAGAGGGGATGCATGATTGGCAAGGAAATATGCCTGAACGTATGAGAAACGATGAGCTAGAAGAAGCATTTTGGGCACAATCAATGCAGAAGAAAAGGTTAATGGAAACGGACGCACACGCTATCCCTATATATGAACGAATTCAAAAGTATATTCCAAAAAATGCAAGCTGTATTGAAATAGGACCGGGTTGGGGTAATTATACATTTCCATTACGTAAAGATGTCAGTAAACTAACACTTGTTGATGGGTCTGCTAGTGTAATTCAATATCTAAAGCAATTTTTTACAGACGATAAAGCGGTTCAATTTATCCATAAAAAATGGGAAGAAGTAAATCTTTCTCCTCATGATATTGTAATTGGGGTGAATTGCTTTTATCGAATTTATGAGATGAATGACGCTTTAAAGAAGATGAATGCATTAGCTAAAAAACGAGCCATTATTGGATTAACGACTGGACCGATTCAGCCACATTATACCTTACTAGACGAAAAGTTCGGATATAAAATTAAGTATCCTCGACGAGATTATATTGAGATAGTTAACATGCTCTATCAGCTAGGTATTTATGCTGATTGTGAAATGATTAAGCTAGAAAGAATATATCGTTATAAAAATTATGATGCACTTTATGAAGCACAAAGTAAAAAAATATTAGACGATTCTTTTGAAATGGAACATGTGAAGCAATCTTTAAAAGGTTTTATAACCGAAGAAGATAGTGAAATATTGTATCGTCATACGTTTTACGCAGCAATTATTAGTTGGGAGCCTGTAAATTTATATGATGAAAAAAAATTCTAGGCTCTTTATGGCATTTTTATGTTGTATCTTATTTATCTCGATGATGATGGCTATTTTAATAGGATCTGTCGGTATTACACCGACTATAATTTTGGAAGTTCTATTTTATAAATTAGGTATAATAACTGAAGTTTCTGCAACGAATTCACAACAAATTATTATTTGGGAAATTCGTGCACCTCGTGTTTTACTAGCAGCAATAGTTGGTGCAGCACTAGCAATTAGTGGTGCTGCAGTACAAGCGCTAGTTAAAAATTCAATTGCGGATCCATATATTTTAGGGGTTTCTTCAGGCGCATCTGTCGGTGCTACTTCGGTCATATTATTAGGAACATTTAGCGCATTTGGTGTCTATGCACTTTCAGTTGCAGCTTTTTTAGGCTCGATTGTTGCCGTGACATTTGTCTTTTTATTGGCCCGTGTTAATGGTCGCACTTCCGTTATGCGTCTTTTACTATCTGGTATTGCGATATCCATGATATTTAGTGCTATTACAAACTTTATATTGATGATGTCCAATGAACAAGGGGGTATTCAATCAGTAATGCATTGGATGCTCGGTAGTTTAGCAGGGGCAAAGTGGTCAAATATAATAATTCCGTTTCTTGTATTAATTATTGCGTTTTTACTATTAACAAATCGCTATCGACAATTAAATGCATTATTACTAGGTGAAGAAACGGCGACAACAATGGGTGTTAATGTAGATCGTTTTAGAATTTATCTAATATTAATAGTTTCACTATTGACAGGTGTTGTCGTTGCAGTGAGTGGCACTATTGGTTTTGTTGGTTTAATAGTACCTCATATTGTACGTATTCTTGTTGGATCCAATTACAAGGTGGTACTGCCTTTCAGTGCTGTTATTGGTTCTATTTTTATCGTATGGGCAGATATGGGCGCACGTGTGGCTATTGCACCTGAGGAGATGCCAATTGGGATAATCACCGCATTATGTGGTGGACCATTCTTTATATGGATGTTACGTCGTCAACGATATACGTTTGGGGAAGGTGATTAATATGCTAAAGATAGAAAATATGGGAATTTCAATTAATGAAAAGCAAATTATTCATAATATCACCTGTACGGTTAATAAAGGGAAATTTATTGGCATTATTGGCCCAAATGGCAGTGGTAAATCTACAATGCTTAAAGTAATTTATCGTCATTTAAAGCAGACAGAAGGGATCGTAACATTACACGAAAAAGAAATTTGGGAAACACCACCTAAGGAATTGGCACAACAGATAGCGGTGGTCAGTCAGGAGACACCATTATTATTTGACTTTACAGTAAAGGAACTTGTGTTAATGGGTCGCACGCCATATAAAAAGTGGTTAAGTACAGATAATACCGAGGATTACCAAATTGTAGAGGAATGTATGGCACTGGCAGATGTTTCTTATCTAGCTGACCGTACATTATATGAATTATCCGGTGGTGAAAAGAAACGAGTTATGTTGGCAAGAGCATTAGCACAAAAAGCGGAAATTCTAGTGCTTGATGAACCAACGAATCACTTAGATATTGAGCACCAGCTCCAAATGATGGATTTGGTGAAGGATTTACCAATTACAATTTTGGCAGCTCTGCATGATTTAAATTTAGCTGCAGCCTACTGTGATGAACTACTTGTAATGAAAAATGGGACAATCTATGCAAGTGGTCCTCCTCAGCAGGTGCTTACGCCAGAAAACTTACAGTATGTATTTCGAGTGAACGCAGAAATTTCAACGAATCCATTTACAAATAAACTACATTTATTTTTTTATACAAAGTAACTTGGGGGACAAAATATGAAAAAATTAAAAGGGCGAATATGGGTACCAGTTTCTTGTATGTTGGTATTATTTACTGCTGGTTGTAATGTTGATAAGGATTCGGTAAAGGAAGAAATAACAGGAAAAACTAAACAATCTGCAGAAGTGGTCACAATAGAAAACGAAGGTATGACAATTGAATATGAAGATACACCAACGAAAGCAATTACAGTTAATCAACATGTTACAGAAATTATGTTAGCTTTAGGCCTAGAAGACTCTATGGTGGGAACAGCTTATTTAGATGATGTTATTTATGAACCACTACAAGAAGCGTATAATAAAGTTCCTGTATTAGCTGAAGGTTATCCATCAAAGGAACAAGTAATCGCGGCAGAGGCAGATTTTATATACGGAGGGTGGACAAGTGCCTTCAATGAAAAAAATATCGCAAGCCGTGAGGAGTTACAGGATTTAAAAATTGATACGTATTTACAATCTTCATCGGTGAAGGTAGCTCCAACAATAGATGATGTTTATACAGATATAAGGAACATTGCGAAAATATTTCGTGTAGAAGAACGTGGTGAAGAATTGATTTCCCACATAAATCGTGATATTGATGAAATTAGTGAAAAGATTCCAAAAATAGAAAAACCATTGGATGTACTAGTATTTGATAGCGGGGAAACAGAAGTATATACAGCTACTCAAAACTTTATGAATACGTTAATTACGATGGCTGGAGCAAAAAATATATTTGGTGATATTGAAGATAATTGGGCAACAGTATCAAAAGAGGACGTAGTAGAGCGTTCACCTGAAGTGATTGTTGTTATTGATTATGGTTCAACAACAGTTGAAGAAAAGATTGAGTTTTTAAAAACTGACCCTGCTTTAAGTCAAACCCCAGCAGTACAAAATGAAAGATTTGTAGTATTACCTCTTTCAGCAGCATCTGAAGGTGTACGCATAGCAGAGGCTTTAGAAATTTTAGTAAAAGGATTTTATCCCGAAGTATATTAATAGTAGAAGGAGTGCCCTAACATTAATTTAAAATGGCAAGTTTTATATTTATTTATACAGGACTGATTAAAAGGGTGTAGAAAAGCTAGGGTAGTAAAAGAGGCTTAAAGAAAGGGGATAAAAAATGACAACATGGAACTTAATGAATTTACAGCGTCATTTATTAATTTGTAATGGGGCAACTTGTATGGGGGCCGGTGCTGAAGATGTAACGCAGCAAATTCGTGATGAAATTCGTAAAAATAAATTGGATGATATAATTCATACGTCACGCACTCGTTGTAATGGTCGTTGTCGAGATAAATGTGTTGTTATTGATTATCCAAAAGGCACTTGGTATTCTGTTCAGGACGAAAAGGTTGCTAGATCAATTGTCCACGAACAAGTACCCGAGGAACAAATTATATATTCAATTGAGCAGGGAAAACGTAAGCGAAACAGCCATCGAATTAAAGGAATTGATAAATACCGAAAGTATACTGGTAAAAAAAATAAAGCCGTATTGTTCGTTGGTCATGGTAGTCGATTAGAAGCAGGAAATGTAGAAGTTCGTAATTTTGTCAGTCAAATGCTTCCGAGTATTGATTCTTCTTTAATAGTCGAAACATGTTTTTTAGAGTTCGCTTCACCAAATATTGAAGATGGGATTCAAGCCTGTATTGAGCAAGGAGCTAAAGAGGTACATGTTATCCCAATTATTTTATTACATGCGGGACATTCTAAATTACATATTCCTGCAGAAATAGAGGAAGCAAAAGGATTATTTCCGGAGATACGATTTACATATGGACAAACAATCGGCATTCACCCAGAAGTGTTTGAGATTTTAAAGACGAGACTGATAGATATAAATTTTGATATACATGCTAAGCATCCTGAGACAGCTATTTTGCTAATAGGAAGAGGAAGTAGTGATGCAGAAGCTATTTCTGACTTTTATAAGATTTCTAAAATACTAAACAATCAATTGGATGTTTTAGCGGTTGAAAGTGCGTTTATGGGAATTGCAGAACCAACTGTAGAACAGGGGATTGAAAATTGTTTAAAGCATGGTGCAAAGAAAGTTGTAATGTTGCCGTACTTCCTATTTACAGGTATATTAATGGAGCGTATGGGACGTATGAAAGAATCTTTTTCTAAGAAATATCCTCAATTGGAGATTACCCTTGCACAGTATTTTGGCTACCATCCAAAACTTCAAACTGTACTATTAGAGCGATTGCAGCAAGCAATGAATGGTAAGTCAACAGGTATGAAGGACTTAGAGAATTTCCGGAAATATGTAGAAGAGTATGGATATGAGCATCATCATTAAAAAGAAAAATACTACAATAACTATGTTTTGAGTATTAAGCGGGTTTATGAAAATTTACTCATCGTTAAAAATACTAACTGATATCTACACGTTTTCTTATTAATTGAGTTTAGTACCTAATGAAACTTTTATACTAAGGTTAATACTGAACTTATAAATATAATATTATAGGAAAAATCTCAAGTCTGATAAATAATATAAGTAAAAAGAATTTTCCATCGAAAATTAGTATAAGAGAGTAAACAGGTATTCTGTGTTACTCTTTTTTTATTTTCGTTACAAATTCCTCGCATTTCTTTTCTTAGTAAATAGATAAAAGTAGTAAGAAAAATATTGCTTCGAAAAAAAGAAACTTCACAAATATGTAGAAAAAAGTAATGTAAAGTTCTTGATATCTAGACATCTAATTTAATATAATAAAAGTATCACGTGACGGTTAGGAGGAGTACACAATGGGATCGAGAGACTAAAAATTGGTGAGTTAGCTGATATTACAGGAATTACAAAACGTACAAT
Organism: Lysinibacillus sp. PLM2; assembly: GCA_023168345.1. Classification (NCBI taxonomy): domain Bacteria; kingdom Bacillati; phylum Bacillota; class Bacilli; order Caryophanales; family Bacillaceae; genus Lysinibacillus; species Lysinibacillus sp. PLM2. The sequence goes on along the minus strand of AP025689.1, from coordinate 2,066,639 downwards.
CGACTATTACACGAATCTTGGCCTGTTGGAAGCTGAACGTTCTAGTTCAAACTACCGTTATTACACATCGGAAGCAATAAAGCGGCTACATGAAATTGAAGAGATGAAAACAAATGGCATGAGCCTACAAGAAATAAAAAAAACTTTTGAAAAACAACGTGCATATGAAGAAGTCGATATTCAAGAACTTCGTTTACACATGCAAAATCTTCAACATGAAGTCACTACTTTGCTCGAACAAATGAAAGAAAAAGAGCAGTCAACACAGGCACAGGTCAAAAACAAAGTATCATCTGAATGTGCTGCGCTTATGCAGTCTTTATTATCACTTATAACCTAGGAGGTGAAGTCTTACTTTTAAGTAAGACATTTATTTGACCGCATTGAATTTAACAATCTTTACTGTGTTAATAGCTTTAACTGCATTTTTCGTTGCTACGGAATTTGCTATTGTAAAGGTAAGACAATCAAGAATAGATCAATTAGTTGCAGAAGGTAGAAAAGGTGCCCAAGCAGCTAAACATGTAACGACTCATCTGGATGAGTACTTATCAGCCTGTCAACTAGGTATTACAGTAACAGCCCTAGGTATTGGTATGGTTGGCGAATCTACATTTGAGTTTATTTTACACCCAACCTTTGAAATGATTGGAATCCCTAGTGACTATGTTCACTACTTTACTATCGGTGCTGCTTTTCTTATAGCAACATTCTTGCACGTAGTAGTAGGTGAATTAGCGCCAAAAACGGCTGCTATTCAAAAGTCAGAAACGATTACACTTCTTTTTGCAAAACCAATTATCATTTTTTATAAGATTTTATATCCATTTATTTGGTTCTTAAATGGATCTGCCCGAGTTTTAGTCGGTATTTTTGGGATGAAACCAGCTTCTGAACACGAGCTTTCACATACAGAAGAAGAGCTACGACTATTGTTAGCAGAAAGCTATAAAAATGGTGAGATTAATCATAACGAACTAAAATATGTAAATAATGTTTTTGAATTTGATGACCGAATTTCTCGTGAAATCATGGTTCCCCGTACTCAAATAGTAGCATTCCATAAAGATGTTACTTTCGGTGAAGTGTTAACGACGATTCAGGAAGAACGTTATACACGTTACCCTGTTTATGAAGAGGACCGTGATAATATCATTGGGTTTATCAATATTAAAGATTTCTTAACACAAGGGATGAGCAATCGTATTACATCAGAAAACTTTAATCTTGAGAAATTTATTAACCCTGTCATTAAGACGATTGAAACAACACCTATTCAAGAATTACTAACAAAAATGCAAAGAGAACGTACACATATCGCTATTTTGTTAGATGAATATGGTGGAACATCAGGTTTAGTTACAGTTGAAGATATTTTAGAAGAATTAGTCGGTGAAATTCGAGACGAATTTGATGACGATGAAATTGCTGATATCAGAAAATTAAAAGAAGGCCATTACATTATTCATGCAAAAGTACTGTTGGAGGATGTAGCTAGACTATTGGGAATAGAACTAGAAAATCCAGACGTTGATACTATTGGTGGATGGTACTTTACACAAGATATGGATTTAAATCAGGAGAACAGTATTGAATATGAAGGTTTTATTTTTTCAATTTACGAAAAAGAAGACCATCATTTACAGTTTATTGAAATAAAACGTACTGTGAATTTACCAGTTTAATAGATAAAATAGCTAATTAGGCATTAATCCTAAAAAACAGGATTAATGCCTTTTATTTTACGAAAGTGAGCAGTTCCAAATGATTTGATTGGTTCTACTTTAGAAAGTAATTTTCTTATAATAAATTGTGTAGCAAAGAAAATAGTTAACTGTCGATAACATATTAACTAAGCTTAATTTCATTACAATTTTACAACTGGTTATGATACGTGTTGAAATCGAATATAATAAATGGCACGGTTGTCGTCGAATTTTGTATTGTTGCAGCTTGTGATTGGTGAAGAAGGAAAAAATGAGGCGAAGGAAGTGTGATGTTGGCGATTTTAAATCCTCAATATGCATTTTTAGAGGCTGATTATGCGAATCCTAATTTAAAACAATTCATTTCAAAATTTAAAGATTCTTCTGAGATGGAAAATAGTAGTGAACTTGTCGATGCTAACTCAAAATCAATATTGAAAATGATTCCACCAAACCTATATTTAAAGGTAAATACGTTATCTTTTTATGTTAGCAGTAGATATTTCAATTACAATTCTGTAGATAGGAGTGGAATTTTCCTTATGAAGTCCCTTAATCTCTTGCCTAATTAAACAAAGTAATTTTAAAAAAAACAAGAAAAATCACATTTGTCGTTTTAGCAATTATTTGTAATTTTAATTTTTCTTTGGCTATCCCGGAATAGGGATGGCCTTTATTTATAAAATTGTAAATCATGTTTCGATTGTTGAAGAAATAGAGACATTACCGGATATTTTCTGATGATCACTTGTTAAACGTTAGTTATGACTCATATTAATTAGGAATATAATACACTATTAGAAATGTTCGTCTAATTTCGTAATTGTGTTTGCTTCGATATATGAAAAATGATGAGAAGGAAGTGTAATGTTTGACTATTTCAAATCCTCAATACGCATTTTTACAAGCAGATTATGCGAATCCTAACTTAAATCAAGCATTATGGGAGTCCGAGGATTCATCAGAAATTAAAAACGAGTATGTTTTTACTTCTAGTACCCGAACTAACACCATGTATCAAATAGTACCTACGAATGTTTATTTAAAGGTAAACTCCTTGTTACCGTTTCTTATTTCGTTACCCGTTGATCTTTATTGCATTGTTTTATTTATGATCGGAAAATCCATGTAAAGAAGCTAAAAGTGTGTAATTTTAACCATTTTATTAAAGTAAAATCCGATAAGTAAAGGATAAATGCTATCAGAATACAATTGATTCAAACGAGATACCGTTTCCGATAGGTGCTGTTAACACTTATAGGAAACGGTTTTTTCTTTTTATGGAACCTTTTTGTTTCAACAAATTAATATAAATATTCAGAAATATTAGAAAAAAGAATTGACGTAAAATTTACAATTCATTACAATGTAACTAAGCTACAAATAAATCTAAAAATTATGTAGTTTAGCTACATATAAAGTTAGGTGAATTCGGATGGATAATGGATTGGAGCGAATTAAACAGGGTATATCAAAATTGAAACCTTCAGAAAGAAAAGTATCTGATTTTATTTTGAAACACCCAAAAGAAGTTTTGCATATGCCGATTGCTCATCTTTCTGAAGCTACAAGTACAAGTGAGGCAACGATTATTCGCATGTGCAAAGCACTTCAGTTTAAAGGGTATCGAGATTTAAAACTATGTATTGCTGCTGCAATCCCACAAAAGAATCCGATTGACCATAAATATCAGGAAATTTCTGCGGACACAAGTCTTTCTGAAACGATTCAACAAATTGTCTCGAACAATATTTTTTCTATTAGAAATATTATCACCGTTAATGAAGAAGAGGACTTAAAAAAAACAATACAAGAGTTAAATAACGCAAGGAAAATTGTCATTATTGGAATAGGTGCCTCTGCAATCGTTGCACTTGATTTTGAACAAAAATTAAAACGCATTAATAAATGGTGTGAAGCACTAACGGATAGCCATTCACAATTAGTTTCAGTAACAAATCTAACGAAAGAAGATGTACTTTTTGCAATTTCTTATTCAGGAGAAACAAAGGAAATCCTTAATTCTGTAAGCGTTGCCAAAGTAAATACCACAAAAATTATTTCATTAACTGGTTATAGTAATAACACACTACAAAAAAATTCACTGATTAATTTATTTGTAACCTCAACAGAAAATTCAATTCGAAGTGCTGCAACTACCTCAAGAATTTCTCAACTTACCCTAATCGATATTTTATATACAGCGTTAGCATCAATACATTTTGATGAATCAGTAAACTATCTAGAAAAAACTAGAGAAGTAATCACAAAGTTTTCAAGATAACTAGATTAGCCAATTTTCCAAAAATTATTAACATTAATGTTCGTTTATTGGTATAAACCATTAATCACTACTTTTTTATAGTAGTGAATTACAGGTTTACATAAATTAAAAATAAAGAGGTGTTGAAATTGAAGGGTACGGTATACAAAAAAAGCTGGTTGTTTTTACTTGCTACACTTCTTCTTTTAGTTTTAGCTGCATGTTCTGATAATACTGCTACACCAGACGATACAGAAACAGATCCAGAATCTACCTCAACAGATGAAGAAGCAGGTGGTATTTCAGGAGAATTAGAAATACAATACTTTGTCGGTGGATACGGTGACACATGGTGGAAAACAGTCATCGAAGATTTCAAAAAGGCTTATCCAGATGTAGAAGTAATTGAACATTCAGGTCCAGATATTAATACTGAAATGAACACGCGCTGGATATCAAATGATCCACCAGATGTTGTGTACATCGATGGTAATGGATCCAACGAAACACAAATGATAAGTGATGGTCAGTTAATGGATATCAGTGAATGGGCAAAAGGAATAACTTTGGAAGATGGAACACCTTTGTTAGATAGTTTTATTTCACCTGTTGAGGAATTAGACGGTGGAAAAATTTATAGCTTACCACTCGTATTTGATACTTGGGGTGTTTGGTATGACGGCAATTGGTTTGAAGAGCAAGGTTGGGAAGCGCCGAGTGATTTTGATAGTTGGTTAGCTTCTATGAAACAAATTAAAGAGGATACTGGCATTGCGCCATTTAATACGACTGGGCAATATCCACAATATTTCCAACGTGGGGTTTTATACCCGGCCTTTGGGGCTGCAGGTGGTGAAGAACTGCTTAATAACTTGTCTAACGGTGTAGTTGAAGCATGGGAAAGTGATGAAGCTTTAGAAGTGATGAAAAAAGTAGAAGCGATTGTAGATGCAGGTTTAGTAGATACAGGCTTTGCTGCTTATAGTCACACACAATCACAAATGAATTTCTTATTGCATAAAAATGCATATATTCCAGTGGGCTTCTGGCTTCCAAATGAAATGATAAATGATACACCAGAAGGTTTTGAATATTCATTTGTACCGACTCCTATGAATGATGCAGGAGAACCAATGGCATTAGTACCAGATATCCGACCGGTTGCTATTGCTCAAGAAGCCGACAATCCTGAAGCAGCTAAAGCATTTCTTGAATTTATTTTCACTGAAAAATATGCACAGAAATTTGCAGAATCAACAGGTGCTATTATGAACTTAAAAAATGTGGATTTATCTTCAAATAATAATGTCCCAGCATTCTTAAAGGGAATTAATGAGATGATTAACAACCCTGGAGCAATACAAATCTATGAAAGATCTACACCAACAGATACAAAAGAACAAGAAATTAATGTAGAAATGACAAATGAAATCAAGCTACAAATTGTGGAAATCTTAATGGGTCGTATTGATGCAGAAGAATTTGTAGAGAGAATAACAAATAAAGCAAAGGAATTAAGAGGAGTATAACGATAATTTCCTTTCGGTCGTCAATAATTTCAAATAGAAGATTAAGAGAGATTGTGAAAAATACGTCTCTCTTAATTTTTACATAATTTCATAGAAAGAGGTGATGGGTGTGGTTCAGTCGAAAAAACAAAGATATTTGTTCTTATCATTTTGTTTACTCCCTACCTTTATTGTTTTCTGTATTTTCACTGTTTACCCAATGTTAGGTGGGCTTTATTATTCTTTCTTTGATTGGTCAGGTACTAGCTCTGTTAAGGAATTTATCGGATTTGATAATTATAAGCAGCTGTTACGTGATTCAGTTATTCCTAAGGCGATTTTAAATGATTATTTTTTTGTATTTGTAAAAGTATTAGGGATTATGATTTTATCACTTTTTTTTGCTGTAGCTTTAACACAGCTTCGAATAAAAGAAGCACCTTTTTATCGAATCGTGTTCTTTTTCCCGAATATTATGTCTGTCGTTGTAATCGGTATACTATGGCAATTTATATATGACCCAAATATCGGAATCGTCAATAGCTTGTTGAATGCAATCGGACTCGAACAATGGGCAAAACCATGGCTAGGGGATATGACTTGGGCATTGCCAAGTATTGCCATACCTGCAATATGGGCGGGAATCGGGTTATTTATGCTGCTATTAATGGGCGGAATTACAAATATATCAAAAAGTTTATACGAGGCAGCGGAAATTGATGGAGCAAGTGAATGGCAGCAGTTTTGGAAAATCACAGTGCCATTAATTTGGCCGCAAATTAAAACGTCCATTATTTATATCGTCATTACTTCTTTGAATGGATCCTTTGTTCTAGTTCAAGTAATGACTGGTGGGGGTCCTGGGAATGCAACAGAAGTGTTAGGATCTTATTTATATCAAAGAGCTTTTGAAGATTTTAAATTTGGTTATGGAGCTGCAATTGGAGTATTAATTCTCGTAATATCTCTGTTAACTGTAATCATTTTACAATTTGTTTTGAAAAAAGAAAAAGTGGAATATTAGGAGGGAGTCAATATGATAAGAGCATTATCCAGATTAGCTGTGCGAATTCCATTATTGATATGGTCCTTTATCGTTGTTTTCCCCCTTATATGGATGTTTATTGGTGCATTTAAGACGAATGCAGAAATTTTCGCTTCACCTTGGGCATTGCCTCAGAAGTTTAATTTCCATAATTTTATTGCTGCTTGGACGGATTACAATATTGGAAGTGCCTTTTTAAACAGTTTATTTGTCACTTTATTAGGAACCTTGTTATGCTTAGCCTTCTCTATCCCTACAGCATATGCCCTTGAAAGATTACGTTTTAAAGGAAGCGAAATCTTACTCAATACCTACCTAGCCTCCATGATGATCCCATCAGTTCTAGGATGGATTCCATTATTCTTTTTACTTTTAAAATTAAATTTGCTTGATAATTTATGGGCTTTGTCTTTAATTTATGCGGTATCACATATTCCCTTTACTATTTTCATTTTAATCAGTTTTATGGGGAATGTACCTAAGGAATTAGAAGAAGCTGCGACAATTGATGGAATGAGTCCATATGGAATTCTTTTTAAAATTGTTACACCCTTAGTGAAATCAGGCATTATAACAGCTTCCATTTTAAACGCTATTTCCTTCTGGAATGAGTATTTCATGGCATTAATCTTATTGCAGCAAGAAAGTAAAAATACTTTAGGCGTTGCAATGGACTTGTTAAAAACTAATGCACAATATGAAAGTGCATGGGGAGTACTATTTGCAGGTCTCTGTATCGCGGTGATTCCAGTCATTATTTTCTATACGATATTCCAGCGTTATATTGTGAAAGGTATGACAGAAGGCGCCATAAAGTAAAGGGTAGGAGGGAAATAGTGTGATTGAAAAAAACTTCCTAAATGTTTCTAAGTTTTTAAAAAAACAGGTAGAAGAAAAATGTATACCTGGTGCAGTAGTAGGGGTGACAACTGCAGAAAAAACAATCTACAAGAAAGCCTTTGGATATGGACATTACACTAAAAATATAGCAATGAATAATGAAACGATTTTCGATTTAGCTTCATTAACAAAAGTAATTGCAACACTACCTTCCATATTACAGCTATTAGATAGAGGGGAGCTAGATTTGGACGATTCTATTTCAATCTATTTCCCACCATTTGAGAAACATCATCGTGATATTACCATTAAACATTTATTAACACATACGAGTGGTTTTCAGCCGGAAATCAAATTTTATCAAAAAAATATTTCCCGAAATGACTCAGTTACCTTTATTTCTCAAATAGAAGACAAAAGAAAAGCAGGCGAACAAGTCATTTATAGTGATCTGAATTTTTTGTTGCTTGGTAGTCTTGTAGAAACATTGACTGGATTATCATTAGCGGAGTATACAAAAAAGTTTATTTATGATCCATTGGATATGCAAAATACTTATTTTAATCCTCCAAAAGATAGATTAAACCAAATAGCCGCAACAGAATTTAATGAGACTTTAAAAGAGTATCAATGGGGAGAAGTGCATGATGAAAATGCCTTTCATTTTGGAGGTGTAAGTGGACATGCCGGGTTATTTTCAAATGTGGAGGATTTAGCTCGATTTGCAAGAATGATTTTAAACGGTGGAGTGTATAAGGGAAACCAGATTTTATCATCACAATCCGTCGAATTATCTATGAAGACATATACAAAAAATTTGAATTTAAATAGAGGACTAGGATGGCAATTGGTTGATACGTCAACTTTTTCCGGACAATTTTTGCAGGATGGTTTTGGTCATACAGGCTTTACAGGAACATCGATTTGGTTTTCTAAGGAAAGGAAATTTTCTATTATTCTGCTTACAAATCGGGTTCATTTTGGTCGGGAAACAGATATTAGTCGATTAAGGAGAGTTGTTCACAACTTAATCGCGTTGGCAATGGATTAAACATACGAGATAAAGAGGGAACGACGATGGAGCCTTTAAAAACTACAACGAAGAGATGGATAGGGATTGATGGTGGAGGATCAAAAACGAGCTGTGTTATAGGCGATGAAGTAGGAAACATCTTATCCTTTTCCAAAGGTACTTCAAGTAATATACACGGTACCCCGCTGCAACAAGTCTATCAAACTTTAACGCAATTAATTCACAAAGCAATGGAAGATACTAAAACTTCGATTGATCAAATTGATGGCATATTTCTTTGTTTAGCAGGGGCTGACAGAGAGCAGGATCAAAAGGTAATCAAAGATTTATTTAAAAACAGTCCATATGCACAAAAAATAATAGTAAGAAGTGATGCAGAAGCAGCTTTAGCTTCTGGTACATGGGGGCAATCAGGAATTTTATTAATCGCTGGTACAGGTTCAATTGTATATATGGTGTGCCATGAAACAAACAAAAGATTGCGTGCCGGAGGATGGGGCTATCTATTTGGTGATGAAGGAAGCGGATACTACATTGGGCAGAAAGCTTTGAGAGCGATAATGAAAGCATATGACTTCAGAGGGCAAGATACCCTTTTAACAAGTCTTGTATTACAACACTTTAAATTACATCAAGCGTCAGAACTCCTAAAGCTTTATTCCGTTGAAAATTTTGTTCCAGATATCGCGAGAATCTCAGAATTGGTTTTGATAGCTGCAAAGGAGAAAGATGCAGTAGCAATAGAAATTTTAGAGGACGCTATATTTGAGCTTCTCCAAATGGTAAGAGTAGCTTATCAATATCACTCTATCAATAAGGAGTTACAGTTAGTTTTACATGGCGGACTTTTTTCAAATAAGTACTTTAAAGAGTTGTTTCTGAAAAATTTAAACCAAATAATTGGAGATGTTCAAATTGCCCAGCCAAAAATTCCAGCAGTCGTAGGTGCTTATTTACTAGCGATTAAAAATTCAGGATTAAAAATTGATGAAAATATCAAGAGGAATATTGAAACTTCTTGGAATGAGATTCACCAATAAAAGGATGCACTTTTTAATAAGGTGGTTAAGAAGCATTCTTAAGTAAAGGAGTTTGTGTATGGAATTATCGAAACTAACAACGGAAAGTAGAAATCCTGCTAGTACTACATTAGATCAAATGACGACAATGGAAATCTTACAAACTATTAATAACGAGGATAAATCGGTTGCCTTTGCAGTTGAAGAAGTATTACCAGTAGTAAGGCGGGTTATAGAGAGAATTGTTGAATCATTAAAAAATGGAGGAAGGCTTTTTTATATTGGATCTGGAACAAGCGGCAGAATTGGAATGATGGACGCATCTGAATGTCCCCCTACATTTATGACTTCACCTGAAATGGTTCAGACAATTATGGCAGGAGGCAATGAAGCCTTCTTTCAAGCAGTTGAAAATGCAGAGGATAACGAATTACAAGGAGAACTAGATTTACTTTCTAAAAATTTAACAAAAAACGATGTGGTCATCGGGATTACTGCTAGCGGTCGAACTCCTTATCCTATAGGTGCGATTAAATTTGCAAATAAAATTGGTGCATTTACTGTGGGACTTTCTAGCAATAAAAACTCACTTATTAACCAATATACAGATGAGGGAATTGAAGTTGTTGTAGGCCCAGAGGTGTTAACTGGTTCGACAAGAATGAAAGCTGCAACTGCCCATAAATTAATTTTAAATATGATTAGTACAGCTACAATGGTGAAATTAGGGAAAGTCTATGAAAATTTAATGGTCGATGTAAATGCGAGTAATTTTAAACTAAAGGAAAGAGCAAAAAGCATTGTTTCGGAAATTACGAATAGTTCTTATGAAGAAGCAGAAAACATATTAGAACAGACACACTATGAGGTGAAGCCGGCGATTGTTATGATGAAAACTAATTCTAGTTATGAGGTGACACAATTAGCCTTACAACATTATAACGGAAATGTTAGGGAAGCAATCAGCTATTTACTAGACAATAAAAGTTGAACTTTATGAATGATGAAAGGGTATGAATGTATGATAAAACAGCCAAGCCCGATTCTAATTAAAAATGGAACAATTTATTTAGAAAATAGCATTTTGAAAAATGCGTCACTTCTATTATTAAAAGGTAAAATTGCATGTATTCTATTAAATGATGAAATAAATATTGAAGATTTAACTGTAATCGATGGAACTGATTTTCATATTATACCAGGTTTTATTGACGGTCATATTCATGGAGCGCGCGGATATGATGTGATGGATGCAAGTGAGGAAGCATTAGATGCAATTGCAATGTGCTTACCCAAAGAGGGGGTAACAAGCTTTCTTGCTACTACTATTACTCAATCTGTAGAAAATATTGAAAATGCATTAGTAAATGTAGCAAATTTTAAAAATAAACCTTACCAAGCTGAACTGATTGGAATACATTTAGAAGGTCCATTTATAAACAAAAAAATGGCGGGTGCACAACCAAAAAGGTTTATTAAACAACCTAATGAAGAATTATTTAAAAAGTGGCAGCAGCTTTCAAATCATCAAATTAAAACGATCACAATGGCTCCCGAACTGGATGTAAACGGTAAATTTATACGATATTTAATTGAATCGGGAATTAATGTTTCTGCAGGACATACAGATGCAAGCTTTGGGGAAATGAAAGTAGCGGTTGAACATGGAGTTCGACAACTAACTCATCTTTGTAATGCAATGAATGGCATTCACCATCGAGATATTGGTGCTGTTGGAGCAGCATTTCAATTAAGACCATTACGCTCAGAGGTAATTGCGGATGGGGTGCATGTATCCAAAGAAATGTTACAAATCATCTATAACAACATCGGTAGTGACAGAATCATTCTTATTACGGATGCAATGAGAGCAAAGGCGCTTGGTCAAGGTAACTATGAACTGGGAGGTCAGCCAGTAAAAGTATTAGACGATAAAGCTATATTACATGATGGAACGTTAGCTGGAAGTACTTTAAAAATGCAGGAGGCTGCTTTACGGATGTTTAAATTAGATGGTGTATCCATCCAAGATATTGTAAAAATGACTTCAGGAAATATAGCAAAGCAACTTGGTATTGATGATCGGAAAGGGGTTATCGCTGAAGGGAAGGACGCTGATCTAGTTATGCTGGATTCGAATTTAACAATCAAGTATACGATTTGCGGTGGTCTAATTTCTTATAAGGAAAATTGATATGAAAATTGTAAAAGTAAGAGATTATTTAGAAATGAGTCGAGTTGCATGTGAAATGATTTTGGAAAAAGTCAAAAACATGAAAAATCCTGTACTCGGATTAGCAACGGGCTCCACTCCTGAAGGGTTATACCGATGTATGGTGCATGCCTACCAAGTAGAAAAATACTCTTTTCAGCACGTAATTACCTTTAATTTAGATGAATATCTCGATTTACATCAACTTCATCCGAACAGTTACCATTTTTATATGAAGAGAAAGTTATTTGATCATGTTGATATTCCAAAAAAGAATATTCATATCCCGAATGGAATGGCAGAAGACATTGAAAGAGAATGTCAACGATATGACGAAAAAATTAGAAGCGCGGGGAACATTGATATTCAAGTTTTAGGAATAGGAATAAATGGTCATATCGGTTTTAATGAACCTGGTACTTCTTTTACAAGTACAACACATGTCGTTCATTTAGATGAGAGTACACGAAAAGCAAATTCAAAGTATTTTCTTAATCTTCAAGATGTCCCCTATAAAGCGATAACGATGGGAATTGGAAGTATTATGGATAGTAAAGAAATACTATTACTTGTTTCAGGAAAAAAGAAGGCATCAGCTTTAGCAAAGTTAATAAATGGAGAAGTATGCGAGCAATTTCCAGCATCCATTTTAAAGCGGCATAAAAATGTTACGGTTATCGCTGATTGGGATGCTTTAACTAAACTGAACTAGGTTTGATAATTTACACATTCTGATTGAAAGGAATGATAGAATGGCAGATTTACGTCTAGAAAATATACAAAAAAAGTATGACAAAAATGTTGTAGCTGTTGAAAATTTTAATCTGCATATAAAAGATAAAGAGTTTATTGTATTTGTAGGACCTTCTGGGTGTGGAAAATCTACTACACTCCGGATGATTGCTGGACTAGAAGAAATTTCTGATGGCGAACTATATATCGATGATAAGAAAGTGAATAATGTACCTCCAAAGGATCGGGATATAGCCATGGTTTTCCAAAACTATGCGTTGTATCCGCATTTAAATGTATATGATAATATCGCCTTCGGATTAAAACTGCGCAAGTTTTCTAAGGATGAAATCGATCAACGAGTGAAAAATACAGCAAAAATCCTCGGCTTAGAAGAATATTTAAAGCGAAAACCAAAAGCTCTTTCAGGTGGCCAACGACAAAGGGTAGCTTTAGGACGCGCAATCGTCCGAGAAGCAAAAGTATTTTTAATGGATGAACCGTTATCGAATTTGGATGCCAAATTACGTGTGCAAATGCGTACAGAAATTTTGAAGTTACACCAACGTTTACAAACGACAACTATTTATGTGACACATGATCAAACGGAAGCAATGACAATGGCTACTCGAATCGTGGTCATGAAAGAAGGAAAAATACAGCAAATTGGAACACCAAAAGAAGTATATGATCATCCAAATAATGTGTTTGTAGGTGGCTTTATTGGTTCACCTCCAATGAATTTCCTCCATGGTCGATTTGAGGCTAGTTATTTATTAATAGACGAGATCAAAATCCAAATACCAGAAGAAAAATGTATATTCCTTCAGGAGAAAGGATATGTAAATAAAGATATCATTTTAGGATTCCGTCCAGAAGATATTCAAGAAGCTTCTGACAACACGTTAATTGGTTCAAAAATTCAAGCTACTGTTGAAGTTGCTGAATTATTGGGCGCGGAAACATACCTATATTCGAAATTGAAAGTTCAAGAATTTATAGCACGTGTGAAGGCGAATACAGAAGTTATTGGGGGAACAACAATCGATTTCGTCATAAATATGGAAAAGGCTCATTTTTTTGATGCTGAGTCAGAAGAGGTTATTAAATAGTGTGAAGGAATATTGAAAGTTTATCCTTAGTATAAAATATTTTTTATTTAAACAGAGTTAACTTGATTTACCCATAATTACAGAAGTAAAGCCTACTAAATGACTTTATTGATAGAACTCAAAATTGAAATATTCATGAGTGATAATTTACCTTTTAAATCTTCTACACCTTAGTATCGTAACAAATTGTAATCCCAAGTGAAGAAAATACTTGGGATTTTTAAATGCGAATAAGCCGTTTCAATAAATTCATTGCTAGAATATATTAGGTAGAATGGAAAATAATGAATCCATTTCTATTTCCTATTCGTTTAATTAATATAGAGGTGAGTGTATGAAATGGTGGATTGGCGCAAACGTAATACTTGTACTTGTATTAGGATTTGGTTACTTATATCTTGGAGCGGAAATTGAAAAAGGAAAAGCACCAATAGCAGATGGATCCAATGATTTTTTAGTTATACTGGGCGCAAAAGTTAAGCCTAGTAGCGTACCATCACTATCGTTACAATATCGATTAGACGTAGCATTAGAATATTTAAAAAAACATGAACATGTTCAAGTTATTGTTTCAGGAGGGCAAGGGCACGATGAACCAGCAACTGAAGCTTCTGTAATGGCGAAATATTTAATAGAAGGTGGAATTGACCCGCTAAGAATTCAATTGGAAGAACATTCAACTTCAACCTATGAGAATCTTTTATTTTCTAAAGAATTATTACCAAAAGGTGTTAGTGAAATAACGATCGTTTCAAATGACTTCCATTTAGCAAGGGCAAAATATTTAGCTAAAGTAGTAGGGCTAGAAGCAGATGTAATTGCTGCTCCAACACCTAACAGCGTAGAAATACAATCAAATATTCGAGAACGGCTTGCCTTATTGAAAACATATATTGTAGGGAAATAGCTGGTTTTAAATGAGTCTTGCAATGGATTAATGCATGTTGTTTTAGCGTTACTATTATCGAAAAAGGAAATAGACATATTCGAAAAGTCTTTTTTCAAAAAATGTGGTCAATTTTCCGAATATATAAATTAAAAAGGCTACAGAATAAAATTATTCTGAAACCTTTTGTCAAAATCTAAAACTCTATCCTGTGTATGGGTTTTATTTTTTGTGAATTAATGTATCCACAAGTGGGATTCCAAACACAATAACCAATACAGTTATCACTGTAAGTGTTTGCAAAATACCAACTGCAACTTGATCGAACATATTATCTCTCCTTTTTCTTTTTATCTATCTTAACTTATATTCTGCACATTTTCCATCTTCCTATTAAAAGTAATGAAGCAAGCACAAAAATCACTGAACTGCAGTCTAATAGTTAGACGCGGAACATTAAGATTAGATATAATGACATAGTACAAAAGTGAATTTAAGTTTACTTATTGACATAGATCTTATTTTAAGGTAAATTTTATTTAAATTAAAAATCGAGAGATACTTATTTTAACCATTCATTTTGTTAGAGCTTTAGCATACTGTTAATTGTTTTATTGACTGTATGAAAAAGTAATCAAACACAATTAGTGGTGAAGAATAAGATAAATCGGTATATTCTTAACTAGGAGACCTAGGTAGGAATATACCTTTTTTGTGTAAAGGGGAATTTGAGATGAACAAATCTAAAGGAACTATTGAATCGGAAATAAGCAAATCATTAACTCAATGGGAAAAAGATTTCCTTGGACGTGGTTCTGTTTCGGTTAAAACTGATATTTTAAGAGATATGATTATTGTCACTTTACGTGGCATCCTTTCACCTGCTGAGTATACACTATGTAAAACCAAGGAAGGCTTACTATCAGTAAAAAGAAATCGTTCTGCCCTTATTGAATCAGGGATAGAAGACCTAAAGGCAATAATATTAAATTTAACAGGCGTAGAAGTGAAAAGTTTTTACAGTGATATAAGCACACATACAGGGGAACGAATTATGGTCTTTAAATTATTTGATGATTTAGAGAAAGAATTACAAAATATGAACTAAGATAAATGGGAGATCTTCAAAAAACTTATTCGTTAGTTGAAGATAAACCGACAATTTTAAGGAGAAGTGGGTAGAAAACACCCTTTTCTCCCTTAGATTGTCGGTTTTTTTATTGAAAACTTTGAAAGAGGAGTTAAAGGTAATGTCAGAAATTATTTATCAAAATTTATTTTCACCAGTTGTACTGTTTTTTGTATTGGGAATTGTAGCAGCTTTATTTAAATCAGATTTAAAATTCCCAAATGCTTTAAGTGAAGCGTTAAGTATTTATTTGTTGATTGCTATAGGAATAAAAGGGGGAATAGAACTTTCCCATTATTCATTTGAAACAGTAATAAATCCAATTATGGGTACTTTATTTTTAGGTATTGCAATTCCAATTCTTACGCTAGTTATTATGCGCTTCATGAAAATGGACTTAAAAAATTCAATTGGAGTTGCTGCAACATATGGATCAATTAGCGTGGTAACTTATGGAGCAACAATTTCATTTTTAGAAAAGAATAGTATTACTTATGAAGGATTTATGAATGCATTAGTTGTGTTATTAGAAAGTCCTGCGATTTTAGTATCATTGATCTTATTAAAAGTTCTAGAGAATAGAAATGCTGAACCAGTAATATCATCTCAGAATTTTGGAATAGTTCCCGCATCAGTAAGACTTTTAAATAAAGAAGTACTGAAAGAAAGTATATTAGGAAAAAGTGTATTACTGTTGCTAGGTAGTTTAATAATCGGATTGATATTAGGGGAAAATGCCTTACCAACGGTTAAACCTTTATTTATAGACTTATATAGTAGTATATTAATTCTGTTTTTACTGAACATGGGTTTAGTTGCCGGACAACGCTTACCAGAAGTAAAAAAATATGGGCTTAAGTTACTCCTTTTTGGAATTTTAGCTCCTGTTTTATTTGGTAGTTTGGGAGTTATTGTTGGACATTTTGTAGGATTATCTTTGGGTGGAGTTACATTAATGGGCGTACTAGCAGGAAGTGCTTCGTATATCGCTGCTCCAGCTGCTCTAAAATCATCTGTACCTGAAGCAAACCCATCGATTTATTTAGGATTATCATTAGGGGTAACATTCCCTTTTAACCTTATTCTTGGAATACCTATCTATTATACGATAGCAAACTGGATTCAATAGGAGGTTTCTCATGGGAAATTCAACTAGGAAGAAGACATTAGTTATAACTGGTTTAAATGATAAACTAAATGAGCTATTTCCGATGATTACAAACAAAAAAGCAGAAGAATTAATCATCATTAAAACTATGGGGAATAGCATCTCGCAGCCTTATGACTCTATTATGAGAAGTATAATCATAGCTGTTTACCAAGAAAATATTGAAGAAATATATATTATTGGAGAAAAAGATAGTACAGAATGTTCGATCAATAAGGATGAGTTCTTATCAAAAATACAAAAAGCTAATGTTTCAAGTAAAGAAATAAAAGCAATTGAATACTTCGGCGTAGTAGGGGAAGATTTAATGAGCTGGTTAGTTGGCAGGGAAGATATAAAAACAATACTAAAAGAAAATATTTCTTTAATTAAAAACCATCCACTCATTCCAAAAAACGTTAAAGTTTATGGTTTCATTGCTAGTGCAGAACTTAGCGAATTTGAAGAGGTTTCATAGTCTGAATTAAATTTTCTGGTTGAAAAGCTCGATGAGAATTTCTAACGAATTCTAAAGTAATTTTATAGAATAACATAAAATAATTCTGCGTGAAAAAGAGTAAACGGGTTATCTGTTTTACTCTTTTTTCATTTGCGAGGGTATTAGGTAGTTTCTGGTTTTTATGGTAAATTATATTTGTAAGAAGGAGATACGGAGATACGGAGTGATCCAGTGAAGAGGATAAGTATTATTTTTGTTTGTGTATTTCTGATAGTAATATTATTAGTTTACCAACAAAATATGAGAACGAAAGCTGAAGTGAAAGAAGGAGATTTTGTTTATCGGCTTATAACGGAGAAAGAAGAGTATAGTGAGGGGGAAGCCATAAAAATATATGCGGAACTCGAATATATAGGGGATCAAGAAGAAATTGAAATTTCTCATGGAGGTTCTCCTTTTTCATTTCCAATGGTGGAGACGACACGAAATTATGAAATTGATTACTTTAACTTTCTAGTATCAAAAAGATCAAAACTAATCAAAGGGGAATCACTTCGTCAAGAATATTTGGGTAGTGGAGGATACGGATCGCAAGACGATAAAGAATACATAGAGTTTATGAATAGAGTTGCTAATAGTGAATTTCCAAAAGGACATTATGTGGTAAAAGGTGCTGCAAATTTTAATGTAATTGACAGCGGAGATTCCATAGAAAAGAAGAATTATGAAATAAAAGCACAAATTGAATTTAGGGTTAAAAATAGCAATTAGTCTTTTTTTTCTTACATCAATCTCTATTATTATTGAGTATTGTGGTTTTATTCCATATAATAATTACCATTTAAAATATCTATTTTTAAAGTGTTCATTTTTTATAAGAAGTACTTATTAATTAAGCAATTCATATTTTTATGCGAAATTATAATGTTGAAAAAAATACTACAAAAATAGTAATATTAGGCAAGGTTCAATTTTATTTAAAGAAAAAGCTTATACATTATATTCACGTTGAACATGCTTAAATGAAGGTATGTAATGCTTGGTAGGGAATATTATTGCTAAAGGAGTACGAAATTGAAAATAAGAGAATTTACATTAACTACTACATTTTTATCCATTATTTTATTATTTGCTCTAACACCAGTTGGATTTATACATTTAGGTGTAATTAAAGCGACGATCATTCATATTCCAATTATTATAGCTTCCATTATCTTAGGGCCAAAAATTGGTGCATTTTTAGGATTAGTGTTTGGAATCACTAGTATTATAACAAATACAATTGCCCCAACATTACTTTCATTTGCTTTTTCTCCAGCGATTCCTGTTTTAGGTACAAGTCAGGGTAGTTTTTGGGCATTATTTATTGCAATTGTTCCAAGAGTATTAATTGGTTTCATCCCTTACTATATGTTTAAAGCTCTTTCTAAAGCTGTTTCAAAGAAAAAAAACAATCAGAAACTAGCTTTCTTTTTAACTGGACTGCTTTCAACTTTTTTACATACATTTTTAGTGATGGGTTCTATTTCTTTAATATTTCAGGATGCCTATGCTCAGGCCATTAATGCAGACAGCTCGAGTGCAATTTTTAAAGCTGTTATGACTGTGTTTCTTACTAACGGAATTACTGAGGCGGTAATTGCTGCCATCGTCACATCACTAGTAGCTCCACCATTATATAAGCTATCAAAAAATAAATAGTCTTTTATCACTTTTTATCCGCATTACGCGAATACAAGAAGGAACATTACGATTTATGTAAATACTGGCTAGAACAGTTTGAATTTCCTCAATATGATTTAGAATTATAAATTACGACTGAATAGGCGCGAACAAAGTTGAAATTCGTTTTAAAGTGTTATAGTATACTTTATAGAAGAGTAAAATAAAAAGACCGCATAGTGCTGAAACACTACACGGTCTGTAGTAAGTCATCGCATCAATGGCGATTGGCATGGGCAAAGTAAATCACCCTAAACCGGGCAAGGTATAAGAGGGTGATTTACTTTTTTCGTGAAAAAGTAAATGACAAAGCTAAGATGGTCACTATGAGTGTACCAAAGCTTATCATGAGCGTTAACGCTTCATATGTCGTCATTGGCATCATCTCCTTTCCCTTCACAAAACGTGAAGTAATCGGAATGAAAAGATGTACCAATCACCCTTGATACCTTGTACTTACTACTCTATTAAGTATATCATTTTTCAATAGTTATTAAAAAATGTATGTTATCAACGAGAGTCTCTATTTAGGGATTCTCGTTTTTTAATGTTCGCTTTTCTATGAATGAAGTTGGTTCAACTATCTTATAGCAAGTTGGTATCTCGAAGTTCAGTACTAAATTGTTAAAGAAGGGATATATATTTTTCTACAGAATATTAATGAAATTAAGAAAGTATTTAAAAAGGAAGGAGTAGTTATATGCATTTTAATCTGAATGAAGCTATCGAAATACTAGAACGTACACCACAAACGCTGGACTATTTTTTATCTGGTTTATCGGAAGGATGGCTAAACTGTAATGAAGGAGAAGGTACTTGGAATGCCATTGAAGTGATTGAACACCTCATCGAAGGAGAGAAAAATAATTGGATTCCAAGGATAGAATTTATTCTTCAGGAAGGTGGCAATAGACCATTCCCGTCATTTGATCGATATGCACACTTAAAAGATAAGTCTCAACTATCAATTAACCAAAAGTTGCAGGAATTTAAAACAATAAGAACGAAAAATATCAATAAACTAAAGTCTCTAATTGAACCTGAACTTCATTTCGAGTTGGAGGGTTCACACCCTGAATTTGGACCAGTTAAAATAAGAGAGTTAATTTCGACTTGGGTCGTTCATGATCTGACACACATTGCCCAAATTGTAAGGGTAATGGCTGAAAGATATAGGGCTGACGTGGGTCCTTGGAAAGAATATTTAGGGATTTTGAAAACTATATAAAGAAATTTTCGTTGTCCCTAGATCTATTACAGTATTAAATTAATATGGCGATCTAATTTAAATTAAAACTTTCTAATAGTCCCTTAAGGATGCATTTCTAAGGAATGTATTTCGCAAGTGAAAATTGAGCCATTTATTAATTAAAAACTGAGCCACTTAAAGCTGACTATTTTCTAGCCATTCTTTTGTATCTAATATTCGATAAGATGGGCCGACCATGTCAACCATATAGGCTCTATGTGTTAGTCGATCTGTTAAAGCTGCTGTTAAAACTGGATCATGAAATATTTCTTCCCATCGATCAAATGATAAATTACTCGTAACGATGGTGGATGCTCGTCCTGCCCGAAGGGAAAGATGAGTAAATAATAACTCGGCTCCTTCTTTATCAAAGGAGATATAACCTAATTCATCAATGATTACTAAATCATATTTTTCAAACTTCAGTTCAAATGAACGTAACGTTCTTTCAGAACGGCTCTCTTTTAATTGGTTTACTAGAGATGATACCGTTGTGAAAAATACTTTATATCCTGACAAACAAGCTTCAATTCCTAAACCTATTGCTATATGGGTTTTACCTGTTCCAGGTGAGCCAATTAATAGGACATTTTGTTTTTCTTGAATGAAATCTAATTTCTTTAATTGTGGGAGGCGAGAGGCCGCATTTTGCGGTAATCTCTCAGTCTCTAATTCAGTTAATAGTTTCTTTTCAGGGAAATTTGCTGAACGAATCCGATTCGCTTTTGCTCGTACTTCTCGATCTTGCATCTCTTGTACCAGTGCATGATATAAAAAATCCTCTGCTGTCTGATGTTGTTTCCACATATCATCTTCTTGAATAAATGCCCGAATACTTGGTAATCGAAGTTCTTTACACATTTCAATCATTTCTTGTCTCTTATCCATTAATGAAGCACCCTGTCTTTTTCGTTTCAAATAATGCTGTAATGGCTGAAAGATTTTCGAGAGATTGGGTGGTGACCTCATTTTTGGAATGTACAGTTTTATGAACGTGTTCGCCTTGACTAGCTAAGAAAATAATCTTATCTGTTGATATTTGAACCATAGGGTTCTTCTTAAGTTGTTCAATCGCTGCTAAGACTTTTTCTAGATTGTTATGTTCTTTTAAATAAATAAGTAACTCTAGAAAATCTCGCTCATTTCCAATATAATAATCTTTGTATAAATTTTTTATTTTTGTTGGTGCTTGACTCAAACATTCACTTTGAGCCAATGCACCTTTTTCTTTTCAAATGTACGTAAGTAATGATAAATATCCATAATCCATTGATGGATCTGCCAACTTCGTTTATGTGTCGCGATACAGGCATTTTCACTAAAAATAAGAATTTTTTCCGCACTCGCTTTTACTTTCACCCATTCTCCAACATGTCCTTCAGGAACAGAATAACGATTTTGTCTATAAGTAATCGTACTATATTTGTCCACTCTAAATTCAAACAACTCAGAGGCATCAAATGGAATAATATTTGCGCTTACTTGCCTAGCTGTACGTTCTTCTTGCATTAATTCATGATGCGTTTGTCTTTTCTTATAATGCTTACGAGAGTTTAATTTCATGATGATTTCTGTTAGATAAGCCTGAGCTTCTTCTAAGCTTGCAAACGTATCTCGATGGGCAAATGCCTTACGACGGATGTATTCTACACTCCGCTCCACATGCCCCTTCTGATTTCCTTTTCTTGGTTCACATAGTCGTATTTTAAAATGATAATGCATCGATAGATTTTTCATACCATCAGTAATCTCTCGTTCAGTCCCAATAAAGTTCTTTACGACTGTCCGCATATTATCGTACGTAAAAACCTCTGGTACAAAGCCTAAATAGTTAATACATTTCACATGAGCATCTTGAACACACACCATTGTTTCAGATTCATATAAATATGCAATTCTATCATTACTATATGGTAGGGTAAAGACTGCCATTGAAAGAGACCGTAGGGATTGGTCTATAACTAATTTTACTTCTCCCCAGTCAAATTCAATCTCATGACCAGCAGTTGCCTTTTGACGAATAAAGACTTCTTTTTGACGTTTCTCCTCACTATTCACAAAGTTTCTAACAGTGGTATAACTAATTTCAAAACCTTCATCTAATAATTTTTCATGAATATCAATCATTTTCAGTTGTTGCTTATGCATTTGATGTTGCCGTTTATATTCATTATCTTTTAACATTTTCCGAATGCGTTTCATCACTGTAGGTGTTAAAGCTCGTTTATTTCCTTTGCGTTTTTTATACGACGGAGGCGTTACATAATTATCTGTAATAGGTAATTCACGAATATCTTTTCTTCTTTTTTCAAGATCCTCTTGTATATACTTTTACAGTATTACGAGAAATTCCAAGCTCCTTCGCAATTTGACGTTGACTCTTACTTTCTTGATGAAAGGCAAGTAGCACTTTTTGTTTCTTCTCCAATGAAATCACCTCTATACGCTCCTAACTCTATGAAGTTAGGATTATTTTCATATAAAAGTGGCTCACTTTTCAACTGCGATGGTGGCTCAGTTTTAGCTTATCAAATACAAAGGAAAGTGCTTTTTAATTTAAGATGCCATGTAATTGGATAATTCCTTACAGAAATATGGATATTTATGTTGATATTCAAGTAAGTTGATTAATATCCTATTTATATCATTAATAGAGATATTGTGAATTCGTTCTTATCAATAAGGGTGCTGTAACGACAAAGTAGATTAACATACGGTTTTACATTGGGGGATTTATAATGAGGTATGGCATAAAAGGTGTATGTAAGGTTTATTACGAAGAAGAGGGATGGGGTTGGATTTCAATTAAGGGAGAGGATGACGTTTGGGTACACTTCAGTAGTATCCAAATGGATGGTTTTAAATCTCTTACCAAAGGTGAGGAAGTAACGTTCGATCTTGAAGAAAACCAAAATTTAAAAGAACAATCACGACGAGCTGTAAATGTTAAGAAAAACGATAAATAATTAGATTAACTAGCGCTTTGAATCAATATAAACTCCGCTTCTTATAGATAAAAAATCTGAATAATGTATGAGCTACTTATGTTTTAAGGAAGCCTATTTGGATGGAAAGCAGGAGTACTAACTTGGAGTCCAATGGATAATGAAAAGAAGGCTATGATATGGGTATCAAATAATGGGTGCACAATTAACATATGGAATAAAGCATGATCATAAACGACTTATTCAAATAAGTTGGGAGGGGCAAAAAGTTGTTAGAATTGGACTTCAATTATTTTAGTACCGGTTATGTATGGAGTACTTTTATTATGTTTTGGTATTCCAGATGTCTATTTTAAAATTGAGGCTATACTTATTTAAGATTTTCATATCGTTATTGGTTCTATATACTTTTGTCTGTTTCTAGATGACTTTACTTTTTTAATATGGGTGCTAAGTCTCGTCTTGTGTGTCGGATAGTGATCATCATAAGTATCATTGTACTATTAATCACAGGGTTAATATTCAGAGAAACGAATAATATTGATCAAAACCTGTCAACGGGTTGGAGGATTAATCTCGGAGGCGAGAATAATGGTGCTGATGCACACGTACCTTCTAGTGTGAACATTCCAAGTCCGGGAGAATGGGCATTATTGCTTTATACTGATGAAAAGTTATTTGATATATTGGTTTTTGAATTAATGAATAAGTGTTAATTGAATAGTAATCCTCAACACTCAGGCGCATTTTTTTATTAAAATGTGTCTATTTTTATTAAAGTATTATTTTGGAATAAGACAATGGATTACTTGAAAGTGTTTCGAAAATTTAAGTTCAAAGGTTCAATTTGTAGTAGAACAAAAAACATTGGAATCTAGTGAAAAAAATTAGTTTGGAGTGAAAAAAATGTTTTTTCTATTTTGGGGATTTATAGTTTGGTTAGGTGCTACTACTATATTTAGGTTGACTGGTCAATTTTTCTTTACCCCAGATAATCCAGTTTTATTAATTGTTACCTATATTCTTGTCATACCTTTAATAGTAGTTCTTACTTTTCCTATTTATCTGTGGAAAAATGTAGATGCTCCTCAACAATTAAAAGCAGCTATTTTCATAGCTTTACCTGGAATGTTACTTGATACAATTGCTTTGATTTTTTATTCAGAAATTTTTGTAAATCTGAAACCGGAAACTGATCGAATATTTGGTTCTTGGTTATTATGGGCGTATTCATTAATTCTTTTTTCGGGGTTCTTACCAATAAAGAAATCTTAATAAATTTTCTTGTAGAATATATACCTGTCAATAAATTATTTCGGTAATGGTGATAACAAGTAGCTCGACTTTACCGCACTCCTGAAGTTTCAGTAGGAATTTATATACTAAGAAACAAGCAAATTAATAAATTTCAATGTTTTACATTTTGAAGGTATTGGGAATTGATATATTAGTGTGTAAATTTTTATCATTCTGGGAGGGAATTATTTGAGTAAAGTAGCGATTATTACAGGTGGGGGCAGTGGACTCGGTCAAGCAACTGCCATTCGTTTGGCTCAAGAAGGTATTAATATTGCAGTCGTAGATATAAGTGAAAAAGGCGGAAATGAAACTGTCGAAAAAGTAAAAGCTGAAGGAGTTGATGCAATCTTCATTAAAGCTGATGTATCAAAACCAGAAGATGTAAAAAATTATGTTGATAAAACAGTAGAACATTTTGGTTCAATTGATTACTTCTTTAACAACGCTGGAATTTCAGGCAGCGGAAAATTCTATTTAGAAACTACAATCGAAGAGATTAACCAAATTGTAGGTATCAACCTTCTTGGTGCATTATATGGTTTGCGTTATGTAGCAGAAGTAATGTTAAAAAACGGTGGAGGTTCAATCGTCAATACATCATCCAGTGCTGGTGTAATTGGTCAAGATTCCGTTGTAACATATTCTGCTACAAAACATGGCATTGTTGGTTTAACAAGAAGTATGGTTGCTGAATACGCAAAGGATGGTTTACGTGTCAATGCTATTGCACCAGGTCCAACTGAAACACCGATGGTAAAAACTTTCTACGAAGCCAACCCAAAAATGAAAGAAAATGCTACGGGCGGTATTCCACAAAAACGTTTAGGTACACCGGAAGAAGTAGCTGAACTAGTTACTTTCCTATTAATTTCTAAAGCAGAATATATCAATGGTGAAGTTATTCGAATTGATGGTGGATTCACGAGTACAAAATAATTGCTCAATGTATAAGTTTTTATAAGATCGAAGCAATATAAATAAATAGACCAAGCCTCGAATTGAAGTAAAGTGTTCGGGGCTTTATTAAATGAATATACAATATCTTTTTTCAGTTATCAGGCGCATTTTTAATAAGAAATGCGTATGGGGACGAACATCAAACTATTTGGGGTGGACTACATATTTTGGAATATACAATAGTTCCGCATTATCAATCAGACCACCCAGAGTCTGAGGATATAAATAATTCAATTGAGTATATGATTAATAATAAAATACCTTTTATAGCTTTAAAGGACGGAGAAGTAATTATAATTGAATGATTTATTTAAATAATCTTTTATTAACGTAGATTTTAGTTGAGTAATAGTTTTTTACAATTGGACGCGTTTCATTAGGAATATGTATTTTTAATAAAAGACCAGATAAAAAATGGTTATTTATGTTAAAATTTGAAGTAAGAGTGAATAAAACTACCTAACAGTTGGTTCAATAAGGAAATCCATTATCTAGGGGGGAAATAATGAAGTTCTTTTTTTGGGAACTAACAAAAAAGAAAAAATTTATAAGGTCGTTCTGGACAGGATTAGTAGCGCTCGTTTTATTATATTTTGTAGTGTTCTTTTATGGTGAGGGATTATTAATTAGGATCATCTTGCCAGTTCTACTAACAATCATTTATCTATCTGATTTAAAGCATAGGTATCAGAAGTATAAAAGCAGTATGGAATAGTCTTATTCAACAAAATTACTCTAAAAGGGGGAAAGTTTCAGATGCTCATAGGTTTGATGCATAGTATTGCGATACTTTATTACTGGACTTGGTTTATTTGGCCCTTCATCTTTACTTTTTCACTCGTTTATGCCATTTCGTCTTTAGTAAAGGATGAAAATGCATCAATGCAACCTATTTTAGTAGCTTCTATCTCATTGTTAATTATTCTAGCTGGAATTACTGCACCTTTGATGTCACTCTAGTCCTAAATGTATTTATTTAAGATAATAGTTTAAATGACCCTCAATAGGACATGATTCTAAGTGTTGAATCTAAATTAAAATAAAACCTATTTAAAAAATGTTCATATGCCGTTGATCATGTTTATGTTCTTGGAACAACATCACAGCACTTATAATAAAAGCAATCAACAAAAAAACAGATATAAATACACTATGATTTTTCCACATCTTTTTTATGCCATTCACCTCATCACACAATTATCAAAGAATTTCTAAGTTGATGGATAATAAAACTACATTATTGAAGTATCAATAGTACAATTCTAATATGAGTTTCTTTTTATATAACTTTTCCTAGTAAAAAAGAAAACCGTTCAATTTTTTGAACGGGGTGAATTTAATAGGTTAAATTTTAAATTCCTGTTTTAATACCAAAGCCTACTAAAATCAAGCCAGATGATTTTTGAAATACTTTCTGGAATTTAGAGTTATTCAACCATTTTTTAGCATAATCAATTACATAAACAAGAGTTAGAAACCATAACACAGCAAATACAGTAAGAATAGACGCTAACATTATCAATTGTTGATTCACATTTTCACTTAAATCGATAAATTGTGGCATGACAGTTATATAAACCAATACAGTTTTTGGATTTAGAACATTACTAAGTAATGCATGGACAAAGGACTCTTTATTATGCTTGTTTGAAGAATTGGTATGCGAATTCGCCTGTGCTTGAATTTCCTCTAAAGAAAGCAGACTTTTAGCAAAGAAACTTTTTACACCTAAATAAATTAAATAAGCAGCTCCTAAATACTTTATTATACTAAAAAGAATTACAGAATTTGCAATGACAACAGATAGTCCAAGAATAGCAATAAGCGTCCAAAAAGAAAGTCCAGTTGCCATTCCTAGAACTGTATAAAATCCAGCTTTTGGACCGTAGCTGAGCGTATTTTTCACTAGGAGCATCGTATCTGCTCCTGGTATAACAACCATCATTGCAGCAATTAAAATATATGATAATAAGCCATCCATATTATTCGTCCTTTCTTTACCGATAGTGGTTACTAAAGTAACTACTGAAACAAGTATACAGAATCTTTTGGAAATTCTCAACAAATTTTGTTAAAATATTAGTTACTAAAGTAGCAACTACATTAAGATGGAGGATTTATGAAAGAAAATATTTTAGAAATATTGAAGAACTTAAATTTTACAGAATACGAAGCAAAAGCATATCTTGCTTTGCTGGAAGAATCTCCATTAAGCGGCTATGCAGTAGCAAAAAACTCCGGAGTACCCCGTTCAAGAATTTATGAAGTTTTGGATAGTTTAGTGATACGAGGGGATATTCTCGTAAGTCCTGGAAACACCCCTCAATATACCGCTGTTCCTTCAAAGGAGTTAATTAAAAGTCGTCGAAAGAAAGCAGAAGAAAACTTCGAACTCGCAGAAAAATCATTAGAGAAATTTGAAGGTTCTACAAATGACCGTGAAAATATTTGGAATATCACAGGACGAAATGAAATACTAGAAAAAGTAAAGACTTGTATATTGTCTGCTAAAAAAAGAATTCTGTTAGAGATCTGGGAAGACGAATATGAAGAAATAAAGCCTGAACTTAAACTAGCAGCTGATAGAGGAGTAAATGTAACTATTATTGCTTATGGAGAAATCGTCTCTGATTTTGCTAATGTTTATCTACATTATATGGGACATAAAATAACAGAAGAGTATGGTGGAAGATGGATAGTTATTAGTGGAGATGATTCAGAGGTAGTAGCAGGAATCGTCTCATTAGAGAATGATAGCCGTGCAGCATGGACTATGCATGTAGGATTAGTAATGCCAATAACGGAAGTCATGATTCACGATTTGTATATTATAGAAATAATGGAGAAGTATAAGGAACTATTAGAGGAGAGTTTTGGAGAAAATCTCGTAAATTTAAGACGAAAATTTTCTATCCATCCAGATTTTAAAAAACATTACGTGGATTAATTGCTTTATATAAGGAAATTAAAAAATTTTGAGAGTATTTTTTCTTTGTTACTTGTTGAAAAGAAATGATACAAGATAAATTCATGATGTCATTGAAATTGTTGGTGAATTATGGGATACAGGATGAGAAATCAATATTATTAATTAAAAGTACCTAGGATTATTTTATATTAGATACTTTAAAATTTATCCATAAAGACTTATACGTTTTTTATAGGGGTGGTCAGATGAATATTAGATTAAACAACAAAACAGAACTTAATAAAATCGTAGAAATATGGTACGAAAGCTCCTTAATAGCTCACGACTTTATTAATAAGGACTATTGGAAATCAAAGAAAACTGAGATGAAAGAAAAGTATCTTCCAATGTCCGAAACCTATGTTATAAGCAATGATAAAGATGTTGTGGGCTTTGTATCAATGGTAGATAATTATTTGGCTGCATTATTTATAGATGTTAAGCACCAGGGTGAAGGGTACGGAAAGAGCTTGTTGAATTTTGTTAAAAAACAAAGGGAACATATACAATTAAAGGTGTATAAGAAAAATAACAATGCCGTTAACTTTTATTTGGGGAATGGTTTTGTAATAAAAGAAGAATCTATAGACGACCAGACCGCCGAGGTAGAGTTGTTAATGGAATGGGAAAATGATTTGAGTAAGTGACAACTGTGCTCATGAGGGATAATAAACAACTAGTTTTATTATAACTCGTGGCCTTGATCGCTTAATTTGAGCTTTAAATAAAAAACACCGAAATCCCTTGCTATTAAAGGATTTCGGCTATATGGTCTCGACAGGGCTCGAACCTGCGACCCTCACGTTGTCGAATTTATCTTTGTTAATAAGTTGAGTTGATATGAGTTCAAATAAGTTAATTAAGTCTGATTTAAAAGGCTTTTCTGGTTAATTAAATTCAACTCAGTTAAATAAGTTTGATACAAAAAAATAATTCTGCGGACAAATTGCGGACAAAAGAGTAAACAGGTGGTCTGTAATACTCTTTTTTTATTTGTCTGTAATATCTGTGTTAATTAGGCTCAAGTAAGTAGGAGTATCTGTATCAATTGACCTCAAAAGCGCTATTTGAAAATTCGTTATTTGTAAAAGTATATATCTAGCTTTGAAATAAAGCTCGACATTCTTGGAAAAAGTCTGATAGAATTAGGAATTTAAAAAAAGTTTGATCAAAAAATTCTCCATTGATTAGGCTTTTAACTTATTCCACTATCGGCTATTAATTGAATAAAATCTTTAATATATTGGATATTTAATTTAAATATAGCTGAGATTATGAAAGTTTGTACTTAAACTATCAATACGATTAATTATAATATTAAAAAGAAGTAATCTCTACGATTTTCTTTGATAATCTCATTTTTTGCTCAAATTTTTTATTAAACCTTCTTCATATAATTTTTTAACTACTGGATCATTAAACTTTATCATTTTTAGTAATCACTTGAGATGAAATGCTTCAAGTAATTCTTTTTAATAATATCATTATCTATATTATCTAAAATTCCTTTATAATTTAAAATCTCAACTACATCTAAATAAAGTCCCCAATTGTTATTAAAATACTTCAAAGTTATAAACTCTTCCTTACAATTAATCTATTTATTTTTATACTTCAATTCATAATTTTAGCATTAGATTTTAATTTTTAGCCAATATTTTATGGTTTAATAGATTTCCATTGATCCTTGTATAATTGGGGTTCTCTCTCATGAGATAATGGTGTGAGGAAGAGGGGATGAGAATGTTATTTGTACCGATACATCCGATGCTGCTTCACATGGAAAGGAAGTTATAGATGATGAGCAATGGATTTATGACATTTTATCAAGAGTATTTTAATCAAAAAATCTTTAAACCTACTTCTTTACATTATTTATATATAATCAATGAATTAAATTATTTAATAAAAAAGACTAATCATTTAAGAAAAACTATTGTTGTTTTTATCATCCTGAACTCCCCGAACTAAACTAAACCACACTTGTTATTTTTTAAAAATGTGTTCAGTCCAAAGATTTGTAAATAAAAATTGCACAGCTTTTTTCAAACAAGTTCAAACCAATTACAAACAAAGTTATACCGTTTTGCCTTTTTAGCATCTTTATAATAGTATTTTTAGTACATCTCATACAATATTTTACATCTTAAGTTTTCATTATCTATCTTTATAATGCTACATTTAAGGAACCTTAACTAAGATTCTTTAGATAGTAAATAATTTAATTAATATTAAATAATTTGTAAAAATACCAATTTTTACTATCAATTGCGAGGTTGTTGTTTTATAATAGTATTTGTTAGAAAAATCAAAAAAATGGAGGTATATTTATGAAAGTAAAAAATCTATTGGTAGCTACTGCAATATTGGCCTCAACAATAACAATTACACATTCCGGTTCTGCAATTGCTCAAGACCTTACAAGTAAAGAAGAAGTTTGGGCGGATTATAATTACGATGATATAAAAGATCTTCCATCAAAAGTAAATATCGAATTAACTAATTCAGATGGTTTTTCAACACAAGATATTAGTGGTGTCGCTTTTGGGACAGGCCACACATATTTGAACAGAGACGGATTGGAATGGTTTGGAACACATGCTACATCGATTACAGATGGAAAATTAATAATGTATTTTAGTGTTATAGGTGAACTATTAAAAAAACCAAAGGGTAGTTCGTCTTTGATAATATTAGATCAAGATAGTGACACTATTTATGGTGAAGATGAAGGAATGGCAATAGTTGATACACGAGGTAATACTGGATTAGTTGGGGATACAATGATTGCTAAAAGTCATCACGAAGTTCATCTTGGCTGGTCCACAAGTGATACTGATACAATAGAAGAGGTAGTTTTGAAGTAACTTGAATTGAAATAATGAATGCAACCATAAAGTAAATTTCTTTATGGTTGCAATCATTATTTAATATACATATTAAGGAAGTTGCAAATGAGGAAAAAACAAAATTTAATCCTGTTAATTTCTATTTTAATTACAATATTTTCAATCTTCTTATTTGTATTTAATGATGAAAGAAAGTGGTCTAGTATGTTTAACTCAAATACTAATAATGAGAAGCCAATCCAAGAAACTGTGAAGAATACAGAACAACCTCAATATGACCAAATTAAAAAAACAACTGAAACTCGAACAGTTGAAATCCACCTAAATGAAGAATTTATTGTAGACAGAGATAAAAATTCCTATATAACTGATGAAAATGGAACTATAACTGGAAATATCTTGTATAAGCATTCAACATTAAAAGAAGAACAGAGAGCCGTTTTTGCATTTTTGCAAAATGATACTACTCCTATAAAGATAGAGATGAACGGTATAGTGGACTCTCACCATATTATTGATATTCCGAAGGAAGGGGTTAAAAAAATTCCTTTCACAATATCAGACTTACCACCAGGAAAGCATATTATATATATAATAAGTGAAAAGGTCCTTAACGATAAAATTTCTGACCCTTTAGAAATATATCAAACTCAAAGAACAGTTGCTGGGAACTATCTTTCGGTTGAAGTCACTAATAAGAGTAAAGAAATCTCTAAAATTCAAAATATATATACTACTGTACAGAAAATAAAAAATATTGAAAATGAAACTTCGGAAGTAATGCAAATATATACAGATTCTAACTTAACTAAGGAAGTTGAATATATAGATATAGACAATTATTTCTTAACTATAGAAAATCAACACGACTTTGAGTTGAACGCACACATTAATTTGATTTCTGAATATGTTCCTTTTGCATTAAAAAAAGTAATCATACCCCCTAAATCAAAAGTGGTAGTACCAATTTCACTTAAAGATATTAATCTGAATAAGAGTGCAAGGATAATATTGGTTGGAGAGCCAACGGAAGAGATAAATCTTCCATTTCAGCTTAGAATTATAAAAAAAACAAACCGTTTCCCTGTTAAAAATTAAGTGCTGGGTCTACAAATACCTAGTAAGAAATAATTTTCTCGCGAAGTAAAGTGGTCTACCTACTAATGATATTTTCATTCAAGGAAATTAATTTTGATATAAGCCCGAATGAATGTTTAATTGTATAATAGATATATCAAAAACCCCCTCTAATCGTTTTAATTAAAAATAATTTAAGGGGTTTTTTTAATTCTTTAAAAGGCAAGAGTCTAATTGATATCTCTATTAGTTTCCCCTTAACTGTTTTGTAAATTTTTTTCTTTCCCTATTAAACTGGTTTAGTTACTTCTAACTAAAATTATTTTTTTAAAGAGTCAATTATATTTTTAAGTTCCACGCGGACTTCTCAGGAGGTGTTGTATGATAAAAGACCTATATTTTTATTTTAAGTCTACTTTCATATTCAGCATAGTTAATGAAGTACCGTTGGATCTAATTATTAAAATGTACAAACAAGATAATAACTTTTTAGTTTTACTGTGGAAAATAAATAGAAAAAACATCAATATAAAACCACAATTTAAAGTTAATAATCAGCAGTGGAACGAATATACATTTATATAAGTTGTATTAAAAATTATTCCTTGAAAATAAAGAAAAAATATTCAAAACCAGAAATCTGGTTTAAGCATATTTTTCCAAGTCAAAACTTTACTGTCGTATTAGGTGATTAATAATGGCTAAAAAGGGTTTTGATTTGAGAGATATAAATCTACTACAGAAATTAGTTATTGGAGATTTGTCTTTTCCAGAATATCTCTCCAAAAGAGGATTAAGTAAATTTGACAACTTCAAAGAATTAAAATATATAGTTAACGATAATCAAATATTGCTAGATAATTTCTTATCGAAAATATCAATTGGTGCGCGCTGTCGTGCTTTAAAAGGTATATTTGAATTAACGAATAAGGAAATAGAAAAGATTTCGTCACATGCAGAAAGCTCAATATCAAATTTCATAACTGAAAACATGGATTACAATATAGATAGTAAAAAAGTAATACAGAGGAATAATTCAATTGATTTACAATTTGATTTATCAATAATATTGGATTTGCCATTTTGGTATCTTGCGTATTCGTATACGAAATACGATATGTATAAAACTTTTATAGAGTATGAGCGACCAAATATTAAAAGCTATGAAGGTTTTACGGAGTTAATAAAAGTAATAGATAATATATATCAAACAAGTCAAAAACCTATGAGAAGTATATTTGGTGTAAAAATTATTAATAATTATTTTGTTGCTGGAAAAATGCAGGAACTATACACTCGTGTTGACATTAGAGATACTTATTATACTGTAGAAATTCATTTGGCTAATAAAGCTAATATTAACTTTAAAGAATTAAAAAATATAGAAAGTATATTTGGAACGACTAATATATATATTCGAAATGCATTCTTACGAGATAATCCAAAATTAATAATTTTAATGAATAAAGCTAAAATAAAAAATCCAAAGATCACCTATTTACAAACGGATTTCCTTTGGACGAATGTATTATTCAAGCTTAAGGATTCAACAATAAAAATATTATTAGACGACGAAAACGCTACGAAGAAAAAATAAGACGATTCATAAAACCAGTTTTTTGGTTTTAATTATATAAAAAAATATTTAAAGAAAGCCTTCTAAAAAAAATTAGGAGGTTTTTTTTATGCAGAAAAATAAAAAATTGGATTTAAAACGTAAAGAAGCATTAACCATATTAAAGCAGTGGGAGGATCAGTTAGATAAAGAAAAAGTAATTGAAGTTCAAAATACTAAGGTCAAAAGATATAAAAGAGATAACTATGGACAGAAATGAGATTGAAGATTTTCCAGTAATTTTGACAGCTAAAGAAGTTAGTGTTTATTGCAAAATAGAAGTGCAGACATGTGCAACGAATTTGTACAGAGTCTAGCACTTTTTAGTGCCAAAAAATAGACTTGCCAGTCACCCCAAGTCGCTCTACTGTTAAAGTGTCGAATTTTACCAGTGGAGGAATGAAAGGATGCTAGCAATGTCTGAAGTTAATTGTATCAAAACATTACGAAACGAAAAAGGATTATCTATCTCTGCAGTGGCAACTGCTATGAAAGTAAATTGGCGTACCGCCAAAAAGTATGGTGATGGGGAGCAACTACCTCAAGAAAAACTGTATATCAAAAAAGGTATGATGTATGAAGATGAAGAAAAATGGGGAGAAATCGTTAGTGATTGGCTTGAAGAAGATTTAAAAGTGAAGAAAAAGTTACGTCGGACAAATAAGAAAATGTACGAAGATTTACAATCGATGGGCTTTGAAGGATCCTATCGCACAGTGTGTAATTACATTCAAGAATGGCGCTCAGCAGAAGATGATGAATTCAGTAAAGGTCATGAAAGATTAGATCATCCCGAAGGTGAAGCACAGTTGGATTTTGGAACTATGGAGGCTGTTCAAGATGGAGAAATCGTGGATGTCCATGCATTAGTTATGTCCTTCCCAGCAAGTAATACTGGATTCGCAGTACCCATGCCTGGAGAAAATCTAGAATGTTTTTAAGTGGATTACAACAACTGTTTAAGCAAGCTGGCGGTGTACCAATCAGTCTTAGAATTGATAATTTAACACCTGCGGTGAAAAAAGTAAGAAAAGGAGATTCGGAAGCAGAGTTAACGGAAGCTTTTCGTCATTTCCAAAATTACTATGGCTTCCAGGTTCAAGTTTGTAATCCTGAAAGTGGTAATGAAAAAGGTCATGTCGAACGAAAGGTTGGGTATGTTCGCTATAACTTCTTTAGCACCCCACCAGTCATTAAAGACTTAGAAGATTTAGGTGAGAAACTAGAACAACAGTTAAAGAAGGACCGTCAAAGGCTACATTATAAAAAAGAAGAACTGATTGAGGATTTATGGATACGGGAGCAGAAGCAATTATTAAAATTACCTGAAAAACCTTATCCTGTTTTTAAGCAGTTTGCGATTAAATTTAACAAGTATAATGAATTCAAATTGGATCAACATTTCATTCATGTCCCAAGAGCGCGTAACTATGTGCAGCTATATTGCATCACCTATTGGGATAAGTTCAAAGTTATTACAAATGACGGTGAAATTTTATTAACGGATGCAAGACCTTATATGAAAAAACGCCGTTTTATACCATGGAAAGATATTTTAAAAGATTGGTTGAAAAAGCCACGTGTAATCGGACATTCACGTTATACACCATATTTACCAACACGTATAAAAGAATATTTAACAGTCCCATCCCTTGCGTTAAGAAAACAGCGTATTAATGAATTGATTACGCTTCTGGTAAACCATGAAATGAAAGAAATTGACCAGAATTTTTATGATTACATTGCAAAAAATATTGAAGAACAGGAACATCCTTACGGTGTCAATTGGACAGACTATGATGCATTATCTCCAAAGGGAACGGGGGTAACAACGCATGAATGAAGCCATTCTTGAATTGTGTAAACAGCTTCGACTTGCCCATATAGCCGAAGCAATAGATGATGTTCCATTCACAACGCCGGAAGAATTTATTTATCAACTTTTATTAAAAGAACAAAAGGGTCGTGAACAAGCCAAAATAGCAAGAAACTTGAAGCAAGCGCGATTCATCGATACAAAAACATTGGAAACGTATGAATGGCATAAAGATATCAGCTTACCCAAGCATTTAACAAAAGAAGAATTAATGAAGTTAGATTTCATTCGAAGAAAAGAGAATTTAATTTTAGTAGGAGCGCCTGGCACGGGAAAAACTCATTTAGCTTCAGCGCTTGGTAGAAGAGCTTGTGAGCAAGGTTATGAGGTGCGTTTTTATCGAGTATCACATTTAGTTGAAGAATTAGAGCAAGCACTTGTGATGGGAAAATTAAAGCAGTTTCGTAGTAAGTTAGAGAAAGTGGATTTGATGATTTTAGATGAAATGGGTTATCTTCCTTTTGGGAAAGAAGGAGCAGAATTATTGTTTCAAATTATATCAGAGTGTTACGAACAAAAAAGTTTAATTATTACGTCTAATTTAGAATTCAGTCAGTGGAATCGTATTTTCTCAGATTCACGTTTAACGGCAGCTCTAGTGGATCGCTTGATCCACCATGCCCATATCATTTCATATACGGGTCAGAGCTTTCGTTTAGCCAACGCATTGTCGAGAAAATAGTAAAAATATTGGGTGGCAACACTCTGTATTTTTCATTGCAATTCTCTGCACTTTTATCTTGCAAAATACAGTTAGTCAAATATTAAAAATATCGAAACCTAGTGCTTATACGATAATGGAAAGAGCGGATTTTCCCCTAATAAAAATTGGTAGATGTAAAAGAGTCTTACGAGATGAATTTTTTAGGTGGTTAAAGAATCATTATTAAATTCTGGAATTAAAAGCGTATGTAATATAAGGTAAACAAGTGGTCATACTGTAAACCAGACCACTTGTTCGCTTTTTTTATCTGCTAATTTTTGGAGGTAAACAAATTGGCACAGATAAGAAAAAGAGGCAAGACATATTCATTTATTATTGATATTGGTAAAGATTCAAAGACTGGTAAAAGAAAGCAAGTTAGTCAGGGAGGTTTTTTGAAGAAAAAGGATGCAGAAATTGCTGCAAAGAAAATTGAGTTATCCCTTGATGAAGGCAAATTTTATGAGTTAAGTAGAGAATTTTTTTCCGACTATATAAGTACATGGTTTGAAAACCATTATAAAAATCGGATTAAAATTACTTCTTTATCAAATTATAACTATCTTATAGAAAAACACATTATAACTGATAATGTTTTATGTAATAAAGAAATTTCTAAAATAACAACTGAAGATATAGATACATTTTATAATCAAAAGTTAGAAGAAGGTTATAGTGGAAGTTATATTAGAAAAATGCATGAAATATTAAACCTTGCATTTAAACAAGCTTTATTATGGAAGAAAATCATTGTCAATCCAATGGAAAACTCAACTCCACCAGTTATAAATTCTAGAGAAATTGTTATTTTGTCGATTAAAGAAATCTAAAAGTTCCTAAATACTTGCGAAAAAGAACGTCACTATTTAACATTCTTACTTGCGATTTACACAGGCATGAGAAGGGGAGAGATCCTAGGCTTAAAGTGGTCCGATATTGACTTCAATAAAAAAACTCTCTCAGTTAATAGATCATTAGTTCATGTTCCTAATGTTGGTTACGTATTAACACCCCCAAAGACTAAACATTCAAAACGTCAAGTGCCTATTCCGAATTTTGTAATTAACGAACTGATTCGTCACAAAAATTCGCAAGATGAATGGATTGAATTGGTGGGCCCTCTTTACAATGATAATGATTTAGTTATTTGTACAAATACGGGAGCATTCCAAGATCCACGGAATGTCGTTCGAGTGATGAAAAGAATCATTAAAAATTCCGGAGTAACAAATATTCGATTCCATGATATTCGTCACACTCATGCATCAATTCTGATTGATCAAGGTGTAGATATTGTTAAAATTTCAAAACGTTTAGGTCATGCAAATCCCAGAATCACTTTAGAAGTGTATGCCCATTTACTACCAAATAGCGATAATGAAATTGCGGATATTTTTCATCATGCTATTCAAAAAAGTAATAAGTAATTGGAAATT
The DNA here is from genome assembly GCA_023168345.1 of Lysinibacillus sp. PLM2. Lineage (NCBI taxonomy): Bacteria > Bacillati > Bacillota > Bacilli > Caryophanales > Bacillaceae > Lysinibacillus > Lysinibacillus sp. PLM2. Next base: position 2,028,851 of record AP025689.1, on the reverse strand, counting down.
TTCTTGCGGACAAAATGCGGACAAACGAAAGAATTTGTTAAATTTTAATATATTCGAGCACAAAGAAAAAGGTCTACAAACATTGATATATCAACGTTTGTAGACCCTATAAAATGATGGTCTCGAAGGGACTCGAACCCATGACCCTCACGTTGTCGACGTGATGCTCTCCCAGCTGAGCTACAAGACCTTTATTTAAGAAAATATTAGCATAAAGAGGAAATTTTGTGAAGTTATATAATGCAAAGTAACAATCCCATTAGAGTAGTGGATAAACTATCTAATGGGATTCGTTTTTATTTAAAACCCTGTATAAATCAAAATATTTATATAAATTAAATTGCTTCTACTACTAATGGAATATTTTAGCTAACTAAAAAATAAGAACCTAAAGTTGTGCAAACTACTAAGAATCTATACTTTCTATTCATAGTACATCTAAGTTATAATAGTAAAATGTGTGAAATTAATTGATAACGCTTATGATCTTACTTATGTGAGACATTGACTATAGATAAGTATGTAGGAGGAAACAGAATTGACGATTACTAAAGGTGAAACATTAGTTGTTGATATAAATAAATTAGATGAAAAGGGTTCTGGTCGTGCAGTGGTATGGCGTGAGAATGAAAAAGGCGTTTCAAAAAAATTACGTCTGACTATTCCACAAACGCTTCCTGGAGAAAAAGTACAAGTGACGGTTGATAATCCGGAACGTAGAAGAAGAAAGGCTATTCTTGAGGAAGTTTTAGAACCAAATTTAGAAAGAATTCCAGCACCATGTCCACATTTTGAGAAATGCGGTGGATGTGTATGGCAGCATTGGGACTATCAAGGTCAATTGAAACAAAAAACAAATCATGTGAAGGACGCTATTGAATCACAAGGATTTGATCCAAAATTAGTACGCGATACGATCGGAATGGACAACCCGTGGCATTATCGAAATAAAATGGAGTTCACTTTTTCTAAAGATGGTTCATTAGGTTTACATGAACAAGGAAACTTCCGAAAAGTGATTTCCCTTGAAACTTGTTTAATCGCGGGTAAAGAAATGGTTGAAGCAGCAATGGAAGTAGCAGATTGGGCAAAAACTCACGAGTTGTCAGGTTATGATAAAGACGCACACGAAGGCTTACTACGTCATTTAATGGTAAGACAATCCTTTGCAACGGGTGAAATGATGCTTGCATTATTTGCAACAGAACCACCTGTTGAAAATGCTGCTAATGATCTAGTTAAACGTGTTCAAGAGAAATTCCCTCAAGTAAAGAGCTTATTATGGCTTGAAAATACAGCTTGGGCTGATCGTACTCAATCAGAAAAAACTCATGTCTTAGATGGTCGTGACTTTATATACGATGAAATGAGTGGCTATCGTTTCCGTCTTTGGTTTGATACATTCTTCCAAACAAATCCTACTCAAGCTCAAAAATTAGTAGATTTAGCGATTGAAATTGGTCAACCGAAGAAATCGGAAAAGATGATTGATCTATTCTGCGGTGTTGGTACATTCTCACTTCCATTTGCAGCAAGAGTAGGGGAATTAGCCGGTATTGAAATCGTTGAAACATCGATTGAATCCGCAAAACGCAATGCGGCGGATAATGGTATAGATAACACATACTTCCTAGCAAAAGATGCTAGAAAAGGAATAGATGAAGTGTTAGAAACATTCGGTAGTCCTGAATTACTTTTACTTGACCCACCACGATCAGGTGCAGGTGGTAAAGTAATGAGAAGAATCGGTCGTTCTAAACCACAACGTATTGTCTATGTATCATGTAATCCAGATACATTCGCGACTGATATAAAAGAACTTGAGCAATTTGGTTATGTACTAAAAGATGTTCAACCAGTGGATTTATTCCCGCATACAGTTCATGTAGAGTGCATTTCACAGTTAGTTTTAAAAAATGATTGAGGGGATTATAACCCCTCAACCTGTGCAAACTTGTAGTAAATCTTAACATTTTTACTTTCAGTTACTTCAATCTTTTCAACAAAACGTAATAACATCTCGGTGGTTAAAGTATTGAAGTTTAAAAAAGCTTTTAGCTGTTCTAAGATAGCGGAGATTTTAATAGCTGCTTGTTTCTCGAAAATAGCTTTCTTAATCTCTGCTTTTTCAAGTTCTAATTGCTGCAATTTTTCCTGTACAATATTAACAAAGTCATCATAGTCCTGTTTTGAAATATCCTCAGAAATAAACTTCTGTAAAGCATTATGCTTTAACTCTTTCTGTCTTTGGACTTGTTTCTCAATGGACTGTAATCTTGACTCATTCTGTTTTGCGGTGGCTTTTACTTTCTTCTCAATCTTGCTTTCTAAGTTAGGATGTTCTAAGTCATCAGCCATCTTTTTTAAATCATCAAGGATTATTTCTTTCAACAGTTGCTCTTTAATCACATGACTAGAACAGGCTTTCTTACCATGTTTTGCATAAGAGCCACAAATATAACCCTTTCGATTTATTCTATAGTGCATGGATTTACCACAGTCAGAACAATAAGCGATATTGGTAAAGAGATGTTTTTTCTTTCTAGTACCGCCCCGACCTCTTTTAGCTTTTTGCTCTAGTAGGCTTTGTACTTGTTCAAACACATCTCTTGGTATGATAGGCTCGTGAGCGTCAGAAATGGTTATCCATTCGCTTTGGTAGTTTACTTTACGTGTCTTATTAGTCACGTTCATAGTGGTCTCTCTGCCCTGTACAAGGTCTCCTACATAGTGAGGGTTCTTTAATATCTTCTTAACAGTAGAACCCTGCCAATAAAGACCTGCATTGGCTTTTCCTATAACCTGTGAAGGTGTTGGAATATCGCTATTAGTTAGATACCTAGCTATTTTGTCATGTCCCCAACCTTCAAGGTATTTTTCAAAGATGTCCTTAACTACACTAACGGTATAATCATCTCTAATTATTAGCATTTTGTCTTTCAGTTCATATCCGTATGGGGGAACACTACCCAAGAATTTTCCGCTTTTATATTTCATGTGAAATACAGACTTAATACGGTCGCTTATACGTTGACTTTCACTTTCATAAATCCAAGCATAAAGACCGAACATAGCTTGTTTTGAAAAGTCCTGTGTATCAACTTTGCCATCTAAAGTAATTAATCGAACTCCTATATTATCAGCTACTCGCCTTAGTTGATAGAGTAATTCCACATTACGTCCTAATCTGCTTAACTCCTTAGCGACAATTACATCAAATTCCTTGTTTTCAGCGTCTTGTATGAGTCTTTTTAATCCCTCACGATTGTCTGTAGTGCCTGTTTGGACATCTGTATAGAAGTCATGTAGGTCACATTGATTTTCTGTGATGTAGTCTAAAATCATTTGCTTTTGATTTTCTGGTGACTCTTTTTGACCCTCATTGTTAGTTGAAACTCGAATGTACCCTGCTACTTTCATTTTTGTCGCCCCCCATTATTAATGGCGACTATATCTACTTGTCTATCATTGTAAGCGGCAGATACAATCTTTTCAATTTCTTTCTCCAATTGTTGTACTACTAACGTCTTAAAGTCGTTTGTGCCAGTAAAAACTCTTTTAATGTTCATATTTATCGCCCCTCTCGAACGTAGCCATCGTTCTATGTGGGGGATTAGTTGTGATAATTTTTCAGATTTTTTAGATGGTTATTAAAATATTCTTAGAACGAGGTCTTAGAATTTGGTAAAATATGCATAGTTTATATTTTTGATAGAAACAAGTCAATGAATAAAATAAATATACCAGCGTTTAAACAGACGAAGACTTGAACATAAATAGGTGCTCTTTATAATTCTATTAAAAGTGGTGGTTTTAATGGAGAAAAGGTTTCCAAACAGGATACACATTATAGGCTCAGTAGGAAGTGGAAAAACAACATTAGCAAGAACTCTATCTACTAAATCTAAAGTCCAGCATTATGAACTTGACAATGTTGTTTGGAAAAGGGAGAGATCTGGAAATGAAATTAGAGATATTAGAAGAAGTGATGAAGAAAGAGATGAATATTTGAATAACATAGTAAATTTAAATGTTTGGATAATAGAAGGTGTTCATCATAAATGGGTAACACCAAGTTTAGATAATGCCGACTTAATAATATTTTTAGATACGAAATATTCTATAAGGATTGTTAGAATTATAAGGAGATTTATATTACAAAAACTTGGAATTGAAAAGGCAAATTATAAGCCAACCTTCAAAATGTTTAAGCAAATGTTTAGGTGGAATGCCTATTTTGAAAATGAAAGTAAGCAAGAAATTTTAGATATATTAAGTCAATACAATGAGAAGTTGATAATTCTTAGTGATAACGCAGAGATTAATAAATTTATCAAATTGTAAGCTATTAACCCTAATACTAGATGGAGGAAAGTAGAATAATGGAAATTATCACATTTGGAGAAAAAGAAGAGAGTAAAGAATATATATTGAGGCCTGCCGTTTATTGTTTGATGTTCAATAGTCAGAAAGATAAGATAGCGATTATACAAACAGAGGATGATAAGTATTTTCTTCCAGGTGGTGGAATAGAAGATAATGAAACACACGAAGAATGTTTAAAAAGAGAAGCACTTGAAGAAATGGGAATGGAAATTGAGATAAATCAATTTGTTGGGTGTGCTCGGAGATACTTTTATTCTACAAATGAGTTCAAGTATTATCTTAGTCAGGGTTACTTTTATTTATGTGAAAAGGGTAAGAAATTAAGTGAGCCAATAGAAGAAGACCATTTTTTAAAATGGATTGAACCATATCAAGCAATAGAATATTTATTTCATGAACATCAAAGCTGGGCGGTGAATGAGATAATAAAACGATAGGATGTTATTGAATAATCAGTTCATTTTCAGTGAAAATATCAACAATTTTTTATGTATTGTAGATAAGAATTGATAGTCACAGGTGCTCCCTTCGAACATCTATATTCAATTGAATATTAACTTATTCTCCGTTCGCTTTCGCTCACTTCGGGGGCTTCGTTCCTCGCCCCTGTGTTTTTTTCATTTCTAATTATTTTAGTTGTTTTATGTTTTGTAGATGATGTACTAATTCGAGGAAACATTCCACCCCCCTATAAAGAGGGATGGCGATATTAAGGAACTAATCCTGAGGTATCTTCATGACATTCAACGTGCCTAGGTGCAGCTTTATCACGCATATTCTAAATAACTCTGTCATGCCACCAGCCAAAGGCTCTGCGACGGTATAAATCTAGGGAATACAATAAAATTATGCGGTTACCCCGCCACCGTCTAACGGTACAGCCACCGCAGGTTAAGCGGGCTAGTTTTTAACGTGTTCTCCTAGTTATAACCACGGATGAAGCCAATCTTAAATTTACTTATGTAAAACCGCTCTTTAATAGATAAATAAAGAGCGGTCATATATTAACAGCAGGAAGTGAGTGTATTTCGCAAGTGAAAATTGAGCCATTTATTAATTAAAAACTGAGCCACTTAAAGCTGACTATTTTCTAGCCATTCTTTTGTATCTAATATTCGATAAGATGGGCCGACCATGTCAACCATATAGGCTCTATGTGTTAGTCGATCTGTTAAAGCTGCTGTTAAAACTGGATCATGAAATATTTCTTCCCATCGATCAAATGATAAATTACTCGTAACGATGGTGGATGCTCGTCCTGCCCGAAGGGAAAGATGAGTAAATAATAACTCGGCTCCTTCTTTATCAAAGGAGATATAACCTAATTCATCAATGATTACTAAATCATATTTTTCAAACTTCAGTTCAAATGAACGTAACGTTCTTTCAGAACGGCTCTCTTTTAATTGGTTTACTAGAGATGATACCGTTGTGAAAAATACTTTATATCCTGACAAACAAGCTTCAATTCCTAAACCTATTGCTATATGGGTTTTACCTGTTCCAGGTGAGCCAATTAATAGGACATTTTGTTTTTCTTGAATGAAATCTAATTTCTTTAATTGTGGGAGGCGAGAGGCCGCATTTTGCGGTAATCTCTCAGTCTCTAATTCAGTTAATAGTTTCTTTTCAGGGAAATTTGCTGAACGAATCCGATTCGCTTTTGCTCGTACTTCTCGATCTTGCATCTCTTGTACCAGTGCATGATATAAAAAATCCTCTGCTGTCTGATGTTGTTTCCACATATCATCTTCTTGAATAAATGCCCGAATACTTGGTAATCGAAGTTCTTTACACATTTCAATCATTTCTTGTCTCTTATCCATTAATGAAGCACCCCTGTCTTTTTCGTTTCAAATAATGCTGTAATGGCTGAAAGATTTTCGAGAGATTGGGTGGTGACCTCATTTTTGGAATGTACAGTTTTATGAACGTGTTCGCCTTGACTAGCTAAGAAAATAATCTTATCTGTTGATATTTGAACCATAGGGTTCTTCTTAAGTTGTTCAATCGCTGCTAAGACTTTTTCTAGATTGTTATGTTCTTTTAAATAAATAAGTAACTCTAGAAAATCTCGCTCATTTCCAATATAATAATCTTTGTATAAATTTTTTATTTTTGTTGGTGCTTGACTCAAACATTCACTTTGAGCCAATGCACCTTTTTTCTTTTCAAATGTACGTAAGTAATGATAAATATCCATAATCCATTGATGGATCTGCCAACTTCGTTTATGTGTCGCGATACAGGCATTTTCACTAAAAATAAGAATTTTTTCCGCACTCGCTTTTACTTTCACCCATTCTCCAACATGTCCTTCAGGAACAGAATAACGATTTTGTCTATAAGTAATCGTACTATATTTGTCCACTCTAAATTCAAACAACTCAGAGGCATCAAATGGAATAATATTTGCGCTTACTTGCCTAGCTGTACGTTCTTCTTGCATTAATTCATGATGCGTTTGTCTTTTCTTATAATGCTTACGAGAGTTTAATTTCATGATGATTTCTGTTAGATAAGCCTGAGCTTCTTCTAAGCTTGCAAACGTATCTCGATGGGCAAATGCCTTACGACGGATGTATTCTACACTCCGCTCCACATGCCCCTTCTGATTTCCTTTTCTTGGTTCACATAGTCGTATTTTAAAATGATAATGCATCGATAGATTTTTCATACCATCAGTAATCTCTCGTTCAGTCCCAATAAAGTTCTTTACGACTGTCCGCATATTATCGTACGTAAAAACCTCTGGTACAAAGCCTAAATAGTTAATACATTTCACATGAGCATCTTGAACACACACCATTGTTTCAGATTCATATAAATATGCAATTCTATCATTACTATATGGTAGGGTAAAGACTGCCATTGAAAGAGACCGTAGGGATTGGTCTATAACTAATTTTACTTCTCCCCAGTCAAATTCAATCTCATGACCAGCAGTTGCCTTTTGACGAATAAAGACTTCTTTTTGACGTTTCTCCTCACTATTCACAAAGTTTCTAACAGTGGTATAACTAATTTCAAAACCTTCATCTAATAATTTTTCATGAATATCAATCATTTTCAGTTGTTGCTTATGCATTTGATGTTGCCGTTTATATTCATTATCTTTTAACATTTTCCGAATGCGTTTCATCACTGTAGGTGTTAAAGCTCGTTTATTTCCTTTGCGTTTTTTATACGACGGAGGCGTTACATAATTATCTGTAATAGGTAATTCACGAATATCTTTTCTTCTTTTTTCAAGATCCTCTTGTATATACTTTTTTACAGTATTACGAGAAATTCCAAGCTCCTTCGCAATTTGACGTTGACTCTTACTTTCTTGATGAAAGGCAAGTAGCACTTTTTGTTTCTTCTCCAATGAAATCACCTCTATACGCTCCTAACTCTATGAAGTTAGGATTATTTTCATATAAAAGTGGCTCACTTTTCAACTGCGATGGTGGCTCAGTTTTAGCTTATCAAATACAAGTGAGCAAACTTCTAAGCTAATAACACTGAATGGATTTCTTTTTCTGTTGCCCCACGTTCTAATAAGAACTTCACTAAAGACTCTCTATGCACGCTGTAGTTATACTTGGAAAAGCGAGAATGGTAGCCTTTATCAATACGTGGGGCTTTCTTCAATACTTCACGCTGTAGGTAGCCTAATACTGCACTTTCAGTAAACGCTATGTTAAAGTGATTTAGAACCCTACTCACATCTTCCACAGAAATCATTTAACATCACCTCGCAATACTAATTTTCGTAGGCTCTCTTTTGTAAAGAAGATACGGTTATTTTGGCTTACCTTCTCTACTCCAGGGGCTGCTGTAAGTTCAAATAGCCTTTGTGGACTAATTCCTAGGATAACAGCAGCCTGTGAGAAACTGTAAAGATTATCAGTCTTTACTATCATCACTAGCCCCTCCATTCTGTAACCAGTTCATGACAATCTCCTTGTTAAATCTTACTGATTTTCCAACTTTAACTCGTCCTGGGACCCCCTCACGAGATAGCTTGTAAGCTGTCTGTTCACTCATGTCAAGCAAACTAGCCAAAGTTCGAACATTCAAAAACTCTTTATCCATAGTGAAAACTCCTCCTGTTTGTAACGAATTATTTCTGACAAACACATTATAAGGATTAAAAATAATTCTTAACATCAGGGTGTAAAACAAGCTAAGACCAAATAAATAACAGTAAGAACCAATTTTGTTTTGACGTACAATCAAAGTTTTTTATAGGCAAGTGGAGAGAAAGAATGTATTGTTATTACCTCTTAGAATGGTGGTATCTCTCTTTATTAGGATTGGAGATTTTAGGACATCGATTTTAAATCGATTGTACGTTTTGTTATTTTGAGAAATTTTTATACGGAGAGGATGACTGCGACATAAACTCTTACAGGTAAAAGTCAATCATTCGGCACTGGATGGGGTCTATAACTAGATAGGTTAATATCCATTTTTAGTGATAACATAATAAAGAGCGGTTTGCAGTTACCGCCCCATTGCTTAAAGTAGGTATAGTCGCATTTTGAATTGTGTCTGTGAAATGTATTCAACACATGTTGAGTGTGTGGCACAACTTGTTTTAAATGAAGACAATTAATCTGAAGTAGTTATCACATTATGCAACTTGCAACGGATTCACGAAGGAATGTTGAATATAAATGTCTCCTTCGTGTGTTTGCTACACATTGAAACATACAATATTCTTCTCTCTTATGTTAAAGCTAAATTTAGTATTTTTATAATAACTTTTAAAGAGAATTGAATAAATTCAACGCTGGTAGCTTTATTTTTTTTCTACTATTAGGTTGTAGAATAAAAAGAAAAGGAGCACTAATTATTAGTGCTCTTTTTTGTATGTTCAGGGAATTTTATAGATTTACCTTACTGAAATTAGATAAATACACAAATTCCAATTTACATTTATATATGTGTTTTTTTCTATTAAGGAAACTTACTAGTTAAGAAAGTGATAGTTTATAATATTAACATAGATTAGGAGGTAGCATATCACCTTTAATAACAGATGGTAACGTGTCATGAATATAAGGTGGGGCAGGGTTTAAGACTGGCTTTGGAGCTAGTGGTTGTGGTTTCTCAACGTATTGGAATTGACCCTCACCATCCATACTCGGTCCATTTGCCCATCTACCTGTAGCGCTCTCGTTTCCTCTTGAGAAATTAAATAATACATGAGATACTTCACGTTTTTCTAATTCACGTGGGAATGTACTTGGAACTACAACGTTTTCTTTTGCCTCTAGTTCCTTAATCGCTGCAATCCATTGGTTTTGATGCATCGTATCTCTTGCGATTAACCAAGCTAACATATCTTTTACGCCACGATCGGTAGTTGCTTCGTATAGTCTCACAGCCTGTAATCTACCTTGTGATTCTGCATTTAGATTTGCCCTGAAATCTGCAAGTAAATTTCCACTAGCAATAATATAATCTGCTGTCCAACGATTTCCTACACTATCTGCTGGCATTGCACCAAGTCCAGATACTATGGCATGTTGTGGATTCATTCCGCCTAAAATTGCACCAATTATAGGGTCTTTCGCAGCAACCTCTAAATCCCCAACTGGAGCTCCTTCTAATAACCTAGCAATCATTGTAGCTAGCATTTCTATATGAGCTAACTCTTCAGTTCCAGTATCCATCAGTAGGTCTTTATATTTACCATTTCCGCGAACACTCCAGCCTTGAAACAAATATTGTAAAGCCACTGAAATTTCACCGAATTGCCCGCCTAATACTTCTTGTAATTGTTTCGCAAATAGCGGATCGGGTCTTTCTGGTTTTGCCTGATATTGTAACTCTTTTATATGATAGAACAATTTATAACACCCCATTTTTTTTTGTTCAGACCATTATATGAGTGCATATTAATTAGGTGCATAAATTCTTAAATTACTTACATTCTACATTCTTGTGCATTAAAAATCTGTTTACTATGTATTAAAAGCACGACGTATAAGATTCCTTTAAGTTACCTAATAAGTAAATGTTCAATTCCGAAAACTATTAAAGCATATTCGAGATTTATATTTTTTCATTTAAAGAAAAAATGAATTATTTATTATCTGATCATGTATTAAAGGGGAATGAAAATGAAATAATTTTATTACTTAGTTCAATAGCTAAGGGTAAGTTCAAAAGCTAAGGGCCTATTATTCGTATTTTGCTGTTAAATTAGACTTACAATAAGACTTGAAAAAATAAAATTAATGAGTTTAATTCTTTTTAAAACTGACAAATATATATATGACAGATATAACAAATCGTGGTTATAGATGATTTTGCAGCATCAGACAATTATTCCGAAGTAGCTCAGTGGTAGAGCAATCGGCTGTTAACCGATTGGTCGTAGGTTCGAGTCCTACCTTCGGAGCCTTTTTTATTTTGAGAAATAAAAATATAAATGACGATTATTCATGATTGCAAATAAGGATTAGAGGGTATTGTCTTATTAGATAATACTCTTTTTATTCTTGAGGTAATGTTTTTAAAATAGAATAACAGCAGTCTCTATGGACAACCTATATATATTGAATATTACTTAATGAAAGAATCTCGAAAAGGGAGGAATGTTCATGGATTTTTCTGAACTAATAATCAGACTTTTTATAGCTTTTTTAATATTATTTCTGTTAACAAGAATTATGGGAAGAAAAGAAATAAGCCAAATGACCTTTTTTAACTTCGTTTCAGCAATTTCCATTGGATCAATTACAGCAAATTTAGCAGTCAATAATAATTTAACAATACAAAACGGAATAATTGCCTTGGTGGCCTGGGCAGCGTTCACAATAATACTAGGGATTATTGATATAAAATCAAAGAGTTTAAGGATAATCACTACAGGTGAACCTATTATTGTTGTTGAAGAGGGAAAAATTATGGAGAGGGCACTAAGAAAAACTCGACTCGATATGGATTCACTATATTCAATGCTAAGAGAAAAAGATGTATTTTCTCTTAATGAAGTTGAGTACGCTATTTTTGAAACAAGTGGAAAATTATCTGTTATGAAGAAAGAAAACAAACAAACTGTTACCAAAGAAGATTTAAGTATACAAATTCAAAACAAGACTTACCCTACTGCAACAGAACTTATTTCAGATGGTTTAATTAATACAGATAATCTTGCCCGTTTAAATCTAGATGAAAGATGGTTAAAGCAAAAGCTAAACAATTCAGGCGTAAACTCAGTTGATGAGGTATTTTTTGCGGAGCTTCAACCTGATGGGAGTCTTTATATCGATAGTAAAAATGATTATATGAAGCCTTAAGTTCATGTTATCTATGTATTTAATAATGAGGAACAGACTGGAAAAGTAATAAGTACGAAATGTATATACAAGGGATACGGCTCAGTTTTTTCAGCTAAGAACAAGTGTAAAAAATATTCAATTTTAGAATCGAATACGAGTTTTGTATTCGAGTTTTTTTATATCTTCATGTATGATGTAAATAATAAACAAACTTAGTTATAAAATATTGAAAGGAGGAATTGTTTTGAATGTAAACCTCCTAATTATAGGCGTTCTTCTATTAATACTAGGGTATATTATCGGTGTTAAAGAACGTATTGAATTTTTAACCTTTGCGCGCAATAGATATATTAAAGATAAAAAGAAAGTAACAAACATTATGGGAACCACACATATTTTATCGGGCGCTTATTTAATTACATTTGGAGGGATTGGTTTTGAAAACGATCCAGTCATTATTGTACCTGTTCTCATGATTATTTTAATTATTTCAATTTATGTAGTTCGTAAATATATAGTTTAAAATGATAAAATGGGTGCAATTCCAATAAGAGTTGTACCTTTTTTTAATATTTATTGAAAATGTTGTGGATGAATAACTTTTAATATGTAAGAAGACGGTTTTTATGTAATAATTGTTATTTGTAGAAACGAAATTCAAAATTTAAACGTAGTGAAAGTGGGAATTATTATGGCAACGGGAACACATACAGTAGAAATTCCAGTAGATGTACAAACAGTTTGGGATTATGTCAGTGATTTAGAAAAATGGGCAACTGCAGTACCAGCCTATAAAGCACACGAAATTATAAATGATAAACAATCTATCTGGACTTTTGAAGGTAGCGTAAAGGGTATTAAAAAAACAATAAGAGCACAGGTTGATATTACTGAATACAATGAACCTTCGAATATTAAGTTTGAACTCAAAGGATTATCAGATAACTTTACAGGAAGTGGACACTTTACTGCAGAAGATGTTAACGGGAAAACAACAATGAGTTGTACCGTGGAAGTACATGCAGGTGGATTATCTGGTGCCATGTTAACACCAATCATTAAATGGGCGGTTCCAAAGGTTACATCCCGTTTAACTGAATCGATTGCACGAAAAATAGTAGTCTTTTCATAGTTTCAAAATAAAGATAATTAATGAAAAATAAAAGCCTGTAACTTATTGCTAGATTCGATAAGTTACAGGCTTTAATATATGCTTATAAAATTAGTAAATAGGGAACTATCCTATTAGATTGCGTGTTGTTTTTTATTTGAAATGGACTGTTTAGCGAGTGGTCGATGATGAAATAGATAATATAGACCAACAGATAACAACGTAATAATTCCTGCTATCATATACATCATGCTGTAATTAATAATAGAAGCGATTAATCCCATGACATACGATCCCACACCATAACCTAAGTCGAAAAACAATAAGAATGTCGCAGTGGCAATTCCTCTACGATGGATAGGGGCATATTTAACAGTAAGAGTTTGAAAACATGAAAATAGTGCTCCATAGCCAATTCCCATTAGTAAAGCAGAGAACAGTACCATATTTCCGGTTTGAGATTGACTTAACAGTAGTAACCCAACACCAAACATTAAAATAGATGGATAATATAAATAATGCTCTTTATATTTATCAAAGGCTTTTCCAACAAGTGGGCGAAAAAGAACAATCATTAAGGCAAACACTACGAAAAATAAACTTGCAACCTGAGTTTGATGAATTTCAGCAGTAAAAGAAGCTAAAAACCCAGATAACGAACTATAAGAAAAGGCAAGCAAAAAGGCTAGTAATGCAATAGGCAATGCTTTTAATTCGATAAAATCGCTGAATTTCATTTTCTTTTTCATAGGTGTTTCACTGTTTTCAACTAAAACAGTATTGTTTTGTATCGGATTTGTTCTTCGAATTGCAAGTGCAAATAGGAGGGATAGTGCTGATATGATACATGCAGCGACTAATAATACTGTGATATTTTTGTCTTTCCAAAGAAATAAGCCACAAGCTGGACCAATTACCATCGCTAAACTCATAAACATACTAAAATAGCCAACGCCTTCACCTTGTCGTGAAACAGGTATGAGTGAAGCTGCAATTGTGTTTGTTGCTGTTGAGGCGAGTGCATAGCCCATTCCGTGAAGAAAACGAATTACTAAGAAAATAATAATCCCCATTGCTCCGAAATAACTGAAGGAGGCGATTAGAAAAATACCTAATCCAAAAAGAGCCATCTTCTTACTACCAAAACGATCTACCCATTGACCAGAAAAAGGTCTAATTAAAACAATCCCTAAAGAATAGATAGTAATCGCTAAGCCCATCTGTTGTTCATTACCATTTAAAATATCTTTTACAAATAAGGGGAATGCCGTTGCTAAAACGTAAAAGTTAAGTGACACAAAAAAGTTACTTAAACAAACAAATATAAAATCCTTTGTCCATATTTTTTCTTTCATTTCTTCTCTTCTCTTCTTTCATACATAAATCATGTTCGATTTTGAACTTAAATGATTATATAGTTAATTAACTTTAATGTATAATTATAATTATTAATAATAATATTAGTATTTCTAATATAAGGAGCTTAAGATGAATTTCGAACAGTTGGAATATTTAAAAGAAGTTATTGAAACAAAATCAATGTCTATTGCTGCAAAAAATCTGCATGTTACCCAATCTGCCATCAGTCAATCCATTTCTTTATTGGAAAAAGAATTTGGAGTTCAACTTTTTAAACGCTCCCGAAATGGTACTATTCCAACAGAAGAAGGAAAAAATATCATTTCGAAAGCACTTGAGATTTTAATGAAAACTGAAGAATTAAAAGAAGAGATTCAATCTTTAAAATCCTCTTATATTGGAGAGCTGAAAATAGCCACAGTCCCTAGTATCTTTATGACATATTTACCTAAAGCACTTTCAAAATTTAAAAAGGATTTCCCACAAATAAAAGTAACCATTCTGGAAATGGAAAATAAAGAAGTGATTGAAGAAGTAAATGAAAACAGAGCAGATTTAGGGTTAATTGCATTATTAAATACAGTTAATCACAAATTTCCTGAACATTTTTCTTTTCATGCATTTCATTCTCAAGGTACTTTCCATGTAATCGTTCCTAGGGACTCTATATTGGCGATTAATAAAGAATTACAGTTGATGGATATTAGAGAATATCCATTTGTGATATACGGGAAAAATTTCTATAACAATTTAATCGAGGATTTTGAAAAGCAATATGGACCATTAAATATTATTTTTAAATCAACAAATTCAGAGGTAATTAAAAAATCTGTTTCAGAGGGAATTGGTATTAGTTTGTTTTCTAGTATGATGTTAATAGATGATCCATATTTGGAAACTGGGCGGATTATTTCAATTCCTTTAAAAGGAGATCCACTTAATTTTAATTTATTATTTGGTGGGATTTACTCAAAAAATCGCAATCAAACAAGATTAATAAAAAAATTTCTAGAATATTTTGAGGAGTAACTAATAAATTTACAGTGAAATACAGTGTTTTACGATAACTCCCATTCATGTATAATGAGAAGAAAATTTTGGTAACCAATTTAAAATAGGAGATATTCTCATGATAAAACAAGAATATGAATGGGTTAAACAAACGAGGCAGATTTTGTTAGAGCAGTGTAAAGAATTAAATGAACATGAATTAACAAAAGAATTTGGATTTGGTTTTCAAAGCATTAAAGATTCTTTAATACATGTTGCAGGATGTTATCATGCATGGCTTGGTTGCTTTGTACTTTCAGAAACGACTTCTCCTTTATTAACAAAAGAAGAAATGAATGACATGCAAATTGATGATATACAACTTTATTTTCAACAAGCAGATCAATATGTTAATGCTGTTTTTGAACAATTTAGTAATAAATTTGATGAAATAATTGAAAAGAAACTCGATTGGAAAATAGGTGGTAGTACCGTTAGAAAAACGCCACATCAATTATTAATCCATTCTATTACCCATGAATTTCATCATAAGGGGCAAATTGTCGTAATGCTCAGATTGCTTGGTTATATTCCTAAAAACACTGATATCTTGAGCTTACGATAGAAAGTATAAATTAGATAAAATATTAAATAAGCTAATAAAATTATAATCCAAGCTCGAATACGAATTTTTGTATTCGAGTTTTATTATTTCTCTACCAAATACCTACACATTTATATAGCTGTTACAATTCCCGCTGCACACGATTAAACTATCCTACATACTATACCTCAGAATTAGATTTTGTTATGGAATCCAATTGAGTCTCATTATTAGAATGAGATTTAGATGTGAAAGGAGACACAAATATGGACCAAGACTACCCTGTTTATCCGTATCTTGGTGTCGTGCTGGAGGTCGTTCAGCAGCCGATCGCTTTTCCACCACAACATCAAGAACAGGCACCAGGTTTAGAATGGGCGATGAATCCTAGACCAATATTTGATTATGCAGGCTTTAATGGTAGTGGAAGATTAAAAGGAAAAGTAGCCCTCATCACTGGAGGAGATAGTGGAATAGGACGTGCAGTAGCCGTTGCCTATGCGAAAGAAGGTGCAAATTTGACTATTGTATATCTTAATGAGGACAGAGATGCACTAGAGACAAAGCAATATGTGGAACAATTTGGCATTAGCTGTCTACTTATACGAGGAGATTTGCGAAAACCATCAACTTCTAAACTTGCGGTAAGTCGTACGATAGAAGCTTATAAATGTTTAGATATTGTAGTAAATAATGCTGCTGTACAGCCCTATACAAAGGATATTATGAATATAACGGATGAACAGCTTGAAGATACCTTCCGAACAAATGTTTTTCCGTTTTTTTATATGACAAAAGCAGCTCTTCCACACTTAAAACAAGGGAGTGTCATTATAAACACCGCATCAAGAGTTGCATATGAAGGTGAAAAAAATGTCCTAGATTATGCAGCATCAAAAGGTGCCGTTGTTTCTTTTACTCGTTCATTGGCTTTATCGCTAATAGAGAAGGGAATTCGAGTAAATGGTGTTGCACCTGGTCCAGCGTGGACACCTCTAACAGTAAGTACTTATCCCGCAGATCATATAGCAACAATTGGAACCGATATTCCAATGGGACGTGTAGCACAGCCTTTCGAAGTAGCACCTGCATTTGTCTATTTAGCTACTAATGAATCGTTCTATGTAACGGGTCAAGTATTACATGTTAATGGTGGCATTATCCGTTATTCATAGGGTAAGAAAGAAAAAAACTAATGATATAACAAATTACTTGAAGTCGTCCAGTATTGGATGACTTTTTTATTTAAAAGGGCTTTTGTATAAGTTATACAATCTAAATCGTATGTTTTACAGATTGGTATATACTACCAATATTCAAATAATCCTATTGTATAAATGTCGATTGAAAAATGTTTTAAAAATACAGCAATATCAATGTTTATTGACTTTATGAATTATGTTTTTTATAAAAATCACAATTTAATTAGTTAGATAAACATGGTAAAACCGTTATCTCAACAGCATTTAGAAGAAAACCTTACCATTGACTAAGGATATATATGTTCATAATATATATCGTATGCGATGTATCGTTTGCGATGTAAGTGAGAAAGGGGATAGAAGCTTTGAATAGAGCTGAGTTTATTGGGGAATCGATCGATTTCATCCATCGTTATACGATGAAAAGCTTACAAAAAACAGCCGAGGAACATGGCGTAACGATTCCGCAAATTAGGGTGATTGCTGATGTTTATGCTCATAACACCGTTAGCATTAAGCAGTTATCCCAAAATCTGAAGATGACGCAAAGTACAGTTTCCGATATTGTTGATCGATTGATTGCTAAGGAATTTCTAGTGAAATCACCAAATAAGAAGGATAAACGATTAGTAGACATTACACTGTCTTCAAAATTAGTAGAACAAATAGATGAAAGTATATCAGAACTAACTAGTCAATCATTAATTGGTATAATCAACCTCTTAAGTCCTAGTGAACAGGAAATAGTTGAAAAGGGAATGAAATTATTAGTTTCAGCAGTTAAAGAAAAGATGATTGCTGATGGAATAGATAGCTATGATTTTATCGATATTTTGTACTTCTCCGAAAAAGACAAACGCAGAAAATAAAAGACAACATAAATGGAGGATATAAATTGAAAAGCATTATAAAAGGACGTTGGGCGATTTTTTCGATCTGGCTTATTACGACAATCATACTAACAATTTTACAGCCTGACATCAATGCCATTTTACGACAACAAGGGCAAGCAGGTACAAGTAGTGAAAGCCCATCCGTTATTGCTGGTGATATCTTATCAAAAATGAATACAACTGAAGGAACGGACAATCTAATTGTTTTTTACAATGAAAATAAAATAACAGATGAAGAAATGATGGAAATCGGGGAATCAGTGAATTTATTACTCGAAAAAAAATCACAACTTGGTATTACAGAAATGATTGATCCATTCACAATGCCTGAAGCAAAAAGTTCTTTAGTTTCAGAAGATGGAACAACATTAATGGTAAGCTACAAGCTTGATAAAAAGGGTCGTGAAGTTGATGATATTAAAGAACAATTCAATCGTATTCTAGAAGATGTCCCTATCGAGTACTATTTAAGCGGAGAAGACTTTATTAATAACGATTATTTAAAGGCATCACAAGCAGGTGTTGAAAAAAGTGCTGCATTAACAGTTATCTTTATACTAGTGGTACTTGTCATTGCATTTAGATCGGTTGTAACACCTATTATTTCGTTAATCGCGGTAGCATTTTCATACCTTGTTTCAATGGGTATTGCTGCACAATTGATAGATAAAGTAGGTTTCCCAGTAACAAGTCTTACACAAATGTTACTAGTTTTAATTCTTTTCGGGATTGGTACAGATTATAATATCCTTTTATTTAATCGATTTAAGGAAGAGTTATCAAAAGGCCATTCCGTAGATGAATCAATTGTGAATACTTATAAAACAGCGGGTAAAACGATCGCATACAGTATTCTTACGGTATTTATTGCTTTCTTAGCGCTTGTTTTCTCAGAATCGCCAATCTATAAATCCGGTGTAGTAGTTGTAATCGGTGTAACGATTTTATTATTAGAAATTTTAACTTTAACACCATTTATTATGAAAGTATTAGGGAAGAAAATTTTCTGGCCTTCAAAAAATACGGAAGGACATAAAGAAAATAAATTCTGGGAGAAAACTTCTTCCTTTGGGACAAAGCATCCGATACTCATTACATTAATCATACTTGCGATTATTGGGCCTATGGTCATCCTTCATAAAGAGAAGCTCAACTTTGATACGGTTGGGGAACTTGGTGATAGCTATCCTTCATCAAAAGCAATTAATTTAGTAGCAGAACATTTCGGTAAAGGACAAGCAATGCCAGCTACCGTCGTAATTGAAAATGATGAAGCACTTGATAATAACGAATCTCTTTCAGCAATTGATAGCATTACAGAAAGATTGAAGGCGATTAAAGGTGTAAAAATGGTTTCTTCTGTAACACAGCCACAAGGTGAGCAGATTACAGACTTTTATGTTGATAGTCAGATGGGGTCTGTAACAGATGGAATTACTCAAACTGAAGATGGTGTGAATCAAATTTATGATGGGCTATCAGAAGCTCAATCAGGGCTTGAATCTGCTGACTTTTCTCAAGTAAACCAAATGGTGGATGGTACAGCAACACTTCAAGACGGCATGACAGAGTTAACAAATGGATTGAAACAAATACAAGAGGGAATTGCTGATGGGACTAATAATCCAGAAACAATTTACAATGGACTTGCTTCTATTGAAAAAAATCTCTCTACAATGAGTAGTGGGATAACTATGCTAGCTGACAGTTATGAAAAAATGCAAGCCGGTTACTCAGAAATGGGAATTCACTATCAGGATGCAGCTACGGCCCTATTAGGAGTAAAAGATTCACTTATTCAAATGAAAACTATGACGGATGCAGTAGCAAGTAGTTATGTAGATTCAGAGAATGATGCAAATTTCCAAGCTCTTAAACAAACAATTGAGCAGCTTTTAGCATCATTAAGTCAAATTTCACCAGAGAGCATTGCAGCATTAAATGAAAATTATAATGCAACAACTGCAGGTTTTAGTACAGCAAATGAAAATCTGGCTAACATGAGTGATGGTTTAATAAAAATGACAGAAGGATTGAATAAGGCAAAAGCAGGCCTTGGACAAACTTCTTCTGGAATAGGCATGATTGTAACGAATTTAAATACTGTAAATAATGGTCTTGGTGAAATGAAAGCAGGTCAACAGCAGTTAGTTGAAGGGCTAAATGGTTTCGGTGAATTTGGTGAGAAATTAACGGATGTAAACGACGGGTTAAAAGGAATTTCTGACGGACTTGAGCAAACAAACGATTATTTAACTCAGCTTAATACAAAAACCTTCTTTATCCCAGATGAAGCATTAAAAAATGAAGACTTTAAAAAATCTTTAAATGCCTTCATGTCTGAAGATCGTAAAATTACAAAAATGACCATTGTATTAAATGATGATCCATACTCAAACGAAGCTTTAACAACAATTAATCAAATAAATGAAACGCTTTCCAATGAACTAAAGGGAACTGTGCTTTCAGATGCGAAAAGTGGAACAGTTGGAACAAGTGCAACAACGAATGATATGAACGATGTGTTATCAAGAGATTTAAGTCGAACAACGCTAATCGTAATCATAGGCGTATTACTAGTTTTATTCCTGGTGATTCGTTCATTCTGGACGCCAATTTTTATTACGGCATCACTTGTTGGAGCATACTATACAGCGATGTTTATCATTAATTTTATATTCCTAAACTTATTAGGGTACGCGGGGATTTCTTCCTTTGTCCCATTCTTCTCCTTTATAATCATTGTTGCCCTTGGAGTGGACTATAGTATCTTCTTAATGATGCGCTATAAAGAGTACCCTGAACTTTCCCCAAAAGAAGCGATTGTTTTAGCTTCTAAGCATACTGGCGGTGTTATTATTTCTGCGGTTATTATACTTGGTGGTACGTTTGCCACATTAATACCAGCAGGAATTGTACTTCTAACAGAATTAGCGATTGCAGTTATAACGGGGCTGATAGTACTTTGCTTTATTTTACTACCACTTTTTGTTCCTGCGTTAATAGCATTACCAGATAAACTTTCAAACTTGTTGTCAAAAGATAAAAAGAGAATTTAACAATAGATAAATGAATTCAAAGCGAATACCAATTACACTTAAAATAGTGTTTGGTATTCGTTTTGTTTATTAAAAGATAGACGTATTTGAAAATACGCCTATCTCTCTAACTAATATATTAAAAATCAAAATTATCTGGGTCTGGACCTACTCGGTGGTTTTGATTCAATCCATCAATTGCTTCCATATCTTCTTTTGTCAATTCGAAATCAAACACATTTGCGTTTTCAATAATTCGATGTTCTTTTGTTGATTTAGGAATTGTCACAACTCCATTTTGTAAATCCCAACGTAGGATAACTTGCGCTACTGATTTGTTATATTTATTCGCAATTTGTTGTAAAGTTTCGTTATCTAATAATTGCCCTTGCATTAAAGGCGACCAAGCTTCGAGCTGGATATCGTATTCCTTACAAAATGATTGAAGTTCTTTTTGAGTTAAACGTGGGTGAAATTCTACTTGATTAATCATTGGTTTAATTTCTGCATCCTTCATTAAATCTTCTAAATGATGAATTTGGAAATTACTTACTCCAATAGCTTTAACTCGTCCTTCTTTATATAAGGTTTCTAAAGCTCTCCATGCCTCTTTATATTTACCTGCTACCGGCCAATGAATAAGATATAAATCTAAATACTCTAATCCAAGCTTTTCAAGGCTTTCCTCATATGCTGCAATGGTTGACTCATATCCAAGGTCTGAATTCCATACTTTTGAAGTAACAAATAGCTCTTCTCTATTTAAACCAGCTTCACTTAATCCTTCTTGAATACCTTTACCGACACCAACTTCATTTTGATAAATGGCAGCAGTATCTATACTTCTGTATCCATTTTTAATTGCTGATTTCACTGCGTTAACTAGTTCTGGTCCTTCTTCGACTTTAAATACCCCAAGTCCAAACCAAGGCATTTTTACTCCATTGTGCAAAGTAGTAGTATCTTGTAAATTTTTTGCTGTCATTTTTAAAACCTCCAAAATTTTTATGATTTAATTTTACTAATTAGATAAATGATTGAAAGTTATTAGTACTTTAAATTACTTATAAGGCATTTTTTATGCTTTACTTGCCAAATCTTTACGTTCCAGTGTTCTACTAATAGCTGTCAGAATCGCTGCAACGAATACCATTAATGCACCAATCCAAGAAGTATGAATAAGACCAATGGAATCTGTAATAACTCCTCCAAAGAAGGAACCTATTGCAATCCCTGCATTAAAGGCGGCTATATTAATAGCAGAAGCAACATCAACAGCACTTGGTACAAAACGTTGTGCAAGTATTACAACATATACTTGTAATCCTGGCACGTTCATGAACGCCAATAATCCCATGAATAGGATTGTTATTAACCCGATAATTTTAAATGGGGCTGTAAACATTAAGATAAATAAGACAATTGCTTGTACTATAAACATATAAAACAATGCACGAATTGGATTTTTATTTGAGAGCTTACCACCAATCATATTACCTATAGCAATAGTAACCCCATAAAGTAGTAAGATGATTGTTACAGCTCCTTCACTAAATCCAGTGATTTGCTGTAGTAATGGTGATAAAAATGTAAAAACAACAAAAGTTCCACCATACCCTAATGCCGTAATAATGAATACAAGCAATAAACGACTATTTGTTACAAGTTTAAGCTGATCACGGAAGGTTGTTTTTTCTCCCTTTCTTAAATTAGAAGGGACAAGAATGCTATTTGAAATTAATGCAATAATGCCTGTGATAACAATTGCTATAAAAGCAGCTTTCCAACCTAATTGTTGTCCAATAAATGTTCCAAAGGGTACACCTGTTACAGTAGCCACTGTGAGACCAGTAAACATAATTGAAATTGCACTTGCTCTACGATTTTCAGGTACTAAATCCGCGGCAATAGTTGAACCAATCGACATGAATACACCATGGGAGAAGGCTGATATTACGCGTGCAACAAGTAATAACTCAATTGTAGTGGACATTGCAGCAATACTATTACCTATTATGAATACAATCATTATCCAGATTAATAATTTCTTACGTGGCATTTGTGATGTCAATGACGTTAAAAGTGGAGCTCCAATAGTAACACCCAATGCATATAAGGAAACAGTCAACCCTGCAGTTGTAACTGGAATATTTAAGTCCTCAGAAATAAGCGGTAATAATCCAACACTAATAAATTCTGTGGTGCCTATAGCAAATGCACTTACTGCTAAAGTAAGAAGTGCCAATGTACTCTGTTTTTTGTTTAATGTCATATTATAACCTCCTTATATAATGTGCTTCCTTTTCGTGAAATAAAAGAAAGTATAGTTTGAATAGGCCGACCATGTTATTATGTTGTATACCGATTATAAAGAAAAGAACGCACTTTAAAGTGCTATAGAAACTTTTTAGTACTATAGGTACTTTTAAGTGCCTATAAATTTGGAGGCTCTAGATATGAATAAGAAGAAATACAATATATCAGTCGAAGCAACTTTGGAGGTGATTGGTGGTAAGTGGAAATGTGTAATCCTTTGCCATTTAACTCATGGGAAAAAAAGAACAAATGAATTAAGACGACTTATGCCAAACATCACTCAAAAAATGCTAACACAACAATTAAGGGAGCTTGAAGAAGATGGTGTGATAAATCGTATCGTTTATAATCAAGTCCCACCAAAAGTTGAGTATGAATTAAGTGAATATGGAAAAAGCCTAGAAGAAATACTAAATGCACTATGTAATTGGGGAGAAAACCATATTCTCAAAGTTTATGGAGATAAATCAGAGGTGTTAGAGGAAAGTATTTTAAATCAATAAAATTGGCTAAAAGATGTGACTGAATGCAATTTCGCGTGAAAGGTAACATAGGTGGCTCTTATGTGCCTGAAACAAAATTGGTTTTCGGTGTGAAGGTAACATAAAGCGCCCCTATGTGCCAAAAAAGAATTGTTTATCATGTAAAAGGTCATAGACAGCTACTTTCAAGTGCTTATAAGAAATTGAAATAATTAATATGGAGCATGAAATTAATACTAAACGCCAATAGTTTTTACCGCCAACGTAATGTAACAAAAAGTTTGCAACAAGGAATTCTTTCTGTAGTTGAATCAAATTCTAATCGTAACCCATCCGGATTGTAATCTATTTTCACATCCCGCTTAATCCCTGTAGTTTTAATTAATCGTTTAACCTCTTCAATATTTGACCGTTCAGCAAAATACATTACTTTTGAACCGAAATCCTTTGAAGTTGATAGTTTATCAAGAACTTTGCTTGCATCTGACATTAATTTTTTCGTTTCATTGGCGGATTTATATAATAGGTCAGGATCAACTGGTGGGAATTCATATTGATTTGATGAAATGGTTTTTTGTTGTGGTTGTTTCATCGGTTGATGCATAGGATCTTGCAGTATCTGATTTGTAGGATAATGTATCGAATTTATATGATGTAGCGGTTGTGTAGGACGAGAAGAATGTTGCAGTTGATCCATCGAATTGGGCTGAATCGGCCTCCACTGAAACTCTTCCAAAGAAGGTCTTTCAAAATTCAACGGAGTTGGTGTTTGATGGACAGACTGATTCACCTTATTTGGCTGAATCGGTGTCCATTGAAACTCCTCCAAAGAAGGCCTTTTAAAATTCAACGGAGTGGGCGTATGCTGGACTGGCTGATTCATCGGATCAACTTGAATCGGTGTCCAATAAAATTCCTCTAAAGATGGTCTATTTTGATTCAAGTAAGCAAGTGGACTATATACACTATGATACATTTGATTGCCATAAGGGAACTGATGTTGATATGGATACATAAATTTACTGTTCCTCCTTGGAAATTTGATACATTTTCATTCATGTTCATGTTATGTTGGGAATTGACCTATATATAGGTCTTTGACTAGGTAATAATCTGACTCTTCCACTAACGTAAATTTTCTTCCAAACTTTCTTTAATAAAATAATACCTTTGATTGAAAATCCTTTTTGTCGTCAAAACTTGAAATGTTGGATAAAGTCAATTCAAAACGATATCCAGTAACAATATTAACGTAAAATAGAAGGGTAGGTTGAAAAGATAATATGGTGAAAATCGCGTTAATTAGTGGGAGTTTGAGAAAAGAGTCTGTATCAACTAAAATTGCGAAAAACGTCGGTGAATTATTTCCTACAGGATATGAAACTGAATTTTTAGAGATCGGTCAATTGCCTTTATTTAATGAGGACTATGAACAAGAAGGAAATACTCCTGAAGAATATATTGCCTTTCGCAATAAGCTTCGTGAAGTGGATGCAGTGTTGTTTGTAACGCCTGAATATAATCGTTCATTTTCGGGTGCCCTTAAAAACGCACTAGACGTTGGATCACGTCCATATGGGCAAAGTGCTTGGAATGGAAAACCAGCAGCAGTAATAAGTCAATCACCTGGAAATTTAAGTGGATTTGGGGCCAACCATCATTTACGCCAAGTTCTTGTATTTTTAAATATGCCAACTGTCCTACAACCGGAAGTATATCTTGCAAATTCTTTCGAATTATTTGATGAAGATGGTAAATTTAATAATCAAGGTACAATAGATTTCTTACAAACCTTCGTAAATACATTTGTTGACTTAATCAATAAATACAAAGTGTGAACACATTAATAAAATGGGAGTATTTTTAGGATAAATTCTAAAATGCTCCTATTTTATATGTATTTTTTCTGAAGATAACTCAAATTTGTTTATTTTATTAAGGAATAAACAGCTTGACTTGGATAGGTAAAATTAGAATGACAAATAGTTATTTTAAAATGAGTTAGGATTTTATTTTTAATAAATTTGATAGTATAAAAAAGTCCCCGTGACTCAAACTATTTATTGTGGAGGTGATAAAGTCATGGATAGAAACAATAACAATAACAACAACAGAAACAATCAAAATCAAGAAAACGAATACGAAAACAATCGCAATCGTGAGGAGTTCGCAGAAGACTTCAACATCGAACGCAACCGTAACAGAAATTTAAACAACAACAACAATAACAACAACAATAACAATAACAACAACCGTTAATTTTATTTCAGTATTACTCTGAACTGAACCCTCAATTGTTTTCACTTATTCAAGTGACAGTTAGGGGTTTTGTTTTGCATTTCAGCAATAAAAAAGTAACGTGATTAAATAACCACGTCACTTATTAATTTTAAGGCTTTAAAACGACTTTAATACATCCATCTTGTTTCGTATCAAAAATTTCATAACCATGTTTCGCTTTATCAAGTGGAAGAACATGGGTGATGATATCGCTTGGGTCAACTTTACCTTCTGCAATCAAATTATAAAGATAGGGCATATAATGAATAACAGGTGCTTGTCCAGTTAAAATGCTTACATTTCTTTGGAAGATATCACCGAGTGGGAAAGCGTTATAGCGACCACCGTATACACCGGTTACTTGAATCGTACCGCCTTTTCTAACTGCTTGACTTGCAATAACTAATCCACCTAATGCTCCGCTTTGTAACTTTACACCACTAGCCAAAAATTCAAGTGGAGTCATTTTCCCACTCATACCAACACAATCGATGACGACATCAGCGCCACCTTTTGTCATCTCCCGTAAATACTCACCACAATTTTCATGGTCTTCAAAATTAACGATTTCAACTTTGTTTGTTTTCTTAGCATGATTTAATCGATATTCGATATAATCTACTGCAATAACACGTTTTGCACCTTTCAACCAAGCAAATTTTTGAGCCAATAAACCAATAGGTCCACATCCTAAAATAATAACGGTATCGTCCTGTTTAACGCCCGCATTATCTACACTCCAAAAGGCTGTTGAAACCGCATCTGATAGTAGGACTAAACTTTCATCAGGTACTTCACTATCATCTGGTATTTTAAAGGGAGTAAAATTTCCATAGGGCACGCGCATATATTCAGCTTGACCACCTGGGTAACCACCTGTTGTGTCAGAGTATCCTGGATAAGCCCCCATTTCACCATTTTTATTCGCATGGTCACATTGGCTTTCTAAATCATTATTACAGAACCAACATTCACCACATGCAAAATTAAATGGAATAATGACACGGTCACCTTTCTTTACCTTCGTCACGTTTTTACCAACTTCTTCAACAATACCCATCGGTTCGTGTCCAATGATATAATCTTCGCCTAAATTCGGTATCATACCATGAAGAAGGTGTAGATCCGATCCACAAATGGCAGTAGTCGTCAGCTTAATAATAATATCATCAGGATTTTTAATGTCTGGATCTTTTACTTTTTTCACTTCAACATTTTTAATTCCTTGGTAAGTAACAGCCTTCATTATTCAAGAGCCTCCTTTATGGTTAAAATTATTCCTTTGGTGGAGTAGGGAACATTCCTTTTCGATTAGAGTTTTTAGGGAATAGCTCCAACTTTGCAATACTAATAGCATTTTCAGCAGCTTTAATATCGAGCTCTTTTTGACTATCTAAATCAAAGGGCTTTAACCATTCTTTCTTAATCATCAATTCTGTAATTTCGGCATATAAGTCAAGCATGACATTTAGTTGTGTTTTCATTAGTTTTCTTAACGATGGGGATGCTGTCTCAGTGATGGCAATAGCAAGATTTCGTATACCTGTTTTTGTTGTTAATAAAAACTCTAATGCAACGCCAGAATCTGTAAGCTCTGGCATGTTTATTGAATTAATAGGATCTAAATAATCTTTCATTTGTAGTACCTCCGACTATTCTACTTCCGATTTTGAATAGAGTTTGATCATCGCAGCAAGGGCAGGTGCTGATAATTTCACATTTTTGTCTAGAAGGTCACGTAAATCTTGGTCAAAAACAACACCCTGACTTAATTTTGACTTTAATAAACTTGTTGTCATAAAGTTAATCAACTCATGAAATTCCATTGTCTCGTGTGCTGCATACTTCTTTTCAAACAAATTAAAACCTCCTTAAATTTCCTTTACAAATGATTTCCTTTTAGACCAACAATTATTCACAGTTGAAGTCGGTTATTTTGAATTACAAAGTGACCTATGAAATAATGGATAAAAAATGGTAGGAAAGGGGTCATTATAATGAAAGTTCTTGTAGTGGGTGCAAATGGGCAAATAGGTAAACATGTAGTTCAACTATTAATGGAAAATAGCGAGTATAGTGTTCGTGCCTTCCTTCGAACAGAACAGCAAGTCCAACAATTTACTCATTTAGGCGTTGAAGCGGTAATCGGAAATTTGGAAGGAAGTGTAGAAGAGATTGCAGAAACTATAAATGGATGTGATGCGGTTATCTTTACAGCGGGATCTGGTGGACACACAGGTGCAGATAAAACTCTACTGATAGATTTAGATGGTGCTGTAAAAGTAATGGAGGCAGCTGAAAAGGTTGGTGCAACACGGTTTATCATGGTGAGTGCATTACAGGCGCACAATCGTAATAACTGGAATGAGAAAATTAAACCTTATTACGTGGCAAAGCACTATGCAGATCGAGCACTAATCCAAAGTAATTTAACTTATACTATCATTCGACCTGGCGGATTGCTAAATGAACCGGGAACAGGGAAGGTTACGATAGATGAAAACCTTGATAGAGGATACATCCCGCGAGAAGATGTTGCTAAAACGATTGTAACTGTATTAAACGAGAAAAATACCTTCCTTAAGGCGTTTGATCTTGTATCAGGAGATACGCCTATAATTGATGCAGTGAAGCAAATTTAGGAGGAGACAATGGAGCCAAGAATTTCAGTTATCACTTTAGGGGTAGATGATTTACAAAGGTCTTTCGCATTTTATAAAGATGGACTTGGATTTAAAACAGAGGGAATTATAGGGGAAGATGATTTACAAAGGTCTTTCGCATTTTATAAAGATGGACTTGGATTTAAAACAGAGGGAATTATAGGGGAAGAATTTGAGCATGGCGCTGTTGCCTTTTTCGATTTACAGAAAGGGTTGAAACTAGCAATTTGGGCCCGAAAAGATATTGCGTATGATACCCAGCTTAAAAAAACTCCACCGAGTCCCACTGAGTTTACACTTGGTCACAATGTTCGTAGTAAAACGGAAGTAGAAAAGGTAATGGAACAAGCAGAGAAGGCAGGTGCAAAAATAATTAAATCCGCTCAAAATACATTTTATGGTGGTTATGCTGGATACTTTCAGGACCCAGATGGGCATGTTTGGGAAGTCGTATGGAATCCAGCATGGGACTTTACGGAATAAAGAAAGGGGATAACAATTGCTTGTTTTTTTCAGTATTCTAATCATTATTATATCAGCTCTATTTTTTCTAATAGGTTACGCGTACTTCCATAATAGAGCTGAAGATCTTCTTTTGTGGAGCTTAACAGGCAAAATTGAAAAGATTAGAGATAAAGAAGGCTATAAAAAGCTACAAGGAAAATATTCTATTTTAATGGGAATTTTCTTTTTAACCTTTGCACTCTCTCTTTATTTAGTCAAGGGCTTGAATATTAATCCGGAACATCTTTATCTATGGCTGCTCCTTCTTGCTTTCACAATACTATTAAATGCTTTTCAAGCAAGGAAATTTTATTAAATAAAAGGGGATACATAGTATGAAAAGGTCAACCAACAATTATGGTTGACCTTTTCATGTTAACTGATTTTCATTTGAAGCGAAGCACGAAACTTTTTTTTCTGCCATATCTGTTCTTTTTAAACTTCTTCATGAAAATAGATTTTATAATAATTACGATTCGTTTTTTCATCAAATCCTATTTCGATTAATTCATTTACCTGCTCAATATTTTGAACGTTTACTTGTATTTCAATATTTGTATCTAGTTTGATTTTTCGTTTAAATGTTTTTTCTGCTTTAGCGATAGCAATTTCAGATATTGCTGTTTCATATGGCTTTACGCTATTAATAATAATGTCCTTTTGCGCGGTTTCTACTTGATCAAAAACCTTATCGATATAATCATTTACTTGAAACGCTTCTTCATTTCTAAAATAATCGAGTGTTTTGTTCAGTAAACCTAGTTTCTCTGTATTTGTATAGCTTTCTTCTTTTAAAATATATTTCTTACATTCTGTCAATGCGAGATTGGTTTTGTGGAAATGTTCGTCAACAACCTTAATTTTTAAGAAACGCTCTTGCCAGTAAACGACATCCTCTTTCTTTTTTGTTTTTATAAATATCGCCGGTGGCTCGTTACCCATGTCTACAATAACAGCTAAATTATTTAGCTTCCTTACATTTATTCCATCAATGCCGTTAACCAACATTTTGTTTTGATCATTTTTCACATCTAAAAAAATTTCTTTATCTTCCATTTTTACAATCGCAAGAACCTTCTTCGATTGCATATTCCATAAACAATTCTCAAATAAACCGATAAACAATTCACCGTTCTTAATATTCGGATGACCTGAAGCACTATGGAGATGAGTAGCAATGTTTTTCGATTGTTCGACAAATTGATCTTCTCGGTTAAAGATCATTTTTATATATGTATACATCTCATTCAGATTTAAATTTGTTTCGTGGAAGAATTCGAATTGCTCTTCAATATCGATTTTATTGAAGGCCAACTGTGTAAAAGCTGCTTCTAACATCATTTCAGGTTGTCGGAAACTTTCTTCACCTAATACAATTCCATCACCTACAAAATGAACGATATATTGTGTTAATTTACTATCACTTACATCAAGCATAAAATTCATCCTTTATTCTTTAGTTGTCGAAATAATAACATACCATATTTAACTTAACGTTTTCATGTATTTATAAAAATTGATTGAAAAGTTATCAAAGAATAAGTAATCGTTGCATATATATGTAATATTGGACAAAGTATGGAAACTTATTGAAATTCCAATTTCTCCAAAATGATTTATTTAATATAGGAGGGTTAATTTGAAAAAGATGAGGAAGGTTGGAATCTTATTTACGTCAACGGCATTAACTCTAGGACTAGCCACATCAGTACATGCTCAAACCCAAGTGGTATCTCCAAAAGATAAAATTGCTATTGAGGTACAATCAGCAGAAGCAAATGTCTCAAAATCAGTATTTATCAAGAAATTAAAAGACTTATTTCCAAATCAGTTTAATTTTCTATCAGAAAATGACTTCCAATTAAGTAATGCTCATCATTATCCTGATGACGAAAGAATTCGTTATGACCTAAGCTTCCATAAGACAGTAGATGGAAAAGATACTTATGGTAATGTCATATTTGTTGGGAATGATCTAGAAATTGAGAGCTTTTATTATGAACCTGTAAATGTAAAAGAAGCTCTGTTCCCACCAAAAATTTCTAAGAATGAAGCACAAAAAATCGCCTTAAATCTTATTAAGAAACTACCTAATGGAACTAATTACGAGTTAGATCAAAACTTAGACAACTACTACTCAAATCAATTAATTACAGATCCGATTCGTTATGAATTTGCTTTTATACAAAAAGTAAACAATTTACCAGTTCAGGATAAACGTATCCAAATTTCAGTACTTGGTAATGGTGAAATTACACAGCTTTATCACTTTTCATCTCTTGGGGATAAAGCAACATATGACGATTCGGAAAAGGTAATCAGTGAGCAGACAATACTTCAAAAAATAAAAGACAATCTTTCAGTGAATTTAAAGTATCTTATTAATTATGATTATACTACTGGTGAACAAACAATTGATTTAGTATACCAACCAACTATTATATATGGCCTCAATGCTCTCAGTGGAGATTGGCAAACAGCAAACGGTTTTTCTAAAAATGCCCCAATAAAAGCGAATGTTGAAAAACTGACGTCAAATCCGCTTCCACCAAAAGAAAACGGCATTACTGTAGAAGAGGCAAGTTCAATTGCAAAACAGCTTCTAGAAATTGATTCAGATAAAGTAAAATTAACAATCTCTGGTGTTGATGAATATGAAAATGAAAACGGACAAGCGATATTAAATATTAATTATTCTTATGATTGGGAATATGGTGGCTTTGGATCTTCATTCGAAATGAATAAAACAACAGGTGAATTACTGAATTATCATGATATAAAGACTGAAGTGTTAAGAAATGTAGGTCAAATACCTGAAAAAGGAGATTTATCGCAAGACCAAGCAGAAGAAAAAGCAATTGAATATTTAAAACAGTGGGTACCTTCTTATTTACATCAGTACGCAAAACCAGTAGATGAACCGTTTCTTGACAAAGAAAGTGGAGTATATCATTTTACTTTCCCTAGAGTGGTAAATGGAATTCTTGTTGATGGAAATAATATAAGTGTATCAATTGATTCTAACGGTGGATTATATAGTTTATTTGTACATCATCAGGAAAAAGGCGATTGGCCGTCTATATCCAATATCATTTCAGCAGATAAAGCAAAGCAGTTAATCACCGATACAGTAAGCTTAAAGCTTCAATATATGAGAGATGTTAATAATCCAAATTCTTCACACTATTCAATCGTTTATACACCAATTTATAATAATGATGATAGTAGCTTCCTAGACGCAACTACAGGGAATTGGCATAGTTTGTATCAAAACAAAGAATTCGAAAGAGTGACTCATCCAACAGCTGAAGAGGAGTTAAACTATTTAATTCAAAACGAAATACTCAAAGTAACTGATGTAAGTCAGTTTAATGCAGATGCTTCCATTTCAAATGGGGAAGCTTTAAGTATTTTAGTTAAATCATTATCCTATTTCTATGTTTACGAAGTTCCTCAACAAGAAAATATAAATCAAACTTTTGAAAATATACCACCAAATCATCCGTCCTATCAAATTGTTGAACGGGCGGTACGAATGGGTATTTTAGATTCTAAAGATTCCTTTAATCCAGATGATATCCTCACTAGAGAACAATTAGCTGTATGGTATGTTCGAACTTTAGGATTAGATTTAGCTGCAAGAAATCCAAATATTTTCAAGTTAAGTGTTGCTGATGCAAATAAAGTAAATGCAAAATATGTTGGATATGTAGCTCTAGCAAATGCAATGGAAGTCTTGCCAGCGAAAAACAATCTATTTAATCCTAAAGGTGAGGTCACTTACGCAGAAATTGCAAATTCGATTTTTGATTTGGCTCATAAAATACATGAACGAACTATGCCGATAACACCATATTATTAAACATGAAAACCTTTCGTAGAGAATTACGAAAGGTTTTCATTCATTACTATACAATTTTATAAATTTCTCATAACCGGTATGCAATGAAGGTTACTTTACATAATATTTTTATGAGTTATTACTGCGCATATTTTATATGAAAAGTAAAAATACTATGCTCTAGAACCAATTTTATTTTTTATAAGGAGGGATTAAGTAGCATGGCCAAGCATTCAGATATAAGTTGGAAAAATGATCATCCAAGTACTTTGTTTAGTAATTCTGTTCAAAAAGCCGATCGCGCAGTTAAACAGGCAATGACACATCCAGAAGAAATAGCAGTCGAGCATGCCTTTAATGCAATAGAACATGCAGAAAATGCACGTTTAAATGCAGAACAACATAATGAGCATATGGATATAGTAGGGCAAAATATAGAGCATCTTGAAACATTAAAAAAACAATTAGAAGATGTAGAGGATATCGTTGAAGAACAGTAACGTAAAAGGATAGAATTTATATTAAAACAAAATTTATTTCCTAAATTTAGTATCGACCATAAAGTGACATTGATTGAGATTAATCAATGTTGCTTTTTTCATAAGAACTTTTTGAATATTTAATATTTTACTTAGTGTATATAATTGGTTTGCGTTAACTAGTTGTTAAGGTAATAGAAGCTAAAATAGCTTCTGTATTTTATTGTTAGTTTTACATAAGTTTGTTAACCTGTTTATAAAGGAAATTCACCCTCCTTTTTCAAAAATATTTGAATAACGATTAAATACGTGGAATATGTTGAATGGAATATGAGACTTGATTGTTGTTTAGTCGTAAATTCGATGTGTTCATAAAATTTGAGAGGAGTTTTTTTGTGAGTAAATATTCAATTTCTGAATTAATACAGTCAACTGCACAAGAGGATAAAGAACAGGGATTTTTTGAGTTAGAAACACCTCACATGTTAGAAGTGAATTTAAATGGACAGGTATGGGCAAAGGCTGGCTCCATGATTGCTTATAATGGAAATATAAAATTTGAACGTGAAGGGTTCTTTGAACAAGGATTAGGCTCCATGTTTAAAAAGGCCATTTCTGGTGAAGGTACCTCGCTTATGAAAGCGAATGGTCAAGGGAAATTATATTTAGCAGATGAAGGAAAAAGAGTGATAATCCTTGAATTGCAAAATGAATCAATTTCTGTGAACGGTAATGACCTATTAGCTTTTACCCCCTCCATACGTCATGAAATTAAAATGATGAGAAAAGTTACAGGTATGCTTGCTGGTGGATTATTTAATATCCGTTGTCAAGGTTCTGGCTTAGTTGCCATCACTACACATCATGAGGCATTAACTTTACGTGTAACTCCTGGAAATCCTGTAATTACTGACCCTAATGCAACGGTTGCTTGGTCAGGTAATTTAGAGCCCCAGTTTCAGTCGGATGTTTCATTTAAAACATTCATCGGAAGAGGGAGTGGTGAATCGATCCAAATGAGATTTGAAGGT
Source organism: Lysinibacillus sp. PLM2 (assembly GCA_023168345.1). Classification (NCBI taxonomy): domain Bacteria; kingdom Bacillati; phylum Bacillota; class Bacilli; order Caryophanales; family Bacillaceae; genus Lysinibacillus; species Lysinibacillus sp. PLM2. The sequence continues at coordinate 1,994,392 of AP025689.1, read as the reverse complement.
AATGGTTTTGTTATAGTTCAACCATATGAAGAAGTATATATGCAATCAAATAGTTAAAAGGATTTAACTACCAACGTAAAAATAAACCTTTAGTAAAAAGACCGTCTTAAACCTTAAAATTTTAATGGTTTAAGACGGTCTTGTTTTTAATTACTTTTCTAATGTAAGGTCAATCTCCTGTAATCTATCTTGGATTCGTCTTTTTCGATATAACATTATACCTGCTTCAGATACATCCTTTATCATCCCTTTATTTGCAATAGCACCAAAAAGCATGCCAGCAATCGGGATCATTTGAAATAACTTTTTCCATCCAAACTGATCACGGTAGGTGAAGAATACTTCTTGCCAGCCTTTTAATTGTGATATCATTTCTTCAGAGCTATTCGTCTTTCCGTTCATATTTGCCAGTTCTTTTAATATTGCCTCTTTCCCAACAATATCTGCAGAAGCAAATTGTAGGCATTTTACGATAAAAACTCGTTCAAGTTTATCATTTGGGTCGTATCCATGAATAATAGCGATTTCTTGAAGTGTTTTAAGAGCATTTCCTAGAACTAATGGTATATCTACGACGAGGGTGAAGATACCTCCAAATCCTGTAGTTGCCCCTTGAGCGGTAGCAAATTTCACACGTTCTTTTTTTAATTGATCACTTATTGTATTCATTTCTTTAATGGGGAGTTTCCCAATATCATTAATTGTATGAAGATCGAAATTGACTGTAGATTTTTGAATCTTCTTGATGATAGCTTGTTCACTAATTAGATATTTCCCACCTGTTTGAATATAGCTCCCTAGTTCATTCACAAGAATCCCAATTTTTTCCTGAATGAATTTTGGTGTGATTTTATCTAATAATTTAAACGGGAGCCGTCCAAGTTTTTCCCAAAAGAATAATCCCTTTTGATCATTTTCCCATTGCTCTATTTCTTGTAAATAACCGTGTAATTCTTCTTTTGATTCCATAGTTAAATTTTTCCCACCTTTACTTATCATTTATACGGATGAAATGTCCACTTAGTTTCGTTTGAATTACTTCATATTGAACTTCTTTTTCTTCTTAGTCATTAAATATTCTCTTTCGGTAAAAATAATATGAAAGTGCAATATTCGACTAGGGAGTGCGATGATGGGAAAGAGCTTGAAAACATTACTACTAGCTATTTTTATACTATTACTTTCAGCGTGTATGAATAAATCCCTATATGACATTGACCGTAATACTATTCTTTTCCTAGAAAAGACGATTAATGACGAAAATATATTATTTGTTCAATTTGGAGGTGGAGAAATAGAAGAGGTTACGAACGATTTCATCAAGGATTCCTATAAATCCAATAGAATAAATGATAAATTTTTATATCAAGATAGTGACTTTGATCTTTACCTTGTAGAAAAAGGGAAAGAAAAATTAAAAGTTGGTTCAGACATTGAGGGAACTTACAATTATCATGTTACAAATGATGGAAAAGTCATTTATTTGGACAGAGATGAAGAATTAATCCTTGTTACAACAGATCAAAAACAAATTGAGCTGTCCGATGATGTATTTGATTATTATCTAAGTATAGATGAAAAATATGTTTCTTTTGTTAATAAAGATGAACAATTATTTATCGTTATGTTGGACGATCAGAGGAAAATCGAAGTTTCTTCAGATGTTTTTTTAATAGAGCATATGTATACAGGAACAGATAATTATGTCTATTATATTAAAAATGATTTTTCTTTATATCGAGCTGATTTAAAAGGAAATGAAGAAAAAATTGCAGAAGATTCAAATGTTTTACAAGCATCTTTAGATGGCGATGTTTTTACTTATTTGAGTAATGATTTTGAAGATTTAAATTTATATGTACGGGATAATCATTATAAAATTGCATCAAATACCGAAACTGTACATTTATTAGAAGATGGTTCAAAGGTATTGTATATTAATGAAAATACGGATCTTTACACTTATGATGTAAAAGCAGAGGAGTCTACAAAACTTGCCTCGAATGTTTATATCTTTATCGTCAACAAAAATGAAATTTATTATTTAAGCTTTGATGATGAATTGTTCGTAATCAAAGGAAATGAAGCTCCAAAGTTATTAAATAATAAAATAATTCATTTAGGTAGATATAATAACGGAGATGTCTACTATATTACTGAAGAAATGGATTTATATATTCGAAATGAGAAAGTGTTAACTGATATTAAAGACTATCTATCCTCAGCAAATAATCTCTATATTCTAACAAATGATGAAAAGATTGGGGTCATTGAAAAAGGAAAGAAGAAACTCAAATTACTTGCTGAAAACATTCAAGAGTATTCAAAAATAGATGCAGAGTATTATACGATTTATGAAAAAGCATTAACATTTAATGATATCAAAGGGTATTGGCAGAGAGAAAATAAATTCTTTGTGTCGATTGAAGATATTCAAGGTCAAACGACGACATTAGTAATGTATGATTTACTATATAATGATACAGGTTATACAGATCTCACCTTAATGGATGCGGATTCGTCAAGCATCACAGCCAAAAATGAATATAGCAACGAAGAAATGCAATTAACTTTAATTGATCTAAATACCCTTCAGTTATCAGTGAATAGGGAACAATCTATAACATTTACAAAATCAAATATTGAAGAATTTATTGAACAGCAAGAAATCTATGGCTATTTAGATTGACCTAGACAAGAGGAAGGGGAGCATAAGTTAACAACTACAATTCTGAAGGTTGAATTGTAGTTATTTGCTATTTAAAAATATGTTGATTGTAACTTAATGGACGCACATCCTGTACACGCGTTAGCTAATTATTTCGCTTGAATATGGAAAAATTAGCTATAGCGCGGCTATTTCATCAGGAGTCGTCGGCGTCTCCGTTACTGAACAAGTTTTCCCCTAGCATTTTGGAAGCAACTAAATAACAGTAATTTTTAATCTTATCAATGGAAATACCCTTTTGTCCCACCATGTTTCGCCTGTTTTTTGGTAGTTGTATATAGCATTGTTATCATATTCAAGCCATATATTAACAATTTGCATAATTTTTGTTAGTATGATTTGGAAGGGGTTGATAATTATTATATCGATGAAACCAATTATGAGAAGCCCATATCGTATCATGATGGGGAAAATCTATTTTAGATTAAAACGCTATATTGAATGGTTCTTTGGGAATAAAATTTATGCTTTATCAAAAAGCGATGATGAATTACAACACATTATATATTCTCATAAAACGATCCTTCGTAGAAAACTAAAAGATGTGGATATGCAATTACAACACAATAAAATACACAATTTAAATATTGCTACAAAAAAGCTTCATAAAGTCTTAATTAAACCTGGAGAAACCTTTTCCTATTGGCGATTAATCGGAAAGCCAACAAAGCAAAAAGGCTATGTCGAAGGAATGATTTTGCATTATGGAGAAGTTGTGAGTGGAATTGGGGGAGGCCTCTGTCAATTATCAAATCTAATTTATTGGATGACTTTACATTCAGCACTGACCGTAACTGAACGATATAGACATAGTTATGATGTGTTCCCAGACTCTAATAGAACTCAACCATTTGGAAGTGGGGCTACATGTTTTTATAATTACTTAGACTTGCAAATAAAAAACGAGACAAACGATACCTATCAACTTATCATCTATTTGACAGATACTCATTTGGTTGGAGAATGGCGATGTAATAATCCTATTCTAAAAAAATATGAAGTGTACGAGGAGAATTCTTCAATCACATTTGAGTACTGGGGTAGTTATATTCGACATAATACAATTCGTAGAAAAGTATTTAATTTAGATAATAAATTAATAGATGATCAGTTCATCACTGAGAATCATGCAATTATGATGTACGAACCTTTTATTGAAACAAATTCCTGATTAAACACCAGTCCGCTAGTGAAAGATATAAAAATAAAGAATAACGTAGTATTGGGTACAATGATAAAGTAAAGTATTGCTTCATGTAGATGGGGATAATAGGGATATAACAAATATTGCGAAATCCGACATAGGAGGACGACTATGAACCTAATGATTGAGTGGACTTACAGGAGTAAAAATGGAACAGAGGTGGTATTTCATTCTGATTACATGCCAGCTGCACACGCAATAACAATTGGAGAAGATATTGAAAAACTTGGACGGGCAAAGAACTTAACCTATATCGATCAACACGACAGTACGTGGATGGCGAAGGAAATTAAAAAATATTTAAAAGAAATGGAAACTGAGCCCCATAACGTAAAGGTTTACTTTGACGGGGGATATGATATTCAAACAAAACAGGCAGGGCTCGGTGTTGCAATTTATTACGAACAAAATGGAAAATGGTATCGTATGAGAAGAAATGCCCCCGCTCAAGGTCTTGATTCAAATAATGAAGCTGAATATGCAGCACTTCACTTAAGTATAGTTGAACTTGAATTACTGGATGTACATCACCAAGAGGTTATATTTATAGGGGATTCTCAAGTTGTGATTAATCAAATGAGTGGGGAATGGCCTGCATATGAAAAGGAATTGGCAAATTGGGCAGATCGTATCGATGAAAAGCTAAAATCACTAGGTATCACACCTCAATTTGAACTAGTACCTAGAAAATTAAACGCGGAAGCAGATAGACTAGCAACACAAAGTCTTCAAGGTATTGATATTACAGGTCAAATTGAACTACAGGAAGATTAATTCGTAGAATATAAAATATTAACAGGATTTTTATTCAAAGGCAGAACAACATTAAAGTGTTTCTGCTTTTTTATATTTTAAATTTCATACATTTTGGTTATTATATTTTTGAATAAAATTTGCAGAAGTTAAGACATGATTAACGACAATTTGTCAGTTTTTTACTAATGAATCCTCTTCTCAAATTTTACCTCTCTTGAAATAACTTACTGTTATCATATAATAGTAGATATTTTATTTTATCAAAGTTTGTGATACAATTTACAAGGGTTATATATTGATACAGAAAAGTTGTATAAATGGTCTCCCGGGGCTTTTTTTATTGATGGCTTATGAGAGCGCCTACATCTTTTCTGCAAATCTAACGGGAAAAGGTTGGTAAAAATGAGCAACAAAACTATTAAAACAGACGTCATCTTAATTGGCGCGGGTATTATGAGTGCAACTCTAGGTACACTTTTAAAAGAGCTAAAACCAGAATGGGAAGTAAAAGTATTTGAATCCCTTGATAAAGCTGGAGAAGAAAGCTCCAATGAATGGAATAATGCAGGTACAGGTCACGCTGCTTTATGTGAATTGAATTACACAGTTGAAAAACCAGATGGTTCTATAGATATTTCAAAAGCAATTAACATCAATGAACAGTTTCAAGTTTCAAGACAATTTTGGTCTTATCTTGTAAACAGTAATTTGATACATAATCCACAGGACTTTATCATGCCGTTACCTCATATGAGTATGGTGCAGGGTGAAGAAAACGTTAACTTTTTAAAGAAACGTTTTGAAGCAATGTCAAAAAATCCTTTATTTAAAGGGATGGAGTTTTCAGATGACCATGAGCAATTAAAAGAATGGTTCCCACTGATTATGCAAAATCGTCCAGCTTCAGACGTAATTGCTGCAACTAAAATTGAAAACGGTGGTACGGATGTTAACTTTGGTGCACTAACTCGTATGCTGTTTGAACATTTAAATAAACAAAACGTTGAGATTAAATATAAACATCGAGTTGAGAAAATTAATCGACTAAGTAATGGAAATTGGGAAATTGGTGTTCACGATCTTGATGGTTGTCGTATGGACTATTATGAAGCAAAATTTGTCTTCCTCGGTGCTGGTGGTGGAAGTTTAGAATTACTTCAAAAAACAAAAATTCCGGAAAGCAAGCATATCGGTGGTTTCCCAGTAAGCGGACTATTTATGGTATGTAATAATCAAGAAATAGTAGAACAACACAATGCTAAAGTATATGGTAAAGCAAAAGTTGGTGCACCACCAATGTCTGTTCCGCATCTTGATACACGTTACATCGATAACAAAAAATCATTACTATTTGGACCTTTTGCAGGATTCTCACCTAAATTCCTAAAAACAGGTTCATATATGGATTTATTTGCATCTATTAAACCAAATAACTTAACAACGTTATTGGCAGCAGGTGTAAAAGAAATGAGTTTAACAAAATACTTAATCCAACAAGTATTGTTAACGAAAGAACAACGTATGGAAGAATTACGCGAATTTATTCCAAACGCGAAAGCTGAAGATTGGGATATAATTATCGCTGGACAACGCGTTCAAGTAATTAAAGATACAAAAGAAGGCGGTAAAGGTACTCTTCAATTTGGTACAGAAGTAATAACTGCAGAAGACGGTTCAATTGCAGCATTATTAGGTGCATCACCTGGTGCATCAACTGCTGTTCATGTCATGTTGCAAGTGATTAAAAAATGTTTCCCAGAACAATGGAATGCATTTGAACCAAAAGTGAAAGAAATGATCCCTTCATATGGACTTAAATTAGTGGAAAATCCAGCTCTTCTCGAAGAAGTTCATGCTACAACTGCTGAAGCGTTAGGTTTAAATAAAAAAGAGCCAGTATTAAACTAAATTTAATAATAAGAATAGAGGTGTCCAAAATTTCTTGGACACCTCTTCTTTATTATGTGGTGGTAATTGTCAATAATACCTCTATATAAAGATGAGATTCTATTTTTTATTAAGATTTGGTTATTGATTAACTTCTTTTAAAAGTTTTTCGTATCGTTTAGGTAAATCCATCCCAAGACCTTCTAATTTCATTTTTGCATCTTCAATTAAAATACCAATTTTTTCTTTTGTTTCTTCATCTAGGTTTTCTAAATTATTATGTTTTTCAAATTTTACACCAAGTTCTTCTAATTTTGATTTAGCTTCTTCATGTGTGATTTTACCTTCTCGAACTTGCTTGAATATTTCTTTTGCTTTATTTTTTGTATCCTCATCTAGACCTTCAAGTAATTTATGGTGTTTTTTCTCAGGTAATTTTACACCTAATTCAGCTAATTGATTTTTAGCCTCTTCATGAGATAATTTGCCTTCTCGAAGTTGAGTGAAAATTTCTTTCACCTTTCCCTTCGTTTTCTCATCTAATCCCTCAAAATAGTGAGATTTCTTTTCATGTTTCACACCTAATTCAGCCAATTGAGTTTTGGCTTCTTCCTTTGTTATAGTACCTTTTTTTAGATTGTTTAAGATTTCTTTTGCCTTTTCCTTTGTTTCATCATCTAGGTTAGAAAATGAATGAGAATGCTCATGACCTACTGATACACCAAGTTCATTTAATTGTTCCTTTAGTTGAAGAAGTATTTCGCTAGCTTTCTCATGTTTCTCTACATCCAACCCAGTATAATCATTAATTGTTAGTATCGTATTTTCCTTTGCGTTTATTGTTAAAGGGAAGAACATCAACATTGAAAGGGAGAAAAGGCATTTTAATGCGATGGTAGAATATGTCTTCATGTTTAACCTCCTTGCAATGATAGAGAGAGTCCAAAATTTTACCCTCCTAAGTTATTCGTTTTTATATTTCCCAATTTTAGATTAATCAAAAGTGAATAAAATTACCAATTAAATAAGGAATAAAAAATTAAAATAAAAAACAAAATAATAGCGTAATTTTAATAATATTGGAGGGGTAAAGATGACGAAACATAAACCAAATCCTGATGATCGTTCAGATAATGTTGAAAAATTACAAAGTATGATTCAAAATACTATAGAAAATAAACGAGAAGCAGAAATTTCTATGGAATTTTCAGGTCCAAGTCAACAGGAAAAAATTAAAGCAAAAAATAAACGAAGAGACGAAGCAATTGAAGGAATGAGAGAAGAAATTAAAGACGAGGCGCATGATCATTAATAAATAATTGTAAATAATACCCCGATGAATAAGAATATCGGGGTATTTGTTTATTTTAAGTATTCATTTTCTTATTATATTGTTGATTACTTGAAGTTGCAGATTTACCTTCCATTTCTTTAAATTCCTTACGATATAAAACTTCTTGAGTTTTTGTTAGTCCATTATCATTTGTTGTTAATTGTTCGTGTGGCTTTTTTTCATTTTTCATATCAAAATCTCTCCTTTCTTTATAATAGTTTTTCCCTTCGAACGATGGATATTCTCCATTTTATCAGTCAAAATTTACATAAATTAATGTGAAAACATGGTATATCCAAAAAATGAATTTTAATAATAAATAAAAATACCTTATTTATAAATTATTTTTCTTAATTTTGTTCTAAATTTCCTCTCATTCGAATAAATAGATATGGGAATCTATTACCTTTCTAGTAAAAAATAATTGGGGGAGATTAGATGGAATTAACAATTGAAAAACGAATTGGAATCAATGGCTTATTAGACAAAGTGACATCTGCTGAAAAAGCTGCTTCTTTGATACAAGACGGTAATGTCGTTGGTATGAGTGGATTTACTCGTGCCGGGGATGCGAAGGTAGTACCTTTGGCGTTGGCTGAAAGGGCTAAAAATGAGAAATTAAAAATCGATGTTTACACAGGTGCATCACTAGGACCTGAAGTAGACCAAATTTTAGCAGAAGCAGGTGGTATCCGTAAACGTGGGCCGTACCAAGGTGATCCTGCTCTTCGTAATTTAATAAACAAAGGTGAAGTATTATATGTTGATGCTCATCTTTCACATAATGCTGAATTGGTACGTCAAGGAATTATTGGTCCTATAGACTTTGCCATTATTGAAGCAACAGCTATTACAAAAGATGGGTTATTGGTTCCTACTACGTCTGTTGGTAATTCACCAATTTTCGCAACCTATGCAAAAAATATTATTATTGAGTTAAATCTGGCTCATTCAGAAACATTAATCGGTGTTCATGATATTTATATTCCTGAAAAACAAGGTGAACGTAAAGCAATTCCTTTATCGAAACCTACTGACCGTATTGGTGAAATCGGTATCAAAATTGATCCTGAAAAAGTGAAAGCGATTGTAATATCGAATGAACAAGATGCACCTTCATTAATCGTGCCACCAGATGAAGAAACACAAACGATGGCAAATCATTTATTAGATTTCTTCCGTTCAGAAATAAAAGCAGGTCGCTTAACAAATAAACTCGCGCCGATTCAATCAGGTGTTGGATCTGTTGCAAATGCTGTATTAGAAGGATTTAAGGATTCAGAGTTCGAAGATTTAATCGTATTTTCAGAAGTATTGCAGGATGCTGTATTCAATTTAATTGATGCTGGTAAAGTATCATTTGCATCATGTACTTCCATTACGATTTCTGAAGAGTTACAAAAGAAAGTGTATGGAAATATTGAAAACTATGCAGATAAAATTGTCATTCGTCCCCAAGAAGTATCCAATCATCCTGAAGTCATTCGACGTTTAGGTTTAATTGCGATAAATGCTGCTCTTGAAGTAGACATTTACGGAAATGTTAATTCAACACATGTAAGCGGTACAAAAATGATGAACGGTATCGGTGGTTCAGGTGACTTTACTCGTAACTCCCGTACAAGTATCTTTGTAACAAAATCCTACGCAAAAGGTGGCAAGTTATCATCAATTGTGCCAATGGTAGCTCACCATGATCATACGGAGCATGATGTTCAAGTTATCGTAACAGAACAAGGAGTAGCAGACTTACGTGGTCTTGCTCCAAAAGAACGTGTTCCTTTAATTATAGAAAATTGCGCACATCCTGATTTCAAACAACAATTATGGGATTACTACAATGAGGCGGTTTCGTTAACAGGTAATGCTCAAACACCTCATAACTTAGAAAAAGCTCTTTCATGGCATGTTCAAGCAGCTAAAACAGGTTCGATGAAATTTTAAAACCTCGACAAAAGAGTTTTCAGCTAAAAGCATGAGCTATTTGCTCATGCTTTTTATTGTGTGCCAGGCATGGCAACTATCTAGGTGGTGAAAGTCCACTGTGGGGGTACACATCGACCAACCACTAAGGAAGCGCAAGGTACTTATCGTGAGATAAGGGCTGGAGGAAGCGTGGAATAAAATCTTGGCTCGACGAACAGAAATCTGATACCAAGGCTCTACAAAGGGATAAGGCTCCAATACAAGTCAAAGTCCAAAAGATGTGCGTAACTTTGTAGGGTAAATCAGGCGAGTAAAAGAGGAAAGATAGTTGTCTTACCCTGGGAGGTCTTGCGGATGTATAAAAAAATACAGTCGAAAACGGTTAGTCGCAAGAAGTCAGCAGAAGCCATAGTAATGACCATTGGTCATGAAGGGCCGAACAATTTATAGTGTTTCAACACCACAAATGCGTAAGCGACGGACTCCGAATGTGTTAATGGTGAAAGTATGAGCGTATCTCAAATGATAACCAAAATGGAGGTATTACTTACTACGTGAGAGGAAATGGAGAAACGAGTGTGCAACTTTTAGAAAAGATTCTAAGCAATCAAAATATGAATGAAGCCTACTTACGTGTCTATAGAAATAAAGGTGCAAGTGGGGTCGATGGAATAACGGTTGATGAACTTAAACAGTATCTGAAAGAGAACAAGGATGAACTACGTCAGCGCATCAGAACTAGAAAATACCAACCACAAGCTGCCTTACGAGTGGAAATCCCAAAAGAAAATGGAAAGATGCGCAAACTGGGAATACCAACAGTAGTGGATAGGGTGGTTCAACAGGCAATTCATCAAGTACTCAGTCCGATATTTGAAAAAGAGTTTAGTGAATACAGTTACGGTTTTAGACCAAATAGAAGTTGTGAGATGGCAATCATAAAAAGTCTCGAATTTCTGAATGATGGATACGATTGGATAGTGGACATTGACCTTGAAAGATTTTTCGACACAGTCAACCATGATAAACTCATGCGAATCATATCCAATACAATCGATGATGGAGATGTCATTTCTTTAATTAGAAAATACTTGGTCAGTGGGGTCTTGGTAAAGGGTAAATATGAGGAAACACCGATTGGAACTCCGCAAGGAGGAAACCTCAGTCCACTATTAAGTAACATAATGTTGAATGAACTGGACAAGGAACTAGAAAGTAGAGGACTCCATTTCGTGAGATATGCGGATGACGCTCTTATCTTTGTGAAGAGTGAGAAAGCTGCAAATAGAGTGATGGAATCAGTCGTGAAGTTTATAGAAAAGAAATTAGGGCTGATAGTCAATGCAGAAAAGAGTAAAATCGCTCGTCCAAAAGACTTAAAATTCCTGGGGTTTGGATATTACTACGATTCAAAAGACAAGAAATATCAAGTTCGACCACATACAATCTCAGTACAGAAATTTAAAAGGAAACTTCGACAACTAACAAAGCGAAACTGGAGCATTCCGTTAGACTACCGAATATTGAAACTAAAACAAGTAATATTTGGTTGGGTAAATTACTTTAGAACTGCAAACATGAAAACGGCTATGCGTGAAATTGATAAGAAACTACGCTCAAGAATAAGAGTAATCATTTGGAAACAGTGGAAGGTACCAAGAAAACAGATAAGGTCACTAATCCAATTGGGGATACCCGAAGAAGAAGCCAAGGGCTTAACATTCTGTAGGAAAGGTTATCGATTTATCGGATTATCTAAAGTTGTTCAAAGAGCAATTTCAAATAAAAGGCTAGAGCAGAGGGAATACCTCTGCTCTACAACGTTACTTAAAAGTACACACTGTAATATAAATTGAAACGCCGTATACGAGATCCGTACGTACGGTGTTGTGAGAGGGGCGAAAATTAGTTAACTTATTTTCCCTCTACTCGATATTTATTTAATCGCCAAGTACAGTTATTCATACTATTAAGATACTTTTGTTATACAATAAAGCTATTAGTTTTACATTTAGAAATGAGGATAATTATGTATAAAACGATTGGTGTGCTAGCGCATGTAGATGCTGGAAAAACTACATTTTCGGAGCAACTACTTTACCATACACGTAGTATAAGAGCAAGGGGGCGTGTAGATCATAAAGATGCTTACCTAGACAATCATATAATTGAAAAACAACGTGGTATTACAATATTTGCTGAACAAGGAAGAATGCACTTTAAAGGGGATTTATACACATTAATCGATACACCTGGTCATACCGACTTTTCTCCAGAGATGGAAAGAGCAATTAATGTGATGGACTATGCCATATTAATTGTTAGTGCAGTTGATGGAATTGAAGGTCATACCGAAACCGTGTGGAATTTACTAAGAAAAAATCATGTTCCGACTTTTATTTTTATTAATAAAATTGATCGAGAAGGCGCCGATGTAGAATCTATAACACAAGCCATTCAACACGAACTCTCAGAAGATGTGGTATTTGTTAATGAAATTATTTCTGAAAATAATATGCCCGATTCGATTTTAGAATGGATTGCAGAGAGAGATGAAAGTTTGTTCGAAAAGTATTTAGAAGATAAAATTAATATACCAAATTTTCTTGATTCATTAATAAACTTAATTAAAAGAGAAAAAGCATTTATATGTATGGCAGGCTCAGCACTGAAAGATATTGGTATCATGGAGTTTTTTGAGCAATTATCACTTCTAACAAAAACAAATTACAAGAATGAAGATTCATTTAAAGGAATAGTATTTAAAATTCGACATGATGAGCAACAGCAACGACTTACTTTCATAAAAGCATTGCAAGGCACATTACGAGTACGAGATGAATTTCATTTTAATAATAATGTAGAAAAAATTACTGAGCTACGCCTTTATAATGGAACACAGTTTGAATTTGTTCAACAAGTAGAGGCAGGCGAAATATTTGCAGTAAAGGGTTTTTCAGCGTTAAAGAGTGGAGACCTATTCAGTACAAATAAGATACAGGGTGTTGATACTCAACTCATTCCAGCATTACAAGCAAAAGTGGTTTATAGCGGAAGAGAACATATAAAGGAAGTTTTACGATACTTTCAAATTTTAGAAGCAGAGGAGCCAACGTTAAAAGTCCAATGGAATGAGAAATTTCAAGAAATAAATGTTCATATTATGGGTGTTATTCAATTAGAAGTTTTAACAGAAGTTGCACATTCACGCTTTGGAATCGACGTTCATTTTGAAAATCCAAAAATTCTATATAAAGAAACCATTCAGTCATCAGTTATTGGCTACGGACATTTTGAGCCATTAAAACATTACGCTGAAGTTCATTTAAAAATGGAACCACAACCAAGAGGGAGTGGAATAATTTTTGAAAACCACTGTCATACAAATCATTTATCTACCGGTCATCAAAGATTAATTGAACAGCATATTTTTGAAAGAGATCACAACGGTCTTCTGACGGGTTATCCATTAACAGATATTAAATTTACACTTTTAATAGGCAGAGCACATAACAAACATACAGAAGGTGGCGATTTTCGTGAAGCCACGTTTCGTGCAATCAGACAAGGTCTTGAACAGGCTGTTAATGTATTACTAGAACCATATTACCATTTTAAAATAAAAGCTCCTAAAGATCATATTGGCCGTATTATGAACGATATACAGGGTGCATTTGGCAAATATGAGACACCTATTATTTCTGAAGATTACGTTATTATTGAAGGTACAGTTCCGGTTGCTACATTTATGAACTATAGTGTAACATTTGCAGCCTATACCAGTGGAAGAGGAACTATTTCCCTCCAATTTCATGGGTACGACATTTGTCATAACACTGAAGCTGTACTTGCAGAGATTGGGTATGACAAAAACGCAGACTCCGAATACACATCTTCAAGTATCTTTTGTACAAAAGGGAAGGGGTATGTTGTACCATGGTATGAAGCTGAAGCTGCCATGCATTGTTTGAAAAAATAATGGAATAATATATATTTTTAAATCTTTTTTATGATCAATCTGGCAAATAAACGTTGAAAAATGGTCTTATATTGCTAAAGATTCTTCTTTTTTCGTACAGACAGCTGAAGCGTTGCACAATATATCTTCAGCAGTAACCAATACGGTAGAAGAAATTAAGTCCATTTCAACCTTATTATCTTAAGAAACCGTTACATCTCAAAGTATTTTGAAATGATACAAGATTAACAGAATCGATTTATGAGGTTGAAAATACAATGAGAAATATATCAGCCGCTGTTGATGAATCTTCTGCAAGTATTCAAGATATAGCAGATGGTTCAAATGATTCAACAAAGCTTTCAAAAGAGCTTGAAAAATATGTACATTCTTTCAAACATTAAAATTAAAGAGGATCACTCGAATCAAATTAGAGTTGTCCTCTTTAATTATTTAGGAAGCCAAATGGAAAAAATTAAGATAACTGACTTTCAGTTAATATAGAAGTAACTATGTTTTTTGAATCCCATTCACCTCGAGATATTTTAATAATCGGATATTTTTTGGGGAATAGGATTTGACAAATTTCCTGTATTGAGAAGCCCTTTTCATACATGAAGAGAACATCATGCTGAATTGAAAGGAGAAATTCTCTTTTTTTCTCAAGTTTATGACGTCCGTTTTCAAGAAAACCTGCATGCTGACAAATGACCTCTTTAAAATCATAAGTTAGTATCTTTTCCAATGATTGAATTATTGTTGGAATACTTTCTTCCGTTAAAATAACCCTCGTACGCTCTAGAACAAATAAATCTCCTGTAAACAGCTGACCAGTTTCTCTATTTAAAAATGCTTTATGATCAAATGCATGTCCCGGTGTATCAATAACGTCCCAAGTGGCAGTTCTCGAAATAAATGTATCTGCTATTGCTTTTGCGTGGAAAGGTTTTCTACTACCCCAAAAAGCTTTTCGATAAAATGGATAATCAGCTCTTTTAGAACAATAATCTATTGATTGATCACTAAGATAAATAGGTACCTTTTTTGTTTTTTCAATATAAGCTGCATTACCTGTATGATCTTCATGGTGATGGGTAATCATCACTTGATCGAAATCCGCTTCATCAATAAATGCTTTGAAATATTTATGTAAAGAGTGGGCGCCGGTATCTATTAAAATTCCGTCAATTAGATAGCTATAAACGTTTAACGAAAAATTGTGCCATCCGACTTCACCATTTATGTAAGAAACACCATTTTTCTCACCTATGATCCCTTTTTTCTTAAAGAACAAAATATCATCTCCTTTATACTATATATAAGGTATCATAAACAAAAAATGAATAGATATTCATTTTGGAAGGAAGTAAAATTTTTTTAAAAAGAAAAAACATTAATATTGGGAGTTATATTTATAAATTACATGTCCCATTTAAATTTGTTAAAATATACAAAAGGAAGAAACACATATAATTAAATTAAATGTTTATTAATTGTTTAACTACCTCATCTTTTGAGATGTAAAAAAGCGTTTCAAAAGGCAAAAAAGGGAAGAGGTTTGGTTCATGATTCAATATCAAAATGAAGATTTTACAGTCTTTGAAAGTCAACTATATAAAACGACTTCCGTTGTAGTGAAAACAAATGATTGTGTGATTGTGGTTGATCCTAATTTATTACCACAGGAAGTACAAGAAATCCGTCAGCACGTGAACAAAGTTAGAGGAAGCTTACCATTATATATCATCATTACTCATTCAGATTGGGATCATGTCGTTGGATGTGGCGCATTTCTAGATGCTACAGTAATTGGAAACCATTTATTAAATAAAGTTGATAAACATCAAATACTCGAACAAATAAAAGACTTTGATGATAAATATTACCTCGATCGCTTTTATCCAATTACATTTCCACAAATAGATATACCCATCATGCGAGAAAGACATGTTGCAAAAATTGGTCGTACAACGATTACTTTTTATCAAGCTCCTGGTCATACGACAGATGGAGTTTTTATAGTGATCGAGCCAATAGGACTGTTTATTGCAGGAGACTATTTATCTGATATTGAGTTTCCATTTATTTACGAAAACAGTTATCATTATGAATTAACCTTACAAAAAGTTGATAACATATTAACCAATCATTCAATTGAATATCTTGTACCTGGTCATGGCAATATTTCCACTTCTAAAGAAGATATTCTGAAAAGAAAAGACGATGCTCTAAAATATATACAAGAATTAAGATATTGTATTAAAACCAATAGTGATAGTACCTATTTGATTAATCACTATAAATACTGGCGGGAATTTACTTATAGTCATGAAGAAAATATTTTATTAATTAAAAAGGAACTGAAGTAAGGTAATTTAGAAAGCTGGTTAAATATGAATAAGAAAATAGAGAAAAAACTATTTAATTTATTTACAGGGGAAATTACGGCCACTATATTATTTGCTATTGTTTATGTTCTTTATATAGAGACGATGGAATGGGCACCTGAATACTTAATAGTAAACTCAAGCATTTACTCATTTATTTTATTAGAATTCATTTTACTTCAAGGGAGTATTTATTGGTTTTTAAAGTGGCAACAAGTTAGAAGAAAAGATTTTACTAATTTAAAGAAAGGTTATTTAGTACTTTATAAATGGTGTCGGAATATTAATCTTTTTTTAATTGCTATTGGTTTTATGATATGTGTGTTACTTTTTATAAACGGTGCGGTAAATCGTTATTTATATTTAGGAATATTCGCTTTTGCAATCATTGAGCATATTAATTATTACCATATACGTTTATCGTATATGTCTTATCAAGAAATAAAAGAGTTTATAAGACAAAAGGGGTTTCGTTGGTCAAAATTAGCAAAGGAATTGAAGGATTTAAAAAATAAAGAATAGCAATAACACACCTCCGCGGAAGTTTAATTCATGGGGGTGTGTTAGTATGGAATAAGTGTCAAATAGTAGAGTTAGGGGGTTGTCTCACTGAACTTTACATCAACTAAATTTTCAGACTCATTATTAAATTTAAGGTGAACAAATAAACCAAATTCTCGATTGTTTTCTTTTAGGATTAATTTAAATTTCTCAATAGAGGTAGAATCGCCAACATCTCTTCCGATATGAAGATAATCGGTAATTTGGGCATTCGGATATTTTTCCTTTGTTTTTTCCATCGCCATTTTTCCCCATTTGGCATAGCTTGGTATGGAATTATCTTGTACAATCGGTGAGCTGACCTTATTAAAGGAAGTAAATGCAGAGATCGTAATAAATGCACAGCATATTGCTAATAAAATTAGAAGCTTCTTCATCAAAACAGCCTCGTTTCATTTCTTTTAGTTACATTATGGTACTTCATTCATCATGCTATGTATAAAAAAAGAAAAAGACTGCAAAGATGTAACCATCTTTTGATTTTTAACTATTTTAAATTTGCCAACGACTAAAGTTACTTCGTTACTTCTATTTCTTCTGATGTGGAATTGTGATAATGTGACCCATTTATCTTTTATTAGACTGGAATATTTTAACTAATTTTTACAATCATAAAATAATAGATTTAAGAAAACGAATTAATATATATATTCAATTTTTTATTAAAAATGAGGGATTTAATGTTTTTCACAATAATGAATTCCTCTTATCGGGGTAAATTTTCTATAATATAGGTAAAAATTGAGGTAAGAATTGTATTTAATTCGTAAATTTGATACATTATATTAGAAATATGGAATCTATGATGTGATCAAGTAAATAAGAATTGTGAAACAGAAAATATAGTAATTGCTGAGAGCTATATCACCGCTTCTTATTGAAACCTACCACGGAGATGCAAGTTTTTCTTGCCGAGTACGTTCTCGTTACAAACGTTTAGAGGGTTAAAATTTATTTTAACTGAACTAAGGTGGTACCACGTCAATTATGCGCTAAAGACGTCCTTAATAGGATGTTTTCTGCGCTTTTTTTAGTCCAAGAGGATAGTGGGTCATCATTCTTTACCCTTAAAGGAAAAGAACCCGAAAGACTTAACAGTATTGCTGCTTAATGCAAATATGACGTCAGCTATTACAACGTTATCGTGAAACAATACTATTAAGCATTCTGTGGCTTTCTAAGTCTATGTTCATTTATAAGGAGGAAACCAAATGTCACAACAAACAAACGATTTTTCAAAATGGTACATTGACACAATTCAAAAAGCAGATTTAATGGATTATACACCTGTACGCGGATGTATTGCATTTAAGCCAGATGGTTATGAATTATGGGAACATATTCAAGGTGAAATGGATCGACGTTTTAAAGAAACAGGTCACCGTAATGCTTATTTCCCAATGTTAATTCCTGAGTCGTTTTTCCAAAAAGAAAAGGACCATATTGAAGGATTTTCACCAGAGCTTCCATGGGTAACAGAAGCAGCAGGGGAGCAATTAGAAGAACGTCTTGCTCTACGTCCAACTTCTGAAACGATGATTGGTCATTTATATTCTGATTGGATAAAAAGCTATCGCGACCTTCCATTGCTAATTAATCAATGGGCAAACGTTTTCCGTTGGGAAAAGAAAACTCTTCCATTCATCCGAACTTCTGAATTTTTATGGCAAGAAGGTCACACTGCACATGTTGATGAAGAAGATGCACGTAAAGAAACAATGCAAATGCTTAATATTTACAAAGAGGTAGTAGAAGGATTCTTAGCCATTCCGGTTTATGATGGTCAAAAAACACCATCAGAACGTTTTGCTGGAGCAGTTGACACTTATTCTATCGAAGCTATGATGAAAGACGGTAAAGCTGTTCAAGCTGGTACTTCTCACTACCTAGGCACGAAATTTGCTGAAGCATTTGATATTAAATATTTGAATAAAGAAAATAAACATGTTCATGTTCATACAACATCTTGGGGAACATCAACTAGATTAATCGGTTCAGTTATAATGGTTCATGGTGATGAACAAGGACTTATCCTACCACCAAAAATTGCACCAACTCAAGTTGTATTAATCCCAGTTGGACCATGGAAAAAGAACCCTGCAATTATTGAAAAATTGGACGAGATTTTTGCAAGCTTAAAGGCAAAGGGTATTCGTGTGAGACTTGATGATTCTGATCAATCACCTGGATTTAAGTTTAATGAATGGGAATTAAAAGGGGTACCAGTTCGAATTGAATTAGGACCACGTGATTTAGAAAACAATCAAGTATTACTAAAAGCGCGCGATGAAGATGAAAAAGTAACTGTACAATTAGGCTCAGTAGTTGAAGCAATTGAAAAAGAATTAGAAACAATGCAAAAACGACTATATGATAAAGCAAAAGCATTCCGTGATGCAAACTCACATACTCATATCGATTCATTAGAACAATTACACCAACATTTAGCTGATTCAGAGAAAAACGAAACAATTCCAGGATGGATTTTAGCTGGTTGGTGCGGTGACGATGCATGTGAAACAAATGTAAAAGAAGAAACGAAGTTTACTACGCGTAACATTCCGTTTAATCCGCCTACGAAAAAACAAATCTGTATTAACTGTGGAAAAGAAGCGAAACACACTGTTTGGTTTGGTAGAGCGTACTAAAAAATTGAATTTTACCACAAGTAAAAGACCTAAATTTGAAAAAGTTTTTCACTTTTCTAGGCCCAAAAAACGCTATCGAATTGAAGTGACCCCTAAAAGTTAGACACGGTTATTTCGATTAGGCAGCTTGGATAAAATGAGTTCGGTATTGCACCGGACTCATTTTTAATTTTGCCTTCATGCGTTTCGTGTTGTAATAATTTATATAATTTTCAAGTTCCATTTTAAAATCTTCGACACTTTGAAATTCTTTTAAGTAGAGGAATTCTGATTTCATGATCCCGAAAAAATTCTCCATTACCGAGTTGTCGTAACAATTTCCTTTGCGGGACATACTTTGCACAATACCTCTAGATTCAAGGGCATGGCGATATTGCTTCATTTGATAATGCCAGCCTTGATCAGAGTGCATCAGTAACTTGTGTTCTTCTGGTAATCTCTCTAAAGCCTTCTCTATCATTTCAGAAACTAAAGAATATGTAGGTCTTGAACCAATTGTATATGTAATAATTTCTCCGTTAAATAAATCCAAAACAGGTGATAAATAGAGCTTTTCACCAAATAATTTAAACTCCGTTATATCCGTTACCCACTTCTCGTTTGGCGCATCAGCTTTAAAATTGCGATCTAAAATATTCGGGGCAATTTTACCAACGGTTCCTTTATAAGATTTATACTTTTTCATTCGAACTAAGCACTTTAAGCCTAAGGCTTTCATGATGCGTTGTACTTTCTTGTGATTAACTTTTTCCCACGATTGGCTAGCTCATCTCGAATACGGCGGTATCCATAACGGCCTTCGTGTTCGTTATAAATAGCTTGAATTTCAACCTTTAAATCGGCATCTGGATCTGGTCGATTCATCTTTTTCACTGTATCGTAATACGTGCTACGTTTGATTCCTGCAAACTCCACAAGTGCCTTCACCGAGTATTTATGCCTTAATTCATAGATGACCTTTACTTTGTCTTCTTTGGTGATTTTTCCTTTGCTTGAACTAAGGCATTCAACTTTTTTAAATACTCATTTTCCATTTCAAGCTGCTTAATTCGTGCTTGAAGTGCTTCATTTGAACCTTCTACAGGTGCTTGTACTGATTGTTTATTCGTTTCTTTTTTCATGGATGGACGCCCCTTTATCTTTGGAACGAACGCATCCACTCCCACAGAAGCCAATTGAATTCTCCATTTTCTAATCAATCCAGGTGAAGAAATATTAAAGATTACTGCAGCTTCGTTAGGCGAGACGCCATTTTCGTTCATATAGTTTAATACGTCCATTTTAAACTGAGCCGTGTGAGATGTATAGGATTTTTCAAAAGCAGTTAAACCATGGTATTCAAACTGTTTAATCCAGTTACGAATAACAGAATCAGACGTAGCCATGGATTTTGCGATTTCATTTGTACTTTCAGAACCATTTTGATATCTCTTAATGGCCTCAAGTTTTTGTTCATTTGTAAATCTAGTCATAAAAAAACTACACCTCCGATTGTTAGATGTGTCTAACAATTGGGGTGCAGTTCAAATGATAGCGTTTTTTTTTGTGTAAAATAAACAATTTATTCTGTAATTTAAATGTAAGTACTATTTAATTCTACCAATTTACCTATTTTTATCGATATTTGTAAAATATTTATATATTTTCTATTGATTTTTTTAGTCAATTATTTTACATTTTAATTAATTCAAAAAATTCTTTATAATAATATGAAATTATTATTTTATTTTGATATAAGGAATTCTTTGAATATTTTTTTAGAGAAACTGTAAACGGTTTCTAATTACATTGGGGGAATGTATGTGAAAAAATCGATCTTATTTTCATCTTTAGTTTTAGCTGCATTTTTAGTAGGTTGTAATGATTCTGCTGCGCCAGCTCAAAACGGAACGGATTCAACGGCAAATGAAGGAGACACTTCTACTGAAACGTCAACTGAAAGTCTTGAATCTAACATCGTCACAATTGGTACGGGAGGAGCATCCGGTCCATATAACATTCTTGGTACAACACTTGCAGATATTTATACTTCAGATTTTGGAGTAAACTCAAGAACTCAAACTACTGGTGCTTCGGTTGAAAATATTAACTTAATGGAACAAGGCAAAATTGAAATGTCATTTGTCATGAGTGATGCTTTATCACAAGCTTTAGCTGGTGAAGTTAGCTTCAAAGAACCAATACAAAATGTTTCACAAGTTGCTACATTATATCCAAACGTAGTACAAATTATTGCGAAAAAAGATTCTGGAATTGAGACAATTGAGGACTTAGTTGGAAAACGAGTGGCAGTTGGTGACCAGAATTCAGGTGTAGAGGTAAATGCACGTACATTATTAGCAGGGCATGGTATCACTTATGATGACATTCAAGTTGATTACCTTGGCTATGCAGAAGCCGCTGATGGATTGAATGCTGGAACAATTGATGCCGCTTTCTTAACAAGTGGTCTTCCAAATGCAAGCGTTTTAGAACTTTCTGAAACTCTAGGTATCACTTTAGTATCTATTGATCCTGCTAACGTAGAAGAGATTGCGAAAGAACATCCATACTTTGTGTCATATGAAGTGCCTGCAGGAACTTATGGAAATGAAGAACCAATTCAAACTGCAGCTGTACCTAATGCACTTGTTGTACGTTCTGACATGAGCGAAAATGATGTATATCTATTAACGAAAAAATTCTTTGAAAGTCTTGATAAGCTGGTAAATTCTCATCAAGCAGCAAAAGAAATACCTGCATTAGATGCACAAGAAGGCTTTATTGCTCCAGTACACCCAGGAGCTCAGCGCTATTTTGATGAACAACAGTAATAAAAGAAGATGGTTTTGGAGTATAAGTGCTCTTATACTCCTTGCCATTTTTTTTGTAAGAATTCCCGTTTTTGAGTTTGAATTTAAAGATCGTTCATATTTCTTGCTAGGAGATTCTTTTCAGCTTAAATGGATCCATTCAGTTGAAAAAGAAGAATGGATTGAAAATTATGAACGAACTGGAAATGAATTGTTATTATCTGAAACATATTTTAAAACCTTTGGAGCAGGTGTACCAAGTAATGCTCAAAACACTGAATTGGTTGATGGTTTTGTAAAAATGGATATTAACCTTCAATACCCTGAGCTTAATTTAACTGTATCTGAAAATGTGAAAACGACGATTATTACCGATGATCGTGAAATACCTTTGTATACTTTTGCAAGTGATTATGACGTCGTACATATCACAAATGAATTTATCAACATTTGGCAATTATTATCAGGAGGGATGTTATGAAGGTTGTAAATGAGTCGGAAACAAAAAAAGTCCTTGTGGAAGAGATTTCTGAAGAAAGCGTACAAAAAGTACTTGAAAAATACGATACTGATTCAAACGTAAGAAAAGTAAATAATAAAATAATCGTATTATTAATCGCAACATTAGGTATTATTTTCTCATTATTCCATGTATATACAACATATAATCCAATTCCAACCTTACTACAAAGAGCTGTACATCTTTTAATTGCTTTAGCAATCGTGTTTTTACTATATCCAACGTATAAAAAGCAAGATCGCTCTAAAATCCCTTTTTATGATTGGATTTTGTTTGGCCTATGTATTTTATCCTGCGGTTATTTATTTATGGAATATCAAGCGCTTATGACTGAAAGGGGCGGTATTCCAAATACAGTCGATATTATTGTTGCAATTGTAACAGTTGCATTAGTATTCGAATGTGCAAGACGGGTTACAGGTTGGATTTTACCTATACTTGCACTTGTCTTCTTAATATATCCATTCTTTAGTCATGCTTCATGGCTTCCGAATATGCTTATGACACGTCAATTTGATTTAGGTGATATTTTTGGGCAATTATATTTAAAAACAGAAGGGTTATTCTCAACTGCAATTGGGGCTTCTGTACAGTATATTTTCCTATTTATTTTGTTCGGAGCATTTTTGGCTAAATCGGGCATGGGGAAATTCTTTAATGATTTGGCACTAGCACTTGCAGGACATCAGCAAGGTGGACCAGCAAAAGTTGCTGTTATTTCTAGTGCCTTCATGGGAAGTATCAATGGTTCTGCTGTAGCTAACGTAGTTGGTACTGGCGCATTTACCATTCCTTTGATGAAAAAAATTGGCTATGATAAAAACTTTGCTGGTGCAGTAGAATCTAGTGCATCTATTGGTGGGCAAATATTACCTCCAGTAATGGGGGCGAGCGCCTTCATTATGGCTGAAACAACAGGTATTTCCTATGGCACGATTGCACTCGGAGCTGTACTTCCAGCAATTTTATTTTTCTTAGGTGTTATAATGCAAGTACACTTCCGCGCAGGACGCTCAAATTTAAAAGGTATTCCAAAACCAGATCTTCCACGAGTAAAAGAAGTATTTAAAGAAGGAGGACATTTATTACTTCCTTTAATCGGTCTTATCTTCTTCTTAGGATCTGGTGTACCTGTAGCATTTTCTGCAATTTATACGATAGTATTAACAATAATTGTTGCCGCATTTAAGAAGAATACTAGAATGAATTTCAAGGATATATTATCAGCACTTGAAGATGGTGCAAGACAATCCTTATCAACGATTGTTGCCTGTGGTGTTGTAGGGATTATTATTGGTGTAGTTAACTTAACAAGCTTTGGATCTACATTAACTAGCGCTATTACCCACTTAGGTGCCGGATCTTTATTCTTAACCTTATTCTTAACGATGATAGCTTCGATTATTCTTGGTATGGGATTACCATCTATACCAGCTTATATTATTACGGCTACGATGGTTGCACCAACTCTTGCAGAATTCGGTGTGCCGATTTTAGTAGCACATATGTTTGTATTCTATTTCGGAATCTTTGCAAACATTACTCCTCCTGTTGCTCTTGCATCTTTTGCAGCAGCTGGACTTTCTGGTGGAGATCCAATGAGAACAGGATTCGCCTCAGTTCGATTAGCGTTAGCAGGTTTCATCGTCCCTTATCTATTTGTCTATGAACCTTCTTTATTATTGATTGATCCAACAGGACTTCCAATGAATGCTGTGGACTTCCCATTTGCATCCATTTTAGATATTCTTGTTGTTGCGATTACTTCAATCATTGGTGTTATAGGTATTGGAGCAGCAATTGAAGGATATTTCGCAACACATATAAATTCAATACTTCGGATTATACTTGCTGTTGGAGCACTAATGATGTTAATACCTGAGCCAATTACAGATATTATTGGTACGGTAATTGTATTAATTATCTTTGTTTTAAACTTTGTACAAAATAGAAAAATACAAAAAAGTATAGCCTAAAACTTTAGTGTACTACAAAAAGCGTAATTTCGAATGGAAGTAGTTAATGTTTTAGCTATTAGTAGGGAGGGGCGTTTAGCTCCTTCCTTTTTCAATGTACGTGAATAAAGTGAAATTAAATAATAAAAGTTTGAAATGATCACTTTACAAAATAGCTTCATAGGATAGGGGGGAGTATGTACTGAGAGGAGTAAAAAAATGAGTGACTTACTTTCATTACTGTTACTAGGAATCGCAGTAAGTTTAGATAGTTTCACTGTAGGGTTAACCTACGGAATGCGTAAAGTTACCATACCTTTTAAATCCTTTTTCATCATCTTTACATGTACGTTCCTGGTTTTGCTAGCTGCTATGGGAATTGGTTCGATAATTGAATTGTTTATTTCCTATGAAGCTGCAGAAACTGTGGGAGGAATTATACTTATTGCCATTGGTATTTGGGTAATTTACCAGTTCATTACTTCACAGGATACTTCAGAAAAGGGAAAAGGTACTATTAAAATTATCGATTTAGAGATCAAAAGATTGGGACTCATCATTAAAATATTAAAAAAACCTACAGAAGCAGATTTTGATCGCTCTGGAAGGATTGGAACTTTAGAAGCCTTATTTTTAGGTTTAGCACTGTCATTGGACTCATTTGGAGCTGGAATTGGGGCAGCATTGATCGATTTACCACCTATATTATTTTCAATCGTTGTCACTGTATCTAGTGTAATCTTTGTCATTGCTGGCATCAATATTGGGTTAATTTTTAAAAACATGACATGGGTTAAAAAACTCACCTTCTTACCAGGACTTGCATTAATTTTAATTGGTATATTTAAAATTTGAATATTAAATAATTTATTTTCTTATGTAAGCGTTGATTCAAAAAATGGATTAACGCTTTTTGATTTTAGAAAGTTATTGAATTATAGTTTTTCTCATTTTTTGATTAAGAAAAGTATTTGAAGTACTAGTTAATTCTATAAAGAGAGCTATATTTTACTGGTTTGCTGCAAATATCAATAAAAATAATAAGGCTAATTCATCGTTATTAAATTTCTATCATATTTCAATATCTCGTACATATAATTTATAGTGTTTTCACTACCATGTATTTATTAAATGAAAAGTTTATTCGTAATGAAAAATAGTTTAAGTAAGTGATTTTAACTGAATGCAAGGTATGAACGAAATATTGTTTTGTGTAATTTGCCAATGATCAAAGAAAACGAATTACTAGAATATGGGGGATTATTTTAATGAATGCGACAGATTATTACCGTGAACCTATCCAAAAAGTGTTGAATGAACTTGAAGTAACACAGCATGGATTAACGGAGTTTGAAGTTAAAAGAAGACAAAAAGAATACGGATATAATGAGTTAAAGGAAGGAAAAAGAAAAAGTGTTTTACAAATTTTCCTTGAACAGTTTACGGACTTTTTAGTCATTATTTTAATGGTTGCCGCAATTATCTCCGTATTTTTAGGTGAAGTACAAAGCTCGATTGTAATATTAGTAGTCGTAATATTAAATGCCTTCCTTGGTACTGTTCAACAAATAAAAGCAGAAAAATCGTTAGATAGTTTGAAAGATATGGCCGCCCCAATAGCTAGAGTTCTTAGGGATGGACAAGTCGTAGAAATCCCTTCAAAAGAAGTCGTTGTGGGCGATATTGTTATATTAGATGCTGGTGACTATGTTTGTGCAGACGGTCGAATAATAGAGAGCTATAGTTTGCAAATCAACGAAAGTTCTTTAACAGGTGAATCATTACCAATTGAAAAGATGGCTAATGTTATTAATGAAGAAGATGTAGCACTTGGCGATAAGAAAAATATGGTCTTTTCTGGCTGCTTTGTAACAAACGGTCGAGGAAAAGCGATTATAACTTCGATTGGTATGAATACTGAAATTGGGAAGATTGCTAATTTATTAGAAAACGCGAAGGAGAAGAAAACGCCACTTCAAGTTAGTCTTGAACAGTTCGGAAAACGTTTGGCAATCGGGATTATTATCATTTGTATCATTATTTTTGGTTTAGATATTTTGCGTGGTCGCGAAATGGTCGATTCATTTATGTTTGCAGTATCTCTTGCAGTTGCAGCAATACCTGAAGCATTAAGTTCCATTGTTACAATAGTTTTGGCATTTGGTACACAAAAGATGGCAAAGGAAAATGCAATTATTCGAAAACTACATGCAGTTGAAAGTCTTGGCAGTATTTCTGTAATTTGTTCAGATAAAACAGGGACATTAACTAAAAATCAAATGACTGTTCAAAAGTTATATTTAAATGAAAAAGTAATTTCACAGGATCAACTGCAAATAAAAGATGAACTTCAAAATAGATTTGTGAACATGGCACTACTATGTAATGATTCTATTACATCTATGGATAAAGAAATAGGCGACCCAACAGAGGTAGCACTTGTCCGGTTTGGGAATCAATACAACGTCAATGAACGCCATTTAAGAGATCAATATAGGAGACTTGGAGAAGTACCCTTTGATTCAACTCGTAAATTAATGAGTACGGTGAATCGAATTGGTAATAAATATATCATGATCACAAAAGGAGCTGTAGATGTTCTTCTTTCCCGTATTGTGAAAATTGAAACTTCCCAAGGTATTAAAAACATTACTAATCAACAATTAGAAGCAATAAAACAAATAAATGAAAATTTTTCAAATGAAGGCTTACGAGTTTTAGCATTTGTATATAAAGAAGTGAATTCAACTAAAGTAAATGAAAACGATGAGAAGGACTATACATTTGTCGGATTAGCAGCGATGATGGACCCTCCTCGTGAAGAATCGAAGCAGGCAGTAGAAGATTGTATTAAAGCAGGGATTAAACCAGTCATGATTACAGGAGATCATAAAATAACAGCAGCAGCGATTGCAAAAAAAATAGGGATTTTAAAAGATTCTTCTGAAGCAATTGAAGGAAAAGAAATCGATCTTTTAACAGATAAAGAATTAAGAGATAAAATTCAAAACATCTCTGTTTTTGCACGTGTTTCTCCAGAGCATAAAATTCGTATTGTAAAAGCATGGCAGCAAAAAGGTATTGTCGTCGCTATGACAGGAGATGGCGTAAATGACGGTCCAGCATTAAAACAAGCAGATATTGGAGTAGCCATGGGAATTACAGGTACTGAAGTTGCTAAGGAAGCCTCCTCAATGATTTTAACAGATGACAATTTCTCAACAATAGTTAAAGCCATTTCCAATGGACGAAGTCTTTATGCAAATATAAAAAATGCAATTAAGTTTTTACTATCTGGAAATACAGGAGCAATTTTAGTTGTTTTATATGCAACACTTTTTGCATTACCAGCTCCATTTGCACCTGTACATTTATTATTTATCAACCTATTAACTGATAGCTTGCCTGCAATTGCAATTGGTTTAGAACCGCACAATAAAAAGCTAATGAATGAAAAGCCAAGAAATATTCATGAGCCTTTATTAAATAAAAAGTTTGCATCGCAGGTTGGATTTGAAGGGTTAATTATTGCAGCAGTAACTATTATCGCTTTCCAAATTGGTTTATCAACTGGAGATACAATCGTTGCAAGCACTATGGCCTTTGCTACTTTATGTTTAGCAAGATTATTCCATGGATTTAACTGTCGTTCCGATGATTCGATTTTTAAAATAGGACTGTTCTCGAACTTAACAGTCTGGATTGCTTTTCTTATTGGTTTCACTTTATTAAATACAGTATTAATTTTAGGTTTATTTGAAGTAGCTGCATTAACGCGTTTACAATTGCTATTAGTATATGGTTTGTCTATTGTACCCTTAATCATCATTCAATTGGATAGAATTTTCTTTTCAAAAGATGATAATTAAAATATAACTAAAGCAATCCTCCATTTTCAGTAGATAACTAAATATGAAATTATTGTTATTATATTTAATTATTATTTATGTTACACTGGAAAGGTACTTTTTATATTATTGGAGGATAATGATGAAAAAATTAATTAGTCTATTCGCGCTTGGACTTACAGCTTTAGTTTTAACTGCTTGCGGAGGACAAGGAGCTGCAAAACCAGCAGATGTTGTATCTGAGTTTTTAACTGCGATTAAAGCTGGCGATTTTGAAAAAGCTGGCACTTATGTTCACTCTGAAAATGTATCTGAAGAATTTGACTTTAATAGCATTTATGAAGAAGAGTCAGATGAAACAGTAAAAGCCCTTTTAAAAGGGATTAGCAATAAATATGATTTCAAATCACCAGAAGAAAACGTTATTGACGATAATAATGCTGAAGTTAATGTTGAAATTACTTCAATTGACTTTGCTGTTGCTATGGGTACTGCAATGGAGGGAATCTTTAATGCTGCCTTCGAATTAGCAATGAATGAAGGTTCAGAGGAAGAGTATAACAAACAAATGGAAGCTAAATCAGTTGAAATTCTGACAAATACTCTTACTGCTGAGGATGTTGAAACCGTGACTCGTGAAGTTAAGTTGAATCTTGAAAAGGATAAAGAGGGTAACTTCAAAATTATCTCAGATGCAAACTTAATGGAAGCGGTTCTAGGAAATTCTGAAGAAGTAGAACAAATGTTTGAAGGCTTTTAATTTATAAAAATTACTTTATGGCCTACAAAAAAGGTGAGGAAAAACTAATTGTTTTTCTTCACCTTTTTCGATTAAATATAGTTGAATTTAGTCACGATATGTAACAGCTGTACCAGTTGCAACACACATCATCATTCCATCGCGAAGAGTTTCAAAATCTAAATCAACACCTATAATAGCATTCGCACCAAGTCGACTAGCCGCATCCTCCATTTCTTGTAAAGCGAGGCGTCTCCCTTCAGATAGTTTGTTTTCATAA
This sequence comes from Lysinibacillus sp. PLM2, assembly GCA_023168345.1. Lineage (NCBI taxonomy): Bacteria > Bacillati > Bacillota > Bacilli > Caryophanales > Bacillaceae > Lysinibacillus > Lysinibacillus sp. PLM2. The sequence goes on along the minus strand of AP025689.1, from coordinate 1,964,870 downwards.
GCAGAGCTACGTCCCCCAATAATATCTGTTACGGATGCAAAAAGATCTCGTACAACATTTGCCCCCATGATTGCTTCACCAGTTACGATCCCGTGATAAGTTTCAATTCGTTTCCCATCAATTGAACTAGTAGTAGTTACTAACATATAACTCCCCCCAAAATTTTAAGATACTTACTATACGATTATCGTCAAAATAAGTTTCCAAAAATACAAATAAATAAAAAAATCTACATATGGAAAGAAGTATATCTATAAGCGAGGTTATTAGATAATAATCTTTAATTAATAGACGTATAGTTAATAGAATTGGTATAAAATAGTAATAGGAGATAACGAACTTAGCGGGAGGGATTAGGAATGTTTATTTTAATTTCCATGTTGTTTTACATTGTTCCAGTATTAATTGTTCTATGGTTTATGATTAGTGTAGTTTCTGCACTTAGAGAAAATAATGAAATCTTAAGAGAATTAATCAATAAAATAGAAGAGAAGAAATAAATTACGATAAAGGAGAACTTATGTGCTTAATTAATTTTCATTATAAAGATCATCCAAAATATAAATTAATCGTTGTTGCAAACCGTGATGAAGAATATGAAAGACCAACTGAGGCAGCTCATTTTTGGAAAACTGAGCCTAATTTGTTGGCAGGTCGTGATTTAAAACAAATGGGGACATGGCTTGGCGTAACAAAGCAAGGAAGATTTGCAGCATTAACAAACTACCGTGATCCGAATTTACCTGTAGCCCCTAAATCTCGGGGCGATATTGTGAAAGCCTTTCTAACAAGAAATATCGCACCTTCTGATTTTATCGAAGAATTAAAAGTTACGAGAGATTTATTTGGTGGATACAATGTAATCATCAGCGATGGTGAAGAGCTTCATCATTATAATAATATTTTAAATGAAACAAGCAACATTCAACCAGGTACACACAGTTTGAGTAATAGTTCATTAAACACACCATGGCCAAAAGTTAAAAAAGGAAAAGCATTATTAAAAAATTATGTGGCACAACATCAAGAGGATGATTTAGATATTTATGAATTATTTAATCTTGTAAATAATCGAACTAAGGCATCAGTAGAGGAATTACCTGACACTGGTGTGGGAATCACTTTAGAAAGTGAATTATCACCCATGTTTATACAAATGCCCCACTACGGTACACGCTCTTCAACAGTACTCTTAATTACTTATGATAATCATGTTTTCTTTGTGGAAAGAACCTTTAAAAATGGACTATTTGAATTTGATACCAAATATGAATTTCAGCTTGAAAAATAAAAAGTCTGTAATTCTAAACAAATGTCACGTAACAATAATTATGTATCGCATTTACTATATTAGTAATGGATTTAAGCAATATAAATGTTAATATATTACATGTTTATCCATTACAAAATTCCCAATCTCATATAGATTATATCGAATTGAAGGAGGTAGGAAAATGGGATACAGTAATTTTTGCGGCGGTAGTGACGTTGGCGGCGAATACTGGGGCGGCGGTTCTGGTGGATCTAACGGATCTGCTTTTGTTCTAATCGTCGTATTATTCATTTTATTAATTATTGTTGGCGCACACTATGGTAATAGACTTTCATTCTAATTCTAATAAGAGATATTTTCTAAAAAAAGGGCTCTAAAGATTAAATCTTTAGAGCTCTTTTACATGTTTAACAGATTCGAAGAATTTAACGCTCTAAATTATAAAAACAGCTATAGTTATCTATCTTAGTACTATAAATATAAATAATCAAAAAATTCCCACAAATCTTTTAAAATTATATATAATAATAGTTATTAAAGGGAATATTAGGAGGATGGGAAAATGGATTTAGGTTTAAAAGAAAAAGTAGCAATTGTAACTGGAGCAAGTAAAGGAATTGGTTTATATACTGCTCTTCAATTAACGAAAGAGGGGGCTAAAGTTACAATTGCAGCCCGAAATGAAGCATCATTAAATGAGGCGAAGGCATTTATTAAAGAACAAACCGGTGTTGAGGTATTTACTTTTTCTGCAGATGTATCAAAGGAAGAGGACTGTAAATCTTTAATAGAGGCAACAGTTAAGCATTATGGAAAGCTAAATATTCTTGTGAACAATGCTGGTACATCTTCTGCAAATCCTTTTGAGGAAGTTGATACAGATTTATGGAGATCAGATCTTGACTTAAAATTATTTGGAGCAATCAATTGTTCAAAATATGCATTGCCGTACTTAAAAGAACAAAATGGAGGAGCCATTTTAAACTTATCGGCTATTCTTGCTAAAACACCTCCAGCATCTAGTTTACCAACAACAGTAAGTCGATCAGCTGGACTAGCACTAACAAAGGCGATGAGTAAGGATCTCGGTAAATATAATATCCGTGTAAATGCTGTATGTATTGGATTAATTAGAAGTCGTCAAATTGAAAACAAGTGGAAAGAAACGATGCCTAATATTACTTGGGAAGAATATTCAAAAGAAGTTGGGAAATCTATACCATTAGGCCGTATTGGTGAAACAGAAGAGGCTGCCAATGTGATTACATTCCTAGTTTCTGATGCTGCATCATACGTAACGGGTACTTCTGTAAATATTGACGGTGGCTCTGGTGGAGCACTATAAGTTATGAATCCTGCATTTTTAGCAGGATTTTTTTCATAATAGAACTATTAAATGAAACTTTTCTTTCCTAAAATCGTATGTTTTGTTAAATACCTTTTCGTATAGAATGTTCATATAGAAAAGTTACCCAGGGAGAAATATTTTATTATTTACTGCCTATGAACGGAGGATTCGATAATGTCTGAGATAAAAAACTCGTTATTCGAAGATTTGGACACAAAGAAAACAGAAAGTACTACAACAAATGTTTTAAAAATGGAGAACATAACGCCTAATGAGATACAGACTAAGCAGCTTGTATCACAAGAAGAATTGTCCCAAATAAAAAAACGTCAATTAGCACTAAAAGAAGAGCCACACGTCCAATCGTTAGCTGAAAAAATAGACGTAAACAATCAAATCGCCATCTTAGAGTTTGGAAAAGATACAGCTACCGAAATCTCTAAGTTTTCAGACCGAATGCTTTCAACAATACGAACAAGCAAACTAGAGAAATCAAGTGCTCTTATAAATAATTTAAACAAAATTATGGACCGTTTTGATCCAAAGGATTTTAAAGTGGAGAAAAAAGGATTTTTCTCTAAAATGTTCAGCAGAGGAAAAGAGCAACTACAAAAGATTTTATCGAAATACGATACAATGAATAAAGAAATTGATGCGATATACAACGAGATTCAAAAATACGAAATTGAAATGAAGCAAAATACTGTAGAGCTTGAACAAATGTACGATCAAAACTTAGAATACTTCCAATCTTTAAGTGAACATATTGCCGCAATCGAGGTGAAAGTCGAAAAATTACGACCTAATTTAACAACATTAGAAGCACGTGCTAATGAAGGTGATCAAGAAGCGATTATGGAACTAGAATCACTTCGACGTGCAATTGAATTACTCGAACAACGTAGATTTGATCTTGAAATGGCACAGCAGGTTTCATTCCAATCGGCACCTCAAATTCGTTTGATGCAACAAGGAAATAATCATTTGATCGCAAAAATTAATTCAGCTTTCGTTACAACAATTCCAATTTTTAAACAAGGAATCATACATGCAGTTACATTAAAACGACAAAAATTAGTTTCTGATTCTATGATTGAATTAGATAATCGAACAAATGAAATGCTTATTAAAAATGCTGAAAATATTAGACAAAACAGCGTGAACATCGCACGTGCGGCAGGTCAACCAAGCATTAAAATCGAAACGATTGAAACTACTTGGCAAACGATAATGTCTGGAATTGAAGAGACAAAACAAATTCAGGCTGAGACGATTCGTAATCGCGAAGAGGGAAGAAAGCGAATCGAAAAACTGCAACTCGAATATGAAAAGTTAAAAAGTATGTAAAATCAAAAGTTTTGGGCGACTCCTAATAAGGAGTCGCCCATTGATTTTTAACATTGTTGACATTTATTATATATTAAAAACCGAAGAATCTGTTTCTACTAATTGGGAAGCAACCTGGGTTTGGATTTTCTGGCGAACCACAGTTTCTCGAATTTTCAGAGAATACATTCTCCACAGATTGAGTTTGCGGGAAGAAATGTTGGTTATGAGTTACATGACGGTTCACTGTTCTGATATGAACAGGGTGGATATGTGGTACAACTGTATTAATGACATTAGTCCTTACCACTTCCTGAGTTGGTGAAACTCTAGCTGGTGCAACTTGAGTTGGTAATACGTTTGGTGGACAATGGATTGGTCTTCTTGATGGACCACAATTTCGTCTATTAAACATTTTCACGACCTCCTTCGTAATAGAATTGTTTACATAATTAATCTATTCATATTTCAATAGCCTAAACTAGATAGATACCTATTTTGAAGGTAATTTTTATGAGAAAATACAAAATGATTAAAAAGAATGATAGTTGAATACCCAATTTTAGTCAGTAAAGAGCATAGATGTTTTAGTTTGTAAGATTTATGCCTATCCTTGCTTTTCAACCGATTATTTCAATGATTTTATAAAGCTGAACAATCTCTTTAAATATAAATAACGAAAGATGAGAAGCTTCACTATGTTAAAGTAGGAGTAGGAGCTGTAATTTAATGATGATTTCTTATCACTTGAGGCGAAAGTGAAAGGATAATGGGGAGGAAATGTAAACATGATACCAATAAGCGAAGTAAAACAAAGCTTTGAACAAATGCCATATTTCCAATTTATCGGGTTTGAGATTGAAAGATTTGAAGAAGACGAGGTACTACTAAAACTAACTATTCAAGACCATCTATTAAATGTAAATGAAACGCTTCATGGTGGAGTACATGCGGCAATGATTGATCAGGTTTTATCTATGTGCTTAAGAGCCAAAACAAAAACCCGTTGTGCTACGATTAATTTAAATATTAATTATTTGGCACCATCAAATTCTGGAACGATTTATGCAAAGGGAAAGATTATCCAATTAGGCTACCGTATTGCTACAGTCGAAGGAGAAGTATTTACAAAGGATGGGCAAATTCTCGCTAAAGGCATTGGTACATTTAAAATAATTCGAGATTAAACAAATTTTTACAATTAAATAGTATCACTTTCTTGTAAATCCGATAAACTACATTGAAGGAGGATTTGCACAATGAGGTGGTTCATATATGTTGTTTTTTTCGTTCTATTTATAGGTATTACGTTTTTTGGATTGGGACCAGTTATGTTTTCAGATGGTTCAAATCAAGAACGATTTATCACTTTTTTAATTGTACTACTCATTTTTGTAATCCTAACAATGCTGTTAATTTATATGATTAAAAAATTAAATAGGTATTAAAAAAGGGCTAATTGATAATTAGCTCTTTTTTTGATGAAAAATAAGAGGCGAAGCTCTTCACTTACAACTTAATATTTACAATAATTTGTCTCAATAGAAGAGATTTAAGACTATTTATATAATTGAATCATCTATCTTTGGGTAAATGAATGAAGAACAATAGTCTATTGATAATCACATCAAAAATAGTATGAATGTAATGTTCGCCCGTGTACTTTAGGTTTTTAAACGTACTATAGAAATAGACACGACTTAAATGATGGGTGATTTCACAAAACTATCTATTTTTTATCGATTGGAGGTGACAATGATGAGTATTATTACAATTAGTCCAGGTCATTATGCTCCAGGTTCAGGTGCTAAAGACATTATTGATGAAGTAATTGAAGCAAGAAAAGTCGTAAGTCGTATCGTTCAATTATTAAAAAATGCAAATATTGGTGTAACACATATTGAAGATAATACTTCAGATTCTCTAATTGAGAACTTAGACTACTTAGTTACTGAACATAACAAATCAACTCGAAAATTAGATGTTAGCATTCATTTCAACTCAACAAGTGGCCGACATGACACAAATATTGGTACTGAAGTACTCTATGTTAGTGACAAAATGAAACCATTTGCAACTCAGGTAAGTAAAGCGATATCAAATGCAAGTGGTTTACGAAATCGCGGAGGGAAAAAACGTACAAACTTAGCTTTTTTAAATAATACTAATAAACCGTCGATCTTAATTGAACTCTGCTTTGTAAACTCAACGGTAGATGTATTGTTATACCGAAAATACTTTGATGAAATTTGTATTGCGATAACAAATGAATTAATTCAATATGTTCAACCAGGTCATGCTTCAATACAAGGTATAGCTGCTCAGCAATTTAAACAGGAATCTAATTCAACTGATTTAATTACAGCTCTAAAAGGTACATTACCATTAGAAAACTTTACAGGTCCTACTTTAGTAGCAAGATTACAAGAAATACTGACGAATAAAGAGATAATTAAACAAGTACTAGAAATGGGAATAGAAGATAAAATCATTCAACCCATTTGGCTTGAAAAATTAAATAACAGCTCTTTAACAACGAGTGATTTTTTAGGGATCAGTACATTGATCGCAGAAAACAAAACAAGATAAAAATATGATAAAACAACCATCCCATTATTAGGGGTGGTATTTTTTATGCATAAAATATTGACGACTATATCGACGGCTGATATATTATATATATCGACTGACGATATATCAACTGACGATATGTCGATTGACGATATATCGATTGACGATATATCGATTGACGATGTAAAAGGGGAAATTATATGTCACAACAATATCCACCATTAACTGAAGGCCTTTATTATATATTGCTTTCTTTATATGAACCTCGCCATGGTTATGGAATTATACAGTTAACACAGCAATTGACGAATAACAGAGTAAATTTAGGAGCAGGAACTATTTATGGTGCTATTAAATCACTTTTAGAAAAAGGATGGATTAGACCTATTGATGATGATGGTCGTAAAAAGGAATACATCATTACTGATGAAGGGAAAAAAATTATTGAATATGAAATTTCTCGATTAAAGGAACTTTTTGAGAATGGTATCCGTATAACAGGAGGAGCTCGAAATGAATGATAAATTATTAAAAATTCGTTTCTTTATTGATTTTGAAAAAGAAGAACGATGGGTAAATGAAATGAGTAAAGCTGGCTGGCATTTAAAAAAATTTGGTTTTGGTTATTTTAAATTTGAAAAAGGTGAACCTGGCCAATATATTTATCGAAATGAACTGTTAAATGGGATAAATGAAAAAAATGACAGTAAGGAATATATTGCATTTTTAGAATCAACTGGAGTGGAACTTGTTTCAAAAGATTCTACCTGGGCATATTTCCGCAAAAGGTCCTCTGAAGGTGATTTTGAATTGTATACAGACACTTCATCGAAACTAAACTATATAAATCGCATCTATTATTTGTTTTTATTTCTATTTATGTTAAACCTGGCTATGGGTACTTTAAACGTCACCGATATTTTTGATGGAGCTTTTAATTCAACTAGAATAGTAGGGTTTTTCAATTTATTCGCAGCATCAATCATCGGAATACCGCTTTACCGCGTTTTAAAAAAACGAAGAAAATTAAAAGAACAACTAGAAATTTTTAATGACTAGAAAGGAGTTTCAAATGACGCTTAAGCTTGAACATGTAATAAAGAAATATAAAGATTTCACAGCAGTTAATGACTTGAATTTTAGTATTGGAGAAGGAGAAATTTTTGGATTAATTGGTCAAAATGGAGCTGGTAAAACAACTACATTTCGAATGATTTTAGATTTACAGGAACCAACATCAGGAGTAATTACTTGGGCTGGAAAGCCAATTAATAAAATTAACCGAGATTATTTAGGTTATCTACCAGAAGAACGGGGAATATTTCCTCGAATGAAAGTAGAAGAACAGCTTTATTTATTTGGTGAATTAAGGGGAATGAAAAAAGATGAAATTAAAAAGGAAATTGATTTTTGGATTTCACGTTTTGATTTAGAGGATAAGCGACATGAGAAAGCGGAAACCTTATCAAAAGGTAATCAACAAAAAGTCCAGCTTATAGCAAGCTTTATTCATAAACCCAAATTTTTGATCCTAGATGAACCTTTTAGTGGACTGGATCCAGTTAATCGAGATTTATTAAAGGACGCTATATTATTACTTAAAAATCAAGGAATGACCATTCTATTTTCAAGTCATCAAATGGATAATGTAGAGGAATTATGTGATCATTTATGTTTATTAAAACGAGGTGTTTCACTATTTTCAGGAAGTCTAATTGATTTGAAAAAACAATATGGGAAAACCAAATTAACGATCCGTACAAGTGTAGATCAACAGCATCTATCAAAACTTAAAGGTATAAAGGAAATAAAAAAAGAACGGGATGAATATGTTATAAGCTTAGAAGATGAATCCTTTGCAAAACCTATCTTTGATATTGTTTCAAATGGAAGCTATATTGAAAAGTTTAGCCTAGATTATTTATCTTTAGATGAAATTTTTAAAGATAAGGTAGGTGGAGAACATGAATAAACTAATGATACTCATAAAGCAACTATATAAACAGAAGTTAAGTTCTAAATCTTTTATCTCACTTACGTTGATGTATATTGCAATTATGGCAATCGTATTATACTGGAGTGAAATTTCAAACTTTTTCTTTAAGGATGAACCCATTGACGTTACATTAGTTAATGAAACAGAATTAGATATGAGCTCCATTTTTGTATCCAGTGAAGATATTCAATATTCGATTTCCGAGCAACCAATAGAAGAACTTCATAATGGCTTAGAACAAAATCAATTAGATGCAGTTGTAGTACTTTCAGAATCAGAGAACAATTTGAAAGCAGACATAGTCACATACAATCCATTGCAATTAAATGACCAGTCAACTATTAATTCACATGTTGAATATGCTGCAAAAATATTTGGTATTCAGTCTCTAAACTTATCAAGTGAAGACGCTGAACGTATATTAAATAGTCAGCCGATTATTACAACAACTAATTTAAATGAAGAAGTAAATGGGAAAAGTGAAGGCGAAAAACAATCAGGAATGTGGGTATCTTACATCGTAGGAATTGTTATTTACTTCTTTATTACATCTTATTTATCTATGATTACTACAGATGTTGCTTCTGAAAAAGGTTCTCGTGCGCTTGAAATGTTGTTAGTAAGCGTTAAACCAAGTACACATTTTCAATCAAAGTTACTAGGTGTATTTTTAATCGCTCTTACACAATTTGCCATTATCGTCGGCGCACTAATTGCATTGATTGGCCTTAAATCTAATATAACTCCTGCAACAGATATAGGAATTGGAAATATCGCAAGTGGGCTTGCCTTATCCTATATCATTTATGTTGTTGTATTTATTTTCTTTACCGTTATATTATTCTTAATTCTTGGTGCATTATTTGGATCCCTTGTTTCAAAAGTAGAAGAAGCTTCTCAGGTTATGACACCAGCAATAATGATTTTATTGGTAGGCTTTTATGTCATGATATCAGGAGTAGCAAATCCAGATACAATATTAATAAAGATATTCTCATATATTCCACTCACTTCTGGTATGGTAATGCCTATGAGAATTGGGGCGACAGATTTATCACCTATTGAACCGATACTTTCACTAGCGGTACTCATTATATCAGTAGTGATTTTATACGTATTAAGTTTATCCTTCTATAAGCGAAGTGTATTAACATACAGCAGCGGGGGAGTTATTCAAAAAATAAAAACAGTATTAAAGGTAACTACTTAAAATGAATCGCTATCAATTACTTTCAAATAATTGATAGCGATTTTTCATTTACACTAAAACATACGGTAAAATACAACATATAGCTTTATTTAGAATATAAACTGATACAAAGGGTTATGACGAGAAATAAAAAAATACATTTACTTACACAAATTCTAACACTATAATTGGAATATATTTACGTATTCACATAAGAAGGTGCAAATTTTGACAGAAGAACAGAAAGGTTTAGTATATGCTTTAAGTGCATATGGCTTATGGGGATTTTTCCCACTATATTGGAAGTTGCTGGAGCATGTTGATAGCCTGGAAATTTTAATTAATCGAATGATATGGTCTTTCGTTTTTACATTTCTATTTATTTTTATAATCAAACAACGAAAAGATCTTGTTGCTGATCTAAAAGCAATTTGGAAAGATAAAAAGCTATTTTTCTCCTTAATGCTAGCCTCTATTGTCATAACAATTAACTGGTATATGTATATTTGGGCTGTTAATCATGATCATGTTGTCGATACCAGCTTAGGCTATTACATAAATCCAATCCTTACAGTAATATTTGGTGTCATTTTCTTTAAAGAGAAATTGTCCAAAGCTCAAATTGCTGCAGTAATTATTGCTTTTACAGGCGTTCTTATAATGACTGTAAGTTACGGTCAAGTTCCGTGGATCGCAATTTTAATAGCACTCTCCTTTGCCACTTATAGTGCATTGAAAAAAGGAATAAAATTGGATGCAACTCGTGGTTTAGCAATTGAAACTTTATTTATCACGCCATTTGCATTAGGCTATTATATTTATTTGTGGAATACTCAAGAAACCTCGTTTTTACAAGTAAATTTTACAACAGATTTAGTATTAATATTAGGAGGAATTGTTACTGCAATTCCACTAGTACTTTTTGCTAAGGGAGCTCAGAAGATCCCTCAATATTTGATTGGATTTACACAATATATAACACCGACCGTTGTATTAATTTTAGGGATTGTATTATACAATGAATCGTTTACGACAATTGATTTTATTTCATTTAGTTTCATTTGGCTTGCGATTCTATTATTTATTGCTTCTACAATTACGGATTATAGAAAACGCCACCATGCAAAACATCATCCTATTAATGTAAATTAAGTAAGTCGATATCGACTTGCTTTTTTACATTAATGGGAAATAATGTTATGATTTATGGGATTAATTAAAATTATAAATGGTAAGGGGAATATGGGGGTACTATGTTAATAGCAATTGGGGGAGAGCAGTTCGAATTTCATAAAGGTGAAATACGTTTGTTAGAAACAGGGTTAAAGGATGTATTCTCTCGATTTGATAAAAAAACTTTAGGCGAATTAATACAGCAAACAAGGTATGAATCAATTAAAACTCAATGTGAACAACAATATGCCCATCTACTAGATATGCCCGCAGGACAAGCGATTTATTTAATGAAGAATAATAACAATCCTTTTTATTTGAATTTTTTAAATAGTTATGGAGACTTAACTTATTCACGTTTTAATGTAAAAGGAAATGAAACAATATTAAACAAAGCGGGAGTCTATACAATCATAGTTAATAATGAACTTGTTTTTACAGGAGTGTGTGCGAAGTCATTTAAAATCCGTTTTAATCAACATATTGGAAATATATCGCCAAAAAGTTGTTTTAAAGACGGCACTGCAACACATTGCCATGTTAATGCAAATTTAACAAAGGTAATTACTAATTCTAAAGTGCTTATTCAGATGTGTCCTTTAACATCAAAAAGTGATATGAAAAAGGTTAAAAATTATTTAATTAATCGTTTTGAACCTATTTGGAATATTCGTTTTACAAGTGAGTTAGCGAGTTCGATTGTTAGTAATTGAACATTTAATATTCCGAATTTTTATAATCTTATAACAAAGGTTACAATAATTAACGATTTATGGTAAACTAATAATTGTTTTAAATTGGTTAGTAATTGATTTCAAATTGATTTCATAATTTAGTCAATAATTTTCAAATATTATTAACCGCTTTTATTTGAAAAATTTGATACGATGGAGACATTAATAGTAAGGAGAGAATCAACATGGAAACAGATATTAATGTCTTTTTAGCTTTCGGTGCTGGCTTTTTAAGTTTTATTTCGCCATGTACACTACCTTTATATCCTGCGTTTTTATCCTATATCACAGGTATGAGTTATACAGAACTTAAAGATGAAAAGGGCATGTTGCAAAAACGTGCTATTTTACATACTGTATTCTTTTTAGTCGGTTTTTCGTTAATATTTATAGCAATCGGCTTTAGCGCTTCAATCTTTAAAGAAATATTTACTAATTACGAAAATTTAATTAGACAGATCGGTGCAATACTAATTGTTGTTTTTGGATTAATGATAGTAGGCCTACTCCAAATTGACTTTTTAATGAAGGACCGAAAAATTGAATTTAAAAATCGACCATCAGGTTATATTGGTTCTGCTTTGATTGGTTTAGCTTTTGCTGCAGGCTGGACTCCGTGTACTGGTCCTATCTTAGCTTCAATCATCTTATTAGCAGGTACAAACCCTGAATCTGGAATGTGGTATATGCTAGCGTATTACTTTGGATTTGCAATTCCATTCTTTGTACTTTCATTCTTTATTTCCCGATTAGGTTGGATACGTAAAAATAGCCAAATTATTGTGAAAGTCGGCGGATATATAATGATTGCTATTGGTATACTACTATTTTTCGATGGATTAGATTATTTAATTCGAATTTTGACACCTATCTTTGGTGGATTTACAGGCTTCTAGTGTTATAAACAACAATATTAACATAATTTATTTACATTTATGTTTTTTAGCGAGAGGGAATGAGTTACATGCCAACAGTTTTAGTAGTTGATGATGCATTATTTATGAGAACAACAGTGGGAAACATGTTTGAAGAGTGGGGATTCGATGTAGTTGGACTTGCCGCTAATGGAAAAGAAGCAGTTGAACTCTACTCAAGATTTCAACCGGATTTGGTAACGATGGATGTAACTATGCCTGTAATGTCTGGATTAGATGCAGTAAAAGAGATAATCCCACGTTACCCTGAAGCTAAAATTATTATGATTACAGCTCTAGGTCAACAACGTATTATCGTTGAAGCAATTGAAAGTGGTGCCAAAGATTTTATTACAAAACCTTTCGATTCAAATCAACTAAAAATGGTTGTTGATAAGCTTCTATATAGTTATTAATCTTTTCCCTTTTAAATCCCACCTTTGAAAATAAGGTGGGATTTTTAAGTTTATATGATGTATGTCAAATTATGAATTCTTCCCCAGTAACACCAGCAACATACTAAATTTTCATTATTTTAAGCAATTGTCTATTAACAGTATTCTATATATGATTGGTTTAAAGTCATATGATAGGAGATTTTCAATGAATAAAAACAAGATTACTAGATTCATTTATTCAACAATAACAGCAACTGTTCTAGCATTTTCTTTAGTGATAGTAGCACCTACTACATCAAATGCTAGTGAGTTGTTTACAGATGTAAATGAAGGAGATTATTATTATGATGCTGTAATGAATTTAGCAGTAAATGACTATGTCACTGGTTTTCCGGGTAATACATATAAACCAAATAAAAGTATTACAAGAGGACAATTGGCTGTAATTCTAGCTGGTTTACTTGAATTAGATACTGAAAATGTTGTAAATCCTAATTTTACAGATGTCTCAACAAGTCACCCTTACTTTGGTGCGATTGCTGCAATTCAAAATGCTGGTTATGTAAACGGATTTGAAGATGGTACATACGGAGTAGGTAAACCAATCACTCGCTACCATATGGCATTAATTTTGGCTTCTGCTTTTGATCTAAGCGCATCAAACGTAGATGTATTACCATTTACAGATGTGTATCCAGGCTACAAAGATACTGTAGCAGCTCTTTACGAAAATAATGTGACAGCTGGACGTACCACAACAACATTTGATGGATCTGCATATGTAACACGCGGGCAAATGGCAGTATTTCTTGTAAAAGCAATCGAAGCAACGTATCCGCAAATAGATGTGATTGAAATTAAAAATGATAAGGTAATTACAACAAACGGGGAATACACATTTGATGAAAGCTTATCAAATATTTTTTCTGCTGAAAATTCACAAGCCCTAGCTAATTCAAATATGATTGTAAATGTTGCTGGTAGCAAGATTATGGGAATATCTGTATTAGTGTTAAACAAAGGTGGTACAGTAGACAATCCTTTAGTATTCAACGGGGGAGGCTTAGAGGTTTATGATGAAGTATATGTCAATGCAGACTATATTAAAATACAAAACCTTACAATCTACGGTGATCTACTTTTAACTGAAAATGTAACTAATCAATTAGAAATAGTGGATGTTTACCTGGGTGGAGAAATCTTCTATGAATCAGAGATAGAACCAAACATTATTATTTCTTACACTGAATAAAAGATAAAACAAGTATAATTAAGGCAAATACACCGGAAAGTTGTATTTGCCTTTTTTTAATTACGTATACAAAAATAGATATGAAAAAATTTGATGCAGATTTTTTTATGTCGTTAACGAATGTATATGGTATTATATAAAACAGATACTATTATACAGATGTAGAGATATAGAGGAGGAATTGGATGTTTGCTTATATACCTTCTCATTATTTAGTTATAGGCTCGACATTAATGGCAATAATTATGGGTACTTTTGTCATGTTTGCACGAATGCGATCTCAGAAGAAGCCTGTTAATGCGAAGAAAATTTTAATTCCTCCCATTGCAATGTCTACGGGTGCTTTAATGTTTATTTTTGAAGAGTTCCGTATATCGCCTATACAAATATTAGAGGCTGTTGTAGTTGGCGTCATCTTTTCAACTATACTCATTGCAACTTCAAAATTTGAAATTCGTGAAAATGAAATTTATATGAAACGTTCAAAAGCATTTTTCTTTATATTCATTGTTCTTATTATAGGCCGAAGTATATTAAAGGTAATATTATCAGATGCATTTGATGTTGGAGAATTAGCGGGTATGTTTTGGATACTAGCATTTTCTATGCTATTACCATGGAGAATTGCAATGCTCGTAAAATTTAAAAAGATTGAAAAGGCGCATATTACTCAATAATAAAAACCGCCCTAAGTATTCGGGAGGTTTCAGAGTGTCGACAAAATACCTCGAGAGGTGCAACTCTCGAGGTATTTTGTTTTTGTATTGATAACAGAGCATTAGAAGCGTTACACTACTGTATTAGCCAATTTATGTTGATTTTCGTTACAGGCGCGATTGACTCCTACGGAACAGTACGAGCCAAAGCATCAGGACTGAGCGTAGCGAGGGGGTAGGCTGAGGCAGCGCCCGTGGAAAGCGTAGCGTCTGTAACTGAAATTAACGATTTCTTACTATGTATTGTAAATAGAAAAAGACTGCAGACGATCTCAAATTTTTGAGTTTGTCTACAGTCTGAACCTCCCTAAATATTAATATAGAATCTACTGTTCAAATAGATCCTCATATGGGGATACATCAATTTTCATATCATCTAATTTTTTTCGTAAAAATTTATGATCCCTCTTTGGCGTTGCTTGAATATAACCCCGAATAATTAAATCGTTTGTTATATTCTTCGCCTTTTCTTCTAAAGCAATTTCACCAATTTTACCTGCAATTTTTTCTTTTGCAACTTGACGGAATAGTTCAGGTACCGGACTAACGAGCTCATTTAATAACTTCTTTGACTCTTCATCCCATAAATGAATTGTTTTATCCAAATAATAATTTTGCCAATCTAAATCTGATTTACCATCTTGCTTTGGCAAAGCCTTTAAAAACTTTCGAAACATGAAAAATCCACCAATTCCCATAAAGGAAACTAATATTACAACCCAAAATAATATAAACCACATGAACCAGCCATCTAACAATTTGTTCACCTCTTTTACTACACTAAGTCTAATTATAAAAGGAAATTTAAATTTTTTCACTATCAATGTCTCTATTTTCACGATTTCGATATATATAAAAGAGTGAAAGGGGGTGAAAGAAATGGCTGCGTATAACTTTGAGGAAGCAAGTTTAAAATTATTCTTTGAAACTGGCCTTGATGAATTGGGTATGCCTATTTTAACTTCAAAAACAATCAGAAATTTACGTGATGATGTAGAAGTTGAAAAACTAGCAGTAGTTTCACAAGCAATTGCAAGTCTATCAAAATATCCATTAAATCAAGCAAAAAAATCTGAAACTGAGGGAATTGAATTTTAATTATTAAAAGGAGGGATAACTAATGGCTTTAACTTTAGAAATGAAATTTAATACCGAAAACGGGAAAACAATGACGATTTCAATTAGTGAACCTAAAGATGGTTTAACGCCTGCAGAAGTATCTAATGTGATGCAGACTGTTATAGATCAAGACGTATTTCATTATGAAGGGTTTCCGCTAGTTGGAATTAATCAGGCACGTGTTGTTGAAAGAAATATTTCTGAAATTACTCTTTCATAATTTGATTTAAAAAATACAACGGATTGGCCGACAATATCAATTTTTGATTTTGTCGGCTTTTTCACTAAATGGGAATATGCAAGAGGGGTGATATGATGGAGGAGTGGATTATGCTGATACAAGAAATTGGATTCCCAATTATCGTTTCCTTTTACTTGCTATACAGAATCGAAACAAAACTCGATGCCATTCACACAGCCTTAACAGTAATTAAAGATTAAATTTGAAATCGATTTCACAATTTTGTAATGATTGTGTCACCACAAAAAAATGTACTTTAAGTTGGATTTTCGATAAGATGATAGTAAGAAATAGGGAGTTGACACAATATGAAAAAGAAATTATTTTGTATAATTACTATACTAGTTATTAGTACTGTATTAGGTGCATGCAGTAATTATAAATTTAAAGCAGATGTAAACTATCCAATTGAAGACTTTCAAGTTACTGATCATCGAGGTAATACAGTTTCATTGGAAGATTTAAAGGGTGAGCCTTGGCTAGCAATGTTTATTTTTACAAATTGTACAACAATTTGTCAGCCAATGACTTATAATATGACAGTGATACAAGAAGAACTAGTCGAACGAGGCGTAGAAGATTATAAAATTGTCGCCTTTTCAGTAGATCCAACTGTTGATACACCAGAAATTTTATCTGAATATTTAAGCCATTACACTGTACCGGATGAATCAAAATGGCATTTACTAACTGGCTATGATCAAGCATTTATTGAGCAATTTGCATTAGATTCATTTAAAACATTTGTAAAAAAACCCGATAATAGTGACCAGGTTGCACATATGAGTACTTTTCATCTTGTAGATGAACAAGGAAATGTCGTAAAAAACTATTCCGGTTATACAGAAAGTGACGCAGGAGTTCCATATGACACAATTGCTATTGACATGAAAACATTAATCGAAGAAAGATTAGGTAAATAAAATACAAAAATACTAACAGGAATGATTCTTGTTAGTATTTTTTATTAATAAAATTCAGTTTTTGAGGGAGAATAAGTTTTGAATAATCTTTTTGGAGGTTTTAAAATGAAAACTGTATCAGAAATTATGACGAAGAAAATTCGTATTTGTTCTCCTCACGATTCTTTAACATCAGCAGCACAAATTATGCGTGATATTAATTGCGGTTCTGTACCTGTTTGTGAAGGGAATAAAGTAGTAGGGATGATTACAGATCGTGATATTGTGATTAATTGTGTTGCAGATGGAAAAGATAGTAATAAAGTTCACTGTCATGATTGTATGACTACTGATGTTGTTACTTGTTCACCGGATACAGATATACATGAATGTGCTCGAATGATGGCAGACCATCAAATTCGTCGTATACCAGTGGTGGAAAATGGTAATATTGTAGGGATAATTGCTATTGGAGACTTAGCAAAAGAGAATATTTTCGTAAATGAAGCAGGAGAAGCATTAAGCGAAATTTCAGAACAAGATCATTATAATCACTAAGTGACATTGTTATTAAAAAAGGGGCCCAGAATTTATTTCTGGGCTCCCTTATTTTTAGTTAAATTCTTTTCTTAATTGATCAAACACTTGTTTTAAGTCTTCGATAATGTCTTCAGCTTCTTCAACACCTACAGAGAAACGTAATAGTCGATCATCTACTCCACGGGCAACGCGTTCCTCATATGGAATGTCAGCATGAGTTTGAGTAGCAGGGTAGGTGATGAAGCTTTCTACCCCGCCAAGGCTTTCAGCAAAAGTTATTAATTGCATATTTTGTAAAAATGGATTAACCATTTCAGGGTACTTAACTCTAAATGAAAGCATACCGCCTTTACCTGTATATAACACATCCGTAACAAGAGCTTCACTTTCCAAATAAGCTGCTACTTTTTTTGCATTTAAATCATGTTGTTTTAATCGTAGATGCATTGTTTTTAAACCACGTATTACTAGCCAACTATCCATTGGAGAAAGAACCAGACCCATACCGTTATGAGCAAAAGCAAGCTTTTCACACAATTCTTGTCCTTTCGCTACAACTAAACCAGCAAGAACATCATTGTGACCAGCAATATATTTCGTTGCACTATGTAGGACAATATCGGCACCATGTTCGATTGGTCTTTGGAAGTATGGTGTGTAGAATGTGTTATCAACAATAAATAAGATGTTATGTTTTTTAGAAATTTGAGCGAAGAAATCTAAATTAAACTCTAGCATTAATGGGTTTGTAGGAGTTTCTAAGAAAATTGCTTTTGTATTTTCTGTAATTAGACCCTCAACATCATTTTCAGATGAAAAATAAACAGGCTTAATGTTGTAAGTTTCACTAAAAGTCTTTAATAATCGATAAGTACCACCGTAAATATCATCAGGAACGATGATCTCATCACCTGGTTTAAATAAAGACAATACTAATTGAACAGCAGCCATACCAGAACTACATGCAAAGCCTGCATCTCCTAATTCCAATTCAGCAATTCCTTTTTCTAATATTTCGCGAGTTGGATTTTTCGTACGTGTATAGTCATATCCCGTTGATTGTCCAATGCCTGCATGTTTATACGCAGTAGACATGTAAATTGGGGGATTCACAGCACCTGTTTTTGGATCACTTAAATTACCTAATTGTACTAATTTTGTTTCGATTGACTTTTTTGTCATGTTAGCTTCACTCTTTCCTTATTCCATTAGATACAAAAATATTGATTATTTATTCAATTTATCATGTACAATTTACGAAAACAACAGACTTGGAAGAAATTAATTAAGTTTTCAAACAAATATTTTGAAATCGGTAATATATGACAGTTTATATTTTGTATTTACTTTTGATTACTTTGCAAGAGATCACGTATTTCTTTTAATAGTTCCTCTTTTTTGTCCACTTCAACAACAGGTTCTGTTACTTTTTCTTCCTCTTTCTTTTTACGATTAAATTTCGTTAGAAGTCGAAGGGCAAAGAAGATAGCGAATGCAATGATTAAAAAATCAATAATAGATTGCAAAAATACACCTAGTTCAACTTTTGCATCACCAACAGCCCAAACAAAGCTTTTCGTTAAGTCAATACCTCCTGTAATAATCCCGACAAGTGGCATGATAATATTATTTACTAAAGATGTGACGATTTTACCAAAGGCGCCACCAATTACGACTGCAATAGCTAAATCTATAATATTCCCTTTCATAGCAAACTCTTTAAATTCTTTCCACATAATCATTTCACTCCTTGGTGTTTTCTAGTATTTTAGTATAGAATTGTATTGTTATTATTCCTATTAATTTTAAAACTATCTCAAAAATTGAAAAATATATCAATTGAAATCATTTAAAGGTGGCTCATATGGGGAAGAAAAAGAAACAAAAGAAACCATTTTTAAGTCCAGGATTTAAATTATTTTTAATTATTTTACTTATACCAATCTCTATTACATTGTATTATTCCTCTTTTATAGTTTGGCAACAGCTAAAAGATTTAACCATTTTCAAAGAAGTAAGTACTGCATTAATCGAAGAAGATATCCAAAAGGAATTTGATGTGGAAATACCAGAGGAATATATCCCTATATACATAGCAGCTGGGGACTTATACGATGTTCCGTGGACATTGTTAGCTGCACATCACAGAGTTGAAACACGTTTCTCTACCACAAGCACATTAATTTCTCCAGTCGGTGCAGAAGGACACATGCAATTTATGCCATGCACATTTGTAGGGTGGAAGCATCCAACATGCGATGGATTAGGACAAGGGCAAATCCCGGAGGAAGAAAAGACCAATCCTGCTGTAATAAAAAAATTTGGCGGATATGGGGTAGATGGTGATGGCGATGGGAAAGCTGATCCTTTTGATATTGAAGATGCCATATACAGTGCTGCAAACTACCTATCAAAAGCTGGAGCATCTGATGGTAACTTAAGAAAGGCAATATTCAATTATAATCATAGTGATGTTTATGTAGATATGGTTATCTCTTATTATGAACAGTATGAAAGTGTAAGTAGTGAACTAGAGAAAATTGTACTAAATACAACCTTTTAATATAAAACAGACCTATTATATACATAAGAAAAAGGGTGTCAGATTTTAAAATGACACCCATCCCACCCAGCATATATTTTATAAGATTTAAGTTGCTTTTCTAAATGATCGTAAAATGAAACTAACAATAAAAATTAAAATGATCGCACCAACTAAAGCAGGGAAAACATAAAAGTTAGAAACTTCCCAACCCCAATTTCCTAATAGAGCACTGCCAATCCATGATCCGACAATACCTGCAATAATATTGCCTACTACACCACCGGGCACGTCTCTTCCTAAGATAACGCCGGCTAACCAACCTAATACTCCTCCAATTACTAGAAACCAAATGAAGCTCATCATAGTTGTCCATCTCCTTTGTAAGTAAATACTTCATTTAATGTGCTATTAAACGTCAATACCATTGGAAGTGTTCTATTATAAATTTTCCGTTAAAATAAAAAAACTATACGCATTTATAAAGAAAAACTTTAAGAAAAAGAAAATATATGTAAAAAGAAGTATATGAACCACTGAAAATTAAAAATATTTTGCAATTTTTTAAAATTCGTCATATAATGTTCACAAGTTAGACAAATTTAAAAATGAGGTGGGGATCATATGGATCGAAATGTTATGAAAAAATTGAACCGCCAAGCTTTGTATATTACAATGTTGCACACAATTATCGTATTTAATTTAGCTGTAGATATGTTAATTATTCCAAAATGATTCCATAATTTAATTCCAGAGACTCCAGTTATTGGGGTCTTTTTTTTCTAATTAACATCATTACGATACCTTTTAACATATAAAAATTTATAATTTTGGAGACTACATTAAATCATTGAAAGTACGTTTATTTGATGTCATAAAAAAATCTTAAAATTATTTTAAAACAGAATATTTTGTGTATTAACGAGACTGTAAACGATTACAACGAATAATAGTTTTTTAAATTGTACAAATTATTTGAAAAATATAGTTGACTACTAAGCACTTTTTGTACTATGATATCAACAATTTAATAAGTTAATAGTATTCAACAACACAATCATGTAATGTAAATTATTTGATCTAATGCATGAACTATATGTGAGTTTAATATTATTACATCAATAAATAAAATTAATTAATCTTAGTAGAAATTGTGGGGCGTATCAATTATGAGAAGTGATATGATTAAATTAGGAGTTGATCGTGCTCCTCACCGTAGTCTTTTATATGCTACTGGTAAAGTTAAAGCTAAAGATTTAGGAAAACCATTTATCGGTATTTGTAACTCTTATATCGATATTATTCCCGGTCACGTTCATTTACGTGAGTTTGCTGATTTTGTAAAAGAGGCAATAATAGAAGCTGGAGGTATTCCTTTCGAATTTAACACGATAGGTGTTGACGATGGAATTGCAATGGGACACATTGGTATGCGTTATTCATTACCAAGTCGTGAGTTAATTGCAGATTCAGCTGAAACAGTTATTAACGCGCACTGGTTTGATGGTGTATTTTACATTCCAAACTGTGACAAAATAACACCTGGTATGTTAATGGCAGCTGTTCGTACAAATGTTCCATCAGTTTTCGTATCTGGTGGTCCAATGGAAGCTGGTATATCCTCATCAGGGAAGCAACTTTCTTTAACATCAGTTTTTGAAGGTGTTGGTGCTCATAAGTCGGGGAAAATGTCAGCTGAAGAACTTTTAGATATAGAGAATAATGCTTGTCCAACATGTGGTTCATGTTCAGGTATGTTTACAGCAAACTCAATGAATTGTTTAATGGAAATGTTAGGTGTAGCTCTTCCTGGTAATGGTACAATTGTTGCTACAAGTGAAAAGCGTAAAGAGTTAATCCGAGAAGCTGCAAAACATTTAATTCGAATGATTGAAGAAGATGTAAAACCTCGTGATATTGTAACAAAAGAAGCTATAGATGATGCATTTGCATTAGATATGGCGATGGGTGGTTCTACAAATACTGTACTTCATACATTAGCCATCGCAAATGAAGCAGGAATCGAATATAATTTAGAAGACATCAACAAAGTCGCTGCTCGTGTTCCTTATCTAGCGAAAATTATGCCAGCATCTGATATCTCAATGGATGATATTAATAAAGCTGGTGGTGTTGAAGCAATTATTAATGAGTTAACTAAAATTCCTGGTGCAATTCATCCAGATCGTATTACAGTTACAGGTAAAACAATGGGTGAATTAGTAAAGGATCATGAAATTACAAATAAAGAAGTCATACGCACAAAAGACAATCCATATAGTCCTGTAGGTGGATTATCAGTACTTTATGGTAACATTGCACCTGAAGGTTCTGTAATCAAAGTTGGAGCTGTAGACCCATCAATTAAAACATTTATCGGTGAAGCAATTGTCTTCGATTCACAAGATGAAGCACAAGCTGCTATTGATGAAGGTACAGTACGAGAAGGTCACGTTGTCGTCATTCGTTATGAAGGACCAAAGGGTGGACCTGGTATGCCAGAAATGTTAGCACCAACTTCTGCAATTATGGGCCGAGGTTTAGGTACAAAAGTTGCCCTAATAACTGATGGAAGATTTAGCGGTGCATCTAGAGGTATCTCCATAGGACATATTTCTCCTGAAGCTGCTGAAGGAGGGCCTATTGCATTAATTGAAAATGGAGATATAATTGAAATTGATTTACCAAATCGAACAATTAATCTTCAAGTTTCAGAAGAGGTCTTAGAAGAAAGAAGAAAAAATTTAAAACCATTCGAACCTAAAATCAAAACTGGATGGTTAGCAAGATATTCAAAACTTGTGACAAATGCCTCAAAAGGCGGTATCATGAGTATATAATAATCACGTATAAAAAACTCGATGATGAGGTTAAAGGTTATAGAGAATTGTATCTACCAGAGAGCCGGGAATGCTGGAACCCGGCGGTACAACTATATCCGACATCCCCTCGGAGTGAACTATTAAACGCATTCATGCCATTAGATAGTTCCGGGCAAACTTCGAAATGCTCGTTATTAATGAATAGTGAATTCATCTAGTTGCACTTTGAATTTTCGAAACCTTTGAAACATTCAAAGTAGATGAATTGTTCCCACTATTCGCGAGGTAGCTTTTTAGCTATGAACAAGGGTGGTACCATGAAAGTCTTTTTCATCCCTACGCACAAGGTTTTCTTTTGCGTTGGAGAAAAAGGCTTTTTTATTTTATAAAAATTAATATGAATGGAGGAAAATTGAAAAATGACTGCAAATACATCAACAAACGTGAAAATAGATGCTATGCCAGCAGCTTCAACTGAAGAAAAATATACACCAAAGACAGGGTCTGATTTATTAATTAAATCATTAATCGATCAAGGTGTTGATACAGTTTTTGGATATCCTGGTGGCGCAGTATTAAATGTTTATGATGCCATTTATAAAAATCCAATCAGACATATTTTAACTCGACATGAACAAGGCGCAATACATGCTGCAGAAGGTTATGCACGTGTTTTGAATAAACCAGGTGTTGTAATTGCTACCAGTGGACCAGGAGCTACAAATTTAGTAACTGGTATTACTGATGCAATGATTGACTCAATCCCTTTAGTAATTTTTACTGGTCAAGTAGCCACTAGTGTAATCGGTTCAGATGCTTTCCAAGAAGCAGATATTATCGGTATCACAACACCAATTACGAAACATAATTATCAAATTCAAGATGTACGTGATATTCCTCGTATCGTAAAAGAGGCATTTCATATTGCGAATACAGGACGTAAAGGACCAGTCCTGATCGATTTTCCTAAAAACATATCAGGTCAATTATTCGATGCTTCAGAGATTGTAGATAATGATGAACCAATTTATTTACCAGGTTATCAGCCAAATACAAAACCGAATTTTTTACAAATTCAAAAGGCTATGCAAGCGATCTCCGAATCTAAAAAACCTTTAGTTTTAGCGGGTGCTGGAGTTCTCTTTGCAGATGCACGCAAAGAATTAACTGAATTTGTCGAAAAATACAAATTGCCAGTTATTAATACATTGCTTGGCTTAGGTAGTATACATGGAAATCACGAATTAAACTTTGGTATGGCTGGAATGCACGGAGCAGCAGTTGCAAATGATGCAATACAAAAATGCGATTTGTTAATTAACATCGGGGCTCGATTCGACGATCGATTGACAGGGGATACAAAATTGTTTGCACCGAATGCAACCATTATCCATATCGACATTGACCCAGCAGAAATTGGTAAAAATATTCCAACAGATATTCCGATCGTTTCGGATGCAAAAGAAGCTTTGCAAGCATTACTTAAAAAGGATTTCCAATCACCTGATTCATCAGAATGGTTAGCCTTTCTTAAGGAAAAACAAGAAAACTTCCCATATTGGTATGTTGAAGACGAACAAGAAATTTTACCTCAACAAATCATCCAAATGGTTCATACAATCACAAATGGTGACGCAATTGTAACGACAGATGTTGGCCAGCATCAAATGTGGGCTGCACAATATTACAAATTGAATAATGATCATGGATGGGTAACTTCAGGTGGACTTGGTACGATGGGATTTGGTTTCCCAGCAGCGATTGGAGCTCAATTTGCAAAACCAGATAAAAAAGTAATTTCAATCGTAGGTGATGCTGGTTTCCAAATGACAAATCAGGAATTGGCTTTATTAAAAGAATTTAACTTACCAGTGAAAGTTGTCATCATTAACAACGGTGCGTTAGGTATGGTTCGTCAATGGCAAGAGCTATTTTATGATGGACGGTATTCACAAAGCTTGATGCCTGTACAGCCTGACTTTGTAAAATTAGCTGATGCTTTCGGCCTAAAAGGCTATCGTATTACAACATTAGACGAAGCTGGGGCAATTTTAGAAGAGGCTTTAAACTCAGATGAACCAGCAGTAATTGATGCTAGAGTAAAACAATTAGAAAACGTTTATCCAATGGTGCCTGCTGGAAAAGGGTTAGATGATATTGTAGGGGTGAAAAAACCGTGAAACGAGTAATTACAGTTACAGTTATGAATCAAAGTGGTGTACTCAATCGAGTGACAGGCTTACTAATGAAACGTCAGTTTAATATTGAATCGATTACGGTTGGCCACACAGAACAACCAAATATTTCAAAAATGACTTTTGTCGTTAATATTAATGATGAAGTGAAACTTGAACAACTTATCAAGCAGTTATCAAAACAAATCGATGTTTTAAAAGTCAATGATATAACTGATAAGTCAATTGTTCTTAGAGAACTCGCTTTAGTGAAAGTTATTTCACCTGCTAATTTAAGAATAGAAATGAATGCAATAGTAGAACCATTCCGACCACAAATCATCGACACGTCGAAAAACGTTGTCACGTATCAAGTCGTGGGGAATCCTGAAAAAATTGACGCATTTATTGAGTTGATTCGACCTTATGGTATTAAAGAGTTAACGCGTACAGGTGTAACAGCTTCGGTACGTGAGGCACAGCCTATTGAAACACCACAACTTTCTATTCTGAAGTAAGTACTCCTTACTCAGGTAGTTAAGTATATAAAAAGTGATTACAAACTCAGTAATCACACTAAAAATAAAAAACAAAACCAACCTTAGGAGGAAATGAAAATGGCTAAAATGTATTATCAAAACGAAATCAATGATTCAGTATTAAGAGGTAAAAAAATCGCAATTATTGGTTATGGCTCTCAAGGTCATGCACATGCTCAAAACTTAAAAGAATCTGGTTTTGATGTAGTTGTAGGTGTACGTCCTGGTAAATCATTTGATCAAGCAAAAGAAGATGGTCTAGATGTTAGAACTGTAGCAGAAGCAGCGGAAGTAGCAGATATCATCCAAATCTTACTTCCAGACGAAAGACAAAAAGCAGTTTATGAAGAAGAAATTGCGCCAAATTTAAAATCCGGTAACGCGTTAATGTTCGCTCATGGCTTCAACATTAACTTCGGACAAATCGTACCACCTGCTGATGTAGACGTATTCTTAGTAGCTCCAAAAGGTCCTGGACATTTAGTTCGTCGTACTTATGTTCAAGGTGCAGGCGTTCCTGCGTTATTCGCAATTTTCCAAGATGCTACAGGTGAGGCACGTGATTTAGCACTTGCTTACGGCAAAGGAATTGGTGCTGCTCGCGCAGGTATGCTAGAAACAACATTTAAAGAAGAAACAGAAACTGATTTATTCGGTGAGCAAGCAGTTCTTTGTGGTGGTACTACACAACTAGTAAAATACGGTTTTGAAACTTTAGTAGAGGCTGGATACCAACCTGAGCTTGCTTACTTTGAAACACTTCACGAATTAAAACTTATCGTTGATTTAATGTACGAAGGCGGTATGGCAACAATGCGTTACTCAATTTCTGATACTGCTGAATGGGGAGATTATGTATCTGGTCCACGTATCATTGACCCATCAGTGAAAGAGCGTATGAAAGATGTATTAACAGATATCCAAAACGGTACATTTGCTAAAGATTGGATTAACGAAAATGAAACTGGTCGCCCACGTTATACTGAGTACAAAAAAGCTGGTGCAGAACACCAAATTGAAGAAGTTGGTTCAAAATTACGAGAAATGATGCCATTCATTAATGAAGGCAAAAAGAAGGTAGTGGTTAAGTAATGCGTAAAATAGATATATTTGATACAACGCTTCGTGATGGCGAACAGTCAGCGGGAATCAATTTGAATACTCAAGAAAAAATCGAAATCGCAAAGCAATTAGAACGTTTAGGTGTAACAATTATTGAAGCAGGATTTCCTGCTTCAAGCCCTGGTGATTTCGACGCGGTAAATCGTATCGCAGGCACAGTAAAAAATTCTATTGTAACAGGACTTGCACGTTGTGTTCAGAAAGATATTGATACAACTTGGGAAGCACTCAAAGTTGCTGAACAGCCACATATCCACGTATTCTTAGCAACTAGTCCAATTCATATGGAATTTAAATTGAAAAAAACGCCAGATCAAGTATTAGAGCAAGCTGTAGAAGCAGTTAAATACGCTAAAAAATTCTTCCCACTTGTTCAATGGTCTGCTGAAGATGGCTTCCGTACAGATCGCCAATTTTTAGTTAAAATCATTGAGAAGGTAATTGCTGCAGGTGCTACTACAATTAACGTTCCAGATACAGTTGGCTATGCATCTCCACAAGAGTATGGTGAGCTTTTCAAATTCTTACGTGAAAATGTTAATGGCGCTCATAAAGTAAAATTCTCTGCACACTGCCATGATGATCTTGGGATGGCCGTGGCAAATTCCATAGCTGCAATTCAAAATGGTGCAGATCAAGTTGAATGTACTATTAACGGAATTGGAGAACGTGCTGGTAACGCTTCTTTAGAAGAAATTGGTGTTGCAATGCATATTCGAAAAGATATTTACGAAATTGAGACTGGCTTAAATTTAAAAGAAATCAAACGTACTTCTCAATTAGTAAGTCGTTTAACTGGTGTGGTTATTCAACCAAATAAAGCAGTAGTCGGTAAAAACGCATTTGCACATGAATCAGGAATTCACCAAGACGGTGTTCTAAAACATAAAGAAACGTATGAAATAATTTCACCTGCTTTAATCGGTGAAGAAGAAGTTGATTTAGTTTTAGGTAAACACTCTGGACGTGCAGCATTCCGTGACCGGGCTGTAAAAATGGGCTACGAATTATCTGATGAAAAGCTAAACAAAGCCTTCCAAGAATTCAAAAAATTAGCTGACCGTAAAAAAGAAATTACAGAGGAAGATTTAATAACACTTTTAACAGATCAGCAAGTATCTGTAGAAGATATTCCATTATTTGAGCTTAAAACAGTTCAGGTTTCATACGGAACAGAAAATATTCCAACTGCTACAGCATCAGTTATTACACCTGAGGGAGAACTGAAAACTCTTGCTGCGACAGGATCGGGATCTGTTGAAGCGATATTCAACACATTAGAACAATTAGTAAACGGAAAAGTAAATATATTAGACTTCGGTGTTAAATCAGTAAGTAAAGGTCGCGATGCTCTAGCGGAGTCAGTAGTCACTTTACGCTATAACGGATTCACATCAACTGGGCGCGATAACTCACAAGATGTACTTGCGGCCACTGCAAAAGCTTACTTAAATGCTATTAATCGTCACTTGATTCAAGAAAATATTCATGGAGCTCGTCAGATCGCAAATGTTTAATCTTTGAAAGAATAATTTGTTTCAAGGTCGCCATCAAGCATTTATCGTTTGATGGCGATTCTATAAAATAGTCGTTAATTATTTTATATCATTTTTATTACTAGAAAACAAAAAATATATTTTTGGACATTTTATATTCAGAAATTTCGCACTTCGATTTAACATATGGCTCTGTAAAAAAATATACGTTGAGGTGTCTTACAATGGAAAAGAAAATTACAGTGTTACCTGGCGATGGTATTGGTCCTGAAGTTGTTGCTTCAGCTGTTCGAGTATTACAAGCAATTGGCAAACGTTACAATCATAAATTTCATTTATCCTATGCGGTTATCGGTGGTAAAGCAATAGATGAATTCAACAATCCATTACCAGATGAAACAATCGCAACCTGTAAAGAAAGCGATGCAATTCTATTAGGAGCAGTAGGTGGTCCTAAATGGGATAACAATCCACCTGAACTTAGACCTGAAAAAGGATTACTTAAGATCCGAAAAACCTTTGATCTATTTGCAAACCTTCGCCCTGTAAAAGCATTTCCTAGTTTACTAGGAGCATCTCCATTGAAGCGCGAAGTTGCGGAGAATGTTGATTTAATGATCGTACGTGAATTAACTGGTGGTATTTACTTTGGAGAAAAACATCGCACAGAAAACGAAGCTAGCGATTTAAATATATATACTCGTAAGGAAATTGAACGTATTGTAGATAATGCATTCGAAATGGCTCGCTTACGTAAAGGAAGACTTTGTTCTGTTGATAAAGCAAACGTTCTAGAAACCTCTAGATTATGGCGTCAGGTGGTAGAAGAGAAGAAAGAACAATATCCAGATGTCGAAGTTGAACATAACCTTGTTGATTCTGTAGCAATGAAGCTTATTACAAATCCTGAACATTTTGATGTTGTCGTTACTGACAACATGTTTGGAGACATTTTAAGTGATGAAGCTTCAGTAATCACTGGATCTCTTGGTGTATTACCATCTGCTTCTATTAGAGAAGATCATTTTGGATTATATGAACCAATTCATGGTTCAGCTCCCGATATAGCTGGATCAGGAAAAGCAAACCCTGCAGCAACAATTCTATCAGTAGCAATGATGTTACGTTATTCCTTCGGATTAAAAGAAGAAGCTACGGAAATTGAACGTGCAGTTAGTGCAGTGTTTAATGATGGTTACTTTACTGCCGATTTAGCAAAAGACGGATCACGATCCTTATCAACTAATGAGTGGACTGATCGTGTAATCGCTGAAATAGATACGAATTTTGTAGCTGATAGTATAGTAGAATCTTATATTTAAGGATTGGTGAAGAGTGATGGCAAAAAATATTATTGAAAAAATTTGGGATACTCACGTTGTACATCATGAAGAGGGCAAACCTGATTTACTTTATATTGATCTTCATTTAATTCATGAAGTAACATCTCCTCAAGCTTTTGAAGGGTTACGATTAGCGGGACGTAAAGTACGCCGTCCAGATTTATGCTTTGCAACAATGGATCATAACGTACCGACTAAAAATTTGCCTACAATTAATGATCCAATTGCAAAAAAACAAATTACAACACTAGCAGAAAATGCAAAAGAATTTGGAATTCAACTTGCCGATATGGGACATCCAGATCAAGGGATTGTTCACGTGATAGGTCCTGAATTAGGATTAACACAACCAGGTAAAACCATTGTTTGTGGTGACTCACATACTTCTACTCACGGTGCATTTGGTGCATTAGCATTTGGTATTGGTACATCAGAAGTAGAACATGTGTTATCTACTCAAACGTTATGGCAAAACAAACCAAAAACTATGGAAATTCGCGTGAATGGCCAATTAGGTGTTGGCGTAGCTGCGAAGGATATTATTTTAGCCATTATTGCGAAATGGGGTATCAGTATAGGCACTGGCCACATTGTGGAATTTACAGGCGAAGCCATACGTTCATTAACGATGGAAGAACGAATGACAATATGTAATATGTCTATTGAAGCCGGTGCGAAAGCAGGCTTAATATCACCTGATGAAAAAACAGTGGAATTTTTACGTGGACGACGTTACGCACCGAAAGATGATAAATTTAATGAGGCAGCAGCTTATTGGTTAAGCCTTGCGTCAGATCCGAATGCTACTTATGATGTGGTGCTGGAAATTGATGCTAATGAAATTGAACCGATTGTAACATGGGGTACTAATCCATCAATGGGAACTGGTGTGTCTAAATCAGTCCCAACTGTAGATGATTTTGAGTCTGAAACAGATAAACAGGCATTGAAGAAAGCTCTTAAATATATGGGATTGGAAGAAGGGCAACCAATCGAATCCATCGAAATCCAACATGTATTTATTGGCTCGTGTACAAATTCACGTCTTTCAGACTTAAGAACTGCTGCAAGTATTGTGGAAGGTAAAAAGCTTCATCCAGGTGTACGTGGAATTGTTGTACCAGGTTCATGGTCAACAAAAAAAGCAGCGGAAGAGGAAGGGTTAGATAAAATATTCTTAGAAGCTGGTTTTGAATGGCGTGAATCAGGATGTTCAGCATGTCTCGGTATGAATGAAGATACAATCCCAGCAGGAGAACGTTGTGCATCAACTTCAAACCGTAACTTTGAGGGGCGCCAAGGAGCAGGAGCACGAACTCACTTAGTAAGTCCAGCTATGGCTGCTGCAGCCGCAATTGAAGGTCACTTCGTTGATGTACGTAAATACGTAAAACAAGAGCAAGAAGTATAACTTTTTTCAGATATGAGAAAGGCGGGACATGACAATGGAACCTATTAATCAAGTGAATAGTATTATTACACCATTAGATCGTAAAAATGTAGACACTGACCAAATTATTTCAAAAGAATTTTTGAAACGTATTGAACGTACTGGATTTGGCCGTTTCCTATTTTATCATTGGCGTTTTGATGACCAAGGAAATGAAATTTCAGATTTTGTATTAAATAAACCAGAATATAAAGGATCTCAAATTCTAGTTGCTCAAGATAACTTCGGTTGCGGTTCATCACGTGAACATGCGCCATGGGCAATACTAGATTATGGATTCCGAGTAGTAATTGCACCGAGCTTTGCAGATATCTTCCATAACAACTGCTTCAAAAATGGAATTCTACCAATTAAATTAACAGAAGCAGAGTGTGATGAAATTTTAGCAAAAGGGTTAGAAAAACCATATTCTGTTGCTGTAAATTTAGAAGAACAAACAGTTAAAGGGGAAGAAGGAGCAGTTTATCAATTTAACATTGATCCTTATTATAAAGAAATGCTACTTAATGGTTGGGATGAAATTGCCTTAACATTTAAATATGAGGAAAAAATAGCAGAATATGAAGCAAAGAGAATTGCATTCTAATAAATAAACTTCAAATTATAAACAAATGGGCGCACTTTAATTAAAAGTCGCCCATTTATTATAAAATTACTATTGCATGTGAACCAAGTGATTTAAAACTACTGAAGAAAGTATCGGCATTAA
This sequence comes from Lysinibacillus sp. PLM2, assembly GCA_023168345.1. NCBI lineage: Bacteria > Bacillati > Bacillota > Bacilli > Caryophanales > Bacillaceae > Lysinibacillus > Lysinibacillus sp. PLM2. Next base: position 1,932,981 of record AP025689.1, on the reverse strand, counting down.
TCGTTTCATTACCCGTCAAGGGATTCATGATTGTAACTTTTCCATTTTCATACCCCGTTAAAACAACTGCATGTAAATTCATAAAGATCGGATGTTTTTCATTCGTTTCTTCAATAATCCAATATCCATTTGTTCTCGGTTTTTTTAAGTCAATAGTAATCCAAGTTAGGACAGGAACTCCTGAGTTCACATAAGCTAATATTTCCTCACGAGATACATCACTCAAATTTAGTGCTTTATAGTTACTATTGTTTTCAAACAATACTTGATTCGCAACTTCAACAATTGGTTGGGCAAAAACGTAATACCCACCGTCTTTTTTTGAAGGATCCCCGGCATAAGCTTCATACGGATTTGGTCCATAAAGCTCGTTACCACGTTTAGTAACAGGAGCAGTTGGTAGATAATCTTTCGCTAATTCAGTTTTATTAACCCCTATACCATAATAATTTAATATTGCTGCTAAAGCTGTCACTTCACAGCCATTAGGGAGCTCTGGATTTTGTTTTACTACAGGGACAGCAAGACTTTTATCAGAAGATGGATTAAAGGTTTCGATAGTTACTAATGACCTATTCGGATCAAATACGATGAATTCTCTTTGTTGCTCTGATAATTCGCCTGTAATTTCATTCTTATAAATTACAATCTCATAAGGATGATTGGGTTTAACCATATCAAATATCGCTTTACCATCTTCATTTACTTTAGTGGAGGCAATCTTTTCACCTGTTTCATAATCAAGAAGGGTAACAGTAACATCATTTACGTTGCGATCACTTGAAAATTCAACCGTATGAATCGTTAATGATTCGGAAGAATAATTACTAGCCGTAAGATTTTTGCTTCCATATAATTGTTCACTATTCGTCGTATATTCATGAGTTGAACAACCAAATAAAAGTGTAGTACAAGAGATTATTCCGATTATCCTTATGGAATTATGTCGAACTTTCATATTTGTTGCACATCCTCGTCTAACTTTGATTACTAACTAGTCTTAGCATACTAAATTAAAATATACTTTCATGGTCAATATACCTATTATTAGTGTAATACTTTTTCGCTAAAGATATAAAGTAATAAATTAAAAAAATAGAAAAAGCCGTCAAAATTAAATTGACTGGCTTATTTAAATATCAATGTTTATATGGAAATTACTTAACTGATCCACTAATAAAATTCGTATCTTGGTAATACATATTTTTAACGAGAACATTTGGCCCTAAACATTTGACTGCCGGACAGTGACAGTTTAATGACTTAGCTAAATCTGTATCTAACCATTTATCAAAGACTTCAGGTAAGGAGTCTTCTTTAACATTACCAAGTGCAGGCGTATCGCCAAAGTCTGTTACAATGACATCGCCAGTGAAAATGTTAATATTTAAGCGCGATCTTCCATCTGGGTCATTTCGTAATGTAACATTTTTTGCTTTACGCAAACGTTTTAGTAGCTCTTGATCTTCATCTTTTAAACTACAAGGATAGAAGGGTAGTGTACCAAATAGCATCCAAGTATCTTCATCACGAATATCAAGCAAATGATGGATAGCTTGTCGGGTTTCATCTAATGAAAGTGCTGTTAAAGAAGAGGCGAAATCTGATGGGTACATAGGGTGCACTTCATGCCTTGCGCATTTCATTTCATGTACAATTTGATGATGTATGTGTTCTAAATAAGGTAATGTATTTTTATTTAACATCGTTTCTGCTGATACCATGACGCCATGTTCTGCTAAAAGACGAGAGTTTTCAATCATCCGATCAAATAAAGAAGCACGTTGATCAAATGTTGGTTTTCTCTCCATCATTGCAAATCCTGTTTCTACAAACTCTTCAATTGTTCCCCAATTGTGAGAAATATGTAAAACATCTAGATATGGAGCAATTTCTAGATAACGAGCTCCATCAATTGTTAGGTTCGAATTCATTTGAGTACGCACACCACGTTCATGGGCATATTTCAATAATGGTTTTACATAATTTTCAACTGATTTTTTACTAAGCATCGGTTCGCCACCTGTAATACTTAAAGAACGTAAATGAGGGATCTCTTCAAGTCGTTGAATAAACAACTCTACTGGGAGCGCAATAGGATCTTTCGTCTGTAATGTATAACCAACAGCGCAATGAGCACATCTCATATTACATAAAGTAGTAGTTGTAAACTCAACATTCGAAAGGGTTAATTTTCCATGTTGTTCAATATCCATATATGCTTCCCAAGGGTCAAAATTAGGGGTAATCTTTTCTAATGTATTCATCGTTTTCGATCTTCCTTTCCAAGAACCCATTTTCTCATAGTTTTCGAGTTTCGAAAACTATAAAATGATGAATTAGAACATTTTATTCCAATCTATAAAGATACATACGAACAGAAGCAATGTTTTATAATATTATTATGTAAACTAATATAAAAAAATAAATGAAATGGATCATAATACTAATCCATTTCATCGATAGAATTCGTGATTAAACTGTTATTTTCACTATAAAATACTTCACCACATTTATTTTCAATAATTGTTTTATTAAATTTAATTTTCGAATGATTCATTGCTTGTACATTATAGCGGTACCTATCATTTCGAATAATACTGTCCGAGACATAAATAGCTGAACGGTTTTGAGCTAGTAAGTCAGATTGAAAACCTTCCGTGATTTGTACACTTTCTAAATCAACAGTTGATTCAAAATCAATCCATATTTGTGGTTTCATATGTTTTGCAATGTAGCTATCACGAATAAAGACTTCACTATGATTTTGTATTAATAAACCATTGCGGTTTCCTTCAATTAATTCACAGTTATTTATAATAAGAGAGCTATCATTCACAACCATTTGCGCAAGATTGTGATTACTAATTTGGCAATTTATGAAGTTTGATATTGAGTTTCTTGTTATTTTTATCCCATAGGAAGAACCATTTGTAATGGAGGAATTATCAAAAACGGCTGTTGAATGATCTGTAATTTCAATCTGTACTTGATCACAATGGTGAAATTTACTTTCAAAAACAAAAACTTCACTATGCTTTACTATAAAGATACTTTTTCCATTAAAAAAATCACATTGAGTAATGGTCGTAATAACATTGGATTTACATGCGAGGTGGGGCATATCGTTATCATGAAAAGTTGAAAGCTCAATATCTACATTTGATTTTTCGATCGCTAATATACCATTACCCTTATTATCCATTACTTTGCATTCGTATACATTTAATTGGGCTTCAATACTAGTAAAGGCAGAATTTGCATGCTTTGAAATCTCGCTTTTTACGACAGATAAACAACTTTTTTTATCAACAAAAAGTCCAATATGATAGCCATCTTTTATCATACAGCTTTTCATAGAACATATTGATTGATCCGTAATATATATTTGGGATAATCCATGAGATTTAATAATTGTTTCATTAAAATTTGCGATAGATTGACTTTTTATTTGAATACCAACACCACTACCAGAGTGGATATGGCATTGTTCTAAATTAATTCTTGAATTTCTTTTAACAAGTATATTTTCTTTCTTGTGGTTAGAAATTTCACAAAAGTATATCATTGCTTCTGCATTGTTTTTTAATGTGATACCCGATTCTTCTCCATAGTTAATAATGCAATGATTTGTCTTTAACACACTTTCTTGTACCCAAACCTGCGGAAGGGAATGGTATCGAATCGTACTATTTTGGAATGTAATTTCTGCTTCGTTTAATCCATATATTCCGTTTCCTTCTCCGTGTTCAATGATACTCCCAAAATCCTCAAATTTAGCCCCATCAACAATTATTTGTGTCCCATGATGATGGTGCAAATGACTCTTAGTAGCATATAGTTTTGAATTGTTTTTAATCCAAAAGCAATGTTGAGAATTGGTAAATTCACAATCTTCAACATTTGCTTCTGAATCTTGTAATAAAATTTGCATTTTTCCATTAGAGTTAAAAATGCAGTTTTTAAAGAAAGAATTACTTTGATTCATAAGGGCAACTGCGACTTCTTTAGCATTTGTAAGTTCACAATTAGTTGCTTGAATAACTCCACCGTTCGCAGATAATAATACTTCTGATTTTTTACCAATAAGTCGACAGTTTTCTAGTTTTAAATTTCCTTCTACATAAATTTGAGAAGTAGGGGAGATTGTTACATTCTGTATTGTAACCTGTACGGTCTTAGGAACTATAATAACTCCCTCAATTATCGTTTCCTCTGAATCATTTCCATTTGCGCTGATTAATACATCTCTTTCAAAATGAATCGATTCCTTATATATCTTTGGAGATAATTTTATATGGTCTCCTGTTTTTGACCTTTGGATAGCTTTTTTGATTGTCTTAACATTCGAAAATAAAGTTGAAAACAATTTTAAGATTGTCATTTTACCCCTCCTTCTTAGTAAGTCTGGTTGATATTTCTATTTTTACTGAATTAGACATGATTTAATCGCTTAACCAAAAGAATTTTCAATTAAAAATGATTTTTATATAACATACCGATCATTATTTGGTTTAATAATTTGATGCATTCAAATTTATGTCTTATCGAGGTAATGAAATAACGTAGATTTACGAAATTGAAGTCTTCTTCATGTAAACTCATTGGTAGCAATATCTTCCTAAGGAGTTTAAAATAATATCCATATGTCTAATTCAATATGGAGGTAGTATGAAAGAGCTTTTAACAAATGTGCTTCAGATGAATGATGAAGAAAGGCGAATATACATAGAACAAAATGGTACTCTGTTAATAGATGAAATGCTTAAACATATAGGTTACCCAGAGGACGAATTACGCGATAAATTAAATTATCGATTATTTATTGAGCTATTAAGTACACAAGTATTTTCAAAGCAACAAATGAAACATCTCACTCTTACATTAATAGAAAACGATTTTTTATTTTTTAATATTGGTGAGAAAGGAACAGATTCAGTCTTTACGAGATCATTCTCCGCATTATGGCTAACAGGGTTGCTATATGTAGATGCTCAAGTTCAATTTTTAACAATTGAAGAAGCAATGGCGACACTTCATGCTTGTTCACCATATTTAAATAAAGAAAAAGATGTCCGTGGATTTTTAGAAAATAAGGGGTGGGCGTTAGCCATAACACATGGGGCTGACCTTTCTACGGCAATTGTCTCTCATCCTTCATTTGAGTTAAAACTAGCACCAATACTTTTAGAAGGAATTAAAACGAGCTTATGGAAGGAAGATGTTTTTACAAACGATGAAGAAGAACGGTTTATTCAAATTATTGAAAAACTCATTCTAAGGGAGTATCCAGAAAGTATTTTAATTGAATGGGTAGAGCAAGTTTTTGATAAATTAGAATTCTCGTTAATTACAACAGGGTATACACCAAGTTATTTTGCTGCTAGAACAAATACGCTCCACTTTATGAAAAGTTTGTATTTCCAACTAAAATTCACGAAAAAAATGCCTAAGTTAATGGGGATTGTTTCCTTATTAATAGCAAAATGGATGAAGCAATAATTAAGAAGTGGGAAGGAGGCATCAGCTTGAGAACACGATCTATGCGTATCGGCTTATTTGCTATAATCGTTATTGTACTTAGTTTTTTATTCAACCAATATTTTGTTCACTTTTCAGGTGATAGTAAAAGTAGTCCAGAAGAAGCACTGCCAACTGATCATGACTATATATGGATTAACGGACCTAAAACGGATACAGTTCATCGTTATTTCTTTTTAGCTGATGGAAATTACTTTGGCACTGGAGTTGTAACGAAAAACTTAGCAGGCTGGAGCTCAGGTGATGGTGTATTTTCTGAAATACCTAACTCATTAAATGAAAATGAGATAAAAGCAGCCCATTCAGATAATCAAATATTATTCGGGTTAATTAAACCAAAAGGAAATATAGAAGTGAATATCAATGGCGAAACGGCGACTTTAATCGAATTATCAACCGTTTCAGAAGAGCTGTTAAATTTATATGGAATAGAAGGGTATAAGATTTGGTTTATTGATCTATCATTGATTGAAGATAAAAATCATTTTAAAATTAGAATTATTAGTGAACAAGATAATATTTTAAACGAATTATCTATTTAGAATCTAAAGAAATAATTAATCTCATTTAAAAATATATTAAATTATCTCATTTATGAATCATTCTAGGTCATAAATTAATCTTATTACAAAAGATAATATTAATGTAATTTACTTATGAATACAAATGAGGTATCATGAACATTGGAAAAAAAGTTGCATATTATATGCCTTTTCAAAAAGATTAATAGGGGGAGTACAAATGGCAAGCAATTTACACAACAGCCGATCTTCATTCGAAGTAAACGGTAAAACTTATAACTATTACCGTTTATCTGCAATTGAAGAAGCTGGTATCGCAAACGTATCACGCCTTCCATACTCAATCAAAGTATTATTAGAATCCGTTTTACGTCAATATGACAACTATGTAATTAAAGATGAGCACGTAAACAACTTAGCTAAATTTGGTAATGGCGCAGATCCAGAAGGGGAAGTACCATTCAAACCATCTCGTGTAGTTTTACAAGACTTCACAGGTGTACCAGTAGTAGTTGACTTAGCTTCTTTACGTTCAGCTATGAAAGAATTAGGTGGAGACCCTAATAAAATTAACCCAGCAATTCCAGTAGATCTTGTAATTGACCACTCAGTACAAGTTGATAAATATGGTAATGCATCTGCATTACAAGCAAACATGGATTTAGAGTTCGAACGTAACGCAGAACGTTACAACTTCTTAAAATGGGCTCAAACTGCATATGATAATTTCCGTGCTGTACCACCTGCAACAGGTATCGTACACCAAGTAAACTTAGAATATTTAGCACCTGTAGTACATGTTAAAGAAAACGAAGATGGCACTTTCGAAACATTCCCAGACTCAGTTGTAGGTACTGACTCTCATACAACTATGATTAACGGTCTAGGCGTACTTGGTTGGGGTGTTGGTGGTATTGAAGCAGAAGCAGGTATGCTTGGACAACCTTCATACTTCCCAATTCCAGAAGTTATCGGTGTTAAATTAACTGGTGAACTTCCTAACGGTGCTACAGCAACTGACTTAGCATTAAAAGTAACACAAGTATTACGAAAACGTGGTGTAGTAGGTAAATTCGTAGAGTTCTTCGGTCCTGGTGTATCTAAATTACCACTTGCTGACCGTGCTACAATTTCGAACATGGCTCCTGAATATGGCGCTACATGTGGTTTCTTCGCAATTGATGAAGAATCATTAAACTATATGCGTTTAACAGGTCGTGACGAAGAGCACATCGCAGTAGTTGAAAACTACTTAAAAGCAAACAACATGTTCTTCGACCCATCTTTAGAACCTGTATACACAGATGTGTTAGAAGTTAAATTAGACGAAATTGAACCAAACCTTTCTGGTCCAAAACGTCCACAAGATTTAATTCCTCTTTCAGAAATGAAAGCTCGTTACCATGAAGCAGTTACTGCTCCAATGGGCGTTCAAGGTTTCGGATTAACTGAAGATGAATTCTCAAAAACTTCAACAATTAAATTTGCTGATGGCGATGTAGAAATGCCTACAGGTGCAGTAGCAATCGCTGCTATTACATCATGTACAAATACATCTAACCCATATGTTCTTTTAGCTGCTGGTTTAGTTGCTAAAAAAGCGGTAGAAAAAGGTATTCAACCACCGAAATGGGTTAAAACTTCATTAGCTCCTGGTTCTAAAGTAGTAACAGGTTACTTGCAAGATTCAGGTTTACAAACTTACCTTGACCAAATTGGTTTCAATACAGTAGGTTATGGATGTACAACATGTATCGGTAACTCAGGTCCATTATTACCTGAAATCGAAGAAGCAATTAAAGATAAGGACTTATTCGTAACTTCAGTTCTTTCTGGTAACCGTAACTTCGAAGGTCGTGTACATCCATTAGTAAAAGCTAACTACTTAGCATCACCACCATTAGTAGTTGCATACGCTTTAGCTGGTACTGTCGATATCGACCTACAAAAAGATTCTTTAGGTAAAGACAAAGATGGCAACGATGTATTCTTCGCTGATATTTGGCCTTCAACTGAAGAAGTTAACGAAGTATTAAACAAAGTAGTAACTCGTGAACTATTCCAAAAAGAATACAAAACTGTATTTACTGCTAACGAAAAATGGAATGAAATTGAAACATCAACTGAGTCTCTTTACACATTTGATGACAAATCAACATACATCCAAAACCCACCATTCTTCACTGGTCTTTCTAAAGAGCCTGAAGCAATTAAAGGTCTTGAGAACTTACGTGTAATCGCGAAATTCGGTGATTCAATTACAACTGACCACATTTCACCAGCTGGTGCGATTGGTAAAGACACACCTGCAGGTAAATATTTGCAAGAAAATGGTGTTGCAATCCGTGACTTCAACTCTTATGGTTCACGTCGTGGTAACCATGAAGTAATGATGCGTGGTACATTTGCAAACATTCGTATCCGTAACCAAGTAGCACCAGGTACAGAAGGTGGATTCACTACTTACTGGCCAACAGGTGAAGTTGAGTACATTTATGACGCAGCTATGAAATATCAAGCTAACGGTACTGGTTTAGTAGTATTAGCTGGTAACGACTACGGTATGGGATCTTCTCGTGACTGGGCTGCTAAAGGTACATTCTTACTAGGTATTAAAACGGTTATCGCACAAAGCTACGAACGTATCCACCGTTCTAACCTTGTAATGATGGGTGTATTACCACTTCAATTTATGCCAGGTGAAAACGCTGAAACATTAGGTTTAACTGGTAAAGAAGAAATTTCTGTAAATATCACTGATGATGTAAAACCACGTGATATATTAACAGTTACTGCTAAAGCTGAAGATGGAACTGTTAAAGAGTTCAAAGCTCTAGCACGTTTCGATTCAGAAGTAGAAGTAGATTACTACCGTCACGGTGGTATTCTACAAATGGTTCTTCGTGCGAAAGCAGCAGAATAATTTGAAATAGAAACAAGTATAAACGGTAAGCCTACTAGATTTGTAGTGCTTACCGTTTATTTTTTGGTTCTATAATATTTGTTGGGGTTTTCAAACATTTTCACAAAAATGAAAAAGCACAGAATCGCCGATTCTTTTATACTTGAATTGACGAGAAACAAGCGAAAAGAGGCGACCTGTGCATATGTATTTTAACATGAAGATTCCAGGATTTGAAGGTGTAGAGATTCATAAAGTTGAGAATGTTGAGGATCGAATAGCATTATATGTAATGATGCCTAGGAAAGAACATAAATGTCCTGTTTGTGGAAATCTAACTTCAAAGGTTCATGATTATCGTATACAAAAGATAAAGCATTTAAAATGGTTTGAGCGGCTATCAATGATTTTTTATAAACGCCGCCGTTATGTTTGTGATTGTGGAAAGCGTTTTTCTGAAGATAATCCATTTGTGGAGAGATACCAACAATATTCGAAAGAATGGAATCAAGTAGCACGTATAAAAGCTATTAAAGGAAAAACTTTTAAGGAGACTGCTGAAGTTTTAGGGACATCAATTACAACAATTATTCGTAGGTTTGATTCTGTTTTAAATGATAAATTGGCTAATGGAGTTGAATTACCTAAGCATATCGCTATTGATGAATATAAGGGCGATACAGATGCAGGAACTTATCAGCTCATTATTGCGAATGCAGAAACACATGAACCGCTTGATATCTTACCCAACCGTCGTAAAAATACAATTAAAGATTACTTAAGAAAATTTGGTAGCTCGGTTAATGTCGTAGTGATGGATATGAACCCTCATTTTAAAGAAGCCGTTAAAAAGGCATTAAGTCGACCTGTAATCGTGGCCGATCGATTTCACTATAGTCGTTATATTTACTGGGCCTTAGACGAGGTTCGTAGAATCGTTCAGAAAGAATGGCATGCTTATGATCGCAAACAGTGTAAAAGGATGCGGCATGTATTGTATAAGAGAAAAGAGAAATTAAAGGAAAAGGATCGCTGGTACTTAAATCGTTATCTCGGAATGTCAGATGTTTTAAAACAAGCATACATACTTAAAGAAGCTTATTGTAAATGGTTAGACTGGGCCAAAAAAACGAATGACATAAAAGAAATAAAAGAAAAATTATTTGAATTCTACAAGCAGGTAGAAGAATCAAATATTCCTGCGTTTATTAAGGCAATTCAAACCTTTAAGAATTGGCAAGTAGAGATATTGAATAGCTTCAGTTACGGTTACTCTAACGGCTTTTTAGAAGGGATAAATAATAAATCGAAAGTTATTAAACGAAATGCCTACGGCTTTAAGAGATTTGAGCATTATAAAGGTAAAATATTATTAAGCAATCAATATAAAGAAATCGGTGTTCATTTAGGATGAAAAAAGGTGATGTGAAGTTCACATCACCCCAACATTTGAAATTGAACCTATTTTTTTACTTTTTAATCATTATTAAATTAAAATATTTACAATATATTAACAATTTCTCTTGCAATTCTCAATATTCTCTCTTTATACTTAAAAAGTAATAGTTTTATATTTTTGATTAATGGAGGGAACTTTATTGAATAAGAAAGTATTTACTGCAACATTAGCTACTTCAGTAATTGTAGGTTCTAGTTTTGCTTTAGCTCCTGCTAGTGCAAGTACTATATCATTCACTGACGTAAAAGAAGACTATTCACACTACACTGCAATTACAGAACTAGCGAAAGCTGGTGTAATTAATGGGTATGCTGATGGAACTTTTAAACCAGCAAATGAGATTACTAGAGGACAAGTAGCAGTCATATTAGCTAACATTTTAGAATTAGATGTTCAAAATGTTGAAAATCCACAATTCACTGACGTTCCTACAACTCACAATTACTACGGAGCAATTGCTGCATTAAAGCAAGCTGGTTTTATTAATGGCTATGCCGATAATACATTTAAACCAAATGAAGCACTTACACGTGGAGAAATGGCATCAATTCTAGCAAAAGCATTTAATTTACAACCATTAAATGAAGATGCTCTTCCATTTAATGATATTACGGATGAAAATAATGCGTACGTAAAGGCATTGTATGATAATGGTGTAACTGTTGGTACTACAGCAAATACATTTTCTCCAAATCAAAATGTAACAAGAGGTCAATTCTCAACATTTATTTACAAAGCGACAAGTTTAGATTCTACTGAAGACAGTGCATTTAACTTAACAATTATACATTCGAATGATACACATGCTCGTACAGCTATGGCACCAAAACGTGCAACGGCAGTTAAAGAAGTACGTGCCGAAAATCCAGATGCATTATTAATAGATGCTGGTGATGTTTTCTCTGGAACTCTTTATTTCAATGAATTCCAAGGACAAGCTGATCTTGAGCTTATGAACTACATGGGCTACGATATAATGACGTTTGGTAACCATGAATTCGACCTAGGTTCAAGCCCAGAAGGACATCAAGCATTAGCAGATTTCGTAGAAGGAGCTAATTTCTCATTTGTTTCATCAAATATTAATTTCTCTCCAGATTCAAAGTTCAAAGGATTATTCAATGATTTAGTTTCAAGCGATCCTGAGAATGGGAAAATATACAGTGGTCTAGTAAAAGAAATTAATGGTGAAAAAGTTGGTTTCTTTGGTTTAACTACTGAAGAAACAAAAGATATTTCTTCACCAGGTGCAATCGTATTTGAAGACTATCTAAAAGAAGCTGAAAAAGCTGTTAAAGCCTTTGAAGATATGGGCGTGGATAAAATTGTTGCCGTTACACATATCGGATTTGATGATAGTGCAGAAGTCGATAACGATCAAATATTAGCAAAATCTGTAGATGGTATTGATGTTATCGTAGGCGGACATAGTCATACTCAATTAAGTGAACCAGTATTAGTGGACACTGACGAAAACGGATTAGAAAAAGAGCCTACAATTATTGTACAAGCTTATCAATATAGCGATTATTTAGGAACATTAGATGTTTCTTTCGATGAAAATGGTGTAGTAGTAGATTTTGAAGGACAACTGATTGATCTAGGTGAAGTTGCTGATGATGAAGGCGCTCTAGATATTTTAAAACCTTATCAAGATCGAATTACTGCTGTAGAACAGGAAGAAATCGGTGTAACTCTAACAGCTCCGTTAGAAACTCCACGTGTTTCTGATGAAGGAAATACAGAGCAACTAAGTGTACGTAAAAATGAAACAATTCTTGGTAATTTAATTACAGATGGAATGTTAGCGAAAGCTAAAAATTATACTGATAAGCAAGTAATAATGGCTTTCCAAAATGGTGGGGGAATCCGCGCTGCGATTAATGAAGGACCGATTACAGTCGCTGAGGTAATTACAGTTTTACCATTTGGTAATACATTAGCACTAATGGATGTTACGGGAGCTGAACTAAAAGCAGCGTTCGAAGCAAGTGTTGGTAATTACCCAGATGAAAATGGTGGCTTCTTACACGTAGCTGGAGCAAAAGTTGAATTTGACTCTTCAAAACCAGCAGGTGAACGTATAATCAGTATTCAATATGACGATGGTACTGGAAAATACGTTGAACTTGAAGACAACAAAACATATACTGTTGCTACAAATGCCTTTACAGCTAAAGGTGGAGATGGCTTCGATATGTTTGCAGTTGCTTACAATGAAGGTAGAGTAATAGACCTAGGTTTATCGGACTGGGAAAACTTCGCAGAGCATTTAAAATCTTTAGAAACAATTCCATCTGAAGTAGAAGGTAGAATAGTAGACGTATCTTCTAAATAATAAGACTGTGTGACTCAATTCATGGAACTATCCAATTGAGTCACACTTTTTTTGGGATTTTATATTATGTTTAAGTATGTTGGGAATTGGGGTATGAGTATTGTAATGATATTATTTACAAGTTTATACTTAAAAAGTAATAAATGTATCAAATTTTTATAAAAAATTTTCATAATATCTTTATTTAAAAAACAAAACAGTTTATTGTAAAATATAATGGAAATAATTTGTTATTGTATTGAATATATAATAATATAGATTCTCTAACTTTTTGTAAAGGTTGGTAATAATGAAGAAAAGATATAGCATATTTGCTAAGTTCCGAGATGGAAGGTATTTTATTCTAAATTTTGATAGCAATAAAGTTATAGAATGTCTATCAAAAGTTCCGCCACCGCAAGGTTTACTTGCTCTAGCAGATTGGCCAATCGATAAGCACACGGAAATTGAATTTTTTGTTGAATTAATTAATAGTAATGTTGTTTACTATCATTTAAAGGATCATTTAACAAATGTAAAAGAAACAGTAATACTCGATAAAAAAGAATTAGATTATTAAAAAACGTGCAATCAAAAATCAGATTGCACGTTTTTGTTACCATTCAATATTCGCTATTATTCCTTCATCATCATGAAGATCTAACAAAATTCTAGCTCCCATCGCATCACGATGTAATTGTTCATCAATGTATAATCGAAGGGCAGCAATGAAGTTTGATGTGTTGTAATGATCAATTTGACCGTTTACTTCTGCTTCAGCAGAAAAACCTGTTTCATCATCATACATCAATTCTATTTGGACGTTTTTAGGATCTACATTTCTAAATTTTCCATGAAAAATACATAGAGCATTCACAATTTCTTGTTCACTTAAAGTTATTTTTTCCAACCTTCAGTTACCTCTTTATCTTTTTTACGAGTAATCATTTGGTAAATTTTTACACAAAGGGCAATTATTACTACAATGGCAATCGCATTAATAGCAAAACCTAATAGATTTCCAATTAAGCCCATATCTGAAAATAGACTACCGAATAATAATCCTGCTAAACCACCTACAAATAAACCTCTCATTAGGCCACCTGTAGTAAATCCGCCACCGTTATTCGTTGTATTTGTATTGTTTTTGTTTACAGTGGATGAGTTTGTGTTTGTGTCTTTACTTTGAATGTTTGAATTATTACTTCCCGGTGTACTAGAAAATCCTTTTTTCCCAGATTTGTAAGACTTCGCTTCAGCTACATGATCATCTCCAAGTAAAAGCACCGAACCAACGCTTGAAAATACTAAAGTAAAAGCAAGAAAAATAGCTGAAAGAACCGATAATTTTTTCATTAATATCCTCCATCTCATTTGATAAACTTTGTTGCAAACTATATTTAGTATAACAAAAAAACCTATGATAAAAAAATAAATACTCTGAAAATCATAGATTTACATATTATATGTTTGAACATTTTTATTATGGTGTGAATAATGGAAATCATTCAAAGAAGAATCGACTATTAATTACATCTTTTATGATTTGTTCATTTTTATACCATTATGTTTGAAAGTATGTTAGTCTTTGTTATGACCTCTACATAAGAAATAACCAATATTAGATAGAAAGAGGGTCGTCGCAAATGACACAGAACTCAAAAACACAATATAATGGCATGATTTTATTAACAGGCTATCTCCAACGTTTATTTGTTGCCGAAACAATTTATCGACGATTGGAAGAACCATATGATCCAGACCGATTTGAACAGATTAAAACCTTATTAGATGATGCATATAAAATTATGCCTATATTTGAACAAACTAAAACACTTAGTCCAGATCAAATGGCACAATTAAAATACATCACTGAGCAAACTGAAAAGCTAATGACAACTTATTTTAAGCCATTACCTTTGCCGTTTAATCAAAAATTAGCAATTGTTGGTTCTTCATTATACGCTGAACAACACGTCAATGCAGGAATTATACAATTAGGTGAAATTTTCAATATCGAAGTAAATCGTGATCATAAAATGCGTATTAAATTTTATGAACAACGTACAAAACTTGTTGATTATATTGTTTTTGTTTTACATCATCGTGAACAACCAGAAGAAGAAACAATGAAACAAATTGAACCTTGGTTTAATGATGTTATGAGGAATAAGGGATTCATATTAGATGATTTTAAACAAATTAAAGAAATGATTGGGTTTTAGTGAAAAAGCTGATGGATAATTCCATCAGCTTTCTTTATTTCATTACTCATAAAAAACTTTATCTACATTATATTTTGCTCGAAGCATGTTAATGGCATAAGTTTCATAAATCTCACGTTCCATTGGATCTTCCACTTCGTAAACTTCAATTTTGTATACTTCATCACGGTGATTTTTAATCGGAGACACATTATCCTCAAAATGCTTTTTAATTCTTTGGCGCAATTTACGTGCCTTTCCTACAAATAAAACTTCATTCGCCTTATTATAAAATAAGAAAAATCCGCCTTTTTCACGTGTAATCTTGTGAAGATCTATAAACCCATTGATTGGCGTTATTGGAACCTCACCTTCTTTTAAATCCTGTTTTCTTTGGTAAATCACTAAATCTGGTTTGGGTAATTCAATTTTTATCAATATTTTCACTTCCTTTAACATTTTATATTGCGTTGATCACATAATATTTCAACATTGATTTTAAGCGAGGAGCAGTTTTGATTCAAATATCATATGTTTTAAACAATAAAGAAAATTATACCATTCATTTGAGTAAACATCATAGCATTAAATAAAATGTTATGAAGATTTAGCTATATAATAATGTTTAACATTTTAAAGCCGAATTATATTGCTGTATAATTAAATCAGAGGTGAATAATATGTTCGTTAGTGAAAAAAAGATAGAAATCCGTTATGCTGAAACAGACCAAATGGGTGTTGTATATCATGCAAATTATTTAGTTTGGATGGAAATAGGTCGTACACAATTAGTATCAGATTTAGGTTTTAATTATGCTGGCTTGGAAGAGCAAGGATACATATCACCAGTATTAGACTTATCCATACAATATAAAAAAGCAATGCGTTATGGACAAATTGCAACGGTGCGTACATGGGTTGATTCCCATTCAAAATTAAAAACAATCTACGGCTATGAAATATTACATGAAGATGGTTCCATTGCAGCTACTGCCAAATCCGTCCATACGTTGGTGAAAAAAGAGAATTTTAGACCTTATCCATTAAGTAAAATAGATTCGGTATGGGATGAAAAATATTCAGAAATAGCAGTGAACAAGTAGTACTGACTAGCAATTGCTAGTCTTTTTCTTATTTTAGGATAGTATAACTCCTACCACGAAGGAGAGATTCTTGTTATAATGACGTTTGTGATTAAAAGTTAAGGAGGTGTGTTCATGGTACAAAAAATTTTAGAAATTGATACAGTGAAATGTTTTATTGTTCTTACAAATACAGCACGTGAAGCAATTAAACAGCATTTTACGGATGAACATGCCTTTTTCAAATTACAGCAATCCTTTTATGTGTACATAGAAAAACAAGCAATAGAGGAATCGTCTATTTCCTTATCAATATTTTTTGATAATAAGCGTAATAATATACTTTCGAAAAAATTTAGTAGTCGTGTTGTCATTATGGACTGCATTTTTGACTTAAAAAATGGACTAGTAGCAAAAAGCTTCCGAACAAGAGGATCAAATACTCCGATTGAGACAAATCGTCGTAAACCTATACGAATTCACTTTGTCGCATCTCGTATCAACGGACATACATATCCGAAAGAGTTTATCCAATTAATTGCAGACCTCCCAGTAGCTCAAGAAAGATTCGATTATGTCAACAAACGTATTACAAGCTGGGAAGGTTACTTGAAGGTTTTAAATAAAAATGCAGATATAGAAGATATTGATGCAACATTTAATTCTCTTCAAATAAGTAATGATTTTTCGACTATCAATCTTCGGCTCTCCGACATAGAAGATAAACAATGGGGGCAATTAAAAGGGCTTAGTGCCTATGTAAAAGGCTATAATCGAGAAATTGGAGAAGTAGTGAAGGTACAACGATCAAATAGGCAAGTCGAAATCCAACTTAACCCTAAAATATCGAAGCTTCTTCAAAAGGATGAATTTGATTTCACATCTGAATTCATTACATTTAGCAATGCATCTACAAAGTCCCAATTAAATCGATTACTAAAAGGTTTTGAACGACTAAAAGAAGGTTTATCTGCAAATGCAAATTTAGAAAATATTTTATTTGAAGATCAACCGAAAGTAATTGAACCAAAAAAAGATCTATCGATAGAGTTTCATAATAATTTGAATGAATACCAAAGAGATGCGGTAGTGGGTGCAATCGGTGCGGAAGATTTATATGTGATTCAAGGGCCACCTGGTACTGGGAAAACAACCGTAATCTCTGAAATTTGCTATCAAAATTCAAAAGCAGGATTAAAAACATTAATTGCGTCCCAATCAAATCTGGCAGTAGACAATGCTTTAGGCCGTTTATTATCTAATAAAGATATACGGATTCTCCGCTATGGACGTACCGAGAGCATTGAAGAAGAAGGAAAAAAATTCATTGAAGAAAATGTTGCAGATTATTGGAAGTCTCAAACATTACAAGCTGTTACAAATGAAATATCACAACATAAAACGAAAGAAAATGAATTACAAGAAGAAATTAGCAAATGCCAAAGTGAAATTGAACATTTAAAGACTCAAGAAGAAACATTAAACTTAGCAATAAAGAAGAAAAACGACGCAAAACAAGAGCTCGAAAAAATTACGGAAGAAATTTCATCGTTAAAAAAGAAAATCATCCCCCTGAAAAAAGAACGAGAAAAAACAGAGCTTGCCCTTGGAAAATTATTTGAGACGAAAGATAAAATTACGACTAGAATTCACGAATTAAATGATCAACTAGCGCAGCTTGGAACAGTTGAATCTATAGAAGAACAAATAAAAGAAGCTTACACACAAATTGAAAAGTATAAGCAGCGAATTAACTATCAAAAACTACAATCGCAATTTAACGAATATGAGAATGAATTAAATACTATTTCAATGAAGATAACTCAATTAGAACCATCTTCATCAAGTTTAATTGAAAAAGTAAATGAAGTTAAATCCATAAAGAAGCTAAACGATATCGAACAATATATAGAAACTAATAAAATTAGAAGGGGCTATGTTTTAAATCAATTATTTTCTGATATGGAGAAAATCCATCAACATCTTTTAAATTATCAATCGTTAAAAGATGTTTCGATTCGTTTTAATAAGGCGGTAGAATACTGTCAAAACACCCTTAGAATTCAATTCCAATTTGAATCCGCTCCTATGAATCATCAATATTCCTTACAGGAAATTAATGAGTTTTTAACAGAGCTTAGTTATGCCTTTGCAAAAAAGAAAGTAAATCAAGAAAACGGCAATCGTTTCATGAAAGAATTATATGTTAGAAGGATTTCTTTAAACCATCTAACGGAAAAATATAATGCACTAATTGAGGAGTCTAAAATAGTCTTTACTAAAATTAAAGAAGAAGTAATCGATCAAATTACAGATCAAACAGGGAACAACCAATCTCAATTAGCATCTCTAAAAGAAAGACAATCAAATATCACACTGTTGTTAAATCGAACAAAAGATCAGCTAAAACAATTTGAATTTGATGAGAGTGAAATGGAGTTAGTGACCGATCCTAATACTGCTATTCGTGAATTGGAAGTTAATATTGAAAAGCTCAAAGACAACATGGAAAAACCTGTCCAAATTCAATCAAAGCTTGCAGTGAAAACAGAGGAAGTAGAGCAAGTCAATCGTCAAATTCAAACTGGTCAAAATGCTTTAAATGAAATGATAGAAGAACTAAAACAATTAAATGCTACAGGCATCCAACTAGAGAAACGATTTGTTGAAGTTGAACAAATAACGAAACAAAATCCTGAAGCCGAATTAGAAAAGACACAGAAAAAATCGAGTGAGCTGAAGAAGGATATTGAAGTTTTAAAAGAAAAAATCGAAATGCTTCCAGTTGCGGAGGTGCTACATAAAGAATGGAAGACACTACTAGAGCACTCTACAGAGCATGACTTAGAAGAAATTCGCAAACTATACGTAAAGCATGCGAATGTAATTGGTACTACGTGCGTGGCCTCAGCGAATAAAGAGTTTATGGACAACTATCCGATTTTTGATGTTGTCATTATTGATGAAGTATCAAAGGCAACACCGCCCGAATTACTACTCCCAATGTTAAAAGGAAAGAAAATTATATTGGTAGGGGATCATCATCAATTACCTCCATTGATTGGAGATGAAACATTCGAGGAAACGCTAGAAGAAGTGATAAAAGACAGCAATACCTTTGAGCAAAAGAGGGAGCTAGAAAAGCTACTTGAGGAGTCTTTATTCGAAAGACTTTATAAAAATCTACCTCGAACAAATAAGAAAATGCTAGCCATCCAATATCGAATGCACGAAAATATCATGCAATCGATTGCACCTTTTTATGAAAATGAAAGTGATTCTTTAAAATGCGGGTTAACAAATTCCGATGAAATGCGTGACCATAAACTAGAAAATCAATTTATCAAAAGAAAAGACCACTTATTATGGTTTGATATTCCAAATGAACAAGCATATTTTGAACAAAGGATGAAGGAAGGCTCCAGTTTATTTAATGAGGCAGAATTGAAAATCATTCATCGATTACTTATTGATTTAGATCAAGCAGTAAAACTTGCAAAAGAGAATGGATTAATTGAAAAAGATGCGTTGAAATCAGTAGGTGTTATTAGTTTCTATGCTGAACAAGTTCGAAAAATTAACCAACTCATTGAGGAATGTGATTTACAGCATGTACACATTCGTACCGGATCCGTTGATAAGTTCCAAGGTATGGAGATGGATATTATTTTAGTAAGTATGGTTCGTAATAATGATAATAAGCATGGCGATATTGGCTTTGCGAAGGATTATCGTCGATTAAATGTTGCTTTATCACGTGCTAGAGAATTACTTATGTTAATAGGCAGTACAGATATGTTTACGGTACGTCCGAAAAAGAAAGAAACACAATTAATGTACCAAAATTTGTTAAACACTGTAAAAAACCAGAACGGTTATCGTTATTACATTAACAATTAAGTACTTAAAGCTTAGGAGTTTATATGCAATTACAATCATTACTTGAAAAATTAAAGTCGCAGCAATCCCATCAATTACTACAGACTGATATTTGGTGTCTACCAATACACACAGTAAATGTAACCTACAAACCGGTTGTTCGAAGACAAATGGATATTTTAATGAAGATGATACTAATATCCGTTCAAAAGGCACAATTCAAAAGTGCACAACAAATTAGCGATATTCTTTTAGTGGAGCACTTATTTGTTCATGACCTTTTAACGAAAATGGAGAAAATGGGGCTTATTGAGAAAAATGAGCATATTTTTCATATTACTGAAAAAGGACAGGTACAATTAAAGAGTGGCGTCTATGAAGAAGATCAGGAGATTGCAACAAAAGAACTATTATATAGTCCGTCTCATGAAGCATTTTTGCAAGGTGATATAGAGGAAGTATTAGCATATGAGGATTTTCCTGAAGAAATTTATCGGTATTATAAGCAGCATGACGAAATATCAATTTCAGAGAATCTCATAATAGACCAAATTCGCTCTATAGACTTCGAAAATAACATGGATGAAATAAATTCTGATGCAGTTCAAATTTCATCAGTTGAATCAACTGAATTTGACCAAATTAACGATGTACCATGTATAGAACTCATACTTTATGATGAAAAAAATGATCATGTTTATGCTCGTATATGGAATACATTGTTAGATCATTGGGATAAAAAATTAGAAAAGACTATTACAGAAAAAGAAGCGACAGAATGGAAAAATAAAATAGTAAACAAAAAATAAATCTCGAATATTGCAAATATTTATTTTCCATGTTACTATTATTTTAAATTTCATCAAATAATCTTATCGAGAGAAGCAGAGGGATATGGCCCAATGAAGCTTCAGCAACCTCTAATTTATTTAGAAAGGTGCTAATTCCAGCAAGACTAATGTCTTGAGAGATAAGAGTGCGCAAATTCAAATCGTACCTCTCATTTCACTTGCTGGAATGAGAGGTTTTTTATTGTCATGGATTAGAACTAAGAAAAATCCCATCAATGAAAACTAAACGATGAAATTTGGCATTTTAAGAAATGGGGGAAACAAAATTGCCTATTAATATTCCTAAAAATTTACCAGCTGGAGAAGTTTTACGGCAAGAAAAGATCTTTATAATGGAAGAAGATCGAGCAAAAACACAGGAGATTCGTCCATTAAATATTTTAGTGTTTAATCTAATGCCTGAAAAAGAGAAAACAGAATTACAATTGTTACGCTTGCTTGGTAATACACCATTACAAACAAATGTGACATTTTTAAACACTGCTACGTATGCTTCGAAGAATGTCTCCAAATCTCACTTGCAATTATTTTATAAAACATTTGACGAGATTAAGCATCGCAGATTTGATGGTATGATTATCACTGGAGCTCCAGTAGAAAGAATGGAATTTAAAGAAGTAAATTATTGGGATGAAATTACAAGAGTAATGGATTGGGCAAAAGTAAATGTTACTTCCTGTATGTACATTTGTTGGGGAGCACAGGCTGCGCTATACCATCATTTTGGCATTGGCAAATTTGAATTACCAAAAAAATGTTCAGGTATCTATTCTCATGTGATTACGGATTTAACTGTTGATTTAGTACGAGGGTTTAATGATGAATTTGTTGCACCACATTCTAGACATACAGATGTGTCTCTTGAAGAAGTGCGAAACCATCCAGATTTACGATTATTAAGCTTCTCTGAAGATGCGGGTGCTTTTATTATTCAATCAAAAGATACAAAACATATTATGATTACTGGCCATCTTGAGTATGACGCACATACCTTGGCAGATGAATATCAACGTGATGTTGAAAAAGGTGAGCCGGTTGAAATACCAGTCAATTACTTCCCACAGAACGATCCAACAAAAGAACCGAAAAACACGTGGAGAGCTCATTCACATTTACTGTTTTATAACTGGTTGAACTACTATGTTTATCAAGAAACACCTTATGATTGGCATTATGCTGAGGACACAATCGAATATCATATTTAAATATTTAAAACGGATGCTTCAATTTTACGAAACATCCGTTTTTTTCATTACTCTGATTTAGTTTTCACTGTTTTTTCCTTATGTATTAGTAAATTAACCCCTTTTAAAATAAATAAAATACCAATCACATGAATGATGATGTTTCCAACTGTACCTAAAGGCTCATAGGTAAATCCAAAAAAGATAATCCCAACTAAAATTGAAAAAATTCCCGTTATTAATCTAAATTGCAATACACCACTTCCTAATATTTCGTCCTATTTAATCTATGATTATTATTTTATACTAACTATGATCACTTTTACCAATATAATTTAATGAATTTTTAAAATATTGAATCGAAATGAACGATTCATATTCCTATAAAGTCTAATAAGTAAGGAGGGTAAAATATGCAACATTTGGAGTTAAGCAAACAAGCAATAAACGGGAATCATGCTTCCTTTCTACAAATTTTAGAAGCAAATGAGGATATTTATTATCGTATAGCATATAGCTTCTTACGTAATGAACATGATGCTCTTGAAGCTATTCAAGAATTTACTTACAGAAGTTTCAAAAAGATACATACAGTACGTCAGCCACAATTTTTATCAACATGGTTAATTCGAGTATTACTCAACGTTTGTCACGATATGAAGAAAAAAATAAATCGTATTGAACTAAAAGAAGATATTGAAATTATCCAACACGAGAATTTAAATCATTTGGAGTTAGCAGAAGTCATTGCAAAATTACCAACAGAGCAACAACATCTTATTTATCTGAAATATTATCGAGAGTTAAAAAATGAAGAAATTGCAAAAGAATTCAATATTCCAGAAGGAACTGTGAAATCAAGATTACACGCTACACTTCGAAAACTACGATCATTATTTAGCGAGGAGGGACGTTAACATGAATGAGAAGGAATTTGAACAATTAAAAAAGGATTTTGAAAAAATAGATGTTCCAAAAGATAAAATAAGGAAAGCAAGGGAAGAAGGATATTCCAAGTTCAAAAAAAATAAGAAACGAAACCGTACAATTCTCAAGCAACTAGCAGTTGTAGCGGCACTCGTATTGGCTTTTGTCACTTCTATTCGTGTTTCACCAACATTCGCTCAAACAATTGCAAAAATTCCTGGTTTTGCTCCATTGGTTGAATTAATTACGTATGATAAAGGCGTTAAAGACATTGTTGAAAATGAATATTATGAAGAACTAGGAATCATGCAAACAAAAAATGACTTAACTTTAACAATTCTTGGAACTATCTCCGATGAATCTGGTATGATCATTTTTTATCAATTAGAGGCACCATATGATATATCAAAACTAAATACAAAGGAATTTGAACTAATTCAAAAAGATGGAAGCTTAGAACTTGGAGCATTAACATCAAGCTGGCCTTCCATCGATCCAACAAACATCATTAAAGACAAATTGGAAGTAGTAGCCCATAAACCAATTGATTATACAAATCCAAACTTTGAAATGAAGCTGACATTTGCAGATGAGAAACAAACTACATTTGAAGTACCATTTACTTTAACGAAACCGATTCAAAAGTCTAAACTTATAAAGCTGAATAAACACGTTGATATCGATGGTCAAAAAATAAACATCGAGTCCATTAAAATATCACCTTTAAGAGCAGAGATTAAAATTGGAGCAGATCCAACTAATACAATGCAAATTTTAAATATACAAGACTTTATCATGTTAGATGAAAATGGAGAAGAATGGGGTAGAACATCCAATGGATTAGTAGCATTTGGTAGTTTTAGAGATGAAACACATCGTATTTTTATTCAAAGTAATTATTTTAGGGAACCTGAAACATTAACATTAGTTTTTGATCAAATTGAAGTACTACCAAAAGGCGAAGATTATATTGAAGTCGATTTCCTTAAACAAAAAGTACTTAAAAACCCACTTAGTAAAGAAGTTGATGTGGAGGTTACAGGCTTTAATACATTAGATGTCACATATACAGATACTTCTGAAATAAAAAACCAACTTTTCGGTAATGTCATTGATTCAAAAGGAAATATTTATTATAGTGATGGTCATTCATTTACTACTGATGAGCGGAAAATCGAAGCAACTTATTCTTTCGACTTAAAAGATGCCGTCAATCCAGTAAAGATCTATTATAGTAGTTCTCCAAAATTATTAGATGGAAAGGCACAAATTGAAATACCATTAAAATAAAATTCATTAAACTCACGATCAAAAGTGGGTTTTTTACATTTCTATTGTATAAACGATTCTCTTTAAGAAAAAATATGATTGGAAGGGAGTTCGTATAGATGGATGAGCAATTAAATTACGGTAATGATTATAAATTTATTCCGATGACCTCTATTTTAAGTGGTATAGGGAAGGAAATCACCAGTGATATTTTTGTTTTAACGATCCAAGTCGTAAATGTTTGTTTTGTTGGGGACAAAAAGGATTGGACATTAATTGATGCTGGCATGCCAAAATCGGCGGATACAATTATTCAGGAAGCTGAAAATCGATTTGGTCCAAATGCAAGACCGAATGCTATTGTTTTAACTCACGGGCATTTTGACCATGTCGGTGCTGTAATTGAGTTAATCAAACATTGGAATGTCCCAGTTTATGCACACGAATTAGAAATTCCATATCTAACGGGGCAAAAGAAATATCCAGAGGCAGATACTTCAGTGGAAGGTGGACTTGTCGCAAGAATGTCCTTTTATTTTCCAAATGATCCGATACATCTTGGTTCTCATGTACAACCATTACCGAAGGATGGAACGATTCCAGGTTTGTCAGGATGGAAGTGGATACCCACACCAGGACACTCACCGGGACATGTGTCACTATTTAGAGAAAATGACCGCGCTTTAATCGTTGGAGATGCATTCGTTACGGTTAAACAGGAATCATTATTCAAAGTTTTAGTCCAAGAGAAGGAAATTAGTGGTCCTCCTCGATACTTCACAATCAATTGGAATCAAGCAAGAGAATCCGTACAAAAGTTATCCTATCTTAACCCGACCATTGCGGTAACTGGTCATGGTATACCGATGGCTGGGGAAGAACTAAAGGAAAACTTAGCAAAACTTGCAAAAGAATTTGATGAAATAGCAAAGCCTAAATATGGACGATATATTCATGAATACGAAAATTAAGCTGTCTTCTAAAGACACCTTAGACTGTAGACAACTTCAAAGAATTTTGAGGTTGTTTGCAGTCTTTTTCTTTATAGGAATTAAAAAACTATGAATTAACAACACTTTCGAGAGTAAATATATCTTTAGTTAGTAAATTTAGAATATAATGACATAAAGGGGATTTTAGAAGGGGGAATATTATGGTTTATATTATTGAAGGTAGCAGAACTGCCTTTGGAAGTTTTGGAGGTTCATTTTTAAACACAGAGGATGTTAATTTAGGGGTTAGTGTAACAAAAGAAGCAATTAGAAGAAGCAGCGTTAACACAGAAAACATTGATGAGATTATTTTTGGAAATATCATTCATACTCATAAAAATTCCGCTTATTTAGCTCGTCATATCGGGTTGAAAAGTGGTTTACCTCAAAAGTCATCTGCTTTAACTGTTAATCGTCTTTGTGGGTCTGGATTACAGGCAATTTTATGTGGGGCGCAATCAATATTATTAGGTGATGCCAATATCATCGTAGCTGGTGGCACAGAAAATATGTCACGAGCTCCTCATGTTTTAAGAGGGACTCGTTTTAGTAATCCGAACAAAGCACCGGAAATTGATGATATGCTTTGGGGGACATTAACAGATGAATACATTGGATGTGGAATGGGTATTACAGCAGAAAATCTTGCAAAACAATATCAAATTACTAGGGAGGAGCAGGACGAATTTGCTCTTCATTCTCACATGAAAGCGATGAAGGCGATGGAATCAGGGCGTTTTTCAAAAGAGATTGTACCCGTCGTGACGAAAAATGCAAAGGGACAGGAAATTGTTGCTGAAAAGGATGAGCATGTTCGTTCAAATATCGATATTGAAAAAATGAGTTCATTAAAACCTGCCTTTTTAAAAGATGGAACAGTGACAGCGGGAAATGCTAGTGGTATTAATGATGGAGCTGCAGCAGTTGTCGTCGCTTCTGAAGAGGCTGTTCGTCAATACAATTTAAAACCGCTATCCAAAATTGTTGCATGGGCAGTAGCAGGAGTAGACCCAAATATAATGGGAATAGGTCCAGTTCCAGCTATACAAAAAGTATTAAACAAATCAAATCTTACATTAGACGATATCGATTTATTTGAATTGAATGAAGCTTTTGCGGCCCAAAGCTTAGCTGTTATAAAGGAGCTTCAATTAGATCAAGACAAAATAAACGTTAATGGTGGGGCAATAGCGTTAGGACATCCCGTTGGAGCAAGTGGCGCACGGATCACTTATTCACTTGCAAAAGAACTTCAATTACAAAATAAGAAGTACGGAATTGCTTCTTTATGTATTGGAGGCGGGCAAGGCATTGCAGTTTTATTGGAAAATAGCTTAATCTTGTAAAGAGGCAACTATTATGTCTTTACTCTATACATTCTTTTGTTTGATCCAATTGCCGAATTGAAAAACAAACAAAAGATAGTGAGTGTAAATTCCTCTCACTATCTTTTGTTTTTAAATGATGAACATCGCGACAATTGTTGTAACAATTAAACCAACAACAACAGGAATCAAATTTCTTCTTGCTAATTCAAATGGACTAACATTACAAATAGCTGCTGCTGGGATTAATGCCCAAGGAACGAGTGTACCACCACCAACCCAAATCGCAGCAATTTGACCAAGTGCTGTTAAAGTTGCTGTTCCACTTTCAATTGCTGTTCCAAACAAGTTCGCAATAGAACCTGCTAAAGTTATACCTGAAAAACCTGAGCCATCCAAACCTGTAATAGCTCCTACTCCTGTTAATGTAATCGCAGCTATTTCGCTTGTAAGTGGTACAACTGAGGCTAATGCGATACCAAGATCATTGACAATACCTTGTGAATCAGTTGGTAAAAAATCTCCAATTATTGTAGTAAATCCAGCATCTCCCATATAGAAAAAGGCCGCAATAGGGATCACTGGCCCGAACACTTTAAAACCAAATTGAAATCCTTCAATAAGATGGCTAGTTGTTTTTTCTAATCCACCGTTTTTATAAGCAAACATTGACAATATTAATAAAATAAGTATTGCTGTACCACCAACAATTGCCGTTGCGTCGCCTCCAGATAAATTAAAGACTGCCATCGCAACTACATCAAGTATAAACGCAACTGGAATTAGTACGGCAAATATTTGTTTTTGTCTTAATGATAATAAATCTTCTGGTTTTTCTTCTACGTGTTCACCATCAAATGTTCCGACCATTTCCATGGAACCACGCTTCATTTCCCTTTTTAGTAGGATAAATGCAACAAGTGTTGTAACAGCCCCCATAACAATTACTAAAGGAATACTTGCCATTACGACATCTGTAACCGGGATTCCAGCAGCATCAGCAGTTAATTTTGGGGCACCTTGAATGATAAAATCACTTGAAAGGGCAATTCCATGACCAAATAAGTTCATCGCCATCGCAACGCCTAACGCAGGGAGACCTGCGCGTATTGCTACTGGAAGCATAACAGCACCTAAAAGCGCTACTGCTGGAGATGGCCAGAAAAACCAAGAAATGACCATCATCAATATCCCAATTGTCCAAAACGCTAGGCCAGGTGATTTAAAAATCTTTGTAAATGGGGTCACCATTACTTCATTAATCCCGGTCTTTTGCAGCACTTTACTCATCGCGACAATTATACAAATAATTAGTATTGTAGAAAGCAGTTCGGTCGTTGCAAATACAAAGCTTTTAAACACACCGCTGACCGAAGCAGTAAAATCTGCTGTTGCGACAATAGCAATAAGAAAAATTCCTAACGTTGAAATAAGAGTTGTATCTCGACGCATTACCATAAACCCAATAATTAATACGATAAAAAGTACATAAATCCAATGAAGAGCCGTTAACTCGACTAGCATATTCTCCCCCCTAGTTGTTTTTCCTTTAGAATATGAGGAGAAAAATAGTTTGTGATAGTGGCACAAAGGCCTAATATTACAAACCCCCGTAAACTAACTGCCAATAATTTAATTTCCATATCTAGAGATTAATAGCAATAAATAGATTTAAATAATATGTAAGTTTGGTATAATACTATATATAAAAGCTATTCAATATTAAGGAGTGAAAGTACTATAAGAAAGTTTTTAGCGATTCTTCTACTTTTCTTCATAACATCATGTAATACGATTGAACCAGAACATCAAAACCCAAATTCAGATATAGAAGTAGATAAAACGGAAGAAGAGGAAATTGTACCAAAAGAGCCAGAAATATATACAGCATCCGTATCATCCATTGGTGATATTTTAATTCATAATTCTGTTTATGAAGACGCACTCGTCGAAAAAGATAAGTTTGATTTCACAAAAATGTTTGAAAGAGTAAAACCTTATTTAGAAAGCGCTGATATTACGATTGCTAATTCCGAAAGTATTATCGGCGGACAAGAACTTGGCTTATCCAGTTATCCTCAATTTAATAGTCCTTATGAGGTAGCTGATGCATTAAAAGAAGCAGGAATTGATGTCGTTACAATGGCAAATAATCATACATTAGACCGTGGAGAAGAAGCGATCATTAATGCGACCAACTATTGGAATAGCCTTGGTGTGACATATGTTGGTGCAGCAGCAAGTAAAGAAGACTCTGAAACAATCAAAACATTAACTGTAAATAATATCGTATTTTCTTTTTTAGGGTATACCTACGGAACAAATGGATTAATAACCCCTGAAGGTAAAGAATATTTAGTGAATTATATTGATGAGGAGAAATTGGAAGAGGATATTATAAAAGCAAAAAGTATGTCTGATGTCGTCATCGTAAATCTTCACTTAGGAAATGAATATTCACGAATGTTTAACGATTATCAAGAACATATTGCACAATTGGCTTCAGATAGTGGGGCTCATATTATCTTTGCCCATCACCCTCATGTATTACAGCCAGCGAAATGGTATGATGGTATAAACGGTAATAAAACCTTTGTCGCTCATTCATTAGGTAACTTTATATCAGCTCAAGATGAATTATATAGACAAATTGGTGTCATTTTACAACTTGATGTAACAAAAACAGTTACTTTTGATAAAAATGGAACAGAAAATGTATTAATAGAGGTAGGAAACCCTAAATCATTATTAACATATGTCAAATTTACAAATTGGAGAGATTACGAAATTATTCCTATGTACCAATTGACGGAGGATGACTTAGCTAATTCCCAGTACATTTATAAAGAAATGCAAGATCATTTGTCTCAATTTGTTCCAGAAATTAAATTTGTTGAAGATATTACGTCCATGAATAACAACACACCAAGCTTTTAACAGCTTGGTGTTTTATTTTTTTCATTTTTATTACATGCTATTCATCACAAAATGGTAATTATAGTCATTCGTTAAGGCAAGTACCATAAATAATTTACTTCATTTGAAGCAAAATAAACTCAGAATCCGCTTGGAGGAAAACCAATGAAACAAAATGATAATGAACAATTTACTGTTGCAGGTACGAACATTGATGAAGTCAAGAAACTAAACGCCCAATCTGGTCTGTCTTATAATGAGGTTTATGAATTATTAGCTAAAACGGGTGGGAAAGGTACATCCAAATTTAGTGATACAGACACCAATGAGATTAAAAACAAATTACATCATCATTAAACAAAAACTCGGACTGCATCTCTCGTTTTTGAGATGCAGTTTTTTTAAACCAAAAGAAAGGAGAATTTTATGCCCATTCATTCGTATATATTGCAACATTTTGAGCAATTTTCTGACGACAGAACAAATGGAATTCACTCCGAAAGTCCTCCTAACGAAAGAAGGCCGGATGTATTTCAAATCGAAGATCAGCAAATCGATTTCGCCTCACTTCATCTTCCAATAAGAATTTATACACCAAAGGACATGCCTCATTATTCATTGTTAGTCTTTCTAAATGGTGGAGAAATTATAAGCGGAGATTGGGAATCTTCAGACATCGCTTGTCGAATGCTTGCTTCATTTTCTGGATATAAGGTAATTTCCATAGATTATACGCCATTATTAAAAAAATCCGTAAGCGCTACCTTCGATGGAAGTTATGCTGCATTAAAGTGGATTACTTCAAATGCACATAAATTTGGAGGAGACCATGACAACGTTTCCATTTGTGGTGATAGTATTGGTGCAAGCTTAGCTACATCAATCATTATCCAATCAATCCAAACAAAGGATTTTATCCTATCTAATCAATTATTGTTTTATCCAATTATTGATTTTACTAATGAGGTTGAAAAAAGTGAATATCTTTCAAGAAAAATGTATAATGCAAAGTACGGTGTAGATATTTTAAAGCTAATGCCGCTAACGACTAATTTAATACCTTTATCGTTGCTGCAAACAGATAAAAACTATTTAAGTAAAATGCCTAAAACACTTATTTTTACCGCAGAATATGATCCTTTTTGTGATGAAGGTGAGTTATACGCAGAGAAAATTAAAACGGCAGGCACACATATTAAACATATTCGATTTGATGGAAATATACATGGTTTCATGCAATATTTTCCTGGTTCGCCTGATTACATGCGCGGATACGAATTATCAGCTGAATTTTTAATGAAAGAAGAAAAGGAAGTAATCCTATAAAATTGGATTACTTCTTTCTTTTTGTAAATAGGAATTAACTCCTATTAAAAATAAGAAGTTAAGGTGATACTTCTTTTACAAAGTTTGTTTAATATTAATAAGCACCAATAGAAATATCAATAAACGAACGGAGCATCAATAGATGAAACAGGATTTTATAAAATCAATTTATGAAGACTTTAGTAAATTATCAGGTATATTAATGAGCGCAATTAATTCAGTAAAAGATATATTTTATATCTTAGAAGTAATAGATGATGATTATGTTTATTTATTTTTAAATAATGCAGGAAAATCACACCTAAGCGTAGATGAAACAATGATAGGAAAATCAATCTTTGAACTATTATCAGAGGAAAAAGCGAATCTATTAAAGAGATATTATGAGAAATGTTATAAAAAAAATAAAATCGTAACTTTTAATGATGAAGTCGAAGTGGATAATCAATTACGAATATACGAATCCGTCCTTACGCCTATTCAATTTAAAGAACATTTTTTAATCGTCACAGTTGTTCGAGATGTGACTGATTACTCTAAAAAAATAACGGAATTAAAGCATTCAAAAGACTTACTAGAGAAAAATGACCAAAGACTTATGTCCCTCGTTGAACAAAACGAAGATGGCATCTTTATGTTAGATACAGATGGTTATTTTTTAGAATCAAACGAGGCAACAACTGCCATCATTGGGTATACACCGTTAGAACTGATAGGTAAAAACATTGTTCATTTTTTACCTAAAAATGAAATTTCAAACTTGTCCAAGCATCTGTTATCCGCCATCGAATCGGAAACTGTAAAATTCGAAACAAATGTTTATCATAAAAACGGCAATGAATTGTCCATAGAGTTGAAATTTGTTCCCATTTATATTAATGAAGATGTAATAGGCGTTTATGGTGTCGCAAAGGATATTTCAAAAGAAAAATTAATTTTAGAAAAACTTAAAAGAACAAATAACCAGCTCGAATCATTTATCAAATTTAATTCCGATGCCATTATAATTATGAATCTTGATAAGAAAATTGAAATCGTTAACCAAGCATTTACAAATATTTTTGATTATACGGATGAAGAGGTGTTGGATCAGGAAAATCCAATAATCCCAGATTGGCTAAAAAAAGATTCAGATTCTTTATTTGAAGAAGCTTTTAAAGGGAAAATTGTAAAGGACCTACACGTAAAAAGGCAAAAGAAAAGCGGTGAATTGTTAGATATTAGCATCACACTTTCACCAATTTATGATGAATTTGGGGAAGTTATTGCAATTACAAATATTCTTAGAGATATAACGGAAAGCAAGAAAAATGAATTAAATATCAACACAATTAAAAGTGAACTAGAATTAGTCTGGGAATATTCAACTGATGGTATTTTCATGATTGCACACAATGGTGAAATCATGAAAACAAATCAAGCATTCAACAACATGTTTTTATATGATCAAAACGAAAAAATTACATTATCGGATATTTATTTGAATAAACAAATCATACAAACAAACGAATTTTTGCGTCATTTACGAGAAGAGAAGGAGTGTATCCAATTTGAAACATCCCGAAGACGTAAGGATGGTTCAACGATTCATGTATTAGCAACTTATAGACGCGTAAACCAAGGAAAAACATTAGCTATCGCAACTTATAAAGATATTACAAATGAAAAACAGCTAATTCATGAGCTATCAAGAAATCAAATGAAGTACATGAAGTTTCTAGATGCATCTCCGATACCTTTATTCATTATCGATGGGGAACTTATCACGTACTTAAATAAAGCAGCTCAACATTTAATAAAATTGAAAAAACGAAGCTTTATTGTAGGGAAGCCAATGAAAGAAATATTACATCCAAGTGAAAGAGAAAACTGGCTTACACAAGCTAGTAGTAAAGGAATCCCATCCATTTATAAATTCATTAATTTAGAAAATGAAACCATCTATGCTGAAACAACGACAGCCACTATACGAGAAAAAGGGAAAAAATCAACAATTATAATGTTAAGAGATGTTACAACAAAATTAAGATCTGAACAAGCATTAAGGGAAAGTGAAGAAAGATTCCGTATTATTGCAGAAAACTCAAAAAGTATCGTAAAAATCATAACTCCAAAAGGGAAAGTGACCTACTGTTCATCTTCCATTGAAGAAATACTTGGGATTCCTTTGTGGATGGAAATGGGGAAATCTATTTATAGCAATATCCACGAGGATGATTTAAAACTTTTAGATGATGTATTAGAAAAAGTACGAAAGCTGAAAGCACCAATAGATATCGAAATAAGACATTTGCACCGTGAGGGAAATGCAATATGGCTGGATTCACAATTTGTTCCGCTCCTTGATGCTAGAGGAGAAGTTGAAAAAATAATGGTCATTTCTGATGATATATCCGAATTAAAACAAAAGGAATCAAAATTAAAAAAAATGGCCTTTTATGATTATTTAACAGGTTTGCCGAATCGAAGGCTTTTTGAACATCAATTACAACAAGCTATGGTAACGAGTGATAAAACTGGTGAACTCACAGCTTTGATGGTGTTAGATGGTGATAAATTTAAAAATATAAATGATACATTAGGTCATGATGTCGGAGATAAGGTAATTATAGAATTTGCAAATCGATTACAACATTCATTAAGAAGTAAAGATACTATCTCCAGATTTGGTGGAGACGAATTTACCATTGTGATTCCAGAGGTAAGAGATTTAGAAGAAGTGAAATTAATCGCAGATCGAATATTAAAGAACATCCAAGAAACGATGTACATTAACGGACATGAAGTCACTATTACAGCTAGTATCGGTATCGCTTGTTATCCAACTACTACAAAAGATATGGAAGAATTATTTAAAATTGCAGATAATAATTTATACCGCTCCAAAGAACATGGAGGTAATACTTACACGATGCACTAACATAAAAACTACTGATTCCCCCATAGGGATATCAGTAGTTTTTTCAAATAAATAGTACTCACTTCCTATCTAAATAAGAACAGGGGGTGATACACTTCCATCCGTATACTCATTACACTAAAACTAGAATTTTATCAGACAGCTAAATACAACTTTTCAAATAAATAGAATACCCTAAGGACTCTTATAGGAGGAAATATATATGCCTTTTCCATTCTTTCATAGAAATAAAAAAGAAAATCATAAACTTGAACGAGAATTACGCAATGCTTTTAAAAACAATGAATTGCAAGTATACCTTCAACCACGTGTGGATCCTAATACAAATAAGTTGAAAAGTGCTGAGGCGCTTCTACGATGGGAACATCCGATATTGGGAATTGTATCACCGAATGAATTTATACCGATTGCAGAGGATATTGGCTTAATAAATGACATTGGTGACTGGGTATTAGAAGAGGTATGTAAGTATTTAGCGGATTGGGAAAGAATGCAGCTTCGGCTTATTCCTATTTCTGTTAATATTGTAGGTCAGCGTTTCTTACGAAGCGACTGTTTTACTACTATCACCAGTATTCTAAAGCAATATAATGTGGACCCTAAATATATCGAGCTTGAAATAACGGAATCTTCTATATTAAATAATGAAAAGATAGTTGTTAATACGTTAAATCAATTGAATGAAGCTGGAATAAAAGTTGCCTTAGACGATTTTGGAACAGGTTATTCATCCTTATCACATATAAGAGATTTTCCTATTAATACGATTAAAATTGATAGCTCCTTTATACAACAAATTAATTATAAAAAAGATGTTGAAGTTATTATTAAATCCTTAATATTTATGGCAAAAGAATTAGAATTGAATATTGTTGCCGAAGGGGTAGAAACTTTAGCACAATACAATTTTTTATGTAAATTAGAATGTAACGAAATTCAAGGCTATCTTTTTAGCAAGCCCATACCTGAATATAAGTTCCAAAGGTTATTAAATCAGTCCAAATTGGACCCGATTGTTCATTTTAGTCTTACTTAAGTAGGGAAAGGGTACCCATTCCAGAGGATGCAATTAACAATTGAAAGTAGACGAACTTACTAACATAAATCTTATAAATCTATTAAGATATCTAGTTAAACATACAAATTTTATAACATTATTAGTAGATAAGGCTCAGAATTTGTCGAATTCTTTTTCTTGGTATTATGATATCGTACTCCCTTACTCTCCATAGTTATGTTATTCTTAAAGTACTACTTTTAGATAAACTTATGGATGGAGTTTTGCTATATGAATAATGAAAAAATTAATATTCTACTAGTCGATGATCATCCAGAGAATTTACTTACTTTAGAAGCAATTCTTGAAAACGAAGAATACAATCTTATTAAGGCAAATTCAGGGGACGAGGCTTTAAAATATTTATTAAAAAATAATGTTGCTCTTATTTTATTAGATGTTCAAATGCCTGGTATCGATGGGTTTACTACAGCTAAAATCATTAAAGCACGTGAAAAAACGAAACATGTTCCTATTTTATTTATTACAGCAAATTATTTAGATGCAGAACATGTTTTTATGGGCTATTCTGTCGGTGCAATCGATTATATTCTGAAACCCTTTGATCCTATGATTCTAGCTTCAAAGGTTGAAAGATTTGTAGAAATTCATAAACTGAAGCAACAGCTTGAACATCAATCAGAAACTTTATTACAAAAAAATAAAGTCATTGAGCATATGGCTTATTACGATTCATTAACTGAGTTACCCAATCGTAGAAAATTTTATGATACTTTAGTAAATCAATTTTCAGATGCGAAAACGGGCCTTCAACCTTTTGGAGTAATGTTGTTAAATTTATACCGATTTAAACAGATCAACGATACGTTAGGTCATATCATTGCCGATAATTTACTTCTCGAAGTATCTAAAAGAATATCCTCTGCAGTTAGACAACACGACTTTGTTGCTCGTGTTGGTGGTGATGAATTTTATTTAATTTTACCGAATACGAATCGAGAAATATCTGTCGAAGTTGCTGAAGAAATACTGGATTCCTTCAAGGAGCCTTTTTTAATCGGACAATATGAATTTTATGTATCCGCAAGTATTGGGTTAGCTGTTTTTCCTTTTGACGGTGAAGATTCTACTACGTTAATCAAAAAAGCAGATGCTGCCCTATACCGCGCAAAGGAACAGGGGCAAAATAAATATAATGTTTACCATTCTGGAATGAACATTCATTCTTATCGATCATTTCTTATCCAAAATGATTTAAGAAAGGCGATCGAACGGGACGAGTTTTATTTAGTATATCAACCGAGGGTGAATTTGATTTCTGGAGATGTCACAAGTGCAGAGGCTTTAATCAGGTGGAACCATCCTGTTTGGGGTGCGATCAACCCAGAAGAATTTATACCCATTGCAGAGGAAACAGGATTAATCATCGATATTGATCAATGGGTTTTCGAAAATGTTTGTAAGCAAATAAATCAATGGAAAGAAAATGAATTATCTCTTCAGAATATCAGAATCGCGATAAACTTATCTGCTCAGCATTTTATAGAAAAAGATTTCCTTGCAAACTTTATCAATATTTTTAATAAATACAAGATTGACTCAAACAACATTGAGTTTGAAATCACTGAGCTTGTAATCTTAAGAAATGAAGAAGCAGTCCAACAAACACTTCAGTCGATAAAAGAACTAGGAATTAAACTAAGTCTTGATGACTTTGGGACTGGCTATTCCTCATTGACCTACTTAAGAAATTTCCCATTTGACTCTATCAAAATCGATAAATCATTTATCGATGATTTACCAATTAACCTCAATAATAGTAAAGAAATTATCGAATCCGTTATTTTTCTAGCAAATAAAATTAATATGAGTGTAATTGCTGAAGGCGTCGAAACAATTCAACAGCTAGATCATTTAAAAACGATTGGTTGTGAAGAAGTTCAAGGATATATTTTTAGCCCACCTGTTCAATCTGATCAATTTATTCAATATGTAAAAAGTAACGAACGACAAGTTATAACTAATCGTTTAAATGAATCTTCCGTTATAGTAATGTTTGAAAGTACTGAAAGAATTACAAAAAAAGAAGATCAATTGAATAGTGATGTCATTCAATTAGCTATTCAACAATTAAAAAATAGTTATTCGTTATCTAATAGAGAACAGGATGTCTTCCGATTAATTGTTGAAGGATTAAGTAATAAAGAGATTTCAGAACGGTTATTTATAAGTGAACATACAGTTAAAAATCACATTACAAATATTCTTCATAAATTTGGCGTATCAGACAGAGTACAAGTTATATCAAAAGTATATGAAGCTTGTATAAAAGTTGAAAAAATATAGACATTTTCATATAAAAATTGAGGTGTGTAGCACTTGAAGATAAAATCACAACTACTAATGGGATTATGCTTTATCCCGTTAGTATTAATTTTTCTAGTAGTATCGAGCGTTTCACAGCATAACCATTTAAATACTGTAAGCAATGAGGTTGAATCAAAATTTAATAAATCCGTTCTCGCAAGTCAAATCAGAGCAGATGTAAAAGATGCAGGCATACATCTTCGGAACATGGTAATGTCTAACAACGAAGAAACTGTAAATTATGAAATGCAACAAACACAAATCGAATTGGAAAATATCGAACAGAATATTAGGGAATTAGAATTAGCAGCGTCATCCGAACAGGAGCTCGAAATGATCGATTCATTAAAAGCGGTTAATGCTGATTTCAAAATTTATTCAGAGGAAGTTATCTCTTTCATTCAAGAAGGAAACAAAGATGAAGCGATTTTATCAATAGAAGAAAATTCAAATGATACACAAACTAGATTTTCTGAAACGATTGCTGAAATTACTGCGGCATTAGATTCAAACTTAAGCACATCGATGATGGATTCCATCCGTTCATTTGAAAATGGTCTTTTGTACACTTCCATCCTAATTGGAGTTGGTATCCTTATTATTATCATACCAATTGGCAATACAATTATTAAAGCTGGTAGAAGAATCGGTATGATTTCACAATTGATGAGTGATATTGCTAATGGAAAAAAAGAGTTAGATACACCTGTTCCAGTGTTGAAAAATGATGAAATTGACCAGGTTGCGATTTCTTTTAATAAAATGACGTCAACATTAGTGGAACAAATTACAAAAGAACAAGATATGACATGGACGAAAACAAATATTACTGATATTACTACTAGTATTAGTGGTGCATATGAAATTGAAGCGTTAGGTCAAACGCTACTTTCAAAATTAGTTCCATTAGTTGAATCAAGTCATGCTGTGTTTTATGTAAAAGATATTAATGATCCTGATCAGAATTACAAGCTCATTTCAACTTATGCATATAAAGAAAGAAAGCATATATTGTCAACTATTAAACCAGGGGAAGGAATCATTGGACAAGCTATATTTGAAAAAACTCCAATAATCTTAACTAATGTACCTAGAGATTATATTCAAATATCTTCGGGCCTAGGTGAAGCAGCCCCGACAAATATTTATGTTATCCCAATTGTATTTGAAAATGAGGTAAAGGCTATAATTGAACTTGCTTCCTTTAATACATTTACAGAAGTACAACAAAACTTCCTTGAAGAACTGATGAAAAATATAGGCATAGTTTTAGATAGTGTTATAAGTAGGATTCAACTAGCGAAATTGCTTGAAGAGTCTCAAATGCTCATGGAAGAAGTTCAAGCTCAATCTGAAGAGCTTCAAAATCAACAAGAAGAGTTAAAAGCAACAAACGAAGAGTTAGAGGCACAAACGCTTGCACTTCGTAAATCTGAAGAACAATTACAAAGACAACAAGAGGAATTAGAAGAGACAAATACAGAATTAGAAGAGAAAGCGAATCGACTTGAAGAGCAAAATATTAAATTTGAAGAAACAAATCGATTAGTTGAAAATGCAAGAGCCGAGCTCGAAGTAAAAGCAGAGCAGCTGGCCTTAAGTTCAAAATATAAATCCGAATTCCTCGCAAACATGTCTCATGAATTACGAACACCTTTAAATAGTTTAATCATATTATCAAAGCTTTTAGCTGATAATCCAAATGGTAATCTTTCTGAAAAACAAATAGAATACTCAAAAACAATTTATTCTTCTGGAAATGATTTACTCAAGTTAATTAACAATATTTTAGACCTAGCAAAAATTGAATCTGGAAAAACTGAAATATTACCTTATGAAGTAAAGATTGTAAGTATTGTTGAATTCGTTGAAAGTAATTTCAAGCCGATAGCAGAAACTAAAAACTTAAAATTCAATGTAGTCGTAGATGAAAATACGCCAAATACCATATTTAATGATGGTGATCGTATTCAACAGGTTCTAAATAATCTACTATCTAATGCTTTTAAATTCACAACACAAGGGGAAGTTCTATTAGCTATCTCGTATAAAAACTATAACGATAAAAAGGCTTTTGCATTTACCGTTTTGGATACGGGTATAGGAATTGCTAAAGATAAACAACAAATTATTTTTGAAGCATTCCAACAAGAAGATGGTACAACGAGTAGAAAATTTGGTGGTACAGGATTAGGTTTATCTATTTCAAGAGAGCTCGCATCTTTATTAGGTGGCGAAATCATCGTAGAAAGTGAAGAAGATAAGGGAAGTAAGTTTACTTTCTATGTTGGTAATTACGAAAGTGTAATTAAAAATGAAGATGAGGTTTATAATGAAGCAGCGGTAACTATGTTAGAAGAAAGTCCGAAAAAACAAGACGTGGAACCAAAGGCTAAGTCAAATAAGAGAAATAAACTAGAATTAACTCACATGCAAAAAAATAAAGACCATCAACAAATAAAAAGACTTTTAATTGTCGATGATGATCAAAACCAACGAAATAGTTTAATGGAACTAATCGGTGAAATGGACTTCGTTATAAAGGCAGTACCATCTGGAGCAAAAGCAATTGAACTTCTAAAAGTGAATGATTTCGACTGTATTATTTTAGATTTAGGTTTATCAGACACAAGCGGATTTGAATTGCTTGATAAAATAAAAGAATTAGATGAATTTGACCAAATAAAAATATTTGTATATACAGGTAGAGATTTAACAAGCAAAGAAGAAATGCACTTAAGTAAATATACGCATACGATTATTATTAAAAATGAGTATTCACCAGAACGTCTTAAAGCTGAATTACAGTTCTATTTAAACGAATTGGAGCATTCGAATGAAACCGCTAATTCGCAAATTGAGCCATCTAATCTATATGAAATGCATCTTAAAGGCAAGAAAATATTGTTAGTAGATGATGATGTTCGAAATGTATTTTCTTTGACAAGTGTTTTAGAAACAACAGGCTGTGATGTTATTTTTGCTGAAAATGGTACAGATGGTATTAAAATGCTAGATGAAAATAATGATATCGACTTGGTGTTGATGGATATTATGATGCCAGAAATGGATGGATACGAAGCAATAAAAAGAATCAGAGAAAAATCAAAATTTAAGGATTTGCCAATTATTGCATTAACAGCAAAAGCGATGAAAGAAGATCGAGATAAATGCCTATCAATTGGAGCATCAGACTACATTGCTAAACCCGTTGAACCAGATCAACTCATTTCATTAATCAAAGTATGGCTATATTAATAGTAAAAGGATTGAAAAATTCAGATGATATTTAATGAATTTTTATCACATCACAAGCCTCATGAAGAATTAGAAGAACTTGAGATTAAATTATTACTAAACGGCGTATATGAATGGTGTGGATATGACTTTAGAGATTATGCCTATCCATCTTTAAGAAGACGTATATTGCATCGAGTATATTCTGAAAAATTATCAACCATTACAGAATTATTAAATAAATTATTACACGATAATGCATGTTTACATCGTTTAATTGATGATTTATCGATTAATGTAACGGAAATGTTTCGGGATCCATCATTTTGGAAGGAATTCCGTGAGAATGTCATCCCTTTTCTACAAACATTTCCTTCGATTCGTATATGGCATGCCGGTTGTGCAACAGGTGAAGAAGTATATTCAATGGCTATTCTCCTAAAAGAAGAAGGTCTTTATGAAAAAACAAAAATTTATGCAACTGATATCAACCAGGAAGTATTGCAAACTGCTAAAAGAGGTTATTACCCTCTTGAACATATGAAAAAATATACTCAAAATTATCTACAATCAGGTGGCAATAGGGCATTCTCAGATTATTATAAGGTAACGGATACAGGGGTTAAATTTAACTCTAATTTAATGAAAAATGTCGTGTTCGCTCAGCATAACCTAGTATCCGATCGATCCTTTAACGAATTCCAGGTCATATTATGTCGAAATGTGATGATATATTTTAATAAAACCTTACAAAAAAAT
Source organism: Lysinibacillus sp. PLM2 (assembly GCA_023168345.1). Classification (NCBI taxonomy): domain Bacteria; kingdom Bacillati; phylum Bacillota; class Bacilli; order Caryophanales; family Bacillaceae; genus Lysinibacillus; species Lysinibacillus sp. PLM2. The sequence goes on along the minus strand of AP025689.1, from coordinate 1,891,985 downwards.
GTACATCAGCTTTTTTACGAAAGTCTTTCTAAATTCGGATTCCTCGGTTTAGGAGATAAAGAAACAATGCATTTTACTGATTTTGATAAATATTATGAGCAAGTAAGCACAAAACAAAAATTATATCAAAAAACGACATAGGAAAACCTTTCAAAAGAGAACATTATCTCTTTTGAAAGGTTTTTTTCATCTAGAATTATCGTCTTAAAGTAAAAAATAGGCTGATGTTAAGGATGGGGAGTATAGATAAATCATTCCTAGTTAATTCTAATACCAAGACAGATTGGGGTGATTGTCAATGTTTGATTTTTTTAAAAATAATAAGAAAAAGCAACCTTCAATTATACAAAGCAAAAACTCTAAAGAAACACTTCAAACAAAACAATCAACGAACACAAGTGAAAATAAACAGACACCACCATCTAATAATCAATCCGTTGATAAGAAAGTTAAAGCGGGCTTGTCTAAAAGTGATTTCATAGAAATGGTAAAAGAGAAGACAAATTCACCATCCGATTTAATCATCAAATTTGTTACAACTAACATAACGATTGTTTACGTAGACTTTTTAATCGATAGCCAAACGTTAAATGGGCAAATTATAGCGGAATTAAAAACTGCAACAGTACAAAATGCAAATGATATAAAAGATATTTTACCAATATCTGAAGTCAATGTTTTAGACAAAATCGATGATTGTATAAATGAAATGTTAATTGGAGCGGCATTAATTCACCTTGATGGAGAGAAGGAAATTGTTGTTGCAAAAATCTCTTCTTATCAAACAAGAGGGTTATCCACTCCTGAAAATGAGTCTCAAGTAATTGGTTCTCAAGTTGGTTTTAATGAAAGTTTAGCAACAAATGTTTCTTTAATAAGACGTTTTATAACAAATCCAAAACTTTGTAATGAAAAATATACATTGGGAAAAGAAACACAAACATCTTTATCGATGCTCTATATAAAAGGAATTGCACCTGATGAACAAGTAAATACAGTACGGCAACGAATTACGGATTTAGATATTGATGATTTAATTGATAGTGCAGTTTTAGCAGAACTCATTGATGATAGTTCAAAATCAATCTTTCCTCAATTGCTATTGACTGAACGTCCAGACCGTTTTTGTGATGGGTTACTTAGAGGGAAAATTGGCGTTATAGTAAATGGAAGCTCTATGGGCCTCATATGTCCCTACACGTTTATTGAATTTTTTCAAAGTAGAGAGGATCAAAACTTACGATGGCCCATCGCAACTTTTTCCCGTTTACTAAGATTTTCTGCCATTATGCTTTCTATATTTTTAACACCCATTTACATTGCTTCTTTAACATTTCATTATGAAATCATTCCACAGCCTCTATTAGTTCCATTGAGTGAATCACGGGCAATCGTTCCGTTTCCTCCAATCATTGAGGCACTAATATTAGAAATTATTATTGAGTTACTTCGTGAAGCTGGAGCACGATTACCTACAAAAGTTGGACAAACAATCGGTATCGTTGGCGGTATTGTCATCGGGACTGCTGCTGTACAAGCAGGTATTACAAGTAATATTTTAATCATTATCATTGCACTTTGCGCTTTAGCTTCTTTTACAACTCCAAATTATATGATGGGGAATGTAATTCGTATTTTAAGGTTCCCTATTATGCTTATAGCTGGTATGTGGGGCTTTTATGGTATTATGGTTGCCTTTTGTTTTTTAGTAATACATTTACTAAGATTAACAAGCTTGGGTGCTCCTTATTTATCACCATTCTACCCATTAAGGGTGAAGCAATTAACAGATAGTTTAGTACGCTTCCCAATACCTTTTGTCAGTAAAAAAGCTATCAATAGTCAGAATCAATCAAATATGAAGAAAAACTAATAATAAATCAAAAGAGAAGGTGGTTGGCTTGAGTAAAACGATTGATGCGAAGCAAAATCAAACGATTAGTGCTTTTCTTCTCTTTTATATTATTATTGCCTGTCAAGTTGGTGTAGGGATTCACGGGTTTCAAAGAGTAATCTATAAGGAAGCAAAGCAAGACGCATGGATTTCAGTTATTCTTATTTTTCTATTTGCACATCTTATAATCTTTGTCATGATAAAGACTTTAGAAATTTATCAAAATCTTGATCTTTATGAGATTCATCAACAAGTTTACGGAAAAATTATAGGGAATTTCTTCAACTTTATTTATTTACTATATTGTACATTTGCTTTCTTTACTGTATCAAAAAATTATATTGAAGTAATAAACACTTGGGTTTTTCCGTATTTAAATTCTTTTTTATTAACGATTTCATTATTACTCATTGTTATTTATGCATTTACAGGAGGCTTTCGAGTAATCGTTGGAATTTGCGTCATTAGTTTCTTTTTTATATGGTGGATTCCGCCGATACTATTTTTTCCACTCACTTATTCAAATATAAATTACCTATTGCCAATATTTGAAGACTTTACATCGATATTAAAAGGTTCTTACGTGATGTCATTTACAATTGTAGGATTCGAGATATTAAATATTGTTTATCCTTTTGTAAAGGATAATGAAAGAAAAAAGGTAAATAAATTCAGTCAACTCGCATTGTTAACCACTTTAGGGTTATATCTATTGCTTATGTTAGTCGCATTAACTTACTTTAGTGGCGAACAACTATCAAGAACTGTTTGGGCCACTTTAACCATGTTTAGTATCATTAAATTACCCTTTGTTGAGAGGGTGGAGATTATAACAATTTGTTTATGGTTAATCATTATTTTACCAAACCTTTGTTTATACATGTGGGCCGCTTATCGAGGCACCTTTCACATTTTTAAAGCTAATCCTAGATGGTTCTATGTTATTTTTTCAATTATTATTGTAATTTGTACTTCTCTCGTTAATACACGAACACAAATCAATCATATTAATAATATTTTTGGTAATATATCCTTTTATATCGTGTTTATTTACCCATTAATTTTGTTCATTTTCACATTAATAAGTAAAAAATTTCGTAAGCATCGGGTGAATCAAAAATGAAAAAAGCATTATTTTTTGCCATATCCATTACACTACTTTTATTTACTGTTGGATGTGCAGAACAAAAAATTTTAGAGAGGATCAGTTTAGCAATATTAATCGGCTATGATTTGGAAAATGATAATGAGGTAACTGCAACTACTGCAATAAGAACAGTAAATCAGGATTATGAAAGTGTTGTATTAACAATATCTGAAACGGCGGCAACAAGTAAAGGAACAAGAGTGAAAGTGAACCTCAATACGTCAAAAAAAGTAATGGCTGGTCAATTGCGTGTCGTTCTTGTCAGTAAAGAGCTTGCAGAGGCAGGATTAAATGATACACTCCATACATTAGTGATAAACTCTGAAGTAAGTAGTAGTGTATACCTAGCAGTTGTTGATGGAGATACAAAATCGTTAATCACTGCACCCTATGAAAATGTTTCCGATGTAGGACAACATGTTTTTAATTTACTTGACCATAATATCGAACAAGAATTAACGGTTTCATCTACGGGACATGAAGTATTAAGAGATCATAACTCCTCCTTCAAAAATATGGTATTGCCTATATTAAAACTTGAAGGGATAGACCAGATTACAATTTCAGGTATAGCTTTGTTTGATAATACTAAAATGGTTGGACAGCTAAATAATGGGGATAATGTTTTTTATGTTCAAATGCTCCGCAAAAAATTTGAAAATGGAACATTGCAAATAGAAATACCAGGGGATGCGTTTCAAGTTAAGGATAATATACAACTGGCTATTGATTCCATTAAATCAAATCGCACAATCAAGGTTACAAACCCCAATACACCCGAATTTGATATTCAATTAGATGTGAAATGTAGATTATTAGAATTAAGTGAAGATCTTGCTATTGGAGATCCAATGATATTAAACAAAATTGAAGAAGAAATGAGTAAAAAAATGAAAAGCGAGCTAGAGGGAATTTTAAAATTCGCACAAGATCTCAAGTCCGATATATTTGGCTTTGGCGAAATTTATCATGGCTCTGTACGGGATTCTGACCTTGATGAGGAAAAATGGACAGAATTATTTCCAAAATCAAAAATGAATTTAAATGTAGACGTACAAATTATAAGAAATGGTGTTTTCGAATAATAAAAATGTGACGTTATTATTATTCATATTATAATTTCTCAGTTTTAAGGGAAATTAAGAGTACCATCTTTTTTATAAAAAAGGAATGATACTTTTTGTTAATTGTGAACATGTTCTCCTTACTATTTTTTTTATTTGGTTGTAACGATGAAATAGCGAATAATGAAGAAATTTCAAAAAACACTGCTTATATAAAAGACGAAACATTAAATACCCGAGATAATATTGCATCATCATCGGATATAAAATTAATCGATCCTAATACGAAAGAAATTGTCGAGACGATTACACCTAGACCGTACGAATTGGAGCTTGAATTCCATCAATTTAAAGAAGAAGTGAGTCAAATTGTCAAAGAGCTCGCAAACGGTACACAAACAAAAGCTGGAATTAACAAAAGTATGATATTAGATCAAATTGACCCATCTAATAATAAAATTATTAAGGGCAGACCAATGATTATCGTTAAAGAGGATGATCTTGTAGACGCAATTCTTCAACAATCATTCACTGGCGGGGATGTCGTTATTCCATTAAAAGTTACAGAAAGTGGCTATAAAAAAGAAGATGTACCTTTATTAAATAAAGTTGTACTAGCTTCCTATACAACAATTTTTAACTCTAATCGAATCGGAAGGAGTAAAAATATCGAACTTTCTGCAGCTGCAATTAATTATACAATCGTTGGAAGTGGTGATTTTTTTTCATTTAATAATACTGTCGGTCCGAGAGACGTTGCTTCCGGTTATCAGGAAGCACCGGAGATTATTCAAGGTAAGATTGTAATGGGGATCGGTGGAGGTATTTGTCAAACCTCATCTACACTATTTAATGCTGTCGATAAACTAGGGGTTGAAATTATTGAAAGACACCATCATTCAAAAGATGTTGGTTATGTACCAAAAGGTAGGGATGCAACAGTCTCCTTTGGGGGTTTAGACTTCGTATTTCAAAATACAATTGGTATCCCTTTTGTAATTAGGACTTATTATGGACCTGGTTTCATTACAGTACAAATCACTACATCTAAAGAAAATGAATATATATTAAGGAATTTAGAGGATTAAAGGATTACTACATTATATTTTTATGTAGTAATCCTTTTGTAATTCATTAAAAACCACATGGTTAAATTAGGATACATCAATGAAAGTAAAACTATAACATTAGGGAGGATAACCTATACACTTTGAATACAAATAGTCACAATAGCTCATTTTCATCTAGTAATAAAGATTAAGGAACAGAAATTTTATAAAAACTTAATAATTTTCTCTAGTCAGTTGTCTGTTTAAATTGCTGACTTATTTTATGTACAGAAAAATATAAAAAAATAAGTATTTTGCTACGCTTTATTCAAAATATTTACTTTGTTATAATTTATTTGAATAATTTTAATAAATTCGACACATTTTTTCCAATAACAGGGGGGATCAACATGAACAAACAAAAAGAGTCTATACGTAAAAGGAGTATTCGAACTAGATTTATCATATGGTTTTTCGCTATTTCGATTATTCCGTTATTAGTCGTCACATTTATTATTCAAAAAATTAATAGTGATATTTTAATAGAAAAGGAAAAACAATCACTACTAGGTCTTGTTGAGACAAAAGCTGAATCTGTGGATCAATGGTTTAATGCTCAAATGTCTGAAATGGAAATAGCCGCAAAAAGCGATGTAATGAAATCAATGGAAGCTGATAATATCATTCCATATTTACAGATGCTTGAAGCGCGTTCAGACGTTTTTGAAACGATGTTTACTATCGATCCAAATGGAACCGTAATCGCCCATTCAATGCCTGAAAGTGTAGGTTCAGATTATAGTGATCGAGCTTATGTACCAAAGGCACTTAACGGCGAATCAAACTATTCTGATGTTTTAGTTTCAAAAGCGACAGGAAATCGTATTGTCGTTGCTGCTACACCAATTGAAAATGATGAAGGAGAAGTCGTTGGTGTTTTAGCGGGATCTGCAAATTTTGAAATTTTAGTAAATACATTATTAACGCTTGATGAAGAAGACCGTCGCAATGTTGAATTAACTCTACTAGACAGTCAAGGGGTTGTTCAAGTTTCTCCTATCGAAGAAATTCTGGGTGTTCAAATTAACGAAACTCAAGTTGGGAGCGATTTAACGACTGTTTTAAATAATAGTTTAGTGGAACGCGGAATTTCTACGGTGAACTTAAAAAATGAAAAATATTTATATGCTTCAGCACCGATTAGTTCTGTAGGTTATGGATTAAATATTGAAATACCTGAAAAAGACATTCTATCCGAAACATCAGCTATTTTCATTAGTTCTTATATTATTATTGGGATCACGGCAGTGCTGATTATTATTTTATCTATTTTCATCGTGCGTAGTATTACAAGACCAATTATTTCAGTCGCTTATCGAATGAATATGGTCGCAAGCGGTGATTTATCAATTAAACCTTTAAAAGTTAAAACACATGATGAACTTGGGGAGCTATCACATAATTTTAATGTCATGGTCGAAAATATTAAACACCTTGTTACAGACATTAAAACAGCATCAGAACAGGTAGCAAGTGCTTCTGAAGAATTAACGGCAAGTTCTGAAGAAACAGCCCAATCAACAGAGCAAATTGCAGCATCGATCCAAACCATTGCTTCCAATACAGAGTCTCAAGCAAGTATTACAGAAGAGACGAAAAATGTTGTAACAGATATTTCGGAAGGTATTTCAACTATTTCTACAAATATTGAAGAGACAAATGAAATTGCAGAAAAAGCAGTAATCGCTGCAAAAACTGGGACACAAGTAATTGATAATTCTATTAATCAAATGAAAATTATAGATGAAAAGACAAACGTTGCAACGACAACAATTAACGCATTAGGGAAAAAGTCTACTGAAATTGGCGATATTATATCAGTCATTACAAATATCGCAGAGCAAACAAATCTACTCGCTTTAAATGCTGCAATCGAAGCTGCTAGAGCAGGGGAATATGGGAAAGGTTTTGCAGTAGTAGCTGATGAGGTTAGAAAATTGGCAGAGCAGTCAAGCCAAGCTTCTGGACAAATTAGTGAATTGATCAAACAAATTCAATTAGAAATCTCTACTTCAATTAATGCGATGAATGATGGAAGCCATGCAGTAAATGATGGGAAATCATTAGTAGAAAAAGCTGGACAAGAATTCGATAAAATTGTTACATCAATCGAAAATGTATCTGATAAAATGCATAATATTTTAAATGAAAGTATGAAAATTAAGACCCATTCCGATAAGATGGTTGAAGACATTATTCACTTAACAAACATTTCAAATACAGCAAAAGATAATACACAAGAAATAGCTTTAGCAACGGCAGAGCAAAACGGTACGATGGAAGAAATCGCAGCATCTGCAAACACATTAGCTCTTATGGCTGATGAACTAAAGCAAGCATCTCAGGCTTTCAAGTTGTAGGATTATAACATAGAGGCTGGAACATAAAGAGAAAAGTACAATCTATTTTAAAATATGGATTGTACTTTTTTGATATAGTGCCGTTCGTTTCCGAGTCAGGCTTCGCTTTCCGCGGGCGAGCGGTGAGCCTCCTCGAGCTTTGCTCTGCGGGGTCTCACCACTTGCTCTTACATCCCGCAGGAGTCTTCGCCTGCCTCTCCAACGAACGACTTTCAAATAATCGGCGAGCAATTATTTACTATTCTTTCTTGTGTCTACTTGTTCGAAGTTTACTTTTGTCCCAGCCTCTTTTTATTTAGATGTGACATTTAAAGATTATTAAATCAAAAGGAGATTATCTATGAAGCAACTTTGGTACGGTGGTAAAATTTACACAATGGAAAAAGAAAATGAAACCGTTGAGGCAGTTTTAGTAGAAGACGGAAAAATTATCGAAATAGGCTCCGTCGCAGTATTAGAATCACAAGCTGACGAAAAACACAACTTAAATGGTGCAGCAATGTATCCAGGATTTGTAGATAGTCACCTTCATATTATCTCTCATGGAGAAAAATTATCCCGTTTAGATTTATCAAATGCTACCTCATTAGAAGAAGTGCTTGAACTAATACGACAAGCTGCTAAGCATACACCATCAGATCAGTGGTTGTTCGGAGAAGGTTGGAATGAAAACAATTTCCCAGACACAAAAATTCCAACCCTAGAACAATTAGATAGTATTACGAATAAACCAATGATTCTAACAAGGATTTGCCATCATCAAGTACTCGTTAATTCAAGAGCATTAGAAATTGCAGGAATTACTGTAACAACCGAGGATCCTGACGGTGGAAAAATCGGTAAAAATATGGATGGCACCTTAAATGGGCGTTTATTTGAAAGGGCAAAGGACTTAGTAGAAGCAGTCATTCCAAAAGAAGGTGAGGTCTACATTGATTATTTAACAAAGACACTTAATCTTGCTATTGATGATTTATTATCAAAAGGATTAACAGGTGGCCATTCGGAAGATATGAGTTACTTTGGGCATTATATGAATCCATTAACTGCATATAAACGAGTAATTGGTGAAAAGCACCATTTTCGAGTAAATCTTTTACGTCATAATTTCGTTTTTGAGCAAATGATGAAAGATAACATACGTTATGATGAACCATTTATTGAACCTGGAGGAATGAAGTTATTTGCAGATGGTGCATTAGGAGGTTCTACCGCTGCTTTGTCAACACCTTATGCAGACGACCTATATAATAGTGGTATGTTGATTCATAGCAACGAAGAGCTTGAGTTCTACGTTAGGATAGCACGTGATTATCATGAATCTGTAGCTATTCATGCAATTGGTGATGCAGGGGCTGAACAAGTAATCCAAACGTTAGAAAAGTATCCTGTTCCAGAAGGGAAAAGAGATCGGTTAATTCATGGGTGTGTATTACGAGAGGACTTAGTGGAACGTCTAAAAAAGCTACCAATTGTTATTGATATCCAGCCACTATTTCTTCCTTCAGATTTCCCGTGGGTTCAGGAACGTCTTGGTAAAGAACGTTTAGAATGGGCCTATGCTTGGAGAAAGTTGTTAGATCGCGGCATTATGTGTGCAAATGGGACTGACTCACCGATTGAGGATGTTGATCCAATACAAACGATTTATGCTGCTGTGGAACGTAAAAGGCCAAATGATGATCATGAAGGTTATTTACCGGATGAAAAATTAAGTCGATTTGAAGCAGTCCAATTATATACGTTAGGAAGCGCAAAAGCGATTTGTAAAGAGAACGAAAGAGGTTTAATCAAGGACGGTTATGATGCCGACTTTTCGATATTTGATAAGGATTTGTTCGAAGGAACCTCTGAAGACATGTTAAAAGTGAAGGCAATCAAAACAGTTGTTGCCGGTAAAATAGTTTATGAAAATAATCAATAATTAAATTACCCGAGAGCAATACAATGCCCTCGGGTTTTTAATTATATTCGTTGTAACCTTAAAGGATATTTAAATCCACATAACATTTCAGAAACATCCCATAAGTTTTGAGCAACATGTTCTTTATATAGTTGATCTAAAATAGGGAGTTTTTTAGGGGCCCCACTTCTTCGATTGGAAGGTCCAATATACTCTCCACCAGTTAGTGTTTCATGCGTAGCTGCAAATAAAATTGGTAATGCATAACCCCGAGCTTCCTGTTCTTTAAACTTAATACCTAAATTTGCAATAGCTTTCTTTGCTCTAGTTGATTGACGATTAAAAATCTTTGTTTTCTCAATTCCCGGGTGACAGGCAATGCTTAGTATGTTTAATTGATTTTCTGTGAAATAGGACTGTAATTGCTTTGCAAAATACATACATGCTAGCTTACTTTGTGCATAAAACTTTCCCCTATTATATTCCTTTGATCCCTTAAAATGTCCGAACTCTACTTTTGTCTTGTGAGCCATTGTGCTGCCAACTGATATGACTCTCGAATTACTTTTTTTAATTAATAAGTCCAATAATAATCCTGTTAATACAAAATGTCCTAAATAGTTCACACCAAACTGCGATTCAAATCCGTTCTTTGTTAACTTTAGCTTCGGTGACATAATTCCTGCATTATTGATAAGTATAGCTAAAGAGTGATATTTCCCTTTAAATTCATCTGCAAAAGTATAAACCGTAGTTAAATCATTTAAATCCAAATACATCACATCTACTTTTGCAGTAGGAAAATTTGATAATATCTTTTCCTTTGCGATCCTTCCTTTATGTAAATCTCTAACTGCTAATATGACAGTCGCATTTTTTTCTGCAAGTACTTTTGCTGTTTCAAATCCTATTCCACGATTTGCCCCAGTTACAATCACTACTTTACCCGATTGATCTTGAATATCATCTATTGTCCAATTTAATGTCACTTCTTGCACTCCTTTTATATTTCTTAGTAAACAGTGAGACTTTTTCAAAAACACAATCATTCGTCATTTTTCGATTCAATTTAATATATGCGTCGAAAGCCCAAAGAGATAAAGAAATTTGATCAACTGCATCATTTATACTCTTCAAAAGCTCGACATAATCAGTCACTTAATTAAATTCACAAAATATATATGTATAGAGATATGAAAAGAAAAGAGGGGTAAGTAATGGTTACTTTTCATTGGGGTGTAGATTCATCTCAAGCTGTAACAAGGTCTTTATACGACTGTGTTCTAAATAATTACGGAAAACCTGAGTATTGGGGTAGATATTTAACGAGAGTTGAAGGTTCATCTGAAGGATTAACAACAGATGAAATCTCACTTCTTCATAATAATGGAACAAAAATATTACCAATTTACAATGACTTCAGAAGAGCAGTAGGAGCAAACCAAGGACGTGTAGTTGCGATGACAGCTGCATATCACGCAAAAAGGCTTGGAATTCGAAAAGGAACACCGATTTTTATGAATGTTGAACGTTTTTTTGATGTAGATAGTGCATGGATAAGAGGATTAGTAAATTACTTATACAATAGTGACTTTAAACCAGGATTTTATTTTGATCCAACCGAAGGGAATTTTACTACTGCATACTGCGAAGCTGTTCAATTAGATAAAAAAGTATCTAATCAGGCTGTTCTTTGGAGTACAGAACCTGAGTTAGGCGTAACGAAGATAGAAGATGCCCCTGAATATAACCCAGCTGCTCCAGATTGTGATGCCAACGTTTGGGCGTGGCAATATGGACGGAATTCAGAAATTTGTCCTATAGATACAAATCTAGTAGACAGTAGATTGCTACAAATGCTTTATTAATATTTAAACTTGTACGAGGCTGGGACATAAAGAGAAAAGTACAATCTATTTTAAAATATGGATTGTACTTTTTTGATATAGTGCCGTTCGTTTCCGAGTCAGGCTTCGCTTTCCGCGTGCGAGCGGCGAGCCTCCTCGAGCTTTGCTCTGCGGGGTCTCACCACTGCTCTTACATCCCGCAGGAGTCTTCGCCTGACTCTCCAACGAACGACTTCTAAATTAAGTGGAGAGCGAATATTTACCATTATTTCTTATGTCTATTTGTTCGAAGTTTACTTTTGTCCCAGCCCCTTATTAATGTTCTATTACTTCACAAAGCTTTTTTTAGATAATCACATTTTATTTACTCATTATCTAAAAGTGATAAAATGTAATTAGTAATGAACGATTTATTAAGAAAGAAAGGATGTTTTCAAATGACGGTGTCAAATAGCTTTCTTGAAATGCTTATTCAACAAGGTAGAAATGTATTAAATCATATGAAAGATTTAAGATGGGTAGCGGGGAAACAGGGGAAAGATCGAACTAGTTTAATTGAACGCTTCACAGCCAACCAACATTCATTTAATGTATATACATATGCAAATGAAGAAGTGAAACAATCAGCTGAAGTAAAAGCATTTCAAGAAAAAGTAATGCTTTTTAGTAATGAGTTTCATGCTGCTAGATTTGATATTGAGGGTGTAGTAGATGAGGATAAAGTTAACATACTATACGAAGAAGTTTTAGCTGCTTATAATGAGATGGTTATTGCCCTCGGATTTGATAAAGAAATTGTTAATGTAAACAGATTTTAAACTTTAAAAGCGGTCATTCCAGTTGGATTGGCCGCTTTCATTATTACTTTAACCATGTGAATGGTGAGGACTACTTTTTATATTCATATACAATTTCATCTTTTTTCGAATCGTATGTTACATATAAATTATGTTCATTGAAAAACCATTCATCATCTTTTTCAATATAAAAATGTACATTCTCAATTACGGTTTCAGTACCTATTTCAGTAGGTTCTTCACGATTCATACCGAGCGAAAATGCTTCATGAAACGGTGATGACCCACCATAACGAGCATAAAATCTGATGTAATCACCATGTTTTGTTTCCAGTTCTTTTTGAAACCATTCAAAGGCCTCTTTTGTTACAAAGATCTCCAATCTGCCCATCCCCTTTGTTATGATCCTATAACCATTTAACTTTTGGTTCAGTACCTTCTCTAATTCGTTTAATATTTGCGCGGTGTCTATAAAAAATAAAAGAAGCCAGAAGAACGATTAGGATAAATAATGCATAATCGTGATTGATAATCATATTTACAATGCTATAAATAAGACCAACTACAGCTGCAACCATTGAAGAGAAGCTAACCATTTTTGATATTTTTAATGCAATAATAAACGCTAGTATCAATACTATAAAAAATGGCCAAGAATAACCAAGCAGTACTCCTCCGGATGTAGCAACTGCTTTACCTCCTCGGAAGCCAGCAAAGATAGGGAACATATGTCCAAATACAGCTATTCCTCCTAAGATTAATGGATGTACTGTTGAATCTGAAAAATATGGAATTAAAGGTAATAGTGTAGCTGCAGTTCCTTTTAAAATATCGATGACCGTAACAGCAATTCCAGCTTTTTTCCCCAAAGTTCTGAAACTGTTCGTTGCACCTAAATTCCCACTACCATGCTCACGTATATCAATTTTATAAAAGATTTTTCCGATCCACAAACCGGATGGAATTGACCCAAGTAAATAAGCACAAATTATAATAATTGCAATAACCATAGATCGTTCCTTTCAAAATTTATAGTTGGTACTAGTATGTAGCATTAATATTTTACACCTTTTCCAATCTATTCGAAAGTAAATCTTTAACCGATTAGAAAAGACATTACATTTATCATACTAAGCAGTTATGAATTTTTTTAACTTAATCTTATAAAATAATTTTTAATAAAAAGTGAATGAATATGAAGGAAAAAGTAAAAATTATCGTGAATAATTTATGTTGATCATCATTAAATGGGTCGTATTTATTATTTACTCATATATAATTCTTTAGGTACAATAAATTCTCAATGAAAGTTCTATTTGTGTAAATCCAATGGAGTTTGATACAATTAAAATTACTTTGACGTGTTAATTATTGACAGTTAAATATAAAGTCAGTACGATAAAATTAGAAATAGAACGGATGTTTGTTTTTTTGGAGGGGATTTATCTTGGCAATTAATCAGCCAGGGATCGCATATGATGACGATGCCATACAAGTACTAGAAGGTTTAGAAGCGGTTCGTAAAAGACCAGGGATGTATATTGGATCTACTGACAGTCGAGGCCTTCATCACTTAGTTTACGAGATTGTAGACAATGCAGTTGATGAAGCACTTGCTGGATTCGGATCACATATCATCGTTAAAATTCATGAAGATAATTCTATTAGTGTTCGCGACTACGGTCGTGGAATGCCAACAGGTATGCATAAACTTGGAAAACCAACACCAGAAGTCATTTTTACGATTTTGCATGCCGGTGGTAAATTTGGACAAGGCGGATATAAAACAAGCGGTGGTTTACATGGGGTGGGATCATCAGTTGTAAACGCTTTATCTAAATATTTAGAAGTAACGATTTACCGAGATGGACAAGTATATCGCCAACGTTTTGAAAACGGTGGTAACCCTGTAACAACATTAGAAGTAATCGGGAAAACAAAAGAGACAGGAACGCTTGTACGATTCCTACCAGACAATACAATTTTCTCAGCTACAAAGTACAATTATGATACATTAGCTGAACGTTTACGTGAATCTGCTTTTTTATTAAAAGGTTTAAAAATCGAAATTATCGATGAACGAGGCGAAGGTCAGCAAGAAGTATTTCATTATGAAAATGGGATCGAGGCTTTCGTAGAATATTTAAATGAAGAAAAAGATGTTTTGCATCCAGTTAAATATGTTGAAGGTACAAAAGATGATATTGAAGTTGAATTTGCATTTCAATTTAATGACGGTTATACAGAAACCATTTTATCTTTCGTAAACAACGTAAGAACACGTGATGGAGGTACTCATGAAACAGGCGCAAAGTCTGCTTTAACAAGAGTATTTAACGAATATGCTCGTAAAACGGGCTTACTAAAAGAAAAAGATAAAAACCTTGAAGGATCCGATATACGTGAAGGTTTATCTGCTGTTGTTTCAGTTCGTATACCAGAAAGCCTACTTCAATTTGAAGGTCAAACGAAAAGTAAATTAGGTACAACCGAAGCTCGTTCAGCTGTAGACTCTGTTGTTTCAGAAAAGCTTCTTTATGTATTAGAGGAAAATGCAGAGCTTTCTGCGAATTTAGTTCGAAAAGCTATTCGTGCAGGACAAGCAAGAGAAGCCGCAAGAAAAGCTAGAGAAGATGCACGGAGTGGAAAGAAAAAGAAAGCAAGTACTCTTTTATCAGGTAAATTAACTCCTGCTCAATCACGAAACGCCGCAAAAAATGAATTATACCTAGTGGAGGGTGATTCTGCAGGTGGTTCAGCAAAACAAGGGCGAGATCGCTCTTTCCAAGCAATATTACCTTTGCGCGGTAAAGTAATTAATACCGAAAAAGCAAAGTTATCAGACATCATGAAAAACGAAGAAATTTCTACAATCATTCATACAATAGGTGCCGGAGTTGGACCTGACTTTACTGTAGAAGATGCTGCATATGACAAAGTAATTATTATGACCGATGCGGATACAGATGGCGCACATATTCAGGTTTTGTTACTTACATTCTTCTATAAGTACATGCGTCCACTTATCGACGCTGGGAAAGTGTATATAGCTCTACCGCCACTTTATAAAATTTCAAAGGGATCCGGCAAAAAAGAAGTGATAGAATATGCATGGACTGAAAAGGAACTCCAAGCAGCGATCAAAAAAGTAGGTAAAGGGTATATTATCCAACGTTACAAAGGTTTGGGTGAGATGAATGCTGACCAATTATGGGATACTACTATGAATCCTGAAACAAGAACACTAATTCGCGTAACGATTGAAGACGGTGCACGAGCAGAAAGACGTGTAACCACATTAATGGGTGATAAAGTTGAACCCCGACGAAAATGGATTGAATCAAACGTTGATTTTGGGATGGAAGAAGATAATACAACATTAGTAGCGGACTTCATCCAGCATGAGGAGGAAACAGAAGGATGACCACTGCCGAACGATTTCAAGAATTACCTTTAGAAGAAGTGATGGGCGATCGGTTCGGTCGTTACAGTAAATATATTATTCAAGATCGGGCTATTCCAGATGCACGCGATGGTTTAAAGCCTGTTCAACGTCGGATACTTTATGCAATGTTCCATGAAGGGAATACTCACGATAAACCTTTTCGTAAATCTGCAAAAACAGTAGGGCATGTTATTGGTAATTACCATCCACATGGTGACTCATCTGTTTATGAAGCAATGGTTCGCTTAAGTCAGGATTGGAAAGCACGCCATATGCTAATAGAAATGCACGGTAATAACGGTTCTGTTGATGGTGATCCACCAGCAGCAATGCGTTATACAGAGGCTAGATTATCAGCTATTGCATCAGAAATGCTACGAGATATTGGGAAAAGAACAGTTGAATTTGTTCCAAACTTTGATGATCAGGACATGGAGCCTACTGTTTTACCATCTAGATTTCCTAACTTACTTGTAAATGGGGCAACAGGAATTTCTGCAGGTTATGCAACTGATATTCCCCCACATAATTTAGCTGAAACAATCGATGCAGCTTTGATGCGTTTAGAAAAGCCTGAATGCTCTCTCGACGAATTAATGACGGTTATTAAAGGACCAGATTTTCCTACGGGAGGTATTATTCAAGGCGCTGAAGGTATTCGTAAAGCATACGAAACTGGAAAAGGGAAGATCATTATTCGTTCAAAAGCCTTTATCGAACAAATTAAAGGTGGAAAAGAACAGATTGTAGTAACGGAAATCCCTTACGATGTCAATAAGGCACATCTTGTTAAAAAGATTGACGAATTACGTGTCGAAAAAAAGCTAGAGGGTATCGCTGATATTCGAGATGAATCCGATCGAACAGGACTTCGAATCGTTATAGAACTGAAAAAAGATGTAGATGGACAAGGCATATTAAATTATTTATATAAATCTACCGAACTACAGATTAACTATAATTTTAATATGATTGCTATTCATAATCGTCGCCCAACAATGATGACTCTACCTTTAATGTTAGATTCATATATCGATCACCAAAAAGAAGTTGTAACAAAACGATCGGAATATGACCTACAGAAAGCAAAGGATCGTCTACATATTGTAGAAGGATTGATGAAAGCATTATCCATCCTTGATGATGTCATTAAGACAATTCGTGCATCGAAGGATAAACGCGATGCTAAAGACAACTTAATCGCACAATTTGACTTTACAGAATCACAAGCAGAAGCGATTGTAAGCTTGCAATTATATCGACTAACAAATACTGATATTACAGAGCTTCGTGCTGAAGATGAAAGCTTGCGCAAAACAATCATTGAGCTAACAGAAATTATAAATAATGAAAAACAATTAATTAAGGTAATAAAATCAGAATTACTCGATATTAAGAAGCGATTTGCTGAACCACGTCGTTCTGATATTGAGGCAGAAATTCAAGAAATTAAAATTACATTAGATGTATTAGTACCAAGTGAAGATGTCGTTGTAACTGTAACAAAAGATGGCTATGTGAAGCGGACAAGTATTCGTTCCCACGCGGCCTCCAATGGACAAGATTTTGCAATGAAGGAATCCGACTACCTTCTTTATGAAGCCACTTTAAATACTCAGCATCATCTACTTTTATTTACAAGCAAAGGGAACTACATTTATCAGCCTGTACATGAATTACCAGATATTCGTTGGAAAGACTTAGGTCAGCACATTTCAAGTATTGTGCCAATTGAGGACTCTGAGGAAATCATTGAAGTAATTGGTATTGAACGATTTGATCAAGAAAATGCCTATATCCTAACAGCAACAAAAAGTGGACAAATAAAACGTTCCCCTCTTAGTGAATATGCTGTTACTAGATACTCAAAACCAGTTAGAACAATGAATCTTAAAAATGATGACGAAATGATTTTTGCTGGTTTAATTTCAGATGATAAAGAGGTATTATTAACGAGCTATTTAAGTTATTCTTTACGCTTCGATATTGAAGAAATACCTGTTACAGGTGTAAAAACAGGCGGCGTTAAAGGGATGAACTTAAAAGATAATGATCATTTAGTTTCTGTTAATATGCTGAATAAAAGTACGGAACAAGATATTATGGTGATTACTCATCGTGGAGCTGTAAAGCGGATGAGCATTTCCGAAATTGAAAAAAGTAGTAGAGCAAAAAGGGGAGTCGTAACTCTCAAAGAATTAAAGGCAAATCCACATAGAATTTATGCGGTGATTGCGGTTGATTCTGATGATACTATTAAAATTACAACAGCAAAACACGTTGAAGAGATATTAACCGTTTCAAGTTTCACAAAAGCAGACAGATATTCGAATGGTTCATTAAAGATAGATGTAACAAATGATGGAGATTTAGTATTGGTGAAAGTATTGCCAAAAGAAAACGCAGAATAAAAACTTAAAGGACTCAGATTATTCTGAGTCCTTTTTTAACAAAAATATTTTTATTATTGAAAAAAATTAGAAAAAATACTAACATTATGTCATTCGGCAAAACAAATGGAGGAAACAATATGGCAATGAATGACCGCGGCAAGGGAATTTTTTTAGTACTAATTGCTGCTACATTTTGGGGAGTATCTGGTACTGTATCACAATATCTATTTCAGTCACTCCATATAAGTACCGAATGGTTAACAACTGTTAGATTATTATCAGCCGGTTTTCTTCTAATTATTATCGCTTATCGTTTTGAAGGAAAACGTATTTTTGATATTTGGCGACAAAAAGCTGATGTGCTAGGAATAATATTGTTCGGAATCGTAGGTATGATCGGAGTACAGTATACATATTTAGCAGCAATTAATCATTCAAATGCTGCTACAGCAACAATTTTACAATACCTAGGACCTGCACTTGTAACGAGCTATTTTATTTTACTAGCAAAGCGAATGCCAAAATTCAAAGAAATAACAGCAGTTTTATTAGCATTGATCGGTACATTTTTACTTGTGACACATGGAAATGTGAATAGTTTAGCAATCTCAAAGGAAGGTTTAATTTGGGGATTACTTTCTGCTTTCGGTCTTGCTTTTTACACAATCCAACCGATTAAATTATTACAACGTTGGGGGTCGATGATTGTAGTAGGCTGGGGAATGATCGTAGGGGGATTCGTATTTAGCTTTGTGCACCCACCATGGCAATTTGTAGGGGAATGGTATGTAAGTACAAACTTTGCATTTTTATTTGTTGTAGTATGTGGAACAGTAGTTTCTTTCTATTGTTACTTACAGAGCTTAAAATATTTATCTGCCTCTGAAACAAGTTTACTAGCATGTGCTGAACCATTATCTGCAGCTTTTACAGCTGTACTATTTTTAGGAGTTTCTTTTGGATGGATAGATTGGATTGGTACACTATGTATTCTAAGTACTATTTTCATATTATCATTTAAAAAGAAAGTAGATCACGTCCCAGAACAGTAGAAAATTAAAAAACTCTCGAGTACTAGCACTCGAGAGTTTTGATTTTTTAGTTTAGTGTGAAACATCGTGTACTGAAATACCTGTTTGCGCTTTAACCTCAACTTCACGGTATTTAGCAGTGTCAACTTCTTTAGATAGTAGGGTACCAATCCATCCGCCAATAAAACCAAGCGGAACTGATACAATCGCTGGATTTGTTAAGAGCACTAATGGCTCACCAACAAAGATCGCAGCACCTGGAGTTGGATTCCATACGTTTGGAGATACAGCAACTAAAATTAATGCAGAAATTAAACCAGATAACATAGCAGTAACAGCACCTGTTGTGTTGAAACGCTTCCAATAAATTGTATAAATAATAACTGGTAAGTTAGCAGAAGCGGCGATACAGAATGCTAATGAAACTAAGAATGCTACGTTTAAAGTTTGTGCACCTAATGCTAGTAAAATTGAAACTACTGAAATAATTAATGATCCTACACGAGCAGCGACAACTTGCTCTTTTTCAGTAACTTTACCTTTTTTAATAATTTGACCGTAAATATCATGTGATAGTGCTGAAGCACCTGAAAGTACTAAACCAGCTACTACCGCTAAAATAGTTGCAAAGGCAACAGCACACACGAATGAGAATAATACGTCTCCACCTAAAGCTTGTGCAAGAAGTGGGGCAGCCATGTTACCTGCAGCATTTGCTTCAACAATAACATCTGCACCTACGAATGCAGCAGCACCAAAACCTAAGAAAATTGTTAATACGTAGAATAAACCTACGATCCAAGTTGCCCAGATTACTGAAGAACGAGCTGTTTTCGCATCTTTTACTGTGAAGAAACGCATTAAAATGTGTGGTAAACCTGCAGTACCTAATACTAAAGCGATTAACATTGAAATTGTATCAATTCCATTAGAATATTTTAAACCTGGATTTAAATAAGCTTGTCCATGACTCGTTTCTGTAGTCATACGTTCGAACATTGTTAAAATGTTGAAATTGAATTCTTTTAAAACTAAGAATGAAATAATGATAGTACCAAACATTAATAGTACAGCTTTAATAATTTGTACCCAAGAAGTTGCTGTCATACCACCGAATAATACGTAGACTGTCATCATGAAACCTACAAGAAGTACAGCCACCCAGTAATCAAGACCGAATAATAATTGAATAAGTGCACCAGCACCAACAAGCTGTGCGATCATATAAAATAAAACGATTACAATTGAGCTTAATGCAGCGGTACCACGAACTTTTGCTTTATCAAAACGTGCAGTGATCATGTCTGCTAACGTAAATTTACCAAGGTTACGTAATGGTTCAGCAACAATATATAAAACCACTAAATAAGCAACTAAGTAACCAAGAGAGAAATAAAATCCATCAAAACCTGTTAGTGCGATAGATCCTGCAATACCTAAAAATGAAGCAGCAGATAAGTAGTCACCAGAGATAGCTAGTCCATTTTGCCAACCTTTCAAACCGCCACCAGCAGTGTAAAAGTCACTAGCGGTACTAGTTCTTTTCGATGCCCACCAAGTAATAACTAAAGTTAAACCTACTATTCCTAAGAACATAATAATTGCGATTGGACTAATTGAATTCATTAATTAGCACCTCTTTCATATTCATCGATGACTTCTTGAGCATCTTTATCATAACGATTTGCTCTTGAAACATAAAAGTGGGCAAGTCCCCAAGTCATGATGAATAACCCAGCAGAATAAATCCATACCCAAGTAATTCCCCCGATGGCTTTCTGGTGTAGAATCGTAGTGTAAGACGTTAGGATTGGTAACAACATGTAAGCTGCAAGGAATATTGCGGTAAGCGTCCATAAGAATTTGTTTTTCTTCTTTGTAAGCTGTTTAAAGGATTCCAATTCAGCAATTTTGTCGTAATCAATCGCTTTTTGATTATCCGCCATAAACATACCCCCATTTTTGATTATATTTTCTGCTTTGTGACTGTAAAATTCTAGTTAATAGATTTTACAATTTTCATTTTATTTATTAGTTCACAAAATTGCAATAGTTTTGTAGAAATTAATTTTAAAAAAATATTTTAAAATATACGAACAAAACAGAAATAATTGTTTTAAACGATATATTTATTGCATAGAAAGGTAGTTAGAGATTGAAACAGACCTTACACGAAGCAGAATATCAACGTTTTTTTAAGTATTGACAAGTTGTCGATAGTGAAAAATAAGTATATATTTGGAATTAAAAATTTTAGTAGAAATACAAAAAAAATAAAATTGTAAATATTAACAGTATCTTATAATAGGAAATTATATTTGGTTTAAAAGTAAATTCCGTAAAAATAAGCGTTGTTAGAAACTATTAGAAAAATAAATTTGACATAATAAGTGTTAATTCGCGGATTGATCATCGTCGATACAATTAAAATCTAAAAATTAAATTAGAAGCTCAAAATGAATGATTTTAAATAAATTGTAAAATTAACCATTAATTTCGTTTTTGTCTCAATGTTATGAGTATTCTTTAACAATGAGATTCAACTTACTATAATAGATATTATGTAAACTAAAAAAACCAAAAAAAGTATTAGTACTGTTCCCTAATAAATATTAAGTTGTAGAATCACTTTGCAATGATCTCTATTAAAGGTATATTTAGTACAATAAAAACCTACTCAAGTGACGAAAATTGAGCAGGTTTTTATGCTTTCTATCGGCGTATTAGTATCACGAATGATAAAATTTCTCCCAGATGAATACAAAGATTAATAAAAGAATAGCAAAATTTAATAATTAAACAGTACATTGAACTGGTAACCTCTTACTACCAGCTTTATCCCATCCTAACTCTTTATCTTACTAGCTATTTAATTGCAATGTGAATCTCTATTTGACCATTATGATCATATTTTTCAAAATCAAATGAATATGCTCTCTCTAGAATTCCTTTTTCCTCAAGATTCCATATTTCTTTCCAAGTATTTAGTATGCCAAATTCATCTGATGACTCCACTTTAAAAATCTTATATGGTGTAATTGGAATATTAATTGACGATTCGTTTTCAATGTCCTCAATCGCAACACTTAAAGTATAGTCCCCTTTATAATCACTTTCGTAGTTATAGTACAAACCATAAAGCACTTTATCTTGACTGCTTAAAAAATTTGATGCTTCACTCCACATTTTTGAAATCTTTTGCATTATATTTTGATCATTAAAGTTATTCGTTCTAATGCTATTAAGTATTGTCAGATTCATTTTTAAGTCCCCTTTTTATGAGTCTATTAGTTCAAGAAAACGTCCTTTTGAGATGAACACCAAATATTAAAGTGGTGGATTTTCTACCCCTAAATGGACCCAGTCTTCTTTAGGTGGTCCATATACGCCAAAAGGTTTAATACCTGCTTGGCGCATTAAAACTGTAATTTGTCCACGATGATGGATAATATGTTTAATTAGCCCCATTAAAATTTGAGCATTTGACTCTTCTCTTCCAAATGCAATTTGCACTTTCTTTAAATCATCATCTGTCCATTGAACTTCTAAAGTTTTAGCTGCAACCGCGCTAATGGTTTTAAAAATTCTATAAATATCCGAGGCTGATGTTGGGACCTTTTCTTTATTTTCTAGTTCGTCTATGTTCAAGCCAAATTCTGCTAAATAGTCCGGGATTGTCGTCGTCAAATGCCAAGCAATTCTTCCTAAAGTTCTGCCTTCTGAATAAACTTTTTGTTTTAATGATTCGTCTGTTAAATCTTTTAAAACCTTTTCAGTTAACAGCGCTTCCCTATTCCATTCATGTAAAAAATCTTTAATTGTTACATACATTTTTTTACCTCCACCTTAAGATATTTTTCTGTTTCTATTGGAGATTATAAACTATAATAGTGACAACTAATGTCACCGTTCTTTTTATTGGAGGTAGAAATGTCTAAAGCAAAAAGATTAAATGAACTTATTATGATGGTAAATCGTAAAAAACGGTTTACTGTTGGGGAATTAGCACAGGAGTTTGGAGTTTCGAAAAGAACGATTTTAAGAGATATGCAGGATTTGAGTGAGATGGGAGTACCATTATATTCCGAGACAGGCCCTCACGGTGGGTATCAAGTTTTAAATGAAAGAATTTTACCGCCAATTGCTTTTAGCGAACATGAAGCAATTTCTATTTTCTTTGCGATCCATGCATTAAGACATTACATTTCCCTTCCCTTTGAAACTGAATATGAATCTATTAAAAAGAAATTTTACTTAAATCTTTCAGGAGATGTAAGAGACCGTATTGATAAAATGATCAATCGAGTTGATTTTTACTCTATTTACCAAAAAGATGAAATCCCTTTTTTAAAACAATTATTAGAAGCATCCATAGAACAGATTGTCATTAATATACATTATGAAGCAAGTGATAAATCAACTAATAGAAGTATTCAGCCTATTGGAATTTATGCGAGGGACGGTAAATGGTATTGTCCAGCTTATGACTTTTTAAGAATGGACTATCGTGTTTTTCGCTGTGACAGGATAAAGCAAGTGAAATATGATGATAAAACTCAACCAATTAACTTAGAAAAAATTAATTTAAATAACCGTTTTACACTTATAAATAAAGAGAAAAAAACTTATCAATTATATGTTGAATTCACGAGTAAAGGTATTGAAAAATTTAATCACTTCAGCTGGCCTAATAGCGAATTGAAATTAAGAGAAAATGGTACTGGTTTTTTAAAGAGTGAAATATCAGAGGGTGATCTTCACTATTTTGCTGAGTATTTTATTAATTACGGTACAGAAGCTTTAGTTAAAAGTCCGGTTGAATTAATTGAATGTATAAAAATGAAGCTAAATACTATCTTAAGACAATATTAAATTTTAAATTTGCGAGTGTTTAAAAGAAATGACTTCAGCACATTAAGAGGCTCAAGTCATTTCAAGAACTCACCCGTTACAAAGTAATTGTAAAGTAAATCTAACCTTCTAATTTTGCTACGCCTAATGCAAGGTGATCCCACAGCAATTGTTCCACTCTCTCCGCTAGTTCATCAGGGCAATTAATTACTAAAACAACTTCTGAGTGCTTACCCTTTAATACCCTTTTTCTTTTATGGATGACTTTATAAATGATGAAATCAATCATAAATCCAATTATAAATCCTATTGCAGCGCCTATTAACCCCCAAATAATCGGGCCCCATTCTAATACGAAACCTATACATGTTCCAATAACTGAAAATGCTGTTCCGATTGCTGCCCCTTTATCTAACAAACTAATCCCATCTGCTCGATGAAGAGTATCGAATAATTTTCTTTCTTGAACCCTGTTCATAAGCGGTACAGCAAGAATATTTTCCTTTTGTACCCCTACTTCCTCTACAGCAGTTATTGCTAATTCGATATAAGTTGAATGTTCAAATGTGGAAAATATTTGCAAGTTATTTCACCTCATTTGATGCTGATATTTTAATACGATATTGTTGATAGTTCTTCTGTAAATATTTTCGTTGCTCACTTTCAAATAGTTTATTATTTTCTACTGTATTAATGTAAGCATCATAAACAGCAAAGCCTATTTGCGAAGGGATAAATAAAAACCATTGGGGGTTAAGAACTTCTGTTGCCTGTTTAATCTCTCCAAGAAAAAGGTAATGAACAGCTATTAGAACATTTGAAAAATAAACAAAAACAATCATAAAGGCCATAATAAAAATAGCAGTTATCACTCGGTGGATATATAATTGACCTAATCCAGGTGTGAAAAAGGACCATATTATCGCCATTATTGGTCTTCTTTTATCTAAATAATTAATTTCCAACCCTCCAATAACGAAAGAATTATACATGGCATTTTCCCGCTCTGCTAGTATAAAGACTTTGTTCATATCCACTGTTGTTCTGTAGCTATCCCAAATTCCAAAAATATAAACAGGTAAATATAAAAGAAGCCATCTTGGTTCAAGAACCTCTTTTGCCATTTCAATATTCCCAGTAAATGAATACATAATAGCATGATTTAGATGAGACATATTATTTACGAGAATCTCCCAAATAAAAAGAGAATATCCTCTTAGGTATTTAGATAAGAGAAGATGCCCAAATCCAGGAAACGCAGCGGACCACCAAGCAACTATATATGGATTTCTTAGATGTAATTGAGTTGTACCAAGAATACTCACATGTGCCTTATAACGTCTGGTTGTATTATCATTTGTATAGTTGTTCATTTACTGCTGCTCCTTAGAAAATGATTGATATACATTCCAAATGTGTATTGCCTCGTACTAATTGGTGCAAAACTGTCGTCACTATATAATGGCTTTTTCTAATTTTTCTTCTCCAAGTGACAAATCCACATATAATAAGACACTATAATAGTTAGAAGAACAGGATAAACAATTGCTGAATATGTCAATTTCCACCATCCATAATGGAAAAAGCCCCATGGTTGAGGAAGTAAAGCTAGGGCTTCATAAATGACAGGCACTATGGACCATAAAATAATATAAACAAATCGTTTTAAAAAAGAATCGCGAAAAGGAAATCTATTTAGAAACAACAGAACTACGGGTGGGGTTATTAAAGTAACCGCTGGCAAATCTATCCATTCAATTCCTTTATTAAAGTAATAATAACCATGATATTTAAGTCCTAAATAAAGATCTACAAGTAAATGTAATAGAATTGTAAATATCCACATATGTGCCATTTGACTTTTAGTGAGTTGTTTAACGGTAATAAAAGCAACAGTATTAAAAAAAATAACCGCAATAATAAGTCCGATCATATCAAGAATAATCTCCTCTATTGTCACTATTCTTCGCAAATGGTTCTATTCATATACTACTTTCTATACTAATAAGAATAGCCAATTTGTTTATATTGAACGTATAGGTCAAAAAAGCATTCATCCGAGTTGGATCAATGCTCAAATAAACTATAATTGCTGATTTGTTATCATTTTAGTCTTCAATATATAGGTCAGAAAAAAATTATTCTCTATTTTTTAAGCTAAGTTATCTGGAGCAACTTTTGCCATTTGCGAAAAACCATATACAAAAGAGACGAGTAAAATAAAAAGTAACACCAATTGTAATAAAAGAGATATACCAATCCCAGTGGACGTATTCGATGAGGTCGGTATACTTTTCGATAATCACTTCCATGATAGTCAGTATGGATGTAAATCCACCATAATATGCCCATTGGATAAGCATACTCCGATTATTTGGATACCACACATTAAAAATTGCACATAATATTGGAAAAAAAAAGTACTCAAAAGTGAAACTTGACCGATTAATTGAAGCGAATAACCGCAATGGATAATCAATCAGCTCCAACTCTACAACCACTAGTCCAAAAAGAAAAGTAATAACTTGTTTAAATAAAAAAGCAACTACTGCAAGTCGAATTTTATTTTTCGGGATAAAAAATAGAATTCCTATTCCTACTACGTATGAA
The DNA here is from genome assembly GCA_023168345.1 of Lysinibacillus sp. PLM2. Classification (NCBI taxonomy): domain Bacteria; kingdom Bacillati; phylum Bacillota; class Bacilli; order Caryophanales; family Bacillaceae; genus Lysinibacillus; species Lysinibacillus sp. PLM2. The sequence continues at coordinate 1,865,534 of AP025689.1, read as the reverse complement.
AATAATAAAATCCACCATTCAATTCTCATTCGATTCCAATCGCTCCGCTGTAAACAATGATTCGTCCTTAAAAAACCAATTACATAAGTTTTGGCTCACGTAAAAGAGTAACGCAATGTAAATCCACATTCCATACCAAGTTAAGTATCCATATTCTAATAAATCTGTATATCTTGCAATAGCATTATCAAACAAAGTGATAATAGAAATCCAAACAAAAAAGTAGATAAATCTTGCCCATAGACCCTTTACTACATTCTTATAGACATAATATATGGAAAATAATACAGGATAAAAAAAATTATTGATCGTAATTGCGAGATCTGTCGCTTTCGGGAATATGCGGATAGGCGCACTTAACAATCCATATTTAAAACTAAACATATCACAAAGCCAGATGATTGATTGAAACATCATAAGTGCCAAGAATCCCTTACGTAGATCTTTTCGTGGGATAAACAGAATCATTCCAACAAAGCCGAACAGCCACATTGCTACCAAAATCAAATGGTCCATCAGCATATTTCTGAAGCTCCTCATTTCGATAAATTAACTAATTCTATACATGAACAATAAAAGTTTCCTCTATTTTCTCAAACCATATTCAAATTTGCCCAAAATAAATTTCGAACAGGTCTTTACTGCAAGTTTAAAGTTTCTTCAAATCTCTTAAATCCCCCTCCATTAACTCCCTTTTAAATAAAAATAAACCTCCTAATAATTTTTCATTACTAGGAGGTGATAATTTGTAAACTTAAATTCCGAAAAGTTGTAAAGTAATAAATCCAGATGCATAGTAAACCATGAATTGTGCGCCCGCTCCAAAACCTAATACGCGGTTTAATAATCCACCGACAATAGCAACAGTAAATGTTAAAATTACGCCAGTAAATCCTGCTTCATAAAATGCTAATAAAGTCGTTAAACCTAGGAACATTGCAACAATGGCTTCTTGACTTACAAGTTTCATTACTAATACAGCTGCTTTACGCGCATAGTTCATTGTAAATGGATATGCAATCAATGATGCAACAGTAATTCCGATTAAACCGAAAATAAAGAAGTCCCATGATGTTAAATAACTATGCAGATTATTAATCGGCTCTGTTGTAAACACAGGAGGTGCATTAAATAATGCTGCTGCAGGTCCAAGTGCAACTGGACTTAATGGAATACCGAATGCAATTAATGGAATAAGTGCTTCAGCAATATAAGTTGATTCTGTTACACCATTCATGACTGAAAGACTTGTTGTCGATTTCTTATATGCCCCTTTTATACGTGAACCAACAGCTTCCCCCATTAACGACGTCATTCCAACTGGACTAAAAACAAATGTTAGAGATGATATAAAAGTCGCTATAGCTGTAAGTATCTTTTGAAGTTTCGTTAAAATTTTAAATGGATTGGGAAAATAGCCTTTCCATGATTTTGTTTCAGGAGCCAGATGATATTCTTTTGGCTTATCTCGTAGCACATTCAACCTCGCACTTGAAGAAGCTGCAATTAAAATATCATAAACCATAGGCCCAACTGCAATTCCTAGGAAAAAGTTAATAGATAAATGATGATCTAATGCTGCAAAAGTAAGTTGGTCCACACTTTTAATGAAAAATGCAAAAGGTATAATAACTAATACACTTGCCCATTTCCCTTTAGAAAAATATGCAATTAAAACTGCTGCTAACGTAAAGATAATTCCGGATGATGCTGTGAAGAAATCTGCAAATTGACCTAAAAATTGTCCTAATAATACTGCTGTTGGTAAAGCGATAAATGCACCGATAATTCCACCTGAAAGCATTTTTCTCAATGCTACATGGGGCATCCCCATACGTCTAAGAGTTGTTGCATGGTCAAGTAAAGGAACAGCTAATGTGTCACCTGGAATACCCATTAACGCAGTAGGTACCGAATGGGTTAAATGCTTTGCAAGTACTGCCGCTAAGAAAAATGCAAGAACACCTTCAGGAGGAGCGCCTAATAGAACGACAATTAATGTTGTTGGGACAAGGGTTGCAGTTTCATCGGTACCAGAAATAAAACCAAGAATCGAAAACAATACACCGCCAAGAACTGCAAGTAAAAATGCAATGATAAAAACGCTCATCTGTTAATCCCCCTTCCTTTTACTGTTGAAAATCGATAAAACGCCTAAATCTTCTAGTTCCTTTTTCGTAGTAGGATCTTCTTCAATTAAGCGGAGCTCTTCATCAATGTCTAGCTGTAAACTACTAAACACTTCTTCCATGTTTTCATACGAAATTTCTTCATCTACTAATATTCTTTTTGGTCTAAAAATAAATGAATTAATAACAAGCATGATCACTGTACCCGCAATCCCTAACAACAAAGAATAGGAATCTACCATTTGCTCATCTGCTATTTGTGGGAAAATCCACTGACCAATTAAAAATCCAGCCAAACTGATTAAAACACTAAAAATAATGGCTGTAATTAATTGGTTTCCAGAAATGGTGTCACCTAAAATTTCAACATATTGCTCTTTATGTTCCCCCTTAGACTCTTCAAGCTCAGGTTTCTTTTTATCTATTTGTGAAACCATGACTCACCCCTCCTTTTGAATTTCTTTTGTAATTTCAAGAATTCGATCAAATCGAATATCTTTTTCCTCAAAGGCTTTTTGTACAATTAAATCTATATTTTCAAAAGTGGCACCAGCCATTAAGGACAAATTTTTTGCATGTAATCGCATATGTCCCGATTGAATACCTTCTGCTGACAAAGCACGTAAGCTTGCTAAATTTTCTGCTAACCCTACCGCTGCGATCATTCCGGCTAATTGTTCAGAGGATGTAACACCCATTATCTTTAAAGCCGCTTTTGCTACAGGATGTGATTTAGTTGCTCCTCCAACGATTCCAACCGCCATTGGTAACTCGATGGAACCAACTAAATTTCCTTCATGATTTACTTCCCATGTAGTTAGTGAACGGTATCTTCCAGTTCTTGCCGCATAGGAATGAGCGCCAGCCTCTATCGCTCTCGTATCATTACCAGTTGCAAGGACAACGGAAGTAATTCCATTCATTATTCCCTTATTATGCGTTGCAGCACGATAAGGATCTGCATCAGCAAATTCATAGGCGCTTACTATATTTTTAACAACCTCTTCTCCACCAAGATCCCTCGTTGAAAATACACCTCTTGCGCGGATTAAACGCTTATCTGCTAAATTAGTAATGATACGTAATACAACTCGACCACCAGTTATTTTTTCGATTAAAGGTGATACATGTTCAGCCATTGTGTTAACTGCATTTGCACCCATTGCATCCTTTGTATCAACGATTAAATGAATGACAAGCATTGTTTCTTTCACAGTATTAATAAGATGTACTTCTACATCTTTTACTCCTCCACCAAGCTGCACAAGAGTTGGATCCTTCAAATTACATGTTTCAATGATTTTATCTTTATTTTCATAGATTCTTGACTTTGCTGCGTGAGGGTCCACAACATCCAAAACCTGTACTTGTCCTCTCATGATGGAGCCTGTTGAAGAAGTAAAAATTCCTCCTAAATCATAGGAAGTCCGCGCAGCATTGCTTGCAGCCGCAATAACTGAAGGCTCTTCAGTTGCCATCGGAATGAAAACGTCTTTCCCATTTACTTTAAAATTTGCTGCAATTCCTATCGGTAAACTAAATTGTCCTATCACATTTTCCACCATAGAATTTGCCAACGACATTGGTAAAGGTGCCTTACCGGATAGAATTGCTTTTTCTTCTTCCGTTAAGCCTTTATCCATCGTTACAATTTCAAATCGTTCTTCAATCGATAGTTTAAAGAAACCCTTAATTCTTGAAGACTCCATTTTCACACTCTCCTTATCCGTACAACTTTTCATTCATTTGAAGCTGTACTTTAAATTTGATAATGCTCCATTTTATTGTTGTACATAATTAGAAATAACAATTTTGGGAAAACTCTATAAATCCATTTAGAAAAGTAATTATGTATTTCACACTAAGTAGCAATTTACAAATCTCTTAAAATAAATAAAAGACTTAGCGCATGCGAGTATGAAACAAATAGATATCTATTTGTTTTCATATTGCTGCACTAAGTCTTAAAGGTTTGTAAGAAGAGAGTTACTTCCCCTTACTATTTAAAACTTGCGACTTATGAATTTTATATCATAAACAAATATTACGATAAATTCTGGCTTAAGTCAATAATATTCTCAATATTTCGTTTTTTAACTTAAAAAAACATTCTAGTCACTCGACTCATTAGTTGTTCTTAAAACTTTATACAAAATAAACAGCTTACTTTCTAACCATAGCTCTGAATATTTTATATGCAATATATCCTAGTGCTCCTCCTAGTGAATTCGTTATCAAATCCGTTACGTCAAAAATCCTCATTTGTACACCGTTCCACCATACACTCAACAATTGGTAGCTTTCGATAAAAAAGCTAAAAAGAAAGGTTGCAAAAACTGTTTTAATGAAACCCTTCTGTTTAATAAGAGGAAATAATATACCAAAGGGAAACATCATGAGGATGTTTAAATAAATCTCCCGAACTGCACCATCATACCTTAACCTTAAATCTCTAAAGGGCAGAAAATTAGCAGTCTCCATAAACCAATCGTTTGTACCGCTAAAAGGGATAGTGAAAGGCATCACAGTAACATATAGTACCAACACCATATAAAAATACATTATTGAACGGAGCATTAAACGCTCTCTTTCCTTTACCCTTATCCATTTTCGAATTAAGAAAACATATACTATTCCTAATAAAATAAAATCTATAAAATAAACCAATTTTTTAAATCTCCTTAACTTCCATTGCTTAAAATACGGATATATCTTTATTAATAAATATTATTTTAAAAATTGACTATATAATTTTGTTAATATACTTTATTATATGAAAGTGTTGTAATATTCTTATTTGTACCATTTATATTAGCAAGCTTAACACGTTTAATATTTCGAAATAAACAAAGTTCCTTTGAAAATAAATTAGTGCACTTATTGCTTAACTCAAATTGGATACTTGTCATTAGCAATTATCGCAATATTTGCCTCTGGAAGGGGCACACTTAATGATGAACCTTGAAGTAATTTACTTATTATTAATACCTTATTATTATTTTTTATCATCAATTTTGTAGTCGCCCAAACTATAGGGAAAATTTTGAATTTTAATTATGAGGAAACTGTAAGTCTTAATTAACTATTATCGCAAAGAAATTCACCAATAGCATTAGCAATTGTAGTTACTGCTCTCCCTGAACAGCCATTAATAGCTTTAGCATTAATTATTGGTCCCTTAATTGAATTACCTGTACTTACAATTATTTCACATATTTTACTAGCGATTAGAAAATCGAAAATATTCATATAAAAAAGAAGAGCTACTATGCTCTTCTTTTTTATTTATAATGCATATCTGAAAATACTTCCGATTTTAATATTAATAAAATTATTTTCATTAATACTTAAAACTTGATTCACAAATTTATTCCTAGCTCGCTCTTGCCTTCCGAAAACCATCGTACGCACTAATAGCTGCTGATACGATGAAGATGAAAATTCCACCGTAAATGATCCATCCTTTTAATTGGACATCAGAGATAGAAAATAAATTCGTCATATATGAAATAAAATCTTTTTCCATCAAATTAGGATTTGTAATAATCATAATAAATAGTATACTCACAAATAACTGAAGTATTGCATTCCAAATTGCCAACGTTTTAGTCCACTGTCTTTTCATTAATTTATAAATCGCCAATGCTATTTCAAAACCTATAGATATCAAGATGAGTGGCCAATATTGAACTAACACCCCCTGATTCAATGCTGGTGTAACAAACTCAAGTCTACCACCACCGCCCTCATACACACCCATTAAGTGATTTGCGTTAAAGTAAACTGTTCCCCAAATAGCCGTCCACAACAGACTACCAAAAATCTCTACTTTTGAAATGGCTTTTTTCTTAGGAATATACGTAACATTTTTTAAATCATCAGGAGTCCATTTTTCAAGACTTATTGTTAATGGTTGTGCACCTTTGTCAGTGTCAGTTCTTTCTAAGATGGCAAACACGACTGTTAACCAGAAAAATACATGTATTCCTGTTTCAATAATTTTCCATACTCCGAAAGAAAAAACATCAATTATTACATTTATGAGCGCTTCTTCTTCAGTAATTCCAGTTAGATATTCGATAAACATTGATATAAGAGATATCACGATAACGATTGGTAAAATAAGCTTAAGTAAAGTTATATAGATATCGAAATAACGTGGGCCAATCAGATGAGTGGGCTGATCGCGATAACCATTTGCCAACGCAACTGGATTTCCTAATTTCTCAAGAACTGCGTATACATCTTCCTCGTTGTAATCATTCGGAAGCATATCCTCAATAGTCGACCTTAACTCAAGAGCTATATCCTCACGATTTTTTTCAGGTAGTCTTCGAGTAACTTCCTGTATATATATGTTAATTAGATCCATCATCTTCCTCCTTTAATAATCTATTAAGCTCCTTTGAACTTTTAAACCATTCAGTCCTTAACTGCAAGAAAATTTCTTCCCCATATTCACTTAAAACATAGTACTTCCTTGGTCTGCTTTCAGATGTATCCCAACTACTTGAAACCAATTCTTGTTTTTCTAAACGTCGTAACAATGGATATAATGTACTTTGATCAATAGCAATACCTGACTCCTCTAGTAACTGAACAAGCGAATATCCGTACTGAGGGCTACGCAATTGGCTTAAAACTGCTAAAGTCAACGTCCCTCTCCTAAGCTCGGTTGTTAATGTATTTAATAAATTACTCATGTATTCACCTCACAGTTTTACTATACGACGTACAGTATTCGTCTTATACTATGTATCGTACACTATTATTGTTACTAAAACAATTGAAAAATATTACTATTTGTAATTTTTTTTTACAGAAAAAAAGCATTGATATCCAGTAAATGGAATCAATGCTCTTTAATTATTTACCTTTACTACGTGTCCAGAACACAACAGGAATAAGCAATAGGGAAAGTATACCTCCAATCAAAGACAATGATGAATAACTAGACATTGCCACAATTACGCCTGACATCACGCCTCCTGCTGCACCCGAAAGCGCAATTAAGACATCCACTGTCCCTTGAATTTTTGCACGATTTGAAGCATCAGTTGAATCTACAATTAATGTAGTGCCGCTTATTAAACCAAAATTCCAACCTAAACCAAGTAAAGATAATGCGATGATTAAGAACATCATGGAATCACCAGGTGCAAGTGCTGCAACTAGTCCCGCAAGCAGTAATGTCGTTCCAGATGCAATTGCCATTGGAATACGACCAATCTTATCAACTAAAATGCCTGTAAATAATGATGGCAAATACATTGAACCAACATGAAATCCAATGACTAGACCCACTTCTCCTAAGCCATGACCATGATGCATCATATGAACTGGTGTCATGGTCATAATTGCCACCATAACAATTTGTGTTAATACCATAATCGTCGCACCAACGACGATACCTTTTTTATTTTTAACTATTTCTGATTGAATTAAAGGCTTTGATTGAATGTTAATTTGACTTGATGTTTCTATCTTTCTCGCTATTATTAATGGATCTGGTCTTAGCATAATGAAAAGTACTAGTCCTGCTAATATAAAGGCTGTGGCTGATAAAATAAATGGACCAGCCAATGACGGTACACCAATAGTAAGAGCAAATTCGCCCATAATTTTCACTAGGTTTGGTCCTGCTACTGCACCAAATGTTGTGAATACCATTGTTAAACTTATAGCTGTAGCTCTTTGTTGTTTATTTGCTAAATCCGTTCCTGCATAGCGAGCTTGTAAATTTGTTGCTGTCCCAGCACCGTAAAAAAGTAACGAAGCGAATAAAAGAAAAATATTACTTATGATTGCGGCAATGATGACACCTATTGCTCCAAGTCCCCCAACCATAAAACCTGCAGTAAGGCCAATCCTCCGACCAAATCGTTGCGAAAGTCGACCTACACTTAAAGCAGCCGCAGCTGAACCTAAAGTAAATAATGCGGTGGGAAGTCCAGCAAAAGCTTCTGTACCTAGAATTTGCTGTGCAAGAAGTGCCCCTACAGTAATTCCAGCAGCTAACCCTGCACCTCCAAAGATTTGTGAAATGCTTACAACGATTAATGTACGTTTGTATAGTAACTTTTGTTTTTCCTCAGATTCTACTATACTATCATTCATCTCATAGGTTTTACCTAACATAGTAATATTCCTCATTTTTTAAACCCATTCAAATGCCCCCCAAAACTCATTTTATATTAACAAATTGTTTCACAACCTATGAGAAAAAGGAAGAAGAATATTTTTTATAATTCTGACTCTTCTATTCTACCTCTTTAATCGCATAGATTTCCCTACATACTAAATATAAAAAATAGTACAAACTAGAATCTTTGTTTGTACTAATTGAAAGCAATAAATAATTACCATTTTAACTATAAAGTGTTTTAAAAGTTAAAATACAATATATATCGATTGGACAAGACATTAGGAATGTCATTTCCCAGTTTTTTTTGAATTTAATTTATTTGTTGTAATATGATCATATTGAATACTGTTAGGATCACTGAGTTAAATGGCGTTCTTTTTGTCTGGATTTTAAGTTTGAATTTATGTAATCTCCCTGTAAAAATGAATCGAATTTTAGTTAATTATATTCCGCTCATTTGACATTATCACTCATATCAGGCTGCTACGAATAAATCATTCAATTATGATCCTTTTATCTTAAAAAAGCATCATCTTTCGAAACCCTAATTACCTGATGAGGAAGGGACTTATTAAAATGTTTTTCAACCATTTGATGTAAATCCTTCCGATACCACTTCGAAAGTCCATGTTCTTCAAATAATAATGGCATTCCAAGCCTTTCCGAACGTTTCCCCATCGCCCCATCGCCAATAGATAACGTATCAATCCATATATGATCGACAATTTTTTCTATTACCTTTGGAAACTCAGGAGTAAATGGTAATACTGGTGATATGGATGCTTGTGTAGGTATCCCCGTATCATGAACTTCCTTTAATGCTTTTAAACGCAATTTTATTCCTGGAGCATATGGGGTGAAAATTTTCCTAATGTCATCACGATCAGTTTCAATCGTCATGGATACAAGAATTTTACATTTTTCTTTTAACTTCACTATCAAATCAATGTCACGGGTAATAAGTGGGCTTCGAGTTTGAATTTGAAGAAAATCGGGTGGGTTTTCAATCATTTCTTCTAATATAGCTCGAACAATCATTGCTTTACGTTCAATCGGCTGATAAGGATCAGTGGCAGAGGACATAAAAATATTTACAGCTTTGTTCTTTTTTCGAAGTTTTATCATTTCATTTCTGTAATTTTCTGCTGCGTTTATTTTTAGATCCACCCATTCTCCCCACGGTACACCCTTAAATCTTTGGATAGGCATTTCTCTTACATAACAATATCTACATGAAAATGCACAACCACTATATGGATTCAATGAATGAGTATAACCTGCATCCAAATACCCTTTTGCTTCAGTAAGTATTGTTTTTGCTAAAATCTCCTTTATTTCTATCCCCATATAATTCTCCCTTGGTTAACTAAAGTAGTATAAGTTGAAATCATTTTATCTGTTTTTAAGAATTGATGTGTATTAGTATAAAATTAATTAGGTTTTTCTTTTATTTGTTGTCGAATCTTGTTTAGTTCCTCTAAAGATAAATCGCTAAGGGATTCCCTAATCTCTTCTTCGATTTTCTTTCTATTGTTCTCCTGATATTGAGTCCACCATTGTCGCAACCCTTCGATATTATCAAAAATGTAAGCAATATCAATTTCTTCATTTGTTTCATCAGACAAATAGTCTAAAACGGATGCTAACATATTTGTTAAGTTTTCAATTTCTTCTTTTTCTTGTTGGTTATCTGATAATTGAGTATTACTTTCCACTTCAGACTCCTCGATGCTAGAGCTGGATTTTCTTGGCATCTTATTCACTCCCAGTTAACTTAAATTTTTATATTTAGTATTGCCCATAAAAATTAATAAGTTAAACGTTAGCGAAGCAACTTATTTGATATCCATCTTTTGTTCTCTTCCTTTATAAAACATTTTTTCCTCTATCATTCTATTTTCTTTTGCAGTAAGATCTGTTATAACCATTTTAAACACCTTAGTTTTACTGCCAAGAGAAGAACGATAGCGTTCTACATGACTTTTTGGTAGAGCAGATGGATAATAACCAGGTACATACTTATTTAAAAGTTGCTGCATAGCTTTTGTTGCTTCATCTAAATCATTTACAAACTCCACTTTTCCAAACAACATGACACTTAAATAAGCTGTGTCAGTATTAGCAGGAACCTGATCTGTAATTGTTCCATAATTCGCACTAACAACAAAAGTCGCATTTGGATTGTCTTCTATGATATCGGTCTTTCTTCCCTCGCTTGCTCCGTGGAAATAAACATTCCCCTCATACCAAACAAAATTTAAAGGTACAATATAAGGCATATCTTTGCTTGATAATCCTAAGTAGCCCTTCTGCGCTTCAGATAGAAACAAATTTATTTTTTCTTCATCCCGAATACTTCTTTTAAACATTCTCATATAATTCCTCCTAAACCATGATAAAATAATTTTAATTAAAATCTGTCCTAACAATAAGTGACAGTTTATAAATATTATTCATGGACAGTTTGGAGGTGGTATCATTGGCTTTTTATTTTAATTATGAGATTTCCCAACCTTTATACATGCAACTTTATGAATATTTAAAATTAGAAATTCAATCTGGTAGATTAAATGCCGGTGAAAAACTGCCTTCAATCCGCTCACTTGCATTAGATTTGAAAGTAAGTAAACAGACGATAGATTCTGCCTACCAACAATTACTTGCTGAGGGATATATTGAGAGTCGACCTAAAAAGGGCTTGTATGTTTTACCGATAGACGAATTATATACTTCAAAGGTTAAGTCGACATCTTTTTCTGCTCCGGACAATTCTAACTCAAAATTATTCGTTGATTTTTATTATGGTGCGATTGATCAAAGGAAATTTCCCTTAAAAACGTGGAAACGCTGTTTAAATGATGCGATGGAAAGAGACTTAGATGAGGTTTTTTTATATGGGAATCGTCAAGGTGATACGCTATTACGTGAGGAAATTCGAAAGTATGTTTTTAAGGCTCGAGGAATCCAATGCTCAATTGATCAAATTTTTATTAGTTCTGGTACACAGCAATCAATTCACTTTATATCGAGAGTATTAGATTTAAATAATAAAAAGGTAGCAATTGAGGACCCTGGTTATGCAGAAGTTCGCTCTGTATTGATAGACGAACGATGTCAAATAACACCCATTCCCCTTGAAGATGATGGTATTTCGATTAGTGAATTACAGAAAAGTAATGCAGAAGCTGTCTATGTAACACCTTCCCATCAGTTCCCACTTGGAATGGTCCTTCCGATTTCAAAAAGAATTCAATTGTTATCTTGGGCAAAGGAAACTTCAAGTTATATTATAGAAGATGACTATGACAGCGAATTTCGTTATATTGGACAACCTATTCCATCTTTAAAATCACTCGACCAATCCGAGCGGGTGATTTATTGTGGTACGTTTTCTAAAAACTTTCTACCGGCAGCACGGTGCAGCTACGTCATTCTTCCTGAAAATCTAATTTCTAAAGGTAAATCTAGCATAGAACAGTATAGTCAAAGTTGCTCCCCCATTATCCAAAGAGCTTTAGCTATTTTTATGGAAGAAGGATATTTTGAAAAACATGTTCGTCGAATGAAAGTAACTTATCAGAGTAAACACAAAGTTCTTATACAAGCCATTACACAATATATGGAAGGAAAAGTGGATATCATCGGGCAACGAGCAGGGCTTCATATTGTACTTAACTTAAAAAATATGAAACCGGCAGATGTAATTAGCGATGCTGAAGCACTAGGTATTAAAATCTATTCTCCCCATCAACACTGGTTTAATGAAAAGATGTTTCCGTGTATAATGCTTGGCTTTGGGGGCCTCACTGAACAACAAATTAAAGAAGGAATTGAATTAATCGCAAATTTAATTAAGCCTGATTCATAAAGTTATAAGTAAAATTCTTTATTGTATTTTAGTACTGAATTATATTTTGTCACAAAATGGTGATTAATAAATTCAAATTTAACCGATATAAAATATGGATATGATGGTAATTAAACTATCTCATGAATTATTTATTCCTTAAATTTTAACTAACTAAAATTAGTAGGAAAGGAAAAAGTATATGAATTTTAATCCAATCGCTTCGCACCAATCGAAAACTTCGTATTCAAATACTGTTAATTTGAATTCAAAACCTATACCAAAAAGGACATTTTCCATCAACGAAACTGTAATGAATAATCCGAAATTACAAGAAAGTGATTCAACTAATATTTGGAATGAGCTTTCAAATAAATATAATGTTAGAAAAGCAACCTTTCATGAAATTAAGGAAATTTCAAACGAGTTATATAATGCAGGAGAAATTTCTTTAAAGGATGTTGCTGTTTTAACGTTTGATTATGATAAAGCTACAAATTATTTAAAGCGAAATGCTCCAGTTACTATAGATAATAGTTTTGATATGTATGAAACTTCGTCAAATAATAAGGGTGAAAGAGACTGGATTTTAGAGTTTAATGCAAGAGCACAAAAAGATCTAAAGTATGGTAATTTAATCGGTTATAATAATAACATCAAGATTCTTCATATTTTACAGCAACTCGATAATGAGTGAAAAATTTTACTTTTGTTATTAATTAATGAGAGCCATCAAGTAAAGTTGTTTACTTCGATGGCTTTTATATTGTGACAAATTTCCATACTTGAATGGTTTTATGATTGAATTCTCCCTAACGATCAGCATATGTCGTTTTTATAAAAATTTATAGTTGCTTCAGCCATCTCAACTATCTTTTGACGCAATTCTTTTGGTTGAATCACTTTCATTTGATCTGCAAACCCCAATACATATCTCCTTGCTTCATCTTCCGTATCAAAAGAAAGCTTAACAGGAATCCACCCATTTTGATTTTTATTTTCAAGATCGACACTTTGAACAAACCGACCTGAAAATTGTAATCTTGGTAGAATTGATGGTTCAATCTCCACCCTTATATCATATTTCGGTAAGTTATCTAAAAAGTTTTTTGTAGATTCACTCCAATATTGGGCTAAATCAAAATTTTTTGGTCTTGTGAAACTATCACCTATCGGCTCTGCAGTTTTGATGCGTGATACCCTATAATTTCGAATTTCATTGTCCTCTTTTGAGGCAATAAAATACCAAAGAGCTCCTTTTGCTACCAGTCCTAAAGGATTCACGACACGTTCACTCGTTTTCCCATCGGCCCTTTGATATTCGATTTTTATTTTATTTTCATTCCAGATTGCTGATTTTAGAACCTCAAACGTCTCCATTTTTTCTTTTCGTTGTCGCCATGTACTCGTGTCAATATAAATTCGATTCCATACGTTTTTTGCATTTTCTTGATAACTGTAAGGAAGAGATGCAATTAGTTTATTTCTCGCTTCTTCAAAAGTACGGCTTAATCCGAGATCCTCAATTAATTGTTGCGAAGGAGAAACGAATAATGCGCGGATTTCAGATTCTTTTAAACCTGTTAAATTTGTCCGATAACCTTCCAACAAAGACCATCCACCATTTTTCCCCCGTTCTGCAAAAACAGGAATACCTGCTCCGCTTAGTGCTTCCATATCACGATAAATCGTTCGTTCCGTTACTTCCAATCTCTCCGACAACTCCTTGGCTGTCATTTGACCATGTGTTTGTAGTAATAAAACAATTGATATTAGCCGGTCGCCTTTCATAACTTCCTCCTAAAAAACTATTACTTCTATTTAAAGTAAATATGACAAAGGTTGTCAAGAATAGATTTTTATAATGGAGATATCTTATTACGAAAGGATTGAGATATATGAAATCATTAGAGGGAAAAATTGCTCTAGTCACAGGTGGAAGTAGAGGCGCTGGCCGAGGTATTGCCGTTGAATTAGGAAAAGCTGGTGCAACAGTTTATGTAACAGGACGAAGTACGAAAGGAAATTCCACTAATAACTGGCCTGGAACGATTGATGATACAGTGTCTGAAATCGAAGCTGCTGGTGGAGTAGGAATAGCAATCCGTTGCGATCACACAAACGATTCAGAAACTGAAGCGGTCATCTCACAAATTCGAAAGGAACAAGGAAAATTAGATATTCTTGTGAACAATGTATGGGGGGCCCATGATCTTGGAGTTGAGTACGAACCTTTTTGGAAATTGCCTCTAAAACATTGGGACACAATGTTCACAGCGGGTGTACGTGCACAATTGGCAACAAATCATTTCGCCATTCCACTTCTCCTTGAAAATAAGCAGGCGCTAATTGTTCATACCACTTTTTGGGATGACTTCAAGTATACTGGACATTTTTATTACGATTTAGCTAAAAATTCTTTAACTCGTATGGCTTATGGGTTGTCAATAGAATTAAAACAGAACAATATTACCGTAATTGCTGTATCGCCTGGATTCATGAGAACAGAACTTGTACTAAGTCACCACAAATCAACTGAAGAAAACTGGCAGGAATTTGAAGATTTAAAGCAAACTGAAACACCTTATTATATTGGTCGAGGAATAACAGCATTGGCAAGTGATCCCGATGTAATGGAGAAGAGCGGCAAGGTGTTAAAAGTTGGTGATTTAGCGAAAGAATATCAATTTACCGATATAGATGGCCGATTAATTCCTCCATTTTCAATTTAGATTATGGAGAAAATGCTTATATAATGTAAGTGATATTCAAATTTGCAATCTTTAAAATAAGACGTTATATAGCGTCTTATTTTTAAATTCAATTTTTAGTTAGGATAAAAAATCGATTATATTGAAAGTTTAATTATTAAAAAAGATGCAATTCTCATGAATTGCATCTCAGACTGTAGACAAACTCAAAAATTTGAGATTGTCTACAGTCTTTTTTCTATTTACAATACATATTAAGAAATCGTCGATTTCCGTTACAGGCGCTACGCTTTCCACGGGCACGGCCTCAGCCTTCTCCCTCGCTACGCTCAGTCCGGGTGCTTCGGCTCGTGCTGTTCCCGTAGGAGTCTTCGCGCCTTCCACTTCAATCGACTTATATCGGCTAATACAATAGTGTAACGCTTCTAATACTCTGAGGTGATGATAACCATGATGACGAAAAATCAAATCAATGAACGTGAACAGTTTGAAATGATAACTATTGAACAACTTGTACCAAAGGACCATCTGGTCCGTAAACTAGATGCTGCAATTGATTTTAAATTTATCTATCCATTAGTTGAACATCTATACTCCACTGTTGGAAGACCAAGTATTGATCCTGTTGTTCTATTTAAAATGACGTTTATTCAATATACATTCGGCATTCGTTCAATGCGCCAAACGATTAAAGAGATTGAAACGAATATGGCATATCGTTGGTTCCTAGGATTCGGCTTTCATACAGAAGTTCCACATTTTTCAACCTTCGGTAAGAACTATGAACGACGCTTTCAAGATACCGATATCTTTGAACAGATTTTTTACCGTATCTTAAAAGAGATTATGGACTGTGGTTTCTTATCAGAAGACCATGTTTTTATTGATTCTACACATGTAAAGGCAAGTGCTAATAAACGAAAGTATGATAAGAAACTTGTACGAAAAGAAACACGTGCTTATGAAGCGAAGCTTCAAGAAGAACTGAATATCGATCGTGAGGAAAACGGAAAAAAACCATTTCCACCGGAAAAATTTGAAAATGACGAAATGAAAGAAATCAAAGAAAGTACTACCGATCCTGAAAGTGGTTACTATGTAAAAGATGAACGTACGAAACAGTTTGCGTATTCATTTCATACAGCGACAGATGAAAGAGGATTTGTATTAGGCTCTATTGTCACTCCGGGGAATATACACGATAGTCATATGCTCCAGCCTTTAGTAGAAAAGATTATTGAACATGTCGGAAAGCCTGTAGCTGTGGTAGCCGATGCTGCTTATAAAACACCTGCGATTGCGAACTTTCTATTAGAGAATCAAATGTTACCTGTATTACCGTACACCCGCCCAAAAACAAAAGAAGGTTTCTTCCGTAAGCATGAGTTTGTTTATGATGAGTATCTTAATGCCTATATCTGCCCAAATAATCAGCTACTAAAGTACACTACGACAACTAAGGAAGGTTATCGCCAATACAAATCCAATCCAACGGTTTGTACGAATTGTCCTTTCATATCACAATGTACAGAAAATAAGAATCATATAAAGCTGATTCAACGACACATTTGGGAAGGGTACTTAGAGGAGACGGAACATCTGCGTCATCATTTTGAAGTAAAAGAGATATATGCAAAACGCAAAGAAACAATTGAACGTGTCTTTGCCGATGCTAAAGAAAAGCATGGTATGCGTTGGACAACCCTACGGGGCTTAAAAAAATTGTCCATGCAGGCGATGCTTACTTTTGCTGCTATAAATTTAAAAAGCTTGCTACTTGGACATGGAAAGCTGCATAAAACGAGATGAAAGCGTCTCATCGAGACGATTAATACCCGAAATCTGGTAATAATTTATACCTAAACGATTTTAAAAAGACAAAATACCTCGAGAGATGCAGCTCTCGAGGTATTTTGTCAACACTCTGAGATGCAATTCTCATGAATTGCATCTAAATAGTTCTAGAAATTTTTGATTCAACTAAACAAATACCAATATTTCAATAAATGTCTAAGTTTATCTGGATTGCCAACAGCATAAATAGATCAAATTTTTTATTTTTGAATGCAAATGAATGCACATATTAAGTCCCATTATCCAACATCACCTTATCGTGATAACTTTATTTTCATCTTCGTGCGGAAGCTAATGTTTTTTCATTTCGTTCTGAATGATTTTTATTGCCTCTTCCACCATCTCGCTACTATCTCTTTTTAAACCTTCTAATAAAAATAAAACATTATCTGTGGTAAGAAAAAACGATAACTTTTCCAGCTTATATTGAATATTTTTTTCCTGTCTTCTTTCCATGATTTTAAATGTAAATTCTTCTCCGCACTCTTCTAGCAAATATACATATTCATAATCCGGGTCTCCTATCCGAATGTCACCAAAATCGATGATTCCAGTTAATTCTTGCCTCTTTTTATCAAATAGAAGATGATCCAATGATAAATCAGAATGAAGGAGCTTAGGTGTATATATAAAATGATCTTTATTTTCTAAATATGATGTAAATCGGAAAGAAATATAATCTTGCATTTCTTTATTAACTATAGGAAAAACCTTTTCCTGAACCTCTTGAAATATTTCTAAATAATGTTGATAGAAGTTATTTTCTTGTAAATTAAGTTCCTTTGCCTGATTAATATTAAATGAACCTATTTGATCGATAAATCCTGCAATTTGATCGGCTATTTTTTCCTTAACTACACTTGATAATGAAAGGAATAGTTGTTCATCCAATGGATCTCCAGGCAATATGTTGTATCCGACAAAAGGAAATCCGTTATCTTGTTTCCCACAATAAATAAATTCCGGTATGTTTAGGGTAATATAATTTTTTAATAATGGCAGTACCTTTATTTCCTTTTCTGTATCACAGGCCCCGTCTTTTTCTTTTGGAAATCGGAAGACGAATTTTTGATTAATCAGAAATGCTCGACTCATCGAACCTTCACCAAGTTTTATAATATGATCAATTTTCACGTCTTTAAAATTTTTAAGAATCGTTTCTTTAACCCATCTAAACTCGTCACTCTCGATCAAACTCGCCATTGTATTTTTCTCCTTAATAATTAAATGATCCTTTCTAGTTTATTATAGAAAATCTATAAAGACCTACTAAAGTATTTTTCATTAAATCCATTTAGCTAATAATATTTCTTAATTTAGATTGCTATTTTTTACAATTTTAGCTTTTTTGTTCCATAAACAAAAAAACCATGCTTTGACATCGTCTATGGCACGGTAATTATTTAAAATATATGCTAAGTTAATTTTTTAGTTCAATTCCTTATTGATTCCATTAACTGAAAGAAGTATTTAGGTTGATGAGTCTTATTTAGGTTATACCATGAATCTAATGTATCTGGTGTAAATACATCTAATTTTTTCAGTACTTCCGTCGCAAACTCCAAAGGAGCTACGCCTGATGCAGTAACCAAATTCCCATCAGTTACCGCTGGAGCCATCTCATAAAATTTTTCTCCCTTATAATTCGGACAGACTATTTTATATCATCCAATGTCCTAGAGTTTAAGAATTAAAGAAATATTCTCTTTTCCATCTTCTATAGCTGGAAGCAAATTTCCCATTAAAAACTCACGTGCAGAAAAATTTTCTGGATATAAATCCCACACTCAGTTTAATCTAACTGATTTATTTAGTGTAAGTAGAAACTTATATAATCTCAAAACAGTTTATATAAACTATTCCAATTGTTAATTAAATACTGTCATTCTCCAGCAACAATCGACATAGTATCTGCCCTTATTATACGCTTGTTTCCCTTACTATTTAATGAATCGTTACACAATTATTGGATATGCTAAAGAGTATCCTTACTAGAAGATTGGGGAATATAAATGTCTTCAATGGAAACGATTAAGTGGGTCAACGAACAGTTCAAAAATAATAATGAGTTAGTACAAAAAGACTTAGACTACGAAAATAAACGCATCACTTTATTCTATATCAAATCTCTTATTAATTCAGAAATGCTTCAGAATTTAATTATTAAACCTTTTTTCGATATGTCATCACAAGAACAATTCAATTTGTATTTGCAGGCATTGCCACAGTTTCAAGATGGTACTTCAAGAGAACAAGTAAAGCTAGAGGTAATGAATGGCAATATTTTGATCGTATTGAATGATGATTTCCATTTACTTGACTTTAAACTATCAAATAATGATAAAGTCAATCAAACAACTGTAGAAACCACAATCCATGGTTCCCAATTAGCTTTAAGTGATAATCTGATGACGAACATTAATGTTATCCGTAATAACTATCACCAACCTTCTTTAACTGTTGAATATCTTGTTAAAGGCGAAGTAAATCAACAGAAAGTAGCCTTTATCTATGATAAGGAAAAGGTCAAAAATGAAGTGCTAGATGTAATCCGATTGAGGCTACAGAAAGTAGATAAGCAACTTATTTCTTCAACAACTCAGTTGAGTAATTTAATAAATGATAAGCGATTTTCTTTATTTCCTACAATGATTATGACTGAACGCCCTGACCGCATTATCTACAATTTAGCTGGTGGGAAGGTTGTCTTTTTAGTCGACGGAAATCCACAAGCCGTTACTACTCCAGTGGTATTTTTCGATTTCATGTCGACAATGGAGGATAATTACCATACATCATTGATTTCACTATTTTTAAAAGTTCTTCGGTATTTCGGACTATTTCTTAGTCTTCTTCTTCCAGCGTTATATGTTGGTGTGACCTCTTATACTCCTGAAGTGTTTAGAGCTGAACTGGCTTTGACGGTAGCTGGAAGTCGGGTAGGTGTACCCTTCTCTTCTTTTGTTGAAGTTTTATTCATGCTTTTCTTTATGGAATTATTATTAGAGGCAAGTATTCGACTACCTAAGGTGGTTAGTGCTACTGCAACTACTGTAGGAGGTTTAATCCTCGGTACGGCCGTTACTGAAGCTTCCCTTGCTTCCAATATTATGGTCATCATTGTATCGGCAGTAGCGATCTCCACCTTTGTAATTCCCGTAAATGAAATGGCATTTGCTATCAGATTAGTACGTTTATTTTTAATTATCCTTTCTACTATATTTGGCTTAGCCGGCTTGGTCTTAGGTTTCTTTACCATAATTATGTATTTAGTAAATTTAGACAGTTTCGGGGAACCTTATCTCAGATTATATTCTTATTCAAATAGTAAGAAGCGCAAGGAGGGAAAAGCGTGAGCCGATTTTATTATTATTTAGTATTTATAAATATGTTGTCCAATGTTATCGCTTCTGTCCCGGCCATTCTCTTGCAATCGGCTAAGAAGGGATCGGTTTCCGCCATCATACTAGCCGTAGTTGGAGGGACTCTTCTTGTCACGTTTTATACCCGTTTTTTTAATGGCTTTCCCGGTATGACACTTCCGGTGTTACTAAAAAAGACCACAGCGAATTGGTTTTACAATCCTTTTATATTATTATTATCTATTTTGTGGTTTTGCGCCGGTTTAATCACTTTGACAACATTTTCATTTATCCTTTTTCGGTTTTTGACTCCCGAAATGCCTGTTGTCCAAGTTGGATTGATCATTACACTCTCTGTCATCTTTGGAAGCTTAATGAAAACGGAACGTGTTTTATATACTATAGAGTTAATCTTACTCATGACTTTTCCATTAATCCTATTTGTTTTTTACAAAGCTTATACTAGCGATAGACTAATGTGGGATTTTGTGATGGAAGCAGCTTCGTATGTGAATCAAATACCTAATGGCACAGCATTCTCCTCTTGTTTTTTCTTATTCTTAGGAGTAGCCAACCTATTTATTTTTAACCGCTTCTTCACACAGAAACAAAATTTCGGATGGAAACAAATTGTCATAATTGCTTTAACATCGACCTTCAGTCTATTTACTACTTATTTTATCCCTATAGGTTTTAACGGGCTTGAGGGCATTGATGAACTTATATATCCATGGATTCTAACAAGTGATGCTTTAAGATTGGATTATTTCTTGATAGAACGCATTCAATATGTATTTATATTGTTCTATTTGGGGATAGCCTTTTTAAGTATACTGATTCACTGGCATGTCTCAATGGAATTTTTAAGGTTTGTTTTCAAATTAGAGCAGATTAAGTTTAAAGGCATGATTGTAGGCAAGTATTTTCCGGTTCCCTTTTTTGTAGGCGCTTCTTTACTATTTATTCTTTATGTTGATGAGTATCAGCTATATCGTTTAACGAGCATTTTCTATATCGGCCTCATATTTTTTTCCTACTATTAATCATACTGTTTTTGTTCATAAAAAGGAGATTAAAAAATGCCAACCAAGCAAAGCAAAATTAAATTCTTTTTAGTATTTATGCCATTAATTACTTTACTCTCAGGTTGTGAATTTAAGGATATTGATAAAAATGTCTTTGTTTCAATGATTGGTATTGACCTATCCGAAGAAAGCGATAAACCATTCAAAGTAACGATGAAATTATATGTACCCACTAGTTCTTTTAAACAGTCCCCTGAACCGCGCTACTCTTATCTGACTGAAACCGGGGAGACCTTATCCGAGGCAATTCGTATAATGGAAAGTAGTTACCTTTGTTAATCTAATGTATTCTTTAAATAGCAAAGGAAGGATATAACTTTGTTTCCCTTGCACAACTCCAGCATTTATCATCGCCAGTGTACCCCAACCAACAAAACCCTTTTATTTAAGTAAGGTTATTATACCAAAATTTACGTAATTCCTTATTCCACAATCTGGCCTGATTGTGGAGTAAGTAAAAAACCTGCATTCCATACAGGATTTATATCAAACTATTCCCTATGGACATTTTTTATAGTCTCTAAATACACCAGCTATTCATCATAGTGTTCAAAGGATAATGTAGAATCAATACTTAAAACCGATTATTAACTAAAAGTTGTAAGTTCATTGAAAGTTTTAAGTCTGGTAACGTACTAACAGAAATTTGAGACATTAGAAATCTTTAAATAGCTTGCTAGAAGTACTAGTTGTATAAGTGTAATAGCACATCACAACTGAAAATAAAACAATATAATAAGTTGAATTTAGGAAAGGAGTGAAAATATGAGTTATCCGGATATTCCAGATATTAATCCAATCATTGAAATTGATCGTAATGAAGTAATTGATTTACTTTTAGCTTCGATTGGATTAGAAGAACTAAGTTTAGCACACATGATCAATGCTGAAGCAGAAAAAATCCAAAGAGCACTGGGAACTTTACAAATCCCAGGAACTGACGGAGGTATACCTGAAGACTATTTTGAGAGTCTAATAGATGATTTGTCAGGATTATTAGCTGTCAACCGTAGTGTCAACAAAACAATGAAATTTTTAGTTCACAAAGAGTTTTTACTACTAATAAAACTTGAGGATGTAATCGATTTTGTTGAAAATGATGACAATGGTGGAAATGGTGACAATGGTGGAAATGGCGGTGCTTGTTGCACAAACACAATCGGGTTCTGGAGACGGGTTGGAAATATTCTTCCATCTTATCTTCCGATTTTCTTAGGAACACCTGGCGGACTATTTACAGAACAGGTACTAACACCTGAACGAGCTGCAGAAATTGCAGCAACAACTGGTGGTTTATATGATCAATTAAGAGCTCAGTTAATTGCTGCGAAATTGAATATTGTTCGTTGTGGTGCAATGGAACAATTACCTGAAGAAGTAATAGCGGCAATCGACGCTGCTGATACGTTCCTTGCTTCTAACAATACCGTTACTCCTGCGCAAGCGCCAGTTGTTTCTCCACTAGTAGAAACACTTGATTCTTTCAATAACGGAAATTTCGAAGGTTTCCCTCACTGTGAATAAAAATAAAAATTTGTTACAATGAAATGGTTTATACAAAAGACACAATGTCTCATAATTGACACATTGTGTCTTTTTCCTTCATGAATATTTGTTATTTAGAAATTCGCTCACAAAAATGCCAAGTAATCATACTTTATAATAGAATCGATTAAATAGGAGGAAGAATACGTTGAGCATGCCCACAATACCAGCAGAACCACATCGACCGAGTCGACAGGAAGTGATTATAGATTTATTGGCTTCTATATCACTTGAAGAGATTGCACTATCCCATTTAATGAATGCTGAAGCTGAAAAAATTCAAGCTTATGTTGGTAAATACCGTGATTCCTCAACAAAACCATCAACTGGTGAAGTTTCAGATTTTAACAAAGGAGTTTGTCAATTTTTAGAAACCATCATTATGAAAGAATGGTTACTTTTAAGAAAGTTAGAAAATATCATTGATTTCAGTAATAAAGAAAGTCATCACTGTCAGTGTAAAAAAAATGTACTTGTACTAAATGCTATTAGAGTAGTGTGAATTTAATGAACACGGAAAATTCGACAATTTTTCATCATTTGATTCAATCGTCAAGGGATCTAGAAAGAGCAACTTTACGCTATTTTCATGCAGCCATTGACTTAATAAAGATTCAAATAAATAATGAATGCGACGAAGAAGTAGGTAAACGAATTCACAACTTATTGAATAAGGTAAATGAGCTTCAAAAATATTACAATGAGAAACTATTATTATTATCAGAGTGCGTACCAGAAGATGACCATTTCCAATTTTGTCATGAAAAAGAGTTTAAACAAATGATTAGCATTTTGAATAATCTTTCAGACGAATTAGTGTTGTTAAACAGGTATGAATTTTATTTAGAGTTTGAAATTGATATGGCTGAATATCTTCTTAAAAAAAGAATGGAGATCTTCAGCTCTAGAAAATTCGATAATGATTTATCCAAGGTTTGGTTATATGATTTCGGTGGTTAAAAATTGTGTTTAAATTGTATGTAATTCTACCGAAACTAAAAATGATTTGATGGTAGTTTAATAAATTGTCTAAAAATTAAAGGGTATTAAACATAATTGATAATTAACGGGATAGTACTGGAAGGAAGTAGAATTGGTAGTAAGTTTTATCTACATGATGATATCGTACTATTTAAGTTGCGAATAATTAATCTGCCAGTTATTTTATTTTAAATTCATTTATTCACAACATTTATTATATCTTAATGTAAATATCAAGTCTTCTTTATTAAGATTATTCAAGATGACGGACCTATTAAAGAAAGAGCACAATTCTCTTTGCAGAATTGCGCCCTATAATTGAATAACAAATTGGCTTCTTTTAGCTGGTTAGTAGAAAAAAGTTTCAGTTTCCGTTTCAGAAGCAAAGACTTATTTTAAGCCTTAGTGTACATAAGATTAGTCTCTCTCAAAAATGAAAATCCTGTCTCATCTCATCAAAGGCATTAAAAAATTGATAAATAACTCTCCCTCATATAAAAGCCTTAAAATAAATGAGTGACTTTAACGTATCGCTATGTTTCTTCATAAACTCACTCTTATCCGTGTATAAATTCTGATCTGCCCAAAGCTTAGCAAGGCAATACTCCAAAGAACTTTCTCGATTCGACTTTCCTTTGACATTATTTATCAACTTCTTATTTTTTAATGTTCTCTTCTATCAAATGCTTTTGGTGGTGATTCCAGCCAACCCTTATCAATTAAAATATTTGTAGCATCATCAACAAATAAACCTATATTAATTATAGCTCTCCCATATAAAGCGCTAATATCTCTTCTTCCATTAACCGCTAGTGAATTTCCCACTGTTCTTATCTTTATAGAAAACATGTCAAATTTATGGAATAACATTATTTTATCTGAAAAAGGTGAAATGGTAGATGTTGTAACCAAGTGGTCTATTGGCGATGGTGCTTGTAACTTTTCAATATGAAGTTTCTCAGTGAATTGCTTTACCGCCTTATCAGTCATTTCTAAACCTCGTTTAAACAATGACTTTATTTTTTCGTCTTTAACGGTCTGATAAAATCCTAATAACAACGCTTTACTTGTTGTATTATTTTCAATGTTATCGTAAAGGTGAATAATTTCCAGTGCATGTAGTGGTCTAACTTCTCCAAACCAACCGTTTAGAAAGCTTTGATTATTTATGAAATCGTTTTTATCGGGTGTTGGAATAATTGGAGGTTTTGCAATCAATTTCTTGTCAAATAAAACGTTATTGATTTGTCCTACTAGGATATTGGTACATTGATTTGCATAAGCGAAAAATTCTCTTATATCCTCCCTCATGGCTAACGGAATTGCTACTGCGTATATGCTCATGCCCGCTTTAGCCGCATATTTTAAATAATGCACATAAAATTCATCCTCGTATAAACGAGGGGCACCAAGATTTACATCTTCTTGGGAAAATCCTTGTGGTATAGGGAAATTTTCATCTTCAAAAAACTTCTCAATCCTCTGCAAAAAATCCTTACTTATTGCTAAGCCATTTTCCAATAACGTTTTAATCTGTTCATCCTCACAATGTTGAAGAAAATAAGTTAGGATTTGACTGGACATACTGTTTCCCATATAAGTAGCCCAAAGTTTGCCTATTTCAACAACCGTTAAAGGTTGAGATTCGTCTAATTCTTGTGAACTCAAATTAAGTGGCATCATAACATTCATTGGATTTAATTCTTTATCGGCATGTTCCATAAAACAACCTCCTATTTAATAAGTCAGAGAATAATATTCCCTCGAATATAAAAATGTATGTATGAATGTACAACCTTTACAATACGTCTATAAAAAAGAATCATAACAAATTATTAGCTAAGACACGTTTTATTTATCTTCTTCAATTTTCAACTTATCTATTTACAAATCGCTTCTTAACATTAAACTGCTTATTAAGCTTTTATACATTTATTCACAATATCCATTTGACCCGTTATGCATTACTAAACAATCTGGTTCGATTGCTGAAAAAAGCACAACTCTATTAAAGAATTGCGCCCGATTGTGAAAGAAAGAAAATTACACTAACTAAGCTTTAAAATCGCAACCATTTGTTTAAGTGCATTTCTCACAAATTTCTTCTATTCAGTTCATTCCACTTTAAATTTCTTGTGTTATTTCTTTTAAAAATTGTTTCCTCTTCTCATCTGTTGTTAAGTTAACTCCAGAAAAGTGAATCCATTTAGTGTGTTCATTTTTAATTCCCAGGTCAGCTAGAGTTCGGTTAATGAAGACTCCCTGAATAGCATTTCCTCCTTCAGATTCAATATAATTTTTATCCGTTGTAGAAGTTGAAATGACAGTTGTTTTTTCTATATTTGTCAATAAACCTTTCAGAGTGTTTGTTTTTTTATCCTCTTGGAATGCGAAGCCACTCAGCATCACTTTATCAATAAATCCTTTTAAAATAGCAGGTAAATCCCACCACCAGACAGGAAAAATAAAAATCAACTCAGTTGCCTGGCTTAATTTTTTTTGATATTCCTTAACTAATTCGTAGGGTGTTTCACCTCTATTAAATTGCGCCAATTCTTCAGCTGAAAATACGGGATTAAACCCATCTTTATAAAGATCGATTACTTGAACTTTTTCTTCCTTAGCTTCTAAGTCTTTCGTGATAGAGGTTAAGATTGCATGATTATAGCTTCCTTCCCATGGATGTGCATAGACAATTGTTTTCATTATTAATCACCCTTCTCCATTATTTGCATCATATTTTGATGTACATTCATTTTATTTTATGCTATAACATTCTACAAGTACGGTAATTTAAGTATGATACTAACCTAAAGGAGAGTGCTAAATGGAAAAAGAATCTTATGTATTAAATGGTAATTTAAAGGATACTGGTTTTGGATATACTTTGTCATTAATCGGTGGAAAATACAAAATGACAGTTTTATATGCTTTATATTTAAACAATAACCCTATTCGCTATAACCATTTGAAACGGATGCTCGGCAATATTTCTTTTAAAACATTAACCAATACACTAAAGGAACTTGAGGGTGATCAACTAATTAATCGAAAAGAGTATCCTCAAGTGCCTCCAAAAGTAGAATATAGTTTATCGGAAAAGGGCTTATCACTGATTCCTGTATTAGATGCCATTTGCTATTGGGGAGAAGATCAATTGGATAAAAGAAAAGAAGTCACGTTAAAAGTGGACAATAACTTATGAAGGCTGCCTGGTCAGCAGCCTGGATATACATACATATCAACCTCAATGGTTGTACCTGTTAAATAGTAGAATCAATTATTTCTTCATTCACTTATCTTTAATTTTACAAAGTAGAGAGTGTTGCTCCACAATAGCTCCCGATTATTGAAAATTGTTATTCAACAAAAATCCTCGTTAGTGTAAAAAATTATAATTTTACTGTCCATATTTTATAGATGATTTGACCATTTATTTCTGTTTTCCTTGTACAGACGCCGATTTGCAAATTGATATTATCAGCCCATTGAGGAAAAAGGGATACTAAATATTTAATTACCTTTTCATCAGGTGTTGCATATCCTACATTATTTTTATTACTTAAATAGGCAACAAAATCTGGATATAATGCTTCTGTGTATTTCGCAAGTGAAAATTGAGCCATTTATTAATTAAAAACTGAGCCACTTAAAGCTGACTATTTTCTAGCCATTCTTTTGTATCTAATATTCGATAAGATGGGCCGACCATGTCAACCATATAGGCTCTATGTGTTAGTCGATCTGTTAAAGCTGCTGTTAAAACTGGATCATGAAATATTTCTTCCCATCGATCAAATGATAAATTACTCGTAACGATGGTGGATGCTCGTCCTGCCCGAAGGGAAAGATGAGTAAATAATAACTCGGCTCCTTCTTTATCAAAGGAGATATAACCTAATTCATCAATGATTACTAAATCATATTTTTCAAACTTCAGTTCAAATGAACGTAACGTTCTTTCAGAACGGCTCTCTTTTAATTGGTTTACTAGAGATGATACCGTTGTGAAAAATACTTTATATCCTGACAAACAAGCTTCAATTCCTAAACCTATTGCTATATGGGTTTTACCTGTTCCAGGTGAGCCAATTAATAGGACATTTTGTTTTTCTTGAATGAAATCTAATTTCTTTAATTGTGGGAGGCGAGAGGCCGCATTTTGCGGTAATCTCTCAGTCTCTAATTCAGTTAATAGTTTCTTTTCAGGGAAATTTGCTGAACGAATCCGATTCGCTTTTGCTCGTACTTCTCGATCTTGCATCTCTTGTACCAGTGCATGATATAAAAAATCCTCTGCTGTCTGATGTTGTTTCCACATATCATCTTCTTGAATAAATGCCCGAATACTTGGTAATCGAAGTTCTTTACACATTTCAATCATTTCTTGTCTCTTATCCATTAATGAAGCACCCCTGTCTTTTTCGTTTCAAATAATGCTGTAATGGCTGAAAGATTTTCGAGAGATTGGGTGGTGACCTCATTTTTGGAATGTACAGTTTTATGAACGTGTTCGCCTTGACTAGCTAAGAAAATAATCTTATCTGTTGATATTTGAACCATAGGGTTCTTCTTAAGTTGTTCAATCGCTGCTAAGACTTTTTCTAGATTGTTATGTTCTTTTAAATAAATAAGTAACTCTAGAAAATCTCGCTCATTTCCAATATAATAATCTTTGTATAAATTTTTTATTTTTGTTGGTGCTTGACTCAAACATTCACTTTGAGCCAATGCACCTTTTTCTTTTCAAATGTACGTAAGTAATGATAAATATCCATAATCCATTGATGGATCTGCCAACTTCGTTTATGTGTCGCGATACAGGCATTTTCACTAAAAATAAGAATTTTTCCGCACTCGCTTTTACTTTCACCCATTCTCCAACATGTCCTTCAGGAACAGAATAACGATTTTGTCTATAAGTAATCGTACTATATTTGTCCACTCTAAATTCAAACAACTCAGAGGCATCAAATGGAATAATATTTGCGCTTACTTGCCTAGCTGTACGTTCTTCTTGCATTAATTCATGATGCGTTTGTCTTTTCTTATAATGCTTACGAGAGTTTAATTTCATGATGATTTCTGTTAGATAAGCCTGAGCTTCTTCTAAGCTTGCAAACGTATCTCGATGGGCAAATGCCTTACGACGGATGTATTCTACACTCCGCTCCACATGCCCCTTCTGATTTCCTTTTCTTGGTTCACATAGTCGTATTTTAAAATGATAATGCATCGATAGATTTTTCATACCATCAGTAATCTCTCGTTCAGTCCCAATAAAGTTCTTTACGACTGTCCGCATATTATCGTACGTAAAAACCTCTGGTACAAAGCCTAAATAGTTAATACATTTCACATGAGCATCTTGAACACACACCATTGTTTCAGATTCATATAAATATGCAATTCTATCATTACTATATGGTAGGGTAAAGACTGCCATTGAAAGAGACCGTAGGGATTGGTCTATAACTAATTTTACTTCTCCCCAGTCAAATTCAATCTCATGACCAGCAGTTGCCTTTTGACGAATAAAGACTTCTTTTTGACGTTTCTCCTCACTATTCACAAAGTTTCTAACAGTGGTATAACTAATTTCAAAACCTTCATCTAATAATTTTTCATGAATATCAATCATTTTCAGTTGTTGCTTATGCATTTGATGTTGCCGTTTATATTCATTATCTTTTAACATTTTCCGAATGCGTTTCATCACTGTAGGTGTTAAAGCTCGTTTATTTCCTTTGCGTTTTTTATACGACGGAGGCGTTACATAATTATCTGTAATAGGTAATTCACGAATATCTTTTTCTTCTTTTTCAAGATCCTCTTGTATATACTTTTACAGTATTACGAGAAATTCCAAGCTCCTTCGCAATTTGACGTTGACTCTTACTTTCTTGATGAAAGGCAAGTAGCACTTTTTGTTTCTTCTCCAATGAAATCACCTCTATACGCTCCTAACTCTATGAAGTTAGGATTATTTTCATATAAAAGTGGCTCACTTTTCAACTGCGATGGTGGCTCAGTTTTAGCTTATCAAATACACTTCTGACCATTCTTTCGCTTCAAACTCTGAATCAAAAATACGGTTATCCTCTTTATTGCTTCCATTTATCCATTTCACATTCTCCATTGGATCCACCTCTTTCCTAGTTTCTCCACAACTATTGCTATATTTTCATGACCTGTTAGTAGAATAAGTTCAATAAAAAAGGCATTATTCTTTCTTGGATCAACGCCTCCGTTAGTTGAACTATGAAAATTACACTTTTACTCA
The DNA here is from genome assembly GCA_023168345.1 of Lysinibacillus sp. PLM2. NCBI lineage: Bacteria > Bacillati > Bacillota > Bacilli > Caryophanales > Bacillaceae > Lysinibacillus > Lysinibacillus sp. PLM2. The sequence goes on along the minus strand of AP025689.1, from coordinate 1,835,592 downwards.
ACTCTTACTCATTTACTAGATTTGAATAACTAGTGTTTCAGTTAAACAATTACTCTAATTATTCTTTTGTAAAGTGTTTAACCATTACCCAAGATGCCTCTGGATCGTCATTGTCTATTTTTTCCATATTTACCCAGAATTCGTATCGTATAAATATAACCATCCAGCCTCCACAAGTAACTCATAACTTTCTAAAGGATTATTATCTAAGTCTGTAGGGTTATTATTTCCTACATTATAAATTCCTTTTGCAACATTAGTAATTGTACTTAATACTAAATATGCAGCTGTTATTAGACCTATACTTAAAAATAAAACTTGCGATTACTAGATACATTTCTCTATTACTTTTCATTAAGTTCCCCCTTGCGTTATTATTACTAAGTTTCAAAAGAATAATTTTATTCTATGACCTAGTTACTTGTCTTACGATCGCGTCACATTAAACCTTTTAACATGTAATTTTAGTTAATCCAAATTGCTTTCTATTTAAATCTGTGAAAGAATTAGTACATTCTAACATGTATGAAAGGGAAAATAAGTTTATGGACTCAAAAATAACTGTTCTAATTTGCGATGATAATGTTGCAGTTCACGAAAGCATTAACGCATATTTGCAAGCTGAAAATATGAGTAGTGTCTCAGCTTTTGATGGTGAACAGGCTCTTGACCTACTAAATAGACAAGATTTTGATTTAGTAGTGCTGGATATAATGCTACCTGGTCTTTTTGGGACTGAGGTTTGTAAAGAAATTCGTAAAACGAGCGATATACCTATTATTATGCTAAGTGCACGCGGAGAAGAAATGGATCGAATCATTGGATTAGAAATTGGTGCAGATGATTATTTAACAAAACCATTTTCCCCTCGTGAAATTGTAATTAGAATTAAAACTATTCTAAAAAGAGTACAACCTAAACTAGATACATCAACTATTCTTAAAGTTGCTAATCTATTCATTGATGTTGATGGTTATGAAGTTTTAGTTAATGATGAAAAAGTCGACCTCACAGCCAAAGAGGTAGAATTATTAGCATACTTAGTTAAAAACAAAGGAAGAGTGATTGATCGTGAGGAGCTATTGTATAAAATATGGGGATATAATTATATCGGCGATACACGGACAGTTGATACGTTGATAAAACGAGTACGACAAAAAATCGCTAAAGCACATCCTGGATTTTCAATCAAATCCGTTTATGGAGTAGGATATAAATTTGAGGAAATCGTATGAGAAAATTTATTTCGAGTAAAACAGCCATTGCACTAATTATTTTAGCCATATTTATTTTAGGACAACTATTAGGTGCAATGGCTATAAAACACTTTTTTATCAAATCGAAAATTGATGAATTCCAACCTCAACTAACTCAAATCGCTAAAGAAATTTCTGAAGGGAAAACAGTTACTCAAAATGATGCACATTTTATAAAGGCTTATAATGTATATGGAGAACCAATCACAATTTTTAGAGAAGAAGATAGCCCCAAAAACTCATATGATGAAGCAGAAATAAATGAATTTTTATTAGACTATTTACCAAATATTATTCAAGACAAATCAACTGTCGCAGAAATTAGGGAAATTCCTGGATTCCCTACAAAAGCACTAGTAATTGGTCAGCCTATAATGGAAGACAATCAAGCGGCTGGTGGGATCTTTCTTCTAAAACCTGCTAGGTCTTATGTCGCTGCACTAAATGGCTTTGATTTGGTTTTCTTTACTACTTTGGCTATTGGGACTATCATCATTTTAATTTTTTTAAGCTTTTTTATAAAAGAAAAAAACCAACTCGAGCAAATGCGAAAAGACTATATTGCGAATATAAGTCATGAGTTAAAATCTCCTCTTGCATCAATCAAGGCATTGACTGAAACACTAGCAGATCGTGTAGTGACGGACCAAGCGAGAACTAATCACTATTACAATATTATTTTAAAAGAAAGTGCACGCCTCGAAAAACTTATTGCTGATTTACTAGAGTTGTCTCGCTTGCAGAGCAAAAAAATGGCATTTCATAAGACAGTTGTTGACACGAATCAATTAATTAAACGGGTATCAGAACCTTTTTCAGTTCTAGCAGATGATATGGATCTTCAATTCACCATTACAGACCAAGCAAAAAATCTTCCACCAATATATACAAATGAAGATCGGATGATACAAGTACTTACCATTCTATTAGATAATGCATTTAAATTCACTCAAGAAAATGGATATATCGAAATTGATGCTATATCCTCGAATAAAAAAATAGAAATACTAGTTTCTGATAATGGTCCAGGTATTTCAAAAGAGTTCCTTCCCTATATTTTTGAAAGATTTAAACAAGCTGACGTCTCCCATAATGCGGTAGGTAGTGGCCTTGGTCTATCTATAGCTTATGAAATTATGGAACAACTTGGTGAAAAAATCAGCGTTAAAAAAAGTAAGTTTCATTCAGGAACGACATTTATGATTTCTATAAAAAGAATATAAATAGACAATGGCAGAAAAAAGTGCGTTTTCCCCCTTTTTTCTGCCACTTTTGTGTCACATTGTTTGGTTATGATTTGATTAGACCAAACAACATAGGAGTGACATTAAATGAAAAAACCGTTTACTTTATTTTTATCTATATCTTTATCTGCTGCAATAATAGCTGCCTGTTCTTCGGAGGATACTGAGACTACCACGACAAATAAGTCCGATGAAGCAACAACTGAAATCAGCCCAGCAACTGAATCAAATCCATCAGAAAATTCTAAAGCTATGTCAGATGGCGATGAGGTTGCAAACATTTTAGGAAGTACTTTGTGGCAAGGAACAAAAGTATATGACAAAGATCAAAATGATGTAACAGAATACAATTCAAACTTTATTGCAATTGCGAAGTACGACAATGAGACATCACAATATGAATTCTTTGATATTAATTCAAAAGAGAGTCGTGGCGATTATGGGACTTACTTTATTTCAAATGATGGGAATTTCCGTGTATTAATTTCCGAATCAAAAGGAACTCAAGGAGTTGTCGAGTTAACAGAAGTAACAGAAGAAAAATATATATATAAAAGAATTGGAAAAGATGCAAACGGTAATGATGTAGAAGTTTTTGTTGAACATGTACCTTATACTAATTCAGATCTTGCTTTTACTTCACCAGAAAAAACGTTCGATACGTTCACAGGAGAAATTAACAATCAAGTAGATGGAGATACTATTTTAGAAAATACATTATGGGTTGGAACAATTGCTTTAGATGAAAATGGAACAGATGTATCTGAGTACAACCAAAACTTCTTCGCTCTTGCTAAATATGATGCCGAAACTAGTCGTTATGAATTTTTCGATAAACAAACAGGTCAAAGTCGTGGCGATTATGGCTATTATAATGTGTTGAACAATAATAAAGTAAGAGCGCATGTGTCTTTAGGAGATAATAAGTATGGAGCTGTTCTTGAAGTAACAGAATTAAATGAAAATAAATTTACTTATAAACGTATTGGTAAAGATCAAGATGGAAACGATATCCAAATAACAGTAGAGCATGTTCCTTATGATGGGGATTTAAATCCAGAATTCACTGAGTAATGCGGTATTTGTAACATTCAAGCTCCCCTAGTTTTCGTAAATCAGTCTGAAATTTACGTGGTAGTAGATACTAAGCAAGTTACCTATCTTCTAGGTAGCTTGCTTTGTTTTTTATTGTATTCCAGAAAAGCGCTTATTCAACTAAAGCCCGGTAGCTTAATGAGAATTCGTTGAAACGCCCTTCCCACCCATTGTTTTAAAGGTACTGATTCTCTCCATTCCAGTAATGATAGGTTTTGCTTTCGTAATTAATGTTTGTGTAGCTTCAAGAGTTAGAGAGGCCTGATGTGCATTTTCATTACTCCAAACTTCATATACATAAACCGAATTAGGTTCACTTTCAGAAATATTGACGAGATATATCTCACATTCGTCAAGGCTTTTCATTGTTTCTGCTGCTTCTAACAAAATATCTACCAGTGTGTCACGTTCCCCTTCTTGTACCGTAAATTTGCCAAACAAACTGAATTTGTTCATTATGTACCTCCCTTGTTTTTTGACCAGTTATTTATTTCTACAGACGACCTCCGTTATCCTATTATTTCCATAAATAAATATAATAAGATTTTTAACTATTCTTCTCCGCTACTTTCATTAACTACATTTAAAATATCTAATTTAGCCTAACAATAGTCATTAATAAATTCTTTTACCTCCATCTCCATCCTTTTCACTTCCCTTACTACTATAACGAAAATATTTCCAATTCCTCTCAAAATAGGACAAAAATACTTATATTGTCATGATTAAATTTGCAATCTTGCTTTTCAAAGAAAATGGATATAGCTAGCAAATTTTCCAATACATTATAAAGTCAATAAAACTTTTCGAAATATTGTTTTATTGAAGGAAAGCTTCCTTTTGGAGCACCTAATAGTTTTTCGTAAATTTCGTCAATCGCATCAAGTTTGTCAATGAGATCTTCATGAGTCAATGAGAAAATGTTAGGATCAAGCATAAAATGGAGTCCGACAAGTAAGAATTCCGTAATTTCATCTGGAAAATTCGTGTGAAATACGCCTTCCTCCATTCCTTGCTTCACAACAGATGAAATAATTGGCACATATTCTTTAATCATGGCAACTTTCATTTTCTGGTGTAGAAGGACGTTATCTTTGTGATGCAAATAAGTCATTAATCCATCATTGAAATGATTTGATGTTTCCTGTGAAAAGTATTGAATAATGTTTATAAACTTTTCAATTGCCTTTAAATCACGGTTATTAATAATTTGCTTAAATAACTGAACACTAGAATCAATAGAATCCTGAATTACTGCATCTGCAACTTCGTCTTTTGACTTGAAATAATGATAAAAGGTCCCTTTCGCTACTCCAACTTTCTTAATAATATCGTTAACCGTAGTATTCTCATATCCATTAGATGAAAATAAACCTTTTGCTACAGTAATAATCTCAATTCTTCTTTCTTCATGCTTTTTTACAATTCTTTTCATGGAAGTCCCCCCTTGAGAGAAATTATTCTCTTTTAACGATACACAATTGACCGTCGGTCGGTCAATTGTGTATCATTTATTTACTTAAAATTTTTTGGGGAGTGTGAAGAGATGACTAATGGAAACCAAGAGCGAAAGTATGAAGATGAGCGTATTCGTAATGTTTTAAGTGAAATTGATAAAAAAATAGTAAAATTGAATGATGATGCCGGTGGATTAAGAAGAGATGTCATTCATTTAAAGAAAACCTTTTGGGATGATGTGAAAATTAATTTAGAAAATCCTGAAGATGCTGGTGAAACCTTATCAAGTATTAGACAGCAGGCGGAGATATTGTCTGAGAGAGAAAGAACGCATTGGCAACTAGATAAGCAGAGAAAGACCTTATCTCGATTAAAAGATTCCCCATATTTCGCCCGAATTGATTTTCTTGAAAATGGAAATAAGACAACAAATAATGTGTATCTCGGTGTTGCAAGTTTAATGGATGAAAATGAGGAAACATATCTTATTTATGATTGGAGAGCCCCTATTTCCAGTATTTATTATGATTACACTCCAGGACCAGCCCAGTACGAAACAGTAGAAGGAATAATTCAAGGAGAAATGAGGTTAAAGCGTCAGTTTGTCACGAAAGACGGGCAAATCAAAACGATGTTTGATACGGGTGTAACAATTGGAGATCAACTTTTGAAAGAAGTACTTGGCAATAACGCGAGTACCAATCTAAAAAGCATTGTTGCTACCATTCAGAAAGAGCAAAATGAGATTATTCGTAACGTGAAAAGTAAGTATTTAATTGTACAAGGGGCTGCTGGAAGTGGAAAAACCTCTGTAGCCCTTCAAAGAGTTGCATATTTGCTGTATCACTATCAAAATGACATTACAGCTGAAAGTATTATGCTTTTTTCACCTAATGCTTTATTTAATCGATATATTGCTTCTGTTCTTCCTGATTTAGGAGAAGACAATATGCAGCAGTTCACATTCCAAGAATATGTAGAGAAACGTATTGGAAAACAATTTGAACTTGAACATCCGTTTATGCAAATGGAATATATGCTTACATGTCAGGAACATAAAATGTATGCTGCTAGACAAAAAGGAATTAAATATAAAGCAAGCATAGAGTTTAAAACTTTAATCGATTCCTATGTTGATATACTTTCGAGTGAAGACCTTATCTTTCTAAATATTTCTTTTCGGGGAGAAAGGATAATTGAAGCTAAAGAAATTAAAAACTTTTTTTATTCACTGGATACATCCATCTCTATTCCAAATCGAATGCAATTAGTAAAGGAATGGCTCCTAAAAGAGTTAACTAAGAAAGAAAAATTGGAAAGAACGAAAGATTGGGTAATAGAAGAAAGTGACTTGTTAGATCTTGAAGAGTATACAAAAGTTTATAGCGAGCTACTGAAGGAAGGAAGATTTTCTGAGAATACGTTTGATGATTTTGAACAAGAGCAAAAGAAATTAGCTCAAAAGATTGTTAAAAAACACTTTAAACCAATACGAATTGCTATAAAGAAATTAAAATTTATTAATGTAGCAGCGATCTACTACCAACTATTTAAACAGAAGGATAATATACATCGACAGCTTAAAGAAACATTACCCGAAGATTGGGAAGAAATTTGTTCATATACATTAAAAAAGCTTCAGAGAAAAGAACTGACGTATGAGGATGCAGCCCCTTATTTGTATCTACAAGATAAACTTGAGGGAAAAAGAATAAACACAAGAATCCGCCATTTATTGGTTGATGAAGCACAGGATTATTCACCATTTCAGTTTTTTGTTCTGAAGCAGCTTTTTCCGTATTGTCAAATGACGATTCTAGGTGATTTTAATCAGGCAATTTACGCCCATACTTTAAATGCGCCGACTTTACTATCAGACGAATTATATGTAGAAGAAAACTTTGATAAAGTGGTATTAACGAAAAGCTACCGTTCAACTCGTCAAATTGTTGAATTTTCAAAAAGAATTATAGAAGACGGCGAAACTATTGAAGCTTTTAACAGAAACGGTCTGAAACCTACTTTTACGAAGGTAGAAGATTTTGACGTCCTTCAGTACCTAATAATACAGAAGATTCGACAACTACAATCAGCAAATCATGAAACAATTGCAGTGATATGTAAAACGGGTAAAGAATGTAAGGAAGCCTATGAGCAATTAAGTAAGCAAATGGATCTCAGACTAATTGAACAAGATACGAATTCCTACCAAAAAGGGACCTTAATTCTCCCTGCTTATTTAGCAAAGGGAATCGAATTTGATGCCGTAATCATATATGATGCCTCTGATATAAAATATGGAAGAGAATTTGAAAGGAACCTTTTTTATACTGCTTGTACAAGGGCTTTGCACGAGCTTCATCTTTTCTCCTTTGGGAAAATGAGTCGATTTATGAGAAAAGTTCCTGAAAATTTGTATGAGATTACAATGTAAAGATTATTAAGCAATTAAGAGTTAATTCTTAATTAGGAGAATAGCCTGTTATTACTACAATTTCTCCTAATTTCGCAGTGAAATCCAGTGAATCCTTAGGTAGTAAATTCAGCTTTTTTTATGTTAAAATATGTTTTCCACATTTTTGTTGGTAAGCCCCAGTTGTAAATCTTATCATGGATACAAAACTGGCGTTCTATCTACTTGATGTGTTTTACATCATTATCCCAAAATCGTCGTTTGTGGACTTTCTGATCATAAGCAAAAGCCCCCCATTTAAGGAAGACGCATCTCTTATTAAAGAGATGCGTCTGATTAATTTTCTAGCTATCTTAAAAGTAAATCACCCTATTAGTAAATTATTAATAAATACTTAGGAAAAACTTCCATTCCATCTAATTTTCTTCCTCGGTTTCTGGAACTTCATTTCTTATGGAGTACTACTGCTTTTTTGAATGTTATGAATATTACCTAGCAAATACATGATTTCCAATTTTAACTGTTATTTCACGTGATGCTATCCAAGAGCTTGTTGCAGTTTTAGGATTATAGAAAAATAAAGATCCATTTCCTTTACCCATTAAAGCAATTGCTTCATTTACTGCTCTTTTAGATTCAGCATCAGCAGGCAGTTTAATCTGACCGTTTGCTACAGGCGTAAATGCATAATGTCCATTAGAAATTTGATTAATCACTGATCTTACAGAGTTCGGGAATTGGTCACTTTTTACACGGTTAAGCACAACTACTGCAACAGCAACCTTCCCTGCATATGGTTCTCCAACTGCCTCTGCACGAACTAAACGTGCTAATAAGTCTTTATCTGCTACTGAAATTGGAGAGTTTGGTAGAATCATAGATTGACCTGCAATAAGTGGCTTACTATTGTTTGTATTCATTAAGGTGTTAATCGGAACGCCAAATCCTTTAGCAATTTTCCAGTATGTCTCACCGTATTGAATAGTGCGAGATGTTGCCGCATCAGCTTGGTTTGTTAATGTAAATGCTGAAATTGATAACATTAATCCAGCGGCTACTAATAGTTTTTTGAATTTCTTCATGTCTTATTTCCTCCTAGTAGTCGTTTCTCTACTACTAAGGCTATCAGTTGTAACATACTAATTCATTAACCAAAAATTGGTATCCTCTATTAATCTCAAATCTACCTTGCTATGATAGCATTTATCAACTAAATGGGATTTTTAACCTGTCGTTAACTATTTTCCAAAATCCATCATTCTTAGGAATTCTAGTAACGAATATTACCTTCAGTTGCAAACATGTAATATTTTTACACTTATATACATACTTCCTATTGATAACTTTTCCCTAAAAAAGAATTAGGATTTATCCTTCAAAATGGAAAATCAATTAGTCAATATTCTCAATTAGCAAACAGTTTTCTGGTGCTTTATTAATTCGGTCATTTGAGATAATTAAGGTATAAACTAAGATTTTATATAACAAATCTAAGGAAGTCATATCATTGAAAGGCTATTTTTTTCGACTAAGATTTTTTGGTGATTATTTTAAGTTTCGAAGTATCAGACAATATCATGTTCATTATTTTATATCTCCACCTGTAATGATTTGATATTAGACTTACTAAAGTTACTACAATTATATATCTCATAGGAAGTACCAATGTCTTCCTTAGTGCTAAATAGATTAATAAAAGAGTATACTCAATGATGGGATTCAATTTTGATGTTGAGGACGAGGACGATAACACTACAGAAGAGGTGCTATATTGATACAGATTTTAATAGGAATTACGTCTTTAATATTTTTAATTATTGGTATGTTACATTTTTTTTGGGCATTTGGTGGAAGTTGGGGAGTAAATTCGGTTCTACCAACTGAAGATGATAGTAAATTACCAGTTTTACGACCAAGTAAAGTTGGTACACTTTTTATCGGGTTACTTTGCTTTTTTGCATCTGTCCTTCTATTGGTTCATATAGATTTGATTGTAGTCATCAAATCCTCCCCTCTTTCCAAATGGCTTTGTGTAGCTGGAGGAATTATTTTCTTCTTACGTGCCATTGGTGAAGGTAAATACGTAGGGTTTTTCAAGAAAATCAAACATACTAGATTTGCAAAAGCAGATACCGCCATCTATTCACCTCTTTGTGTATGGATTAGTCTTATTTTTTTTCTAGCTTCATTTCTATGAGATTTTACAAACTACTTAAGATTTAAACATATACGAACAAATGGAGATTCAACTTTAAAGCAATGGAAAATGAATTCCATTCCTTATTCTATTAAAATTCTTAATTCACCATATATATCCAATCTTATGACTGTTATAAATGAAAACAAAAGCCTGCTACAATCGGATACTAAACACATATTGTAGCAGGCATAATTATCATTTATTACGTTTTACATATCTATTATTACGATAAAGGAAGAGTAGAACATCACTGAAATCGAGTTTGTATTTTTAATTTGACTCGCTCTTAAGATTACTAGTTAATCGTCTCGCCACCTGTTATCCCATAAATTTGACCTGTGATATAACCTCCTTCATCGGAGGCTAGGAGAACATACACCGGCGCAAGCTCTACCGGCTGTCCCGCACGGCCAAGAGGAGTGTCTTGGCCAAACTCAGGGATTTGTCCTTCTAATTGTCCATTATCCAACTGCAAGGGTGTCCAAATGGGCCCTGGTGCAACCCCATTGACACGCACCCCCTTAGAAGCAAAGTACGAGGAAAGGTTTATCGTAAAGTTGCTTATCGCACCTTTTGTAGCTGCATAATCCATTAAAGATGTAGACGGATTGAAAGATTGAACCGAAGTGGTCGTAATAATTGCACTTCCTGGTTCCAAATGCTCTTCGGCAGCTTTAACGGTCTCAAACATGCTGATGATGTTTACTTTGAACGTATCATGCACTTGTTTGATTGTTAAATCACTTAGAGTTGGCTGTGCAATTTGTTGCGCAGCATTTAATACTAGCGTGTCCAATCCGCCAAACGCTTCCACAGTTTTAATAACAATCTCTGTCGCTGTCCCATCTTCCCGCAAGTCATACGGTAGAAGTAATGCTTTTCTGCCTGCTTTTTCGATTAATTCTTTGACTTCGTTCGCATCTTCTTCTTCACCAGGGAAGAATTGGATCGCCACATTTGCACCTTCACGTGCATAGGCGATGGCGGCAGCACGGCCAATTCCGGAATCACCACCTGTAATCAAGGCATTGCGCCCTTCCAGACGATTGTATCCTTTATATGAATCTTCTCCACAGTCAGGTTTAGGAACCATTTTACTCTGTAGCGCTGGCGTGTTCTGCTCTTGATCCGGGAATTTTTCTGTATAAAACTTCGTGCGTGGATTGGTTAGATGTGGGTTTCTCATCTAAATCATCTCCTATCTTGTTTACTAGTTAAAGCCAATGAATAAAAAGTTCAGGAAATCTTGCAACACTTTTTGCAAGATTTCACAAACTAATCTCTGGTACATTTTTTACCTTTTGATCATTTCTTAAACACAGCTTCAGAGTTTTTACCCTTTTCAAATCCACTAATTGATAAGAGCAACTGTGATTAACAACCTTACAAAACAATACAGATACCTCCAAGAAGGACTTATCCAATTTATTGCCCTTTAAAAAAACGCATTCTTTATTAAAAGAAGTGCGCCCGATCGACTTTTAAGGTCAGTCAGAAAATATCTACAAATTCATTAAAGAGCTGGTAACTGCTGAAATAAATAAAGCTCACAAGTATCATTTTTAAAAGGACTGTGTAATAAGTCGCTAAAAGTGGTAGTAGAAGATTGGATACGTAGAACATGAAGTATGTCATCCTACCAAAGTAGGTGAAATGATTATGGACTTATATTATGCTTACTTACATGTCTTAAGAGTAATTGATGGTTTTATTTTAAAGGGAAATTAAATAATACTACAAACGTTGAGGAAATATCATAGTAAGAAAACCCATTCTAATTGAAATTTAGAATGGGTTAGAAGGAATAGTTTATATAGAATTGTGGTTATTGTTTTAATTTTATCGAACATTCATATCGTTCGGATGTGCACCTTTACGTCGATTAATATTCAGTTTATTGATTTCGTTCATTTCATTTGAAGATAATTCGAAATCAAATACATTAAAGTTTTCTTCAATTCTTGATGGTGTTACAGATTTAGGGATGACGATTGTGTTATTTTGTAAATGCCAGCGCAACACAACTTGAGCTGGTGTTTTGCTGTGTGACTTAGCAATTTTTTGAATCACTTCGTCTTGCAACACCTCTCCTCCTTGGTCAAGAGGACTCCATGCTTCTACAAAGATATTATGTTTTGAACAAAACTCTTTTAACTCGTTTTGCGCAAGGTATGGATGACACTCAATCTGATTCAATACTGGTACTACTTCACACTCTTTTAAAAGTCGCTCTAAGTGTTCAATTTCAAAGTTACATACCCCAATTGCTTTTACCCGACCATCATGATAAAGCTTTTCTAACGCTTTATAAGTTTCGATATACTGGTCAAATTGCGGAGTAGGCCAGTGAATCAGATATAAATCAACATAATCCAGGCCTAATCTTTCCAAGCTCTCGTCAAATGCACGTAACGTATTTTCAAAGCCTTGGTCACTATTCCAAACTTTTGTTGTAATAAATAACTCATTACGAGGAACAGAAGATTCAGCAATCGCCTTCCCCACGCCCTTTTCATTTTTATAGATCATGGCCGTATCAATAGATCTGTAGCCTACTTCAATAGCAGTAGAAACTGCTTGAGCTGCCTGATCATCTGCAACCTGCCATACACCAAATCCAAGCTGTGGCATCTTTAAACCATTATTTAACGTAATAAAATTCATCGTACATTTCTCCTTTTATCATTCGATTTTTATAACATTCGAGTTAAAAATAATTTATATTATTTTGAAACTTGAATCCTTAAAAGAGATTTTCCTACTAAACCAAAATATAAGAAATGAAAGCCATTCATCTTGCTATAAAAATAATAAGTGACATTGGAATAGCCGAGATGCGTGTCCACCTTAGTTAATCCACTGTACAACATCTTCCATAACTCGTCTCGTTTTCGGACGCGCCGGTTCCTCTTGACGATAGCCAAAGGCAACCATGGCAGATACCGCAAGCTTGCCATCTTCAAGAAGTCCTTCTTTCTCTAAGATTTCATTTACTTTGTCGTAGCTAAAGCCTTCAATCGGACAAGAGTCAATACCGATTTGCGCAGCAGCTGTCATCATATTACCAAGCGCGATATATGTTTGCTTGCTCGCCCAGTCAAACAATGCCCGGTCGTTTTCAAAAAGACGCTGATCTTCCTCTTGAAAGCTTCTGTATCTAGGCTTCAATGTTTCCATCAATTCATCTGGCATATGCTTAACTTGTTTTTGCAACTGCTGTACATATTCAGAGTCATACCTTACATCTTTCCGTGCCAAAATAACAACAAAATGGCTTGCAGTTGGTAACTGTCCTTGGGCACCCCATGAAACTTCTCTAAGCTTTTCACGAAACTCCTTATTTTGTACAACAAGGAATTTCCACGGTTCGTATCCAACAGAACTTGGGGACAAACGGCCTGTTTCTAAAATGAATGTAAAATCCTCATCGGAAATTTTCTTTGTTGGGTCAAATACCTTTGTTGCATGACGGAAATTGAATGCAGCGAGGATTTCTTGTTTTTTTGCGTTGTGATTGCTCATATGTACTCATCCTTTTCTTTCTAGGTTAATAAAAACCAGTACAACCTTGATACTAGTTTGTGTATGACATATTCTATATGTTTTATCCACCTCTTATCAAAAAATTAGCTCAAACAATCAAATAAGCCCTTTTAAGGCATAGGCATCTATCAAAGTTAGCAGCAGAAGAAGCCCTCGCTAAAGAAGCTGAAGAATATGAGATTATTCAATCTATCCCTGGTATTTGAGAAAAGATTGCGGCAACAAACACTTTCGGTCACTGAGTAAGAGGTAGTATTTGCTTTACTGAAATCTAATTTTGAATTAATAGGAATTTGAAAATCCGTAGCCCCAGTACATCTACTTAATATCAAAGTTAAAAAAACCAGTAATATAGATAAACTGCTAGTTATTTTTTTCTGCAATCCACCTATTTGTAGTCAAATCACTCTTTCACTAAATGCCCTGATAGTTTAGTTAATTTATTCACCAGACTCTCTACATCTTAACAAAATTACCAATTTTTTCTTATCGGCATTATTTAAGATAATGGCCCTTGTAATGTAAGAAAGCCCTACCCTTATTCAAGGATAGGGCCCGTTTGTTGAATGTTATTTTGAATAATTAGATTCCAACTGATATTAAATTTGTTAAATGGTATAAACCCTTTACTTCATGAGCGAAAAAGCTTGGTTCTTCTTTTAGCAATTGTTCCTTTGAATGGCTTCCCCAATTCACCGCTACAGTTTTACAGCCAGCAGCTTTCCCCATTTGTATATCGAAAATCGCATCACCAACCATTGTACATTCTGTTACTTTTAAAGAATATCGCTCTACAATTTTTAATATACCATCTGGATGTGGTTTATAATGCTCTACTTGATCGGAACCAATCCAGTCTGTAAAAAAGTGTTCTAATTGTAGCTTTTGTAAGTTTCGATATAATACATCTGTCTTTTTACTTGAAACTACAAATAGTAATAAGCCTTGCTTACGCAATGTGCTTATTACTTCATCTATATGTGGAAAAGCGGTAATGGTTTGTTCCTCAAATGTTTTATAAGCTTGTCGAAAAAGTTGTAATAGCTTCGTAAATTGATCATCGTCCAAAGTATGATTTGTCATTTCGTGAAATGACTGTTCAATGGGAATACCCATATAATAATCGACCTCTTTTTTGGTCGGAATGGGCAAATTACTTTCTTTAAATGCCTTCTGTGTAGCCAATAATCCACATTCACCAGAATCGGCCAGTGTTCCATCAAAATCAAAAATGATTGCTTTCATCGTTCGTCAACTCCTATTGCATTTCATATATATTTTGTTTTGCATATTTTAATAATCGCTTTGGGTCTATGATTTCTATGAATCCCGGAATCCGCTTGATCATGCCGTCCCTCTCAAATGATTGGATACATCGATTTTGGTGCCTAACTGTTATCCCTATAAATTCAGCAATCATCTTTAATTCGCTCTTTGGGATAAAAGGGTTAATAAAAGCTCCTTGCTCGTCATGGGAAATGGATGTTAAATAGCTCGCTAGTCTTGCATCTGCTTCATGTAACAAATGAAAAGAGAGAGTCAATGATTTCGTTAAAAATTTTCGACTAATTGATTGGAGCAATAGCTCATTAAAGGTTGCATCTTTTCGCCAGCTGCGTGCTAATTCCAGCGGTAATACAGCGATATAAACTGGTGTTACCGCTTCAATTGTATGTAGTGTATCAACTTGTTGTACAAGCTCCAAATCACCAAATAGTTCAAGGGGCTTGTTAAATGTCACAATTAAACGTTTTCCTTCTTCTGAAGTTGTATATATTTTTACCTTTCCCTTTACTAAAAAAGATAGAAAAGACAATGGAAATCCTTGTTCACAAATATATTCTCCCGGAGAAAAGCTTCGCCATTCAAGGACATCTGTTTCGATGGGATACTTTTTATAGATTTGCCTTTTATATTGTGCAATTGCATTTACATCATTCAAGAGATTCAATGAAAACTAACTCCCTTTTCAACATACTTTATTTCGATTGTAACAGAAAGGACATATATCCATAAAAATGAATTGTCAAATTGCTTTAAAGAGAATTAAAAATTCAATTTACTAGTGGGATGCTATTCAAGAATCTGTCCCTTTTCATGAAGAAAGACCCTCTCCTTATTCAAGGAAAGCGCACGATTGCTGAACAATAAATCTTGAATACGTTATGCTTTTATCAAACTTTTCTTCAAATAAAATAAAAACCCCTTACAGAGGGGTAGAGGTCAAACATTTGTTGAGTTTTAAAACGTCACTTTGTTTAAGTGGATGGTTAAACTGATTTTTGTTCACAACTTCTTCTATCAGTTTATTTTCACTGTGTGGAGTACCATCAAGAATTTTCAGTTTTACAACGATATGGAAATTCATTTCTGAATCAGTATCGCAGGAAGGTATATATAAATATGAATATAGTTTTGGCAATACCTCATTTTGATATTTTGGGTGTTGTCTCTGTATATGATTCTGATTCTTTTCAAAACGTCCCTTATGAGGAAACATAGATGAAACGTATATTATGAAATAATAACTGGCAAGTACAAATTTAACAATGAGGGCAGTAACGAGGAAACTTCACTTTTTTTGGATTTTATTGCCAGTATTCCGGAAATCCAATTTAAACTTTAATAAGGCAAGGCACGCCAATTATAATTAAATATGATATAACAATAACAGGTAAAAAAATACCTGACATTTTCTATGTATTAATATAAAAATATCTTTAAAAAATTGGAGGAATTTAATAATGAAGAAGTCCAACAGTAGCAATATGTACATAACAATTATAGCAATTTCAGTAATAATTATTGCAATTATCTTCCCTAACAATCAAACTGCCGAAGCAAGTGTTGTTGAAGATTTCAAGGATGTACCAAAGACACATCCCAATTATGAAATAATAATGGAAATGGTGGACAAAGGATATATTAGTGGTTATGAAGATGGTACTTTTAGACCTAATGACATAATAACTCGCAAGCATGCAGCTGTTCTTATCGATAATGCAGTAGAATTAGAAAGAGCTAGTTATGAAACATATAAGCAACCGATAGATTTACCGGAAGACTATGTGTACTATGAACAAATGATGAATATGGTGAAAGCAGAATTAATGCGAGCAAATAATGCTGGATATATTTTTCCTGACCGAGAACTAACTCGTGGAGAGATGGCACAAATAATTGCAAAAGGATTTAAATTAGATTTAAAAGTAGACATGCATCCATTTACAGATGTTGCAGATTGGAGCAACCAATATGTCTCAGCACTATATAAAGCAGGAGTCACAAGTGGTTACGAAGATGGTACTTTCAGAGAATCAGAAAAACTTACACGTGAACACTTTGCAATATTCATGTTTAGAGCAATGGAACACTTGAAACCTGTTGACATAGACTCTTTAACTGATGAAGAAATATACGACTTGACTAATGTACAATTAGCAACATTATTACCAATGTTCCACTATGACTACGAATACTTACCGGAGGGGCAAACGGATTCAAGAGAGAATTATGATAGACATTGGAGAACTCAAAGTGCCTACACTAGATACTTTGATAGATATGATGAAGTTGGATTTAAATTCCCTATGGCTAAGAAACACTTAGACAAACAAAGATATGGTTCAATTGGAGATACACTTAGAGAATTGTCAGAAGATGTTTTTGGATTATCTGCTAAGGAAACTATAGAGATGTTGAATGGAGTTTTCTTGGACGGGAATCTTGTGCAAGGAAAAGATGTTCCTAGTCCAGTGAGAGACTTCTCTGTATACTTTAACTATAGTTCAGGATATTTGGTATTGACTATAGATAGTAAAGTTATAAGAAAATAAAATTCATATAAATTTAATAAGAAGTAAGAAAAAAGAGCGAGATCCTCGCTCTTTTTGATATATACATATATAACAAGTAGTGAGTTTAGGGCGTTAAATAATTTAATGCCTAAATAAAGGTGAACTAAATGTAAACGAACCCTAATACATTCATAGAGTTTCAGGTGGAAAACCATTTGCTAGAAGGCAGACAAACCCATTGTCGCACGAATGGCATGACTACTCCCCCGACGAACAAAATGATGGCGAGGTAAATGACGGTTCCAGCTATTGGAAGAATCCACTTTTCTTCTTGAATTTGGAACCAGTAATTAACTGCCCACATGATGAGCAGAAAACAAGAAAATCGAATGAAAACGTTTCAGAGACAGGGTCTTGGACTGGAGGGCTATATCTACCACAGAGAAAAGTGCAAGAAAACTGATAGCTCCAAATAGGAATAAATTCATAAAACGAACAACAATATTACTAAGAATTGTTATCCATTAGTTACCTACCCCTCATTTAACTTAAAATAATGACGTTTTCGTTTACTACAAAGTTCCAATAGCCCCCTAATTTTAATCATATGATTATGCTGCTCCACAATATGGCCTTAAATTGAAAAGACGCAATTCTTATCAAAGAAATGCGCCCTTTTATGGAGTAATTAAGTATGTTACTGTTACCAAGCAATGGTTATTAAGTCCGGTTCAACAAATTCTATTACAAATTTGGGTGATGGACTAAATACATACTGTGGATAGGCTTCTTCTGCTGCCAGATTAATAATATTTTCAATAATCGTTGATAGTGGCATCTTTACCCACGGCCATGTGCTAAAAGGTGGCAGGTCATCTTGTAAAAAAAGATAAACTGGATTCTCCGTGTATAGTTCTTTATCTTTAAAAAACGATGCAACCTTATCGCTACTAACATTGTGTATCACGAAATTGTTATACATTTTCTCTAAATCTAGACTTACCCACTCATTTATTGGGATGCTCTCTACAAGTTCAGTTTTCACTTTTTCCCTTTCCTTATCATCTAACAGCCTAATACTTTCTTTAGTTGAGAAAGGTTCTAACATCCAATCTAATTGCATCTGTATTTCATCATTTTTTTCTTTCTCTTTTTGCTTTTGTAAGAGTAGCTCTAATCTTGCTTTTCGTGCATTCATGTCCATTTTCTCCACCTCTTTTCCCTATTCTACTCTATGAATAACTTACTTTTTCTTTTTTCCTTGTTCAATCAAATAGCCATTCCCTAAAGTAAAAGACACAATTCTTGCCACAGAATTGCCCCCGATTGTTGAAGAAGAGGAAATCCTGGAAACACAGAATTTTTAAAAAACTAATTTAGAAAACTAGAAAAAAGCATACTTGCAGTTAAACGCAAGTATGCTTTGGCTATTATACAAATATCATCCATAAAATGATTGTGAATACAATCGTAGTTACACCCTGTAAAAGTGTCGCCATCGTTTGTGCTTTATAGGCTTGTGTTACTTCCATTCCGCTGTATTGTGTTACAACCCAGAAGAAGCTGTCGTTTACGTGAGAAACAGTCATTGCTCCAGCACCAATTGCCATTACCACTAAAGCTAACGGAAGTGCCCCTTCAATTCCAGCTGTTACTAACATTGGAGCGACTAATGTTGAAGTGATTACTAATGCTGTTGTTGAAGAACCTTGTGCTGTTTTAAGTGCAGCTGCAATAATAAATGGAACTAATAAGAACAGAGAACCTGTTGCTAAAGCACCTAAATCCATTTGTTGCAACATATCACCGACACCAGTCTCCTTAATAACTGTACCGAAAGAGCCACCAGCTGCTGTAATTAATAAAATAGGAGCTGCGTCTTTTAAGCTATCCCCAATCCAACCTGTTAATGTTTCTTCATTTAACCTTGGAAGTAATGGGAATGCCGCAAGCACACCTAACAGTAAAGCAACAACCGGACTACCTAAAAACCTAAAGAACATATTTACACTAGATTCTGGATCACCAACTAATGCAGCAATAGAACCAATTCCGATTAATACAATTGGTAGTACAATGGGGAAAAATGATTTAAATGTTGACGGCATTTCACCAAAATTTTTAACCACTTCTTCGTAATCAAGGGTCTCTTCTTGATCTAAAGGTACTTGAATTTTAGAAGCCACTTTCACTGCCCATAAATACCCTACAAATGTCGCCGGAATTGCAACTATTAAACCAACCAGTATAACTGTACCTAAATAATCCGTAGCCCCAATATTACCTGCTGCTGCAATCGGACCAGGCGTAGGTGGGACTAATACGTGAGTTGCATATAAACCTGTAGCTAAGGCAACCCCCATGGAAGCAACTGTTACCTTTGCTCGTTTTGCTAATGATTTTTGTAAGCTAGATAAAATAATAAATGCTGAATCACAAAATACTGGTATTGAGACGATATAACCAATGATAGACATTGCTAATTGCGGACGTTTCGGTCCTACAATTCGAAGCACAACCTCTGCCATTCGAAGGGCCGCCCCAGAACGCTCTAGTATTACGCCAATCATTGTCCCTGCTACAATGACAATCCCAATGCTCGTCATTAAACTTCCAAAACCACTATTAATATTCGTTACAACATCTAATAATGGCATTCCACTCGCAATACCAACAAAGAATGAACTTAAAATTAATGCTAAAAATGGATGTAATTTTAATTTTGCAGTCGCAAATACGACAAACAATACCCCTATTAATATGATGAAAAATAACATTCCCTTTCTCCCCCTTAATCTATTAAATGATAAAACGTTTCATATGCCCTCTGAGACAAATAGTTAGAAGCTTCTCTCATCGCCATTTCAGGTGAAACAGATTCATTCACTACTGATACAACTTCATGAAAGTGTTGTGCTAACATTTCTTTATCTAGTTCATCAATACTGCCCGAAAGTAAAATGGTTGGAATATCAAATTCTTTTGCACAATGTAAAACGCCCATTGGAGCTTTTCCATGCAATGTTTGTCGATCCGATTTTCCTTCACCAGTAATAATGAATTGTGCATCTTGTACTTTCTCACGATAATTCATAACACCTAACACTAATTGAATCCCTTGATGAAATTGCCCGTTAAGAAACGCAATTAATGCGCCTCCCATCCCACCAGCGGCTCCCGCGCCTTGATAATCATGTAAGCGGATTCCTAAATCTCTTTCCACAACATTCGCCCAATGTGTTAATGCATGATCAAAATACTCAATCTCATCAGCTTTTACACCTTTTTGAGCACCGAAGATAGCCGTTGCTCCTTTTTCACCAACTAGTGGATTATTCACATCACATGCAATCGCAATCGTTGAATCTTTTAATCTTCTATCCCAATTCGAAAAATCTAAGCTTTTCACTTCATATAAACCATCAATTGATTTTTGTACATCATGTCCATTTTCATCTAATAAACGCAGTCCCAAAGCTCTTAACATTCCAACACCAGCATCATTTGTTGCACTACCACCAATACAAATAATAAAATCTCTAAAACCTTGATCTAGTGCAGATTTAATTAACTGACCAGTTCCATAACTTGATGCAATTTTCGGATTTCTTTCATTGTTATGCAACAGTATGATACCTGAAGCTGAAGCCATTTCAATGACACAAGTTGACTGATTGCCAAGTACACCAAAGGAAGCTTCTATTTCACGTCCAAGAGGATCAAGTACGTTTGTTTTAACGTAGTAACCATTTGTTGCTAAAACAAGTGCATCCATCGTTCCCTCTCCGCCATCTGCAACAGGTAGCAATAGCGTTTCTACTTCTGAATTTGCACGCTTAATACCCTGTTCGATGGCTTGAGCTGCTTCGAGTGCTGTTAATGTCCCTTTAAAAGAGTCTGGACTAATTACTACTTTCATCCTCTTCACCCTTTCGATTAAAGCGGTTACAATTATTATAGTGACAGTCATTACATAAAAGCATTATAATGGGTGTATAAATTAACTGTATTAGTACAGATTTGTTTTTATACGGGGTGTATAAAATTGTTATCGATTAAATTAGCAGAGCAAATTGTCCATCAAACGATGTTGAGACTCCATCACAATATAAATGTTATTAGTGTAGACGGTGTAATATTAGCTTCAGGAGATAAAGAGCGGATTGATTCTATTCATGAGGGCGCTATTCAAGTAGCGAAAACCGGTATGCCAGTTTTAATAGATGAAACACTTTCAAAAGAATTTCATAATTGTAAACCTGGTATCAATTTACCCATAAAATTTAACGATAAAATTATCGGGGTAATTGGGATTACTGGAAACCCAAATGATCTACAAGAAATTGCAAATTTAGTACAAATGACTACAGAAATGATGGTTCACCAAGTACTAACTGAAAGTAAAAGTGAATGGCAGAGAAAAAATGGGGATTTCATTTTTAAAGCATTGATTGATGAAGTTCCTATAGATGATACATTTAATGAACGAATTCAAAAACTTCCTTTTCCATTAATGGGGCCATTTCAAATAATTCTCATTAAGCAAAAGAAAGATGTATCTTCCAATACACTATCACTTAATATCGAAAACATTCTTTATAGAAAGTCAGCACTCTTTGGCCAATTACATTTAAATGAATATTATCTCTTCCTATGTGGAAGTTCTGTAACAAATTCAAAAGAAACGATCCAACAGATTACTAAGCTTCTGAAAAAGTTTGAAATCTATATTGGAGTTAGCCCAACTGTTAATGAAATTGATGAATTGTCCTATGCATTTAATGGAGCTAAAACGGCACTTACATATTCAAATGAGAAACAACCTGTCACTTATTTTGAGGAAGTAGAAATATATACGTTATTTAAAAATAGTAAAACGATTGAGATTAATAGGTTTTTAACAAAAATTAATGGCTTAAATGAAAAATTAATTATAACGCTCCTTACTTTTTTTGAAAGTAATTTACAGTTAAATATATGCGCTGACAAATTAAAGATTCATCGCCATACATTGACATATCGCTTAAATAAAGTTTATGCAATAACTGGTTATGATCCGCATAATTTTGAAGACGCGTTTTTGTTAAAACTAGCTCTCACTCTAAATAACCAACGCTAAGGATTAATTTAAATAATACGAAATAAAAGCCCCTAAAAATAATTACTTTTATTTTTAGGGGCTAAATTTAAGTTAGATATTATTTTATAAAGGTTCATCTCATCAGATAGTACAAAACCAATTGTTAGCAGCCCAATGATAATGATTCATATTATCTGTTTGTTCTTGTCCAATATGAGCTCAGCTCACTCACTTCTGATTTTTCCCATTAATGCGAAAAACGATTATTGCGCAGCTAATTCACTTTCAGTTACCCATTTATGATTTGTAACTTTTTCACCTGTTGTCGCGACATAATCAACCATATAAACTATATTTTCTTCGGCAGAATCGATCGTTGCAGTTGCCCCCTTCATGCCTTTCATATGGTCTGCATTAAGAATCACTTCATCTCCTGGATTTAAAGGTTCTTTACCTACACCTTCTAATTCTTCATGAATAACCCACTTATGATTTGTTACTGGAGCACCGCCAGTAGTTGGTTTATATGATACAGTATAAACAATTGTATTATATGCACCAACTATTGTTGCTTCAGCTCCCTTCATTCCGGTCATATGATCGGCTTGAATACTCGCTTTACTTCCTATTGAAAATGTTGGATTTTCCGCTTCCTTTAAACCTTCCGGTACATCTCCTGAACCCGAATGATTCATATGAGAATGCTCCGCATCATCCACTTCATGCCCAGATGTCGCATTGGTTTGTACAACTTTTTGATTAACAATTTCATTAGCTGCTTCCCCGTTACTATTTCCTGCACATGCAGACAGAGTAAAAGCTACCACTAGCGAAAAAAATCCGAGTATCACTTTATTTGTCATAAGAAATTCCTCCAAATACTTGTAATTAAATATAAGCATAAATTATGCAATTATCGAATTAATCAATTTTAATGATATGGTTGAACCAACTTAACTCTCCAATATGTAATTGTATCCAAAAAAACAAAAATTATTAGGATATACTTGCAAACCTCTAAAAGACTCTTTTACCCTTTAAATTTCCCAAAAATTATTCCTTAAACGAGGAACTAAAAAACCGTAGGATCAACCAAGCTATATTTGAACTTTGAAGCCGCATCCTTAGAAACCAAGTTTGAAAAAGTAATTGTGATGATTTTATGCCAAAAGTACTCCATCCTTTTTTATCTCAAATACGTAATATAATTATTCGAATTATGAACATCAAATCAGCATTAGAAAAAGACGTCAAAGCAGTGCAATGACGTCCTTTTTCTATTCAACAACTTTTTTCAAAATAACTCGGAAAGTCGTGCCTTCTGATGAGCTTTTGATTAACTGAAGGTCTCCTTCTAATGCCTGGGCGATCATTTTGCTTAAGGATAAACCTAAACCTAAGCCGCGCACTTTATATTTCTTATCACTTCCTCTAAAAAATCGTTCAAAAATATATGGCTCCTCCTCTTCCGGAATGCCCTTTCCACTATCGATGACATCTACAAAAACATAGGTTTCATTTTCAGTAGTTCTTACTTGAATTTCACCAAAATCATCTAGCGCTTGTTGTGCGTTATTCAATAAATTTGTCATTATTTGCTGGAATCGAATAGAATCAATGTAAACTTTCGTGTCTTTCTCCAATAGCATTACTTCCAAATCTACGTTCTTTTCTTTTTGTGATAGTTCCCAACTACTAATCGCATCTTCAACTACATCGTCTATTAATTGAACTTCTGGATTCACATCAAGAACATTTGCGGCAAATTGATTAAAGGCTAATAAATCCTCCACCATTTTTTTCATTTTTTCGGTTTCCTTTAATGAAATTGCTATAAATTCTTTCGCATCATCACCAGTTACTACATCATCGTTTATCGCTTGTAAAAGACCGCTAATGGATGTAACAGGCGTTTTCAATTCATGGGTCACTCCTGCGAGTAATTCGGTACGCAAGGATTCCAAATGCTCTAATTTAAAAGTCATTTCCTTAAAAGATTGAATTAAATCGTCAACTTCCTTTTCTTTTCGTTCAGGGGGTAATTTAATTTGATAATTTCCTTCAGCTACCTGTTTTGCAGCATTTGCAACTGTTTGAATTGGTTTTGATAAACGATTCGATAAAATGTAAATGACTAACCAACCTAATAGACCAAGACTAATAATGAATAAAAAAAGTTGAGTATATTCTCGATTTACTTCCGTTAACATTTTTTCAGAATCTACCACTAAAACCCAACCAATTGTTGATTCATTAATCACTATCGGTTCTTTTACAAAATAATAATTCGTCTCGTCGATTAAGATTTTCTGAATTGAAGACTCACTTTCTATAATCGACATTGAAATAGAGTCATTTATTGGTCCGAATGGGCGATCACTAAAAATCACTTTTCCATCTATATCAACAATATAATTAAATGGGTTTATTCGTTCTTCCCTACCGGCAAACATGTTTGGCATTTCTTTACCATGAAAAGGTCGTTCATCTCCATCTACTACCCTATCAGCCATACTTTCTGCAGCAAAGGTCATTAAATTTAATCGATTTTCTAATGTCGTATGACGAATCCAAAGTGCTGATATAATACCAATAATTACTAGTCCAATACACAATGTGATAAGATACCAGCTTGTCCAATAGCGTTTTAATGATACTTTGTTTTTAATAGACACTTAACTGATACCCCAATCCCCGCAATGTTTTGATTTCCCCCTCTGATGAAGGCCAATCCTTCAAAGCTTTTCTAATTCTTTTAATAGCCAAATCAACTGCGCGATCGCTTCCTAAGTAATCCCAACCCCAAACATGCTCTATCAGCTGATCCCTTGAAAATGTTTGATTTGGATTTTCTGCTAAAAACAATAGGACAGATAAATCTCTAGGGGTTAATATGACATTTTTCTTATTTAATGTAACTTGATGTGCCTTTAAATGAATTTCAAGCTGGCCATATCTTTTTATTGGTTGATCATTATCAAACTGCGTCCTTCTTAATACTGCCTTTATTCGTGCGATAACCTCATCTGCTACGAATGGCTTTGCAATATAATCATCAGCTCCACTATTTAAACCGTCCAAGCGATAATTTACATCCCCTAATGCAGTTAACATAATGACTGGGCATTTACTCTCCTTACGTATTTCCTTTAATACTTCCCACCCGTCTTTTTTCGGAAGCATCACATCTAATAAAACTATATCTGGAGCGATCGTTTTAAATTTTTGAATAGCCTCCTCACCATCAACGGCAACTTCAACGTCATAATTTGCTTTTATACAATAAGCTTTTAATACTTGGCTAATTGCGTACTCATCTTCTACTACTAATATGTTCATGGTGATTTCACCTCTAGTTTATTAACTTAATACAACTTTAACCTTCCAATAAGTCAAATAGAAGTCAAACACTTTCTTCCTATAATTATTATCTTTAACTTTACTCATCGCCAGAAATATTTTTACATTAAATTTACTTGACATATTCCTGACACATTAAACTTCTAAACTAGATTTTGTTCGAGAGATGTAGTACGACAACATAATCATTAATCGAATTATAAAGACATTTAGAAGGAGGAGAAAAAATGTCCATTCACACTTCATTTAACCCAAAAGGGAGGAACGAGTTAAAACATGCCATACCAAAAGCCGAATATTTTGTCCTACGCAATAAATTGCTGCACTTTTTAAAACGCGATCCTTACGCAGGAGCAAATGGTAAATACACCATTCGTTCTACATACTTTGATAATTTTGAAAACAAAGTATTGACTGAGAAAAAAGAAGGCTACTTAAAACGTGATAAATACCGTGTTCGCATTTATGACAAATGTGAAAGAGTCATTCATCTTGAACGAAAAAGCAAAAGAAACAATTTAACCTTTAAATCCAAATGCAAAATAACGCGAGCTGAATACGAAAAAATGCGTATAAGTGATATTGCTTGGATGGAACAGGATGAACGAGCACTAATAAGAGATTTATATCGTGAAATGTATTACAGCCAAATCAAACCGAAAACCGTTGTCGATTATGAACGAGAAGCTCTTATATACCCCTATGGCAATATTCGCATTACCTTTGATATGAAGATTCAATCAAGCTTTTACAATACGGATATGTTTAATAAAAACCTGCCTATGGTTGACGTTTTAGAGCCGGAATTAGTCATTTTAGAAGTAAAATATGATGACTATATTCCTGAAGTGATCAAACAGTTATTACAACTTACAGATACAAGACAGGAAGCATACTCAAAATATCAACTAAGCCGAATGTTCGGATAAAAAATTAAAAGAATTTTAGGAGAGAAAATATGGAAACTACAACTTTTACTGATATCTTTAAATCTAGTTTTTTAGAAAAAACAACATCCTTTTCAATAACTGATTCTTTAATTGGTTTAGGAGCCGCCTTTTTAATTGGGCTATTTATTTACTATGTATATAAGAAAACTTTTAACGGGGTTATTTACTCACATTCTTTTAATATTTCACTATTAATCATGACCCTTGCCACAGCTCTTGTCATCATGGGTATTAGTCAAAACGTCTTGTTATCGCTCGGTATGGTTGGTGCATTATCAATTGTTCGTTTCCGTACACCGATTAAGGACCCAATGGATTTAATGTATTTATTCTGGTCTGTTGCTACAGGTATTTTATGTGGTGCTGGTTTTATTCCTTTAGTAATCGTTGGAACGATTTTTATTGGTCTAGTAATTATACTATTCTCTAACAAAATCAAAGTGGAAAACCCTTATTTATTAGTCGTGAAATATCAAGACCCTTCTGTTGGCTATGAAGTGGAAGATGCAATGAAAAAACAAACAAAAAAATTTGCTTTAAAATCAAAATCAATGATTCAGGATGTTGAAATTGAAGTAACTTATGAAATTCGAGTAAAAGAAAATGATGCACAAGTAATCTCTGACATTACAAATATAAAAGGTGTAAACTCTGCAATTATGTTAAGTTACGATGGTAATTTTACAGCTTAATAGATGAATGAATATGTTCCCCACTGTTTCATCACATGGGGAACAAATAATAATAAGGAGCTTTTTGACATGAAAAAATATTGGAATGTCCTTGCATGTTCTGTTGCTTCTTTACTCTTCTTAAGTGCCTGTAACGATGCAGCAAGCAATAGTGAAAGTATTGTACAACTAAGCGATTTAGTAAACTATCAAGCAGATGACGACTATATCGATTGGCAATCAGATGAAGTGACATATATTTCTTTAAACAACAATACAGCAAGCGTTGAAAAGAATACCGGGGTGATTATTTCTGACAATAGGATATCAATCCATACATCCGGTACATATGTCCTTTCTGGAACTCTTTCAGATGGACAAATTATTGTAGATGCTGAAGATAAAGGAACGGTTAGACTGATCTTCAACGGCGTATCTATTCGTTCTACAACTAGTGCACCTATCTATGTAAAACAGGCGGATAAAACCGTCATTTCATTAGAAGTAGGTACTGAAAACAGCTTATCGGATGCAACAGAATATGTATATGAAGATGAAAATGATGAACCTGATTCAACGATTTTTAGTAAAGATGACTTAACAATCAACGGATCCGGCACATTAATCGTGAAAGGCTCCTTTAATGACGGGATTTCAAGTAACGATCATCTATTAATAACGGGCGGTACAATTCAAGTAGAAGCTATTGATGATGGGATTGTTGGACGAGATTTATTTGCTATGAAAAATGCAAACATCACTATTACATCAAATGGTGATGGTTTAAAATCATCCAATGATGAAGATGAAGAGAAAGGCAATGTCGTTTTAGAAAGTGGTACACTCTCAATTGAAGCTGCAGGTGATGGCATCCAATCTGAGAAAAAGGTTGTTGTAGTAGATGGCGAATTTTCAATCGTAGCTGGTGGAGGTAGTCCTGAAACAATTGAAAGTACTGAACAATTTGGAATGATGGGTGGCGGAATGGGCCCAGGTGGTATGAGATCCGAAAATCTTTCATTGATGATTGACCAAATTGTAAAAGATGCTGACATTTTAGAAGAGCTAAAGGCTGAAATAGAAAGCGCGGATTCCAATGAAGAATTACAAGCTATCCTAGAAAATAATACTGAATTACAACAACTTATTGAGGACTCAAGACAAAGCAGATTGAGTCAACAGCCTCCATTTGGAGATATGGATCAAATGAACGAAGACAATGGGCAGCCAAATGCAAATACTGAAGACTTTGAAGAAATGCAATCTCCAAATATGGATGAAGACAATTTCGCA
This sequence comes from Lysinibacillus sp. PLM2, assembly GCA_023168345.1. Classification (NCBI taxonomy): domain Bacteria; kingdom Bacillati; phylum Bacillota; class Bacilli; order Caryophanales; family Bacillaceae; genus Lysinibacillus; species Lysinibacillus sp. PLM2. Next base: position 1,807,232 of record AP025689.1, on the reverse strand, counting down.
CAAATGCCTGAACAATGGAATCCGTCAGATTCGAATACTACTTCCCCTTCTTCTACTGATCAATCAACAGAAGAATCGACTATTGAAGATACAGTTAGTTCAAAAGGGATTAAAGCAGGTACAGAAATAAATATAAGGGGTGGATCCTTTACGATTGATTCATTGGATGATGCGATCCATTCAAATCAAGACCTTTCTTTAGCAGGCGGAGTCATTACACTATTCACTGGTGATGATGGGATTCATGCAGATGCGAATGTATCAATTTCTGGTGGAGATATCTCTATTGAAAAAAGCTTAGAAGGAATTGAAGGGAAAAACATTACAATAACTGATGGTAACATTCATGTTACTGCTGAAGACGATGGAATTAACGTAAATGTTGAAGAATCTCGTAGGTTGACAGGAATGGTTCCAAATCAAATCACAAACAATGATGCAACTATTAATGAAGGTGAATCAAATTCTATAAATGAATTGGAAGAAGATTCTGGGGAGCTTGTAATCGAAGGAGGCTATCTTTACGTTAATGCAAACGGTGATGGATTGGATTCTAATTCATCAATTCATATGACTGGCGGAACTGTACTAGTATACGGTCCAACATCTTCAGGTAATGGTGCATTAGATTATGGTGAAACCTTTATACTCGAAGGGGGTATTTTAGTCTCTGCTGGTAGTAGTGGAATGGCACAAGGAATTTCAGAAAATTCTACACAAAATGCAATTCAAATGACATTTTCAGAAATGCAAACAGCTGGTACTGCCCTTAATTTAGAGAACGAAAATGGTGAATCCATTATTGCTATTGCGCCTGAAAAAAACTTCCAAACGGTTTTAATTAGTACACCAACCATTGAAAACGGAGAATTATATATTTTTAAAGCAGGCGGAGCCTTAACAGGCGAAAACGTCGATGGACTATACAACTCATATGAATATAATAACGGTACAACTAATGTTCCATTTGAGGTTTCAACAGAAAGTATGACCTACTTGAATGAAGAAGGCGTCACTACAAACCAAACAAATGGTATGTTCGGTGGGAACGACAGACAAAACAAAAATGGAACCGGAAGCTTTCCTATGCGTCCAACTAATTAAGAAAATTCGTGCGGGTGACCATCGTCATCCGCACTTATTAAATTTTTAATAATAAAAAAATTAAAAGTAACGACAAGGCGCAACATTTTTTCATATACTAAATGAACAAATACTTTACCTTCCATCATAATCTATATTAAATGTACATAAATAATAAGAGTTTATATCTATAAATATTCTATTTTTTTCACACTTTTCATTTTGATATTTTGTCTAAAAGTATATAATAGTCTTTAAATGGAGGTATACAATGCTTAAAATCAAAAATATTGAGTTTATTAAAGCGATATATGATGATTCGCTTTCACATAATATATTTTCTATCGCAAATATTCAATTTTCAAATTATCCCCCAATTAACGGTGCGCTTTTATATTGGAGAAAAAATAATTCCCGCTCTGAATATACTCCTGATGGTGATTATAAATTTTTTTATGATATGGCAAACGATACGTATTTTGCATCAGTTAAATTTCCAAAGAACGTTAAATTAACACGTGATCAAAAACAAGAACTTGCCTATATTTTATTAGATGAACGTGGTTCAATAGGATCTTATAGCTTTAAAACTCATATCAATCGTAAAAACAATTTCAACCCTAAGAAGAGTTTAGAGAAATTGAAATTTCCTGATTACTTTGATGTGAAGTCTATCCCTTCTTACGTTGGCCCTATCATCGATGAGCCAGATATGAATGAAATATTAGAAAAAAATCCAACTTTTACAAAACAATTTGTTGAAGATTATTGTTACTGGCGTTATCGTCTCGTTCGTACGCACCCTACTGATTTTGAGCCCTATTTAGAGTATGTAGATTTTTCATATGTTTGTTATGCCTGCGATCAACTATCTGAAAAGTATTTAATTCACCATATTGAACAAGTGGATTTCACTACTTTACAGTATAACTACCCTGTATTATCTAGACTTTCTGCATCTTTTAAGAAGCACATAATCGATCAATTAAAACTTATGAATGTAAAGATGAATGACCATTTTGCAGATGAAATTGATACATTTATAGAAGATGAAACATATTTTAGTGAATATGGTTATATCGATTTATTGGAAGACGAAGAGGATGATATTGAAGAAGAACTACTTGATTTTCATTTTTTTGAGTATGACCTCGGGCAATACAAATGGATGGGTAGCGAGCATTTAGTAAAAGGAATCCCTTCATTAGCATGTCAAATATATGATGATCTTGGATTTAAAAAACTAACAAATAAAGAAATGGACACATTAATAAATTCTTACTCAGAAAAACAAATTGTTTTATTAAGCGCTGTACTAGAGCCACATTGGTTACATAGGTATCGTGATCGTATTGACTGGCGAACAGTGTGTAAATATAACAAATATTTAACAGATGATTTTTTAACTGCCCACCTAAAATATATTCAATTTGATACACTTGGACTTAACCTTTGGTGTGAGCTTTCAGAGGAGTTTATTGAGAAGTATATGAATCATTTTAATCATAACAAACCAGTACCGTTAATCATTCGTAATTTAACTGAACAAATATACTTAAATCATAAAGATACGATAAAAATAGATTCAGATTTACTTTACCAATATTATCAATCTGTCGGCGATGAAGAATATGAGAAAATCCAAAATCTACTAGAAGAATAAAAAAAGTATTTCAATGAAGAAATACTATTGTACTACAACTATTTGAAACATCCTTTTGCGATGTTTCTTTTTTATTTTTGTGATAGTTCCGCTAATTTTTTCGTAAAGTCTTGAACTGATAGTGGTTTACTAAAATAATAGCCTTGCACAAAATCACAATTCTGTTGTTTTAGGATATTTAATTCCACTTCCGTTTCAACACCTTCAGCTACAACTGATAAATTTAATGCATGCGCTAGTGATATTATCGCTGCAACCATAGCGACACCTGAGTCACCATCCTTCATATTAACGATAAATGAACGGTCAATTTTTAAAGCATCTACTGGAAACTCCTTCAAATATCCTAGGGAACTATAGCCTGTACCAAAATCATCGACAGAAATCGTTATACCAATTTCTTTAATACTTTTTATTTTATCAATCAAATCCCCATGATAATTCATCATGCTCATTTCAGTAATTTCAATTTCTAAATTTCTTGGGTCAACATTTGTTTCGAAGATAATTTTTTTTAGTCGTTCTGTAAAATTATCTTCCTGGAAATGAGTTGGTGAAATATTCACTGCCACTCTTAAATCAATACCAAATTGTTTTTTCCATTGATTTATTTGCAACGACGCATTTTTTAAAACCCATTCCCCTATTTCACTAATTAGCCCGGACTCTTCAGCGAAAGGGATAAATTGGTCAGGAGGAATAAAACCTAATTCAGGATCATTCCATCTAAGCAAAGCTTCCATACCGGCTATTTTGTTTTCTTGAATATCAATTTTTGGTTGATAATATAATTCAAGTGTATTATTTCTTATCGCATTATAAAGCTTTGCTTCAAGTAATAAACCTCGACCATTTAAAGCTTCCATATTCTTTTGATAGACTTCAAATTGGTTTCCTTTTTTCTTTTTTGCACTATATAAAGCAATATCTGCACTAACTAATAATTCTTCAATTTCTTTACCGTGATCTGGGAAAATACTAATACCAATAGAAATACTAGTTAAAAATTCATACGTTTCAAAATGAAATGGCTTTTTAAAGATGGAGATTATTTTCGATTGCATTTCCTGAATTTTATTTATGTCTTTTAATATATAAACAAATTCATCCCCATTTAAACGAAAGAAAGAATTACCTTGTTCATCTATTTCTCTAAATCTTTCAGCAACCTCTACTAAAAATAAATCACCGATATTATGGCCTAGGGAATCGTTTATATGTCTAAAGCGATTAACATCAATAAAGAATAACGCAAACTTGGTATTTTCTTTTTTTGCCTCTTTTATATAGTAATTTAATCGTTGTGATAAATTTCTTCTATTTGGTAGTCCAGTCAAATCATCATGATTTGCAAAATGGCTAATAATTTTAATATTTTTTTGCGCTGTAATGTCAGTTCGAATAGAAATGTATTGATATGGTTTTCCTTTCTCATTTAAAAAAGGTACAATCGTTGTTTGAACCCAATAAAGGGATCCATCCTTTGCACGATTACATATTTCAGCGTTCCACGTATTCCCTTTCCCAATAGTATTCCACATCTCCTTAAAAAAGGATTTTGGATGGTATCCGGAATTTAAAATACGATGATTTTGCCCGATTAGCTCTTCTCGAGTATATTTTGAAATGTGACAAAACCGTTCATTTACATCAGTAATAATCCCTTTTGCATCTGTCACTGCTAAAATAACAGATTCATCTAATGCCGACTTAATATCTTTTAACTCTTCAAATGTCATTTCAATAGTTGGTTTAGTAGATGTACTGAGTTGATTTATCAAAAAAATCCTCTCCAATCCCAATTGAAATTGAGAAAACTATAAAAATACTAATTATGTATGCTTTAATCCATATTATATTATTTGAAAATCTTTTACAATGAGTCTTGTGGAATTTTGACGAAAAATGTAGAAAATTTCAAAATATATACTCGTATTTATTATAAAAATAAATATTAGATTAGCTTGATAAATACACGTTTTTTGGTAAAATAATACTGTTCAAACAATTTATTTGATGTATTACCCACAAGGGGCGCTGATGAAGTCAGCTGAGACTGTGCACGTATTGCACTTACCCTTCGAACCTGTAAGTTAACACTTGCGTAGGGATGTGGATAGAAACCGACTCCATATTGGTGTCAGGCTTTTGTCCTGGCGCCATTTTTTCATTTTTTTATACGAAATTAAAAATTGGAGTTAAATGTTTACTAGTTTTCTATTCCTTCTCATGTTGTTCTACATCGGAATAAAAGAGAGGAGAGTTGTTATGAACAAATCAAAATTATTAATGCTCGTTGAAATTGCAATTTTTGCTGGTGTGGGGCTAGTATTAGACCAAATTTCATTCTCCATCTGGGCACAAGGTGGCTCAATTAGTTTTGTTATGCTACCAATTATTTTAATGGCAATTCGTTGGGGGTTAGTAGCTGGCGTTTCAACTGGGTTCTTGATTGGAGTCATACAGATTGCATTAGGTGGCTTAGTCGTTCACTGGGTACAAGGATTGCTTGATTACGTAGTAGCATTTCCTGTAGTTGGATTAGCAGGAATATTCCGTACTCAGATTCTAAATGCAGTAAAAATTTTAAACAAGAAAAAAATAAGTATATTCATTATCCTTGGAACTATTGTAGGCGGCTTACTTCGATACGCTGCACATACAATTGCAGGAGCAGTTTTCTTTTATGAATACGCAGGCGATCAAAATGTATGGGTATACACGATACTATATAATGGATCGTATATGATACCTGCTATCATACTTACTGGGTTAATTGGTTCTCTATTTTTTACATCTGCACCAAGACTTTTAAAAACATATTAAATGAATGATGTCCTAATATTATCTCGTGCTATCCTTCAAATATATTGATAGTTGGGTTTTTATTAGGGCTTCTTTTTTGTTAATAAAATAGTAACCTTACGAATTCTTAATATCATTTGCAAGGTTACTATTGTTGTAGCTTTTTAATTTTCAAAAACACGACCTCTTTTCTTTTCGGCTCTTTCATTGTATGCATCTAACTGTTGTTGAGTTAAATTCAAAATAAAATAATGAAAATTCACCGGCTCCAATTTATGCTGTAAACATGCTACTTTATAATATTCATAGCCAATACGATAATCAACCATCTTCTGCTCACCCTTTCAATATAAGCGCTTGTTTGTTAAAGTGATCTAACTGTTCCTTAGTTAAATGCGAAATATAATAATAAAAATTAATAGGTTCAATGTCGAATTCCAAACATTTATTCACGTAATAATCATAACCTTCTCTATACATTGACATTAAATCATCCCCTCGTTGTACTATAACAGTTTGTTTTATATTAAATTAATATAGTACAGTCAGTAGTTATTGTCAATAATATTTTAAAAAATCAATCGAGTAGAGGGAAAATAAGTTAACTAATTTTCGCCCCTCTCACAACACCGTACGTACGGATCTCGTATACGGCGTTTCAATTTATATTACAGTGTGTACTTTTAAGTAACGTTGTAGAGCAGAGGGTATTCCCCTCTGCTCTAGCCTTTTATTTGAAATTGCTCTTTGAACAACTTTAGATAATCCGATAAATCGATAACCTTTCCTACAGAATGTTAAGCCCTTGGCTTCTTCTTCGGGTATCCCCAATTGGATTAGTGACCTTATCTGTTTTCTTGGTACCTTCCACTGTTTCCAAATGATTACTCTTATTCTTGAGCGTAGTTTCTTATCAATTTCACGCATAGCCGTTTTCATGTTTGCAGTTCTAAAGTAATTTACCCAACCAAATATTACTTGTTTTAGTTTCAATATTCGGTAGTCTAACGGAATGCTCCAGTTTCGCTTTGTTAGTTGTCGAAGTTTCCTTTTAAATTTCTGTACTGAGATTGTATGTGGTCGAACTTGATATTTCTTGTCTTTTGAATCGTAGTAATATCCAAACCCCAGGAATTTTAAGTCTTTTGGACGAGCGATTTTACTCTTTTCTGCATTGACTATCAGCCCTAATTTCTTTTCTATAAACTTCACGACTGATTCCATCACTCTATTTGCAGCTTTCTCACTCTTCACAAAGATAAGAGCGTCATCCGCATATCTCACGAAATGGAGTCCTCTACTTTCTAGTTCCTTGTCCAGTTCATTCAACATTATGTTACTTAATAGTGGACTGAGGTTTCCTCCTTGCGGAGTTCCAATCGGTGTTTCCTCATATTTACCCTTTACCAAGACCCCACTGACCAAGTATTTTCTAATTAAAGAAATGACATCTCCATCATCGATTGTATTGGATATGATTCGCATGAGTTTATCATGGTTGACTGTGTCGAAAAATCTTTCAAGGTCAATGTCCACTATCCAATCGTATCCATCATTCAGAAATTCGAGACTTTTTATGATTGCCATCTCACAACTTCTATTTGGTCTAAAACCGTAACTGTATTCACTAAACTCTTTTTCAAATATCGGACTGAGTACTTGATGAATTGCCTGTTGAACCACCCTATCCACTACTGTTGGTATTCCCAGTTTGCGCATCTTTCCATTTTCTTTTGGGATTTCCACTCGTAAGGCAGCTTGTGGTTGGTATTTTCTAGTTCTGATGCGCTGACGTAGTTCATCCTTGTTCTCTTTCAGATACTGTTTAAGTTCATCAACCGTTATTCCATCGACCCCACTTGCACCTTTATTTCTATAGACACGTAAGTAGGCTTCATTCATATTTTGATTGCTTAGAATCTTTTCTAAAAGTTGCACACTCGTTTCTCCATTTCCTCTCACGTAGTAAGTAATACCTCCATTTTGGTTATCATTTGAGATACGCTCATACTTTCACCATTAACACATTCGGAGTCCGTCGCTTACGCATTTGTGGTGTTGAAACACTATAAATTGTTCGGCCCTTCATGACCAATGGTCATTACTATGGCTTCTGCTGACTTCTTGCGACTAACCGTTTTCGACTGTATTTTTTATACATCCGCAAGACCTCCCAGGGTAAGACAACTATCTTTCCTCTTTTACTCGCCTGATTTACCCTACAAAGTTACGCACATCTTTTGGACTTTGACTTGTATTGGAGCCTTATCCCTTTGTAGAGCCTTGGTATCAGATTTCTGTTCGTCGAGCCAAGATTTTATTCCACGCTTCCTCCAGCCCTTATCTCACGATAAGTACCTTGCGCTTCCTTAGTGGTTGGTCGATGTGTACCCCCACAGTGGACTTTCACCACCTAGATAGTTGCCATGCCTGGCACACAATAAAAAAAGATGACGAAAATCGTCATCCCAGTGTGCTAGAAGCGTTACACTACTGTATTAGCCGATATAAGTCGATTGGAGAGGAAGGCGCGGAGACTCCTAAGGGAACAGCACGAGCCGAAGCACCCAAACTAAGCGTGCGAGGGAGAAGGCTGAGGCCGTGCCCGTGGAAAGCGTAGCGCCTGTAACGGAAATCTAATATGTATTGCAAATAGAAAAAAAAAGACTGCAAACAACCCAAATTTTTTTGAGTTTGCCTACAGTCTGAGATGTCGAAAAAATCGTCATCCCCAACAAATCAGTTTATTTAAATTAATGATTTGACTACTTTTGAAATAGTTGCGCCGTCTGCTTTTCCAGCTAAAAGAGGTTTAGCAATTTTCATCGCATCACCCATGTTCATTCCTTTAGTAATACCTGCTTCAGTTAACAGAGGGATTATTTCTTCTTCTGTCAGCTGTTTTGGAAGAAAGCTTTTTAAAATAGTGAGTTTCATTTCTTCTTTTTCTATTAAATCATCACGACCCGCTTGCTTTGCACCATCTAATGATTGATTTGTTTGCTTAATTTCGCGGTTAACAATTGCAATTTCCTCTTCTGAGCTTAACTCAGCACCCTTTTCCTTTTCAGCTGTATCTAAAGCTGATTTTAATAAAGTTAACACACCTTTTGCTGTTGCATCCTTATTTCTCATTGCTTCCTTAAGTCGATCAAATACTTCGGTTTTTAACAATTGAAAAATCTCCTTTCAAACAAATATAGATTCCAATAATTATTGTCAATTAATTTTATTATTTCCATTAAAGAAAGTAAACTAACTTAAAATTAAGTAAATTCCATTATATTGAAATAGTTATATGATTATTTAAAGAGAATGTTTCACTTCATTTTATGAGCCTTTCTTCTATATGATAGCGTTTTATATCTATTGTAAACATTTTTTTCTTATCCACAAGATAATTATCAGAATTTTGGTAGTTGAATTAAAATTCTAAAATAATATAATAATCATACTACTAGCTAACACATCTATGAGAGGATTTGAGATTATGAAAGATTTTTTTAGTAAGTTATTAACAGGAATGAGTTTAGGAATCGTTGTTTGTTTAATTCCAAATGCACTCGTAGGTGAAATTTTAAAGTTAATTATTCCTTACGCACCATGGTTACAACCCGTGTTACAAGCTTCAATAATTGTGATGAGTTTACTACCTGTTATTATCGGGGTATTAGTCGGAGTTCAATTTAAATTGTCTCCTATACAAATGTGTTCTATTGGTTTAGCTGCTTTTATTGGTAGTGGTGTCACTACTGTTTTAGAAGATGGTTCGTTGCAAATTGCAGGAATTGGTACTGTTGTTAATATTGGGATTACTTCTGCTATCGCGGTGTTATTTGTAAAATTTTTAGATTCAAAATTAAAACAATGGACATTATTACTGATGCCCGCTCTGACACTATTTATTCCAGGATTAATAGGGCTTGCAATTCTTCCGTATGTAAAAGATGGATGTCTAAATCTTGGTTACGGAATCTCTTATCTTACTGATTTACAGCCAATTTTAATGGGTGCGTTAATCGCAATGATTTTCTCCATTTTGATCATCTCACCTATTTCAACAATAGGCGTTGCAACAGCAATTATGATTACAGGCGTTGGAGCAGGTGCTGCAAACCTTGGTGTTGCTGCATCAGGTGTTGGAATGTGTATCGCTGCTTATAAAGCGAACAACTTAGGAACTGCAATTGCACATATTGCTTCTGCTAAAATACAAATGAGAAACTTCTTTATGAAGCCAAAAATCGCTTTACCTATGGTACTAACAGCTGCGATATTAGGTGCTTTATCAAGTATATTCCAAATCATCGGGGATTCCTACAGTGCGGGATTTGGTCTTGCGGGATTCGTTGGGCCGCTTAAATATTTAGATATGGTTGGATGGAGTTTGGAAAGTGTAACAATCGCCTTTTCTTTATTTATTGCGTTGCCAATTATCTTAAATGTACTATTCTTAAAACTATTTGAAAAGAAATTACAGTGGTTTGAAGCTGAAGACTATAAAGTAACATATGAATAAAAAATTCGGGTAGCGATTAATCCAGCTACCCGAATTTTTATTTTATATCTAGAAATTGTTTAAGCTCGTCCATTTTTTCCATCGCTTGTTTATAACCCATTTCATAGCTTTTACGCATTACGTTTATGTCTTTTTCTAAACTTTGTACTGGGTAATCAGGTCGAAAAACGAACACCTTTCCTTCTGCTTCAAGCTTTTCAATTAAGTGCATTGTTTCATTATATCGAATAACGCGTTTTTTCATCGTATCTACCAGTTTAGGATAACGTACCTGCAATAATCTCATTGTTAATTTACTCTGGCGATCCGACTGTTTTCGATAGCCTTGAGGTCTAGTTAAAATGATGACATGTTTTTCATATCCGTCTTGTATTGCTTTATGTATAGGAATTGGATCTGCGAGGCCTCCATCAAAATATGGTGTTTCATTTATTTTTATTTCGGGGAAAAGAACAGGAATTGCACAAGTGGCCCGTAATAGTGTGCAGCTTTTATCCATTTCTAGAGCATTCTTGTATTCTACTTGTCCTGTTTTGGCGTTTGTTACACCAAACTGTATCGAGCCTTTATAGGATTGAAATACTTCCCAATCAAACTTATCTAATTGATTCGGAATAACATCATAGGCATAATTTAAACCAAAAAGACTTCTCTCTTTTATAAAATTTCGAAATCCGATATACCGTTTATCATGACGATAATTTGTAAATACACGCAACGTTCTTTCTTTTTGCTCTGAAATATATGAGCATGCATTAATGGCGCCCGCTGATATACCAATAATATAGGGCATCAGGATTTCATTCTCTAAAAAAGTATCTAAAATCCCTGCAGTGAATACCGTACGAAATGTTCCACCTTCCAAAATTAAGCTCGTATTTTTCACATTAACTAAATCCATCATAATCACCAATTTCTGTAATATTTCAAGAGAACTATAGTTGTTATATACCAAATAAATATATAATTTTTTACTTAAGAAGGGATTAACTCCTTAATAGAATCAAAATTTATATAAACAAAATAAATTAGGACTGCAATTAAACCAAGTGAAAGTAATTTTTTTGTTAGCTTCCACAAGATGAGAATTCCAATAATCATTAAAATAATAACAGAGATTTCCAAAAGTATCCCTCCAAAATCTATTATACTCTCCTAATTATAATACATATGTAAAGAGGACATAGAAATATAATTAAATTATTTCAATTGTTATAGATTTTTTCTAGAGGATAGGTCATGAGTTGTAAAACTCTATATTCGAAGGGTTAATTGAGATATATTTTTTCTCTATTCTTAAAATTGTTGAATTCCACTTCGACGGTCGCGCATCCAGGATACGTGCTAGCTAATTTTTTCGCTTAAATAAGCAAAAAATGGGTCTTCCGCTCGTGCTGTTCCCGCAGAAAGGCTTTTCCTCGAATCGAAAGCGAAGCAGCAGATGTACTCGCCGCCTACGTTACAATCAACATGTTTTTCTCTAGAATTAATAAAACAAATAAATAATTGCCTTTTGTCTACCCTTTAATGACTGATTTATATCTTGGAGCTATTCAGTGTTATATAATAATAACAACAATGATTAAAGGGGATGTTTGTATGCAAGTACGTACAACACGAATGCACGAAGAGGATGCAAAAATAATCTATCAAGAAACAGCTGGATTGGCGATTATTACGATACATCGTCCACAAGCAAAAAACGCACTAACAGCTAATATGTGGGACGAACTAGCAAAGATAGCTGTACAAACCTTGAATAATCCCAAAAATAAAGTGCTAATCATTAAAGGTTCGGGTGAAAATTTCACTGCGGGATCAGATATAAAGGAATTCAATGCAATTTCATTAGAAAAAGCTGAGGAAGCATTTGTACAAATGGAAAAAACGATTTCCACTATCGAAAACTTACCCTTACCCGTCATCGGTGTCATTAACGGCCCTGCTATGGGGGCTGGACTAGAATTAGCTTTAGCATGTGATATCCGCATCGGTTCAGATAATGCACGTTTAGGTATACCTGTTGGTAAATTGGGAATTACACTCAATAATAAATTTGCTAAACGACTTGTCGATTTAGTCGGACCTTCAGCTACAAAGGATTTTGTTTATACAGGTCGAATGTATAAAGCTGAGGAAGCATATAAGGCTGGTTTATTAAACTATTTAGTTGCTGAAAAGGACCTAAATCGATTTTCAATTCGCATGGGTAAACTAGTAGCTGGAATGTCGCCTGCATCTCTATTAGCTGTAAAAAATTCCGTTAGAGAATGTTTAGATACATCCCCTGTATTATGGAAGAGCTCTACGTCATTTGTTGATCCAACAGATTTTCCCGAAGGGGTTCGTGCATTTGTAGAAAAAAGAACTCCAAAATTCACACGAAAAAAAGAAAATTAAATCCGAATGAAAAGGCTGTCTTAAGGTTATGTATATTGCAGTCTTTTTGAATACAAATCATAAAAAGGCTCCCTATTAGCTTCTATAAATTAAGGGACATCCTCATTTGTAATGATACCTAAAAAGAAATGTTTACTGTTGAATTCCTTTTATATAAAGATGAACTTTTTTAGGCTCAAATTCAAAATGCTGAAAAAATTGTTCACAAATCAGCTCTTGTAATCGTCCCATTTTTTCAGCAACGGTAGAACGATCAGGTACATAAATTGACATTGCAATATAAACAATTGGCTGATATTGTTTCATGGAAAAATGAATCGTTTCTACTTTTGCAACATATTCGTATTGATTCAATATAAAACGAATTAAATCTATATATACTTTATGAGATATATCAATTCTTTGCTGATGGAAATCTGGTTGAACAATCGTTGTTTCCCCTATTTTTTCTTTATTTTTCGAGAAAATTTCAATCCCTTTTCTTATAAAACGTTTAAAAAAATTTTGTTCTACTTGTTTATAAGGAATCGGCATGACGTGCATTCCTTGAGTTAAACGAACAAATTGTGCGATTTGAATTTCTTGTTTGTTTCGCACCTCATTTATATAGTGATAATAATGAATGTCACCTAAATTCAATTTATTTGCAATCTTTTTTGTCATTTTGTCCGACGTTCCAATGATTAAAATTGAATCAATATTATAATCAATCAATGTTTGAATGACTTCTTCTTTATGTATGTCATCTTCAAAAATAGCTCTTCGAATAGCTTTTAAAGAATTTTTCTCAAACTTTGCAGATGTACCTGCCCTTTTCTCTCCATCAATGATTAATAAACCATCATCGATAATTGCTCGAATACCATATTCATGAGCAAATTGAAGTGCGCTCGTACTCTTTCCAGTACCACTAGGACCACTTAAAGAATGTATTATCATGTCCTCACATCCATTTTTCTATAAGTTTATTATAAGAATACGAAATTTCTCATGATAACAATTATATTATATTTGTCTATAACTTCCATAATTTCTTACCTTCATGAAGAATTTTTCATATGGGTATGTTAAAATTGAAGTTATATTTTGTTTGACTTTAAGGAGTGTTTCACGTTGAATATAATACCATCTAAGAAAATGTCATTATTTAAGCCAGCTATTTTTTCTGAACTAAAAAGTTATGCTAAACAATTACAGCAACAAAACGGTCTTGAGTTAATTGATTTAAGTCTTGGAAGCCCTGATATTCCACCACATGAGATGTTACGTGAACATCTTTCTAAACTAAGTAAACTTCCAACATCTTACGGCTATACATTAGCTGCATCGAATGAATTTAAAGAAGCAGTAGCTAGATACTATAAAAGAGTAAATAATGTTGAGCTTGACCCAAAAACAGAAGTAATTCAAACGATTGGTTCCCAAGAAGGATTAGTCCATTTGCCAGTAGCATTTTGTGACCCTGGTGATATCGTATTAACAACAAATCCATCCTATGTTGCTTACAATGCTGGTATTAACTTAACTGGTGCTCAAGCATATTTTGTACCTTTAGACGAAGAAAGAGGTTTTGTACCAAACTTGAGTGCGATCCCTGAAGACGTTGCTAATAAGGCGAAATTACTTATAATAAATATGCCTGGTAATCCAGTGCCTGCCTCACCTTCTATTGAATACTTTACGGAAGTTGTAGAATTTGCAAAAAAATATAACATTATCGTATTACATGATGCAGCTTATTCGGAGTATTACTTCACTGGCGATAAACCGATTACTTTTTTAGAAGCACCTGGAGCAAAAGAAGTTGGATTAGAAATAAACTCTCTTTCAAAAAGCTTCAGTTTAGCAGGAGCTCGTGTAGCATATATTGTCGGTAATGCAGAGATGATTAAAATTATTCAACAATTAAAGTCAAATCTTGATTTTGGAATTTTCGATCCTATTCAATCAACCGCTGCCTTGGCACTTGATCATGCAGAACAGATCACAGCAGAACTGCGCAAAACATTTTCAGAAAGACATCGAGTTTTAACGAAAGGTTTAACGGAACTTGGTTGGGATGTTGCTCCATCAAATGGAGGAATGTTCATTTGGGCTAAGTATCCTTATAAAATGGATAGTGTAACGTTTGCATTTAAAGCAATCGAACAAACAGGAGTTATTATGGTACCTGGAACTGAATTCGGTACTGAAGGGGAAGGCTATGTACGTGTTGCCCTAGTGCAACCTGTGGATTTACTCAAAAAAGCCATTGAAAAATTAAAAAGTTTAGCTGTTTAATAAATAAAAAAAGAAAAACCGGATTGTTTCTTACCATGAAACAATCCGGTTATTTATACTTCAAATTTTTTAGTTGGATCTGATTCGTAGCGATTGTACCGTTTTTTAAGTAATCGATATAAATGAGATACCACTACTTTTAATATTGCATATCCCGGAATACCTAAAATTACGCCTGCAACACCAAATAATGACCCTGCGGTTAATAACACAAAAATGATGGTAATTGGGTGAATTGATAATGATTTCCCCATTATATTCGGTGTAATAAGCTTACCCTCTACAAGTTGTACAACTGTCCAAACGATTACTAGCTTAACTAACATAATTGGCGAGTTGACTAGAGCGATAATTATCGCTGGTGTGATAGCAATTACAGGACCTAAATACGGCACGACACTTGTAATCATTGCAATGAAACCTAGAACTAGCGCATAATCTAAACCGATGATTAAAAAACCAATTGTCATCATAACGCCGATACAGATCGAAACCAAAATCTGTCCCTGAATATAAGAGCTTACTTGCTTATCCACTTCTTTCATAACTTGGCTAGCTTCATTTCTCATACGAGGTGGTAACACTTTTAAAATAAATTTAGGAAGTTTCTCACCTTCATATAATAAATAAAATAAAATAAAAGGCACTGTAACAAGCGAAAGTATTATACTAGTTAATTTAGATAAAAAGCCTGTGATACCTGAAGCAACACCAGAAGCTATAGCTGAAAAAGTATTTTTTATAGTAGTACTAAGATTTACAGTTAAATCCGTGATCATCGCATTATAATCAAAATTATATCTATCAAAAATTTCATGGAAACTCGAATTGTTCAAGAAAGTAACGGTATTCTCAATGATTAACCTTGAATAAATCGGAAATTCATGCATAAGATTTTTAAATTGATCTCGAAGGAAAGGATATACCGCAACGATAAGTAATGTCAGTAGTCCTAAAACGATTAAGTATAATATAAAAATTCCCCAAACTCGTGGAACTTTCCAATTTATCAAAATACGATGAAATGGTCTAAGTAAATAATATGCAATGATGGCTAGTACACCAGGTAATATCACCACATCAAATAGAACTTGCAATGGATAAAATATAAAGGATATTTTATCGTAAACAAATATGACACAACCTAATAATAATAATGCAATTAGAATAAATAATAGATTTTTACCACCTAAAAATCGTATGAATTTTGTTGAAAAAAACCTTGATTTTTCTCGTGGTATATTTCCATTGCCGATTTCTCTCTCTCTTTCCAAAAGACCACCTCACACAAAACAATTCAAATTTCTACTATAATTATTTTATCATGCGAAATTCTATGATATAGCTTTTCTAACTATCAATATTTATAAATTCATGTAATTTATTTTTATTTTCCTCTATATCAATTTCAATAACAGATCCTGCGTGTTGATAACTACCGTAGGAATATGTCCCTTCAACAGGAATCGTTAGTTTTTCTATTTTTACTCCTCCACCAAGTAGGATTGAAGTAACTGTATTTATCTCCTCAGCTGTAGTCATGTCCGTTGTTATATATCCTTGCGCAGCCCCAATTAATTTCGGTAACTTTATAACACTTTTTGGTGATAATAATTCATTTTTTAATGCTTCAATTACTTTTTGCTGTCGTTCAACACGACCAAAATCCCCTTTTTCATCGTGTCTAAATCTTGCATAACCTAAAAGCTCTTTGCCATTTAATTTTTGAACACCTTGAGATAACGATACACCAATATATGCAGACATATCTTTTTCGACATCAATTTCAATACCCTCTGGAGCCAAAATATCAATGAGAGATTCAAAGCTATGAAAATCAATTAAAGCATAATGATGAATAGGAATATCAAACATTCCAGATAGAGTATCTTTCAGCAATTGCACACCACCTAAAAAATAAGCAGTATTCAATTTATAGGATTGATATCCTGGTATTTCTGCATAAATATCTCGCATAAATGATACGAGCTTTAGTTCATTAGTAGATTTATCCCAAGACAACAGCATCATTGTATCTGAACGTGACTTTTCCTCCCCCCTACTATCTACTCCGATAATTAAATAATTCGTAACATTATTGATAGGTTCGTCAGCAACAAAAGGTTCTTCAGGAAGTCTAGTCTCACTTGCTAATTCAAGACCACTACGATACTCATTAAAAATGTAAAGAGCAGCACTTGCAATAAGTAAGACAAATAAGAGGATAAAGACTCTACCTTTTCGAAACTTCCGTTTTTTTTGTCGTTTCCTTGTTGTTCTGGTTTCATGAAGTTGATGATCTTCCATAGAAATACTCCTTTATTGATTAACCATTTATTTTTATTCTTTTATATAAGAATTTTCGATTATAATTATTTATATTATTGTTATCATTTGAGTAATAGTTTTTGTCCTTTTAAATTTATCATGATACAATTCTATTTATTTTAATCATAGAGGAGGAATATTTTTGGAAAAAGCAACATTTGCAGGTGGATGTTTTTGGTGTATGGTCAAACCATTCACTGAATGGGATGGCATAAACAAAGTTACATCCGGTTATATGGGAGGGACTGTAGTAAACCCAACATATGAACAAGTAAAAACGGGTACTACTGGTCATTACGAAGTAGTACAGATTGAATTTGATCCCGAAATTTTTCCGTACGAAAAACTTTTAGATATTTATTGGATGCAAATTGATCCAACCGATGACGGAGGACAATTCCATGATCGAGGTGATCAATATCGAACAGCAATATTTTACCATAATGAAACCCAACGTTCCATTGCTGAGAACTCAAAAACTGAATTAAGTAAAAGTGGTAAATTTAAAAAGCCTATCGTTACTAAAATTTTGAAGGCAGATGTCTTCTATAACGCTGAAGAATATCATCAAGATTACTATTTAAAAGAACCAGAGCATTATAAAGAAGACAGAGAGAAATCTGGTAGAGATACCTTTATTAATGGTTCAATTTCAAATGTTGGGGTGATGTGAACTTCACATCACCTTTTTTCATCCTAAATGAACACCGATTTCTTTATATTGATTGCTTAATAATATTTTACCTTTATAATGCTCAAATCTCTTAAAGCCGTAGGCATTTCGTTTAATAACTTTCGATTTATTATTTATCCCTTCTAAAAAGCCGTTAGAGTAACCGTAACTGAAGCTATTCAATATCTCTACTTGCCAATTCTTAAAGGTTTGAATTGCCTTAATAAACGCAGGAATATTTGATTCTTCTACCTGCTTGTAGAATTCAAATAATTTTTCTTTTATTTCTTTTATGTCATTCGTTTTTTTGGCCCAGTCTAACCATTTACAATAAGCTTCTTTAAGTATGTATGCTTGTTTTAAAACATCTGACATTCCGAGATAACGATTTAAGTACCAGCGATCCTTTTCCTTTAATTTCTCTTTTCTCTTATACAATACATGCCGCATCCTTTTACACTGTTTGCGATCATAAGCATGCCATTCTTTCTGAACGATTCTACGAACCTCGTCTAAGGCCCAGTAAATATAACGACTATAGTGAAATCGATCGGCCACGATTACAGGTCGACTTAATGCCTTTTTAACGGCTTCTTTAAAATGAGGGTTCATATCCATCACTACGACATTAACCGAGCTACCAAATTTTCTTAAGTAATCTTTAATTGTATTTTTACGACGGTTGGGTAAGATATCAAGCGGTTCATGTGTTTCTGCATTCGCAATAATGAGCTGATAAGTTCCTGCATCTGTATCGCCCTTATATTCATCAATAGCGATATGCTTAGGTAATTCAACTCCATTAGCCAATTTATCATTTAAAACAGAATCAAACCTACGAATAATTGTTGTAATTGATGTCCCTAAAACTTCAGCAGTCTCCTTAAAAGTTTTTCCTTTAATAGCTTTTATACGTGCTACTTGATTCCATTCTTTCGAATATTGTTGGTATCTCTCCACAAATGGATTATCTTCAGAAAAACGCTTTCCACAATCACAAACATAACGGCGGCGTTTATAAAAAATCATTGATAGCCGCTCAAACCATTTTAAATGCTTTATCTTTTGTATACGATAATCATGAACCTTTGAAGTTAGATTTCCACAAACAGGACATTTATGTTCTTTCCTAGGCATCATTACATATAATGCTATTCGATCCTCAACATTCTCAACTTTATGAATCTCTACACCTTCAAATCCTGGAATCTTCATGTTAAAATACATATGCACAGGTCGCCTCTTTTCGCTTGTTTCTCGTCAATTCAAGTATAAAAGAATCGGCGATTCTGTGCTTTTTCATTTTTGTGAAAATGTTTGAAAACCCCAACAAATATTATAGAACCTTATTAATAATCATTGGAAATAAAAAATTGCCTCAAGGAATAACGATAATTCCAAGAGGCATTTACCTATTTATTAACTAATTTAAGTGCGTATAGTTTCGCAGCATTCATTTTTTCTGTTTCTATTCCTGTTTGTATCCCCATTTCATGGAACAGCTTTACTAGACCTTCTGTAGAAACATTCCCTGTTGCACCTGGTGAAAACGGACAGCCACCTAGTCCAGCAATTGAACTATCAAATTTTGTAATACCAGCTTGTAGTGCTGCAATAACATTGGCATAGGCAAATCCGTTTGTATCGTGAAAATGAGCAACAAATTCTGTTGCAGGATACAACTCTTTTAATTTACTAAACCGTTCGTAGACAATACGTGGGTTTGCCTGCCCATTTGTATCGCCAATCGATATTTCATCTGCACCTAGATTTACAAAATGCTCTACTACCCTTTTCACATTGTCAAAAGAAATTTGACCCTCATAAGGACAACTAAAACACATTGAAACATATGCGCGGATAAATTTGTTATGCTGTTTTGCTTTTTCAAACATTAACGTACATTCATTTAATGAATCATCAATGGAGCGATTAATATTTTTATGATTAAATGTTTCTGAAGCGCCAACAAAAACAGCGATTTGTGGAACTTCTGAAAGAATGGCAAGCTCCAATGATTTCATGTTTGGTGTAAGTGCTATATATGTTAAACCTAATGAATTGCAGTAAGAAGCGATCTCTGCAGCATCAGCCATTTGTGGTACTACTTTCGGATGAACAAATGATGCAGTTTCAATTCGTTTAACCCCCATTTGTGATAGGTGATATATTAATTGTTTTTTCTCTTCAGTAGGTACAAGGATTGACTCATTTTGTAAACCATCTCGAGGCCCTACTTCTGTGATTTCAACTCTATTTGGGAAAAACATCCCCCACACCCCCAAAATAATATTTTATATGCGTACGTTATGGATAATTATAAATGAATTAGTTTTAAAAATGAAACCTTCATGGTATAATTTTAATTATGTGTATATATAAAGCAGAAGCTCCATAGAGGAGTTTTTTTATATATGAAATGAATATGAAGGAGGAACTTACATGATTCAAGTTAGTAATGTAGGTCTTCGTTATGGCGATCGTAAATTATTTGAAGATGTAAATATTAAATTCACACCTGGGAACTGTTATGGCCTAATAGGTGCTAATGGTGCTGGTAAATCAACATTTCTAAAAATCTTATCTGGAGAAATCGAACCTCAAGAAGGTCACGTTTCAATGGGAAAAGATGAACGTTTATCAGTCTTAAAACAAAATCACTTTGAATATGATGAATTTAATGTTCTTGATACTGTGATTATGGGAAATAAACGCCTTTATGAAGTAAAACAAGAAAAAGACGCAATCTATATGAAAGAAGATTTTTCTGATGAAGATGGTATCCGTGCAGCAGAACTTGAAGGTGAATTTGCTGAACTAAATGGTTGGGAAGCAGAGTCTGAAGCTGCAACACTATTAAACGGTCTTGGTATCGGTGAAGAGCTTCATTATCTAAAAATGGCTGAACTAGAAGGTTCTGATAAAGTAAAGGTTTTATTAGCACAAGCTCTATTTGGAAAACCTGATGTATTATTACTTGATGAGCCTACGAACCACCTAGACTTAAAAGCGATTGGATGGCTTGAGGAATTTTTAATTAACTTCGAAAACACAGTAATCGTTGTATCCCATGACCGACACTTTTTAAATAAAGTTTGTACGCATATTGCCGATTTAGATTTTGGTAAAATTCAGCTTTATGTTGGGAACTATGACTTCTGGTATGAATCTTCACAACTTGCACTAAAAATGGCTCAAGACCAAAACGCGAAAAAAGAAGAAAAAATCAAAGAATTACAAGCCTTTATCGCACGATTCAGCGCAAATGCATCAAAATCCAAGCAAGCAACTTCACGTAAAAAGATGCTGGATAAAATTGAACTTGATGATATTCGACCATCTAGCCGTAAATATCCTTTCATTAACTTCCAAATCGGTCGTGAAATTGGTAACGATGTTTTAACTGTCGATGGATTAACGGCATCACAAGAAGGCGAAATTCTTTTTAAAGATATTCGTTTTATGATGAATAAGGATGACAAAATTGCTTTAATAGGTAACCCACATGCTAAAACAGCGCTAATGGATATTTTAATGGAACAACGTGAACCAGATAGCGGTACTTTTAAATGGGGTGTTACAACATCTCAAAGCTATTTTGAAAATGATCATGATAAATATTTTACTGGCAGCGAAAAATCACTTGTTGAATGGCTTCGTCAATATTCACCTGAAGACGAAACGGAAAGCTTCTTACGCGGATTCTTAGGACGTATGTTATTCTCTGGTGAAGAAGTGAAAAAATCCCCTTCTGTTCTTTCTGGGGGCGAAAAAGTACGTTGCATGCTTTCAAAAATGATGTTATCTAGTGCAAATGTTCTATTACTTGATGAGCCAACAAACCACTTGGACTTAGAATCTATTCAAGCATTAAACGAAGGTTTAATTCGTTTTAAAGGAGCAATGTTGTTCACATCTCATGACCATCAATTTATTCAAACAATTGCAAACCGTATCATTGAAATTCAAGATGACGGGTCAATTCTTGATAAACAGTTAACATATGATGAATTCCTTGAATGGAAAGAAGCTCAAGGAATTGTTTAATGAAAAAACGATAGGTACTCCCCTATCGTTTTTTTATTGGTGGAATCAAGTTTACATAATAATATTATTAATAAAAAATCGAATAAATGATTCATCCAAAAATAAAAGAGGCACTCATATAAAATGAATGCCTCTGGATTAATTAACGAAATATAGTTTAATTTTAAAAATTAAAGTTTTACAACGTTAGCAGCTTGTGGTCCACGGTTGCCATCTACAACTTCGAATTCCACTTTTTGACCTTCGTCAAGAGTTTTGAAACCTTCACCTTGGATAGCTGAGAAGTGTACGAATACGTCGTTTTCACCTTCAACTTCGATGAATCCAAAACCTTTTTCTGAGTTAAACCATTTTACTGTACCTTGTTTCATTTAAGAAAACCTCCAAAAAAAAATTAAAGTTAACAATAATTTGCTTTCCACGTATAAAAAAATTCACATATTACATAGAGTACCGACATAACACCGATCACTCTTTGTAATATGTGAATCATTTGTATCCGGTCAAGCAATTTTATTGTTATTCTCATTATACCATCATTTTACACATTGTCAAACAAATTTATACAATATTAATTAAAATTTCAATGATTTCTGTAAATTGAAGGTTCACTTAATAAATCATTTTTTATCAATAATGAGGCCATGATAGATTTGTATATCATCATCACATGCTTCGCAATATTCTCGCTCTTCATCTGACCAGAATGCATAATATTTTTCATCCTTTGTCTCCATATTAGGATATTTTGAATGAAAGGTAGTTAACTTTTTTTCAATTGCTTCTCGGAATTCTTCTTCCGACTCATAAACATCAGTCGTTACAATATTTTCTTCCCAGCCATCAAATTGCCACCAAGGCTCATAATCAGCTTTCATGTATATAATTTTGTACATAATACTATCCTACCCTCTTTCTAGTTGTATTTTAACAAAACATTGAATTATGTACATCTTAATACCCTTACAACATGGTAAAATATAGGCAAAATCAAGGAGGATACCCTATGGTGAAACGATTACATATCATATTTCTAGGAGATGTTAAAGATAAAGGATATCGATTTTTCATTAAACAAAAGGCTATCGAACTAGGTCTTAAAGGATATTGTATTCTGAATGAGCAACAGCAAATTGAAGTAGAAGTTGAAGGGAAAGATAAATCCATTGAAGAATTTCTCAATTTCGTTCAAAAGGGTATAAGTTTACAGGCTGATAGTAATGCTTTTGCTATTGAAATCTTCCATGATTTGAAGGGGTTTAAAAAAATGCAAACGGATATTGTTTAAATCATTTATTATCCAATCTCCTTATTTTAAAAAATTCTTTTCATTCTGTTTTAAAAAACATATCGTTGGATGTAACATATAGATAGAATACATATGCTGAATGAAACTTTTTTCATCATTAAACGTATTTAAACTATAGAACTAAAGGGGGTACAACAATGCTTGGAGTAATGAACTTCGTCACTAGACATGCATTCAACTTCTTAATCAGCATAACTGCTTTTATATTATTAGTAGTAAATTTCGACTTAGGAATAATACTGGTACCTATCATTACAATCTTCTCTTATTTTGTAAGCAACAGTATCATTAAATTTATTCAAAAGTCAAAAAAAAGCAAAGAACTTGGTTTATCACGTTCTGAGCTTAAACATATTGAAACTCAATTAAAACAAGCAAAAGGCCATATTTTTTCATTAACACAACAATATATAAGAGTACGTTCAATAAGCTCTTTTAAAATTTTAAACGAAATGACTAAGCTTTCAAGAAGAATAGTAAACATTGTACAAACTTCCCCTCAAAAATTTTACTCTGTACAAGACTTTTTCTATTCTCACTTACCTTCCGCCGTTGAACTAACAAGTAAATATACTTTGTTAACTCAACAGCAGCTAAAAGACATGGAAATTCATCTTGCGCTTGAAGATACACGTAAAACATTAAAGGATTTGCATGAAACCTTAGAAAATGATTTGAAATTGGCTTTAGAATCCGATCTTTTAAATTTAAAAATGGAATTAGATTATGCAAAACTTGAAAATGATAAAAATCGTAACCAAAAGACATTTAGAGGTGACAATCTATGACAGAACAAAAGAGCTCTAATGAACAAACCAAATTAAATCAACAGAGCTCTTTTTTCAATAAATTGAATGAATTAATCACTGTTGATGACTCATTTAATTCGAAATTATTCCATTTATTATCAGAGCCTGACCAAAATACTGCTTTAAACTTAGCAAATCAAATTGAGCATACGAATTATGAAACCATTCTTCAATTTGGTGTAGAAGCACAACAAAAACTAAAGCATTTTACAAACAATTTATTAATTCAAGTGCAAAGAAATGATACATCCCCTATCCGGGATGTCCTTTTTAAGTTAATTGAACAACTAGAAAAAATTGATCCTGATTCATTAATTGAAGAAAATAAGGGGTTCTTTGCAAAATTATTTAATCGAGCAAAATCTACAATTCAGGAACAAATATCCCATTTCAAACGTTTAAGTGTACAAATTGATCGACTTGGTATCCAATTATTACACGCTCAAAAAGGGCTACTTTCTGATTTAGATATGCTCGAAAAATTATATAATTTAAATGAAGAATATTATCACAATATCAATATTCACATCGCCGCGTTAGATATAAAAAAACATTACCTAATAACAAACCTACTGCCTAAATTACAAAAAGAGTCGCTTTCCAATAGTGAAAGATGGCAGCAGCAAAAGCTAAATGATTTAGAAAATGCAATTGAGTGGATAGATAAACGAATGTATGATTTACAGCTATCAAGAGAAATCGCCTTACAATCTTCCCCACAAATTCGGTTGATACAGAAAACAAATCAACTGTTAGTGGAAAAGATTCAGACATCTGTATTATCATCTATCCCTTTATGGCAAACCCAAATATCGATTTTAGTTAATATAAATAATCAAAGACAAATGAAGATTACAGAAAAACGATTAATGAATTTATCAGAGGATATGATGAAGAAAAATTCAAAAATGATCCAATCATCAGCACAGGACTCCAAAAAATTGAAATCGATTACCCATGAAGATATCGATTCCTTCAAACAAACACAGTTAAAATTACTTGAATCGATAGAGGAAACTTTACGTGTTCAAGCTGAAAGCAACGAACAGCAACTTTTACTCGAATCAAATATGGAAAAACTCACTCAAAAATAAAGGATCCAAAAAGGTTTTCCCCTTTTTGGATCCTAGTTCATTTTATTCAACAGATTCAAAGTAATCTTTATAATAGCCGCCGACTTTACCAGTATTATCTATAACAAAAATAAATTCTTCTGTCTCATTTTTCACTTCATATTCTTTACCAACAGTCAGTACATTAGATACTAAATATTTTTCAGCATTAGTATTTACACATTTCACTTTACGAATTGTTGGTGCATCTTTCCATTTTAAATTTAACATTACAATAACCTCACTTTAACTTTTCATACGTTACAATACTCTTTCATATTTTAAACGATTTTTAACTATTTGTGAAATACTATTGTATTTGATAAGCTAAAACTGAGCCACCATCGCAGTTGAAAAGTGAGCCACTTTTATATGAAAATAATCCTAACTTTATAGAGTTAGGAGCGTATAGAGGTGATTTCATTGGAGAAGAAGCAGAAAGTGTTACTTGCCTTTCATCAAGAAAATAAGAGTCAACGTCAAATTGCGAAGGAGCTTGGAATTTCCCGAAATACTGTTAGAAAGTATATTCAAGAGGATCTTGAAAAAAGAAAGCAAGATATTCGAGAACTACCTATTACAGATAACTATGTAACTCCTCCGTCGTATAAGAAACGAAAAGGAAATAAACGCGCATTAACACCTACGGTGATGAAACGTATTCGAAAAATGTTAAAAGATAATGAGTATAAACGGCAAAATCAGATGCACAAGCAACAGCTAAAAATGATTGATATTCATGAAAAGCTATTAGATGAAGGTTTTGAAATTAGTTATACCACTGTTAGAAATTTTGTGAATAGTGAGGAGAAACGTCAAAAAGAAGTCTTTATTCGTCAAAAGGCAACTGCTGGTCATGAGATTGAATTTGACTGGGGAGAAGTAAAATTATTCATTGATCAAACATTACGTTCTCTTTCAATGGCGGTATTTACCCTACCATATAGTAATGATAGATTTGCATATTTATATGAATCTGAAACAATGGTGTGCGTACAAGATGCTCATGTAAAATGTATTGACTATTTAGGCTTTGTACCAGAAGTTTTTACGTACGATAATATGCGGACAGTGGTAAAGAACTTTATAGGGACTGAACGTGAGATTACAGATGGTATGAAAAATCTATCGATGCATTATCATTTTAAAATACGACTATGTGAACCGAGAAAAGGAAATCAGAAGGGGCATGTGGAGCGGAGTGTAGAATACATCCGTCGGAAAGCATTTGCCCATCGAGATACGTTTGCAAGTCTAGAAGAAGCTCAGGCTTATCTAACAGAAATCATCATGAAATTAAACTCTCGCAAACATTATAAGAAAAATCAAACGCACCATGAATTAATGTTAGAAGAGCGTACTGCTAGACAAGTAAGCACAGATATTATTCCATTTGATGCTTCTGAGTTGTTTGAATTTAGAGTGGACAAATATAGCACGATTACTTATAGACAAAATCGTTATTCTGTTCCAGAAGGACATGTTGGAGAATGGGTGAAAGTAAAAGCGAGTGCGGAAAAAATTCTTATTTTTAGTGAAAATGCCTGTATTGCGACACATAAGCGAAATTGGCAGATCCATCAATGGATAATGGATATTTATCATTACTTACGGACATTTGAAAAGAAGAAAGGTGCATTGGCCCAAAGTGAATGTTTGAGTCAAGCACCAACAAAAATAAAAAAATTATACAAAGATTATTATATTGGAAATGAGCGAGATTTTCTAGAGTTACTTATTTATCTAAAAGAACATAACAATCTGGAAAAAGTCTTAGCAGCGATTGAACAACTTAAGAAGAACCCTATGGTTCAAATAACAACAGAGAAAATTATTTTCATAGCTAGTCAAGGCGAATACATCCATAAAACTGTACATTCCAAAAACGAGGTCACCACCCAATCTCTCGAAAATCTTTCAGCCATAACAGCATTATTTGAAACGAAAAAGACAGGGGTGCTTCATTAATGGATAAGCTACAAGAAATGATTGAGATGTGTAAAGAACTTCGATTACCAAGCATTCGGGGATTTATACAGGATGATGATATGTGGAAACAATATCAGACAGCAGAAGATTTCTTATACCATGCACTAGTGCAAGAAATGGAAGATCGAGAAGTGCGAGCAAAAGCGAATCGCATTCGATCCGCAAATTTCCTGAAAAGAAATTATTAACTGAATTAGAGTTTGAGAGATTACCGCAAAATGCGGCCTCTCGCCTCCCGCATTTAAAGAAATTGGACTTTATTCAAGAAAAACAAAACGTCTTATTAATTGGCTCACCTGGAACAGGTAAAACCCATATAGCAATAGGTTTAGGAATTGAAGCTTGTTTGGCAGGATATAAAGTATTTTTTACAACGGTATCATCTCTAGTAAACCAGTTAAAAGAGAGCCGTTCTGAAAGAACGTTACGCTCATTTGAACTGAAGTTTGAAAAATATGATTTAGTAATCATTGATGAATTAGGTTATATCTCCTTTGATAAAGAAGGAGCCGAGTTATTATTTACTCATCTTTCCCTTAGGGCGGGACGAGCATCCACCATCGTTACAAGTAATTTATCATTTGATCGGTGGGAAGAAATATTTCATGATCCAGTTTTAACAGCAGCTCTAACAGATCGATTAACACATCGAGCTTATATGATAGACATGGTTGGACCATCTTATCGAATATTAGATACAAAAGAATGGCTAGAGAATAGTTCGGTTTAAGTGGCTCAGTTTTTAATTAATAAATGGCTCAATTTTTACTTGCGAAATACATACTATCTCTTGCTATCTCGTTGAAGAGTCTATTAATAAATGTTACGATAATGTTAGAGGTGATTGTATGGCTTTTGGTGGTGTACCAGGTTGGTTTTTTGTAATTGCAATACTCTTTGCCATTGTTTTTATTATTATTTCCGAATGGAATTCAAGAAGCTAATGGGACAAAAATCTTTCAAAAAATGACTTTGTCTTTGTTAAATTGAGTATATTAAGGTAGTAAATACAACAACAAACATAATACTTGAAATAATCAAGGAATATAGGCTTGCTTTTCCACTTCCAAACTTTATCTCAAGTAAAATAATTAAACTTCCAATTATAAACAATATCATTAAAAACCAAAAAATGTGAATTATTATATTAAAACGTACCATAGAAAAAGAAAATAGTAACAATAGTATCAATAATCCATAAAAACATAATCTTGCGATAAAATTATTTTCAACATATTTGATCCTTCTTTTGATGCCATATTTATGTTTAATAACTTTATCACTAATAAGTAATATCAAGGAGTTAACTAGAATTAAAGCGGAAATCCACCATCCTCCTGTGAATCTCAAAGAACTCCATAATTCATGTATATCCATATCTATACTATTAAGACGTATCTTATCAATTGAATACCACCGTTTCGATTCCAAATCATAAAACAAAGTTGGTTCTAGCATTTTGTATTTTTTTTCTGAACCATCGCTATACACAAATGAAATATCGGTCACATAATCTTTATTTAAGTCGTAAATCTCAGGGATTTCGTCTGTTTGTACCATAAGAGTTAAATAGCTTTCGAAGCTATTTAAAAGTCTGGGATCACTGATTTGATGAACAAAACTATAAAATGATGAAGGGATAACTTTAAAATCATCGTCAAAATATGTGTTATTTACAAAATAGATAGATTGTAGAGATGGATTGTCTACTGCTTGCTGTGGAATGACGGATTGTTTGTTGGTTCCAATAAGTATCATTAGAAGTGATAAAATCGCTACTGTGATAGTGCCAGTAAGTAATCCTTTTAAATAATTCGTTTTTCTCATTTTCTTTTCGATTACAGTCCAACTAGCATACTCTTTTTGCTCATCCCTCGGAAGCTCATTTAATTCTTCCCATATCGATTTGTTCTGTTCCAACAACATCAACCCCCTTCCATACTTGTTTTAATGCCTTTAATGCCGCTCTTTGTGTATTTTTAACCTTTTCAATTTTCCACCCTAATATTTCTGCGGTTTCTTCTAGAGAAAACTGCTCGATTTTTCTTAAGATAAGAACTTCTCTATAAGTTATCTTTAATTTACTAAGTGCTTCAAAAAGTTCTTTCCTATCTTCGTTTTGTATAATATAATTCATGACAGTATCCGGCTGTGATTGTTCATGATGTCGACTATAAGGTAACAAAGCGATAAGTTTTTTGCGTCGAAAATAATCATAGACAATATTACGGGCGATTTTCCTCAAATACGTTTCATCGTTTGATTCTTTACGGAATGAATGACGACTTTTAAACGCTTTTAAAAACGTCTCTTGCATAAAATCTTCTGCAAGTGGTTCATTTTGTACTAAGTAAAATATGTACTTGAATATAGTTCGATTGTATTTTTTATATAAATTATCCATTATCCCCCTCCTTCTATAACTATAGACGAATGAAATCATGAAAAGTGTAATTCTACATAAAAAAAGACAAACCCCACTTAACATGGAATTTGTCTTAGATTTATTTTAATGTACGTTTTAGGAATTCTTTCGTTCTTTCGTGTTTTGGATTTACTAATACTTGATCCGGTGATCCTTCTTCTACAATTACACCTTTATCCATAAACACTATTCGGTCAGATACTTCTTTTGCAAACTCCATTTCATGAGTTACGATAATCATCGTATTTCCTTGGTCTGCAAGCATTCGCATAACTTTTAAAACTTCTCCAACCATCTCTGGGTCTAAAGCAGACGTCGGTTCATCAAATAACATAACGTCTGGATCCATTGCAAGGGCACGAGCGATTGCAACACGTTGTTTTTGTCCACCAGACAATTGGCTCGGTTTCGCATTTATGTATTTATCCATACCGACAATTTCCAAATACTTTAATGCATTACGTTCCGCTTCTTCTTTTGAACGTTTTAAAACCTTTTGCTGACCTACAACACAGTTTTTTAATACGTTATGGTTATTAAATAAGTTAAATTGTTGGAACACCATGCCTAAATGAGTACGATATTGTTTAACATCGTGATTTTCATTTAAAATATTTTGTCCCTTATATATAATTTCTCCACCTGAAGGACTTTCTAGTAAATTAATACAACGTAATAGTGTAGATTTACCTGAACCGGAAGAACCGATTAAGCAAACTACCTCTCCCTTTGATACCGAAAAATTCACATCGCGTAGAACTTCATGATTTCCAAATGATTTTTTTAAATGTTGTATTTCAATAATTTTTTCCATCATTTTCACTCCTTACGCGACTTCTTTTTCTTGCTGGAAATTATAATCTTTTGGGCCATCTAACTTCTTCTCTACTAGTAATAATAAACGCGATGCAGCAAATGTCATAATTAAGTACATAACACATGCGATTAAATAAGATTCAGCATATTTGTAATTAACACTTATGATAGATTGCGTTGCAAAGAATAATTCTGTCACACTAATAACACTTAATACAGCTGAATCTTTAATATTCATAATCAGTTGGTTACCAGTTGCTGGTAAAATGTTACGAACGACTTGAGGTAAAATTACGTTAACCATTGTTTGGAAATGACTCATCCCAATTGCTTCTGCTGCTTCATATTGTCCTTTGTCAATTGATACAATACCACCGCGAACATATTCAGCCATATAAGCACCTGTATTTAAAGCAACAACTAGAACTGCAGCTACAAATCGATCCATTACAAAACCATAGGCTGCAACTCCATAGAAAACTACTACAGCTTGTACAATCATTGGTGTGCCACGGAAAATTTCAACATACACAGATAATATGAAATTAAATATCTTGAGAATAAACGATTTAAAAGATTTTTTTCGTAACGGGATGGTATGCATAATCCCTATAAATAATCCGATAAGTGCACCAATAATTGTACTAAAAATTGCTATTAGTAAAGTTATATATGCTCCATGTAAATAACTTGGCCAATTTTCCTTTAGTATTGAGAGTATTACCTCTAAACTCATAAAAATCCTCCTAACAACAGGACGTTGCTTTAAAGTTGGACACTGATTGTAATACAATCAGTGTCACTATAGTTTCCAAATTTATTGTGCAGCTGGTTGATTTTCAATAGCTGCTTTCATTAATTCTTGACGTTCTTCTTCAGAAATTGCTGCGATTGCTTCATTGATTTTTTCTAGGTTTTCGTCACCTTTACGAAGTCCAACGGCTACTGAAATATCTGCTTCATTTACTTCAAATGACTCTCCTAGCTCAACCATAACGAAATTTGTGTTAGCAGATGTAGACGAAATTGCTTCTGGTTTCTCTGCAACATATGCATCAATTACACCAGTATCTAATGCTACTCGCATTTCTGTAAAATTGTTCATTGCAGTTTGTTTTTCTACATTCGGGATTTGATCAATTACATCATAATTTGTTGTACCTAATTGTGATGTGATTTTTGCACCCGCAAAGTCTTCTAAAGACTTAGCGTTCGCATATTTGCTATCTGCTTTTGTTACGATTACAAATTCACTTTTATAGTAATTATCCGAAAAGTCAATTGCTTCTTTACGTTTATCAGTTGGACTCATACCAGCGATAATTGCATCGATTACCTTTGTATCCAATGCAGGTAATAATCCTTCCCAGTCTGTTTTAACAATTACTAATTCTTTACCTAATGCATCGGCAACTCGTTTGGCAATTTCAACATCGTAGCCTCCAGCATATTCATTAGATCCTTCAATTTTTACCGCTCCATTAGAATCGTCTTTTTGTGTCCAGTTAAATGGAGGATAAGCTGCTTCAAGACCTACTTTAAAAACGTCTTTTTGTTCTGTATCACTAGTTGAATCTGTTGATTCATTTGCCCCGCCACAAGCCGCTAGAATGAAAATAGCAAATAATGTTGATAGCATTAATGTTAGTTTTTTCTTCATGTTAATCTCTCCTTGTTGTCTTTAGTATGGGTAATTATCAGAAAAAAAAAGCGACCTTAGTTGAATCTAGGTCGCATAATTTTAAATACCCAAATCCTCAAATACTTTCCCGATTGAGATAGCACAACTCAAGTCGTTTGGGAAAACAACTTGAGACAGTCCTGCAATTATTCACTGCAGACCCAGCATAAAGCCCTGAGCAGAAACTTCACACTTCGGCAATATTTCCTTCTTTTTCACTTCATTGTTCGCTCAAACTCCATGAAAAACTAATAAATATTGCACCTCTACCTCACAAGAATCTTACAAGTGAGGTTTATATTAAATTACATTCAATAGTTTACGATATATATATAGTATATGTCAACGAAAAAATATCATATTATTATCTGATTTGTCAGAAAATTGTTTCTATTGAAATGTTCCTAGTATATACTAACTATAGTTTCAAGCTATTTCTACAATCAAATTTCATTAAAAAAGTCTAGCGAGCAAAACTCACTAGACTTTTTATTTAAATTAAGAATTTAATAGTAAGTCTTCAGGGTTTTCAATTAATTCTTTTACTGTTTTTAAGAATCCAACAGAATCTTTACCATCGATAATTCGGTGATCATAAGATAATGCCACATACATCATTGGGCGGATTTGCACTTCACCATTTACAGCAACTGGACGGTTTACAATTGAATGCATACCTAGGATACCAGCTTGTGTACCGTTCATAATTGGTGTTGACATTAATGAACCGAATACACCACCGTTTGTAATTGTGAATGAACCACCAGCCATGTCGTTTAATCCCAATTTTTTATCGCGAGCTTTTTTCGCTAATTCAGCAATATCTTTTTCGATTTCTGCGAAGTTTTTAGCATTTGCATCTCGAACTACTGGTACAACTAAACCTTCTTCAGTTGAAACAGCGATACCGATGTCGAAGAAGTTGTTTAGGTGAATTTCATCTCCAACGATTTGTGCGTTAACGTATGGATATTTTTTAAGTGCTGCAACAACCGCTTTTGTGAAGAATGACATGAAACCAAGTTTGATATCGTTTGCTTTTACGAACTCTTCTTGTTTACGTTTACGTAAAGCCATAATGTTTGTCATGTCTATTTCGTTGAATGTTGTTAACATTGCAGTTGATTGTTTAACTTCTAATAAACGTTTAGCAATAGTTTGACGACGACGACTCATTTTTTCAATTGTTACACGGTCAGAGTTTGCCGCTGGTGTAAATACTACTGGTCCACCTGTTGTAGGTACTACTGGAGCTGCTGTTGGTGCTGCTACAGGAGCTGTACCATGAGCTGCTACATCTTGTACACGTACGCGACCTTGTGGATCAACCGGTGAGATTGATGCTAAATCAATACCTTTTTCGCGTGCTAATTTACGTGCTGCTGGTGAAGCAACAACGCGTTCATTTGAAGTTTCTTCTACAACTGGAGTTGCAACAGGTGCCGGCGCTGGTGCTGCAGCTTGAGTTGGTGCAGGAGCCGCTTCAGCTTTTGGAGCTTCTTGAGCAGCAGGTGCTGGCGCTGCGCCTTCTCCTGCTTCAACAATAGCAATTACTTGGCCTACAAGAACTGTATCGCCTTCTTCAGCAAGAACTTGAGTCAATACTCCAGCCTCTTCTGAAATAATTTCAGCATTTACTTTATCCGTTTCTAATTCAACGATGAATTCGCCTTTTTCTACGCGATCTCCTACTTTTTTAACCCATTGGGCAATTGTTCCTTCTGTAATCGATTCTGCTAATTCAGGGACTTTAATTTCAGCCACAACCATATCCTCCTTTATATATCATGTATGTACAATCTAAACATACATGGCATAGCTACTTACTTTGAAGTATAGTAAGTAGCTATGATTAACTTACTTTTTAATTATTCTGCAAAAGCATCTTCAATAACTTTAGCTTGAGCAATTTTATGAGAATCCATATCACCTTCAGATGTTGAAGACATTTCTGGACGTCCTACATATTTGATTTTCTTACCATCTGCAATTTCTAATAAGTATTCTAATACATATTTCCAAGGACCTTGATTTTTAGGTTCTTCTTGTACCCATCTAATTTCTTTTACATTTGGGTATCTTGCAATGATTTCCGATAATTTTTTAGATGGGAATGGATATACTTCCTCCACACGTAAAATGTGTGTATCTTCAAATCCTTTTCCATCTTTAACATGTTCGGCTAAATCAATTGTCACTTTACCAGAACCAAGTAAAATACGTTCTACCTTTTTCACGTTTTTACCTAAACCAGGTTGTTCAATAACTTCTTGGAATTTACCTTCTGATAAATCTTCAATAGTTGCAGCTGCTAAAGGATGGCGTAACAATGATTTAGGAGTAACAACTACTAAAGGTCGAATTGCTTCAGTACCTAACATTTTCGCTTGTCTGCGTAATAAATGGAAGTAGTTTGCAGCGTTTGAACAGTTTGCAACTATCCAGTTATTTTCAGCAGATAATTGTAAATACCTTTCAACACGAGCAGATGAGTGTTCAGGACCTTGACCTTCCATACCATTTGGTAGTAATAATACTAATCCAGACTTTTGCCCCCATTTAGAACGTGCCGATGAGATGAAATTATCAAACATCACTTGAGCCATATTAGCAAAGTCACCAAATTGACCTTCCCAAATAGTAAGTGCGTTATCATTTTCTAAATTATAACCATACTCAAACCCTACAATCGCTGTTTCAGTTAATGGTGAATTATAAACAGCAAATGAAGCCTTTGCTCCTTTTACATGATGTAATGGTGTATGTTCTGCTCCATTATTTTTATCATGTAGAACTAAATGTCTTTGTGAGAATGTACCACGTTGTGCATCTTGACCGCTAATTCTGATTGGATTGCCATCTTTTAAAATAGCAGCAAATGCTAAAGTTTCTGCGTGACCCCAATCCATTTTACCAGTTTCAATAGCTTCAACACGTTTATTTAAAATTCTCGCAAGCTTGCTTTGAGGTTCAAAACCTTCTGGCCAATTTAATAAATCATTGTTGATTTGAATTAATTCTTCTTTAGAAACTCCAGTTTCTACTTCAGGATAATTATTTTTAACAGCTTCTGGCATCTCAATCTCAAAGTGACCTTTTTCTGAACCTACTTTTTTAACGTGATCGTAAGAACTTTGCATTTGAGCATAGATTTCATTGTCAATTTTAGATACTTCTTCTTCTGAAACAATACCTTCTTCTACTAATCGTTTACCATAAAGATCACGAACAGTAGGATGTTTGGAAACGATTAAATATGTTAAAGGATTTGTTACAGTTGGATCATCCGTTTCATTATGACCGAAACGACGATATCCAATTAAATCTATTAAAATGTCTTTGCCAAACAATTGACGATATTCGAAAGCTAATCTCGCTACTTGAATAACGGCTTCAGGATCATCGGCATTTACATGAATAATCGGAATACCATATCCTTTTGCTACATCAGAAGAGTACTGAGTTGAACGAGAGTCAAAGTGTTCAGTTGTAAATCCTATCATATTATTTGAAATAATATGGATAGAACCACCAGTAGAGAAACCATTCGTATTCGCATAGTTAAATGTTTCTTGAACGATTCCTTCACCAGCAAACGCAGCATCTCCATGAACTAATACGGCTAATGCCTTTTTAGGTTCAAATTTTGGCATACCTGGATTTGATGTATCTTCTTGAGCTGCACGTGTAGAACCAGTAATAACCGGGCTAACTACTTCTAAATGCGATGGGTTGTATGCCAATTTCACTTTTAATCCTGACTTTTTAGTATGTGTAGCACCCATATGGTACTTCACATCACCAGTCCAGCCTTTTGAAATTTCAAGAGAGCCATCTTCTGGGAAGAAATAGTCGTTTGGAACATGTGCAAAATCAGCAAACATCATGTCATATGGTTTATTCACTACATGAGTTAATACATTTAAACGTCCACGGTGTGCCATGCCAATTTGTAAGAATCGCATTTTTTCTTCGTCAGCATTTTTCACAAGTTCATCAAGTAAAACAACTAATGCGTCTAAACCTTCTATAGAGAAACGTTTTTGTCCTACAAATGTTTTGTGAATAAATTTTTCAAAATCTTCAACACGAGTAAGTCTTTCTAATACCGCTTTTTTCTCTTCAATAGTTAAGCTTTGTTTTAATGCTCCAGATTCAATTTTTGCTTGAATCCATTCGCGTTCATTTTTATTTTCAACATGGCCATATTCGAAACCAATTTTATCAGTGTAAATTGAACGTAAGAAATCAATCGCTTGCTTTCCATTGGAAACGCTTGCAGGCGGAATAGTAAAGAATATTGAAGCCGGTAATAATGTTAGGTCAGCCTCAGTTAATCCGTAAGTACTTAGTTCAATTTTTGAAGTATCAAGTTTACGATCTTTTAAAGGATAAACATCTGCAGCCAAATGACCAAAAGAACGAATTGCATCTGCAAGTTGAACAGCAGCAAATACTTTTTTCATGTTGCCCGGCTGTACATCACCAGTAACTCCTTCAGCTACTGTATAATCGCCTTCTATCAT
This sequence comes from Lysinibacillus sp. PLM2, assembly GCA_023168345.1. Lineage (NCBI taxonomy): Bacteria > Bacillati > Bacillota > Bacilli > Caryophanales > Bacillaceae > Lysinibacillus > Lysinibacillus sp. PLM2. The sequence goes on along the minus strand of AP025689.1, from coordinate 1,770,767 downwards.
TGGTGATCCAAATTGTTGGAATAGTGCTACTAATTCTGGATCTACAGCTTCGGGTGATTGTAGGTAAAGGTCGTATTGTTCCATTACATACCCTAAGTTAGGACCAGAAAACGCTGACCAAGGGGAACCAGCAGTTAATACATTGTTCGACATGAGAATAACCTCCAAAATTTTGCCACACGGCAGTTCCATTGTTTCTATTTATTTATAACAAATATCATCATGTATCAACAATTTATAATTTAAATCAATTTAATAAGTAAATGGAATTGTTTCTAATGATGAACGTTATTTTTCCATTTTAATCTTACTACTCTTCACAAAAAATACAACTATTTTTAAAAAATTTAGCAAAAATTTTAGTTAACTAATAGAAAAAACATAAAACTTTTTACAAAATAATAAATTTTCAGTTAGGAAAACGTAAAATAAAGGTTGTGCCTTCTCCAATTTCACTGGATACATCCATCTCTATATCATATTTATCTGCTAGCATTTTAGTTATACTTAAGCCTAACCCTGTACCACCTCCAACGGCCTCTCTTGAATCATCCACTCTAAAAAATCGGTCAAAAATCTTCTGAATATTATTCTGAGATATGCCTATCCCATTATCTTTAATAGTTAAAAAAGTATTCTCCGTTAAAAAATTAACTTGTACTTGGATAATAGGTTTTTTATCGTTATAACGTATACCATTTTCTATTATATTCCGTATTATTTGTGCAAGTGCATTTTCAGTAATCGCAACTGGTTTAGGGTCTCCTATGAAATTCAATTGGATTTCTGAGTCCCTATAAATGATAAGCAATTCCTCTTGAACAGACTGTAATACCTTTTCAATATTTGCAATTGCTTCAATGTCTTTCTCCTCTCTACGAGCCAAATCCAATAATTCTTCAATCATTTTCTTCATCCTTTGAACCTCTTTAATAGAAGTATTTAAAGATTCCTCCATTATTTCAGGGTCACTTTTCCCCCATCTTTTAATTAAAGATAAATGACCTTCGATCGCTTGAATAGGCGTACGTAGTTCATGGGATGCATCAGAAACAAATTGTTGCTGTTTTGCAAAGGATACTTGAAGCTCATCAATCATTGATTGATAAATTTTAAGTAAGTCTCCTATTTCGTCATCTATTTGATAGGTAAACTTAATCCTTTCTTCAAAACCTTTTTCTTTTACAGATTGCATCGAATCACGTAGATCCCCTAATGGTTTTAATAATAACTTTGATAAATATGAACTAACTAATCCAGCTAGTAGTATTGCTCCAAAACCAGCTATTAGCATAGCTGTCAGTACATATTGCATCATGGATTGAAAGCTTTTTAATGGATGAATTAACTGCATATATCCGTGAAACTGTCCAATATGTACAACACGACTAATAGCAATAACGTCATTTCCTTCTACTTTCACTTTTGTAACATAGGTTTTCACTAATTCATCATAGGATACATTTATTTGAGCTGCCGGTGATTCATTATTAATACGTAATACTTCATAGCCATCCAAATTAAAAATACGAACGGTTTGATTTTGGTTAATGATGGATTTCATTAAACCAGCATTTTCTTGGAATTCATGAATCGTTATAGAACCATCTTGTGAATTAAAAAAGGAAGATAAATCATCCACCGTTCTTAAGGCATTATTTTGTTCATTATTATAAAGCCACGTGTATAAAGCAAAATAGATCACTACACAGATACAAGCAAAACTAATAAAAATAATTAACGAAGCTGATAGGGTCCATTTTTTCTTTAAAGAAAGGTTTAAAAAATAATTTTTTAATTTTTTCATTCTCTTACCACATACCCAACGCCTCGAACTGTTTCGATAATTAGTTCTCCATCCGTTTTTAACTTAGCTCTTAAATGACGAATATATACATCGACAACATTTGTTTCCACTTCAGACTCATATCCCCAGATGTTTTGTAATATCAGTTCTCTTGTACATACACGATTTTTATTTTCACACAAAAGTTTTAATAAATCATATTCCGTTTTTGTTAAATCTAGTTTCTTATTTTTAAAATATACTTCATAGGAGTTCGGGTTTATCTTTATATCACGAACTTCAATATTATCATTATGTAATACTTGTTGATTATTCACTCTCCGAAAAATAGAACGAATTCTAGCTAGCAATTCTTCAATAGCGAAGGGCTTTACTATATAATCATCTGCCCCTGCATCTAAACCAGCTACTCGATCCATGACTTCATCACGCGCTGTTAGTAAAATAATCGGAACATCTTTATTCGCTCGAATTCTTCTGCAAACCTCTAGTCCATTTAATTTAGGGAGCATGACATCCAGTAAAATACAGTCAAAGCTATCTTCTAATGCTTTGCTTAACCCTTCTCGTCCATCATAGGATACTGTTACATCAAATTGTTCATGTTGTAGCTCAAGTTCAATAAAACGAGCAATATTCTTTTCGTCTTCTATTAGTAAAATTTTTTTCTTCATCTTTTCACCTTCCGTAAAAACACGACTAGAACATAACCAAAAACTAACAAAAAGAGTTACACTTTAAGTTTAACTTAAAATGTAACCCTTTAAAAATATGAAGTATTCATTAAAATGACTTATTTTAAAATTCACTAATAATTTTTCTTCTATAATACATAAAACAGATTATTTAGCCATAATTTAAGACAAGAAAGATGCAGTTTCTTGTTTAACGATTTCCATACATTTTTCATACTGCAATTGTTCATTTGTATCTTCTTTACCAACGAATTCATATTGGTTATTTTCCATTTTTATAACGTATGTACAAATGACTGTTGCATTTCCGATTAACGTTAAATAGTATTCTCCATTTTCCTCAATCACATTACATTTCACGAATCCCCCAGGATTAAATACTGTGACCATTTCGCTATCTACAATATTGTTTAATTTTGCAACTAATGCAGATGCTGTCATCGCTGTCCCACAAGCATTTGTAAAACCTACACCTCGTTCAAAAGTGCGAACAAAAATAGTGTCATTTTTCATCGGATATGCATAACTTACATTTACGCCGTCTGAACAAAATTCATTTTCACCATTTAATAGTTCTGCTAAAGATAACTGATGTGAATTATCAGAAATAAATTGCTCATCAACAATCCCTATTAAATGTGGATTTGGAACTGAAACGGCAGTATAATGAATCGTCGGTGAAAATTCTTGTATGATTTGATTTTGTATTTCCGTTTGATTGTGATATTCCATAGGTAAACTTTCTAATTCGAAAGATACGGGTGATATTTCAACTGCATAGGTTGGTATACTTCCGTAAATTGATTTCTCTTTTTTCACCTTTAAATCGGCTTTCATCGTTTCTATGATTGCTTCATCTACGCCTAGTTTTTCACATACATGTCTTGCAACACATCGCAAACCATTACCACACATAGAAGCTTCTGATCCGTCAGCATTTATTACTCTCATTTTAGCTTCTGCTTTTATAGAAGGTAACACTAGTAATAAGCCGTCTGCTCCCCCCTCATTTTCTTTATCACATAACCATCTCGTTAGAGCTACCCAGTCTTGTTCGGTTTCATCATTTGTTTCATATAAATAAAAGGTATTTCCAGAGCCATGTACTTTACTAAAAGTTCTCTCCATACTGCATCTCTCCTTCCTGTAACATTGATTATATAAGAAATTTGGCTATGGTTAATAGTTTTTTATTTTGGCCGTTTACAATTTTTACATTTGATCACAAAGAATACAAAAAAAATTTAATACTTTTCCATTGCAAAAAATTATAGTTATATTATATGATACTTTTACAATTACATTTTATGATGTTCTAAGTAAAACTCAGGGAAAACGAAGAGATAAATTCTCCGTTGTTGAACGCCTGGTTTTTTTTAGGTTTAATTTTCTATTTTGTAAAAACTGTTGCCTTGTGATTTATGTTTTTTGGCTTGCAACTATCCTAAAAAGGAGGCGTTTAACATGTTAAAACATCGTGAACTCTCAGAAACAAACGAATTATATCAATTAATGAGTCATCCATCTGTTTTCCCATATGTTCGTCAAAAAGCTACTTCAGCTGAAGAATATATGTTTATGACTAAACAATTAATCGAGGAAGAGCAATTAGGTAAAACAATCTCCCGAACAATTACAGATGATTGGGGTCAACCAATTGGCACAATTAGTCTCTTCGATATTCAGGATGGTGCTGGATTTTTAGGTACGTGGATCGGTGCCCCTTACCAAGGCAAAGGCTATAATCAGTTAGCAAAGAAGCTATTTCTAACTGAACTATTCTTTGAACATCAAATTCACACAGTGTTCTTAAGAATCCGTAAAGAAAATGAAAAATCAAAGCGCGCCTCCATGAAGTTACCCTATGTTATAGAGGCAAACGAATGTCACCCAGCTCTTTTTGATGAAATAAATGCTGGTGAAAGAAAATACGATTTATATAAAATTCCAAAAGATTTATTCTATTTGGTAACTGCAAATGAGAAAACGAACGAAGAAGAACAGGCAATGTAATGTAAAAAGAAAGTCGACAAAATCTAAAAAGATTTTGTCGACTTTTTATTTTTCAAATTGCAAAATTAACTGAACCATTTCATCCGGAGTTTTCGGACGTTCTGCATTCTCCATTGTTCTTATCATATCTGTTTTTTGTGTAATTAATCGTTTAATCGATTTTAAAAACGTATTTTTCGTTAGTTCCTCTTCTTCTAATACTATTGCATAACCTAGCTTTTCAAAAATCCTTGCATTTAAGATTTGATCTCCTCTACTTTTTGATGCCGAAAGAGGAATTAAAAGCATTGGTTTTTTCAACGCTAAAAATTCATAAATAGAATTCGAACCCGCGCGCGAAACGATTAAATCAGCAGCATGCAATAAGTTTGGCAACTCAGTTGTAACATAATCAAATTGCTTATAGCCTTTTAAACTATCAAGGGATTTATCTACATTTCCTTTTCCGCAAAGGTGAATAATGTTGTAATCCACTAGTAGTTCAGGAAGGTTACTTCTAAGTGCATCATTTAAAACGACTGACCCTAAACTTCCACCCATTACTAATAACACAGATTTACTATTATCAAAGCCACAGCTTTCAATGCCAGCACTTTTATTTCCTTCAAATAGTTCTTGTCTAACAATTGAACCAGTACATGTAGCTTTATTTTCAGGTAAATATTTTAATGTATCCTGAAATATTGTAAATACATGGGATGCAAATGGCAATGCAAGCTTATTGGCAAGACCAGGTGTTACATCCGATTCATGAATCACAACAGGGATCTTAGCTAATTTTGCAGCAATCACAACAGGTACTGATACAAAGCCACCTTTTGAAAAGATAATAGACGGTTTGATTTTTCGTATAATCGATAAAGCTTGCATCACACCTGCAATAACTTTAAATGGATCTGTAAAATTTTTCATTGAAAAGTAACGACGGAGCTTCCCGCTTGATATACCATGATATGGTATACTAGGAAAGCTTTCTGTTATAATTTCTTTCTCGATTCCATCATGGGAGCCAATATAATGTACTTTATAACCTTCTTTTAATAAGGAAGGGATAATTGCCTGATTTAAGGAAACATGCCCGGCAGTTCCCCCTCCTGTTAAAATAATTGATTTTTGATTCACAGTTATTCTCCTATTCCGTGTAAAACTCTCCATTGAATGAACAAAAAATTCACTATAGTTATCTATGCTTAAATACTCCATTACATGTAGCCTATTCAAAACGATTTTAACATAGTTAAATACGACAATAAAAATTCATCGAAATAAATGTTACTTACCAACTGTACTTAATGTAGTAAGCGTTAAACTAAAATCACTCTCCAATGATCTTAATCTCATCTACATTTTCTCCAATGAGCACAATCTTTGCAGGCATTTTAATATACTCTGGGAGCCACTGTACTAAACCGTACGCATATTGAAAGAGCATTGGATTTTTTACACCTTCAATAGGGATATAACCTTTTATTCTATAAACAGTAGCTGGAAGAGTCTTTATCCAATCTTCAATTTGTTGTTGTGTATAGGACTTGTGAAACTCTATTAGACGAGAGCTTAAATGTAAGTGCTGTCCGATTTTCGCAGAATGTATATTATCTTTTGAAATCCTTGAAGTTGCTTGAAGGCTCTCTAATAACTTATATGAGACTTGACCATTTGTAGTTTGTAATATGAATGCATGCGGATTTATCCCTTGCATTTCAAAAACGACCTTAGCTTGTTCAGATGCTGAAAGTAAGTCCATTTTATTCGCTAGTAACAAATGGGCATGTCTTATTTGCTCAAGAAACAGGCTTCTAACTTGTGGTGTTAAACTTTCTCGTTCTAGCCAAAGTTTACTATCTGCCACAGTAACAATCCCTTTAATATTCAATTGATCAGCAAAAAGGGGCGAATAAACCGCATCTAAAGCTTCTACAGGATGTGCTGCTCCTGTTGTCTCTATGATTAATACGTCAAAATCCTCATTTACTAATAATGTTTGAATTTGTGCCTCGGTCTTTTCACTACCTGAACAACAGATACAACCTTCTAGCATTTCTTTTAGAGGAATATCATCTTCTACCGCTTGAGAATCAAAGGGTAATTTCCCTAATTCATTCATAATAACAGCAGGCTTCAAATTTTTTTCCTTTAATTGTTTAATGACATTCGTTAGCATGGAGGTTTTTCCGCTTCCTAAAAAGCCACTAAATAAATAAACATCTTTCATATTTTATCATCTGCTCCCTTTATAGAAAAAGAGCTGTAAAATGTTCTAGTTTCGAACAATACAGCTCCTTTAAAATATCGTCTACTCTTGATCTGCCTTACTATCACTTTTCTCTAACTGTTCTTTTAATAGTTCATGAGCTTTTAAAATATGTGGATCTTCATTTTCAATTTTTGCTCTTAAGGCATCCATTAACGCATACGTTGTTTCACCAGCAATTACACCCGTTAGATTAAGATCCTTATCTTCTTGGAATTGTTCAACAGCTGCTACAGTATCATCATCATATGAGTTATCAATTGTGCCAACATCATAACCTAATGCATCTAACATCTTTTCTGCGTTGTTAACTGTAATCGACTCATTTCCAACCTTTAGCTCAGTTGCAGGGTCAATATATGTTAGTTTTGCATATTCCGGATAATCGACAACAACATCCGGTTCAATTCCTTTTTCATTTATCCAGTTACCATTAGGTGTAAGCCATTTCCCGTTAGTATACTTTAGGTTTGACCCATCAGGTAGGTTTTTAACTGTTTGAACAGTCCCTTTACCAAATGATTTTAACCCAACAATAGTAGCATCATCCGATTCACTTAAAGCACCAGCTAAAATTTCAGATGCAGAAGCACTACCGTTATCAATTAAAACAACAATTGGTAAATCATATTTCTCCCTTCCATCAGACAATATTACTTGGGGCTCCCCTTCACGTTCTTGTAATTGAACAATTGGTTTACCTTCTTCTACAAATAAGTTAGCAATATCGATGGCAGAAGTTAAATATCCACCTGGGTTTTGACGGACATCAAGAACTATGCTCTTCATTCCATCCTTTTCAAACTGTTCAAGAATATTCGTTAATTCTTTATAAGTTTGTTCGCTAAAAGATGTAATTTGAATATGGGCTATTTTATCTTCACCCATTTCACCGTACACGGTTTCTATAGGAATCTCATCACGAATAATTTTCACTTCAATAAGATTTTCACTTGAACCTCGTTGAATCGTTAACGTAACCGGTGTTCCTTTTTCACCACGTATAAGTAACACAGCTTCAGTCGCGCTCATTCCTTGAACACTTTCTCCATCGACTAGAAGAATTATATCTTCCGGTTGAATTCCCGCTTTTTCTGCTGGAGAATTTTTAATTGGTGATACGACGACAATATTGCCATTACGTTCTTGAATTTCTGCACCAATACCTTGGAAACTCGAAGAAAGATCTGAATTGAAATGCGCTGCTTCTTCTTTGTTCATGTAATCAGAATACGGATCACCTAATGCATCGAACATCCCATTTATTGCACCATATATGATGGTTTCATCATCAAGTTCAATATAATATCTCTCTTTTAATTCATCGTATGCTTCATATAATTTTGAAAACTCTTCTCTTTCAACAGGTTTAACAACTTCGACAACCTTTTCTTCACCGAATGTTAAAGCAAAAATTGTTAATCCTGCAGTTAAAAGAATAGTTATAAACATTAGCATTATGAATGTAAATGGTTTAATTTGGATAAATTTCTTTGCTGGTTTTTCTGATTGTTCTACTTGCTCCCTTTCATTCTCGATGCGAGAATTCTCTTGTTGATTTTGTTCTTCCATTTCAATTCACCACTCTCATATACGGTTACTAATTAGACGTTATTTACATATTAACAGTTTCGCATTCTTACGAAAAGAAAAGACTGCCAAATGATAGACAGTCTTACTCCGTTAGACTATTCAATACGGTTTGAATTTTTTGTTAAAGATTTTAAATCACTAGTCTGAACTAGTCTTGAATTGCCGCCTCTAATGCAACAACAATCTATCATTGAATGTTGGAAACTGTCAGTAGGTTTAAGATACTCTAAAAAGCTTGATTTTGCAAGATTTTCTAAAGTTAAAACTATAAATAGCTTTCATAAAAAACACGTAAATCCATCAAACTTTTACGATTTGTTCACTCATTGGTCACCATTTTTAATAACAGACAACTCTTTTCGGTTGTCTGTTATTATACATTTATTTTCCATTAAAGATATTCTAATATGTCATCATCAGTCATTTCCGTGAGGATGTGACCTACTTTTAGCTTTGCTATCCATTTCATTTTACGTTTGATGATATCCTCTTTAAAAAACACCCTATCTCTAGTATAGTTGCATCTAATTTGAAAATTCGTCAGTAAAATAATCAATAAATTCAATACCATCTTCTGTCATGCATATCCTTTTACTTTTTAGGAACAATATTAACGGTGTAATTACGCCAACTAACATAGATGGAGGGATATCGTATGAATTTTCGTGAAGGTTTAATCCCAACTGTACTAGGCTCGGCTGTTACTATTGCTGGGTATGCAATGAAACAAAAGCATGGTTCTAACAAAATGATTGCAAACACTGTCTTTGGATTCGGGTTAGCTCACATTGTGTTAGGTGCCATTGACCTAGTAGAACATCGACGTTAGTATTGGAGAGCACTGAAAAAGTGCTCTTTTTTAAATGCTTCAGTTTTTAAGCTTGTGCGTTCCTTTTTTTCTGTGTCCAATTACTAGCCTCTAGTTGCGAAACAACCTAATCCAACATATTTTTACATATCAAACAAAATGTGATAGTATCATTGTTGGGCAAATTTTACGAAAGTAAAAGACGCAAAGCCACGGGCCTAAAACGTATATACGTCATGGCAGCCGGGTTGCAATCATAATTACAACTTATAAGTAACCCTTTCTGATTTGCCTAATCTACAGAAAAGGTGTTCAAATAGTGGAAAAATTAATCTTGCTCGTTGATGATTCAAACTTTATGCGAACTTGGCTAACGAAAATTATTAAAGAAAGTATAAACGTTAATTTTATTGAAGCTAATAACGGAAATGATGCTATTCAAATGTACAAGGAATTCTCTCCTAATTTAGTTCTAATGGATATAACAATGCCAAGTCTAAGTGGTATCGACACGTTAAAAGAAATTATTAAAATCGATGCCAAAGCAAAAGTAATCATGTGTTCAGCTATGGGCCAACAACTGTTAATTACTGAAGCAATGCAAAATGGGGCAACAGATTTTGTAATCAAACCTCATTTTAAAAATCTAGTATCAACACAGTTCAGAAGTATTTATAGCGCTTAATTTAGGGCGCTATATTTTTATTTAGTTGTAAAAGAAGAGAATAGAAGATTTTTAAATGAAGGAAATGAAATAAAAGAAAAAGAGTTAAAAGCTACCTTTAAAGATGGGAGCAGCATGGCGACCGATGTTGGATAATAATGGTGATCAAATTATTTTACTTTTTGTAAAGATTAACGGATTCCCTTCTCATCCTGATAGCTTTTCAAATCGATGGAAAGAAATTGTGTAACGACATAACTTACAAAAAGTTTAAGGTATACTTACGTCTCATACATGTTTAGTAAAAACGTAACTTTAAAATCATGCATGAGCAATTAGGACATGCTGACATTAAACAACATTACACACTACTAGTCACTTAACTAAAAAAAGCAAAAGCAAGTGACCTTTTTGACGAAATACTTTGGTCGCCTTCTGGTCACTTGCCCTATTTAACATTATTAATACCCTTCAAAAACGTTGGTATTTCAACTAGTCTTGGATTGCCGCCTCTAATGCAACAACAATCATATCATTGAATGTTGTTTGTCTTTCTTCAGATGTCGTTGCTTCTCCAGTTAAAATATGATCAGATACTGTTAATACTGAAAGTGCTTGACGTCCAAATTTTGCAGCTAGTGTATATAGAGCAGCTGATTCCATTTCTACAGCTAAGACGCCATAACGAGCTAGTTTCTCGTTTTGATTTTCTTCAGAGTAGAACATATCCGCCGTGAAAATATTACCTACTTTTAAATTCAAGCCGGCATTTACGCCTGCATTATATGCTTTTAAAAGTAAATCAAAATCAGCAGTTGGTGCATAGTCGATACCGTTAAAGATGATTTCGTTCATCTTTGAATCAGTTGATGCTGCTTGAGCAAGGATTACATCACGTACTTTTACATCTTTTTGGATCGCACCGCATGTACCTACACGAATAAGCTTTTGAACACCATACTCCTGCATTAACTCTGTTGTATAGATCGAAATGGAGGGCACGCCCATCCCTGTCCCTTGAACAGAAACTCTCTTCCCTTTATATGTTCCAGTAAAACCAAACATATTACGTACTTCATTATAACAAGTAACATTTTCTAAAAAATTCTCAGCAATATATTTTGCACGAAGCGGATCTCCGGGTAATAATATAATTTCTGCAATTTCTCCTTGTTTTGCATTAATATGAATGCTCATCAAATCCCTCTTTCTAACATTTCATTTAAATTCTAATAAATTTCCTCATAAAGAATTTATCTCATCTTAAAATATACTTTCTTTTCCTTCAATGTGCAATGTAAAGGGTATAATAAAATCGTAATATTATATTACTAAACCCACTATTAGTAGAACTTCAGTCTATATAATTCCCACAATTCATCAAATGCAGAAGTGGATAAAAATTCATCTGCTTGCGTTTCAATATAACTTGATAATTCCTCAAAAGAAGTACTCGTCTTAGGAAAACCATGATCCATAAATGCACTTTCTGCAAATCTTGATTTTCGATCAGACCAATCCCCTCCTCTATATGTAAGAACAAATTGATAAAAACTTTTTTGCATATTAATTCTCCTAACTATTAAAATAAAAATTCCAATATAAACAATTTTCAAATAATATAGATAATTACATGTAAATAATGTAAAATTTAAAAATACTGAACATTCCAACAAAAGAAGGTGACCTCATTTGATAAAAAAGAAAAATCCACAAATCAAACCAATAAAGAAAACTAAAAAATTTAAAAATCCCGCCAAAAAAACTCGATTCTATCATTTAATTCGGGGTCGAGTATTAATCATTTTTGCATTTTTAATTTGTATCATTTTAACCATCCAACTATTATCTTATATAAACATTACTAAATTACAACAAAGTTTAAGTAATTTCGCGGATGAAAATTTAAAGGAACAAGTTCAAATAAATAGTTTAGCAAACGATATAGCAAAACTTACGAACTATGAGCAGGAATTCATCATTAATGGAAGTGATGAAACTCTAACTGCCTATTATGAAGTAAAAGATCGCTTGAATAATAGTTTTGAAGAACTTCAAAGTATATATGAAAACCGACCTGATGAACAAAATCTACTAAGTTTAATTTCACAGTATTACTCAATTTATATGAATTATTCAGCCGGTGTAATTGATACAAGACAAAACCATGACTTTGAAAATGCTCGAAAATTACTTGAATTTAACGATGCAGGTAGTATAAAAAGCTATATTGACACTTATACAGAGCAATTAGTCGGACTGCTTGATGCAAAAAACGCTGAAACACTTAAGGAGCTTGAAACATTTGCAAATCTCTCTCGCATCACGTTTGCTGTATTAACAGCTGTTGCTATCATTTTAACTATTATATTTGGATTTATTTTATTTTCAACCATTCGGAAAAACACATTTAAAATTAATCAATCTATATTAGAAATCGCAAAAGCTGGTGGAGATTTAACAAAACGAGTTAATGTTAAAACAAAAGATGAGTTTGCACAAATTGCCAATTCTACAAATATACTAATTGAATCAATCGCTAGCTTAGTAAAAAAAGTTTCAGAGCTTTCATTAAATGTATCTGGCAGCTCAGAAGAACTGATGGCGTTAGCAGATGAAAACGCTAGAGCAATTGATGAAATATCTAACAATACACGAGACATTGCAAATGACAGTGATATTACAATTAAAAGAATGAAGCTAGCATTACAAAAAATGAATGAATTAGAGCAATTTATGCATGAATTAAATAATCAGGCAAATGAAGTATATACTGCAGCCAATGATATGCAGGACGCAGCATATAATGGTCGGGAAACAGTATCTCAGTCATCTAGTGTCATGAAATCAATCGAACAGACCATGGCCCATACTTCAAATACCGTAGAAGCTTTAGGCAAAAAATCTAATGAAATTAATTCGATTATTGGTACAATTACATCCATAGCAGAGCAGACGAATTTATTATCCTTAAATGCTGCGATTGAAGCAGCTAGAGCTGGTGAATATGGACGAGGCTTTGCAGTGGTAGCGGATGAAGTTAGAAAATTAGCTGAGCAATCTCAAAATGCGGCAAAAGAAGTAACAAATATTGTGACAGCTATTCAAAGAGAGATACATTCAATTATTGAACAAAACCAACATGGCGTACAAACAGTTGTAAAAGGTGTTGAAGTCACAAAAGAAACAAATCATGTTCTAGATAACATTTTAGAGAGAACGAATAAGACAAATCAAATTATCCAAGAAATGGTTTCTCAAATTTCATTAACCTTAAATACGAGTAATGAAGTAGCTGCATCTTTTGAGGAAGTAAATAGTATCGCAGGAAACACTGCAGAACGTACAGAAAAATCCGCGGTAGCTGTTATGCAAGGATCTTCATCCATGCAAGAAATTAATGCCAGCGCCATTGAACTTGCAAAACAAGCAGATGATTTACGAAGTGTTGTAAATGAATTTAAAGTGTAAGTAAAAATAAAGCGTAAGAAAAACAAATTTGTTTTTCTTACGCTTTTTTCATTTCCAAAAATAATACTAATTTTCAATAAACTTGTCAAAGCTATCTATGAGTATGTTTTTTAAGGAGGATAGCATGGGCAAATTTGGGAAAATCAGCATTTTACATGGTATTTTTCTAGTTATGACATTTATCGGTTTGAAAAATCACGTTACTATCCTCCCACCTATTTTAGAGACAGTTAAAAGAGATGGATGGGCATCTGTTATCTTAGCTGCAGTTTTAATACTCCCCTGGCTACTCTTAATTATCTATATTCAAAATAAATCCAATCAAAAGCCCATCAATATATGGTTAAAAGAAAAAATCGGTAAGTTTGGTTCAGCAATTATTATATATACTACCGCTTTGTTTTTATTATTTCTTGCAGCCTTTACAATGCGTGAAACAATTCTTTGGATATCTTCAACATTTTTAGTAGAGACACCAACACTATTACTTGTTGTGATTTATATAATCGTGTGCATTTTACTTGCTTCTACAAATATTTTAACAATCGTGATTGTTAATGCATTTGTCTTATTTTTCGTTGTAGTGTTTGGATTTTTTGTAGCCTTTGCTAATTTACAAGTAAAAGAATATAGTTACCTATTCCCTTTTTTCGAAAATGGTTTAACTCCTGTTATAATAGGTGCCGTTTATCCTGCTTCTGGTTTTATAGAGTTAACTTTACTGCTATTTCTCCAACATCGTTTTAAACAGAAATTAAAATGGTACCATCTTGCGATTATGGTTTTTATTTTATTAGGTTTAACAATGGGACCTCTCATTGGTGCAATAACAGCATTTGGTCCGGAGGAAGCCGCAAAACAACGATATCCTGCATATGAAGAATGGGGATTGGTTACAATTGGACGATTTATTGAACATATGGATTTCTTATCGATTTACCAATGGTTAACAGGAACTTTTATTCGTGTTGGATTATTATTATTCATCGCAGCGGACATATTAAATATTACTGGAAAGAGCAAAAAAATATGGACCTATCTTGCTCCACCATTTTTCATTATTAATTTGTCTCTATTCCTTATGGATGACAGCCTATTTATAGATTTAAATACTCATGGATTTTTAATATCGACATTAGTATTTTTCTTAACTTTATCAATTGTATTTGCAACTATAGCCTTATTCTCTAAAAAGCAAAAGAAAAAAAGCAACGGTAATTCAACAAATACTCAAAAATCAGAAGGTAGTGGAACATAATAAATGGACACATCAGGACAATCATTACCCATGATTACAAAGCTAAAAGAGCTTTTTCAAAATTCCGATGATGTTATTTTTCAGGAACTTACTTTCCAGCAATCCAAAGTCTTTTTAATAAAATGTGACTCGATGGTAGATCAACAAATGTTATATACCGTAGTTCTTCCAAACATAGAAAAACTATATAAGGATTCTGTAGGTCAAGAATTAGAGGAAAATTTAATAGAAAAATTAACAATCCCGGAGATTAAAAAAATATCAAACACCGAGGATATTACTAAAGATGTTTTTACTGGGAAGTTAATGATTTATTTTGAAGACCAGCAACTGCTATATTCTTGTAATATTGCAAAAAAACCAAATCGATCTATAGAAGAAACAAATACAGAGGTATTAGTAAAAGGACCGAGGGACAATTTTATTGAGGATTTGTCAACAAATATAGCCCTCATACGGAAGCGACTTCCGACAAATTCACTAACTGTAGAAAAAATGGAAATTGGTAGACGTTCAAAAACAAACATTGCCTTACTCTATTTTGATGATATTGCAAATAAAGATATATTAACAGAACTAAAAAAACAGCTACAGAAAATTGATACTGATATTATTATTAGTGCTGATTCATTAATGGAATTTATCAACAAAAAAAATTGGCTATTACCAACGACGAATTATACTGGTCGACCGGATTTTGCGATTCAATCATTAATTCGAGGGAGATTTCTAATAATGGTCGATGGTGTCGCATATGGCATTTTAACACCGGTTAATTTTTTTTATTTATTAAAAACTGGAGAAGATTATGATACACCTTTTGTTTTCAGTACCTTCGAACGAATATTAAGGCTTCTAGGTATTTTTTTAGGCATTGCACTACCTGCTTTTTGGCTTGCTTTGACAATTTTCCATCAAGATCAATTGCCATTACAGTTACTTGCAACAGTTGTAATTATAAATCTAGGTCTTCCCTTTCCAGCAGTACTCGAAATGCTTCTAATTTTAATAATGTTTGAAATACTTCGTGAAGCAGGATTACGACTTCCTTCAAAAATCGGTGGAATAATTGGCGTAATTGGGGGGTTAATAATTGGTGATGCTGCTATACGTTCTGGAATAACTAGTCCAGCGATGGTAGTTATCATTGCTATTTCTACAATTGCTTCCTACACAGTTGTTAATCAATCTTTAGAAACCATGATAAGCATTATAAGAATCATCTTCATACTCGTGACTGCTTTTTTTGGTTTATTCGGATTTTTTATTTGTTTATACCTCCTTATCCTATATGTTGCCAATATCCGAGTTTTTGGAGTTCCATATTTAAATCTTTCTGCAGATTTAAGTTGGACAAATATGAAAAAGACATTATTTAGGCTATCAAAAGATAATTATAAAAGTAGACCTAATTTTTTAGATCCTCAAGATGATTCACGAAATAATGAGGGATAATGAATGATGAGTAAAAAATATTTAATTATCTTCATACTGTCTTGTCTTTTACTAGCAGGTTGTTGGGATTCAAACGAAAACGAGCGAATGTATTATGCTTTTGGTGCTGGAGTGGATTATCAAGAGGGAGAATATATAATTTCCCTTCAAATCATTAGCTTTACCAATGTTGCAAAAACTGAACAAGTTAATCAAGAAGTCATCCAATCACAAGTATCTTCAGATAAAGGAAAAACAATTGATGAAGCATTTTTCAAACTCTATCATGCAATAGACGAAAGGGTATATTGGGGTCACTTTTCTTTTTTAGTATTCACTAAAGAAGCTTTAAATAACGGACGAATTAAGTCTGTCATAAACTCAATTACACGTTTCAATGACACTAGATATAATACTTGGGTTTATTGCACAGATGAACCTTTAGATCAACTTTTGAATGTTCTTCCATTGCTAAAAAAATCCATTACATTAACTAAAATTGCTGATCCGTTAAATTCGTTTGAGCAGGAGTCTTTTATTGAACCAATTGATGTAAGAAAATTGATTATCAAAATGAACGAGCCTAGTTATGAAGCGAATATTCCATTCATTAAGCTAAAGAAAGATTGGCAAACACAAAATGAACCTTTATCAACAGCTGAAATTAGAGGAGTCGGTGTAGTTACCCCAAAAGAATTTAAAGGGATTATTGAAGGAGATGACGCAAAGGGACTTCAGTGGATGTCAAATGAAACAATTAGAGGAGAAATTACAACAAGTTATGAAAAAAATAAACATCTTTCTGCTAGCATCCAAAATGTAAAAGTTAATATTGTTCCAATTGTAAAGGACAAAGATGTGAAGTTTGATATAAATATTGATTTAACCGCATCATTATCAAGCTTTGAAGGAAATCTAACAACAGATGTTATTAAAGAACAAGTAATTAAAGCAATTAGTAAAGAAATAAAACAAACATATAAAGCTGGGATAGAAATGAATGTAGATATTTTTCGATTTTCGGAAATTTTATATCGGAAGGACGTTAACACTTGGAAGGAACTGCATAAAGATGGGAAAATTAAATTAGACGAAAATTCAATCGGGAATATTAATATCAACATTAAAAAATTAACTACAGGAAGAAAGTCTTTTATAGATACGATTCAATAAAGGTAGGTGGGACAAAAGTAGAAAACTGCAATTCCAAGGTTTAATAGAAATGCAGTTTTCTACTATTTCTAAATATGTTGATTGTAACGTAAAGGAAGCGCATCCGGCACGCACTCTCTAATTTTTCCGCTCTAATCAGCGATAAAATAGTTCTTCCGTTCGTGATGTTCCCCTGGGAAGGCTTTTGCCTTGCATCGAAAGTGAAGCGGCATATGCACTCCCCGGGCGGTGTTACAATCAACATGTTATTCCTTGATTTTAGGAAGCAAATAAATACCATTAATTTTTAATGGAAATTACCTTTTGTCCCTACCTCTTTAATTATTATTCAAAAATGCTCAAGTATTCTCCATAGCCTTCCTCTTCTAATTTTTCCTTTGGGACAAAACGAAGAGCTGCGGAGTTGATACAATAACGAAGTCCTCCTAGGCTTTGTGGACCATCAGGAAATACGTGTCCTAAATGAGAATCGGCAGTTTTACTACGTACTTCTATTCTTCTCATACCATGTGATGTATCGAAATGTTCTGTAACCTCTTCTTTTTCAATTGGTTTTGCAAAACTCGGCCAGCCACATCCAGCATCAAATTTATCCTTTGAACTGAATAATGGTTTTCCAGATACGATATCCACATAAATCCCCTCTTCAAAATGTTGATCATATTCATTTTGATAAGGAGGTTCAGTACCTTGTTGTTGCGTTACATAATATTGCATTTGTGTTAGCTGCTTTAAGCGTTCTTCTTTATTCATGTTTATTCCCCCAGTGTTGTTGGATAAAAGCTGCTCGACCAGAGCCGATTTGATATCTCTCATAATGTAATGGATTTTTCTTATAGTAATGTTGATGATATTCCTCTGCAGGATAAAATGGTTTTGCAGGTAATATCTTTACTGCAATCGGTTTATTGAATTTTCCTGATTCTTCAAGACGCTTTTTAGATTGTTCTGCAATCTGTTGTTGTTCCTCATTATGATAAAAAATCGCTGTTGTATACGATTCTCCTCGATCATAAAATTGACCTCCAGGATCCGTTGGGTCAATTAATGTCCAATAAAGCTCTACCAGCTTCTCATATGGGAAAATAGTTGAATCAAATGTAATCTGAACTGCTTCAAGATGACCCGTTGTCTCAGAGCATACTTGCTCATAAGTAGGGTTTTCAACATGCCCACCAGTGTATCCTGATATCACCTCATCAATTCCATCCATCTGATCAAATGGTTTTACCATACACCAAAAACAACCACCTGCAAAAGTTGCTAATTCCTTTGTCACAATATCCCTCCTACTTGGTTGGAACAATTACTTCTAATAGTATACGATCATTTTTCAAATCAATTTCTTTCGCACGAACTCTAGAACCATCACCGACAGATAATTGCGATAAATCAACAAATATTTCTTCCTCATTTGGACGTATTAAAATCCATGATGGAAAATCGATCGCTTCCTTTAACAATTTCAAAACCGTTGATGGTGGGATATTTAATTTCCCTACATGTATTTTAGAATATTTTAAGTGGATATTTCCAGAGTCATTAACGATCGGCTCAAAATCTATTTGAACGGGAACGGATAATCCAAAGGCAATTACTTCACTAAATATTTGTATTTGATCGTTTACAGTAACTGCAATAGGAATCGATTCCGTATTAAGCGCTTCTCCTAGATATTTTAATGCTAGTTTTTCAAAATCTTTTGTTGTTGTTTCAACTAACAGAACGCTACCTTCTGCATTTTCTACAATCGGTATTGGAACATCCTCTGTCGGAGAAGTCGCCAATATGATGACTGTAGTTACTAAAGTTATGATTGCACCTGCTAATATGAAGAAGGCGACTTTCCATTTATTCATCCTAATTCACTCCTAAACATATTACAACGAATAAGCTCAATCTATTAATGTAAAACATTAATTATTAGAACTAACACTTTTCTAAGAATTTTAAACTATTTTATTTATATTTTATTTATATGTTCAAACTTCTCAACTAATCTCTCAGTATTGCCAATTTTATATACTTTATTCCCCATTATTTATAATTTAAAAATAGTAGTTAAAAAAACGTAAAAAAACTATCATCATAACAATAATTAGGAAAGTCACTCTGAAAAATGAATGCGCTTTACTAAAAATGTGTAAATGATAGTTTTATCGTTACTCTGCAAAATAAATAAATCCTATGGCACCAGGCCCAGTATGTGTGCTAATAATAGGTGAGGTAAACTTAATTTCCACTTCGTTAAACCCTGATTGTTCGATCAGTTCTTTTAAAGGATTCCCCACATTTACTAAACCGTCTGCATGAGAGATTCCAACAGCTTTTACTGTTTTACCCTTTGTATCTTCTAAATATTGATTAAATAAATACTTAATCACTTGTTTATAACTACGAACTTTACATACAGGTGAATAATGTCCATCCTCAAGCATCGCAATCGGCTTAATATTTAGTAAAGAACCAATTAAACCTTTACCTTTTCCGATTCGTCCGCCTTTGATCAAATTTTCAAGCGTGTCTACAAACACAAACAGTTTTGTATTTGCACTTACATGCTCTATTCTTTTTACAATTTGTTCGACAGTAGCACCTTCATTACGTAACTTAATCGCTTCACGAATTTGTATTGCCAACCCAATAGCGATATAGTTCGAATCAATAACGGTAACATCTGAATTAGACATTTCTGCAGCTTGACGAGCAGAATCTACAGTACCACTCAATCCTCCTGTTAGATGTATTGAAATGATTTGATCCCCATTTTTACCTAGCTCATCATAGAGCTCCTTAAATTTACCTGGCGCTGGCTGAGAACTTTTCGGTAACTCTTTTGAATTTTTCATCATTTTAAGAAAAGGTGCTGGTTCAATATCAACGCCATCTATATACGTTTCACCATCAATTTGAATTGTTAAAGGTACGACATGAATATTATACTCCGATAATTCTTCCTTCGTTAAATCGCACGTTGAATCTGTTACAATATGAATTTGTCCCAAGTTGACACATCCTTTTATATCATACTTCATTATATTTTCATTTATTTAGCTATGTAAATATGACAAATGTAATTAGTTATACCTGATGAATGTAAAGTATCCAATATGAATTTTATGACAACACTAACTTATATCATATGACAAATGATAGTTTGCTTATCAAAACTTTATTAGTATAGTGAACAGGAGGAGTTGTTTCCAATGAAAAATAGTAATGCTTTTGATTATAAAAATTTAACGGAAGAATTATGGAATGCAATCACACATGGTATTGGATTGATTATTAGCATTCCAACATGTCTTGCACTTATTTTAATTGCTGTTAGTTCAGGCAATGCACTACAAATTACGTCTTATTCAATATTTGGCGCTTCCTTAGTATTGTTATTTTTAATGTCCACTTTACTACATAGCATGCCCGAAAAATATAAAAAATTATTTTCAATTTTTGATCATTCTTCCATCTATATTTTAATTGCAGGAACATATACACCATTTTTATTGCTTGTTATTAAGGGTACTCTAGGCATGGTTCTTTTATCGATTGTTTGGGGAATCGCAATATTTGGTATCGTATTTAAATGTTTATTTATTCATAAGTTTGAAGCATTTTCGTTATTTTTATATATTGTTATGGGTTGGTTAATAATTTTTGCAATCAAACCTCTTTACGAATATCTTCACTTCACAGGATTTACAATTTTATTTTTAGGTGGATTATTATTTACATTTGGTTCAATATTTTACGCGTGGAGAAAGATTCCTTTTAATCATGCAATTTGGCATTTATTTGTTATTGCGGGCTGTGCTTGCATGGTTACTTGTGTAATAGTATTTATATAAAAAGAAAGAGTCTCGACAATATTTTGCCGAGACTCTTTTTTATCTGTATTATACTTCAACTACTTCCGTTTTTTCGGGTTTTGATTCGATAGAAGTATTCATAGGTTGTTTCCCTGAAAAGTTTTCAATTAATTCTTTTACATCAATTCCCGAAGATGCTTTTAATGTCTCTTGAAGAGTCGACATTAAATTAGTAGCATAAGAAGTTACACGGTTTGCCCCACCACCTTCTCCATTGCCTGTATCAACAACAGTGATTTTATCAATATTGGACAGTGGACTTGCAACTTCTTTTGCATATTCTGGTAGCATGTGTACTAACATATCTAAAACTGCTGCTTGACCGTATTGTTCAAATGCTTCTGCAATTTTTCGTTTCGCCTCTGCTTCTGCTAAACCTTTTAATCGGATAATCTCTGCTTCTGTTTCCCCTTGTGCACGTTCTGCATCCGCTTTTGCTAAACCATCTAAACGAACTTTTTCTGCTTCAGCTTTTGCTCTTGCTTCAATTCGATATTTTTCCGCATCCGCTTCTGTCAGTTCTTTCATTTTTTGTGCAGCCGCATTTTGTTCGATGGCATATCGATCAGCATCTGCTTTTTTCTTCACTTCTGAATCATATTGCTTTTCACGACGTAAAATTTCTTTTTCTTCTAATTCGATTTGTTTTTGACGCTCGATAATTCTAACCTGCATTTCTTGTTCAGTTACCTCTTGCTTAGCTCTTGCAGATTCTAGCTCGTATGCTTGGTCAGCTCGCGCTTTTGCAATATCTTGTTCTCTTCGATATTCTGCAACCTTTAGCTGATTTTCCTTTTCGGCCTCTGCAATTTCAGTGGCACGAAGTAACTCTGCTTTCTGTGCCTCTTTCTCCGCCTCTGCCTTTTTAATACGAGTTTCCTTCTCCGCCTCTGCAGTTGCAATATCTGCATCACGCTTTACTTGAGCAATTCTTGGCTTCCCTAATGAATCGAGATATCCATTTTTATCTCGTACATCTTTAATTGTGAATGATACAATGACTAGACCCATTTTCGCTAAATCCTGCGTCGCAACTCTTTGTACCTCCTGCGAAAATTTATCTCGATTTTTATAAATTTCTTCCACCGTCATCGACCCTAAAATAGAACGTAGATGTCCTTCTAATACTTCTTTCGCTTCATTCTCTAAATCACTACGACTTTTACCTAAAAATTGTTCGGCTGCAGTCGCAATTTCAGAAATTGAACCCCCGATTTTAATAATAGCCGTTCCATCTGCGAGTACAGGAACTCCTTGTTCAGTATAGACTTCAGGTGTTGTAACTTCTAGTTTACTAGATAATAAACTTAATGGTTCACCCTGTTGGAATACAGGAAATACAAATGTACCTCCACCACGGATGATTTTTATACGGTTTCCCGACTCATCCTTATGTACATTCTTTGAACCAAGAAAACTACCAGTAACAATTAATGCTTCATCTGGACCTACAGTTCGATATTTCACAATATAAACCGCTATAATTGCAACTAAAACAAAAACTACAATTCCAATAATAATGAGCGTAGACATTCCATTTCCCCTTTCTTTAATTTATTTAAACGGTGAATAGTATTTTTTCACAAAAAGAGTCCCTTGTTTAACTTCAATAATTAGCACATCATCTTCATAACTGATTGCTTCATTGTCATAACCGGTTGCACGCTTTGATATAATACCATTCACAGTTTCAATCACAACTTCTCCATAACCGTTTTCTGGAATTGGCACTATGACTTTCCCCACTTGACCTTCTAAAGACTCCTCCGTATACGCAAGTGAAACTTCTGCTGATTTTAAAGGAACTAGTATGAAAAAATAGAGTAAAGTACTTAAAATAGCCGAAATGATACAGGATATGATTAAGACTATTAAACTAGTATAAGGGCTTAATTGTTCAAGTAAAAAACCACTTGCAGAAGTAATTGTGATAAAAGCTAAAATAACTGCCGGATTAAAAAATGGGATTCCATCAGTAAAACCGTCTAAGAAGTCTGAAAAAAGAATATAAAGAATTGTCATGCATCCAATAATAATTAATGTAAAAAAATATATGGTTTGAGCTTCAATGCCAAATAACATCCCACCACCTCATTCCTTTATTTAACTTTACCTACCTTTTATACGAAATGAAATAGGTAAAGTTTCATAAATTGTTAAATTTATGTAAAAAGAACCAAAGGCATCTTACCTTTTTTTGTAAGATGCCTTCTGTTTAGTTACAATAAGTAAATGTGTTTATTATTTTCTATCGTAAATGCAATATTTGAATGTATAGCCGTGAGTAGAATCTACTGGATCACTACATGATACAAGCTTCCAATCGTCACCATATATTGGAAAGAAGGTATCTCCTTCAAATTCATGGTCGATATGAGTAATATACAATCGATCGGCAATAGGAAGAACTAGTTTGAAAATTTCTTCCCCACCAATGACCATGATTTCTTCAACATCACCAGCTAGTGCAATTGCTTCATCTATGCTGTTAGCGATTTCTATACCTTCAGCAGAATATTCATTATTACGGGTAACAATGATGTTTCTCCGACCCGGAAGTGGTCTACCAATTGATTCAAAGGTTTTTCTTCCCATTATCATCGGTTTCCCCATCGTTGTATCCTTAAAGTACTTTAACTCTCCTGGTAAATGCCATGGCATTTTGTTTTCATAACCAATTACTCGATTTTTGTCATGTGCGACAATTAATGAAATCATAAATACTCTCCTACTCAAATCAATTATTAAAATTTATCATTAAATAACTTGCTCTATATTTTTTCCAATTTTACACTAACTTTATCATAATGATGAATATAAAAAAGTGACAAAAGGATGTAATTTAACTTTTGTCACTGGCTCGTATATATTAAATTCATTAATTTGAGTCAATTTCACAAAATTACATAGCTTCTTTTAGGGTTATGAAATTGATTCAGATGAATGACCATTATGGGACAGTTACTTTATCCATATCTAATGAAGCTTCATGATTTCTTGCCATAATTAATGATAGAGCTTGTTCCATACTATAAATCCCTTTTTCTTTTGCCATGATCCACTTTGAAGCATAAAGTGCTCCTTGACCAAAGGCTGCTCTATTATGAGATTCGTGGATGATACGAATGGTTTGATTTGGTAATCCAAATACAACTTCGTGTTTTCCAACGATTCCGCCGACACGAATAGAGTTAACATGTAGATTTTTGTCTAAACCTAATTCTTCAGCAATTCTTAATGCTGTTCCAGATACATCTTTTTTCTCTCTGAAATGTTCTTCGATGATTTCGATATCTGCAGATGGTGCAATTTTTTGAAGGTATTTTGAGGCTTCCATTAAAAAGTTTATTCCTACTGTAATATTAGGGGAATATAATACCGCAGTGTATTGACTAAGCTTCTTTAACTTCATCATATCTTGAGGGTCATAATTTGATATGGCAGAAACAATTCGACTACCATAGTTAACAGCATTTTCATATTCAGAAACTGCACTAGTTGAAGAAAAATCAATAATAACATCTACATAATGCTCATTATAGAAGTTGTCAAAATCTACTTGATCGATTGAAAAGATTTTTCCCTCGTCGTGATCAAACCCAAATAAACGACTTGCATATTCTCCAATATTCTTTGGGGATTTGCGAATCACCCATTTTAACTCACAATCAATATCTTTAATAATCTCATTAGCAACAACAGAGCCTGTCTTTCCAAAACCAAATAA
This sequence comes from Lysinibacillus sp. PLM2, assembly GCA_023168345.1. Classification (NCBI taxonomy): domain Bacteria; kingdom Bacillati; phylum Bacillota; class Bacilli; order Caryophanales; family Bacillaceae; genus Lysinibacillus; species Lysinibacillus sp. PLM2. Next base: position 1,746,001 of record AP025689.1, on the reverse strand, counting down.
ACCAATTGTAATCGTCAATATACAATAACCCCTTTCAATGTTTTTTCGACTTTTTCGCTATATGGGAAAAATCAAAGAAAAATAAAAAAACTACAGTCACAATCTGTAGCGTCACATTAAAAAGGAAGTTATATAAAAATAAATTATTCCCTACTCAATAACGCTTACGAGATTAGCTGACGGATTCGGGTAAATACCCTACACTAAAATTAGTGATTCACCCCAAAAGATTGGTTCTCCCATTCCATAAAACATGGATTCAGCGAAAATATTTAGTTTTTAACGAATTTATAGGAAAAACTAGAAAAAATATCCTACAAATAAATGGTAACATAGAAAAATGATTCGTACAACAAATCGACCGATCAAAAAAGATGTACAGTAAACATAGATTTATTCACCTGGACTTCAGAATTGTCTTTTTGTTTGTTACTGATCGATTAGCACAATATTAAAATTTACTTCAAGATGAGTGTCCAATTGTATCATAATTATTATGGGTGCATTTGTTGTAATGAAAAAAGGAGAATCAAATTTGAATTGGATAGATAGGTTTATCGGATCAAATGCTTTTAGAACTATTATAAAAGGAGCCTATTGGGGATGTATTGCTATAGCTTTACTATTTCTCTTTATGATAGGTAGCTTTCTTTTTAAAATATATGTTTTAGATTATCGGTTTGACGATGGAGAATTACATCCACCAATTGAAGCTTCGATTAATATATCTAGATTTGTCTCAGCTGCAGAAGCTTCCTTGATGGAGATAATACTTCCAAACAGAAATAAAACAATAGTGAAAGTTATTATATTCGTTAATATAGTCTTCATATAAATTTACCCTTTGTTATTTACATTTTCTAAAACAAAAGAATCTTTGTTATTACCCCATTGAATAAATACTTCGATTTTCGAATCATTATGCAAAAGATTAACCCCCTCATAAGCACCGCTATTTTTAAATACTACTTGTTCATCCGTGTTTAATAATGAAATGGGGATAGTTCCACCCACAGTACTAGTACCAGCACTATATTCAATTGTTATTTCTTCCAATTCTTTTAATTCTTGAACGTCATTTTTGTACTTAAGTAGAATTTCGAATTCGTATGAATTTTTAGAAATTTCTTGGTAATTATAAGTTGCTTCCCAATTACTTCCTTCCCCTTTATAAACAATTGTTGGTTCCTTAGCTGAACATCCAACTAGTAAAATGATAAAAACTAGAAATGGAATAGTGAAATATTTATTCAACCCTCAACCTCCTAACAATTAACATTTTTCCCCTTACAATAAAATACTAACATAAAATATTATATATTACAATAAATTACTTATTTTCCTGTTTTTGTTTTCGTAGTTTCGTAATAAAAGGTGAATATAGTTATAATTAAGTTAATAGATTACAGAGTATACCTCAGTAGAAAGGAAATGTTTTGAAGAACGACGAATGATTAAAAGTAGAACTATTAAGATTATATTCAAATGGAAAAGTTACTATAACGATCACAGAATCCGGCACTTTATCAACAAGTTTATCTGACAGGCAAATGTAAAGATTTATCTGTATCAGCATAATTAAAACAACTCGGTTTTGAATTTGTACGAACAAAAAAGTCATTAACTTATGAAGAACAACTTGTGGATGTTTTAGGGAGGCTAAATGTAGCATTTCCTGATAAAAAACTATTAAATTTCAAAACTTAATGAAAATGTTCATAAAAAGCTTTATAACGATACGTATTATTTTTACTGTAAATTTAATAAGGATTTCCAAAGTTTCATAGAGGAGCATCAATTATACAGAAAATTTATCGTCCAGATCTAGATGCAACTAACTATAATATTAACACACGATTCTACCTCATTAGCCCCATTAAACGTTAAGGCTTGGTCATTTGGATTAAGTAAGTTCCTGCTGTGTCATAGGAGTAATTTATGGTATTAGCTCCATTATTCCACGATGCTAAGCGATTCGCAAAGTCATAAGTAAACGTATTAGTTTTTGTACCATCAAAGTACGTTGTTACATAGCCATTTCCATTATATCCATATCGATATTGTACTTGATTCTTTGCTAAAATTGTTTGAGTTGTTAATTGACCGTCTGAATCATATTCATTCAACATATTAAAAAAACCCGAAGATTCTTGCCTATAAAAGACAAGCTCCTCGGATTAACTGATTTATATTGCTTAGCGCACGATAAATTTTTTTAAAATTAATGTCCGAACCTTCAAGATCATTCCAAGCTTTAAACAGCAACAGGTGCTTTGATGGATGGATGTGGGTCATATCCTTCGATTTTCAAGTCTTCTAATTCAATATCGAAAATTGATTTTTTTTCTGTATTTATTTTTAGTTGAGGCAAGTTACGCGGCTCGCGACTTAGCTGTTCATTTACTTGCTCTAAATGATTTAAATAAATATGTGTATCTCCAAAGCTATGAACGAATTCACCAACATCTAATCCACATTCATGGGCAATTAAATGTGTTAACAATGCATAAGAAGCGATGTTGAACGGCACTCCTAAAAATACATCGGCACTTCTTTGATACAATTGACAAGATAGTTTTCCATCCGCAACATAAAACTGGAAAAATGAATGGCAAGGTGGTAAAGCCATATCATCAACTTCTGCTGGATTCCACGCAGTAACAATTAGTCTACGAGAATTTGGATTCTTTTTGATCATTTCGATGACTTTTTTCAATTGATCGATCGTATCTCCTGATTCGGTTGGCCATGATCTCCATTGTTTCCCATAAACAGGGCCTAAATCACCGAATTTTGCCGCAAATTCTTCATCATCTAAAACCTTCTGCTGAAAAATTTTCATTTGTTCGTCTAAAACTTTTGCAAATTGTTCATCCTTTGCTGCACGCAAACCGAAATTTGTCATATCAGGGCCAGTGTAATCTTCAGACTTTACCCATTTTTCAAAAGCCCACTCATCCCAAATGTGATTATTATGCTGTAGTAGATATCGAATATTCGTATCCCCTTTTATAAACCAAAGCAGCTCACTAGCGACCAATTTAAAGGGTACTCGTTTTGTTGTTAGTAAAGGGAAGCCTTTGCTTAAATTAAAGCGCATTTGATAGCCGAAAACACTTATTGTTCCAGTACCTGTTCGATCCTCTTTTTTCACGCCATTATCTAATATGTATTGTACTAAATCTAAATATGTATGATCTGGATGAACCATTTTTATCACTCCTAGCAAAAATTGAACATGAAACTTCTATCATTTTATTCTATCGTTTTCTCTAGTAAAGATAAAGCAAGAAAAAATGCCTATCAATTTAAAATGATAAGCATGTTAAATGTAATATAGTTGTCGGTGCTCGTAATAGTTCCGACCATTTTCTTTCACATGATACAAAACTTCATCTGCTTTCCGAACACATGATTTAATTTCACTAGGGTCATAAATTTTTTTCGTACTTGCCCCTATACTAACAGTGACAAATGGATTTATATTCGATGTGCTGTGATTAATTTTCAATTTCTTAATTTGTCCAATTATTTCTTCGCAAATCTCATTTACTAATTGATCGTCATGATTGACTAATAATAAGGTAAATTCTTCCCCACCCCATCTTGAAGCAAAGCATCCGTATTTTTCTGCAATCTGAAATAATTGTTCCCCAATATTCGCCAATACATTATCCCCTTCTGAATGACCATACGTATCATTGTATAATTTAAAACAATCCACATCGACCATAATGGCAGTAAATAAAAAAGAATGGTGTTTTGCACGTTTTTCTAAGTCCTGTAAATACTCATTATATGCTCTGCGATTAAATAATTTTGTTAATGGGTCAATATTTGCTTGAAGTTCAAGCTTTCGATTTGCTTCTCTCAACTTTTTAGTAAGTTCTCGAGTATTGTGCGCTTCTTTTAGCATCTTTATTTGAAAAACAACTGAACGTCGGAATGAATGATAGAAGGATCTTGAAATAAAAAAGATTATGAAGTCGAGTAATAAAAGATATATCAATTGCTGTTTAAATAAATCTGTATTGCCATTTTGAAAGTATAATCCGATTACTACCGTTGCGCTCGATACAACTAACGGAATAAGCAGCTGATTTGCTCTTAATATAATTACAGAACAAGCAATAAATAAAATTAAAGTATAAATCATCAATTGATTATAGTATTGTTGATCACTAATCGTTATTAAAGAACTAAAAAAAGTAAGAATCACAACATAACAACTTATAAATGCATCAATTCCCCTGAAATTATTAATAGTTACATTGATTTTTTTTACATCCGTAATCATGAATATAACAATATTAAATAGTATTAGTAAAATATATGGTTCAATATTGATAGAGCCATTTCCATCTATATTTATCAATAAAATATTCGAAAGTAGTGTATTTATAATGACTAATAGCACCATGACAATAGTAGAAATTTTGTTGATTAAACTAATTTTTTGCAAATTGTGTTTAGTGATTTCTAGTTTGATCAACATTTGCTCTTCTAAAATATCATTCAAATTCTTTACCTCATTTCCAACAAAAAACATTAGTTTTATATCATAATAAAGAATATTCAGATAATTAGTTGCAAAAAAATATAGCTTCATAAGATGCTATAGATCACATGGCGTAAAAACAATCAATTTTATTAATTATATTTTACAATATATAGAAAGAAAAATAAACAATAATTCTCAATTTATTAGTAAAATAATCATTTACCTACGATCTACCTAAGGTATATTTACTCAATGTATTAATAGTGAATTTGACCTAAATCCCTTTAAAATTATTTATCTTCTTAAGAAATTGAGTGAAGCTTATGAACCTCAAAAACAACAAAAAAAGACTATTCTATACATTAAATAAAGAATAGTCTAAGTACTCCATTCTACTTCTATTATTCTGGAATTGTTCCTTTGATACCTTTTACAAACCAATCCATGACCAGAATATCTTCTATTGGTAATATTTCACCTTCAGCAACTCGTAGTTCTCCAGTTTGGTCGTAAACTGGACCAGTGAATACTGCATATTCTCCATTGATGATTGCTTGTTTTTGCTCACTTACTAAATCTTGTACATCTTGTGGAACGTTTTTACCAAATGGTGCGATATCAGCCATACCTTCTTTTAAACCACCGATATAGGATTCGGATACCCACTCACCATCAATCCATTTTTGTATAGCCTCTACATAATATGCATCCCAATGAATAACAGGGTTTGTAATATAAGTTTCTGGAGCATATTCACTCATATCTGCATCATTACCCATACCCCAAACACCACGCTCTGCAGCAGCTTGAATACCTGCTGGAGAGTCTTGATAGTTTGCCAGTACGCTAACACCTTGGTCAAGTAATGTGATAGCAGCTTGTCTTTCAGCAGCTGGGTCGAACCAAGTATTACTCCATACAACTGATACTTCAACATCAGGATTTACACTTTGTGCCCCTAATGTAAATGCATTAATTGTCCAAATTACTTCAGGGATTGGGAAAGCACCAACATATCCAATTTTTCCATTCTCTGCTAAGCTACCAGCAGCAATTCCAGCTAAGTAACCAGATTCATAGCCTTTAACTTGGTATGTACCCATGTTTTCAGCTGTTTTATATCCAGTTGCATGCAAGAATGTTACATCCGGATATTTTTCCGCTACATTTAAAGTAGGATCCATATAGCCATAACTAGTTGTAAAGATAATATCGTGATCTTGTGCTAATTCTTCAATTATTCTTTCTGCATCAGGACCTTCTGGGATATTTTCTACAGTTGTTGAAGTAATGCCAAAGGTTTCATCTACAACAGCTCTCGCTTCATCATGTGTAAGTGTCCAACCACCATCAGCAGGAGTACCAATGTAAATGAAAGCAACTTTTGGTTGCTTTTCTTCTTCAGACGTTTCTGTATTAGTTTCTTCACCAGTTGTTACGGTTGGTTCAGTAACATCCGGCTCATCTGTAGTGGAAGCTTGGGAACATGCTCCTAACAGAAGTAATAACATGAAAAACAAAGTTGAAATGATTAACTTTTTCATTTAAAAATCCTCCCTGTATTTTCAAATATTCAATGTAAACGTCAATTTGATTAGCACTCCCCCTTTCGTTTTGTATATAAAGAAGTGTTCTAATTCTGTATTTTTCTAACTACCAATTTGGTGAATGAATATGATTTTAGAATCTTTGTTCCCTTGTATAAGGAATTCCTAGAGATTTTGGTTCTATGGATGGTTTATGACGATTTTTCCAACCAATTATCATTAATGCGATAATAGTTGCTATATAAGGAACCATCTTTAGAAAATATGAGGGTATTGGAATTTCGAATAATTGCATTCGGAAACCTAGGGAATCCAGTCCCCCAAAGAAATAAGCTGCAAAAATTGCTAATAAAGGGTTCCATCTAGCGAAAATAACAAGTGCAACAGCAATCCACCCTTTTCCTGATGTCATCCCTTCCATCCAACTAGTTGAATAAACCATGATTAAATAAAAACCAGCCAATCCCATTAGCATCGACCCAGCTATAACGTGAAAGTATTTATACTTTATAACTGAGATCCCCGTTGCATCTGAGGTCGCTGGATTATCTCCAACCGCTTTTAAATGCAAGCCCCATGATGTTTTGTACATATAAATGTATAAAATGATAGATAATGCAATACTTAGCCAAATAAAAATATCTAGACTAGACAGTACTTGTCCTATAATGGGAATTTGCTCAATAAATGATATTTCAACTTTCGGAACTGACACAGGTATTGGTGCACCAGCGACAGATTTACCAATATAAGCACTTAAACCACTTCCAAATAGCGTTATTGCTAGACCACTTACGATTTGATTTACCCTTAAAGTAATACATAGAAATGCATGTAGTAAACCGAGGATTCCAGCAACGATTAGTACGATAAAAAACGTATAAATCAAACTATTAGTTTGTAAAAAAGTGACAGCACTCATAACAGCACCAACTAACATGATGCCTTCTGCTCCTAAGTTAATCACACCTGCTTTTTCATTTAAAATGCCACCTAAAATGGCGAAAAGTAATGAAGTACCCCCTGAAATCGCTGCAACAATAATAAGTGGGATTAGTTCCATTTTTTAACCCCCTTACAGTAAGATGTATTAAATTAAGCTTGTATCTTTTTTAAACGATATTTACTAACCATCTCACCACTTATTAAGCAAAATAAGATAGCGCCTTGTAGCATTTCTGAGAACGAAGAAGGTAATCCAATTGTTTGCACACTATAGCCACCCACAATAAGTCCTCCTATAAATACAGAAGCTACTATCATTAACCACGGATTCAATTTCGCAATCCAAGCGACAATAATTGCGGTGTAGCCATATCCAGGGGATATTCCATACATTAATCGTCCGGCTACACCAGAAACTTCAATAGCTCCAGCTAACCCTGCAAGTCCACCACTAATAAGCATAACTAGCAGTATGTGTTTCTTAATTTGTATCCCAGCATTTTGTGCTGCGATTGGGTTTGCTCCCAATAACTTTAATTCATATCCCCAACGTGTTTTCGAAAGTAAAAATGCAAAAATTAGAACAGCTGCTAATGCGAAAAACAGCCCAAAATGCAATCTTGAGTTTCCTACTGTTGCAAGAAGCTGAAAGTCGTTAAACTCTGGCGTACCGGGAAAATTAAATCCCGCGGGGTCACGCCAAGGACCATAAACGAAATAATCCAATAATAGTAATGCAACATAATTTAACATAAGAGAAGTAATAAGCTCATTTACTTGAAAATGAGTACGTGGGATTGCTGTAAACAAGCCCCATAGTCCACCAAAGACAATACCTACAATCATCATGATAGGAATATATAATGTTCCTGGTAGGTTTGGTAAAAAGATTGTCACCGCAGTAGCTCCAATTGCCCCTAATAGGAATTGTCCTTCAGCACCGATATTGTAGATTGATATTTTATAAGCAATCGCAACACCGAGTCCGCAAAGTAATAGTGGAATCGACTTAACAATGGTCTCACTTAACCCAAAATTTGAACCAAATGCCCCTAGAAACATTTTTGTATAAACTTCTATTGGATTCATACCATTTATCAAAATGAAAATAGCACAGAGAATTAGCGCAACAAACACAGAAACAATTGATATCCACCATGAGCTCTTTTTATGTGGATCATATTCTAGTTTGAAAAGAACAAGTCTATTCTTCTTTGATTTAACTGATAGGTTTTCAAAGGACTGGTTCTGGTTCATAGATTGCTCCTTTCTCCTTCGACAATCCTGCCATTAATTGACCAATAAATTCTTTATTCACATGATCTCTTTTAACGACACCATTGATATTACCGTTATAAAGGACAAGGATTTTATTTGACAACTTGATAATTTCATCTAAATCTTCGGAGATTAATAATACTCCGCTACCTGAATCTCTTAAGTTTATTAGCATCTCATGAACTGCTTCTGTAGCTCCTACATCTAGCCCTTGAGTTGGATGGACAGCAATCAATAGCTTTGGGTTTAAATCTATTTCTCTCGCAAATAATATTTTTTGCTGGTTACCACCTGAGAGCTGACCTACTGGATTTATTAAATTAGGCGTTCGAATGTCAAATTGTTCTACGAGATGATTTGCCCATTCCATATTTTCTCTTTTTTTCATTAATCCGAATTTTGTCCGTTTATTAGATTTATAAGATTTCATCAGAAGATTATCAACGATGCCCAGATTTCCTGCTAAGCCACTTTTCATTCTATTTTCAGGAATATGTGCAATGCCTTTACTGATTAGTTCCCGAACAGATGGACTTTGTAGTCGTTCTCCATTTAATATGACCTCCCCCGTCTTCCATTGCATTATTCCAGTTAACACTTCTGCTAGTTCTTTTTGTCCATTACCCGCTACACCAGCAATTCCAACGATTTCATGTTCATGTATCGTAAAATTAATATGATTAATTGCATTTACCTTTCGATTTGTTTCAACCACTAAATCCTTTACTTCCAAAATTGGATCACCTAGTGAAATTTGGTTTACTAATGTTTTTTCTATCATGTCCTGACCAACCATTAGTTTTGAAAGTTGCTGAATGGTCGTCTCATTTTTATGCATTCTTGCGATCATTTTTCCTTTTCTCATTACTGAAATATGATCTGAAATAGCCATCACTTCTTTTAGCTTATGAGTGGTGATAATCATGGTCTTACCAGTACGTTTTAACTCTTCCATCGTTAGGAATAACTGATCCACTTCACCAGGAGTTAATACGGAAGTCGGTTCATCAAAAATAATAATTTCAGCACCTCGATAGAGTGTTTTAACAATTTCAACACGTTGCTGTTCACCCACTGATAATTGCCATATCGGAATATTCGTAGGAAAAGTTAACCCGTATTTTTCAGCAATATCTTCAATTTCTTTTTGTTTCGCCTTTTTCCATGAGGAACCACGCCATGCATGCTTTTTCTCTCCTAAAATGATATTTTCAACAGCATTCAAAGTATCTACTAATCTGAAATTTTGATGTACCATTCCAATGCCTAAATCCATTGATTCCTTTGGTGAACGAATTTTACTAAGCTTTCCATTGATATAAATGCTCCCACTATCTGCCTTGTAAATTCCTGATAGCATGCTCATAATCGTACTTTTACCTGCACCATTTTCACCGAGCAAAGCATGTATTTCACCTTTGGCCACTTGAAAATCTACATGATCGCTTGCAATAACGTCTCCAAATCTCTTTACGATATCTTTCATTTCTATTACAAATGGTGAATGGTTCAAACAACGTCTCTCCCTTTCAATCTGAGGTTGCAACACTCTGGATAGCTCTAATAATTCCTCCGTATCCAGTACATCTACATAAATTACCCGATAAAGCTTCCTTTATATCTGCTTCTGTTGGATTAAGATTTTTCTTTAACAATGATTCCACTGCGATAATCATCCCTGTAGTACAATATCCACATTGAAATCCACCTTCTTTTAAAAATGCTCTTTGCACCTCATCGTGAGTTATAATGCCGATTCCTTCGATTGTTGTAATAGATTTTCCATTAACCTGATATGCCATGAGTAAGCAAGAATTGGCGAGTTCTCCATCAATTAATACAGAACAAGATCCGCAACGTCCAATTTCACATGATTTTTTTGTACCCGTGAAATTCAGTTGGTCTCTTAAAATATGAACCAATTTCTCCATAGGGTTTACTTGCAGCTTGTAATGTTTATCGTTAATCGTTAGTTCTATTGCTAGAGTTGAGTTGGAAATCATCAGATCTTCTATCATGTTATTTTTCATATCCATTCAAGCATCCCCTTTAACTCGATTGCTTCTAATAGCTCTTCCGAAGAAATCGGTAATTTTTTTACCCAATATCCTGTAGCGTCATGTACCGCCTTTACTATTGCAGGAATGATGGCAATAGTGCCTATTTCACCAACACCTCTTGGACCATAACAATCTCCTTTATATAAATCCTCTATTGCGTATACATTCGTTTCAAATGGTACATCCACAATATTTGGGATTAAATACGAATCAAAATTTTGCGTGACATAATGGGAATTTACCATTTTTACTTCCTCTAAAATCGTATAACCTAGCGACATGATACCACCACCTTCAATCTGTCCGATATAACCTTGGTGGCTTACTACCGGTCCAGCCGATATGACATGATCGATTGATGTCACTTTCACTTTTCCTGTTAAGAGATCAACCTCTACCTCAACTTTAATTCCACCGAATGTATATAGAAAATGACCACCATTTACAGCATCAGGTGTTGTCGGAAAATGAAAACTTGTTTCCACTGTCCGGTCTTCAATTCGATTTGCACAATCTTTATAGGTAATACAAGGACCACTGTGATTACCTTTATGCCAAACGCCATTAATACCTAAATAAAGTTCTTCTTCTGGAAACCCAGTTAATTTTGATACTTGTGTACATATTTTTTTCATAAAGGGTTCTTTCATTTTTTGGAGCGATTGCCAGACCATACTCGTACCTCTTGAAGCGGTTGTTGATCCTGAAGAAGGTACTACTGCGGTATCCCCAATAACGATTTTTATATCCTGTGGACTACATCCAATTTCTTGCGTTACTAAGTTCTCTATTACAGATAGGAGACCTTGACCACATTCTTCAAACCCAAAGGAAATCTCAATTTTCCCTTCATCATTGATTAAAAGTCTTCCTCCAGAACTGTCTAAACGTCCGAAGCCTAAGCCTCCACCATGCATTGCAATGGCTATCCCAGTACCCGTGCGTTTCCATTGAGCGGAATTAGAAGGTTTCTTTGATTGATCTAGGATTTTTTGAATTTCATCGAGCACTAACGAAGCACTATCCGTCGGTGCAATACGATGGCCTAAAGGGCCTAGGTCAGTTGCCTTTCTTATATTTTTCCTTCGAATCTCAATAGGATCCATTTTCAGAGTATCTGCCAATCGATCAAGTTGACTCTCTAAGGCAAAGGTAATTTGATTACCACCAAAGCCTCGAAATTCACCTGATACACCATTATTTGTATATACTGATACTCCTATTGTTTCAATATTTGGTATAATATAAGGGCCTGCAGCATGTTCTACTGAAAAATCTAACACTGCTGGACCTAAAGTTGCATAAGCCCCTTTATCTGCAACAATTTTTACTTGGTGAGCAAGTATTTTTCCATTCTTGTCTGTACCGGTTTTCATTGAAATTTTCATAGGATGGCGTTTTACACTTGTTCTAATAGATTCAGGTCTTGTGTTGTGAATTTTCACTGGACGTTTTGTTGATAATGCAAGCAACGCACCATAGGGTTGAATATTTAATTCGTCTTTACCACCAAAGGAGCCACCTATAGGACTTGATATTATACGAATCATATCTTCTGGGATACCGAGTATCCTTGAAAGCTGAAATCGATCTCTAAAACCGTGCTGTGTTGCAGCATAAACCGTAATTCCACCACTTTCTTCAGGAACGACAACTCCACCTTCTGTTTCCATATAAGCATGTAACTGTCTTGGCAACTCATAGCTCTCTTCTACAATGACATCACATTGTTCAAACCCTTTTTGAACATCACCATTTCGATATTCAGATCGATGGGCGATATTTCCTCCCGGATGAAGTTTAGGTACATTTGAATCTAGGCCCTTTTCTGGTGAATCAATAATCGGTAACTGCTTGTAGCTTACTTCGATGAGGTTGAGTGCTTCATTTGCAATTTCTACTGATTCAGCAGCTACTGCTGCAATGGCATCACCAACATAGCGAACTTTATCTTCACAAAAAACAGGCTGATCTGGAATGATAATGCCAAAACGATTCATGCCAGGAACATCTTTATAAGTTAATACTGCGTGAACACCGGTTAATTTTTCAGCTTTTTCTGTGTTTATCGAAAGAATACGTGCATGAGGATAGGTACTTCTTAGTACTTTTCCAAATAACATATTTGGAAATGATAAATCCGTTAAATATTTTAAAGCCCCTGAAACCTTTGCATATCCATCAGGTCTAACTTGTTTAGAATCCACACTATATTTCATATACTTGCTCCTCCCTAGTGCCATATATCCTCACACTATTTTGAAGCTCCGCTATAATAATGTTTGCTGCAGCTTTTTTTCGGTACTTACCTGAAACAAATACATCTTCTGCAGGGACAATCTCACTTAAAACGGATGCGTATACTTTTTTCCAATCAATCTCTTCCATTGATTTTCCGATTAGTTCTCCTGTTGTCTTTTGCAGCAATGCAGGCTTATTATCTCCACCACCGATAGCTAAATTTAATTCGCATATTTTTCCATTTTTATTCCACTTTATTCTTCCCGAAACTGTTATGATTGCAGCAGTAAATGATTCTCTTCGACCAACTTTTTTATAAAATATAGAAGATACCCCATCCATTTCCTCATAAGGAATTAAAATTTTTAGAAGTAATGGTTGATTAAATTCCTCATTCCTTTGAACCCATTCGAATAGTTCGATTGTTTTTATAGCTTGATCCTCACTTATGACTAATCTTGCATTTAGAGTAATTAGAAGAGGGATTAAATCACCCACTCCCCCCATAATGTTTCCGCCTATAGTTGCTCTATTTCGTACTGCAGGAGCTGCAATAGCTTTAACAGCTTCATTTAGAATAGGGAGCGTTTTTTTAAACAATGGTTCAAATCTACATTGCGCTAGCGTCACCATTGAACCAATGGAGACATGTTTATTTACTAAATCGATTTTCATTTCTTTTAACGTTGGAATATTTTCAAGACTGAGCAAATGTTGTGGGAGTGTAAGGCCATTTTGCCATTGAAGTTGAAGTAGTGTAGCACCTGATACAAAGCTAGCCATCGAGCCAAATTGATGTTTTAGCTCAATTGCCTTTTCAATACTTTCGGGCATCCAGATTACTGGAGGTTTGAAATTAGATACATTCGGTTGAATAGACATCTTGCTTCCCCCTTATTCAATTGTTAAATTCATCTATAATAAAATGATGTTACGCACATTAAGTTAATAATGAATTTACATTCTCATTATGTTATATTATATAACATGATAGCAATGGGTTTTTTACTTGTCACCAACAAATATGGAAATTTGATCGTTATTTTTTAGTTAAAATAACCAAAGATAACCATTATATTACGTGTTTGAGTTATTAAATATAACATTATATTTTGTGGATTAACTAATTAATTGGAGGGTTTCAAATGACAAAACTTACACATTTTAATAGCCAAGGAAGAGCAAAAATGGTCGATATTTCCGAAAAGAATGATACAATTCGCACGGCAGTCGCAAAATCGTCCATTTTTGTATCTGAAGATATTTATCACGAAATTATAGGTGGGACAAATAAAAAAGGAGAAGTACTATCAGTAGCACAGGTATCTGGTATTATGGCCGCAAAGCAAACATCAAACCTGATTCCAATGTGTCATCCTATTTCTTTAACAAGTGTGAATATAACATTTCAATGGAAAATAGTTGAAGATCAATATGAGCTATGTATTGAGGGAGAAGTAAAAACAAAAGGTTCTACTGGCGTAGAGATGGAGGCATTAACAGCTGTATCAGTTACAGCACTCACAATTTATGATATGTGTAAAGCAGTAGATAAAAACATGGTGATTGGTCCTACCATGTTAATGAATAAAACTGGTGGGAAAAGCGGGACATACGAAAGGGATTGAATAAATGTTTTCAATCCTTTCGTATTTCTGAAACAATATGCTGAATCTCGGGTAATATCAGTTTTTCCATTGCAAGTTTTACTGCATTCGTAGAACCAGGTGTAGAAAAGATAATCGTATTGTTAGCAATTCCAGCACAAGCTCTTGATAACATTGCTGCTGATCCTATTTCCTCATAACTTAAAAGGCGAAACAATTCTCCATAGCCTGGTATTGGCTTTTCGAAAATTTCATTTAATGTTTCATAGGTAACATCTCTTTTGGAAAGACCAGTTCCTCCATTCGTAATAATGACATCAATTTTAGAATCTTCACAACCCTCTATTATCGCATTTTGAATCACTTCTTTATCATCGCGTACAATTTGGTACATAGCTAATCGATGGTTTGTATTTTTTAGTAGATCAATTATTAGTTGACCACTTTTATCTGTTTTCTTATCCCGAGTATCGCTAATTGTTAGTACCATCATATTAATTTTTTCCATATCACTCATATGGTGAAAATTCATTAAATTCCCTCGCATCTTTAATTAACATAATATTATTATCCCCCACTAACCGGCGGAAGAAAGGCTACAATGTCTCCATCTTGAACTAGATCATTATCCGAAGAAAATTGTTCGTTTATTGCAACCATCGAATGTTGCAAATTAATCATTGGATATTCTTTAAGTAAGAATTCCTTTAATCGTTGAACTGTATAATTGGCACCTTCAATTTCAAAGGAATGTTGACCCATTTGCTCTTGAAGCTGGGCAAAAAATAGTAATTTAATCATAAAAACACCTTCTTTAACCTTTATTTAAACGTGTTTTCCCCAGTTGGTCACCCATCCACATCTCCCCATCCTCCCAAACTTCTTTTTTCCATATAGGAACCATTTCTTTAAGCCTTTCAATTGCATATCGATTTGCCTCATAAGCAACATTACGATGTGGTGATGAAATGGCGATTACTACTGCAATGTCCGATATTTCTAATCGTCCAATTCGATGGGTGATAGCGACCTTTGTATTCGGCCACTTGTATTCTATTTCATTTCCAATTTCGTTTAATTTTTTTTCAGCCATCGTTTTATAGGCTTGATATTCTAAATATAATGTTTTTTTTCCATTGGTCATTTCTCGAACGGTGCCGATAAAAACTGTTATGGCGCCAGCATTTCGAGATTCTACTTTCCGTATAACCTCATCTGTTTGAATCGGTTTTTCTATAACCTGATATAATTGATTTGGCATGAAGTCACTCCTAAAGTTTTATTTGACTGAACACAGATTCCTGTTGTCCCTTATTTTCAGATAATAGTAGAATTTGAACTTCGTCGCCTTTTCTATATGTGCGTTTTTCTGGGTCTAGTATCATTAGTGCTTCGGCTCCTGCAATTGATGAAATGGAGCTGGACATATTTAGCCCATTGGATGTGACAAATAAATTTGTATCCCTCAAAAAATATTTCGCTCTAATAAGCTGTGTAAAATCGGTGGACCTTAATTCATCATCCATCAAAATTCCTTTACATGAAAGTAAATGTAGATTTGAATTTCCTAAGAAGCGCCGTATCGTTGGTCGAACAAAAAGTTCAAAGCCTATAAAGCTTGCCGAAGGATTTCCCGATAATCCAAATAGCATTTTACTTCCTAATTTTGCAACTGTTGTAACACTACCTGGTCGCATGTTTATTTTATTAAATAATACCGTTGCCCCTAATTGTTTATAAATTTCGGGTAAATAATCAAAATCACCTACCGACACCCCTCCGGTTGTAATTAGCGCATCTAATTCAGGCAAAACATTTTTAATCGCTTGAATGCTTTGCTCGATATTATCCTCGAGCTTTCCTAAATATATTGCTTCTCCTCCTGCTCCAATCACTTGGGAAAATAGCATATAAGCATTACTATTTCTTATCTTTCCTGGCGAGAGAGGGTCATGTACATCCAATAGCTCGTTCCCCGTGGCGAGAATACCAATTTTCGGCTTTTTTATCACTTCGATTTCACCGTAGCCAAACGTTGCAAGAAGTCCAATAATCCCAGGTGTTATCATTTCGCCTCTTTTAACTAAAATTGCACCTTCTCGTATTTCTTGTCCTTTATGAAATACTCGATCACCAATCGGAATTGTACGGTCTATCGTGATTGTTTTCATTTCTGTAGACATGTCTTTTACATGCTCAAGCATAACAACAGCGTTACAATCACTTGGAACCTGAGCGCCTGTCATAATTCTAACGGCTTGATAATTTCCGACTTTTTCGGTAAACAATTGGCCTGCCCCAATTTCACCTACAACTTCCAAAATGACAGGATTTTCCGGAGCTGCGTTGTTCGTATTTTCGGCTTTTATTGCATATCCGTCGTATAAAGATCGATTAAATGCCGGTACGTCTTGATTGGCAATTAAATCAAAAGCTAAAGAACGACCTGTCGATTGTTGTAATGTTATTTTTTCAGAAGGTAATTGAACATAAGTGTCCAACACCTTTGTAATAGCTTCATAAATTGGTATTGCAGTTCTTTCCTGTAACATATCAACACCTCTTATCCTAGTAAACTATAATATAAGGCTTTAGCTTGTTGGACATCATTCGTACCATGGATTAGGGCTCTGCCATCCTGGAATAGTACCAACCGATATGGCTTAATGTCGCATGTGATTAAAAAAGGGTTTCTTTCTACTGACCCACGTTTCTTTAATTCTTTTTCTATCAAATCAAAATTTAAGTCGTGATGCTGGGATGGTCTTATTTGAACAGTGTCTCTTCCGCAAAGAATAGTTGTTTTCATATTAACTTCATATTGAAGAAAAGGATAAGTCGGTGCTACACCACAGGACAAACAGTTATTATTTTTAGCATTTTTCAAATTTATCGAGATAAACTGATTTTTCCATAAGTCGATCGCTAAATATGTTGATCGTAATGCTTCTGAATCTCCCACCAATAGTTTTAAACATTCCGTAACTTGATAAGATGCGATCATATGAACAATCGGACTTATGACACCAACTAAATCACATGTAGCTCCTGTTAATGGTATTTTTTCTAAAATACAATGTAAGCAAGCGGTTTGGTCAGGAATGATTGTAAAAGTGGAACCATAGCTTCCAACACACGCACCAAAAATATAGGGTATTTTATATTTCTGCGATATATCGTTCAACAAAAAGCGAATATCAAAATTATCAGTTCCATCAACAATAACATCTACATCCTTAATGAGCGGCTCTAATTTTTCAAGCGTCGCTTCAAATACATAAGTGTCTATTTCCACTTCATGATTAATTTCATTTAACCTTTTTTTCGCTGCAATCACTTTAGGTAATTGAATTATCACATCTTTTTCACTATATAATTGCTGTCTTTGTAAATTACTCCATTCAACATAATCACGATCAATAAGCGTTAGTTTTCCAACACCTGAACGTACAAGCATTTCCGCACTGGAGCTACCTAATGCACCCACCCCAACAATTAATACATGTTTTTGACAAATGTTCTGCTGCCCTTCGATTCCAATACCGTAAAACATTTTTTGGCGTGAATACCTACTGTCCATAAAATTACCTCACTAATTTTCTTTAGATCGAACAAATAAAAGTAAGAAAAAGGATAAAAGCATAATGGAAATGACCCATGCCCAAGCTAAAATCATATTCCCACTATCAATCGCCATATATATTGCCGTCGGTACCGTTTGAGTTACTCCAGGGATATTTCCAGCAAACATCAAGGTTGCGCCAAATTCTCCTAAAGCTCTTGCACTACTTAAAATACCCCCCGCAATTAATGAACGCCTTGCTAATGGTATGCAAACACGCATAAACACCTGATATTTAGAAGCTCCTAAATCCTTTGCAGCCTCTTCAAATTTTGTACTCACTCCTTTAAAACCAGCTTTTGCAGTTTGAAACATTAACGGGAAAGCAACGATAATTGCTGCAATTACAGCAGCATACCAGGTGAAAATAATCGATTGACCAAATAAATTCTTAAAAAACAAACCGATAACGCTTTGGTTTCCAAAAATTACGATTAATAAAAAGCCTATTACAGAAGGAGGTAAAACAAGCGGAAGCATGAAGATGGTTTCGAATAGAATTTTCCCTCGAAAGTTTTTTTTCGCAAATAGATAGCCTAGTAGAGTTCCTGCTATAATGACGATGCATCCAGCTACTGACGTAATGGTCATTGAAAGTTTAATCGGTTCAAAAAAGATCTCTAGCATGATAAAATCCTCAATTCTTAGAAAAACCGTTCTTCATCCAAATCGAATTTACAGCTTCGCTATTTAAATATTCTAAAAAAAGTTTTGATTCCTCTGGATATTTTGAATTTCTTAGAATTCCCGCTGGATAGTTAATAGGATCATGATATTCAGGTCCAACATTCCCAATTACTTTCACTTTATTGGATGTTATAGCATCTGTTTTATAAACAAAACCCGCTTGAACATTTTCCGTCTCCACATAAGTAAGAACCTGTCTTACATCTTTTGCATAAACGATTTTATCTTGAATATCATCAAATATCCCTAAATTCATTAAAGCCTGCTTTGCATAGTCACCAGCCGGAACAATAGATGGTGTCCCAATAGAAATCTTCTCAAATTCATTACCCTTCATTTTTCGTATGTCTAGTAATTGATTTAAATTTTGATTATTTGTAGAAGTGATTAATACTAATTCATTTGAAACTAACTGTATTTCGTCTTCAATATATGATTGATCCTTTAATTCCTCAAATTTATCAACGGAAGCTGAAATAAATATATCTACTGGTGCACCTTGTTCTATTTGTTGTTTTAAAGTGCCAGAAGCAGCAAAATTAAATTTTACTTCAATTCCTTTATGCTGCGTTTGAAATTCCACTACCATTTCTTCTAATACTTCCTTCAAGCTTGATGCAGCTGAAACAAGTATTACTTTTTTATCTGAATCGGCATCAGTAGTCGAAGCTGAACATCCGCTTTGAACAAAAGATACTATCAACATAAAGAGTAAGATTTTTAACATCTTCATTCAATCAGCTCCAAACGTTATCCCCCAATATATGACATTTCGATTTTTTTCTTATTTGAGAGTTTACTAACTTCATTTCGAATTTCTGAATAGCGATCAGTTCGATTGTTCCAAATGTTGTACAATTCACTTTTAATATCCTCATCTTCTAAATTTTCGTTTCTTAAAAGAGACTGAATGTCAAAGCCATTTGAGGCAAATAAACATGTAAACAATTTTCCATCAGCCGATATTCTTGCACGGTTACAATCCGAACAAAATGCATGAGTAACAGATGAAATAAACCCAACCTCTTGATTTGTTCCTTTATAACGGTAACGTTCTGCTACCTCACCTCGGTAATCCGGTTCTATCGGTTCAAGAGGCATCATTTGATTTAATGTCTCTAATATTTTTTTATTCGGATACACTTGATCGAATTTCCATCCGTTCGTATTTCCAACGTCCATAAATTCAATAAAACGCAATGTATATCCTTTTTCAAAACAATATTTTGCCATCGGTATTATTTCCAGATCATTGATACCATTTTGAATGACCATATTAATCTTTATTTTTAAACCAACCGAAGCGGCTTCTTCAATCGAATGTAAAACACGTGATACGGGAAAGTTTTTTCCATTCATTTTTCCATATATAATTGGATTTAAGCTATCTAGGCTTATATTGATTCTTTTTAAACCCGATTCCTTTAGCTCTTTTGCCAGCATCCCTAAATGAATCCCGTTTGTGGTTAAGGATAAGTCCTTAACACCTGAGATATTTAGAATCCTTTGAATTAATGAAGGTATCTCCTTTCGTAGTAATGGCTCGCCACCAGTTAAGCGAATCTTTTCAACACCTAAACTTGTAAAAATAGAAACTATTCGTTCAATCTCTTCGAAAGTTAATAGTTTGTCAGTTGGAAGGAATGCATAATCTGTCCCAAATATCTCCTTTGGCATACAATAAGTGCAGCGAAGATTACAACGATCCATGACAGATATTCTTAAATCCCGAAGCGAACGATTCAACTTATCGACTATTTTCATAATTTATGTCTCTTCCTTTGATGTAATAGATTTTGATAATCCTCCTCTGTATCAATATCACGCCCCCAATAATCTATTGAAAAATCAATATATTGAATGACATCCTTATATTTTTTTAAAATACTCTTTCCACCTTCATCCCCTTCAATCAATTGGAATTCATGAAATAAGTCTTTATGAACTAAGATAGGATGGCCTTCCTTTCCAGCATATCTAGGTCGAACAACTTTGATTCCAGCTTCTCTATTTTCTTTAAACTCCATTACTAACGATTCGATCACTTCATTTGCTACACATGGCTGATCACCTAAGAAAATTAAAACTCCATCCACATCTCCTTCAATCGACTGAAACCCTAGTTTTAAGGATGTCGACATCCCTTGTTCACATTGCGGATTATAAAGATAAGTGATGTTTTCATAGGATGATAGTCGCTCTTTCATTTGATGGATATATTGACCAACAACTAGAATAATTGGATATAAACGATGTTTAGTAGCCAATCGCACGGGGTATGAAATAACTGGTTTTCCATGAAAGTCTAATAACAATTTCGGTTTCCTCATTCTTCTTGACAGACCTGCTGCTAAAATAATGCTTCCTACTTTAACCATGAATTTTTGCCTTCCCATGCAATGACTTGGCAGTTTTACCTGACCGTATGCTCAGAAGTTCAGAAACAATACTAATTGCTACCTCATCAATTGTCTCTGCACCAAGATCTAATCCGACCGGTGAAAAAATAGGCCCACTTTCTAATTGATACCCAATATTTTTCAACATTTCATTTGTCCGATAGGTTGGACCTAGCACACCAATATAGCGAGGCCTACTTTCAATCGCTAATTGTAAGCTCTTTTCATCCTTATCTTGATGATGATTCATAATCAGCCACCATGAATCAATTAAACGGCTTGAATCAACATTCTCAATTTCCTCTGTAATATGGGTAGCATTCGGGAAATTTTGTTTATTATTAAACTGGTTACGACTATCAAGGATTGTCACAGCAAATCCAGATTTATAAGCTAAATTGGCAACTGGGATTGCATCCTTCCCAGCACCAACGACAATTAACTTCTCACTTTCTTTTACAACATCAACGAAATAACGAGATTGATTTGTTAAAAATATTTGAGCCCTTGTTTGGATTGAAAACTCTTGTAGTGCTTTTTCAATTATTTCAATTGGAAAATCAATTTGATTCGATAAATTATTTCCTTTATGATTGAACGGAGCAATTTTTCCATTATTCATATCAACTATGAGTGTAAAAGGCTGTTCTTTTTGTAATAACTGGCCAATTTCTAACCATGTAGTATTTTGAGGATTGATTGGGAGGAAAATAAATTCTAAATCACCTTTACATCCAATGCCTAAGCTCCAAATTTCATTTTCACTTAAGTCATAACGATGAGTAAATGGTGTTTTCGTATCAAAAACAACTTTTGCCCATTCGTATAAGTCTGCTTCTAAACAACCTCCACTAATCGTTCCGTACATATTACCAGCAGAAGTCATAATCATTTTTGTTCCAGGTAATCGATAGGCACTTCCTTTCACATCAGCAAGAATAACAAGAACGGTTTCTTCATTTCTCATCCATGCTAATTTGATTTGGTGGAAAAGCTCTTTAAATTCCAATAATCTCGACAATGAATTCGCCTCCTCCCAATCAAAGTATCTTTCACTCTCTTTTAATAAATTTTTACTTTCCTAAAAACTTTTCATTATATTACCAAAATTCAAAATTATTAGTCAATAGATGCTGCTGAAAAAAAATACTACATTTTTTAATTGTAGTAGTAGTGGACTTTTACATATTAGTTAATTTTCTAATACTCGGCGATTATGTTTAGACAATTCCAATGAAAATAGGATAATTTTACGATTTTTAGAGTAAATTTTTAGTTGTTCTATTTTTTTTTCAAATGTTTATTAAATAGAAAATCTCATAATAAATTTAATGCTATTATTTATAATATAAACTTTTTGGAGGGATCATATGTTATTTTTAAATACCCCTAACCCACCTTATTATGCAGTTATTTTTACTTCTCAAAGAACTGAAAAAGACTCTAAAAGTTACAACCTTACAGCTAATCGAATGATTGAGCTCGCTTCCAAACAAAATGGATTTTTGGGTGTTGAAAGTGTAAGAGAACAAAATGGATTGGGAATAACAGTATCATATTGGGATTCACTAGAATCAATTAAACAATGGAAAGCACATATGTCACATCAAAATGCACAAGAAAAAGGTAAAAAAGATTGGTACTCTGCATATAGTACTCGAATTTGTAAAGTAGAGCGTGAGTACTCGTTCATTGAATAGAAATTGTTCCAAATACTTCCTTTAAATATGAGGATTTTCCAATTTTTAACAACTCAAAATAAATGTAACTAAAAAATTTACAAACTATTTACTTATCATTTTCTAAAAAGTGGTAAAATGTTTAGTACAAAACCATCTTCAGAAAGCTGTGTACTTGTGAGGTATTATTTTAATTTTCTTTTAGCAATTATTTTAACTGCATTATCCTACTATATTGGAAGTTTATTAATTAGCAATAGCCTATCTGCTTTCCTAGCTCTTGTAATTGGAACTACAGTTGTTTCATTAGGCGCTATTACGGAGGTATTAAAAGCACCTATGTGGTTAATTATTTTGGTTCCCTTCCCAGTAGGAATGATTCTGCTCTTCTTATTTTTAAATGAATCTCTGCAAACCTGGTTTATTACATATTTTGTAACGCTAGCTATCTATACAGTGATTCACATTTTCATGAGCTTCGTTTTTAAATTCCACTCTTTAATTCCCGCTTGGAAATTATCAAATAACGATTAAATTATAAATTCCTCGCTTCCAATATTATGGATAATTTTATTACTTCTAAACATCGATTTAAACAGCCTATATAGAGGACGTTTCTTCGAACAAAAAAACACTCGTATAAAGTGTTGACAAAATACCTCGAGAGTTGCACCTCTCGAGGTATTTTGTCTTTTTTAAGGTCGTTTGGGTATTAACTATCACCGGATTTCAGGTATTAACTGTCTCGATGAGAAGCTTTCGTCTCGTTTATGCAGCTTTCCATGTCCAAGTGGCAAGCTTTTATAAATTTATAGTAGCAAAAAAAAGCATCGCCTACATGGACAATTTTTTATGTCCTAGGGTTGTCCAACGCATACCATGCTTTCTTTAGCATCAGCAATTGTTTTTTTACGGTTTGCATATATCTCTCTTACTTCAAAGTGATGAAGTAGATGTTCCGTTTCCTTTAAGTACCCTTCCCAAATGTGACTTTAGATAAACCAAGTATCATCACCTCAGAGTTTTAGAAGCGAATTAGTGGATATAAGTCGATTGGAGAGGAAGGCGCGAAGACTCCTACGGGAACAGCACGAGCCGAAGCACCCGGACTGAGCGTAGCGAGGGAGAAGGCTGAGGCCGTGCCCGTGGAAAGCGTAGCGTCTGTAACGGAAATCGACGATTTATTAATATGTATTGTAAATAGAAAAAAGACTGTAGAAAATCTCAAATTTTTGAGTTTGTCTACAGTCTGAAGTATTGTATAAAAACGATTATTTGGATTATTTAAGATAACCATTTTGGAGGAGTGTTTTTCGAATAATAAATGTCACCAATATTATGATGTTTTACATATTGGTCTTCTACTGTATGATAATGGAAATTATAATAATATCCTTCCACCGGTCTTCTTTCTGTACGAACATGGAATCTTAAAAGATCCTGTCCCGTGTAGCCATTTGAGATATGAAAGATCTTTTCACTATAATTCCCACTTGGTTGATCTGAAATTTTTATGTATGGAATCTTTTCTTCATCATGACGTGCTAATGTCACTTGTATTACTTCTTCGATTTTAGGTAATATTCTAGCGTCAAACTCTTTCCCAATTACTGGAGAAATTTTTGACCCAAATTTCATATACGATTGTTCTTTTGCAGTTAATAGAATTGAGTTAATACTTTGTTCTTCTAAATATGTTGAATGCTCTGTAACCTCATCGGAAATACTATCCTCATAAGTTACACTATTTGCTGAGGATTGATAATCGCCATTATTATTAGAACTTGATGAATGGTCATGTTCTAGTAATTCCCATATTTCATGATTAGGAGAAATAATACCAAATGTAACAAGTGCTACAGTGATTACGATTAACTTTTGCATCCATTTTTTCATAAGCTTAACCCTTCAATCTCTACTTTTTAGAAAATTCATCTATTTATAGTTACGATTTTACCATGAAAAGGTTTCATCTTTTAATAATTCATTGTAAAATAATAATTGAAAATGTATTCGCTTTTTAAGGAGGTCTTCTGTGATGGAATTATATGAAATCGCTGCAGGTTTTGGTTTTATTTTATTAATCGTTTACTTAACTTCATTATGCTTTACAGCTAGAAGCTAAATTTCAATCAAAAAATTAGACAAGGGGTACTCGTTTTTTCGAGTACCCCTTTAGTATTTCATAGGTAAGCTTATAAATAAAATGTCTCAACCCTATCATCAGGGGAATTTTATAAAAAATGCACTTTCATACATTACATAACCGCGGTAAAATTCCACTACGCTCTCTAACTTAAGCAATGCAAACCCAACCTACTTTTGCATCCTTGCAAGCCTTTACTTGCGCCAGTGTGAATAAGTATATTCAAAAACATCAGCGAAACGCCAATTTATTTATATGCTACCTAAAATAGCACGTCTTAAGTTTAACATAAAAATAGAAAAAAGTAAAAGTGCCGTATTTTTAGGGTTTTAATAAGTCTTTTCGCTTAGCTAATCTACTATAAAGATTTTTTTGACTAGATATTTTTAGTTTAAATATCTGCTTCTAACTATATCAAAAAGAAACAAATAACCCACAATATAATTGAACGCAACTAAATCCTTTTTAAAACTTTCTTTAAATTAAATACTACTTTATAAGATTAATAGTTATATATTCGCTATTGAATCATAAAATTTAACAAATTGAAACTTATAGGAGGAACGTCTATGTATATTGTTACTTTTTATGAAAAAAGCGCTTTGGTCATGAGTAAATTAACGACTATTTTACCATCTGTAGATGAGAAGATTACTGTGAAAGGGAGAAAAGGAACAGTCGTAAAAGTGGATCAGGTTGATGAACGCAAAATCGATGTTCATGTAGAGTTCGAAAAAGTATTGAAAAAGCAAGCAGTGATTGATGACAAAAAGAAAAAACGATAGTTATGTTAAACAATCGTTTTTTCAATGACACCATAATGAAATTTTGAAGTTAAACGAATATCTCTTTTAAAACCGAAATCTTCAAAATACGTAGATTTATAATGTGCTTTTAACACCACTCTTTTTCTCGCTACACGAAGTGCTTCTTGAACCCATTCTTTCGTTAAAGTGATATGGCTACCTGCTTCCCGTAGAGGTTCGAAATTATTCGACTCCTCTATGATTTCGTTAAACATTGGGTCCATATAGACAACATCAAAAGAACAATCCTTTTGATTACATAAATAATCAACTGCATCCGTATGGATCACTTCTATATTTCGCATGCAAGAGGTAAGCGGGATTTCTGTTGTGTCATATTCTTTCATACCAGTGGAAACGATAAAGGCTACATTCGCATTTTCTTCCAGTCCAACTACTTTCCCATCAAGTCCGACAACAAAAGCAGCCAACATCGCATCAGATCCTAGACCTAACGTACAATCTAAAAATGAATCACCTTTATGTAACTGACTCGCAATTAAAAAAGGATCGTCCTCTCCTTTTGCAACTCTTTTCAAACGAAAGGAAGCTGAATTGGGATGAAAAAAGAATGGTGTGGTCGACCCTTTTGTATAGTATTCAAATCGATTTTTTCCTGCAACAATAACATTTGCGTTCAGTAGCTCACTTATTTTGGCTACTGAACGCTTTTTTCTTGGTTCAAAGGGTAAACCTAGTACATCACAAGCTTTTTGTGCTTGCTTTAATGATGCTTCATCTGGTCTGCCGGCTGTTGTAACTACTGTTATTGCCCGCATGCTTGTTTTAAAACACCAGCTAAATGATCTGTAATTTGTTCTACAGGGTAACCTTCTATTTGATCACGTGGGATAAAATATTCTAATTGACCATCTCTTAAAATTGCAATAGAAGGAGAGCTTGGTGGGATTTCTTCAAAAAAGCCGCGCATTGCTTCAGTTGCTTCACGATCTTGCCCAGCAAATACTGTTACTAAATGGTCAGGTTTTACTTCTTTAATCGCTTCACGAACTGCAGGTCTAGCAAGCCCCGCTGCACAGCCGCATACAGAGTTAATTACTACTAATGCAACGCCTTTTGTAGTCGCCATAAATTCATTTACTTCATCAGCAGTTGTCAACTCAGTAAAACCAGCCTCTACTAACTCCTGTCGCATTGGGCGGACAATGCCTTTCATGTACTCATCGTAAGCGTTCATGATTTCGCCTTCTTTCATATTTATTCACAAAGCTTATTATATCAATACTTTTTGGAAATTTACAGAAAGTAGACTTTCGAATTTTTTTGCATTTCATATCACATTTTCGCTAGAATAACGTACTAAACGCATCCTTTATTAAAGTAACAATTACTCCAATTATCATTGCGATAAAACGTAACAAACCAGATTTAATCGCAATGAAAATGACTAATATTGTGAGTAATACAAAATTAATGAATGGGAATACAGCAGTAATAGATGGGAAAATTCTTAGTTTTGCTAAAAAATAGAGAATGACGTATCCGACAATCCCGAATAAAATTAATTGTAACAAAATAAAACCTCAATTCGTGTTCAATATACACATGATTAATTAATTTCGAATTATTCTTCCTTCAGATAAATGACAAGTTCTTGGCGATAAACTTCATTTTCTAAATAATGATCTAACGTATGAAAATCATATTTATAGCTACCGAAAGGGAATGTGACATTTTCACCCTTCACAGCAGCGAGTAATCCGGCTACGTCATGTGACTCCATCTCTAATAATTCTTGCCCTGTTGATGTTAATACAAAAACGATATTCATCTACATTCTCCTACTATCATTTTAAATAGTTCATATGATTTCCATTATATAGACTATATACGAAAACCTAAAGTAAAAAAACTATGCATTGAAAAACATGCATAGCTTTCGTTCTATGTATTTTTAGTATTTCATCATTTCGAAAACTTACCCCATGGTGTGCCGAGTCTAGGTAATACCCAACGATCAAGTCCATACCATCCAGCAACCTTCCACGCAAGTACTACCCATGTGCCAAGTATAAATAATAATGGATTTGTACTAAGAGTGCCCGCGAATAAAAAGCTTACGTTCATGAAAGTACCGAAAAATGCAGCAATCCCTGTTAGTAAACCAAAGATTAAACCTAATCCAACAAGCACTTCACCGATGGATACAATGTATGAAAATATGATAGCATTCTGTAAAACGAAACTTTCCAGAAAAGATGCATACCAACCAGTTACATCCGATGTTTCCACCGACTTCGCTAGGGCTCCTTGTACAAAGCCTGTTATGGCCCCACCTGCATTTTCACCTGTCCAATTGTCGTTCCAAACTTTACCCCAGCCTGATTTCAACCAAACCCAACCTAAATAAATTCGTACGAATAACCAAAAAACACCTGACCGTGTATCATTGAACAAAAATTGTGAAACAGGATTTTCTGGAACATAAATAACTTCTTTTTTCTCCATAATATCACCTCTTTCCTAATTTATTATATCTATTACTGAGAAGTAATTTCTATAAAAAATGTAAAAATAGGGTGAACTTGTAATTAATTGTAACATTTTGTTCAATATTACTTAAGAATACTATTTGTTGTAATATGTAGTAGATTTCTCACCAATTCTTAATAAAAAACTCCGTATGAATTATATATCATACAGAGCGGGAACTAATTATTAGTAAACTGATATGGGAGAAAAAAATTCTTCATATAAAGCACGTAATATTTGGTTTTCTTTATCTGAAAGGACCCCAAATACTAAACTTACTTCAGAAGGACCTTGATTGATCATTTCTATGTTGGCACCTGTACTTGAGATTGCTGATGCAGCTCTTGCAGCTAAGCCTGTATTATTTCTCATACCTTCACCAACAATAACAATCATTGAAAAACCATGACGGAAATAAACATCATCCGCTTGTAGTTCTTCTTTAATTCTATTTATAATACGTTCTTCTGCTTCTGGTGTTAATTGATGAGAACGTATAATTACAGAAATATCATCTAATCCTGACGGCGTATGCTCGTAAGAAATATGTTCTTCTTCAATAATTTGTAGAAGTTTACGTCCGAAACCAATTTCTCGATTCATTAAGTATTTTGAAACATACAAAGTTGAAAAACCACTATCAGCTGAGATACCAGTTACTGGTCGGCTATTTAAAGTTCTAGTTGGTAAAATTTTCGTACCTGGTGCTTGAGGATTATTTGTATTTTTTATCGTTACTGGAATCCCTAATTTATATACAGGCATTAATGCTTCATCATGGAAAACGGAGAATCCAGAATAGGATAGTTCACGCATTTCTCGATAAGTTATTTCTTTAATACCTACAGGATCGTTCACAACTTTTGGATTTGCGCTAAATACACAATCTACATCTGTAAAGTTTTCATAAAGTACAGCTTTCACTGCTGCAGCTAAAATAGAACCAGTAATATCTGATCCTCCACGATCAAAAGTGCGAAGAGTTCCGTCCTTTGTATAACCAAAGAAGCCAGGGAATACAACAATTTCTTCACAATCTCTTAGCTTGCTTAAATTTTCATATGCTTCTGGTAAAGCGAATGTTCTTTCTGGAAAATCATTGACTACTAAGCCTTCTTTAGGACTTACATATTTCGCTTTTAAGCCAATTGAGTTAAAGTAAGCAGCAATTAATTTGGCATTGTTATCTTCACCACTAGCTTTTAAATTATCAACAAATAAATCAACATTTGCTTTATTGAAATTTACACGTTCTTGCAAATCTTGTGCAATGATATCGCAAATTGTTTGATCTAATTCTAGGTCATTTGTAATTTCTTTATATCGATTAACAACTTTTTGAAGCTTCCCTTCAACATCGCCGTTTTTTAATGCAGCGTTAGCTAGATCTATTAAAAGATCCGTTACTTTAATATCATCACTGAAACGTTTGCCTGGTGCAGACACTGCGACTATTCGTCTTTCAGGATTAGATTTCACAATGTTTGCGACTTTTCTTATTTGTTCAGCATTCGCAACGGAAGTACCACCAAATTTACATACTATCATTTCACCAAATCCTTACTTTTCAAAATTGTATTTTCCACAAAAACATTTGACTTATCACAGTGTACAAATATTCATACCTTACGTCAATAGTATTTAAATAAAAACAATAAAATTTTCCAATCATGATAATATACTTTTTAGTCAGTCTATTATATGTAGTTTATTTGTTTAGGATAGCATTTTTGCCTATGCGACAGCAACCAACTGAAAATAAAACCGCATACATTCAATAAATGAATGTACACGATTTTATTATTCCCTTACTTTATATTCTAACTGAATATAATATCTCATTTATTATATACCAATTATCTTATTTCTCAATTAATAATTTTTAGTAATTTTTAATCATCTAAATCATTTTAAATCATGGACTTTTAAGTAGCAAATACTATTTAAATTAACTTCATATTTTTCATTTTGATTTTGCAAAATTAATTCATTAAATTTCGTTCGTATTAGCACGCCTCTCCATTGTCCTTCATCGGTTTTAACGGTTACGTTCTTCCCTAAATAATCCTGTAATTTTCGGAATAAAGATAATCCGAAAAATAGGTTAAGGAAGCCAGGATTTTTTGTAACATATTCACCAAAATTAAATGCCAATTCTCTTCGAACGGATTTGTCTATATATGTTAAACATTTTTTATTATCTAGATCAATATCATCTACCTTGATAGCAATTATGCGGTTATAGGGTACAAACAAAGTTGAACCAATTTGATTGATCTGAAGAAAGTCTCTACCAGCAGTAACAACTTTTCCTTTTTCCTTTATTAAAAAGGCTTCGTTATATTTTACAAATTCACTGCTGTTTTCTTTTTCAAACTGTATCGTTAATTGTTTTTCTTCATCATTTTCATCTTCCATTAATTCAGATGAAAAATCTTTACTACAGAGAATGTATATTAGTATTTCTAATCCTTCCATGTCTAAAAACTTGAGTTGGAGCTGTCTAGTATTTTCAGCATGGTTTTCAGATCCTAATGACCTCAGCAAATGATTCGCGGCTTCTATACATTCTTGTAATTCATCTAATTTTTTTTGTGAAAGTTTACTATTTGGTGAGGTAAACTTAGGAGTAGGAATTTCATCTTTGCAATTAAATGGTGAACCAAACAAATCCATCGGCTGCATATTTTTACTTTCACATTGACATTCTGGTTCTATACATCTCTTACATTTAGTCATGTTTTTACACCTTCGCTAGGTGAATCTAATAATTCTTGTAATTCGTTTTCAATTGAAATTTCAATTCTCTCAAAGGAACTTGAGTCTTCTAGAGATATATTGATAATAGTATTTTCCTTTTCATCTTTTTCAATATTACTCATTCTTCTGAACAAATAATATTGCCTATGCTTATGTCCGCGTAATTTTGCTAGTTTAAATGTCTTTCGCCAAAATACCCGCATGATTCCCCATAGGCCTAGCTCAACATCCCATCTAATATTACCTGATCGATACATATAATCTCCAGGTCTATTAAATAATCCTCCGGCACCATACAAAATGTGCAAATCATCATTTGTGCCGACCGTATTTTGTCCCCTAACAGAAATAGGAGATGAGTTAATATCATCTTCACTTCTTAAAAATGTATGACCGTGTAATACGAATGCATGTGCTCTCGGTTTATCTGAAGGGAATATTAGCCTAAAGACAACCGGATCTCCTGCATAGGCTAAGAATACAGGGGTACTTGGATCTCCATGGATTCTGGAACTAAACACCTGATAAACTTCTTCAAACCTTTTTAAGCGATTACTAAATCGTTCTTTTCGATAATTAAATCCTCTTGAACCTTGGTCTTCAAAATCTTGCTCTTCTTGTTCCTCTTTAACAAATAGTGGTTTAGGGTCAATTATTAATTTCTTATTTTTATTTAAAAGTCTAACACCATCATGCATTACTAATGAAAATTCTCTAAACTCTGGGAGCAATGGTGTTGATATAATAACTTGGCTTCCAGTTTCTACTTCTTTTCTCATCCTATGATGTAAATATTTTGATCCTCTAGGCTCTGCGATAAGCATTCCGAATGCACCATGATGTCTATGATTTCGAATATCTGTCATATCCCATAAATTAGCTGAACCAAATTCTTGATCAATATACCAGCGAAACGTAATGCTTTCACCAGGACCGATTGTTTGATCGTCGTTATAACCAACTGTCGCACCATCAGAATTTCTAACATCATAGACAGCTAGTTGAGCATGCAATGAAATGCGATTTGAAGGCGGGAAGAATGCCTCTACCGGCACTTCTGGATAACCGTGTCTTCCATTATGATGGTCTTCACCAATTAAACAGTTCGTTAAATGGATTTCTACATAGTCCCCAACATTCGCTCTTATAATTAATGGTTCAGGATTTAATTTGCCACACAAAATATCATCCACATCTTTTTCAAGTGCAAACACAATTCCGTACGGATCATGATCACCATCATCGTTATAGATTATTTTTGTGTTTAAGGCAACAACATTATATTTACGTATTCTTGCATTTTCTGGATAACACATTTCCGGTAAACAAGCTATTGGTGGCTTTTTACCTGTCGGACATGGTAATGGTTCCAATCTTTCAGAAAGATGATTTCGATCAGGTAGCGCTTTTAAGTGTGATACTCTTTTTTCATAGGATCTAAATATTCCCCAATTTCCAAGCCAAATATCATCAACACTACCAAAATGATATAGTAGATCGAAATCCCCTTCACCTTCCATATTGAATTCTAGCGTGAAGGTTTCAGCAATCGCTATGTGTTGCTGTTGATCTATATCTGAATCTAAATCGGGACGTTCTCTATGCCATCTTTGACGATGTAAATTAAAACTATGGGATTCTTCATGTGACCCTTGAATAAGTCGAACTCTTACCGGATCTCCGTTATATGTTTCAAGCAGTGGTGTCACAGGATCCCCATGTACCCACGAGCTAAATACATAAGCAGGGTCATAATCAGGTTCCTTTAAACGAAATTGGAGTGGTTCATTCCGGTAATTTACGCCCATTACACCAGGATCATCAGGAGAACCAGGGAAGTTTGGAGGGTTAAGTGGATAACCATCTTTATCAAATAAAAGAGCAAAGTCATGAACGAACAGATTTATCTCGCGGAAGTCCGGGATTAATTTGTTCACTATCCTCGCTTGAGCTCCTGATTTAATCTCATTATCTGAATAAGGATCTAAAAACTTAGAACCTCTTGGCTCAATATTAATAGAAGCGAATACACCATGTTGCTGGTGTTCATTAGCAAATAAATGATCATGCCAAAATGTAGTTTTTAATTCCACATCAGCGAACCATTGATATTCAATCGTTTCCCCAGATAGCACTGAGGAGTCATAATTCCACCCAACATTTGCTCCATCTGAAACAAGTACATCAAACTTAACAAAGTGAACATGCATTCCGGCTTCATAAGTTCTATTTACTAATTGAAAGGCGTTTCCACCTAAAGTTTCAGGCAGTTTATTGGTAAATCGAAAACGAATCGCTTCGCCGGCATTTGCACGTATTACTAACGGTTCTGGCTTTTTCCTACCAGCTCTTATATCATCTTCATCCTCCGCTAGGACAAATAATCGGCCTTCTGGATCGTGCCAACCCTGGTTGTTGTAAATAATCGGCATTTGAATCAGTACAACATCGTAATATCGTACTGGGGTATTCTCTCTTACTGGATTTACAAATACCGCACCCGGTCGATAATTTTCCACAAAGTGATTTCGTTCTATTTCGGTTGGTGGTCGACCATTTTCAATCCCTAAAGGTGGTCTCGGTGCTTTAAATCCAGGGATACCGGGTATAAAATTTGGGAATCCTGGACGTTCCGGTGTTGGACGAGGTGGCTTTGGTCTATCAGGAAGAGGTAAAAGCGCTTTTATTTGTACGCCATTCGGGTAACACATCGTACCATCTTGTAAGGTATCAAATGTCCTTTGTATGCCCCACATCCCCTCTCCGAAATGTGGATAAAGATGACAATGGATAATCGAATCACCCATAGCTCCCTGTAAACTGCCTGCACCATAAGCAGGAGAAACTGTAAATTGTGTTTGAGGAGAAATCGCTTGAACGTCGACAATTTCTGAATCCATATCGTTCATTTCAAATAGCCATTGATGTACATGGTAATGGAACGAATGAGTTTCTTGTGTTCCACCATGGACTAGTCGAATTTTTATTGGATCTCCAACATAAGCTCTTAAAATCGGAGTATCTGGATCACCGAACACCCAAGAATCATGATGCACCTCTTCCCCTTCACAATCCGGGCAAACAACACCTTCTTGGATTAAACGTAAGCGATTTCTCATTGGTTCAGCTCGATAATTTACTAAATGAGTGGCCTCTGGTTGTAATGTGTGCGGATTTATTGGCTGTTCTCCAGTTAAATCATCCACTTCCATTTCATCATGGAAAAACCAACCGAATTCCCTGAAAGAAGGAAGAATTGGGTTATGAACGTCCGCGAAGGTACCACTATTTATTAATCTACCTGTTATTGGATCTGTCCACCAAGAGCCTCTCGGTTCAACAAATAACGCTCCAAACAAACCATGAACATTACTTCCTTTTTCACTAGATAGTGCATTTCCTAAATCAGAGAAAAAATGCACACCTTCATTGAAAACTTTCCATTTATATTTTATTTTACCACCGGGTTTTACAGTTGTATCACGATTGAGCCCTACGAAAGCTCCGTCAGAAGTCATTACATCGTAATCTGCATTTTGAATAGAAATTCCTGTTCTAAATGGAAGTTGATTTTCAAATAAAATTTCAACTTCATCTCCTACGCAAGCACGTATGACAAGTGGCTCAACTAAATCAACAGTCGAAAAAGGACTGAACTCAACTTGTTTTTTGATAATGCTTTCATTTTCCTTTAAGACGTACATCATACCATCTGGATCATGGTCTCCGAATCGATTGACAACAATTCGAATTGGAATGGCCACAATATGATATTTTCTAAGCATGATGATCATTCCTTATATCAGGAATTTTTCGTCCTTGTTTTTCTATATAAAATACTTCGATATCATCTATATGAACTCGAAAGTTTTCACCATCTAATTCCGTTACATTCGTTACTTCAGACTCGATAATAACATAATCACTAACAACATTCTTAATCCTTCCAATGATTAAAAATGGGAATGGAAATATTAATAGAAGTGCCCTATTTCCTACATTATTCTCAAATTCACCTGATACTACCGATTGTCGAATACTATTAATATCCATTCTTCCACTACCTAATTGAAACGAAAGATCTTCTTCCATATTTTCACCTCTATTCATATTTTTAGATTAATGGAAATTTCCGATCCATATCGAATTTCGTAAAGAGTGAGATATTTTCCATTGGAAAGCTCAATGGAGTTGGAAATTTATAAAAAGGAGCATTATGCATTTTGATGATCACAGGATCCAACGTTATATAACCATTTGTCACTTCTACTACTTTCCCAGTAAATATTGGACGAAATGTTTGACCAAGGATGTTTAACTGCTTACTCTCTGTAACAAGTAAAACTTCACAACCCTTCATCTCTAAAAACAATCGATTTTCTTCGATAATTTGTTCACTCACTTTTTTCACCTCCAAAATGACATTTAAATTAATTTATTATATGGAAGATTGACAAAGTGATATAAACAAAAGCACAGTAAGTTATAAAAATAAAAGAGTGTGTCAAGAAAATATTTCTTTCGGGTACACACTCTGGAATCTCGTTTATTCTATTTCTTAAAAATTGAATACAATGTCCTCTCGAAAAAAGACATTGAACGTACTTGCTTAATATAAGTTATTTTGGACAACGGAATTATTTGATTATGAGTTAAATGTAAATTTCCATCTTTAATTTGAACAATTTTACCTTTATAGATCTTATCTGCATATAGATTAACTTTTGTTCCGACCCAATTGCGTAAATTCGACTCTAATAGTTGATCAAAAAACTGTTGTTTTAGCTCCTCCCTTTTTGAAACTGTCGCACCAAAGTTTGTTAAGAGCTTTTTCCTTAATTCTTCATCAATTACAACATGTTGATGATTTCTTGGTACATCAGGTATCCCAAATGGAGTTTTTGCAGACTGAATGGCTGAAAAAGGGATCCAATACCGATTGAAAAGAATTATTAAAATAACAAAGTTCCGCCCAACGACACTTACTTTTCCAATACTATGAAGCACATCATCTTTATTTTTTGAATACACTTCGACCAATTGATTTTTTTTGGATTTAAAAAATTTAATTAGTATGAATTGTTTTTTATAATTCGGTAGTTTATCTCCTAAATTTTGCAAATTAACATGATGAATATAATCTTGTAATACTTTCAACTCATGTAATGGATAAGAACTTGCTGGAGAAGTGTAACCATCATGTTTTTTTAATTCGGGATAATTTTTTTCATACATATCATTCATAAATTGTTCTCCTTTTTCACTGTTTAAAGTCACCAGTTTGAACCATCAATTCATAAACTGTAGAAAGGAGTGATGCAATGTTATTAATACTATTAATCTTATTGAGTTATTTTATAGTTTGCTTTTTTTCTTACTTATATTTGTATAAAGTAAAATATTTAATTAGTTATCATTTAGGAATGAATATTGCCATGACAAGTAGTGGAGTTATGGGAATTGCTATTGGAACTGTTTTAGGTTATAGCTTTCCAAGTGAATATACGTTAATTACTATAGTAACTACATTCATTGCTGTCCTATTAGGTGCAATTTTCGGTGCTTTAGTTGACTATCAAACTCTACTAACAGGTATATCGAGTGGGCTAATGGCAGGAATCATGGGGCCAATGATAGGAGTTGTGGCAGATTTTGGGTTAATCGCTTTTTGTACTGTTTTGGTTTATTCAATCTTCGCCTTGCTATGTTTTTCTATTCGCTCCTGATTATCCATTGGGATTAATATTCGTTAATAATGAAACAATTATCATGATTAATATCATGAATAAAAAATCAAGTTTTATCCATTTCCCTAAAGAAAGCACAGATAATTCTTTTTGTTTCATGCGGTTGATTTTAAGCCCAATTATTAAAATAATGATAACTAAAAGCAGTTTAATAAAAATTAAAATACTCCAGGCTGAATGAAATAAATTTAAACTAGGCAAATAAAAAATAGTTAATAAACTACCTGTTATGACTAAGAGAATAATGGAATAAAATGCATAATTCGAAAAGACTGACAAAAACTCTCGAACATATAACCTTTCTTTTCTCCAAAAAATGATAATAAATGTAATTCCACTTATCCAAATAGCTGCAGCAAGTATATGTGCAATATTTGATAGATTCGTAATGTAAATTGGGGCATATTCCATTGAATGCCCATTCAATACTCTACAAAGGATTAAAATGAGAATCCAACTATAATCAAAAATAGGATTTTTAAATAAAAAGATAAAACCAATGAACGAAACTAAAAGCGAAACAAACCATAGGAAACCAAAATTTGTTTCAAATATAAAATTTGTTGTGAATGTTACACCATTGTTTGAAAAGATATTTAATTTTATTAATATGATCGATATTAAACCGACCATATGTAACATTTGAAACTCAAAGCCTAAAAATCGATATTTTCTTATTAATTCTGGAGAAAAACTTTGAATCTTTCGCCACCATAATACCCAACCAATCGTAAGCGTTAATCCCAAAGTATAGATGAAATTCATGGTATTTATAAAGAAATCTAAATAATTAAAATGTATTTCATTATTTAATGGATTGTTAATTATATTTCCTTGTTTTCCTTTCTGAATCGTTGATACTTCGAAGTAGTAGGTCCCTTCCACTGGATGACCGTCATTTAACGAAATGACATAATATTTCACCATGTATTTACCACTCTCTAAGAGTGGTAATTTCATATGGATTTCTTTTTGTGTTTCATTTAGTGTCGCGGCTTTAGTATTTTCGTTTGATGTAATGACTTGATTATTTATATCTAAAATAACTAAAGAAAAGTTTTCATCGATTTCACTATTAAACTTAATGATTACGCTATGTGGTGACGTTTGATGATAACTATTGGGTGAAGGATATTCTTCCACTACATATGCGTGCCCCAAGACCCTTTGTGATTCAAAAACAAAAAATATACACGCCAGAAGGAAAGTTACAATCAAATTAACTTTTCTAATGTTAGGAGTTCCTTTCTATAATTTTTAATCATCTATTAACAATTTTACTTTTTGTTGAGATAGGGAATTTACTAAAACCGAACTATCCTATTACAAATGACTGATATGTTTAATCTTATCCTGTAAAATCGTTACAATACCTTGTTCAGAATGAATATCGATATAATCGGAACCAATTTGGAAGGTTCTACCTGAAAGCTGCAACCCACCTAAAGTAGTAATTTTTATAGGACTTTGGCATATTAATAATTGATAATTTAAACGATCAGTAAGACCCGCCAGATTTAATTTAAAAAAGTCATTGCAATAGCATGGAATTACATTATCTCCATCGCACTTTCGATCATGTTGGACACAATTTCTTTGCCTTTTTTTAATGAAATACTTAATAAGGTGCATCTCGTTCTTTCCTCCTATTCATTTCTGTACTACAAGGTATGAAAGGATACTAAATTATTAAAGGCAATTGACTTAATAAATTAATAAATATTGTCAAAAAATAAATTCTAATTTCCCTCCTTCTAACTTAAGCTTAGCTTTTCCCTTCTTTCCACTTTTCCAAGTAAAAAGAATTTCTCGCGTTTCTTTTCCTATGAGCAATTTCTTTACATCAGTTGGGGTAATTTTACCTTTCATAATCGTTTTACTAATGGTAAATTTACATTCTTTGTTTGTACAATGATACATTTTAAATCCTTCGATGACTGGTTTACCACACTTTACGCATTTTCCAACTATATTCTCTTGCTTTTCTTCCACTTGCATTTTTAAATCAATGAAGCTGGAAGTAGCATGTTGAACATAGGTCAGCATCTCTTGATAAAAATAATTGGAGCTTAATTTACCATCTACGATATCTTTTAGTTTTTTACTCCAAATTGCAGTTAACACTGGTGATACAATGTCATGATCACCAATGCTGTTAATAACATCGATTCCAAATTGAGTTGCATAAAACGCTTTACCTTCACGAGCAATCATGCCAATGGAAATCAGCTTTTCAATAATTTCTGCTCTAGTGGCTGAGGTTCCTATTCCTTCTGCGTCCTTTAAAATACGCTGTAATTCTTTGTCTTCTACAAATCTTCCGGCATGGAACATAGCATCTAATAAGCTACTATCTGTATAACGTGTTGGTGGTTCTGTTTGTTTTGAAAGTATATTACTATTCTTAATGTGTATCATCATGCCATTTACGAGCTTCGGTAATGGTTGTTCTTGTTTTTTTCTGTAGCTTTCGTAAAGCACACTATACCCTTTATCAATAATCATATTGCCATTTGCTTTGAATAACTGTTTATTAGATTCTAATATGACTGCTGTTTTATCAATGACATAAGGTGGCATGAATATTGACAGTAGTCTTTTAGCCACTAAATGATATATTTTCAATTCATTTGTTGATAATTTTTTCTTACCAATGGCAACTTCTGTTAAGG
Organism: Lysinibacillus sp. PLM2; assembly: GCA_023168345.1. Lineage (NCBI taxonomy): Bacteria > Bacillati > Bacillota > Bacilli > Caryophanales > Bacillaceae > Lysinibacillus > Lysinibacillus sp. PLM2. Next base: position 1,706,811 of record AP025689.1, on the reverse strand, counting down.
TAATAGCATGATGATCAGTAAGCTTTCTATCATCTACATATTTTTTTGACTGTATAACAGATTCAATTTGATTTTTATTCTGTAAAATAGAAGGAACAATGTCTTTATATTCTGGTATGTTACATAATGATCCTAGATTATTTTCAATTGTTTTTGCAAAATTTGTCGGTAGATGCTTAGATTCTGTCCTGTATCTACAAAAAAGTGGACTTAATGAAAGTGGACTTAATGGAATAGGTGTTAAAAAGCAGATACTTAAGTAAGAATACTCTTATCTTAGTAGTAATCTAGTCTATTAAAAAATAGATTCTAATGAAACAGCACTCTCTTTTACTTCTTTCACATTTATGGTACGGTGTTTTTAAAGAATTGTCTGAAAAGTCATTTTTTGGAAAGGAGTAATACTATTGCGAGATTCTTTTGAAAGTCAAAATGATTTTGTTTACAACCCAAATTTAGAAAATGTTTATGCTAGTCTTGAAGATTCTAGAAAAAAATATGGGAAGTTATATAAATTTGAAATTCATTTACATACACCTGCATCGGAAGACTATGAAATTGAACAGATAAAAGATAATAATGAAAAAAAATATTATTATAAAGATCGTACAGTGGAATGGATTCTAGAATATGCCTGTAGTATTGGTATGATAAATCCGGAGGAATATAGAACCTATCTAGATAACTATTTAAAAGGCGCTTATGGAATTGATTATATAAACCAACTAAAAAGTAAGGGATTATACTTTATAGATTTTAAAGAATATTTTACTTATCATATGATTGCATATAAGCTCTATGCTGAAGAGATTGAAGGTGTAATTATTGCGGATCATAATACGATAGCAGGGTATAAAAAATTAAAAAGTATGATTAATTACTGTTATCAAAATGCTTTCCATCATATAGACAAAAAAGATATTTGGATTATTTTAGGTATAGAAATTTCATGTTCTGATGGTAATCATGTTGTAGCTATGTTTGATGAAAAACAGATGAAAGATGTTGAAAAATTTATAGATGAATATATAGTTTCGAATGGTGATTCAAAACTATCTGGATCTATCGAGCATAGTCTAAGCGTTATAAATAAGGTTACAGAAATAGGTGGAAAGGCATATATTGCCCATATTAACACAGCTAAGTTCAAAAATTTAACAGGAATGTATAAAAATCAACTATTTAATTCTCCTAATTTTGATTTATTCGGTGTTACAAATTCTACATTTCAAATAGAAAACGTAATTAGAAGTTTTAGCCCCAAAAAGCAACATGACTTTTGTATTTTTTATGAGAGTGATTCACATGGTATTAATACAATAGGAATAAAAAATACATGGATAAAAATGAATAAGATAAATTTTAAAAATTTAATGAAAGCTGTTTTTAATCACTCTATAAGCGTTTATCCATATGAAAAACCAAAATTAAATCCTGTATTTATTAAAGGAGTCTACATTCCTGAGGGACATTCAGGATTTTTTAAAAATAATAGTGGTCCTTTTTACTTTAATTTCTCAAAAGACTTAACCTGTATAATCGGTGGAAGAGGAACCGGTAAAAGTACAATTTTGAACATTTTGGATATTATCTTCTCTCAAGAATCAGTTGATAAAAAAGTTTTATCTTTTGTTTCTAAGCATCAAACAATATATGTAACTTTTAGGATAAATAGAGAAGAATATATTATTCGTTTCACTGCACAAATAAATTCAGACTTTGAAGAAGATAGTCCTTACTTTTTCTTAGACCAGGCATTTAAAAGTAAGAGGAATATAGATTCTGAGATTTATTTAAATGACCATTGGACAAACTTATATCAAGTTCAAACCGATCAGGAAAAAAATCACTATTTATTTAGAGAAATTAAAGGTTTAGCAGATAAATCAAGCATATTAAATAAATTAAATAAGAAGCATTATTCAATCTCTAAGATTATCAATTTAATTGAAAAGAATGACTTTGCTGCTTTTATTAGAAATTTAATGTTTTCCGGACAAACATTAGATACTATCTCAGAAAAAACTAACTTATTGATGTATTCAAACAAAAGAGACTTTTTACAGATTGTTGGAAAGGAAATAATGGATATACAAAGTATTATTGATACTTGGAAAACGCGAGTCAATGATACTTTAAATAAATTCAATTTAGAAAATAAAGATATTTTACGAATTAAATTACATAATTCATTTAATAAACAAGAATATTATTTAACCCCAATTTTCGAAAGGTTATTAAACAATATAAGTTACTCCAATAACAACAGCTATAGAAAACAATTTGTAGCTTCTACAACATTAAAATGGTCAAATGTTGTCGAATATATAGAGGCCCAGGTAAGCAAAATGGGTGTATTATCATTTTTAAGAGCTTTATATAATAGAGAACATGATTTTTTAGAATCTAATTTTAAACTGTTAGATTTTGTAACTACTACTCAATCAACTAAAACTATAGATTATAATCTAAAAGATGCTAGAGAACTTAAAACCCCAGGCAAATTATTCACAGCAATTAGAGAAGAGTTGGCTAACCATCGTATGGATTTAGCTGAAATAATTAGTGATGCATATTTAGATAGTGATAATTTTATGATGGAATTCAATGTGAATGCCAAAGAAGAGGTCGGTAGCCCTACAAGAGTCAATATGAAAAATATTAACGAGCTATCATTAGGTCAAAAAGTAGTAGCTATTCTAACTTTCATCATAAATTATGGTCGCTACACTAACGATCAAACTCCATTGATTATAGATCAACCTGAAGATAATCTAGATAACCAATATATTTATAAAACATTAGTGAAGAGTTTGCAGAAAATTAAGAACGAGCGACAAGTAATTATTGTTACTCACAACTCTACATTAGTTACTAATGCTGGTGCAGAGCAGGTTGTTGTTTTAGAATCAAATGACGGTTTTAACAGTCAACTTAAAGCTCAAGGTTATAGTAATGATAAACAAATTATGGAGCATATTGTAAATTACTTAGAAGGTGGACCAGAAGCTTTTAGCAGAAAAATGAAAGATTATAAAACTATCTTAGGTGAAAAGATTTATTAGGTTAACGGATTAAAAACAGGACCTATAATCACACAAAAAATTTAACCAATTTTTAAATACGAAAGTAAAAATATCCTCAAGTTGTGTTATTTATCTATCATCCAACTTGAGGATATTTTATTTAATGAATGACCAAAAACTAAATTACTTCAACTTGTCCCATCATTCCGTTTTCTTCATGTTCAAGAACGTGACAGTGGAACATGTAGATACCTTTATTATTAAATTTAACAGCTAGTTTCACTGTTTGGTCTGGTTCGATTGCAACAGTGTCTTTCCAACCTTGCAATTCTACAGGTGGCTCTTTCCCATCAATTGATACTATTTTAAATTGTGTTCCGTGGATATGGAATGGATGTGTCATGCCCCCCATTGCATCAGGTTTATTATAAATTTCCCAAATTTCTGTTTCACCTTGTTTTTGAGTAAAATCAATTCGGTTCATATCAAATTGTTTGTCATTTATATATACCATTTCGCCCATTCCGAATAATTCAAGTTTTTTTGTAACTGGTAAATTTTTTTCTTCTTCTGTTACTACATAATCATTTAACGTTCTCGGAATTTCTATTGAATTTGTTTTTTGGACATCCATTTTAAATGGCAATAGGATAGAACCTGCCTCATTAACTAAGGCTACATTGCTAGATGCATCATATTCAGAAAAATCAACGATAATTTCTGCACGTTCACCTGGTGTTAATGTAATTTCTGACATCTCAGTTGGTTCATTTAGGAATCCACCATCTGTAGCAATTTGCAGGAATTTATCTCCTGTGTTTAATTTAAACGTATAGTTACGTGCATTAGATCCGTTCAATAAACGTAAGCGTACTTTCTCTTTTCCTACTGTCAGATTAGGATTAAGAGTTCCGTTTACTAACATTGTGTCACCAATTGTTCCGTCTTCGTTACGCACAGCTTGATAATCAAATTGTTTACCCTCATTAAATTGTTTGTCTTGGAATATTAGTGGGAAATCATTTACTCCATATTCATCAGGTAATCCTAGGCTTTTAGAGTTTTCATCTTCCACATAAATCAACCCTGCTAATCCTTTGTATACTTGTTCAGCTGTAGCACCTTCAGGATGTGGATGGAACCAAAGAGTTGACGCACCTTGATTAACAGTAAATTTTACATCTTCTGATTCACCTGGTTCTAGTATTTGATGTGGTCCTCCATCGCCCTCACCTGGAATATCAACTCCATGCCAATGGAATGTCGTTGGTTCAGACAATTGATTGTTTGTTCTGAATGTTACTGTATCACCTTTATTAACACGAATAACAGGGCCTAAGAATGAACCATTATATCCATATGTATTAGTTTGGATACCATCAAAGAATTCAGTTTTCCCTTGTTGAGCAGTGATATCAACAATTCCATCTTTAGGTTCAACTAATGGTGGAAGCGCTAGTTCGTTTTCTCCTGTAGAATCATTTAATTCTAATGGATTAGTATGACTAGCATGGCCGTTTTCCATATCCATTCCTTCCATATTCATCATTTCTTCTTCGGACATGTTTGAATGATCCATACCCTCCATACCCATCATTTCCTCTTCAGACATATTGGAATGATCCATTTCTTCAGAATCTGAATTTGTATTACTTGCACTACAACCTCCAGCAATTACAGCACTTGCTATTAATGCAGTCATCCATAACTTGGATTTCATACTGATTCCTCCCTAAAATTTGATTACAATCAAAATGTAACAAATAATTATGGAGAAATTATGCACATATCAAACTATGATAAAGGAGATTTTATCAAGTTCATAAAAAATTCATAATGTAATTTAAATTATAGTGAGTAATATTACTAACGGTAAATATTACAAATCCATTTATTTTTACACTTATATAAATAATAGGTAACCCTCACACATATAGTTGTTTGAGGTGAATAAATGATGCAATATAAACTAGTCTTCTTTATTGGATTCTTTTTACTATTATTTCTATCACCGATAATTGCAAGTTCTTTTAGTATAACTCAGGAAGTAGTTGTTGAAGAGCAGCAATCACCTAAGAAACTTGTGTTAGCTCCTACAACGACTACAGTACCTCTTAATACTTCGGAACCGACAATATTAAAAAATGTGTTGTTGCTTTTTACACATTCCCATGAAGCTTTTATTCCCATAGTTAAAAATAAAAGTGGAGAAAAAGCTGTTTATCACTCAAACTCAAACATTACTGAATTTGAAGAAATTATAAAAATGCACTTTAACGTTAATTCCCTAAATACAAAATTTCTTAACTTTGATACAATGGATGAATTAAAAAAAACAAATCGCACATTTTCAGAAGCTTATGATGTTGTACGACCTCATCTTTCAAACGAAATCCAAAATAATACCTATGATCTAATCATTGACCTACATAGAGACTCAGCTTCTAAAGATATATCTACGCTTACTTATAAGGATCAGACCTATGGAAAACTCTATTTTGTTGTAGGAGAAGATAATCCAAACTTCTTAATTAATCAGTCATATGCCAAAAAAATCTCTGATAAATTGAATGAGTTGGTGCCCGGAATATCACGCGGTGTAATAGGTAAAAAAGGGGAACATGTTGACGGTATTTATAACCAAGATTTAGCTAATAATATGGTTTTGATAGAACTTGGAGGTATTGAGAATACAGAGGAAGAGATTAATCGTACGATTTCTGTACTCGCACAAGCAATCTCTATAGTTTTACAAGATGATTCATCTGTTGAAACTAATTAATTGAAGAGACTTGTAGACTTGTATCACTATTTAATAAGTTTGAATATATAGTTTTTATAAAAGTATGTTCATTTTGTTCTAATTTCTTCCGCAATCGACCGATTGCGGAAGAACAATTACATTGTTTATTAAGCGTTCGTTAGCACAGAAATTTTAGATTGATTTCTTAAAATTAGTAATACAAAATTCCCCACGAGCTTTTAATATTAATATAGTTGGCCTTTTCCAACCATTATAATAAATTCCATAGTTTCCCACCTCTTTTAACAAATTATCCATGACATTTACCCCTGTCTCTTTTCTTTTATAGAAGTAACTCCATATTGACCTACAATCTCTCCTTTTGAATTGCCTAATGATATCCCTTGCTCTGAATGCGTTGTGCCTGTTTTACATAGAATAACTTTGTACTTGTCAAACGTTGAATAAATATCCCAATATTATTTCTATTAATTTAAATAATTAGGAAACGCTACTATAAAAATATATAGAGAAGTAATATAGCCCCCATCCCAAAAGAGACGAGAGCTACCCGGCGTTGCCCACAGTAAATAAGTAAGACAGGAGAAATCCAATCTACTAATAAAGAAACGACTTTTTATCCGTCCAAAATTTACTTAACCTTATACTCTGATTCTCTATTATGGATTCAAATGAGTCTATTTTAGCTTCCACTAACTTGCTAACTCTCTTAAATAAACTTACCTGTTACTACTTCCTATCATTGATTTAACAATTTTGAAAATTAACGATACTATATGGAATTTACTGTTGCATGCGAAGACTTTGTGTAATCATTTACCATATTAATAAAATATTGAAGTACACGTACATCTTCTGTTAACTCGGGATGAAAAGAGCAACCTAAAAATTGACCATCTTTTGCAAGAACAATACGATTTTCAAATGTTGCTAGTATTTCAACATTATCACCGGTAGATACTATATGTGGTGCTCGAATAAAAACTGCAGGAATATCGTCACCTATAGAAGGAATCGATAATTCAACTTCAAAACTATCAACTTGTCGACCAAAAGAATTTCTTTCTACCACTACATCCATTATGCCGAGATGGGGTGTTTCGGAACCCGTAATCTCTTTTGCTAATAAGATAAGACCAGCACATGTCCCAAACATAGGTATTCCCTGTTGCGCCAATGTTTGTATGGGCTTTAATAAGTGCTTGAGATCTAATAGTTTACGCATGGTTGTACTTTCACCACCAGGTAAAATTAGACCCTCAATAGCATTCAAATCTTCAATTGTCTTTACTGCTACAGCTTCACAATCAAGAGATTCAATTTGGCGTATATGTTCTCTTACTGCACCTTGTAATGCCAGGACTCCTATTTTTGCCATATTACCAACCTCGCTCCTGCATACGTTCACTTACATCTAGTGTAGCAATGTCAATTCCCTTCATCGGTGATCCAAGTTCCTTTGAAATTCCAGCAATAAGTTTATAGTCTTTGTAATGTGTTGTTGCTTCGACAATTGCGCGTGCAAATTTCTCAGGATTTTCTGATTTAAATATACCAGAACCAACAAATACACCATCTGCTCCAAGTTCCATCATTAGTGCTGCATCTGCAGGTGTTGCAATTCCACCCGCAGCAAAATTCACAACAGGTAATCGACCTAACCTTTTAATTTCCAATAGTAATTCAAATGATGCTCCTAGATTTTTCGCTTCTGTCATTAATTCATCCCTACTCATACCAACCACACGACGTACTTGTGCATTTACTTCGCGAATATGACGAACTGCTTCTACAATGTTGCCCGTACCTGGTTCACCTTTTGTACGAAGCATAGCAGCCCCTTCTCCAATACGTCGTGCTGCTTCTCCTAGGTTACGGCAACCACAAACAAATGGCACGGTAAAATCACTCTTAAGTAAATGGAATTCCTCATCAGCAGGTGTTAAAACTTCACTTTCGTCAATATAATCAACACCCATTGACTCTAACACACGTGCTTCTACAATGTGACCAATACGTGCTTTTGCCATAACTGGAATCGTTACTGCATCCATTACTTCTTCAATAATTCGAGGATCAGCCATACGAGCAACACCGCCAACTTTTCGAATATCCGATGGTACTCGTTCTAGTGCCATTACTGCCACTGCTCCCGCTGCCTCTGCAATTTTTGCTTGTTCTGCATTAATGACGTCCATAATAACGCCGCCCTTTTGCATTTCTGCCATTCCACGTTTGACCCTATCAGTTCCAACTTGTACCATTAACATAACCCCCATTCCTATTATAATTTTTATTATAATGAAGATTGACTACATAAAAAGAGCCAATTTCCTAAAATTTAACAAGGTCAGTTTGAGGTGACAACTTATAAATCTGCAACAATATGTTTAAAAGGACTCGATATTCTAGACATATAAACCTGATTTATTAATACAATCTTTTCAATCAGTCTTCAACTGTGAAATAAATAAAAAAGAATCCTTTTCTGTTAAGTTTAAGCAACTATGAAATAACCACAGAAGGAAGGATCCTTATAATAGCATTTAATTGTCAAATGATGGTGGTGCATTATCCTCTTAAACAGGTGAAAGTTTTCGTAAATATGAAGAAAAAAACAGGCTTTTCGAAAACATTGGCAAGCCATTCATGTTTATAAAATAACAAAAATTTTGCTTTGTTCTTCACCTTCCATGCTACTTAGCACTTTTTTCTATACTTGCTTCACAAGGTGCTCAAGTCATACCTGTTATTTGTAGACTTGTTTCTAATTCACTACCCAACTTGCCTTCATTCTATTTAGCATGCCACTACGGAGTATAAACTTTAAGAAGAAATACAGTGCTAATGAAGTACCCTATATCTTTTTACTCAACATCATATCCTTGATCTTCAATTGTCTCTTTAATTTTTTCGAGTGTTACTTTTTCATCATTGAATTCAACGTTTACCTTACCAGCGACTAAATCAGCTTTTACTAGTTCAACACCATCTAACGATCCAACACTGCCTTCAATCGATTTTACACAATGACCACATGACATTCCGTTTACGTTTAATTTTACATTTCCCATACTAGTTCTCTCCTTTTATTTTTTCTTTAATTTTTGAATCGGACAAGCATTTCATCTAAAAATTCTAAATCCCCTTCTTGTATACAATTAACAACATACATTTCATATGCACTTTAAGAAGCAGTTTTGCTACATTATTAAACACAGCATTAGTAGCAGATAATTGTGTTAAAACCATCACAATAAGTTTCTCTTTCAATTAAACCCTATTAATTCACGATTGCCGTACCTTAAATCTAAATAATTACAGTTTTCAAAATAACTCAAGGATACTTTTTTAATAAAACAACAATAGTTAAAAGAACGATTTGAAGATGAAATTATTATGATTAAACCTTACAATATAAGATTAATATAATTTGTCTTAAACTCCATCTTAGGTAATCGTAATCCAACCAACCATCCCCGACTCCTTATGTCCAGGAACCGTACAAACGAATTCATATAATCCTGATTCTGTAGGAGTGAAAATAATCATCTGCTCTTCTTTAGGTCCTGTATGAAGATGAATAGTATTTTCTTGATTCGCTTTATTTCCATGGTTTTCATGATTATCTTCGGATTCCTCTTTACTATTTGTTGGAATTTTAATTTCAATATCATGTTCGACGGTATCCTCATTTTTGAGAATTAGCTTAACTGGCTGATTTTTTTCGAGAACAAAATTTGATGGCGAGTATCTCATATCGACAGTCTTTATAATAATTTCTTTTGATTCCTTAACTTCATTTTTTTTTGAAGGTGTTATTTGTGTATGCTCATTATGTAAAGGCGGATTAGTGGCTAATTTAATCCTATTCTCAGCATAAGAAACCCCACCAAATAAGTAAAATGAAATTATAGACACAAGAAGTATTTAATTTCATTAATAAATCATACAGCCATTTTTCGACAAGTTTCTGCACATTTGTAGCAAGATTCAGCACATTGTTTACAATGTTCATGATGCTCATGTTTTTTACATACGTCACCACAAGATTGACAAATATCTGCACAGGCTTGACAAATTTGTTTTATATACGGGCTATCTGATTGCATTGATTTCGCGGCAAAGGCACAAATGTCTGCACATTCACGTAAAGAGCGTATACACTCAGCTAACATTTTTACATCTTCTTCTTTTAAACATTCATCATAACATCCATTACAAGCCTCCATACATTCCAGGCAAGCTTTAATACATTCTTGTAAACTCATGTTCATTTTTAATTACCTCCAATAATATTAAGTTCAAAAGTATTATGTACATTGCCTTATTTTTTAAACTAAAGTCAAAAAAATTGGGTAAGTCTCATCAACATTTCTCCCATATTTCAAACAAGGTTAATTTATACTCCCGTACTTTTCATCAACCACCTTTAATTGAACTAACTATTTCATTCATCATTTGTTCGTTCATTGGTCCAACTATCTTTTGGAAAACTCCCCCATCAGTATCTATAATAAAACTTGTTGGTATCGTTAAAATTTCGTACATACTCCCAACAACACCATCTTTGTCTAATAATATCGGGAAGGTTAAACCATAATCTTGTATAAATGATTCAATTGCTTGTACACCATTATCAAGATTAGTTAGATTAACGGCAACGATTTCAATTCCGTTTTCTTTATTTTTTTCATAAAACCTTTGCATATCAGGCATTTCTTCTCTGCATGGTGGACACCAAGTGGCCCAAAAGTTTAATATTACTATCTTACCTTTAAAATCAGAAAGATTAACGGCTGTGCCATTCATATTTTTCAATGTAAATTGTGGAGCAAGTGTAACTTTTTGATAGTTTTTAACGGATCCTATTAAACCTGTTTCGGTCATTTCAGCCGGTGTGTTTTTGGGGGATTCATTTAAGTTTACTTGCTCATTAACATGTACTGTTTTACTAATATTAATGGTGTTTTTTTCAAATAAATAAACAAAAATGACATAGCTAATAAGTAAAGAAATGAAAATTACAGGGATAGATTTTTTCAACATATATACCTCCTAATTGGTTATATAAGTAACGTTCATAGGATAAATGATTAGGATTTTTTGAACCATACTTCAATCCTTAATAAGACCAGATGTTTAAGTGTTTTAATTGTTTCCTTTCGAAATCAGGATTCCTAATGCCTTCCACTATGTAATGCAATTTAGTAAAAACCAGACATTACTTTTCAATTAATTTAACGAAGTACTAAACTACAACACGGAAATAAAGATGGTTAACATTACTTTGTACGGCTTATAATTTCAACCTCTACTGCAACTGTTTGTATAAGAATATTTCTCAGAAAAAACAGGAACGTTCTACTATTTTTTAGGAATGTAACTTTTATAAGAAAAGCCCCCTATTAGATAAGATGAATTTTATATGTTCATCTGCCTATCTAATAGGGAGCAAATCAAAAGTCGTCATTTAACTTTTCGGAAAACTCCATTTTGCCAACAGCCCATATTTGGACACCTGTTTTAAGATTAATTTATTGGGCTGATAATTCACTTTCTGTTACCCATTTATGGTTTGTTACTTGTTCACCAGTTGTAGAAGTAAAGTCAACCATATAAACGGTTGTTTCTTCAGCGGAGTCTATTGTAGCAGTAGCACCCTTCATACCTTCCATATGATCAGCATTAATTGTTGCTTCAGTTCCTGGCTCTAAAGATTCTTCACCAACATCTTCTAATTCCTCATGGATAACCCACTTATGATTTGTAACTGGGTCACCACCAGTAGTTGGAGTATATGAGACAGTATATACCGTTGTATCATAAGCACCCACAATTGTTGCTTCTGCACCTTTCATACCAGACATATGATCTGATTCAATAGTTGCTTTACTGCCAACAGGGAAAGTTGGGTTCTCAGCTTCAATTAAACCTTCTGGAACTTCACCTGATCCTGAGTGATTCATGTTAGAATGGTCCATACCTTGCATATCATCAGTTTCCTCTGATTCCTCCATTCCATCCATTTCTTCCATGTTATGACCAGCCATATCATTATTCTCTTCTTGAACAGTCTCATTCTCAGTTTTTTCTTCGTTATTTCCACCTGCACAGGCAGAAAGTGTTAAAACTGCTAAAAACGAAATAATTCCAAACATTATTTTATTTTTCATTCTAAATACCCCCTAAGTTATTTTCATTGTAATTATAATCCTAAAATTTGCAGAAATTATGCAGATTAAAATAAAATACAAACTCTATTTTGTTCTTTCTCAACCATAAATATGCTTACTTAGGGTATTAGATTATAAAAAGGTGCTATTAGAGCGCCATAGATTTTCCCTTGTTAACATCAACCAAAGTTCACAATTACTTTGGTAATTTTCTCAAGAATTCCATTATTAAAAGTAACCTTAACCTTCTTAGATGAAAATACACTTGAAACGAGTTTTAAATTATATCTAATCAATAAAATTACATAATTAGAAGTAACTATTTATTCCCTAACGCTTTTCTTAAAGTTTCAATATTTTGTTCCATCAAAGTGAAATACGTTTCATTATTCGCAATATCTTCTTTGGTAAGGACACTTAGGTTATGCAATGTAAGTGATTCCGCTCCAATTTCAGATTGTATAATCTCTGCCAATTTAGTAGAAACATTTTGCTCAAATAAAATATATTCAATTTCTAAATCTTCTGCTAAAGCAACGACCTCTAATAATTCCTTTTGTGAAGGTTCATTTTGTGAATTCAGACCAGCAATTGGTACTTGTTGCAAACCATATTCCCCAGCAATATATCCAAAAGCAGCGTGTGATACAAAAAATGTTCGTGTATTAGCTTGGGCCACCATATCTTTAAACTGAATATCTAGTGTTTCTAACTCTTTCACTAATTTTTGATAATTTGCTTCAAACTTATCAGCCTGTTCTGGCATTTTTTCTGTAAGTGCACTCTTTATGGCTAATGCAAGATCTGCAGAAAGAGATGTAGAAAGCCATACATGAGCATCAATTTCATTATGTTCTGTATGTACATCTTCAGATTCACTTGTTACTTCCTCATCATTGTGTGCTTCTTCAACTTGGGTGCCTTCATCTTCCTCCGAATGTGCGACTTGTGAATCGCCGGTGCTTATATTAAGCTTTTCATTAGGTATATTGGCTGTTGTAGCAACAAACTCTACTTTTTCATTTTTTAATGTCTCTTGTGCATTTTCAATAAAACCTTCAAGACCAAAACCGATGTAGAATATCAAATCTGACTCTGCTAACTCAATCATATCTTGTTGCGTTGGCTCAAATGAATGCTCATTTGCTCCTGGGGGATAAACAGATGACACTTTAACAAATTCTCCACCAATACGTTGTGTAAAATAACTTAATGGATATACCGTTGTATAAACCTGTAATTTTGTTTCTTCTTCAGAACTTTCATTCCCCTGTTCGTTCTGCGCAGTTTCATTGCTACATGCCGCTAGTAGAACAAAGCAAAGAATCAACAGTGTAAATATATAATTTTTCAACTTTTTCACCCTTACAAATAGTAATGATTACTATTAACAAAACAAATAATAACCAATTACTTTACATAGTGCAACTATTAAATTTTTAATTCTATGAAAAAGATCACACTATAAAGGTAATAGTTGGATTTAGGAACCAGCTGTGAAATTTTATTCGAAGTAATTTGTGAGGAATAACACTTAAAGTAACGGGGATTTTGTTGAAAGTAAAAATTTAAATTAGCCTTGCTAATAATAGATTAACAAGGCTATTTCTCAAACATTAATTTATGAAATAAACATACATTGTAAACATCATAGCTATCAAAATCCCAACTCCCAGAATTGAATAGCCTATCCATTTAATGTCATCTACTTTTTGAAATTTTAGATATTCTTTATAATTGATCTCTCCCTTTGCAAACCTTAAGCCAAAGTCATCAGGATTAACAGTAAAATAATTTTTATTCTCATCTTCTAGAATTATTTTAGTAATAAGGTCATTACTATTAAATTGTGAAGTTTGAAATTGAGGTTCCCAACAATAACCCTCTGAAAATTCCACTCTCGCTACGTTATACAAAGAATTTTTACGTATTTCCTCAAATACTCGATATGAATGATTTTGGATAAAGTCGTTATTTATACACATGTTCTCACCTCTTTTTTCTTGTTAGTATTTGTTCATTATTTTATTTATTATATGCTGAATAACCATAAATAGAGGGTTAATATTCATATTAAAAATAATGAAAGAAAATTCGTCTAAAATGTTTATTAAGCGAATTTTTTTGATACTTTCAATTGCCATATTTATTCCACATACATATTTAGAAAATCTTCTTGCGAAATTATTGTAATTATTTACCAAATTAGTCAATTCTCAATAGTTGAGCATTAATCGCACAGATTATAGTACTTAATGACATAACCGCAGCCCCAATTGCCGGTGTGATCACAATACCTGCACTAATAAGAACCCCTGCTGCTAGTGGGATAGCAATAATATTATATCCTGCAGCCCAAATTAAGTTCTGAATCATTTTTATCCGACTTGCCCTAGAAAGTTTTAAAGTGCTTAAAATATCTACTGGGTTACTATTAACTAGGACAACATCTGCAGTTTCAATTGCAACATCTGTTCCCGCTCCAATAGCAATACCTAAATCAGCTTCAGCTAAAGCTGGTGCATCATTTACACCGTCTCCAACCATCGCAACTTTTTTGCCACCCTCTTTTAATTCTCTCACATTATTTGATTTTTCATGTGGTAATACTTCAGCAATCACCTTTGTCATTCCAAGCTTTTCACCTACATAATGCGCTACGCGACTATTATCACCAGTCATCATGACAGTTTCAATTCCAAGATTATTTAATTCTTTTATAACCTTATAAGATGATTCTCGAATAATATCTGCTAATGCAATCATTCCCTGAAGCGCATTATCCTTTAATACGAAAATAACTGTTTTCCCTTGTTGTGCAAGTTTTTCATAAGTTTCTATATCAAAGGAAATATTATTTTCTCTTAATACGCCCGGACTAACAATGGCAATTTCAGAATCATTAATTTTCGCAACAAGTCCTTTACCAGTTAGGTTTTGATAATTGGATACTTTATATAGTTCTAAATCTCGTTTCTTACCTTCTTTTACAATACCTTTTGCAATCGGGTGTTCAGATTGCGTTTCGACTGAGTACGCTAGTTTTAATAGTTCCTCTTCACTGATACCTACAGTTGGATGTATATTTGTAACACCAAAATTACCTTCAGTTAATGTACCAGTTTTATCAAATACAATACGATTGATTCTAAAAGCACTTTCAAAAGAGGTACGATTACGGATTAACAAGCCGTTTTTTGCAGCAATAGATGTTGATCTAGATGTTACTAGTGGAGTAGCTAAACCTAATGCATGAGGACAAGCAATAATTAATACGGTCACCATTCGCTCTAAAGCAGTATCAAAGTCACCAGTTGACCACCAATATGCGAGTGTGATAATACCTGCAACAATCGCAACATAGAATAACCATTTTGCAGCAGTGTCAGCGAATCCTTGTGCTTTAGATTTCGTTTTTTCTGCGTCACTTACTAATTGGATAACTTGAGCAAGATATGTTTCACTACCTGTTTTACTAACGTTTATTTTTAGAATACCTTCACCATTAATGGACCCACCAATAGCTTCCATTCCCATAGTTTTTTCTACAGGAACTGATTCCCCAGTCAACATTGATTCATCAACTGTTGAATGACCTTCGAATATTTTTCCATCAAGCGGAATTTTTTCTCCAGGTTTAACAAGGATTTGATTACCTGGTTTTAAATCCTCTACAGAAACATCAATAATATTTCCTGATGAATCTATTTTGTGTGCTTCTTTAGGCATTAATTTTATTAGCTCTTCTAATGCTTTTGAAGCTCCCATTATAGATTTCATTTCAATCCAGTGACCTAGTAGCATAATAACAATCAAAGTAGCTAACTCAAAGTAAAAGTCACTACCTTCAATAAAGAATGCTGTTAAAGTGCTATATACGTAAGCAGTGACAATTGCTAGCGAAATCAGCAACATCATACCAGGTGCTTTGTCTTTTATTTCACTCCATGCACCGAGTAAAAAAGGCTTTCCTCCATAGAAAAAAACTATTGTAGAAAGTAAGAATAATAAAAATGTATCTCCTGGAAAGTTGACTTCATACCCAAATAGCATTTGAACCATCATGGATAAGTATGAAATAGGTATTGTTAGAACTAATGAGATCCAAAAACGTTTCTTAAATTCTCCTATCGAGTGGCCATGATGTTTGTCATGTCCTCCTTCATGATCATGTCCACCATGGCTGTGATTTTGGTGTTCCGAATGTTTGCTGTGATCATGTACATCGTGGTTATGATGTTCATGCCCTGGATGTTTACTATGATCATGTGCAATATGTCCCTTATGCCCACCATGGACATGCTCACTTTTATTGTGATGTTCATGTTCACTTGGATTTGAATGGTGATGTTTATGATTTTGTTTACCATCTCCATTATCGTTTCTCATTACTATCACGCTCCTTATAGCTGATTTAGGAAGATTAAGAAAAACTACCTACAACCTTCATGTATTTATATTAATACTATATACCATGTATGGGTATATTCAAATCACTTATTTGGAAATTTATTGGCTATTTTTCGAACTTTATTTATGATTCAAGAATTTTAAATAACTGTAAACTTTTTTGTTGATTCCCTTAAATCTTCAGCAATATTTGATAACGATTCTGTTGATTTAGTTATTTCTTCAATTGCAACTAGTTGATCTTGGCTTGAGGAGGAAACATCAATAGAAAATTGAGTGTTTTTCCTTGCTAACGTAGAAACCTGATCTATTGTAAGAGAAATCTCTTCAGCATTTAATGTCATTCTCTCTGCTGCTTGTAATATATTGCCCATCTCTTTGTTCATTTCCCCGGTCGAATGAGAAATTACAGAGAATTTTACTTTTGTATCGTTAATAATTTCAATACCTTCTTTCACATCTTCAATAACTTTTCTCATTGTTTGCACAGAATCATCGGTTGCCTTTTTCATTTGGTCGATAATCGAACCAATTTGTTCAGTTGATTGATTTGATTGTTCTGCGAGTCTTCTTACTTCCTCTGCAACAACTGCAAATCCTTTACCTGATTCTCCAGCCCTAGCAGCCTCTATTGCAGCATTTAAAGCCAACAAATTGGTTTGATTTGCTATATCAGAAATAACATTTAAAATTTGTGCAATTTCTTGTGAACGTTCAAGAAGCTCTTGAATAGAAATATCTGAATCACTAACTGAGTTTTGTATTAATACCATTTGAAGAACTGATTTTTCAACTGCCTGCTCTCCATCAACAGCATATTTTGTTGTTTTTTGGGAGGTATTGGTAACACTCATGGTATTACTCAGTATTTCTTTAATTCCTTCATTCATTTCAGCAATTGCAAATGCCACTTTCTCTATTCCATTCGTTTGATTTTCTGTATCAACTGCAACCTCTCTAATGGAACTAGAAATAAGACTAGAGACTGAATTGGTTTCATTTGCATTTTTTGCGAGAGTTTCAGCAGAATTCAGAACTTTTATAGAAGTATCATTTAATTCGCCTACAATATCCTTTAAGTTCCCCAACATTACCTCAAATGAATTAACTAATAAACCTATCTCATCGTTTGATTTTTTTGGTATAGTTACAGTTAAATTCCCCTTAGCTACCTCCCTTGTCACATTCAATAATAATTTAAGTGGAGAAACAATTATCCATTGTAAGAAAACAGCAGCTATGATAGTTGTAAATATAAGATTTATCGCTGTGCTAATATATACACCATATGTAACTTGAACATTATGATTTAAAAACGAAGTTATGTAGTTTGTCAAAAGCATGCTTATTAGGAGCGACATTATAATTACAATATTCATCTTAATTGTTAAACTGCGAAACCTTTTGCTTGATTCATTCATAAATAGTTTGAACACTCCCCAAATAATTTTAATTATTACTAGTTTTTTACATAAATAGTATATTACAAATATATGCAAAAACTATCAAATTGTAAAAATAGCCTTCTTTACAAGGTGCATCTTAAGCAGAATTTATTTCATATTGTTAGTCTTTTGATACGAATTATAAAAGTAAATTGAATCAATTACTGAATTTTAAACTCTCTATGAATCCCCAGTAATTCTCTGTTAATAATGAAGTAATACAAAGGATAGGATACTGCTAAATTACGTACAGACAATAAACAGCAGTACACAACATTTACATTCAAAGAACCCATTCGCTCAGATTCTTTTATTCTTTACGATCAAACAGAAACAAAACATATTATTTTGATGAAGCAATTCAAGTGAATCTACACAATTGAATCTTACATTAATTTTTAGGCAAATAGATTAAAAAGTCTTTAATGTGCTTTCTATTTAAAAGACTCAAAATGATGTTATTATAAAAGTTCGTTTTTTAAATAAAGCCTATTCAAGACTCTGCATCTTGAATAGGCAAAATTACAATTTAACCATCTAATGAACACCTCTCACGTGACTTTCAGTGCGTTTTAAACGGTTAAGAAGTTGTTGTTTATTAGGCTGGACTGTTGTTTTCGTAGTTTTCTGCATGATTTCCTCTTTTCTGCTATTTTTCTAGATTCCCTGTCCATTCAGCAATACCTCCCTCGAGGTTAAAAACGTTCTTATAACCATTTTCTAACAAAAGATTTCCGCTTTCCGTCCCCATACGACCTGTATGGCAAACAAAGATAACATCCTTATCTTTAGGTAACTCGGTATATCTTGACTGAATTTCATCAAAAGGAATGTTTATAGCACCGGGAACTCTACTTGTGGCAAATAGTTCGGGTTCCCTTAAATCAACAATAACCATATTTTCCTTACTATCAATCATTTTAGTAAGCGTTTTAGTATCCACCGTTTGTAATTCAGAAATAGTTTCAGAATCCTTATTTGATGACACATATAAGGATGTCGCTATCACAATAAAAGTAACTACTATCAATCCAAACAAAATCGTAAGCTTATTTTTTCTTTTCATCTACACTGCTCCTCGCTAGAATACCTTATATCCTAATCATTTTCTTTTAGTAAATCTTATAATCAATAGAAAGTGGTTTCATTTAACAAACTAAAGTAACGGCTTAGCTGTCAATTCAATTAACAAATTTATAAAATTGTTCCCGCTTTGTACCTAGCGCACTGTATAACTGTATCAACTATTTTACAACAGAGTACAATTTCTCTAGATAGCTTATCCATAAACAAATGGCCGAAAGAACCATCCTTTCTTTTTAAATTCCCTCGATATAGAGGATTTACGCGTCACTTATTTTCATCACACCGATGTCATTCATAAGAGGCTCCCCACATCCGATCGGGCAGCCGGTATAAAGCTCCTTACAATTTGTAGTTTATTAAATGGATAGGGATTTACTTCTTACACTATAAATCATACAAGTAAAATATGGAGTTTTTATGGAGAAATCATAACTTAAAGATAGTTCTAATGAAAATTTTTAAGATAAAGAACTTTAAAGGTTATTAATCAACAACTAGTATTTCATAATAAGTGCAAGCTAAACCATTTTTATTACAAAAATGATATTTCTGCATAAATTTGTAATGGAATTGAAAGATTACATACTAAATTTCTATGATATTCTTTCATTAGTAAATTAAAGAACTAGCTTTCAAAAGGAGATTCGACATGAGAAAAAGATGGTTACTACCAATCTTTGCATCTTTTATGATAATTACTGGTATAGGTGCAAATGATGCAGAAGCAGCAACAGTTTCTGAACTAACGAATACAGCAAAAGACTATATAGGCGCTCCTTATAAATTTGGAGGATCAAATATTAATACAGGTGTTGATTGTTCAGCATATACACAATTTGTATTTTCAAAATTAGGTATTACATTAGAGCGTACGTCAAAAGCTCAATATCAACAAGGTTCTACTGTTTCAAAAAATAATTTAGAAGCAGGCGACCTAGTATTCTTTAATACTTCAGGGTCAGGTATTTCTCACGTTGGAATATATATTGGAAATGGTGATTTTATTTCAGCTACACCAAGTTCCGGTGTAAGAATTGATAAATTAGAAGACCCATATTATTGGGGTTCACGTTACATAGGTGCAAAACGTGTGGCAAATTTTGCAACAACTGCAAAAGGAGAAGTTAAAGATGCAGGAATAGACTTCAGTGTTTACGCATCTCGTGGTGAAGTAGCTCTTCAACTTGCAGAAACTTTAGGATTAGATACTTCCGATACGAATTCTCCATTTTCGGATTTAAAATCATCTTCTAAGTATGCCGGTGCTGCTACAGCATTAGAAAAAAAAGGGATTTTTAGTGGAGATGAAAAAGGCAAATTTAATGCAGGTTCACCTATCACACGCGGTCAACTAGCCAAAGTATTAGTTGAAGCTTTCGATTTAAAGAAACAAGGCAATACAGTTAATTTTTCAGATGTTACAGCAGCTAATTGGGAATATGATTATGTTTCAACTTTATCTTCAAATAAAATCACTTTAGGTAAAGGTGATGGGACTTTTGGTGTAAACGACAAGGTTACACTAAAACATTTAGAACTCTTCTTGGACCGTTTAACTAAATGATATATAAAAGGACATCTCATATGTTTTGAGACGTCCTTTTTTTAGGTTATAGAAATTATTACTCGAATTACATTAGAGAGCTATTTGTAAGTATAAATTTCAAGAGATAAAAGATGGAAATGAATTAATGTAGCACAATTCATACAGATGTTCACACAACAAAAAACTTCAAGGTATATACTGCCCTAAACCTATTATAGTTACTATGAAATTTGCATAGTAATATTATCCCTACTCTTTTTTATTTAGTAAAATTTCAAAATCATGTAAATGAATAGAAGAGGCAAACATTTATTTAATGTATTCGCCCCTTGTATTACTACAAAATTTATCACATTACTCCTTTTTATCTGAATATCTTAAAGAGGAATTACCATATTTTCGTCTATACCATATAAAAGTTATAGCTATTCCTATTAGTATTAAAGAAAGTATTTGAGCAATTCGTAGTGAATCTGTTAGCATCAAACTATCTGTTCTAAAACCTTCTACAAAAAATCGGCCTATTGAATACCATATTACGTAAGATAAGAATAGTTCTCCTCTTTTGGGGTTAAACCTTCTAAGAATTACGAGGAATATAAAACCTACAATATTCCAGACGGATTCATATAAGAATGTTGGATGGTAATAGATACCATCTATATACATCTGATTAATAATAAACTCAGGAAGATTTAGATCTTCCAAAAATGACCGTGTCACTTCCCCCCCATGTGCTTCCTGATTCATAAAGTTTCCCCATCGTCCAATTGCTTGACCAAGAATAATACTTGGTGCAGCAATATCGGCTAATTTCCAAAAAGATACTCCTTTTTTCTTAGCGAAGATAACTGAAGTGATAACGCCACCTATTAAAGCTCCATGTATGGCTATACCGCCTTCCCAAATTGCAAACATCTTACTTGGGTTTTGAAAGTAATACTCCCATTTAAATAAAACGTAATAAATTCTCGCACTAATAATAGATATTGGGATCGCCCAAAATAATAAATCAGAAAAAATATCTTTTGGTAGACCCAATTTCTTAGATTCTCTTGTTGCCAATAACCATCCTAAAACCATTCCTAAAACGATAATAATGCCGTACCAGTAAATAGTTATTGATCCTATCTCAAATGCTACTCTATCTAATTGTTGTATGTTATCCAACTAACTCTTCACCTCTAACATGAATTCAGGATGCTATTTTTATTATTTAGAGAACAGCTCCTTGATTTCTTCTCTTAGTTTTTCATTTTCCTTCTCCAAAGCAGTTACTTTGGACTCTAACTAATTTAATGAGGCATGAGCTTTTTGCTGACCTTCACCATGTCTATGGCTATGTCCATGTCCATGTCCATGCCCACCAAACATCATAAAAACCATCATTAATGGGCAAATTAGGAAAATTAACAACGGTATCCAATTCCATTCCATATATAACATCTCCTTATTCATCTACGATTGATATCACACCCTAATAATACAAATAAATTATGGAGTTTTTAGGGAGAAACAGTAGACCAAAAATAAAAATTTATTAAGTCTATTTAATAGAAATAAAATCCAATATAAATATAGAAAACCTTCTAATCTTGGTACAAATCTGTAGATTAGAAGGTTTTTACATTTTTAAATACATGACAATATGGAATTGAATCATTCACATCCAAGTGGGGTTTCTAAATGATTAAAAGTAGCGGAAAATCCTGCTTTCCCTATAATGCAATTATAACTGCTTACAATGAGCCTAATATCAAGGGTGCTCAAGCTACATTTGAGGTGCTTATAATACAACTTTGAAAATGGTAGATTATATTTCTACTGCAGGAGAAAAAGTTAAAAATCATAAGTGGTTAGTAGAAAGTGAACTATCACTAAAATAATGGTTATATTCTACTGATTATGCAGAAGGCTTAATAATTGAAAAAACCCTCCTCAAAGAGAAGGGCTTTAAAAAAATATTAAGCCATATTTCTACATGCTTCTGCACACTCGCGACAAATTTTAGCACATTCTTGGCAATGAGCATCTTGGAATTTTTCACAATGAGTAGCACATGCTTCACAAATATCAGCACAAACTTGGCAATATTGTTTTGAAAATTCACTATTTCTAGATAGGAAACTTACCAATTGTAAACAAATTTTTGAGCAATCAATTAGCTTTTGAATACAATGAACTCTCGCTTGTGCATCTGGTTCTTGTAAGCAGGCAGTAAGACACTCTTCACACGCTCTAGCACACTTAATACATAATTCAATACAATGATCCATGTTTGTAGGTGATGTTGAAAGTACCCCCATAATCAGACCTCCTTTCAAAATTAAATCCACTACACTAACATTGTTTATCTTAATAGTTATTTCTATTCAAATTCAGAGCCTTTCTATTTATATTTAGGCAATTAAAAAAATTACCCCTATGAAATAATTTAGAGGTAATTTTTTCAATCTAACTTACTGAAATCCAACCAACCATACCTGATTCCTTATGACCTGGAATTGTACAAACGAATTCATATAACCCAGATTCTGTTGGTGTAAAACTTACCGTTTGTTCCTTTTTAGGACCAGCATGTAAATGAATTACATTTTCATTTTCACCATGATTGTGACTTGTTTTCTCATCCTTATTACTAGTTGGAATTTCAACTTCAAAATCATGTTCTATTTTATCTTGATTTTTAAGAATAATCGTAACCGGTTCATTTTTTTGCAGAACTAAATTTGACGGAAAATACTTCATATTTTTAGTCTCGATTGTAAATAATGTAGACCCGTGTTGTTTGGAAGATCGCTCATCCGAATTATGATTATGTGATTCCTGTGATTTAAAATTGATTTGTTTTTCTGCGTATGAAACCCCCCCTATGAAATAAAAGGAAATCAAAGCTAAAATTACAAGTGGTTTCAAAACCCAAAACTTATTACTCGTGTCTTTTAAATTATTTCTCTTAGAAAATATCGCAAATAAAAATATAGTTAAGATGGAAAGCAATAAAAAAATTCTAACTAGAGGAATAATTTGCTCGAGACTAACCATTTCACCTAACATGGCACCCATCATCCCACCCATTAGTCCAGACATTATTCCTTCTAATGCAGCGAGAATCCCAAAAACACTTCCACAAATAAGTCCAATAATTAACCCAGATAAAATTGAAACTATTGTTGATAAAAACAAATTCCCCTGAAATAAACCACCTAATAGAGTGCCAACTGTTAAACCAAAATTCATACTATAAAACATAATAATACTCATTCCATGCATGGGTTTAATATTCTTTTTTAAAATTCTTGATAATAAAATGACAATTACTGTTAAGATTAATAATGAAACTAAAATAAATAACTGATAGTATCCCACAAATCCATCCTTTAAAATAATTGATTTATTAATTCATACCAAATTATATTAAATACCCTTTAGAGGTATGCGAACAACCTTTAAATTACATAAAAATTTCATTAAAAACATTGACAAATTATTTGGATAATATCTTTTACGCAAAAAGTAGCTTGAAGAAATAACTATATTTAAGCTATATGGTTAATTAAACATCTACAAATAATTGTTTTAATTTTAGTTTTTTAGTAGTCTACTTTTTTATTAAAGTTTCTATAGAACCATCTGCTTATCATTAATAAGGCAAGAACAAACAATGTGAAAAATAAAACATATATAAATGTATAATTGCTGTTATCTTTTATTTGATTATCCCTGGTTTCTGATACATTTTTATCATCAACAGTCGTAATTCTCTCTAACTGAAATGTGGCAACTACATCCTGGAAGTCGTTTTTTAATTCTAATAAACCATCATTAGTTATCTGTTGATGAATCTTTTCATTTTTAGAAATCGTATAAATAAGAATATCATTATTTATATATTCCTCGTTATTGCTTTCAAACAATTGGCCTTCGGAAATACTCTCAACATTAAAATTGTCAAAACCATAATCAAGTAGGTCTACTGTATCGTGATATGCAATATCTTCTGATGGGGCATTAAGAGTAACCGCAATTAATGAAAGTTCTCCCCTTGTTGCAGTAGTAACTAAAGTAATACCAGACTCAACAACATAACCAGTTTTTCCTCCAGTAATCCCATCATATGGTTGTTGCCTCATTAATTTGTGATGGGTATATATGGTTGTATCCCATGACTCCCCATTCCACTTTAGTTCCTTTGTTCCAAATATTTCTCGGAACAATCTATTTTTCAATGCATATTTTGTAATCAAAGCGAGGTCACGAGCAGTAGTTTGGTGTTCTGGATCATGTAGACCATGTGGGTTAACAAAGTTTGTATTTTGAAGTCCTAAATCCTTTAAATACCTATTTAAACTAGTTGCGAATTCATCTACCGATCCATTCAAATGTTCTGCTATTGCCACACCTGCATCATTCCCAGAATTGATTAGAAGCCCCTGAATAAGCCTTTTTAATGTTACTTTTTCTCCTTCTTCTAAATAAACTCTAGTACCATCTACTTCCCTTGCATTGTGACTTACCGTTACAATGTCATCTAGGTTTCCATTTTCAATTGCATAAATAGCAGTAGCGATTTTTGTTAAACTTGCAGGGTTCATCTTTTTATCTGGTTTTTTTTCATATAAAGTTCGACCTGTTTTTCCATCTATTAAGATTGCAGCTTCACTTGTAATAAGTGGTTTATCAGGAGATACTGCTTCAATTACCTTATTATTAAAACTGTTCGAAAATATTGAAATGACTATTAGTAACATCAATAATCTCTTTACAAATGAAAATTCAATGCTTATAAATCTGCACATATGTATTATTCTCCCCATATTAAATTACCTAATGTATTAATGTATTTTAAGAAAAAAATATGAAAAAATTATGGAGAAATTAAAGGAAATAAATAATGTAATTAAAACGTAATACTTCTTATATTCAATTTACTTTTTAAATATATTTAAAACCTATAATTGTACTGGTTGCAGTTAATATTATTTGAGTTTTAGATATATTTGTTGGCTTGAATTAAAGTTTGATAAACTATTAAATTAAAGGTGTACGATTGTGGAATATTAATGCTCCCCCCCATTTCCATATTAAAGGGTTCTCTTCTTTTCTGTAGAATATTTACAATTAAAGGAGGTGTCATTAATGGGCGTTAAAATCACTGGACTAAACAAACTAAAGAAATTACAAAATGGAGCTAAAGAATTATCAGAAACTAAATCAATTCCGATTACTGAGTTATTAACGGATACTTTTTTAATAAAAAACACAGATTTCAATGGCTTTGTTGAATTTGAAAATAGTGAGATTTTCAGCAAGTATAAAAACATTGAAGATATTCCCGATGACGAAATGGATGAGTTTATCAGAAACAAATCAAACTTCGATTCTTGGGAAGACTTACTCAGTAATGCAACAGAAGAGTATGTTGTTAAGAAGCTTGGCTTTTAGTTTTTTAATAGCAATTCCTAACTTACTACTCTCCTACTATTTTACTTTAACAAGAAAAGGACGATTGCCTTTATGTGCAATCGTCCCCATTAATTTAAGTACAATTCTACATTAATAATTTATATTCTTTTTTAACCTTCAATATAGCCCATTTTATATAATCACTACTCTTCAACTAATCTGACCGGTTAATTTAATAAGAAAAAAGTTATCTTTGGTAACCACATGATCTTTAATTTAAAGCCCCCGTTCGTATTATTTCATGATTTAAAGACTTTATTGAAAAACTAAAAATTGCCCATGATATGATTCCAACAAACGCTATTCTCTTTATTAAAGTAAACTGCCCCAATAGTTGAATAATAAAGTTATAAAAACTCATGAAGAATCGCTTGTCTTGGTATGATACTTTTGATGAATACAATATCTTCTTTGGTAACATTGGGTATAAAGAATTCTGTTCCCCAATGTCCTGAATGAAACATAGGCTTCATAAATTTTTCTAAATTAACTGTGAACCACTTCAACTCACCGTTTATATTTACATTATTATTCAATAGATAATCTATTGTTATTATTGACTTTATAAGTTTAAAGATAGTTAGATTTTCTTCTCTAACCATCTCCATTTTGCTGTTATATAATGATTGGATTTCATTAATCGTATCAATTTCCTCGTTCCAACAATGAATTTCAATAGTGTCTGATTTTGTTAAGAAGAATTTTAATAGTGGAAACCAATAATCATAATTTTCACCAACTGGCTTTGGAAAGGTTGAATTAGCATCTGTATAAACTGGGATATTTATCGTTACATTATAGTACAATACATATTCCACCTTTCTTATTAAAGAAACCTGCCCTTTTTGTTTAAGTACATTTCTTCACAATCTCACCTAAATATTAACATAAATATCAAGATTTATTAAAGTGTTGTTCAATAATATGGCCCGATAGTGAAGAAACGAAAAAATCCTGCATATCAACACAGGATTTTTAATCAAAATTTATTAATAAATTATCAATCTTTATTTTAAATAATCAAATTTTGTTTTAAATGATCATTCTTTCTTAGAAAACTACAATATTTTAGGTATTTTTTAATTAGATATATAAAAAGCAAATAAAAAATGCTTAAAAATATTCAAGCATTTTTTCAAACCATTTTCACCTATATTCCCCAATATGTGAGCGTATCAAATAACCCAATAATTATAAGAATTACACCTGCTGTTTTTTGTACAAGTTTTCCTATATTTCTACTATTCTTCATGATTGCTCGTTTTGTATCAAAAGCTTCTAGTAAAGCAAAAATTAGTAATAAAGGAATAGAAGTCGCGAGTCCAAAAACTGCTGGTAGTGCGAAACCATAAGAAGTAGTGACAACGGTAGGCATTAACCAAACAAAAAACAGTACAAACATCGTTGGACAAAATGCGAGTGAAAAACTTGCGCCTAATAAAAAGGAGCCCAGTTTTCCTTCTTTCATTCTTACTGGAATACGATCAGTGATTTGCCCAAGAAATTTCATCTTAAACAAGCCAAGTAGTACTAAACCCGTTATGATTAATAATGGGCCGATTGCTTTTCTGAATATTACAAAGTACTTTGTCAACTCTGATTCAAATGCCTGTCCAAAAATCCAAGCAAGCCAACCTATTAAACTGAAGACAACTACTTTTCCAAATATAAAGAATGCAATTTCAGTCCAAATTTCCCCTTTTTGGATCGTTCTATTTCCATAAAACGTAATGGCACTAATATTTCCGGTTAATTGACAGGGTGCAAATGCGCCAATTAATCCAAGCAACATTACAACAACAATCGGGGAATGTTCATAGGAATTCAGGAATACTGAAATTGGTTCGATAATCATTCTACTTATGTCTGATAGAAAACTATACATTGTAAATTCCATTCCCTTATTTTATTTCGTTAATTCACCATTTGAAGCTAATTTCTCCCAATTAAGTCCATGATCTTTTGTTAAATAAATATTTAAGTTATTTGTAACGATCGTTATTTCTTCATTGTTATTTGGATTAGAAGCAATTAAGATAATAGGGTCTTTCATTATTTCCTCTGGTAGTAAAATTTCTTTTTCATTTGCACTGTCAAAAGTAAATGATTTTAAATAAACATACGAATCATCAAAATTTGTGTAATAGCCTCCAGATTCAGTTAATGTAACGTAAGAAATCATGCTTGCAGAATTAAACTTTACTACGTTTTGACCAAAATCTTCAGAAATGTAGAGTCCATCTTTGCTTCCGACAACAAGTAGTTCGCTTTTTGTTGGATGTGTAGCAAAATTAGAAATATACGTAGAATCAAAACCGTTTAAAGCAGATGCAGTCCAATTTTTACCTTCGTCAGTTGAGTAATGTAGACCCCCATTTAAATTTTCTGTCAGCATTTCATTAAATACATAAATTGCATTTGAATTATAACCGGCAGCAAGATAGTGGAAATCTATTTCCCCATAAAATGCCAATTTTTCAAAACTTGCACCTTTATCCGTACTTTTAATTAGCCCGAAAGGATTTTCAAGGTCAGAACCTTGACCCGGGTGTCCACTTGCAAAGAAACCATCATTTACAGCTTGGAATCCCATATAATCATGTTTCTGACTACTTGCCTCTTTCCAACCTTCTTCACCGTATGAATATAAACCTGTATGAGTAGCAATTACAACGTTATTTTCTCCATTTATATAGCCTGCACCATGAATATGATCTATTTGATTATTTGTTACATTACCGTATTGAAACTCAATATTTCCACCAGAACTACAGGCTGTTAAAATTAAAACTAACATTAAAAGGCTAAATATCATTGTATACTTTTTCATTATTAATTCTCCTTTAACTCCACTTATATCCAATTCCCCAAACGGTTTTAAGGAAATCATTAGTTGGTAACCCTGCTTTTCCGAGTTTATCTCTCAAATTACGGATATGGGAGTCTATTGTTCTTATATCCGTATCTGTTTCATATTCCCAAGCAGCGCTCATTAATTCCTCTCTTGTAAACGTTTTTGTCGGTCTTGAAATCATAGCTTTTAATAGATTGAATTCTTTAAGTGTCAGTTGAACAGTTAAATCCAAGTAATGTAATGCGTATGTTTCTTGATCCAAATAAAAATCATTAAACTTAATCATATTTTGTTCCTCTTCATCATCTGGGAATCTTCTAAGTACCGCATTTACTCTAGCGACTAACTCCTTTTCATTAAACGGCTTTGAAATATAGTCATCAGCACCAATATTTAAACCTTTAACTAAGTCTTCCTTATCTGATCTAGCAGTCAACATGATGATTGGAACATTTGTGAATTCACGGATTTGTTCACATACTTCCCATCCGTTCATTTCAGGCATCATGACATCTAATAGGATAAGTTGAACTTTTTCTCTCTCTATTATTTTTATTGCTTCACTACCACTCGTAACTTTGATGCACTTATATCCATGTGGAATAAGAAATAATTCAACTAAATCTAACATTCTTTGCTCATCATCAACCAAAAGAATGGTTTGCGTTTTGGGCATATTCCCACCCCCATATTTAAATAATAATGGTAAATGTACTACCAATTCCTAAATTACTTTCCACACTAATAGTACCGCCATGTGCTTCGACTAACTCTTTAACAACAGCTAATCCAATTCCTGAACCACCATATACTCGCGATCGTGATTTTTCAACACGGTATAATTTCTCAAAGATAAAATCTAATTCTTCCGAGGGAATACCGATTCCAGAATCAATGACCTTAACAACAGTTTTATCTCCATTTTTATAAGCTTCTAATAGTACTTCCGTATTTTCTTTAGAATATTTCAATGCATTATCTAATAAATTTACAATTATTTGCCCTAAGCGAATTGAGTCAGCAAATATTGTAAAATTTCCATTAGTTTTCAAGTTTAGTTTAATGTTTTTCAATTCAAAAGATGGTGCAACAAGTTTACAAATATCCTCAAGGAATGGTTGTGAATCAAAATTGGTTTTTGTTACCGTAAAAGAGTTTTCATCCATTCTTGCAAGATCTAATAAATTCTTAACTAACTCTTTCATCTTGTTTGATTCTTCACCAATAATTTCAAGATATTGTTTTCTTTCCTCGTTACCCAATCCATCTCTCATTGCAACATTAGAGTAGCCAATTAAATAAGTTAAAGGTGTACTTAATTCGTGTGAAACCGAAGCAAGAAATTCATTCCGATCTTTTTTTAGTCTCTCCAAATCATTGGCCAGTTTTTGAATAGAAAAAGACAATTCACCAAGTTCGTCTTTCCCTAATTTAGGAAGGCTAACATTAAATTCACCTTTACTTAATTTTTCCGTTGCCTCTTTCATCCGTATTAATGGTCTTGTGATCACTTTTGATAATACAGCGTAAATTAGTAAAAGCACTACAAAACTGGTTACTCCCGCTATTGCGAAGTGAACATTCAAGTAGCTAACCATTTGATTAAGTGAGTTTGTACTTTGAAACATCACAACATGACCAAACTCAATTTCACTAACTTTATAGGGATGAATACTAACTATATAAGGCGAGTTTTCCCAATCGGAGATTAATATCCTATCCTTACCTTCTTCTAAACCTTTTATTAATGGATTGTATACTTCTAAAAAGTTGCTGTTTGTCCCAGAATTTCCTATAATGTTACCTCTATTATCGGTAATGACAACTTCTCTCTCCTCATTCATTTCCATCAGTACAATATGTTTTATTGTAGTATCAGAATAATTCTCAACTAATACATCTCTGTGGTTTGCACCATTCGATAATAATAAGGAAAACTCTTCTTCAACTCTGGTATGGATAATTTTTCGATGAAGATAAACCATAAGAAAGCATTCCATGACAAGCACTACAATAAAAAAGCATGTAGCCAGTTTTATAGAAACTTTGTTCATAATTATTTAATTCCTCCATCCTTAAGATAATCTTGCTTAAGGATTCAAACGTTAATTTAATTTTTACTTGGCAATATCTGTTCCATATAACTGCGTATAGCCGTTTCACTCATTTCCCCAGTAATAATATTCTCTATTTTTCCTTCCGGATTAATAAGAACTGTTGTTGGTAAAGGATTAATATTATATGTACCCATTACGCTTTTACTTTTATCGATTAATACAGGGAATGTTAATCCTTTACGATCAATGTAATTTTGAACTACAAAATCCGATTCAGCAATATTTACTGCTAAAACCTGAAGACCTTCTGTTTTATATACTTGGTAATAACGATTAATTATAGGAAACTCTCTTTCACAAGGTTTGCACCAAGTACCCCAAAAGTTTAAAAAGACCCCTTGTCCCCTATAATTAGATAACCTGTGTTCTACACCATTCATATCTATAAGTACGAAATCCGGAGCAACATCACCTACTTGTAAAACTTCAGCTTTTTCTTTCGTTAAACTTGTATAAATAGTAAATATTATTGCAGAAAATAATAATAGTAGAATAACAAATCTTACTACTCTACGTCTCTTTTTTTTATCCATAATTAAGTAATATCCTTTCTTAAATTTGTGTCTAATAAAGTGTTAAAATCCTGTAAATCCACCGAAGTATGGTATTAAGAACGTAATAATCATTGTCATTAAATCAAAGTATAATAGGACACCCATCATAATCATTATAATCCCACCTATTTTCATAAATAGGTCGCTTCTTTTTTGAAGAAATTTCATTCTCCCAATAAATAGAGACATTACTAGGAATGGAATAGAAAAACCAAGTACATAAAATAACATATAGATAATTCCCTGACTTGGATTTGAAATTCCTAACGCAATGACACCTGCAAGGATTGGACCTGTACAGGGAGTCCACCCAGCTGCAAAACCTATTCCAATCAAAACAGAACCAATATATCCTTTAGGTCTTTTCTTAAACTGGATTCTTTTTTCGGAACTTAAAAAATCAAATTTGAAGAAACCAAGAATTACTAAACCAAAGATAACCATAAATAGTGCACCAATTTGTCTTAGTAAATCTTGATACTGTATGAAGATTTGTCCAATTATGGAAGTTGAAAGTCCTAAAGCCAAAAAGATTATCGAAAATCCAATTAAAAATAATATCGTATGAATTAGTGCTCTCTTTTGAAATATTCCTTTCTCTTCTTTCAATTCATTAAAGGACATTCCAGTAACATAAGAAAGAAATGCGGGATATAACGGAAGAGAACATGGTGAAATAAACGACAAAAGCCCTGCTCCGAATGCAAGAAAGAAATTTAATTGTTCAGCCAAAATGTTGTCACGAACCTTTCAATTGAATTACTGAAATCGATTATTAATAATCATTTCATTAAGAGTATAAATAATAAATGTGCAGAATTTATGAAGAAAGAATTGAATACAAAGAAAAAAGACCCTACTTATAAAAAATTAAAAGACTTCGAAATAATACTGACATTCTTTACCACGAAATCGATCAAACTAAAAAGGCGTTTACCCTATTGGATGAACGCCCATTAGTTAATAGAGTAAACTTCCTTCCTTTAATCTACTCTATATAAAAGTTTAATTTATTTATTCAGTTTCACTCTTTGTAAACGTAAAGCGTTTAATACAACCGAAACCGAACTAAATGCCATCGCAGCTCCTGCTACCCATGGTGCAAGTAATCCAACTGCGGCAATTGGAATACCCACTGTGTTATAGGCAAATGCCCAGAATAGATTTTGTTTAATATTTAGCATTGTTTTACGACTCATTAGAATTGCATCTGCAATGCTGTTTAAGTCTCCTCGAATTAATGTAATATCCGCCGCTTCCATCGCTACATCTGTACCAGTACCAATTGCCATACCTATATTAGCTGTTGCTAATGCTGGTGCGTCATTAATACCATCTCCGACCATTGCCACTTTTTTACCTTGATTTTGTAATTTTTTCACTTCATCCGCTTTACCTTCCGGAAGTACTTCTGCAATTATCGCGTCAACGCCTACCTCTTTCCCAATCGCTTGTGCAGTTCGCTCGTTATCACCAGTTATCATAATAACTTGAATATCCATTTCTCGTAAACGACGAACTGCCTCTTTAGATGTTTCTTTAATTGTATCTGCTACAGCAACAATCCCAGCATATTGTCCATTAATTGCAGCTAACATAGCAGTTTTGCCGTTTCTTTCTAACTCTTCCATCGCAGCAAGAATTGATTGAATCTCAATACCATATTGTTGCATTAGTTTTCGTGTACCAATAATCACACCTTGACCTGAAACAGTTGCTTGAACACCATAACCAGGAATCGCTTCGAAATATTGGACATTGCCAAGCTCGACGCCTTTTTCTTGAATACCTTCAACTATTGCCTGTGCTAATGGGTGTTCAGATTGTTTTTCTGCCGCACCAATAAGTGATAAGAACGTGTTTTCGTCTTGACCAGTTGCTAATAAAACATTTGTTAAAACAGGTTTACCGTGTGTTACAGTACCTGTTTTATCAACTACTACTGTGTCAATAGCTTGAGTTTGCTCTAAGTGCTCTCCACCTTTAAATAAAATACCGAACTCTGCAGCACGACCTGAACCAGCCATTATTGAAGTCGGTGTTGCTAACCCAAGTGCACATGGACATGCAATAACAAGAATTGCAATTAAGACCTCAAGTGCCTGAGTAAAGTTACCTGGATTTACCCACAAAATCCATACTAGAAATGAGATAACTGCTATTCCTATTACTATTGGGACAAAAATACCAGAAATTGTATCAGCCAAACGTTGAATAGGAGCTTTTGATCCTTGTGCATCTTCCACAACCTTAATGATTTGGGCTAGTGCAGTATCACGTCCAACTTTTGTTGCCTTCATTTTAATGAAACCATTTTTATTAATTGTTGAGCCATATAAAACATCCCCCGCTGTTTTATCTACTGGTAAACTTTCACCTGTTAACATCGATTCATCAACTGCTGTTGTGCCTTCTATTACCTCACCATCAACTGGAATTTTCTCACCTGGTTTTACAAATATGATGTCATCAATAACTACTTCCTCTAATGGAACTTCTTTTTCAACTCCATTTCGTAAAACAATTGCAGTTTTAGCTTGTAGCCCCATTAATTTTTTTATGGCCTCAGATGAACGACCTTTTGCCTTTGCTTCAAATAATTTACCTAATAGAATTAATGTAATCAATACGGCACTTGTTTCGAAGTATAGCTGAGGCATGTGTACAGAACGGGTAGTAACAATTGCTTGGTAAACACTATAGAAATATGCTGCTGAAGTACCCATGACAACAAGTACATCCATATTTGCACTACCATTTCGAAGTGCTTTATATGCACCTACATAAAATTGTTTTCCAATAATAAATTGTACTGGTGTTGCTAAAATCATTTGTATCCATGGATTCATTAAGAGATCGGGTACATATAAGAACGATGTAAATGTAAAGTGTCCAACCATCGTCCATAATAATGGTAACGACAAAATAGCAGAAAAAATGAACTTACGTTGTTGATCTTTAATGTGCTTTTCTCGGTAATCAACTTGTTCTTTATCCTCTTGCTTTTGATGTGCACCGTAACCTAAATTCTCTACTTTTGCAATAATGTCTGAAATAGTTACTTCTGAGGGATTAAATTCGAGTGTTGCTTTTTCAAGTGCAAAATTGACATTTGCAAATGAAACACCTTCAATTTTATTTAACCCTTTTTCAATCCGTGTAGCACAGGCAGCACAAGTCATCCCTGTAATATCAAATTCAGCTTTCTGTTTAACAACACCGTAGCCAAGTGCCTCAATTTTCTTTTCAAAATCGGTTTCACTCAGTTTTGACGAATCATATTTAATCGATGACTTTTCTAGTGCTAGGTTGACAGTCGCTTGCTCGACACCTTCCATTTTATTTAATCCTTTTTCTATACGTGTCGCACAAGCTGCACAGGTCATACCTGAAATTTGTATACTTGTTTCTTTTACTTCTTTACTCATGACATTTCACCTCTTATACCTAATAGGGGTATATAGTTTTAGAAAAAGAGAGTGCTTTAAAAGCACTCTTATTTAACATCGTATCCTTGATCTTCAATTGTTTCTTTTATTTTATCAAGTGTTACTTGTGATTCATTAAATTCTACTTCTACTAGTGCTTCGTCTAATTTTACGTTTACTTGATTAACGCCTTCTAGTACTCCAACACTTTTTTGGACTGCATTGACACAATGTCCACATGACATTCCCATTACGTTTAAAGTTACATTTTGCATGATAATTTCTCTCCTTCTAATAAATGTTTTAAAGCACAATATACACTATAGGGGTATAATTTCTATAAAAAATTATACACAAGCTATTTTTTCATTAACTTTTGTATTGTGACTACAAATTCGTCTAAAACCTCTTCATCACCTTCTGAAATACGTTCTACGACACAACTCTTTAAATGACCTTCCAAAAGAATTCTGGCTACACTATTCAAAGCAGATTGTGTTGCTGAAAGTTGTGTGATTACATCATCACAGTAAACGTCTTTATCAATCATTCCTTTTATGCCTCGGATTTGTCCTTCTATCCGATTTAATCGAGTTGTTAGGTTCTTTTTAACACTTTCTGAATGATGGCTTTTTCGACCTGATGTATCATCGTTTTTATGGAAAGCTACTTCGTTCACTGTATTTTCCACCATCTCAACCTCCTAACCTGATTTCATAATAACATACCCCTATAAGGTATGTAAAGATTGAAATATAATTTTTTATATTGCTTAAAACCGAGTTTTTGTAAGAAGTTAAACTGACTTTTCAATAAACATGGACTTTTCGCTACTATTGAAAACGTCAGACTTTAGTATCTTCATTGTAAAAAATTCAATTCATTTTCTCGTTATAACTAAAATTATTATTTCATGGAAATAATATTCCTAATTAATATGAAAAGGATGGTATACATGGGTAGGAAACCTACAACAAGAAATCTTCCTAAGGCAAAGCAGTCCAATTTCACTTCATCGATTATACCTAGTGTATTATTATTTATCTTTGGTATGATAATCGCCGGTTCCATCAACCCTTTACAGGAGGATCTGTCATCAACACTTGTATTTCTAGTCTTTCTAATAGCGATCAACATAGGGCTTTTTAGATATATGAGACTGCATCAAGCCTTTCAACGTACACATCGTATTCAATACTGGAATTTAAAACAGAAAAGCATCTTTTTTCTTTATCTTTTTTTAATCGTTTTAATGCTAGGTGAATTATTTTCTAATGGTGAAATTTTAGTTATATTATACTTTTTGGGTGTACTTTATATTGGCATTCGTTCGGTAATGAATTATTTTAAAAACTTTAATACTTTTCTACCTTCACTATTTGAAAATAAATCCATGTTATACCATATTGATATTAATGAAATTGATAAAATGGAAGGTAATGTATTTCGCAAGTAAAAATTGAGCCATTTATTAATTAAAAACTGAGCCACTTAAACCGAACTATTCTCTAGCCATTCTTTTGTATCTAATATTCGATAAGATGGTCCAACCATGTCTATCATATAAGCTCGATGTGTTAATCGATCTGTTAGAGCTGCTGTTAAAACTGGATCATGAAATATTTCTTCCCACCGATCAAATGATAAATTACTTGTAACGATGGTGGATGCTCGTCCCGCCCTAAGGGAAAGATGAGTAAATAATAACTCGGCTCCTTCTTTATCAAAGGAGATATAACCTAATTCATCAATGATTACTAAATCATATTTTTCAAACTTCAGTTCAAATGAGCGTAACGTTCTTTCAGAACGGCTCTCTTTTAACTGGTTTACTAGAGATGATACCGTTGTAAAAAATACTTTATATCCTGCCAAACAAGCTTCAATTCCTAAACCTATTGCTATATGGGTTTTACCTGTTCCAGGTGAGCC
Organism: Lysinibacillus sp. PLM2; assembly: GCA_023168345.1. Classification (NCBI taxonomy): domain Bacteria; kingdom Bacillati; phylum Bacillota; class Bacilli; order Caryophanales; family Bacillaceae; genus Lysinibacillus; species Lysinibacillus sp. PLM2. The sequence continues at coordinate 1,670,007 of AP025689.1, read as the reverse complement.
AATTAATAAGACGTTTTGTTTTTCTTGAATAAAGTCCAATTTCTTTAAATGCGGGAGGCGAGAGGCCGCATTTTGCGGTAATCTCTCAAACTCTAATTCAGTTAATAATTTCTTTTCAGGAAATTTGCGGATCGAATGCGATTCGCTTTTGCTCGCACTTCTCGATCTTCCATTTCTTGCACTAGTGCATGGTATAAGAAATCTTCTGCTGTCTGATATTGTTTCCACATATCATCATCCTGTATAAATCCCCGAATGCTTGGTAATCGAAGTTCTTTACACATCTCAATCATTTCTTGTAGCTTATCCATTAATGAAGCACCCCTGTCTTTTTCGTTTCAAATAATGCTGTTATGGCTGAAAGATTTTCGAGAGATTGGGTGGTGACCTCGTTTTTGGAATGTACAGTTTTATGGATGTATTCGCCTTGACTAGCTATGAAAATAATTTTCTCTGTTGTTATTTGAACCATAGGGTTCTTCTTAAGTTGTTCAATCGCTGCTAAGACTTTTTCCAGATTGTTATGTTCTTTTAGATAAATAAGTAACTCTAGAAAATCTCGCTCATTTCCAATATAATAATCTTTGTATAATTTTTTTATTTTTGTTGGTGCTTGACTCAAACATTCACTTTGGGCCAATGCACCTTTCTTCTTTTCAAATGTCCGTAAGTAATGATAAATATCCATTATCCATTGATGGATCTGCCAATTTCGCTTATGTGTCGCAATACAGGCATTTTCACTAAAAATAAGAATTTTTTCCGCACTCGCTTTTACTTTCACCCATTCTCCAACATGTCCTTCTGGAACAGAATAACGATTTTGTCTATAAGTAATCGTGCTATATTTGTCCACTCTAAATTCAAACAACTCAGAAGCATCAAATGGAATAATATCTGTGCTTACTTGTCTAGCAGTACGCTCTTCTAACATTAATTCATGGTGCGTTTGATTTTTCTTATAATGTTTGCGAGAGTTTAATTTCATGATGATTTCTGTTAGATAAGCCTGAGCTTCTTCTAGACTTGCAAACGTATCTCGATGGGCAAATGCTTTCCGACGGATGTATTCTACACTCCGCTCCACATGCCCCTTCTGATTTCCTTTTCTCGGTTCACATAGTCGTATTTTAAAATGATAATGCATCGATAGATTTTTCATACCATCTGTAATCTCACGTTCAGTCCCTATAAAGTTCTTTACCACTGTCCGCATATTATCGTACGTAAAAACTTCTGGTACAAAGCCTAAATAGTCAATACATTTTACATGAGCATCTTGTACGCACACCATTGTTTCAGATTCATATAAATATGCAAATCTATCATTACTATATGGTAGGGTAAATACCGCCATTGAAAGAGAACGTAATGTTTGATCAATGAATAATTTTACTTCTCCCCAGTCAAATTCAATCTCATGACCAGCAGTTGCCTTTTGACGAATAAAGACTTCTTTTTGACGTTTCTCCTCACTATTCACAAAATTTCTAACAGTGGTATAACTAATTTCAAAACCTTCATCTAATAGCTTTTCATGAATATCAATCATTTTTAGCTGTTGCTTGTGCATCTGATTTTGCCGTTTATACTCATTATCTTTTAACATTTTTCGAATACGTTTCATCACCGTAGGTGTTAATGCGCGTTTATTTCCTTTTCGTTTCTTATACGACGGAGGAGTTACATAGTTATCTGTAATAGGTAGTTCTCGAATATCTTGCTTTCTTTTTTCAAGATCCTCTTGAATATACTTTCTAACAGTATTTCGGGAAATTCCAAGCTCCTTCGCAATTTGACGTTGACTCTTATTTTCTTGATGAAAGGCAAGTAACACTTTCTGCTTCTTCTCCAATGAAATCACCTCTATACGCTCCTAACTCTATAAAGTTAGGATTATTTTCATATAAAAGTGGCTCACTTTTCAACTGCGATGGTGGCTCAGTTTTAGCTTATCAAATACAAGGTAAAGAATTTGAAGTATTTTTGGCAAAATTATTTGACGAGATGGGTTATTATTCAGAAGTTACCCCTCATAATGATTTTGGCATAGATGTAATAATCATAAAAGATAAAATTAAAACAGGAATTCAAGCCAAGTGTTATGGGGAAGGACGTACTATTGGAGTTGAGGCGGTAAATGAAGTCTGTGGTGGTGCAGGTGTCTGGAACGTTCAAAAGAAGATGGTAATCACTAATCGTTATTTTACGAAAAACGCTTTTATTACAGCTAAATCTAATAATATTGAATTAATAGACCGTGATGGCTTACAGCTCTTAATACAGAAGTATAAGGAAATAAAGGAAGAGAAAAGTATTTTTAGTTTCTTTTCATTTTTGAGTCGGTGGAAACACGGTTGAATTATATTGAAAATACTTTTTTACCGGTTACTAATTATAAATAATAGAACATTTCTCATGTTTGAGAAATGTTCTTTATTATTTATAATAATTTTACATATATTAGTAATTAAATCGCGTAGTTTTCATAAAAATTTAACTTTTAATACAATTTAAAATATCTCCCGCTAATATATTAGCTCCAGATAGACCCTTTAAGTATTTTAAATCACCATTTGAAGACCAATCTATGTCTCTTAAGTTTACTAACAGACTAGCTATTTTACTTGAATCTGGTTGTTGAGATTTAGCTAAATAATTATTATTAATTATTTTATTCCCTGCAATAGCTAATGCATATAAGCAAGTAATATTAGTTAATCTATATAACTTATTATCTTCCCATTCTTCAGGAAATAGTTCTTTAATTAAATTAAAGTAAAAAAGAGCTAAGTTTAATTTCTTCTCCTTAGTTAAATTCTCTAGTTCAGATTTCCTAGTTAAATAATTTACGATGTTATATAGGTTTTGTAGCGTGATATTTTTCTCTTTAGTTCTTTTTCCAATCAAAGTTCCCTTACTAAAGAATGGACTTTCTGGCTTAAGTATTAAGTTAGTTGCAACCCAACTTATCTCATCATTATCCCTATTTAAGTAACGACTCAGAGAAGTACCTATCCCTTTCGCCTTCGTATTAATTATATCAAACAATTTTATTTCTTCGTCTTCATCCAAATAATGAAATGCCAAAAATGGAACATTTAATGTACTATCTGTTTCATTTATATATTCTTTTATACCACCTAATCTATGTTGTCCATCCATAAGTGTTGCTTTTTTCTTGCAAATTAATCTTCCATAATTTGGACGGAGATTATCATATGCATGAAATTCCCAATTACCAGCAGCATTTAACAAAATAGGAGTATAAAGAGCATCTTCCCCTTGTGAAAGATAATTAGCAAAGTCTTTACATCTTTTTTTATCTATTGGACGTTGATACCCCTTTCCAGAGGGATCATTATATAATTTTGAATATGAGAAATTAACAGCTACCTGAGATGATACAAAGCCTTGATAAGAAACACGACCTCTCATCTTAGATTGAATTATATTTTCTATTGCTATATTTGAAGTTAAGTAGTTACTCATGTTAAATAGAATCTCCTTAATAAAAATTTGATACTTTGAAATTATAGTACTTATATGTTCAAAAATCAATAAAATTGAACATATATGTATCTGTAATACTCCTGAAGCCTCACATAGTCTTAATGTGAGGTGATATTGTGGATAGTTTAGTGACATTAGTTGGTAACAATATTAAAGATATTAGAAAATCAAAAAAAATGACTCAAGATGAACTTGCAGAAAAATGTGGTCTTCAACAAACTTATTTAGCTGCTATTGAAAGAGGAGAAAGAAATGTTACTTTACAAACATTAGAAAAAATAATAACAGGACTAGAAGAAGTACCTGCAACGATTTTTAATTTTGAACAACTCAACTTAGAACAGAAATACTTAAAGAAAAAAGATTTGATTGTATTACTACTTAATTTGATAGAGAATAAAAATGAAGATGAAATACGTCTAATACTAAATATTGCAACTGAGATATTTAACACCTACAAAGGAAAATAAAAAATAGCTTGTTGATTTAAAAAATCAACAAGCTATTTTTTATTGTGTTAAGACATAAATACTATATAATTTTTTACTCCTCACTATCATCATCCAAATCACCAAATAGTTCAGGAAATTCCTTTTCTAAATCTAATGAAGCAGCCGACTCTTTTTTAAACTCACTTATTTCAATAAGATTATTACTAATTCCTTTTCTTTTTCTTACACTTGGATTTGTACTTTCAATCATTAGCTTTTCGTAATGATTGACTTCTTGTTTTTTCTCATACAAGTTACGTTTTAACTTTTCAATTTCATGTGTTAATTCATCAATTCTTTTGTCCTTTTTCATTACTTGATCAGAGAGTTTGTTGTTTTCTTCAATATTTTTTATAAATACTTCTTGAATATGATATAAAGCTTCTCTAAGACCCTTTTCATCATTTAAAAATCTATCAATAATTAAATCAAAATTTGGATATGGTATTTCACCGGAACCTACATTATTATGACTAGTAATCACCTTTCTATTTAGGTTATTAATCGTTTCTTCCATGCGTCTTTTCCAAGTTTTGCGACTAATGCCTGTTTCCTTTTCCAAACCTAGATACTTGATAACTCCAGTATTTTTATTAGAGTATTCTAATAAAATTTTTTTCAACTCGGAATCGCTATAATACTCTGTTCTCACAATACTATTCTATAACCTCCGAATCTTTCTGTATTAAAGCATCAACCATTGCTTTTTGTCGTATAAAGCGATTAATAAGATTTGCCTTACTCAATGCCTGTTCATTATCGAACATTGAATAGGATTCAGTTGCTAAATTAAATTTCATATTTTTATAAATATTTAATAGCGATTTTAACTCTGTTACTAATTGCTGTTCTAAGATTTCTGAACCAGACAATAACCATTCAAGACCCTCATCGGAATTTTTTGGGTAATAAAAGAAGTCATTACAATATCTACATTCACCAGCACAATTATCTAAAGCTCCATATTTACAATAGCCATGTTTTACTTCTTTTCGAAGAGGAAAATCTTCCGGTGTATATATTCGTGATTCATTAATTTTATCTTTCACATCGAATACTCCCTCCCCTAAAATTTTTTCTAGCTTATTAATCCTAGCTTTTGTTGAAATAATATAAACATGGGATTCAACAAAAGACTCCAAATGTCCCCAATAATTTCGTTGAGTACCTATTCGTGTATGTCCTGCCATTTTAGCTATGGTTAAAGGATTTATCCCCTGTAACATCATATTACAAATTGAGAAATGTCTGGTATCAGCAAGAGTTATATAATTACGAATAATCCTATTAATTTCACCATTTTCATTTCTTTTAACAAAACGATAGAAATCAGAGTTATTCCATCCAACAATTTCTTTGTAGAAGGAAATCAAGAGAGTATGTAACATATCTTGATGATACATATCTTCTCTTCTAGTAGTTTTTTTAGCAATTTTATAATAACGTGATTGTATCCGAAATGAAAATAAATATTTTTCTATTAATTCAGAAGGAACGGTTTGCTTATATTCTAAAATAGAGTCATAAATATTTTTATTTATACGAATAATGTTAGTTACACTTAATTCACTATATGATTTTGCTTCTTGTTTACTTCTTGGAACTTTTAAAAAGTAATTACCACTTTGCTCATAGCAACAATCCCATTCAAGTAAACAAAATTCTTTTGGTCTCATTGGAATAATCCCCGTAATTTTCCACCATAAAATTATAGGGAAGAATTTAGTTTTCTGAAGAGCAGTTGCTTGATTTTCAAATTCCATCATAAAATAATGAAAATCGATTATCACTTCATAGTTAGGTAAATCTCTATTCTTCTCTTCCATATATTTAATCTTTAAGTCATATAAATCACGATAAGTAAGCTCTATAAATGAAAGAAATTTACTTATAATATCATTAAACCTATAACGATTATTTAATGTTTTTGACATTGCATACTCTTCAAAAGCATCTACATTTCTTTTTTTAAATCCTCCAGAAGCTATTATTGCTTGTTTAATACTTGTACTAACATATCGAATATGGTTAATAGAAAATTTAGCATCTATAAAAATCAACAAATAACATTTTAAAGCAATCTTTAAATCTGGATATAAATCTATGTCGAATTTTAGATGACTACGATTTCCCATAAAATCTACTATAATCCAATAATCACTCTCAAAGCTATCTGTATGTAGGATACCTTGTTCTTTACTTGTTTCTAATTTGCTTAAATATTTATAAATGTTGTTCTTATTAAATTTATGATTTTCAGTGATTTGAATGTTTAATGCCCCATTTAATTCCTTAACTCTTTTTTGAGTTATCAATTTGTTTTACCTCATTTTCTATAAGAATAGCGTGAAATAATTTTTTAATTCGCTTACGGTCAATGAAGGTTTCTACATATTCTTTACCTTTCTCGACAATGGCTTCATTCATTAGAAGAAACATTTGTTTCAGAAAATGCTTTTCTCGTTCTTTCTCCCAATCAAATTCACTATTATAAAGTTTATAAAGACTTGTTTCAATCTGTTCAGATATAGAAAGCAATAAATATTCAGTTGGTATCAAGTACTCACAACCAATACATGATTTTCGTTCAGGACTTTTACATTCTGGATATATTAAACATTGAGCGTGTGCTGTTTTTGCTGGCATTTCTCCACGGAATATTTTTACAATTAATCTTTTTAAATCTTCTTTTGGCAACTGGGAAAGCCTAAGTGCTAAAGATTCTTTATTGTTTCTTTCAGCAAGTAAAAAAGATGAATACGTTTCTAATTCATTTACTTTATACTTTTCACTGAAAGATTTAATTAATGCCGTCCTATCTTCTAATTTTTGTTCATTTTGGTTCAAAACAAGATTTATCATGGTATTATACACCCAACCAAAATGGCCCCTTTCGCATATATGGAAGGCCATACTATCTAAAGTACCTTGTGGGTTAGAAAATTTTATATAAACTTTAGTAGTATCCTCATCTTTATGGCTTCGTAAAATCTGAGCTGCTTCATAGGATAAATGCGCATCCCCTTCTGATTCAGAAACATGATGAAAAAAGTAAGTAATTAATGTTCTATTCATTTTAACACTATGGAATCTTGCTAATTCTGGATTATTTTCAAAAAATATTTTGTTAGTTCCCCTAGCCCTAATTGAGGTAAGCATTAATTTATCATTGTGTTTTCTTCGATGTAACTCAGTAATACTAATTGCTGTTGCAAACGATTCAACCAAACTATCTAAACAAAGGAATTGTCCTAGTGCCCCGGTTTTCGAGATCTTCATTTGGCCAACTTTTATATGAACCTGATTTACAATAAGTCTTGCCTCTTCTTTACTTAACCTATTATTCTCGAAAAATGATAAGTCATTGATTGATAAATCAATAAAATCAATAGTTGGCAAACCATAGATAATATCTCCACTTCGCCACGCATTCATTAAATGCATAATGATATATACCCATGTCTGTGCATATGTTTTATATTTAACGGCTTTCTCTATATGGACTTCTATATTTTTAGCATGTTCATAATATTGATTAAAAATTTCAAGTGTGTATATGTCGGTTTCATTATTTGGATCGTTAAACGTAGCATACTGATTTGAAAAGTTACAACCTTCTATATTTTCGGAGCAATACTGAATAAAACCTATAAAGTATTGTTTAACATACTCAGGATAATTCTCATGATTTAAAAAGCTCTCAATATCTTCATCAGTCATTTCTTTTATACACTTTGGTAAATGGTTAATTATGATCTTTATAGTTTTTATATAATAAGCAGTTTTTTTAGAAAGTGTCTCAGATCTTGCCTCACTATCAGCTAATTTTTGACACGCATATTCCCTATAAATTTTAGCTGTCTTGGTAAATTTCAAGGGGATTATAATTTTGCCAACTTCAAACTTATACTTGTTAACTGCATCAATTGTCGTAAATTCACCAGGAGTATGCGGGACAAATCTATCATTTTCCAGTTTCTGTTTGTATTCAAGCACTTCCGATTCCAAAACAATCCAATACCCAATTTTGTTAAAACCGTTTGTAACCTTTTTTGCAGATGTCATATGCTTTTTTATAGTTTCTCTTGCCATAGGAAGACTAATATTAAGTAGTTCCATAACATCTTCAGGAAAAATATACCTTTTTGGTAATGGGATTCTTTCTTGAGAATAGATTTCTCTTATCCTATCTATTTCTAATCTATTGATTAAAAACTCACTCGTATTTGGTCCTTTAATATAATCATTAACAATTCCATTTTTAATATAGTTTCTTATTGTATTTTTACTACACCCTATTATTTGGGAAACCTCCTCTATATTTGCGTATTTTTCTTTTATATTAAGCTTCTCTTTAAAGTATGCCTCTACTTCTGAAGCTAAAACAATGTAAGAATCCCTAACATGTTTTTTATGATTTTTTAATATATTTTTTCTAATTAATTCTGTTATTGATTTTGGATGAATACTGTACTTTTCTGCAATTTGTTTAACATTTAAATATCCTTCTGGAATAGCCCTCTTACTTTCATAATGTTCAATATCTGATATGGGTATAAGATATCCCTCAACTTGATTTCTAAGAATAGCATTAGGAAATAATTTTCCCACCCCATATTTGTGAATAGTGCCTTTTGATTGAGATAAACGTTCACATACTTCATTTAATGTTAAATAACCCTCTTTTTTTTCTATATGCTCTTTTAAATACTCATTAAAAACATCCTTATGTACTATGTAATTATTGTTTTCATCTTTCTCAAATTCCCTAATTTTACCGATTCTCAAATCATTTCTAATTTTAGAATCACTGCACTCTATTATTTTTGCCATCTGGCTAATTGATAAAAAGTCTTTTTGGGCTTCTTCTAATTTTTTTATTTTTTCTATATAAGCCTCTATATCAGTAACAGGTATTCGATAGCCCTCTCTCGTTGAATTAATAAAACAATTTGGGAACTCACCTTCATTAATTAGTTTGTTTAACTTACTTTTACTTACTGCAAGTTGATTAGAAGCGTCCTTAACTGAAATATATAATTTTTGATTATTTGAATTCATTCTCATACCCTTCTTTTACTTTTTTCTTATAAATTTCATCAATCTTTTGTTCTAGTTTTTCTTTCATTCGTTTTGTATTAGCTAGATATGTTTTAACTGATTCAAAGCTTTTGTCACCTCTTGCGAAACTAACATCGTATAAGTTATCAGCTTCTTCTGCCAGTAAGTTGGAAAATATACCCCTACCGATATGACTAGACCACAGCTCACTCTCAAGTACTAAAGCATTATTTCTGTCCGCCATATTTTCCGAATTTCTAAGGTACTGCAGAAAGATATTCTTAATTTTATTAAAGTGATAATAGTAATTGCTACCTGTCATGGCTAATCCATTTTGATTGAGAAATAAAGGAGTTTCTCCACTTAATTTCTTAACATCCTTTAAATTACTCATATGTTTATCATAAAATTTAGTTGACCAGTTCTTGAACCCGAAAACAATCTGCATTCGTTTACTTTTGATATAACTAGACCCCGATGTATTAACAATGTCCTTCCTCAGGATTCGATCCTCTGATAAATCTACGATAAAACCATATTCACCCTTATCCCCCAATAACTGCAAATCTTTTATTCTTAGGTTACATATTTCTCCAGTTCTAAGCCCACCAAAGAATTGCAAATAAAGTGCAAACGCAATTTTACTATCAGTTTGATATGCAATTTCTAAAAAGGTCAGTATGTATTCATCTGGTAGTTTATGGAGCCGCGGTTTAGGAGTACTGTGAAAGTATTCAACATTTTTAACTTGTAAACTATGGTTTATTATTTTTTTCTCATTCAAAAATTCAAAAAATTTTATTATATATCTCTCATGTTTCTTAACAGTATTTTTAGGTATCCTCTTATACGAAAGCTCTGTTAAAAAATTTATTAAATGTTCTGATTTTAACTCAGACAGATTCTTAACCCTATTATCCTTATCATTTATTAAAAAATTTAAGAACATAACTATAGAGTTTGCTGGTGCTTTCATAGTATTAAACTGAGCGTTTTTCCAATTATTTAATAAAAACTCTGTTGTGAGCGGATGAATTATTTCAACTTTTGTATCTTCATTTTTAATTTTTATACATGCATAAGTTTTTTCTATTGGATTACCTGCTGAATCTTCAGCATATTGGGCCATTATTGCACGTAAAACAAATTTCACATTATTCTTAATATTAATAACCTTAATTTGGCTTTTGTTCATTGTTCACCCTCCACTTATTCATATATCTGGTCTTTAAATATTCAAATTCATTTTTAACTTTCAAATCAGACCTTTTCCTTATATGCTCTATTGTTGTTGGTTCATCCATTTTAATTGATTCACTTTCGACTAATTTAGTCATATATAAAATACCCATACGTCTAATTAAATTAGGTGATACTGTATACTTAATATTTGCCATCATACTGTACTTTCGAAATAATTTATTAATTGCATCTCTTGTCAACGGACCCTTTTGCCCAATTAATAATTTTTTAGTTTCAGAAACCGGTCTGACTTCTATATAGTCCTTTATTATATTTATCAGAACTTCGTTTATTGCAATTTTCCTATTGGTTACTATACTTTCTGCACTTTTTAAATTTTTCAATACTATAGAACCTTCCGAGGGATTAGCAATTTCTATATCGTCTAGTTCAAGATTAATTAGTTCAGAAACCCTACAACTAGTTGCTAATAATAAGTGAAATAAAAGAATATCCCTCTTATTTTGACCTTCTAATATTATTTTTCGAATTTTCACCAAATCATTTAATTCCATTATTTTCATAGCCCCCTTGACTTTACTTATTCTGATTACTTCATTTGGTTCAATTATTTTTGAAGATTCTCCAATATGATATAAAAATTTGTTATACCGAATTACACTCTTAATTTTTCTTAAAACAGTATTTTCACTGTACTTGGAGGTTAAAAATATTTTGTATTCATTTAAAACTTCTTTTGTTATTTGGTTGTCCAGTTTTTCACTTTTTAACCACTTGAAAAATTGGGCAATATCAAAAACATACCCCTCTAACGTACTCTTTGATAAGCCTTGTCTTTCCATTTCATTGATAAATTCTTCAATCATACATGTTAACACCTTCTATTTTCTGATTTTTCTTAATATTACATAAGTATACATAACTTGTCTACATAACTTTTTTAATAATTAAAAAGATGTGCTATCTCCTAGCCCATCTCTGTATAAAAATAATTATCTAATTATTTATTGAACTCCATTTTCCAACTATAATAGTTATGAGGAACTAGAAAGATTAGTAGAAATAGAAAAAATTATTTTTTGTTCCATTAATTTAATCTATAATCTCACTCTCACTTTTGCTAAATTATTAAAACCAATGAGGAGGTATTAAAAATGGGGCGATTTTTAGTTATTGCGGAAAAACCAGACCAGGCAGCAAAGTTAGCTGCTCCTTTTTCTTTTACTAAAAAAACAGGTTATTTTGAAGTCAAACCAAACTCACACTTCCCAGATGGTGCAATAATCACATGGGCTATAGGACATCTATGTGAATTGAAAGCTCCTGAAGAATATAATCCAACATGGAAAAAATGGACTTTAGAAACATTACCTATTATTCCAGATAGATTCGAATATAAAGTTTCAAAATCAAAATATAAACAATTCAATGTAATCAAAGGTTTAGTGAAAAAACCAGATATCCAAGAAATCATAATCGGCGGAGATGCTGGTCGTGAAGGTGAATTAATTATTCGTACCATATTAAGAGTATGCGGTATAAACAAACCTATGAAACGTTTGTGGATATCGTCCTTAACTGAAAACGCAGTAAAAAACGGGTTCTCAAACCTACTGCCAGAAGAAAAAACGAGAGATATTTATTTCGAAGCGTTAAGCCGTTCATGTGCAGATTGGTTAATCGGAATCAATACATCAAGACTTTATACGGTTCTTCTCAAAAAAAACGGCGTAAAAGATGTTTTTTCAATAGGTAGAGTGCAAACACCTACGCTTGCTCTAATAGTTAAAAGAGAACATGAAATTACGAATTTTAAGCCTGAACCTTTTTGGGAAGTTGAAGCAGAATTTAAATTCGAAGAAAAAATTTTAAAAGCGAAATGGCACAAAAATAATATTTCAAGAGTTCAAGAGGAAAGACAAGCTATTGCTATCGCCAATTTTTGTACGAACAAAAATGTAGAAATTACAAGTATAACAAAAGAAACAAAAGAATACTCTCCACCATTGTTGTTTAACTTATCTGCATTACAAGCAACAGCTAATAAGGCATATAAATTCTCACCTCAATATACGCTCGATATTTTGCAAAAACTTTATTTGAAGGGCTTAGTTTCATATCCAAGATCTGATTCACAATTTTTAACGAAAGAAGAAGCAAAAACATTACCAATTATATTAGACAATTTGAAGAAAATTGATAAGTATAAAAACTTTCTTCCTCCTCCAACAAACTCAATTATGAATAACAAAAGATATGTTAATGAAAAAAAAGTCACGGATCACCATGCGATTATTATTACAGAACAATTACCTGATTTTGCTAAGTTAAGTGCAGAAGAAGAGAAGATTTATGATCTAGTGGTTAGACAAGTCATTGCTGCTCATTATAATAACGCAATTTTCTCTTACACAACAATTCATTCGCTTGTAGATAAACGAGCAGAGTTCATTTCTAAGGGCAAAGAACAAATTGAAGAAGGTTGGCGAAAGGTAATTTATCATTCTAAAGACAGTTCATCTACTGATGAAAGTGAAATGCTTCCCTTACTCCATGAAAATGATATTGGAACAGTTATTAAATCTAAGATAAAAAAAGGGGCAACACAACCTCCAAATAGATATTCTGAAGGTAATTTGATTACATTGATGAAAACAGCTGGTAAACATATAGAAGATGCTGAATTAGAAAAGGTTTTATCGAAAACTGAAGGATTAGGTACTGAGGCCACACGCGCTGGAATTATTGGGACACTTAAAGATCGAAAATATATAGAAATCAAAAAAAATCAAGTAATTGCAACAACGAAAGGAATGCTACTAATTGAAGCACTTGGTGAAAGCATCTTAACCTCACCATCAATGACAGCTAGATGGGAACAACGACTAGCTGAAATTGGTTTAGGAAAAGCATCTCCTAAAGTCTTTATGGAGCAAGTGAAAAAGTTGGCGTATAAATTGATTACAGATGCCAATGAGCGTGAAAAGGAATGGGCATTTAATCAAAACGAAGTTGAAAAAATTACTGTAAATAATCCGTATAATAAAAAATATAAAAAAGAAAAAACGGTTATAGGAAAATGTTTACTTTGCGATGGCTCCGTTGTAGATCATGGAACTTTTTACGGTTGCTCAAATTATAAATCTTCTAACTGTAAATTCTCGGTTTCTAAAAAAATCTTAAGTAAAACTATTTCACAAGCTAATATGAAAAAGCTGTTAGCTACTGGTGAAACGGACTTAATAAAAGGTTTTAATAAAGGCGGAAAGACTTTTAATGCTCAACTTATTTGGAATGAAAAGGAACATAAAACCAATTTTAAATTTCCTCAGTAACGGACCATAATGTTACCAAGGTGTCCTTAGATTTAAGTGCTATTGTGAGATTTTTCTAAGTATTAGCATGTGAAATAAACGAACCCCGAATATTATTATGGTATTCGGGGTTTAGCTGAAAAATCTATATGATATTCTAAGACATTTTAATAAAAGATACTATTTTCAATAGTAATTATTTCATTATGTCCACTTTCATTTATGTCCACAACAGATGGACACATCACAAATCGCTATAAATCAACTTATTTCTTAACCAAGTAATTATGTCCATATGTTTTTTTATATATAATGTTCTTGGATATGTAATTAGCTTCTTTTCATATAAACTTTGGGCAATTTTCAACGTTTCTGATGAGGTAAATCCATAAAATTTATTTGCTTCCTTTTGAAGTTCCAATAGTGAATGCAGCGGTGGAGCATAAAATGATTTTCGCTCTGTTTTTATATCTAATACTTTTGCATCAGATAGTATCTTTGATTGAATCTGTTCAGCCAATTCCATTGTTGGAATTTTCGTCTCATGGGTTTTTGGATGAATCCAAAGGGCTTTAAAACCATCAAGCTCAATTTCAATTTGAAAGTACGGGACTGGCTTAAATTGTTGTATTTCCAGTTCCCTTTTTACAACAATCGCTAAGGTTGGCGTCATCACACGACCAACTTTTATAACTCTACCTGATTTTACTGTTGCTGCTCTCGTTAAATTTAATCCAATTAGCCAATCAAATACCGTTCGATACATAGCTGCATTTCTTAAGTTTTTAATTAGAACGTTGTTTTCGTCAATTAAATTGTTAAACGCATCTCTTATGGCACGATCTGTTGTTTGGGAAGTCCAAAAACGTTTGACAGGTAATCTACAGCCTACCTTTTTATAGAAAGAATAAAAAATGTTTTCTCCTTCCATCCCAGCATCACATGCATTAATTATAAAATCGTATTGGTTCGTCTTAATCATTTGTTCAATATCTTTATACACTTTGTAAGCCGATCTTTTAATTCGAAATTCGTATTTATCAGGAATCATTGGTAATAGCTGAAGATCCCATTTTTTCCACTTAGGATTGTACTCATGGGGTTCTTTTAATTCCACAACATGTCCAACAAATGATGCAAAATCAACTTTATAAGGTAGCTGCATCGATTTATAAACCTTTTGTATATCACGCATAAGAGATGGCTTCTCTGCGATTAATAATGCCTTTTTCATAAGCCATTCCCTCCTTCTACTACACTAGTATATATATAAAAGCACACAAATGTAAAAATCTCAAAAATAATAAATGATAGAGTTTAAATAGAAGAAAATTCAATTTTCAATAGCTTAAAATCTCTATTATTAGCGGTTTTCCTTACTGAAAAGAGGATATTTTCAACAATTTCTAGCAAAATACAACATATGTTGATATAATAAATTTACTAGTTTTTGGGGGTGAATGTGATGCAAAATGTATCAAAAAGAACTATATTGTGGTTAGTGCCAATTATAATTATCGTAATTTTCTGGTTTTTTTACGGACCGAAAGATGAGATTACAGATAATGAATACATATCTTATATAAAAGAAATAAAATATAACGAAACTGAAGAAACGTTAGCGTCAGCCTTTGAAAATTATTGTGAAGAAGGAAAATGGGTGTATTTCCAAACACAGAAAAATCAACATGTCGTTGAATTTAAAGGAAGCTGTCCACAAGATAACTCTTCAAAAGAAGTAAACCTTCAATTTATTGTCGAAAATGAACAATCAGGTTTTCAAATGGGCGTACTTTTATTAGATAGTGAACTACAATCTGAAGAACAACGAGATACTTTTTTAAATAATGTTATTTCAGATTAACATTATTCAAATAATGAAGTTCTTTAACTTAAACCTCGTATAAACTCCATGCGAGGTTTTCTTATATTCAACTTTTGAAAGAGGCGTAACTCATGAATATATCTTCTATGATTAAATTAACGATTTCTATGGCCATTTTTGGTTCTGTTGGATTTTTTTCTACCAATAGTGGTATTCCAGCTCTTGAACTAGTATTTGTACGATGTATTTTTGCCACTATGTTTTTAGGTGGACTATGGTATTTAACAGGTGGACATAAAACAGAAAAGTGGAATAAAAAAGAAGTTTTGCAAACTTTATTATGCGGAGTATTTCTCGTATTAAATTGGGTATTTTTATTTAAAGCTTTTGAGGAAATGTCTATTTCTATTGCCATATCCATTTATAATTTAGCCCCTATTTTTGTATTAATTTTAGGTACCTTATTCTTAAGAGAAAAAATGACCGCGAGTGGTGTTCTTGCAACAGTTATCTGCTTTATCGGTAGTATTTTGATTGTGGGTATTGATAAATTCCATTCTATCGATCAATTTATTAATTCTGGCTTTGTGTGGGCTTTACTATCTGCCGTATGTTACGCATTAACGATGTTTACCAGTAAAACACTTAATAACTTATCTCCCTATGCAACAACCTTTTTACAAACAATTGTTGGAATAATTATGTTACTTCCATTTTGTCAGTTTGGTGTATTCAATGGTTTGACAACAACGAATTGGCTTTATATTTTAGGAACAGGCATAATTCATACTGGCTTTGTTTATTATTTATTTTTTGATAGTATTAGAAATCTTTCAACAATCATTGTTTCAGTTCTTGTTTTTGTAGATCCAGTAGTTGCAATTTTATTAGATACATTAATTTTGAATTTTAGACCAACCCTTTTCCAATCATTAGGGATCGTCCTTATATTCGGTGGAATTGTTTTCACTATCTTTAAGCCAAAAAAAGATGTTGCCCTTCCTATTGAAAATAAAGAAAAAATCGTCTCATAAAAAACCAGCGAAGTCAATCTTTCGCTGGTTTTTTACTTTATTATCTATCCGTCATTTGTTTCCAAACAGAGCCTTTTGCTTCTTCACCTTGTTCAATACGTGCAATCGCCATTTTAACTTGAAGCTTTACTTCAAATTCCGGATCATTCTCGGCCTCATGCAATGCATTTAAACATTTTTCTGTACCTGTTTCATATAAATACATCGCCGCGCGCCAACGAACAAGTTTATTTTTATCCTTAAGCGCTTCAATCATAGCTGGTTCAAATTCGACAAGTCCTAAATCACTCATACAGTCTCCTGCTGTTCTTCTTACAGCAGCACTTTTATCTTTTAAAGCTTGAGAAAGAGCAGGCACAACAGCAAGATCTTCAATCATACCCAAATATACGGTTGCTAAACGACGAATTGACATTTGATCGTCCTCTAAAGCTTTTTCAAGAAGAGGTAAATCTTCAACTTCAGGATCTGGTATTTGATCTAGCATTTGATAGCGTTTTTGCCAATCATCCTCATTTTCAAACTGTTCAAGTGTTATTTTCTTACGCTCGACAGTTACCGTGTTTTTTGAATTTGCAGCTTCTACTAATTTTTCTATCCGATCTGATGGATATGTTGCATCAATTTCCTTTAACACATTTTGTGCAATATCCTCTTTTTCACCGTAGCGTACACCAAAGTCAACCCATTTGCGTTCTAGTAAGTAATTATCATCCATTTTATCAATTTCAACCGATTGGAACGCTTGTGCAAAACGTTCGCCTGTTGAAATTCGATGCTCAGAGGAAGAATCAAACACTTTAATTTGAAGTGGTATTCCTCTGAACATTTGAACATGGACAAATACTTCTCCATAATGTTCTACCGCTTGTTCCGATTGTTCTACGTTGTCACTTTTTTCGCCTAGTGCGTTGCGAATACTTGATAAAATTGTTTCCCAATTATACTTTGCATTTCGTTCTACAGCCAAGAAATCTGCTACATGATAAACGCCCTTTACACCTTCAACATTTAAAATTGCCTGTATTTCTGAAGGAGCTTCTGCCACATTTTCTTTAGTATAATTATAGCTTTTTCCAAAGGGTAACTCCTCATCAATGACAACTTTCATAGAGTTAGGACTTGGGGTTGGTTCAACTGTTACGATTTTCATTTACATCTCTCCTATCCTTTTACGATATCTTCAAGGTATGACCATCTTTCAATCAATCTTTCGTATTCTTTATTTAATTGATCGAGCTTTTCTGTTAGTTGCTGTAATTTTGTGTAGTCAGAACCTGCATTTGCTATTCCTTCTTCTGTTAACATTATTTCATTTTCTACTTGAGCAATGGAATCACTTATTGTTTCCCATTCCTTTTGCTCTTTAAAAGACAATTTTTTCTTATCATTTTTTACTTTTTGTTGTTTTGGTTTTTCTATTTTTTCTTCTTTTATCTCATCTTTTTGAAGGAGATTTTGTTTTTCTAAATAATCACTATATACCTCTAGGCTTTCATCCACATTGCCTTGCCCATCTAAAATCCACAATTTTTTAGCAATTCGATCTAAAAAGAAACGATCGTGGGAAATGGTTAGCACTACCCCAGGGAAATGCTCAATGAAATCTTCCAATACACCCAAAGTTTCAATATCTAAATCATTGGTAGGCTCATCCAATAACAACACATTCGGTTGCTCCATTAACAATTTTAGCAAATGAAGTCTTTTTCTTTCCCCGCCTGATAATTTTCCAATCTGCGTTCCATGTGTATGTAATGGAAATAGAAATCGCTCTAACATTTGAGCAGCTGAATATCGAGTTCCCTCCGCATCGGTAATATCATTGGATGCTTCACGAATATACTCTATCATTCTTTGATTTTCATTCATTACAGGTAGCACTTGTTTAAAATGTGCTCTTTTTACTGTTGCGCCAACAATAACCTCACCAAAATCCGGCTGGAGTTCACCCGCAAGGATATTCAATAAAGTTGACTTACCATAACCGTTTGCACCTATAATGCCAATACGATCACCTTGCTGAAGTAAAAAGTTAAAGTCCTTTATAATGACACGTTCGCCATAGGCTTTAGAAAGTTTTTCACCTTCTAATACTTTCTTTCCTAACCGAGTAGTTGCAAGGGACATTTCTAAATTAGAATCGTTAGTTCCACGTTCAATTTTAGTATCTAACTCTTCAAAACGTTGAATTCTTGCTTTTTGCTTTGTTGTACGTGCTTTAGCACCACGACGAATCCATTTTAACTCTGAACGGTATCGATTCCGTAATTTATCTTGCGTGGCTGCATGCATTTCTTCACGAATTGCTCGTGCTTCTAGATAATCGGCGTAATTCCCAACATGTCGGTACAATGTTTGATCTGCAAGCTCATATATATGCGTTGATACTTCATCTAAAAAGTATCGATCATGGGTAATGAAAATAACCGCACCACGTAAGCGTGTAACCATTTCCTGCAACCATTCTGTTGATTGGACATCAAGATGGTTTGTAGGCTCATCCAATAAATATAAATCAGCTGGCTCGATTAATACTTTTGCTAAGGCTACACGTTTTTGTTGCCCCCCCGACAAATTCGAAACGATTTCATCATACATATCAATACCAAGCTTGGTTAAAGACGACTTTGCAAGGGCATTGATATCCCATGCCTTTTCCATATCCATTTGTTGTTGTAATCGAAAAAGCTTATTTTGCAAATCTTCCGAACTAGGGTTATTTGATAATTGGACGACCGTATCCTCATATTCGCGATTTAATTTTAATATTGGTGAATTACCCGAGAAAACAGCCTGTAAAACCGTTTCTCCTTCTGTGAATGTTGGCTCTTGAGGTAAATATGCGATACTGTATTTATTCGGATGGTCCATATTAATGATATCAGCATCTTGAACTCCCGCTAATATGGAGAGTAATGTGGACTTACCTGTCCCATTAATACCAATAAGACCAGCGCGTTCTCCTTCGTAAATCGTAAATTCTATATTTTTAAAGAGCGTTTTATCGCCTACTGTTTTCGTTAAATTTGAAACAATTAAATGACTCATGAGATTCCTTCTCTTTCCTTTTTAAGCTGTTGTAAAAAGGATAACATAAAAGCATGTCTTTCTTCAGCCATTTGCTTTCCTTTTTCAGTTGTCATCAAATCTTTTAATAATAATAGTTTTTCATAAAAATGAGTAACAGAAGCTGTATTTTTACTTCTATATTCTTCCTCTGTCATTTCCATTCGTGCTTCTTCTGCATCATCATATAGTTTTCTTCCTTTAGCTCCGCCATAAGCAAAAGTCCGCGCAATGCCGATTGCTCCGATGGCATCCAGTCTATCCGCATCTCTTACAATTTTTGCCTCCAATGTTTTTGCAGGTTTTTCGTTTCCCCCGTTAAAGGACACACTTTCAATTATTTCACGAATTTGTTGCTGTTGTTCTAACGTTAAAGGAAGCTCATCTAACAGCTGATTTTCTAAATTTTTATTATCCGTATATTTTTTATCACTAACATCATGTAACAAAACAGCTACTAGCACTGTTTCTCTATCAGCAGTAGGTTCACTTTCTAGAATCGCTTCAGCATTTTGTATTACACGTTCAATATGGGCAAAATCATGACTAGCATCGTATTGATTGTATATGTTCTCTACCTTTTCTTTTAATTGATTAATAATATCCAATATTTCTCACTTGTCCTTTCAAAAAAGAAACTTCTTTTATTTGTATTATAGTTGGACTGGCATTAATAAACTAGTTTTAAGAGTGAAAAATGAAAGGGGATAATTCTGAAAAATAACGAATTTGGTGGATTTCTTATACGTGTAGTACTAGGGGTAACCTTCCTATTACATGGACTAGCTAAATATCAGGAAGGAGTTGGGGTAATTCAGGATCGATTTATTAACTACAACATTCCATATGCGGACTATGTTGCAATCGCTGTCATATTTTTTGAAGTCATTGGTGGTTTATTTATGATTTTTGGTATTACAACTAGATTTATTGCAACAGTATTTATTTTCATTATGATTGGTGCAATTACTTATGCAAAGTTCCCTTTAGGATTTTTACAGGGATATGAAATTGATGTTTTGCTAATCACAATGTCTTTATATTTATTAGTTGCAGGAAGTAAATTCCTTGCACTTGATAACTTTTTTATTGAAAAAAAGAAAAAGAAATAGATAATTTTTCATTTTTGTTCCTTAGGCTTGTTGATTAGAAAAATCACAAGCTTTTATTATTGTAAGGTAAATGGAAAATTTGTAACGATATAATCATTCATCACGTCTAATGGAGAAAGGAGATGATGTAAAATGAAAAGTAAATGGTTATTTAGTGTCCTCATTTTTGTCGTAATTCTTTCGGGCTGTGGTACTAAAACGAATGGAAATAGTGTACCATCAGAAAAGTACGAATATGAGAATATCGTAGAATCAACTGCCGAAAGTGACGATTTTCTATTTAAACTAACAAGCAAAAAGCCTATATACCAAGTCGGAGAGCCTCTAGAGATTAAAGCTGAACTTACTTACAAGGGGGATGAAGAAACATTAAAAATCGCACATGCCGCCTCCCCAATTTGGTTATTTACAACAAACTTAACTGAAGACTACCAATTTGAGGCAGCAATGAATGAACCTCTCATCATTACACAACTATTAAAAAATGAACCGTATGTGGAACAATACAGTTTTACAGGAGGCAGTTATTTTGAAGGGGCTCCTGGGAATCCATATAATGATGATGTACTTATGAAAATGGGAAAAGGAGAATTCCCACCTGGTCAATATGAAATTAAAGGAAGAACAGATTTCGCTGTTGGTGAAGATATTACCGGTGATAAAATAAACCTTGAAACGTCAATTATCTTTACGGTAATTGAATAATAAGTTTATTAATAGTTGTGATTGCTTTTATATATTCATTTTCGAATAAAATGTAACAACTCCATCTAATCTTCTTTATATTTTTTAGCACAACCTGATTGTTTTTCTTGGATATAGGTTTAATTCATTTCGTTGATGTATATGATTATCAATGAAGCTTAAATATTATAGAAAAAGTTTGCATGGAAATCGCCATTAGATAGTATTAAATGGTAAATTTATTGTATAATAATACGTATCATTTAAGAGAGAGGGATGTTAACATGCATCAAGGAAGGGTTAAGTGGTTCAGTAATGACAAAGGATACGGTTTTATTGAGAGTAATGATGGGCAGGAGGTATTTGTGCATTTTACAGGGATTATGGGAGAAGGATTTCGTACATTAGAAGATGGGCAAGAAGTGTCTTTTTTAATCGTAGAAGGAAATCGTGGTCCACAAGCAACAAATGTGACGAAAATATAAAAAAACTCCTCCCTTAAGGATGAGCTTTATTTTACAAAGATATATTTTCCATTTTCGATTACAATTTCTTTCTCTTCAGTTGAACCTGAAATTGTTACATGACTTATTTCTGAAGGTGAATTATCTTTTTTATAAAAGGTCAATTCGTATTCAGTAGCTATTAACTTAATGAAAGTGTCACTTTTCTCAACTTTATATTCAAATAACCTCGCCCATTTCTCAGCGATTTTTAAATTTGGTACTGAAAATACAATTTCTTTTATTTTTAAATTTCCAAGCGGATGTTTTTTAATTGTATCTAGCTGTAATAATTCTTCGTAACGTTCTTGATCCTCACCTTCCCACTCTATTAGAAATGGCAAGTCCAAATCTTGATCTTGGAATCCAAAATGAAGTAATTTCCATTTTACAACTGATCCATCAGGACGTGTTCTTGAGAAATTCTGTGGACCAAATACAGATAAACCGAGTGCTTTTAATCTTTTCGCATCTTCATCGATTGTATTTGTTCGAAGAGCAATTCGATTAAAACCGTTTTTTCTATTTCTTTTTAAATAGGTTTCATGCAAAGTAAATGGTTCCTTGGCAGACTGTAAGTAGAGCTGTTCATCAAAAATGCCGATATATTCTATGTATGAAAGACCAAAATAACATAAGGAGTTATATGTCCCCCACATATCATGTTTTCCACCAGGAACTGTATAAAGTCCAATATTTTTCGTTTGTTCTATTAATTTATCAGGACTTTCTACAAAATGAACAATGTGATCAAGCTTATACATTTTCATAACCCCCTTTTCAAAAATCTTACTTTTACTTAGAAACAGATTCATATTTTGATGAATCGTTTAATTGTTCATCCCAATCTTTACTCACATCAACCCATTTTAATGCACCAGAGTACTCCATTAATTCATCACAAGTAAGTTCAATTGCCGAGTTAATACTTCCACATGCTGGAAATACCGTTGAAAAACGTTTCATCGATTTATCTAAATATATCGGTAAATCATTGGCTAATCCAAAAGGACAGACACCACCAATGACGTGTCCAGTTTGTTCCACAACCTCGTCTGCATTTAGCATTTTTGCTTTCACTTCAAATTCATCTCGAAATTTTCGATTATCAACCTTTGCATCCCCAGCGGTAACAACTAGAAATGCATTTCCTTCTTTATCTTTGAAGGATAAAGTTTTTGCAATACGAGCAGGAATTACATTTAAAGCTACTGCAGCTTGTTCAACAGTTGCACTTATTTGTTCATATTCAAGAATATCTTGTTCACGGTTAAACTTTTTCAGATGTTCACGGACACTTTGCA
Organism: Lysinibacillus sp. PLM2; assembly: GCA_023168345.1. NCBI lineage: Bacteria > Bacillati > Bacillota > Bacilli > Caryophanales > Bacillaceae > Lysinibacillus > Lysinibacillus sp. PLM2. The sequence goes on along the minus strand of AP025689.1, from coordinate 1,646,894 downwards.
AAGACATAACATCAATCCTTTCTTTCCCTATCTGATTTCTATTGAATACAGATTATTATACACAGAATTTTTTGAATTTAAAAAGAATGCAACTTAACTTAGATGAAATTAAGAATTTGCAAGTATTTCAAATAATGTATTTGCTGTATTTTCTTTCCCTTCAACTCGTGTTACATCGCCATGAGAAGAAATGATAAAATGAGGCTCATCTTTTCCATATAAAGAATTTGAGCTATTGGCAACCATATATTCCGCATTGGAGGATTCCATTCTTATCTTCGCCCGTTTTATTAAAAAATCAATATCATCTGTCGCTTCAAGCTTAAAACCGATTAAAGTTAGTTTTTTATCCCATTGTTTAATCTGCCCCAATACCTTTGGAGCCTTTTTAAAGTGAATAATCGGCGGTTCATCAGATGGCATTTTTCCCTTTTCCTCCATTAGGTTTCCAGACTGATCATATACTTTATCAATCACCCAATCAGATCCAGCAGCAGCCATAATAACAACGTCAACTTGTTCTGATTGAATTATTCTTTTCATTTTTTTAGCTAAGTCCTCTATCCCTTCAAACATGATTGTTCGCATCGATTTTGCACTTTCAGGTAGTTTTGCAAAATAACCATGTAAATAAATAACTTTTGCCCCTTTTGTTAACGCTGCTTCTGCGAGAAAGCAACCCATCGTTCCCTTCGATAAATTTGTATGACCGCGAACACGATCCCATTTTTCAAGAGTTCCCCCACTTGTTATTAATACTGTTTTTCCCTGTAAGTCTTTCACACTATCACCTGTCTCTTCAATAAATTGCTTATATTTCCTTAGTGTACTCAATTTGTGATATTTTTTCATTAGAGGATAACCAATTTAAAAGCACTTCTATAAAAATTTTCGTAGCTGGGGATAATTTTTGTTTTGTTGCCAAGCCAATTGTACGATAACAATTTTGTTTTAATGGTATTGCTCGCACCTTTGGAGGCAACGTTTTTATAACGAGCTCCGGTAAAATAGAAATCCCCAATCCATGTTCCACCATAGAAACAATTCCCGTTTCATCATATAATTCAAATCGAATTGTTGGTTTTACATTATTCAATTCTAAAACTGTCATTACATCATTCATACCACTATACGAAGTTAGTATAAACGGTTCTAGTTCTACTTCCTCTATATCTATAGATTTTTTTAAGTAAAGGGGGCTGCTACTAGATACGATACAAAGAAGGCGGTCCCGAAATAGTGGCTTGAAATGAAACTGATTCGAATAGGTTCCATTCAAAAACCCACAATCAATTTCTCCATCAATCAGCATTTGTTCAATCTCATAATAATCCCCTTCGCGCAATTCAATTCGTATTCCTGGATACTTTTGTTCCATTTTTTTTATTAAAATGGGCATCCACTTAGAGGAAATACTTGAAAATGTACCAATCTTCACTGTACCACTTGTAACTCCGTTTATATTCGCTGCCTCTTGTTTAAGAAGTTCCTCTGCCTGTAGTACTTGTCTTATGGCATTTAGTATGGTTTGTCCATCATTCGTTAATTTTAATCCGGTTTTACTACGATGAATCAATGGGAATCCAAGTTCTTTTTCTAAGCTCGAAATAGCATGACTAACTGCAGATTGAGTTAAACCGAGTATTTCGCCAGCCCTAGTAAAGCTTCCTATTTCAGCGACCTTATTAAATATTTCGTATTTTAATAAACTCATTCAAGGTCCCTCCATTTGCATGAAAAAAATTCATCTATTCCATTATAAACATTCGTTGTACTAATTTATAAATCAATTATATATTAAATAATGTCACTAGAGATAGAAATCGGAGGAAATTTTATGCAATTAAAAGCAAATTTATTATTAGTAATCGTCACGATGTTTTGGGGAATGTCCTATATGTTTTATGTGATGGGACTAGAAACGTTAGAGGTTTTTAATACAGTGGCCTTACGAAGTTTAATTGCATTTATTTTGGCAGGACTTATTTTTTATAAAAAACTAATGAAACTTGACAAAAAAATTGTCCTATATGGTATGATACAAGGTTTTTTCCTTGTTGGAGCTATTGGATTTCCTATGATTGGTGTTATGACAACACCTACTGCTAATGCAGGATTTTTAGTAAGTTTAACTGTTGTTCTCGTTCCAATTATAACTAGTATAATCGAAAAAAAATTACCGACTCGTACAGTTTGTATCGCCATCATTTGTACGATGATCGGTATCATCCTATTAACTTTTAATAGTTCTCTTACTTTACAAGTAGGAGATATTTTCTGTCTACTTACTGCATTTTCTTATTCAATTTATATCGTCTTGAATGGGAAATTTACTAAAAATGTAGATTCTTTAGCTTTTGGTATTTTTCAAATGGGATTTGCAGCGATTATTAGCGGGTGTATTTGTTTACTTTTTGAAACACCACAAATTCCATCCACTTCTTCTTCATGGATAGCTGTCCTTGGCTTAGGAGTACTTTGTAGTGCATTTGGGTTCATCGGTCAAACGGTTGCACAACAATATACGACACCAACACATACTGGTTTAATTTTTTCACTAGAACCAATATTTGCAGCGATTTTTGCAATTATTTTTTTAGGAGAAATTATAACGATCCAACTCATTATCGGCGGATTGTTTATACTTGTAGGTAATGTTATCGCTCAGCTAGAACAATTTAAAACTTTAAAAGTCATTCAAAAATCAAATGACATAATTATTAAAGAAACAATCTAAAAACGAAAAACAACTCAGGAAAAGTTATCCTGAGTTGTTTTTTATATGTAAGGCAGCTCTCGTAAGAGAAGCTGCATTTTTCTATAGGTAACCAACCTTGTAGCATGTACTAGTGCTACAAAAAGATAATATCAAATTTATATTAAGATGTCAATTATCTATTAAAATAATTGTGTTACATCAAAATTTTATTATTTTCTTTCGTAAATTTTCATTAATTCATTCCCTAAAAACTGAAGCTTTTCTCCAACAGAGCATTGTTCTATGCAAAAACGATGGGCACCCGACTTCCCCCGAGTATTTCTTAATTCGCGTTTTATAGGGCACTCGTTGCAGTATGTGTCTGTCAGTTCATCTATATCTTTTATAACGGTATTTTTATTCACAAAGCTCCCCCTTTACATAACGTATTTCCATATTACAATTTAAAGTTTTTATTTGTCAAAAACGAAGTTGCTCTATAAGCAGTTGTAAATTTTTATATGCAATAAGTTATAATATGCTTAAATTAATGAATTTTATTTCAAGAAAAAGTAGGGATGTATATGTTAGAAGTGTATATAGATGGTGCAAGTTCTGGAAATCCTGGTCCAAGTGGAATAGGTATTTTTATAAAGGGTGAAGGTCACTTAATTCAAATTAGTGAATATATAGGTGAAACAAATAATCATATTGCCGAGTTCAAAGCTTTAATACGCGGCTTAGAGGAAGCCTTAAAGTTAAAAACTAGCATTGTTTCAGTTCGTTCAGACTCAAAAATTGTTGTGTCTTCAATGGAGAAACAATATGTTAAAAGTGAAGAATATAAACCATTACTTGAAAAGGCCCTTCAGCTCTCAAATGAATTTGATTTGTTTTTTATTAAATGGATCCCGGATAACCAAAATAAAGCGGCAGATACTTTAGCTCGTCATGCCATATTAAAAGGCAAACAAAACAATTAGTTATTTATATGCTATGCAAGAAATTCAATATTGGTATAAACAAATTTTAGAAATTGTTATACTTATTTAAAACTATTTTCCCACAAAATAAACAAGGTCATAACATGATAATAAAAAATAATATATTACCGATACACACATACTTATAAATAGAAATGGATACCTTTTGACATATGTTCTGCCTTAAGGTATCCATTTGTTATTTTTCATTACTTTTATTTAATAAAGCACCTAATGCTCCAGCATAACCACTATTAGTTAAGAAAATGGGTTTATGTTTCTTTAAAATCGTATAATTCCCAATAACTTTTTTTAAGTATTCATTATTCATTAATGTAGATCCAATGTATATAATATGCTCACATTCTTTTTGCTCAGCAAATTGTATACTTAATGTAGTAATTACTTCTCCAACTAGCGCCTGTATTGTCGCAAGCAAATTATTTGGTTCGATTTTCGTATTATTCATAATACTAACATTACCAAAATTACTCGCTGTTAAATGTCCTTCAATAGGAGCTTCCATTCCTTGGAAAATATCTTTTACAAATAAGTCAATGTTTTCCCGACTTCCTAATGAAGCCCTTTCAACGATTTCACCAAAATTAGAAACGCCTGTCATAATCGTAGAAAGCCCTGTTAACGTTCCTCCACCAACCCCAGTTCCACCGACACGTGTATGGAAATTACCTTCCATATAGTGGATTGATGTTCCAGTTCCAATATTTGTAATAATACTTTTATCTAAATGATGACCTTCTTGTTCTAATAGATATTTTACACCTTTAATCGTAGCTTCAAATTCAACTATGTATTCAATAGATTTCATTGTTTTGAGCACCTTTAATAATTGCTCTGTTCGTCCACCTGTTAAACCAATTTCTTCTATTTGTGGATTTGATTCAATCCAATCCTTCACTAAGGAAAAATTATTTGATGGAAATACTTTATATTGAAGCTCATTTTTTTCGTTGATAAAAGCTAGCTTTGTTAAGGTACCGCCTGCATCAATTCCTATGACTTTTTGCATTACTTACTTTCTCCTTTTGGTTACTCCCTCTCTAAAACTGTAACTTTCTTAGTTTATTATTGCAACCTTACTGCTTAGTTGATGAACCTAATCCGGGAGAACCTCCATTCCTTTGGAAATTATCAGTACAGTTTAGACTTGTACTGCTTCTTTATAAAATAAGTTTCTTTTCATAAACTCGTCAATGATATTTTTCTGATAAACATTTATTAAATGCTGTAATTTCTTCTCATATGCAGCAATTGATTGCCCATCCATTGTAAATAAACTTATCAAATCTTCATCTTTTAAAAGCTGCTGCAATGTCATAACCTCTGTTTTAGGAATTGAACAATTATGTAAGCGGAAAATTTTAGAAATTTGTTTTAAACCACTTCTTGTAATTAATACTTTACTGTGTATTTTGTTAACTATACTATTGAAAAACTGTTTCATATCATGATCGGGGATCACTTCGTTTACCAGAACCTTTTGAAGTTCGCCTTCCTTTGAAATACGCTCAACTTCACGAGTATTATAGTGTAACGATTTTGTTAATGATTCGATTGATAATTCGGAAACACCTTTATTTGATACAATGCCTGTTAAGAGAGTAAATGATACTTCATATACTGTTTCTTTTTGCTTCATTTCACTTAACAATAAAGCGAATTCATTTGTTCGTTGCTTTTCAATTAATGTTATTCCATCAAGCGCTACGAATATATTTAATAAACTATACGCATCTGCTAATGCACGATGTTGTGTTTTAACTTCTAATTTTAATGAGCTCATGAGACCCGATAGACTAGGTTGATCCTTTAAATGATGATCAATCATATATTTTTGTTGAAAATCAACGATAGGATATAAAAAGTCTTTATTTATGTGATGACGGGTCAATTCTTCTTCTAACACTTTTCGATCAAATTCGCCGAAAGTGACAAAAATTGTATTCCCCTGACACCAACGAATAAATTCTTGAATCACCGAATCAAATGAGGATGCACTTAAAATTTCATCGGTTGTAATCCCTGTTAACTTTTGAATGTGATGATTTAATTTTTTAAATTTCGATGGCCTAATTAATCGTTCAAACTTTTCAATTGTACCATCAGGAAGCCATTTAACTGCTCCAATTTCAATAATATTTTGCCTACCATGTATTAACGTCGCTTCAATATCAATAAAAATGTACGTTTCATTACGACTCAATATCAGCACCTACAACTTTCTATTAAGCTTTGAGTCTTTTAATGCCCACAATACATTGTACAGAATTTTTAATGATATAGACATGGTTTTGTAAAATTATTAAAAATTCAATTTAATTTAAGCTCTTGAACTGGAGTATATTTATGATAGTTTCTATTTTAATTTTAAGTGAAATTAATGTACGATAGTAAGGATAGTGACGAACGGAGGAATTTATAGATGAATGACAAAGCACTCCAAAAAGATGCAATGCGAGTTTTAAAAGATACAAGCCGTACTTTTTATATTCCTATTACCTTTTTACAAAAAGAACTGAAAATTGCCGTTGCCGCAGCATACTTAATGATGCGAGCTATTGACGAAATTGAAGATAATGAACATATTGAGCTAACAAATGAAATAAAAAATAAATTATTAAACGATACTTGCGGTCTGCTTGAAGGCCAAGTGTTTGATGAAGATAAATATGCGGAACTACTTGCACCATATAAACAATTCTTACCAGAAGTAACACTACGCCTAGGAGATTGGATTCGCCTTATACCTGCTGGAGCTGAGAATATTCTTAAAAAATCAACTAGTGAAATGGCCTATGGTATGGCAAAATGGGCGAAAGCGAATTGGCAAATTGAAACAAAAGAAGACTTAGATGACTATACATATTATGTAGCTGGACTTGTTGGTGTAATGCTTTCTGACCTATGGGAGTGGAAAGAAGGAATTGTAACAAAGAAAGAACTAGCAGTTGGATTCGGACGAGGTCTTCAAGCTGTAAATATTTTACGTAATCAAATGGAAGATATGAAAGGTCGCGGAGTCAGTTTTATTCCTACTGGTTGGACTCGTGAAGAGCTATTTGCTTATACAGAAGAAAACTTAGTAATGGCTGATCAATATATTAAAGACATTAACAAAAGATCGATTTCACTATTTTGTAAGCTTCCTCTCGCCTTTGCCCATAAAACATTAAAGGCATTAAAAGAAGGGAAAGAAAAAATGTCCCGTGAGGAAGTGGAACAAACTGTAAGAGAAATTCAAGGGGAATAAAACAGAGTGGGATTTTGTCCTCGAGATGATTTATCGAGGACATTTTCTTTTTGTTTCAGCAGTGTATTAACCTCGGGGAGAATCTTTAGATATAAACTGTTGCGTGTGCGAACTGTTATAAAATCATCATTTTCCAACTTTAAGATCTTATTATCTTTCTATTTCTTTTAATAAATAATATTGTCTTTGTTCTTCTGGAACCATATCCCCACCTGTAGACCAAATTAAATGTGTTGCATTTTGCATTTTATGATTCAAGTTATTATCACTTAAATAATTTGAACCTTCATTTAGTAAAATGATTGGTCCATAAACCCCTGCATGAGCAGATGGCTCCATGAAAATTTGTTCCTGTTCATACATTGCTCTTAAACTTTTAAATAAAAACTTGTCTTCAACTGTGTAACAACCACTTAAAACTTCCTCCATCAATTTTCCAACAAATTTCGAGGGTCTACCAACTGCAAGCCCATCGGCTTCTGTTATATTCGTTAATCCAATATCATTAACACTAATTTCATCATGTAGCCCTGTCATCATACCTAAAAGCATACATGGAGATTGAATTGGTTCACCAAAAAAGATATGTACATGGTTTCCATAGATTTCTTTCAATCCATAGGCTACTCCACCAGGACCTCCTCCTACACCGCAAGGTAAATAAACAAATAATGGATGTTCTTCATCTACTACTATATTTTGCTCTTGAAGCTGTTCTTTAACTCTTAATGCACTGACTGCATAACCAGCAAATAGATCTATCGAATTCTCATCATCCACAAAATGGCACATCGGATCATTCGCAGCTTGTTTTCTCCCTTCTTCAACAGCTAAACTGTAATCATTTTCATATTCAACCACTTTTACACCTTTACTTCTAAGTAGGTTTTTCTTCCATTCTTTTGCATCCTGTGACATATGAACCGTCACCTTAAAACCTAATGATGAGCCCATAATTCCAATGCTTAAACCTAAATTCCCTGTTGAACCAACTGCAATTTTATATTTACTAAAGAAATGTTTCATTTCTTCTTCATACAATTTAGTATAATTTTCATCTATGCTTAATAACCCATGTTCAATCGCTAACTTTTCAGCATGTTTGAGTACCTCGTAAATTCCACCCCGGGCTTTAATTGATCCTGAAATAGGTAAAGCATAATCACATTTCAGCACCAGTTTGCCAGGAATCGTAGAACCACCTACCCCTTCCATGAATTTCCTCATCTCAGGTATCTCTTTTAAATCAGATTCGATAATCCCTTTTGACTTTTTCGTTTCAGGAAATGCTAATTCAATAAATGGTGCAAACCTTTGCAACCTTTGTTCTGCTTCAACCACTTCATCAAAAGTAACACTGACATCATTACGTAAGTTTTGATTTAATTTAGGATTAATCCATAAAACATTCGTTGGCTCAACCATTTTTGAAATTAATGGGAATTTTTGAATTAAATTGTTCAATTCCTTATTTTTATTCATTCATACCTGCCTCCTTTTTCGTAGAAATCGCTCGTTCACAAAGTTTTCTAAAATAATTTTCGAAATTTATATTATTTTCTACTGTTCTTTTTTTCGGTCCTTTTGTTCGTCCTCCAGCACGTCTGAACTTTGCACTTTCATATCGAAAACTAAGTAGTTGATCTATATTTTCCGATGTCATTTCCCTTCCATTTTGATCTATAACAAATGCACCTTTTGCTAAACACATTGCAGCTAAACCATAATCCTGTGTAATAACTATATCGTGTTTTTTTATAGTATTCACAAGTTTGAAATCAACTGAATCGGGCCCTTTAGGTACTGTAATTGTCATTGCATGTTCTCTTTCAATGCGATGGGACGTATCACAAAATAACAGTGTTTTCATACCATAATCAGCGGAAATGGAAATTGCGATATCAATTACTGGACAAGCATCTGCATCAATTAATAATTGTAAAATATGTCATCACCAACCTATGAGAATTTTCGGGACTATCATTATTTCAATATAATGATTTCCCTTTATATCTAAAATCAGTATTAAAATCATCTTAAATCAAGATTGAATAGTTTGAAAAATCGTACTATTATACAATCATTAACAAATTGGAGGTAACATAATGACGTCACCACTAGTAAAGGCGAAATCAGAAGCAGAAATCTATATAAATACAGTATTCGAGCAAATCAAAAAGAAGTATTATCACCAAAATGAATTCTTACAAGCTGTGGAAGAAATATTTATTTCTTTAGTCCCTGTATTCGAACAGCATCCTGAATATATAAAACATAACATTCTCTCTCGTATTGTGGAACCAGATCGTATCATTTCATTCCGAGTGACATGGCTTGATGATCAAAATAATGTACAGGTTAACCGCGGATATCGTGTTCAATTTAATAATGTTGTTGGACCATATAAAGGCGGTTTACGATTCCATCCTAGCGTAAATGAATCTATTATGAAGTTTCTAGCTTTTGAACAAATCTTTAAGAACTCTCTTACTGGTTTACCAATCGGCGGTGCTAAGGGTGGTGCGGATTTCGATCCGAAAGGGAAATCTGATGAAGAGATTATGCGATTCTGTCAGGCTTTTATGACTGAATTATATCGTTATATTGGTCCTGATGTCGATGTTCCAGCAGGTGATATTGGAGTAGGAGGCAGAGAAATTGGCTATCTTTTCGGACAATATAAACGAATTCGCGCTGCACATGAGGCAGGTGTATTAACTGGGAAGAAGCCAGGATATGGAGGCTCATTAGTCAGAACAGAAGCGACTGGTTACGGTTTAGTTTACTTCGTTGAAGAAATGCTGCATGATCATAAACAATCGTTTTTAGACAAAACAGTTGTCGTTTCTGGTTCAGGAAATGTTGCAATTTATGCAATCGAAAAGGCTCAACATTTTGGTGCTAAAGTTGTTGCTTGCTCTGATTCTAGCGGCTATATTTATGATCCAGATGGAATTGATTTAAACATTTTAAAAGAAATTAAAGAAGTAAAACGTGATCGTATAAGAACATATGTAGACTATCGACCAAATGCATCATATACAGAAGGATGTTCTGGAATTTGGTCAATTCCTTGTGAAATCGCATTACCATGCGCTACACAAAATGAAATTGATGGAGACGCTGCTCGTACATTGATTTCAAACGGTGTAAAAGTTGTTGCTGAAGGAGCTAATATGCCATCTAATTTAGAAGCTATCAATGAATTCCTCAACAATGGTATTTTATTTGGTCCAGCAAAAGCTGCAAACGCAGGAGGAGTAGCAACAAGTGCCCTTGAAATGGCTCAAAATTCTAGTCGTACTTATTGGTCATTTAGTGAAGTCGATGAAAAGCTTCATAATATTATGAAGTCCATCTATTTAGAGTGTAAAAATGCCGCTAGTACTTATGGATTTGAAGGGAATTTAGTTGTAGGTTCAAATATCGCCGGTTTTGTAAAAGTTGCAAATGGAATGATTAGCGAAGGGGTTTACTAAATATATTGAAAGGCTTCTCAAAGGGGATGAGAAGCCTTTTTTGTTCTCTATTATACTTTCTTCAATACTTCATACATTAACCATATTTATGCTACACTAACATTAATTACAATGATGAGGGGTTGGAAAGTCGTGAAACGTAGTGAAGTAAAATTAGAAGAAACATGGGATTTAACTCCCCTATTCGACTCAGAAGTAGAATTTGAAAAAGCAATGGATTATGTAAAATTAGAATCAAAAGACATCACCAAATATAAAGGGGCAATCAATAATACCGACTCCGTTATAGAAGTGATTGAGCGTTATGAAAAGCTAATGGAATTACTTGTTCCAATTGGTTCGTATGCAAATCTCTCCCTTAGTGTCGATCAAACAAATGAAGAAGCCCAATTACGTGCAGCAAAAGTAGGTCAGCTATTTTCTGAAATTAATGCTGAAACTTCATTTATTACAAGTGAATTACTAGAGCTCGATAAGAGTGTACTTGAAGAGGCAGAAAAAATTGAACCGAACTATTCTCATTATTTGCAAAAACTGATTCGTAAAAAACCATACCAATTGCACCCAGAGGTTGAAAAAGCACTTGCGGCATTGGGAACAACTTTTGATGCACCATATGAACTTTATGAGACAACAAAACTTGTCGATATTCAATTTGAGCATTTTGAAGTGAATGGAAAAAGCTATCCATTAAGCTACAATTTATTTGAAGGTGATTGGGAGTTAGAGCCAGATACGGCAATTCGTAGGGCCGCCTTTGATGCCTTCTCTTCTAAATTAAAAGCCTATCAGCATACAACAGCTAAAACTTACGATATGCATTTAAAAATCGAAAAATCAGAGGCTGATTTAAGAGGATTTAATTCCATTTTTGACTCCTTACTTTTTGATCAAGAGGTAGATCAAAGTTTGTATCATCGACAGATTGATATAATAATGAAAGAACTCGCTCCTCATATGCGACGATATGCAAAACTTTTACAAAAGGTACACGGTTTAGAAAAAATGACCTTTGCCGACCTTAAAATATCGATAGACCCATCTTACGAACCTAAAATTTCGATTGAAGAATCACGTCAATATATGAAAGATGGTCTTTCAATCATGGGTGAAGACTATACGAAAATGCTTGACCGCGCATTTGATGAACGATGGATTGATTTTGCACAAAATAACGGAAAATCAACAGGTGCCTTTTGTGATAGTCCTTATGGTTCACACCCGTATATTTTAATTTCATGGACCAGTCGAATGAATGAAGTATTTGTTCTATCACATGAGCTCGGCCATGCAGGACATTTCTATTTGGCAAATGCACATCAAAACATCTTTAACGCAGAGCCATCTCTTTACTTTATCGAGGCGCCTTCTACAATGAATGAAATGTTAATGGCAAATTATCTTCTTCAAAGTTCCAATGATGCTCGTTTTAAACGATGGGTCATATCAACAATAATTGCACGTACTTATTACCATAACTTTGTCACACACTTACTTGAGGCTAGTTATCAACGAAAAGTGTATGAAATTATTGATAATGGCGGTAGTATAAATGCTTCGATTTTAAATAACTTAAAAAAATCTGTGCTTGAAGAGTTTTGGGGTGATTCAGTAGAAATAATAGATGGAGCAGAACTCACTTGGATGCGCCAACCACATTATTATATGGGCTTATATCCTTACACTTATTCAGCTGGATTGACAATTGCAACCCAAGTTTACAAGCGAATACAAAGTGAAGGTCAAAGTGCAGTAAAAGATTGGATTGAAGTTTTAAAAACGGGCGGAACAAAAAGCCCTGTTGAACTCGCGCAAATGGCTGGTGTTGATATAACAACTGACGCACCACTGAAAGATACCATTGCATTTATCGGCGCGTTGATTGATCAATTAGAACAATTAACAGATGAATTAAACAAATAACAAAAAGCGGTACTTATAAATCAATTGAAAATGTAGACAAACTCGAAATGAAATTGAGTTTGTTTACATTTTTTTATTACCTCAGGTGAAATGAGTGTGGAAAGGGTTTATCGGGGACATTTAGTTTGATTAAGGGCTGGATTTTGTCCTCGAGACGGATTCTCGTGGACATTTCGATTGACCTCAAGCTTGATTTTGTCCTCGAGAGGGATTTTCGTGGACATTTCATTCGATCCTGAGCTGGATTTTGTCCTCGAGAGCAATTCTCGTGGACATTTCACTCGATCCTGAGCTGGATTTTGTCCTCGAGAGTAGTTCTCGTGGACATTTCACTCGACCCTGAGTTGGATTTTGTCCTCGAGAGCAGTCCTCGTGGACATTTCACTCGATCCTGAGCTGGATTTTGTCCTCGAGAGTAGTTCTCGTGGACATTTCACTCGACCCTGAGTTGGATTTTGTCCTCGAGAGCAGTCCTCGTGGACATTTCATTCGATCCTGAGCTGGATTTTGTCCTCGAGAGCAATTCTCGTGGACATTTCACTCGACCCTGAGTTGGATTTTGTCCTCGAGAGTAGTTCTCGTGGACATTTCACTCGACCCTGAGCTGGATTTTGTCCTCGAGAGCAGTCCTCGTGGACATTTCATTCGATCCTGGGCTGGATTTTGTCCTCGAGAGCAGTCCTCGTGGACATTTCATTCGATCCTGAGCTGGATTTTGTCCTCGAGAGCAGTCCTCGTGGACATTTCATTCGATCCTGAGCTGGATTTTGTCCTCGAGAGCAGTCCTCGTGGACATTTCATTCGATCCTGAGCTGGATTTTGTCCTCGAGAGCAGTTCTCGTGGATATTTCACTCGACCCTCAACCAAATTTTGTCCTCGAAAGACTTAACGAATAAACTTTCGTCATCTCCTAACACTACATACATCCTACTTCTATGCCTGAAACTTTTGTTGTATTCGTGCAACCCTAAACTCAACATCTTTGGCAAATCTATATTTTACTTTCCCTTATTTTAAATCACTAAGTTCTTTGTTAACTCAGATTTCTGACTTAAAATAGATACCCCTGATTTAATCGCTGCTTCACCTACTGCTTTAGCAACAATCTTAGCTACTCTTTCATCTAAAGCTTTAGGAATTATATAATCTTCTGTTAATTCTTCCTCAGATATTAATGATGCAATTGCTTTTACTGCTGCTAATTTCATCTCTTCATTTATATCTGTTGCTCTTACATCTAAAGCACCTCTAAAAATCCCTGGGAATGCCAGCACGTTATTAACTTGATTTGGATAGTCAGAGCGACCTGTGCCTATAACTTTCACTCCCCAAGCCTTCGCATTCTCATAAGTAATCTCTGGATTTGGGTTTGCCAACGCAAATACGATTGGATCTTCGTTCATTGCTTTAATATGATCTTCAGTTAATAAATTGGCTACAGATACTCCGATAAATACATCTGCTCCTTGTAGAGCATCAAATAATCCTCCTCTTAAATTTTCAGGATTCGTACTTAGTGCTATTTTTTCTTTTATAGGATTCATTCCATCAGGTCTACCTTTATAGATAATTCCTGTTGAATCACACATCAAAATGTCTTTATAACCAAGTTCTACTAACAATTTTAAAATGGCTATTCCCGCTGCACCTGCTCCGTTAATCACTATCTTAATGTGATCTTTATTTTTACCAGTAAATTTTAACGCGTTTATTAATCCCGCTCCGACCACAATTGCTGTACCATGTTGATCATCATGAAAAACAGGAATATTGCATTCTGCACGTAAGCGATCTTCTATTTCAAAACAACGAGGAGCTGAAATATCCTCTAAGTTAATAGCGCCGAAAGTCGGGGCAATTGCTTTAACTGCTTGCACAATTTCATCTACATTTTTTGTATTTAAACATATTGGAAAACCATCCACATCACTAAATTTCTTTAACAGTAATGCTTTTCCTTCCATTACTGGTAATGCAGCTTCTGGACCAATATCTCCAAGTCCTAGCACGGCAGTTCCATCAGTCACAACTGCAACCGAGTTCCCCTTCATTGTATAACCATATACAGTAGATGGGTCCTTCTCAATCTCTAAACAAGGAGCTGCTACACCTGGAGAGTAAGCTAAACTTAAATCATATGTATCTTCAATACGTACCTTTGATTTAATCTCCAATTTCCCTTTATTTAACGCATGCATTTCTAATGAATTTTTCATCAAATCCATATATCCCACTCCTTCAATAATAAATAAAACTGTTATATATTTTTGTATGATATTTCTTCACTGGGCTAAAGTCAATCACAAATGACGATATTTTCTAGAAAAACATTAATTTCCGTTGAACAATACATCGTTTTATTGTTTGCATTATTTTTCACAAACAAACATTTCTTTAAATTATTATTATTCCAAAATAATTTTATACTATCTCATAAGTTTATTTTTCCGTTTATATATGCTTCTTATCCTGTGAAATGATGCACGTATCACTTTGTTAAAAAAAATATGAAGAATTTCACAAACTTAAATTCTCCTTTTTTGGCGAACTTATTATTTTGTCACAATTTATTCACATTTCAACATTCATCATTTTTATATTCATTGCATAGAAAAATCTCTTTAAAAAATAAAAAGACCAAAATGCGCAATGCATTTTGGTCCAATTAATAAATAAGGTTGGTAGCTTTTAATATTTAAGTATTATTTGTTAACGAGTATTTCTAAAAATTCATATGGAACATAAGTTTTACCCTTTTCAAGTAAAGCAGGTTTTTCTTCAAAGTACTGGATTGCTTTATTATATCCATAAGATTTTGTTCCACGAGTAATCGTATAAGATAGAGCTCCTTTTGAAACGATTGCACCTTTACCATTTGAGCTAACTGTATATCCTAATTGTTCAGCAATTAATCGTAGCGGAACCATCTTAACATCGTTTACAACATAGAAATCTTCTTCAGCAATTTTATAGGCTTTTTCTACGTTTGTTAATTCTGGTTTATCTACAGGTGGATTGCTTTCTTCTTCATCATACTTTAAAACAATAATATTTGATGGAGATGTTTGACCAGGGTAACTTTTTAATACGATATCATAGAAAATCACTACATCTTCGCCCACAATATCTTCTTTTGAAAGTTTTGTTCCTGATAAGTTTGTAATTTCTGTTTTTTCATTTACATGAATAACTAAATCTTTATTTTTGTTTAAGAAATTTTTATCAAATTGATCATATTGAACTGTTCCTGCTTCTTCTGTTTGAACAATTACCACTTCTGGTGAATATCGAGGTGGGTAGATCATAATCATTGGTTTTGAAGAATCTACATATGCTGTAAATTCCATACCCTCTTTTAGAGTAACCTCTTCCCCAGCATTATTTAAAATCACCGTTTTATCATCAAAGTAGAAGTAGAACGGTTCCCCCTCAGTTTTTACTGATACGAAGGATAGCCCACTTGGTTCTTTTGTAATTTCTCCAATGACACCTTCAATCTGAATGAAGTTCGGAACTTCAACCGGTGCATCTTCTGAAATCGGCTTTACTTCATCCTCAACAATCAATGTTTTATATTCCAATCCTTCTGTATCCTCAATAGGCTGCCCTTCTACATATTGAGCTGAAGCTGTTGGAACGACAACAATACTAGCTGCTAAAGCTGCGGTTGTTATCATAGTTAATGATTTTTTCATCGTTTTTTCTCTCCTTTGTAATTGTTTCCTATGATTAGTCGCGGCAGATTGGAAAAAGTTTCACGATTTTGGACATTTTCTAACAAAAACGTACAACCCTTAGTTTAGTATGAGTTGTACGTTAATCATTTTATTTATTTTCACCAGTTTCAATATCGTATTGAGTAATCCAATCACTGAAACTACCAACATATAATCGGATATTTTCATAGCCTGATTCTGCTAAAACTGCATATAATGGCGAAGCAGTTACGCCAGAACCGCAATAAACGACAAGTTCTTCATTCTTAGGGAATTTATTTAACAATTGTTCAGATGCTTTAAGTTTTGAGCCATCTTTTAACTGTTCCCAATCGAAATTTTTAGCTGTTGGAATATGTCCTGCTTTTACATCAATTGTTTCATTTTCCCCTCTATAACGAATTGCTGCACGGGCATCGACTAATGTCGCCTTATCCTTACCATCTACAATATTTTTTACATCCTGACGATTTGCATAAATCGTATCATTCCACTCTAATTCTAATATTGTGGGTTCATAAGTCACGATTTCATTAGTAACCGCAAATCCTACTTCTTTTAATGCATCAAAGCCGCCATTAACAATAAACACATTTGGGAAATTTGCATATTTTAGCATCCACCATGCACGAGCTGCAAATGGTGCTGCACCTTGATCATAAATATAAATCACATCATTTAAAGAAAGTCCAGCTGTCTCAAACAAATGTTTTAAAGTTTCCTTTGAAGGCATTGGGTGCCTGCCTTCTGATTTCGATAAATCGGATAAATGCTTTTCTAAATCCCAATATATTGCCCCTTCAATATGCTCCTCATTAAAAGCAAGCTGACCCCATTGCTTGTCTTGAAGATTAAAACGAGTATCGATAAAACGTCCTTCTTTTTTTACATCCTTTGCCTCAACAAAAACATTTCCCATCATTAAACCTCCGTTTTTTGTAAATCAGAATAAATTGCTTTCCATGCAGCTAAACGACTTTCTTCTTGTAACAATAATCGTTCAGTGTCAATTTGTGCGATTGCTTCAGTCGAAATATGCTGACGTAAGCGTTCTGCCTCTTGTTCAATAAATTCTGTAGCCCAAACTAACAGCTGTTCTTTTTCTTTTTCTAAATAAGCTTCAGCATCTTGTTTCGTTAATTCTTCTAGTGCATTTTTTAAGATTTCTTTTTCATTTTTTTCGAAGAAGGATTTTGTATTTTTAAAGTAAGATTTTACTGAAGCGTATTTTTCATAATTTTCAAACGGACCTCTAAAGTCTAACAAATTTGGCTCATCAGATTCATACGCAACAAAAGAGAAACTATTGTTTAATTCTTTCAATGCTCGAACATCTTCTTTGTACTTTTCTTGGAATTTCTTTTGAATAAATTGAGCTAATCTAAAATTCGTTACTCGTAATTCTTGAGCAAAATCAAATTTTAACGCATCCAATATTTCTTTTAATGCTTGCTGCAACGCAACCTGCGCTGGTTTTGATGCAAATGTTGATGGGTTATAGCTCTCCCTAAAGAAATCTGGGAAACGATAGTAAACCCTCTGTAACACGTAATATAAAAGTTCGTCTAACTCATGTTTCATATCACTGATTAGCATACTCGTTGATGTGTTCGCATACATTTTTTGAACTTTTTGTTCTAGTTGTGTTAATTCAACCAGACGCTCATCTTTACGTTTTAAATTTTCTTCCGTTTGTATGATTAAACTGTGTAATCGCTGATGAGTTTTTTCTACTTCTTCATGTAATGATTGGATTGCAATTGAAGTTAAATCCTCATTTAAGAAATGATAGAAAGACTCTTCAAATGGCATCATTCCCGATTGATAGTCATTCTTTTCAACCTTTTCTTTTAACGCATTTAAACTTGAAACTCCATAGATTTTTGGGAAACGAATTCCAAATCGCTGCAATTCATTATGAACATAATTTTTCACATCTTCTTCTTCATCTTTTGTTTCAGCTAAATCTATTGCGTTTACAATGAAGAACATTTTATCAAGTTCGAATGCGTCTTTTACACGGCCTAATTGAATTAAAAATTCACGGTCAGCTTTTGCAAAAGCGTGATTATAATAAGTGATAAATAAAATTGCATCTGCATTTCGAATATAATCAAAGGCAACGCCAGTATGTCTTGCATTAATAGAATCGGCTCCCGGGGTATCAACAAGCGTTACACCCATACGAGTTAAAGGACTGTCATAGTAGAAATCAATATTGTCCACAAAACATGAACGGCTTTCTTCAGCAACAAACAATTCAAATTCTGAACGGTTTACTCGAAGTGTTTGTCCAAGCTGTGTCTTATAGGTTGGATAACCTTTTGCATAGGCACGAATAAATGATTTATGAACATTGAGTCGTTCATCTACTAATTCAACCTTCAATCCTTCTTCAGCTCTACTATATGCTTCCTCAAGAGAGCTAATGGACAAGCCGATTGCTTCATAAGAACCTTTAATATCTTCTAATAACTGGTCAGCGGTCTTTAATTGTACATCTGCTGTTTCATGTGGATGCTCAACTGTCGCTGGTCGAATTTTATTGATTGCTGCAGTCGTCGGATTTGGTGATACTGGAAGAACTTTTGATCCAAGTAAAGCATTCGAAAAACTTGATTTTCCAGCACTGAAGGCACCGAATAATGCAATAGTAAAGTCTTTCTCTTCTAATCGTTCTACTTTTTTCATTAGGAATTGTGAAACTTCCTCAAATCCCTCAATTTTACTTACAGCATTTGCAGTAGTGATAGCAGTTTTAATAACTTCTTCACTGCTCACATTAACTTCTGATTGTGTTGCTTGTGCTTGAATAGTTTCGATTTTCTTTTTTTCTTTCGTATCTAACATGGATGGTTCAAACAGTCGAATATCCTTTAATGACTGTTCAAAATCTCTTATCCATAAATTACTTTGCTTATTTGCCTCGTCCCGAATATCTTTCGTTAGTTTAATTAGTTGTTTTTCCGCAAATTGCTTTCTATCGTCGAAAGATTGAATATTGTTAATTACATTTACTTTGAAAGCAATTTGAGTCAATTTTTCAGATACAGGTGCTTGTGAGTTTTTTGCAACCTCATTCAATAAATTTGCCTGTTGATCCTTCCATTTATCTGTTTCCTGTATAAAGAATCTCTTTGTTGCTTCCGCTACACGATTTGCAAAGTTTAATACGGCATCTCCAGTAACAAGCGACCCCTTATGAATCTGATCTTCTATTACTGAGAAAGGTATTTCAAATTTAATATGATCGATTTCAGATGCGGTTTGTTCTGTTAAGGCCCCTACATCACGTAACGATTGTTTCATTAATCCTTTTAAATGCCCAATAATTTGAGAACTTGCAATCGATAAATACTGATCGTACAACTCTTCTTTACGTTTTGAAATTTCTTCTTCCGTCTTTTTCTTTGCAGTAAATAATCCTCCAACTTTAAATCCAGGTTGTTGAGATTCCAAATATAATCGTAATTTTTCTCTGAAATCAGCCGGAATAATTGCTGCATTGTCTAGCAAATCTTTTCTTTTTTCCTTAAATGTATCATTCCAATTATCAAATGAAAAAAGCTCAGTTTGTAATTTTAATTTTTCGTAGTCTTCTATAATTTCCTCACGATTTTGCCACTCTTCCTTAGAAAGAGTATCTTCATTATCTATAAATACTTGCTTTTGCTCTCCTTCTAAATATTGTATATGTTCATCATGCATTTTTTTCAATGTACTTTCAGCTGTCAAAAGAAGCTGTTCCTGATAGTTTTCCATTGAATCCATGACGATCTTTTTTACTTTTAGAAAGTCATTATGAGGATGGTCTAATTTTTTTAATGACGTGAAGAAAATGCCTTTCGGTTCAACGCCCCATGCAGCAAATGACTGATAAACTGATTGCTTGTATTCATCAAATGGTAATTCGTTTTCTTTATGCTTATCGATTTGATTTACAATTAAATATACGTTCGGATTATATTTCATTAGTTGCTTTGTAAATTGAAAGTTTAATTCAGATTGTACGTGATTATAATCCATTGTATAAAAAACAATGTCTGCTAGATGAAGAGCTGATTCAGTGGACATTGCATGGGCATCATCTGTCGAATCCACTCCAGGTGTGTCCATCACCGTAACCCCTTCTGGTAAAGAAGAGTTACTATGACCAATTTCTATTTGAGAAACAAGCTCTCCATTTTTACTAAGCTCTTTCACTGTTTTAAAATCGTAGCCAGCTTCAAATTTAATCGGTTGATCATGATGCATGTGAATAATGGCATAATCTACATCAGATTTATGAACTTTCACGATGTTCGCACTTGTTGGAATAGGACTTGCAGCTAAAATGTCTTCACCAGACAATGCGTTAATCATGCTTGATTTACCAGCAGAGAAATGTCCTGCGAAAGCTATTACATATTCTTTTTGTAGCAACTTGCGTGCAAATAATTGAAGCTTTTCTAAACGTTCTGTATCTTCATTTTTTTCATAAATTATGTATTGCACAGCAGTTTGGGAAAATAATTGCTGTAATTTTTCTTCAAAAGAACTCATCAAAATAATGCCCCTTTGTCTTCTTTTTGTCACAATTATATACTACCACGGTTTAAAAACAAAATCGGCTATTAAATGAGAAAAATTTTGATGGATTGAAAAATATTGTGGAAAAAAAGAAAATAAAACTAAGTGGAGGATGAAGGATATTATGGTTAAAGAAGTGAAAAATTAAAAAAATCGCAAATTTCATCATTTTTTACTAAAATGTTACATACTATTCCGCCTTTTCAAGTTATAATAAGTTAAAATCTTAACTTTTGCTTGTCTTCTTAATGACATATGTTCCGATACAACCATAAACAAGTGCAGTTAAGCCAATAAATACATAAATCATTATTACAGCTCCCTTTAATTGATAATCATTTTCAATTAAATTTTAAAGATTTATCTAGCTAGCGTCAAGATAATTCTGAGCGCCTATTTAACCAAATATATAAATTTATAAAGGATGCGTATAGAATGGAAAATTCTAATAATATACAATTAATTTTAGATGGAACGATACAAGCTATCAAAACCATTGTTCCTATGGATGTTAACATTCAACCTTCTACTATAATGAATGAACCTTATGTACAGGATGAGATTGGTGTACTTATAGGGCTAATAGGAGATTTTAAGGGTAGAATTATCATCGATAGTGCATTATCAACTTTTAGTGAAATTGGTTCAAATATGTTCGGTATGCCACTGGAAGGAATCATGCTTGAATCTTTTACAGGCGAATTTGGAAATATGATCGCCGGAAATTTATGTACATACATAGAATCAAAATCAGTAAATATTGATATTACCCCCCCTACCGTTATGGTAGGAAATACAAAATTACTTGGATTTGAAACAGCATACAGGTTACCTGTGACAATTGATGGCATGGGTTCAATAAACATTTTATTTACTTTAGATGAAGAATAATCCTAAAAAAAGAAAATAATGGCTCGAGTGGTTTTTTATAAAAACTTACTCGAGCCATTTTCTATTCCATTTGTACTTTCACATTAAATTCACATTTCAACAGATTTACTGTGATTTTTATCACATCTTGTAAAAACGTTTTTTTATATGATGAGTTCGTAAGTAAGTTACGATTCTTAAAACCTAGGAGGGAGAGACATGGCAAACCATAAAAAGTCAGATGATAATTTAAAAGGTACTCTCTATGCAACATTTGGACTTGGAATTTTTATTATCATCATATGGGGCCTTTGCTTTAATTTATTTCTTGACCGCTTCTAATCGAAAAAACCTTAATTTAGGAGGGAAACAACATGCACATACATAAGTATGAGAAATGGTGGCTTATATTCGGAACAGCTATGCTCATTGCATTTTTAGCAATCGTAGGTGTAAGTGCTTTCCATGGTGGTACACATCCGAATAACTCCAAATGGACAATTAATTATGAAGAAGTAGATACTATTGCTCCATTTAATAACCCTGGTGTACACAAAGTTGAAGGAAAAGACTGGGACTATGAAGTTGTTATAGTTTCTTCAGCATTTATGTATAATCCAACGGAAATTGAAGTACCTGTAGGCTCAAAAGTAAGATTCATCGCTACTACAAAAGATGTTATCCATGGTTTTGAAGTTGCAGGAACAAACATTAATATGATGTTGGAGCCTGGTTATGTTTCTGAAAAAATCACAACAGTTGATAAAGCTGGAGAGTATTTAATCGTCTGTAATGAATATTGCGGTGTAGGTCACGCAATGATGTATTCTACTTTAAAGGTGGTGGAGTAAAATGACGACTGCAATTAAAGAAGAAAGAGTTGTCTCTACTCAAGTAAAAGCAAGTGTTAATAATTCCACTAAAGTTGATAAAAAAGACGGAAAACTTGCACTAGCTCACATTTATGTCGCATTCATAGCATTATTTATCGGTGGTCTTTGTGGTCTATTACAAGTGTTAGTTCGTTCAGGTCGATTTGAATTACCATTTGGAATCGGTTATTATCAAATACTAACAGTTCACGGTGTTTTATTAGGACTTGTTCTTACTACTTATTTTATTCTTGGATTTCAAACGGCCGCAGTCAGTCGAACAGCGGGTGCCCTTTCAAGTGGCCAACGTAAATTAGGTTGGCTTGGTTTCTGGGTAATGACAATCGGTACAGCAGCTGCTGCTGTAATGGTTTTATTGAATCAAGCATCTGTTTTATACACTTTCTATGCACCACTACAAGCACACTGGATTTATTATGCTGGTTTAGCTCTAGTTGTAGTAGGTTCTTGGATTGTATGCCTAGCTCAAGGTTTACGTTTTGTTCAATGGAAAAAAGAAAATAAAGGTCAAACTACTCCACTATTATCATATATGGTTGTAGTAAACAATTTAATGTGGTTTGTTGCAACTCTTGGTGTTGCAGCTGAAGTTCTACTTCAACTACTCCCTTGGTCTATGGGCTTCGTAGAGCGTATTGATATTTTATTATCTCGTACATTGTTCTGGTATTTCGGCCATGCCCTAGTGTACTTCTGGTTACTACCTGCATACATGATTTGGTATACTGTAGTTCCCAAAATTATTGGTGGTAAAATTTTCTCTGATGCGCTAGCTCGCTTATCATTCATATTATTCTTATTACTATCAGTTCCAGTTGGTATTCATCACCAACTAACTGAACCTGGTATTGATGGATTTTGGAAATTCCTTCAAGTAATACTAACATTGTTTGTTGTAGTACCATCTTTAATGACTGCATTCTCAATGTTTGCAACCTTTGAATTACGTGGACGTTCACTTGGATCTAAAGGGTTATTCGGATGGTTTAAAAATCTACCATGGAGTGATTGCCGATTCTTATTACCATTCATCGGGATGGTTGCTTTTATTCCTGGTGGTGCAGGCGGTATAGTAAATGCTTCATATCAAATGAACGAATTAATCCATAACACAATTTGGGTTACTGGTCACTTCCATTTAACTGTAGCAACTGCCGTAGTTTTAACTTACTTTGGTGCTGCGTTCTGGTTAATTCCACACTTAAATGGTCGTAAATTAACAAAAAGAATTAACAACATGGCAAATACTGCCGGTATTTTATGGGCGATAGGTATGACAATCATGTCAGGCGCAATGCACATTGCCGGTTTATTCGGTGCACCACGTCGTTCAGAATACTCAACTTACGGGGGTTCTGAACTAGCATCTGAGTGGATTTCTTATCAAATTGCTCAAGCAGTTGGGGGAACAATTTTATTTTTAGCAATTCTAGTTATATTAGGAGTTGTTATCAACCTACTTTGGTTTGCTCCAAAAGGAGATCAAGAATTCCCAGTTGCAGAAGTAGCTGAAGATGCTTCTAAAACTCCTGCCATCTTAGATAACTTTAAAGTTTGGGGCGTTATCTTAGTTGCGCTAATCTTAATTGCTTACACTGTTCCAATCATTGATATTATCAATACATCACCATTAGGTTCTGTTGGTTATCCGCACTTAATCGGTAGATAATTAAGGTTCAATTTCAAATGTTGGGGTGATGTGAACTTCACATCACCTTTTTTCATCCTAAATGAACACCGATTTCTTTATATTGATTGCTTAATAATATTTTACCTTTATAATGCTCAAATCTCTTAAAGCCGTAGGCATTTCGTTTAATAACTTTCGATTTATTATTTATCCCTTCTAAAAAGCCGTTAGAGTAACCGTAACTGAAGCTATTCAATATCTCTACTTGCCAATTCTTAAAGGTTTGAATTGCCTTAATAAACGCAGGAATATTTGATTCTTCTACCTGCTTGTAGAATTCAAATAATTTTTCTTTTATTTCTTTTATGTCATTCGTTTTTTTGGCCCAGTCTAACCATTTACAATAAGCTTCTTTAAGTATGTATGCTTGTTTTAAAACATCTGACATTCCGAGATAACGATTTAAGTACCAGCGATCCTTTTCCTTTAATTTCTCTTTTCTCTTATACAATACATGCCGCATCCTTTTACACTGTTTGCGATCATAAGCATGCCATTCTTTCTGAACGATTCTACGAACCTCGTCTAAGGCCCAGTAAATATAACGACTATAGTGAAATCGATCGGCCACGATTACAGGTCGACTTAATGCCTTTTTAACGGCTTCTTTAAAATGAGGGTTCATATCCATCACTACGACATTAACCGAGCTACCAAATTTTCTTAAGTAATCTTTAATTGTATTTTTACGACGGTTGGGTAAGATATCAAGCGGTTCATGTGTTTCTGCATTCGCAATAATGAGCTGATAAGTTCCTGCATCTGTATCGCCCTTATATTCATCAATAGCGATATGCTTAGGTAATTCAACTCCATTAGCCAATTTATCATTTAAAACAGAATCAAACCTACGAATAATTGTTGTAATTGATGTCCCTAAAACTTCAGCAGTCTCCTTAAAAGTTTTTCCTTTAATAGCTTTTATACGTGCTACTTGATTCCATTCTTTCGAATATTGTTGGTATCTCTCCACAAATGGATTATCTTCAGAAAAACGCTTTCCACAATCACAAACATAACGGCGGCGTTTATAAAAAATCATTGATAGCCGCTCAAACCATTTTAAATGCTTTATCTTTTGTATACGATAATCATGAACCTTTGAAGTTAGATTTCCACAAACAGGACATTTATGTTCTTTCCTAGGCATCATTACATATAATGCTATTCGATCCTCAACATTCTCAACTTTATGAATCTCTACACCTTCAAATCCTGGAATCTTCATGTTAAAATACATATGCACAGGTCGCCTCTTTTCGCTTGTTTCTCGTCAATTCAAGTATAAAAGAATCGGCGATTCTGTGCTTTTTCATTTTTGTGAAAATGTTTGAAAACCCCAACAAATATTATAGAACCATAATTAAAATTGTAAGCCAATTTAAACTCTAAAATAAAACACCCTCCCCTACTAGTCAAAGCTAGATTGAGGAGGGTGTTTTAATGCCAAATTGACCTTAAATCGAGTAGAGGGAAAATAAGTTAACTAATTTTCGCCCCTCTCACAACACCGTACGTACGGATCTCGTATACGGCGTTTCAATTTATATTACAGTGTGTACTTTTAAGTAACGTTGTAGAGCAGAGGGTATTCCCCTCTGCTCTAGCCTTTATTTGAAATTGCTCTTTGAACAACTTTAGATAATCCGATAAATCGATAACCTTTCCTACAGAATGTTAAGCCCTTGGCTTCTTCTTCGGGTATCCCCAATTGGATTAGTGACCTTATCTGTTTTCTTGGTACCTTCCACTGTTTCCAAATGATTACTCTTATTCTTGAGCGTAGTTTCTTATCAATTTCACGCATAGCCGTTTTCATGTTTGCAGTTCTAAAGTAATTTACCCAACCAAATATTACTTGTTTTAGTTTCAATATTCGGTAGTCTAACGGAATGCTCCAGTTTCGCTTTGTTAGTTGTCGAAGTTTCCTTTTAAATTTCTGTACTGAGATTGTATGTGGTCGAACTTGATATTTCTTGTCTTTTGAATCGTAGTAATATCCAAACCCCAGGAATTTTAAGTCTTTTGGACGAGCGATTTTACTCTTTTCTGCATTGACTATCAGCCCTAATTTCTTTTCTATAAACTTCACGACTGATTCCATCACTCTATTTGCAGCTTTCTCACTCTTCACAAAGATAAGAGCGTCATCCGCATATCTCACGAAATGGAGTCCTCTACTTTCTAGTTCCTTGTCCAGTTCATTCAACATTATGTTACTTAATAGTGGACTGAGGTTTCCTCCTTGCGGAGTTCCAATCGGTGTTTCCTCATATTTACCCTTTACCAAGACCCCACTGACCAAGTATTTTCTAATTAAAGAAATGACATCTCCATCATCGATTGTATTGGATATGATTCGCATGAGTTTATCATGGTTGACTGTGTCGAAAAATCTTTCAAGGTCAATGTCCACTATCCAATCGTATCCATCATTCAGAAATTCGAGACTTTTTATGATTGCCATCTCACAACTTCTATTTGGTCTAAAACCGTAACTGTATTCACTAAACTCTTTTTCAAATATCGGACTGAGTACTTGATGAATTGCCTGTTGAACCACCCTATCCACTACTGTTGGTATTCCCAGTTTGCGCATCTTTCCATTTTCTTTTGGGATTTCCACTCGTAAGGCAGCTGGTGGTTGGTATTTTCTAGTTCTGATGCGCTGACGTAGTTCATCCTTGTTCTCTTTCAGATACTGTTTAAGTTCATCAACCGTTATTCCATCGACCCCACTTGCACCTTTATTTCTATAGACACGTAAGTAGGCTTCATTCATATTTTGATTGCTTAGAATCTTTTCTAAAAGTTGCACACTCGTTTCTCCATTTCCTCTCACGTAGTAAGTAATACCTCCATTTTGGTTATCATTTGAGATACGCTCATACTTTCACCATTAACACATTCGGAGTCCGTCGCTTACGCATTTGTGGTGTTGAAACACTATAAATTGTTCGGCCCTTCATGACCAATGGTCATTACTATGGCTTCTGCTGACTTCTTGCGACTAACCGTTTTCGACTGTATTTTTTATACATCCGCAAGACCTCCCAGGGTAAGACAACTATCTTTCCTCTTTTACTCGCCTGATTTACCCTACAAAGTTACGCACATCTTTTGGACTTTGACTTGTATTGGAGCCTTATCCCTTTGTAGAGCCTTGGTATCAGATTTCTGTTCGTCGAGCCAAGATTTTATTCCACGCTTCCTCCAGCCCTTATCTCACGATAAGTACCTTGCGCTTCCTTAGTGGTTGGTCGATGTGTACCCCCACAGTGGACTTTCACCACCTAGATAGTTGCCATGCCTGGCACACAATAAAAAGAAAAACAGGCTGGGACCTGTTTTTTCTATTCCGGCTTCACAGGTAAAATATTAATAAATTGATTTTTTACTTTTGCTTCTTCTTGATTTAATAGTAAATGGATTTCCCCATGGTCTTTAGAAGTTCGTATTAATCGTCCAATCCCTTGCTGTAATCGTAAAAGCATAAATGGTAAATCCACTTCTTCAAACGGATTTTCTGCAAACGAACGTTTTGCATCAAATAATGGATCGTTTGGTGGGAATGGTAAATCAAAAATTACTACCCTCGTTAAAGATTCCTCGGGCAAATCAAGGCCCTCCCATAAATGGTAAGAGCATAAAGTATTAACTTCACCATGTTGAAACTGTTGTACTGTTGAAGATAATTCCTGATCTCCTTCAAATGCTATAGATAAACGAGTCATTAATGATAAATCTGATTTGAATTTCAACATCGAATGTTTCGATTTAAATAAAATTAATGTTTTCTGTTTCTCTTTAAGTAGATTCTCTACTATTTTAACTTTTTCAGATTGATTGACTTCATTAACATATATTTTCATTACTTCTTCATAATCAAATGGTGAAGGTACACTAAATGACATGTAATTGGATATTCCTAAGCTTTTAGCAATGTAAGAGAAATCTTTATTTACAGAGAGTGTTGCAGATGAGAAGATAATTGGTAATTTTTTTGAGAAAAGCTTTTCCTCTAAAACTTCTGTTATCAGCCTTGGCATAATCACTAAAGTTTCTTCGCCATCGGTTTCTTCTAACCAATCAACAGCATCTCCTTGCGCTATAAAAATTTTAATGGACGCTTGATAAAGCTCTAAAAACTCTTCTGCCATATTCAGCTCATACTCTGGGATCATGTATAGCTCTGATTCAAAAACAAACTCCTCTAGAAGCTTTTCAACATCCTGAACTAATTGTTTTCCATAGGATAGTAATTGCTTGGATTTGTTTATTTTTTTTCGGCTTTCTTCTGATTGAACAACATCATCTCGTAGTTGATCAAAAAATAAATCATGATCATCCTGTAGTTTTTCCATTGCATATAATGTCGTTTCTCGTACTCCATCAACCATTAAACGATCTAATAGGTTCACGATTGTATGACTTTGAACTTTATAAGTCATCGCTTTTTGGGCAGCGTATTCAAGTAAATGTCCTTCATCTAGAACAACCATCGATACATCTGGAAGAAGTGGTAAATGCCCTTCTCTTTCACGCGATTCTTTTGTAGCTAAATGTTCCATTAAAAAATCTTGAGAACAGATAATTAAATCTGTCGAGCTACGATAATGTGCTCGATGCAACGTTTGACCACAACGATTTCTTAATTCGCAAACACCACATTGCATAAGAGAATTATAATTTACTTTATCCCAAGATTCATCGCTTACTGCTGGATAATCACTTCTTGCTCCATATGGTTGAATAGAACCTTTTCCATAAACATTCTCTGGTAAGGAAATAGCAATATCATCTATCCACTCATCAGTTTCAATTTTCTCTGCTTCTTCAAAACGTTTTAAACATAAATATTGATCACGGG
This sequence comes from Lysinibacillus sp. PLM2, assembly GCA_023168345.1. Classification (NCBI taxonomy): domain Bacteria; kingdom Bacillati; phylum Bacillota; class Bacilli; order Caryophanales; family Bacillaceae; genus Lysinibacillus; species Lysinibacillus sp. PLM2. The sequence continues at coordinate 1,617,931 of AP025689.1, read as the reverse complement.
ATTTCGCTAAACGTACATCAACATTTAAATTAAGGAGATCTCGTAATTTCTCAATATCTCCGCCTTCTTTTACTAACTGATCGATTAATGTTTCGTCAGCACAAGCTATTAATGCAGGTCTACCTGTATATCTTGCATAAGAAATAGCGGGTAGTAAGTAAGCGATGGTTTTTCCTGTTCCAACACCAGCTTCTGCAAATAAAACCGTCTTTTCTTTCAACGCCTTTTCTATTTGGTATGCCATAAAGATTTGTTCATCACGACATTCGAGTCCTTTTTCTGGCAACTCATCATAAAGTACGTCACCGATCCAGTCACTTAATGAGTCAAAAAAGGATTTGTCTTTTGTTAATAGGAATGGTAAAGATTGTCTCATAAATAATATCTCCTTCATAAATGTCTACATTAGACATTGAAACGGAAGGAGTTGTTGATAGAACTCCTTCCGCTAAATCATATCAACCAAGGTACAAAGATTATTTAGTCACGCTTTGATTTTTGACCCCAGAATTGGTATAAATCTGTCCTAATAAATCCATTGAATAATTTTCTTTTCTTCGTTGCTTTTTTACCGTATAACTCTTCAAAATTTTCCATTGACGATAGCATATAAACAGACCAAGTTGGGTAATTTTTCATCACATTGCCTAAATCTCTAATTACCCTTTCAATGGTTTCTATTTCACCTATACGCTCCCCATATGGTGGGTTTGAAATAATAACTCCATCCGTTAATCTCGTCGTAAAATCTGTTGCCTGCATTTGTTTAAATGTTACTAGATCACTAAAACCAGCTTCTAGAGCATTAGCTTCAGCAATGGATACCATTTTATGATCTATATCTGAACCGATTATCTCAAGTGGCTGATTATAATTAGCAAGAGAGTCTGCTTCATCACGAGCTTCTTCCCATACCTTTGATTTAATCCAATTCCATTGTTCTGATATAAATTCACGGTTATAGCCTGGTGCTATATTTTGGCCAATCATTGCTGCTTCTAAAGGGATCGTTCCAGACCCACAGAATAAATCGACAAACGGACGATCTGGGTTCCATTTTGAAACCTTTACTAAAGCTGCTGCTAATGTTTCTTTTAAAGGTGCTTCACCTTGCGACTGACGATATCCCCGTCTATGTAAGCCAGCTCCAGACGTATCAATAGTGATTGTTGCCACATCTTTTAAAATTGAAACTTCGATTTTAAAAGTAGCACCAGATTCATCCAAAAATCCTAAACGCTTATAGTGTTGTTTCATTCTTTCTACTATTGCCTTTTTCACAATCGCTTGGCAATCAGGGACACTAAAAAGCTTTGACTTTACTGATTTCCCCGAAACAGGAAATGCGGCATCCACAGGTAAATATTTTCCCCAATCAATTGATTTTGTACTTTCAAATAATTGATCGAACGTAGTGGCAGGAAATTGGGCAACAACAATTTTGACACGATCTGCAACACGCAACCAAAGATTACATCTTGCAATTGCTAGTTCATCGCCTTCAAAATAAACCTTTCCATTATCTACTTTTGTTTCATAGCCTAAATTTTGTACTTCTTCAGCTACTATGGATTCTAAGCCCATTGCACTTGTTGCTACTAACTGTAATTTTGTCATTCTTCTATCCTCTCTTGATGAACTACTTCCCATATTTGTAAGAATTCGATTAATTCATCCATTGGTACAGGTCTTGAATAGTAATATCCTTGAATATAATCGCAACCCATCTCCTTTAAAAGGTTTAACTGTTGGACACTTTCAACACCCTCAGCTACAACTTCCATTTTTAAACGATGGGCCATTTGAATGATGGCATCCACAACCGCCTGTTTATCATCAAGTGTAATAATATGCTGAATAAAACTGCGGTCAATTTTTAAATAATCAAGTGGGAAACGAACTAAGTAACTTAATGAAGAATATCCCGTTCCAAAATCATCGATGGATAATTTAAATCCTAGTTGTTTTAAACGAACAAGTTTACGTATTGTATCAGAATCACTATTCATAACTGTCCGTTCCGTCACTTCGATTTCAAAGTTTTGAGCCGATGTATTATTTTTTTCTAATATATTCTTAATGGAATCTAAAAAAGAGTATTGATGGAAATGGATACTAGAGATATTTATTGCAATCGTTAGATCATAAAAGCCGGCATTTCTCAATATCCTAAGCTCTTCACAGGCCTTTTCTATAATTATTTCGCTAATTGGAATGATTAAACCTGTTTCTTCTGCAAAAGGAATAAATTCATTTGGAGAAACAAAACCGAGCTTTTCATTTTCCCATCGTACTAGTGCCTCAATCCCTACTATTTTATTATCACCTATGGATACTTTCGGCTGAAAATAAAGTTCGAAATCTTTATTCTCTATCGCTTTTCGAATTTCAGTATCAAGTACTAATACTCTTCTAGTATCGATATTTAAATCTTCAAAATAAAATGCAAAACCATTTCTTCCATTTTGCTTTGAAAAGTACATTGCTTTATCTGCACGATTTACTAACTCGTCGGTAGAATGGCCGTCATGAGGATAAATACTAATACCCACACTTGTTGAAATATAGATTTCTTGATCATTAATAATGACCGGTTTTTCAATTGTTTTTATAATTTTTTCAGCAAATTTTGCTGCCTCTCGAGGATGATGGATATTGGTTAACGTTAATACAAACTCATCTCCACCATATCTTGCTAGAATATCCTTATTTTTTAATAGTACTTTTAACCTTTTGGCTACTTCCACAAGCAATTGGTCACCAATGGAATGACCTAAAGTATCATTTACTTGCTTAAAACGATCTAAATCTAAGAAGAAAACCGCATGTAATACTTGCATCGACATTTTCTTTGAAGACTCTAATAGTGTATTCATTCTTTCAAGAAAAGCGAATCGATTGTTTACTTCTGTAAGAGAATCTGTCAAAGCTCGTTTTTCTAATTCATTTTCAACGATTTTTCTTTCAGATAAATCTGTAAAGATACCGCAATAATTTGTGACTTCACCTTTAGAATTTTTAATTTCCATAATCTTCAGAGACTCTGGATACAAATCTCCAGTTTTTCGGCGGTTCCAAATTTCCCCTTGCCATATCCCATATTCTTTTAAATTCTTCCACATCGTTTGGTAAAAGGATTTGTCATGTATGCCAGATTGGAGAATTTTCGGAGTTTTCCCAATAACCTCAAATTGATCGTACCCTGTTACAAATTCAAAGGCAGGATTTACTGAAAGAATTTTTAATTGCCGATCAGTAATCATAATTCCTTCTGAAACAGTCTCAAAAATTTTATCCACACATTCATTCGGGTATTTCGATATAGGATGATTTATGTTTAAATCTGTAAGATTTTTATTTTTTTCCATTTTTTATCACCTATCCCTAAAAGAAAGGCTCTCCAAAAAAATGGAGAGCCTTCTTTAATGAGCATCGAGCTCTTTCTTCACTTAACCATTGATAATATTAAAATGAATATTACCCTTTAAATGGTGTATTTAGTAAATGAAAATTTTCATTAATTAATAATTATTTTATTTAATCATGGAAATTCAATAAGCCATGTTTTGTTCCCGTGTACTCAAACAGCATAAGCCTCGTACTCATCGGGTAGTAATCATCTATCTACGCGGAAATTCCGCGTCCCTCCATCCGTTCATTTCCTTCAGGAGAGTGCCCCTACCATAATTTGGGTTTCTCACTCGTGGGGTTTACCTCGTTCCACCTTCACCGTTTCCGATGAAGCTCCGTCACTGTGGCACTTTCAGGAAGTGTCAACCATATCATAAGACTTAGGTTTTCCTTCCGCCGTCAAGGCTAGCCTTGCCTTACCTTATTTTTTCAGTAAGCACGAACACTACGGTCATCTCAGAGCCGTGTGAGCATGGACTTTCCTCTACAACGTTATACGTTGCAGCGATTACTCGAATTTCACATGTAACTATTATACTAAAAATAAAATGAAATTACAATAAATGCGAAGAAATTATTATTCGGATAATTTGCTACCAAAAACATGCTTTTCTAGATTAGAAAGTCTTTTTAATATATCAAAATTAGTATTACCCAATGATTGACTTGTTACAGGTTTTCTAGGAGCGTTTTGCAACTCTTCTTTTAAACGTTTATTTTCAGCCTGAAGTTCAGCCACTATTTTATCAAAAGCGTCATAATCTTCCATAATTTGATCTAAGAACTGATCAACTTGGTCAACGCTATATCCATTCATCTTTTTTTTAAATTCTTTTTCTAAGATTATTTTTGAATTTAACTTAATTTCCATTCACATCGCCCTTCCATATGAAACATACGTAATTTCATTATAACATATGCACTTGATGAAAAGTGAACGAAAAGACTAATTATACTAAATTTCTAACATATTAATCGAAATAGTAAAAATTTGAATTTCGGGAAATATGTCAACATATAATAGTTTTTTCATTAAAAAATGTCATATTATGCGCTTCCCCGGGAAATGATAATTTTATTTATAGGAAATATTTTATTTTCCATTGGGATTTTCAATAATATTTCCCTTATTCTCAATTCGTTGGTATCTCTTTTCCCAGCTTTGCAATAACTTTATTTTCTGTTCATTAGTATAAGCATTTGTTTTCTCAATTAAATGTATCCCTTGAATCGTATAATCTAAAGCTTTATTAAAGGATTTAAATTGATGCTCGTGAATCATAGCTAGCTGTTCAAAGGCTTTAATTTTCTTTTTGACCTCAATATAGGGGATTGATTTTTCGAATGAAATGACAGCATCTTTATATTGTGCATTTTTCTTTAGTTCAAATCCTAAATAATAATTAGCAAGGCCTGAATCTTCTTCATTGAAATTGTTCGTCACACTTCTTAAAAACAATTCACTTTCATCTTTTTGTTTTAAATCCTTATACCATTTCCCTACATTTGTGATTGTCGTTGCTGCCTCTTCAATCTTGTTCTCTAGCAGAATATTTGTAGAGTGAATATATAGTGTTATTAAAGATAGTAAATCCCACTCATTATGCACGAGCACTTTCATTAGCGTCTCGGCATTTCCACTTTTAATCGCATCGGCATAAATTATTGGAGCTAAAAACCCCGGAATATCTCCAATACGTTTAAAGCCTAATTTTTCTTCCTCTACTGAAGATAACTTCATTTTTTCTAAATTATTTTTCCATATTCGTTTAGAACTATGAAGCAAATCTATTTGTCGATGCTCTTTTAACTTTGGGAGGTGTCGTTGATGTAATGTCCATCTTGTTTCAAGTTGTGGCCAATCAAAGCTTTTCCCATTATACGTTACGATTGTTTTTGATCTTTGCCAAAATTTAGACTCAAATAAAAAGGCCGTCTCATTTTCCGGATCTGCTAAAACATACTGAGTTAAAATAAATTTATCGTTCGATACTTCAATTACACCAATTAAAAAGATATGTGTGCCGACTCCTTTTAAACCTGTTGTTTCTGTGTCAAAAAAGAGGATATCTTCATCAAAGGATAATGAAAATGGATGATTAACGTTAGAACTTTCCCACTTCTCAATGGCATCAAAAAATCCACCTAATTCATAATGACCATGTTTAAAGTTAAGTGGATACTCCACCTGCCTTTTTAACACAACACCAAAGTCATTTTCAATCGAAGTTAAGCCACTCTTTTCCCACTCCAGAATGTATGTAGGTTTAGTAGGCTTTTGAAATTGTGTTTTTTGTTCTTGTTTTTCTTTTTTGTCACCTAGCATTTTTTTCAACTGCATTATTTTATTTTCATATGACATAAAATATCACTTCATCTCATTTAACAATAAGGATAATATTTTCAATACTTTTTCTTTACCATTTTGCAAACTATCTTGTGCACCGATACATGAGGGACATCCATTCTCACAAGGACATCCTTCAACATGAGAGATGGATTCTTCAAAAATGGCATCTAATATATCATAAACCTTTTCACTTAATCCAATGCCTCCTGGATAGCTATCATAAATAAAAAGCGTTGGCTTTTCATTATGAATGGATTTCACTTGTGGGACAACGGACAAATCATTACGATCGCATTGTATAAATAATGGCACAAAAGAGCCGATCGCATATGCAGCTCCTGTTAATGCATCCGTTAACATTTCCTCTGACCAGTTTTCCGGCATATCAAAAGAAAGCCACGTTGAATTTGTATGCATTTCTAATGGTGGGATATGAATTTTCCCTGAACCGATATTTTCATGTGTGTTAAAGCGAATCTTCTTAAAAATTGTTGGAATTGCTAGTAAACTAACGTCTCCAAAGCTTACGGTTGCATTCTTATATGATTTACTTTTATCTTCGCTTAAAACTTTCAATTCAACAGCTAGATTTGCATCCGTATAATAATCAACATCCACTTCCCGAACAAACGCTTTTTTCTCTTCCCAATCCAACTTTTCAACCTGATATTGAATTCCTTGATGTAAATAAATAGCTTCTTCATGAAGTAAAGTCATCGCACTATAAGTATCCATTTCACCAATTACTTTTGTTGACCCTTGAATTGACCAGTCTATAATGACAACATTTTCCTGTGCAGCAGATCGTAAGCTTATCTCATGAGCTGGGAATCGATCGCTCATCCAATACCAGCTCGAGCTTGTTTTAATGAGTACACCTTCTTCTTCTAAGAAAGCTAATAGCTCTTGTACTTCAAACTCTCCGTAGCTATCTGTCATGGAAAATGGTAATTCAAAAGCAGCACATTTTAAATGCTCCATTAATATTAGAATATTTTCTGGATTAATCAAGGCCTCTTCTGGGGAGCTACCTAACAAATACATAGGATTATTGACAACATATTGATCAAGAGCTGTTGCACCCGCAACATAAATAATAAGTGCGGAGTCTTGTCTCCTTCCTGCTCGTCCAGCCTGTTGCCAAGCACTCGCTATATTACCGGGATAGCCAGTCATAATACATGCCTGTAATTGACCAATATCTACACCTAATTCTAGAGCGTTCGTGCTAACTACAATTTGAATAGAACCATCTCTTAATCCTTTTTCAATTGCGCGTCGTTCGTTGGGTAAATAGCCACCACGATAGCCTCTAATTGATTCATTATTAATTTTCTTTTTTGTTAGTTCTTTTAAATAGGTTACAAGCATTTCAACCCTTACTCTTGATTTGGCAAAAACAATCGTTTGAATACCTGCTTGATAAAGTCGTGTTGCTAAATCTCTTACCTCTAAAACACTGCTTCTTCGAACGCCAAAAGTCGGATGAACGATTGGAGGGTTATAGAATAGGAATGTTTTCTTTCCAACAGGAGCCCCTGATTCAGCTATTAGTTGGTGATTTGTATTTGTTAATTTTTCTGCTAATTCTTTAGGGTTTTTAATCGTTGCAGATGTACAAATGAAAATTGGATCACTGCCATAAAATTCGCAAATTCTTTTTAGTCTTCTGATTACATGAGCAACATGACTTCCGAAAACACCTTTATATGTATGCAATTCATCAATGACAATATACTTCAAATTCTCAAAGAGAGACACCCATTTTGTATGGTGAGGTAAAATACCTGAGTGTAGCATGTCGGGGTTAGTCATAACGATATGTCCTGCTTTTCGGATTTTTTGCCGAATTGCTGGTGCTGTATCACCATCATATGTATAACTTAGGATTTCTTCTCCCATACTTTCTATTAAATTATTTAAATCTGTTTTTTGATCTTGTGCAAGAGCCTTCGTTGGAAATAAGTAGATTGCACGACTAGAAGAATCTTCGAGAATTTTTTGCAAGATAGGAAGATGATAGCAAAGGGATTTACCCGATGCAGTTGGTGTAACTGCAGTAAAAGAATCTCCCCTCGTTGCATAATCAAAAGCTTGTCGCTGATGGGTATATAACTGTGATATACCTCTGTCTTCTAAAGCTTTCTTTATAGAAGGATGTAGTGAATCAGGAAATGGTGCATAGCTTGCTTCCTTTCCTTCAATTGTATTCCAATAAAGGATATTATTTTTTAATTCTTCGTCGCTTTTCCATTGTTGAACGATTTCATCAATTGATTTCTTTTTGCTAAATTCCATCTTTGTCACCTACCTCTAAGTAACGCAAAAATGTTGTCAATGTATATTGCACCGATTGAACAGATTGAATAAATCTTTTTTTGCTTGTTTGTTTATAAAAGGATTGCACTATAAATTGATTCATAGCATCAGCAGCATTTGAAATTTGAATTTCGTGCATATATTTAGGATTGTTTTCTTTGATCCACTGATTGGCTAGTTGTTGAAATTCTATTAAAAGGGCTTGAATTTTATCTGCATAAGGTTTTACTTCATCAAAAAATAGAGGTGTTGCATCCATCTCTCTCATTTGGTAAAAACGATTAATAGATGCTTCACACTCTAATATTAATTGTTTTGTTATTTTAACTAATTCCATTTTGGTTTACCTCAAACTTTTAGCATTCTATAGTTATTAGTTTACCAAAAACGGTCAGGAATCACTACTAAGAAGGAGAACAAGTATTCTTTACATGAAAATGCTTTTCTGCTAAGCTTACTTTTTGATGAGTATTAACTAGTTTGGTAAAAAATTCATCATTCATCGCATTTCGTTCATTTTCTATTTTGACAGTAATCATTTGATCAATACAATCAATTTGTGATAGTAGCATTTGAATTTTATTCAAATTAACCGCCTCCTTTGTCCATTTACTATTCCGTACAAAGAGGGAAATCCCTTTCGGTATGTCAAAACTAGACAAGGGATGATAAAAGTATAAAAAATTCGCTATTATTTTATATAGTAACTTTGAGCTATCCCCACCTTAAGAATTTCTCAGCAGATGAGCGATGCGTTTCGACTATCCATCCTTAGAATCCAACAGAATTGATTTACAGCTAATAACAAACAACTCGATAATTGAATTTTTTTACTTTGTGTTAAAATTAATATATTTATTGGTTATCATTTTAAAGAAGGGTGATTTCATGACAATCCGTTATCCAAATGGCAAAATATATAAGCCACAAGTAGAAGGTATTGCGAAAAAGGATACAGGACAAAAAAAGAATGACATTTCTTTTAGCAATCGTGGAAAAACTCTAGAAGATGAGCTTAATGAAACAAATAACTTCTATTTAAATAGGCAAATAGCTGTGATTCATAAGAAACCTGTTCCTGTACAAATCGTCAATGTAGAATATCCGAAGAGAAGTGCAGCTGTTATTCGAGAAGCATATTTTCGAACACCTTCTACAACGGATTATAATGGCGTATGGAATGGCTACTATATAGATTTTGAAGCAAAGGAAACCGAGAGTAAAACCTCTTTTCCGCTAAAAAATGTACATGCACATCAAATTAAACATATGGAGGATGTATCAAATCAAAAAGGTATTTCTTTTACAATTGTAAGATTCTCAAAGCTAGAAAGATATTTCATTTTACCTTTTACGGTATTATTAGAAGCGTGGAATAATATGGAACGTGGTGGAGCTAAATCCATTCCATTAAAAGTCTTTGAATCAAATACTTATGAAATATCTCCAGGTTATAACCCACGTATCGATTATTTATCTATTATTGAAAAGATGATTACAAACAAAGAATGCTAGTTTGTAAAGTGAGGAGATTATTTTGACAGAAAAAAGAACACGTGAGGATTTAAAACGTGAACGAGCAAAGGCACGTAAATCACAAAAATCCCCAGCAAAAATATGGATTAAACGTATTTTACTTTCAATTCTTGCTATTGGCTTAGCAGGATTTTTATTCGGTGTCGGTTTATTCTTTTATTATGTATCTTCAGCGCCGCCACTGGATGAGGAGCTATTGAAGGATCCAATTTCAGCTGAGTTTTACGATATAAATGGTGAATTATTTGCTACAACCGGTGCTGTAGAAAGGAAATATGTTGCATATGACGATATTCCGCAACCAATGATTGACGCTATACTTGCAACTGAGGATGTGCGCTTCTTTAGCCATTTTGGTGTAGATATATGGCGTACTATGGGTGCAGTTGTTGCCAATGTTCGAGGTGGATTTGGATCCCAGGGTGGTAGTACGATTACACAACAAGTAGTAAAGAATTCATTCTTTACAAATGAGAAAAATTTAGAACGTAAAGCTCAGGAAGCGTGGCTTGCTATTCAATTAGAGCAACGATATTCAAAAGAAGAAATTTTCGAAATGTATTTCAACAAAATTTTAATGTCTGGTAGAATTTATGGATTTGGTACAGCTGCCAACTATTTCTTCGGAAAAGAGCTAAATGAATTAGAATTGGATGAAATGGCACTCCTTGCAGGTATGCCTCAAAGTCCTAACGCTTATAATCCATTTAAAAATCCAGAACGAGCGCAACAACGCCGTGACTTAGTTCTTGATTTAATGGTACAGCATGAGAAAATTACCGAAGAACAAGCTGCTGCTGCAAAAGAAATAGACGTTACGACTCGATTATTACCTGAAGAAGAACGTCAAACAGTGGCGGGTTCACAGTATGATGCTTTCCTTGATGTTGTTTTAAATGAACTTGAAGCAAATGGTGATGGAGACTTATTATCTGAGGGTATTAAAGTGTATACAACCCTTGATCCAAATGCTCAAACCGTTGTTGAAAACGTGATGAATAATCCGGCGAACTTCCCTACCGAAACTATACAATCAGGGGTAGCAGTTGTAGATACAAAAACTGGGGCTATTCGAGCAATAGGTGGCGGACGTAATTTTGGTGCTGACCGTGGATTTAACTATGCTGAAGACTTAACGAAACGTGCACCAGGTTCTACGATGAAGCCTTTACTCGATTACGGTCCGGCTATTGAGTATTTAAAATGGTCAACAGGTCATACAACAGTTGATGAACCGATGACATACCAAAACTCAAATCAACAAATTGGAAACTGGGATGGAAAATATTTAGGAACAATGACAATTCGTGAAGCACTTTATGCTTCACGTAACATACCTGCAGTAAAAACTTTAAATGAAGTAGGCCATGATCAAGCAAAACAATTCATTTCAAAATTAGGAATCGAAGCCGAAAATGTATTTGAATCAGATGCTATAGGTGGCGGTAATATTAATATTTCCCCTATCCAAATGGCTGCATCCTACGCTGCATTTGGAAATAATGGGATTTATAATGATCCATATGCTATTATTGAAATCGAATATCGCGATGGTTCGAAGAAATCCTACGACCATGAATCAGTGGTAGCGATGAATGACTATACAGCATACATGATTACAGATATATTGCGTGATGTTGTTGGAAATAAACCAAATGCATCTGGTACGGCAGCGAATGTACCTGGCTTAGATCTAGCTGGTAAAACAGGTACTACAAACTATTCTGCTGATGATTTTGCAAACTTTAATTTACCAAATTCAGCAGTACCTGATTCCTGGTTTGCTGGATATACGACAAACTACTCGATTGCTATATGGAGTGGTTACCCAGAGCGAAAAGATCCGATTACTACATGGGATGAGCGTAGATTACCACAAACCTTATTTAAATCGATCATGTCTCAAATTTCGGAAAATGTTGATACACCAAGCTTCACAAAACCAAGTTCTGTCGTAGAAGCAACGATTGAAATTGGCTCTAACCCGCTTAAACTTGCAAGTGAATTTACACCTGATGAGTTACGTGCTACAGAGCTATTTGTGAAAGGTACAGAACCAACAGAAGTCTCTGAGGAATATGAAAAAATTGAATTAAATGCTCCAACCAACCTTAAAGCAAACTACAATAATTTATGGAGTGTTGTCGATTTAACTTGGGAGTTTACTCCGCCAGAGACCGATGAGGATGAAGAAATACCAATTTCCTTTGAGATTACCATGGCTCAAGATGGTGAGGAACCTGTAGTTGTCGATTCAACTGAAGATACGCAAATATCAATTCCAAATATTGAGGTCGATCGAAACTATACATTCTCAGTTGTTGCTGTTTCAGAAGATGTCCGTAGTGAGCCAGCTTCTGTTACAATTACCATTGAAAATCCAATAGATGTTCCAATTGTTGATGATCCTTCTATGGATTTTGATGATGATCAAGGAAATGGTGATGGAGACGGTGATGGTGATCAAGAGAATGATAATAATAACGGAAACAATGGTAACCAAGATAATCAAAATGATAATAATGGAGAACCTGCAGGCGACGATGATTCATTAATAGATGATGTAGTATCACCTGTATTACCAACAAATCCGAATTCACCTGGCCGTGGAAATCGAAATGGTGAATAAATAAATAAATAAATAAATAATAAAACAAGGTAGTTCATATTCGAACTACCTTGTTTTTATTTTCCCTTGACTCGGAAACGAGCAAGTCGTTTTTTTGTCTCTTTAAATAATTCTTCTAATTGTCTGTAACACGCATATTGACCTGGTCTCGCTTTAATAAAATATAAGCGCTCTGCCCCATTAATCGGTAACACTTCAAACTCTTCATTTATAGGAATAGAAGTAGAATCGGCATTGGATACTGCATAGATTAGTTCCTCATAAAGCTTGATCCCTCTTTCCATTAACTCCCGAGCTTGTCCATTTCTAGTATCATGCGCTTCATAAATTTGTTTACTTAACAAATCCCATTTAATAAAAAAAGGATCGACAACTTCCTTTTGTATCATTTGAGGGTTGTAAGAAATCATGATTTCACCAAGCCTTTTTTAAGACGCTTTTGTCCCTCTCGACATTCATCTAAAAGCGGACATGTACTACATTGAGGATTTTGTGCTTTGCAATGATAACGACCAAAAAAGATTAACTGATGATGGGTTTTTGACCACTTTTCCTTTGGTGTTTTCTTCATAATTGTTTCTTCAACTTCCAACACGGTATCCTTTAAACGACATAATCCTAAACGTTTTGATACACGTTCCACATGGGTGTCTACAGCTAAAGCCGGTATATTGAAGGCAACGGACAATACAACATTGGCTGTTTTTCTACCAACACCTGGTAACGTCACTAACTCCTCACGAGTTTGTGGAATTTGTCCATCAAATTCATTAATTAATTTTTCACAAAGTAATTGAATATTTTTTGCTTTATTTCGATATAAACCGATGGAACGAATATCCTGTTGAAGCTCTTCTAATGATACTGCTAAATAATCCTCTGGCGTTTTATATTTCTGAAATAGATTTTTAGTTACTTTATTTACAAGTGCATCTGTACATTGTGCAGATAATAATGTTGCAATCGTTAACTCAAACGGGTTATCGTGTACGAGCTCACAATGTGCGTCTGGAAACATTCTATCCATTTCATCTAGGCAATGTTCCCATTGTTTTTTCGTAAGCACTACTTACTCCCCCTATTCTCTTTCATCCAACCAATTATAAAATGACACCTTAGGAATTTCTTTTTGATCTTCCTTATTTGTTGGAATGGTTTTTGTTGTTTTTTGATGGAATTGCTGTGTATGTTGCTCCACTTGTTTTAGAGAGGAGATGTTTTTCTTTTTCCATTCAAATAAAATGCGGTCAATATATCTTAAACTAATTTTCCCAGCTAAAACAGCTTCTTTTAGTGCAGCTTTTATTAATGCTGGACTATGTTGATCCACATCAAGCCACATGGAAATGGTTTCTATTTCCATAGGTGAAAGAAGTCGTCCGAATTCTTGTTCAAAAATCGAAAAAAGCTCGCCTTCTTCATTTTTCTTCATGGACTGCTCAGTTTTCTGTTGCTGAGATTCCATTAAATCTAGGATTCTATCCCATAATGGAAATAGTGAGTACTTTTCAAAAAGCTTTCCGTTTTGATCGACTCCTTGAGTAATTTCAAGAAACCCTTTTTGTAATAGTTTTTGTAATAGTATTGTAATTTCATTTGATTTTTTGTGCACTCTAGCTTCTAAGTCAGTTGGAGTTGGGAAGTCATTATTCTCCGCGTGAAAAGCTTGTAAATGTATTAAAATTATTGCCTCTTCATCCGTAATATTTAATTGCTTATAGTATTTAAAAAATAGAATGGGAATCGAAACAAATTCATTTTCAGTCCACATGCGGAGTCTAGTATTTTTTTTATGCATAATGATTCACTCCTTTTCATGTAAATGAAAGCGTCCGCAAAATTACGGACGCTTTATTATATAGCAAACATGATGTCGCTATCACGCTATGGGTATAGTCTATTTAATAATCGAGGGAATGGAATACATTCACGAACATGTTCTGCACCACTTATCCATGCAACAGTACGTTCTAATCCTAAACCGAACCCTGAGTGAGGAACTGAGCCTTGCTTACGTAAATCTAAATACCACGCATAGGCTTCCTCATCTAAGTTATGTTCAGCTAATCGTTGTTTTAATAAATCGAAATCATGAATACGCTCGGATCCGCCGATAATTTCACCATAACCCTCAGGTGCAATTAAATCAGCGCAAAGTACTACATCATCTCGCTCTGGATGCGGTTGCATGTAAAACGGCTTTATTCCAACAGGGTAACAAGTGATAAACACTGGTTTATCGTATTTTTGTGCAATAGCAGTTTCATGAGGTGCACCGAAATCATCTCCCCACTCGATATCTGTGAATCCTTCTTCTTGAAGGAATTTTATAGCATCGTCATAAGAAATACGTGGGAACGGGGCTTGAATATTTTCTAATTTTGAAATATCTCTACCTAATCGTTCTAATTCAATTTTACAATTTTTCAAAACCGACTGGACGATATAAGAAACATATTGCTCCTGTATTTCAAGATTTTCCTCAAACTCAACAAAAGCCATTTCCGGCTCAATCATCCAAAACTCGATTAAATGACGGCGAGTTTTAGATTTTTCTGCACGGAATGTTGGACCAAATGAAAACACTTTACCTAAAGCCATTGCTGCTGCTTCCATATAAAGCTGTCCTGATTGGGATAAATAGGCATCCTCATCAAAATATTTCGTATGGAAAAGTTCAGATGTCCCTTCAGGTGCAGACCCTGTTAATATTGGTGGATCTACCTTAACAAATCCATTTTCATTGAAAAATTCATAGGTAGCTCGGATTACTTCATTTCGAACTTTCATAATTGCATGTTGCTTTCTTGATCGTAACCATAAATGACGGTTGTCCATCAAAAATTCAACACCATGTTCTTTTGGTGTGATCGGATACTCCTGTGCCATTTGGATAACTTCGATTGATGACACAGCTAATTCGCAGCCAAAACTACTACGCTGATCTTCTTTAACAATACCCGTCACATACATTGATGTTTCTTGCGTTAAGCTTTTTGCAAGTGAAAATATCTCTTCCCCAACTTCTTCTTTCACTAGTACACCTTGCACAAAACCTGTACCATCACGAAGTTGTAGAAAGGCAATTTTCCCACTTGAACGTTTGTTTGAGAGCCAAACGCCTAATTTAACAGTTTCGCCAATATGTTTTGGCATCTCATGAATCGTAATTTTCTTCATATGACCTCCAAGAAACTCGTTAATTTAGTCTTGCCATTTCGACTTAACAAAGTTTTCCATTCGACTAACAGCTTCTTCTAATAATTCTAATGATGTTGCATAACTTAAACGAATAGTATTTGGAACACCAAACCCAGACCCAGGGATTACTGCTACATTTGCTTCAGTTAATAATGCTGTTGCAAATTCATCCACTGAAGTATAACCTGTTTTTTCAGCTGCTTCACCAACATCAGGTAGGAAATAAAAAGCACCTTGAGGTTTCACAACTCTAAAGCCTGGAATCGCGTTTAACTTCGGATAAATTATTTCTAAACGTTTTTCAAATGCCTTCCTCATTTCTTCTACAGAATCTTGAGGACCATTATATGCTTCAATTGTCGCATATTGAGAAGTAGTTGTTGGATTGGAAGTTGAATGAGACGCTAAATCAGTCATTGATTTAATAATGTCTGCATTACCTGCTGCATATCCAATACGCCAACCTGTCATTGAATGTGATTTTGCAACCCCATTTACAACAATTGTTCGTTCTTTTATGTCTTCTGAAATTTCGGCAATTGAATAATGAGTTAGACCATTATATAGCAATTTCTCATAAATTTCATCGGAAACGATTAAGATATTTTTTTCTTCAGCAACTGCTGCCAATGCTTGTAATTCTTCCTTCGAATAAACCATACCAGAAGGATTACTTGGAGAGTTAATAATTACTGCTTTTGTTTTATCTGTTATTGCATTTCTTAATTGATCGGCACTAATTTTATAGTTTTGTTCACTCGAACTTTCAACGTATACGGGAACGCCACCAGCAAGCTTGACTTGTTCTGGATAAGATACCCAATAAGGGATTGGGATGATGACTTCATCACCTTCATTTAAAATGACTTGGAACAATGTGTAGAGTATATGTTTTGCCCCAATTCCTACGATTACTTCATTTCGTTTATAGGATAAATGATTATCACGTTCTAATTTATTAATGATTGCATCCTTTAATGCTGGAAGACCACCGGATGGCGTATATTTTGTAAATCCTTTATTCATCGAATCTGCTGCTGCATCAATGATATTTTGCGGTGTATTAAAGTCTGGTTCGCCCGCTCCTAATCCTATTACATTGATTCCTTGCGCTTTAAGCTCGTTTGCTTTTGCTGTAATCGCAAGAGTTGAAGATGGTGTTAATGTTTTAACACGGTTTGCTAGTATTTCTTTCATAAAATTACCCCTCTACAAGTTCAAGATTCTTTTCCACCACTGACCGTCTTCAAATAATACATAAACGTAATTTAGTTTATCTGAGTTATTTGTAAACGCAATTTCCCAAACAGCTCCAACTTCCTCATAACCTAATTTAGCATGGAGAACTTTCTTGACATTTGTTTCGTTATTAACAAACGACAAAGCTTGCTCTTCCGTTATACCGTTTTGCAAAAATACTTCCTGAATCGAATTTTCTTCTAAATTGATTGGAACAAATATTGCTTTTTTATTACCTTCTTCATCCTCCCCAAAGACAGTAACATACGGTTTATTGCCATTATAAACATAGGAATCAGTAATTTCTGCAATCGAATTAGTGGATAATGCTAATTCTTCTGCTTGTTTTTCTATATCATTTACTGGCGCCATGGCTTGTGAAATAACTAGAATTGAAATAACAAGCGACATTGATAAAATAAAGATTACGATAAAAAGTATCCAATTCTTTATTTTATTTTTTTCTTTTTTTTCCATCTATGTCATCCTGCTTTCTTTCCTCATCTTAGCTATTATACCAATGTTCAAGCTCTAAAACCATATCTTGTAATGGTAGTTTTTGTACTGAAATTGGCGGTAATGCTTCAATAAATTCTTTTCCGTAAGATTTTGTATCAATACGTCGATCTAAAACAATAAATACACCTTTATCTGAAGATGTTCTAATAAGCCTTCCAAATCCTTGTTTAAAACGAATAATTGCTTCTGGTAATGATAAGTCTTTAAACGGATTTCGCCCTTGTTTTTGCAAATTTAAGGATTTCGCCTTAAAAGTAGGTTCCTCTGGAGCAGTAAATGGCAATCGGACAACAATGACTGCCGACAACCCTTCACCTGGTACATCTACCCCTTCCCAAAAGCTGTTTGTTCCAAATAACACAGAATGATTAAACTTTTGAAAAGATTTAAGTAGCCTCATCCTACTTCCCGGAGACACACCTTGAGCAAATAACATGTAGTCTTCAAGAAGTTCACTTTCCTGAATAAGTTCGACTGTTTTTCTTAACATATCCTGAGAAGTGAATAGTACAAAGCAACGCCCTTGTGTCGTTCTTACAATTCGAGTGATTGCTTGAGCAACTGATTCAATATACTCGTTTTGCGAGACTGCCTGTATTTCTGGAATATCATTCACAATAAATGCCTTTGCACCGCTATAATATTCACTATTTGCATGTAAAGAATAAATTGGCACTTTCTGATGTATGCCTAATTGTTCAGCAATAAACCGTTTATTATTTGGGACAGTCATCGTACCCGAAGTCCATATAATTGAACTATTTTTACGAATCGATTCAAACAACTTATAAACCGTTTCTTGTACATCAATTGGTTTCTTCATAATTCGAATACTTCCCGGGATATTTCTTATATCCATTTCCACCCAAGTTGAACAACGATTACTTTCTAGTAAAAATATGTCATCCCATTCCGATACTTTAATCTTGAATTCACGAATCCAATACTTCCATTGCTCTAAAATAGAAACGTGATCTTTTGTTATTTGTTCCACTTGATTTTCAAATTGCTTTGTAATCTCCCCTGCAAGATCAATCCAAGATTGAATAGCATTTGATACCTCTTTCCAATCAACCGCATCCAGTTCCAATTCATTCAAAAAATGAACAAGCTTTGTTTCATACTTATTGGGAGACATTGTACTCTTCATTTTCCTTGCTAAATAATTCATCTTCGCATCAAATAATTCGACGATTTGTTCAAATTTTTTATCGAGTTGATGAAAGAATTGCATCGGAATAATTTTGTATTTTTGAGCAAGTTTTTTGATTGAAAATAGCAATTGTTCATCCGATGTAATGCCAACCTGGCCAAAGGCATATTTCCAATTGGTATAAGTTAAAATCGATTCTTCTCTGACACTTGCTGCCTGCACAAATTGATGGGCCTCATCAATAATAAAACCGCCGATATTATGGAATATTGGATCCCTACGATTTAAATCAGCAATTAACATGGAGTGATTTGTGATGATTAAATCTGATTTTTCACTATCTTTTATTGCCTGCTCATAAAAATCAAATGGTGGGCGTTTTTTGTTTGTTCCATCTGGGATTTTTCTAATTTTCTCTAAAAATAACTGACCACCACCCGAAACATTCAACTCGCCCATATCACCAGTCTCAGTTTTCGTAAGCCAAACTATTACTTGTAAGAATGTTAATATTTCATCATAGGATAAATCTTTAAGACGCATCATTTGTTCAAACCGTTCGAGGTCAATGTAGTTTTGCATTCCTTTCAAAAGTACTACATTGATTGGATTTCCAAGCATATTTTCTAGCTTTGGAATCTCACTATATAAAAGCTGTTCTAGTAAATGGGATGTATAGGTACTAATACAAACCTTTCTATTGCTTTTTTTTGCAAAGAGTATAGATGGCAATAAATAACCTAATGTCTTTCCTATACCTGTAGAAGCCTCAATGACTACTTCATTATTCTCATTCAAGCTATTCCATACAATATCCATCATTTCATATTGCTGTGGTCGTTCTTCAAAATTTTTCGTCGCTTTTTTTAAGAAGTTCGATTTTTGATCTTTTAATACAGGATACTCTTGAACATTTTCTATATTATTTATTTCATGCTTCTCTTTTCTTTTTTTAAGGGCAAGTTGATTATAAAAGAAAAAATTTGAATGTTCCTGAACTTTATTTCGTTTTAGCTGTAACGCATCAAAAAAGAGCTGGGAAATATTTGATCTAAGTCGAAATGAATATTTATGAAGCTGTTCTAATGTTGTAAGAGGTAATGCTAACAACTCCTCCCAACACTTTTTCAGCAATAATGCACATGCTAAAGCATCATCATCTGCTCTGTGCGCCTGATTTAACGGGATATTCAAATCCAGTGCTAAATCTCCTAGCTTATAGCTAAAGGACATCGGATATAAAATTTTTGCGAGTTCTACAGTATCGATTTTTTTCCCTCTCCATTGAGGAAGACCTGCACGTACAAATTCAGCCTGTAGAAAAGATAAATCGAAATCTACATTATGCGCTACAAAAATTGCATCGTTCATTAGTTCATATATAGTATCTGCATGTGCTTCAAACGGCAGTGCATCTTGGACATCTGCATCAGTAATATTTGTTAAATCTTGTATATGAAGCGGAATGGATTTACCTGGATGTATGAAGGTTGTAAAAGTCTTTTCAATCACCCAATCTTTCATAATGACAAGCGCGATTTGAATCATCCGATCTCCACTTGCAGGTGAATGTCCAGTCGTTTCCAAATCTGCAATGACATACTTTTGACTTTCCATTTCAACTTCAACTCTCATTTCCCTAAAAATAAATAAATCAATGAACGTTAGTATTCAAATCACGGGAGTCCATTAATTTGTAGATAAAGGAATTTTAACATATACACTTGCTTTGGTCATGTTTTTCAAATATGAACATAGTTTATTCAAATTTATTTAATGTAAATGTAAGAAAAGAATTAAATGTTTGATTGAATGGTATTTTTTTATTCATTCAAATTAATTGGTACTAGGTAATTTGGTAACGAGTTAACAATATCTCCATATGAATAAAATAAAGAACTGTTCGAATAAACCTCTAACACTAGACCCGATTGAATTAGACTAAAAACTGTTGTTTCATCATTGAAATTTATATTGACAGGGATAAGGTCAAACAGTCCATTTTGACGTACTTTGTTATCAACTGTAAAACAGTTCTTATTCGAAGACCAAAAAACTAAATCTTCCATACTACTGATTAATTTTATAAAGGGAAAAATAACAGAAAACGATCTACTATTTAATATTTCAAGAATCGCAACACTTGAACCTTCAAATTCTCCAATATATTGGTACTTTAAACTATTATTAATACAAGTTGATTCAAAATCACTTTTAAAAACATCTGTAATTTGAAGACAAAAATATATTGGAAATGCATTGATTTTTTCCATCCAAATCCGAATCGTTTCCATGTCCATATCCATCATATCTGGAAAGTGAATATCAAATACAGATATCGGTCTACCTATCATTTTAAACGGAAGAAATTCTTCGTATTGTATTTGAGAAATATCACTTATTTCAATTTTCATCAAATCATAACCTCCAATTTTTCGAAATGAATGATTATACTTAAATTTAAAGCTCGACTACACGTATTAAAAAATGCTCTCATAATAAACTTTACTTTTTATATAAAAAAACAAAAAAGCCTATTTCATTTAAAAATGACAATAGACTTTGTATCATATGTAATTAAAAAGAGCAGGGGCTCATCAATCCCTGCTCAGCAATTGCATTCCGACAATCCGAGTCGTTTATGAATGCATTGTTGTAAAGTATAATCTTTACTAGGTTTGGCACCTAAATTCTATTTTATTACTAAATCGTCACTGATGCAATAGATTTTTAATGGAAATTTATAAAACCGTCGCTTCTGGTTCGTAGCTAATCATTTCTTTGATGGAGTTGTTTTCACCCATAATTGCAACTGTTGGTTTATGATTTGCAGCCTCGAGTGCATCTACATAAACGTAGGAAATGATAATGACAATATCCCCTTTTTGCACTAAACGAGCAGCAGCCCCATTTACACAAATCACGCCACTTCCACGTTCACCAGCAATGATATATGTTTCAAAGCGAGCACCGTTATTGTTGTTTACAATATGAACTTTTTCATTAGGTAGCATTCCTACAGCATCTAAAATATCTTGATCAATTGTGATAGAACCAACATAATTTAAATCTGCTTGAGTTACTTGTGCTCGATGTATTTTACTATTCATCATCATTCTAAACATACGTTAGTTACCCCTTTATATTAAAAATTATGTTATCAATTAATCTAGTTTTTCCAATATAAACAGCTGCCGCTAATAAGTATTGCGTCGTCTCATTTGTAACCTCTATCAAATCAGGATATGACAGCAATTGTAGATAATCGATTTTACCTGATGTTTTTTCTTCAATATGCTTTGTCGCTAAATGAACGGCTCTCTTAACATCTTGGCTTGCTAAAAATTCCTCTTTTGCTATTTGAAGTGCTTCGTATATTGTAGGTGCTTCTTTACGTTCTTCTTCTGTTAAATAAACATTACGAGAAGATTTAGCCAACCCATCTGCTTCACGAACAATTGGAACAGTACGGATTTCAACTGGGAAATTATAATCTCGCACCATCGTTTGAATGATTGCTACTTGCTGCGCATCCTTTTGACCAAAATATGCACGAGTCGGTTCAGCAAGGTGGAATAATTTCGAAACAACCTGCAAAACACCATCAAAATGCCCCGGTCTTGACGCACCACATAGGATTTCTGATTGTCTTCCAGCACGAATACGAATACCTCCATCTGTTGGATACATTTCTTCAACTGCTGGTGCAAATATGACATCAATTCCCACTGTTTCAGCAAGTTTCACATCACGATCTAAATCTCTTGGGTATGACTCAAAATCCTCATTTGGTCCAAATTGCGTAGGATTGATAAAAATACTCATAATGACAACATCATTTTCTTGTCTTGCTGTATTTGCTAATGTTAAATGCCCCTCATGTAAAAAGCCCATTGTAGGTACTAAACCGATTGTTTTCCCTTTAGCCTTTACTTCGTTAACGAACGCTTTTAACTCTGCAATCGTTTTTACTACGTTCATTATTTTGCGCCTCCATAAATTTGCGATAACTCTTCATCCTTCATCGTAAAGCTTTGAGCTAGCGTTGGGAACGAACCATCCCGAACAGCATCGGTGTATCCTTTAACACCGCGCATAATCTCTTCACCTACAAATGAAAAGCTTTGTGCAAACTTTGGTATATGGTGACTTCCATATTTTAATAAATCATGGAAAACGAGCACCTGACCATCTGCCTCTGGACCTGCTCCTATACCGATAGTTGGAATGATTAATTCACTCGTTACTGCTTCTGTTAATTGATGTGGAATGCATTCTAAAACAATCCCGCAAGCTCCTGCCGCTTCACATAGCTTTGCATCATCTATTAATTTTTTTGCTTGTTCAGCCGTTTTCCCCTGAACTTTATATCCCCCAAACACACCAACAGACTGTGGCGTTAAACCTAAATGGGAAACGACTGGGATCCCTGCATTCGTTAATTTTTTTATCACTTCAATTACTTCACCAGCACCTTCAAGTTTTAAAGCATCTGCCCCCGTTTCTTGCATCATTCGTACCGCTGTTTTCAATGTGTCGTTTGAGTCTCCATGATAAGAACCAAATGGCATATCCACAACAACAAAAGTATCCTTCGCACCTCGACGAACTGCTTTTGCATGGTGAATCATATCTTCAACTGTCACGGGTACAGTTGAATCATAGCCAAGGACAACCATGCCTAATGAATCCCCAACTAAAATCATATCGACCTTTGCTTCTTCCGCAAATTTTGCAGCTGGAAAATCATAAGCCGTAATCATAACAATTTTTTCACCATTTGCTTTCATTTTTAAAAAATCACTCGTCGTTTTCATTTTTCCTCTCCTTTTCAATATAAGAAGAAAACAAAAAATACCCTTCTGTCGAAAATTTGGACAGAAGGGTAGCGTCATTTAAAAATGATTCATTAACGCGAACGTTTTCTCCCGTCCTTGTCTTAATAGATCAAGGCAGACTGTTTTTTTAATAGTAACAAAATGAAGGTACAGTTCTATAAGATACTGTCCATACCGTTACTATATCAGCTTTATAAGAAAACGTACAGTTATTAAGTAGATTCATAAATTTGCACTAGCTTAATTCGATATCTGCAGAATAGACTCTTTTTATGTCACCATTGTCTAACTGAATTTCTAAAATACCATCTTCCGTAATCCCAATGGCTAGACCTTCAATGACTTCTTTCAACGTTGTTGCTTTAATTCTCTTTCCAATTGTTCCAGATGCTTCTTCCCATAAAATTTTAATCGGGCTGAAACCATGCTGTACGTATAAATCCGTATATTTCTCTAAATAGTTTAATATAGTTGCTATTAATACAGCTCTATCTAGTGATTCATTTTCTTCTATTGAAAGAGATGTCGCAATGTTTTGAAGTTCCTCAGGAAAATCCGAAGACTGTTGATTAACGTTTATTCCAATACCAATAAGTAACGCTTGCACTTGGTCGATTTCAGCAATCATTTCCGTTAAAATCCCAGTGCATTTTTTACCATTAATTAAAATGTCATTCGGCCATTTAATTTCCGGATGAATATGGTTGTATAAAGATTTAATGGCGTTTACGACAGCAACGGCAACTACAAGTGTAAATTGCGGTGCTTGATGTGGTAACACATTCGGACGAATAATGACCGTCATCCAAATTCCTTTTCCTTTTGTAGACTCCCAATGTCGTGCCATTCGGCCTTTACCTTTAGACTGACTTTCTGCAATAATAACCGTTCCATCAACTGCTCCATTACGAGCCAATTCATGGCCAATTGTTTGAGTTGACGTACAGTCTTCAAAGTAGTGGATGGATTGGCCTAAACGATTCGTTGCTAAATAATTTGAAATACGTGCAGGATCCACCCGATCTGGTGTTGACACTAGTACATATCCCTTTTTCTTTATCGTATCGAAGGTATACCCCTCATCCTGTAATGTTTGCATATGTTTCCAGATAGCCGTTCGTGATATTCCAAATTCTTCTCCAAGTTGTTGACCAGATAATGGTTCCCCATTTGCTGAAAGAAAGCGTTTCAGTATTTCATCCTTCAATGTTAAATTCATTTAAAAACCATTCCTTCAAATGTTGTTCGTCGTTTTTAACTTGACCTTTTAATACAGCAACTAGTGCAGCATCTAATGCAACTTTCATCCATGGACCACCTTTTTTTGACGTCCACTCTTTAAAGTGAGTGCCATTCACAGCTAATTGGTTTAGTGATTGGATTGGTAAACTGGATTTTACAAGAGCAATATGCTCTTTTCTGAAAGGAACTTTCTTTTGTTGCCATATTGCAAAATCGTAGGCTACCTCTAATGTAGATAAATCATATTGGAAATAATCTAGCTCATTCCAATGATTAAGTAATGATTGGTAGCAATTTAAAACAGTGCGAATAAAGTTTTTTTCTCTGTTGGAAAGCTTATAAAAATCAATGATTTCACTTAAATTTGATCTATTTAATAGACAAAGATATGCCCAACCTACCTCAGAACGATAAGAATTAAAATACTTCCAATCTTCTAATGTTTTTCGGAAATTCCCTTTTAAATATTTAGCTAAATTACTATCAATCAATGCTTTCACACCAGCATAAACATTCTGGGTCATCCACATTTTAGATAATTCCATATGAATTCGCTCTTTAGCAATAAATTCAATTAGTTCACTATCCTGCTGAATGGCTTTTAATGTATTTTTCTCTAATGCAAAACCAAGTTGTGCACTAAAGCGTACTGCTCTCAACATTCGAAGGGCATCTTCTCTAAATCTTGAATTTGGGTCCCCAACTGCACGAATGATTTGATGTTCGATATCGTCTTTCCCACCATATATATCAATTAATTCACCATTTTTGGTCATAGCCATTGCATTAATCGTAAAATCACGACGTTGTAAATCTTTTTCTAAACTCTTTACAAATGTAACTTCTTCAGGTTTACGAAAATCAATATAGATTCCCTCTGTACGATAAGTTGTGACTTCAATTGGTTGCCCTTCATCTAGCACTAGTACTGTTCCATGAGCAATCCCTATATCTACAGTGGATGAAAATATTTTTTTAATTTCATTTGGCATAGCACTAGTCGCTACGTCGACATCATGTACCTGTTGTTTTAGTAAAAAATCACGAACTGCACCACCAACGACTACCGCTTCAAAACCTGCTTTTTCAATTTTTTCAATTACGCGAATTGCAGCTTGCCAGTCTTTGTTTTCAATCATACTCTCAGTACCGCCAAACGTTCATATAGCTGTTCATAATGATCGATAATAAGCTTTGAATTAAATTTTGTTTGAGATGCTGAAATTGCAGCTCTTCTAAAATCATTTAATTTCTCTTCGTCAGATAAAAGTTCAAGCGCGTAATCCGCCGCTTGCTCTACGCCACCTAAAGGAACTATATACCCATTTACACCATGTTCAATCACTTCAGGTATACCTCCTACAGCAGTTCCTATACCTGGAACTCCACATGCCATTCCTTCTAATAACACTAAACCAAAGGATTCTTTTTCTGATAGTAATAGCATTAGGTCACTAATCGAAAAAAGCTCTTCTACATTTTCTTGTTTTCCTAAAAATAGAATGTCCTGTTTATAAGGTGAGTATTTTACTAAATCCATTACACGGTTCTTTTCAGGACCATCCCCTACAAGTAGTAATTTAGAAGGCATTTGCTCCCTGATTTTTAGGAATGTATGAATAACATCAGGTAGGTTCTTTATTTTTCTGAAGTTTGAAACATGAATGATAACACGTTCATTTTCCTTAATACCGAATTGCTCTTTTAAATTTCCTGCATCGATCGGTCTAAACACCGTATCATCTACAAAATTATAAATCGTTTCGATTTCTTTTGTCGTATCAATTAACTCGTAAGTTTGCTCTTTTAAAGAATTCGAAACCGCTGTAACAATATCTGATTTTTCAATGCCGTATTTTATTGCATGGGAAAGAGTTGAATCTTGCCCTAATACAGATATATCAGTGCCATGTAAAGTAGTGATTATGCCAATGTTTTCACCACAAATCTCACGGGCTAAAACCGCACATACCGCATGTGGGATTGCATAGTGCACATGTATACAATCTAATTTTTCACTTTTTATAACATCCGCCATTTTACTTGCTAAAGCAATATCATATGGTGAATATTGAAATACTGAATAATTATTGACTTCTACTTCATGGAAAAATACGTTCGGATATATTTTCTTCAACCGAAAAGGTACACTGGATGTTATAAAATGTATTTCGTGTCCACGCTCTGCAAGCATTTTCCCTAGTTCTGTTGCAATAACACCTGACCCACCAACAGTTGGATAACATGTAATACCAATTTTTAATTTTTTCATCCGACGTTTCATCCTCTCTCTTTTACTAATTTCATTTAAATGACTAGGTTATTTATAGATATATAAAATAAACAACATTGTCAATCAATTACACTTAGTACAATATTGTTACTGATATGTTTAGTAACTCTAACGTAATACCAATACAAATCGGTAACATCCGCAAGAAGATTTGACACACTATTCAGTACCTAATGATTGTTCTTAAATATTTACTTTCTTCTTTCTTGAATTAATCGCCAGTCTACAAAGCCTTCTTCTAAACCCTTTAATAAAATTTCAGCAGTTCCCATATTCGTTGCAAGAGGAATATGGTATACATCACATAAACGTACAAGCGCAGTTACATCTGGTTCATGAGG
The DNA here is from genome assembly GCA_023168345.1 of Lysinibacillus sp. PLM2. NCBI lineage: Bacteria > Bacillati > Bacillota > Bacilli > Caryophanales > Bacillaceae > Lysinibacillus > Lysinibacillus sp. PLM2. The sequence goes on along the minus strand of AP025689.1, from coordinate 1,590,860 downwards.
CTGTGCTGTTAACGGATCACGGAAAAATACAACCATATCCATGTCGTTATTTGCAATCATAGAACCTATTTGTTGATCTCCTCCAAGTGGTCCTGAACGAAATCTTGTAAGTTTTAATCCAACCTCATCCTGAATTCTTTGTCCAGTAGTTCCTGTCGCGTACAGCTCGTGTTGTTGTAATATTTCTTTATATGCGATTGCGAATTCAACAAGACTATCTTTTTTATGATCATGTGCAATTAAGGCTATTTTCATTTTCTTCATCCCATTCTTTTTCAATTAAGCAAAGATTTATTTATTCACTAATCTAATGGAAATAGTTACAACAGTAATTAGATAAGATTTTCGAGCCCATATACTAAATCTTCTATTGTCATGACCGCTTCAACACAATAAAGAACCCCGCCCATAAAAGATTCACGATTATATGAATCATGACGAATTGTTAGCATTTGTCCGTCGCCACCAAATAACACTTCCTGATGAGCAACAAGCCCTGGTAAACGTACAGAATGAATTCTCATTCCTTCAAAGTCTGCACCACGAGCTCCAGCAATTGTTTCTTTTTCGTTTGGATGACCTTGTTTCTGTTCATTACGAACTTCTGCAATTAATTGAGCAGTTTTTAACCCAGTTCCAGAAGGTGCATCTAATTTTCGGTCGTGATGTAACTCGATGATCTCAACATTTGGTAAATATTTGGCCGCTTCTTTTGCGAATTTCATCATGAGTATTGCACCAATTGCAAAATTAGGTGCTATAATACAGCCAACTTTATTATTTTCTGAAAGTTTTTTAAGTTCTTCTAGTTGGCTCTCTGTAAAGCCTGTAGTACCTACTACAGGTCTTACGTTATGTAAGAGTGCTTCTTTTGTATGCTCATATACTGACTCTGGATTTGTTAAGTCAATTAATACATCCGGTTTCTCATCTTCAATGAGCTGTGTAAGATTTGTATAAATTGGAACGTTTAAATGAGGTGGGAACATGGCTAGTTCGCCTAAACTATCACCAACATGCTTATAGTCCAACGCCGCCACTAATTCCATACCTTCTTTATTACTTACAGCTTTAACAGCTTCTGACCCCATTCTCCCTCTTGCTCCCGCGATAGCCACTCGGATTGTCATTTCATTTCGTCCTTTCTAGTCCAACGATCTTTGTCTCTTGTTTCAAATTTGTCTATAGCTTTTAATAATGCTTGATCTAATTGAATGTTTTCTGCATTAGCAAAACATACTAACATGAAGAAAAAATCACCCAATTCTTCTTCAATACTATACCTAGCTTCAGTTGATTTTTTCTTTTTATGTCCATAAGCATGCTGAACTTCACGTGATAATTCTCCAAGCTCTTCTGTAAGTCTAGCTAACAACTCAAATGGGGGAAAGTATCCTTCTTCAAATTTTCCTATGTAATTGTCTACTCTTTTTTGTAATTGTTCCATCGTTAACCCACTAGACATTATATCACTCCTAATAACATCCTATATAATTTGACATACTGTTGTCAAAAGATGAAAAATGAAACATAATAAGTTTGGTTATTAGAGTATTTTTCATGTATTTCCACAATTTAGGGAGGTAAGGAAGTGAAGGTTTTTAAAATTCGAGAAATTATAGGTATAATACTCGGATCAGCTATCTTTAGCTTTGGATTCGTACACTTTAATATGCAAAATGGACTTGGAGAAGGTGGATTTAGTGGAATTACATTAATTTTATATTTTACACTAAATTGGGACCCATCACTATGGAATTTGATTTTAAATATTCCAATGTTCATTTTAGGTTGGAAGCTACTTGGCTACAAACAATTGATCTATACCTTAATAGGAACAATTTCGGTTTCAATATTTCTAAGAGTGTTTCAAGAATATCAGTTTGAAGTTCATTTGCAAAATGATTTACTTCTAGCTTCCCTATTTGCAGGTGTGTTTGTCGGAATAGGGTTGGGAATTATATTTCGTTGTGGCGGTACTACTGGTGGGGTTGATATTATCGCACGACTATCACATAAATACATTGGTTGGACTATGGGAAAAACAATGTTTATCTTTGATGCATTTGTTTTACTTGCATCGTGGGCAACATTCCTTGATGAACGTTCTATGATGTATACACTTGTGGCGGTATTTGTAGGTACGAGGGTAATTGATTTTGTTCAAGAAGGTGCATATTCCGCAAAAGCTGCTTTAATAATTTCGAGTAACCCTGATGAAATTGCAGATGCCATTTCTAACAAAATGGAAAGAGGGATTACAGTGTTCCATGGATACGGTCACTATACAAAGCAGTCTAAGGATGTTTTATATTGTATAGTTGGGAGAAATGAAATTGTACGTTTAAAATCCATTGTCCGTTCCATCGATCCTAAGGCATTTGTCTCCATTACCGAAGTAAAAGATGTAACTGGCGAAGGCTTCAGAATTGATGATTAAAAAAGTGCAGACTGCAGACAAACTCAAAAATTTGAGATTGTCTGCAGTTTTTTCTATTTAAAATACATATTAAGAAATCTTCGGTTTCTGTTATAGGCGCTACGCTTTCCACGGGCACGACCTCAGCCTTCTCCCTGGCTACACTCAGTCCGGGTGCTTCGGCTCGTGCTGTTCCCGTAGGAGTCTTCACACCTGTAACGAAACGACTTATATTTAGCTAATATAGTAGTGGAACGCTTCTAATACTCTGTTATCGCCAATACAAAGACAAAATACCTCAAGAGGTGCAACTCTCGAGGGATTTTGATGACACTCTGAAATGGCTTGACTTGTAGCCAAACCATTTTTTCTGAAGCAACGGAATTAGTAAAGTATTAATCATTTATATTAAATGATTTATTTTCTTCTTCTACTAAATAATCATTTAATATGTCATAGGTTAAAATTCCAGAATATATTGAGAGTGCAACAATGACGAGAAAAGTAATAAAACCAAAAAACATCATCTTCCCAACATCCAGCTTCATACGCTCCCCCTTTGGTTCATTTATTGTAGAACTCCATCCCTAGTTCTACTTATCACATCATATTAAAAGTAGGGGGAATTTATTAAACTTGATTCTATTAATCTATAAAAAGGAAAAAGCGTGTGTTTTACCTAAAATTGAAAGGTATTATTATTAAGTACGTTAATTTGTAGTTAATTTTTCCATATAAAAAAGTGTAGACAAAGTCACAATTGACCTTACCCACACTTCAAGCTATTTATAAATTTAGTCTAGTTAAATTCCCTTTACTTAACTTATCTTTCAGATCTAGTCCTCTGATCTCATATTTGTATAAATTAAAATTAATCGTACTAACTCTAAAACAGCAACGGCTGCTGCTGCAACATATGTCATCGCTGCTGCACTTAAAACTTTCTTCGCGCTACGTTCTTCGTTATTACTTATAATTCCAAGTGCTACAACTTCATTCATTGCCCGTTTCGAAGCATCAAATTCAACTGGTAGTGTAACAATTTGGAACACTACACCTACTGCTAATAAAGCAATACCCGCTAGAAGAAAACCAGATTGTGATGCAAAAATTCCAATCAACACAAATATCCACGATGCATTAGAAGAAATATTTGCAACAGGTACTAATTTTGAGCGTAGTGTTAAAAATGAATATGCTTCTTTATGCTGAATTGCATGCCCCACTTCATGTGCTGCAACAGCAGTACCAGCTAATGAAGTATTGTAATAATTGTCTTCAGATAGTGCCACTGTTTTTGTTGCAGGGTTGTAATGATCAGATAATACCCCCTGTGTTGGCACTACACGAACATCATATAATCCGTGATTATCAAGAATCATACGAGCTACTTGAGCCCCTGTCATTCCTTTTTGGGCTGGTACCTGCGAAAATTTCTTGTAAGTACTTTTAACTTTTAGCTGAGCATAAATCGGCAATATTAAAATAATTAGAAAGTAAATTATATACATTCCTGCTGACAAATTATTCTCTCCCTTTCTTCTTAATTATTCATATATTTTAATTTTAATAATTGTTTATAGTTTTCGCAAATATTCTTTCCTGTTATAAGCAAAATATGCGATTGTGATACAGGCAATAGATAACCAAAATGTAAAATAGCCGATATGATTCGCATATTTTGTAATATTACTATAAATTGGCATTTGTCCATACACATAGTCAATTACATCATTATGCAATGTCCATATTGCAGCAACCATTACGTGTACATATGTGTATTTATATTTACCAATGTATAAAATTGCTTGAACTGCCATCATAAAATGGGAAAATACTAACATCCATCCTTCTGGCTCGATATATCCTACCTCCACTAATGTCCATAAATTCATCACAACTGCCCAAAGACCATATTTTACTAATGTAATTAATGCCAAGGCTTCAATTAATTTAAAGTTTTTCCCAAACAACCAACCGATAATTGCAATCGAGAAAAATAAACTAGCCGTTGGACTGTCTGGTACAAAAATGAAAAATTGAGGCTCAGTAATAGCCAACTGCCATCTATACCAAATATAACCGTAGACTGTTCCAGAAACATTTACAATCAATAATAAGGTTAAAAAAGATTTATGTGTTAATAAGTACCAAATTTTTGTTAACAACTGCATATTGTTACCTCTGTTTCTATATGGTTTTTATATTGAAAAGGTTCAATAAACTTTTTAAAATTTTTTGTCATAATCTGAACATTAGTTTGAATATATGTATTTTAAGAAATTATATGTATAACTATATTTTACAAAACTGTGAATAGACTGTATAGTAAAGCGCTTTAATAAAAATGAAAGAGAGTCAGTTTCCTGACTCTCTTTATAAAAATTAGATTATTCAGCTTCTTTTAAGCTTGCGATAAACTCAGCTAATTGTTGAAGCTCTTCTTCAGTACCTTGGAAAGCACCTGCTGGCATTGCACCACGACCGTTTTTAATAACTTCAGCAACCTCATCAGCAGTAAGTTCGTTACCTAATAACATAGGACCACTCACTCCTGCTAAGTCACCACCGTGACAACCGATACATGAAGCTTGAGCTTGGTAAATCTCATAACCTGGTGCTGTTTCATCAATTTCAACATCTGGTAATAAACCTAAGTCTTTATCAGAAATTTGACCTTGTTGAGCTGCAGCTTCCCAGTCATGGTTTACTACTGACTCCCAAGTTAAGTAGAACATAGCAGCTACTGCAAGTAACATCATAGCAGTAGGAATTGGTCGTTTTGATGGACGACGTTCTGGTCCTTTATCTAAAAACGGCATTAACATTAATGCGCCGATAGCTAATACTGGAATAACAATAGCACCAATAATATTATATGGACCTGATGCATATGTGTACTTTAACAATTGATACAAGAATAAGAAGTACCAGTCTGGTAACGGAATATATGCAGCATTTGTTGGATCTGCTGGACCTTCAAGTGGTGATGGGTGTGCAACAGTTAATAATAAATAACCGATTAAAAATACAGCACCAACCATCCATTCTTTTAATAAGAAATCAGGCCAGAATGCTTCCGTTTTACCAGGATACTCGGAATAATCTTTTGGTTGATTCACCATACGGTTATTTGACTTAATACGGGAATCACCAACGAACTTCATTCCTTTTCCGCGATGCATAGAGTCCCCTCCTTTAGTAAATCATTAAGACATTTGCTCGGATTATAGTGGTCCGGAAATACCTTGTTTTCGAATCATAATAAAGTGAGCTGCTAGTAATGCAAATAGTGCAGCAGGCAAGAAGAATACATGGATTGCAAAGAAACGTGTTAACGTTTGAGCACCGATAATTTCAGCATCACCTGCTAATAGGATTTTAACTAAATCCCCTATAAACGGCACAGATCCTGCAATTTCAAGACCTACTTTCGTTGCAAACAATGCTTTCATGTCCCAAGGAAGTAAATATCCTGTGAACCCTAAGCCTAACATTACACAGAAAATTAAAACACCTACAATCCAGTTTAACTCACGAGGTTTTTTATATGAACCTGTGAAGAATACTCGAAGCGTATGTAAGAACATCATTACGATAACTAATGAAGCTCCCCAGTGGTGCATACCGCGAACGATTTCACCGAAAGCTACTTCGTTTTGTAAATAGTAAACTGATTTCCATGCATTCTCTACGTCTGGTACATAATACATAGTTAAGAACATACCGGATAAAATCTGAATAACTGTAACAAAGAATGTTAATCCACCGAAACAGTAAACGAATGCAGAAAAGTGATGTGCAGGGTTAACGTGCTCTGGCACTTCATGGTCGGCAATATCACGCCAAATTGGAGTAATATCTAATCGTTCATCGACCCAATCATAAATTTTGTTTAGCACAATTGTCTACCCCCTAACTAATTAAACTAAAGTATTTGCTATTTTTTTCCCAAGCATTAAATATCCATCTTTTTCCGCTACTTCATACTCGTCTAACGGACCAGTTGGTGGTGTGTTCGGTACATTTTTACCAGTTTTCTCATAACGACCACCGTGGCAAGCGCAGAAGAATTGATCTGGGTGAGCAGAGTCTCCTGCCCAGTTTACTGTACAACCTAAATGTTTACATACTGGTGAAAGGGCGACGATTGTGTCTCCATTTTTGTACACCCATGCTGCTTCAGTAACATCAGATTTGTACCAAGCGTCAACTTGTTCAAAAGTGAAATCAACTTTAACTGGTTCTTCGGTAATATCAGCAATCTTTGTGCTAGTTTGTACAAAATCACCTTCTGCTTTTACTTGTAGAGCTGGATCTATTGCAAAACGCACCATTGGCATTAATACACCAGCCGCCATAAATCCACCTACACCCATTAAAGTATAGTTTAGAAATTGACGTCTTGTAACTCGATTGTTACTCATCCTTTTCCCCCCTCTAACTAAAAGGTCAGTCCAACGGACATACTTTTACAAATAGTAATACTAGGACATATCTATGATATATCAATAAAATAGGTTGGTCAATATAGCATTCTGAATGATTTGGTAAGATTGTGAACATTTAATGAAACTAATTTCTAGCCCTGAGACCATTTGGAAGATAAGACGGGAATTACCTGTTTTAACTGATCTTCCAATATTGTTTTCTTTACTGTCTTATCCATTGATTCTAAAGGAATTGAAGGCAACCATATAACATCCAAATCTTCATTATAGCTTGTCCAATAATGATCACATGTAATGAACAATACGTGTTTAAAGCCCGCGTTTTGAAAAGCTTCTTTTAAATTTACAAGAGATAAATCATCTTTCGTTTCCTCTGTATAAGAAAATGGCGGCATTAACATGAGGCGACCTTTAAATTGTTGCTCAATGAATGCAGTAAGTGACATTAAATATTCTGTCGCTGAACTGGATTGTTTAATCATATTTTCTGTAAGATTTATTGAAAGCAAAGGAATAATGACAGTATCGATAAATTCTTTATTGTTTTGAAACTCACTTACATCTTTAACATTAAAAAACATAGATAGCCCTCCAATTATGTACAATTAGTTTTTTGTAACGGGTATGATTTAATGCAATAATTTTTAATTTAAAATTATTTTTTATAAATTCTTGTGAATCAATGAGCAAGAATAGACATTCAAATACAGTAGAGGTTCTCCCCTACTGTATTTGATTTACATATTTTTAGAAGTTTGTTTTAATGCTTGCAATAAGTTTGATAGCTCATAAAATTTTTCTTTATCGCCTTCGTCTAATGCATCATCAATTTCTTTTAATATTTTTTCTTCTTGAAACGCCAACATACTGCTATTTAACAATTCTTCAGCTATCACTCTATCCTTTTCACATATGTGAAGGTATTTCGGCATGTATGGATTTTCCTCTAAAACCGCTAAATATTGCGTACTAGGAGGTATATTAGGAAAATTTAATTGGATATACATACTTTCATTTGGGTGAAGCCGTAAATCGTGGAATGATTTTTCAGCATCACTTGTCATAATGTTACCTTTATAAAAACGAAACGGAACACCATTTGATTCAACACTTGACATGACTATAGCTCGAGGACAATAATGTGCTTCCTCAACAAAATGAATATTCTCTAGCAAATTGTCATTACTTAACAAATAATTTAAAATCCAAACGCATTCTCTTCGCTTTAACTGATAATTTTTTAAAAACCACCTAACGAATGCTTTTTTATCAACCAGTGGAACGGAAGAAGTCACAACCTATCCCTCCCTTTATTCAAGAGTGTCGAGCAATTCAATCCATTGTTGTTCTGATGGTTCAAGTGCAATTAATAACTCCACTACTTCTCGAGCTTCATTTCTTTTGCCCTCTTCTATCAAGAAATAACAATATTTTTCCAAAAACGACGGCTCTTCTTTAAAATCATTATATGCTACTTTATAAATTTCGTATGCACGTTCATACTGCTCATCTTTTGCATATGCTTCAGCAACATATGGTAGGATTGCGCTAAAACTAAATTGATTACGTTCCATTTCTTCATATAAATCTATTATTTCTTGAATGCGTTCTTCATTTGCATAAATCGACATGATGACAACAATTGCTTCCATGTATTCTGGATCGAGTGCAATTGCTTGTTGCAAATGCTCAATCGCCTCTTCAAGTAATCCGTTTTTCAATGCCATTTTTCCGGCAAATAAATAGAATGATTTTTCAAATTCGTCACGCTGGATGCCTTCTTGAATAACTTGATACGCTTTTTTATTATTTTCGATCATGGCATAGCTTTCTGCTAATAAAAGATATGCACTAAAATAGTCAGGATCTAACTCTTTTAAATCTTCTAGTTGATTTGTAGCAAGTTCATATTTTTCTGATTGAAATGCTGCATAGCCTGATCCAAACAATAAATCAGGTGTCATTTTTTCTTCAAGTGCTTCCATGTAGTACTCTAATGACGTCTCATAAGCACCACCTGCTCTATAAACCTCAGCTAACCTTTCAGCTATTAAAACTCCACCGATTGTTTTATCATTTTCATGAAGCTCCTCATAAATACGCGTTGCTTCTGAGAATCTACCTGTTTCAAATAATAGCTCTGCTTTAGCAAAAAGGAGTAATGGTTCATTTGGTAATAAACCAATCGCTTCATTAATTTGTTTTTCTGCAACCTCATATAGCCCTTGCATTTGATAATAATCGGCTAATAATAGTAGACTTTGTGGATATTCAGGGGAGTCTGATGATACCCCCATTAATAATTCTAATGCTTCATCCTCTTCGCCTAATTCAATTAATACTGATGCTTTATCAATAGCAATTTGAGCCTCATCAGGGAATAAAAACTGCAAATGTTCTAACACTTTTTTTGCTTCGTTCATGTAACCATATTGCATAAACAAATTCGCAATCTCGTATTGTTGCTCTGGTGTTTCATTTAACAGTAATTGTTCTATATATGCATCCACCTGCTTTAGGTTTCCGTTTTGAATTGCATCTAACATTTCATTTACTATTTTAGTCAATTTTTTCACCTTTTCTCTTTCCTACATCAATCATTATGCTACATGAGATGAAGAAACGAAACAAGAAAAAACCCTCCTATGAACATGGAGAGTTTTGACCTTTTATTCGTTTATTAAGTTTTCTAAATGAAGAAAAAATGTTGGATAAGATACTGCAATGCAATCAACATCATCAATTTCAACTGGTGATTCGGTAATAAGTGCACCAATTGCACCCATCATGCCAATACGATGATCTCCGTAAGATTTTAAACTTGCACCAGTTAATTTTGAAGGTCCATGGATTATCATCCCATCATCAGTTGCTTCAATTTTCGCTCCTAATTTTTTCAGTTCATCTACAACAGCCACTATACGGTCAGTTTCTTTCACTTTTAGTTCTTCAGCATTGCGAATAACCGTTGTGCCTTCTGCTTGTGTAGCTAATAAAGCTAGTATTGGTATTTCATCGATTAATCGAGGAATAATATCGCCTTCAATTGTAGTTGCTTTTAAGGAAGATGTTTTGACTGTTAATGTTGCAGTTGGTTCAGCTGCATTTTCATCCTCAATCTTGATGGTTAAATCTGCTCCCATCTCCTTTAACACTTCAATAATACCTGCACGTGTAGGATTTACCCCAACGTTATGCATTGTAATTTCACTATTAGGAACGATAGCTCCAGCAACTAAAAAGAATGCGGCAGATGAAATATCTCCAGGAACTGAAACATGAGTACCTGTCAATTTTTGACCACCTTCTAAGGAGATGACCCCATTGTCGACCTGAATATTTCCACCAAATTGCTTTAACATACGTTCAGTATGATCACGAGATACTTCTTTTTCACGAACAATTGTAATTCCTTCTGCTCGAAGCCCGGCTAATAGTATAGCCGACTTTACTTGGGCACTTGCTACTGGCATTGTATAGTCGATCGCTTTTAATTGTGTTCCTTGAATCGCTAAAGGTGTATATTGTCCATTTTCCCGTCCAGAAATTTGTGCTCCCATTAATCGTAAAGGGTCTGCTACACGCCGCATTGGACGCTTTCCAATTGAAGAATCGCCTGTCATGACTGTATGTAGGTTTGTCCCAGATAAAATACCAAGCATTAATCTTGTTGTCGTACCTGAATTCCCCGTATATAATACCTCTTTTGGTTCTTCCCACGCATCTATTCCTGCACTATTTATCGTAACATTTGTATCATCAATTTTAATTTCAACACCTAGTTTACGAAAACAATCAATTGTGCTTAAGCAATCCTCTCCAAGTAAAAAACCACTAACTGTTGTTTTTCCCTCTGCAATAGCACCAAACATAACTGATCGATGAGAAATGGATTTGTCGCCTGGGACAGTAATAGAACCCTTTAAAGATGGTTTATTGTAATGTAGCACTTGCGATTTTGTCATTTGGGAGATTACTCCTTTCAAGCTTTGCTATAAGCATAAATTTTAAGATATATACATTTCAAATTTTGTACGTCTTTCCAAGCAATTCATCGCTTTTTCTCGATCATCATTCGTTTGGAAGCTAATCACTAAAATCCCGAATATATCTTCACGTGCTTCAATAACTCGTATATTTGTTATACTAATACGTTCTTCAGCTAAATACCCTGTTACCTGTGAAATTATCCCTGGATAGTCTGGTATATCAATATATAGATCGTAGGTTGTATAAAATACTCCAGTTGTAATCGGCAGTTGATCTCGAACATTTTTCGCAATTTCAAAATATTGTTCAATCGATTGATCATCGTTACTTAGCAGTAAGGATTTAACACGATTCATTTCATTTTGCCAAGCATCAAGTTGATGAATTAACTCATTACGATTTTGGAGTGTAATATCTCTCCAGATCGATGGATTGGATGATGCAATACGTGTAATATCCCGAAATCCTCCAGCTGCAAGTAAGGATGTCATAGGATATTTTTCCTTCTCAAAGTTAAGTTGATGAACAAGAGATGCTGCAACAATATGTGGAAAATGACTTACAACGGCTGTCATATGATCATGTTCACGAGCATCAACTTTAACAATTTTTGCAAGTGTAAACTTTAATAGTTGTTCAAGTTTGATAATTTGATTTCCATCCTCATCGTCAAAAGGTGTTAGGATGTAATAAGCATTTTCAAACAAATATTGCTTTGCTGCGGAGACGCCACTTTTATGAGAACCTGCCATCGGGTGTCCGCCGATAAAGGTAATACCCTTTTCTCTAAGTTCTACAGCTTTTTCCATGATTAGACTTTTCGTGCTTCCAGTATCTGTGATAATTACATTTGGTTTTAACTTCCAATTTTTCAATTCATCCATCCAATATAATGTTGCATTTACGGGCGTTCCGAAAATGATCACATCTGCCATACTAGCCGCATGCTCAACATCCTCAACAACTTCATGAACTATATTTAATGCCGCTGCTAATTCTCTTGTCTTTTCTTGGACGTCATAGCCAAACACTTTAGTTTCAGGAGCTTTTTGACAGGAAAGTGCAATCGATCCTCCAATTAAACCTAAACCTATGACGAATACATTTCGTGTCATGCAAATACTCCTTGTTCTTTTAAAACTTCTTCAAGTAAATTTAGGAATTTAGCATTTTGTTGTTGAGTTCCGATAGTGACACGGATATAACCAGGTGATGAAAGGGCATTGCCACTTCGAATGATAAATCCACGCTTCATCATTTCTTTGAAAACGACATCACTATCAGCTTTTACTTCAAATAAAATGAAATTTGTTTCAGAAGGATAATAGTGCAACTTATGTTTTTCACAAAACTCGACAAATTGTTTTTTACCAGCTTCATTTTTTTCTAAACATTGTTGTAAAAATTCTTGATCAGTTAAAGCAATCATCGCAACCTTATGACTTAAAATCGTATTATTGAATGGTGCACGGACTGGATCTAATTTCGCAATTGTATCCTCTTGTGCAATCGCATAACCTACACGGAATGAAGCAAGTCCATATGCTTTAGAGAATGTTCTCATAATGATCACATTAGGATATTCATTAACATAATGTAATGTATTTTTAAATTTTGAGGACTGCACGTACTCGTAATACGCCTCATCTAAAACGATTAATACGTCTGAAGGAACGTTCTTAATGAAATTATCTAATTCTCCATCAGAAACGATAGTACCTGTTGGATTATTTGGATTACATACCCAAACAACAGATGTATTATCATCAATTGCTTCAAGCATTGAATTTAAATCATGGACTCCATCCTTTAGGGGTACTTTACGAACTTCAGCACCTTCTATTTCAGCATTGTGGCTATATTGAGAAAATGAAGGATGTGCCATTACTGTATTTACACCAGGATATAGTAATGCACGAGTCACAATCGCAATTAAATCATCTGAACCATTCCCAAACATAAGTTGTGTTTCCTTTACACCTAAATGATTGGCAACAGATGTACGTAAGTTTTGTGCATAGCCATCAGGATAAATTGCATGGTTTGTATGATCGTTTTGTAAAAAGGCTTTTATCCTTGGAGAAAAACCATATGGATTTTCGTTCGATGCTAGTTTCACAACCTCATCTAAGCCATATTCTTTTTTTACTTCTTCAATTGGTTTTCCTGGCTGATAAGCCTTCATACCATTGATCTGTTGTTTCCATTTCATATTAAACGTCTCCCTATCAAATCTATTTAACTAAATCTGGTCTTAAAACGACTGCACCATTCAAATAAACATGTCGAACTTCTTTTTGTTTGACGTCTGTATTTACGTGCATCAAAACACGTATACAGAGAGGTAGTGCACCTGGAACATTCATTTCATGCATACACATCGTTGGTACGTACTGCCAACCCTCTAAAGTTCGAACTGCTTTAGCTGGGAAAGCAGTATTAATATCAGGTGTCGTAGAAATAAGTACTGAAATGATATCTTCTGGTTGTAGTGTGTTTTCTTTTGCTATTTCCAGTACTAATTTTGCAGTTTCACTTAAAATTTCATCTGGCTGATTTGCTTCAACTGTTGTTGCACCTCTTATCCCACGAATCATTTGCATACCTCCATAATTAGGTTACGATACTGGTGATCTATTTCTCTACATTCCGATAATTCTACTTTTTGTACGTATGGCTTTCCAATATCCTCTAATAAAACGAAATTTAGTGTACCATACTCTACTTTTTTATCTTTTAGTAAAAACATCTCTAGTTTTTCAAATGAATAATTGCTCACTTCTGCAAATGGATAACCATTACTATAAGCAAACTTCAAAAACTCTTTTGTAAATTCACGGTGAATTTTGCCATATCGTTCACTTAGCAGTAAAGCATACACAATTCCAATCATTACAGCCTCACCATGAGCAATACCACCATATCCTGCTGCTGCTTCAATTGCATGACCATATGTATGCCCAAAGTTTAAAAATTTGCGAACAGATTGTTCTGTTTCATCCTGAGCAACAATACTTGCTTTAACTTCAATCCCTTTTTTTAACTGCTCTGCTAATATAGTTGAATCTAATTGAGTAATAGAATTGAGCGACATAAGCTCTTTAAGCCATTGTTCATTGGAAATCATTGAGTGTTTAATCACTTCAGCCATGCCCGATAATATTTCTTTATTACTCAATGACTGCAAAATTTGTGTATCATAAATCACTGCCATTGGCTGATAAAACGCACCAATCATATTTTTTCCTTGTGGGTGATTGATTGCTGTTTTTCCTCCAACTGCCGAATCATGAGCTAGAATCGTTGTCGGAACCTGTATAAAAGGAATCCCGCGCATATAGGTTGCTGCAACAAAGCCAGATAAATCACCTACAGCCCCACCACCAAAAGCGAATAACAAGCTTTTTCTCGTACATTTTTTCTCTAGTAGAAAGGATTGAGCTGAAAAGTAGTTTTCAAAGCTTTTACATGATTCTCCAGCTGGCATAATGAAAACATCAAATTTATAAGGAAATTGTTCCTTAAAATATTCACCCTGTGCAGCCCAAACGTTTTCATCTGTAAAGACGATACATTGATCTACTTTTGCAATCATAGGTTGAATTGATTTCATCGCTTCATTTAAAATGCCATAGCCAATCATTACATCATATTCATGGGATGCAGCTTTTACAGGAATTCGCATCATTAAAACTCCTTCGCGTACTTACGCATTTCATCAATCTGAGATTTTAATTGTGGCAATTGATCGCTATGGAATTGTTCTATAATTGCTTTTGCAATCTCCCATGCGATCACATTTTCCGCAACAATTGAAGCAGCAGGGACTGCACATGCATCGGAACGTTCCACACTCGCTTTAAATGGTTCTTTTGTTTCAATATCAACACTTTGTAACGGTTTATATAGGGTAGGAATAGGTTTCATTACTCCTCTTACAACGATTGGCATGCCTGTTGTCATACCGCCTTCTAAACCACCTAGACGGTTCGTACGACGAGTATAGCCCTCTTCCTCGTTCCATAAAATTTCATCATGAACTTCTGAGCCTTTAATACGAGCCATTTCAAAACCTAAACCAAATTCAACACCTTTAAAAGCGTTAATTGAAAGCATTGCTTGAGCTAATTTACCATCTAATTTTCGATCATAATGTACATAAGAACCAACACCCGCTGGCATGCCATCAACAATTACTTCTACAACGCCACCAATAGAATTTCCTTCTTTTTTTGTATCATCAATCAATTGCACCATTTTCTCAGACGCAGATGGATCGACACAGTATACTGGATCCTTTTCAACAATTGAGCGAATTTCACCGATTGTTTTACCCTCTACTTTTGAAGTATCGGCCTTAATACCACCAATTTCAGTAACATGTGACACAATAGAAATACCAAGTTCTTTAAGTAATGCCTTTGCAACGGACCCAACTGCCACTCGCACTGTCGTTTCCCGTGCACTAGAACGTTCTAACACATTACGCAAATCGCGGTGTCCATACTTCATACCACCTACTAAATCAGCATGTCCAGGGCGAGGACGTGATACTTGACGTTTTATTTCATTTGGATCTATATCTTCTGGCAGTGGATCTGCCCCCATAATTTTTGTCCAATGCTTCCAATCATCATTTTTTACAACTAATGCAACTGGTGATCCTAATGTTTTACCATGTCGAACCCCACCTACAATCTCAACAGTATCTGTTTCAATTTGCATTCTTCTTCCACGACCATGTCCACCTTGACGTCGTTTTAAATCATAATTTATTTGCTCTGCAGTTATTGGTAAAAGGGACGGTAACCCCTCGATAATAGTAGTTAATTGAGGACCATGTGACTCCCCTGCTGTTAAGTAACGCATAAAACACTTTCTCCCTTCAACTCGCTAAAGTATGAATAATTTTTATCTTAACATATTATAACCGAAAATACATGGCGATTTCTGAATATTTCCAATGATTGTTCTATATTTTCTTATTCGCGCTTTGAAAAATAGAAAAATTTATATAAAAACGCTTCTCGCACATTGTACGAAAAGCGTAAAACTTAGGAATCACTTATCCATACTGGGCATCCTTACCTTTATCTTAATACCCTCATTACTTTTTACGATAGAAAAACGTATCTTCTACCTCAAAATCATAGCGGGAGGGATTAAAAATTTGTTCTGTCGACCCAACAAATAATATTCCTCCTGATCGTAATGATTTACTAAAGTTCTGATAAATTAAATCCTTTGCGTCTTCGGTAAAGTAAATCATTACATTCCGACAAACGATTAAATCGTAATTAGTTTCATAAGTATCTTTTAATAAATTATGTTTTTTATATGTAACAGTTTTCTTAATATCATCTTTAATCTTATAAAATTGACCTTCTGTATGAAAATATTTCGATTTCATTTCTGCTGGGACTTCTGCAAGTGATCTTTCAGGGTATAATCCTAACTTTGCTTTTTGGATTACATTTTCATCAATATCCGTGGCATGCACATTTATTTGAGCTAGTGGTAAATGATTTGAGAGAACCATAGATATTGTATAAGGCTCCTCACCTGTTGAACAGGCAGCACTCCAAATTTTAAGTTTTCGATTCGTTTTTAGAAGCATAGGGAAAATTTTATTTTGTAATACTTCCCAACGTTTAGCATTACGATAAAATTCTGAAACATTAATCGTCATGCGATCTAAAAACTCATTCATTAGGTCGCGATCTCTTTCTAATGCATGTAAAAACTCGGTAAAATTACGGTAACCCTTTTTCTCATATAAAGATGTTAATCTCCGCTTCATTTGCGCTTCTTTATATAGACTTAAATCAATTCCAGTTTTTCTTTTTATACCATCAATAAACTGTTCATAATCAGACATTTTCCATCTTTCCCCTCATATGACGTAAATTCATTATATCGAATCTTTATTGATTTCAAAATATTTTTAATGAAATCAGCCTATATTTAAGATAATTTGAGGAAATTTTGAATTTAAACAAGTAGTTCTATATATTTTAGCTAAATTTAAACGAGAGTAAAATAGAAAAGCAACTATCGAAAATGATAGTTGCTCTAAGAGGCTATATTATACTAATTCGCTACCGAACCATAATTGAATTTCACGTTCAGCAGATTCAGGTGAATCAGAACCGTGAATAACGTTTTCTGAAATTGTAACTGCATAGTCACCACGGATTGTACCAGGTGAAGATTCTTCTGGTTTCGTAGCACCCATCATAATACGTGCTAATTGAATTACGTTTTCGCCTTCCCATACCATTGCAAATACAGGACCAGAAGTAATGAAGTCAACTAATTCTCCAAAGAATGGGCGTTCTTTATGTTCAGCATAGTGTTCTTCTGCTAATTCACGAGATACGTTCATTAGTTTAGCGCCTTTCATTGTAAAACCACGACGCTCAAAACGGTCGATAATGTCACCTACTACTTGACGTTGTACACCATCTGGTTTAACCATTATAAAAGTTTTTTCGATAGCCATTTTTAATTACACTCCTTAGTTTCGAATAAAGTGAAATATTTTTCACCTACCGATAAATATTACCAAAATAACATTAATACATCAACTCTTACAAAACTTCTTAAGTAAAGTTAATATTTTCTTTTCCCAATAAATAATGCTATATCTCGTAATTTCTTTTTCATCGGAATATTAGGTAGCGCTTCCACTTCCTTTAAAGCTTTCAGCAAATATTGATTACTTACTAGTGTTGCTTTTTTAATCGCATCCGAATTTCGAACAACTTCAAGCATTTCTAATCGCTCATCCTCTGTAACAAAACCATTAGAAGCCGCAGTAATAAACTTTTGAATTTTCGGTTGATCCTTCAGTAACAATATAGGCAAGGTAATATTCCCTTGCAATAAATCACTACCTGCCGGTTTACCAAGCTGCTTATCAGTTGATGTAAAGTCTAAAATATCATCAATGATTTGATAACTCATTCCTACATAGTAACCAAATCTTTTAAGATGTCGAACAACTTCTGGTTCTGCCCCACCAACGATTGCACCTAACTCACAGCTAGATTCGATTAATAATGCCGTTTTTCTTTTTATTCTTCTAAAATAATCCTTGATGTTTTGATTCAAACGAAACTTATCCTCAATTTGAATGACTTCACCGTTACAAATTTCGACCATTGTATGCGCCAAAATTTTATGGACTGCTTGATTCTCAATAGATGTTACATACTCTAAAGCACGGGCAAAAATATAGTCGCCAGTATACATTGCAACCCGATTGTTCCATTGTGCTTTTACAGTATATCTGCCTCTTCTCATGTCAGAATTATCAATTACGTCATCATGAACAAGGGAAGCAGAATGTATTAATTCAAGTGGTACTGCGATATTTTTAATCTCATCGATATTATAATTACCAAATTTCGCACTAATTAAAACAAAAACTGGACGTATTCGTTTCCCGCCCGCCTGCAATAAATGGAGAGAAGCTTCATTGATTAAGTGTGAAGACGAGTTTAGCGCTTTTTCTAATTCTTTTTCGATGATGTCTATGTCCTGTTTCAAGTCGGAATAGAGCATTTTTAACTTCATCTTTTCCACGCGTAAAACCTTCTCCCACTAAATTTCTTTTTTAAATCCCATATGCATAGCAGCAGCACCACCACTATACCCTTTATAGCTTACTCGCTCAAAACCTGCTTCTTCAAACATAAAAGCCAACTTTTTCATACCTGGGAAATCGCTCGCGGATTCCTGTAACCAAGAATATTCTTTGTAGCTCTTTGCAAGTAGTTTACCAAATAATGGCATGATATATTTAAAGTAGAAACGGAAAAGTTGTCTATAAACAGGAATTTCTGGCTGCGAAGTCTCAAGACACACTGCCATCCCACCTGGTTTTAACACACGATTCATTTCCTTTAATACTTTAATATAATCAGGTACATTTCTAAGTCCAAATCCTATCGTGACATAATCAAACGTATTATCTTCAAAAGGCAATTCCATTGCATTGCCGTGTATAAGTTCAACCTGTGGAAATGGCTTTACTTTTTGTTCGCCAACCTTTAACATGTTTTTACTAAAATCGAGACCTTTTACTATGCCAGATTCGCCAGTTGCTTTTGCTAATGCTACTGTCCAATCCGCAGTTCCACAACAAACATCTAAACATTTAGAACCCGGCTTTACATTCATTCGTTTCATCGTATCACCGCGCCATTTTACATGGAGCTGGAAGCTGATAACCGAATTCATCTTATCATAGTTGTCTGAAATATTTTCAAAAACTTCATGTACACGTTCTTCTTTTGATTTTGCCATATTTTCATAACCTTTCTAATTAACGACAAACCGCTATTTGTTTCTTTATGTATAACTTAAGCTCGTCTTTTAGAACAGAAGACGTTTGAAGATATTCATTTAGACTCTCAATTAGCGTTTCTACCTCTTGGTTAATTACCGAATCAATAGTTTCAAATTTATTTAAGCTACCCATCATATTTTTGATGAAAGCTGTCACATTGCCATTTTGATAATTCATTAATTCTTCGTTTAATCTAAGCAATAATAAACTTTTTGTCATAATAGTATTATATTTTTCAAAATGATAGAACGAATAGTATTTTTTGATAAGTTCCGTTTCAATTGTAAGTAAACTATTTAACCATTCATTTATCGTCAACTTATTTGGTTCATAGACTTTCATTTGTTGTTCACAACGATTTACTATACCTTCAGAAATTTTTCTAATTAAAAAAATATTCCCTGTATTCGCTAACAGTTGATAATATCGTCCACTATAAAAATCCCCGGATAATACAGTTAATTGTTGTTCTTTACTTGTTGCGTTTTGTTCATGAATCTTATCGTGTTCACTTAAAGATGCATGAACCATACCGATTGTAACAGCGCTTATATTTAAATTTTCATCCCAATTTTCACCATTCAAAAAAGGTAAAAGTAGATAAAACAATTGATGATTATTTAAAACCGGCTCCCCAGTATATTTAAGTAAAGTACTATGATGTAATTGATTGTATATATTCAATTTAAGTTGTTCAATAGAATTCTGAATGTAAGTTGCATCCATCTATATTACTCCATTCCACTTAAAGTGCGAATGCTTATACTTAAACATTAGCTAGTTGGTCAATACCAAACAATTTTATTTTTTCTTTCCACTTTCAACAGTACCGTATGCTGAAAAAATTTGAGCTTTTCCACGAATTTTCATTGCAGATGTATGTTCAGTGAACTGTGCAATCATCACTTCACCAGAATCTAATTTTTCAGAATGATGAAATTTTGTATCTGAACCACGTGTTAATCCGATTACATGAACGCCATCTTCTTCAGCACGAATGATAATATAATCTGTTTCTGCCATTTTCTACTTCTCCTCGATTCAATTTTCTTTGTACATCATATCACAATCAACTAGCTAAATTAAGACATTTGAATAAATGAAATAACTTCTCTACGTTTATTTTCATCATTTTCAAAAATTCCACGAGCGGCAGAGGTCACCGTTTTTGAACCAGGCTTTTTCAATCCCCGCATTGTCATGCACATATGCTCAGCTTCTATAACAACGTAAACTCCATGAGGGGTCAACATTTCCATAATACTATCTGCAACTGTTGATGTAATTCTCTCTTGTAGTTGAGGTCTACGAGCAACCGATTCTACACAGCGTCCAAGTTTGCTTAAACCTGCAACACGCCCATCCCTTGGAATGTATGCAATATGTGCTTTGCCGTAAAATGGAACTAAGTGATGCTCACACATCGAATAAAAAGGTATATCTTTAACAAGGACAAGCTCTTCATGATCCTCATGAAATACCGTACTAAAGTATTCTCTAGGATCTTCCCCAATCCCACTGAACATTTCTTCATACATTTTAGAAACACGTTTTGGAGTATCTAGTAACCCTTCACGATTAACATCTTCACCAACTGCTTCTAATATCATTTTTACTGCTTCCTCTATTTTTTCTAAATCAACTTTTGACATTTTTTTGTATCCTCCTAAAACGCTAAGAGCTTAAACCTGCTAAATTGAATCGTAGCATATACCGACATTAATCGCAAAAATAGAAATTCCTCTATTTAAACCAAAGTAGAATTGAATAATTTTATGTATTTTCATTAACATTACTATGTTCAAACTTTCATATTAATAATTTAATATGTAGTTGTTATTTTTGTAATTAGTGAATCCGCTAAAAAAGAGCAGCCATCAAAAAATGATGGCTGCTCTATGTAACTGCAAGACGTGTATTATTTTACAGCATCTTTAAGCGCTTTACCTGGTTTGAAAGCAGGTACTTTGCTAGCAGCGATTTCGATTTCTTTACCAGTTTGTGGGTTACGACCTTTACGAGCCGCACGTTCACGTACTTCAAAGTTACCAAAACCGATTAATTGTACTTTGTCACCCTTTGCAAGAGCATCTTGAATTGTATCAAATACAGCTTCAACTGCTTTAGAAGCGTCTTTTTTAGAAAGAGCTGCAGCTTCAGCAACAGAGTTTACTAATTCTGTTTTATTCACACCATTCACCTCCTCTCAAAGGGTAGAAGCTAAATCCTGTAAAAAGAGTAACACATTGAAAACCTTGGTGCAACTGTATTTATTCATGTTTTTCCAAAGTATAATAGGTTTTTTTATAAGTTTACACAAATAAAAGGACTTTTCACCTAAGAAATGAAAAGTCCTGATAATTTTTTATTGTGTTTTTTTGACCCTATTTGAATATCTAGATGATAAACGTTACTAAACCACGGTCACCTTCATTTACCATTCTTTCAATTGTTTGACGCATTCTCTTCTTCGCGTTAGCTGGTACCGAATTCATTTTATATCGAATTCCCTCTTTTAACACTTCATGTAATGGCGTTCCAAACAATTGCGTTTCCCATAATGCCTCACGATCGTGTTTATACGCATACTGTAGGTCCTTTAAAAGTTGCTGACTATAAAATTCTGTACCTATTAATGGAGCAAACTCTGTTTCCATGTCAATACGAATAATATGATAAGATGGCGCAGAAGCTTTCATACGAACGCCATAGAAGTTATTTTGTTTAATCATTTCTGGTTCACTCGGTACAAACTCATCTAATGTAGGCAGTGTCACGCCATAACCATTTTCAGAAGCTTCTTCAATAGCTTCACGGAAACGTTTCTGTGCTTTTTTTGCTTCAGCTGCTTCTTTTATAAATAATAACCAATCTTTTTTGGACTCTATCGGCTGGTCTAACCATTCGTTGCAAACCGCGCGATAAATATCAGGCTTTAATGAAATCCTAACTGTTGCAACACCTAATCCAGCATCGACTCTTTCAACACCACAATCTTCAATAAAATCAAGATCTTTTAATTCCTCTGCAGCTTGAGAAACATCACGAATTTTTGTAATCGAATCTAGTATACTTGCTACTGATTCAGATAATGTTTGATTGACTGGATGCGTTGAATCTAATACATCTAACCAATCAGGTTTTTCAACTTCAATATCTTCCACTGGGAATTCATATAAAGCTTCCTGTAAAATATACTCCATATCGCGCAATGACATTTGATCGATAGATACCGAGATTACAGGTACTCCATAACGTTCGAACAATTCGTTGCGAAGCGCAATTGTATTACTATGAGTTGGAATACTGCTGTTTAAAATAACAACAAAAGGCTTACCAATTTCTTTTAATTGCTCAACAATTTGTGATTCTGCAACTTGAGCTGCATGACGAGCAATACCATTAACAGTACCATCTGTCGTCACAACTATACCAATATTTGCGTGATCACTTATAACTTTGTCTGTACCAATCTTTGCTGCTTCTTGGAATGGGATCGCTTCAGTATGCCATGGTGTATGAACATACTTTGGTCCATTCTCATCTTCATATCCTTTCACACCGTCAATAACATACCCTACACAATCCGCAAAACGAATTCGGAAAGGTATTTCACTTTCCCCAATAGTAATTTGTGTACCCTGTGCAGGAACAAACTTTGGTTCTGCAGTCATAATAACAGGACCCGGTGAACTCTGTGGCAGCTCGTCCAGTGCTCTTTTGCGATCTTCTTCATCTACGATATTTGGGAGCACAATTGACTCCATCATTTTTTTCACAAAAGTAGACTTTCCAACTCTGACAGGTCCTACAACACCGATATATACATCCCCATTCGTTCTCTCTGCTATTTGATGAAAGATTTCTTGGCCTATTGTAGCTCCTCCTTTACGTAATTCAGTTTATGAGATAATGAATAATATCATGAATAAAAATTAGAAAAAGTTGTAACACTTTTTATTTCTCAAGCTCGATTTTATTCTATGTCTGTCACTTTCGAAAAATGTTACAAATAAACTTCTTTTTCCCTTAACTTTTATAATTATTCGAGAAATAAATAAACACCCTGTACGTAACGGTACAAGGTGCTTTATTATATATTTTTATTGCTCTTTTTTTGTTGGGTCGTACATGAAAATTGGCTCATTTTTTTCATTCACAGTATACGGTAAGGAATATGCAGGTACTACTGGGTACGCATCGACTAATAACATACGTATATCTTCACCTGGTTTTGGTGTTAGATTATTCTCCTGTATAAAAATATTTAAATCGATTGAATAATCAACATAAATATCTCCTTCTGATGAAAGAACGAGAGGTAGTTGATTATTTGTATATGGACTAGGGACAGTAAGTTCAGTTTCATAGCCCAATTCCTCATAATTGACCGTATAAACAAAATCTGTTATCGCTGATTTAAACATTGGGTATTTGAAAGGCAATAATCGAATATTTAAATCACGAATCGCTTCTGCTGATCTAAGGT
Source organism: Lysinibacillus sp. PLM2 (assembly GCA_023168345.1). Taxonomy (NCBI): domain Bacteria; kingdom Bacillati; phylum Bacillota; class Bacilli; order Caryophanales; family Bacillaceae; genus Lysinibacillus; species Lysinibacillus sp. PLM2. The sequence continues at coordinate 1,567,158 of AP025689.1, read as the reverse complement.
CAACTAATTTTACAGTCGGGTTTTCCTCTGGATCCCAAATTATATATTGAAAAATTCCTCCTTTTTCATAGGAGTTACCCGGTGTATTCGATAAATATTTTGGGACAAGCTTTTCAAAATCAATTGGGTATTTAATAAATATATCTGTATCCATATCACGGTTTTTAATCGGTAATACACCCGTATCTGCTTGGTATTCTTCGATTGCTCTTTGCACACCATCTAATTGAACTTGATCAGGTATTTGGTTTTCAACTCTTTGCTCCGCTGGATACATACATCCGGATAATAGAATTGAAAATATAATAAGTAATGCACTAACTCTCCATCTATTTTTCAACATTTTTCACCTCGAATTAATTACGCTGGCCATGTAAAGACGACAAGAGCCATTAAATACGAACCAAATAAAAATAGTACAAAAGCGAACAGTTTAAAAATTGCTGCTAGAAACCCATTTTTAATCCATTTTCTTGTCGCTGACAATATCAGTACTGAAAAAATTAATAAACCTATGGACCAAAAGGAAATCCACATTACATCTAAAGCCGGCAAATGTCCAAGTGGGCCAGTTGCTGCAGAATTAAGGACAAATATTCCTGGATCAAATAGAGTATTTGTTTGCATATATTCATGACCACCTTTCAACTTTAACTAGTATGTATATGGTAAAAATGACACCATCAATCATTATACCCGAGAATGTTACAATAAGAATAGGAGGTACTTAACATACCTCCTACCTTAACTTTATTTTACATTGTTATACAAAATTTTTGCGAGAGTCAAACATGATATGTTTAATAGAATGTGAAAAATTCATGAATTTTTCGATTGAGTTATGGAAATTCTTTCACATTTATATTAAATTATCAATTTCTCGCTTCTTCATCCGAATCATCAGCTCATCTACAGCATCTTTCGGAACTTTTTCATTAAATAGCACATCATACAATGCAGCTGTTAATGGCATTGGCACTTCATATTTTGTAGATAATTGATATGCTGCCTTTGTTGTACGCACACCTTCAACTACCATACCCATCTTTTCTAACACTTCATGAAGCTTCATGCCCTTTCCAAGCATATTACCTGCACGCCAGTTTCGCGAATGGACACTTGTACAAGTTACAATTAAGTCTCCCATACCGGATAATCCTGAAAAAGTAAATGGATTTCCACCCATCTTTACGCCTACTCGAGAAATTTCAGCTAAGCCTCTAGTAATTAGTGCGGCTTTTGCATTATCACCATAACCTAATCCATCAGAAATTCCCGCAGCTAATGCAATAACATTTTTTAATGCGCCACCTATTTCAACACCGATGACATCCGTATTTGTATAGACACGGAAATAGCTGTTCATAAATAAATCCTGTGTTTTTTCAGCGGATTTGATATTTTTACAAGCTGCAGTAATCGTAGTTGGATGACGTAATACCACTTCTTCTGCATGACTTGGTCCAGATAATACTACAATATCTTGTACTAGGTCAGAAGGTAAACTTTGCTCTAATATTTCCGAGATTCTTAATAATGAATCTGGCTCAATTCCCTTAGAAACATGGATAAATAACGCCTTTTTCGATAAATGATCCACTATATTTCCGCAGACCTCTCGTATTGCTTTTGTCGGCACAGCCATTACATAAATAGAAGCATGTTCTACTGCTTGCTTCATGTCACTCGTTGCTGTTAGTAGGTCTGGAAGAACTGTTTCGGGTAAATATTTTTTATTTGTATGCTGGTCGTTTATTTCATTTGCTTGATCTTGTCGATGAGTCCAAAGAAGAGTATTATGACCATTTTCTGCTAGCACAATGGCTAGCGCTGTTCCCCAAGATCCAGCACCAAATACAGTTACATGGTCCATTGAAAAAATCCCCTTCCCTCAATTATTCCCTAGCGCGTGCAATCATACGTATTGGTGTTCCTTCAAAATCAAAGGTTTCACGAATTCGGTTTTCTAGGAATCGTTCATAAGAAAAGTGCATTAATTCTGGATCATTTACAAAGGTTACAAATGTTGGCGGCTTGATCGCTACTTGTGTTGTGTAGTAAATGCGTAAACGGCGTCCTTTATCAGTCGGAGCTGGATTACGCGCAATAGCATCCTCGATTACTTCATTTAAAATTGAAGATTGAATACGCATCGCGTGGTTCTCACTAACTCGTTGAACAAGCGATAATATTTGATGTACCCGTTGCTTTGTTTTCGCAGATACAAAGATAATTGGAGCATAATGCAAATATAAAAAGTGCTCACGAATTTGCTGTGTAAATAAATTCATTGTTTTATCATTTTTTTCAACAGCATCCCATTTATTCACAACGATAACAATCGCTTTGCCTGCTTCATGAGCATAGCCAGCGATTTTTTTATCCTGCTCTTGAATACCCTCATCTGCATTTAATACAACTAAAACAACATCTGAACGTTCAATTGCCCTCATTGCACGAAGAACCGAGTATTTTTCTGTTGATTCGTAAACTTTCCCTCTTTTACGCATCCCCGCAGTATCAATAATGACATATTCCTGTCCTTCATAAGTATATGGAGTGTCAATTGCATCGCGTGTCGTACCGGCAATATCACTCACAATTACTCTATCTTGACCAAGGAAGGCATTTACTAAAGAAGACTTTCCTACATTTGGTCGACCTATTAAACTAAATTTTATTGTGTCTTCTGAATATTGTTCTTCATCTTCCTTAGGGAAATGTTTTGCACATTCATCTAATAAATCTCCCAGTCCTAAACCGTGGGATCCTGAAATAGGAAATGGTTCTCCAAAACCTAGAGAATAAAAATCATAAATCATTTCCCTCATATCAGGATTGTCGATTTTATTAACTGCAAGAACTACCGGCTTTTTAGTTTTGTATAAAATTTTAGCCACTTGTTCATCGGCTAGCGTCACGCCTTCACGGCCATTTGTCATAAAAATAATAACATCCGCCTCTTGAATCGCGATTTCCGCCTGTGCTCGAATTTGTTCTAAAAATGGCTCGTCGCCTATTTCAATACCACCCGTATCGATAATATTGAATTCGTGTGTTAACCAATCTGCCGAACTATAAATACGATCACGTGTTACACCTGGTATATCTTCCACGATGGAAACACGTTCACCAACAATACGGTTAAAAATTGTTGACTTCCCTACGTTCGGACGACCTACGATGGCGATTACTGGTTTTGTCATCTGTACTTCATCCTTCCAATTTCTTATCTTTTGTATTATACACGAATTCGAGTATGATATCACACTATTCACGAGAAACGTCGTGTTCTGTCTTGCACTTTATGCCATATATCGATCACATATAGTATTGTCTAACACGATGGGATTATTACCAAAAGTTACATCAATACCTTTAGACACTAGCTTAATATAATCTTATTACTCAATTATGTAGTTAAAAGACAAATTAAATTTATAAAAGAAAAAAACAGGTGTGAATATTTACACACCTGTTAGATATGAAAATTAATATTATTTATTAGTAAACCCTTTTAGTTGATCTCCGATTACATCGCTTAATGAGAAGCCAGTATTTTCTTCTGGTAATTCATAATCGAACTCTTCAACCTTTTCAGGATTTTCTTGAAGTTCTTTCATACTTAGAGATAAACGTTTCTCAGCCTCGTTTACATCTAACACTTTTACTTCAACTTCTTGTCCTTCTTTTAATACCTCATGAGGAGTGTTTATATGTTTATGGGAAATTTGTGATATATGAACTAATCCCTCAATACTAGGTAAAACTTCAACAAATGCACCAAATGAAACTAAACGTTTTACAGTTCCTTTTAGAACTGAACCTTTTGCCACACGTTCCTCAATGTTTGTCCAAGGTCCTGGCAAAGTATCTTTAATCGATAAAGAAATTCTTTCATTTGATGGGTCTACTGATAATACTTTCACTTTTACAGCTTGACCTTTTGATAATACTGTAGCAACGTCTTCTACATGCTCATGAGCTACTTGAGAAATATGCACTAAACCATCAACGCCACCAATATCAATAAAAGCTCCAAATGGCGCGATACGTTGAACAGTACCTTCTAGTATATCGCCTTCTTTGATTCCTCCAAGTACTTGTTTCTTCTTAGAGTTCTTTTGCTCTTCTACTACTGCGCGATGGGATAAAATTAATCGGCCTTTTTCTTTATCAAGTTCAGTTATTTTAAAACGTAAAGTTTTACCTTTATAATCTTCAAAATCTTCAACAAAATAGTCTTCTACTAATGATGCAGGAACGAAGCCACGTACGCCTAAATCAACTACCAGGCCACCCTTCACAACATCCTTTACTTCAGCTTCAAAGCTTTCCCCTGATGCAAATTGTGCCTCAAGCTTATCCCATGCTTTCATTGCATCAACTTTACGTTTTGATAAAACAAAATTTTCTTCTTCAATTTTCGTGATGACTAATTCTAATTCATCACCTACTGATACAACATCAGAGGCTTTTTCAATATGCAAGCTCGAAAGTTCGCTAATTGGTACAATACCGTCAAACGGTGCACCTTCTATTGAAACAGTTACTGCTTTGTCTTCGACTTTTGCAGCAACACCTTTCACAATATCTCCTTCTCGAAATTCTTGGCCTGCGTTTGCGTTCATTTCTTCAGACATATGTAACCCTCCTTCGCATCTTCCAATTTCTATTTTATTAAAAAATCTTCATAAAAACAAAAAATATTCCCTTTCTTTTAGAAAAACTTGGTTAATTGCCGAGCTATTTGGCGGTTAACCTTTCTTGTTTCTTAAAAGATGAGGCTCGGATAAAAGTAATTTTCAAGCAAGTAGACATAGAAAGAATAGTAAATATTCCCTCTCCCTTAATAGTCGTTTGTTAAAGAAGCAGTCTAAGAGAGCATCTGCTCCCTCCGTCTTCGATGCAAAGCAAAGCTTTCTTGCGGGATGTAAGGAATAAAGCCCGTCCTTGCTAAAAAAATTTATCTATATATTGAAAATACGCATGTATTCTAAAATTATTCCATTTTATCCCTTGCTAATTTTAAAATTACATCTGCAGCTTCAATGATTGATAAATTAGTTGTATCGAGATAGATCGCATCTTCCGCTTGAATTAGTGGTGAAGCTTCTCTTTCACTATCTAATTTATCACGTTTTGTAATTTCTTTTTTCAGTGTTTCAATATCCGATAGTATTCCTCGTGATTCATTATCTAGTAAACGTCTTTTTGCTCTTTCCTCTACTGATGCTGACATAAATATTTTTAACTGTGCTTCTTTTAATACCTGTGTACCAATGTCTCGACCATCCATTACGATACCACCATTGGATGCTAAATCTTTTTGCATATTTACTAATATTTTTCTTATATTCGGATGAGCTGAAACTTGAGATACATTATTTGTAACTTCATTGGAACGAATTAATTGTGATACATCTTCACCATCTACATATACAAGTTGTCCTTTTTCAGAAGGCTTTAATTCAATGGAAGTGTCTAATAACATTTCCTCTAATGCTTTAGCATCATTTAATTTTATGTTTCTCATTAAAGCTTTATACGTTACGGCACGATACATTGCACCTGTATCGATATATGTATAACCTAGCGCTTCTGCTACGATTTTTGCGATTGTACTCTTACCAGCCCCTGCAGGACCATCAATTGCGATTTGTATTTTCTTTGTCATAAATATCCCTACTTTCCATCAGTATTTTACCATAGAAGTTATAATTTTTTCCTAATGATTGACCTTAAATGTTTATATTAGTTTAACCAATTTGGAACAACACAACTCTGACTTCAAATAAACAATGATAATATTAAAAAAGCCTCTACTCGAACTAAAACCAAATTGTAACAATTAGGTGTAGCTCAAGGTAGGGCTTTTTAAAATTAAACATTATTTAATTCTTTTCTGCGAATCATTAATTGTCGTTCGAAGCAAAATCGAACAATATGTTGTTTGTCCAAATCATCCATATCAATAAATTGAATAGATGCTATTTTTAGTTTATTTTTCTCAAAGATTCTTACAACGAATGCCTTTGTTTTTACATATTGGATATCTCCATTGGAGTACGGCAAAACAATCGTTAAATTTATTTGGTCACCATCTTGAAATGAAACCGGTTTGTTCAAAAGGTTAAGCGCTATTCCACCAGCACTTACATCTTCAGTAACATATTGATAATATTTACCCTCAAATTCAACGGCAACATCGATCGTAGTACTAACTCGTACAAATTCTCTTCGTTGAACTTTTATAATTTCCTCTTCCGGTGGTAATAAAAGCATAATCATCGGAATATTAGCGACTTTATGACCAACTACTTGAGTATTAAATGCATATCTATTTTTATCTTCAGTGCTAAATGTGACACGAAATTGTGAACCATCGATTAAATATGCTGTTTTGTTCGTTAATGTATTAACTGGATAATCGATAAAAATTACTCGGTCATTACGATCTACTATTTTGCAGTGATATTTTTCCAAGTTTTCTGCTGTAGAAATCGGTTCTAGTGTTAGAATAGTACCTATCTTTAGTTCCAATTTGTCCGCCACCTCGTCCAATAATATATACTTATTATTGCACGAGTTTACTTTTTTTTCTATATCATTTATCACTGTTTATTATGACATATATTCTACTTTTACTACCTCATGGGTATCAGCATCTACTACAACTCTAAACGTATCATTATATTTATTATCAAAACGAGCAATGACTTCGTAGCAAAGGCGTACCTCAAACAGTTCATTTTCCGTATAAATCATTTTTTCCTCTTCAACAACAGTACCAGGTCTGAAGAATGCTTTCCAGTCGATTTCGTTAACAGTTTGCTCTTCATTAACGTTTTCTTTTTGTACATATTCCATTGCATTTAAACCTAAAAGTTCACCACTACTTTTTGAAACTTTCAGTTGAATAGCATCAGGATATACAATTGCTTTTTCATCACCGACAACCCTTGCCACTACAATATGGTATACTTCGTGATTTTCACGGAATTCTATCATTTCCACATCATCGTAACCAGCTCGATCTAAAAATTGGTTAGTTAACTCACGAATATCCTGTGCTGTTACATTGTTTTCCTCTTGAACAGGTCGTTCTGATAGGAAGGACAAAAGTTGACCGCCTTTAACAGTGATGTCTGCATAACCTACACGACTTCCCTTCACAAATTGAATGTGGTAGAACGGGTATGGTGCGTCGTCTTTACTTTTCGTCACTGTATATGCTGCATCTTTAATATCAGGTAATATAATCTCCAAAGCTTCAATTGCTTGATCCTTTGTTATTTCTTTACCTTCAAGATGTTTTAAATCTCTTTTCTTTTGCCAATCAGACTCACTCGCTGTAAGAGGAAAATCAGTTTCTGAGTATGTTTTTAAGTTTTGAGCAATGTTTTTAAACTGACCCTGTTCAGTTTCATTGTTTAAAGTTCTTTGCCATTTTGAAAAATCCCCATCATTTTCAAAATACATAGCTGTTGCAATATCCCATTCATCTGACAGAGCTCTTAAATTCGAAGAGACAGTCTCCATTTTTTTATGCCATGATTCATAATCCCCATTTTCTGCAGCTAATCTTGCTTCTTCACCGATATTCCCGACATATCTCATCCAGTTATTTGCTACTTCTCTATTTAAAGGTAAGCCACTTATCGATCCTCTTAGTTGATCGCTTAGACGCCAAATATTATCTAATTCTTGATTCAAAGCATTTTTATCTTGGAAAAGTAGTGATTGTGTTACTGAAGCTTGAAGCGTCGTTAGCGTTTCAGAAGCACTTGTTAATGCGTTTGTATATTGTGCATGAATGACTCTTTGTAAATCTTCATTTTCTCTTCTAACTTCAAAGGAATAGAGTGCAAGTGCTAGAACTGCTATCGATAACAAATATACTGCATTTTTCATAGTTTCCCCTCCTTCTGTATGTTAGTAGCAGAATATATGTTCACCTATTTGTTTAATTTGCGGTCTTGACCAAATCCATTTACTTGTCGCAGTTTTTGGATTGAAGTAATACAATGCATTTTCTGTTGGATCCCATCCATTCATTGCATCAAGAACTGCTTGCTTTGCTCTTTCATTAGGTGTTAACCAAATTTGACCATCTGCTACAGCAGTAAATGCACCTGGTTGAAAGATGATTTCTGATATTGTATTTGGGAAATCTGGAGATTCTAAACGATTTAATATAACTGCCGCTACAGCAACTTGTCCTTCATAGGGCTCTCCACGCGATTCTCCGTAGACTGCATTTGCCATCAATTGTAAATCTCGTTCAGAATATTTTGATGGCAACTGTACTGTTGTTGTATTATTTTGACCTGATCCACCTGAGGATCCCCGTCCACTCTTTACTTGCTGATCGAGAGGTGTTCCACCATAATAAGTAAATTCATTACCTTCTCTTATTTGCCTGTGCACCCATTCTCTATCAAAATTACTTGCTCTGACTAATACACTTCTTGATCGTTGACCTAAAATACCATCGATATCAAGATCAAATGCCTCTTGGAAATTACGTAATGCCCAATATGTCCCGTATCCGAAAATACCATCTATTTTTCCATTATAGTAACCTAAGTATTGTAGTCTAGCTTGTAATTCGATAACATCATCTCCAGAAGAGCCACGTTCGAGAAGTCGACCGGAAAACGCATTTGCAACCTTCGTCTGGTCGATAGACGAAGCGATTCCAAGAACTAATACTGTTGTTATTAATATACTTCTTAACATCCTTTTCACTCCTTTTTCATAGCATGTTAAAAAGTAAATGTTTTATACGTTTACAAATGTAAAAAGGTACATAATTTCAATTCAATGAAACATGTACCTCTAATTGTATTTATTTTGTTCTATTAAATGTTCAACTAAATGCTGATGTGCTAGCTTCACTTTTCTTAAGGCGAGCCACCATAAAAACAACATAAATGGGGCAACCAGATAAAACCAAACATTTTGAAAAGATAAAATTGTATTATATGCTAGATGTAACACTAAAGGGATAATAAATGCTAAAATCAAATATTCCGTTGCACGATCATTTCTAGCAAATTTACTTTTCCCAAAATAATAACCCATTACAACACCAAACAAAGCATGACTCGTTACTGGTAGCATAGCTCTAATAAAGGCGGTATCAATACCAAAAGATAATAAATATAGAACATTTTCAACTGTCGCAAATCCCAACGAAATACTAGCACCATATAAGATTCCATCATATGGATCATCAAATTCGATATGGCCATAAATTATGGCAAAAATAACAATCCATTTAAAAAACTCTTCAATTGTACTTGAAAAAACAACGTTTGCCATAAAGGGTTGTGAAAACACACCCTCCTCTTTTAATACAAATTGTATAAACATGATTGGAAACGTAATTAGCGCTCCATAAATAAAAGACTGGAACAATGTTTTGCGAGGTTCAGTTGCCATTTGATTTCTTAAATAAAAGTAACTGAATAAAGCTAAGCCTGGAGCTATCGCAGAAGATAATAATATAAACATGTCGATTTGCTCCCTTTCCAACTTATTGGAATAATTATACCATTTAAAACGCGAAAAATAAAAACAATGATTAAACATTCCAATGGGATAAAATAGTATTGTTTACGACTTGAAATTCTATCTCATCTCTTTATTATAAGATAATAGTTAGTACACATTATATGTACATAAAATGTAGTTTAAGGAGTCAGAAAATGAAAACTATTTTACTTGTTCACACAGGCGGAACAATTTCAATGCAAATAAATAATGAAACAGGTGCAGTACAACCTTCCGATGCAAACCCACTAGTAGGTTTAAGTCAACAATTAAATCAATATGCAACAATTATTGAAACGGAGGCTTTTCATCTACCCTCTCCACATATTACACCTGTAGAAATGCTCTCATTACGGGATACCATTTTTGATTACATAAAAAAACAACCAATAGATGGTGTGGTTATAACTCATGGAACTGATACATTAGAAGAAACAGCTTATTTTTTAGATTTAACGACAAAATTAGATATTCCAATTGTGTTAACAGGTGCAATGCGTTCTTCCAACGAATTAGGTGCTGATGGTATTTATAACATCGTTTCAGCGATTCGAGTAGCTTGTGATGATCAAGCACGAAACAAAGGTGTGCTTGTCGTGATGAACGATGAGGTACATCATGCATTTAATTGTACGAAGACCTCTACTTCTTCAGTAAATACTTTCCAGAGCCCTCAATACGGGCCACTTGGTCTAATAACGAAAAAGCAAATTCATTTTCATCATACACCAATTAAAAGACGGTATGTTGAAGTGGAGGCTATTCAAAAACGGGTAGCATTATTTAAAGTGTATGCTGGGATGGAAGCAGATCTTATGGAAGCTATTAGCTATTTTAACTATGATGGTGTAGTTCTTGAAGGTTTAGGACAAGGCAATGTCCCACCAAGTGTAGGTAATGGCATTAAAAAACTAATTGAAAAACAAATTCCCGTAGTTATCGTTTCACGTTGCTATAACGGGATTGCCGAACCAGTTTATGACTACGATGGTGGAGGTAAAATGCTAGAAGATTTAGGAGCAATTTTTGCCACAGGGATAAGCGGACAAAAAGCAAGATTAAAATTGTTAATCGGGTTAAATCAAGTAAGTAATAATATTGAATTAAGAGAGTTTTTTAATTAATTTATTTAGATATAAATTAAATAATCTGCTATTCCGATTATAATACACGGAATAGCAGATTTTTATTTTATTGTGTTGTTGATTTCACTTATTACCTAGCTGAACATCTAATGATAGAGAATCTGCAATGGGTAGATTTTAGCCAAACAATATTTCTACTGGCACATCTAACAATCATAAAAAAACATTTTCTTGTGGTTGGCGCGCTCCATAAGCACACGCCACTAATTCTTTGAATTGCACTTTCTTAATTAAGTCTTTCTAATGCTTTAACAATACTTTTAATGTCTGCCCTCCCAAACTTTTAGTAGGTTTACATTTTTTATTTGAATCTAAACGGCTCCAATTATGTTCCTACCTCCGTATTACAAAACTGACCGCAAGTGGCCAGGGTTTGGGTGATAGAAATAATTACAAATCATTTTTATAAAAAGACCACAGAGGTAAATCCAAAAAAATCATTTTAAAAAATTGGAATAATTTATATTTTTTGTTAATAAATTGGTTTACAAAGGAGGAATGAAATGAAACAAAATATTATCTTATCATTTCTATTATTAGCTTTTGTGTCTTTTACTTTTTTATTTAGTCCTAGTGAATCAAAAGCGGCATCATATTATCCTGGGACATTAATTCAAGTTGAAGCTGGGGATATAATTTATTCACCAAAATCAAAATCTACTTTTTTTGCTGGACATATTGCTATTGTTGGTGATGATTAAAATGTTTATCATTCTTATCCAGATACTGATGGTAAAAGGATGGATACTGTTACTAATTACATTAATAATCTTTTTGGAGCTGATGATGTAGTAGTTAGACGTTACAACGGAAATTACAATCTTGATTTGGAAAATATCGGCGGTTTAGCAACTGCAATATATGATAACATTGAGAGTTACACATTTAACGATCAATTATCTAATTTTACAGAAACTTATTGTTCTAAATTTGTGTGGCAAGCATATTATTTAGCTTCGGGAATCGATCCTTTAGGAAAAGGTTATGATTATTATGATGAAGTTACTTTTATTCTACCTGACGAGTTTATGAAGTCTGGAAACTTCCGAACAATTAAGACATACAATAGATAAGTTTATAAATCATCAGAATTATACATTTCGTCCGCTTTTCTTTTAAGGTGAATTGTATATTTAACCAATAAAATTGGTATGAGTGTAAAAATTACAGTTACACAAACTATTAAAAACGATAAAGCCTCTGCATTAATAATTATTGAATAAACGAAGCCCATTAAAACATTTAATAACATGATTATAAACGATGGAAAACGTGGGAATAGATAACAGATTAATCCACTAACAAACATTAAAATGACTATTAAGACAGGAAAATGCCACCACAAAAGCAAATAAAATATAATCATAAGGTTAATCCACTCCATATAAAATTCTATTGTCATATTATAAAATTTGATAATATATTTTCCTCACTATCAATTACAATTCGCATAAAGCCTTGTACAATCCTTTATTAATCGTTCTACAAATATAGACAAATTCCTTAAAAAGTTCACTAATCACTAGTGACTTTTTATGTGTAAAAAATGACTATTTTCTACTCTTTAAAAGTCGGTATTGTCCCCACTTCATTAGGAATTTTCACTATCTATATCTCAGATGATAATCGCTCATTTTTATCCACCTTTATTTCGCACTATTGTTCAAATGTGCCGTATAAAGTTGGTTTCACAACTCACATATACAACTAACGATTTCCAATTATATGTTTCGCAATGAACCCACCATGATATTTACCGTTTTCAATAAATATTTCATTTGCATTATTTCCAGCAGCAAGTACGCCAGCAATAAATAAATTTTCAACATTAGTTTCCATCGTTTCTTCATTATAAATTGGTCTACCTGTCTCTTGATCAATTTGAACACCCATTGCAGAAATGAAGCTATGGTCTGGGTGATATCCGGTCATCGCAAAAACAAAATCATTTTTCATTACTTGTTCCTTGCCATCAACTGAGATAACAATATCAGATTCCCGAATTTCAACGACATGACTATTGAAAATCATGTTTACTTCTCTATTTCTTACAAGTGCTTCAAACTCTGGTAATATCCACGGCTTTACACTTGGGGAATAGGAGCTACCACGATAGGACACGGTCACTCTAGCTCCAGCTTTATTTAATTCAAGTGCTGCATCGACTGCTGAGTTTTTACCTCCAATTACAAGCACATCCGTATCGAAAAAAGGATGGGCTTCTTTAAAATAGTGAAAAACTTTTGATAAGTCTTCTCCAGGTATATTTAAGTAATTCGGGTGGTCATAATAACCAGTCGCCAAAATTACATAAGGTGTCTCATAAACTCCTTTATCTGATTTAACGATAAATTGACCATTTGCTTGTTTTGATACAGACTCTACTTTTTCAAAACGATGTACATTTAAATTTTTCATCTTTACCACTTCACGATAGTAAACGAGCGCCTGATTTCTTCTAGGTTTCCGTTCTTCAATAATAAATGGTACATCTCCAATTGCTAATTTTTCACTTGTACTAAAAAATGTTTGATGTGTCGGGTAATTATAAAGGGCATTGACAACATTCCCTTTTTCAATGATAACCGGCTTTAAACCGATATTTTGTAACTCAATAGCCGCCGATATGCCACAAGGGCCTCCCCCAACAATAATTGCATCTACATTTTGCATATATTTTACATCTCCTTAAAACAACCTATCCATATTATATCGCTAATTTTTAGCAAGTGGTTTTATTTTACATTGTAATCTTTACGTCAATTATGTGACATTGTGGTTTTGCACCAAATCTTAAAGGTAGAAGCGTAGTACCATAGCCATTACTTATTAAAACTGGTACACCTTTTTTATAGGAAAAGGACCCGTGAGGATAAATACCAAATGGACCAAGTCGAATTTGACCACCGTGTAGATGTCCTCCCATTAAAAAATCCACTTTATATTGTGCAAGTACTTGCGAAAAAACTTGCGGATTATGTGAGACGAAGAAAACAACATCTTTTGCTTCAGTCTTAGCAAATGTTTTGTCAAGATCGACATTATTAGTAGTTGTATCATCAATGGCATTTATCCAGATGGTATTTTTTCTGTTCGGTAATAAAATGGCATCATTTTCAATTATAGTTACGTTCGAATCAGACAAAATTTTACGAAGTCTTTCCTCCCCTACTTCTCGATCATTATTTCCCCAAATAAAATAAACAGGCCCTAGAGTAGTTAGGAATTGAATATTTTTAATTAATCGTTCAATGGGTGTTCTTTTATCAGCTAAGTCTCCGCCAATAATGACGCCATCAAAATTTCCCTTCTTATCTCCAATTTCTTTTTCACTAATAAGGCGATTATGAATGTCCGATATGAAAAATAGTTTGATTTGTTCTTCACACTCACCTTTTACTTCGATGTTATGCTGCAAAACATTGTGTTCGAAAGCTTCTTTTATCATATATAAAAGTAAGGAAATACAGAAAATTAGTATTATCGACAAAATAATATAAATCATGATCGTTCACCCCTTTTAAGGAAAAAGAAAAAGACGAGGTAGCATTTCTTACCTTACGTCTTTTACAAAATTCAACATATTTTATGTTTTTCATTTTAATGTATTCCTAATTCAATGAAAACAAATTGCTCTTTTATGGTAGACGAATTTCTTGTCCAACATAAATATTTTCTGAGCTTAAATTGTTGATTAACATTACTTGTTCAACAGTTGTATTGTTATCTGTAGCAATACTATAAAGCGTATCCCCTACTTTTACAATATGTACATTTGAATTAGTATTTTCATTGTTATTTTCTTGCTCGCCATTATTAGTTTCAATTGGATTATTTGGGCTTGAAGAATTGTTTGGTGCTTGTCCTACATCATTTTGTTCTTCATTTTGTTGTTGATCGGTACTATCCAAAATACTTTCATTATCAGACTGTTCATTGTTTCCTGTTTGTTCACTGTCGCCATTTAAATCATCAACGTTACCTGCTTCATTATTGTTGTCAGTTTCAGGTAAACCATTGTTTTCTTCAAATTCTACTGTTTCATTGCCATTTTGGACCTCTTCAGTTGTCCCTGGAGACCAAATAACTGAAAAATATATTAATACACATAACGGTATTAAAACTAGTATTATAGCTAATGTTGTTAGTAATGGATCTCGACGTTTTTTTCTTTGAACAGTAGTTCTCCCTTTTGAACGTGCTCGTCTGGAGTTCGTCTGATCTTGATCAACTTTAATTGATTGGCGATGTTCTTCAATTTTATCTCTATAGTCTTCCCTACTCATCTTGCCACCTCCGACATTACTGTATATTATGCCGAAATTTATCAAAAAAGTAAATGTCAAAACCTATTTTCGGGGATTTTGTCGAAAACATGAAAACCATCTAAATTTATTCATTTCCTAACAATATACTTTCAATTCGTTCTTTCCACGTAATAGGTTGATATGAAGCCTTGTCTTTTTCACGTGGTCGAATAATATCAAAAAAGCTTAGTCCACAGCTTTCACAGCAATTTTCTGGTTTTGATGCTAATGTTTGTCCAAAATAGTGTACGATTCTTTCTCGCATACATTTTTCAGTGCGAACGATACCCATCATTTCATCAATTTCAAGTAATTTTTCCCTTTTCATTTCCGTTAGAATATGAGCAACTTGTTCCCGAGGCAGTTGGACCATCCAATAATCTAGTACACGTAGAGCTGTTTCTGAGATTTCACC
This sequence comes from Lysinibacillus sp. PLM2, assembly GCA_023168345.1. NCBI lineage: Bacteria > Bacillati > Bacillota > Bacilli > Caryophanales > Bacillaceae > Lysinibacillus > Lysinibacillus sp. PLM2. The sequence continues at coordinate 1,551,733 of AP025689.1, read as the reverse complement.
ATTTTGAATCATATTTTTCACATTTTCATTTTGAGATATGTATTGGGCATATCGTTCAATATGATGCTCAGTCGGTAAATCATCTGTTGCAAGCATTCTTGCGACATCTTCATCCCCGTCAGTATATAAAATGATTGCTAACGCATGCTCACCATCGCGGCCCGCTCTTCCAATTTCCTGCATATAGCTGGCCACATTGGAAGGAATTGAAAAATGGATTACTTGTCTAACATCCTGCTTATTTACACCCATTCCAAAAGAATTTGTTGCAACGATCCAATCGAGTGAACCTTCTATGAATTGCTGCTGAATAAATTGTCGATCTAACGCATCTTTTCCCGCATGGTAAGAGGCAACGGATATTCCGAGCTGTAGTAATCTTTCACTTATACTTTCCGTTTTCGAGCGAGATTGAGTATAAATAATCCCTGGCCCCTCAGTATCTTGTACGTGTTGTAATATCCATTGTAATTTATCCTCTTGATCTCGAAAGAAACGTTTTCCCAAATGGATATTTGGGCGATCAACTGAATGAATATATTTATATGGAATCTTCATTTTCAAATATTTTTCAACATCGCCAAGAACCTTGTCTGTGGCAGTAGCTGATAATGCGAGAATAGGTGGGCGATTTTCGCGATCAAATACCTCTCCAATTCGCAAATAATCAGGACGAAAATCAAATCCCCATTGCGATATACAATGGGCTTCATCTATAACAATTAATGATAATGCCATTTGAGATAATCGGTTCTGAACATGAGCTTGTAACAACATTTCGGGTGATATAAAAATAAATCGATATTGATGAAGCTCGTTGATGGCAACTTGCTTTTGTTCTGCTGTTAAAAATGAATTAATCGCAATAACTCGTTTTTCCCCATTTTGTTTCATTTGCGTCACTTGATCTTGCATTAATGAAAGCAATGGAGAAATTATTAGCACTGGCGCTTCAAATATATATCCAGGTAGTTGATAACATAGAGATTTCCCCATTCCAGTTGGCAATAAAGCAATGACATCTTGCCCTTTAACTAATTGCTCAATTACTTCCTTTTGACCTGGGCGAAATGAAGAATAGCCAAAATATTTGTTTAAGGTTGCTTCTAATTGCAATATAATCATTCCCCTCTAGCAAGCACAAGTCTAAGCTGGAAATAGCTTAAATGCGGTATTACTTCATGTAAAATTTTAAGCTTTCGTGTGTTGTAATCATGAATAGCTTTTAACACTAACTCTATGTCTGTAGCTGATATAAACTCATCAATCGAAAAATTCGGTTCATTCATAGCAAGTTCGACAATATGATCTTCAATCGTACTGATTTTCAAGTTTCGAATGGAACTAATTTGTTCAATAGAATACCCTTTACGAAATAAATTTGCTGTTTGAAGTGCAGAGCCTGTTAATGGAATTTCGATTCTTATATTCATTGCAATTTGATTTAATAAGGGATATTGTTCATTATTCTGCGTAATTTCATTAAGCCAATTATGTAAGCAAGAAATATAAGTTAACTGAACATCCATATTCGAAACATTTTCTAACATACTTATTTGTTGCCAAGTATATCCAGGGATTTTATACCCCGCTAACCTTTGCATAACAAATAGTTTATCCGTTTCATTACAAGTAGTATTTTCTAAGCTTAGAATCATTTCCTCTAGCAAACTATCCTGTAATGTCCCATTTTGATAATGATTTCCTAGTAAAAAATTTTTCACCCATTGTTGAACTTCTTCGTTTTGTTGTATAGGAATAAACTTCATAATCCCTCTTTTTTGATGGGATAGACTTTGAACAATTAAAGATAATCTCGCAAAAAATAGATGTTCATTTCCTCGATAATGCCAACCATCAAAAGTAATCGGCAGTGGCTCCTGCACTTTTTTTAAGCCATTTTCCGTTACTTCATAGTTCGATTCCTGTACAATTGATATGTACTGATTTTCTATTAAACTATTAATTTCTTCATCAAATATTTTTCTACTTAGCTTCGGTAAAATTCCGAAAAATTTATGCAAATGGAATATACCTACATCTTGAATTGTCTGTCCTGAACGTTTTCCACGAATTAAGTGATAAACCGCAGAAATCGTACGTTCACTATTTAATTTGTGAAGAATTTTTAAGACTATTGATTGAAATATCAATTCAAGCACTCCAATTTCTTAGTATTTATGTTGAAAAGTAGTTTAAACCGTTTTAGAATAGTAAGGTAGCTTCTATGTAAGCTGATCGGAAAAAGGAGAGATAGAAATGCCAAAGTTCACTATTGTAGATAAAGATACATGTATAGCATGCGGTGCTTGTGGTGCAGCTGCCCCTGATATTTATGATTATGACGATGAAGGTATTGCCTTCGTTATTTTAGATGATAACATGGGGACTACAGAAGTTCCAGAAGATCTACTAGAGGATATGCAAGATGCATTCGAAGGCTGTCCAACAGATTCTATCAAAGTTGCCGATGAGTCATTTGATGGAGACCCGTTGAAATACGAATAGTAAAAAGGACATGTCGCCCATGTCCTTTTTTATTTTGACTCTCTCGATTTTTTTAACAGATAGCTTGCTAATAAAAAGAAGCTTCCTAAACCAATCGGTGTAAAATAAGTCACTTCAAAAGCTATGCCAAATGGCGGCACTACTAGTTGAACAAGGATACTTGCTACAAAAAGTAACCCAACAATCCCCCCTGATGCAATGATTATTTTATTTGAATTTCTCTTATTCTCGAAAGCATTTTTCTTTAAAACTCCCATTATTAAGATAATCATGAAAGATAATGATACTACTAATAATACAAGTGAAACTACAAATGAGCCAAGATATACAATTGGATTTTCATTTTTAATAAGTGGGACAATTCCCCAAATCACTAGGAACCATCCAAATAGAGTTAACCCTATTTCAAGTCCAAATTCCATTTTTTCCTTGAATGATGCTTCTGGAATCGATTGAAGGATTTCATTTCCAAGGTCTTTTGCTGATATTCCAAATAAATCTTCAGCACTATCCCCTTCATTTTGTCCTTTTATTAATTTGTCCAATATTTCCAAAAGTTTTTCTTCCATAGCTTTTTCATTTTTAAATCCAATAGATCTTATATAAACAAGTAGATTACTATAATATGATTCATTTTCAGAAGTTAATAATTGTCGTTTTTTATTATTTAATTCAATCATTTGTTTTACAGATAGGCCCATAAGATTACCTCCTATCATCAAAGGGTACTATAATTCTGTTGATATTTACAGAAATAACTGTTAAAATCTTTTTAGTAGTTGGTACTAATAACTGATATTATAAAAAAGTTAAAGGGGTATCTGAAATGGACATTTTACAATTAAAAGATAAGAATATTGTGGTAATGGGTGTAGCTAACGAACGCAGTATCGCATGGGGAATCGCTAAAAAATTATTAGAAGTTGGCGCTAATGTAATCTTTACATATAGAAAAGAACGTTCTAAAGGTAAAATCGAAAAGGTTTTAAATGATTACCAAGATTATAACACCGCGGTTGTGGAATGCGATGTAAATAGTGATGAAAGTATTGCAGCTGCTTTCCAGCAAATCGGAGAACAGTTTGGAGTCGTTCACGGCATTGTGCATTCGGTTGCCTTTGCTAATGCGGAAGATCTACATAACCGCTTCGTTGAAACAACACGTGATGGCTATGCATTCGCACAGGATACAAGTGCCTATTCATTAATCGCAGTTGCAAAAGCAGCTCTACCATACATGACTGAAGGTGGCTCTATCGTAACGATGTCTTACCTAGGTGCGGAACGTGTTCTAGATGGATACAATGTGATGGGTGTTGCGAAAGCTGCTCTCGAAGCTTCAACACGTTATTTAGCGGCTGACTTAGGTGCTAATGGAATTCGTGTCAACGCTATTTCTGCCGGTGCAATCCGTACTTTAGCTGCTAAAGGTGTCCCAAGCTTTAACACGATCCTTCACCAAATTGAAGAAAAATCTCCATTAAAACGAAACATTACTCAAGAAGAAGTTGCAAACATGACAATCGTCATGTTAAGTAACCTTTCAAGTGGTGTAACAGGGGAAACAATCTATGTTGACTCTGGATATCATATTATGGGGTAACTAAAACGAAGAAGGAGCTGTCTAGAAATGTATTTTTTCTAGACAGTTCTTTTTTAAAAAACATCTTCATACAGAGGCTACATTTTAATCCTTCAATACATCATTCAGCATTTCCTCAGTAAGTGGACCTAAAATTTGTTTCTCAAGATTTCCTTTTTCATCAATAATATAAGTTGTAGGTATCGTTAATATATCATAGCTTAACGATATATCTCCTGTTTCATCTAGTAAAATTGGATAAGTGATACTATAGTAATCTCTGAATTGCTGAATCACATCGATTCCATAATCTTGATCCGTAATATTTAATCCAACTAATACAACATTATGACTACTAGCTGAGTTTTCGTAGAATTTTTGTAATTCAGGAATCTCTTCTTGACATGGTGGGCACCAAGTTGTCCAAAAATTTATGATCACTTTTTTTCCTAAAAAATCTGAAAGTCTAACCGTTTCTCCGTCCAAAGTCTTTGTTACAAATTCGGGTGCTTTCTCTTCTACTTCCATAACCTCAGTATTATTGATAATATGTGAATGCCCATGCCATACATGACCAATGCCGTTACTTACATTTGGGGTGTGTCCTTCATTTTCTATTTGCTCTTGTCCCTTAACTTTTTGTTCTTCATCATTTTGACTTTCGTTTATTTCATCAGAGGAATAACTATGTTCTTCAGATTCCGCGGATACCTCTTCTTCATCAAGTTTAATATCGTTACTACCTATTACAACACCTGTTTCACTAGCATTATTTGGAAAGAATAATCCCGTATAAATTGTCCAGCTAAAGGTACATATCACAATAACCAAAAGAGAATAAGAAACCCACTTTTTTTGCACATCATCTCTCCTTTTCAAAATAAAGACTATTCAATTCTTTATCAATATATGTTTTTATATTTTTATCATGAAGAATCAAAATAGAATGCGTACTATCTTTAAAGCGTACTTGTTAATCATTGTATGCCTATTAATATAAGGAATATTTAGAAAAACATAATAGTTTATATAAAATCCAACCACAAAAAAGATGCCAGAGCGTAAAGCTCTAGCATCTTATTATAAATTCATTGTTTTGAATCTTAATACATTTGTAAATATTGATCACGTTCCCATGGGTGAACTGCAATACGGAACATATCAAACTCAATTTCTTTCGCTTCTTTGTAGTTAGAGTAAATGTGATCGCCTAAAGCACCTTTGATTATTGCATCATTCTCTAATTCTAGTAAAGCTTCTGCTAATGATCCTGGTAAACTTTCAATACCGTTTTCTTTTAATTCAGCATTGCTCATTACATAGATATTGCGATCGACTGGAGCTGGCGGTGTTAATCCGTTACGAATTCCATCTAAACCAGCTTCTAATAATACAGCCATAGCTAAGTATGGATTAGCAGCAGGGTCAACAGAACGTACTTCGATACGAGTTGATAAACCACGTGAAGCCGGAATACGAATTAATGGCGAACGATTGCGAGCTGACCAAGCGATGTAACATGGAGCTTCATAACCAGGTACTAAACGTTTATAAGAGTTTACTAATGGGTTAGTAACAGCAGTAAATGCTTTCGCATGCTTCATAATACCCGCCATGAATTGAAGCGCAGTTTCTGATAATTGCAAATCTGCACTTTCATCCCAGAATGCATTTTTGTCACCACTGAATAGTGATAAGTTAGAGTGCATACCTGAACCGTTTACACCGAATAAAGGTTTTGGCATAAATGTTGCATGTAATCCATGTTTACGTGCGATTGTTTTAACAACTAATTTAAATGTTTGGATGTTATCACATGCTTCTATTGCATTTGCATATTTAAAGTCAATTTCGTGTTGACCTGGTGCAACCTCGTGGTGAGAAGCTTCGATTTCAAAGCCCATTTCTTCAAGCTCTAACACGATATCACGACGGCAGTTTTCTCCAAGATCTGTTGGTGCTAGGTCGAAGTAGCCACCAGAATCGTTTAATTCTAATGTTGGTTGGCCTTTTTCATCTAATTTGAATAAGAAGAATTCTGGCTCAGGCCCTAAGTTAAAGCTTGTGAATCCTAGTTCTTCCATATTTTTAAGAACACGTTTTAAGTTTGAACGTGGATCACCATCAAACGGCGTACCATCAGGATTTGTAATGTCACAAATAAGACGTGCAACTTTCCCTTTTTCAGCTGTCCAAGGGAAAATTACGAATGTATCTAAATCTGGTTTTAAGTACATGTCAGATTCTTCGATACGTACGAAACCTTCAATTGAAGATCCGTCAAACATCATTTTGTCGTCTAATGCTTTATCTAATTGGCTTAAAGGAATTTCTACGTTTTTAATAGTCCCTAAAATGTCAGTAAATTGTAAACGAATATACTTTACATTTTCTTCTTGCACGATTCTTTTAATATCTTCTTTTGTGTACTTACTCATTTTTTTCCACACTCCTAAAAATTTTTTAGAAAATAGTTTAAAAAATATAATCTACTCACTTTTCATAGGAAAAAAGCGAGATAAATCCCCCTGTCGTAAAGATGATTTTTGCATGATTTGCGCTTGTTGCATTTCTTCTCTTAATATTGATCTAAGTTCAGCATCTGATATCGATAAGTTGTTAGAACTTTTTACATTGTTTGTTTTCCGCATATCAAATACTTTTTTGATTCCTGCCATATTAATACCTTGGTCAAGAAGTTCACGAATTTCTAACAATGCATCAACATCATCTAAGGAAAACATTCTACGATTGCCTTCAGATCTTGCAGGCTCTATTAGTTTGTGCTCTTCATAGTATCGAATTTGTCTTGCAGTTAGCTCCGTTAATTGCATTACCATGCTAATAGGGAGTAACGGCATAGCTCTTCGAAACTCTCGACTCATCGACATCTCCTCCCTTTCATAGTCTTATTTTAAACTATGTAACTTCTAATAGCAATACCATGTTAGAAAAAATAACATACGCATTTTAGATATTATTAATCTCGAAAAAAGATGAAAAAACGGATTGTTATGGGTATAAAAAAAACCAACACCCTTTGAAGTGTTGGCTTTTCTAACATTTATATTAAGTATTGTGATCTTTGATTTTCAATCCATGTTTTCATTGTTCTGAATAAAACCATTGCAATGACCATTAATAAAATTCCTTTAATCACATTGAACGGTAATATACCTAAAACGATTGTTTCATACATATCGAATGTTCCCCAACCTAGTAAATAGGTGTACATTGGAAGGAAAGCAAAGTAATTCAACACGCTCATTCCAACTGACATAATAATTGTACCAACTACTAGGCCAACAGCTAAACCTTTTAGTGTGCTGAATTTTTTATAAATATAGTAAGCAGGTAAAATAAATAAGATTCCGGTTGCAAAGTTTGCCATATGTCCGACAGGCACACCCGTTGGTGCACCAGAGAAAATCCAATCTAGGATATTTTTAACCAATTCTACTAATATACCTGCTACTGGTCCCATTGTAATGGCAGCTATTAATGCTGGAACATCACTAAAATCAATTTGTAAAAATACAGGGAACCATGGTAGTGGGAAATTTAGTAACATTAATAAGAAAGAAATGCTACTTAACATGGCGATCGTTACGAAAGAACGTAACTTCATGTTTTGCTTACGCATAAATGAATCTCTCCTCTTTGCTGATTCAACTCGCAAGAAGAAAGGACAGTCTTTTTTTCGTTTACAAAAATGAAAATCCCCTATGCAATAGTAGCATAAGGGAGAATAGGCACAATTAAATAAGCGTCTATTTACTAAAGAAATGTACGTTAAATAATGAGTAATTCGATTAGGAATACTCAAACAAAGGTTTCCATGTTTTACATTAAAACCTTTAAACGCACAAGTCCGTTTCATTACGTAAAACGAAGACGACCGTACCTTCACCTTCTCCCATCCAGACTATACTGTCGGCTTTGGAATCGCACCAAATCCTGCTCAAAAATCAAGCTCGCGGGCTAAAGAAGTTTCACAACATCCTCCAAAGAATGGTCAGAAATTGCAACTTCTATCACCGCCGATCGGGAATTTCACCCTGCCCCGAAGATGAATCAATATTTAATTTTTATTACGATTTCATTATATCTTGTGTAACAATTAATGTAAAGATAGTTGCTTGGATTTAATTTTAATAGTTTTAAAATATCGGATGTACATGTTTACCTTTATAAAAAAAGAACCCGCCATAGTTAAAGCGGATTCTTTCTAAGCTCAAATGTTTATTGAGTTAAAATGAATGGTACCTTATTTGCACTAACTGGAATTGGTAGTGGATTTGTAAAGTCAAATCCTCCCCATTGTTCCTGAACAATATTTTCAAACTTAACTTGCATATCAAATCTTGCAGCTGTTAATAACATACCTTCAATCATTTGCATCGCATCAACTTGATCTTCGTTCATTAAATCGACCTGTGTCGTAAATTGGACAGTTACTGTATTGCCGTCGACAGAAGTTGTATAGTCGATATTTGGTAAAATAACTGATTTATAAATATCATTCGTTTCAATTTTCATCGCTTCTAATGCTTCTTCCACAGTAGCAAATGTTTCTCTATTATTCGGAGCTAAATACTCAGCCCCATCATTTTGAACAAATAAGAAATAGCTATAGTGGGTGTTTTCACCTTGTAATGCTAAAGGTTTTCTTTCCATACCCTCTTGGTCAAATATAATTGGTGTACCTTCTTCCGTAAGAAATACCGCTTCATCGTATGATGGGAAAGTATCGATTAATGAATCGTCATAAATTTCGATCGTTGCAGATGACATATCATAAGGATGATTATTTGCAATCCTATGAATGACTTGGTTTCCGTCTTCCATAATCGTTCCAACATATGGGTGATAGTCTAAGAATCCAAGGGCACTTTCATCAATCCGTGGTGCATAGTAGTTATACAATTCAACACTAGTTGGGTTCGTTTTTCCCAAGTCCTCTACAATCTGTTCATTCGGAATTAATAACGATACTGGAATGCTCGTTGCCATATCACTTTCAAGGCCAAGCGTAAAGAGTGTATACCCTTCTAAATCCTCAGGATAAACAGCTGTTTTTCCAATACCTAGCCGTTGATCATCCATTATGCTCATATTTGACTGATCATTTGCACTGCTTTCACTTTCCTCTATGTTAAAGGTACTCATTTCGGTAGCCTCTTCAGCACCTGAAGTACTCAAAGCTGCTTCCTCATTATTGTGGTTCATTTGTTTCATCAATGAAGGAATCATAATTGCCAATAACGCAATAGCTGCAATTGTAATGAGTGGAGGCATCCAATTGTTCTTCTTTTTCTTTTTAGTCTGTTTAGGTGAATCAGAAGGCTCTTCATCAAAAACGCCGTCATCTTTTAATTTTTGCAGGATATCTTCTTTCGAACGAGTGTCTTTTACTTTAGGGAAACTTGATAGTAATTCTTCGATTTTATTTTCATCCCACTTATCATGACTCATAATGACTTCGCCTCCTTTTCGCTATTATTAGTTAGTATATCCCGTAAATGTTTAATTGCTCTATGCTGGGTTGTTTTTACTTTCCCTTCCGTCCAGTTCAATATTTCAGCAGTTTCTGCAATAGATAATTCTTGAAAATATCTCATAATAATGACCATCTTTTGATCACCAGTACATTTCTCTAATGCTTCTAACAACTGCTTCATATCATCATTTAACTCGATTAATGCTTCAGGTGACTTCGTTGGGGAAACGAGCTGATTTGTTTCCCAGTCAAAAGCAGTAAAAGTATGCGATGAACGTACAGAATTTTTACGAAAATAATCAATCGCCACATTTTTTGCAATTGCGAATAGCCAAGTCTTTTCAGAACTTTTCCCTTCAAAGCGTTCATAAGATTTTAGTACTCGAACATACACTTCATGTGATAAATCTTCAGCTACAGACCTATTTTTAACTAGGTAGATCAAAAACTGGAAAACGTCCTGATGGTAAGCATCATATAAACGATGGAAAATGGATTCATTCATCCATATCACTCCCATTTCTAATAAATTTGTCGTCTCAAATTCAAAATAGTTTCACATAACATGATTTTGTTAAAAAGGCAGGGAAAATTACTCCCTGCCTATTGTAAACTATTTACTTATAATGGTAAATAAAAAGTGAATGTTGTTCCTTCACCTACGACACTATCTACTTTAATATTCCCTTTATGCGCTTCTACGATGTTCTTTGCAATAGCAAGTCCAAGGCCTGTACCACCTTTTGATCGAGTTCTAGCTTTATCCGCTTTATAAAAACGTTCAAACACAAATGGTAAATCTTCTTTAGGGATTCCTTCTCCAGTGTCGGAAACTGTAATTTTTGCATATGACAGTTCATTATCTAGAGAAACTGTTACACTTCCCTCTTCTGGAGTATGGCGGATTGCATTATCGATTAAATTCGTTAACACTTGCTCAATTCGATCCTCATCTAACCTCATGATTAAATCATCGGATAAAGAACATTTGAATTCTAAGTGTACATGTTTTTCCTTGGCAACTTGTGCAAACTTTTGAGTAATCCGTTCTATCACGTGAACAATGGGCAGATCATCCTTGAACAATGTCATATGACCTGATTCCATCCGAGCCAAATCTAATAGGTCTGTTACTAGTCTACCCATACGCTGTGATTCATCATAAATAATCCGAATCATTTCATTTCTTTCTTCTTCACTTGAAACAACATCGTCAAGAATGGCTTCTGAGTAACCTTGAAGCATCGCAATAGGTGTTCTTAATTCATGGGATACATTAGCTATAAAATCGGAACGTAGTTTATCTAAACGTTTTTGTTCAGTCATATCACGAATTACTGCAACAGCACCACGTATTGATTGACCGCTATTCTTCAATGGACTTATTGTTAAACTATAGTCGGAACCATTAATTTCTAAATCCTCTTCAATTTTATCTTCAAATTCAAGAACATGGTCTAACATATGATAGATTTCGGCAGGTATTGGACTATCACTATTAGGTTCTTGATTGATATACCATTTTTGAAGCAATCGTTCCGCAGGTGGATTACTTACTAATATTGTCCGATCTCTATTAAAAGTGATTACTGCATCCGTCATTGATGTTAAGATACTCGATAATTGTTCTTTCTCTTGGTTGATTACTTCTAAATGATGCTTTAATTGACGCCCCATTTGGTTAAACGCCACAGCAAGCTGTCCAATTTCGTCATTTTGAGTAGACGGCAACTGTTCATCAAATTTCCCTTTCGCTAATTCAAAAGCATGTTCACGCATTTTTCTAAGAGGTGATGTTATCTTACTTGATAAGAAAAAGGCGAAGAAGGTCGTTAATAGAAATGCGATAAATGCTGATAAGAAAACAATTTTTGTAGTTTGATTTGTTGTTTTATGAATGGCATCTGGATTTTGATAAATAAAGATAGCACCATGCATTTGATCATCACTTTTTAACGGGTATGCCAAAACTACATAGGATTCTAATTTATCTTTTTCCTTTTGGGAAGGTAGAATCATTTCTTCAATCACTTGATTATTCGTTTTAAAAACTCGATTAAATCCAGTATTACTTAAAATGCTTTCACGTATCTCTTCTTGATTAATACCTGTTTGGAAAGAAGATTTTACTTCATTCGGATTTATTGCTATAAATGCGTTTGTATCTTCATTTAAAAAATCATTGATAATTTCATTCGATAATTGTTCCAAATCGTAATTATCAACTATACTTGCAATGGTAGAGGCTGTCTGACTGATTGATGACCTTGCTTGTTCGTTATGATAATTATCAAGAAATTCGAGCATAAGAACCGTGAAGATAAACAATACAAATGAAACGAGAAGCAATATGGTTGCCCATAGCTTCCCGACAATACTATTCCATATTCTAGTCATTGACGACCTCAAATTTATATCCTACGCCCCATACCGTTACGATCATTTTTGCCGCGTTTTCGGAAACACGGTTTAATTTTTCTCGTAATCTTTTGACGTGTGTGTCTACTGTTCGTAAATCTCCGAAGAAATCGTAATGCCATACTTCTTTTAATAATTGTTCACGGTCAAATACTTTGTCTGGTGATTTTGCCAAGAAATAAAGTAACTCATACTCTTTTGGTGTCAGGTTCACTTCTGTACCATCAGCTGTTACACGATGCGCATCATGATCGATTGTTAAATGAGGAAATACAACTAAATCTTTAGATGAAGTAGTATTGGACACCGGTGAATAAGCTGCCGAACGTCTTAAAATTGCTTTCACTCGTAAAACGACTTCACGTGGACTAAAAGGTTTTACAATATAATCATCTGCACCTAATTCGAAGCCTTGTACACGATTTGCTTCTTCACCTTTTGCAGTCAATAATATAATTGGTGTAGCTTTCTTTTCTCGAAGTTCTTGGCATACTTGAAGTCCATCTTTTTCTGGCATCATAATGTCTAATAGAATACAACTATAATCTTTTTCAAATGCTTTTGAGAGAGCTACTTCTCCATTCTCAGCTTCCTCAACTTCATATCCTTCACGTTCTAAGTACATTTTTAATAAGCGACGAATTCTATCTTCATCATCTACAACTAATACAGAAATATTTTCAGACATAGGTTTTACCCCTCTCATTCTTCTCTACTATTATTGTACTATTTCACACAAAAAATGAAAAGATAAGATAAGAAAAGATAAGAAAGCTTCTCTCAAGATATGGAGGAAGGTTTTATAATTTGTAATATTTTCTATACGATAAATTATTAAGGGTTATGAAATCATTGAATTAGCGTAACAAAGTTACCATCTCCTTTAATTTTTTCATGCTTTCGGGCGCTTTCTTGCTCCAAAGTTCCCTTTTCCTTATCATTTTTTACACGTTGGGCACTTTTACTTTCAAAAGTTCCCTTTTCTTCGTTTCTTTTAGCTCGTTCGGGTACTTTCTTGCTCAAAGTTCCCTTTTCCTTATCATTTTTCACACGTTTGGGCACTTTTACTTTCAAAAGTTCCCTTTTCTTCGTTTCTTTTGGCTCGTTCGGTCACTTTCTTGCTCCAAAGTTCTCTTTTCTTTATCATTTTTCACACGTTTGGGCACTTTTACTTTCAAAAGTTCCCTTTTCTTCGTTTCTTTTGGCTCGTTCGGGCGCTTTCTTGCTCCAAAGTTCCCTTTTCCTTATCATTTTTTACACGTTTGGGCACTTTTACTTTCAAAAGTTCCCTTTTCTTCGTTTCTTTTGGCTCGTTCGGGCACTTTCTTGCTCCAAAGTTCCCTTTTCCTTATCATTTTTTACACGTTGGGCACTTTTACTTTCAAAAGTTCCCTTTTCTTCGTTTCTTTTGGCTCGTTCGGGCACTTTCTTGCTCCAAAGTTCCCTTTTCTTTATCATTTTTTACACGTTTGGGCACTTTTACTTTCAAAAGTTCCTTTTCTTCGTTTCTTTTGGCTCGTTCGGGCACTTTCTTGCTCCAAAGTTCCCTTTTCTTCGTTTCTTTTGGCTCGTTCGGGCACTTTCTTGCTCCAAAGTTCCCTTTTTCTTATCATTTTTTACACGTTTGGGCACTTTTACTTTCAAAAGTTCCCTTTTCTTCGTTTCATTTAGTTCGTTCGGGCACTTTCTTGCTCCAAAGTTCCCTTTTCCTTATCATTTTTCACGCGTTTGAGCACTTTTACTTTCAAAAGTTCCCTTTTCTTCGTTTCTTTTGGCTCGTTCAGGCGCTTTCTTGCTCCTGAACTGCACCCCAAATGTTAGACACAAATCTATCATTTGGAGGTGCTTTTTATATGACAAGGATTACTTTTGAACAAAAATTAGATACAATTTTTCGTGTTGAGAAAGGTGATGAAAGTATTACTTCAATTGCTAGATCACTCAATTTTACTAATACTGAGTTGATTCATTTCTGGATTGGAAAATATCATCTTCATGGACCAGAATCCTTGAAAAAGAGCTATACACGTTATTCTATTGAAGATAAACTATATATACTCAATTATTTGAACGAGAATAGGTTGTCTGATATAGAGACTGCAGTACATTTTAATTTACCTACTCCAGGTACAATAAGAAAATGGCGAATTAGTCTTAAAAACGTAAGTGTGGATACCCTATTTCTTAAGGAAAAGGGGCATAAAAAGTTGAAGAAAGACAACTCAAAAAAAGGTAAAAATCAAAACTTTAAAGAAGGTTCTTTAGAGGCATTACGAGCAGAGAATGAGCAGCTACGTATGGAGAATGCATTTTTAAAAAAGTTGAATTCCTTAGTTCAAGAGAAGGAAAAATTAAAACGAAAGACTTGGCACAAGTAGTCTTTGAACTAAGGAATCAATTTAGTATAAAAAATTAATAAAGTTAGCAGGCATTAAGCGTAGTACTTATTATTATTGGACAAGTCGCTTTGACCAACCTGATAAATATGACGATATGAAATCGATGATTTCAACTATATATCACGACCACAAGGGACGGTATGGTTATCGTCGAATAACGTTAGAATTACGTAATCAAGGCTTCCTAATTAATCATAAAACTGTTCAACGACTTATGAAGGAAATGGGTTTAAAATCGCTTGTACGTATGAAAAAATACCGTTCTTATAAAGGTAGTGTAGGTAAAATTGCGCCAAACATTCTTAGTCGTAAATTCATAGCGTCAAAACCAAATGAAAAATGGGTAACGGACATAACTGAATTTCATTTATTTGGTGAAAAGTTATACCTTTCCCCAGTACTAGATTTATTTAATGGTGAAATCATCGCTTATAATATTCAAAGCCGACCTACATATAAACTTGTATCGATAATGTTAGATAAAGCTTTTTCTTGCTTATCCGAAGAAGATGCCCCTATCTTACATTCGGATCAAGGTTGGCATTATCAAATGAAAGATTACTCCAATGCCTTAAAACAAAAGGGCCTTACCCAAAGTATGTCTCGTAAGGCGAACTGTTTAGATAATGCAGTAATTGAAAACTTTTTTGGCCTATTAAAATCTGAACTATTATATCTGCAAGAATTTGAAAGTATGAATCACTTCCAGCGTGAACTTGAATTGTATATTGAATATTACAATCACAAACGTATTAAAGGAAAATTAAAAGGATTGAGTCCGGTACAATACCGAATTCAATCCTCCGAAGCTGCTTAACTTAATAATGTCTAACTTTACGGGGTCACTTCACTCCAAAGTTCCCTTTTCCTTATCATTTTTTACACGTTGGGCACTTTTACTTTCAAAAGTTCCCTTTTCTTCGTTTCTTTTAGCTCGTTCGGGCACTTTCTCGCTCCAAAGTTCCCTTTTCCTTATCATTTTTCACACATTAGGCACTTTTACTTTCAAAAGTTCCCATTTTCTTATTTACCATTCATTTTGCAACTTTCTCACTCCAAAGTTGTTCCTGTATGCGTATATTTTGAACACATTCCCGCATAAGTAGTCCCATATACCGATTCCACCTCATATGCGTATCAACAAGCTAACTAATGCATTTCATTGTGACACTTCGGCTAAAACAGAAACCTCTTTTTTTAGCAAATAAAAAAACTGGTAGCAAAACTCTCTTTTAAGAGTTTGCTCCAGTTTGAAGTGAAGGTACCAAATACCTTCTGAAACTAAGGAATATATTATGCATACGAGTGTAACCCTGCAATTACAAGGTTTACTACTACTAAGTTAAAGATAATAATTGCAAAACCAATTAATGCAAGCCATGCGCTTTTACGACCTTCCCAACCTTTTGACAAACGTAAATGAAGGAAGGCTGCGTAGAATAACCATGTGATTAAAGCCCATACTTCTTTTGGATCCCAGCCCCAGAAGCGGCCCCATGCTTCCTGAGCCCAGATCATTGCAAAAACTAATGCCCCTAATGAAAAGACAGGGAAACCGATCAATACAGAACGGTAGCCAATTTCATCAAGTAATGATAAGTTTAGTTTTTTCACTAATGGTTGTATCATCGCAAGGATTCGTTTTCTAAATATTAATCGAATGATTAAATAAAGAATTGTACCAGCAATCAAAGACCAAACAACCGTCGTTAATTTTACACCATGAAGAATCGGAGGTACATTGAAGAACGGCTCCATTGCCCCATCAGTTAATAGCTCGGATTCATTCATTCCGATGATGGCCGGTAAATTATAAGTAATCTCTTTTTGTAAACCATCTTTATCGACATATGCAAATTGTGCTTCGTAGCCTGCCATTCTAAAGCCAACTGTTATTGCTATAAAACCAACAATGACAACCAAGAAATAAAGTACCGCTTCTAGCCAGAAGCGTTCTTTTCCTGGTTTTTTATCATCCACTACCTTTAACAAGTAAAGTAACCCTGCTACCGCACTAATCGCTAATATTGATTGACCTAATGCAGCAGTGATAACGTGAATTGTTAACCAATGACTTTGTAAAGAAGGAACTAGTGGTGTTACTTCACGTGGGAACATTGCTGCCCAACCAATGATTAATAATGCGATTGGTAAAGCAACTAAGCCCAGTGCAGTAACACGATACATAAAGTAAATTAAGATAAATGATCCTACTAAGAACATGCCGAATGCTGTTGAAAATTCAAACATATTACTAACAGGAGCATGTCCTGAATATGCCCATCGTGTAAAGAAATATGATAGATGGCAAATGAAACCAACTATTGTCACGATGATAGCAAGTTGTCCCCATTTATTTGCACGTTTTACAGCACCATCTTCTTTAGCGCCTTTAATTGATCCACCAATTAAGAAGGTAGCAACTAAGTATGCGATAAATGCTGCAAACAATAAATTACCACTCAATTGAATTAAACTCATAAGGTGTTGTCACCTTCCTTTTCCATTTGTGCTTTTTCATCATCATCTGTTTCTAACTGGTCTATATATTTTGGTAATTTTGCATATTCTGATACAGCATCTAAGTCTTTTTTCATTCCAAACCAGTTTTTGTTTGTATGAGCAGCTAAACGGATTCGTCCATCTTCCAACTGTTCAATCCAAAGTCGACGGTGGTTCCAATAAGAACCAATAGCCACACCTAAAAGGAAGATAAAACCGCCAACAAATAAAATTGGAATCGTACTATCTTTTCGAATCGTTAAACCAGACATATTAATTGTTTCCACACTAGTAAATTCCATTTTATATTTATTATCTCCAGCTGGAACTGTTTGTTGAATTGCAACAAAACTAATTTCACCATCTGGTCTATCTGGAGTAATCATATTAAAAATGAAAGCAGGATTATTTGGATTTGGCGTAGCTGTTTGAGGTTCACCTTCATCATTAAATCCTGAGAAATCAGGGAAATAGCCCATCAATTTTACCTTTGTATTGTCATCGATGATATATTCCTTTTGTGGATTTCTTAAATCAATTGCTACTTCTCCTAGAGCCTCTCCAGTTTCCATATTTGTTAATGTAAATGTCATTTCCTTTAATTCATTTAAACGGAAATCCATTTGATAAATTGCATAACCGTCATGTTTTAATGGGTGATTTACACGTATAGAATAATCCTGTACAAGTTCTAGATTATCAGTTTGCCCAGGTAATGCGTCATCAGACTGCTTATATAATAAAACATTTGTCTGATAGTTTTTTGCAACTGCATTAACCCCTTGTTGAATCTGTGCAGTTGTTGGATCATTATCATGCGTTTCGAAGATGAATTCTTCATTCTTTAAAAAGTAACCATCCATTCCAGGAATGGCACGAGTTTCACCTTCACGAATCCACATCGAATCATCTACATATATTCCTGGTATTTGGTGTAGCATAACACCTACTAAAAATATAATTAAGCCTACATGATTTATGTAAGGACCGTAACGTGCGAATCTTCCTTTTTCAAAAAGAAGTGCATTACCATCACGTTTTACTTTATAGTTTAATTTTTTCATTTTCTCTTCGACTTTAGTAAGAGTTTCTGAAGAGTTGCCTTCAGTGATTGCACCTTCAGCAATCACTCTTTGGCGTTTCATAAAACTTTCGTGACGTTTAACTCTTTGATTTTTTAACGATTTGTGTAAAGGCAATCCTCTATCGATACTTGCAACAATAATTGAAATTGCAAGCATTCCAACAAGAATTTGGAACCACCATGAACTATAAAGATCTGCCAAGCCTAACTGATAATACAGCTTACCAAGTGATCCATAATTCGTTTCATAGTATAGTGCTCTTTCTAAATCTGTCCCTGCAGATACATAAAATTCTTGAGGGAAAATTGTACCGATAGAAGCCACTACTAAAAGGATGATAATTAAAGATACTCCAACTTTTACACTAGAGAAAAAATTCCATACTTTATCAACAATGGATTTGTTATATGTTTTTGATCGAATAGCAGATCCATCATATTTCATATCTAATACTTTTTGAGATTTTGCTTCTTCAGTTAGCGGTCTACCACATTTCCCACAAATTTTTGTACCAAAAGGGTTTTCATGACCACATGAACATGTGATTTTTTCCATATTAAAAACTCCTATTCTGGCTTAATAGACTCCATAAAGGCTGCGATTTTCTTTTCATTCATCTCTCCAGTAATAATATCTTTAACAGTTCCATCCGGACTAATTAAAACTGTTGTTGGTAATGGTTGAACATTATAGGCAGTCATTACACTTTTCGTTTTATCGATAGCTACCGGGAAAGATACACCAAGATTATTTAAGAAGCTTTCAACTTCAAACTCAGATTGTGCGATATTGATAGTAAGTAAATTAACGCCTTGATCTTTATATATAGCATACTGTCGATCCATAGCAGGCATTTCTCTTTTACATGGTTCACACCAAGTTCCCCAGAAGTTCAAAAATACACCTTCACCTTTTAAATCAGATAAGCGATATGTCTTTCCATCTAAACCAACCAATTCAAAATTTGGCGCATGATCACCTTTTTTTAATACTTCAACCTTTTCCTTTGTTACTGAACTAAAGATTGTATATCCAATCGCAACTATTAATACGCCTAAAATAACTCCACGAATAATAGAGCGCTTTCTTTTTTTATCCATAAAAGTACTGCCCCCCAATACATTAAACCTACTCCATTATAGCAAATATTGTGAATTGACTTTTTCCTGATTTTGAATGATTTTTGAACATTTTCACTACAGACTTAGTGTTAATCAATTTTTCCCGTTTCGGCTAACACTCTAAGTAGCTTTACTTCATGTTTCGTTAATTCTCTGTATTCACCCGGATTTAAGCCTGTTAAATCTAAAAATGCAAATCTTTCGCGTTTTAATTTTACAACTGGAGTACCAATAGCTTCGAACATACGACGAACTTGACGATTACGGCCTTCGTGAATTGTTATTTCACAAATCGCTTTATTTGCATTTGTATCAAAAGAAGTCATACTTACTTGTGCTGGTGCTGTTTTTCCATCTTCTAGCTTAATCCCGCGCTGTAATTTTTTTAACCCATCAATTGTTGGGATTCCTTTTACTCGTGCGATATACGTTTTATCAATTTTAAATTTTGGATGAGTCATTTGATATGCAAATTCCCCATCGTTTGTAAGTAGCAGTAATCCTGAAGTATCATAGTCTAAACGACCAACAGGGAAAATTCTTTCAGGCACATGCTTTTTAAATATATCCGTTACTGTTTTACGACCTTTATCGTCTGTAACAGCAGAAATGACGCCTCTAGGCTTATATAGTAAAAAGTAGACTTTATCTTCTTTTTCCAGTTTAACCCCATTTACTTCAATTACGTCTGAATTCGATACCTTCGTACCTAGCTCCTTAACTACTTTTCCATTTACTTTCACTTTACCTTCTAATATTAGCTCTTCAGCTTTACGCCTTGAAGCAACGCCTGCATAGGCGATTACTTTTTGCAATCTTTCCATCATGTTTTCACTCCGTCTGTTTATATGCTAGCGCTTTTGCACTTTGTGAAAAAGTAACCAATGTCTGTTGAAAATTATGTCACATTTTGTAGTATTATTAAAGGAAAATAGCTTATTCCAATTGATTCAAAATGCATTTATTGTGTTTAATTCGTCATAAAAATTTAACAAACAACCATGTATATTCCTTTTTCAGTGTTTCAAATACAAAAAATAAGACTGCATCCGCAGTCTATCAAAATACAAATATTTACCAATTCAATCCCTTTTACCTTCATTTAAGTCTACTCTTGTGTTGAAAATACTACGATCTCCTAAAAAGACATGCCATACACCAAACACATTTTGCTTTCTAGAAAGATATAATACATTTCTCAACTGGTCTTCCTCATTTTTATTTAAAAGTAATTGAATTGGTTCCTGAAGCTCTACTGAAATATCAGTACTTACGTCATACTTTCCTTTATCAGCGATTGTCACTATTTTGTATTCATCAAATGCTTTTTTTGCAAGATACTTATGAACTTGCCAGTCATTTGATTCATTTAAAGTAACAACAATCACTTTCTTCCCATTTTCCTCAAAGTACGTGGCAAGCGTTCTACCTGCAACCTTTGTAAAGCCTGTCTTACCTGCGATTGCGCCAACCTTTTCTCTTAATAGCCGATGCTTATTCAACCAATTCGTTCCGTTTGCAAGCTTACCACTTGAATTATAAGTAATGGTAGTGGCAATTTCACGAAACGCTTCATTTTCCATCGCGTATCTTAACATTTGTGCTGTTTCATATGCGGTGGATATATGATAGTCGTGATGTAACCCAGAAGGATTTGTAAAGTACGTAGATTCTAGACCATAATATAATGCCTTTTCATTCATTAAATCTACAAACCCTTCAACAGATCCACCTACGCTTTCAGCAATCGAATAGGCAGCATCATTACCAGAGCGCAGCATTAAACCATACAAAAGAGTTTCTAACTTAACTTTTTCACCAGGCTCTAAATAAATGGATGAACCCTCTGCTGCCGCAGCCGCATCTGAAACGGTTACCTCCATATCCAAGTCACCATTTTCAATAGCAACTAATGCAGTCCACATTTTTGTAAGGCTTGCAATGGGCATCTTTGCATGGGGATTGCTGCCATATAAAAGTCTTCCTGTATCAGCATCTACCACAGCATACGATGCATTAGCTGCATGAGCAGTTGTAAAATAAACAGTTAATGAAAATGCAAAAACAAAGAATAGTTTAGCAAGTTTTTTCAACTAGACACTCCCTTTTTCACTATTTATCCCTTATTTTGAACTTTTACTGTGTTATTCATTCGTAAATGTCTCTTGGAATTTTGTCATGAATAGGTCTGTATCTTGGTCTTCATCCTTTAACACTTCTTCAGGAAGTGGTGGGAGATCATTAATATGATTTAATCCAAAATAATTTAAAAATTCTTTTGTAGTACCATATAAAATTGCTCGTCCAGTACCTTCAGCACGTCCTACTTCTTGGATTAACGCACGAGAAACGAGTGTTTGAATAGGACGATCACTTTTTACTCCTCGTAAATCTTCAATTTCTACACGAGTAATAGGTTGTTTATAGGCAATAATGGCAAGTACTTCTAAAGATGCTGAAGATAAAACATTACTAGTAGGGTTTTCCACTAATTTTTTTATCGTATCTGCCATATCCGTTTTTGTCGTAAGTTGATATGTACCCGCTAAGTTTTTTAAGGTGACACCACGAATTTCGCTTTCATCATAATTTGATTTTAATTCGCTTAGTGCAGCTTCTATTTCCATAGCATCAATATCAAGAAGCTGCTCTAATTGTTTGACTGTCAATCCTTCGTCCCCTACAACAAACAGAAGTGCTTCAATTCTGCTCATCAAAATGTTCGAGTTCATTTAGGGGTTCCTCCTTATGTAATATCACAAATAGTTCTTCAAAATTATTTTGTTGTTCTACCGAAACTACTTGTCGTTTCATTAATTCTAAAATTGATAAAAATGTTACGATAATTGTTGATTTGTCATCATACGGGAATAGTTCGTCGAATGAAGATTTCCCACCTCTACCTTTTAAAGTATCCACAATTGCAAACATCTGATCCTTAACGGAAATTTCCTGTCTTGCAACTCTAGTCGTAAGTGGTTTTTTCAACTGCTTCCGTCGAAGTATTTTTTGCAAGGCACTTAACATATCATAAACATTTACATTCGTATCAAATAATGCTAACTGCTCATCTGGTGCATATTCTGATAAGTCACTTGGAGGCCGTGTAAATACTAAAGCTCGATCGGATTCTAAATTTTTAAGTTCAAAAGCAGCTTCTTTATATCTTTTATATTCAATAAGCTTGTTTACTAATTCTTCACGAGGGTCTGGTCCGTCCACCTCAAACTCCGCATCTTCCATTTCACCTTCATGAATGGGTAGTAGCATACGACTTTTTATCGCCAGTAATGTTGCAGCCATTACTAAATATTCGCTTGCTTCATTTAATTCAAGCTCTTGCATTGCATGAATATGATCAATATATTGCGCCGTTAATTTTGCCATTGGAATATCATATATATCAATTTCCAAACGATGTATTAAATGTAATAATAAATCGAGAGGCCCCGTAAAGGCATCTAATTTTACTTCATAGGACATAAATGTACCACCTGATATATTATTGTAAATAACGTACTATTCGTTTTTACTTTAGTTTAGTGTTTATGATTCATATAGTAAGTGCTTCATTTTCATTACTAAGAAACTTGTATATCTAAGCTTATAACATAAATTAGTATAAAGGAAAGAGGAATTCGATGCATTCATTGTTTCATCCGTTATTTGTACAATATTTTACCTATTTCAATGGTAATAAAGATTATTTTGAATGTCATGAAGTGTTAGAGGAGTATTGGAAAATACTAGCCCCTGGTGACAAAAATCATCCATTAGTAGGATATATACAATTAGCTACTGGTATGTATCATTGGCGCAGAAATAATAAGAAAGGTGCCTTAAAAATTTTAAGAAAAGCTTATAGAAACCTTGAACTAAATAAAAGCTCTATATTTGTTCAATGTATTGATTCAGTTGATTTGCTAAAAAAATGTAAAATTTGTATTTCTCAAATTGAGCGAGAACTTCCATTTACATCATTTCAAATCTCCCTTTTAAATAATGAACTTCAAAAACTCGTAGACAAACAAATTGAAAATCTACCAACCTACTCTTATGACTTTTTACTTAATAAACATATGCTACGTGATCGCTCAGATATTCTAAAAGAGCGAGATTTAAAAAAGGCTATGAAAAAAGAATTTTAATCTACCATCTTCCATATAAAAAGCAGACGTACATTATTCTGTACCGTCTGCCTCTTCTAATAATGGTAAACATTTTTGAATAAAAGGTGCCGTTGTCTCATTTGCTAAAAGTTTATCAAATTGCTTTGAAAGTTCTTTAAGCATCGCAAATGCAATACCTTCACCTCTATGGGAAGGAATTACTGTGATATGTTGAATTGTCGCTTCATTATTTTCGACTATTATGCCTACAATACCAATGTATTCTTCATCTTTTTTCCATAAAAACAAATGCCAAGTATCCTTTTGCTCATACTTGTGAATGGTCTCCATTAGATGCTTTACGTCCTTTTCCTGAGGCATGAACGAAAGCAATCCCATTGCAATTTTTTCAAGTGCTTTTTTATAGCGAACTAACATGAATAACATTCCCTCTTTTATCATGACTCATCTATACATAATCTTTACATATCCTACACGATTTGTCTAAAGTTATCAATAGATTACACAAGTAATATACGATTCATAAACTATTGTATTGATGAGTTTGGAATGATGAAAAATAAATACACTAATGCCCAAATAAGACAAGCAATAACTAGAAATCCTAGTAGCCACCATTTTGAATTTCTTCTCATTTTACACTCACCTTATTTAAAGTAAAAGGTAAATCATTTTGTACTAAATCTTCATAGCTTTCTCTTTGAATGACTAATTGATGTTCCCCAGACTCAACAAAAACTACCGCTGGACGTGGGATACGATTATAATTTGAAGCCATTGAATATCCATATGCGCCAGTACAAAAGATTGCTAGCAAATCACCAGACTCTGCTTTTTGAAGAGCTGCGTCCACAATTAGCTTATCACCAGACTCACATAGTTTGCCTGCTACAGTATATGTAAAGTCTCTTTTTTCGTTAGCTTTGTTTGCAATCACCGCTTCATATTTTGCATCGTAAAGTGCTGGACGAATATTATCACTCATACCACCATCTACAGCAATATATTGGCGTATACTAGGAACTTCTTTATAAGAACCTACAGTATAAAGGGATGTACCTGCGTCACCTACAAGTGAACGTCCTGGTTCAATCCAAATTTCAGGCATTGATAGTTTAAATGCTTGCACATTTTCTTGAACAGTTTTAATCATTTCCTCCACATAAATTTGAGGTTCAAGTGGTTGATCTTCTTCTGTGTAACGAATACCGAAACCACCACCTAAATTAAGAACTGTACATTCAAATTGATGCTGCTCTTTCCAATCACTAATTTTCTTCATTAGCTTTCCTGCTGCCAAACTAAAGCCATCTGTTTCAAAAATTTGTGATCCAATATGACAATGTAAACCTAACAACTGAAGATATTGATGATTAACAACTTTTTCAAACGCTTTATCTGCCTGCCCATTGTTTAAGTCAAAACCGAATTTCGAATCTGCTTGACCCGTTGTAATAAAATCATGAGTATGAGCTTCAACACCTGGTGTTACACGAAGTAAAATACGCATCGGTTGTTGCTTTTCCTCTGAAATTTGCTTTAACAACTCAATTTCATAGAAATTATCGACTACGATACAACCAATTTTTGTATCGAATGCTAGCTCTAATTCAGCCACTGATTTATTATTGCCATGGAAATGAATTCGCTCTGCTGGGAAACCAGATTTAATAGCCGTATAAAGCTCTCCACCAGATACTACATCTAATGATAAATGTTCTTCTTCTGCAAGCTGATAGATTGCGATACATGAAAATGCTTTAGAAGCATAGGCAACTTCTGCATTTACTCCTAATTTACGAAAAGTATCTATAAATCCTCTTGCACGCTTTCTTATTAAATCAATATCATAAACGAATAGTGGAGTACCGTAGACTTTTGCTAAATCTACAGTATCTACTCCACCAATCGTTAAATGACCATTTTTTGATATGTCCTGAGTTCCATATAAATGCATAAACGATCTCTCCTTAAGCTCACCGGAAATGATTTAATTCCTTTCCGATTTACAAAATGTATATGTGAACTTTAACATAGGAAACATCGTTTACGCAATGGCACAATCATGAACGTTTTCGATATTTTGCACCGACAATATATGGTCTAAGTGCATCATCTGCCATTGGGTATCGAATAAAGACACGTGAAAATGCTGTTGGAAAGAAAGGTACTAGTGGCCACATATATGGTACATTCATCGGTCTTAAGTGACAGAAGTAGGAGAACGTTAAAAATAAGGCGATAAAGAATCCATTCGCTCCCCATATTGCAGTTAAAATAATAATAAATATCTGGAAATATTTTAATGCTGAACTTAATTCGTAGGTTGGTATTGCAAACGAGAATATCGCAACAACCGCTGAGTAAAGAACAACTTCACCTGAGAACAATCCAACTTCAATCGCAATTTGTCCGATGATGACACCAGCTACTAATCCCATTGCGGTTGAAAGCGGTGTAGGGGTATGAATCGCTGCAATTCGTAAATATTCTATCCCTAAGCTCGCGATAATGATCTGTAGAAATAATGGAACTTGTGATTCCTCTTTAATACCAATAAAGGAAAGTTGTTCTGGCACATGGTAATCATTTGTTGCTAACAAATACCAGATTGGCAATAAGGTTAAACTAAAAATTGCTGCAAAATAACGAAGTAATCGAACCGCTGTACCTACAAATGGCGCTTGTCGATATTCCTCGGCATGTTGGAGCAAATGGAACATCGATACTGGAACGATGATAACAGATGGAGATGTATCTACAATAATCGCAATATGTCCCTCAAGTAAATGGGCAGCAATAATATCCGGTCTTTCCGAATATCTAACAAAAGGCATTGGATGAAACTTTTGTTTGAATAACCATTCTTCAAGAGATTTATCAGTCATTGTAAGGCCATCATGTTTGATTTGAGATAACCTTTTTTTAATCCACTCCAAATGTTTATTGTTCACGATATCATTCATATAGGCAATGGCTACATCCGTTTGACCTAAGTCAGAAAGCTTATGGAGTTCTAGTCGTAACTGAGGACTTCTGATACGACGGCGGATAAGCCCTGCATTAATAATAATATTTTCTGCAAAGCCATCACGAGAACCCCGGATTACTTTTTCATTATCAGGTTCTTCAGGAGTACGTCCTGGATAGTTACGTAATTCCAATGTATAAGCAAAACCATGTAACGTGATGATTCCTACTGTTCCACTCAATACACCTAATACAAATTCATCTCTGTCCTTTGGCTCCGATTTTCCAAAGAAGTTAAGATGCTCATCTAAATAAGCATCTTCATCTTCAATTTGATCCTCAAATTCAAATTTTTGATCATACTCACGTTCAAATAATAGTGGTGTTAGTTGAATCGTTAACGTATTCGAATCTATGAGCCCACTAACGTATACAAGTAGTACTGGTAAGCTTCTTACATAAACTTCTTTAATACAAATATCAAACGATTCATCTTTTCCAAATTGACCTTCTAAATATTCTTTTGCCTCATCTATAGATGTAAAAATTTGATTCGTCATTTATTCACCGTCTTTTTAGTCGATCGTGATGTATTGTTCGTATCCATCCATTGTTTAAGTTGTGCTAAAATCTTCTTTTCTAACCTTGAAACTTGAACTTGAGAAATGCCAAGCCTTTCCGCAATATCTGTTTGAGTCAAATCTAAATAATATCGCAAATAAATAATTGCTTGTTCCCTCTTATCAAGCTTCGCTAGCACTTCTTTTAACGGTACATATTGGAAGGGAAGCTCCGATTTTTCATCTTTCATTTGATCCATTAAGGTAATGGAATCCCCTTCACTTTCAAATAATTGTTCATGTAATGAGGCAGGGTCTCTCATAGCATCTGTTGCAACCAATACCTCATCGGTAGTTACGCCTAGCATATCTGCTAATTCGGAGATTGAAGGCGGTTTTTCGTTAGTCTTTAAAAATTCGTCCGTAGCATGACGAATTTTATAGTTCAATTCCCGTATGGAGCGACTAACCTTTACCATTCCATCATCACGTAAGAAACGTTGGATTTCTCCAATAATCATTGGAACAGCATAAGTCGAGAACTTAACATCATAGGATAGATCAAACTTATCCACAGATTTCATAAGTCCAATACACCCAATTTGAAATAAATCTTCTAGTTCTACTCCACGAGAAGCAAAACGTTGAACAATCGACCAAACGAGCCGTGTATTACCTTCAATCATTTGTTTTCTTGCTTCAACATCACCAGCTTGTGCAAGAGCAATTAGCTCCCGCATCTCCTCCTGTGTCAACAAAACATTGGACGGCTGTTCGATTGTCCTCATCCCCCTTACTACTTTCAAATACGGTTGACCGTATTCGCGCCCAATTTAAGATATTTGCGGCATTTTTACAGATTGAAATTTTTTTGAAAATGTCACAACTGTACCAACACCAGGTTCAGATTCAACTGATAAATTGTCTGAAAAGCTCTCCATGATGGTGAAGCCCATACCAGAGCGCTCCAAATCTGCTTTTGAGGTAAATAAAGGTTCCATAGCTTTATTCAAATCTGGAATTCCTTTCCCCTCATCTTTAACAGCAACCGAAATGACATCTCCTTCTCGCACAGCCCTTACTGTAACAAGTCCTTTGCCATCTTCGTCATAGCCATGAATAATTGCATTGGAAACAGCCTCTGATACAATGGTTTTAAATTCCGAAAGTTCATCAATTGTTGGATCAAGCTGAGCAACAAAACTTGTTACTGCTATCCTCGCTAAGCTCTCATTTTCACTTAAAGCTAAAAATGAAAGTGTCATTTCGTTATCCATTCACAATCCCCCTTGCATGCATTATTGCGTCTGCTTCACTACCATCCATCATGTACGAAGCGAGACCTGAAAATTGAAATATTTTTTTCATCGTATTGGATGGATTTAATATAATTGTTTGTCCATTTACTGCACGCATTTCTCTCATTCGACCTAATATTAAGCCGATACCAGAACTGTCCATAAAATTTAATCTTTCAAGATTCCAAATGATTGTATGAAGGTTCCCTTGTAAAATTGTTCTAGAAATGTGTTCGCGAATTTTTTCGGTTTCATGATGATCAAGTTCACCAAATAATCGAATTATTGCGATTGTATTCATGTGCATGTTAATTTCATAATTCATGAATGGTATTCGCCTCCTCTTATCTTTGCTATTCCACACTTTGTTCGAGATTCCTTTTCGTCTGACAATAGTAGAAGTAATTCGCTGAAACTAGTGAAAATACGACAAAGAGTAAAAGGCATATAATAGTAATTACCATTCAAGAATTTTATTAAAGGGCTGTTCATTTCGTTTTTAGATCCCTACTAGGAATGTAAGAAGCATCATATAACTAACCGCTTGAAAGAAACTCGATTTTTTTCGCTTCAAACAATTTTAGGAATCAAGAAGATTCAATACTAAGGAAGCATGTAATTGCGTGCATATGTAAGATGAGCAATGAAAAAACTTCACATCGTTTAGTATGGAAAAATAGGAAAGTTTTTAAACACAATGTGAAAGTGAAAATGAGGTTTTTTTCGGAGATGAAGATTCTTTTTAAAATTATATTTTATTACTGGTTTAAAAAAGCGTTGATTAGATTGGGAGAGTCTATGTTGCTGTTTAGGAGTTATTTTGAGGGAACGGGGACATTTTCACATTCCAAATACCACTTCCATAACCCCGAACATGTTTCATGCTCATAACAAAAAGCTATCCTCCAAAATTCTATGACTCATTTTGAAGGATAGCTTCTATTTTTTAACTTATTTTCGTTGCCGATAAACTTGAGCATTCACGGAAAGCGAAATGTTTACACCCTAAACATGCCGTTCGATTAACACATCCTATTGCTCGATTAATGGCTTCTCCTGTATGCTCGTAAAAATTATCTTCACCAATTTCTTTTGATAAGCCATTTTGATCCAAAATCTTTTTCAATTCTTGGTTAACCCCTGTGACGAATAGGTTACCGCCTCGGCTCTTAAAATCTTTGACAATATTGCGGAAATACTCCTCACCCGTTGTATCAATAAATGGCACTTTCCCCATTCGCAAAATCAAAACGGCTGGTTTATAATGAACCGTTGACAATATTGACTGTTCGAAGGTTTGTGCAGCACCAAAAAACAATGGACCTTCTACAGTGTAAATACTGATTTGCGGACAATCATGCGTTGGATTCACAACATGAGGTAGTACTTTCCCATCTGCATTTTGATGATCTGGAAGTACTTTTGAAACAACTAACATTTCACTCATCCGCTTTGCAAATAACACGACTGCCAATAATAAACCAACCTCAACTGCAAAGGTTAAGCTTGTAAACACTGTTAATAAAAATGTTATCAATAATACGAGGGAATCCCCCGATTTCAATTTTAAAATATGAGCAAAATGTTTTCGTTCACTCATATTCCAAGCAACCATCATTAACACCGGTGCTAAACTAGCTAAGGGAATATGAACAGCTAGAGGTGCTAATAAAAGCAATGTACATAAAACAAACAAGCCATGAATTACACCTGACATAGGTGAGACAGCACCTGACTTAATATTCGTTGCAGTACGTGCGATCGCTCCGGTTGCTGGAATACCGCCGAAAAATGGCGTAACAATATTGGCGATTCCTTGCCCTATTAATTCTTTATTACTGTTATGCTTACTATTTGTCATGCCATCAGCAACAACTGCTGATAATAACGATTCAATCCCACCAAGCATTGCGATTACAAATGCAGGACCTAACAGCATATATATTTTTTCAAAAGTAATTTCAGGCAAGTGAAATTCAGGTAATGTGCTTGGAATTGCACCATATGTTGAGCCGATAGTCTGTATTTGATCACTAAAAAAAACCGCTGCAATAATCGAAGAAACAACGATTCCAACTAATGCACCTGGCACTTTTGGTAATACCTTTGGAGTAAGTAGCTGAATTGCTAAACATAATACCGCAATTAATACACTATATAAACTAATCGTATGGAAATGTGTTGCAATTTCTTGGATATTATCGATGAAATATTCATGAGACTGCATACCAGAAAGTCCAAAGAAATTCCCTATTTGACCAGTAAAAATAATCACTGCAATCCCTGCTGTAAAACCGATTGTCACTGGTCTAGGAATAAATTTTATCAATGCCCCTAGCTTAAAAATCCCCATTAGCACAAGCATAACCCCTGCCATTAAGCCAGCTATTAATAAATTTTCATAACCATAAGCAATAACAATCCCTAATAATATCGGGACAAAGGCTCCAGTTGGTCCTCCAATTTGAAACTTAGATCCGCCAAATAATGAAATTAAAATCCCTGCTATAATGGCCGTATAAATTCCATATTCAGGCTTCACTCCTGAAGCAATTGCAAAAGACATCGCAAGTGGAATTGCTACAATACCAACAATGATTCCTGATAATAAATCCTTCTTAAAATAATTAAATGAATAACCTTCAAATCTCCCCGTTCGAAATTTCCCCATAATATCCCTTCTTTTAGTTAATGGCAACATTTTCTCTTTTACGAATTGAATAATCTCGAAAAATTCAATATTTGTGAAATTATCCTTATTCTAACATATTTTTCAAAAAAACAAAGAAAAAGTTAGTAACATATAATAATTTTTATACGCTACTAACTAATAAAATTCGTCTATATTGATGCTACTTGAGTAAGTATCTTAAGGCGGATTTCATTCAAATAATAGCTTAAAACTAATCGTTTATATCTATTATTTTGAAACACGAACTTATATTACCACCAACTATGTTTAAGGGCAACCCCAACACTAAAAAATTATTCTGTTATGATTTTTTTAATTAGCTGTGGAGCATCAGTTTTTTCTTTTGTTATTTCAATATGAGAATAAAGTTTTTGAATAATATCATCTATGTCTAATTTGTTTGTATGGATTGTCACTAATTGATCGCCGATTTCAACTGTATCTCCAACTTTTTTATGAAGTACAAGACCAACAGACAAATCAATTTCTGACTCCTTTGTTGCTCTTCCAGCTCCAAGTAGCATTGCACAAATGCCTATATCATCAGCTTCTATCTTACTAATATACCCAGATTCTTTAGCTGCCACTTTAATCTTATATTTTGCTTGTGGTAATCGAGTTGGATCATCGACAACCGAGTCGTCTCCACCTTGTGCTGCGATAAATTGTTTAAATATATTAAGTGCAGCACCACTCGTTACTGCTTCTTTTAACATCGCTCGAGCTTCATCGATGGAAGATGCTTTACCACCTAGAACAACCATTTGAGATCCAAGTGTATAGCATAATTCCTGTAAATCCTCTGGTCCTTCTCCTCTTAAAGTATCAATGGCTTCTTTCACCTCAAGTGCATTACCAATAGCAAATCCTAAAGGCTGACTCATATCAGAAATGATCGCCATTGTTTTTCGCCCTACATTATTCCCGATTTTCACCATCGCGTGGGCAAGTTCTTCTGCATCTTCAAGCGTTTTCATAAAGGCACCGTCACCTGTCTTAACATCCAACACGATGGAATCTGCACCTGCAGCGATTTTTTTGGACATAATAGAGCTTGCAATTAAAGGAATACTAGGGACTGTTCCAGTAACATCTCTTAGGGCATATAATTTTTTATCTGCCGGTGTTAAATTCCCGCTTTGGCCGATAACCGCCATTTTAATGTCGTTTACCTGTTTGACGAATTGTTCTGTTGATAATTCGACATGAAAGCCCGAAATGGATTCTAATTTATCAATTGTTCCACCAGTGTGACCAAGACCACGACCGCTCATTTTCGCAACCGGCACTCCGCAGGCAGCTACCATTGCTGCCAATGAAAGCGTCGTTGTGTCACCTACACCACCTGTAGAATGTTTATCAACCTTTATTCCTTCGATTTTAGATAAATCAATTTGATCACCTGATTGAACCATTGCCATTGTTAAATCAGCACGTTCACGCTCGGTCATATCCTGAAAATAAATCGCCATCATTAATGCACTGACTTGATAATCTGGAATTTCACCAGCTGTATAGCCTTGAACGATAAATTGAATTTCCTCAGTTGATAATTCTTCTCCGTTACGTTTTTTCTCAATAATATCAACCATTCTCATTGTTGATGTTCCTCCTCGCTTTCCTATTCATACAATAGGTAAAAATACTTCGTCCAACTGTTTCAAGTTATACCTAATTTATTTCAATTCAGATAAAAAGCTTGTTCCAAATGGTGGGGCGCTGACTCCAAAGTTTTCTGCAATCGTTGCAGCAATATCTGCAAAAGTATTACGAAGAGGAAGTTCTTTTCCTTCAACAAATCTAGGCGAATATACTAGTAAAGGCACATATTCACGTGTATGATCTGTCCCTGGGAAGGTTGGGTCATTCCCATGATCTGCTGTAATAATTAATAAATCATCTTCGTCTAATTGTGTTAATACTTCAGGCAATCGTCGGTCAAATTCTTCTAATGCTTCACCATAACCAATTGGATCGCGTCGGTGGCCATAGTTTGCATCAAAGTCAACTAAATTTAAAAAACTTATACCATGGAATTCACGTTTCACTACATTTACAAGCTGGTCCATTCCATCTGTATTATTTTTTGTACGTATTGCTTCTGTCACACCTTCACCGTTATAAATATCAGAAATTTTCCCGATAGCGATTACATCAAATCCTGTATCCTTTAATTCATTCATTGTTGTACGGCCAAAGGGTTTTAATGCATAATCATGTCGGTTAGATGTACGAGTGAAATTGCCTGGTGTACCAATGAATGGTCGGGCAATGACTCTCCCTACTAAAAATTCTGGATCAAGCGTTAGTTCACGAGCAATTTCACAAATTTTATATAGTTCCTCTAAAGGAATAATATCCTCGTGAGCTGCAATTTGAAGTACAGGATCAGCAGATGTATAGACGATAATTGCCCCAGTCTCCATATGCTCTTTCCCTAATTCTTCAATAATCTCAGTTCCACTAGCTGGTTTATTTCCTATTACTTTACGACCTGTTTTTTCCTCTAATAGTGCTACTAGCTTCTCTGGAAATCCATCTGGATATACTTTAAATGGTTTATCAATATTCAACCCCATAATTTCCCAATGCCCAGTCATTGTATCTTTCCCAACGGAAGCTTCCTGCATTTTTCCATAAAAGGCTTTTGGTGTATGGAATTTTTTAATACCTTTTATTTCTCTTATATTTGACAGACCTAATGCCTCTAAATTGGGCATAGTTAGACCGTTCATCTCTTCTGCGATATGTCCAAGTGTATCTGCACCTAAATCTCCAAACTTTTGAGCGTCTGGTGCTTCACCTATACCAACGGAATCCATAACGATTAAATGTACTTTTTTAAAGGGTTTCATAATTTTTTCCTCCTAAATAAATAAACAAAAAACTAAAGCTATAAAATTTGTTTCAGGTTAAGAATCCATTATCATCTTTAACAAACAAATCTTTCATAATACAACTTTCTAATGTTACAACGAAAACAAGCATTATGCACGTGGATGGAACTGTTTATATACTTCTGATAGTCTTGTTTTACTAATATGTGTATAAATTTGCGTAGTTGAGATATCTGCATGTCCAAGCATTTCTTGAACAGCACGTAAATCTGCACCATTTTCTATTAGATGTGTAGCAAAACTATGCCTTAATGTATGGGGCGTAATTTCCTTTTTAATATTCGCTTTTTCGGCATGTTCTTTGAGTAGCTTCCAACAACCCTGTCTCGTTAATCTTTTCCCTCTCTGATTAATAAAAAACGCATCAGTTTTCGGATACTTTCCTTGCAATCGGTCTCTAGCAATTTGTAAGTAAGTATCACATGCTTTCAGCGCACTTTTGCCGAGTGGAACAATTCGTTCTTTACCCCCTTTACCAAACACGCGTACAAATCCCATTGTTAAATGAACATCACTTAAATCTAGATTAATACATTCGCTTATCCGCATACCTGATCCATAAAGCAACTCAAGCATAGCAATATCACGGATCCCTTGCGGTTTACTGCGATCAGGGGCTGCTATAAGAGCATCAATTTCTTCTATTGATAATACCTTTGGAAGCTTTTGATCAATCTGCGGCATATCCAAATGAACAGTTGGATCTGTATCAGTTATTTTTTCACGCAATAAAAATTGATGAAAGGAACGTATGGAAGAAATATGGCGAGCAATGGACCGAGCCGCAATTCCATTTGAACGTAAGGAATCCAAATGTACCAAAATGTTTGAACGTCCAACATCCTTTAAATTTTCAATTCCCTGTACTTTATGTAAATGATCGATATAACTTTCTAAATCTCTTTTATAGGATGCTAACGTATTTTTTGAAAGCTGACGTTCAACCTGTAAAAAATGTATATAATCTAGTACCGCATCTTTTGTTTTATTCACCACAATCACCTTACCTTCTTACTATCCATGATAGTTTTTTTCAATAAAGTGTACAAGATATTCCCTTGAAACAATAAATAGAAAAACCATCTTACTCTTTCGATGTAATATGAAAAATCCTTTAGACACTAGCAATTAAATACTTATTTTGTAGAGAAACCCATTTTATTCGAAATAGGATAGTTACGTTATCCCTATAATTTCGTCTTTAATAGACATTTAGAATCATGTTATGATAGTTTCAGCGTTTTTATAAAAGGAAGGAGTTACGAGATGCGATTTTGCACGAATTGTGGGAAAGAAGCCGGTCATAACGAAAAATTTTGTTTAGAATGCGGTACAATGCTCCCATCAAATATGGAAAACAACCTAGAACAAAAACCCTCTTCGAATGACCAACAAAGTCCACAAGACGAAATTGTTCAAAAAATTTGTAACAGCTGCGGAAAAATTGCAGATAATAATGAGAAATTTTGCTTAAACTGTGGAACTTCATTTCAACTTGATTCGCCTCCTCTATCGGAAGAAACAATTTATGAAATTGCTCCTTTTTCAATGGCTGATGAGCTGAAATCAGAAGAACCTATTCATTCTTCAGTTAATGCGTTTTTAGAAGATCAACCAACTGTGGAATTTGTTCCTACTCAACCGCAAACTTTGAATGGATTAGATCATACTCATGCAATGAATCAAATTTGCACGAATTGTGGAAGAGTACAAACAAAACTAGGAAGCTACTGCTCTGAATGTGGAGCTCCACTTGCAGTAGGTCTAGATCATGTACAAGCATTTGAACCAAATGATAATAAACCATTTCAAAATGTAGTGAATAGACGTTCACAATCAAATGCGCCTCAGGTTAAAGAGAAAAAAACTTTAAGCTTAGGAATGAAAATAACAATTGTATCTGGGATAGTACTTTTCCTATTGATTGTAGGAGCACATCTATACATACAAAAATCTCTAGATCCAAACAGTCAATTAGAAGCAATGAATACATATTTCACTGACGAAGATGCAGAGAAGTTTTCTGAGGCATTTATATTCCCCGAAGGTACTATTGTAGATCCTGAAGCGTTTTATTATTTTATGGTAGATAATGACTGGTCGAATATGATCTATCCCGATTTACAATATGCACTAACTGATTTCAAAGAAAATGGATCCACACTATCATTAGAAGATAGTAACGGTAATTTGTTAATCTCTATTGAGGAAGAACCTTATTTATTGTTTTACAAAAAGATAAATTTCCATGTTGAACCGGTCGAAGTTACGGTCGAAGCAAATACGAATGGGGATCCAGTGGAACTTACATTTGCGAACTTAGAGACGAAAGAAATTACAGATAGTTCATTTAAACTTGGTTTATTTGCACCAGGGGAATATAAATACACACTAAACATTAAAGATGATTATTTCGAAAAGGAATTGGAGGAATATGTCTCTATTAATGGAAAGGGTAATAGTAAATATTCATTTGAAATTGATTTAAGTGAGAATGCAGTTCAATTCACTTCAGATATTGATGATGCGATTATTTATATTAACGGTGAAAATACGAATAAAACTGCAAATGAAATCAACTTATTTGCTGCACCTCTCGATGGTTCAGTAGAAGTATACGCAGAAGCAGTAAATAACGAAGGTGAAACAATTCAATCTGAAACAATTACATTAACTGATAAAAACCATCACCTAGTCTTTTCAGAAGTTCAAGAACAAATGGCAATTGAAGAATTCCATAATATTTACTTGCAAGATGCTATTGATATGTACCAAAATTTCCGCGCAGATTATAATAACGCTATAAATGACACGGACTTTTCTTATGTAAGCGAGTATTTTGTCCATGATTCGGAGCTCTACAAAAACTATGAAAAATACGTAGAAGATCATGAAAAGATTGAAGGATTTGATTATCATTTTATATCAAATCAAGTGACAAAAACGGAGCCTCTTTCTAGTAACAGTTTAGTTTTAGAAACCTATGAAATATTTGTATTTACTTCTGATGCAGATGGTACGTGGCATTACGAAAAAGCAAAACGATATACGATTGAATTAATTGATTATCAATTAAAGATTACGAATATCGAAGAATTCGGCGAATCAATAAAAAACAAAATAGATTCATAGTGAGAATGGCTGTCCAAAAAGTGAATATTTTCTTTTAGGACAGCCCTTTTCCTGTAATGGAATAAATAAATGTTCTTGAAGTATTTTTTTCATTTTATATTAAAACAATAAAAAAGTACTGCATCTATTTATGATACAGTACTTTGTTTCTCATTATTTACTTTCACCATTGTCATGGCATCTATGGCAAATTCCGTGGAATGTTAAACGATGATCTTTAATAATAAAGTTCCATCTTTTTTCAACGACAGCTTCAACATCATCTAACAAATCCTCTTGAATCTCATCAACAGCACCACATTCAATACAAACAAGGTGATGATGGAAATGCTTTGCCCCTTCTTGTCGTAAATCATAACGAGATACACCGTCACCAAAATTAATTTTATCGACAATTTTCAATTCAGTTAATAACTCTAAAGTTCGATACACAGTGGCTAAGCCAATTTCAGGTGCTTTATCTTTTACGAGTAAATACACATCTTCTGCACTTAGATGGTCTTCTTCATGTTCTAATAGCACTGCAACTGTCGCTTCACGCTGAGGTGTCAGTTTATAGCCAGCACTATGCAATTGCTTTTTTATACGATCAATACGGCTTTCCATATGACGCCCTCCTAAACTCATCTTATTATACCAAATGAGTAAAAAGGAATACAAGGCGTGATTCTTTAAAAAATGTAAGATATTACTATGATTTCAAAAGTACATATTATTGCAAAAATTACTAATAGTAAAACAAACAATTTTTTCTGGAAGAAGTGTTTCCGAATCCCTCCAACCTTCCTGATTGTATAAACAGAGCAAAGTATTAATAATAATATGCAATAAACAAGCTGGAACGGGAACCACCACAAGCTATATACTGTCATCGACTCCTGCTGAGTTAATAAAAACACCGAGCTAAAGCCGAAAAATGTTGCACGAATTGCAACAATAAATTGAGCAAATAACGCTATATATGGATGTGTCGCCAAAAGAAGGACTAATATGATAGATATCGAAAGTGGTAAAATTGTTTGCCAAATAGACACATTTGAAGGGTCTATCACTCTTGCGTCAATTAATTCAATTAATTGGATTGACTTGTCCAATGAAAAAATTTGAAAGCAAACAACACCACTGACAAAACTAATGGCTAATATAATTGCATATTGTATTAGTATAGTAGAACGGAACATAAGCATTCTCCTTTCGTTGTTACAGCTTATGCTCGTTCTCTATCAATATGCCGCCTCAGGTAGAATTGTTTTTCGAAAAAATCTATCAATTTTTGCACCATTATTTTAAGCTTTATTTAATTTCATCCATAGTACAGCAAAGGCTGTTTTCGCATCAAAAATATGTTGATCTTTTACCATTTTCTCCGCTTCTTCCACAGTTACTTCCATTAAAGAAACAAACTCATCTTCATCTAATGCTGCTTTTTCTTCAATTTGATATAAATCTGTTGCCACAAATATATGAATAATTTCATCTGCAAATCCTGGTGATGTAGCAAATGATTGAACATAGGTTAAATTTTGACAACCATATCCTGTTTCTTCTTCTAGTTCTCTTCTAGCAGTCTGTTCAGGGGCCTCGCCCTTTTCCAACTTCCCAGCAGGAATTTCAATGATTGAACGCTCTAGCGCTTTACGATACTGCTCAACAAGAACTAGTTTCCCTTCATCAGTTATGGCAATAATAGCGACAGCCCCAGGATGATTGATAATCTCCCTTTTTGCCTCTTTCCCATTTGGTAAAATGACATCATCAATTTTAAGTGATACCACTTTCCCCTCATAAATTCTTTCTGATCGAACAGATTTTTCCTCAAATTTTTTCATATTAAGCTTCCTCACTTGTCGTTCTTTTTTGTTTCATTGTACCATTAAACTATTGGAGTAACAGTAATAGGGAAAAGAGGTTCTTCTTATGAAAAAAAGAGCATTAGGAAATAGCGCCATTGAAATTTCAGAATTAAGCTTTGGATGTATGTCACTACCAACAAATTTAAAGGAAGCAAAACCAATCATTGAACAAGCGATTGAACGTGGCATTAATTATTTTGATACCGCTGATCTGTACGATAAAGGAGTAAACGAAGAAATCGTTGGTGAAAGTTTAAAACCATATCGAAATCAAATTGTTCTTGCAACAAAGGTCGGGAATGTTTGGGATACAAATGGAGACACTTGGCATTGGGATGCTTCCCCTGCCCACATTGAAGAAGGATTAAAACAAAGTCTCACTCGATTAAAGACAGACTATATCGATTTATACCAATTACATGGTGGAACAATAGAGGACTCTTGGGATGAAATTATCGATGCCTTTGAAAAATTAAAAAAAGAAGGTCTTATTCGCGAATACGGAATTTCATCTATCCGTCCGAATGTTTTTAAACCATTTTTACAAGCCAGTCATGCAGTGTCTAATATGATGCAATATAGCATACTCGATCGTCGTCCAGAGGAGTGGTTTGATTTTATTGAAAATACTTCCTCATCTGTTGTTACACGCGGCTCTATAGCAAAAGGATTATTAACAAATGAATGGAAGTCTCGTCTTGAAAAATCAAATGGATATATGTCTTATACAAAAGAAGAACTCCAACAGCTGCTTCTGAAATTAGAAGAGACTTTTGGTGATTTACATGCTACAGCAATTGCCTATAACTTAAGTCATCCTGTAATTGCATCAACTGTAATAGGGGCTAGAACAATAGAACAACTTGATGAAAACGTGAAAGCGTACGAAAGAGCGCAACAAATTTCCGATTTATCCATTGTTCAAGAAATCGCAAAGTTTGATAAATATACAGATCATCGATGAAAAAGTATATTGTATTTAGTTTAATTGGGCTGATCGTCTTATTTTTAATCTCTAGCATGCCCTATGAACAACAAACGATTATCCCTGAATTAAAAACTTTGCTAAAAGATAAACCTTTGTATGATTTCTTAAGTAAATTTGAAATTACCTACTGGGATCGAACTATATCCGTTGAGACAAGAGGATATTATTATTTTGTTGAATTTCTAATCCGTAAAGCTTTTCATGTTATAGGCTATGGCGTCATTGGTCTTTTAATCTATTTGC
The DNA here is from genome assembly GCA_023168345.1 of Lysinibacillus sp. PLM2. Taxonomy (NCBI): domain Bacteria; kingdom Bacillati; phylum Bacillota; class Bacilli; order Caryophanales; family Bacillaceae; genus Lysinibacillus; species Lysinibacillus sp. PLM2. The sequence continues at coordinate 1,511,855 of AP025689.1, read as the reverse complement.
TATACCGAAAAATGAAATTAAAGCTTGCGATCATTTATTCAATTGTGACAACTTTTTCTATTGCATGTCTTGATGAATTAAGACAAACCTTCGTCTCAGGGCGTACAGGTGTTTTTGATGATGTACTTCTTGATACACTAGGGGCTATTATCTTCATCATTGGACTTAAATTATTGTTTGTTATTAAGGAATTACTTTTTTCTCGTCATAAAGATCATTCTATTTAGAGGCAGGGACATAGGTAAATTGCTATTCTAAATATGTAGATTGTATGTAACGGACGCGGTATTCAGGGCAAATGCAGATAATTTATTCGCTAGAAATCAGTGAAAAAATGGTTCTACCTCTTGTGCTGTTCCCGTAGAAAGGCTTTGCCTTACATCGAAAGCGAAGAGGCAGATGCGCTCTTCGCCTACGTTACTATCAACATTAATGTTTATTTCATCGATTTGAAATTGCCTTTTGTCCTTCCCTCCTTGTATTACGACGATTTATAATTGAATTCTTATTTATGTACAAAAATGTCTCGAATTTTATTTCTAGCGCTTTTTATAACGCTATATTGCTATAAAAACTACATGTATAGTTTAATAGTCTTGCATCAATTAGTATAAATTGATAATATTTTAAAATATCAATCGAAATATATTATTACTATCATAGTAATATAATTTCGGCTACGGTGTCTTTACACCACCAAATTTATATTGGCGATGAATGCTATGGGTCCACTATAGCAGGAGCAATTTCTGGAGAGTTCGCATTTAGCGACGCCGAAGGGTTCACAATCTCAGGCAAAAGGACAGAAAAAGTAACAAATACGATTGATTCTATTTGAATCATTGTATTTTTTATTTGTTATTTTTTTAATTTCTTTGAGATGGTATCCTTACCATCTCTTTTTTTATTGGTACTGTTTTAATATTTTCATTTCGTAGCACTATATCTATGGAAAATTAATGCACGATGGTATTTACAGAACCATTTTTGAAAAGTCGACATTGCTATTAAATAAGCAATGCCCTCTACTCTACCCGAGATTGTTTGCTCATATTATTTTTAGGGGGCTTACATTATGGAGCAGCAAGAATTAAAGCGAGATTTAAAAAATCGACATGTTCAATTGATAGCAATCGGTGGAACGATTGGTACAGGATTATTTTTAGGATCGGGAGCAGCAATTGAAAAAGCAGGTCCTTCTGTAATTTTTGTCTATTTGATTATAGGGATTTCATTGTTTTTCGTAATGCGTTCATTAGGTGAAATGCTATTATCAAATGCTGGCTATCAATCATTTACCGATTTTGCCACAGTTTATGTTGGGAACTGGGCTGGATATGTTACTGGTTGGACTTATTGGTTTTGTTGGATTATGACCGCGATGGCTGATATTATCGCCGTTGGGGTATATGTTCGTTTTTGGTTTGACATTCCTCAATGGATACCGGCACTTGTTTGTTTAATTGTTTTACTTGGATTAAATTTATTGACTGTTAAATTATTTGGAGAGCTTGAATTTTGGTTCGCTATTATTAAAGTAATCACAATAATTGCTTTAATCGCGATTGGAATTGTTATGATCATCACTGGTTTTCAAACCGACAACGGGTTTGTTTCGATATCGAATTTATGGGAGCATGGAGGATTTTTCCCGAATGGCATGACAGGATTTTTATTTGCCTTTCAAATGGTGGTCTTTTCATTTGTAGGTGTTGAATTAGTCGGTGTTTCTGCAGCTGAAACTGCTAATCCTCAAAAAAATATTCCATCTGCTATAAATAAAATTCCAGTTCGAATTTTACTATTCTATGTAGGGGCGATTTTCGTCATTTTATGTATTAACCCATGGACAGAACTAAATGCTTCAAGCAGTCCATTTGTACAAGTGTTTTCTTTAGTCGGTATTCCAATTGCTGCAGGCATTATTAATTTTGTTGTGTTAACATCAGCAGCCTCTGCAGGTAATAGTGGTTTATTTTCTACAAGTCGTAATATGTTTAATTTAAGTAAAAATCGTCAAGGACCTAGACTATTTGCAAAGTTAAATAAAAATCATGTACCAAGTAATGCATTGATTACATCTTCTGTCGTTCTTTCGATTGGAGCATTGTTAAGCTATGTTTTACCTGATACAGCATTTAGTATTGTAACAACTATTAGTGCTATTTGTTTTATTTGGGTATGGAGTATTATTTTAATTGCTCATTTGATTTATTTAAAGAAACGTCCAGACCTACATAGGAAGTCTAAATTCAAGGCACCGTTAGCTCCTTTTATTAACTATGTTGTTCTGTTACTATTTGCTATTATTATCGTAATCATGTTTATTGCAGAAGAAACTCGTCCTGCGTTGTTATTAACACCTGTTTGGTTTATCGCTCTATTTATTTTGTATGGCTTGAGAAAAAGATAATAGACAACGTAATGGAATAAAACTTATAAAAAAATGGGGTAGCTCAACTTTAGAGCTACCCCATTTCCATTAATATTTCGAACCACCGTCACCGTACTTTTCTAGTAATTCCTCAAAGCTCATATTCTTTTCTCGCTGTTTACGTTCAAAGGCAAGTTTTGCTTGACGTTCCTCTTCCTTTGCTTGTTCTTCTTCAACTAAGCTTTTTTTCGCAAGCTTTAACTTTGCCACAATATCACTATTTAATTGATCCTGTAATGTTAACGAATCTGATTTTGAGTCGTCCTGCCGAGAGAATGTTGTGCGTTTTGTTTGTTTATTTTTTGCCATCGTCTTCTAACCCCCTAAACATATTTTACTGCTAATTAACGGCCACTTCCAACATTTGAGTGAACTTCTTACATAATTATGCGTAAAATAATAGTACACGAATAGCACGTAAAATTTCAAAATGGTACATGTTTTAACTCGTAACGGGACATCTTCAACTCGCCTTTATCATTTTAAGGACAATTTTTAAGATTTAACACCTATTTTACAGTTGCATGGTACAATGATTTTCAAAGGCTGTTAGATATTTAATGAAATAGAATTGAGGTGTTTTTATGAAACGACGGAAATTGCTTTTACTTTCAGGTATTGTTACATCGGTTATTTCAGCTGTTACTACTGTATTTGGAATTTTAGTAACAAATCAATTAATGTACATCAAAAAGAAAGATGATCAATTTATTTATGATCGTGAAATAAAAGCACGACGTTTTGATGAAGCCTGGTATAACAAATGTCGGAAAGAAGAGATGTTAATTGACTCACCAAATGGCTATCCGATAAAAGGTGTTTTCTTAAAACCTCTTGATACGAAGAACACTGTTATTATTAGTCATGGTGTAACTGAAAACAAAATAAATTCTGTAAAGTATGTTCGGATGTATGAACGACTTGGATTCAACACCTTTGTATTTGACCATCGACGACATGGAGAATCTGGTGGTAAAACAACAAGCTATGGTTATTATGAAAAGTTTGACTTAGAAGCTGTTGTAAATACAGTGAAATCCATAGTTGGTGAAGATGCGATAATCGGCATTCATGGAGAGTCAATGGGTGCAGCGACTACCCTACTTTATGCAGGTGCTATTGAAGATGGTGCAGATTTCTATATTTCGGATTGTGGATTTTCTGATTTCTCTAAACAAGTTGCCCACGTCATAAAAAAACAAACAGTACTACGAACACAGCTCCCCGTTCACTTAGCAGACATGTTCATTCGTTTACGTGACGGATATTCACTACGAAGCGTCTCTCCAAAAGAAGCTGTTATGAATATTAACTCTCCAGTGCTCTTCATCCATAGCTTAGAAGACGATTTCATCTTATCTGAAATGACTGAAGAAATGTATGAAGTAAAAAACGGTCCAAAAATGATTAAATTGTTCGAAAAAGGAGCACATGCACAATCCTATAATGAAAACCCTACCCAATACGAACAAACAGTGAAGGAATTTATCGAAAAATATGTACGGAAAAAAGGATATATTGCTGAAGTTAAAGAAGCTTTGTAGACTATACTAAAACTTTTACTTTATCTATTTTAAATAGAAAATCCGCTCTGTTTGCTTTTATAGGAGCGGATTTTTTACTCATTATTATTTATGATCCCCAAAAATAAAAACAACAGCTTCGCAAAAAAACTGTTGTTAGGTAATGATTATTTCTGTAGTTTGTTCATTTGAGACATCATTTGACGAACTTGTTTTTCAGATGGTTTACGTCCCATTTGAGACATCATCATGCGAATCATTTGTTCATTAATTGGTGGGTTTTCTTTTAAATATTTCATCATATATTGACGGGCTAAAAAGAATCCTAATGCAACGCCCCCTATTAATGCTACCACGATAAGTATAATACCTAACCATAAATTCATGAGTGCTAACCTCCTCCGCAATTCACTGTATACCGAGAAAAACTCTCCATGAGGAATTATACACTATAACCTTTATGGTTTCTAGCTTTTCAGTAGTTTTTTCTATTGTTGAACCCATTTTAAGATTTTCCCCTCTAGTATGTTAAATGCTTGATTGGCTTTAGCCAACCACATTCAGCTTCTTCCTTATTAAATGCTAAGAAGGAATCATTGATTTGCCCTAAACTTTGGAATAAATCAAGATCTAACATTCTAGATCCTTCACAAACTGCCTCAATATAATATTTAAACAGTTTAATCTTTATTTCCCCTTTTATTTGATGCTCAATTTGCAAATAATCTTCCACCCAGCGAATACTCGGGAATTTATTTTCTAATTGTGTGTAAATCTCGCCCCTCACACTATTTGCCTCTAAAGGTTCACAAATAAAACTAAGTTGCTTACTGACAGAGGACTCTTGTTCACGTTCATTATTTGCTACCATTTCAAACAACATTCGTTCTCTACCAAATATAAATGATTGATATTCTTTTCTTATATTAAATATTGAATAAATTCTCATATGTTGTCCTCCTTTCTTTACCAAATATTATAAGACAAAGTTTCCGAATATTTTGTCATAAAGTGTCATGGTTCTCCTTCTATTTTTGTCAAAAAACGAAGGATACGTAAGAATAGCACTGAGTTCCTATACCGTCTCAGCCTCTAGACCTAGTGAAAAATGCATTTTGAGGCCGTTTTGAAAAACGTATAGGAAAGATAACATAAAGGTATCAACGAAAGGAGATTTGAAAATGAAAAAACTTTTAATTTTAATTGCTGGAGGAGTAACATTCATTATCGCACTATGTATGTTAGGACCAATGATAGGTCTAGCCTTTTCAGGATTGTTAATACTAGCTGCCATGTATTTCTATACAAAAAGCAATACTACTTTCTCAAAAGTAATTTGGATTATTCTTGGGGTAATCGGTGCTTCATCAGCAATCGCTAATATTCCTGCAATCATTGGAATTGTAGCAGTTGTCATCCTATATGTTTTATATAGAAAATGGAAAGATGATGAAACGACAGTGGAATATAAATCATCAAAGTCCAATGACCCATTCATGAATTTTGAAAGAGAATGGTCAAACTTAACAAAATAACAGCACAACTTTGAATGAAAAACAATTAAGGAGAGATTGAAAAATGACAAATTTATTCGACCGATTTAAATACCAACTAAAAGCAGATTTACACGAGTTTTTTGATAAAAAAGAGAGCAAAAATCCAATCGCGATGTTAAACCAATACATTCGTGAAGCAGAAAAGCAAACAGAACAAACAGGGAAGTTATTGCAAAGACAGCTTCAATTAAAAAATCAATTACAACGTGAATATGATGAGGCCAATGCAATGCTTGATAAACGAACTAGTCAACTAGTATTAGCAAAAGAAAGCGGAGAATTAGATTTAATTGCTTTTGCAGAAAAAGAGGTCGAAACTTATACAGTTCGAACTTCTAACTTATTTACAAGCATTGAAACTACTAAAGTACAAGTTTATGAATTAGAAAGCAAGTATGAAACAATGAAGCACAAAATTAAAGACATGAAGGTCCGTCAACTTGAATTGATGGGAAAAGAAAACTTGGTCCGCGCTCATCACAAAATGGATCACGTGATTGAATCATCGAACGAAACAAACTTTGAAGATATTTCGGCTTATATCGACCATCTATCAGCTAAAATCGATAAAAAATACGAAGTAACGATGCTGGAATCACGTTTAGCACAACTAGAAAATAAGAATAAAAATAGTGTTTCTATGGAAAATACTGTAGAATCAACTAATGAACAAGCAATATAATGCTATAATTATGTGAGATTTCATTGAAATGAAATTGGACTACACAAATGGAGGAAGCAAAACGTTAATGTTGCTTTCTCCCTTATTACGTTTCATATGTATGTATACTATAAAACAAAGAGGAGGAGCCCATTATGAACAAATACTCAACAGATCAATTAACGACTGCTCTCATTATTTTATTATTAATTGTATTCGCTGAGCTTACAATTTTTAATAATGGTGGCGCCTTCTTACTCATTATTACTGCCCTACTGTTTTATTACAGTTTCTCAAAGCGAAATCGTATACTCTTCTGGATTGGATGCTTCTTTGCCTTTATCGCTATTCTTTCCGTTTTTACGTTGAGATTATTTATTGTCGGTATACTAATTTACATGTTATATAGACAGACAAAGAAACAAAAAGATGTAATTACATTATCAGATGAAGCATTTGAAACAGGGTCGATACATAAAAACGATTTTTTCGGTAGCACCGCTCCCCCTTTAGAGACGTACAAATGGCAAGACGTTCAAATACAACGATTTCTTGGTGATATACTAATTGATACTACTCAAACTATATTACCAGTGGGCACTTCAGTTATAACAATACGACAATCTATTGGAAAAGTTACAATTGTGGTTCCCTATAATATACCGTTTCGCCTTCAGTATTCCACGATTTTAGGCGAGGCAAAGCTATTACAAAATCCACCGAAACGTCTAATGAATGAACATCTACTATTTGAAGATGGTGAGTCTGATGGCGCTAAACGGAAATTAGTAATCCATGTCGCCACTTGGCTTGGAGATGTGGAGGTGGTTCGCCAATGATTGCATTTACAGTGCGCACTATCTCAATATTTTCGATGTTGACTTCTATCATTTTTTTATTCTTCTATTATCTTTTAGGGGAGCCCGTTGAAGAAACTTTCCGTCCGTTTTGGGAGGAAAAATATCAGGATATACCTCTTGTTGCCTACTTCATTTTCGCAATTCTTATGTTGAGTATTTTCTTAAGTATTTGGATTGCTATTGCAGAGAAAGCAAGGGAACGATTTTCCCTTCGCTACGTAAAAAAATTAGTAGATCCTGATTTCTCGTTGGAAAATAAAAAAATTCCAAGGTCCCTTCGTAAAGCATTGCAACAAACTCACGATTTGATTGAAACACAACGTCAAAGTTTACAAAAGCTTACAAATCAACGAGTGGAAACTAACGACACTATTATTCAAGAAAGAATCGTTGCTGAAAGACAACGTTTGGCTCGAGAACTGCATGATTCCGTTTCGCAGCAGCTGTTTGCTGCATCCATGTTATTATCTTCATTAACAGAACAAGAACAGCCTATAAAAAATTCGCAGCATACATTGTTACAAATTGAAAAAATTGTTCAACAGGCACAGCTTGAAATGCGTGCGTTGTTATTACATTTACGACCAATTGCCCTGCGTAATAATACACTTGCAGAAGGATTAACGGGTTTAATATTAGAGCTTCAACAGAAGGTTCATTTTAACGTCGAATATAAAATTGAGGAATTTGAATTAACAAAGGCAGAGGAAGATCATTTATTTAGAATCGCCCAAGAAGCTTTATCAAACACATTACGTCACGCAAAAGCAACAGAGGTTGAGTTATTATTAGTTGCGCGAGACCATATTGGTATTTTGCGAATCCAAGATAACGGCCGCGGTTTTAATCTAGAGGAGGATAAAACAACATCTTACGGTCTAAAGAATATCGCAGAACGAGCAGTCGAAATAGGCTGTACTTATAAAATTGTATCCGTTCCAGATGAAGGTACAATCGTAGAAGTGAAAGTTCCACTGAAAAGAAAAAGTAACAATGATGACACTCCAAAAGATGTAAATAATCAAGATAGCATAGAGTATGAAGAATAGCCTTTTTTGAAGGGCCTTCCTTGCAATCGCACGTAGGGATTATGTAATCAAATGTTGAATCTATGTGATCGTATTGACATCTTAAGTGATCGAAACAATTTCCTGTGAAACTTACGAATTTCTATATGGTCATTTACTTTAATAATTTTTGAACAAAAATTTGAATTAGTAACCTTATCAATAACTTAAGTGATCGAATATTATCCGATATAACGAATTTAACCATAAAGAGGTGAAAAAATGATAAAGGTTTTAATAGCTGATGATCATGAAATGGTTCGAATCGGCGTTTCAGCTTATTTATCAACTCAGCCTGATATGACCGTGGTTGGCGAGGCATCGAATGGTCAAGAAGCAGTCGAACTTGCATTGAAATTAAAGCCAGACCTAATACTAATGGATAATGTTATGCCTATTATGACAGGCGCCGAAGCAACAGCGGAAATATTAACCCAATGGCCAGATGCAAAAATTATGATGGTGACGAGTTTCTTAGATGATGATAAGGTATATCCTGCTTTAGAGGCTGGTGCTGTAAGTTACATTCTAAAAACTTCAAATGCCAAACAAATTGCTGATGCGATTCGCAAAACGATTAATGGTGAATCTATTTTAGAGCCAGAAGTGACAATGAAAATGATGCAACGTATGCGATCTAGTTCGTCCGCTCCACTTCATGAACAATTAACAGAACGGGAAATGGAAGTACTACTACTTGTAGCACAAGGAAAAACAAATCAAGAAATTGCAGATGATTTATTTATAGCATTAAAAACAGTGAAAACACATGTTAGCAATATTTTAGCAAAGCTCGAGGTTCAAGATCGTACGCAGGCAGTCGTTTATGCATTTCAAAATGGATTAGTGAATTCAAAATAGACTTCTATATTATGGGGTGATCATCCGTTTTTACCACATGTAAATAAACAAAAAAGGATGCATCCCATATTGGCATGCATCCTTTTCTAGTTTTTCTATTCTAAATTCACTGACTTCCCTATTGTGATAACACAGATAATGATTGAACAACTTTAGCATTCTTTTTTGCTATTTTGGTAATGTACTGTATTGTTGGAGGGTTATTTTTCTAAACAAAAGTATCTTCGTATTGAATTAAATATTAAATTTACTTACTTCCCTTTGAAGGGATTCAGCAAGATTAGCTAATGATTGAGCACTCGATGTAATTTCTTGAGTAACCGCTAATTGTTGCTCTGTTGCTGCACTGGAATCCGTCGATAATACGGCAGCATCTTTTGCGAGAGTTTGTACTTGAACCACACTTTCTGTTACAGAGTCTGCCATAGCATGGATTTCTTCGATGGCTTTTGAAACAGATTTTACTTTTACCGCAACAGCTTGAACACTTTCCTCAATAGCATGGAATACTTCCAAGGATTCGTTCGTCTTTATTAGCCCTTTGTTTACTTTCGTGCCTCCATTAGAAATTGTATGAACAGCTGCCCCAGTTGCATCTTGAATATGGTTCAACATTTTTGTAATTTCTTCAGCAGATCGTCGAGATTGTTGGGCAAGCTTTCGAACTTCATCAGCAACAACCGCGAATCCCTTACCATATTCTCCAGCTCTCGCTGCTTCAATCGCTGCATTTAAAGCTAGTAAATTAGTTTGTTCTGAAACTTCTGTAATGAGTGCAGTGACATTTTGAATATCATAGGATAGCTTTTCCATTTCCTTCATTTTTTCGGTTGTTTCGTTAAAGGTTTCATGAATGGTATTCATTTGAATGGCAACTTCTGAAACGACCGATGCACCTTTCGTTACTAAGTCATTTACCTCATTTGAGGAAAGTAGCATGTCCTCATTGTTTTTCGCGATTTGATTTAATCCTAAATTTAAATTCTTTAAAGAAAGAACGGAAGTATCCATTAGATTTACTTGATGGTTACTTGTCTTCAGCTGATGATCAACCGAAGTGGCCACCATTTGCGAAGAAGCTAAGCTTTCTTCTGAACTGGCTGATAATTGTTCAGCACTAGCTGCTAACTGAGAAGATGAATTTCGAACACTTAGTACGATCCCTTTTAAATCAGCTAACATTTTATTAAAGGTTTCAGCCATCTTTCCAACTTCATCTTTATTTTTAACGTTGATTGTATCAATAGAAAGATTCCCTGAGGCAACCTTTTCAAGTCCATTTGTTACTTTTTTAATTGGATTAGATATATTTCGACTGATGACAGTAGCTATTATTAACCCTAATAGAATTGTAATAACAGAAATGATCAATACTAGCATATTTGAAAAAGCTTGATAGCCATCAAGATCATTTTGGGTCTGACTAACATTTTGTTCGACATAATCAATAATTTGATTTAAGTTGGTTGTAGCCGTTGCATTATTTAACCGCATCAATTCCAGTGAACCCTCATAATATCCACCGCTATCTTTGACTTTAATTACTTCATTTGCTGCATTGTTATAAGCTAGCGTAGCGGATTCGAGAGATTCCATAATGTTTAAAGCTTCGGCATCTGTTATTGTTGCTAATAATTGTTCTCGTGCCTCTGTTCCTCGTTCCATAGATGCATTCATTTTATCAATCAACTGCTGTTGCCCAAAAGTAATGTATTCTAAAATGTAAGCCTCAACTTCCTTTTGTACATATTCAATTTCATTTACTAAATTTATCTTTTCTACGTTGTCTTTATTCATCATTTTATACTTGTTTGTTATATCATTAATTGAAAAAAACGCTATGATTGAGATGAATAATAATAGAAAATTTACGGTTCCAAAGCCCATCCACATCTTCTTTCGTATCGATAATTTCATGTTGAATGCACCAACCTCTCTACTAAAGAACTAATTTAATCCTATTTTAACAATAATTTTCAGAAAAAGCAGAAAATATATTTAGTATGATAAAAATAAATTTTGTAGAGAGTTAAATTCAAATGAATATAAAAAAAAGCCCTGTAGTTAGAAACATACAGGGCGTGATATTTGATTATAAAGATTTTACTTTTGCTACAACATTTTCAACTGTGAAGCCGTATTGTTCAATGACTACTTCGCCAGGAGCACTTGCACCGAATTTATCAATAGCAAGAACGTCTCCCTCAAAGCCTACATATTTATGCCAACCAAATGATGCACCCATTTCTATGGCAAGACGTTTCGTTACTGCCTTAGGTAATACCGATTCTTTGTATTCTGCAGATTGTTGTTCAAAACGATCCATTGATGGCATTGACACTACTGAAGTGTCAATCCCTTCAGTTAGTAATGCCTTCTGTGCATCTACCGCTAATGAAACCTCTGAACCAGTCGCGATTAAAATTGCATCCGGTGTACCTTTTGTTGCTGGAGAAACTACATAAGCTCCTTTAGCAACACCCTCTTTGGCAAGATTGGCGGAATGTGCCAACACCGGTAAGTTTTGACGAGAAAGTACTAGCAATGTTGGTGTATTTTGTGATGAAATAGCTAATTTCCAAGCTACTGCACTTTCATTTGCATCAGCAGGACGAATCACAGATACATTAGGCATTGCTCGGAATGCAGCCAAATGCTCGACCGGTTCATGAGTTGGACCGTCTTCGCCAACTGCAATGGAGTCATGTGTGAATACGTATGTTACAGGTAATCCCATTAAAGCTGATAAGCGAACTGCTGGACGTACGTAATCTGAGAATACGAAGAACGTACCTCCAAATACATGTAATCCACCATGTAACGCCATCCCATTTAATGCTGCACCCATCGCAAATTCACGAACTCCGAACCAAATATTACGGCCTTCTGGTGATTCTGCAGAGAAATCCCCTCCACCTTTAATCGTTGTTTTATTGGAACCTGCTAAGTCAGCACTTCCACCGAAGAAAGAAGGGACTTTTTTCGCTAGAGCATTGATTACATCTCCTGATGATGAACGAGTTGCAACGGATTTCCCTGCTTCATATACTGGTACTTCGGCGTCAAAATCAGCAGGTAATTCATTGTTCATTGCTTTTATATACTGTTCAGCTAATTCAGGGTATGCTTCTTTATAGCTTTCGAACTTTGCGTTCCATTCTGCTTCCGATTGTACACCTTGTATCTCTGCTGCTGCATTGAAAACATCATACACCTCTTGTGGAATTTGGAATGGTTCATGCTCCCAGCCATATGCTGTTTTTGTTAATACTACTTCATCTGTACCAAGTGGCGCACCGTGGGAGTCAGATTTCCCAGATTTATTTGGAGAGCCAAAACCGATTACTGTTTTTACTTCGATTAATGTAGGCTTGTCTTTCGACTGTTTCGCTTGCTCAATTGACTTATTAATCGCATCGATATCTGTTCCATCTGCAACATGGATATAATTCCAACCATAAGACTCAAAACGTTTTTGTACATTTTCAGAAAATGATTTTGCAAGATCCCCATCTAATGAAATGTCATTCGAATCATAAAGAACGATTAATTTTTCTAATTTTAAATGACCCGCTAAGGAAATTGCCTCTGCCGCAACACCTTCCATTAAATCTCCATCTCCACATAATGCGTATGTGTAGTGGTCAACGATCTCATGTCCTGGTTTGTTGTAAGTAGCAGCTAGATGACGCTCAGCCATTGCCATACCAACACTCATCGCAATACCTTGCCCAAGTGGACCAGTTGTCGCTTCTACCCCAACTGTATGTCCATATTCAGGGTGACCTGGAGTTTTCGATCCCCATTGGCGGAAGTTTTTAATTTCTTCCATATCAAGACCATACCCGCCTAAATGTAAAAGGCTATATAGTAACATCGATCCATGTCCTGCTGAAAGAACGAAACGATCGCGATTAGTCCATTTTGGATTTTGAGGGTTATGTCGTAATTGTTTTGTCCATAAAGTATATGCCATTGGCGCAGCACCCATTGGTAAACCAGGGTGACCTGAATTAGCTTTTTCAATTGCATCAATTGATAAAGTTCGGATTGCATTAATTGCTAGTATATCCGCTTTTTGTGTCATTGCTAGACTTCCTTTCTCGGTCTAATTATTGTTCTTTTTTCAGTTTAGACAAGATTGGGTAAGAAAACAATCCTATATCAAGACATTTTCGGAAATAAGACATACTTTTTACCAATATGCTATATTATTCTATTTAATTTAAGCGATTATTTTTTAATTTTTTTACTTTATCTGGCGTTACATCATTTCCTTGTGCATCAAAAACTTGAACATTCTCAATCGTGTTACGAAAACTATTACGGAATGAATCTAAATACTCCCTACGAAGGGCTGTTTGTTCCTTTGCCTCAACTTCAGTTATTGTACCCATTTTCTTTTTCTTTGATAGTTCATTAATTCTTGCAATTTTTTCTTTTGATAACATCTAATTTTCCAACCTTTCGTTTTCCGATACTTAAAAGGTAAGAAAAAAAGACTGATTAAGCAAGTAATTAACCTTTATAAAATCGAATTTCATAAAGTGTTCTATTTATATAGGTACTTAAATTCTATCCCGAGTAACTTCAAGTTAGATTTCCCCCTTCTTACAAGTTAGATTTCCCCCTTCTTAATCGCAATTACTATTAGTAGACCCTATCTGTTTTTCAAAATTATTGTTAATATCACATTATAAACACAATTAAGAGGTTAAATTTACCTATACAATATTTACTAATAATGGTTCTTTTGAAATATTTTATACTCTCCTATAATAAATTAGAATTTTACTAGAGAAGTTATAAAATAGGAGATGAGTCTATGACGAAGGTAGTGGAGAAAAAAGGGATGAATTGGTTCAAAGATATCCTTTCGAACCAAAATCAAATCAATGAAAATGTCGAAAAAATACAAGAACCCACAACTGAGACAACTGATAATAATGATAATAATGTATCTTCTACGAGTGATTCTGTACAAGTATTAGAAACATTTCAAGATAACTCCGATAAGTTATCCTTAGATTTGATGAACTCAGTAGAAAATATTTTAAAAGATCGACAATTGCTTTCTTATAAGAAAAAAGCATTAGAAGAGCAATTACTTTCAGCAAATGAAACGATTAATCGCTTGAATGTAGATTTATTAAAAAAAGATCAACTTTTACAAGAAGGCCAAAAAGTTATAAACGATTTAGAAAACAAATTAACTAGCAAACAAATGGGATATGACCAGCTCATTGAAGATTACAAGGCATATCAACTTTCTTCAAAAATGGAATATGAAAAGATTTCAAACCAACTTGAAACTGAAACTTCGAAATACAAGAAGCTGAATGATGATTTCACGAGCTACCAGTATCAAAACATGTTAACTGTCAAGAAGCTCGAAGAAAAAATTAGGAATCTTGAAATTGAAAATCAAAAATCATTAGAGCAATATCAAAAAATCGTTGATGAAAAAGCTAAATTAATGGAAACGATAAACGATTTTACAGAAAGAATGACCTTCTCATTTTCAACAAATACATCTTCTAACTCATCGAAACAAGAATAAAGTAGTACAAGAGAGGGTGTATCATGTCAGACTATTACGGAAAAGTGTTAGAACTAATTGATATAAAAATAACTAACGACGAAACATACTTACATATTCATTTGTTTTGTAATCAAGAGAGATTTGAGTTCTTTTGGAAAATAGATCAGGATACTGCAATTAATCTACAAGAAGTGATTGATTTCGATGATAAACATAAGTATCGACTTGCTTTACATACGTTAACCAAACCAACGGATTTGCATTCAGTTGGTTTAGTTACAAAAACCTATCTCGATTTAAGTGAGAAAATTTATTTTAAGTGTTCATTAAATTATAAGAATGCTTTAGAGCTAATTAATTGTTTTAAAAGTATGGATGATTTAAGTAACCATCCCTGCTTTTATACACAGCTTAGTTCTGAACAAGAAAAAAGCCGACATAAAACTGACAATCATGAGAAATCAGTCTCGAATATCCATACCCCCCCGTTAAAATGGGTTCGTGTTGCAATACCCTGTGTTTTAATTTTCACTATCATTTTCTTTATAAATTGCCAACCCTGGATTCAAGCTAGTGTCAATAAAACAGATACTACTGATGTTAAAACGATAACAACAAAAGCGATATTAGAAAAAGATAAACACATCGAAAAGACAACACCTAAGGTTGCTGTGACACAATCAATCTCTCAAGTTCCTACTATTAAAATTTCAGATTCAAAGACTTTTAGTTTGCCTGAGGGTTCCGTTGCCCTTACTTTTGATGACGGTCCTACAAAATATACAAAGGAAATTGCTGATATTTTAACAAAATATGAGGCAGGAGGTACTTTTTTCTTTATAGGAATTAATACAAAAAAGTATCCTGATTATGTGCAATACGTTCATTCTAACGGCTTTACAATCGGTAGTCATTCAATGACTCATCCTAATATGGCCACACTAACATACAATGATCAAATTGCGGAAATACAACAATCTACTAGTGTTATTGAGGAAATTATTAACGATAAGATAATTCTTTTCAGACCACCATATGAAGCTTTTAATGAAGAAACTGAAAAGATTATTCAAGAAAATAATTATAAAATGATTTTATGGAATCAAGATCCCGAAGATTGGAAAACACGAGATGCAGATAAAATCTATCAGCATATTCAAAACATTGATGCATCTGGTTCTATTATTCTTTTACATGAATCACAAGCTGTAATTGATGCTTTACCTAGAATTCTTGAACATTTAAATAAACAAGGTTTAAAAATTGTCAATTTAAAGTAAATAGGATTGTATTATTTATGTTAAAGAGATCCTCTCGTCGGTTTTAAAGGACGAGAGGATCTCTATTTATTTTCTAAACTGTTTATCAAAACGATCTGCCTCTAGCCCTTCTGTATATTCTTGAAATCTTCGATGCACAGTTGCTTTACTCACCTGAAATCCCAATCCTCTTAATGTTGTAGTAATTTCTTGAAAGGTAAGACCCTTTTCTCTTAAGCTTACTATTTCTTCAATTGGTACATCTAATCGTTCACGACCATCATGGTTCCCTCGATCTTTTAAGTTTAGCTCTGGTTTATAGCCATTTTGAACCGCACGACGCATACCTCTTCTAATTTTTGCATTATGAATTTTCCTTTGATATTCCTCAACAATTGCAAGTATCTCTAACAACATTGTATCCATTTCATTAAAAGTAAGTGGGCCAGCATCATTTAATGAAAAAATCTTGATATCATCTTTTTGAAGTAGATGCAATACTGCCATTCGAGCATGACCACGTCCTAAACGTGTTTCATCTTGCACAAATAATGCTTGTATATCATTTCCCTTAATATAATCCATCATTTCAAGAAGACCATCTCTATCTACTTCATAACCACTTTTTTGATCTTGAAATGTTGCTAATATATGAAAACCCATTTTTTCAGCGTATCTTCGTAATTCCTCTTCTTGTCTTGCTAGTGATGTTTCTTGGGTGTTTTTCTCGGTACTTACTCGACTATAAAGTACCGCGTTGTTATTAGATTTCATTCGTTATTCGTCGCTACCTTTACTGTTGTAATTTCCTCAGAATCCTGGGCAATATTTAATGTGTCACCTGGGATTGGTATTGTAAGTTCTCCACCCGCTACTATTGTTTCATCGCGTAGATCATTTTCAACTTTAACTGTTTCAATCCATTGGTGTAAAGACATATCGCCCTTATATTTGTTCGCTAACGACCATAAACTATCCCCATGCTGTACTTCAATTTGTTCGTATGAAGTTTCACCTTCATCAGTAACAACTACATATGCTGCTATAAGTAAGAAAGTTGTGAAAAGTACTGTAATATAACTATTTTTTTGTAACCATTTCATACTATTAACCTCTTTCCGAATGTTTGTTCGCATTTTCTATTTTTAATTTAAACCGAACGTACGTTTTTGTCAATAGATTTTTCGAACTTATGTTTGCATTTTCTATATTGCGTTGCTATACTATATGTAACTAGTAATGATAGATATTCATATAGAGGTGAGAGAGTGTGAAAAAAGTTTCGAAAAGGCAAGAAGATATTTTAGAATTTATTAAACAAGAGGTTCGAACGAAAGGTTATCCACCATCCGTACGTGAAATCGGGGAAGCAGTTGGTCTTGCATCTAGCTCCACTGTACATGGACATTTAGCCCGTCTAGAGAGTAAAGGACTAATTCGTCGGGACCCTACTAAACCTCGTGCCATCGAAATACTTGACCTAGAAGAAGACGTTTCTGTTCCGAAACAAAACATCGTTAATGTTCCTTTAATCGGTAAAGTAACAGCCGGTTTACCAATAACAGCAATTGAAAATATAGAAGAATATTTCCCTCTACCAGATTCATATGGTGCAAATGAAGACCAATTGTTTATGCTAGAAGTAATGGGAGAATCTATGATTGAGGCTGGTATACTTGATGGAGATTATGTGATTGTGAAAAAGACTTCTACTGCAAACAATGGAGAGATTGTTGTTGCTATGACAGAGGACGATGAAGCAACAGTAAAACGTTTCTATAAGGAAAAAACACACTTCCGTTTACAACCTGAAAATTCATCAATGGACCCTATATTGGTAAGCCAAGTAACAATCTTGGGTAAAGTAGTTGGTTTATATCGTCGTATCCAATAATACATAAAAATTCGTATCCAGTAGATAAGGGATGCGAATTTTTTGTTCTTTGAATAAAAAATTATGAGTTATAATTTTGAGATGAGTTTTGACTAAAACACCTTACAAATTCAATATTTACGGTAAATAAGATAAATCCATTTCGAAAAGAAGGTTGGTCAAAATGGATTTCTCCTTAGCCTATTTATGTTTGAGTTATAAAAAAGTTTGATTACTTCAAAATGGTTTTGTTCAACAATCGCCCTAATTGAATGAAGGAAGATCTTCTATTAGCTGGTTTAGTACAAAAACATTCACTTCTTATACAATCTCATAACGAAGTACACTATTCACAACTTCAACAGATTTAATATGAATTTATATAGAAAAGAGCCTCCTAGTTAGAAGGCTCTTTTATCAATCTCTGCTACCGCATATGAACCATGGATATAGCGGGTTGAACCGCCACTTGTACATTTTGGGTTTGTGGGCGTGGAGGTAACTTAGGTTCATTAAATATCGTTGAGTAATACGCTTCTGTTATAGTAATAAAATAGACTAAAAATAAAAGCTTTTTCAGTCAATGATTCAAAATAACTTCCTTTTCTCCTTCTTGCAATTAAATTCGGTGCATTTTCACCATCAATACAATACTTATATATACGATTTTGATGTTAAATAAGTTTCATGTTTCTTATAAGAAATGCGCTCTATAATTGAATAACAATTATCTTCTATTAGCTGGTTTTAGTACTAGAATTATGTATTCAAATACTGTTAGAAAAATATATATTAACCGCTATCCTACTGCCGTTTAGATTTAATTATTCATCGAAACTTATGAAAGCAATTTTCAGTTCTCTCCCGCTACTCCCCCGTTATTCAATCGATTCAACATTTTCAAAGAAACTTTTTATTTCTTCTACTTTATTTGTTTCTAGTACAGAACCTTTGTTATCAAATACAATCATCTGAGGGTATTCTTTTATTTGAAGTATTGTTTCGTAATCATATTCTTGATCCGAATTTTTCCCTAACCTAATATAAGCAACTTTATTGATTCTGCCCATATTTGCCATTGCGATTTCACCGATTGAATCCTGAAAATCACCCGAAGGAAGCTTTTTGTGGAACGTAACAATAGTAAATTCTCCTTCTTCACTTGAAACAAGATTCTCGATTGCTTTCTCTGATTTAGAACTACATCCTACAATCATTAATAGTAGACATAGAAAAAAAGTAAATACTTTTTTCAAGAAAATCCCCCTAAAAAACAAGTTCCAATTTATTTAAAACTATAGTATCACTACTCAATGAAATATGGGCTAATTTATTAAAGTAGTTTTATCAGTAATTTTTTAAGATTGCATGTTGGTCCTAAAATAGAAAATGAGACACTTTTTTAAGATTTCCGCCAGATTGTAGAATAATCGAGGTTTTACATTCTCAAAGAATATTGCGTTATTTTAAGAAGAAATGTACATTTAACTATACAATAATTGTATGAAATTTTATTTATTAGGAGAAAGGAATTCTTTGTATGAAATTTGCAATAATAGCTGACATTCATGGAAATAAAGATGCCTTACAAGCCGTTCTAACAGATATGAAACACCGAGGAATTCAAACGATTTATAACCTAGGAGATAGCTTATACGGTCCACTATTTCCACTAGAAACTTATGACCTTTTAAAGAATTCTGATATTCAAAGTATTAAAGGAAATTGTGATCGAATTCTATTAGATCCCAACACGTCGAATTTAACAGTTCAATATGTACAAAGTTTATTAGAGGATGAGCATAGGACATGGATTTCAAACTTACCTAGTACTTTACAAACCGAGGATTTCTATTTTTGCCATGGAACACCTACAAGTGATGAAATTTATTTATTAGAGGAAATGAGTTCTAGTGGATCAATGCTTAAAAAAACAGAAGATATTATGAATTTAGTAAGTGATGTTACACAAAGGCTTATTTTTTGTGCACATTCACATATACCAAGAGTCATTTATCTTCCGAATGATAAAGTAATTATTAATCCAGGGAGTGTTGGGCTACCAGCCTATGAAGATGAATTACCAATCTATCACAAAATGGAATCAGGTTCACCTTCTGCTAATTATACAATTATCACAAAACTAGAAGATGATTGGATAATAAAACAATTACATATTCCTTATAATCGGGATGAAGCAATTAATAAATGTGAAAAAAATGGTCGTTTAGATTGGGCGAGCGCACTGAAAACAGGGAGAATTTAAAAGAATTAATAAATTACTAGTTAAGAAATATAATGTATAACTAACAACTTTAATATAGTTGGACAAATCGGTGTAGCTTTGTAAAAAAATATTATTAAACTAAAGCGAACTGAACTTCCGGATAGTGGATACTTTAAAAAAGAAGAGCTACTCATTGTTCAGTTCACTCTTAAAAATCAAAGTTTTATTCAACACTTATGTTCGATTATTTGATAACTATAAAAGTGAAAACTCCTAAATAATTGCTCATTTTTTATTAAAGCTCCTGTTGAACTTTAAATTGTTAGTTATCAATTGCGTTACCAACAAATTTATGTTTTCGAACATTTGACCATACTAGAACTGCAATTACCATAAATAAAAGCCCACTTAATGAGGTAATCCAGAAATATATACTTCCTCCAATAGTTGTTGAATTAAAAATTACACCACTAATGAGTAACATTATTACCCCTATTAATACCCAAAATCCAATTGCCCATTTTAATTTAATTTTTATTAGATAATAACCGGTTATACTTAGAATATACAACAAACTAACTAACATAATAGTCGGGAATAGCGGTTGAAATTTAACTGCATAAATAAAATAATCAAGTTGGCTAATATCTGCTCCATTTGTAATTTCTATATCAAACAACTTTGTAAATGGTGTAGAATACTTCCATTCTAAAGAATTGTCTATAATGGCACTTCCTTCATACCAAGCAACAAAAAACGCCATCATAAAAGTGGTGATTCCAATTAAGAGCTGCAACACATATTTAAACATTTTTCCTCCTCAATCAAATATTATTTATTACCAAGACGAACAATGTATTTTTTTGTTTCATTAATATTCCAAAAGTTCTAACAAATTTACCATCATTTCTCTTCCTTACAAACCTGCTCGTTAATATTACTATAATCGCTTACTATATTTGCCCAAATCGAGTGCAATTTTCAGTAATTTGCAAATTAATACCTCTCCCTATAATCTGAAGCACAAATTAATAAGGCGAATTTTCTAGAGAAACCGCGCGTCCCATTGATGAATATCCATTTTCACCAAAAGCCTCGTTAGTTCAAGTAGGGATAGTCCTTGTTCTAGAGTTGATCATAAAAGATGTATTATTCTTCCTTTACGTCACCGTTAGTATTCATCAAAAATGTCTCCCCTTTTTCATCAAAGGCACTCTTAAAATCAAATGCAAAAGGAGTGGAACCATGCATCATATAATGGTTGTATCTCCTGAATGCCTCTTCCCATGAGACGTCTTTCACCATTTCCGTCCACCAAACAACATAAGATTGGTGTTTATTTGGATAAGGTTCCATCCATCTACTTCTATTTTTTAATGCTTGCATATGCTTTCCTGAGTAAGTAAAGCGATATAAGGATACAAGGTCTCTCCATATAGTTAGTGTAAGAATAGGAGAACCGTTCCCCTTTACAGCTTCCTCTGGGAAAGTTACTCCTTCAGATGAAAACATCTCTACGAGTCCTGATCTAGTTGCCTGACGATATACATCATTTCCCACTTGATAAAATTCACGAGAGGCCGGGTGGTCATAAGGGTGATTTAATCTCCCAACAGTATAAATTGAAACGAATGCCATCAATTGCCCTCCATCTATCATCTATTTCTAAAATGTATTCAAGTGAAAATTTGGAGATTCCTTCTTCTGAAAAACAGAACCGTTGTTAGGAAGCATTTCACAAAAGAAAGTTATTTAATATATGGCCGTATTGATTTAAAAAGGCCAATTCTTATATCACTATTTCTAACTAAATATCCCATACAATCTTAGAAATAAACAAGCCCTGAAATTCTTCGATCATCGAAGAATCCCAGAGTCTGATAATCTATATTTTTTAGTTCAGGTGTTCCAAAATGTTGGAGAGACCCCTAATATTACAAGATTATTCTGCAATACCATCTAAAAATTTACTTGCATCACTATTAAACTTCCACAGTATTCCGAATTTATCGACTAACATTCCAAAACTAACTGACCATGGCGTAGAAGATATCGGCATGATTACAGTCCCACCTTCTGAAAGCCCTTCGAAAATTTGCTTATTCATTTCTGGATCAGCATCAATAATACTGATTAAGACCGTATTCCCTTTTGTGACCTCGCCTGTCGTAGCTTTCATAAAAGGCGGAACATCAGAGATCATTAAAATATTTCCTGAAAATTCAATATGAGATTCCATAATCATGTTTTGTTCTTCTTCCGTTAATGGGGCATTTGGATTTTGACCAAAGGCACCAAATCTCACCATTTTTACGCTAGTTGCTGATAATGCCTTTTCATAAAAGGACAATGCTTCTTCTGCTTTCCCTTCAAATTGTAGATAAGTTATTGCTTTCATATTTTATTCCTCCTTTTCATATTTGAAGTATAATAGGACATAGGCGACATATGTATGTCGTATATTGGAGGGGAATATGAAAAAAATTGAGCGACTTATCTCGATAGTGATGATTCTGTTACAGAAAGAAGTTGTTTCGGCATCAGAATTTAGCCGACTTTTTCATGTAACGAAACGAACGATTCAACGTGATATGGAAACATTAAGTTATGCAAACATCCCTATTTATGCGGAATATGGTGCTGAAGGGGGATATGCGCTAATGGAAGAGTATAAATTCGATAAACGATTACTAAATCACAAGGATATTGAAAATATACTTGTAGCTTTAAGTGGCTTTGAAGGACTCATTACCAATCAAGAGATTCAAACGACTATTCAAAAAATCAAAGGAATGATTAGCGCAGATATTTCTCCAACACTAGATTTAACTTTCTATGATTGGCCGGGAAGAAGCCAAATCAACGAAGAAATTTTATTTATTAGGCAAGCAATTGAGAACAATTGGTTATTGAAATTTGAATATGTGGATCAAATAGGAAACAAAACATACAGACTCGTAGAACCCTATAAGGTACATTTTAGGGAGATGAATTGGTATCTTTTTGGTTATAGTTTAGAACGGAAAGATTATCGAATATTTAAGCTGACGAGGATATTAAATATTCAAAAAGACGGTTTTTTTGTTCCAAGGACTGATCATGAATTTAAAGATAAAAAACCACACAATGAACAAAAAAAATTGGTTAGTGTACAGCTATCGATTGATGTTGCCGTAAGAGATCAATTTATCGAAAGATACGGAAAAAATGCCGTTATAAAAGAAACTGCAAGAAGTTACCTTGCAACAATTGAATTGCCTGAGGATCAATATGCCTATCAATTTTTAGCCGGATTTGGTAATAGAGTTAAGATAATAAAGCCAAAAAGTTTTATTGCAAAATATGTAAACTTTTTGGAGGGAGCAGTGGAACTTTACAAATAAAATGTTAATAGGGTTTCAAAGGGAGATACAAGATGAACATGTTTAAATAAGAGCGAAAACCATTAGTAGTAAATAAGTTACCTAATATTTGATATTGTTTTTCTGAACCTACGATATAACCATTATACCCATATTTGTTCATCCTCTTTTGGAACAAAATAATCCGCTGTTAAAACTGCGTTATGTAATGTTTGTACCCGTAAATGCCATTCACTACTAACTTTTGCTGTTAAAATTATTGCCTCATCTTCAGTCAAGCTTTCTATTTCATTTAAACTCTCTAAGGCATTTTGTAAAGAATGTAAAATAGTTCCATGTTATACTAAATTAGAGGAGGAATGCAGGATGAAAAGAAAGCCTGTTTATGTCGAAATAACAATCGATACCGATATGGATTTGTTATGGAGAGCTACGCAAACTCCAAATCTGCACGAACAGTGGGATCTTCGTTTTTCTTCTATTACATATTTACCTAAGAAAGAAAATGAACCACAACATTTTTCATATAAACGAAGTCTTGGTTTTGGACAAGAAATAGAAGGCTGGGGAATTACAGTTGGTAGCTATGATGGTAAAAACGGTGAAAGAACATCCTCATTACATTTTGGAACCGATAATGCCATTTCCCCTATTTCAGAAGGAAAAGGATATTGGAAGTATATACCTAAAGGAAACACCATTACCTTTTTAACTCAGTATGACTATGATGCGAATTTTGGAAAATTAGGTCGGTGGCTAGATAGACTATTGTTTCGTCCTCTTATCGGCTGGGGAACTGCTCTTAGTTTTGATGTTCTAAAGAGATGGTTGGAAAAAGGGGAAACTCCTTCTTCTCAATATTTACGCTTTTTTACAAACTGGTTCATCACTTTTTTATTTTGCTTTATTTGGTTGTATCACGGACTCGTTCCAAAACTTATTTTCATGCATCCAGATGAGATTTCAATGGTGAGAAATTTAGCTCCCCTCTCATTTGATAGTGCATATTGGATTGTGTTCATAACTGGAATCATCGAAGTAATTTTCGGATTATTCTGGTTAATCTATAAGAACAAAAGAATACTATTGGGATTACAAATGATTGGATTTCCTCTTCTAACCCTATCGGCCATCATAGCTCAACCAAGTTCGATGATTCACCCATTTAATCCATTAACACTTAATTTGAGTCTTTTAATTATTACGATTATTGGCTTCTTTCTTAGTAAAGATGTGCCTACAGCAACTACTTGTAAGAGAAAGAGATGAAAAGATTAATGTCGATCTATAAAAAAGTTTTGGGTCAAGAGTTTAATAGATTACACCCAAAGTTACAAAAAAGATATGATTTCTCAAATCATGTGCCATTTCAAGCAACCGGTGTCATGAAAACGATTAGAGTCGGACCCAAATTGCTCTACCCCTTTTTGTGGTTAGGTACAAAATATAAGCTACTATTCCCAGAACATGGTATAAATATACCTTTTACAATTTTGAATACACCTATGATTGGCCTAAATGGAGAGGAACAAATCTACTGGGAAAGAATCTTTTTTTTCGAAAAGAAAAAGCGATATTTTAATGCACTCATGAGCTTTGATACTAAACGAAGCGTAATTAAAGATTATCTAGGTGAGCCAAGGATACTCTATTCAGACTTAGTTTTTACTGTTTCTCCACAGGGGGATTTAAAAATTGAATCAAGTAAACAACGATTGGTCATCGGAAAAGTTGAAATCCCTTTGCCTAAGATATTTCAAGGCATAGCAACTGTCACTGAAAAATATTCCGATGAAAAGCATGTTTTCCAAATAGCTGTTGAAGTCAGAAATCCTTTAATCGGTCGTATTTTCTCGTATGAAGGAGAGTTCAAAACCAATGTTCTGGAATAAATGGACACTCATTTCAATTGTTTTGTTTCTAGTAGCTGTTGTTTTTGGAGAAGATGAACCGTTTTTATTAATGCTCACAGTGGCGCAAATCGCCTATGTTCCTCTTACGCTACGTATGATTATGAAGAGGAACGATTGGTTCAGCCGTTATTATCCCTATTTTACTATCCCCGCTTCTTTTTCTGTAATTTTTCTACATATAACGAATCCTACTAGCTGGGATTATTTGTTTGCAGCGATTTATTTGTTATTTACTTGTGTAGTTGCTTTCTATGGCATTAGTCGATTTATATCGAGAGGATTTATTCATTTTGAGGAGTTTTCTATTGATCTTGCCCTAATATATTTATCTATTGGTGGAATGTGGTTTTTCGCCTATATTACTAAAATTGATACTGGATTTTCACCAATGATTACCTGGTTAACTGCAATTCATTTTCATTATGCTGCCTTTATACTGCTCGTTTTTGTAGGATTGCTAGGTAGAATTTACAAACCCAAATTGTATCCTTTGGCTGCAAGTATTTTACTTATTTCACTGATGTTATTAGCTATTGGAATTACTTTTTCAGTGTGGATTGAATGGGTTTCAGTTGTGTTTTATATGATTGGTATTTATATGATGATTTATATAACATTGCGGGCTCCCTTTGTAAATCAATTACAAAAAGGGCTAATTCTAGTATCATTCGGATCTTTAGGTGTGACGATTGTTTTTTCATTTTTATATGCCTTTGGTCGATTAACAAACTATTTTTCAGTTAGTATCGGGTTTATGCTTCAATTCCACGGATTTTTAAATTGTATGTTGTTTGCTTTAGTAGGGTTAGTCGGTTGGTCCATTTTCATCCCTCACTCAAAAAAGAAAAAATGGGCATTTCCCAATAGTCAAATACGCGGAAATATAGTCATTGGCGAAAAGATTCTTCCTAAAATCCTGGATGATCGAAATTCAGGTTTATGTAAAGGATTAGTAGATGAAATGACGATCTATGAGCCATATATTGATACTTCTTCGCTTTCACCAAAGATTCTAGATTTTTACGAAAATACAATTGATTATCGGCTTTATGCAGAGGTTCGATGGAGTACTTGGTTTAAACCTTTTGCCGCCATCTATCGTCTGTTTAGCTCATTTGTTCAACAAATTAACCTTCCACTATCAAGTAAAAGAATTGAAATGACTGGTGATATTCTAAAGATCAATAAGGATCTAGACGGAAGAATGCATCCAAGAGCATGGATAAGGAAAATTAAAAAGAAATGTATTTCGCAAGTGAAAATTGAGCCATTTATTAATTAAAAACTGAGCCACTTAAAGCTGACTATTTTCTAGCCATTCTTTTGTATCTAATATTCGATAAGATGGGCCGACCATGTCAACCATATAGGCTCTATGTGTTAGTCGATCTGTTAAAGCTGCTGTTAAAACTGGATCATGAAATATTTCTTCCCATCGATCAAATGATAAATTACTCGTAACGATGGTGGATGCTCGTCCTGCCCGAAGGGAAAGATGAGTAAATAATAACTCGGCTCCTTCTTTATCAAAGGAGATATAACCTAATTCATCAATGATTACTAAATCATATTTTTCAAACTTCAGTTCAAATGAACGTAACGTTCTTTCAGAACGGCTCTCTTTTAATTGGTTTACTAGAGATGATACCGTTGTGAAAAATACTTTATATCCTGACAAACAAGCTTCAATTCCTAAACCTATTGCTATATGGGTTTTACCTGTTCCAGGTGAGCCAATTAATAGGACATTTTGTTTTTCTTGAATGAAATCTAATTTCTTTAATTGTGGGAGGCGAGAGGCCGCATTTTGCGGTAATCTCTCAGTCTCTAATTCAGTTAATAGTTTCTTTTCAGGGAAATTTGCTGAACGAATCCGATTCGCTTTTGCTCGTACTTCTCGATCTTGCATCTCTTGTACCAGTGCATGATATAAAAAATCCTCTGCTGTCTGATGTTGTTTCCACATATCATCTTCTTGAATAAATGCCCGAATACTTGGTAATCGAAGTTCTTTACACATTTCAATCATTTCTTGTCTCTTATCCATTAATGAAGCACCCCTGTCTTTTTCGTTTCAAATAATGCTGTAATGGCTGAAAGATTTTCGAGAGATTGGGTGGTGACCTCATTTTTGGAATGTACAGTTTTATGAACGTGTTCGCCTTGACTAGCTAAGAAAATAATCTTATCTGTTGATATTTGAACCATAGGGTTCTTCTTAAGTTGTTCAATCGCTGCTAAGACTTTTTCTAGATTGTTATGTTCTTTTAAATAAATAAGTAACTCTAGAAAATCTCGCTCATTTCCAATATAATAATCTTTGTATAAATTTTTTATTTTTGTTGGTGCTTGACTCAAACATTCACTTTGAGCCAATGCACCTTTTTTCTTTTCAAATGTACGTAAGTAATGATAAATATCCATAATCCATTGATGGATCTGCCAACTTCGTTTATGTGTCGCGATACAGGCATTTTCACTAAAAATAAGAATTTTTTCCGCACTCGCTTTTACTTTCACCCATTCTCCAACATGTCCTTCAGGAACAGAATAACGATTTTGTCTATAAGTAATCGTACTATATTTGTCCACTCTAAATTCAAACAACTCAGAGGCATCAAATGGAATAATATTTGCGCTTACTTGCCTAGCTGTACGTTCTTCTTGCATTAATTCATGATGCGTTTGTCTTTTCTTATAATGCTTACGAGAGTTTAATTTCATGATGATTTCTGTTAGATAAGCCTGAGCTTCTTCTAAGCTTGCAAACGTATCTCGATGGGCAAATGCCTTACGACGGATGTATTCTACACTCCGCTCCACATGCCCCTTCTGATTTCCTTTTCTTGGTTCACATAGTCGTATTTTAAAATGATAATGCATCGATAGATTTTTCATACCATCAGTAATCTCTCGTTCAGTCCCAATAAAGTTCTTTACGACTGTCCGCATATTATCGTACGTAAAAACCTCTGGTACAAAGCCTAAATAGTTAATACATTTCACATGAGCATCTTGAACACACACCATTGTTTCAGATTCATATAAATATGCAATTCTATCATTACTATATGGTAGGGTAAAGACTGCCATTGAAAGAGACCGTAGGGATTGGTCTATAACTAATTTTACTTCTCCCCAGTCAAATTCAATCTCATGACCAGCAGTTGCCTTTTGACGAATAAAGACTTCTTTTTGACGTTTCTCCTCACTATTCACAAAGTTTCTAACAGTGGTATAACTAATTTCAAAACCTTCATCTAATAATTTTTCATGAATATCAATCATTTTCAGTTGTTGCTTATGCATTTGATGTTGCCGTTTATATTCATTATCTTTTAACATTTTCCGAATGCGTTTCATCACTGTAGGTGTTAAAGCTCGTTTATTTCCTTTGCGTTTTTTATACGACGGAGGCGTTACATAATTATCTGTAATAGGTAATTCACGAATATCTTTTCTTCTTTTTTCAAGATCCTCTTGTATATACTTTTTTACAGTATTACGAGAAATTCCAAGCTCCTTCGCAATTTGACGTTGACTCTTACTTTCTTGATGAAAGGCAAGTAGCACTTTTTGTTTCTTCTCCAATGAAATCACCTCTATACGCTCCTAACTCTATGAAGTTAGGATTATTTTCATATAAAAGTGGCTCACTTTTCAACTGCGATGGTGGCTCAGTTTTAGCTTATCAAATACAGGCCTCCTATACCTACCTCCCAGTTTAATTTACCGTCGTTCATCTTGATAAATCCGATATTTAACTGCTGATTTTTCTTACTCTTATAGATTACAACAATATAATCTCCTCTTATATCATAGTCGATTACTCTTTCATAATCTTTACCTTCATCGCTTTCAAGTATTTTTACGATTTCATCCTCAAATGAAATTTCTTTAGAACAGCCTACCAAGAAAATGATTAAAATCAATGGAAAAGCAATAGATACTAGTCTTATGTTTCTCAAAGTTTTACCCTCCCTTCAATGTAATTCTATGTTTATAAACTCATAATTTTGCTTAAACAACATGGTCCGATCGTTTAAGTTAATAGTTCACAACATACCTAAATTTTAACATAAATATCCAGTTTCCAGATAAGTATGTAGTCCGATTATGTGGCCGATACATAAAGAAAGAGCGTATATCACTCTGGAATTGCGCCCGATTAAAGAAGATCGTTATTCAACCTAAAAGTTTTTATTGGAATGTTTAGAGCTTTTTTGTCCCCCTGAATTTTTGGGGAAACTCTTAATAATAAATAGGATTATAACTACTATCATTAAAAACAAACCGGTGTAGAATAGTCCAATACCTAGGGGATAGTTTATCGCATATTCTTTTTGAAACGCTAATAGTTCTTCTCGACTTATAGAATTGAAATCTTGTAGTGGTATAAAGTTTGCTTGTAATACAAAGCCGATTGTTATTGAAGCAATTGATAAAATGCTTATGCTTATAAGTGTTGTCCTTTTTAATAAAAAGCGCATTATATCACCTCGGCTATACTATCCTCATTAATTGTTACGTTTTCTGTTTTAGAAAAATTCATCATTATATCATCAACTTTTGCATCCACCTGTAAACCTGAACACGATACTTCAATATTTCCTTTTACAGTACTATCACTTAACATTATTGCTAATGACTCCTCGTCGAATATCGATTGTTTAGTAATGGATACGATTACTTCTTTTTTTACTCAGATAATTAATTTGATACTACATTTTCGCTATAAGCCAATTTTTTTCGTAGAAAGACAACTATCATTATTTAATTTTTTGAAATTTCTTCAACTGTTCTAAAAATTTCTGAATATGTGCTTTGAATATTTTTTTCATTTAATTCGTCATTATATAAACCATATTCCCAATAATGTTCACTATCTTTATCATAAAGAACTGCATAAGATAATCCTGAATCTAAGGAATCATCGAAATTAATATCTTCATAAGCAAATGGAACATATGAGCCTGTTCCGATAAATAAGAAGGGGATATGACTGTTGTTATAAAAGCTTGTATATTTTGGTTTATCTGCTTCTTTTAAATTTTCCTTGGTAATAAAAATCGCATCAAATGTAGATAAGTTATCTACATCTTGCAAATCATTAAAATCTATATTTGTAAACCTAACTTTGTCCTCTCTAATCCTTGGTACTTCACCAATAATTCCAATATGCAATGCTTTCCCGATATATATTTCTGTCTCTACACTTTTCACTGACTTGGAACACCCAAATAAGAGTAATAAAGCAAACATTAAAAGTATGAACATTTTAAGATTTACTTTCATACATGTCTTTCCTCCCCTTCTTACAATTTTATAACCTAAATTCTTCACTGCTATATACGTGATGGTAAAAATCTTTTCCTTCACAACCTTATTTACATTTTAACATAAATATCCAATCTCTTTTTGGAGTTGCTCCATAATCTGGCACTATAACCGAAAAAGCTAGGAATAAATCATTTGCGGAGATTAGTCGTTTTGCTATGATGAACAGGGGAAAATTGTTAAAATTGGAATGGATAACAATAGAATTTAGTTATGTTAGGAAACATAATTTAACTAGGTAAAAATAACCCATAAAATTGGAGGAACTCATTATCAGAAATCTATTACAATTATTATTACTTATTCTACTTTTATTGGTGGTAGGTTGTTCGAATAACGTTTTTCAGGATAATACTACAATAACAAGTATTGAAATTATGAAATTCAAAAACTCCCCGCCAACTGAAGAATACTATAACGAAGAGGGAGAAGTAATATCTGTAATAACATCCGAAGAAGAAATAAGCAAAATCATAAAATCCATTGAAAGCGCTGAAAGTGAGAGCCTTGAAACCGCCAATATTGCTTTGCCAAATTATATGCTCATTTTTAAAAATAACGGAGAGAAAGTCAAAAGCCTAGGATATGATCCTGACGTTAATTCGAAAGATTATTTTTATGATATTAACGAAGATATGCGTTATAAAACTAACCCAATTAAATTAATGGAAAAATATAAATGAACAACCTTCGTAGAATTTACCACGAAGGTTGTTCATTTGTATTGAATAGTTAATAACACTAATTAATATGTCAAATTTTCAATTCCTATAATGAGTGACTTAACGTATCGCTATGCTCCTTGATAAACTCATTCTTATCTGTGGTTTTTATATCAAGCATTGTACACCTTCCCGTGGGTGTTATAGGGTGAATATCCACATGTATAGCCTATTAAGATAGTTTATTTTGTTAAATTGCCTATCTTCTCTGATTTTTAAATGCATGTTGGCATATTCATCGTCTTTATGTTCCCTTTTGCGAAGATTCTTCATTTTTTTGGGGTATTATCTTCTTTGAAAGTTCCTCTTTGCAGCGATTTCCATTTTCATTCGGGCACTTTCAGCTCCCAAAGTTCCCTTTTCCTCCGATTGTCATTTTCATTTGGGCACTTTCTTATTCGAAAGTTCCACTTTGCAGCGATTTCCACTTTCATTCCGGCACTTTCAGCTCCCAAAGTTCCCTTTTCCTCCTATCGTCAGTTCCATTTGGGAACTTTCTTTTTCGAAAGTTCCCTTTTGGTCCAAGTTTCAATTCCATTCGGGCACTTTCAGCTCCGAAAGTTCCCTTTTCCTCCAATTACCATTTCCATTTGGGCACTTTCTTCTTCGAAAGTTCCTCTTTGCTCCAAGTTTCAATTCCATTCGGGCACTTTCAGCTCCCAAAGTTCCCTTTTCCTCCGATTACCATTTCCATTTGGGAACTTTCTTCTTCGAAAGTTCCCTTTTGGTCCAAGTTTCAATTCCATTCGGGCACTTTCATCTCCCAAAGTTCCCTTTTCCTCTGAGTACCATTTCCATTCGGGCACTTTCAGCTCCCAAAGTTCCCGTTTCCTCCGATCGTCAATTCCATTTGGGCACTTTCTTCTTCGAAAGTTCCACTTTGCTCCAAGTTTCAATTTCATTGAGGCACTTTCATATCCCAAAATTCCCTTTTCCTCCAATTACCATTTCCATTTGGGCACTTTCTTCTTCGAAAGTTCCACTTTGCTCCAAGTTTCAATTTCATTTGGGCACTTTCAGCTCCCAAAGTTCCCTTTTCTTCCGATTGCCATTTCCATTTGGGCACTTTCTTCTTCGAAAGTTCCACTTTGCAGCGATTTCCACTTTCATTCCGGCACTTTCAGCTCCCAAAGTTCCCTTTTCCTCCGATTGCCATTTCCATTCGGGCACTTTCAGCTCCCAAAGTTCCCTTTTCCTCCGAGTACCATTTCCATTCGGGCACTTTCATCTCTCAAAGTTCACTTTTCCTCTAATCACCAATTCCATTCGGGCACTTTCTTCTTCAAATGTTCCACTTTGCTCCAAGTTTCAATTTCATTGAGGCACTTTCATATCCCATAGTTCCTCTTCTCTGAATTTTCATCAAAATGTTTTCTCTAGCCTATTTCACCAAAAGTATCATCCACACATGACAATCAACGAACATAATAAAAAAAGCCTAACGAAATCCGTTAGACTTGGAGTATATGATATTAAAAATTAAAGAATACTTATGTACCACTCTATAATTTGATCACCGTAAAAATAAACGACTAGTGCTGCGATGGCTATGGATGGGCCAAATGGAATCGGCGTCTTCTTGTCTTTACCACGTATCTTTAAAAAGGCAAAACCAACAATTAAGCCGATAACAGAAGCAAAGAACAAGGTGACTAATGTACCGATTGTTCCTAATGCGAGACCTATAAGGAAGAATAACTTTATATCTCCCCCACCCATACCGCCTTTTGACAGTAGAGCTACTAAAAATAAAACGGTAAACCCAACAACAGGACCGAGTAAACTGTCCCACCAAGGTTCAGTGTGGGCAAAAAATCTCCCTAAAGCTAGTAATGGTAAAAAGAATAATAACACTTTATCAGGAATAATCATGTACGCAATATCCGAAACTATAATTATTGCAAGTAGCGAAATAAATAGTAAACCTACTATTAACTCCGGTGTAAAGCGTAATTCCCAATAAGCTAGTGCAAATAGTAAACCAGTGGCAATTTCCGTTATCATATAGATAGGTGATACCCTTTCACCACAGTAACGGCATTTCCCTTTTAAAAATACATATGAAAAAATCGGTATTAGGTCAAGAGCAGATAAACGATGCATACATTTTGTGCAATGTGAAGCCGGGTACGCTATCGACATTTTTAAAGGCACTCGTAATCCAACAACGTTGAAAAACGAACCAAAAATCATCCCAAAAAGGAATGCAAATATAGTAATTACATATTCCAATAAATCCAACTCCTAACCTCATACCGAAAAAATCAGCTATTCACTAGTATAAATGTTTTTGTTTAAGATTGTCAAAAACCCTTTTATTTCCCTTCATAATAAAAAGTGGTTACTTGAATAGATGCGGAAACAGACTCCGGTTCTTCTTCCATGAACTCTACCTCTTCACCAGGCAAAGAAAAGCTTATAGAATCCACATGCATAATGCGTTCCAAATTTTCAATTTCATCGATGAATCGAAGCAATCGTGCATAATCAGGAGACTCTACTTGAAGACTAAAGGAAATCAATTTCAATTCTGGAGGTAATGTCCCAGCTAAACTAGAGTTCTCCGGTGCCGTTTCATCCACTGGTTCCCCTTCAGTATTTGGGGTTCCAGTATTTTCGGTATTTGTAGCTGTTGGATTATTAACATTTGGGTCTACAGTACCATCCTCCGGAGCTTGTTCACCTTCCGGTACAGTGATTCCAATTCCTGCATCTGCTGCTGGAGAATCATAATTATTGAATGCAATCGATGATACGAAAGAATTTGTTACATATTCGATTTCTTCAATATTTAGTAGTAGTTCGTCTACTTCACGTGTCTCTGGGACTTTTTTTCGAAGCCCGTATATATTAGGCGTATTTTTTGCTCGATCCGTTTCTATTTGTGCGATTGAAGATTGTAATGTTGATATTTGGTGTTTAAGATCGTTTACAGAACGATTTAATGCATCGGCTTCACTTTGTTTTGGCAATACTACATAGTAATAAACAGCAAAAATTAATGCCGCAATCAATGCTATAAGTAGAATCGTTTGTGTATTTTTACCACTGGAGATTTTCATTATTGGACACCTCCCGTAGCTAAATATATTTGATCAATAAACAACGTTAGATTCGACGTATGTCTTGGAATCACATTGAAGTTTTCTGTACCTTCTGCTGTTCCATCATTACTTAAATCAAATTGCGTAACCTCAGATAATTGAATATCTGCAAAATAAGGACTATTTGATAAACGAGATACATAATCCGATACATCATTTAATGTTTCAAAATCAACCGTAATCGTAACACTTTCGACACCAAAGGAATACTCGCGTAAGTATGCGCTGCTTGGTTGCAATGCTTCAATTTCAGTAATTAAAGGTAGAACTGGATAAGAGATCATATCCACATATTCAATCGTTTCTTCAATAGAACCTTGTTGGGTAGAATTTAATTCAGTTAATTTTGCCTGTAACTGATCTCGTTGTTGCTGTAAAATCTCTTCTTCAGACTCTAATGAGGAAACGGCTCCAGTTGCGCTAAAATACTGCCAAGATAAAATGGCAAGGGCAAGCACAGAAATAATTCCTACCATAATATAAATCCACAATGGTGTAGTTTGTTGCTTTTCAAGTTTCGGTATCAGGTTTATATCTGGAATCATCTATTTTAAACCACCTTTAATGCAAGGCCTAATAAGGAAGTATGCTTCGCTTTATAGCCTGGGAAATGTTCATTTACTACGTGATCATTAACAACATTCACAGGCAATGGCAAATTCTCCTGTAACAACTGCTGGATTTGTTCTAAAAATGGATTATCACCCATTACTATAATTTCATCTACAGATTTTTCTCCTTTGTATAAAGAAAATCGAAAGAAGTTCATAATACGATCTAATTCTAGTACTTGGTCTGCTAATGTCATGCGATACTCTTCAACATCACCAGAAAAACTAAATTCAACACCTGATTCAGTACGACTTCCTAACCATAACGATAGGTCTGTTTCAATAGGTTGATAACGTAAAAAATCCACTTGGCCATCAGAATATATACAAATGGATAATTCATTTACTAACCAATTGGCTAGTAAATACGTTTTATTAGGTTCTATAGCATTTATCATTTCAAGGAATCGCAAATTACATAAAGCTCGAATATCTGCAACTTCTGGATCTAAGTCAATATCCAATAATAAATTTGTAATTTTATGTACTTCTTCAGGTGCAGCTGCAAAAAGCATCGCTTGTCCATCTCCGGGATTTGAGTCATAGACATCAATTAAAGGTTCCTGAAATGGTAAATGAATGGAACGACCTATTTCCATTTGAACAAACTCTTTTAGTTTATCACCTACAACTTCTTTAGGGTGATCGAAGGATTTTAAAAGTATGATTGGGTCAGGTACAAAAAAACGGACACTTTGGTGTTTCCCTCCCAAAGCAGATACGTTTGCCTTAAATATATTAAATAGCTCCATTTCATCTTTTATAGATGCTTCTTCAATTAAACCTTGAGGCAGTACCATTTCAAATAAGCTCGCTTGCTCAATCGATGGGCCCTTCATCACAATCGCTCGAAGCACATAATCATTTAATTCTATAGATACATGGGATTGTTTCTTATTTGTTTTGAACATGTGCAGGGCTCCTTTATTTTTACATTTAAAATAAAAAGTATATTTGATTTATCAATTACCCTTCAAACTATTGTTTGAAGGGTTATGATAAATCAATTATTCCTCAAGATATCCTGTTAATTCGGTTTCAGTTACAGTGTTATCCTCACCTATATTATATGTTGTCGTATCTTGAATTTCTTCAAAGCCACTATACGTAATGCTCCAAGTTCCATCATTTAAAACGGCTTGATCACTAGTATTTGTTAGGTTGAGTCCATCTAAATATTCATTTATATCTTCGTTACTACACGTTGTTGTTGTTCCAGAAGTTGTACAAGCATTATCAATATGTGCAAGTTTTGCAGCAGCTAAAATATTTGAAGCTTCTGCTATTATAGCTTTATCCCTTGAATTATTTATAATATTCCCAATCGCAGGTACAGCAATCGCTGCAATAATAGCTAAAATAACGATAACAGCCAATAATTCAATCAAAGTTAAACCTTTTTCATTATTAAGACGTTTTTTAAATAATTGCTTTAAAAATTTTTTCATTGTAAATCCTCCCAAATTATTCTCTATTTCTAATAATTGTTTTTGCATGGGCGTTTGTTGCAATTTATTCACCTCCCAGCAAAACACCCTCAGCAATCGGAAACATCTATATTTGTTCGTACAAACTAAACATCGGCATCATAATAGCTGCTACGATGAACCCTACAATGACGGCTAAAAACAAAATCATCATCGGCTCAATTAAAGACTTTATTGTATCAACCGCGCGATCTACCTCTGCCTCATAGAAATCCGCAATTTTTTCTAACATGTAATCCAAAGAACCCGTTGACTCACCAATGGAAGTCATGGAAGTAACTAACGGAGGAAATAGCCAGCTTTTTTCTAATGGTTCTGTTAAAGAACTTCCTTTTTCAAGACTTGCTCGAGCTTCCAATACCACTTTCCCAATTACTGGATTACCTACAACTTTATGTGAAATTGTTAAAGCTTGTAGAATCGGTACAGCACTACTAAATAAGGAAGAAAGTGTCCTCATTAACCGTGCAATTACTGATTTTTGAAGAAGTTGTCCAAAAATAGGCATTCTTAATACTGCATAATGAACTCCATAGTTAAAATCTTTATTACTTTTATAAAGGAATCGAAAGACAACTCCCACTATTAATACGATACCAATTACCAACCACCAAAAACTTTGTAACCATTTACTTAATCCTACTGTAAAAACAGTAATCCATGGTAACTCCGCATCCATCTCTTCAAAAGTTGAAACAAATGTTGGTACGATGAAAATTAATAAGAAAAATACAACAAAGATTGTTATAACTAGTAATACGGCTGGATAAGTTAATGTTGATTGTATTTTTTTCTTAAGGTTATATTGCTTCTCAAAGGTATTCGCTAAACGTTCCAATGTTTCGTCAATATTACCAGTTGCTTCGCCTGAACGCATCATGTTGGTAAATAATGCAGGAAATACCTTTGGATGCTTTAATGTTGCTTCTGAAAAAGGTAACCCTGTTCGAATGTCATCCTCAATTTGGTCTAACGCCTTTTTTAGCGGCTTACTTGTCGATTGGCGTGCTAGTATGTTTGTTGCCTCAACAATGGAAACCCCTGCACGAATTAGTGTTGCAAATTGGCGGCAGTAAATAACAAAATCTTCATTTTTAACTTTTGCACCACCTAGGCTTAATTCCATATGCAAAATACTTTTAGATTCAGTCAGCTCACGTGGATTTATGCCTTTTTCACGAAGTTTAGTAATGGCAGCATTTTTATTTGCTGCATCGATTGTACCTTTTGCTGGTGCGCCCGTTTTCGTTCGGCCTATATATTTGTAAACGGTCAACTATATTCACCAACGTTCAAATAGGGTCTTGCTTCCTCTAATGAAACTTTTCCTCTCGATACTAAATCTTGAAGTGAAGCCTGTAATGTATGCATACCTAAAGCTCTACTCGTTTGCATAACACTTGGGATTTGATGAATCTTTTCATTTCGGATTAGGTTCGTTACAGCAGGT
This sequence comes from Lysinibacillus sp. PLM2, assembly GCA_023168345.1. Classification (NCBI taxonomy): domain Bacteria; kingdom Bacillati; phylum Bacillota; class Bacilli; order Caryophanales; family Bacillaceae; genus Lysinibacillus; species Lysinibacillus sp. PLM2. The sequence goes on along the minus strand of AP025689.1, from coordinate 1,474,006 downwards.
ACCGCAACCATAATTTCCGTAGCTGCAATTCGTCCTTTCTCATCTTTTCTTACAAAAAGTCTTTGTGAAATAATCCCCTGAATTACATTTGCTAACTGAATACGAATTTGACCTTGTTGATGCGGAGGAAAAACGTCAATAATACGGTCGATGGTTGTTGGTGCACTCGAAGTATGCAATGTCGCAAACACTAAGTGTCCAGTTTCAGCAGCAGTAATAGCTGTAGAGATAGTTTCTAAATCACGCATCTCACCGACTAAAATAACATCAGGGTCTTGTCGTAGTGAAGCGCGTAAACCACTTGCAAAATCACCTGTATCAACGCCAATTTCTCGTTGGTTTATAACGGATTGTTTATGATGGTGTAAATATTCAATCGGATCTTCCAGGGTAATAATATGTTTTGACTTCGTTTCATTAATGTAATTCAACATAGCAGCCAAAGTAGTCGATTTCCCTGAACCAGTTGGACCAGTAACTAAAATTAATCCTTGTGGCTTTTCCGCAAGATTATATAACACTTCTGGCATTCCTAAAGATTCAATTGTCGGTATTTTTGAAGGGATTAAACGAAATGCGATAGCTCCAACATTTCTTTGATGGTAAGCATTGACACGGAAACGACAAATATCCTCTAATGAATAGTTAAAGTCGGTTTCCCCTTTATCCTCATACTCATCTACTTTATGTTTAGGTAAAATTGCTTTTACCATTTCCTTCACATCAGATGGTTCAATAATTACTTCACCATACTGCTCCAAACGACCATTAATACGATATACAGGGGGAATCCCCACTGTAATGTGTAGGTCAGAAGCTTTTTCTTCAAATGCTCTTTTTAGTAAGGCGTCGATAGAAAATTTATTCATCATTTCACTTCCTAATCAAATGTTGCAACTCGTAATACTTCTTCAGTTGTTGTAGCACCTTCGATTACTTTTATTAATCCATCGTCAAGCAATGTAGGAATACCTTTTTGCTTCATATAATCTTTAATCACAGATATTGTGCTTCTTTGTAAGATGTGATCTTTAATTACTCGATCAACTGGTAAAATTTCATGTATTGCAAGTCGACCTCTATACCCAGTGTTATTGCAAGCCGGGCATCCTCGACCTCTTTGTACCGTCTCAATATTCATGCCCGCTTCTGCAAAAATTTCTTTTTCTCGGTCTGTAGCTGGAACTGTTTTTGCACAATCTCGACAAACCCTTCGCACTAATCGTTGTGCCATAATCCCAATTAATGAAGATGAGATTAAGAATGGTTCAATCCCCATATCCTTCAACCTCGAAATCGATTCAACTGCATTATTTGTATGCAATGTACTTAAAACTAAGTGACCGGTTAAAGAGGCACGCACAGCAATCTCCGCTGTTTCTAAGTCTCGAATTTCCCCGATCATTACGATATCTGGGTCTTGGCGTAGAATGGAACGTAGTCCTGTTGCAAAGGTAAGTCCTACTTCTTCTTTTACTTGAATCTGATTAATTCCTTCAAGCTGATATTCAACAGGGTCTTCAACTGTGATAATATTGACACCCTCTTCATTTAAATTGTTCAAAGCTGCATATAATGTCGAAGATTTACCTGAACCAGTTGGACCTGTAATTAACACAATCCCGTTAGGATGAGCAATCATCCTGCGAAACATATCCTCATTTGCTTTCGTAAAGCCCAATTTCGAAACATCATTTAAAGCATTACTTAAGTCAAGAATACGCATCACTATTTTTTCCCCAAATACAGTTGGTAACGTAGATAAACGAATATCAACCGGTTTAAAATTAATATTCGTTTTAATACGACCATCCTGTGGAACACGGTTCTCAGTTATATTCAAATTCCCCATAATTTTAATACGGGCTGTAATCATATTTTGCATATGTTTCGGTAAAGAACGCTCTGTACGCAATATACCATCGACACGGTAACGTACTCTAAAATCGGTTTCTTGTGGATCAAAATGAATGTCACTGGCACGTTGGGCAACACCGTTTGCGATAATTTGATTTACTAGTCGGACAATCGGTGAATCTTCATCGGTAATTTCTTGCTGAGCTTCAGTCGTTTCAACACCTAAATCTGTAAGTGCTGCTTCCATTGATTCTTGCAAGTCATAGTATTTTGTAATCGTTCTATATAAATCATCTTTCGCTGCAATGCTTGTCTCAATTTGACATCCTGTAGCCATTCGAACTTCTTCAATAGCGAAGTAATCCATTGGATCTGCCATAGCGATAAATAATTTGTTTTTATCTCGTCGTATCGGCATGATCATTGCTCGTTTTGCAAGCTCTCCTGGAACTAACTGCAACAATTCAGGATCGATGGTAAATTGATTTAAATTGATATGTGGTACACCTAATTGAAATTCTAATACTTCAATTAGTTGCTGCTCTGTAATAAAGTTTTCACGAATGAGAAAGTCTCCTAATTTCTCTCCCTGACTTTTATTTTCTAACGCATAATCAATTTGCTCTGAAGTAACTACACCTGATTCTACGAGTAAATCTCCAAGTCTTTTTCTTGTTGTTCCGCGCATAAGACTTCTCCCCTTTCTATTGAGTGACTACATTTCCACCTTTGTCATAAGCAGGAGGTGTTTTATCTTCAACCGGCACTTCAATGTCAGGTAATACATCACCATCTAAATCAATATCCATATTTGGATCAGGTCGATTTGGAACGTTTTTTTCGGTACTCGTATCCGAACCTTCTGTTGGTTCAGGTTCTTTTGAAGATTTTAATACTATTTCATTTACTGGAGGATAATAATCTCGACTCACTCTTTGCTCCTCAGTACTTCCGTCCCCTGAGATTGTGCGAGTAACAATTACACGGTACCCTTCACTACCTTCTTGAAGCACTTGTTCGTATCCAACTGGTAAGTCATTTGAATAACGGTAAATAATCCGAGGTGAAAGTCTTTCTTTATCTACATGAACGAGTACTTCATTTTCTTTTATGTTGGACGTAATCTCCAACTTCATCGTATTACCTTCTGTTGAAACATTAATTTTTGCTACATAATCCGTATTGTTTAAGAACTTCAAATCTTCATTCAGTGCAACATTCAATTTTGCATCATTTCCCAGTGAGAGGTAACTAGGACTTTCCTCTTGGTGGTGACGTTCTAAAATCTCAAATTCTGTTTGTAAAACAGCACTGTATAATAAGGAAGCAACGAAATTTAATGATTCATTATTAACTTTTGTTAAATTTTCATTAAGCGTTTCAATTAAGGAAAATTGATCACCAGGGTTAATCATTGTGTCGTCCAACAAATGCATCAATTCTTCTGGTTCAAAAGCATTAGTAGGAATGTCCTCAATAACTAATGCTAATCTTTCGTTTTCATAAACGGTTGTATCTTTTACAGTTGCTTCAACTTGATGATCTTTTAAAAATGAAGCCTGTGATAACAATTGGTTATAAGTCTCGTCTGTACTCCATGCAGCAATCTCCGCAAGTTCTGTTTTTATTTGATCGTTTGGCATTATCTTCAGGGGAATGTGGACTACTCTAGCTGATTGCCAAAAGGCATACCATGGTTTTTTCGTTAACGTATGGTATTCATCAATAGTTGATTCTATATCAAATTGTAATTGAGTAGCATCGATTGAAATCTCGATTCCCCCACCCCTTACTTGAATATCTTCATTCGTCCAATCATTAATTGCATTAGTTAAAGCATCTATTATTTCATTTCGATCTAAGCCTTCTACATTAACTCCAGCGATAGATGATCCATTATTATCATTATCTGCATAAGCTGTTTTCAGGTTCAGGTCGTTTATCGGTAACCATAAATAAACAAGAAACACACACATTACAGCAAGGATGAACATTTTAAATTGAATATTCATGATTATCACCCCATAAAATTACTAGAATTTAACATAATTTATATACTTTTCTCAACTTCCGTACATATATTTAGAAAAATATAATACTAATGTCTTATATTGCTAAGAATACACAAATCATGTTTAATTGTATATCCATTTTTAGCTTATTTAAAAGAATGTACATATATTATAGTTCTATAATTTGATGTGCATTATTTATACTTTTTCGTCTATCATAACAATGTATTGTAAAGAAAATTTACAGGTTTCATTATTTTTAACTAAAACATAGGAAATATGATATGGAATATGTTATTGAGAGATTTTCCCAGAAACTATAATATTATCTACTAAAATATTAAAATAGTATAGTCTAATATTCACATTTTGTTAATAATTGTGAAATATTGAGAATTTATCTAAGACTTTAATATTATAACTACTGCCACTTTTCTACCAATTAAAAATATATAAATTGCATAACTATATTGATAAAACATTTTACCAAAGCTTTACTTATTAATTCTCCAATTAATTTAATATTTCCTCTCCATTAAGATAGATAAGTTGTTGTTTTTATTTTTCAAAATCGATTTGGAGTAAAAAGATGGTGATTATATGTTACAAAAGTTCAATAAAGTGCGAAGTGAATCTGGCTTTAGCTTGATAGAAGTTATCATTTCATTAGTAATTCTTACAATTATATTGCTAAGTATTTTTGCACTTATTATCCAAGCGATGAAAACTAGAGAAATTTCAGAAAACATAATCGATGCTACTTATATTGCTCAAACTGAAATGGAGAACGCTTTTGCCGTGAGTAATTCTAGTAATTTTAATGAAAGAATTACTAGCATTCAAAATCAATTACATTACCCTGCACCTATTTCCACTAATGGTGCTCTAATATTTAGAAAAAAGAACGTCATAGAGGGGAATGAAGTCATTATTCAACTCGAACTTCGAGATCATAGTAGCTTACCTAATTTAACCCCGATTATTATTAAAGTATTTGAAGTTAGGGATAGTGAAGAGAAGCTAACTGCTCAAATGGAAAACATATTGGCATGGAGATAACTATATATGAAAAGCTTGTATAAAAATGAAAAAGGATTAACCTTAGTTGAACTGTTAACGGTAATTGTTATTTCATCAATTATTACAATTATCCTTTTTAGTATTTTTTTGAATGCTCAAAACCAAGCACAAACCCAAAGAGATAAGAATTTACAATTAATCGACATCGCATATGTTTTAAAAGTGCTAACAAGAGAGATTCGTAAAACTGATATGGTTGAAGTACAAAATAATAGTACTTTAATTATTGATACTGATAGTTATACCTTCAATTCAGCTGATAAAACCATCACTAAAAATGGGGATATTTTTCAGGCGAATATTAATCAATTTCAAGTAATTAAACAATCTAATAAAATTACGATTCAAATCACAAGCATCGATGGAATTACGCAAAAAACTGAAATTGTCTTAAGGCGGTGAAGATAGACGATGTGGCCATTTAAAAATAAATACAATGTTACGAATAATGAAAATGGCTATACTCTCATTTTAGTTCTTCTTGTTTTTGTCGTAATGAGTATAGTTGGGACTGGCTTACTAGTGCTCTCTTCAAATACACTGAAAACGATGAATACTGAAAGAGATGATCAATCAGCCTTTTATATTGCAGAGGCTGGACTTGTTGAATTGCGGACTAGTCTCCATGAAATTGCAAAATCAGCTTACTCTGAAACATTGGAGATTTATAATGCTATTGAAGATCCGGTGGAAAAATCGGAATACGATTTTGAAGGGACATTTATACAAAATACAAAAAATAAAATCAATGTCCTTTATTTTAACGGAGTGAACCCTACTGCTAATTTTATATCGGAAAATATTAATAAACAGTATGAAAAGCAGTTAAATAACGAAACACTACCAGTTTCAGAAACAACGGTTGAATTCCTTAGTACAGAATCCGATGCCAAGAAGCTAACATATTTAATTCGATCAAATGGGATGATTGAAAACAAAATGAGAAATGTTTCTCAAAAGGTAGAAATCACATTAAACGCGGAAGTTGAAGAGGTAGAAGTTGTTATAGAAGATAACACTGATCCGTACGAGGTAAAAGCATGTTATGCCCTTTTTACGAATGGTTCAGTCAATGCTGGTAGTGGCTCGATAACTGGAGATATCTATTCGAAATCGAAGTTAGTTATTAACAATAGCGGTGCTTCTCTTAGAGGCAACGTATTTTCAACAGAAGATATTGAAATTAGAGGGTCAGAAGGCATTAAAAACGTGTATTCTCCAAAAAACATTACGATAACTGGTGGTACCATTAACGGCTCTGTATATGCAGGCCAACAAATTAATATTACTGGTGGTACTGTAAATGGTGATATTAAAGCTGTAGATACAATTACCGCTTCTAGTGGGTCATTAAACGGCAATGTCCTTTCAAAAAATAATGTCGATATCCTTGCATACCCTACCATTGCAAAAGATATAATTGCCCTTAATAACATCTATGTAAGACAATGGTTTAATGTAGGTGGCAATTATCGATATGGCGGGTCGATTCAGTTCAATCAAAATGTAGATGCAAGTTCAAAATTAAAACCACTATCCGCTAATGAGAAAAACATTATTTTGAATGATCATTTTATTAATACAAATGAGTCCGGTGATATCATAAACTCATGCACAGAACAAATGCCGACACTCCCAGATGTTTCTTCAACATTCAAAAGTCAAAATGGAGTTGCGGTAGCACCAAATGATAAAGTATTTAATAGTGACTCGAACAGTTATGTTGATGTAATAAAAGATGGTGTTTTAAACATTTCACATTATAAAACGAATGGATATACATTAGATTTATCAAGGGATATGTATTTCAGTAGTATCAATGTAGATAGTTATAATAGTTTAAATATTGATTTAAAAGGTGAGACACGGTCTATTTTTGTAGATTCATTAAATGTGGCGGGTCACATTAATCTCGTAAACCCAGGAGTTTTAAATATCTATGTATTAAATAATTTAAATTATACTGGTGGATCGTTCAATAGTAATAATAATGACCATTCTTCAGCTAACATTTACTATTCAGGTATAAATCCAATCACTTTTGGAAGTGATCTCAATATAAATTCAAGCCTTCATATAAAAAATTCAGATGTTACATTTACGTCTGGTGGAACCGTTAAAGGAAATGTTTACGTTTATGGTAACAATAATGTTACTGTTACAGGCGGCAGTTCGGTTACTGAACAATTGTTTTTAGCACCAAACAGTGAGTTTAATCATAGTAATGGAATTATAAAAGGAAATGTGGTAGCAAAAAACTACACAATGTCTGGTGGCGCAACGATTATCCCCCCTCAACAAGATGGTGGGATGATAAATCCAGGTACTGATGATGGGACAAAAACAACAGTAATTGTAAAAGAATATTTGCAAGCCTACGATTTAGTATACCTACACTCATTATTAGAAGAAGAATGATTAAATAGTATCATTAAAACTGAAAGCTTCTGTCAAAAAACAGAGGCTTTTTTAATTTAGATATCTGCATTCTTGTTATTATTCGGATAGTTAATTACAAGACTGGCGGGATTTTTGCCCCTATTTCAAGTGTTCATATCAATGGTGGAGCTAGTGTAAAAACGAGCATTGTAGCAGGTACGTTTACTGCCAATGGTGGCTCCACACTAAATATAACTAAAAACGGTAGTTGTAATAACCCTACCCCTGATACTAATCAACCTGGAACCGATAATACTTTTATTAAAGTTATAGGTTCGGACACACAAATCATTGGCTCAGCAATTATAGAAATTGATTAATGTTAATACTGGTTCAATTTCTGATGTTATAAAGCACTTCTACTAAATTAAATAGCTTTTGGCCATTTTAGCACACCGTTAAAATGGCTTTTTTATTCCTACGTTGAAGTTCCCTTTTTGTACATAGTTTTCTCGTTTAAATTAGTGTAAATTAATCATGAAAAGAGATTCAAAAGACAACCAACAATAAAAAGTAGGTGCATTTAGTTGAAAACGTTTTCGAAGTCAAAAGTGCTTAATGAACAAGGTGGTAGTGCCGTTAAAACAATCTCGATAATTGTTATTTTCCTGCTATTACTTGGTGGAGGTTTAACGATTTACTTCCAATATTTTAATAAAGAAACATTTTCAGAAGAAGAAATTGCTAGAGCAAAAGAAGTAGCACAAAATGAATTTGCACAAGCTTCAACACTTTCGGAAGATTATACAGTCGACCAACAAAAGAGCGCGATTACAAGCTTAGGCTTTGAGGAAAATAAGGTTGATAAAGTTACAACTATTTATGAAAAGAAACAAAATAATGAAACAGAATACTATATATTGTTTAGTTTACAACCTCATGAGACTATTCCCAACATAACTAGAGCTTTAGTCCAAGTATTCGATAGAGAAAACGGGGGACTAATATATGAACTTGATAATGTGTTAACCTGGAAAGAACAATAATATGCTGCAAATGACCTTCACATTTGTGGAGGTCAATTTTTTGCCCAGCCCATACTATTCCTCCCCTTTTTCACAAAAATAACGTTTAAGATTGCAGATAAAGCATTGGTTTGAAAGATTACTATATTTAAAAAAGTTCGTCAAACTTTAACGAACTTTATTAATTGTATCAATCACTATAATCAAATTTTAAATCCGTTTGAACTTCTGAAAAAATAAAGTGTGTAACAGTAGAAGCATACGGATTTACTGTATCGATAAATTCTTCCGCCTTAGAAAAATTCTCAAACTGCATTTTCAGCATATAGCAAGCATTTCCTGCAATTCTATAACAAAAGTCCACATTAGATAGACTTTCAATGTAATGTTTAAATTTTTTATAATCCCCATTTTTCACTGTTGCTTCGATAATACATTGAATAGGTAGCCCTATTTTTTCATAATCAATTTCCAAAGTGTATTTTTTTATTATTCCAAAAGATTCCATTTGTCTTACCCGTTCCGTTACTGAGGGAGAGGACAAATGAACTCTTCTTCCAAGTTCACTCATTGATAAACGACTATTATTGGCTAATTCAACTATTATTTTTCTGTCAATATCATCTATTTTCATTTTTAAAGTCATCTCTCTCTTTTTCTTTTATTATTTAAATCATTACAAAGAAAAACGTTCAGTATTTAATGTAATTTAACGATTGTATTATATATATTTAAAATAACAGGGAGGGAATATAAATGGCAAGAATAAAACAATCAAATTTTGGAGAGACATCTTTTCAAAAGCTATTAGGCCATAATAAACAAGTTATGATGTCATGGTCTAGATTAGGAGATATATTAGAAAAAGATGGTCTGTTATCATCCAAATTAAAGGAACAAGTTAGAAGAACATTAGCGCAAAGTAATGGATGCGAATATTGTAAGGCAAAAGGGAAACCTGATCCTCAATTGTTTGATGAGAAAACATCTGTCGCAGTAGGATTTGCTGAGGCATTTTTAAAATACGAAAAAGCAAATATACCAGATTCAATATTTCAAATATTAAACGAGCATTTTTCTGAGAATGAAATAAGTGAGCTTTGTGCGTTTATTTGTTTCACTACCGCTCAACAATACTTTGGAGCCTTAATGAAAATAGAACCTAATGTTTAACTTGAAAAAGTGATAAAGTTTAATGTTAAATAAAAAATCGCTTGGAGTTACATTTTCCAAGCTTTTATACACTGATTCATATGCTAGTTTTGCTTTATTTGATTTGGGTTCTTATGTAGGTTTACTGTTTTTTTAATTTTCTCCATATTATCGGAACTACTAGTTATTTATCCAGCTTTTTTAAAACTAATTATCCATAATTTTTTAATTTCATAAATAACAAAAAAGACGATGCTATTCGCACCGTCTTTTATTTATTAGTACATTCTCATGTATTGTTCACGTTCCCAAGGATGAACTACTGTACGATACATATCGAATTCGATTTCTTTTGCTTCTTTGAAGTTTTCGTAGATATGTTCACCAAGAGCGCCTTTTACAATCTCATCTTTTTCTAATAATAATAGTGCATCATCTAATGCAGCTGGTAAATTATCAATACCGTTTGCTTTACGCTCTGCTTCAGACATGATGTAAATGTTACGGTTAATTGGTGCTGGAGGTGTCAATTGTTGACGAATACCTTCTAAACCTGACTCTAAAATAACAGCCATCGCTAAGTACGGGTTAGCTGATGGATCAACTGAACGTACTTCGATACGAGTTGATAAACCACGAGATGCTGGTACTCGAATTAATGGTGAACGGTTTTGAGCTGACCAAGCAACGTAACATGGTGCTTCATAGCCAGGAACTAAACGTTTATAAGAGTTTACTGTTGGATTCGTGATTGCTGTGAAACCTTGAACATGCTCTAAAACTCCAGCCATAAATTGCATAGCCGTTAATGATAAACCAATTTCTGTTGAAGGGTCAAAGAATACATTTTCATTTCCTTTAAACAATGAAACATTACAGTGCATTCCTGAGCCTGCTTCACCAAATAAAGGTTTTGGCATGAATGTCGCATGTAAACCATGTTTACGAGCGATAGTTTTTACTACTAATTTAAATGTTTGTATATTATCACATGCAGTTAAAGCATCCGCATATTTAAAGTCGATTTCGTGTTGACCTGGTGCAACCTCGTGGTGAGATGCTTCAATTTCGAAGCCCATTTCTTCAAGCTCTAGCACGATGTCACGACGACAGTTTTCACCTAAGTCTGTAGGGGCTAAATCAAAATAACCACCATGATCATTTACTTCTAGAGTTGGTTCGCCTTTTTCATCTAATTTAAATAAGAAAAACTCTGGCTCAGGCCCTAAGTTAAAGCTTGTAAAACCTAGTTCCTCCATGTTTTTAAGCACACGTTTTAAATTAGAACGAGGGTCCCCAGCAAATGGAGTGCCATCAGGATTTGCAATATCACAGATAAAACGTGCAACCATCCCTTTTTCTGCTGTCCATGGGAAAATTACAAATGTATCTAAATCAGGCTGTAAATACATATCAGATTCCTCGATACGTACAAAACCTTCTATAGAAGATCCATCGAACATCATTTTGTTATCTAGGGCTTTATCAAGTTGGCTAACAGGAATTTCAACATTTTTAATAGTTCCAAGTATATCCGTGAATTGTAAACGAATATATTTAACATTTTTTTCTTTTACGATTTTTTTAATGTCTTCTTTAGTGTATTTACTCACAGCTTGCACTCTCCTAAACTCTCATACGTATTTATTTATAAGAATCCGCGTTTTTATTGATAAAAACGCGATAAGTCCCCTTGTCTCAAAGAAGGCTTTTGTTGCCCTTGTGCCATTTTCATTTCTTCACGTAAAACTTTACGTAACTCACTATCAGAAAGTTCTTGTTTTGCTTGTGCTGCTAAAACTGCTGGATTTTTCTTCATATCAAAGACTTTTTTAATTCCAGCCATGTTCACACCTTGTTCAAGCATATCTTTAATATCAAGAAGTGTATCAACATCGTTTAATGAAAACATACGTCGATTTCCTTCTGTACGGTGCGGCTGAATTAAATCATGTTCTTCATAATAGCGTATTTGTCTAGCAGATAATTCTGTTAGTTGCATTACTGTACTCATCGGTAATAGTGGCATTGAACGACGAAGTTCACTGGATCTTCTATTTTCACTACCCATTTAATCCACCTCCCTTGCTCCTATCATACTCTCCGTAACTTACGTTGTCAATCATACGTAAGAAAAACTAACGTAAACGAGAAAAACCGCATCATTAACGGAAAATACAACATTTTATAGCATAAAAAGAAACTTACATCGAATGTTAGTTTAGTTTTTTTGCAGAAAATTTTATTTATTTCAATAAATAAAAAAATACAGATAAATGATGTACATTTATCTGTAACGAAAAATAAGAATGTTTTATGGTACTTTGACTATAACGTAAACGTTTACATCTTGTCAAGAAATACCATCTCATTTTAATTCTGATATTCTGGAAAGAAAGGAATGCCACAATTCATTCCCTTTCTTTATTGTCTATATCTAGCAACCACTTCTAATAAATTCGTAAATAAATTAATGAAATTCAAATATAAATTAAGAGCCATCCAAACGACATCTGAGTCTTTTACATGATTGTGTCGTATCATATTAAAATCAAAAACAGTATAAACGGCAAAGACGAGAACAAAAAGCCCTGCTAACACTAGTAAAAATGTATTACTAACTGGAAAGAAGATAAAGACTATCGAAAATACAATTAAAACAAATAAGGCTGCAAATAATACACTTGCCCAATCAGAAATGTCACGCTCCAATTTTAAACCAATACCAGCGAGTCCAATAAAAATGATGATTGTACATATAAATACGGTAAGGACTAAATCCTCGCCAATCCATTCAATGAAAAACTGAGTAATCCAAAAAAGCATTACACCCATTAATGGTGGGATTAAATAAAGTATAAAATTGGAAAGACGAACACCTCTCATAAAAAATGCAACGAACAGTAGCATCATACAAATAAAAGATAATGGAATGACGATTGTTGATGGTAACCACATCCCAAACACTACACCAACTACCGTTAAAACCCACATAACTGCAAAATGCTGTAGAATGAGCTTTAGGTTATGATTTCTTGCATATTGCCTCATATTTTACCACCCATCTACAATTATTTTTAATTTACTATATTGTAGAAGGTAACGTGATATTAATTGTTCTTACATTTTTAAATGATTATGAAAAATTCTCCCTATATATTCGACACGAATCTCTTTATTTTCAACGATAATTTTCGTAACACTTGTCCCCTCAATTTCTCCTGTTTTCCAAATCTGAGAAATCGATAAATTTTGAATTACTAATAATAAACAACGTATCGCTACAGCATGTGTTACAACTAGGATTCGTCCATTTTTGTAACGAGAGATGCAATGATTTAAAAATTCGACCATTCTTGTACTTACCTGATCAAAGGTTTCTCCACCATTTGGTTGGTACTTATCAGGTTCGTTACAATAATTGAGATAACGTGCTCCATCTTCTTTTAAAATATGTTGTATGTACTGACCTTGCCATGCTCCTAATTGAATTTCTTGCAACCGTTTATCCATTTGAATTTCAAGAGATTGTTCATTTAGGATTCTTGCTGTCTCTATAGCTCGTCCAGAAGTACTTGAATAGACAGCATCAAAATTAAGCATCTGTAAAAAGTCCGAGAGCCTAAGTGCACTTTCACGTCCTTTATTAGTTAAAGGAGAATCAAGCCATCCTTGTAATCGTCCATCCTTATTCCATTCCGTTTCCCCATGCCTTACAAAATAAAACTCTATTTTACCCATTCCATTCATCCATTACATTTTTAAAATAATTCATAGCTTCGTGTCCTTTAATCGCCATACGAAGCCATTTTCCATCCATCCCAATATAATTTTCTGTATGTCGCAATACAACTCCGCGCTCCAGACAATAAAAATAGAAATCCCGCGTCTTATCGGGCTCTTTTAATTGAAAGCAAAGAAAATTTGCAGCACTGTCCGCAACGATACACGTTCTATTTTCTAAGTAAGCTCGAATGTCTTGTTTCATTTTTTGGATAAATTGAATACTTTCGTTACGAAACTGAGTATCTTTTAGACAAATTTCACCGATTTTGATGGCCAATGCATTTACATTCCAATGAGGAAGCTTTGACTTCATTTCCTCTATTAACTGAGAGTTTCCGATAATATAGCCAAGGCGAAGACCAGCAATGCCGTACATTTTTGTCATTGAACGTAACACGGTTACATGCTTCATTTGCTTTACTAAATAGATGACAGAATTCAATTCGTCTGTCCAGTCCATAAACGCCTCATCTACTAGCACTTCACATCCAACAGTTTTACCATGATTGATAATTTCCTCAAGAATTTTACGATTAATTATTGCACCCGTTGGATTATTCGGATTACAAAGATACAAGCAAGCAGCACTTTGCATGGCTTGTTTAATTTCTTCTAATGGAAGCTCATAGTTTTGTATTTCAGTAATTTTAATTTCTTCGATTAATGCGCCTGCCGCTTCTAAAGTCATTTTATATTCTGAAAAAGTTGGGTGGATGAGTAAAACTCGTTTTCCTTTAAACCTTAACGCAAAAAAAGTTAATAGCTCTGCAGCACCGTTTCCTAATAATAGTTGATCCAACTTAATCTCGTGTTTTTTTGCTAGCAGTGACTTTAGCGGCTCACCATCAGGATGCGGGTAAGTTCTTATTTCTTGAATAAAGCTTAGCCAAGAATCCACGACCGCTTTTGGAGGACCGAAGTGATTCACATTTTCACTTAAGTCGTAAACTGTTTCAGGTTGAGAAATGTCAAAACGTTGATATAAAGCAGTGTAATTAGCTCCATGTATAGGAAATTGCAACAAATACACCTCCAATGATAATAGTAAATAGAATAGAAGCTATGTACATTTGTTGGATGGCTTTTTTAATATGTGTACGGTTTAGTGACACAAGGGGCTCCCCCATATATGCACGGAATGAAGTAATACCATGGTAACTATTATATCCGCCAAGACGAATACCAAGCTGATAGGCTGTGGCAGCTTCTAAATAGCCACTGTTTGGACTTGGATGTTTTTTAGCATCTGTAAGCCATAATTTGAATCTTTTGTTAAACCTTAAATTTGTATTATTTTTCGTAAATAGTAAGATAATGAACCCTGTAATTCGACTTGGTAAAAAGTTTGCCACATCATCTAATCGTGCACTAAACTTCCCAAATTGAATGTATTTATCATTTTTATAGCCTACCATAGAGTCGAGTGTATTAATGGCTTTATATGCCCATAATCCTGGAGCCCCAAATAAGATAGCGTAAAATAATGGTGCTGTAATGCCATCACTTGTATTTTCAGATACTGTTTCAACGACGCCTCGAACAATTTCTGGCTCATCTAATTTTGATGTATCTCGGCCAACAATCCATGATAGCTTTGTGCGGGCTTCTTCGATTTCGTTTTTTTCCAAGGCTTCGTAAACAACCATGGCAGCTTGTTTTAAACTTTTTTGAGCTAACCCAATGGCGATTAATAAAGCTTCCACTGCGATACCTACAAATGTGTGAGTTCGATAGGCAATGTAAACAATTGCAAGAGTAATTATCGTGACAGAACCGACTACAATTATTGATAACAATGCACCCTTAAGGATTCGTGCAGAGCCACGATTGAGTCGTTTCGTTAGGAAAGTAATCAAAGTCCCAATCCAGCGAATTGGATGTGGCCATTTTGGTGGATCGCCGATTATTAAGTCTAATATTTGCCCGAAAATAACAGCGAGTATTTGCATGATGATTCTCCTTTTTTATTGCCGCCAACATATTTGTAACCGCGCTAGTGCTGGTGTTTTTTATATTGGAGATATTTTTCAACCGCATCATTTAATGTTTTATAAAGTCCTTTCCCTACTAATGAGCCAAGCCTCGTTATGGAACCCCCGTATGCATGGAACTCGCCTACTTGTGTCGCAGCAACAAGCACACTATCAGTAGAAGTTCCAGTAGCGATAGTACCCGTTTGATAATCGATAATTCCTCGCTCATGCATTACTTTCGTTTTCGTCTCCACAGCACAGATTAAAGCTTGAATGAGAGCTTCATCTGTCACAATTCCATTGATAAAAACAAAGATATTAATTGTACCTACAGATGGACGATAAGCATTATCAAAAGATTTTGTCACATCAACTGTATTACCAAGTCCGAGAGTGACAAAAAATGTGATAGACGTTTCCCCATCCTCTAAATATTGAAATTGAGCAAACTTCATATCAACTGCCGTCATCATGGCAACAGTTTCTTTCGTGTTGAAACCTTCTTGTTGAACAAAATCTCGCATTTCTTCTGTTGCATTATGAGGATTATATGAAACATCAACTGTACGATTGATAAAATATCGAAATTCTCCATACCCTGAGTTAAGCATTGCAGAGCTGAAGGTTTTGAGTGGTGTTTCAGATGTTAGGACTATGTATTCTCCTCGATGGATGAATTGATCTGGTGTAATCATATTTGAACCTCGTTCTATTAGAAATTAATATTTCAAGATAATGGAACTTCTAGAATTCTATATTACAATATCTCTATTACCTATTTCAAAATTAGCACAATTCACTAGTTTATTAAATCATTTCAATCGAGTAGAGGGAAAATAAGTTAACTAATTTTCGCCCCTCTCACAACACCGTACGTACGGATCTCGTATACGGCGTTTCAATTTATATTACAGTGTGTACTTTTAAGTAACGTTGTAGAGCAGAGGGTATTCCCCTCTGCTCTAGCCTTTTATTTGAAATTGCTCTTTGAACAACTTTAGATAATCCGATAAATCGATAACCTTTCCTACAGAATGTTAAGCCCTTGGCTTCTTCTTCGGGTATCCCCAATTGGATTAGTGACCTTATCTGTTTTCTTGGTACCTTCCACTGTTTCCAAATGATTACTCTTATTCTTGAGCGTAGTTTCTTATCAATTTCACGCATAGCCGTTTTCATGTTTGCAGTTCTAAAGTAATTTACCCAACCAAATATTACTTGTTTTAGTTTCAATATTCGGTAGTCTAACGGAATGCTCCAGTTTCGCTTTGTTAGTTGTCGAAGTTTCCTTTTAAATTTCTGTACTGAGATTGTATGTGGTCGAACTTGATATTTCTTGTCTTTTGAATCGTAGTAATATCCAAACCCCAGGAATTTTAAGTCTTTTGGACGAGCGATTTTACTCTTTTCTGCATTGACTATCAGCCCTAATTTCTTTTCTATAAACTTCACGACTGATTCCATCACTCTATTTGCAGCTTTCTCACTCTTCACAAAGATAAGAGCGTCATCCGCATATCTCACGAAATGGAGTCCTCTACTTTCTAGTTCCTTGTCCAGTTCATTCAACATTATGTTACTTAATAGTGGACTGAGGTTTCCTCCTTGCGGAGTTCCAATCGGTGTTTCCTCATATTTACCCTTTACCAAGACCCCACTGACCAAGTATTTTCTAATTAAAGAAATGACATCTCCATCATCGATTGTATTGGATATGATTCGCATGAGTTTATCATGGTTGACTGTGTCGAAAAATCTTTCAAGGTCAATGTCCACTATCCAATCGTATCCATCATTCAGAAATTCGAGACTTTTTATGATTGCCATCTCACAACTTCTATTTGGTCTAAAACCGTAACTGTATTCACTAAACTCTTTTTCAAATATCGGACTGAGTACTTGATGAATTGCCTGTTGAACCACCCTATCCACTACTGTTGGTATTCCCAGTTTGCGCATCTTTCCATTTTCTTTTGGGATTTCCACTCGTAAGGCAGCTTGTGGTTGGTATTTTCTAGTTCTGATGCGCTGACGTAGTTCATCCTTGTTCTCTTTCAGATACTGTTTAAGTTCATCAACCGTTATTCCATCGACCCCACTTGCACCTTTATTTCTATAGACACGTAAGTAGGCTTCATTCATATTTTGATTGCTTAGAATCTTTTCTAAAAGTTGCACACTCGTTTCTCCATTTCCTCTCACGTAGTAAGTAATACCTCCATTTTGGTTATCATTTGAGATACGCTCATACTTTCACCATTAACACATTCGGAGTCCGTCGCTTACGCATTTGTGGTGTTGAAACACTATAAATTGTTCGGCCCTTCATGACCAATGGTCATTACTATGGCTTCTGCTGACTTCTTGCGACTAACCGTTTTCGACTGTATTTTTTATACATCCGCAAGACCTCCCAGGGTAAGACAACTATCTTTCCTCTTTTACTCGCCTGATTTACCCTACAAAGTTACGCACATCTTTTGGACTTTGACTTGTATTGGAGCCTTATCCCTTTGTAGAGCCTTGGTATCAGATTTCTGTTCGTCGAGCCAAGATTTTATTCCACGCTTCCTCCAGCCCTTATCTCACGATAAGTACCTTGCGCTTCCTTAGTGGTTGGTCGATGTGTACCCCCACAGTGGACTTTCACCACCTAGATAGTTGCCATGCCTGGCACACAATGAAAAAGCGATTCGAGATTGAATCGCCGTTGTCAGTTTTCCACTTTTTTTATCGCCCGATTTTGTGTCTGAATCGATCAGATTTGTGTCTATATCGCCCTGTTTTGTGTCCGAATCGCCCTTTTCAATTTCCTATTTTTCATAAAATTTAACTTTACATTCCTACTTCCCTAGCTTCTGCACCGCGCTACAGATTGCATATTTTACATGCTCATAAGTTAGTCCACCTTGAATATAGGCAGTATAAGGTGGGCGTATTGGGCCATCAGCTGTTAATTCAATACTAGATCCTTGTACAAAAGTACCCGCTGCCATAATGACATCATCCTCATATCCTGGCATGTAGGCCGGTACAGGAGCAAAGTGTGCATTGATTGGGGAAGCTGCTTGAATTTCCTGACAGAATGCGACCATTTGTTCAGCCGTTTGGAAGGAAACCGATTGAATTAAATCTGTTCGTACATCACTATAATGTGGTGAAGTCGTCATTCCCACTTCTTCAAGCATCGCAGAAGTGAAAATAGCCCCCTTTAAACTTTGTGCTACTACGTGTGGTGCGAGAAAGAATCCTTGATAAAAGTCCGCTAATGTATTTAATGAAGCACCTGCTTCAGCGCCAATCCCAGGTGAAGTCATTCGGTAGGCGCATTTTTCAACTAAATCTGCACGACCTGCAATATAGCCACCAATTTTTGCAAGTCCTCCACCTGGATTTTTAATTAAGGAACCTGCCATTAAATCTGCACCTACTTCTGTAGGCTCTAATTCCTCAACAAACTCTCCGTAACAGTTATCAACGAAAATCACTACATCTGATTTGATTTCTCTAATTTTTTCACACATTTCTTGAATCGCTTTAATAGTATAGGATGGGCGTGTTGCATATCCCTTTGATCTTTGAATCGCTACCATTTTCGTGTGCTCATTAATTGCTTGTCGGACACCATCCCAATCAATCTCACGGTTATCGATTAAATCAACATGGGAATAGCTGATGCCAAAATCCTTTAATGAACCTGTATCCTTATCATCGCCATCCACAATGGATTGTAGCGTATCGTACGGTTTCCCAGTAATGTAAACCAATTCATCTCCAGGGCGTAATACGCCGAATAAACTTAACGTAATGGCGTGTGTTCCAGAAATAATCTGACCGCGCACAATAGCAGCTTCTGCCCCAAAGGTTTCGGCATATACTCGTTCTAAATTGTCCCGTCCTTCATCGTCGTAGCCATATCCACTTGAAGGATGTAGATGAAAATCGCTTACTTGATTGTTTTTAAATGCCGTCAGCACTTTCTGTTGATTATAGAATGCCGTCTTGTCCACTTTTTCATAATAAGGGCGAACTTTTTCTTCAATTTTTTGTGCTAATGCTAATGTTTCCTGGTTCAATGATGAAATAAATGTCATATGTACTTCTCCGTTCTAATCATATCTATAGTGTGGATCTACATTAAACAAGTTCTGATTAAATTCCTATATTATCATATCAATACTTTTCTGCTTTTCAAATAATTAAAACCATAGCATTTTTCTCATGCACAGATATAGTCAAAAAATTCATCTTTACGAATTCCTTTTAAACTGCTATTCTCAAAATTGGATTGATATAAGGGGGATGCTTTCATGGCATGGGAAGTATTTAGTATTATTGGAACAATTGCGTTTGCAATATCGGGTGCTATTGTTGCAATGGAAGAAGAATATGATCTGTTTGGTGTATATCTTCTTGGGATTGTGACAGCTTTTGGTGGGGGCGCCATTCGAAATTTATTAATTGGTTTACCGGTGTCAACATTATGGGAGCAAGAAATGATGTTCCAAATAGCTATTGCAGCAATCACCATCTTTTTCCTTGTGCCACATCATTTGATTAAGCATTGGAATCGATGGGGAAATTTTACCGATGCAATTGGATTATCCGCTTTTGCCATCCAAGGGGCCATTTATGCAGTTTCTTTAGAACTACCTATTAGTGCCGTCATTGTGGCAGCTGTTCTAACAGGCTCTGGTGGCGGAATAATTCGAGATTTACTAGCACGAAGAAAGCCACTCGTCCTTCGAGATGAAATTTATGCTGTTTGGGCAGCAGGAGCCGGGTTAATGATAGGTCTGAATGTGCTTCAGGATGATTTATTTCTTTATGGATTATTTATCGTTATTACGTCCTTACGGGTATTATCCTATATTTATAAATGGAAATTGCCTATTCGGACTTTAAATAAGAATGCGGAGCAAACAACTGCATTTCTTCCTACAAATGAAAATGCACATAGATAACATTACTTTTCTATGTGCATTTTTATTATATTATTTGAATTCTAATTCTCCGTCGTAGCTCATCATGCCGCCTTCAAGGTTTGTCACGTTAAAACCTTGTGCTTCTAAATATTCGCATGCATTAGCACTACGAACACCACCTTGACATACGAGAATATATTCTTTTGATGGATCTAATTCGCTAACTTTTTCAGGGATTGAACCTAATGGAATATGCACAGATCCAGGAATCATCCCATTTTCTACTTCGAAATCCTCGCGAACATCGATAATGTTTAAATCTTCATTTGCGTCTAATAAGTTTACAACTTCATCAGCGGTAATATGTTTCATCTTTACAAATCCTCTCATTTACATTCTAAAAACAAATAGATTCTCTATTTATATCTTCATTGCCATTATAAAGAAAAATGAAAAAATCGGCTAGTATCACACACTGCCGATTAATCATCGATTATGCATTTTCTTCACCATTGTCTTGTAATGGTACGTTTTTAGCAGGAACAAAAGTTGAAATAGCGTGCTTATAAATTAGTTGCTGTTTGCCTTCTGATTCGAGTAGAACTGTGAAATTATCATAAGACTTTACTAACCCTTTTAGCTGAAACCCATTTAATAAGAATACTGTGACAAACGTTCCGTTCTTACGTAACGTATTGAGAAAAGTATCTTGTAAATTAATTGATTTCACACAAACACCTCTTATCTCTAATTTTCTTTTGTATACATTACTTCTATTCCTCTATTTATTCTACTCCCAATGTCGATTTCCCTTCTTGAAAAGCGAAAAATTTTGAATATTCTAGAATTTCCTTCCAATTTTGACCTATCCATTCGACATCCAATTTATTTCGGAAATAAGTAAGCTGCCTTTTAGCATATCGTCTTGAATTTTGTTTAAGCTGCTCTATCGCTTCTTCCAAAGTACATTTCCCATCAAAATAGGCATAAAGTTCTTTATAACCGATTGCTTGAACTGATTGAACATCACGAATACCTCTGTCATATAATCCTTTGACTTCCTCCAAAAGACCTTTTTTCATCATTAAATCGACACGAAGATTTATTCGTTCATATAATTTTTCCCGATCCATATCAAGTCCAATAATGAGATGATTGTACATTGGAATATTACCACGATTCATTTCATCAGAAGCTTTTGATACTCCACTCAACTCAATCATTTCGAGAGCACGAATAACCCTACGTGTATTATTGGGGTGAATTGTTTTTGCAGTTTTTGGGTCTAATGCATTCAAACGATCATGCATCGCTTGAGGGCCGATTTTCGACAAGTCATCATAATACTTTTTACGAGCTTCTTCGTCTACTTCCTCTTGTGTAAATTGAAAATCATATAAAACGGATTGCACATATAGCCCCGTACCTCCGACAATCATCGGTAGCTTACCTCGACTTTGTATTTCGGCGATTTTATTTCGGACTAATGTTTGATATTCCGCAACCGAAAAGCTTTCCGTTGGTTCTTTTATATCTAATAAGTGATGAGGAACACCTTCCATTTCCTCTTCTGTGATTTTTGCAGTACCTATATCTAGGCCTTTGTAAATTTGCATGGAATCGCCATTTATAATTTCAGCATTAAATTGTTTTGCCATTTGAATACTTAATGCTGTTTTTCCAGACGCTGTAGGGCCTACGATCGCCACTACGTCTATTTGTTTGTCATTTTTCATATTTTTTTAACCACCGTGATACTACTTCAAATACTTGTTGTTTATTTCGTTCATTTAAAATTTCGTGGCGCATTTCCTCAAATAAATAAACGATCACATTTTGTGCACCTGCATTTTTTAATTGATTCGCGACCTTGTAAACGCCTTTCCCATTATTACCAACAGGATCAGCACTGCCACTTATCAATAAAATAGGTAGATCTTTCGGAATGCGCGTATTTTCCTCTTTACGATTTATCATAATCAGACCGTCCGTTAAATCTGCAAAGAACTGGTTAGTTGGAATAAATCCGCAATAAGGGTCTTCGATATATTTTTGTACCTCTTCTTCGTCTGATGAAAGCCAATCAAATGCTGTTTTAGTATTTTTAAATTGCTTATTGAAACTTCCTAAGCTAAGCTCATTTAAAAGATCGCCTCTGACATCCTTACCTTTTGTTCTTGCCATTGTTTTGGCTAGCATATTCCCTACTTTGTGCATTGTAGTCGTTGCTCCAGTACCACACAAAATACATCCATCCACAATTTCACCATACACTTGAATAAATCTTCTTGCGATAAAGGAACCCATACTATGCCCAAAAATGTAAATCGGCACTTTTTTATAATCATAGCGAACATTTTGAAGGACATCATAGACATCCTCTACAACACGTTCAAATCCGTTTTCATCTGCAAAATATCCGAGTTTGCCATTTAATTCAGCCGTTTTCCCATGACCTCTGTGATCATGCATTGTGACAAAATAGCCCTGTTCACAAAGCATTGTCGCAAAAGCATCATAACGTCCACCATGTTCCCCCATTCCATGAAGAATATGAAAACGCCCAATCACTTCATGTTCAGGTTCATAGATACGGACATATATTCTTGTATGATCACTTACCAATAATTCCATAGAACGCTTTTTCAAACATATTCCCCCTTTGTTTCATTACGATTGAGTCCAACGTCTAGATTCATTTAATGCGTGGTTTATGAAACTATTTCCCTGCTCAAATGCTAAGTAACATGCCTTATTGGTTACTTGATACCTTTTGCCCAGCTGATGAATTGGTCAAGCTGCGTTTTGTAAATGAACTTTTCGTTTTCAGAATAGCCTATTCTTTCACTCATTATATCAATGACTGCCTCTTTATATTTTTGAACAGCTGCAATATCAAAATAGAGTAGTCCAGTTCTACGAATAAAGAAATCAGATGGGGTATAAACCATTTCTTTTTCAATGGAATACTGCAATTCTGCATATAACGGTAAGGGAAGCTTGTCCGCCATTTTGTTATAGGTTTTTGTATGAGTAAATACATCATCGACATTTGTACCGTATTTGCTTGTTAGAGCGAGCGCTTCTTCATAGGAAAAGCCTAAGGATTCTCCTACCTTTGCTTTATTTTTAATATAGTCTTTAAAATTCCGTGAATTTAATCCCTTTGCTCCTGATAAAGACAATGCTTTCGTCATACATTTTGTTGCATGTTTAAAGCGGTGTTTTTTTACAATCCTATTTACTATTTCTTCAGCCATTTGACGATATCCTGTTAATTTTCCACCAGCAATTGTCATCAATCCACTAGGCTCAGTCCAAATTTCATCTTTTCTTGAAATTTCAGAAGGATCTTTTCCTTCTTCATATATGAGAGGTCGAACCCCAGCCCATGTAGATTCAACATCTTCGGTTGATATGGTTAAATCAGGGAAAATGTATGAAATGGCACTTATTAAGTAGTCCACATCATCTTTACTTGCAACAGGAGCAATTGGATCTCCGTCATAAAAAGTATCCGTTGTTCCAACATAAGTTTTTCCATCTCTTGGAATAGCAAAAACCATTCGTTCATCTTGTGTATCAAAATATACTGCCTGATCTAGTGGTAATTTTTTTTGATCAATAACAATATGAATTCCTTTTGTTAAGCGAAGATGCTTTTTATTCTTTTTCGCATGATCTAAATTACGAACCTCATCAATCCATGGTCCAGTAGCGTTAACAATTTGATGAGCATGGATGGTAATTGTTTCGCCAGAAATTTCATCTCGAACATTTGCTGCAACAATTCTTTTCTTTTTATAAACAAAGTCAGTTACTCTAGCGTAGTTGAGACAGACTGCATTGTATTCAATCGCTTTTTTTATGACTTCGATTGTTAAACGGGCATCATCGGTTTTGTACTCAACATAATATCCAGCACCCTTTAATCCTTCACTCTTTAAAAATGGAACTTTATTAAGTGTTTGTTTTTTTGAAAGCATCTTACGTCTTTCTTTTTTTCGTACTTGCGCTAATCGGTCATATACTTTTAATGCAAATGATGTAGTAATGGAGCCAAGGGAGCCCTCTTTATATATAGGAAGTAGCATCCATTCAGGCTTCGTCACATGCACTGCATTTTCATAGACGATTTCACGCTCGCGACCCACTTCTGCAACAAGCCCAACTTCTAACTGTTTTAAATAACGTAAGCCCCCATGAACTAGCTTTGTAGATCTACTTGAAGTTCCTGCTGCAAAATCCTGCATTTCTACAAGGGCAACAGATAAGCCACGCGACGCTGCATCAAGTGCAATCCCCGCACCTGTGATTCCCCCACCTATTACGAGCACATCAAAAGAATAGCTATTTAAAGTGTTTAATATTTTTGGTCGTTCCTTGAATGAATACAAAGGGAAAGCCTCCTTTAAATTATGTAATCATGTCGAATTTTCATTATTATTACTTCATGAATCAAAATTTACATTGCATTTCTACATAACTCGCTTAAACATTTTTTCGACTTCATATGAAGAAAAGTGAATCATTACTGGTCTACCATGTGGACATGTAAATGGATTTTCAGCCTTGCGTAAATCTGCTAATAAAGCATCCATTTGTTCCTTTGTTAAATAATAATTTGCTTTAATTGATTTTTTACAGCTCATCATAATGGCTGCATCTTCCCTAAGCTTTTTTACGTCCGCTTTTTTATGCTGTAGTACTTGTTCAATGAGTTCTTCAATAATTTCCTGTTCAAATCCTTTCGGGAACCAAGTTGGATGCTCACGAACAACAAAGGAAGATTGCCCGAAATCCTCTAAAAACACCCCAACTTCTGTTAATGATTGTAAATTTTCTTTTAACAGTAATGCTTCGTCTGCAGAATAATGGAATGTAAGTGGTAATAACAAGGACTGTCTTTCATTTGGATTGACTTCGCCCACTTTATCCCGGAAGTATTCGTATTTAATCCGCTCTTGGGCTGCATGCTGGTCGATTAAATAAAAACCATCCTCCATTTGGGCTACTATATAAGTTCCATGAATTTGACCAACCACTTCTAATTCAGGAAATGGTTCTCTTTTTAACTCTGGTTCAATTTCTTCCAAAGTTCTTTCTACATCAACTACAATTGGTGATGCTGATTCAGATTGAGTCGTTACGGTCTCATGGGGTTCAGGTGCCCATTCATTGTAAGTAACATCATTTCCTGTCAAAACATCCTCAGTAGATTCTCTTACAACAGATGTTTCGTCATTTAACTTTTGCACAATTTCATTCAGTTTCATCTCATTAAAAGTTGATGCTGTAGAGGTTTTCCACATATTCATTTGTTCACTTGGAACACGCGCTGGCTTTTCCTTTTTCTCAGCAAGTGGAACGTGAATAGTTTTTCGAATTGCTTCACGAATTGCCCCCTCGATTAAAGGCAACAGTTCCTGCTCCTTACTTAAACGAATTTGTTGCTTAGCAGGATGGACATTCACATCTGTTAAATACGGGTCCCCTTCAATATATAAAACAACAATGGGGAAACGCTCTATCGGTAAGTACGTATGATAGGCATCAACAATTGCTTTTTGGATTAAATAATGCTTTACCCAACGACCATTTACAAATAGTGAAATATAGTTTTTAGATGCTCTAGTTACCTCAGGCAATGAAGCATAACCATATACCTTATAATCCTTATTCTCAGTACTAAACGGAATCATCTTTTTCGCATTTGGGACGCCATAAATCGATGCTAATACTTGTTGCACGTTGCCTCGTCCATTTGTATGAAGGAGAACCCCGCCATTATGTACAAGCTTAAAAGCAATATCAGGATATGAAAGGGCAAGTCGGTTCATAAGATCGATAGTATGACCAAGCTCTGTTTGAATCGTTTTTAAATATTTTAATCGAGCGGGTGTATTGAAAAATAACTGGGATACTGTGATATCCGTCCCCTTACGAAAAGCTGTTGGCTTTTTTGAAACGATATGCCCACCTTCAAGATGTACCTCAATGCCACTTGTTTCACCGTCTGATGTACGCAAAGTTACCTTGGAAACAGAAGCAATGGAAGCCAACGCCTCTCCTCGGAACCCAAGTGTGCGTATACGGAATAAATCCTGTTCTTTTGTAATTTTAGAAGTTGCATGTCTTCCAAAGGACAGGAGGGCATCTTCTTCATCCATGCCACTCCCATTATCTGTTACTTGAATGGAGGTTAATCCTGCTTCTTCGAGGAAAACTTCAACCTGTGTACTTTTTGCATCAATGGCATTTTCAACAAGCTCTTTCACAACTGATGAAGGCCGTTCAACTACTTCACCTGCTGCAATTTTATTGGATAGCCATTCATCCATAATTTGAATTTTTCCCATTTGCATTCTCCTCCTTCGTTATTTCTAGTTCATTTAAAAATTAAAATACCGTTCTTTTATTTGTACAGCTATTTAAGTTTTTCTAGTGTTCAAACTTTTTTACGCCTATTTTTTATCTAACAACATTTGTTGTAATTCATATAAAATATTCATGGCCTGTATCGGACTTGTCCCCATAATATTTAATTTCTCAAGCTTCTCAATGACCATTTTTTCCTCCTCTGTCGAAACGTCCGTCGTTTCACTACTTGCGATTTCCTCAACAACAGTCGCTTCTTCGAAAAGGGATAGCTGTGCTACTTCATTCACACTTTCTTTATGTTGGAACGATACGTCCTTTGCTTCAAACTGTTCAAGTAAAATACGTGCCCTTTCAATGATAGCATCTGGCATTTCTGCGAGCTGTGCTACATGGACTCCATAACTCTTATCCGCTGCCCCTTTTTTCACCTTGTGAAGAAATACTACTCTGCCATCTTTTTCTGTTGCACTTACATGTACATTTTGCAGACGACTCAAGTCCTCTTCTAGAGCTGTTAATTCGTGATAATGGGTAGAAAACAGTGTATTTGCTCCAATTTTATCATGAATATATTCCATCATCGACTGAGCGAGAGCCATACCATCATATGTGGATGTACCACGGCCAATCTCATCGAATAAAAGTAAACTACGATCCGTTGCATTTGTAATGGCGTTCTGAGATTCAAGCATTTCTACCATAAATGTTGATTGACCAGCAGCTAAATCATCCGCTGCGCCAATACGTGTGAAAATTTGATCTGTAATGGGCAAATTAGCTTCATCTGCCGGCACATAACAACCCATTTGAGCAAGTACGACGATTAATGCCACTTGTCTCATATACGTACTTTTACCTGACATGTTTGGTCCAGTAATCAGCATCATATTTTTATCTTCCGTTAAAATACAATCATTTGGTACGTAAGTCTGTTTATGTAGCATTTTTTCAACCACTGGGTGGCGGCCATTTACAATTTTCATAGCTCGTCCATTATGAAACGTTGGTTTTACAAATCGATATTTCTCTGCTACAACAGCAAAGCTAATATAGACGTCAAGCTCGCTTATTTCAGAAGCAAGTGCTTGCAACCTTGGGATAAATGACTTAATTTCCTCGCGTAATGCAACAAATAAATCATATTCTAATGCTAAACTTTGTTCCTCTGCATTTAAAATAATTGCTTCTTTTTCTTTTAATTCCTCAGTAATATAACGCTCTGCATTCGCTAATGTTTGCTTACGATTATAGCGTGATAAATCCACATTACCGATATTCGACTTCGTTACTTCAATGTAATAGCCAAAAATACGGTTGTAACCAATTTTCAAATTTTTAATTCCTGTTAATTCACGTTCTTTTTGTTCTAAAGCAGCAATCCAATCCTTCCCGTTGCGAGATGCAAAACGCAATTCGTCTAGCTTTTTGTTGTAGCCTTCACGGATTACATCGCCTTCTTTAACAGCAATCGGTGGATGATCAGTTATAGCACATGAAAGTAATTGCTCCACTTCTGCACATTCATCTAATTTATGGCCAAGAGTCATCAGATTCGTTTTACCACTTTGTAACAACTGAGATTTAATCGCAGGAACTTGACGTAAAGATTCACGAAGCTGCGCTAAATCACGCCCTCCTACATTTCCAAATGCTATTCGTCCTGCTAGCCTTTCTAGGTCGTAAACACTTTTTAGTAATTCTCGAAGCTCATTACGTAAGAAAAATTCATCCAGTAAGTCTGTTACAATGGCTAGTCTTTTTTCAATATCATTCATATTAGCAAGTGGTTGGTGAAGCCATTGTTTTAATTTCCGCCCACCCATCGCAGTAACGGTTTCGTCAAGTAGCCAAAGTAGAGTGCCTTTTTGATCGCCACCTCGAATAGATTCCAACAGTTCTAAATTGCGTTTGGAATTTGTATCAATGCGTAAGTACTGCTTTGATTCCGTATATTTAAACGGCCTAATGTGTGATAATGATCGCATTTGCGTTCTTTCAATATATTGAAGTAATACTTTGGCAGCACCTTTTATCTCTTCTGGCAAATCAATTAAATAGTGCTCCACTTGTTGATTGTTCATCTCTCCCTGTTCAATAGATAGAACAATTCCTAACTGAATAGCCTGCTCTGCTAACATTAGATGCAATTGCTCAGTTACCACTAGCTCTTGGATATTGTAGGCTTGTAGCTGTTGAAGCAATGCTTTAGGACCTCCCTCAATAATAGAGCTATTAGCCTCACCCGTTGAAATGTCCAAATAAACAAAGGCAAAGGAATCCTCCGATAATTGTTCAGCACTTGCGATATAATGATTTGACTTTCCATCAATCGTTTTTCCTTCAGTGATCGTACCCGGCGTAATCAATTGAATTACTTCTCGTTTAACTACACCCTTTGCTTGCTTTGGATCTTCCGTTTGTTCACAAATGGCAACCTTGTACCCTTTAGAAACAAGTGTTTCAATATACCCTTTCGCAGAATGATAGGGCACTCCACACATAGGAACACGCTCTGGACTACCTGCGTCACGACTCGTTAATGTGATTTCTAATATTTGTGAGGCTCTTTCTGCATCTTCAAAAAACATTTCGTAAAAGTCACCTAAACGAAAAAATAAAAAAGCATCTTTATATTCAGATTTAATAGATAAATATTGTTGCATCATCGGTGTATATGTTGTCATATCCTTTAGTTACCTCTCTTGAAATTCAATGATCTATAATCCCATCTTAAACTTTTGCTACCAATAAATTTAAAAAGGTTTCAAGTGATGGGACTTCTCTTCAAGTAAATTTAATAATTGTACTACTTTATTATAACAAAAGTAGAAAAAAGAGCGTCTAATATCTACTTATTTCGTAGAAAAGACGCTCTTTAAAAGTTATTTTCGAAATGATGACGACTCTGGTCTAAATTCACTGCTGCTAGATGAGCTTGAAGACGATGAACTAGATGAGCTCGAAGAACTTGAAGATGATTCGTCTTCTTCCTCTTCAAATTTCCACTCTTCTTCAAATTCTACTGGATGTACAGAAACAACAACCTTTGTTTCGCCAATTACTTCCACTAAGAATTCACGTTCGATTACGATTTTGAAGCAATCGCCATTTTCAGTGATTACCGCTTCGATACAGTTAGGTTGTTGTAATACGCGTACTTTTACATCATCAGAATCAATAATATCTTCATCACGATAATGTAATTTTATGCGATCTTTATAGTTAATTGTTTCACTATAAACTGCAGTTTTTGAATGATTATTGTACGCATACCATACGTTTACATCGAATTTCCCTGAAATTTCTACATATTTACCTTGCTTTTTTGCATGGTAATGATGGTTAATCACCCAGCATCCTAAAATACTTGTTGGTGTATTTGGTGGACGTAACACTTCACTCGCTACGATTCTCTTTTTACCTTTCGCAACAACCGCTTTTGTCACTATTTGACGCAAACGTTTCACAGTAATTTCCTCCTTTATTCTAGTCGACATATACTATGCGGCATGTGCCTAATTGGTGAAATGAACCAGCATTTTTAATCCCCTTATTGAAAGTAAGCCTGCTATTCACCTTTAATGAAATTCAAGCTTTTTGGGAATGGTAAGATATGGGCTATATTCACATGATGTATTGTATGCAGCATAGTAAAAATTGGTTTATTATTTATGAGGAAAAAACGAAAGTTAAAACTTTGTAGTTATAAATGTAGCTGGTAGCGTATGAATTCAAACGCTTATCTCTGTGTCCATGTATCCTAATCGACATATTTCGTAGATTGATTAAATGGAAGCAATACAAAGTTCTATTTAGAACTTCAGTTTTGAATCGTTACTGTTAATATAATTCCACTCATTTTAAAATGGTTGGTTGAAAACAAAAATCCCGGAAAGTGAACTTGGTTTTAAGCATGTCCATTTCCGGGGGCAATTCTATATTCCATAATTATAATAGTTACTATTCATTACTACTGATGCTTAAGCGTAATGGTATGTTCTCTTAATTTCAAAGTCATTTAGTAAATGATCTAACTCCTGGCTACATTTAACAGTATCGGGGTGTGTTAGACCTTTTGAAATTCCAATTTCGATCATACGTGCTTGTACACTATATATTTTCTTTTCCAATTCTATAATGGATCTTTTTTCATTTTTCATAATTACCCCTCCTTATTTTGGATAGCTTATTCAAAATGCCATTATTCCTTTATTAGACGATTAAATAAGATATGGGTTTTCTAAGTTTGAATTCTATCTTCTCTCTATTTCCTTCATTATCCTAAACTATCAAAAAAAATTATATCCCCTGCCATTCCTATTTTATTTCCTATAAATAATAGGAGCATATTCTTATTGCATTCATAGATTTCATTTTTGATGTGGCATAATCCACTTTATGAAAGAGATTAAGGAGTTTTGTTGGTAGAAAATTTAAAATTACCTAGGTCCAAATATCGGATGATTTGACTTTAACTTTCTATAACTTTCTAAATAGCTTTTCTAATTAAGTCATATGTCAATGATAGATAGTAACTAAATTTAAAAGACCAGAACTTTTTGTTCTGGTCGAAAGAAAGTATTATAAAACTGTAGCTTTACAACTAAAGGAATTTAGTGATTAGTAACCATAATCAAAGTTATTGAAGAAAGCTGCTCCTACAATGATTAATAGGATGAATAGAACAACAAGCAATGCAAATCCACCGTTTTCTTTGTGACCGTGTTCAAAGCCAGCTCCACCTACAAAGTTAGATGAACCCATTAATTCCACCTCCCTTATATACATAATTAAGATATGGTAAATTTAAAAATGAATAGTGACAAAAGTGGAGATTTTAACAAAAATTTTGGATTTTTTTATTAAAATTTCAAGTGGCTTGCCTAATTAATGAATTTGTAGAAAAAGTAAAATGTCATTTGCAGATTTTATGTTTGGATTTATATGAAGGATTATGACATGTAAAAAAGCAATCCATAAGAGAATCAGACTCTTTTGGATTGCTTCTTTTTATAGTATGCAGATTTAAAAGCATGACATTATTTAGTTAATCAGAAACTAACTCGGCTGATTTCTAAACATGAGAGAATTATGAACAACTTCCCGGACGACTATTTTGTACTTTTGAGCCTGTTTCTCCCTTAAGCACATCTCCACCAGTAGAAGTAATGATTTCATTTGTGACATTGTTTGCAATAGCATTAGACACTAATTGCAACAAATTATTCACTTCAAATTGAGATTGTTTGAATTCTTGAACAATTGGAAGTTCATCAATTTCTTGCTCAATTTTTTCGATTTTTTCTTCAATTAATTTTAACGCTCTTTCTTTTCCAAGATGTTGGAAGTTTACCGCTTGTTTTTGTAATGTTTTTAAGCTAGCAATTTTTTC
Organism: Lysinibacillus sp. PLM2; assembly: GCA_023168345.1. NCBI lineage: Bacteria > Bacillati > Bacillota > Bacilli > Caryophanales > Bacillaceae > Lysinibacillus > Lysinibacillus sp. PLM2. The sequence continues at coordinate 1,442,044 of AP025689.1, read as the reverse complement.
GCGAACGTATTGGTTTTCATTAATTTGTGCTTCTGCTTTTTTGAAAAATTCTACCTGCTCTGTATTGGCAATCATATGTGCAATTTCTTTTGCTTTTTCAACGATTTCATCTTTAGTAAAAACTTTTGTTGTCATTATACTTCCACCTCATGTCGATTTACTACTTCTACAAATTCCCCACGTAATGAATACGATTTTGCATCAGTGATTTTTACTTTTACGATATGTCCAATTAATTCTTTTGGTCCAGCAAAGTTTACTAATTTGTTGCGACGAGTATATCCTGCTAATACATCATCTCGTTTTTTACTGCTTCCTTCAACTAACACTTCTACAACTTGGTCTTCATATTTTTTCAATGCTGCAGTTGAAAACTCTTCCACTACTGCATTTAGGCGTTGAAGACGTTCTTTTTTCACTTCAAGTGGAACATTATCATTCATTTTTGCAGCTGGTGTTCCTTCACGTGGTGAGTAAATATATGTGAATGCAGATTCGAAACCAACCTCACGATATAAATCAATTGTTTCTTGGAACTGCTCTTCCGTTTCATTTGGATAACCTACGATAATATCTGTTGTCAGTGCAACATTCGGAATTGCTTCTTTAATTTTACGAACTAAGTCTAAGAAATGCTCGCGTGTATATTTACGAGCCATAATTTTCAAAATGTCATTTGATCCAGATTGTACGGGTAAATGAATATGCTCAACAAGATTACCGCCTTTTGCTAACACCTCGATTAAATGATCATCAAAGTCTCTAGGATGGCTAGTTGTGAAACGAATACGTGGAATATCAATTTTTCGTAATTCGTCCATCAAATCTCCGAGTCGGTATTCCATATCCGTAAAGTCTTTCCCGTAAGCATTTACATTTTGACCTAATAACATAATTTCTTGGTAGCCCTGTGCAGCAAGTTCTCGTACTTCCTGAATAATTTCTTCAGGGCGACGACTACGCTCTTTCCCACGAGTGTAAGGGACGATACAGTATGTACAGAATTTATCGCAACCGTACATGATGTTAACCCAAGCTTTAATTGCACCGTTTCGTTTTTTCGGAAGGTTCTCGAGTACGTCTCCTTCTTTAGACCACACCTCTATTACCATTTCTTTCGACATATATGCCTCTTTTAGAATGTGAGGTAAACGGTGAATGTTGTGTGTACCAAATACCATGTCAACATGTTGGTAAGTTGTAAGGATTTTATTTACAACTGATTCTTCTTGCGACATACAGCCACACACACCAATTAACATTTCAGGATTTTCACGTTTATATTTAAGTAAGTAGCCAAGTTCACCAAATACTTTATTTTCAGCATTTTCACGGATAGCACAAGTATTTAGTAATACAGCATCAGCTTCTTCGATTTTATCAGTTGGTTCATAGCCTAATTCCATGAAAATTCCAGCCATGACTTCTGAATCATGTTCGTTCATTTGACAACCGTAAGTACGAATGAAAAATTTGCGCCCCTCGCCCATGCCTTTAAATTCTTGGGGAATGGCAAAGTCTTTATGATATTTTACTTCTTCTTTACCGCGCTTTTTCGCATCTTTTAAGGAAGGTGCTGTAATGACACGTTCGAAGTATTTACTATAGTCTTTTTCAGTTTTTTTAGTGATGGGTTTTGGTTGATTTACTTGCTGACTAGCAACTCGTTGTTCTTCATTCATCGAACTAAAGTACTCCTTTCAGGTTGGTTTCGTACATTCGAATCCCATTTTAATATTATAACGAAAAATAGGATAAAAGAACAATATCATTGCTTGAAATGATACTGTTTTGACAAATTTAAAAGATGTATACATTGTAAAAAATTATCAACAAAAATTGTTGTATGTATTTTGATATTTGTAATAATCTTAAAAAATGGTCACAATTTTATTTTCGTTTCTTTAGCTTTATGAACTTATCGTATTTATCAGGATCGCTCTCATTTAATATTTTCATGAAAATAAAACACATATGTGCAATTGACGACCATTTTAAATCATATTTCATCTTAAATTGATATGTCGATAATTCCAGAACTGAAAGAAATACTACTTCTGGATTTAGCTTCTTTTCTTCTAAAAATGAAACAAAAGCAAGGAACTTATGATGGTCAGCAACTGACAATGTACTTTCCTTAACCAGTTTATCAATTCGTTCAGCTTCATCTAAAGAGTTGGCTTTGCTGAATATTTTCAGTATTTCATCATTCATTTTTTTATTTTTAATGGCAATGAAATCAATGACGTTATCCATTTTAGCAACCTTCTTTTCAAATTTAATGACTCTATAATTTGTTAATTTACTTACTACTCGACATTATTTAATCATAATAGATGAAACTTACCTCTTATATCTATTTTCAAGTCCATTGTCTGCAGGAAATACTTTTTCTTATCCCCACAAAAACAGTTCCGTTTTTACTTTAACATAGAATCTTTATATTCAAACAAAAAACCCTCTCCTATTTACTATTTTAATGAAAATTAGGAGAGGGTTTATATTATAATTCAGCTTATTAGTTTCGTTAGTTAATTGTAAACCTTCTAATCGAATGAGTTAAAGAACGTATATTTTTAGTGATTTTTTGAATTTCATTATGCATTTCTCTTGTTGCGTTTAATTGTTCTACTGTTGATTTAGATACTTGTTTTATACTTTCAGTATTATGCTCAAACAAATCGCTTAATTCTGTTGAGTGATCTGCTACTTCTTTTGTATTTTGCTTTATTTGATTAATGGTTGTTGATACTTCCTCTATATGTGGACTAATTTCATTTACACTAGAGGCAATATGTTCAAACTTTGAAGCACTTTGAACAGTTGTTTCGATACCTGTTTGAACTGATTCGATCGCATTTTTCATATACTGAATCGACTCTTTGGAATCTATTTGAATTTGGGCAACAATTTCTTCTATAACTTTCGTTGATTTAACAGATTGATCGGCTAATTTACGTACCTCATCTGCAACCACGCTAAATCCTTTACCGTACTCTCCGGCACGTGCTGCTTCAATGGCAGCATTTAATGCAAGCAAGCCCGTTTGTTCTGCAATGGAGTTAATTAATTGAATAACTTGTCCGATTTCCTTTGTGTGATTATTAAGTATTTGCATTTTTTCATTAGTTTGATTTACAGCAACTTCAATTTCTCTCATCTTTTCTTTATTGTCTGAAACAAACTGTACTCCCTCATTTGCTTCATCTTCGGTTTGCTTCATGCTCGTTTCAATAAACTGAATTTTCTCAGCTATATATTCAATCCCAGTAAAGATTTCTTGTACTGCCGCTGTATTTAACATTAACTGTTCTGCTGAGCGCTCTGTTGACCTTGTTAAATCACCGGCATCATTTGAAATGTGAATAGCAGCCTGTGTTGTTTTCTCAGAAGCATTTTGAAGGCGCGAGTTTGATTCATCTACTGACGTTGCACTTTTATGAACGATTTTAAGCAATTCTTTTACTTCTGTTGCCATTTCATTATAGCTAAGCATTACTTCACCAAGTTCATCCTTTGAATCATAGGTTGCATTTTTAGTGAAGTCACCTTGTCCAGCTAGTTTAAGTAATTTCTTTAATTCTCTCGTTGGTATGTTTACTGCTCGTGCGCCAACAACACTAAAGTAAACAACAATGGCAATCATGATTAATGAAACCGATATTAACAATGAATAACCGAAAGAAATATCCTTTTTATACATTTGCAATTGATTTTCAGCTCGATCAATTATGTATAACTTTGTTTCTTCGGTAATCGCTAATATTTGATCAGTATTTCGATTTTCTAAACTCGTCTTTAAATCTTTTATATAAAATTCCATTTTTGAGTCAAATTGATAAGTTGAAAGAGACGCATGAATTTCACTTGCTCTATCAAAATCTTCTTGATCAATTGCTAGTTCAAATTCAGAAAATGCGTTCATAGCCAGTAATCTTTGTTCGTACATCTTTTCGGTATTGTTTTCCATCTTTCTTAAATAATCAATACTAAATACCGCTAGAATAACATTTGAAATAATACACACAATCATTAAGAGAATTAATCGATCTTTCACTTTTATGTATCGTGATATTTTCACTTTATACGTCCCCTCTTCATACTATCTATGTTCTAGATTATCGTATGATTATAGAGCAGTTGTAAAAGTTCTATTAAAATATTGTTAAAGTGGGAAATTTAACTAAATTTAGAGACATTTAATTACGAAAAAACAGTTAGTGTTATACATTTAAAATTATATTTTTCATACATATCATTGCCGTGTTTGGCTATGATATGTATGAATTTAGCTATTCCTACTAACGAAACAATTCTAATTTATTCTGAAGGTAAAAAAATTCCTCGACGATTTACGAATACAAACATTCTAGTTTTCTATTCTAATAAATACGTACTGTTTTACTAGCACTTCCTTGATTGTAGCTAGTAGCAGTTGCTGAAAGCTTCAATTGATAATTGCCTTTTACAGCATACTTTGGTACCTTCCATTTAACGAGGGTTGAACCTTTAGAGTTTGTTTTAACCGTATAAGTTGTTAACTGACCTTTTGGTGAACGAATGGTCACTTTAAGTTTACCACCCGCAATGGTTTTTTTTGTATTTTTATCGACAGCACTTAAATAAATGTAAACGTAATTCCCACCTTTATATTTAGAGGCTGATGTTTTAATCGTTGCATTCATTGTTTTCTTCGGAGCTGGCTTCGGTTGAACAGCTGCTGGGTTTTGAACTGGCTTCTGTACTGGATTTGATTCAGGCTTCGGCTCAATTACAGGGCTTGGTGCTGGTTGAGGAACAGAATCTTGAACAGGAGCTAGTTCTGGTGTCGGCTGAACTTGTAAAGGTTCAGTAGTACCAGAAGTTGGTATTTCTGTAGCCATTGGTTCATTATCTATTAATGATCTAGAAGCTTGTATATTCGTTTGAACTAAACCATATCCAAAAAATGAATCTTTCCCTACCGCTCCAATATCAGTTGCGGACTCTTTTAGTTTTTCACGAAGTTGAATATTTGTTAGTGAAGGGTTTGCTTGTTTTAATAAAGCAAGTGTACCAGCCACAAAAGGAGCAGCCATGGACGTACCGTTCATTATTGCATAATTATTATTTAAATACGTACTATAAACTTTCACACCAGGAGCCGCTATTTCAACCTCTTCCCCAGTTGAGGAAAAGCTCCCACGATTGTTTAATTTATCAACTGCACTTACACCAATAACAGAATCATAACGAGCTGGAAAGTCGACTGTTTCTCCAATCCCTTCTGCATTTCCGTCATTTCCTGCAGCAGCCACTACTAAAATACCATTATTGTAGGCTTTATCTACTGCTTGTTTTAAAACAAATGAATGAATTTGAGTTCCTAAACTTAGGTTTATAATATCCATACGATTTGAAATTGCCCAATCAATTCCCTTTATAATATCAGAGAGATTACCGCTACCATTTTTATCAAGCACCTTTACTGCATAAATATCCGCGTCAGGAGCAACTCCAACTACGCCAATATTATTGTTTTCTGCCCCGATAATACCTGCTACATGTGTACCATGACCATTATCATCGAAATAGGAAGGTGTATAGGATGTAAAAGAAATGCCGCCTGCAACTTGTAAATCTAAATGAGGTGCAATGCCTGTATCTAATACGGCGATTTTCATTCCACTTCCTGTATATCCTGATGTCCATGCACTTTGAGCTTTAATTGTTGAAATACCCCAATCTTGTACTTGTCCACTCATTTGAATACGTTTGTCAATTTCCACAGCTAAAACATCTCGATCTTTTTTTAGATCGTCAATAGCGTCTATTGGTATCTCACCAGTTACTACAGGAACGTTGAGTAGAACTGCATCAATTTCGCCGTCAACACTTTGAACGGCTTTTTGATCGATATTTTCTTTAAATATGATGATGACATTTTCCTTAGGAGCTTCCGATTGTGCTTGTACGATTGGAACTACTAAGGAAAAAAATAAAGATGCTACGACCATTAATGTAATCAATTTTTTTACCATGCACAAACCTCCTAAATATGTTTACGACTATCGAAGTTTATAAAAATAATAAACTATCTAACTAGAATATATTTCAAAAACGCGCCAATTGATAGTGGGATGTTATGGCAATAAAATAGTTCGGTTTCCATGGGAGTTTTTTTGAAAAAATACGGTTTATCTAATAGAGTTCTATAATAATTTTTCAGTATTTTTCTAAGAAAAAAATAAATACTAATGATGGACTGTGATAACTTCATATTTCAAAATTCCAATGTTATTGATGTTAGGTACATTTTTAAATGTAGTGAAAGAAACAGGAGAAAAGGCGGTGAATATGTTGAATTTCGATCAAGTGGAAATCAAAGTTAATGATAAAGGCGAACTCCTTGTTTTGTTGTATTTAAACGAAGATAAATCTAAAAATGATACTGAGTTCGCAAAAGAGTTCTATTTTTCAAAAAAGGAGAAAGTAACCGATCTAAAGCAATCAGCCATCAACTTTGTGAAAAAACATTATCCAAAACTAAAAATCGCTACGGTAGTAGTTGTTGCGGGGGCCGTCATTTTAACAAGTATCCCGATGAATACAGCAAAAGCCCATGATGTGGACTTTAATATGAGTTACTTGTATTTTGGCAGTGCTCAAACTATGATTTCACAAGTCGATAAAGCTCAAGGAAATTTAAGTCTTGTCTCCCCTAGCTATTTCGATTTGAACTCCGATGGATCCTTAAAAATAACCCGTCTTTATGATGCAAATTTCGTAAAGGAAATGCACAACAGAGGAATAGATGTAGTCCCATTTTTGAGTAACCATTGGGATCGTACTGTAGGGCGCGCAGCCTTACAAAATAGAGAGCAGCTATCGACTCAAATTGCAGACTTTATTGTTAAAAGTAATTTAGATGGTGTCAATGTAGATATCGAAAATGTAACGGAAGTTGATCGAGCAGCTTATACGGATCTCGTTCGATTACTACGCGAAAAGCTTCCGAGTGATAAGGAAGTATCCGTCGCAGTTGCAGCTAATCCAAACAACTGGACAAAAGGTTGGCATGGTTCCTACGACTATAATGGTCTAGCAAAGTATGCGGACTATCTTATGATTATGGCATACGATGAAAGCTATGAAGGCGGTCCTGAGGGTCCAGTTGCAAGCTACAAGTGGGTGGAGCGTTCAGTCCAATATGCTCTTAATCAAGGTGTACCATCTGAAAAAGTCGTCTTAGGCCTTCCGTTTTACGGACGGATGTGGAAAGTTGGAGATCCGTTATCTTCATGGGGCACAGGTATTTCCAATGTAAAAGTAGATGAACTTTTAAATAAGTATGGTGGAACTGTAACTTTTGACCAGGTATCAAAAACCCCTATGGCTACCATCACAGTTAAACAAGGTGATCCCACTAGTACCGTTGCGGGTAAAACATTAAGTCCGGGAACATATCACATCTATTACGAAAACAACGAATCCATTGCGGCAAAATTTGACTTAATTCATCAATATAACTTAAAGGGTGCAGGTAGCTGGAGTTTAGGACAGGAAAGTGCTTCGATGTGGCAATATTATAATTCTTGGACGACTCATACGAATGCTGATGATTTTCTGCCACCGGGACAGTATGGCGATGTAGTTGACACAACCACATCCTATACAGTTAAATCTGGTGATTCTTTATGGCGAATTGCCACTTTATACAATATGTCAGTGGATCAATTAAAGGCGATCAATAATTTAACGAGTGATTCGATATTTGTTGGTCAAGTATTAAAGGTTTCAAATCCAGAGGTTGTGTCCGAAATTGAAGCACCGCCTGCGAATACACCTGGAGCGATTTCAGCGCCTAGTAATGAAAACAGCGTATTAGGGCCTGGTTCATCGGGTGCAGCAGTAACTGAACTTCAAAACACATTAAAAAAATTAGGTTATTATGATGGGCCTATTAATGGCACCTATAATACGAGTACAAAATATGCGGTTGGCGATTTCCAGCGAGATTACAGTCTTAAAGCAGATGGTCTAGCTGGGCCTCAAACATTGAGCAAATTAAGCGAAGTGACTAGTAATAATGCAACACCAGCAGTACCGGCCGCACCTACAGTACCTGCAGCGCAAACAGGAGATTCAAACACTATTTTAGGACCAGGTTCTAGTGGTGATGCTGTTTCATCTCTACAAACTACTTTAAAGAACTTGGGATTCTATGATGGGCCTATTAATGGCATTTATAATACGAGTACGAAATATGCAGTTGGCGATTTTCAACGAGCATTCAATTTAAAAGCCGATGGTTTAGCCGGCCCACAAACTTTATCTAAAATAAATGATATAACATCTGACATTAATCTCCCATCAACTCCTGCCCAAGAACAAGTTGTAAACTATCCTACATTAAATACGGGATCCAGTGGGGCTGCAGTTACCGCTTTACAAAACACATTAAAAAGTTTGGGTTATTATAAAGGTCCCGTTAATGGGGTTTATAACACAAGTACGAAATATGCAGTTGGTAATTTTCAACGAGCTAATGGATTTAAAGCAGATGGCATTGCTGGTCCTGTAACGCTTGCAAAAATAGATGAAGTTACAGCTAATAAAACGACTGTGTCTTATTCTACACTTGGGCCAGGCTCGAGTGGCGCTGCAGTAACAGAATTACAAAGAGTGTTGAGTAATTTGGGATTCTATAAGGGACCAATCAATGGAGTTTATAATACGAGTACAAAATATGCGGTTGGCGATTTTCAACGAATACATGGGTTTAAAGCAGACGGTATTGCTAGCCCACAAACTTTATCGAAGCTATATAGCTTAACTTCACGTTGAGTTTATTGTGGTTTTAGTTGTAAAACGCTAAGTATTCATAATTAAAGCAATCTTTTTTAATCAATCTTAGGAGGAACTTAATATTATGAAAAAATATATTATTCCAGTTCTAGCTATGTTAATGTTTTTGTTATCTATACCTGCAAATGTGTTCGCTTCTGAAAATCGTGAAATGCAATTTTTTGGTGTAGGCGCTGATGTACAAGGAAATAATCTTGGTGAATATACGGTGAAAACAAAAGGTGAAAAAGCTGAGGAAGGGTTCGTATTCACACCTCAAAAACCTTTTACTAGTACAAGTATTTTATTCTCCGTTGAACTTAAAGGAGAAGGTACAGTCATATTAAAAATTTCTGAAACGAATGCTCAAGGACAATTTATTAAAGAAGAAACAAAACAAGTTCAATTAACTAGTGACTGGACACAGCACGTACTACCTTTCCAACTTGAAAGCACTTCGTCTCAAGTGGATGTATTCGTCTTAACTGATAATCAAAAAGCCACTGAATTTTCATTTAGAAATGTTCAGGTGAAGGAATCTAATTAGTGAATCAATGTTTTTAAGACCAAATCGGTTTAAGGTTTGGTCTTTTTTTGCGGGTGGGATTGTAGGCGAACCATTCTTTTACCTAGCTTTGAAAAGTTCCCTTTTGCTCCGATTTCCAGTCCCATTTGGGCACTTTCAACTTCAAAAGTTCCCTTTTGCTCTGACTTCCGATTCCATTTGGGCACTTTCAACTTCAAAAGTTCCCTTTTGCCCCGATTTCCAGTCACATTGAGGTACTTTCCGCTTCAAAAGTTCCCTTTTGCTCCGATTTTTCGTTTGGATTCGGGCACTTTCCGCTTCAAAAGTTCCTTTTTACTCCGATTTTCAGTTCCATTCGGGCACTTTCCGCTTCAAAAGTTCCCTTTTGCTCCGATTTTCAGTTCCATTTGGGCACTTTCAGCTTCGAAAGTTCCCTTTCGCTCCCATTTTTAGTTTGGATTCGGGCACTTTCAGCTTCGAAAGTTCCCTTTTGCTCCGATTTTCAGTTCCATTCGGGCACTTTCTGCTTCAAAAGTTCCCTTTTACTCCGATTTTCAGTTCCATTCGGGCACTTTCTACTTCAAAAGTTCCCTTTTGCTCCGATTTTAAGTTCCATTCGGGCACTTTCCGCTTCGAAAGTTCCCTTTTGCTCAGATTTTCAGTTCCATTTGGGCACTTTCACCTTCGAAAGTTCCCTTTTGCTCAGATTTTCAGTTCCATTCGGGCACTTTCTGCTTCGAAAGTTCCCTTTCGCTCTGACTTCCGATTTCATTCGGGCACTTTCTGCTTCGAAAGTTCCCTTTTGCTCTGACTTCCGATTTCATTCGGGCACTTTCTGCTTCGAAAGTTCCCTTTTGCTCCGATTTTCAGTTCCATTTGGGCACTTTCCGCTTCAAAAGTTCCCTTTTGCTCCGATTTTCAGTTCCATTCGGGCACTTTCTGCTTTGAAAGTTCCCTTTTACTCCGATTTTCAGTTCCATTCGGGCACTTTCAGCTTCAAAAGTTCCCTTTTACTCCGATTTTAAGTTCCATTCGGGCACTTTCTACTTCAAAAGTTCCCTTTTGCTCCGATTTTAAGTTCCATTCGGGCACTTTCCGCTTCGAAAGTTCCCTTTCGCTCTAATTTTCAGTTCCATTTGGGCACTTTCACCTTCGAAAGTTCCCTTTTGCTCAGATTTTCAGTTCCATTCGGGCACTTTCTGCTTCGAAAGTTCCCTTTCGCTCTGACTTCCGATTCCATTCGGGCACTTTCTACTTCAAAAGTTCCCTTTTGCTCCGATTTTCAGTTCCATTCGGGCACTTTCTGCTTCGAAAGTTCCCTTTTGCTCCGATTTTCAGTTCCATTTGGGCACTTTCCGCTTCGAAAGTTCCCTTTCGCTCTGACTTCCGATTCCATTTGGGCACTTTCTGCTTTGAAAGTTCCCTTTTGCTCCGATTTTCAGTTCCATTCGGGCACTTTCCGCTTCAAAAGTTCCCTTTTGCTCCGATTTTCAGTTCCATTTGGGCACTTTCAACTTCAAAAGTTCCCTTTTACTCCGATTTTCAGTTCCTTTCGGGCACTTTCCGCTTCAAAAGTTCCCTTTTACTCAGATTTTCAGTTCCATTTGGGCACTTTCTGCTTCGAAAGTTCCCTTTTACTCCGATTTTCAGTTCCTTTTGGGCACTTTCACCTTCCAATGTTCTCTTTTCTTCAGCTTTTGATATTATTTTGTCATCCCCCGTATCCCCCACATGCAACACAAAAGAAAAGAGCGCCTTCCAATAAAGACGCTCAATTTTATTACCTTATTATCTTACATAAACTCTTTCACTAACTCATTAAAGTCTGTTTCACTTAAAGTCATATCAACAGTAGTTAATGGTTGTTCAGCGTAACCTGAAAGTTTTTCTTGGTAAGAAGTTGTCTCTGTATCTTGATAAATGATTCCAGTTACTAAGCCCTCTTTTTCCATTACTGTGCGCATTGCAAGCTCACGGTCAGAAGAGTCATAGTCTTCGATATCACTTAGTTTTGTTAAATGTTCTTTGAACCATTCGTACGTATTTACTTTGTTGTAAGTAACACATGGGCTAAATACATTTATGAATGAGAAGCCTTTGTGTTGAATACCAGCCTCGATTAATGCAGTTAATTCTTTAATATCTGTAGAGAAACCTTGTGCGACAAATGTTGCACCAGAAGATAATGCTACTTCTAAAGGTTTTAATGATGGTTCAATCGCTCCACCTGGTGTTGATTTTGTGATGAAACCTTGTGCTGAACGTGGTGAAGTTTGACCTTTCGTTAAACCATAAATTTGGTTATCCATTACAACATAAGTAATGTCAAGGTTACGGCGGATTGCGTGAACTGTATGACCCATACCGATTGCAAATCCATCGCCATCACCACCTGAAGCGATAACATGAAGATCGCGATTAGCCATTTTTAATCCTTGTGCGATTGGTAATGCGCGGCCGTGAATTCCATGGAATCCGTATGAATTAATGTATCCAGCGATACGACCTGAACATCCAATACCAGCAACAACCGCTAATTCATTAGGCTCAATACCAACATTAGCTGCAGCGCGTTGAATCGCTGCTTGTACCGAGAAGTCGCCACAGCCAGGACACCAGTTAGGTTTCACTGAGTTACGAAAATCTTTAAATGTAGCCATTAGTCAAGCAGCTCCTTTACTTTATTTTCAAGTTCACGTGGTAGGAATGGTGTACCATCATACTTCGTGATGCTTGCAATTTTATCGTGACCGCCAATGTTCATTTTCATTATATTTGCAAGTTGTGATGTTTTATTATTTTCCACTACGATTACTTTTTTCGCATTTGCAACGAGTGGTGCCATTTCAGCTGATGGGAATGGGAATAGTAAACGAATATGTGCATGGTTTACTTTTAACCCTTCATCATTTAATCTCTCTTGTACTTCCTCTAATGCGCCACGAGTTGAGTTAAATCCAACTAATAAAACATCCGCTTCTTCATGAGGTGCATTAACATAGACCGGCATGTCAAATTTTAAATACTCTAACTTACGGAAACGCTTGTCCATTTGAATTTGACGATTTCCTGGCGCTTCATTTGGTTTTCCTGTTTCATCATGCTCAACACCTGTAACATGGTGAATACCGTTTGCCGTACCTGGTAAAACACGCGGTGAAATCCCGTCATCCGTATTTTCATAGCGTTTGAAATAATCTTTGTTTTCAGGTTCTGGAATATCACGATCAACTATTTTACCGCGACGAATTTCAATTTTTGAATAATCAAATGGCTCAACAGTTTGTTTACCAAGTGAAAGTTGTAAATCCGTCATTAAGATAACAGGAAGTTGTAATTCTTCTGCTATGTTGAATGCTTGAATTGTATCAAAGAAAGCTTCTTCTAACGTTGATGGCGCAATAACTACTTTCGGAATTTCACCATGAGTACCGTAGAACATAGCCATTAAGTCAGATTGTTCTTGCTTTGTAGGTAAGCCAGTTGAAGGGCCTCCGCGTTGTGTATCAACAATAACTAAAGGCTGTTCAGTCATCCCTGATAGACCAATTGCTTCCATCATTAATGATAAACCTGGTCCAGCTGATGCAGTGAATGCGCGGACACCACCGAAGTTAGCTCCGATCGCCATTGTTGCTGCTGCAATTTCATCTTCAGTTTGGATGACAGCGCCTCCAAATTTAGGCAACTTTTTAATTAAATACTCCATAATTTCTGAAGCTGGGGTGATTGGATACGCAGACATAAAACGAGCACCTGCTGCTATCGTTCCAAGTGCAATTGCATCGTTACCAATCATGAACATGCGGCGTTTTCCATCAGCAGGCTCTAATTCCCACTCGCCTACACGTTCACCTAGAAGCTCACTCATTGCATCAAATCCGCGACCAATAGCTTCCATGTTCTTTTTCACGACTTCCTCGCCTTTACGGCCGAAAATTTCATCAACAACACCTTGGAAAACTTTATGCTCTAAGTTAAGTAAAGCGCTTGTTGCACCAATTGCCACCATATTTTTCATCAGTGATGTGCCAAGCTCTGTAGCGATTTCAGTAAATGGAACAGAGAATAATGGGGCTTTAGAATCCTCTGGTTTGACTGGATCAAACTTGCTATCTGCTAAAATAATACTACTCGCTGTTAATTCTTTATAGTTAACGTCAATAGTTTCTTGATCAAAAGCAACTAAAATATCTAAATCATCCGCAATTGAACGAACTTCTGTTGGACGTACAGTAATTTTATTGTTCGTGTGGCCACCTTTAATTCGAGAAGAAAAATGACGATATCCGTATAAGTGATACCCTAACCGGTTCATTGCCATTGAGAAGATTTCACCAGTACTCTCAATACCTTCTCCTTGTTGCCCACCGACTTTCCATGAAAGCTGATGTAACATGATAACATCTCCTTAAAAACTTCTTTATATTTCCTTCATTAATATAACACGTTGATGTATGTTAAGTAATCGAAAATCTACTATTATAGTCAAAATCAGACCTTTGACTGAAAATGGCGTTCACTAAATTGTAAATAGTATGAGCAATTTTTTCCTACAAATCAATACCCAATAATCCCCTATTTACATAACTTAAAAATTAATTCAAACAAAAAATATTGAAAAATGGATTGTTTGTAATGGTTTTGCAATATATGATATTAACATGAGATGTTTTAACGGTTCTAGGAGAATATTACATTGAACTTATCATGAATGTCTCAAACACTAGATTCATCTAAAAAATATATGAAAGTGGGAGAAGAATCTTATGAAGAAATGTTTAGCATGCGGAAATCTGCAAGAAACTGGCAATTTCTGTGGATCATGCGGCAGTAGTTTGGTAGACTTAGAAAATACCTCAACTACAACAGATCAAAATCCTTCTGTTGGAACTCCAGTTCAACCAAGTCAGCCGATCCAACCAAATCAACAAGTTCAACCAAACCAGCCTCATCAACAAGTTCCACCGGTTCAAGCTGATCAACAAAATCAATGGTCTCAACCTAATCAACAGTTTCAGCAAGGTCCAGCTAATCAGCAATTCCAACAGTTTGGTCAAGGTCAAGGACAACCTAATCAACAATTTGGCCAAGGTCAGCCTAACCAACAATACCAACAATATCAACAAGCTCCTCCTCAACCAAATGTACATGTGGAGAGAATGAAAGAACAATCAACAATGTTCTTTAATTCATTTGTACAATATTTGAAGAAACCATCAACTATTTTTAATAACGGTGAACGCGAATTTATTAATGGTATCATTTCTTTATCTATATTTGTATTTATTATCAGTTTAGCTTTCTTTGGCGCTATTAACTCAACATTTGGTTTCTTTGGAAATTCATTTATAATTTTCTTAAGAGTATTTTTCCCAGCATTAATTATCATTGCATTAATAGTAGGAGTTGTTTTATTTGGCATATTCCTAATCTCCATGTGGTTTGGACCAAATAATTCATTAAAAGAAGTCATTGGGTTCTTAGGTGCTTTAACAAACCCTGTTTCGATGCTAGCTGTTCTTGCTTTACTTTTCTCTTTTATCGCCCCGGCTTTAGGTGGCAATTTAATAACACTATCATTAGTCTTAGCGATTTTTATTGTCCCTCTATATATTATCGGACATTTACTAAGTATAAAGTCTAAAGCAGTTGACTCATTCTATGCATATTTAATTTATGTTGGAGGAACTTCAGTTGCATTCTTTATTCTTATGACAATCTTTACAATGATTTCAATTAATGGCTTAATGGGCGGATTTGGCTTATTCGGCGGTTTCGGCTTTTAATTTTTAGGCTCTGTTGAACTTATTATTGATAAGAGAGATTTGCGGAAATATCTACATTTTCTAGGGAATACTCCCCTTTCAAAATATAGTTATTTTCGTAATCTATCTTTCAATCGTAAGATCTAGCAGAGCCACTTTACTATAACGAAATAGATTTGAGGTTAATCATGAAACGTTTTTGTCAACAATGTGGTCAAGAAGCTAAATTAACACATAAGGTGTGTATTCATTGCGGCACTAGATTATCTGAATTGAAACAGCCTGAATCAACTGAATTTAATCAAGTCCCTAATCTTCAGAATCAACCTAATACATACGAAGATCAACCAGTTGTTCCCCAAAAAAGACAACAACCAATGCAAAGTAAGAAAAAGATTATTCTAATAACATTAATTAGCATTTTAGGTGCACTCATTATATCAATTATTGGTTTTTCCATTTGGGCAATGATTCATTTCTCTGAAGGTTCAACAAATAAACGATTTTTACAAGCTATTGCAGAAGAGGATTTTAATAAATTAACAAAATTATTAAACCATGAGGATGGTAGTAGTATAGCTGAAGGGGAAGCTAAAGCACTTATTGCATTAGCAAATGAGATTGGTAAGAATGAACTAAACAATTTCGTATCCATTGAGCCTGATGGTAAATTTTTAGGTATCTATCAAATGCATTCAGTTATTACAAAAGATCAATATGCATTTTACGACATGGAAACAGACGGTCTTGAATTACAATTTAATAGCACTACCTTAAAACCAACTAATGAAAACGATGGAGTATTATACGTTCCGCTGTCACCTGGTATTTATACAGTAGATGTGCTATTACATAACGATTTTGGAGAATCAACTACCCAATTCGATCTTTACTTAGCAGATGAGTATTCTGAACAAGTTTGGATGGATGAATTACCCATTTCAGAAGCTGATGTTTATGTTACGAATTATAGTAGTGAGTGGACGAGTGAAAACATTTATCTTTTAATTAATGGACAAAAAATTCCAGTAAATGAATATGGTGAGTCAGAGACATTTGGTCCTGTTTTTATAGACGGTTCTACTAAGGGTAAGGTTGTGACAAGTTTCCCATGGGGTGAAGTCTCATCAAGTGAGTTTGTAATTGAGTCGAGCTATACAGAAGTAACAGCAGCGATCGTTACCGAAGAGAATTTAGAATCGATAAAAACAACCATTTTAAACTTAGGTGAACAAATGGCAAATGCTAAAGCATCTTTATCATCGGATGTGTTAACTTCAGCAAACGATGTTTTCAAAGAAGATTTCCAAGTAATTGAAATTGATTATTTAATTGAAAATGGCATTTTCTATAGTGGCATGTTAGAAAAGATTGATATGGACAGAGATTCCCTGTGGTTTTATGATGATTTATTAATGATTCCAGTGTCATTTTATTATAACGATGCAGTTTATACTTTTGGTGAGGAGCCTGTATTAAGTAGTACTGAATTAAACAGTGCAATCGGTCTTAATTATAATGAGGAAACGCAAGATTGGATTGTAAATTACTTAGAATTTTCAAACGAACCTGCTTATCCGACAGATACTATTGAAGGCTCAAAATCACTTTACGAGCCTTCGGAAGAAACGATTCAATCTAGCGTTTCAAGTTCTGTTAGGTCAGAGCTACAAGCTTTTATGGAACAGTACACAATGGCTAGTGTAGAAGCCATTAATATGCGTTCAATTACACCTGTTAAAAACTATATGACAACTGATGGACCTCGCTATCAGGAAGCAAAGGACTATATTGCGTACTTAGAAGATAGCGGTATAACAGAAGAATTTATTTCGACAACAGTAACAGATGTCGCTGATCTTGGGAACGGGTCTTTTGAGGTAACTACTGTTGAAGAATTCATCATCTATTACCCGGATAGTGAGCAATATAAAACATTTTCAACAGTTTGCGAAGTACAAACCAGTAATAGCGGATTCAAAGTTCATAAACTAATTTCAACTACGGAGATTTAACCACCAATATTTTATTTGAAAAGGTGAAAAGGTAATGGAGAGCATTGTTTTATTCGATGGCGAATGTAATTTCTGCGATAAAAGTGTTCAGTTTATAATAAAACGTGATCCTCAGGGGAAATTTAAATTTGCGTCATTACAAAGTACTATAGGCCAAGATATTTTAAACAAATTCGGATTAAGAAATACAATTATTAATAGTCTTGTTCTCATTGAAAACGATCAATATTACATTAAATCTACTGCCGCTCTCCGAATTTGCAAATCATTAAAAGGACCATGGAAGTTAGCATCTATACTTATTCTAGTTCCAAGACCAATAAGGGATTACTTTTACAGCATTATTGCAAAAAATCGATACAAATGGTTCGGTAAGAAGGATCTTTGCTTGTTGCCATCAAAAGAAATTCGAGATCGATTTTTATAAAAAGATCTCATTTTTTCTTATAAATTTTGGGGATTGAAAAAAGCCCGACACTCAATAGGAGCGTCGGGCTTTTTCATGTCACTTTGAACGATTTATCTTGTACGTTTTTCAACAACAAGTTTCAATGCTGTTCGATCTTCACCAGCAATCGTAATATCAGCAAATGCTGGAGCGCAAATTAAGTCTGTTCCACTTGGCGCAACAAAGCCACGAGCAATTGCTACTGCCTTTACTGCTTGGTTTAATGCACCTGCACCGACCGCCTGCATTTCTGCATAGCCTTGCTCACGAATAACGGCTACTAGCGCACCTGCAACAGAATTTGGATTTGAGCGAGATGATACTTTTAATGAATCCACAACTATTCCTCCCCATAGAGCTTGATAATGTGTTTGTTGAATGAAACGTTTTCTTTTTGGTTTCGTTCATTCAAAGGACTTGTAGTTTTATGTCCGTAGCACATTTTATGCTGTAAAAAAGGAGTTTAGAATCAGTTTTGGATAAATCCACTATAAAAAAGAAGAAATTATTTAGTACTCAATGAATAATCTTTCAAAACAGTGTATTCTTTCTTAATCAAGGTTAATCCTTAAATTTCATCAATATTTTCTAAAAAATGGTTTTATTTTAAAAATCTTTGTCCTACAGATCTTCTTATTATAAGACAAGGATATTAGTATAAAGTGAACGATCGAAGTTCAAAGCTAATACTGTTTCACTCATCCGTTTACAGTTATAACTCACCCTTTATATGCATTTTCAAGTATATTCATGTAGTCTGACTCTGTAACGGTACGAACATTGCTTGGAGTGGATCCATTTTGTACAGCTAGTTCCACAATTCGAGGGAAATCCGTTTCATTGACATATCCCAAATCTTTTAATTTCGGAATTTTTAAAGCAGCTGTAAATTCTTCAATTCCAGAAATCAGTTTTTCTACCGCTAATCGATCTACATCTGAATCCTTCGCAAATCCCATATAGCGAGATAAATCAGCATGCATTTGTGTATTTTCTTCCGCATTAAATTTTAATACATATGGTAAAAATACTGAGTTTGCAATACCATGAGGAGTGTCATAAAGACCCCCAAGTGCTTCCGCTAAGCAATGCACAGCTGCGACGTCTGCCGATCCAAAACAAAGTCCAGCAAGTAAGCTTCCTTTTAACATATTAAAACGAGCTTTCTCATCACTTCCATTTTCAAATGCAGTCTGTAACGATGCAACAATCGTTTCCATCGCTTTTGCACCAAGAGCTTGTGAAATTGGGTTTGACACTTTACATGTGTACCCTTCAATGGCATGAACCAATGCGTCTACACCCGTTGCCGCAGTAACAGATGGTGGGACGCTAAAAGTAAGTTCTGGATCTAAAATTGCCATCATCGGACGAAGTGAAGCGTGTTTTAGTGTCATTTTTCTATGAGTTTCTGCCTCCGTTATTACCGATGACCTTGTCACTTCAGAACCTGTACCGGCCGTAGTTGGTACACAAATAATCGGTGCAATGTTTTCATATGTTCTTTTTCCATCTGCATAATCTGTCGGTGTTCCACCATTAGGCCCTAGTAGCGCAATTGCTTTCCCTGTATCCATTGCGCTACCACCGCCTACTGCAACTACAGCCTGTATGCCCTCTTCTTTAAAAATCTTAGCCCCAGCTATGCACTCTGTATCTCGAGGATTTTGTGAAATTGAATCATATAATGAAACATTAAAGCCCTGCGATTGAAGATTTTCTTTGATAGGTTCTACTAAACCAGCTTTTACAACCCCTGGATCACTAACTAGTAAAATAGCTTGGCCTATTTCAAGAGATTTTAATTTGTCTGGTATTTGTTTTGATATCCCCATTCCCATTTCAATTTTTGTACTACAAAAATAACTAAATGAATGCATCTTTATACCCCCTACTGTTCTAATCGAATTAAATCAAAATGAACATTGATTAGATAAATCGTAAAAATTTGAATTTTCTATCTAATCACATCTACAAATATGATAAAATAAATTCAATTATATGAATATAGAAACATTTTGATAATATGTATCGGAAAAACTGATAAGGCGTGAACATATGGAATTTAAACAATTGACTATTTTTAAAACTGCAGCTCAAGAATTGAATTTCTCTCGAACAGCGGAAAACCTAGGCTATGCACAGTCTAGTATTACATCACATATTAAAGCTCTAGAGGATGAGCTGGGTGTTCCATTATTTGAGCGATTAGGAAAGCGAGTTATTTTAACAGAGGCAGGTGAACAGCTACAGTTATATGCTGCCAAATTATTAGCGCTCGCTGAAGAAGCCAAGGATGCTGTAGGCTGTTTACGCGAACCAAGTGGGTTATTAACGATCTGTGCGTCCGAAACCCATTGTACATACCGTCTTCCCTCTCTTTTAAAACATTTTCAAAAAAAATATCCTAAAGTCCAGCTTGTTTTTCGTCCTGGAGTTTCAGAGAAGGACTTCGAAGGTCTCCTTGCAAAGGGAGAATTGGATGTAGCTTTATTATCAATGGCTCCTGTTGTTTCCGAGAATCTTATTGTAGAAGAGTTAGGACCTGAACCAATCGTCATAATATGTCATCCAGATCACATATTAGCTCAACAAGACAAGGTAGACCCATTAGATCTACGTCATGAGCATCTTTTCGTTACTGAGGATTGAGATTACCGTCGTGGATTTGAAAATTCTTTAAAGGTTGCGGGGATTGACCCTGTTAGCAAGCTTGAACTAGCGGATGTAGAGGCAATTAAACGATGTGTAATGGAAGGCATTGGTATAGCGGCCTTGCCTAAAATTGCTGTTGAAAAAGAAGTGAAAGAAGGAAGATTAGCTATATTAAATTGGAACGCACCTAACTTTCCAATTTTCATACAACTATTTAGACATAAAGACAAATGGATGTCCCCTGCTTTAAAAGCATTTATAGATGTGACAAAAGATACTATCATCAATAATCAGGGAATTAATTAGATAAAACTCCCCCGCCATATAGTGCGGGGGGAATTAACACGTGAGAAATGGTAACTAGTCCATTTCTCTACTTTAATATTTGTAAATTATTATACACAAAGTTAAGCATTATTCTTACAAAACTCTATGGTTCAAAAGGATAATCGGCATTTATATAAATACGTTCACAGGATGTTGCTTTTCCCGTTTTATTATCGATATCGACAAAGAATCCACTAAGCACTTCTCGTCCACTTTTTGGAACCTCAAAACGTGCAGGCATGTTCGTCTGGAATTTATAAATGACGCTCTCTTTATTCATTCCCAATATTTCATCATAAGGACCCGTCATACCTACATCTGTAATATAGGCAGTCCCCCCAGGATAAATCCGGGCATCTGCTGTTTGAACATGAGTATGAGTTCCTACAACCGCTGAAGCACGTCCATCTAAATGCCAACCAAGGGCAATTTTCTCACTTGTCACTTCTGCATGAAAATCAACAAACACTAATGGAGAAGTTTTTCGAGCTTCTGCTACCAGTTCATCTGCCACTGCAAATGGGTCCTCGTGAGGTGGTAAAAAGACGCGACCATGTAAATTAATTACCGTTAAAGTAACCCCACCCTTCTCGATTTGCACCATTCCTTTTCCCGGTGCTTCAGTTGAGAAGTTTGCTGGACGAATCAAATAGTCCGCATCATCTATAAATTCAAAAATATCTTTATTATCCCAAGTATGATTGCCCATTGTAATCACATCAACACCCGCTTGTAATAGCTGTTGATAGATTTTATGTGTAATCCCACGACCAGCTGCTGCATTTTCACCATTTGCAATCACAACATCTGCCGCATATTTTTTCTTTAAACGGGGTAAATATTTTTCAACGGCTTCTCTTCCAATTGAGCCTACAATATCACCGATAAATAGTACTTTCATTTAAACAATCACTCTTTCTGATTACAATCTTGTTCAATCTTAACATATATCTAGGGGAAGTGGCATCTGGTGAACGATTGTTATTCCAAATGATTATTTCTTATAAACTTAATAAATACATTAAACGTATACAACTTATTCTGAAATAAAGAAATTGAATGAAATTGGAAATAATAATCAATCTAAATGATTAAAGATATTACATCATTCTTAACTTTTGATTCAAAAGTTAACGAGTGTAGAAATGAGAGAATAATAACCTGTAAAGGTGAAGTGTATATATTAGAATTACAAAGTAATTATAAATTTAAAAAACGCAAATCAATAGAAATTTGCGCTAAGAATAATCAATTAATAATATTCATAATAGTTACTATTAGTCGTATTGTAATTATTTAATACCACTCCTAAAATTTTTGCATGAACTGTATTAAGACTAGTTTTCGCTTTCAATACATCTACTTTATCAACAAACCCACTTTTCACTACTAATATTGTTCCATCACATTTATGTGATAAGATTTGTGCATCTGTGACAGATAGTAATGGAGGGGCATCAAAAATAATCAAATCATACAATTCTTTGACTTCTTCAAGAAAAATCTCAAACTTTTGGGTCGAAAGTAATTCAGATGGATTTGGAGGAATAGGTCCACTTGGTATGATAAAAAGATTCTCTATTTTCGTATTATATAACGCTAGAAAATGATTTTGATGTCTTGTTAATACATTGGAAAGACCTTTTTCATTTAAAATATCGAATGTATAATGTAATGCTGGCTTACGCATATCAGAGTCGACAATTAATACCTTTTTTCCTTCTTGGGCAAATACCACCGCCAAATTTGCAGCAGTTGTTGTTTTACCTTCACCAGGAACCGATGATGTAACCAGTATAGTTTTTATTGTTTGATCCGGTGATGAGAATTCAATATTGGTACGAATTGTTCGAAACTGTTCAGATATAATGGACTTTGGACTTGTGCTCGTAATTAATTTACGTGCCAAAGGGACTACTATTGACTTTTTCCTTTTTTTAAACATCCCCTATTTCTTCCTCCTCTTACGGGATGGTAAAGTCGACGTAATATTAAAATCCTTTTCAGTGACCGTTCTAATTGTTCCAATAATAGGTAAACCTAGTAAATCTTCAACTTCCTGTTCACTCTTAATTCTCGTATCTATTAATTCTAATGTTAATACTAAACCCACACCGATAATCAGTCCCATTGTAATTGCTATTGCTATAATTAGTATTTTATTAGGTTTAATAGGACTAGGGTTCTCACTAAGTGTTGCTTCTGATAAAATATTTATATTGTCTACGCTCATTAAATTAGGAATTTCATTTTTGAATACCGATGCAACCGTATTCGCAATATGAACAGCTAGTTCAGGAACTGGGTCTTCAACTATAAGATTCACAACTTTTGAATTGTCTTCATTAGTCACCGAAATTTGCTCAGATAACTCTTTGGATGTAATATTTAAATCTAATTCACCAATTACTTTATCTATAATTGCAGGACTTTTAATAATTACATTATAAGTATCAATTAATTGTAATTCAGTTTCCCATTGAGACAAAACATATCCATCTTGTTCGCTGATTTTTTGGTTAACTAAAATCTGAGTTTCAGCTTGATAAACTGGTTGTAAGATATAAAAGGATAGTATATAACCTACCACTGCTCCAAAAATCATCACACTAGAGATTAGAAATAGTCTCTTTTTTATTATTTTTAATAATAGTTTTAGATTAATAGTTTCCCCCAATAAAATTCCTCCTAGGAGCTATTTCAAAATTATAGTGTCTTTCTAAGAAACTTAGTTCTGTATTTTGTCATCCATATACACATTTCTATCGTCTATTTTTTCGTTTTCATATTATAATAATCTACATACCACTTAGCGAAAAGTTCTAAACCTTCCTCGATAGAAGTACGAGGTATAAAGCTAACAACATCTTGCAATAGATTTGTCGATGCATATGTCGTGGAAACATCACCCGGTGCAACAGGTTCGAACCTTTTATCAAATATCACCTTTTTTCCTAAAGCACAACTTAAAGCAGTCTCTAGAGTTTCAATAAACACCATCAGTTTTTCAGGTTTATTATTTCCGATGTTTAAAATACGATGAGGAACGGCCTCCTTAGATGGAACTTGGATAAGACGAACAATACCTTCAATAATATCTTCTATATAGGTGTAATCCCGATATAGGTCATTTTTTATATCTCCATTATTATAAATTTTAATGGGTTCTCCTTTAAAATATAGATTGGTAAAATTAAAATACGCCATATCAGGTCTTCCATAAGGCCCATATACTGTAAAAAAGCGAATGCCAGTAGCAGGAATTTTATACAAATTGCTATAAGTATATGCCATTAGTTCGTTTGATTTTTTTGTTGCAGCATATAATGAATTAGGATTATCAACAAAATCTGACTCTTCAAATGGTACTTTTTTATTAGATCCATACACAGAGCTAGAGGAAGCATATAACAAATGATCTACTGGATTATAACGACATGCTTCTAGAATATTATAAAAACCAATAATATTGGATTGAATATAAATATCTGGATTTTCTAAAGAATATCTTACTCCCGCCTGTGCAGCTAGATTTATAACAATGTTTGGCTTGTATTCTTCAAAAATATCGGTTATAAACTGCTTATTTGAAATATCACCTTTTATAAATGTAAAGTTCTGATATTGTGAAAGTATTTCTAAACGATTATACTTAAGGCTTACATCGTAGTAATCGTTCAGATTGTCAATTCCTACTACTTTACAATCTTCCTCTAATAGACTCTTTGATAAAAAAAAACCAATAAAACCAGCTGCCCCAGTGATGAGAAATGTTTTATTAGGATAAGTAGGTTTTGAATTTATAATATTCAGACTCCTTTACCAATCTTGTATTTGACTTATTCCTTCCAATTGAGTGATACTCCACACCGACCTCTGACATATTATCAATTTTAAAAATATTTCTTCCATCATAAACAATAGGAGTTTGCATTAGCTTTTTAAACTTTTCAGGTGGTATTTCTTTCACTTCATCCCATTCAGTAAAAATAAAACAGATACTTGCCCCAATGAGAGCTTGTTCTACATTTTCAACATAAGCGATCGTCCCGTTTCTATTTTTACCTTCTGGATAAATTTTTGCGAAATTCTTAGCTCCTATGGGATCAAATGCAAAAATATTTGCGCCATGTTCTAATAACAATGGTACATTTACAAGTGATGCAGACTCTCTCAAATCGTCTGTTCCAGGTTTAAATGTTAAACCTAATATAGCTACTTTTATATTATTAAATGTAATAAGTCTTTGACTTGCTTTTTTAAAAAGCTTCGTCTGCTGTTCTTTATTAACCTCCATAGTAGCTTTAACTGTTTTTAGTTCATAACCAAATTGTTTTGCTAAATAATCAAGTGCTTTCGTATCTTTAGGGAAGCATGATCCTCCATAACCAATTCCAGCATTTAAAAACTTATTACCAATACGACTATCAAAACTCATACCTAGAGTAACTTCTTGAATATCGGCATTAACTAATTCACAAAGATTTGCAATATCATTTATAAAAGAGATTTTAAGAGCTAGAAAATTATTAGATGCATATTTTATCATTTCCGCTGACCGTCTAGAGACTGAAATGATTGGTATATTGTATGGTTTATAAATACTCTTTAGTACCTGTTCCGCCCAATTACTTTCAGTTCCTATTATAATTCTTTCTGCATTTAATGTATCATTAACAGCTGACCCTTGTGCAAGAAATTCAGGATTAGACGCAACCTCAACTCTAACATCGTTAACTAAAAAATCTTTTATAAATTGTTCTACTTTGTCATTCGTTCCCACTGGTACTGTTGATTTAACAACTATTAAACAATCTTTAATAATAGACTCAGCAATTTGTCTTGCTACATTTGCTATATAGGAAAGATTTGCAGATCCATCTTCTCTTTCTGGAGTTCCTACACCAATAAATATAATATCTGCATCCCTATATGCTTGCATATAATCTGTTGTAAAATTGATTCTACCTGCAGCGTAGTTTTTTATCATTAAATCTTCTAGTCCAGGTTCGTAGAATGGTACGATACCAGATTTCATAAGATCCACTTTTTTCTCATCAATATCTACACAAATTACTTTGTGACCAACTTCTGCAAAACATACGCCTGCTACCAAGCCAACATAGCCGGTTCCTGCTACCGCTATCTTATACATTTATTACCTCCTTTTATAAAAATAAAAATTATCTAGATTAAGATACTGATTCAGAAATTGACTTCCTTCCTCCAGTTGAAAAGTCTGAGGTAATTAGTTTTTTTCTAAAGTTTTACTTCTATTAAACACTTTTATATCCAATTTCAGAAAAGGTTTTATAACTTTTATAAGTTCATGACGTATATTTTTAAAGATCATAATAATAGAAAAATAGAATATGATACAGAGAACTATTGAAACGATCACCAAATAAATATTTTGGCTAAGTTGTCTTAAACCAAACGCAAATAAACCCATTAAACAAGAACTTATTATTAATGGAAATACATTTGATAAAAGTTTAATTGGATTGATTTTTATTGCGAACCATACAAAAAACATATCAATAAAAATAGATACTACTATTAATAATGATCTAGCGATATATAATGCACTAAAACTAATTTGAGAAGTTATTATTAATACCGGGATAAGAAATAATAGATATAACACTTGAGCTAACACTGAAAGCTTTGGCTTTCCTAAAGCACGATAGAGTTCACTTGAAAGATACCCAAAAACAATTGTTAAAGAGCTCATTAATCCCCATAGTCCTATAAATTCACTTGCCTCATTCCACTGATTTCCTAAAAGTAAGTATGTAAGAATATCTCGATACATAAATATCCCTACACCTAAAGGTAGTACAAAAATAGCTACTAATCGTTGGAATTTAAGAAACACATAAATAATCTTCCCAGGCTGATCTTGTAACCTAGATAATGTCGAGAAGACAATTGGCATTGTAGCACCTGCAATTATTGCCATTATCTGATTTACAATTCCCATTGAATTTCTATAGATTCCAAGATAATAAAGACTTAAAAAACTACTTACCAAAAAAGTACCAATATATAAAGTAGACCAAATTGTAATTTCTTCGACTAATGACCATGAACTAAATGAAAACATTTTTTTTAATACTTTAAAGTCATACAAAAGCTTTGGTTTCCATTTTGATCGAATTGTAAAGATTATTACATTAGAAATATTAGTTGCGATTGTTCCAATTATAAGCGCCCAATAATTATTAAAAATAAATGCTAAGGGGATAGTAATAAAAATGGGAATAAAATCACCGATTAAACGGACATAAAATATGGATTTAAAATCAAAATCTCTTTTAAGTAAAGCCATTTGTATACTTGAGAATGCTGTTAATGGTAATGAAATTCCCGCTATCGATATAACATGACCAAACCCAGGATTTCCTACTAAACTAGCTAATTGCTCACTAAAAATTACAATTAGTCCCCACATTGTAAAAGCTATAAAAAGATTGGTCCAAAAGGCTACATTTGTGCATTCTTCTTTTTCTTCAATAGTAAAAAACTCGCGCTGTACTAAGAACTTCTGAAATCCAGAATCAGCAATCATTTCTGCAAAACTAATAATCATTACAATAGTAGTAACGATACCAAACATTTCGGGTGTTAAAATTCTGGCCAAAACCATGGTTGTAATTGGTATCATAAGTTTTGAAGAGACTTCAGCAATAAATGACCATTTAGTCCCATGTCTAACTTTTTTATTTAATTCAACACTTATCAACTCTTGTCACCTCTATTTACATGTATTTAGTAACGTTGATCTCTTTAATCTAAGGATCTCAAATAGAAAGTTTCAAAGAGTAATAAGCAAATTATCCAGCCAATATTTAAATTAGAAATAGTAATCACTTCTTCGTTTTTCCCGTAATCTATTGAATATTTATTAAATTTCCTAACAAGACATCATCATGAGTTTTAGAAAAGGGCAAAAAACCTGAACCGTCAAAAAAAGTAAGTTCTCCAAAGTAAAGTTGATCTTTAACAAAATACCAATCTACTCTTACATGAATAAAATCTTTGGCTAATATCTCAGATAAAAATATCATTTTTTTAAGAAAAACGGGTTTATTTAAAGGTACTTTTGAATGGTTAATACCTTTTTGCCCTATCGTAGTACGATTCCATTCTAGATCGTAAAAATCTTGTGTGTAATTTTCTGTACCCCGACCACAATGTACCTGAACAAATTTAGCTTTCCCATTAAAACATAAAACCTTATAATCAACTAATGGCTGATTAATCTCTTCCTCTAAAAATTCTTCTGCTAGTATAAGTGGTTTAACATTTTTATATGGCCACTCTCTACCATACCAATAAGCATTTTGTTTTAAATGCATATTAAGCTTCTTAACTGTTTTTTGTATATTTATTTTCCTTTTATCCTTACAAATTATTACACTCCTTGAATCATGGTTACATTTGAGTACAAATTGATTTGGCAATTTACTAAAATCAATTTCAGAGGCATTATTCCAAACTGCTAACAATGGAATCAAGTATTTTTCACCAATTTCTTCTTTTATATAATTTCTAACTTCATATTTATCTACTAATTTTGTATATTCTTGTTTACGGTCATTCAATTTTAGCCATTGTAATTTTTCATTAAATGTAGTTGGATTTTTCAAATTTAAGAATTTTTTTACGTTTTTATAAAATAGAAGTTTTAAGTAAATAGAGTCAGGGATAAAACGGCATAACTTAATTAACATAGTTTGCATACTTTTCTTTTTCTCCTTTAAAAAAGAAAGTAAATTTTCTTTCTTATTAAAATGCTATCTAACTAAACCCTCTAAAATTCAAATTATTCAGAAAATGAAAAACTTTAAACTAGTTAAATTTCCTCTAGCACATGCAATTAAAAGTAGTAAGCCAGATAGAATTAAGGTCATAACTTTAAAATTTGTTTTAATATAATCTGATGATTTAAGAACATATATAAGTAGTGGTATAGCTATGATAGATAAAAAAATTACAAATCTATGAAAAGTATTATATTCAAAGGAAAATAGAATTATTAATATTATCAAATATTTGCAAAAACCTATTAAATTGTGAATAGAGTCCATATCATCTTCTAATTTTCTTAACTTAGAAACTAATAAAATTAAATAGAATATAAATAACAAGCTAATTACTCCAATTAAATATTCCCAAAAATACGAGAATGTACCGTAAAAAATATAGTATTTTGCCTTATCAACACTTGATAATAGATATTCTTCTCCAAAAACAAATAATAAGACAAGTGCAATCAAGATGACGAACATTTTAGAAATCCTCTGATAATTACTTTTACTTCCCTCAAAAATAAGGTAACTAAATCTAATTAACGTCAAAACTAGTACTGCTGGATGAATTAAAGAAGCAATAATATACCAAAATATGTTTTTCAAAATAAACTTTTTTTCTATCATTTCCTGGTAAACACATACTGCTATAATTGAAAAACCCAACATTGTCCTTATACCTGATATTACCTCAATAAATACGCCTAATGACATGAAAAAAAATAGTACAAGTGCTGCATTGGGTGATGATATATTATACTTATATACACTACTTTTTAATATATAAAAAACATTTCTAAAAAAAATAAATGCAGTTATCGCAGGTAACAAACCGTCAATTTTCGTTTGACCAATTATATGCATGTATATTAGATTGATCGGCGTTGATGAATGTAACATCTCGTGCCAAAGTTCTTGAAAATTTAAACTTGCCCAAATTTTCATAATCGGAATTAATCTATACAAATCCGCACCAGATGGTGGAACATAAAAGAACGCCATTATAGTTAACACAAGAAGATAGATTGTTAGTATTCTACCAATATATTTCCTGTCTAATTTAGCAATTAATAAACAGATTATATATAATATTGCTGAATAGGTAAAAAGAGCTAGGATTCTTTCTAATAAGTACATTTTAATACTCTCCGTTTTTATATGGCTTGGAGTTAATCATACTTGGTTAACTATTCAAAATAGCCTCCTCATTTTAGAACCGATTGTAATACAGGATCAATAATATTAAATAATTAAGCCATATTCTAATATAACTATAAAAATTGATATTACGGGAAGAAGAAGTGCTCCCCTTTAATCGAGTAGTTGAGTATATAATCGATTGCTCTCTTTTGCAAGAAAATCCCAATTATATTTCTTCGAAAGATTTAATGCATTCTGCCCTTTTTTATTTAAAATTCCCTTTTGATTAAATAATTGTTTTATAGCTAAAGCAATACTCCCTACATCGTTTTCAGCGGTCCAACCTGCATTCTCAGTCTCAATTTCTTCTATCATATTTGTACCTTTGGTGACCACACAAGGTATTCCATATGATAATGCCTCAATTAACCCCATAGGATGCCCTTCAAATCGAGACGTAAGAATAAAAAAGTCACAATTCAATAGGATTTTTTCTTTTTCTTCATGATAAATTTCATCAAATACTTTGATGTAATCGTATAATTCATATTTATAAATTAAGTCTCTAATTTTCCTTTTCGATCCATTTTCTTCAGGACCATAAATATCTATAGAACAACCAGCGCTTTTCATTTCATTTTTTATTCGATAGCATGCCTCAATTAATAAATCTATTCCTTTTTGATATATATCTAATCTCCCTATAAAAATACCTTTTAACTTTTTACAACTATATTTCTTGAGTGTTTGTTTTTTATTAATTCCATTAGGTATAATCAGATAATTATTATTCCATTTCTGACCGGACGATAAATATTCATCTTTAGTGAGATATTGAATAGCAGCTGCGTTTTTTACAAAACTATTAAAAAAAAGAAAATTAGCTATTATCTTTTTTAATAGTTTTTTTTGCTGTGCCTGTTTCGTTAATGAACTTCTGGGAACTATAATGTACGGTATATTGAGTTTTTTGAGAGATATTGCTAATTTCCAATAGGAAATAAAATAAACACCCTCAAAAATAACAAGATCTGGTTTATTAAATGGTGGAGCAAGATTAGATAACTTGAATTTTAAAGGTTCTTCAATTTTGTTACATTCTACATGTGAAGTATTTATATTTTTATATTCCGGGTTTAAGTTTAACCAATAAACATTATCAATTTTACTCTGACTTTCAATCTGTGCTGGTACACTATAAGTTAGACCGTGAGAATAATTACCAGATAAGCATGAAATGTATAGTAAATTCATGGAACAACACCACCATTAAATTCTTTCGTCTTTATTAATTAGCGTTAGTATTTGTGAATATGTTTTTAATCTATTAAATTTTTCCTCTGCTAATTTCCTACTATTTTGACCCATATTTTCTCTAAGAATGTCATCCTCATATAAAATGAATAACTTCTCTGCTAAATCTCTACTATTTCTGTTTTCGCAGTTAAACCCCATTTTGTACTCTTCAACCAAATTTCTATATTCATAGCATTCTTGTGTATTCAGAACAGGTAATCCAGCTGCAGCATAGTCAGCGTGTTTATTGATAATACTTTGTGCAGCTCCTTTACTGATAGGATTAACTGCAATATCACATTGTTTTAGAATGCATACCATTTTCCGATAAGAAAGTCTCCCAGTGAATTCAGCATTCACCCCAAGTTTATAGGCATATTTTTCAAACTCACTTTTTAGTGGTCCATCACCCATAATAATAAATTTAATATTATGAATGCCTTTATTCTGTAATAGTTTTAATGCATCTAAAACAGTTTTAATATCATAGCTATGGCCTAATGTTCCTACATATCCTAGCCATAACTCATTATTCGGTTTTAGTGTTAGCTTTTCTTTTTCCGCTAAATTATCAAATGTTGAAAGGTCAGTTCCTAAATATACACTTAGTCCTTTTTTTACTTTCCTATTCACTTTTAATACTTTTTTTAAATAGGTTTGGGATACTGCTATTATTTCGTCAGCCGATGAATAAATGAAGTTTGCTTTTTGTTTTAGCGGGTAATAAAATAACTTATTCAAAAGTGGGACATTAAAAACCATTCTAAATGCTTCAGGCCATAAATCTTGAATATCAATAATAAACTTTATATTATTTTTCATTGCATAACTTGCTGCAACTTTTCCAACCTCTAGGGATGGTACTGCGCAATAAATTACATCAGGAAGTTTTCTTTCTCTTAAATATTTTTTAAGGTTTTTTCCTAGAATATAATGACAATATAATCTCCTCAACGATACATTTTTTTTATAGGACGGTTCATAGAGCATTGTAAATTTGTATGATGTGGTTTTTAATTGTTCCATAGTAACTGTTCTTTGCATTTTTTTATCATGTGAAAAACTACTGGTTACCAACTCTACATTTCCTGTTTTATTAATCTCCTCAGCTAAATAGTGAAATCGATTATTACCTTTTTCACTAGGAGCGTCAGTAAAATTTGCAATTATTAGTATATCTCTCATATTTTTAACCTCATTAATTATTATTTATCACAACCGGTTATATTACTAATTTCATTGACTAATAATTCTTTTGCACTCCATTTTTCTTTCACTAATCGAATTGACTTATCTTTAACAACATAGACACTTGGAAAATACTTGATAAATAATGGTGTAAAGCACATAGTATAGGCACCTATTTTTTCAAATATGATTTGATCCCCGTTTGAGAGTTTAGGATAATTCTCAAGTACAATTAACCTATCATCTTCCATACATGTATAACCTGAAATAATTTGCTTTTTTATAATCTTCTGACGATTCAACTTATTCCGATATTTAACATTGAAAAAAAATTTCGTTTTTTTACCAAGTGGATTAATATTAAAATTACTCCCATCTATTGTTGCAAAATTATTTGCTGTGGTGGACTTCACATCTATGACACTTGTAATAAAACTAAAAGGAGATGAAACGATAGCTGTTCCAGGTTCAACTATTAATGTTACATCATTACAATTAAATTCTTTACTGAGCTCATCTGAAATCACCTTAATATAATCATTGAATTGCGGCTTATTTTTTAGTCCTCCAAAAAATCCTCCACCAACATCAATATAACTTAGATTTAACGAATACCTTCTTTTAATTTCACAAGCTACTATAGAGATAGCTCTAAATATATTTAAGCTTCTAGTTTTTGTACTACAATGGAAGTGCAAACCAGTTAAGTTTACATTCTTTAAAGAATTTATAAAATCAATCGCATTTTTTAGTTCGCCGTTTTCATAACAAAACCCGAATCTCCCGCCTTCAACACCCATTAATGACTCATCAGGGCAATAAATCTCTAAATCAAAGTTCACTCTTAATCCAACTTCATATTTTTTTTCATTTAATTGACTAAGTTCTTGGAGCCAATACAGTTCCCTTTGGGTATCAATATTTACTTTACTACCATTTTCAATAGCTTCGATAAATGTCTCTTTTGACTTCAAAACACCGTTGTAAATTAATCGATTCTTTTCATAACCAATGGCTTGTGCAAGTTCATACTCATCGTCTGACACTATTTCAGCAAATATGTTATTCTTTTGAAAATAATCTAATAACCAAGGTAAAGAATTTGTTTTTACAGAATAACCAATTATGAAGTTATTCCAATACTTGTTTAGAGCAT
The DNA here is from genome assembly GCA_023168345.1 of Lysinibacillus sp. PLM2. Taxonomy (NCBI): domain Bacteria; kingdom Bacillati; phylum Bacillota; class Bacilli; order Caryophanales; family Bacillaceae; genus Lysinibacillus; species Lysinibacillus sp. PLM2. The sequence goes on along the minus strand of AP025689.1, from coordinate 1,408,885 downwards.
TTTTTAAATTTAAAACATTATTATTCAATTCGTTTTCATCAATTAAATAACATGGAGTTACTAAATGATCTAAAGATGTATTAGATTGAATTCCCATTTATATACCTCCTTTACCTACACATTTCCTATAAATCTTCTACTTTTACCTCCAACAAATTGTTCATATTCGCTATTTTTTCTAACATTTCACTCATCGATGAAAATTTTAAAATCATTGTTCCTAATTTATGATTTGATCCTGTGTAAGCAGACACTTTTTCACCTTTATTTATTAGTAATTCATATTCAACTAAATTAGTTTTTTTAAGTTCCTCATCAATAACAATATCTTTAAGTATTCCATCATTCTGACTATTTATTAAATATGAACACCAATACCCAATGGGTTTAATCATTGTTAAATCATTACAGTCTTCACCTAATGAGGATTTAATCGAATATTCGATTAAATCTACCCCTGTTGCATATTTAATAATTTCAGGTATTTTATTTCCGCCATTCCGAGCACCGATATCTACTATATATATATTTTCTTGTTGATCAACTTGTATATCAAAATTATAGGCACTGGTTTTCATATTTAGTAAAGTTATTAACCTTTGTATCACGCCATGAATTTTTATCTGTATTCGCTCAGGCATATTAGAAGGCCAACTTGAGCCAACGGGTACAAACGGATTTACTGGATTTATATATTTTGGTGAAAAATGACCATTCCCAAAACACCAAAATATAAGTTCTCCATCTACAGAGAATCCATCAGCTGCAACTTGGTATCCAAAATTTTCAATAAATTCCTCTACGATAAACCGTTTAGCTCTTGAAAAACTTAGGGCATTTTCTACATTTTCTTTGAGTAATTCAATAGACTCAATTTTAGAAACTCCCCTACTTCCAGAAGAATCAACAGGTTTTATTATTACTGGCAACTTAAAATGATCTATTTCTCTTTTAACTTCTTCATAGGAGTTATATCCTTTTGCTTTCGGGACATTAAACTGATTGTTTGCTAAAAAATTTCTAAACTTCTCTTTATTAGAAATTATTTCTACTGATTTATACGGATTTGAGGGCAACCCTAACTTCTCTCCAACATAGGCTACAATGGGTGCTAAAGAATCTGATAGATAAGCGATTATCCCATCTATATTTAATTCTTTTGCTAAGGTTAAAACAGCATCTTTATCAAAAATATTTATGGAGTAATATTCATGGGCATATTTGTGTCCCGGGTTGTTTTCAAATTCATCACAGGTAATCACATAGTGACCTAATTCTCTTGCTTTCTTTATTGCTGGGATTTGAAACTGTGTACCTCCAAGCATAAGAAGTTTTTTCATTTATTCACCTCCCTATTAAAGTTTCAAAAAACTATATTCTATAAAGAGGGAAAAATAATTCAGACTCAGCAAAATCTCTTTCCCTTTCTCTAATTTCAATTAATTCTTTATATCTTTTATTATTAAAAATTTTCTTACCTATCGAAAATATTGTATTTGACTTTTTATTAAATCCTGACTTAAATCTGGATAGATTGTCTTCTTTACTTCCGACTCCTCCACCTAAATGAAATGTTTTATAGCCGTTTTCACACCCCCAATTCGCTATTTCATACATTATTAAGTTCGTAGAAGCAAGATATTGATAATCTTGATCCGAAGCAGACAAATGATGATGAATTTGACCATTACAATGTAAAACTAGTACCATAGATATGATTTTTTCCTCGTAAACTGCGTAAAAGATTATTGAATGATAAAGCAAGTCTTTTAATACACTATTAAAAAATTTTTGATCAAAGTAGTAATAGTCTCTTGCATTATTTTTTTCCATTGTGTCATAGTACATTTTTTTAAATTTATCGAATAACCATGGATCCCTACCCCAATAAATTTCAACACCAACTTGTTTTTCCTTTTTTATCCATCTTTTTTTATTTGTGCTTAAATTATTCCAAATTTCATTTTGAGAAGTTAGAGGCATTGTAATTGTGTTACCAAGTTTCATAATATCGTAGATTAAATTTAAATCTTCGGCATTATTAAGGACTGGATGAAAACGAACAAATTCACTAATAATTCCCTCACGCCTACAAATGAAACTGTATTCTTCATTGAGTGACATCAAACTTTCTTTCGTAACATTTCCTTGTATTAAAAATCCACCATACCCATAAGGAGTAGATAAATCAAAATAAGCATTTGGAGGAATCTTTCCTTTAAAATTAAAGTCACTTTCTATATCCCGTTTCATAGCTACATTCATTGCGATGATATTATTATCTTCATAATAGAAAAGTGTTGGTTCGCCGTCTCCAATGGCTTTAAATGCTTTAGTAAATTGAGCTAAATAATAGACATCATAATTTTCAAACCCTTTTACAATACTATTCCACTTATCTATTTCATCAATTGGGATAACCGTTAACAGCCTTCTCACCTCTAGATAATAAAATTCAATCTCATTTAACTTTATAAAAATAGTTAATTAATTATCTGATCCATTAAATATATCTGCTCTACATTTATCAAGATCTATTTGAGAATTAACTCCTGATTCACCGATATCAGATCTTTTAATGACTAGTAATATTGTTTTTAAAATTATTTTAATATCACCAATCAACGTAATATTTTTCACATAGATTTGGTCATAGTAAAATCTTTGTTCCCACTTAACAATATTTCTACCGTTAATTTGTGCTAATCCTGATAAACCAGGCCTTACAGAATGTCTAATTTTTTCTTGCTCAGTATAATATGGTAAATATGATACTGATAAAGGTCTTGGTCCAACAATTGACATATCTCCTTTAATAATATTGATTAACTCAGGTAATTCGTCTAAACTTGTAGATCTTAAAAATCTACCAAACTTAGTTAACCTTACACTATCCGGAAGTAATATCCCGTATTCATCCCTCTCATCTGACATTGTTCTAAATTTATATATAGTAAACACTTTTTCATTTAGCCCTGGTCGTTTTTGTTTGTATATTACTGGACTACCTAGTTTAATCTTTACTAACAGAGCGATTATAATTAATAATGGACTTAAAATTATTAACGCAATGATAGATAAAATAATATCCATTGGTCTTTTAAAATAATCTCTATAAATCCACGTATTAAATTTATTCATTTATCTCCAAATCCTCTTAATAGTGTTCACGACTCTTTCCAAATCATCATCGGTCATCTTTGTATCCGAAGGTAAACAAACACCTTTTTCAAATAGTTCTTGTGAAACATTTGTACCAAAATAATCATACTTTACGTAATAGGGCTGCATATGCATTGGCTTCCAAAGATGCCTCGATTCAATATTTTCTTGTTCGAGGGCATCCATTATATTAGATGGTTTCATTTTTCCATTTAATGTTACACAACTTAACCAATAGTTTGGGTTATTCCAATTATTGATTGGCATAAATTCAATTTCATCAATTTCCGCTAATTCTCTTCTATAAAATTCAAAAATATATTTCTTTTTTTGAATTCGTTGATCTAGTATTTTTATTTGGCCTCTCCCTATACCAGCAAGAATATTACTCATACGATAATTAAAGCCCAGTTCACTATGTTGATAATACTTCGCTTTATCCTTTGATTGAGTAGACCAAAATTTCACCTTCTCCATTTTTTCCAGATTGTTTGATACAAGCATCCCACCAGAAGAAGTAGTGATGATTTTATTACCATTAAATGAATAAACACCAAAATCTCCAATAGTACCTGTCTGTCGCTCCTTATATAATGTCCCCAAGCTTTCTGCAGCATCTTCAATGACGGCAACATTATATTGACTACAAATTTCCATAATTGAATCCATATTAGCGGACAAGCCATATAAGTGGACTACGATCACAGCTTTAGCTTGGGGATATTTGTGAAATGCCTCTTTTAGTGCCTCTGGACACATATTCCATGTTTTATGATCACTATCAATAAATACCGGAATCGCATTTTGATAAATAATTGGATTCGCTGTTGCTGAGAAGGTTAAGGACTGACAAAACACAATATCTCCCTCTCCAACTCCCGCAGCCTTTAATGCCATATGTATTGCCGCTGTCCCAGAAGATAAGGCAACCGAATTTTTTGCTCCTACCTTGTTTACTATTTCTTTTTCAAATTCATCTACATTCTTTCCAAATGGTGCTATCCAATTTGTCTCAAAGGCTTCTTTAATATATTTCAACTCATATCCCTCATCACTCATATGCGGAGATGAGAGATAAATCTTTTTTTTTAAATTTTGTTCCATCAATAGGTTACTATTTATCAAGTTTTCCCTCCCTTCGATTTGTAAATTTACCACCATTTAATTTAACTTTCTAAATCGGATTCGTTGGATATATATCAACTATCCACTTCCCATTCGCTAAATCAATCATTCTTTGTTTTAGTTCTGTGGACGCAAGATTTTCTATTTCAGAAAGTAAATGCATTAACTGATTAAGTGGTAAATAGTTTGCTTTTCCAACATGTATTTTTGGATATATATTCTTTTCTTGGAGCTCTTCAGGGTTAAGAAGCTCTTCATACATTTTTTCTCCCGGTCTTATTCCCGAAAATTCAATACCAATCTCTTCTTCTTTATATCCCGATAAACGAATTAAATTTCTTGCTAAATCAACTATTTTTATAGGTTCCCCCATATCTAACACAAATACTTCTCCTCCTTCCGCAAGGGCTCCCGCTTGTATGACAAGCCTCGAAGCTTCTGGTATGGTCATGAAATAGCGTGTCATTTCGGGGTGTGTAACCGTCACAGGTCCTCCTGCTTCTATTTGCGTTTGAAATCTCGGTACGACACTACCACGTGATCCAAGTACATTTCCGAAACGTACTGCTGTAAATATCGTGTCACTTGTGGAAGCATAATTTTGGATGATCATCTCGGCTATGCGTTTCGTTGCACCCATTACATTTGTCGGATTAACTGCTTTATCACTTGAAATCATGACAAAATTTGAAACACCATAAGTAAGAGCTGCTTCTGCAATATTCTTTGTTCCGAAAATGTTATTTTTCACTGCTTCTATTGGATTACATTCCATTAATGGTACGTGTTTATGAGCTGCTGCGTGGTAAATTACATCTGGGAGGAATTGTTCGACTACTTCTAACATTCTCTTTCTGTCTTGTATATCTGCAATAATCGGGGTAATTTTCGAGTTTCGATTGTTAATATTTTCTGATAGTTCTAAATGGATTTTATAAATAGAATTTTCACCATGTCCTAAAAGAATTAAATGTTTTGGTTCAAATCGAGCTACTTGTCTACAAATTTCTGAGCCAATTGACCCTCCAGCACCTGTAACGAGTATCACTTTATTCGTTAATTTATTTGTTATAGGAACCATATCAAGTTTAATTTCTTCCCGTCCTAACAATTCTTTTGCCTTTATTTCTTGTATTTCATTTACCGATACTTTTCCAAGCATAATATCCTCAATTTTTGGCATGGTTTTAATCTTTGCGTTTGTTTGTAAGCATCTTTCGTAAATTTGTCGTATACCAAATTTCCCAAGTGAAGGAATAGCTAAAATAATAATATCAATTGACTTTTCTTCTACAATTTTTGGTATTTGATGGGTTGTCCCACAAACTTTCACATCATGTAAAGTTAGGTTTTGCTTGTATGGATCGTCATCTACAATTGCCACTACTTGGTATTCTGTTATTGGATTCCGTTTGATACTTCTTAGCAGCATTGTTCCAGCGGCACCTGCTCCGACTATTAGAACCCTTTTTAATTCTTTTTCTATTTTTTGTGCATTTTGAAAATCATGGACTAATCGTAATAAAAAACGTGAACCTCCAATAAATAAAATCATCAATAACCAAGTTACAATCATTACCCTAAAATAAAAAACACCATTTAACAATTGGAGTCCACTAGCTGCCATGACAGAGATAGTAACAGCGGTACTAATTGTTAAAAGTTCCTTAACTGATGCCACACTCCAAATGCGATTATATAAACGAAATAAATGAGCTGACATATGATGCGTAATAAGTAGAGTCAAAGAACTTAATACAATTAGAGAATCTGTATAAAAGTTTGAAGTAGGATAAAGTATCCAAAGACTTAAAAAAATAGCTGATAATACAATTGCGGAATCCAAAGCAAAGAAAACACTATACCTCATTCGATAAGTCACAATTTCACCTCACGTTAATTACATGATGATATACGGTTTTATGGAAGTTTTATAGTACAAGTTATTCATCATACTTTTTGATTATTAATCGAAATGTCCTTTGCCAAGTTATTATTTTGACAGTAAGATTATTACAGTATTTTCATGAGCACTTTTACCTAAATTTAATGATTTTCTTAAAAATGATATTTATTATAATGCCGTAATATATAAAAATATTCCTAGTTTCAATGAATTAAAATTAATAAAAAAGTATTTAGTAAACAATATCTTCATAGTAAAAAAGAAGTTTACCCCTATGTCCATAGTTTTACGAGTTTATAGGGCAAACTTCTCTTTTAGAAGGTTATTTTATAAAGACTATAAATGACCAGCTTTTCACGGATACCGTTTTTCTTCTCACATTTTACTATGTTCCAGTTCCATTAAAATAAGAGGTTGATTGTTAATAATTCTTTGATTATTTTTTAAAAAACTATCCACTTTACTGGATAGTTTCTTTTTCTCTAAATAAGCTAATCCTTCCTTAAATAACAAGGGTCTTTTAGTTAAGTGGTGTACATCTGATCCATATGTATGAACCAAATTCGATTGAATGAATTGAAGAGAGCGTTTTTGTATTTGCCTACCAAAATGTCCTGTTATACTTCCTGCGGTGATTTGAGCAAATGCCCCGTTATTAACTAGTTTTTCTAAAATAGCTGGTCTTTCTAAAATTGCGATATTTCGTTCGGGATGAGCGATAATTGGTGTAATTCCGATTTCTATTAAATTTTGAATAATAGCAATTGTATAAAGCGGAACTGTGGATGATGGTAGTTCTAATAAGAGATATCTAGACTTCGCGAGAGTATGATATTGCATTGTTTGATGTGAGTTGATTATATGATTAGATAGTCTTACTTCATGACCAACATATAATGTAATAGGAATATTATTTTTCATTAATTCTTCCTGTAGTAGATTTATTTTTTCTTCTACATCTTGAAACGCTACTGAATAAAGGGGATGTTTGTAATGAGAAGTCGCAATCATTCCATGAATCCCATCATGGCTAGCCCGTTCTAAAATTTCAAGTGATTCTTCCATTGAAGATGGGCCATCATCTACATCCCACAATATGTGACTATGGATATCGATCAAATTACCCCCCCTTTTTTAAGACATAATAACTATCATGATTTATATTACCTTTATATATTATTAATGTTCCTCCTCTGTTTATTCCATAAAATAGAAAATATATTACTATAACTTCATAAATTGAAATATGGGTGTGTATTTGTACTTAAGTATTGGGGAGTTAATTTTAGACGCAAATAAGACACAATGTTACAAAATAAAAAGCCGACTCGAAATGAGTCGACTTTTTATTTTATTTCGCATATTCAACTGCACGTGTTTCTCTAATTACAGTCACCTTAATATGACCTGGGTAATCAAGTTCTTCTTCTATTCGTTTACGTATATCACGCGCCAAACGATGTGCGGCTAAGTCATCAATTTTATCTGGCTGTACAATAATACGAATTTCACGTCCAGCTTGAATTGCAAAGGATTTTTCTACGCCTTCATAAGACTCTGAAATCTCTTCAAGTTTTTCAAGACGTCTAATATAGTTTTCAAGTGTTTCGCTACGGGCACCAGGTCTCGCTGCAGATAAAGCATCTGCTGCTGCAACAATTACTGCAATTACAGATGTTGGTTCTGTGTCACCATGGTGAGAAGCGATACTGTTAATAACAACTGGATGCTCTCTGTACTTCGTTGCGAGTTCTACTCCGATTTCTACATGGCTACCTTCAACCTCATGATCGATTGCTTTTCCAATATCATGCAATAAGCCTGCACGTTTTGCTAAAAGTACATCTTCACCAAGCTCAGCAGCAAGTAGTCCAGAAAGATGAGCAACTTCTATGGAGTGTTTTAATACATTTTGACCATAGCTTGTACGATATTTCATACGACCTAAAATTTTCATTAAGTCTGGATGTAAATTATGAATGCCTACTTCAAATGTCGTTTGTTCACCTGTTTCACGGATTTGCTCGTCCATTTCACGGCGTGATTTTTCCACCATTTCCTCGATTCGAGCTGGGTGGATACGCCCATCTTGTACCAGTTTTTCAAGGGCAAGACGTGCTGTTTCACGGCGAATTGGGTCAAAACCAGAAAGTATTACAGCTTCTGGTGTATCATCAATAATTAAATCGATTCCAGTAAGTGTTTCAAGTGTTCGAATGTTACGACCCTCACGACCAATAATACGGCCTTTCATCTCGTCATTCGGTAAGTTTACAACCGACACAGTTGTTTCTGCAACGTGATCTGCCGCGAAGCGTTGCAGGGCAAGTGATAATATTTCTCGTGCTTTCTTTTCAGATTCCTCTTTGGCACGTGTTTCTGCTTCTTTTGTCATCACTGCAATATCTGTCGAAAGTTCATTTTCAACATTTTTGATAATGATGTCTTTTGCTTCTTCACGTGTTAAAGCCGCAATGCGTTCAAGTTCTGATTTTTGTGTCGCAACGAGTTCCTCCACTTTACTTTCCATCTGTTCAATATGCTGTTGTCTTTCGGCTAGAATTTCTTCTTTCCGCTCTAAGCTCGATTCTCTCTTATTCAGAGTTTCATCCTTGCGATCAAGATTTTCTTCTCTTTGCAATAACCGGTTTTCCTGTTTCTGAAGCTCATACCGGCGTTCACGGATGTCTTTTTCTGCTTCAGTACGAATTTTGTGAGTTTCATCTTTTGCTTCAAGTAGTGCTTCTTTCTTTAAGGCTTCTGCCTCACGCTTCGCTTCATCCAAAATAAGCTCAGCAGAAGATTTCGCACCATTCACTTTTGATTCATTCACTTTTTTCATATAGAAATAGATAACAGCGGCACCGACGATGAATCCAAGCAAAGCGGAGATAATGTATTCAAACATTTGAACACCTCCTCTTGCTATAATCATTTCATTTTCAGTCGGCTATATATTGAAAATTCAATCAACATACTGCCTATTTCATGTCATAATTAAAAAATTATACAATTTTAATTGTATAGCTCCATATTAGCTATGTCAAGGATTGCTACAGTTAGTAGGTTTGATAACACACCCAAAACAATGTATGAAACACAAACATGGCCTCATGGTTTCATAAATAACTAGGATTCCAATATTATTCCTAATTACCATTATTATTGTAACATTTTACAGGATTCATTCATAATAGTGAAAATTTGGGTAGTTCTTATTCTTTTAGTTTTGAAAATGATGTCTTCATTTTATAAATTTATCTACAAAATTACTGTTATTCATATAAAGTTATTCATTTAAAATTTTTTATAGGAATTGTAAAGATTTATATCAAAAACGCCATTCTCTATCTAGAGAACGGCGCTTTTTATTAAAAACTATTCCTCATCTAATAAAAGTGCTAATTCTTCTGGCATTTCTTCTTCTTCTTCATCGTGGGCTGCAATTGTATATGCACCAGCTACCATACCATAGGATTCACGTATTTTATTAGAAATTTCTTCTCGAATTTCTGGATTTGCCTTTAAGAATTGTTTTACATTTTCACGACCTTGCCCTATACGCTCATCTCCGTATGCGTACCAAGAGCCGCTTTTTTGAATGATATCTAGCTCTGCACCTAAGTCTACGATTTCTCCTTCTTTTGAAATCCCTTCACCGAACATAATATCAATTTCTGCAGTACGGAATGGTGGTGCAACTTTGTTTTTAACAACTTTAATTTTTGTTTTATTACCAATCATATCGGTACCTTGTTTGATTGTTTCAGCACGGCGAACTTCAAGACGGATTGTAGCGTAGAATTTTAATGCTCGGCCACCCGTTGTTGTTTCTGGATTACCAAACATTACACCAATTTTTTCACGAACTTGGTTAATAAAAATCGCTAAAGTGTTTGATTTATTAATAATACCAGAAAGTTTACGCAACGCTTGAGACATTAAACGAGCCTGTAGACCCATATGAGAGTCGCCCATTTCACCTTCGATTTCAGCTTTAGGTACAAGGGCAGCTACAGAGTCAATAACGATTACATCGATTGCGCCACTGCGAACTAATGCTTCAGCAATCTCGAGAGCTTGTTCCCCTGTGTCTGGCTGTGAAAGAATTAATTCATCAATATTTACGCCTAATTTTTGTGCATATACTGGATCAAGAGCATGCTCTGCATCGATAAATGCAGCTTGTCCACCTTTTGCTTGAACTTCAGCAATTGCATGAAGAGCAACTGTCGTTTTACCAGAAGATTCTGGTCCATATATTTCAATAATTCGTCCTCTTGGGTATCCACCAACTCCAAGTGCAGCATCAAGTGCTAACGAACCACTTGAAATTGTTTCAATTTGAAGGTCCGCCTTTTCACCAAGTTTCATTACAGAACCTTTACCGAATTGTTTTTCAATTTGTTTTAACGCCATATCTAAGGCCGCTTTACGATCGCTCAAAAGATTTCCTCCTTAACAGAAAATGAATCATTATTTCTTATGTCTCTACTATACTTCTTTTTTGAGAAAGATTCAAGAAAAAAGCGAACATATTTTCGTTTTTAGGGCAAAATAAAAATTTAAGCCATTAATAAACTACGAAAATGTGATTTTCTTACTAAATCTTGAATCTCTCAACATGACTAAATCAAACTCGATCGTAACCCTTTTCTGCTAACAATCTCATTAAATAGCTACATGTGTACTTTACCGCGCGTAATCGGTTTGTATTGCGCATTCCACTCAATTCTAACTTGCGAGTGACAAGTGTATCTCCAATTGAAAAGCCAATCCAAATAGTTCCTGCCGGTTGACCATCATGGGGTTCTGGGCCGGCAGCACCTGTTAGCCCGATCCCGATATCCGTTCCCATCAGCTTTCGAGCATTTACTGCCATTGCTGCTGCGCACTCACTACTCACAACACCAAACTTTTCTAGCAGCTCTTTTTCAATCCCGAGCTGTTTTATTTTTGCTTGTTCAGTATATGTGACAAATCCACCTACCAAAGTTCCACTTACACCCGAAATTTCAGCTAATTCCGATTGGAAGAGACCAGCTGTTAAACTTTCCGCTGCCGAAATCGTTAATCCATTATGTAGTAACATTTCAACTGTTTTGGAAGTTAATGAATCATCATCCACGCCATATTGAAATTCACCTACAATTGCTAAAATTTCCGTTTTTTTCTGATCTATTAATTTCCAAGCTTCCTCTTCGGTAGCCGCTTTTGCTGTGATACGTAATGTAACTTCTCCGTCCGAAGCTAAAGGAGCAACTGTTGGGTTTGATTGATTATCTAATATGTCCTGGATCTGTACTTCTAACTCTGCTTCTCCAATTCCATAGAAACGCAACACATGGGAAATAATCGTACCATCTAAATTCAATCGTTTGGCAAGTATAGGCTTTGCTTCAAATTGAAACATTGGTTCAAGCTCTTTAGGAGGACCCGGCAATAACATATAAGTACGTCCATCCTTTTCAAAATACATTCCTGGAGCCATTCCATGATGATTCGCTAGCACCTCACAGCCTTCTAATACGAGTGCTTGTTTTCGATTATTTTCTGTCATTGCTCTTCCACGTTTAGCGAAAAATTCTTCTATGAAAGTTAGAGCAACGTTATCAAGCGTTAATGGCACATTCAGATGACTTGCAATTGTTTCTTTTGTTAAGTCATCCTTTGTAGGCCCAAGACCCCCAGAAAAAATGATTAAATCTGCACGCTTCTCAGCTACTTCAATAGCTTCTTTTAAACGTCCAGGATTATCTCCTACAACTGTGTGATAAAAAACATTAATACCTAACTCAGAGAGTTGATTGGAGATAAATTTTGCATTTGTATTTGCGATTTGACCTAGTAACAACTCTGAACCAACAGCAATAATCTCGGCGTTCATCATTTAACCTCGCTTTTTTAGAATTTCAGTTTTAATACTTTAACTTTACATTCGTAGCACTTTTAATACAACTAATATTAAAGACATGACGAATCAATAATCATCGTTTAATATATTCTGATGAAATTCTCGACATACATAGAAAGCCAGTGCATAAAAACACTGGCTTTCAAAATTATCTACATGTAATTTTTGGGGAACTAGTATATAAACAGTACCTGGTACTTGATTTATTTCGACTCTAATAAAGACTTGCGATTTAAATAGAAATAATCCCAACCTGACCAAACCGTAAAGAACAATGCAACATATAGCATAATTAAATCAAAAGGTATGCCAAACATGACAAAAAATATATTATGCAATAAGAGCGATGCAATGGCTACAATTTGTGTCCATGTTTTAATTTTACCTAATTGACTTGCTGCAACAATTTCACCCTCACCAGCTAAAATTGCACGAAGTCCAGTTACCGCAAATTCACGACTTAAAATAATGATAATAACCCAAGCTGGTGCATAGCCAAGTTCAACTAATACAATAAATGCAGCGGATACTAATAATTTATCTGCTAGTGGATCCAAAAATTTCCCAAGATTTGTAACTAAATTGTACTTCCGCGCATAATAGCCATCCACCCAGTCCGTACACGATGCAATAATGAAAATCAATCCACCAATGAAATGTTCAAGAGGCATGTTTGCACCTAAAATCATAATGTCTCCCCAGCCAAAGTCCATAATCATAACAATGACAAATAGTGGGATTAAGCAGATTCGTGATACTGTAATTTTGTTTGGTATATTCATGTAAAAAAACACCTTTCATATTGAAAGAAAATAGCCATCATTTGATGATGACTATTGTTCTTGAGAAAACGTAATAATTATATTTTGCGTAGAATTACCCGGTTCAGATGGATCTAACACGTATTCTATTTCTTCATCATTTACGAATACTTTCGCATTGTTAGCATCTCCAAGTCGAATTCGAGCATAGCCATTTTCTGTTGAATCATGTTCAACAACTTCTCCTGCGTTATATACACGATCTTCTACTTGTTCTTCAGCATTTTCATTTCGAATACCGACCCATGATAAGCCTGATACTTCAACTCGAATGTTCATTGACTCAGTGCCAGTTAATTCATAAATAGTTGATTCACCATCAGACTGTACTTCACCTGGAGAAATTGTTTGAGTCACAGTTGGTTCTTCATCAACCGGCTCTTCTTCTACAGGAGGAGCTTCTACTGAATCTGAATTTTCTTCATCTCCATTGTTCGGAGCATTTTCTGTTGGCGTTGGATTTTTTTGGTCATACTGTAATTGATTAAAATCATCTTCAACTTCTTCAGGAGTATTTTGTACTTTTTGAGAATATAAAAACCATGCAACTGCAAGAATGACAATTAAAAATAATGCTGCGATGACTTTCGGCATAGTTTCCATCATACGGCTAGAAGATCTTGAGGATACACTTCTACGTGTAGAGCTATAGGAAATCGATTGTGCAACATCTTCTGGTTGGTTATTAGGAATTTCACCTTTAAATTCTTCTAATAGTTCATCGGAGTTTAACCCTACTGCCTCAGCATATTGTTTAATAAATGCTCGCACGTAAAAAGTTCCTGGCATGATAGAGTAATTTCCTTCTTCAATACCTACTAAATATCTTTTTTGAATTTTTGTTATTTCTTGTAAATCATCTAAGCTGTATCCTTTCGACAACCTAGCTTCTTTTAACCGAGTTCCGAGCTCTGCCACTTGTAAACACCTACTTCTTTATTAAAAATTAAATCCTCCAAATTGGTCTGATTGTGACATCATTTGATTTTTCAACATCATGTCGTATGTAATTTCTTCGTTTGAATCATGACGTAATTCGATAATATAATCGAAATCTTCAATTTTATAATCGGACAATTTGACAAATAAATCTGGATGCTCAACAACTTTAATCGTTGGCGTACTCATAATTTCTCGTACAAGTCTTAAATGGCCCTCATCATTAGCACGTTGAGTTAAAGCACCATCTAGGATGAAAATATTATTATTGTTATACTCATCACCAATTAACTTATTACGAATAGTTTGTTTAATCATTGTCGATGATAAAAATATCCATTTTTTGTTTGCACACACACTCGCTGCAACTACTGACTCTGTTTTACCAACTCTAGGCATTCCACGAATTCCGATTAATTTATGACCGTCTTTTTTAAAGAGTTCTGCCATAAAATCCACTAAAATACCTAATTCATCACGAACAAAACGAAATGTATTTTTTTCATCTACATCACGAGGAATATAATGTCCATGACGAACTGCTAAACGGTCTCGGATTTTAGGTTGACGGAATTTTGTAACATGGATATTTTCCATTGTTGATACAATCGTGATAAAACGTTGAATGGATTCCTCTTTTTCCGCCATTAATAACATGCCACGTCTACTTTCATCCACACCATTTATCGTGACAATATTCACCCTTAACATACCGAGTAGGGATGCAATATCACCTAATAATCCCGGACGATTTACTTGGATCTCATATTCAAAATACCATTCACTCATCTACAATCGTCCCCTTACTATTGAAACGAAAAATATCTTTAATAGTTTCATCATAGCGGATTTTATATGTATTGAAAAGTTACAAATAGACAAAAAAATGTCAAATTCACATAAATAATAATATTTTTACAAAATTCAGTAGTTTATCTGAAAAAAATGAATTTCTTACTATGTTTTGAAAAACTTTTTTAGAATAAGAAAAGGAGGACAAGCCTCCTTTTATCATAAAATATATGAGGCTCACTAATTGTGAGATAGCATTCTATACTTGTGAGAGATTACGCCTCAATCAAATATTAGGTTAAACTATCACAAGTAAGAACTATTGAACACGATGTTGCTGAACGAGTTTAACAACACAATTCGCTAAGGCATGTTTTTCATCATCACTTGCGACTCCCCATAAATCAGAAAGCACGCGTTCTTGTTCGTTTTTAGGGTCTACATTTTTAGCTAAATAGTTTCCAATTTGCACAGCAGTATTTTCAATCATTTTTTTAGACATGCCTGTTTCTTGTGCATTTTCAACTTGTTGGCCTAAAAATGAAGTCCATTTTTCCCAGTTTTCCAATAATGCCATTTGTATCTCCTCCTTTGCAAAATTAGTATGAGCAAATTCAGAGATTATATGTACCAACCACCATTTAAACGTATAATTTGTCCTGTTACATAGTCTGCTTGGCCGCTAATATAAAAGGCAACCATATTGGCAACTTCTCGGGTTTCACCGGCGCGAGCTAGAGGAATTTCCTCATAAATTTCCATTTTTTCTTCTTCTGATAAATGATGGTTCATGACCGTCTCGATTAAACCAGGGGCAATAGAATTAACCCTCATTCCACTAGAAGCCACTTCTTTTGCATAGGACTTTACAAAAGCATGCTGAGCACCCTTTACTGCTGCGTACACAGATTCGAAAGCAGCGCCTGCCTCACCCCAAATTGATCCGATAAATAGACAATAGCTCACATCATTTTTTCGAAGTTTATTTGATAAGAGTGCAAGTAATCGAATTGGATTTTGAACATGAACTCGCCAAAGTTTTTCCATTTCACTAGGAGGGGTATCTTCAACTAGTCCATAGTATGCATGACCACCTGCAAAGATTATTGCTTGCAATGCGAAAATTTGTGTTGATAATTTGTCTGCTCCATCTTCAACGGAAAAATTTGCATGAACTGGAATAAACTCTTGATCACAAAAATCAAGAGTTAATTCCTTTTGTAATGATGTTACTTTTTCATCATTTTGATTGTAATGTAAATAAAGAGACCACCCATCTTGTGCAAGGCGTCTGCAGATGGCACTACCAATACTACCTGATGCGCCAAGAACAAGTGCAAATTTCTTCATTCTAATTTCTCTCACTTACAGGTAAAATTTTAAAAATGGTTTGCTGTGATTCACCTTGAATAGACTTAAAGGCTTCTTGTATATCTTCAGTTGTTAATTTCTCAATAACAGGAACAGCGTCGAATAAATTCATTTCGTTGAATTTATAACGAGTAAATTGGTTTGCGATAAATTCGATGGAATTTAGAGCTCTTAAGTAGAAGCCAATTTTCTTACGTTTCACACGCTCTATTGCTTCCTCATTGAACTGTGCCTTATTCATTTCTTCTATAATGCTTTCTGCTAACTGATCTGGTTTTGCTGAATCAGAGCCAACAATGGCAAAACCAAAGCCTTTTTCTAATGAGAAATCATAGGCGTATGATTCATCAATTAAGCCAGCTTCGTACACCTTTGTATAAAACTCAGATGCACGACCAAATAAACATTCCAGACCAATTTGAACGGATAATTCATGCTTTAGCATTTCTTCTCCACTTAAATCCGTTTGTTTTGCTTTAAAACCTACATACACTTTTGGTTTTTGAACATCCATTTTTAACTCGCGAGCTTTTGTAGCTACTTCTGTTGGTTCGTCTTCAAAATGACGTTCAATTTCTTCAGCTTCTTTAAATTCTTTTTTATCTTGATTTTCTTTAATAAACTGAATCATTTCTTCAGGATTAACGGCACCTACGACAAACATTAGCATGTTTGATGGATGGTAAAAAGTATTGTAGCAAGTGTATAAATGTTCTGCTGTAATTTTATCGATTGATTCAATCGTACCAGCAATATCGATTTTTACAGGATGTTTGTGGAACATATTTTCAATCACCCCAAAGTATAAACGCCAATCTGGTTGATCGTCATACATGGTGATTTCTTGACCAATAATACCTTTTTCTTTTTCTACTGTTTTTTCTGTAAAGTAAGGCTCTTGAACGAAATCAAGTAATGTTTCTGTATTTTTTAAAACATTATCCGTCGCAGAGAAGAGATAAGCTGTTCTTGTAAAGGAAGTAAATGCATTTGCAGAAGCACCCATTTCACTGAACTTTTGGAATACGTCTCCCTCTTCTTTTTCAAACATTTTATGCTCTAAGAAATGCGCAATACCATCTGGCACGGTGAATACTTCATCTTCGCCAAGCGGTTTAAATGATCGGTCAACAGAGCCGTATTTTGTTGTAAATGTTACAAATGTTTTTGAAAAGCCCTTTTTCGGTAAGATGTAAACGTCTAAGCCATTTGATAATTTTTCATAATATAATGTTTCATCAAGCTGTTTAAACTCAATTGTTTGCATCACTAGAGCCCTCCTTTCCACTTAAGAAGTAAATTGCTTCAAGTTTGAGTTGTGATGCCATTTGTTGTACATCTTCTTTCGTAACCTTCGACCAGCGATCCTTCCATAAATCCACTGAGAAGTCTTCACCTAAGTCTTTATATTGGTCAAAAATATCGATTTGGCCACGAGCAGAGTCTAATGCTTCTTTTAATTGATTCACTAGCATCGCTTTAGTTTGATTCATTTCAAGGTCTGTGATTTCACCATTTTGCGTTGCCTCTAGTTGTTCTTTTATAACTTCGATTGCCTTCTTTTCATTTGCTGGTTCAATCCCTGAAACGACATAGACAAGACCATAATGTGAAGAATAGGAAGATGATGCATAATAGGCTAAACTTTCACGTTCACGTACATTCATGAACAGCTTAGAATGGGCATAAGCGCCAAACACGCCGTTAAATATTTGCATTTTCGGATAATCCTCTTCACCGAACTTAACTGGTGTACTAAATCCGATATGCAATTTTCCCTGTTTCATATCTTGTTTTTCATTTGTATATTCTTTCTCAGCCTGCGATTCATCCTCATATTCTGGATATGGGATCGTCTCACGATCCTTAAATGGAAGTGCATCTATAAGTTTTTGTTGAAGTGCATCAACATCTACGTCTCCTAGAACATAGATATCAATTTTATCGTCATTAATCATGGAATGATATGCTTTTGTTAAGCTTTCAGTAGTTACTTCTTTTACAGCTTCAATCGTACCATTAGCTGAGATAGATGCTGGATGATTTGGTCTCATAATTTGCGTTAAACGATGTTGAGCATACCGTGTTTTATCATCAAATATAGACTGAATTCGTTGGATGATCATTTCTTTTTCACGTTCAACAATCGATGATACAAATTGGTCATTCTCAAAATTAGGATTGAAAATTACCGTTTGCATTAAATCAATTACATCATCTAATACTTTTGTTTCCGCTAAATATTGATCATTCACCGTTTCTACATTTAGGACTACTGTATGATCTTTACCACGTTTTGAGGCGTCTAAATACATAACTGTACCGTACAAATCATCTAAATGGCTTCGGAAATCAGCTGATTTAGTATATTTCCCATTGGAGTGCTGCATTACATTGGATAATACAGATCGCTCCGCCGCATCCTTCACCGTTAAAGGCTTTCTCCATTTTATTGAAAAGTTCACTGTTTTAAATTGGGTAGATTGTCGGATATGTAGTGAAACACCTTTTGCAATCTTAATTGTTGAAAACAAAAAAATACCCCTTCCTGCCTTAAATTTCGAATAGTTTGACTCATGTTGATGAAAATATTATTTATGAGCCCATTGATTGGCAAATTATCACCAAAGAACTAAATAATAACAATTCATAACACTACTATACATTTCTTATTATGGTTTATGCAAAAGTTTATATGTATTTAATTATTTTTGCAGATTATTATGAAAAAAACGATGTGAAAAACCGAAGAATAATTAAAAGCCGAGCAGTTAAATTGCTCGGCTTTTTTGGATAGGTACAATGAGAGAATATTACTAAATTTCTTATCTTTGTCCTTTTATATAAGGAATGCCACTTGCTTTTGGTGCTACTGCTTTTCCGATGAAGCCTGCAAGGGCTAAAATTGTTAAGACATATGGCAATATTAATAAATATACCGATGGGATGTCTTGAATAACTGGTATCGAAGACCCAGCAATACTAAGTGCTTGTGCAAGACCAAAGAATAGTGCTGCACCCATCGCTCCGATTGGATGCCATTTACCAAAGATTAAGGCAGCAATAGCCATAAATCCTTGACCACTAATTGTCGCGTGTCCGAAATCATTTGTAATTGTTTGCGCGTATATTGCACCACCAATACCAGCTAATGCACCTGAAATCATTACACCAATATAACGCATTTTTGTAACATTGATCCCCATCGTATCTGCAGCCATTGGATGCTCCCCAACAGAACGTAGACGTAAACCAAATGGTGTTTTGAAAATTACAAACCATGCGATTATTGCAACAGCAATGGCTAAAATAGACGTACCATACACATTTTTAAAGAACATTGGTCCAATAACTGGAATATCCTCTAAAAAAGGAATATTGAAACGAGGGAAACGTTGAGTAATAAAGTCTGTTTGCCCTTTATCGAAAATAATTTTTACTAAAAATAACGCAATTGCAATCCCTAGCATATTTAACGCTACCCCAGTAACTGTTTGATCTGCTCGGAAAGAGACAGCGGGAATCGCTAAAAATAGGGAGAAGATAGCCCCAGCGATCATCGCAGCTAATAAGGATGCCCATGGTGTAAAGCCACCTAGCATATCTGCTGTGAATAGATTAAAGACAATCCCAACAAATGCACCGATGACCATGATCCCTTCAACCCCGATGTTCACAACACCTGAACGTTCAGAGAAAAGAGCACCGATTGCACCTAAAATTAATGGTGCGGCATAAAAAATTGCAGAAGGGACAATAAAATATAATACTTCCATAAAACTCATATTATTTCCCCTCCTTTTTCTTACCAAATTTTTGGAATAATAAACGAATAACATAACCAGATGCTACAAAGAAAATGATTAAGGCGATTACAATTTCAACTAGCTCAACTGGAATACCCGCTTCGTTTGGCATATTATTAGCACCAAACTTCAATGATCCAAATAGTGTTGCTCCAAATACAACCCCAAGCGGTGTATTTGCACCTAATAAGGCAACAGCGATTCCATCAAAGCCGATTCCAGTAAAGCCACCTTTAGTGGACGCATATTCGAATGTACCAAGGGCTTCCATTGCACCAGCAAGACCGGCAAATATACCAGAAATCGTCATCGCTAGTATAATATTCTTTTTCACATTCATCCCAGAGTATTCCGCTGCTTGTGAGTTAAATCCAACAGCCTTCAACTCATATCCACGAGTCGTTTTATCTAAAATGAACCACATCACTGCAACCATAAGTAGTGCCACAATGATTCCCCAGTGTAGACGAGAATATTCTGTGATGGATTCTAAAAACGGTGAACGCAAAGATGCAGATTCTTGAATTTTTTCAGTTTTATCTCCGCCATCAGACCATACCTTTATTAACGCATTCGTTACATGAAGAGCGATATAGTTCATCATAATTGACGTAATAACTTCATGTACTGATAATCTTGCTTTTAAGAACCCTACGATAAATGCCCAAAATGCTCCCGCAGCAGCTGCTGCAAGTAAAGCTAACGGCAGGTGGATAAAGTTAGGCAATCCTTCAACTGCATAACCTACATAAGCTGCTGCAGTCCAACCTGCTAATAATTGACCTTCAACACCAATATTAAATAAACCAGTACGGAAAGCAAAAGCAACCGCTAGACCAGATAAAATATATGGTGTGATTTGACGAATCGACTCACCAATTGTATAAGAATCTCCAAAAATACCATTCCATAATGCAATATAGCCTTCTGTAGGACTATAACCAGATGCAACCATTACAATCGCACCAACTATTAGACCAACAATTACGGAAACGATAGGAACGAGAATATTGACTACTCGATTTGACATATTATTCGTCCCCCTTTATCACGCTAGTCCCAGTTCTTTGTTGACCAGCCATTAATAAACCTAATTCTTGTTCATCTGTTTCATTAGGCAACACAATATCAACAATTTCACCATCATGAATAACTGCAATGCGATCAGAAACGTTCATTACTTCATCTAGTTCGAATGAAATTAGAAGGACCGCTTTTCCTTTATCTCGTTGCTCGATTAATTTTTGATGAATAAATTCAATCGCACCAACGTCTAACCCACGTGTTGGAAGCGCTGCAATTAACAATTCTGGATTACGATCGACTTCACGACCAATAATCGCCTTTTGCTGGTTACCACCAGATAAAGAACGAGCTGGTGATATTTCACCATGGCCAGTACGAACGTCATATTGCTCAATAATTTTATTTGCCTTTTTTGAAATTTCTTTATAGTTCATAATGCCAAATTTTGAGAATGGCTCTCGGTAATATGTTTGTAACACCATGTTATGACCAATTGTAAAATCAAGAACAAGACCGTGTTTATGTCGATCAGACGGAATATGTCCCAAGCCTGTTTCGGTAATTTTACGTGGTTTTTTATTCGTAACATCTTGTCCGTTCATAATAACTTTCCCACTCTTCACTTTGCGAAGACCAGTAATTGCCTCTATTAATTCGGACTGACCATTGCCATCAATTCCTGCAATCCCGACAATTTCACCTTTACGAACAGATAAATTTAAATGCTTTACTTTTTCAATACCACGATAGTCAAGCACTACTAAATCTTCTATATGTAATGCTTCTTCTGTTGGATTAGCTGGACCTTTTTCGGTTTTAAATGTTACTTGGCGACCAACCATCATTTCAGCTAGCTGATCAGGATTTGTATCAGCGGTCACCACTGTCCCAATCCCTTCACCTTTACGAATGATTGTTACACGATCAGAAACTTCCATTATTTCTTTAAGCTTATGAGTAATTAAAATAATTGATTTACCTTCTTCAACGAGACGCTTCATAATTTGCATTAATTCTGAAATTTCTTGTGGTGTTAAAGAAGCTGTCGGTTCATCAAAAATTATTATATCTGCTCCACGATATAAAGTTTTCAATATTTCTACACGCTGTTGCATTCCAACAGAAATATCTTCAATCTTTGCATATGGATCCACATCTAGACTATATTTCTCAGAGAGTGCTTGAATTTCTTTTGCAGCCTTTTTTATATTAACTACACCAAGTTTTGTTGGCTCTGCCCCTAAAATAATATTTTCAGTAACTGAAAATTTATCAACTAACATAAAGTGTTGATGAACCATTCCAATCCCTAAATCATTCGCAACATTCGGATCCGTTATTTTAACAGTTTTTCCTTTTACTCGAATTTCTCCACCTTCTGGTTGATAGAGACCAAATAACACGTTCATCAACGTAGACTTTCCAGCACCATTTTCACCTAAAAGAGCATGGATTTCGCCTTTTTTTACTTGGAGGGTGATATTGTTATTTGCTACGAATCCGCCAAACTCTTTCCTGATTCCAAGCATTTCAATTACATATTCCATCATTTCACTCCCTTGTCCAAAATAGAGGTTCCATCAATTAACACATGAAAGGAGCTATTTAAACAATAGAGTAATCCTTTCATCTATCAATCTCCGATATAGTTTTGTTTATTGTGTATGTAATAATGTATTTGAATATTTAATTTTTATCCTAACTTTTATAAAAAGTCTACATGGTGTTTATCGATATCCATAAAAACATCATAGAGACTAGATAGTCTAGCCCCTATGATGAGGAATATCTTAGAGTGTATTTTATTTATCAGGAACAGTGATTTCACCGTTAACGATTTTTGTTTTGTATTCTTCAACTAAATCTAATACTTCTTGAGGAATTGCACCGCGAGAGTCAGCAATATCAACACCATTATCTGCTAAACCGTAAACAACAGTTTCTCCACCAGGGAAGTTACCTTCCATAGCTTGTTTAGCGATGTCTTGTACTGCTACGTCAACGCGTTTTAACATTGAAGTTAAAGTAATGTTTGTATCTTCGTCTACTTGACCTTCTGCATATTGGTCAGAGTCAACACCGATTACCCAAACGTTAGCATTTGGATCTGCTTCTTTACGTTCTTTTGCTTCAGTAAATACACCGTTACCAGTAGCACCAGCAGCGTGGAAAATAATATCTACGCCTGAAGAGTACATACCGTTTGCAGCAGTTTTACCAAGTTCAGCTTTGTCGAATGCACCTGAATAGTAAATTTCAACATCAACATCAGGGTTAACAGCTTCAACACCAGCTACGAAACCAACTTCAAAACGTTTGACTACTTCGCTTTCCATACCACCGATAAATCCAACTTTACCAGTTTTAGTCATGCTACCTGCAACCACACCTGCTAAGAATGAACCTTCATGCTCTTTGAAAAGAATTGAAGCCACGTTTGGAGCTTCTGCAACTGAGTCAATGATTGCTAGTTTGGCATCTGGTTGTTGTTCAGCGATTTCTAATACAGCATCGCCCATCATGAACCCAACACCGAAAACTAAGCTAAAATCACGACGTAATAAGCTATTTAAGTTCGTGTTATAATCAGCGTCAGAATTAGATTGTAGGTAAGCGTAACCACCGTCACCTTCTTCTAAGCCATTATCTTCACCAAATTTCTTAATACCTTCCCAAGCAGATTGGTTGAATGATTTGTCATCAATACCACCTACGTCAGTAACCATTGCTACAGAGAAGTCAGACGGTGTTTCTTCTGTTGTCGCTTCATCATCTGTAGTAGTTGTTGTGTCAGCTTCTTCTTTAGCACCACAAGCGCCAAGTAAAGTACCAACAGCTAAAAGACTTGCCATTGCGAAACCAAACTTACGTTTTTTCATTATTAAGTTCCCCCCATAAGGATTTAGTAATTAGCAGGAAAAGAATGTTCTACACCCTTTTACGTATTACATGGAAACTGAATTTATCAGCCCGAAAAAAATTTTTTGAAAAAAGTACTACACGGTCATTGTCGTCATAATGAAGTTGCTTTAAGACTAGTAATGCTGTTTCTTTTCCACAATTTAGAATGGGTGAAACTTCTTCATGGTACACATGCGGATCAATGAAGGTTACCGCATAAGCGATGTGAATTTCACCACTTTGTTCAAGTGAAGAGAAAATAGAATCTGCATTATTGTTTTGAAGAAAGTCACAAGGTAAATAGGCAGCTGGTACTTTATCGATGCAATAAACAACCGGTTCTCCATCTGCAGTTTTTACCCGTTCAATTTTAACAACGCTTTCATTTACATTGCAGTTAAATCTTTCTATGTCCTCCTCAGTTGCACGCTCTTCCTGTGCACTAAGAAATCTCATTCCAGGTGTCATTCCCGCATTTTCAATCATCGATGAGATACTCGTTAATTGCTCAATACCAGATGTAAACACTGGTTTTGGATTAACAAAAGTACCTACACCGTGACGACGAATAATTATATTTTCTTCTTCCAATAGTCGTAACGCCTCACGTAAAGTTGCACGACTAACTCCAAGTTCTTTCGATAGTTCGAATTCAGAAGGCATCCTTTCATTTTCAGGATAGATACCTTTTGCTATATCCGATTTTAATCGATCGATAACTTGTAGATATAAATGACGATGGTCAGCTTTTATTGACATAAAATCACCACCAAGAGGTCAGACATCTGATGTTGAACATTCCTACTAATCGTCAATTACTATATCATTTTTATTTCACAAAGAAAATAGATTTATTGAAAATTCTGTACTGTAATAGATTTAAACAGCAATAATTGTTAAAAATTACGAATATTTGACCTATTATTTCGCTATGATTATTGTTCAACACTAGACTTATTTACCAAAACTTGGCGTGGCCTTGACCCATCAGGTGGTCCAACAACCCCACGAGCTTCCATCTGATCGACAATCCTCGCTGCCCTTGAATAGCCTATTCTAAAGCGTCTTTGTAACATGGATACGGAAGCAGTTTGCATTTCTAATACTAATTGAACAGCTTCATCATATAACTCATCTGTCTCTTCTTCTAGCGTTTTTTCTGGCTCGTCTGAAGGAATCATGGATTCGTCATATTGTGCCTTTTGCTGTTCTATAACAAAATCAACAACCGATTCAACTTCTGAATCTGAAACAAAAGCACCTTGAACACGGACAGGCTTAGACGACCCTGCAGGTAAGAATAACATATCACCTCTTCCTAAAAGTCTTTCAGCACCGCCTGTATCCAATATTGTGCGCGAGTCGACTGCAGATGATACGGCAAAAGCAATACGGGATGGGATATTTGCTTTGATGACACCAGTAATAACATCTACAGATGGTCTTTGAGTTGCGATGATTAAATGAATTCCAGCTGCTCGTGCCATTTGAGCTAAACGTGTTATTGAATCTTCAACATCATGCGAAGCAACCATCATTAAGTCTGCTAACTCATCAATAACAACAACAATGTATGGTAGTTTCGGATGTTTTTCATCGTTTTCTTCATTAAACGCTTGTACATGGTCATTGTAGCTTTTAATATTCCTTGTCCCAGTATGAGAAAACAGATCGTATCTTCTTTCCATTTCGGATACAACTTTTTGTAACGCCTGTGATGCTTTCCGCGCATCCGTTACTACTGGAGCTAACAAATGAGGTATTCCGTTGTAAACATTTAATTCTACCATTTTCGGGTCAATAAGCATCATTTTCACTTCATGTGGAGCAGCACGCATTAAAATCGAAACGATTATTCCGTTTATACATACTGATTTACCACTACCAGTTGATCCAGCAACTAGTAAATGTGGCATTTTATTTAATTCAGCTAGGATGGCTTCCCCTGTAATATCACGACCAAAACCGATTAACAGTTTTGAATCTGGTCGGTTATTTTCTTTTGCCTCTAGTACTTCTCTCAATGTAACAATGGCTATTTCACTATTTGGAACTTCAATTCCAATGGCTGATTTACCTGGAATTGGTGCTTCCATACGTATGTCCTTTGCTGCAAGTGCCAATGCTAAGTCATCTTGCAGACTTACAATTTTACTAACCTTTACACCAACATCTGGTAATATCTCGTACTTCGTAACGGCAGGGCCTAGATGTACTTGTGTTACTCTTGCTTTTACACCAAAGCTTGAGAAAGTTTGTTCTAACTTTTTTGCATTCATCTGAATCACTGAATATTCACCACTTTGATCATGTGCTGGTGGGAGTTGCAGTAAATTCATCGATGGTAAAACATAGTCTGTATTTTCAATATTTGTTTCCACCGATTGTTTTAATGCATCTTCAAATTCTTCATCTAATACAGGTTCTTCTTCAATCTTTTCTGTCATATCCATTTTTATATTTTGCGTAAAAGCAGAGATTTTCGGTTCTTCAATGGGTTCTGCCTCTTGATAAACGACAGGTGGCTCTTCCATGCTTGTTGCGACAATTTCATTTGCTGGTGACTCTTCCTTTTGAACCGGACGCTTCGTTCGGTTTGATTCCCTTTTACCACTACTGCGCTTATTCTTCCTTTTTCTAGCGAATTTTTTCTTTATTTCTGGTACTTTTTCAAAAATAAATGGAATAAGTGCTTTACCAGTTATTAAAATCAAGCCGATAAATAAAATTACCCAAGCTGCTACCTTAGCACCGCCCGCATCAAATAATACATGGAATAAACTAAAGAGCAATGCTCCTACCATACCACCACCAAGAGCATTACTGCGATTGGCAATTCCTCCATTATCAATTAAAATTTTCCACGTCTCACGGAAAACAGAATCCGTCACAATTGCATCACTTCTGGTTAAGTCTTCAAATAAAAAGCTATGACTAAAGATTGACAAGCTACAAATGATTAAAATTGATCCTTGTATAATTCGATCTTTAAATGTAATTCCTTTTCTCTGTATCATTAATAATAATGCTAGAAATACAGAGAAAAATGGGAGTAGGATATATAAATTTCCGAAGAGAAACATTGATGCTGATTGAACTACACTTCCTACAACACCAAATTCAAAATAAACAATAATTCCAAATGCAATGAGTAGTAAACCAATAATTTCAAAAATTAGTGGCCCACCCTTAGACTTTGCCTTTGTAGAAGGTCTTTTCTTATTTTCTGCCATTTACTTCACCCAATTCTGTAATGAAATCTATACGTCTATTTAAGAAAAAAGGATTTCCTTAGCCGTTTATTCGGTTAAGAAAATCCCTTTTTGCTACGTTTTCCCATGCCTCATTAAATGATTTTTAATATTCCATAATAATCGGAATAATCATCGGACGTCGTTTTGTTTTCTGGAATAGATATGTGTTTAATGTATCTCGGATTTCTTGTTTAATGTTTGTCCATTCAAATGTATCTTTACTAACATATTTCTCAATAACTCCACGGGCAAGCTCTGTAGCTTCCACAATTAGCTCTTCAGATTCTCGTACATAAACAAATCCTCGTGATAATATCTCAGGACCTGATGCGATTTTCTTTTGAGCACGGTTCAAAGTTACAACGACGATGAATATACCATCCTGAGATAGGAGTTTTCTATCACGAAGTACGATATTTCCTACGTCGCCAACACCAATTCCATCGATTAGTACATTGCCTGCTTGTACACGACCACTCATGCGCATTTTACCATTTTTATATTCAACAATATCGCCTTTATCTGCAATAAAAATTTGAGATTTTTGCATTCCAACTGCTTGTGCCAATTTAGAATGGGCAATTAACATGCGGTATTCGCCCTGCATAGGGATAAAATATTTAGGTTTTAAAAGATTTAACATTAATTTTAAATCTTCTTGGCTTCCATGTCCTGAAACATGAACTTTTTTATCAGTTGAAAGAACAGTAGCTCCGGCTTTTGCTAAATTATTCATTGCGTTCCCCATTTGAATTTCCATACCTGGAGAAGGTGTAAATGTAATAAGCACTGTATCAGTATCTTTAATTCGGATTTCACGGTGTTGCTTGCGAACTATTTTATCTAGCGCATCAAGTGGTTCTCCTTGATTGCTAGTGACAATAATAATAATTTCGTCATCTTCATATTTATGGATATCCTGAACTGGTATTAAAGTTTCTTCGTCAATTTTTAAATAACCAAGATTCACACCAATGTTAATGACTTTCTCCAAGCTTTTACCAACTACAGCCACTTTTCGATGTGACACTTGAGCTTGAGTAAAGACTTGTTGAATACGTATAAAGTTAGAAGCATATACTGCAACTAAAATACGACCAGGGGCCGAATAAAAATATTTTGCTAGTTTTTCTTCTATAACTGTTTCGCTTGTTGTGTAGCCTGGTCTTTCAGCTTCCGTTGATTCAGAAAGTAAAAGAAATACCCCTTCATCACCTAATTGAGCCATTTTTGCTATATCTGGCTTAAATTTACCTTTAGCCGATTGATCAAATTTAAATTCACCTGTATAAACAATTGCACCTTCAGAAGTATGGAACACAATAGCAAGTGAATCTGGGATGCTATGAGTTGTATGGAAAAATGTCACATATGTTGAATTAAAATTCATGCGACTTTTATTTGTTACTTCAAAGAATTTAACATGATGTTTAGCAGGTAAATCTTTTAGATGTTCTTTTGCTAATGCAATCGTCAGCTTTGATCCGTAAACAGGGGCTTGTATTTTTTGTAATACATATGCGATTGAACCAATAGCATCTTCATGTCCATGAGTTAAGAAAATCCCTTTAACTCTTTCTTTGTTCTCTTCTAAATACGTTATATCTGGAATAACGATATCAATACCAAGCATTTCATCTTCTGGGAACATTAACCCACTGTCCACGACAAAAAGCTCCTCATCGATTTCGATTACGTACATCGATTTTCCGATTTCTCCAACTCCACCCAGGGGGATTACTCGGATTACTTCATTTTTTGTTATTGTCACTTTTTTTCCTCCTAATAAATGCGCCCCTTGCGATGAACAGATTTTGAATCGTGTTAGAACGATTAACCCCTCTCCAAAATCTGTGCAAATGCAGGAGGCTCAACTTTACTCAGCAAACGTAGATAACGTTGCTGAATTGAATAATGTTTTTGTATTTGACCCGATTTCATGGAAATTTACTCCCATGCTGAATAAAGTTGAATACCCGAACAAAACAACCACTTAATACCCATTATACGGTGTGATTGGATATATCACAAATAAAAAGTGAAATACATGGATTTCCTTTTGTATGCAAAAAAGCGCCCGACAATAATGCCAGGCACTCACTTTTCTTTTCCATTAAGAATGAGTTTTAAAACTTTTGGCTCTTTCTTGAAATTCATTCCATACGCGATCAAATGAAGACTTTTCCTCAGCATCTAATTCAACTAATGGAAGTCTTACTTTATCAATATTAAAGCCTACCTTACTCATTGCATATTTTATAGGTACTGGATTTGGACTAGAGAAAAGCTCACGAATTAATGGTAATAAAGCTTGATGTATTTCAGCAGCATCTGCATGGCGCCCCTCTTCAAAGGCACGAATCATTGCTTGCATTTCATTTCCAACAACATGTGCAGCTACTGAGATTACACCTCGACCACCAATTGCAAGTAAAGGTAAAGTTAAACCGTCATCACCGCTATACACATAAAAATCTTTTGAAACATTTGCTAAGATGTCTGTCATCTGATCTAAATTCCCACTTGCTTCTTTCACAATTTGTATGTTTGGGATTTTGCTTAGTTCAATGGTAGTTTTCGCTGCAACATTTACACCTGTACGACCAGGTACGTTGTAAACAATTAGTGGTAAAGTTGTTTCTTTTGCAATAGCCGCAAAGTGTTCGTACAATCCACGTTGATTTGGCTTATTGTAATACGGTGCAACCAACATTGCTGCATCCGCACCAATTGCCTCTGCCTTTTTCGTCATTTCAATTGAATAGTGGGTTTCGTTATCTCCTGTACCAGCTACGACCGGAACACGATTGTTTACTTTCTTAACAGTAAACTCTATCAATTGAAGCTTCTCTTCGGTAGATAAAGTAGGTGCTTCACCGGTTGTTCCACATACTACGATCGTATCTGTACCATTGGTGATTAAATATTCAATGACTTGCTCTAATACATCATAATCAATTTGACCATTTTCTTTAAATGGCGTCACCATTGCGGTGGCAATTCTACCTAAGTCCATTTTAGAAATACACCCCTATTATAGTAAGTTGTCCTCAAGCATCGCTTCTGCAATTTGAATTGAATTTAGTGCAGCACCTTTTAGTAAGTTGTCTGAAACGATCCATAGGTGGAAGCCTTTTTTATTATCTAAGTCTTGACGAATACGACCTACATATACAGGATCTTCACCTTCAACATAAATTGGCATTGGATAAACTTGTTGTGATATATCATCTTGAAGTACAACCCCAGGAGCATCGTTTAATACATTAAAAATATCTTGTACAGAAGCATCGTTTTCAACTTCTATATAAACTGATTCAGAATGACCTGAAACGACAGGAACACGTACACAAGTTGCTGCTACATGCAATTCTGGTAGATGCATAATTTTTTTCGTTTCATTAATCATTTTCATCTCTTCGTAAGTGAAGCCATTTTCCGTAAATACATCGATTTGAGGAAGTACATTACGTGCAATAGGATAATGTTTTTTATCAGATTTAGCTGGTAAAATATTCGCTTCTACATCTTTACCAGCATCCCATTGTTCACTTTGAATACGTAATTCTTCAATTGCAGAAATACCTGAACCTGACACTGCTTGGTAAGTAGACACTACCACTTTAGATAAACCAAATTTTTCACGAATTGGCTGTAACGCTACAACCATTTGAATTGTTGAACAGTTTGGATTTGCAATGATGCCGTTGTGTTTTGCTAGGTCTTCTCTATTCACCTCAGGCACTACTAATGGCACTTCTGGATGCATACGGAAGTGACTTGTATTGTCAATAACAACAGCACCACGTTTAGCAGCTTCTGGAGCTAGCTTTGCCGATACCGAACCACCTGCAGAGAAGAGCGCTACATCAACGCCCTCAAATGCCTCCGGTGTTGCTTCTTCAATAATATAAGATTTACCATCAAATTCGATTTCTTTCCCCGCTGAACGAGCAGAAGCAAGAAATTTTATATGTTTAATCGGGAATTTTCGTTTAATTAACTGTTCTTTCATTTTTGATCCTACTGCGCCTGTTGCACCCACAATTGCAACTGTTAATTGCTTTGTCATTCTTGTCATCTCTCCTCAAAAACTAGTTACATAATGTTGAAAATTGTATCATAAATTAAATCATTTGTGTAAGAAATGTAAGATAAATTTTGACTATTTCGTATATTGGATAAATAAGGGCTGTATCTGTTTTTTATATTGAAGAGCATATTCCACTGTTTCACGCATTTTTGTGAAATCTGCAATTAATGAATTAGGTTTGTTAAATGGATCGTCTTGACCAAATGGAATAAAATAAATGTTTTTTGAATTTAATAGCTTCATTATATTTATGCCGTTTAAACCGAGGGCATCGTTTGTAGAAATACCTAATATAACAGGAGATCCATTACGTAGAGTTGCTTTTGCTGCCATTAACACAGGACTGTCAGTCGCTGCATTTGCAAATTTACTAATGGAGTTACCTGTCATAGGTGCAATAACCATTGCATCTAGTGGATTTTTTGGTCCAAAGGGTTCTGCTTCTACAATAGAAGAGACAACCTTTTCCCCTGCTATCGATTCAATTTTTTCAATCCATTCTTCCCCTGTTCCAAATCGAGTAGCAGCTGTTAATACGGAATGAGTAATGATCGGTACAACAGTCGCCCCTGCATCAGTAAATTGCGTGATTTTAGGCACTACATCTTCATACGTACAGTGTGATGCAGTGATACCAAGTCCAATACGTTTTCCTTCTAGCATTATTCTCTCCCCTTTATTTGTCCAATTATTGATTCATATAAAACATGAGCTGCATCTTGAGGAAAATATTTTCCAGGTAGTGCAGGCAACAATTGATAATTCGCACGAATTACATCATCTTGTAAACACCCTGGAGAGGAAGCTAAATCATATATTGGCATTTTAATGGTATTGTTAAATTTTTCGTCGACCCATTTCGCAGGAATCGTATTGATGAAGATATCGCCTTCTATACTTGCTACTTGATCTAAATATACCGCTTCATATTGAAATGCTTTCGCCTCATTTAGTTGAACATGAGATCGAACAGCTATACAAACCTCGCCACCGATACTTTTTATAGCATGGGCTAGCATTTTTGCAACGCGCCCAAAACCTGTAATGATATATTTTTTTCCGTAGATTGCTTGTTTTGTATTATAGAAAAATGAAAGAAATGCCTCAGCAGTCAACGCAGCATTTTTCCAAATAAAAGATTCATCCTGTAAATAGAAATGAATCTCTTGCCCCGTTAAGACTTCTTGCCATTTTTCATTTAATTTCCCTGCGAATATCTTGGAATTTTTTAATCCTAATACGATCGGTACATGGATTGGTAGAGGATGGATAGGTAATACAACCATATTAGGCTGGAAGTCAATAGCTGTTCGATTTAAATCCTCATTCCAAACCGTTTCGTTTTTGTAATAAACAGTACGATTTTCATTGCTTAACTTTTTTGCTAAGCTTTTTAGTCTCGCATCCTGACCAATTATAAGCCATTTCTCATTTACCATTATTCATACTGTTTTCTTGTTGGTTTTGCTTTTCGAAATAGTATTCGATCCTCACCGATTAAATGGATTTCTTCCCATGGAATAAACATCGTTTGTGTTGGTTTTTTCTTTTGAAAAGGCATTTTAGCAGATTGATCTGCTAATTCAAAACCGTAAATTATTCCAGTTTTCGGATCAAAAACGCATTCTGTTTCAGCTAAATAGCCATAACGAACACCATTTTCCATTTCGATCAGCTCTTTTTCAGCAAGCTCCGATAACAGCATGTTTTCCCTCCTCCCGAGCTCATTGTTAGCATATGCAGCGATTAAATTATGAGTGATGCCCAAATGAAAAGTTTTCAATAGACAAAGGTGTCACATCTGTGTATACTGTATATATACAGTTGTGGAACGAGGTGGTGCAACAATGTTTATTAAATTAAGTAATGCAAGTGACAAACCAATATATGAACAAATTACTCAACAAATTAAACAAAATATTCTTTCAGGAAAACTTATTGCTGGGGACCCCCTGCCATCGATACGTAGTCTTGCAAAGGATTTAAAAATTAGTGTTATGACAACTAAAAGAGCCTATGCAGATTTAGAGCGTGATGGATTTATTGAAACGGTTGCTGGAAAAGGAAGCTTTGTTGCAGAACGCAATCAAGACTTTCTACGTGAGGAATTACTAAGGCAAGTAGAAGAGCATCTACAGAAAGCAGTTCAACTTGCAAAAACGGCAGATTTACCACCTAAGGAAGTGTTAGATCTACTTTCACTATTACTAGAGGAGGAAGTATAAATGCAAAATGCGATTGAAGTAAGAAACTTATCAAAAAAACTTCATCAATTTCAATTAAAGGATGTTTCTTTTACATTACCAAAAGGAACTATTATGGGTTTTGTAGGTGAAAATGGTGCAGGAAAAACCACAACCATAAAATGTATTTTAAATTTATTAAAAAAGGATTATGGTGAGATCAATATATTCGAGCAACATCATGTAAAAAAAGAAAAAGCAATAAAAGAACAAATCGGTGTCGTTTTTGACGAAATTCACTTTCCTGATATGTTATCAGCCAAAAAAATTAATTCCATTATGAAAAACGTTTTTTCAACTTGGGATGAATCCTATTATTTCAATCTTTTAAAAAAATTAAAGGTTTCAGAGGATAAATCCATTAAAGAGCTATCCCGTGGTATGAAGATGAAGCTATCGATTACAATTGCACTTGCTCATCATCCAAAGCTTTTAATTTTAGATGAACCAACAAGCGGACTCGATCCAATCGTAAGAGATGAAATTCTCGATTTATTTTTAGAATATATGCAGGACGAGACAAATTGCATCTTGTTTTCTTCACACATTACAAGCGATCTTGAAAAAATTGCTGATTACATTACTCTCATCCATGATGGAGAAATCTTATTTAGCGAAAGTAAAGATATTCTTTTATATGACTATGCTATTTGGAGAGGTACATTAGATGAATCGAAAGATCTCCCTGAGGATGCTATTATTGCAGTTCGGGAAAATAGCTTTGGCTTTGAAATTCTTGTAAATCGACATCAGGTTAGTACAGCTTTTGAGCTTATAAAGCCAACAATTGAAGAGATAATGTTATTTTTTGTGAAAGGGGCCCCTTCTAATGCGCGCTTTATTGATAAAAGATCTTCTCATACTGAGTAAACAATTCAAATTAATGTTTCTCATCTTTATCTTTTTTATTATCCTATCATTTATGACAGAGATGGGGATGGTAATAATTGTAATGGCACTTATTTATTCTGCATTACAAGTATCTACAACTTTTTCATTTGAGGAAATGAGTCAATGGAATAAGTTCGTTAATACATTACCAATTGAGCGAAAAACGATTGTCCAAAGTAAATTTATTTTAGGTATTTTACTCACGATTGCTACTCTTATTATTCTATCACCTATCGTTTACTTTTCGAGTGAGGTTATTCACCTATTATCTTTCAAGGAACTTTTTTCTGCATTTGTATTAATTTTGTCTACTTCATTGATTTATTTATCAATAACAATTCCCATTTATATTAAATTTGGGATGCAAACAGGGAAATTCGTTATTTTTGCTATTGTCTTTATCCCTGTATTTTCAACAGGATTTGTTCAATATTTCATTAGGGAAATTGGTGTGAATCAGTTGATGCAGTACATGAAATTATTACCTATTGCTTCTCTCGTGTTATTAGTTCTATCATATTTTGTTTCGGTGAAATGGTATGAAAAGAAGCAATATTAGGTTATATAACGATGTTTTAAACCGTTGTACACATTTTATGACAAATAAATAGAGTATATGATCTAAAAAAACCAAAGTATCCATGGTCAATACTTTGGTTTTTATTTTAAGTAAAATTATAGATAAGATAGATACTTGTTTAGCTTACATTCTGTCCAATTAGTGCAATGGCTGGTTGGACGCTTAATGTTTGATCTAATAACTTGTTGACATTATTCAACGAAACTTTATCAATTTCTGCAATGATTTCATCCATTGAAATATGCTTCCCATGGATTAATTCATTTCGACCATTGTGACTCATTCGAGAATTAGTTCCCTCTAAGCTCAATACAAAGCTTCCCTTTAGCTGTTCCCTTGCATTAAATACTTCCGTTTCCGTTACACCTTCTCTTTTAATATTCATCAGTGTTTCATCAATCGATTGCTGTAAGAGCGGATACTGCTGATTGTTTGTACTACCGTATATTGTAAGAGAACCGACATCCATATAGCTTGAATGATATGAAAAGATTGTGTAAGCTAATCCTTTATCTTCACGAATTTCTTGGAATAAACGAGAGGACATATTACCGCCTAATATGTTATTCATTACAATAAAATTAAAATAATCCTCATCTTTCACCCCAACTCCCGGATAAGCAAGCGCAATATGAGACTGTTCCACATCACGATTTTTTACAAAACGACCTGAATGGAATATTGGATAAGTCAAAGTTTGCTCAACTACTTCTGGTGAGCGCTCATAGTGACTAAATAGTTTCTCAATGTGTAACAATAAATCCTTCGTAATATTTCCTGCAACAGAAATGACAATATTTTCTGGGTAATAATGCTTAGTCATATAATTTCGAATCGTTTCCGCTGTGAAGGTTTCAAGTGTTTTACTACTACCTAATATAGGCAAACCTAATGCGTCCTTTGGATACATCACCTGCCATAACTGCTCATGGACATCGTCATCAGGGGCATCTTCGCTCATTAAAATTTCTTCTAATACTACCTGCCTCTCTTTTTCTAATTCTACTGGATCAAAAATAGAGTTAAAAAACATATCTGCTAATATAGAAACAGCCATTTCTCCATGATGATCTAACACTTTTGCGTAATAGCATGTGTTTTCTTTTGTTGTAAATGCATTGATTTCTCCACCAATACGATCGAATTCCTCTGCAATTATTCTTGCTGTTCTTGTTTTCGTTCCTTTAAATAACATATGCTCAATGAAATGGGTAATCCCATTTTCTTCTCTTTCTTCAAATCGAGATCCTGCACCAACCCAAATTCCAACTGAAACAGATCTAACATGCGGTATTGCTTCTGATACGATCCGAACACCATTCTGACATGTATATACCGATACCATTTGTTTTTATCTCCTAATTCAAAAATCTAATATTAAATAATCATATGCTAAACTGCTCAATCATTCAACTGAATGCAATTATACTGAATTCACCTGTGCCATTACGGATGAATCTCATAATGATTTTCTAGCATTTTTAGACGCATATTTTTCTCTAGTTTAACTACTTTTTTCAAATTTCTTAAGAATTTCTTCAGAAATATCCTTCAAATTTCTTCATTTTCATTGTCTATACTTAAAATTAATCAAGAAACAAAGGAATGAGGACATGATACAAGTTCAATCACTAAATCACACATTTAAAATCGGAAAAAAAGGAAAGGAGAAAAAAATTGAAGTACTAAAGGACATAGACTTTCAAATTCAACAAGGAGAAATCGTCTCTATTGTAGGTAAGAGTGGTTCTGGTAAATCTACTTTGTTACAAGTCATTGCCGGATTCATGAAACCTGATTCAGGTTCCATTAAAGTGAATAACACTGAAATTGCAAAATTTACAGAAAAGCAAAGTGCTGCTTTCAGATTGAGTCATTTCGGCTTTATCTTCCAAAACTTTCAGTTACTCCCGAACCAAAACGTATTTGAAAATATAGAGCTACCCCTAAAAATTAAAGGGATACAAGCACCTATTCGTAAAATTATGACTGATAAAATTTTATCAAAAGTAGGATTATTAGAATTTGCAGATCATTATCCTAATGAATTATCAGGAGGGCAGCAGCAACGTGTTTCGATTGCAAGAGCCATGATAACAAATCCACCTATTATTTTAGCGGATGAGCCGACAGGTAGCCTTGACTCAAATACTGAAAAAGAAATACTTGAACTAATACTAAAATTAAATAAAACAGAAAATATCACATTTATGATTATTACCCATGATGAGGAAGTGGCACAAATTGCCCATAGAAAACTTCGTATGCATGATGGCCTGTTGTTAGGAGAGAAAAACTATGTTATTTAAAGACCAACTTTCATTCGTATTTCAACATATGAGAAAAAATAAACTTCGAGTGACGATGACGATTCTTGCTGCTATGATGGGCTGTGCATTTCTCATCATACTTGCTTCGGTAGGCTTTGGTATACAAGAGACAGTTAAAGGTGAAATTTTAAATCAAGAGTCTGTAACGGAAATTTCTCTTTGGGGTGAGGAGCCCTTAACGGATGAAGATGAAAAATTTATACAAAATATCGATCATGTAAATGTTGTATTAAACAGACAAGAAATTAGTGGTTCTATTCGCTCTACATTTGAAGATCGTGAAGCTGAATCTATTGGAACGATGGTTGATATGGAAGCACAAGCAAAACTACCGACTACTTTAAGTAAAGGGCGTCTTCCAGAAAACGCAAATGAAATCGTTGTTGGATACCATTTTGCACAGCAATTACTAAACGAAGTAGATAGAAAAATAATAGAGCAAAAATCTAAAGAAGCGACAGAAGAAGGTTCTTGGTATGACGGATCAGAGGAAGGCTATAAAGGAGAAATTTTAAACAAAAAGATCCAGCTACAATTTTCAGATGAAGAGACATACGAATATTTAGAGCCTACTACCTTTACAATTGTCGGCATTTTAAAAACACCCGATTATGATTTCCAAATAGATAATAGTATTCTTTTTAGTGATGAGTTATTGGTGGAGCAGCCTAATATAATCGCCTATCCTTCAACAACGATCTATGTTGATTCACTTGAAAATGTAATGCCCGTGTTAGATACATTGAAAGAAAATAATTATCCTGTTTATTCGCCAATTGAACAAATTAAAGAAATTGATTTATTTTTCCTTATTTTTAAAATCGGTCTTATATTTATAGGGACAATTTCAATTTTAATTGCATCAATCGGGATTTTTAATACAATGACTATGGCAGTAACTGAAAGAACACG
The DNA here is from genome assembly GCA_023168345.1 of Lysinibacillus sp. PLM2. Taxonomy (NCBI): domain Bacteria; kingdom Bacillati; phylum Bacillota; class Bacilli; order Caryophanales; family Bacillaceae; genus Lysinibacillus; species Lysinibacillus sp. PLM2. The sequence continues at coordinate 1,370,819 of AP025689.1, read as the reverse complement.
TGAGATTGGTGTACTAAAAGCGATTGGTGCTTCCCCATCAATTATTCAACGACTTTTCTTAATGGAAAGTGCGATGATTGGGATTATAGGTACCTTCCTTGCAGTCGTTCTATCTTATGGAATTAGCTTTATAATTAATGCTCTTTTACCTTATATCGTTTCTTTTGCTTTATCCGATGAAAATATACTAACAAGCGAAATAACATTTTCGTCAATTCCAATTGGACTTGTCGTTACAGCTGCCTGCATTAGTATATTCGTTGCGATTTTATCAGGCTTTAGACCTGCTAGAAAAGCAACTAGAATTGAAGTTATTCAGGCACTTCGTCAAGAACTATAAAATATGCTGGTCTACCAACCAAAAAATCGGGGTGGAGAGTTACTCTTCATCTCTTTTTTCATGTTCTAAATTAAAAATGATTTAACTAATATTTTTCTGCCTTTCAGCCACATAGATAATATGTTCCTAAGAAAATAAAAAACAGAAAACGAAATACTTCATTTCCTGCTTGCGTTTTTCTTCAATTTTTTATAAATGCCTGGCACCTGTAAAAACTCTACACAGTGCCTAGCAGCATTATTCAAAACTATTGCTGTGCTTGTTCAGCGCGTTCTTTTTCTTCTTTTATTACAACTTTGCGTGAAAGGTTAACACGACCTTGGTTGTCAATTTCGATACATTTCACTAATAATTGATCGCCAAGTTTTAATACGTCTTCTACTTTATTGGTACGTTCTTCTTGGATTTCAGAAATGTGTAACAGTCCATCTTTACCAGGGAAGATTTCACAGAAAGCACCAAATTTTTCGATTCGTCTTACAGTTGCCATATAGTATTCGCCAACTTTTGCTTCACGAACGATAGATTCGATAATTTCTTTTGCACGTTTGTTCATTTCTTCATTAGGTGATGAAATGTAAATTGTACCGTCTTGTTCTGTATCAATTTTTACGCCAGTTTCATCGATAATTTTGTTGATTGTTTTACCACCAGAACCAATTACATCACGGATTTTATCTGGATTAATACGAATCACTTCAATTTTTGGTGCGTATGTTGATAAATGTTGACGAGGCTCTGCAAGCGTTGAAAGCATAGATTCTAAAATGATCATACGACCAGCTTTTGCTTGTTGTAATGCCTCCTCTAAAATATTACGTGATAAACCATCAATTTTTATATCCATTTGAAGTGCAGTAACACCTTTTGCTGTACCTGCCACTTTAAAGTCCATATCGCCAAGGTGATCTTCCATACCTTGAATATCCGTTAAAATTGAATAATGTTCACCTTTTTTCACAAGACCCATCGCAATACCTGCAACAGGTGCTTTAATAGGAACACCTGCGTCCATCATTGCAAGTGTCGAAGCACAGATAGATGCTTGAGAAGTTGAACCATTTGATTCTAAAACTTCAGATACACAACGGATTGCATATGGGAAGTCTTTTTCATCAGGAATAACAGCAAGTAACGCACGTTCACCTAGCGCACCATGACCAATCTCACGACGACCAGGACCGCGCATTGGACCAGTTTCCCCTACAGAGAATTGAGGGAAGTTATAGTGGTGCATAAAACGTTTAGACTCCTCTAAACCAAGACCATCAATAATTTGTACATCTCCTAATGGTCCTAAAGTACAAATTGATAATGCTTGAGTTTGTCCACGAGTAAATAACCCTGAACCATGAGCACGTTGTAGTAGGCCTACTTCAGAAGATAAAGGACGGATTTCATCCAATTTACGTCCATCAGGGCGAACCTTCTCTTCAGTGATTAAACGGCGTACTTCTTCTTTCACCATTTTATCTAATATCGTTTTAACTTGTTTTAACGTCTCTTCATCTGCTTCTTGTTCTTCGTAGCTTGCAATTACACGCTCTTTCACGGCAGAGATCGCATCTTCACGAGCATGCTTTTCAACAGTTTGAATCGCTGCATTCATATCTTCTTCACATGCAGCCTTTATTTGTGCTTCAATTTCTTTGTTAATCTCAAATAACTCAACTTCGATTTTTTCTTTTCCAACTTCAGCAACGATTTGTTCTTGGAAGGCAATTAATTTTTTAATTTCTTCATGACCGAACATGATTGCTTCTAACATAATTTCTTCAGGTACTTCTAATGCCCCTGCTTCTACCATGTTGATCGCATCCTTGTTACCCGCTACTGATAAGTGAACAGTACTTCTTTCAACTTGTTCAACAGTTGGATTAATGATAAATTCACCATCCACATACCCAACATGAACACCTGCGATTGGTCCGTTAAATGGAATATCTGAAATGGATAACGCTAAAGATGAACCAATCATTGCTGCCATATCAGTTGGACCGTTTGGATCAGATGACATAACCATAGAAATAACTTGTACTTCATTACGGAAGCCATCTGGGAACATTGGTCGGATTGGACGGTCAATTAAACGTGATACTAAGATTGCGTGTTCTGAAGGTCTCCCTTCACGTTTGATGAAACCACCAGGAATTTTACCTGCTGCGTATAAACGTTCTTCATAGTTAACTGTTAACGGGAAGAAGTCTAATGCTTTTGGTTGTTTAGACATTGTAGCTGTTGCAAGAACAGCAGACTCACCGTAACGAACTAAAGCTGCACCATTTGCTTGTTTTGCAAGTTGGCCAACTTCAATTACTAATGGACGGCCAGCCCATTCATAAGTATAAACTTTTTTTTCGGTCATTGAGTGAACCCCTTTCTAATAAAACACGACGTAACAATTTATATACCACACCATAGTAAGTGTATCAAAAAAGTTTTTCCTATGCTAAATATTTTCAATAAAAAACTGTTTTTTCCGTTAAATTTTAGTATTTATTTTTATAAAGCGTTATTTATAAATATAGTTTATACAAAATTTTAAGAATTCCATTAAAAATTAACTTTATTTTAATTTTTCAAAATATCGTTTACATAAATAAAAAGCGGGAAAATTCCCGCTTTTCATATACTACTTAGACGTTTAGTTTGCAGGATTGTCTAATCTCGCCAATCGCAAAAATATTGTTCATAACAATTTTGGATTGAACAAATTTAAAACCTAATAAGCAAATGAAAACGTCTTAAGCTTTATTATCGACGTAAACCTAATTTTTGGATTAACTCACGGTAACGTTGAACGTCAGTATCACGTAAGTATCTTAATAAGTGACGACGACGACCTACTTTTTTAAGAAGACCACGTTCAGAGTGGAAATCTTTTTTGTGTGTACGTAAGTGTTCGTTAAGTGCATTGATTTCTTCAGTTAAAACTGCGATTTGCACTTCTGGAGAACCAGTATCTCCTTCGTGAGTACGGTACTCAGCGATAATTTCATTTTTGCGTTCTTTTGTAATTGCCATAATAAATGGACCTCCTAAATTAAATTTTTTTACACCAGCAGCACAGCAGTCGTTGGAGAATCGTAAAGCCGAGCTGAGGCTAGCGCACTAAGTGCACTTATGAATAGTAACATACTTTGAAATCTAAAAGCAAGATATTCAATTTAATGACCTTCATTAAAGATTTTGAAAATAACGAATGGCCTCTTGTTTATCTTTTTCAATTTGAGCCTTTAATGAATCGATTCCATCAAATTTTTTCTCATTTCGAATTCTTTTATACCATCCAACGACAACTTCTTCACCATAAATATTTTTATCAAAATCTAATATATGAACTTCGATGGATAATTGTTTATCCTCTGGGTTTTTAAAGGTTGGTTTATATCCAACATTACATACACCATCATGCCATCTATTTTGTACTAAAATTCTTACGGCATATACACCAACTGCTGGGATAAAGCTTCCTTCAGCAGATTGGATGTTTGCTGTTGGGAATCCGATTGTACGACCACGCTTATCTCCATGTACAACAAGCCCAGGCACTTCGAACGGGCGGCCTAATAATTGATGAACCTCTTCCATTTCCCCAGTTTGTAAGCTCTTACGTATTCTCGTGGAGCTTATTTTTTCTGCATCATCTGTTAATTTATCAATTACAGTTACACCATAATCTCCGTTGCTTAAAGATTCCATCGTCGCCATATTTCCTTTTCCGAAAGAACCAAATGTAAAATCAAACCCTGCTGTTACATGAACAACATTCAAATCACGAATAAAATATTTAATAAAATCTTCTGGTGACAATTTTGCAAAATCAGAAGTGAACTGCACAACAAATACAGTATCAACACCAATATCTTTCAAAATATTAATCTTTTGTTGAAGGGGCGTTATGTAAAACACCTTCTCCTTTCGCCCACCTAATACGATGGAAGGATGCGGATCAAAGGTCATTACAGCACTTTTCGCATTTAACTCTTTTGATTTGTCAATCGCATTTTTAATAACGGCTTGATGCCCTCTATGTACACCGTCAAAAAATCCTAGTGCCAATGAGTAGGAAGTTGAAGTGTCAACCTCTTTCAATTGGTGTGGATATTTCAAATGAATTACATTCATCTTCTTTGGCCTCCTATTGCTCTAATGGGAACATTTTCTCTGGCTTCATTAGATTTGGTTTTTCAGGATGTTGAATATAAACTGCAAGAGCTTTTTTATTTTTCACAAATACTATTTTATCATGTTCTTTTAATAAATCATCCATTGAAAGAACTTGCCCATTTAAAATTTGTTTTTCATTCGATTGGTTGAGCTCAATTGATGGATACTGTGTTAAAGCATACTCTACAGGATAAATAATTTCCTCCATCTTGGATTCATTCATTGCATTTTCAACCTGTTCCAATGTAATACAATGCTCTTTTGTAAATGTGCCCGATTTAGTACGAACAAGTGAAGCCATATGCGCAGGATAGCCTAAAATTTCTCCAATTTGAACTGCTAGAGTACGAATATAAGTACCTTTACTACAAGCAATTCGAATTTTAAAAGTGATTTCTTCCCCTTTAAATTCTTTTACGCTGCTTTCCTCTAAAAGCTCTAAAGAATAAATGGTTACTCTTCTAATCGGCCGTTCGACCACTTCTCCTTTTCGAGCATACTCATATAGTTTTTTTCCATTTACTTTTACCGCTGAATACATGGGTGGAGTTTGCTCAATTTCGCCTGTTAATTGTTCTAAAGCTTTTTGAAGGTTGTCCCGAGATATTGTTTTAAACGAAGAATCCTGTTCAACAATTTCTCCTTCCGCATCTTCAGTAGTTGTGGTAAAACCAATTGAGACAACAGCTTCATATTCTTTTCCCGAATCTGTTAAGTACTCAGCAATACGTGTGGCCTGCCCAATGCAGATTGGGAGTACTCCTTCCACACCAGGATCTAAAGTACCAGTATGACCGACTTTTTTTGTTTTTAATATTCTTCGTAATTTCATTACGCAGTCATGACTCGTCATACCGCGCTCTTTCCATAATGGAAGGATGCCATTCATTGGATAACCTCCATGTTTTAAATTATGTTTTTATACTACCTTTTTATTTGGGATGTTTCTTAGAGAGCTTAGAATTTCGATACTACTAGTAGATTTTTTATCACGCTCAATCGAAACTTATATCCATCTTGAACTTAAAAGAAACAAAAAGCTAGTGATTGTCCCTTTTCAAGGCTATTGTTACAAATTTTGAAACTAAAAAACCTGCCTGCATGTGAATATGCAGTTGCAGGCTTTTGATTGTTTTTTATACATTTTTCCCTTTGTGAAATCACAAAGGTATTTCATTATTGCTGATTTAAATTACGCAATAATTGTTCGATCTTATTACCGTATTCCACAGAAGAATCGTACTCAAACGTTATTTCTGGAGTTCTTCGTAAGCGAATTCGATGACCAATTTCTGTTCGAATGAACCCAGCTGCTTTCATTAAAGCATTTAACGTTTCTTGACGTTCTTTTTCATTTCCTAAAGAGGTAATGTAAACTGTTGCTTGTTGAAGGTCTCCTGTTACATGTACATCCGTAACAGTAACAAAGCCCACGCGTGGGTCTTTTATTTTACGACCTATAATATCTCCAAGCTCCTTTTTCATTTGCTCTGCAATACGATTTGCACGTAATGACATACTTTGTCACCCCTAAACTACTATTCGTTAGGGTTATTAATCCCCTAAAACTTTATAAATATTCGCGCCAAACATCTAGTTGGTCCCACTCTGGATTTGATTGAAGATATGACAGCGCATTGTTGATTTCTCGTTCTGCACTTAACTTTGAAGATGCGACAGCAACAAGAGCAATTCTTGTACGCTGCCACACATCTTGGTGATCAATTTCAGCAACTGAGACGTTAAACTTCTGTTTAGTACGAGTAATCATTCGTTGGAGAACTGCACGTTTTTCCTTTAGCGAATGGGCAGTTTGAATCATAAATTCAACTTCTGCGTAAACGATCACGTGCGTTTAATTTCTTCCATTACGAAGGCTTCAATAATATCGCCTTCTTTTACATCGTTGAAGTTTTTAATTGTGATACCACATTCGTAACCTTTAGCGACTTCTTTCGCGTCGTCTTTGAAACGTTTTAATGAATCAAGTTCTCCTTCAAATACAACAATTCCATCACGAATAACACGTACGCCAGAATCACGAGTAACTTTTCCTTCAGTTATATAAGATCCAGCAATCGTACCTACTTTCGATACTTTAATTGTTTGTCGAACTTCAGCTTGACCGATGATTTTTTCTTCATATTCAGGATCAAGCATACCTTTCATCGCAGATTCAATTTCTTCGATTACTTTGTAGATAATTCTATGAAGACGGATATCCACGCCCTCTTCTTCTGCAGCACGTTTCGCATTAACATCAGGACGTACGTTAAATCCAATTACAATTGCATTGGAAGCTGCGGCAAGAGTGATATCAGATTCTGTAATCGCACCTACACCTGTATGGATGATTTTTACATTTACGCCTTCTACATCAATTTTCATCAATGAGGCAACCATTGCTTCAACAGTACCTTGAACATCCGCTTTAACAATGATGTTTAATTCTTTCACATCACCTTGGCTCATTTGTTCGAATAAATTATCTAATGTAACGCGTTGTTTTTCAGAACGATTCGCTTGGATAGCGGTCATTGCACGAGATTCCCCAACTTGACGGGCAGTTTTTTCATCTTCGAATACAACGAAACGATCACCAGCTTGTGGAACTTCATTGATTCCTGTAATTTCTACTGGAGTTGCAGGTCCTGCTTCTTTTACACGTCGTCCCATATCGTTTACCATTGCACGTACACGTCCATATGCATGACCAACTACGATAGGATCTCCTATACGTAATGTACCATCCTGTACTAGAAGGGTTGCAACTGAACCGCGACCTTTATCTAATTGTGCTTCAATAACAGTACCAATTGCATTTTTATCAGGGTTTGCTTTTAGTTCAGCAACTTCAGCAATTAATAAAATCATTTCTAATAATGTATCGATACCTTCACCTTTTAATGCAGAGATAGGTACGAAGATTGTATCGCCGCCCCAATCCTCTGGAACTAAGCCATGTTCCGTTAGTTCTTGCATTACACGGTCAGGATTTGCAGATGGTTTATCCATTTTATTTACTGCAACGATAATTGGCACTTCAGCAGCTTTCGCGTGGTTAATTGCTTCAACTGTTTGAGGCATTACACCATCGTCAGCAGCAACTACAATAATCGCTAAGTCAGTAATTTTCGCTCCACGTGCACGCATTGTTGTAAACGCGGCGTGTCCAGGAGTATCTAAAAACGTGATTTTTTTACCATCAATATTTACTTGGTATGCACCAATATGTTGTGTAATACCACCAGCTTCTCCAGCCGTAACTTTTGTATTACGGATTGAATCTAGTAATGTTGTTTTACCATGGTCAACGTGACCCATAATTGTTACAACAGGTGGACGTTCTACTAATTCTTCTTCGTTTACTTCTTCTTGCTCAAAGTATACTTCTAGGTCTGTTTTATCAATGCGAACTTCTTCTTCTACTTCGACACCATAATCTGCACAAATTAATTCAATTGCATCTTTATCTAAATCTTGGTTAATCGTTGCCATTACACCAAGCATAAATAATTTTTTAATAAGCTCAGATGGTTCTCTGTGTAATTTTTTTGCAAGTTCTGCAACTGTTAGTGATTCATAGAATGTAATTTTTTCAGGTAACTCTTTTGGTGTAATAGGCTGTGACGGTTGATGCGTTTTAGGATGACGACGCTTTCCACCGTGAATACCCGGCTTTTTACGTTGATTAAAGCCACCTTTTTTATTTCCTTGATTATTATCTTGATTTTGATTAAAGCTTTTTTGATTTTTATTTTTCGCTCTATCGTTGCTTTGTGTTTGTGTTTGTGTTTGTGTTTGTGTTTGTGTTTGTGATTGTTTCTGATTGTTTTGTGTTATATTAGCTGATCGATTATTGTTGTTTTTTTCAGGCATTTTATTTTCTTTTCTAGTTTCTTTTTTTGGTTGATCCTGTCTATTAGAAACAGGTTTTGTTTGTCTTTCTTGCTGCTTTGGTGATGAAGTATTTTGTTTAGCTGTATTCCCTTGTTGGTTAAATACAGTATCTAATTGAGACACAGCATCACTCGTTAGCGTAGACATATGATTAGAAACATTTATATTTAATTTTTTTAGCTCTTCAATGACTTCTTTACTCGATTTATTCACTTTTTTTGCATATTCATGAACTCTTAATTTGGTCATCAGCTCACCCCCGATTATTTTTCGTTGAGTAGACTAGACATTTTTTTCGCGAAACCACTATCTACAATAGCTAGTGCGACTCGTGCTTGTTTACCAGTAGCATGTCCCAGTTGGTAGCGATCACCAATCACATGATACTCAACATTGTAATACGTACATTTATCTTGAATTTTTTTGGTAGAATTGTGCGATGCATCCGATGCTAACAAGATAAGTTTAGCATTCCCAGTTTGTATCGCTTTCACTACTAATTCTTCACCTGATATGATTTTACGTGCCCTTGCTGCTAATCCCATTAATTGGAACAGCTTTTCGTTTATCATAAAATCGACTCCCTACGAATTAGTCTTAATAATTCGTCGTACACTTCATCAGGTATTTTCGCTTCTAATTGTCGTTCTAGTATATTTTTCTTTCGAGCCAATTCAATGGCGTCTTCAGATTTTGAAACGTAAGCGCCGCGTCCAGATTTTTTACCTGTTGGATCAACAGACACTTCGCCTTCCTTAGATCGAACAATGCGTAGCATCGATTTTTTCGGAAGCATTTCACCTGTAACAACACATTTACGTAGTGGTACTTTTCTATTTGTCGACATGAGAATTCACCTTCCTATTAGCTCATTACATGAATCGATATGTAATTGAACTTATAAATATTGAGTATTCTAAGATGATTATTCTTCGTCGTCTTGATATAAATCGTATTCTACATCGTATGATTCTTGTTCTTCTTCAGCATCATCATACTGTGGTACGAAAGTGCTCGTTTCTGAAGGATAAATGCCTAACTCACGGGCATCTGTTTCGCTCTTTATATCAATTTTCCATCCTGTTAATTTGGCTGCTAAGCGTGCATTTTGTCCGCGCTTCCCAATTGCTAAGGATAATTGATAATCCGGAACTACAACAGTAGTTGATTTTTCTTCTTCATTTACTTGCACATCTAATACCTTTGATGGGCTTAATGCATTGGCAACAAAAACAACAGGATCTTCTGACCATTCAACGATATCGATTTTCTCACCGTTTAGTTCGTTTACAATTGTTTGAACTCTTTGTCCTTTTGCACCAACACATGCACCTACTGCATCTACTTCTTCGTTATGAGCATGTACAGAGATTTTTGAGCGATCACCAGCTTCACGTGCGATCGATTTAATCTCTACAATTCCTTCAAAAATCTCTGGTACTTCCATTTCAAAAAGGCGACGAAGAAGTCCAGGATGTGTTCTTGAAACAATAACTTGTGGTCCGCGTGTTGTACGTTCTACTTTTGTTATATAGACTTTAATACGTTGCTGAGGTTTATAGACTTCACCTTGAATTTGTTCATTTACTGGAAGAGCAGCTTCCACTTTACCTAAGCTAATATAAATATTGCGAGAATCCATACGTTCAATCGTTCCATTGACAATATCGTCTGTACGATCAACGAATTCTTCATAAATAATTCCACGTTCTGCTTCACGGACACGCTGAGTGACAACTTGTTTAGCAGTTTGAGCGGCAATACGTCCAAAATTACGTGGTGTTACTTCTTGTTCTAAAATATCCCCAACCTCGTAAGCAGGATTTATTTCCTTTGCTTCTTCTAGGGAAATTTGAAGACGGTCATCTTCTACCTCTTCCACTACATCTTTTCGAGAAAAGACCTTCATTGAGCCATTTTCTAAATTTAAATCAACACGTACATTTTGCGCTTGATTAAAATTACGTTTATACGCAGTAACTAAGGCTGCCTCAATTGCTTCAATAAGTACATCTCTTGAAATACCTTTTTGTTGTTCTAGAGCAGTTAAAGCATCTAGTAAATCACTACTCATCTAAATTCACTCCTAAAATTTCTAGTTATGATGAAAAGTCAATTGCAAGACGAGCCTTTGCAATCTTATCTTTTTCAATAAAAACATTAATTTTACGTGTTTTGATACGAACTTCCATTTCAAGGCCAACTTCAGTATATGCTGTTAAGTAGCCTTCGAATTCTTTCATATCTTTAATTGGCTCGTATGTTTTTACATGAATAAACTTTCCGATAGCTTTTTGGAAGTCTGAATCTTTTTTCAATGGACGTTCAGCCCCAGGAGATGATACTTCCAAATAATAGTTTTGTTCTATCGGATCTTTTTCATCGAGTACAACACTCAGTTTTTCACTTACTAAAGCGCATTGGTCAATATCGATTCCACCTTCAGGGGTATCAATATAAACTCGCAGAAACCAATTTCGTCCTTCTCTCACAAATTCGATATCAACAAGTTCAAGGTTTAACTCATCTAATATTGGTGTGACAAACTCTTCAATTACTGATGGTATTTTGCTCATAATTTCCTCCCAACGTACACGTTCTTGTTCTTTTACAGCTTATATTTCCATGTTGTAGTCTATATATACAAAGAACGTAGTAAAACGAAATGTTGTGCAGATTTTCAAATTACAACATTATAACGAAATGAAACAGCAATTCCACCAAATACTGGTGTTATTAACGAGTCATCGTCAACTGTTTATACGGAAATTTTCAAGCCATACAACAGAAAAGAGCGGGAGAAACCCACTCTTTTGCTGCAAGACTATCAACAAATTATTACCATTACAATAGCATAAAACATAATCGAATGCAAATTTGCGTAAATTTGACACATGTTTCAAATAGTATTTTTTCGAGAGATTATTGTATCCGAAGGAAAGCCCTCGGTTGCATCAAGAAGTAACGACAGTACGATAGTGAACCCCTAGTCTGCCCCAAATACCAACCCATAGATTCCACTTAATTATTGAGCATCTATAGGAGTGGTCTATCCCGACAGCACTCTTGAGTGAACTAAAATCCTTGTTATCTAATATTCTACCGACAATCAACAAATCCCTCTCTATTTACTAAAACAATGAAAGCTGATTCGCATCAGGTAAGCCCTCTAAACAGCCAAGCTGATCCATATATTCTATCAACGTTTTTGATACACGACCACGTTGTTGTAAATCTTCTTTTGATAAAAACTCTCCGTCTCTCCTAGCAGCAACAATCGCCTTTGCAACGTTTGTTCCTAACCCAGGAATTGCATCAAACGGAGGAATCAATGAATTGCCATCAATGATCCATTCACTTGCTTGCGAACGGTATAAGTCAACCTTTTTAATACTCATACCTCGTTCACACATTTCTAGCGCAATTTCTAATACTGTTTGCAAATCCTTTTCCTTTTTCGATGCATCTAATCCTTTTGCTGTAATTTCTTCAATTTTTGCTCGAATCATTGAAGAACCTTGCGACATGACGATTAAATCAAAATCACTTGCACGAACTGTAAAATATGTCGCGTAATAAACAAGCGGATGATGCACTTTAAACCAGGCAATGCGTACTGCGTTTAATACATAGGCTGTTGCATGGGCCTTAGGGAACATGTACTTAATCTTTTTACAAGAATCAATATACCAATTTGGTACATTTTCAGCACGCATTGCTTTTTCCATATCCTCCGTTAACCCTTTCCCTTTACGAACGGACTCCATTATTTTAAAAGCAAGACCAGGCTCTAATCCTTGGTAAATTAAATAAACCATAATGTCATCACGACAACCGATAACTTCTGCTAATACACAAGTTCCATTATGGATTAGCTCTTGGGCATTTCCTAACCAAACGTCTGTACCGTGGGATAAACCGGAAATTTGTAATAGCTCACTAAAGGTTGTCGGTTTTGTTTCCTCTAACATTTGACGAACGAATTTTGTACCAAACTCCGGTATACCTAGTGTTCCTGTTTTACACATAATTTGTTCTTCTGTTACACCTAATGATTCTGTATTTGAAAAGATTCTCATTACCTCAGGATCATCGGTCGGAATTGCTTTTGGATCGATACCCGTCAAATCTTGTAGCATGCGGAGTACCGTCGGATCGTCGTGTCCGAGTATATCTAGTTTTAAAATATTATCGTGAATGGAATGAAAGTCAAAATGCGTTGTTTTCCATTCTGAATCTTGGGCATCTGCAGGGTATTGTACAGGTGTAAAATCATAAATATCCATATAGTCAGGTACAACGAGAATACCACCAGGGTGTTGTCCTGTTGTTCGTTTTACACCAGTACAGCCTTGTACAAGTCGGTCAACTTCTGCACCACGGAATGTTTTATTGTGATCAGTTGCATAACCTTTTACATATCCGTAGGCTGTTTTCTCCGCAACGGTGCCTATTGTTCCTGCACGATATACGTAATCTTCACCGAATAATTCTTTAGTATAGTTATGGGCATGGGCCTGATATTCACCACTAAAGTTTAAATCGATATCCGGTACTTTATCTCCATTAAATCCTAAGAAGGTTTCAAATGGAATATCGTGTCCATCTTTTTTCAAGCTTGTTCCACATTCAGGACATTCTTTATTCGGTAAGTCAAATCCTGAACCGACAGATCCATCTGTAAAGAATTCATTGTAATGACATTTAGGACAAATATAGTGCGGCGGTAATGGATTTACTTCGGTAATCTCCATCATTGTCGCCACAAAGGATGAACCTACGGAACCACGAGACCCAACTAAATAACCATCAGAAAGAGATTTTTTTACAAGCTGCGCTGAGATTAAATAAACAACCCCAAAACCATGCCCTAAAATGGAATCTAACTCTTTCTCAATACGCTTTTCAACAATTTCAGGCAACGTTTCACCGTAAATTTTGTGTGCCATTTCATAGGTCATATTTGTAATCGTTTCGTTTGATCCTTCAATATTTGGCGTATAGAGCTTATCTTTAATTGGCACAACTTCACCAATCATTTCTGCAATTTTTTGTGAATTTGTTACGACGATTTCTTTTGCCAAATCAGGACCTAGGAAATCAAACTCCTCTAACATCTCATTCGTTGTGCGGAAATGTACTTTCGGAAGCTTATGACGATTAAGCGGATTCGCTCCACCTTGTGAGCTCACTAATATTTCTCTAAAAATATGATCATTTTCATGTAAGTAATGAACATTCCCCGTAGCTACTACTGGCTTGTCCATTTTTTTACCGAGCTTTACCAGTTTCCGAATAATGTCCTCTAAATTCCACTCGTCATGGACTACGCCGCCGTCAATCAATTGTGAATATACCGGCTTTGGATGAACCTCAATATAATCATAAAATTCGGCGACTTTTTCTGCTTCTTCCGGAGATTTATTCATCATCGTTTCAAACAATTCACCGTTGCTACATCCAGATCCAACTATAAGTCCTTTACGTAGCTTAATTAAATCAGAACGTCTAATTCGTGGGACACGATGATATGTTTGTGTATGGGCAATAGAAATCAGCTTAAACATGTTTTTTAAGCCTTCATTGTCAACTGCTAGGATCGTACAATGATACGGTCTTGCCGTTTTATAGCTGTCATTTCCCCCGACATATTGATTAAAGTCATCATGGTATTCAATACCTTTTTCCTTTGCTTCTTTTAGCAAATGTAACATTAATTCACCCGTTGCTTCTGTATCATAAATAGCACGGTGATGTTGGGTTAATTCGATACCATATCTTTTACTTAACGTATTTAAACGATGACTTTTTAAAGTTGGATTTAACATACGTGATAATTCCAATGTATCAATAACAGGATGAACAACATCTTGAATTCCCGCTTTAGCATAAGCCGTATATAAAAAGCCAATATCAAAGGAAGCATTATGGGCAACTACGATGGCATCTCCGATAAATTCACGAAACTCAGAAACAACCTGATCAACCTCAGGTGCATTTGTTAACATATCATCTGTAATATGTGTTAACTCTATAATCTTTGGTGTTAATGGTCTATGTGGGTTTGCAAATCTTTCAAATTTATCAATGACTTTTCCTTCTTTAATTTTAACTGCGGCTAATTCAATGATTGTGTCGTATGCTGTAGATAAACCTGTTGTTTCAACGTCAAAAACAACATATGTAGCACTATCTAATTCAATATGCTGTTCTGCATAAGCAATCGGCGCGCCATCATCGACTAAATTTGCTTCTATACCATAAATAATTTTTATTCCATGTTTTTTCCCTGCTGAATAAGCCTCAGGGAAGCCTTGAGCAACAGCGTGATCTGTTATAGCAATCGCAGGATGCCCCCATTTTGCAGCCTGAGCTACAAGACTATCTATTGACGTTACTGCATCCATTGTACTCATTGGCGTATGTAAATGTAGCTCAACACGTTTTTCATTTTCGGGTGCTGTATCTTTACGAGATTCTTTATGAATCTCATGTATGCCTTGAGCCATAATAACTAGGTCACGAACGAATGTGTCATTTTGAACTGCTCCGCGCACTTTCACCCACATACCTTTTTTCAGCAACTTCATCATTTCGGCATCTTCGTCATTGCGGGAGAACATTTTCACTAACATTGAATCTGTGTAATCGGTCATTTTCATTTCTAAAAGTGAACGTCCACTTTTTAGTTCTTTTATATCAACGGCGAAAACATATCCCTCGATCACTACACTACGTTCTTCTTCTTGAATGCGACGAATTTCAGTAATTTCTTGTTCTTTAATTTGACTACCCAAATGAAATGGTCCTTCGTGTACAACAGTTGGAGATTTTTCGCTTTTATTACTTTCACGACTTTGGAAGTCTTCCATTGCTTGTCTAGCAAGTTCTGCTTCTTCAAGCTGACGCTGTTGAACGTATTCTTCCTGCGCTATTCGCATTTCATCTGTTAAATCAGACATTTGAAAATCAATTGTGAATTGTGGGAACCCAAGATTCATATAGGCCTTTGTTAATTTATCTGCATATTTTGACTTTAACGTCAATTGCTCTACTTCTAATACACAATCTACAACAAGCTTACTTCCCGTCCATTTTGGTATTTGTGAAATTAATCGTTCTTTTAATGTTGGTGACATTTGATCAATTTGATTGACTGCTGTTAACCAATAATCAGTAATGAGTTGTTCACTTACCTCTGGATTTCTTGTTTCAATAGAAATATTCGTTTGAGCTATATTGGCAAACTGTTCAGCCATTCTCGTAATGAATAATTGATATAGTTTAAAAGGTAAAATATTTGAAAGTTTAATAGAAAAACTCCAAATACGATTCTTTTTATGAACCGTTACACGCGTGAGCTCACCTTGTTCAAAAAAGGACATATACACATCTTCTGTTAATTGCAGCTGTTGCAATAGTGTTAGAAATAGTTGTCTTTCTTTTTGGTTGTCTGACAAAATAACTCACCTACTTTCCATAATTAAAATGATTTAACCTTATTCAGATAAAGGACTGAATAAGGTTAAAATTTGAACTTTACTATTTATTTTACCTAAAAGAAGAACCTTTGAATATCGTTCCATGTAACTACGACCATTAAGAGCATTAATAAAACGATACCTACAAAATGAACCATACCCTCTTTTTGTCGGTCAATAGGCTTTCCTCGTACTGCTTCAATACCAAAGAATAATAATCGTCCACCATCTAATGCAGGTAATGGTAATAAGTTCATAATACCAAGGTTAATACTTAATAAAGCGGCCCAGTTCATCAAATTAAAAATTCCATATTGAGCAACTGTTTCAGTCGCTTTATAAATTCCTACAGGACCAGACAGGGCGTCAATTGAAAATTGTCCAGTTACTAATTTCCCTAACAACTCCCCGATAAGGATTGTATAATCCCATGTTTGAGTTGCACCAAAGACGACAGCTTTAATTGGATCCTTCTCAATTGGTCTAAGTACGCCAATTTGTCCAAACTCTGTGCCATTTTCTTCAAGGGTACTCGGTGTAATCACTAATTCTAATTCTTGTCCATCTCGTTCAATTAAAAAGTTTAATGGTTTACCAGGATTTTCTTGAACTGTTCCAGATAGCTCTGTCCAATTATCGATTTCTTGTCCATTTATGGCTTTTACATAGTCACCAGATTCCATGCCTGCAACTTGTGCTGCTGAATCATCTTGTACTGAAGAAATAATAGGCTCATTCGATGGAACACCGCTTAAAAAGCCTAATGCCATTAAAATGAAAAATGCTAGGATGAAATTGAATAATGGTCCTGCAAATATTGCCATTGCCCTTTGACCAACTGTTTTTGAATTAAACTGACGATCAACAGGAGCAATCTTTAGCTCTGTACCATTTTCAACGATTGTGGCATTTCTAGAAACGGAATAACGAACCATGCGGTCGTCTTCATCATATCCTTCGATAAAGAGATCTTTCTCTAAATCTGCTCGTTCTACCTCTAAAAATACAACATTCGGATGTTGCACATTTTGATTTAAATAGATTTTTTCAGCAATATCATCGTTATTTAATATAATTCCAACGCGATAGCCTGGCTGAAGTTCAATTTGATCGACATCTTCACCAGCCATTCGAACATATCCACCTAATGGGAGTAGCCGAATCGTGTAAAGAGTCTCCCCTTTCATCATACCAAATATTTTTGGACCCATTCCTATTGCAAATTCACGGACCATAATTCCTGCCCGTTTTGCAAAAATAAAATGGCCTAACTCATGAAAGAAAACTAAGGATCCAAATATAATAATAAACGCGATAACCGTTTGCATTCTTTCCCCACCTTTTAGAGCAAAATTATTTGTGTTTGCTCAAAATTACCTGTACTTTTACATTCTAAAAGGGAAACCGATTTTTTAAAATGTTGGTTTCCAATAAACCACACCTATACTACAGCGAACGGTATGTAAGTTATTTTACCATGTTTAATACTGTTTTTCTCGTTTCGGAATCAACATGTAAGATTGTTTCTAGATCTGGTATTAAAATATTACTATGTGAATTCATAATATTTTCTATTACATCTTCTATTTGTAAAAATGAGATTTTACCCTGTAAGAAAAGAGAAACTGCTGCTTCATTTGCTGCATTCATAGCAGTTAAAATTGTTCCACCTGTTCGACCTGCTTGATACGCTAGCTTCAGTGCACGAAAGCGATCAAAATCTACTTCTTTGAAATGAAGTTGTCCAATTTGAGCTAAATTTAATCGCTCACTATTGTTCACTTGAAGTCTATCTGGATAACTTAGAGCATATTGAATTGGAACTCGCATATCCGGTGTGCCAAGTTGAGCAATAACACTTGTATCATCATACTCAACTAGAGAATGAATAATACTTTCTTTATGCAATAATACATCAATATTATCATATGGCATATTAAATAAAACATGCGCTTCTATTACTTCTAACCCTTTATTCATCATCGTTGCAGAATCTATCGTAATTTTAGCACCCATTGACCAATTTGGATGATTTAATGCATCCTTCACGGTAACATGGCTTAATTCTTCCCGTGTTTTATCTCTAAAGGATCCACCTGATGCTGTTAGAATAATTCGTTTAACTTGCTTTCTATTTTCACCATTCATAGATTGAAAAACAGCTGAGTGTTCACTGTCAACTGGTAAAATCGGGACATTATACTTTTCTGCTTCAGCCATTACGATATGACCCGCCGTAACTAATGTTTCTTTATTAGCAATAGCAATCGTTTTACCAAGACGGATAGCAGCTAGTGTGGATTCTAACCCAACACTTCCCAATACAGCATTTAATAGTACAGTTGAATCAGGATGTGTAGCAACATCGATTAATCCTTTTGTTCCACTTGTAAATTGAATTGAAGGATATTGTTTTTGTAACTCTACTGCATCCTTTTCATCCTGTACAGAAACTAGTTCAGGCTGAAGTTGATTAATAATTTCTTTTGTTTTGTCTATATTTTTTCCTGCCGAAAATGCAACAAGTTTAAATTGATCAGGGTGGGAAAGTAATATATCGATTGTTTGTAGTCCAATAGAACCTGTTGCACCTAATAGGCTAATTTTTTTCAAAACTTTTCTTCCTTTCAAAAACACTACTATTTTTTTCTATTTACAGTCAATACTTGTAGTAAGGCCTATTGGAACATTAAATCCCCTTACAGAAAATCATTTACTGCACAAAATGCAATAAATTCAATAAAGGTAGTACAAATAATAAACTATCAAAACGATCTAATATTCCACCATGTCCAGGTAAAATCCAACCTGAGTCTTTTATTGAATAATGCCTTTTTATTGCTGACTCTACTAAGTCCCCTAATTGACCAAATATCGAAATAATAATCGTGACAATTACAAAGTAAGTCCAAGAAACATTAAGTGGAAAAATTAGTTGAAAAATAACTGCACTAATAACGGCTATTAGTATACCTCCTACAAATCCTTCCACAGTTTTGTTAGGAGATATTTCTGGCCAAAGTTTATTTTTCCCTATTTTACGACCTGTAAAATAGGCACCTGAATCGGTTGTCCACACAACGATTAATGCATAAATAATGTATTCTAAACCTGCATCACGAGTTGCAATTAAGTAATAAAAACCAAGACCAACATATAAAGAGCCTAGCAAAATAAAACCAATTTCATCAAATGAGAAACTATTTTTAACAACAACCGTATATGCTAACAAAAGTATTATTGCTATGGTTAATAATTCGTATTTTGAATAAGTTGTCATTTGTTCAACCTGCATCGCCCAATCATTTGGCATTAATACAGCGACTAGGATGAGCATAGCAATTAATCCTGGAATGGAAAAAATTGAAATCCCTTTCATTCTTAAAATTTCATACAATCCTACAATGGCTAGTCCATAGACTCCAATCGTAAAGGGTAAATTGCCGTATATAACAAACGGGATAAACAATGCAGCTGCGATAACTGCTGTAATAATCCGTTGCTTCAAATTATTCTTCTCCTTTCAACCCTCCATACCGACGATTTCTATTTTGGTAAGCAGTAATTGCTTCGGAAAATGTACTTTCATTAAAATCCGGCCAAAGAGTATCAGTAAACCAAAATTCTGTATAAGCAAGCTGCCATAACATAAAATTACTTAATCTGACCTCTCCACTTGTTCGAATCAATAGATCAGGTTCAGGTAAGTGAGATGTCATTAAGTATTGATTTACTTTTAATTCATTAATGTCCTCGATTGCGAGGTTACCGCTATTTACTTCCTTTATTATTTCCTTCATTGCCTGAACTATTTCAGCTCTACTACCATAGTTCATAGCAAAATTTAAAATAAGGCCTGTATTATTTTTCGTTTTTTCCATCGCATTGTTTAAAACAGCTTGTGTATGCTTTGGAAGCCCTTCCTTATTCCCCATCATTGTTACACGTATGTTTCGTTCCATTAACTCGGGTAAAAAGGAATTTAGAAATTTTTCAGGCAAACCCATTAAATAATCGACTTCTGATTTTGGGCGTTTCCAGTTTTCTGTTGAAAATGCATAAAGTGTTAACACTTTAATCCCGATATGATCAGCGAAACGTGCAATTTTTCGTACTGTTTTCATACCCTCGTGATGTCCTGCAATACGAGGTAATGCACGCTTTTTCGCCCAGCGTCCGTTTCCGTCCATTATAATTGCAATATGGGAAGGCAGTACTTCACTATTAGACAAATCATCGTCTATTAATGAATGTTCTTGCTTTTTTTGTTTTTTTCCAAAGATTTTCATTTGTATTCCCCCACTTGACAATAAATCGGACGTATTCTTAATCATCATATCAAAAACAACAGTTTGTGTCCTTCTTAATCATCAATCATTTAAGTCATTTTATAAAAATAAATTATGTATTTTATTTAAAAATTTCATTTCTGAAATAAAAAGACGTCCTTTATGACAGGACGTCTTTAGTGACATAAAGTTCATTCAAAATCTGTACAAGTCAATGTAACTCGTTTCAGTAAGATTCCTATTCACATTTACCATAGTTGGTGAATGTTACATATAAAATTATACTGAAAGGATTTCTTTTTCCTTATCTTTTGCAACTTCGTCAATTTTTGTGATGAATTGATCAGTTAGTTTTTGAATATCATCATTATATCCACGTAAGTCGTCTTCTGTAATTTCACCATTTTTCTCCAATTTTTTCAAATCGTCATTTGCATCGCGGCGAACGTTACGAATCGCAATTTTAGCTTCTTCCGCTTCTTTTTTTACTACTTTAACTAGATCTTTACGACGCTCTTCTGTTAAAGCAGGAATTGTTAAACGAATTACACTACCATCATTTGTAGGAGTAATTCCAATGTCAGATTTCATAATTGCTTTTTCAATTTCACCTAAAATTGATTTATCATACGGTGTAATTACTAATAGTCTAGCTTCTGGTACTGCAACACCAGCTAATTGGTTGATTGGTGTTGGTGCACCATAATAGTCTACTGTAATGCGATCTAAAAGTGATGCATTTGCACGTCCAGCGCGAATTGATGCTAATTCACGAGTAAATGCAGCGATAGACTTATTCATTTTTTCTTTTGCTTGTTCTAAAACTTGTTTTGTCATTATACATTCCTCCTAACAACTGTCCCTATTTTATCACCAAGAACGGCACGTTTAATATTACCTTTTTCCATAATTGAGAATACTATTAATGGGATATCGTTGTCCATACATAAAGTGGAAGCTGTTGAATCCATTACTTGTAATCCTTTTTGAATGACCTCTAAATAAGTAAGAGTCTCATATTTTACAGCATTCTCATCTGTTTTTGGATCCGCAGAGTAAACACCATCTACGTTATTTTTCGCCATTAAAATAGCCTCTGCATCAATTTCAGCTGCTCGTAAAGCTGCTGTTGTATCTGTTGAGAAGAATGGGTTACCTGTACCTGCCGCAAAAATAACTACACGTTTTTTCTCTAAATGACGTACTGCTTTACGACGAATGTATGGTTCAGCAACTTGTGTCATCACAATGGAAGATTGTACGCGAGTTTCAATTTCTAATTTTTCAAGAGCATCTTGTAATGCTAATGAATTCATTACTGTTGCAAGCATTCCCATATAATCGGCTGAAGCACGGTCCATTCCCATTTCGCTTCCAACTTTACCGCGCCAAATATTACCACCACCAACTACTACTGCGACTTCAACTCCTAAATCTACAACACCTTTAATATCTTCAGCAACTGATTTAATAATTTTTGGTGATAATCCGAAACCAGCTTCACCTGCTAATGCTTCTCCACTTATTTTAATCACTACTCGTTTGTACTGTGGCACACTCATTGTAATCCTCCGATACTCGTTAAATTTAAAGGAATTCTCCTAATAAATGCATACGCTATACTGTAAACCGCATATTATCCATTAACTTCAAACAAACTCAATAATTTTAATGCGTATGTATATATCTTTTCTTGAAAAATAGGGAACACGGTAATGTGCTCCCTATTTTTACATTATTAATGTTATTTTTAAAATTAGTTATTCCCTTTAACTTGACTCATAACTTCTTCTGCAAAGTTATCTTCGCGTTTTTCGATACCTTCACCAACAGCAAAACGAACGAAAGATGTTACGTTACCACCAGTTGATTTAACAAAATCACGAACTTTTTGATCTGAGTTTTTAACGAAAGTTTGATCAAGTAAACAGATTTCTTCGAAGAATTTACCAAGGCGACCTTCTACCATTTTTGCAACGATATTTTCTGGCTTACCTTCGTTTAATGCTTGTTCTGTTAACACTTTACGCTCACGTTCAATTTCTTCTTGAGAAACTTCGTCACGAGAAACATATTTAGGGTTAATAGCAGCAATGTGCATAGCTACATCTTTTGCAGCAGCTTCATCAGTTGATCCTTCAAGAACAACTAATACACCAATACGTCCACCCATGTGTAAGTAAGAACCAAATGCATCTGCATCAGTTTTTGTTTTGATTTCAAAACGACGAAGAGTAATTTTTTCACCGATTGTTGCAACAGCAGTTGAAATTTGATCAGCAATTTTAACGCCTTCTGCATTTGTAACTTCTAGAGCCGCTTCAACAGATTCAGGTTTTGCAGCAAGTAATTGTTCTGCAAGATTTGATACTAATACTTGGAATTTATCGTTTTTCGCAACAAAGTCAGTTTCAGCATTAACCTCAAGGATAATCGCTTCATTACCTTCAGATAAAATGTAAGTAGTACCTTCTGCAGCAATACGGTCTGCTTTTTTTGCAGCTGATGATAAACCTTTTTCACGTAAAAAGTCGACTGCAGCGTCAATGTCACCATTTGTTTCTACAAGCGCTTTTTTACAGTCCATCATACCTGCGCCAGTTTTTTCGCGAAGTTCTTTTACTAATTGTGCAGTAATTGCCATTGGGGTATTTCCTCCTTAAGATTGTACATAGTTTGACAAATTTATTTAATTTATTTTTAGACTTTTGAATTCGTTTATGTGGGTTTTATAAAAAAACGTAGAGTTTACGAATACTTTAGTCTAAATTTCTTAAAAAAAGGTGATAAGGGGAACATCCACTTATCACCTTATAGTGAATTACTCAGCTACTACTTCTTCAGCTGCTGGAGCTTCAGATTCACCTTGTTTAGACTCGATTAGAGCATCAGCCATTTTAGCAGTTAAAAGTTTAACAGCGCGGATAGCATCATCGTTTGCAGGAATTACATAGTCGATCTCATCTGGATCACAGTTTGTATCAACAATTCCTACGATAGGAATATTTAATTTACGAGCTTCTGCCACAGCAATACGTTCTTTGCGTGGGTCAACTACGAACATTACATCCGGAATATCAGTCATATCACGAATACCGCCTAAGAATTTAACAAGACGTTCGTGTTCTTTTTTAAGTTGAATAACTTCTTTTTTAGGAAGAACAGCGAAAGTACCGTCTTCTTCCATTTTTTCGATTTCTTTCATACGTGCAACACGTTTTTGGATTGTACCGAAGTTTGTTAAAGTACCACCTAACCAACGTTGGTTGATGAAGTAGTTACCAGAACGAATTGCTTCTTCTTCGATAGCTTCTTGAGCTTGTTTTTTTGTACCAACAAATAGTACTTTACCGCCATCTTGACCAACTTGGCGCATGAAGTCATAAGCTTCTTCTAGCTTCTTAACTGTTTTTTGTAAATCGATAATATAGATACCGTTACGTTCTACAAAAATGTATTTTTTCATTTTTGGATTCCAACGGCGAGTTTGGTGACCGAAATGTACACCAGCTTCTAGTAATTGTTTCATTGAAATTACTGACATGTGTGTTTCCTCCTAATGTTTTGGTTTTTTCCCTCCGCAATTTTCATTTGTAACAAGCAACTTTTATGACTAAAAGCACCACTTACTACATCAAATTGCGTGTGTAATATTAACACCAATTGATAATATAACATACTCTATAATTTGCTGCAAGGAATTTTAAGTGTTGAATTTAATAAATAATTCAATTTCTGTTTTCCCTTTGTTCGTTAGTTTAGCTATTTCTTCAATAGATTTGCCTTCACCATGTAATTTCAATACTTGGTCCTCAAATGAAAAAGGAATTCCCTCTACATTCGGTTGGTTAGCTTCAAATTTATTTTTATTCTCTAAAACCGTAGTCTCTACTGAAGGACTTTTATATTTATTATAAGCATTTTGAACAATCGCTTTTGGTACTTGAATCTTTTTTTCTAGTGGAAGGTCAAGTGAATTAGAGTCTGCTTTTTCACTCTCTGTATATACTTTATCATCTAACCCTGCTGCTACTTGACTTATACTATTGAAAGTATCTGCATTTTTAGTTTGAACTTTTTTTCCTTTATCCAAAGTTGAAAGTTCTTGAATTAAACGATCATTTTCTTCTTTCATTTCAACTAAATATAAGCCGATTGTATCTTCCATTTCTCGAAGTAATTGATTTTGTTTCACTTCTAATTCTTGGAATTTTGCAACCTTGGCATTTAATATTGCAATTAAATAAAAGCAGAATAGTTGCGAAACTATAAGCAATACTACTAAAATTGTTATCATTTGTATCTCCTATCCACTGAAATCTACAAAATGCCCTTTGTATGGATGCTCAGCTTCTTTTTCATGCTGATTATTCTTTTTTTGATGATTCTGTTTTGATGTAGGATCTTGATTGCCTTTATTTTGATTATCATCGGAGATTTTCTCAGTCGGTTCAGAATCATTTACTGAAGTCTGTTTACGTTCTAATTCTTTTTTTAAGGCTTCTTGGGCATTTACTTGCTGTTGAATAACATTTTGTTGATGTTGTTCCGATAGTTTTCCTGCATCCATTGTTTTAGGAATAGCAATCTGTAGTTCTACACCCTTTAAACTCATAAATAAATGAACCTCCTACACCTGTAAGATTACCTCTTACACATTTATCATTTCCGAATTTAACAAATTCCTTAGCTTAAATAATGCTTTTGAATGAATTTGTGATATGCGTGATGTTGATAAATTTAGAAATTCTCCAATTTCAGTTAGCGTCATTTCTTCTGTATAAAACAAACTTAAAACAAGTTGTTCTTTCTCATTTAAATTTCTAATATTTTTTTCTAAGTCATCTAATAGTTCTGAAAAAATAGCACTTTGCTCTGGAGTTTTAGTATGTTCATCTCTTATAACAAACTCTTTACCTTCTGCATCATCTTGATCCTGTTGTTCATTAATAGATAGGACATTAGAGAAAAAGTATTCTTGTACAGTTTGATATATTTCATCTACTGGAACTTCCATATGCTCAGCTACTTCTTCTGGTGTTACATGCCGCATAAGCTGCTGTTCTAATTTTTCTATTTGTGCTTCCATTTTTTTTGCTTTATCTCTAGCAGAACGTGGTAGCCAATCTTCTTTTCTTAAACCATCTATAATGGCACCTCTTACTCGAAAAGATGCATATGTATCAAATTTCAAATCTCTATTTATGTCAAATTTATTAAGTGCATCAAATAGCCCCATCATCCCTAAACTAGTAAGCTCATCCTTTGAAACATTTTTAGGTAATCCTGAACTAATTCTTTGCACATGATAGGAAACGAGTGATTTATATTTTTTTATTAAAATATCACCTGCTTGCGGATCACGATTTTGAATCCAGCTATTCCAAATTTTTTGTTCATCATAAGTTGGTTGTCCCATCGAATCCACCTCTCTAATTCGCGCAAAAGTTCTATCAACATTATATCAAATATTCGACAAAAAAAAACACGCATCTATATAATTAAATATTGAGAGTTTCTACTAAAATTTCGGTAAAACATATGAAAAAAGAGCCATTTTCAGACTCTTATTTCAAAATTATTGTATTTATTGAG
Organism: Lysinibacillus sp. PLM2; assembly: GCA_023168345.1. Classification (NCBI taxonomy): domain Bacteria; kingdom Bacillati; phylum Bacillota; class Bacilli; order Caryophanales; family Bacillaceae; genus Lysinibacillus; species Lysinibacillus sp. PLM2. Next base: position 1,345,044 of record AP025689.1, on the reverse strand, counting down.
GGACTTTAACATCATTATCCATCATCATGCGAACAATATTGGCAATCTCTTCTGGATTATCTAATTCGTTCTTTTCACTTCTTTGATGATTATTTGATACATCTTGAAGTTCGCTTGAATTATCATTTTCATTTAACGTCTGTTGAGGATGGTGTTCAAACATACTGTCCTCGGGAGTATACATTATGTAACCAAGAATATAACGAAATATATACATAACGAAAAATCCAACTATCGCAAATATAAAGGATCCGATTAATATATTCAGTGGTGAGTATGGCTTTTGGAAAGTGAGAAGAAAATATAATGAAAATGAAAATAATGACGCCCAAAAATTCAGTAATATGGAACCAACCATCATATTTCATTCACTCCTTGATTAACTGTACGTATATTTAGCATACATGTAGTCGGGTTAAATTCTATCGTTCTCCCACTGTTTCCTCCAGTATCTTCTGCAACAATTGGGATACCAAATTTTTTCAACTCTTTTTTTACAGCTTCAACATTTCGTGGCCCTATTCTCATCGAATCTTTATCGGTTGTAAATCGAAACATTTGGGCCCCTCCTGCAATTTTTGCTTTCAAGCGAAATGGTTGAACTCCTTCTAGCTTTAACATGTCAATTAAACCTTTTATACCTGTATCTGCAAATTTAGCTTCATTTACAATATCTGTCTTCCCTAAGCTTGAATCTGGTAACATTATATGAACTAGTCCTGCTATTTTCTTTGATTCATCGTATAATACAACTCCTACACATGAACCAAGTCCAGAAGTTCTAATTGTATAAGGTTCTTTTACTACATCCATTTGGGCAATTCCAACTTTAACTACTTGGTTTGTAAGGTTCATTTTAAGCTATACCTAAAGCTTTAAATATAGCTTTAAATGATTCAGGATCAGGTAATAAAAAGAAATGCCCACGAACTTCTTCGGAGTCTTCATTCTCGTCTTCAAAAATGGATGTATTTATAACAATGACATTGTCGCTTACTTGTGATATTTCAATTAAACCGATGCTAATAATTGCCCCAAACATATCAACAGAAAGCCCTGGTACTGTTGGATATATCTTCAAACCAGTAAAGTCTGATAAAGCGGATAAATAAGATCCTGATAATATATTTCCCAACTCTTGCATGGCAGATAATCCGAGCTCAGAAACAGGGTTTCCATGGAAGTCGAAGCTATCATCATTTATTAATCTTTTAATAAAGCGATTCGCTTGCTCGATTGGTAAAATGAAAAACATACTTCCTTCTGCATCACCTTCAATTCGAAGAAAAATGCCAACTACTACTGTCTCTGGTCCACCTGCTAGATCCATCATATCGTTAAAATTGACCATCTCAACTTTTGGGACTCTCATATCAATTTTTTTCCCGAGTAAATCAGAAAGTGCGGTAGCTGCATGAGCGGCTCCAATATTTCCAATTTCCTTGAGAACATCTAAATGAATAGAAGTTATTTTACTCATACTTTTATCCCTACTTTTATTTATTCGAGCAAGACTATCTTTCTAGATTCAGTACTTTATCTAATTGTAGTAGAATTAGTAAGCGATTTTCGATTTTTGCAACTCCAGAAATAAAATCTACTTCAATCGAACCGACTACATCAGGCTGATGTTCAATTGCACTTAATGGGATATCAATTACATCATTTGCTGAGTCAACAACGAAACCAACTTCCATACTATCAAGTGTCACGATAATAATTCGAGTTGAGTCAACATAGCCGGAAGCAGGTAGGTCAAATCGTTCACGTAAATCAATAATTGGCGTTACAACTCCTCGAAGATTGATAACACCTTTTACATATTTTTCAGCCTTTGGTACTCGCGTTATATGCATTAGTTTCTCAATGCCTTGAACATCCGAGACAGGTATCGCATATTCTTTATCGGCTAATTTGAAAATTATCACTTTTATATATTCTTGATCAACTAAACTCGTCATCTCTATTACACCTCTTCCGATATCTTTATTTCATTAATGCGTTACAGTCTACGATTAAGGCTACTTTACCGTTTCCTAAAATCGTAGCTCCTGAAATAGCAAAAATATTTGTTAAGTAGTTACCTAAGGATTTTAAAACGATTTCTTGTTGGCCAATAAATGAATCCACTACTAACCCTGCAAGCTTTTCTCCTTTACGAACAATTACAACTGATTGATATTCATCATCAATCGCATTTTCTCTAGGTACTTCAAATACTTCTTCAAGATAAACAAGAGGTACAACCTTCCCTCTGAAATCAATCACTTTTTGATTATGTGCATTAAGAATATCAGATTTTTTAATAATTGAAGTTTCAATTATTGAAGAAAGAGGAATTGCATAAATCTCTTGTTCTATTTCAACTAGCATTACTGAAATAATCGATAACGTTAATGGCAATTGTATTGAGAATATAGAACCAACGTCTTGAGTCGATTCAATAGAAATACTACCGCCTAATGATTCAATTGTCGTTTTTACAACGTCAAGTCCAACTCCACGACCAGAAATATCAGAAATTACTTCTGCTGTTGAGAAACCAGAAGCTAATATTAATTCATTAATTTGTTTATCTGTTAATGAGTTTGCACTTTCTTTTGTAACAATTCCTCTTGAAATAGCTTTTTGGAGAACTTTTTCTTTATTGATCCCAGCGCCATCATCTTCAATTTCAATAAATACATAGTTACCACTATGGTAAGCGCGTAATACTACCGTTCCTTCTTCAGGTTTTCCTTTAGCACGACGTACTTCTGGGCTTTCAATACCATGATCTAAAGAATTTCGAATTAAATGGACTAACGGGTCTCCGATTTCATCAATTACTGTACGATCAAGTTCAGTTTCTGCACCAATGATTTCTAAATTAATTTTTTTATGAAGATCACGTGATAATGAACGAACCATCTTAGGGAAACGATTAAATACAGTATCCACTGGTACCATGCGCATCGTAAGAACAATGTTTTGTAAGTCACCCATTGTACGACTCATACGTTCAACTGTTTCATTCAATTCACCATGATTTACTTCAGTTGAAATAGATTGTAAACGACCTCTATCAATCACCAACTCTTCAAATAGGTTCATTAAAATATCCAATCTTTCGATACTCACACGAATTGTTTTACTTGTTGTATGTTGGTTTGTTTTAGAGCTATTAGAAGGTGTTTTTGTTTGATTACTTGATTCAGGTTTTGGATTATTTTCAATCACTACAGGTGTATCTGCTACCCCTACATTTGTTGACTCATCATGCGTTATTTCATTTGCTGAAGCGGCAAAAAGCTCCTGTGATAGTTTCGTTACAGTAACGCTATCAACCTCTGAAACTTTCATTATTTTCTTTTGGATTTCTTCAGCACTTTCTTTCGTCAATAAAGCAACTTGAAATTGTTGGTCAAATTTTTCCTCTTCAAGTTGATCAACCGATGGAACAGATTTAATAACATCTCCGCTTTTTTCTAAAATATCAAAGACCATAAATACACGGGCTGCCTTTAGTAAACAGTCTTCTCTTAAAGAAACTGCAATCTCAAATGCATTAATTTCTTGTTCAGACGATTGTTGCAATACCGTTTTTTCATAATCATCATATTGTAATTTAGGGAGCGTCGTTGCTTCCGTTACAGTTATAGCAACCTCTTCCTTTGCTTGAATCGCTTCAATAGGCTGTCCACTTTCGATTGCCTTCAATTTCTCAACAGTGACTTTTACATCACGTTTCCCGTCACCACCATTAGCAACGTCCATAATCATCGCTTCTAGATGATCAACCGACTCAAATACTACGTCTAGAATTTCAGAATTAACACTTATTTTATGGTTTCGAATTGCATCTAAAACATTTTCCATTTTATGTGTTAAATCCGCTAGATCCTCATAACCCATTGTTGCAGACATACCTTTTAATGTATGGGCGGAGCGAAAAATTTCATTTACAATTGCGATATCTTCTGGATTCTTCTCTAACTCTAATAAATTATCACTACAAGACTGTAAATGTTCTTTACTTTCTTCAATGAACATTTCTAAATATTGATTCATTTCCATACAAGACCACACTCCCTATTAAGACAAATATTTCATAATCACATCTGCAATATCATCTACATCTGCTATTTCATCTACTAGATTTGTTTCTACTGCAGCTTTTGGCATACCATAAACAATGCATGTTTCTTGAGACTCAGCAATTGCAACAACATTACCATTTTGTTTTAAGGCTTTTAAGCCCTTTGAACCATCATAGCCCATCCCTGTCATAATGACAGCAATTTTATCAAAGTCGTTGAATCGACTTACTTCTTCAAACATAACATCCACGGCAGGTCTATGGCCTAAACGAGGAGGTTCTGTTTGATCTAAGACAATCTCTAAATTTTTACCAATCTTGCGTAGTTTTAGATGATATCCACCCGGTGATATATAAGCGATGCCATTTTGAATCGTTTCACCGTGCTCTGCTTCTTTTACCGTAATACTACTAAGATGATTTAATCTTTCAGATAGAGATTTTGTAAATCCAGGCGGCATATGCTGTACGATTAATATTGGTGCATTAATCGATTTAGGTAATTTTGTAATTACCTCTTGTAATGCACGAGGTCCACCTGTTGATGTTCCGATTAGTACAATTTTCTTTGACGCTTTACTCCAATCAGTACTATTTGGTCGAGCCAGCTTTTGTTGCGACAAATGCTGTAGTTCATGACCTCTTGTATAACTTTTAACCTTCGTTTCAATTTCTCTCGATGCTTTTTTTATACCAGGTTTTTTCAATTTAGCTACAGATACCTGTGCAGCTTGTAAAACTTTGTGGATTACTTCATCCTTGATTTTGTGTAAATCAAGAGATATAGCTCCACTTGGTTTGGCAACAAAATCTACTGCACCCTTTTCCATTGCTGTAATCGTGGATTCTGCCCCTTGCTGAGTTGAGCTTGACAACATAATTACCGGTACTGGACAAACATCCATAATTTCGGTTAATGCTTCAAGTCCATTCATGATCGGCATTTCTACATCCATCGTGACAACATCTGGCTTTAATTGTTGAATTTTCTTAATGGCATCTAATCCATTGCGGGCAGTTCCTATTACTTCTACACTCGGTTGGTCCATAAAAAAATCTGAAATTAACTTTCTCATGAACGCAGAGTCATCCACAATTAACAGCCTACTTTTATTCGAAGAGTCCATTAACTTAACCACGCCCTTTCGAAAAGATACTTCTTAATTTTGTTAAAAAAGTATTTGTGGTTTGCGCATAAACTTCATCCGTTTGGTGATGAATGAACCGGTAAACCATTTTATTTAAGGTTTTTGTAATAGGGGCATTTGGGTAACCGATTGAAAAAGGTGTTTGATTTATAACTGATTTCCGAACACATTCATCCTCAGGCAATGCACCTAAAACATTAATATCTTTTGATAAAAACTTACTCATGGTACTTTTCAATCTATCAGCAGTATCCCGACCTTCTTCATTTGAAAAAGCTCTATTCACTACTAAATAGAAGGTTTTATTTTCATCTCTTATATGAATAAATTTCATCATCGAATACGCATCTGTTATTGAAGTTGGTTCAGTAGTTGAAATAACAACTATCTCATTGATCGAAGCAAGCAAGTCTAATGACCACTGCGTTGCTCCTGCACCCATATCGAATAAAATATAATCATACGTTTTTTGTAATGTTTCAAACGCTTCAATTAAAGAATCAAACATTTTGGGTGACCATTCAACTAATGAAGTAAAACCAGAACCACCAGAAATATACTTTAAATTATATGGTCCATCTAAAATAATTTGGTCTAAAGTCGCACTACCTGATAGATAATCTTTTAGATTATATTGTGCAGTTCTCCCAATTAAAATATTGACATTACCCATTCCGATATCCATATCAAGTATAACTACTTTTTTTCCTTGATTCGCCAACTGAATAGCAAAGTTTGTAGAAAAATTACTTTTCCCTACTCCTCCCTTGCCACTGACAACAGCGATGGATCTTCCCAAAGTCCCTTGACTTTCCATCATTTTCATTCTAAGTTTTTCGGCTTGATCTCTCATTTAAATTCACCTTGGAAAAATAAATCTAGCAAAACATCTAGCTTTGCTTCCTGGATATCTTCAGGAACTTCTTGTCCATCTGTATAATAAGCTAGTCCTTTATTATATTTAATCATTAAATTGAAAATAGTGCCAATAGAATTTGTCTCGTCTATTTTAGTAAATATAAACTTTTCAATTGGTACTTCATTAAATTGTTTAATAATAATTTCCATATCTTTTTCTTTAGAAGTTAATGATAGGACCAAAAAGGATTCAGAGTTCTCTCTGAAGTCAATCAATTCCTTAATATCACTAACATATTTTCCCTCTTTATAATTACGACCGGCAGTATCAATAAAAACTAAATCCACATTTTCCATTTTTTGGACCGCCCTTTGATAATCTTGGGCATTATAAACTATTTCAATTGGCGCTTGTAGGAGATTTGCGTATATTTTTAATTGTTCAATTGCCGCTATTCGATATGTATCTGTCGTAATAAAACCAATTCGTTTCTTCTTTTCTAAAACGGATCGTGCTGCCATTTTTGCAATTGTTGTCGTTTTCCCAACTCCAGTCGGGCCAAATACATTTATATATTTCTTCTCATAAGTTAAACCACCAAATGGCTGTTTTTCTAATTTCGATCGTAATGATTGTTCAACTTGCTCCCACATTTGCTTTTGTGTCATTTGAGAATTGGAATTTTGATAATGCACAAAAAGCTCATCACTAATTTCGGTGATGAGCTCCTCGCTAAGCTCTTGTTTTTTTAAGAATTGAACAATTGGTAAAAAAAGATCAGGGTATTGAGATTGAGCTGATTGTCTTTGAATAGACTTCATCATTGATTTTAAATCCGCTAATTCTTTTTTTAATACATCGGTAGAAGTTTCTTTTTCTTGTAATTTTGGTTGAGTAGTAGTTGCAGAAAGATTTAACCCTACTTCTAAATCAGGTAATTGCTCAACTTTTGGTTTTACTTCAATTTGATCTACACCAGCTAATACTTCAAAATGCTTTTGTTTAATTAACCCAAATAGTTTTTTCGTTTCAACAACTTTTGAATTTATAATGACAGCATCATCGCCTAGTTCTGCACGTATTGATTTCATCGCTTCAGCAATGGAAGGAGCTATATATTTTTTCATTTTCATTCTACATTCACCACTCCAACACTTTGGATTTCAATGTTTGCGTCTAATTCGTTATAAGATAGAATCGGTATCTGTGGAAAATATCGTTCCGTTAGTTGTCTTAAGTACAATCGAATTGCAGGTGAGCATAAAATAATCGGAGATTGTTCCATATATGATACTCTTTCAACTTCTTTAGCAATTGACTCTAATACATTTTGCGAATCTTGTGGATTCATAGCCAAATAATTACCATGTTCAGTTTGTTGAATACTATCTGCAATTAATTTTTCTAATTTTGCTGGAACTGTAATTACCTTTAACGTTGGCCCGCCTAATCCATACTGAGCTGTAATTTGCCGTGCAAGGGCTTGTCTTACATATTCCGTTAAAATATCTGTATCACTTGTTAGTTTTGCATAATCCGCTAAAGTTTCAAAAATAATAGGTAAATTACGAATTGACACATTTTCTCTTAGTAGTTTAGCCAATACTTTTTGAATTTCACCAATAGATAGTGGCGTTGGTGTTAATTCTTCTACTAAAATTGGATAACTTTCTCGTAAATGATCAATTAATTGTTTTGTTTCTTGGCGACCTAATAATTCGTGTGCGTTTGCACGTATCATTTCAGTTAAATGAGTTGAAACAACACTCGGTGGGTCTACCACTGTATAGCCAAGCATTTCAGCTTCTTCTTTTGTTTTTTCAGTAATCCATTTCGCTGGTAATCCAAAGGAAGGTTCAATTGTATCAATGCCTTCAATAGAATTATCATCGCCAGGGCTCATTGCTAAATAATGATCTAGAAGCAGTTCACCTTTAGCCATTTCATTCCCTTTAATTTTAATACGATATTCATTCGGTTGTAGTTGTATATTATCTCGAATACGCACAACTGGTATTACGATCCCAAGCTCAAGAGCTAATTGTCTACGAATCATAACAACCCGATCAAGTAAATCGCCACCCTGTGCTGCATCTACAAGAGGAATTAATCCATACCCAAATTCAAATTCTATTGGATCTACATTTAACAGATTCACTACATTTTCTTGACTCTTCATCGTATCAGTAGCAACTTCTTCCTCAATTTCAAGGGCTTCTTCTGGTGATTCTGTTTTCTTACGATCAGCTAAGTATGCGCCTAGTGCCAATACAGCAGCGATTGGAAGAGTAATCCAGTCTGGAAGCGGCGTAAATAAACCTAATAATAGAATCGTACCTGCTGCAACATATAATAGTTTCGCCTGTGCAAATAATTGGCCTGTAATATCATGTCCTAAATTACCTTCAGAAGCTGCTCGAGTTACTACTAAACCTGTTGCAGTTGAAATAAGTAAGGCTGGTATTTGTGCTACAAGACCATCACCAACAGTTAACTTTGAGAAATGGCTGGCAGCATCATTTAGTGTGTACCCTAATTGAGCCATACCAATAATCATACCGAATAATAGGTTAATGAAAACCATGATAATTGAAGCGATCGCATCACCTTTTACGAATTTTGTTGCCCCATCCATAGCTCCATAGAAATCTGATTCACGAGAAACTTTGTCACGGCGTTCACGAGCTTCTTTTTCTGAGATCATTCCTGCATTTAAATCAGCATCAATACTCATTTGTTTACCCGGCATCGCATCCAAAGTAAAACGTGCAGCAACTTCAGCGACACGCTCTGAACCTTTAGTAATTACGATAAAGTTCACAATGACTAATAGCATGAAAATTACTAATCCGACTAATATATTTCCTCCAGTTACAAACTCACCAAAGGTTTCTACTACATCCCCTGCATCACCCTCCGCTAAAATCGCACGAGTTGTAGAAATACTCAACGCTAACCGGAAGAGAGTGAGTAACAATATTATTGAAGGGAAAATTGCAAAGTCCAGTGCTTCTTTCATGTTCATTGCAGTTAATAAAACTAACAATGATAAAGTAATATTAATAATAATTAAAAAACTTAGTAGCCATGTTGGAAGAGGGATTACAAGCATCGCTACAATTAAAATTACAACTGCTAACACACCAATGTCGCGAAATTTCATATAAGTCCCCTCCTACTCTCTACTAAGTACTTTAAATTTTTCGTTTAATTCGATATACATAAGCAAGTATTTCTGCCACAGCTTTAAAAAACTCTTCTGGCACAAAATCTCCTATTTCAACTTTGTCATACATGGCTCTAGCTAATGGTCGATTTTCAACCATTACTACATCATGTTCTTTCGCGATTAACTTAATCTTTTGAGCTACAAAATCTGTGCCTTTTGCTATTACCTTAGGCGCATCCATATTTTGCTCATCATATTTCAGTGCAATTGCATAGTGAGTTGGATTTGTTATAACAACATCCGCACTCGGTATTTCTTGCATCATTCTTCTCATAGCCATTTCTCGTTGACGTTGCTTGATTTTCGATTTAACTTGTGGGTCACCTTCAGCGTTTTTATGTTCATCTTTAATATCTTGCTTCGACATTTTTAAGGTCTTTTCATACTCGTATTTTTCATAAATGTAATCCAAAACAGCGATTAATATAAGAACTAATGCTGCAGCAATCCCCATTAATGCAGTTAAACTTGCAACGGTTGATAATATATCCCAAGGATTTTGAAAAGCTAGACTTAAAACATCCGCCATATTCATCCAAATAATTAGAGAAGTAATTGCTCCGATAAAGGCAACCTTTAATAAAGATTTAAGTAAATTGATAATTGCCCTCATCGATATTATTTTTTTAATCCCTTTTATCGGATCCATTTTTTTTAAATCAAATTTCAATGTTTCTGTTGTAAAAAGTAATCCAAATTGAAAATAATTTGCACCAATTCCTGTGACTACAGCAATAAGCAGAAACGGTAAAACTATGGACCCCATTTCGGTAATGGTTTGTGTATATATTTCCATTACCGTTTCTTCCGTTATAGACTCAATCAGTATATTTTTTTCAATGAATTGATGAAAAAATGAAAATAAGCTTTCTAACATAAATGGTGCCCAAACATAAAGGAACAAAAATAAAATAAGCAATAATACCGCAGCAGTTACATCCTGACTTTTAACGACCTGTCCTTTTTTTCTTGCATCTTGTCGCTTTTTCGGTGTTGCCTTTTCAGTCTTTTCTCCTGCAAAAAATTGCAAGTCTAATTGAAGAAATAACTTCACCTAAGCACCACCTAACAAGTTCATTAAATCTCTCATAGCAATGATCATGATTTCCACTAAATTTTGCATCACCTGAATCATGACTCCCATGACAATGAATAAAATTAAAAAACCAATGGCGATTTTTATCGGAAAACCAACAACGAAAATATTCAACTGCGGAACTGTTTTCCCTGTAATCCCTAATGCCACCGTCACAAGAAATAATGTTGCAACAACTGGCGCAGACATTTGAAAAGCAATGGCAAAAACAGATCCGAATAATTTTATGATATATTCTACTGTCCCAACATCTCCGAAGTTTGGGTATAGCTGATCAATAGGCATAAATTGAAAACTATAAAAGATTCCATCTAATATTAAATGATGTCCATTGATTGCAAGTAAGACAAATATTAAGAGTACGTTAAAAAATTGACCCATCAGCGGACTTTGAGTACCAGTTTGTGGATCGATAATATTTGCCATAGCAAAACCCATTTCAAAATCAATAAAGCCCCCAGCTATTTGTACAGCAGAAAACACAATATAAGCACAGACACCAAGCATTAACCCGATGATTGCTTCTTTTAGAATAAGTAATATGTAATTTCCATCTATAGCAATTGGTTCAACATTAAATGTATAATACATCATCCAGGATAGGACGAGTGCTAATGTAATTTTCAGTTGAGGTGGTATTGTTCGATATGAAAAAAACGGGATTGATACGAAAAAAGCTGATACTCTCACAAAAATTAATAATAAAACAGATAATTTTGGAATAATTTCTATCATTCAATCACCCAATGTATCGATCTAAATTATTTAATATACCGTATACAAAAGATGTTATTTGAGATAGCATCCATGGACCAAAAAATACAATACCAACAAGGACTGCAACAATTTTTGGAACAAATGCTAATGTTTGTTCTTGAATAGATGTTGTTGCTTGGAAAATACTTACCGCTAGACCCGAAATTAATGCTATTAATAGCAAAGGACCAGAGACAATTAGTACATTCCATATCGCTTGTTCTGCAATTGAAATGACCATTTCTTGTGTCATATGTATCAACCCCTAAAAACTTTGAAGTAAGGATTTTACGACCAAATACCACCCATCAACTAAAACAAATAATAAAATTTTAAATGGTAATGAAATCATAACAGGCGGTAACATCATCATCCCCATTGACATAAGGACACTTGCTACGACCATATCTATCACTATAAATGGAATAAAAATCATAAACCCAATTTGAAATGCTGTTTTTAATTCACTCAATGCAAATGCTGGAACAAGCATCGTTAGTGGAATATCTTCCACTGTTTCAGGACGTTCCGCTTGGTTATAATTTAGGAACAATTCTAAATCTTCTTGTCTTGTATGCTTTGCCATAAATTGTTTAAATGGTGTACTTGCTCTATCATAAGCTTCTTCAATGCCAATTTCCTCGTTGAATAACGGTTGGAGTGCATTGTCGTTCACTTCTTGAAGAGTAGGCGCCATGACAAAAAATGTTAAGAATAGTGCAAGACCTATAATGACCTGGTTTGGCGGCATGGTGTTTGTCGCTAGCGCAGTTCTTGTAAAAGACAGTACAATCACTATTCGTGCAAAGGAAGTCATCAATATTAATATACTTGGAGCGAGTGAAAGAACTGTTAATAGAAGCAGTAATTGTATGGATGTAGATACATTTGTTGGATCACTGTTAGAAAAGTAGGAGACAAATTCTTCCATCACTCATCACTCCCCTTTTCCTTCCATTTTTCCAATTCATCACGACGCTCTTTTTTAATATCAGTTAATCGTTTATTTAATATTTCTCCAAAACTATCTTGATTATGTTCTTTTGGTTCACTTTTTGATTTTGGATTTATCTTTTTTAATAGTTCTGCAATATATGGTGTTGTAGAAGTAAAAGTTTGTTTTTCATCAAAGTTGTTAATTAATGACTGAATTTCCTCATCATCGTCAATTTCTTTTATTAATTGGACATTCTCTCCGACGCCAACAATATAAATCGACTTTCCAACTTGAAGAATTTGAACGGATTTTTGTGAACCTAACGTGACGCCACCTATATTACGTACCAAACTATTCTGCTGATAATTTCGGCTTTTTTTATTAATGAATTTTAAAACAAATAATAATAATCCAAGCACAAATATAAGCGAAAACAACATTTTAATATAATCCCAAGCAGTTAAACCTTGTCCACCTGTTAACTCATTTTGTGTTTGGGACTCAAATTTTACTTCTTGATCGGACTGTTCTTGTTCATCCAGTTGTTCATCATCCTGATTATTTTCTGGATTTTGTAACCAATCGTTAACCATTTGGTTGTTCGACGTCGCATTTACTGTAGCTTGTACTGGTGCACATATCGTCATGATTACAAAGAATATAATTGCAGAGCAAACCTTTAACTTAAATGAAGCATGCATTAGATCAACCTAAAGCTTTTTGAATTGCTTCAATTACTCGATCAGCTTGGAATGGTTTAACGATGAAATCTTTTGCACCAGCTTGAATTGCATCAATTACCATTGCCTGTTGCCCCATAGCTGAACACATAATAACGACCGCATTTGGATCAGTTCCTTTAATTGCCTTTAAAGCAGCAATTCCATCCATTTCTGGCATCGTAATATCCATTGTTACTAAATCAGGCTTTAATTCATTATATTGTTCAACAGCTTGTGCTCCATCTGCTGCTTCACCAACTACTTCAAATCCATTTTTCGTTAAAATATCTTTAATCATCATGCGCATGAATGCAGCATCGTCAACAATTAGTATCTTTTTAGACATAGTAAGATTCCTCCAATTTAAACTCTATCTTAAGTTATTTAATCGATCTGCTTGGCTAACAATATCTGTTATACGAACTCCAAAGTTCTCATCAATTACTACAACCTCACCTTTGGCAATTAAACGATTATTGACCAAAATATCTACTGGTTCACCTGCAAGTTTGTCTAGCTCAATAATAGAACCTGTCGACAGTTGTAATATTTCTTTTACTGAATGTTTCGTACGACCAAGCTCGACTGTTACTTGTAAAGGTATGTCAAGTAACATATTTAAGTTACGCGCTTCACTTTGTGTAATATTTGGCTGTTCAAATGCAGCAAATTGTGCTTGTTGAACATTTACATTTTGCTGCGGCTGCTGATAACGCGGTGTTGAAAAGATTGGTGGCTCTTCAAATATTGTTGCAGCAGCTTGTTGCGAATGAATCGGTTCTTGAGTCCCAGGCTGTGAATTCATCGGTTGATGTGTTGTACTTTGTTGTTGTACCTGTTGAACTGGTGCACTTGAAACTTGTGTAGATTGTTCAGTAGCTGGTTGATTCACTTCAGCACTTGGCTCACCCAATAATGTTTTGACAATATCTTTACTAAAATTAAGTGGCAATAATTGCATAATGTTGGAATCAATTAGTTCGCCAATTTTCAATCTAAATGATACTTTTACTAATAAATCTTCCTGTGGTAGATTTTCGTGACCTTCATTTTGTTGGAAATTTAATAAATCGATAGAAGGCGGAGAAATATCTACTTTTTTATTAAAGATTGTTGACATCGAGGTTGCAGCTGACCCCATCATTTGATTCATTGCTTCTTGCACTGCACTCAATTGGATTTCCCCTAATTCAGGCTTCGGATTTAATCCGTCTCCACCTAACATTAAATCTGCTATGATTGCAGCATCAGTTTGTTTAATTACTAGGAGGTTCATTCCAACGAGACCAATTGTATATTCAACTTGAACAGCAACGTACGGTTGAGGAAACTCCTCTTCTAAACGATTTCGATTGATCATCGAAACAACAGGTGTTGTAATATCAACCTTTTGTCCTAATAATGCAGATAAAGCTGTTGCAGAACTACCGAAAGAGATATTTCCTACTTCACCTAGTGCATCCTGCTCCATTGGACTAAGATAATCCTCAACACGGAGTTCTTCGGTTGATGATGATTCAGGTTCATTTTTGTTTTCATCTAATGATTCGCCTCTTAGTAGCGCTTCAATTTCTTCTTGGGAGAGCATTCCATCATTCATCCTCGTCTCCTCCTTTCAAAGAGTCCAAAATTTGTATAGCCATTTTTTTATTTAGTTTACCAGGTTGTACTGTAAATTTCGGTAAATTTCCGACTTTTAGAACTAGAGGATCATCAATTTTTTTATCTAATTGAATAACATCTCCCACATTCATAAAGAGAAAATCTTCTATCGTGATATCAGTAGCACCTAGTTCGGCAATTAAGTCAAGTTCCGCTTGTTTGACACGTGTTTCTAACATTTTTAACTGTTCAGGGGAAGATTCTTTCGTATTTGACTGCATCCAATATTGAACAGATAAATTATGAATAATCGGTTCTAGAACAACATGTGGAATACAAATATTAATCATACCTGTTGTTTCACCAATAATCGTGTTTAAGGAAATTACTACGACTGTTTCATTAGGTGAAATCATCTGTAAAAACTGCGGGTTTACTTCTAGCTCGATCAACATTGGATCAATCTCAGCAATATTGTCCCACGCTTCTCTTAGATTATCAAAAGCACGTTCAAATAAGTTGGTCATTATTTTTTGTTCAATTTCTGTTAAATTGTCAACATTACTATAGCTTGCACCAGATCCCCCCATTAATCGATCCATCATTGAATAGGCAATATTCGGATTGATTTCCATTAAAATATTACCATCTAATGGTGGTACTTCAAATATATTTATTAATGTCATATTGGGAATCGATCGTACAAACTCTTCAAAAGGAATTTGGTCAACGGAAGCAACATTTATTTGAACATAGGTTCTCAATTGAGCAGAGAAAAATGTTGTAAGAAGACGAGCAAAATTTTCATGAATTCTCGTTAAGCTTCGAATTTGATCCTTTGAAAATCGAAGTGCACGTTTAAAATCATAGGTTTTTATTTTTTTCGTTTCTTCTTCTTTTTTCATATCATCTGCTGACATTTCCCCAGTTGAAATTGCAGAGAGTAGTGCGTCTATCTCTGATTGGGATAATACATCGCCTGCCATTTACCCACCTCCATTTCAAGATGATTTACATTGTTCAGCATAACTGAACAACTTACTGAATGATGTAGGAGGTAATGTAGACTTGTTCAACTGTACCTTCTTGCATCAATTCGTTTAATTGTGTTTTTATAGTGGATTGTAAAAAGATTTTCCCTTGCTTTCCTTGTAAATCCTCTTCCGTTAACTCAGAGAGCTCTTGTATAATGATATCTTTAATTTGGAAATCTCGCTTCGTTAACTCTTCAGCGGCTTTTTTACTGTCCGTCTGAATTTTTAATTGCAAACGAACAAAACTATCATCTGCTAAATTCGTTGTCATTTCAGGAACATCGATTGATGCTTCTAAAATCTCATCAATCGTAGGTTCTCCAGTTGCAGCTTTTTGATTATTAAATTGCGTTAATAATACAAAAATTACAACACCTATTAGCGTAATTGTTACTAAAATAATCAGCATTACGGTTAGCAATTTATTACTATTGTTATTCTTCATCTTCATCACCTCGTAGATGCGGGTTTGATAGTATTTGGATATCACGATAAAAACTTGTTATTTTTTGACGCACCTCTTTTGCACTTTCTAAAACAATAAATTTGCGCCCAGTTGTAAGCGTAATTGTTGTATCAGGAAATGATTCCACTGTTTCTATGTATATAGCGTTGATGGAGAATGGTTTTCCGTTTAATCGAGTAAGTTCTATCATTGAAATAGGGCCGGGTCAGTGAGAGCCGGCCCGACCCTCCTTTGCAATGAGATATTAATTATATTTAAGTATTCTATTTAGCTATTAAAATAACATTGCTAGTT
Source organism: Lysinibacillus sp. PLM2 (assembly GCA_023168345.1). NCBI lineage: Bacteria > Bacillati > Bacillota > Bacilli > Caryophanales > Bacillaceae > Lysinibacillus > Lysinibacillus sp. PLM2. The sequence continues at coordinate 1,328,823 of AP025689.1, read as the reverse complement.
TACTAGGATTAACGTTTTAAGTTTACAAGCTCTTGAAGAATTTCATCAGATGTTGTAATAATACGAGAGTTGGCTTGGAAACCACGTTGAGTAACAATCATTTCAGTAAATTCTTCAGATAAGTCAACATTGGACATTTCTAAGAAACCAGCTTCGATCGAACCAATACCATTCTCTGTAGCAGTACCAACTACTGGTTGACCTGAGTTAGACGTTTCTTTGTAATAGTTACTACCTGCTTTTTCAAGTCCACCTGTATTTGGGAATTTTGCTAACTGGATTTGTCCTGCCACTTGTAATTTCCCGTTTTCATCAACAAAGTTAATTGTACCATCTTGAGCAATCGACATACTTTGTGCAGTTGTTGGAATTTGGATAGGTCTTAAAGCTTCAGTTAATGTTGATGTATAAACTGTACCTGTACCTGTTTGGATTAATGTTTCCTCGATAGTATCAAATATATCAGCAGTAAAGCTTGTGATAGGACTGTCATCCGCTGTAAAGTCAACAACATTACCATCTTCATCAACTAGAGTATTTTCACCAGTGACTTCATATCGAGCATTATCAATCGTTACAAAAAGCTTACCTGTAGATGAATCAATCTCGATGTCTACTAATTGTGCATCACCATTTTCGTCTTCGTAATCTGCTTGTATTTGCGTAAAACCGTCAGCGTCATCATAAGATTGAAGTTTGCCATCGACAATAACAAGAGCTCCATCTAAGTCAGCAGCTTCATCTACATCATCTGGGTTAATAGTTGCCCCATCAGTAACATACTCACCATCTTCATTCACTAACAATGTAAATGATTGGTTATTAAATGTAAGAGTTTCTGTAGTTAACCCCATAATTGGAACAGTAGCTGATGTAAGTGTTGCATCATAACCAACGAGATATTTACCGTCAGAATTGACTACATAACCATCTCGATCCATGTAAAAGTTTCCTGCGCGTGTATATTGCGTATTAGTAAATCCTGCTTTTCCTTCTGTACTATCTGCGACTTGGAAGAAGCCATCACCAGAAATCGCTAAGTCAAGAGTACGAGCTGTTGTTTGTAATGATCCTGTAGAGTGAATTGTGTCAATTGCAGCAATTTGAGAACCTAGACCTACTTGTTTTGGATTTACACCCCCACGAGTTTCAGTCGAAGCTGATGCACCTGCAGTTGTTTGTGAGATTAAATCCTTAAATACTACACGACCTTTTTTGAAGCCATAAGTGTTCACGTTTGAGATGTTATTCCCAATTACGTCAAGTTTTGTTTGGAAGTTTTTTAAACCTGAAATACCAGAGTACATAGAACGTAACATTGTATCGTTCTCCCTTCAATTTTTATATGAGTGTCTCGCGTCTATCAGTCGGCGAGCTTTAGGCATCCTTTTCAGGTCCTGCCTATCATAGCACGATTGTGCCATCAATGTTTGTAAATAATTGATTTTTTGCTTCAGTGCGTTCCATCGCTGTAATTACCGTTGCATTTTTAGCACTTACAATCAACGCGGCTTGCTCCATCAATACTAAAGGTTGATTGACTCCTTTTGAACGTGCTTCAAATACTTTATCCGTTACCACTTGCCATTCTTCATCTGAAATGCTTATGTTGCGCTCGATTAACCGTTCATTTGCATGTTTACTAATTTTTAGTTCTTGGCTATTTGTTGCCTCTTGCAAATGTTCAAGGAATGACTGTTTTGTTTGAATCGTATTTGTTTTTAGACTTTTTTGTGGTTGTAATAGCGGTTGCAATGGCACGTGCTGAATTTGTATTCTATGCATGTGCTTTCACCAGCCTATTCACTTATTAGTTCGAATTGATCCTTCTTTAAAACCTTTTCGTTTTGCAAAATAAATTCAATCACTGAATTGTTAGTTTTTACAGAATCGATTATCGATTGAACCCATTCTCCATCTTCCTCATATCGAACCTTTCGCCCTATTAATTTACTAGCTTCAACTAATGGATTTTCGGTAGGCTCTACTGTTGACGGTCTATTAAAGATAGATGAAATATGTCCTGGTGTAATTTCTTTTCCATCCTTAAGTACGAAATAAGGTTCACCATCAATGAATTTTAATTGTTCAATGACACCCGTTCCTTCATTTACAATGAGGTTACCCTCTTCATCGACTTCCTCTGTTAATTCATGCCATTGTATCTCTTTTCCAATGAACGTTGTATAATCCATCAGCTGTGATTGATGCTGTGAATCTAGTAAGTTTTCAATAGCTTTCGTCATATTTTGCATTTGCTCTAATGAACTAAACTGAGCTAATTGAGCAATATATTCAGTATTATCCATTGGTTGAGTAGGGTCTTGATGTTGTAATTGCGTTACCAATAGCTGTAAGAAGGCATCTTTCCCTAATGAATTACTCCCAGTTTGTTTAGTAGTCGTTCTATTAGACAAGTAATAATCGTTGGAAATCGGATTTGTATTTGCCATCTGCTACACCTCCTCGTTGATCAAATAATCTTTAAAGCTTAAACTTTCCTCATCTTCATCATGTTCATCTTGGTTTTCATTTTCTTGTTCTTGCTGTTGCCTAAACATATTACTGAACATGCTTTGATCACGGAAGTTACGATCAGTTTCCTGTAAACTTTGTGCTATATCGATTCGATCCATTTGAATATTTGCGTGTGCAAATGCAGATTTTAATTGATGCAACTGACCATCAAGTAATTCTTTTGCCGCCTGCGTTGTTGCAAGCAATCTTGCAGATAGAACACCATCTTGTTGCATAATTTCAATTCGAATAGAGCCTAAATTTTCAGGATAAAGTTTCAACAAAAGCTTCATTGTACCTTGTGTATTCGACAATTGACTACGATTCATTAAAGATTGAATTTCTTTAACTAACGCTTCTCCCTGAGCATTCTTTTCTACTGGAAGTGTGATTGTAAAAGTTTTCACACTTGTATTTGTTGTTTGCTGGGTTGATATAGGTGTTTGCATAGTTTCCGTTGTGTTTTCTGTTTGCTTCACTACTTGCTGCTGAGAGCTCTGAGTAACACTGTTATTTGATACTGCACTTTGAACTGTTTGAGTTGTAACTGTCGCAATTTGCTTTGTTGTTGAGTCTGTAGAAGATACCAAGTCCTCTTTTGTAGACTTATGTACCTGTTCAACTACCATTTTTATTACATCTTTCAAATTCAGTAATTGAAGAGGTTGGTCACCCATTAAATCTCCATTCTTACCAACAATCTGTGCAAGCTTTAAAAATTGAAGTAATTGTTCCGCTTCTTTTGGTGTAACTTTATGTTCACCTTGTAGGGCAGTTGCAAGCTGACTTATTATATTTGGAGCTTGTTCATTTACCATTTGGATAAATTGCCAAATATTATTCAGTTCAATGTTCTCAGTATCTAAAAGGTTTTCCATCATTTTTGATAGCTCTTCACTATCCATATTTAATAAAGACAGTAAATCTTCTAAATTCATCGATTCATCGATAGATTTCATTTGCCCTTCCCCATCGACTTGAATCGTAAGAAACCCTTCATCATGTGAAATACCAAGTAAATCTAACACTTCTTCAATTGACTCTGAGTCTAGTAGATTATTTAATGCCTCTACATCAACTGTTTCTTCCTTTGCAGTATCAGTTTTAGTTGTATTATTTTGGCTTGCTACAATTTTACTGAAAACTTCACCAAATTTACCGCTAGTTTCTCCAAGTGCTTTCGAAGTATTTGCTGTCGTAGCTTTTGTTGATGTTTGTCCAGTTGAAATTGTTTGACTCATCGATGTTAATTGCATGATTCCTAAATTCATATTTTCACCTCCTTCCAAGAAGATGTTTTTTTGTTATCTTGATAGCAACTCTGTGAACTTTGCTGCATCTGATGGGCTCATCTTGGATAGAACTTCTGATAAAGTATCGGATTTTAAACTTGATAAAATTCGAACAGCCTCATCTTGACTCATTGCTACGAGAATCGGAGCAGCTTCTTTCGCAGACATTTTTTCGAAGGCAGATACGATTTCAGTAAACTCTTTCTTGGCGGTATCTTGTTCCCTCTGTATGCGATCAATTTCATATTCTAGTTCCTCTTGAAGGATAGCCGCTTCTTCAGTTTTTGACTTTTCACTTTCAAGTTGTGATTGGAGTTGAGCAATCTCAGCCTCTTTTTGCTCTATTTGTGCTTGTAACTCCACTATTTTCTCATCAAATTCTTGAATTGGCTCACTTGTTTCTTGTTGTGATGGAACAAATGGTAAATTACCAGTTAATTCTTTTGTTTTTTCAAAGATGTTTGTATTTGTAATCGTTGCAATAACAAGTAGCACCGCAATAACAAACATTAATGGTATTAGAAACCAAAAGAAAATCTTTTGAAAAACACCCGGTGATTTTACTTCTTCTATATTGTTCTCTTGATAATTTGGCCTTGTCATAGGATCACCTGATTTCTTTCTTGTTGTACATAAGTAAAGAAATTTCATCAAGTCTAAGCATTTCTAACTTATCTTGCTCTTCTTTATATGCTTCGAAGTCTTTTTCCCGCATTTTTTCAAACTTACGTACTTCCAAGTTTTTTTCAACTAATTTTTGTTCGTGCCAATTCATTTTTGTTCGTGCCTGAATAACCTTTTGTTGCATATCAGTTATAGAATGTTCAAGACTTCCAAGAAATTTTGCATAATGATGGATTTCATCAATTGTTGCGCCAATTTTTAATTTGTCATTTTGAAATTCTATTAATTCTTCTTTCTTCTTCAATAATTCATATAATTTCGTTGCAACTTCTTCAAAAGAATTGACAGCTTGTTTATATGCCATCTCCGTTTGCTGTTTTTCTTGTTCTCGGATTGTTAATACTTTTTCAAATCGATACTGATATTGAAGCATTATTTGCCACCACCATTCGACAATGCTATAAGTTCCTTCACAGTTTCATCCAATGTGACTTTATCTTTATAGCCCTGTTTTAAAAATTGAGTAATCAGTGGTTCGTAAAAAATTGCCTCATCTATTTCTTTAGAAGTGCCTTTTTTATAGGCACCAATGTTAATCAAGTCCTCTGACTTTGAGTATGTATAGTATAGATCCCGCAGACGTTCTGCTGCTTTTACATGCTCATCAGTTGATATATGGTTCATTAAGCGACTGATACTCTTTAACACATTAATAGCAGGGTATTGCCCCTTATTAGCAAGGGTTCTATCTAACACAATATGACCATCCAATATCCCTCTTACTGTATCGGCTATCGGTTCATTCATATCATCACCATCAACTAAAACTGTATAAAAGGCAGTAATCGTACCTTTTAAATTTGTACCAGTTCGTTCTAACAGCTTTGGCAAAATAGAAAATACCGATGGTGTATACCCTTTTTGTGCAGGGGGCTCACCTGTAGCTAGACCTATTTCACGCTGTGCCATTGCAACACGAGTAACAGAGTCCATCATCAACATGACATTTAATCCACGATCTCTAAAATATTCTGCAATTGCTGTTGCAGTAAATGCACCTTTTATACGCATAAGTGCCGGTTGATCACCCGTTGCAGCAACAACGATAGAACGGCTTAAACCTTCCTCGCCTAAATCTCTTTCGATAAACTCCCGAACTTCACGTCCACGTTCACCAATTAATGCTATAACATTTAGATCAGCTCGTGTATTTCTTGCAATCATACCTAATAAAGTACTTTTCCCAACACCTGAACCAGCAAAAATACCAACACGTTGTCCTGTTCCAACTGTTAACATACCATCTATTGCTTTTACACCAACTTCTAGTTGCTCATTAATCGGCGGTCTAGTAAGAGGATTAGGGGGTTCTTTTTCGGTCTGAACAGTTACTAATCCCCTCGGCAAGACAGAGCCATCAAATGGATTTCCCATAGAATCAAGTACTTTACCTATTAACTCCGGCCCGACTTTTATTTCTAATGGTCTGCCTGTACCTTCGACTAAACAGCCTATTGAAATTTCGCGAATAGAAGTAAAGGGCATTAAAACTACAAATTCATCTTTGAAACCTACAACTTCTGCTAGTATGATTTGATGTCCATTTTTAGGGGAATGAACGTGTATTTTACAAACATCACCTATGGAACTATCTGGACCTTGTGACTCAATCATTAAGCCAACAACTCTTGTAACCTTACCGAACTTTTTAAAAGTTGATATATTGGGAATTTGGTCAATTAATTGAGACGCTCGCATCCAATCATTCCTTACTTTCTAAAATTTCACTTAACTTCATTCTAAGCTCATGCAATTGTTCATCTATTGAAACAACAATTCGTCCATGGTTTGTTTCGATATAACATTCTGTATCCGCTAGTTCTTCGAGTACAAATATAAAGAATGGTACATCGGTTGGGAAAATTTCAACTAATTCATCACGATTCCTCGATACCATTTGATGATATTTTGGAGAAACATAAAGTTTTATTTCTTTCATTTCTCGTGCTTCTTTTAATCCACGCTTAACGATAGAAAGGAAGGTCTCGTCATTACGATCTAATGTGGTAGCTATAATTCGTTCAGTTGCAGTCAACGCCAACTCTAAAATTACTGCTTCTTGATCTTGGATATATTTTTTCGCGTTTTCCTTCGAATCTTCAATTGTTTGATTTGCAATTTTTAGAGCCTGCTGCATATCAGCATTGGCCTTTCGAATTCCTTCTTCATAACCTTCTTGAAACCCCTCATCATAAGCCGTCTTTTGAAGTACGATTTTTTCCTCTTCCCAAAGCTTTCTTAAATGATTTAGTTCTTCAAGTTGATTATTTCGATATAGTTCAAATTCTTCTTTTTCAGCAAGAAATTGATTTTTTGCTTCTGTTAACTTCTTTGTTTTAGCTTTAAACAATTCTTCAACTGTTGGTTCTTGCTGCACTTCCGCATTTTCATCAAATTGTTCAGTAAAAAGATCACGAATTTGAATTTCTATCTGTTTATCCTCTGAAGGTATTGAACCTATTGAACGGATGATTCTAGACAATGACGTCATCTCCTCCACCACGAGCGATGATGATTTCACCAGCATCTTCTAAACGACGGATGATCGCAACAATTCTTGTTTGCGCATCTTCAACATCCCGTAGTCGTACAGGACCCATAATTTCCATTTCCTCTTTAAATGTGTCTGCCATACGCTGAGACATATTGCGGAATATAATTTCTTTTACCTCATCACTACATACTTTCATTGAAAGTAATAGATCCTCATTTTCACAATCTCGGATAACTCTTTGAATAGAACGGTTGTCCAATGTAACGATATCTTCGAATACAAACATGCGTTTTTTAATTTCTTCAGCTAATTCAGGATCTTGAATCTCAAGTGCATCTAAAATTGTTTTTTCCGTTTGACGATCTACACCGTTAAGTACTTCAACAACTGCATCAATACCACCAGTTTCTGTATAATCCTGTGTCACCGTAGAAGATAATTTACGCTCAAGTACAGATTCAATTTCACTAATAACTTCAGGAGAAGTTGAATCCATCATAGCAATTCGCTTTGCGATATCCGCTTGGACTTCCTGTGGTAAAGACGATAAAATAACTCCCGCCTGAGCTGGATCCAAATAAGATAAAATTAGAGCAATTGTTTGCGGATGCTCATTTTGAATAAAGTTAAATATCTGTGATGGATCTGCCTTTCTTGCAAAGTCAAATGGTCTCACCTGTAATGAAGAAGTTAAACGATTAATAATAGCTTGTGCTTGGTCGTGTCCCAACGCTTTTTCCAATACTGTTTTCGCATACCCAATACCACCCTGTGAGATATAATCTTGGGCTAAAGCGATATTATGGAATTCTTCTATTATGTCTTCTTTTACACCTGGCTCCACTTTTTTCACACCAGAAATTTCTAGTGTTAATCGTTCAATCTCTTCTTCATTCAAATGTTTATAAACTGAAGCAGATACTTCAGGTCCAAGCGAAATTAATAGAAGAGCAGCTTTTTGTTTGCCAGACAATTCTTTATCCTTTTTTGACACGGCTAAACCCTCCCATTAATCTTCAGTAATCCAACTTCGTAATAATTTTGCAAAGTCTTCTGGTTTTTCTTTCGCCATTTTTTCAAGCTGTTTACGGCGAACGGTACTTTCTGTTTCTTTTTCATCATTTATATCTTCCACGAACAAGTCTCTTCTTTGTTCTTCAATTACTTCAAATTCTTGTTCCTCTTGTTTACGTCTTCTGCCAACTAACAACATGACTACGAGTAATACAATTACTACAACAAGAATTCCACCGATAACCCAAACCCACCATGGAATAGCAGGAGATTGTTCCTCAAGACCTGTAGCATCATTTCCTAAGAATGGTTGAACTGAAACGACAACTTTATCTTCAACTTGTTGTGCTGTCAGCTCACCTGCTGCCTCTTTATCTATTGAAGTTCTAACAATTGTGGCAAGGATTTGCTCGATATCGTCTCTAACGCCTTCAGAAAGTGAAGCTGCATCGTCAGGAACTGGTGGCTCAACCATTACTTGAATTCCAATATCTCTGATTTTGTATGGACTTTCTTGAATATCTTTTGTGATTCGATTTACATCAGAGTTTATTGTTTCTTCTATACGTTCATATTCACCATTGTCTGTTGTTCCTTCTGCATAATCAGTGAAATTATCTGTTACATTTCCTGCTTCAGGTGTTCCATTGGCTGCACCTGATCCGGTATAGGTCTCAGTAATACGCTGTGCACTAATTTCAATACCTGACATATTTTCTTCATCTACAGGCTGAACTAAATTTTCTTGACGATTTTCCTGTTTAAAGTCAATATCAGTTGTCACAGACACTACAACTTTATCGTTCCCCATTAAAGTACCGAGCATTTGCTGAACTTGTCTTTGCAAGTCTCGCTCAATCGTCTTTTTGACTTCCATCTGACCTGCAACAGTGTCAATTGAACCTGAACCTGTTGACGCTGATTCTAAATCGTAGTACTCAGAGTATTGATTTGAAATTGTAATATTATCTGTACTTAAATTCGGAATACTTTTTGACACAAGATTATAAAGTGTTTTTATTTGTTCATCTGAAAATTGATGTCCTGGTTCAGTATTTAAAATTACCGAAGCAGTTGCTTCTTGTGCTGCATCGTTTAAGAAAACTCCTTGCTCTGGTATTGCAAGCATCACATTTGCACTTTTAACACCATCAATTTGTTTAATTAAATTTTCGAGCTCAGTTTCTGTTGCAGCTTTTTTAATGACATCAAATTCATTATCAGTCATACCGAAACCTGCGTTTGCAGTGAAAAATGAATTATTAATTTCACCAGTTTCCGGATAACCTTGTGAAGCCAAAGATACTTTTAAACTATCAACTTGGTCTTCTGGTACTAAAATGTTTGTACCTCCAGGCGCAATCTCATATGTAACACCTTGAGTATTTAAGACCTCTGCTATTTGACCTGTTTCAGAGGCTGAAAGTTCTGTAAATAGAGGCACCATTGTAGTACGTGTAAAGAAATATGTTATAATTCCAGCTAATGCGACGACACCTAATAGTGTCCCGATGATTGCGCCTTTTTGTTTTTTCGTTCGACTCTTCCAAAATTGTGTGGAGTCTGTTTTCACTTTTGTCAATCGTTCATTCATTATGAGTCCTCCGGTACTTTTGAATACACCAACAATTTATATTCGATTGTAACCGTTAGATTATATTGACATACGCATAATCTCCTGGTATGCATCGATTACTTTATTCCGAACTTCCATAGTTGCATTCAATGTAATACTTGCTTTTTGAGCAGCAATCATTACTTCATGTAATTCCACATCTTGTCCATTAATTAACTTCTGAGTTAACACATCTGATTCCATCTGTTGATTATTTACAGATGAAATCGCATCTTTTAATAAGTTTGAGAAATTTTGCTGTGCTTCATATGGTGTAGATAATTTAGCTGCTTGATTTGTGATTTGAGTTGGTGCCATTAAAGATACTGAGTTTATAGCCATTTATGAATCACCGTTCCTTTATGTTATTTGCCAATCTCTAAAGCTTTAGTAAGCATTGATTTATTTGCATTAAAAACTGTAACGTTCGCCTCATATGATCTTGTTGCAGACATTAGGTCAACCATCTCTTTTAATAAATCGACATTTGGCATTTCAACATATCCATCTTCATTCGCATCAGGATGTGTTGGGTCATAAACAAGTTTAAAAGGTGTCTCAGTATCATCATTAATAGCTGTTACTTTAACACCTTCACCTGTTCCGCTTTTCCCCATCGCTACATTTAAAAAATTCGAAAATCTTCCTTCGTCACTAGATAATGTAACTGTCTTTCTCCTGTATGGCTCCCATTCGCCATTGACTTGTCTTGCGCGGGTTGTGTCGATATTTGCGATATTTGATGACACTACATCCATTCTTAAACGTTGAGCTGTTAAAGCAGATGCTGTTATATTCATACTTTTAAAAATTGACATGACTAACGACCTCCTTTAATGACAGTGTTTAATGTGTTCAATTTCCCACTAATACGATCAATCAACGCATTATAGTAGATTGTATTTTCTGCTAAACTTGCTTGTTCAGCATCCATATCCACACCATTTCCGTTATGTCTATATCTGAAATTCTCGTAATTAAATACTTTAGAATTTGATTGAGCTATTTTAAAATCATAATGTCTTGTGTTTGTACGATTTGCAGAAATTGTCGTTCCTTGTTCCTCTGCCAGCACTTGTTTGAAGCTGACATCTTTTGCTTTATAATTTGGTGTGTCGACATTTGCAATATTTTGAGCAATTGCCTTATTTTTCAAAGAAGCATAATTGAGTCCTTTTTCTAAACTGCTTATTGTTCCTCCAAATAAACTCAAACTTTTCACCCCTTTTAATAATATTACTTTTTGATGACATCCATAAATACAATTTTAAATAAGATGAACATATGTGTCTATTGCCTTTTGGCATTTTTTAATAGTCTTATTGCACTAATTTTTCTACTTTATTTCATATTTTATTCAATTATCTCTAACTAGATTCCTATATTCGACATTTTAAAACCGGGACAACTCTAAATCTAAAAATTATTATAATATATTTGTTTGAAATAAAAAGATATCATTGTTTAACATCTATGTATTATTTTTGTAATAAAAAAGGTTTCATCTTCCAGATGAAACCTTCAGAGTGTTGACAAAATACCTCGAGAGTTGCATCTCTCGAGGTATTTTGTCTTTTTAAAATCGTTTAGGTATAAATTATTACCAGATTTCGGGTATTAATCGTCTCGATGAGACGCTTTCATCTCGTTTTATGCAGCTTTCCATGTCCAAGTGGCAAGCTTTTTAAATTTATAGCAGCAAAAGTAAGCATCGCCTGCATGGACAATTTTTTTAAGCCCCGTAGGGTTGTCCAACGCATACCATGCTTTTCTTTAGCATCGGCAAAGACACGTTCAATTGTTTCTTTGCGTTTTGCATATATCTTTTTTACTTCAAAATGATGACGCAGATGTTCCGTTTCCTCTAAGTACCCTTCCCAAATGTGTCGTTGAATCAGCTTTATATGATTCTTATTTTCTGTACATTGTGATATGAAAGGACAATTCGTACAAACCGTTGGATTGGATTTGTATTGGCGATAACCTTCCTTAGTTGTCGTAGTGTACTTTAGTAGCTGATTATTTGGGCAGATATAGGCATTAAGATACTCATCATAAACAAACTCATGCTTACGGAAGAAACCTTCTTTTGTTTTTGGGCGGGTGTACGGTAATACAGGTAACATTTGATTCTCTAATAGAAAGTTCGCAATCGCAGGTGTTTTATAAGCAGCATCGGCTACCACAGCTACAGGCTTTCCGACATGTTCAATAATCTTTTCTACTAAAGGCTGGAGCATATGACTATCGTGTATATTCCCCGGAGTGACAATAGAGCCTAATACAAATCCTCTTTCATCTGTCGCTGTATGAAAAGAATACGCAAACTGTTTCGTACGTTCATCTTTTACATAGTAACCACTTTCAGGATCGGTAGTACTTTCTTTGATTTCTTTCATTTCGTCATTTTCAAATTTTTCCGGTGGAAAGGGCTTTTTCCGTTTTCCTCACGATCGATATTCAGTTCTTCTTGAAGCTTCGCTTCATAAGCACGTGTTTCTTTTCGTACAAGTTTCTTATCATACTTCCGTTTATTAGCACTTGCCTTTACATGTGTAGAATCAATAAAAACATGGTCTTCTGATAAGAAACCACAGTCCATAATCTCTTTTAAGATACGGTAAAAAATCTGTTCAAAGATATCGGTATCTTGAAAGCGACGTTCATAGTTCTTACCGAAGGTTGAAAAATGTGGAACTTCTGTATGAAAGCCGAATCCTAGGAACCAACGATAAGCCATATTCGTTTCAATCTCTTTAATCGTTTGGCGCATTGAACGAATGCCGAATGTATATTGAATAAACGTCATTTTAAATAGAACAACAGGATCAATACTTGGTCTTCCAACAGTGGAGTATAGATGTTCAACTAATGGATAGATAAATTTAAAATCAATTGCAGCATCTAGTTTACGGACCAGATGGTCCTTTGGTACAAGTTGTTCAATAGTTAGAATTTCAAACTGTTCACGTTCATTGATTTGATTTTTCGTCATCATGGTTATCATCACCTCAGAGTATTAGAAGCGTTACACTGTTGCATTAGCCGATATAAGTCGATTGAAGTGGAAGGCGCGAAGACTCCTACGGGAACAGCACGAGCCGAAGCACCCGGACTGAGCGTAGCGAGGGAGAAGGCTGAGGCCGTGCCCGTGGAAAGCGTAGCGCCTGTAACGGAAATCGACGATTTCTTAATATGTATTGTAAATAGAAAAAAGACTGTAGACAATCTCAAATTTTTGAGTTTGTCTACAGTCTGAAGGTTTCATCTTCCAGATGAAACCTTTTTTATTATATTCTTATTTCATTTTAATTTCTGCCAATGCAGTTAAGAACTTGTCATTTAGTACTTTAATGTAAGTTCCCTTCATTCCAAGTGAGCGTGATTCAATAACACCCGCTGACTCAAGTTTACGTAGTGCATTAACAATTACAGAACGTGTAATACCTACTCGATCAGCAATTTTTGAAGCTACTAATAAACCTTCATTACCATCTAGTTCTTCAAAGATATGTTCTATTGCTTCTAATTCACTATATGATAAAGAATTGATAGCCATTTGAACTACAGCTTTACTACGTGCTTCTTCTTCGATTTCTTCCGCTTTTTCACGTAAAATTTCCATACCAACTACCGTAGCACCGTACTCACCTAAAATTAGATCGTCATCTTCAAATTGTTCTGATAAACGAGCTAAGATTAAAGTACCAAGACGTTCTCCACCGCCGATAATAGGAACAATCGTTGTTAATCCATGCTGGAATAATTCTTTATTTTCAACTGGGAAAACGGTATATTCGCTATCAATTCCAATATTAGGAGATGATTCTGTAATATTAAACAAGTTATTTGTATATTCTTCTGGGAATTGACGTTCTTCAAACATTTTTTTAATTCGTTCATTTTCAATCGTTTGATGAATTGAAAGTCCTAATAGCTTACCTTTTCTACTTACAATAAAGACGTTACAATCGATTATATCACCAAGCGTATCTGCCATTTCTTTAAAATTAACTGGTTTTCCTGCTGATGCCTGTAGCATGGAGTTAATTTTACGTGTTTTACTTAATAAATTCATTGGATAGTTCCTCCTAAAGGTTTCTATAATTATTTTTTTACAATGTTTTAACTTTTATAAGATAAATTGTGATAGATCTTTATTTTTTGAAATTTCCCCTAATTTTTTATCAACATAGGCAGGTGTAATTTCAATATGTGCTGGCGCTATTTCTGAAGCTTCAAATGATAATTCCTCTAGTAAGCGCTCTAAAATTGTATGCAATCTTCTAGCACCGATATTATCTGTTTCTTGGTTTACATCTATAGCGATTTCGGAAATTCTTTCAATTGCTTCGTCCGTAAATTCAATTGAAACCCCTTCCGTTTCTAACAATGCTTTATATTGTAAAATCAATGATTGATCCGGTTCTTTTAAAATACGAACAAAATCTTCTTTCGTTAATTTTTCAAGCTCTACACGAATCGGAAAACGCCCTTGAAGCTCAGGAATTAAATCGCTTGGCTTCGACATATGAAATGCCCCAGCAGCAATAAATAGAACAAAGTCTGTTTTCACTGGACCATATTTCGTTGTGACAGTTGAACCTTCTACAATAGGTAGAATGTCTCTTTGAACACCTTCTCGAGATACATCTGCCGTAGAAGAAGATGAGCGACTAGCAATTTTATCAATTTCATCGATGAAGATAATACCTGATTGCTCTGCCCTTAAGATTGCTTCCGAGTTTAATTCATCAGAATCGATTAATTTGTTCGCTTCTTCAATCGTTAATACTCTTCTTGCATCTTTCACTTTCATTTTTCTTTTTTTCTTCTTTTTCGGCATAAGATTTGATAACATATCCTGCATTCCTGATGAACTCATATCAAGACCCATACCTGGCATAACATCAAAGAAAGCGTTACTTTGCTCAGTAACCTCAATAACTACCCATTCTTCTTCTAACTTTCCAGCTTTCAAGTCTTCTGCTATTTGAGTTCGTTTTGACCGGACTTCAACCTCGTCTTGATCGATTTCATCTTGAGGTTTTTCAGCTTTTTGACCTCCAAAAAGCATTTCAAATGGGTTTTGTGTCGTTTTGCCCTTTTTCTTTGAAGGTGCTAATAATTTAACAATAGCCTCATTGGCTAAGGCCTCTGCTTGACCTTTCACACCTTCCATCATTTCGTCTTTTACCAGTCTTCTAGAAGCTTCAACAAGATCTCGAACCATTGATTCGACATCACGTCCAACATATCCAACCTCTGTAAACTTTGTTGCTTCTACCTTTACAAATGGTGCATTTGTTAACTTCGCAATACGTCGAGCAATTTCAGTTTTACCAACACCTGTAGGACCAATCATTAGAATGTTTTTCGGAATAATTTCATTCTTCATCTCGTCACTTAATAAAGAACGTCTAAAACGATTGCGTAATGCAATAGCAACTGCTCGTTTAGCATCAGTTTGTCCAACTATAAATCGATTTAAATGTTCAGTTATTTGTCTTGGCGTTAAATTTTGTTCATTCATTCTTCTAGCGCCTCCACGATAATGTTATGGTTAGTATATACACAAATGTCAGCAGCAACCTTTAATGCCGCTTCCGCTATTTCTTTAGCGGTTAATTGATCTCCTGCATGACTCTTCAATGCTCGACCGGCTGCCAAAGCATAATTACCACCAGAACCAATAGCTAATATGCCGTCATCTGGCTCGATTACTTCTCCAGTTCCTGAGACTAATAAAAGAGTCGATTTATCCATTACAAGTAATAACGCTTCTAATTGGCGAAGCATTTTATCACCGCGCCATTGTTTTGCAACTTCAACAGCAGCTCTTTGTAAATTTCCGTTGTACTCATTTAACTTTGCTTCAAACATTTCAAATAACGTAAAGGCATCTGCAACAGATCCAGCAAATCCAGCTAAAACTTTTCCTTGGTACAGTTTTCTCACTTTTCGAGCAGTATGTTTCATTACTACTGAATTCCCTAGAGTTACTTGACCATCACCTGACATTGCGCATTTCCCATTATGATGAATTGCAAATATGGTAGTTGCATGAAATTGTCCCATCGTATCACTCCTCAAATTACGCTCTTGGATGAGCATTCATATAAGTATTTCGAAGGTGTTCTTTTGTCACATGCGTATATACCTGTGTTGATGACAAACTAGAATGTCCTAATAATTCCTGCACTGTTCTTAAATCTGCACCGTTATTTAATAGATGAGTGGCGAAAGTATGTCTTAACATATGCGGATAGATTTTTGTTTTTAAAGATGCTTGTTCTATCATTTCCTTTAAAATAAAACGAACTCCACCAGCTGTAAGACTTTCACCTCGTAAGTTTACAAATAAACGGTCATGCTTCTTACTTTTCATTAATTTTGGACGAGCCTCTTCTACATATCTTATTACTGCGTCATGAGCATATTGCCCAAAAGGCACAATCCGCTCCTTTCTACCTTTACCCATTACTCTTAAAATTGAATAATTTAAATCAATATCACTTATTTCTATGGATGTAAGTTCACTTACACGAATCCCTGTGGCATATAGCAACTCCAGTAGAGCAGTATTCCGAATCGATTTTAAATCGTCACCTACATTGGCTTCAAATAATTTCGCCAGTTCTTCCTCGTAAAAAAAATTAGGTAATCTTTTTTCTTTTTTGGGATGATAAAGCGAAGAAAAAGGTGCGTCATCCAACCGATACTCACGATTTAAATAGCGGAAAAAAGATCTGATGGAGGATATTTTTCTTGATATGGAGGTTCTTGCTTTTTTCTCATCATATAATTTAGTTACATATAATCGTGCATGTAAATATTCCACTTCATCTAGGTTCGTTATACCTTCTGATTTACAAAAAGTTAAAAAATCTTGTAAATCAAAAACATACTCCCTAACTGTATGAACGGAAAAATTTCGTTCAAGTTGCATAAAGCGGATAAATTGTTCTAAGGCAATATCAATATCAATCCCCATTACAAGCACTCCCAATTCAACAGATTCCAATACCACTTATTTGTATTCGTTTAATTATCCTAACAGCTACAAATTCCCAACTATATACCGATGCTTTCAAATTTTTTATTTACACATATATGTAATTTAATCAAATTATTTAAAGATTACTCTAAGTACTTACATTGTTAGCATATTGATTAATATAAGAGCTGACACAAATTCTATTACTACGTAATAAAACTCCCATTATGACACTATACCTTACTTCGAAATATATCAAGTAATAAATGCATAAATTTTGTAAAAAAACAGTTAATCGTTAACAATTTAGAAAATAATAGCGGATTCTTAATGATTAAGCATTAATTTCCTAAATTTGTATATAAATAAAAGCCTCTAAAATTATAACAACTTTTAGAGGCAAAAATCAAACTTATTGTCTGAGTATTCATAAAATTTTGATTTATTAACGTTTTTACTTTTTTAATGGATTATTTACATTTTTCCAATGTTTTATTCCCAATCAAGTATGTTTTCGCACAAGTACTGCCCTATTGCGAAGGTGCTTCTTCATAATCACATTTCGTACATTGAATTTGGATACCTTTTTTCAATTTCTTCTCTACCAATAAAGAACTACATTTTGGACATGGTCTACTAATTGGCTTATCCCAAGAAACGAAATCACATTCTGGATAACGGTTACATCCATAAAAAATACGTTTGGTTTTACTTTTACGTTCAACAATTTCGCCTTCATTACACGTTGGACATTTAACACCGATTGGCTTAATAATCGTTTTTGTGTTTCTACAGTCTGGGAAATTTGAACACGCCATAAATTTTCCAAATCTTCCTAATTTGAATACCATTGGTGAGCCACATTTTTCACAATCTTCACCGGCTGGTTCATCTTTAATTTCAATTTTTTCCATGACTTCATCAGCATGCTTTACTTTTTTTTCAAATTCCTGATAAAACTCATCGATAATTTTAACCCACTCTGTATTACCTTCTTCAATTTTATCAAGATCTTCTTCCATTTTTGCTGTAAATTCAATATTAATGATTTCAGGGAAAAATTCTATCATAAATTGATGAACGATTTCGCCAAGCTCTGTCGGAACAAATCTTTTTGCATCTAATTGAACATACCCACGTTTTTGAATAACATCTAAAGTTGGTGCATATGTTGATGGTCTGCCTATACCTAACTCTTCTAGTTCTTTAACTAAACGAGCTTCTGTATAACGTGGTGGTGGCTGTGTGAAATGTTGTTTTGGTTCAATTTCTAAAGATTTCACTTTATCTCCAACAGCCATTTCCGGTAATAGCTTCGTCGTCTCTTCTGATTGATCATCTGTACCCTCAATGTACAGTTTCATAAAACCAGGGAATTTCACTTGAGAACCATTTGCACGGAATTGTACTCCTGAATTTACTAGGTCTACAGTAACTGTATCTAAAACAGCAGGAGCCATTTGACTTGCAATAAATCTTTCCCAAATTAATCGATATAGACGTAACTGGTCACGACTTAAAACATCTTTTAATTGGTCCGGACTTCTCAAAGCACTAGTTGGTCGAATTGCTTCATGAGCGTCTTGAGCGTTTGCAGATTTTTTCCCTTGTTTAACCTCACCTATGACATATTCTTTTCCATACTTTTCATTAATGTATTGAAATGCTTCAGATTTAGCTGTTTCGGAAATACGTGTTGAATCCGTACGCATATAAGTGATTAAACCGACGGTACCTTCTTTTTTCCCTATATCGATACCTTCATAAAGCTGTTGAGCTAACATCATCGTTTTCTTTGCTCTGAAATTTAATTTACGAGCTGCTTCTTGTTGTAATGAAGATGTTGTAAATGCGGGAGAAGGGTTTCGTTTACGTTCTTTCTTCACCACATTTACTACTTCAAAATTCTTACCTTTAATTTGATTTAATATCGATTTTACTTGATCTTCATTAGTTAACTTTACTTTTTCATTGTCGTTACCATAAAACATTGCCTCAAAAGTCTTTGTCCCTTTTTCGAAGGTTGATTCAATCGACCAATATTCTTCTGGTACAAAGTTTTTGATTTCATTTTCACGATCAATAATAAGTCTTAATGCAACCGATTGCACACGGCCTGCTGATAAACCTTTTTTAACTTTTTTCCATAGAATCGGACTAATATTATAGCCAACCAATCTATCTAAGATACGACGAGCCTGCTGTGCATCGACTAAATCCATATTAATAGGTCTTGGATTTTTAAATGACTCAACTATCGCGTCTTTTGTTATTTCGTTGAATACTACACGACATTCAGAGTCTGCATCGATATTTAAAGCTGTTGCCAAATGCCAAGCAATCGCTTCTCCTTCACGGTCAGGGTCGGCTGCAAGATAAACTTTCTTTGCCTTTTTTGCTGCTGATTTTAAATCTTGTAATATTGGACCCTTACCACGAATTGTAATGTACTTAGGCTTATAATTATTTTCAGTATCAATGCCTGTTTGACTTCGCGGTAAATCAATAACATGTCCGATTGATGCTTTTACTTTATATTTTTTACCTAAGTATCTTTCAATTGTTTTCGCTTTCGCTGGTGATTCTACTATCACTAAATAATCTGCCATCTATACTTTCCCCCTGTAGAGGTAAATTGTTAACAAAATATACTTTATTTTAAACGTACATTGAAATATTACGAAAAATAATACCTGTTGCAAAATGTATAACAGATTGAAAGATAATGCAACTTTTTTTCAATATTTACCTATAAACATTTTTCTTTCCTCTATTATTTGATACCCATTCCATACTGGAATTGCACCTTCTTTTAACAATTGATTAGTACCCTTTGATGTATCAGAATCTATAGGTCCCGGCACAACGAATACATCCTTTCCATGTTCCAATGCATGGTCTGAAGTACTTAAAGTTCCGCTTCTTAGTGCAGCTTCTGTCACAACTACCGCTTCACTTATACCGCTTATAATACGATTTCTCATTGGAAATTGCCATTTTTTAGGACCGACATATGGTGGGTATTCTGTAATTAATAAATGATTTTTAGCCATTTCTATCGAAAGGGACTTGTTTTCCTTTGGATAGTAATGAAAAAAACCATTACCTAATACACCAATTGTTTTTCCCCCATATCGAATTGTGGCGCGATGTGCTAAACTATCTGCTCCCTTTGCAAGCCCACTTACAATAACAAAATCATTTTCAATTAATGGTGGGACTATATAATCAATTGCAATTGCAGAATATTTGGTTGCATTTCTTGAACCGATAATAGCTATTTTATGCACTTTTTCTAAAAGAGAAACATTTCCCATTGCATAAATTACAGTTGGAGGATCTTTTAACTTAAACAGTTCATTTGGGTATTTGTCACTATCAAAGGGAATCGGAACAATCCCCTCCCATTTATAAGCATCCTCCAAGTTAACTTGTAACATTTTTAGATAATTTTCAACAATTATTTTCGATTTTTCTGTTGGAATTTGTAAAATTCGTGCTAATTCGATAGTGGATATTGTAGGTAAATTGTCTAACGAATGGATTGTTTTAATAAGCGATAAATACTTATTAAAAGTTAGAGGATAAACGTAATGTAATGCTAGAATTTGTAGGTAGTTATTTTCCTGATTCATTGATCGTATCACTCTCCTTTTATATAGAAGAAACTCAAACAAGAAGATGTGACCGCAAAATTTTAACCGAATAAAATGTTCATAAAGAAAAGGTGTAGCACTAGAGCTACACCCCTATTTTAATGGGTTTTACATTTTTCGTATAGACCTTTTTCTTTTAACACTTTAATAAGCGTCTCACCAATTACAGATGGCGTAGGTGCAACTTCAATTCCAGCATCATTCATCGCTTTAATTTTATCTTTTGCCGTACCTTTACCACCTGAAATTATCGCCCCAGCATGACCCATACGTTTTCCTGGAGGAGCAGTTTGTCCTCCAATAAAGCCAACAACTGGTTTTGTCATGTTTTTCTTAATCCATTCCGCTGCTTCTTCTTCCGCTGTTCCGCCGATTTCTCCAATCATAACAACCGCATAAGTTTCCGGATCATTGTTAAACTCTTGTAATACATCGATAAAGTTTGTACCATTTACCGGGTCTCCTCCGATACCGACTGCAGATGTTTGACCAATGCCAGCTTGCGATAATTGATGTACCGCTTCATAAGTTAATGTGCCGGAACGAGAGACTACACCAATGTGACCTTTTTTATGAATATATCCAGGCATAATACCAATTTTACATTCATCTGCAGTTATTACCCCCGGACAGTTTGGTCCAACTAATCGTGTTTTCTTCCCTTCCATGTATCGCTTTACTTTTACCATATCCAACACTGGAATATGTTCTGTAATACAAATCGCCATGTCAAGCTCTGCATCTACAGCTTCCAATATAGCGTCAGCGGCAAATGGTGCTGGAACGTAAATGACCGAAACATTTGCACCTGTTTTTTCTACTGCATCTTTTACTGTATTAAACACGGGAACACCTTCTACTGAAGTTCCTCCCTTTCCAGGTGTAACACCTGCGACAATTTTTGTACCATATTCTAACATTTGTTTTGTATGAAATAGAGCTGTTTCGCCTGTAATTCCTTGCACAATTACTTTCGTATCAGCATTAATATATACACCCATAATTCTCCCCGCCTTCCGTTAGCCTACTAATTCGACAATTTTTTGTGCGCCATCCGCCATGGAATCTGCAGCAACAATATTTAACCCTGAAGCGTTTAATAATTCTTTACCTATGTCAACATTTGTTCCTTCCAAACGTACTACTAATGGGACATTTAAGCCGACTTGTTTCGCTGCAGCAATAACACCTTCTGCGATAACATCACATTTCATAATGCCTCCGAAAATGTTTACAAATATCCCTTTCACGTTTGGATCAGATAATATAATTTTAAACGCTTCCGTTACTTTCTCAGTCGTTGCACCGCCACCAACATCTAGGAAGTTAGCAGGACTGCCACCATAATAACTAATTGTGTCCATAGTCGCCATAGCTAGTCCAGCACCATTTACCATACATCCAATATTTCCATCAAGTGATATATAGCTTAAATCGTGTTTTGAGGCCTCTATTTCTTTAGCATCCTCTTCATCAAAATCTCTTAACTCAACAATATCTTTATGGCGATATAATGCATTTGAATCGAAATTGAATTTCGCATCTAGTGCAACTACCTCACCATTTCCTGTTACAACGAGTGGATTAATTTCTAGAATTGAAGCATCCTTATCTACAAACGCTTCATACAACCCTAACATTAACTTCGCTGCTTTATTTACTAAATTGGCAGGAATATTCATGTTAAATGCCAAACGTCTTGCTTGGAATGGAAGTAAACCAGTAACTGGATCGATTACTTCTTTAAAAATTTTCTCAGGCGTTTGTTCTGCTACCTCTTCGATATCCATACCGCCTTCTTCAGATCCCATTAGAGTAACTCTTGATGTAGCTCTATCTAAAACAAAGCTTAAATAGTATTCTTTTTTAATGTCTGATCCTTCTTCAATGTAAAGTCTTTTTACTTCTTTTCCTTCTGGACCAGTTTGATGCGTCACTAGAATTTTTCCTAGTAGTTCTTTCGCATAAGTTCTAACTTCATCTAAATTTTTTGCAATTTTTACACCGCCAGCTTTCCCTCTTCCGCCAGCATGAATTTGCGCTTTTACAACTGTTACATTAGAACCTAGTTCCTTTGCAACTTTTACAGCTTCCTCAGGAGAAAATGCTACTTTTCCATTCGGAACTGCCACCCCATATTTTCTAAGGATTTCCTTTCCTTGATACTCGTGGATATTCATCCTACATCCTCCAATCGGTAATTTGGAAATTATTTTGCTACCATAATCATTTTATACAAACATTCTGACAATGTCTACATCCGTAAATAATGTCATATTTTGCGTCGATTTTACGCTATTATTCTATTTAATGTACATAAAAAATGATTGAAAAACAATAGGTTTCAAATTATTTTTCATTTTTTTGTGTATGATATTCTTTATCCAATCTGTAAATAAAGGCAAAAACTTCCGCTACTGCTTGATATAAATCTTCCGGAATTGCATCGTTCAAATCTAGTTGCCCCAACAATTCGACAAGATTTGGATCTTCATATATTGGGATATCATGTAGTGTTGCACGTTCTAAAATATTTTCGGCGATTTTCCCTTTTCCTTTTGCAATAACTTTCGGCCCACTATTTTCAGACGGCTGATAAGTTAATGCTATCGCCTCTTTTCGATTAAATTTTTGTTCGCTCATACTCGGAAATCCACTCCATTACTATGAGTAGGTTCTATTTTTTCATTTTTAATCTTATTTTGTGGTACATTTTTTTCGAACGGTTTGATGAAAACACCTGACAAATAATAATCCTTCTCCGACAAACGTTTTTTCAGCATTTCTAATAATGGTTCTGCCGTTTTTTGAAGCGCTTCATGATTATTGTATACATGAATCGTCACAATTCGATTTTGAACCTGCATATCGATAACTGTTTCCTTGAGCGTTTCCATCTCTAAGTAAAACAAAACCCTTGCATAATTCGAATCAATCTTTCCGTTTTCCTTCATTCTCCCATTCCATTGAAGTGTTGCTTCCGTAAATTTCCCTAAAAATTGAACAGGAATTTGCATTACGATTTGATGTTGGTGCCCATTCTCTCCTGATAACAATTGCATACCATTCATCCGTGCTAGTAATAGTTCTGCAGCTTCCTTTAGCTGAGTGGAAGCTTGTCCATCATGTAGTAAGGAAACTAGCTGCGGTTTTAATTGGTTTCCGATATTATCCAAACTCTCATCATTCCTATTTAATATCGCTTCATAACTAATTCCTAGATGTTTGAATATTGTTTTTAAAGATTGTTGTACAGCATTTCCATCAATGTTTGACTGAATTTGTCGTTCACCTTGAAGGGCAATTTCCTGCAGCTTCGGATTCAACGATTCATTTGCTAAGGTTGGCAACTGTGGTAAAACCATTGCTTCATTTGTAGTTGGATTTAGCAATGAAAGTAAATGCCCTCTTGGATTTGCACCATTTAAATCATGGGAAAATAATTGATTTGTTAAACTTGTAGAGAAGGATTTAATTAAATTTTCATGGAATAATTTTGCAAATTGTTCGTTCGCTTTTGCTGAAAATGGCGTAGATTCAAAGCGCGAAACCAAATTAAGTAACTCTGATTTTTGATGCTCGTTAAGAAGAGGCTGATTCTGTAACCAAGCTTTAACTTGTTTCATCGTTTCAACATGATTTTCTGGTGTCATATTATGTAGGTTCTGAACTATTTTCCCTGCATTCTGAAGAGATCCATTTTGCCCTCTAGCAATTGTTTCATTGAAGGATTCCTGCAACCAATTAGATAGGGCAGCTTGCTTAGGTAAAATAGCTGCTTCTTTTAATAGGTTAAGGGCGTGAAGTTTATCTCCCACAGGCTCTGCATCATTCATCAATAGCTGAATGGACCGAGCAAGTATTAGTCCACCTTTTTCACCTTCTAAAGGTTTCGATATTTTATCCAGTTGCTGCAATAGCATCGTTTTTGTTTGTTGGTCTATACTCGTATCTTTTTGTAGCTGTTGCGTAAAGGTTTCTAACGCAAGTGTCATTCCGCTTGTTTTTGAGCCATTTAATGCTGCTTGAAAGACATCTTTCGTAAAGGGCATATTTAACTCGACCATTCTTTGAATCGCAACTAAACCATCTTTCATTAACATCCCATCACTCATTTTTAACCAGTTTTGTGCCTGTACTAATTGTTCTTTTGAAATAGGTAATTGTTCTTTTAAAAAATGAGATAACAATTGGACCATTTCGTTTGTTCTTGGCAGATCCATCGATTCGATTAGTCTATTTATCTGCTGAGACATCGTCATAGAAGATGTCATAGGCCCTGAGACGACTTTTAGTTCCGCTTGAGGGTTAATAGTTGTGACTTGAAAGAAATGCGAATCTCCTGCTTTTAAAGGTGTTTCAAGCTTTGCAACAAATTTGTGGTTACCGACTTGTACTTCGGCTATTTGATCAGGATATAACTTTTTTATTGTTCCATGGAAGACTTGACCCTGTTTAAGTGTCATGGATTGGGTTTGTGCGATATTCGATTGTTGTATTTGAATTGGATTAAACGAAGTGGAAGTCATCATCTCACCCTTTACTTAAGTATCATAGTTTTAATTGGTTCGAAGCTTTTGCGATGATGCTCTGTAGGACCAAACTTCTCAAGAGCATCTAAATGTTGTGATGTTCCATAGCCTGCATGTTTATCAAAACCATACTCTGGAAATTCTTTATGTAACTGTTCCATATATTCATCTCGGGCATGCTTAGCTAAAATTGATGCTGCCGCAATCGCTAAACTTTTAGCATCCCCTTTAATGATAGAACTTTGGGGGATGTTCACTGGGATTTCCATGGCATCCGCTATAATAAAATGTGGCTCAGTATGTAAGTTTAATATACTTTCTTTCATGGATTGTTTTGTCGCTTCATAAATATTATATTTGTCAATTGCCTCTACACTTTGAAAGTGGATGGAATAAGCAACTGCGTGTTCCATAATCATATGAGCAAATTCAGCTCTAGTATGTTTAGAAAGTTGTTTTGAATCATTAACTCCCATTAAAGCATCGCTATCTTCTGGTAAAATGACAGCAGCAGTTACTACTGGACCAGCTAAAGGACCTCTTCCAGCTTCATCTACTCCTGCAACATAGGCACCTTTAAAAGGACGAAAAGATGCATCAAATTGAATTTTATGATTATGTTCTTCTATTATTTTTTTCTGTTTCTCATAACGATTTAGCCAAGAGATCCACGCTTTTTTAACACCCGCGCGCTCATCTTTTTCAATCTCTTTCATCCACTCTTCATATTTTTGCGCTACTTTTAATTCACTTGTTATTTCTTTTACAGTTTTCATTTCTACACTTCCCTTATTTACTACCTTTTATATCGTCAATAAAACGATAATAGTTGTATAAAACTATAAAATAATTTCATTTTATTATAGAAGTTAATTACTTTGTAACAAAAATGTGATTACAATGATTGTTCTATTGTTTTGTTCAAGTCTATAATAAATAGCGAAGAAAACAAATACGGAGGCATAAAAATGAAAAGATTATTCCCTCTATTTACAATCACCATGCTAATTTTAGCAGCATGTGGAAATGAAGGGTCATCAGAGCATGAACATTCCGAGGAGGCACACCACGATAGTCATATCTCCCACAATACAATATCTGGCGACATTCAAGAAGAAACGTCTTCTGCTGATGAACTTCCTAGCTTTTTAAATGGGAAATCAGAGGATTTGCGTCTTGTTTATCAGGTCGCAGCAAATGCAACTGATATTTTAGAGTGGATTCCGTGTTATTGTGGGTGTGGTGATTCAGCAGGACATCGTAGCAATTTAAATTGCTTTGTTGCTGAAACACATGAGGACGGCTCTATTGTTTGGGATGACCATGGTACACGTTGTCAAGTTTGTGTAGATACTGTGGTTAAATCAGTACAAGCTTTCCAAGATGGTAAAAGTATAAAAGAAATTCGAATGATGATCGATGAACAATATAAAAATGGTTATGCAGCTCCTACTAAAACTGAAATGCCCGCTTAAGGAACGAGGATGACTTCTCGACTACGTTTTTCTAAATTTTAAAGGGAACATTAGTCAGCATTAAGCCCCAATGTTCCCTTTATGATTTTTAACGCGCTTTTATTTCATTATTCTTTAGCTAATGCTTCTTTCTCTAGTTCTTCGTCCACGATATCAAATGAAATTCTACCTAAATTTAAATCTCGGATATCTCTTACAATCATTTCTGAAACCTTATCATAATCAATTTCTCCACCTGGACCTAACACACGTCTTAGTTTCCCAATATGGTCGAAGGTTTCCACTAGATTTTCATGTGCAAAGGTAATCCCGTAACGCTCTTCCATTCGCTCTGGGTAGTGAGTAGATAAAAATTTCAAGCCATATACTGCTAAATCTTCCATGTTCATGATTGCATCTTTGATAGCGCCCGTAATCGCTAACTTTAAGCCGACCTCTTGATCTTCAAATTTTGGCCATAAAATACCGGGTGTATCAAGTAACTCAATTTCTTTCCCGACTTTTATCCACTGCTGCGATTTTGTTACACCTGGCGTATTTCCTGTTTTAGCAATATTCTTTTTAGCTAATCGATTAATTAATGTAGATTTACCGACGTTTGGAATACCTACAATCATTGCACGGATTGCTCTTGGCTTCATACCTCTTGATTTCATTCGTTCCCATTTTTCTGCTAAAATTTCTTGAGCAGCTTTTGTTACCTTTTGAAGCCCTTTACCTTCAAGGGAATTAATTGCTACTGCAGTAGCACCCTGATCTGCAAAGTATTGAACCCATTTTCGAGTTTCTGATTCATCCGCCATATCTGCTTTATTTAGAATTAAAAGTCTCGGTTTTTGGTTAATAACTTCGTCTATCATTGGATTTCTTGATGATAGAGGCAAACGTGCATCTATTAATTCAAAAATGATATCGACAAGCTTTAATTTTTCTTGTACTTCTCTTCTGGCTTTTGCCATATGTCCTGGAAACCATTGTATCGTCATAATTGTACCTCCTTAGCTGCTACAAAAAGAAAAGGAGATTGTGTTAACCTCCTTTTAAGACTTATTCAAGTATTACTCAACAAACCGAATTTCATTAAGTGGCCAAAAAATAAGATTTGTACTACCAATTATTTCTTCAATACTGATAAGACCGATATGACGGCTATCCTTACTTCCTCTTCGATTATCACCCATGACAAATACAAACCCTTCTGGTATTACTTCCAGATTTGGATCCACTCCAGGGATGTCTTGCAATGTAAAATCTTGAGTTAAGCTTCCTTTTGGTAATTCTGCTTTATATGCGTCCAAATACGGTTCTGCAATTGGTTTACCATTGATATATAGTTGATCATCTTTGTACTCAATATATTCTCCAGGTAGTCCGATTACACGTTTTATATAATCTTTTCCTTCTGGTGCATGAAAAACAACTATATCGAAACGATGTGGTTCACCAATCATATAACCAAATTTATTAACAATCATCCGATCTCCATCTTCAAGAGTTGGCATCATTGATTCTCCATCGACCACTATTGGCGTAAATAAGAAATAGCGAATAATCACTGCAACTAAAAATGCAATAATAAGTGCTTTTGTCCATTCCCACAGCTCATTTTTTTCTTTTTTCGGTTTTTTCTCAATATTTTCATTTTGTATATTTTCCACGAGAGATGTTCCCCCCATCTTACACCATTTTATTGCAATGATGCTCTTTATGACAAGTATTAATAAATGAAACTCCATCTAATGAAAATACTCATATCTTATCTGTAGTAGTCTATTATATAATATGATGTTCATTCAGTCATTTAATAGTACCCACTTACACTTTTACTAATAAAAATGTACTCGATCAAGTAAAGCTAAGTGTTTTGTTGCTAACTGAGTGTAATCGTTATTCTTTATTTAAGCAAAAAAAGAATGGGTACTTTTCATATTTAAAAAGCCCCCATTCCAGATTGTATTATCGAATTTCTTTAATACGAGCTGCTTTACCACGTAGGTTACGTAAATAGTAAAGTTTAGCACGACGTACTTTACCACGACGGATAACTTCTAATTTAGCGATTTTTGGAGTGTGTACAGGGAATGTACGTTCAACACCAACACCGTAAGAAATTTTACGAACTGTGAAAGTTTCGCTAATTCCGCCACCACGACGTTTAATTACAACACCTTCGAATACTTGGATACGTTCACGAGTACCCTCTACTACTTTCACGTGTACGCGAACAGTGTCACCAGGACGGAAAGATGGTAGATCAGAACGAAGTTGTTCTTTTGTAATTTCAGCAATAATGTTTGACATAATTTTCTCTCCTCGTACAGATGCTCATATAGTCTTTTCACTACAGCGGAACACCGTAATATAAGTGCTACAAATAGAAGCACAGAATGTATAATAACATAAAATAACTAATACTTGCAACTAAATTTCTATTCTTTTTCTTTTTTTAATGTCTCTAAAAACGCTAATTGTTCCTTTGTTAGTTCGATATGTTCAAATAAATCAGGTCGTCTTTCAAAGGTACGTTTTAAAGATTGTTCTTCACGCCATTTTTCGATTTTCCCATGATTGCCTGATATAAGAACATCAGGTACTCTCATACCTTTAAAATCTGCAGGTCGTGTGTAATGAGGATGCTCTAATAATCCTGTTGAGAAGGAATCATGAATATGCGAATCTTCTTGACCTAATACACCTGGTAAAAGTCTTACGACAGCATCGATAACTGTCATTGCAGGTAATTCTCCACCAGTTAGAACGAAATCACCAATCGAAATTTCGTCCGTTACTAAAAATTCACGAATTCTCTCATCGTAGCCTTCATAATGTCCACATAGAAAAATTAGTTCTTCTTCGGCTGCTAATTCCTCTGCTTTTTTTTGAGTAAATCTTTCGCCTTGTGGACACATCAAAATAATACGGGGTTTTTTTTCAAGTCCATTTGTTAATGTTTCTACTGCTTGGAACATTGGTTCAGGCTTTAGTACCATTCCCGCTCCTCCACCATATGGATAATCATCAACTTGCTTATGTTTATTATCACTAAAATCTCTAATATCTGAAACTGCTAATTGGACTGCGCCTTTTTCTTGGGCCTTTTTTAAAATTGATGAACCGAATACTCCTGTAAACATATCTGGAAATAGGCTAAGTACATGAATATTCATTATAAAAGACCTTCCATTACATGGATAATAATCTTCTTTTCTTCTACATCAATTTCTTTAACAACGTCCTCAATATAAGGGATATAATGTTTTTTACCATTTGGAGCTTTTATTTCCCAAACATCATTAGCACCTGTTTCTAAAATTTCACTAACAACACCAAGTAATTCTCCTTCTTCCGAGAATACTTCACAGCCGATGATTTCAAAGTAATAATATTCATTTTCTTCAAGTTCATCTTCATCCAATTGATCTTTTGTCACTTTTAACAAGCCTTCTTTAAATGGTTCAACAAGATTTATGTTGTACATTCCTTCAAAGGTTAATAAAATAAAATTTTTATGTCGTCGACTACTTTCAATTGTAACCCATGTAGGCTTATGTTCATCTTTTTTAAAGATTGCTAAGCGACTACCTGGCGCAAAACGGTTGTCTTCAAAATCTGTGGTAGAAATAACTCGTACTTCTCCCTTTATTCCATGTGTATTTACGATTCTTCCTACATTAAACCATTCCATGACATGCTCACCTCTCATTTATTGTTCGCATATGTCTTCAATATATAAGTATAGTAAAAAGAAGGGATACCTTGAAAGAGGCTCCCTTCTTTTATTTTAGCTAATTACGTTTGAAAGAATGTAATTAGCTTCTGTGGCTAGCTGAACAAGCCAGCTTCGCTTTTCTTATTGTCTAGCTTCGGTGGCTAGCTGCTCGGGTCACTTCGACTCCTCCCACGAAGGCAAAAAGCGCCTTCTCGTCGGAGTCTCCAGTGCCTTTCGCAGTTGTACGAGCCACCTCCGCTTTTCTTTTAATCCAATATATCGACGTAAGTCTTTTTCTTTTGGTGGCCGCTAGCTACTGAATAAACAATTGTACGAATTGCTTTTGCAACACGACCTTGTTTGCCTATGACTTTTCCTCGATCCTCTGGATGAACAAAAAGCTTATAAACAATTCGACTAGAATTTTCGTCCGTCTCAATACGAACATCTTCTGGATAGTCGACTAATGGTTTTACGATTGTTTCAATCAGCGCTTGCATAGTGCCACCTCCGATTATTTACTGAATTTTAAGTTGTGGAATTTTTCCATAATTCCTTGTTCTGAGAACAAGTTACGTACAGTATCAGATGGTTTTGCTCCATCAGCTAACCATTTAAGAGCTTTCTCTTCATCGATGTTAAGAGTAGCTGGAGTAGTTAGTGGATTGTAAGTACCAACTGTTTCGATTTGACGTCCATCACGTGGAGAACGAGAATCAGCAACTACGATACGATAGAAAGGAGATTTTTTAGCTCCCATACGTTTTAAACGAATTTTAACTGCCATTTTTATTGCACCTCCGAATAAGTTTCACACAAGATAGTATATTATCAATGTTTGATTAGTTTGTAAAGTGTTTTTTCTTAACACCATATTTTTAAACATTATAACCTATTTAAATAAAGAATTAAAGCCCGGCAATTTCATTTTTTTCTTGCCTTTTCCTTGTGTCATTCCTGTCATTTGTTTCATCATTTTTTTCATTTCTTCAAATTGCTTTAACAGTCTATTAACATCTTGAATTGTTGTACCAGATCCTTTAGCAATACGTTTTTTACGGCTTGCATTAATCACTTCAGGATTTGTTTTTTCTGCTGGTGTCATCGAATAAATAATTGCCTCAAGTCGACTCATTTGTTTTTCATCAACTTTAACGTTGTCGAGGCCTTTCATTTTTCCTACACCAGGAATCATTTTTAATATGTCTTCTAATGGCCCCATTTTTTTCAACGCTTGTAATTGTTCTACAAAATCATCGAAAGTAAAGCTTTGAGACATGAATTTTTGTTCTAGTTCTTTTGCTTTTTCCATATCTACATTAGCTTGCGCTTTTTCGATTAGAGACAGTACGTCACCCATACCTAAAATACGACTAGCCATTCGCTCAGGATGGAAAGGTTCAAGCGCGTCCATTTTTTCACCCATACCTACGAATTTAATAGGTTTTTGTGTGACTGCGCGAATAGATAATGCGGCACCACCACGTGTATCTCCATCAAGCTTTGTTAAAACAACACCTGTAATACCAACAGTCTCGTTAAAGCTTTGTGCAACGTTTACAGCGTCTTGTCCAGTCATTGCATCAACAACTAAAAAGACTTCATCTGGCTCTTTTAGAGAACGTATATCCTTAAGCTCTTGCATCAATTCTTCATCTATATGCAAACGACCTGCTGTATCGATAATCACAACATCATGATGTTCTTCTTTTGCATGTTCAATCGCTTGACGGGCAATTTCAACAGGTGAAATATCTGTTCCAAGTGAGAATACTGGAATAGATAATTGTTTCCCTAATGTTTCTAATTGTTGAACAGCAGCAGGACGATAAATATCAGCGGCAACAAGTAATGGCTTACGGTTATATTTTTTACGCATAATATTTGCTAATTTACCTGTAGTAGTTGTTTTACCTGCCCCTTGAAGCCCGACCATCATAATGACTGTTGGGGGTTTTGTATTAAATTTAATTGGGCTTTGTTCTCCACCCATTAATGCTGTTAGCTCATCTTGAACGATTTTAATAACTTGCTGACCTGGAGTTAAGCTTTTCATCACTTCAGAACCAACTGCACGTTCACTTACTGTTTTAACAAACTCTTTCACAACTTTTAAGTTAACGTCCGCTTCAATTAATGCAAAACGGACTTCTCGCATCATTTCTTTAACATCTTGTTCAGAAACTTTACCTTTACCTTTAATCTTTTGGATTGTTCCTTGGAGTCGTTCTGCTAACCCTTCAAATGCCATGATCTCCCTCCTAATCCGTTTCCTTTAATTGTTCAATTAATGAAAGACGCTCATCTAGTGTTACCGTTTCGTCCTTCAATGCATTTGTTAGCTGTTCTAAAATTTTTTGACGGTGACCAAATTTTTCAAATAACTTTAATTTATCTTCATATTCCTCAAGCATTGCTTCAGTACGACGTATATTATCATAAACTGCTTGTCGTGAAACTTCATAGCTTTCCGCGATTTCTCCTAATGATAAATCATCTAAGTAATAAAGTTCCATATAGCTACGTTGTTTATCTGTGAGGAGCGCTTGATAAAAGTCGAAGAGAAAGTTCATGCGTGTTGTTTTTTCAAGTAGCATTTCTATATCTCTCCAATCATATTTTGTCTACTGTATCATATACGCTCATACAATTGTCTGTCAAGGGAATTTCCTTGAACATTGATGCAAATGAAAGGTTTAGGTGCTTAAAGGATACTATATCCCCTATATTAAGATCATGAAGTTGCGAACTAGTTGCCTATGATCATGAAGGTTCGCTGCTCGCCCACAAAGCGTCCGCATGAAACAAAAATGAACTATCATATCAAATATCAAAAAAGTACAATCCAAATGGTTTGGATTGTACTTCTTCGCTTTTGGGGCAGCCCCTTAAAAAAACTTAATCTTCCACTTTTTCTAGCTCTTTTTCTAAGCCTTCCGCAAATAAGCCGTAAACATAGCGCTCAGCGTCAAATGGTTGTAAATCATCCATTTTTTCACCTAGACCAACAAATTTCACTGGGATGTGAAGTTTATTTCGAATGGCTAATACGATACCACCTTTTGCCGTACCATCTAATTTCGTAAGGACAATACCCGTTACGTTCGTTGCTTCTTTAAATGTTTGTGCTTGAATAAGCGCATTTTGACCTGTTGTCGCATCTAATGCTAACAACACTTCATGTGGAGCGTTTGGAATTTCACGTGAAATAACGCGATGAACTTTTTCAAGCTCTTTCATCAAGTTTACTTTATTTTGAAGTCGACCAGCCGTATCACAAATTAAAACATCAGCACCGCGCTTTTTAGCAGCGTTGATTGCATCATAAATAACCGCAGCCGGATCAGAACCTTCTGATTGCTTTACAACCTCACAACCAACACGATCTCCCCAAACCTGAAGCTGATCTATTGCGCCAGCACGGAAAGTATCCCCAGCCGCCAGTACAACTGTTTTCCCTTGCGATTTTAATCGGTGGGCAAGCTTACCGATAGTAGTTGTTTTCCCTACTCCATTAACACCTACAAATAGAATAACTGTTAGCTCACCATTTGGTTGCATGTTTAATTCTGTAATATTTTCTTCGCCGGCTTCATAAATTTCAACTAGCTTTTCAGAAATTAATGCTTGAATGCCATCTGTATCTTTAATATTTTTTCGTTGCACTTCAAAACGAAGCTTATCCATTAAATCCATTACTGTTTCAAAACCAACGTCTGCTTGTAATAAAACTTCCTCTAACTCCTCAAAGAAATCTTCATCTACTTTACGGTATCTCGCAACAAGGTCATTTACCTTTGAAGTAAAGCTATCACGAGTTTTTGCAAGACCAGCTTTGAATTTTTGGGTAATCGACCAAGCTGAAGGTTTCTTTTCTTCTTTGACATCCTCTTGTACGACAAGCTGATTTTCACCTTCATTTTCAACTGCTGGCGCTTGGACTTGCTCTTCTTTTTCTATTACTTTTTCATCAACTGGAGTTAGTTCGTCCGTATCAACTTCTTTTTCAGCCACTTGGTCAATCTCATGAAGTACTTCATCCTTTTGGACTTCTTCACCATTGCCCATTAATTTCTCTTTCAATCGCTTAAAAAAGCTCATTTTATTCGCTCCTTTGCCCAACAAGTACCGCTTCTTTTTCAAGTTTTACTGATACAAGTTTTGATACACCTGATTCTTGCATCGTAATACCATATAAAACGTCCGCACCTTCCATTGTTCCTTTTCGATGCGTTATAACGATAAACTGAGTTTCACTGCTTAACTTCTTTAAATATCCGCTATAGCGATCAACATTTGCTTCATCAAGCGCTGCTTCCACTTCATCCAGAATAACAAATGGTACTGGACGTGTGTTTAATATTGCAAATAATAAAGCGATGGCTGTCAATGCTCTTTCGCCACCAGAAAGCAAACTTAAGTTTTGCAACTTCTTACCAGGTGGCTGTGCAACAATTTCTATTCCTGTTTCAAGAATATTTTCAGGATCAAGTAATACTAAATCTGCTTGTCCTCCACCAAACAACTCTCTAAAAACATGCTGGAATTGACTGCGAATCATCGTAAAGGATTCATTAAAGCGTACGGACATTTCTTCGTCCATTTCTTTAATCGCATCATGCAATGTATCTTGTGCTTCTAGTAAGTCATTTCTTTGTTCTGTTAAGAATGTGTGTCTTTCTAATACACGATCATATTCCTCAATTGCAGTTAAGTTGACCGGACCTAATTCCTCAATAGATTGTTTTAATAATTTTACTTGTCTTCTTACCTGCTCTACATTTTCGATTTCCTCAGCAATTTCCCTTGCAAATTCAAGATCTAATTCATATTGTTCATCGAGCTGAGTGTGGAGACGATTAATTTCAAATTCAATTTTACTACGTTTTACATCGATTGAACGTAGTGCCTCTAAGAACCCTTTATGAACTCTTTGAAGCTCCTTTAACTGTTCTTCTAAGTTTGAAAGCTTCATTTGATATTCAAAACGTTCTTTTCGGCTTTGTTGAATAGTTTCAGTTAATTTTTCTTTTAACTCTGTCCATTTTTGAACTTCCAAATCCATCTCTTCATCAGAAGGACCATTTGCATCGCCATTCTGAATCCAGTTTATTTCTTGGGAAATTGATTCAATTTGTTCTTTTGTTTTTGAACGTTTCAGAGCAATATCGGCTGTTGCAACTTGAACTTGCGTTAATTGCTCCTGTACAACTGCTAATTGCGATCTTTTTTCAGCAGATTGTTCTCGAAGCTCATCTTTTTTGTTCTCACCTTTAAGTTTCATTTCAGTAAGCTGTTCAACCGTATCGTTGACTTGCTGAAGTTCAATCTTTAACTGCTCAATTCGTTGTTGAGCTTCCCCACGCTGTTGAAGTAAAGATTGTCTACGCGTCGTAACAGAGGATTGTTCTGAGGTAGTAACTGAAACCGTTGCGCTTAAACTCTTCTCTTCCATTTCGAGCTCTAGAAGCTTTGATCGATATTCCATTTCTGCTTTTTGAATTTCGTCACCTTGTATCTTCAATGCATCCAATTGGTCACGTAATCCAGTTATCTGTTCTTTTTCTGATGTTACTGCTTTTTCTGCTTGTTCAATAGAAGCTTCCATTTGCAAAAGCTTACTCGTTAATGTATCTAGCTCAGCTTTACGAGTGAACAAAGAAGTTTGTTGTTTGGAAGCACCGCCAGTTAAAGAACCTCCTGCATTGACAATATCTCCTTCTAATGTAACAACCCGATATTTAAAACCGACCGTTCTTGCAATCTGGCTAGCACCTTCTAGGTTTTCAGCAACTAATACATTACCTAATAAGTTTTCTACGATTGTTCGATTCGTTTCCTCAAAACTTACTAATTCATATGCAAGACTAATAAAAGCAGGATGATTAACCGCAGATGATAGTTGAGCTGGCATTAATTTCCTTGATTTCATTACCGTTTTTGGTAAAAACGTTGCTCGGCCAGCTCGTTTAGCTTTTAACCAACCAATTGCCTTTTGTGCATCCTGTTCCGTTTTCGTCACAATGTGCTGGGATGCACCGCCAAGAGCAGTTTCAATTGCCTTCGAGTACTTTCCTTCAACCTGTACAAGTTCGGCTACAGCTCCCTCAATTCCATTTAATTCACCGCGATCACGGGCTAATAAAATATCTTTAACGCCTTGGAAAAATCCAGAAAAGTCTGTTTCTAGTTCTTCCAATGTTTCTTTTCGTGATTTTAATTGTTGTTGATGTTGATAGGCTTGATACAGCAATCTTTGTTTTTCTTCGAAGGAAGTAGATAAACTTTTTAACTTGTTTTGTAACAACTCAATTTGTTCATTTGTTTCCTGTAATTGTCGATGTATTACAGTATGTTTTTCTTCGAGTTCCTGTTTATCTAATCTTACCTTTTGTAATCTTTGTTCCATTTCATTGGAACGGTCATTCATACGTTCAGCAGTTGCTTCTTGCAGTGTTAATTGCTGTTCGATATGCTTCAATTCGTTTTTAACCGTTGCTTCTTCATTTAGTAAATCAATATATTTATTTTTTGATTGTTCAATTTGGGCTTCGATTTCAACGACAGAACTATTTAAAGACAGTTCAATTTGTTTAATTTCAGATTTTAACTGTAGTACTTCTTTTTGTTTTTGTTCAAATTGCAATTTTTTCTCTGATTCATTTTGAGCTAGCTCTTCGTCCTCAGCCATTAATTGTTGTAGAGATTGATTTAATTGTTGAAGTTGTTTTTCAGCATTTGTGCGTTTTTCATTCATTAACGCTTTACGGCCTTCCCAACGTTCAACTTCTGTACTCGCCTCTACTAATTGCTCCTGAGATGAATCTAGTGTATGGTCAATAATTTTTAATTTTTCACGAAGTTCTTCTGCCGCTTTTTCAACATTAGAAATTTCTATGGCATGCTTCTGTTCTTTCGTTTCTAGCTCTTCATGCTCTATTTTTATTCCATTCAAATCCTCTAAAAACTTTGTTAAATCATGTACCATTAGTGCGATATCAGATTCTTTTAGTTCTTCAGTCATTCGAACATAATCTTTTGCAGTAGATGCTTGTATTTGAAGAGGTTCAAGACGACTATCTAACTCATGTAGAATATCTAACACACGATTTAAGTTTTCGTCTGTCTCAACTAATTTATGTTCGGCTTTTTTCTTTCTTAGTTTGTATTTTAATACGCCAGCAGCTTCTTCAAATATCGTACGTCGATCATCTGGTTTTGAGTTTAAAATTTCATCTACTCGCCCTTGGGAAATTATAGAGAACGCTTCTTTTCCTAATCCAGAATCCATAAATAAGTCGGTAATATCCTTCAAGCGGCATTGTTGATTATTTAGTAAATACTCACTATCCCCGGAACGATATACTCTTCTTGTCACACTTATTTCTGTGTAGGGAGTTTCGACCTGTTCATCTTCATTGTTTAAAACTAAAGTCACTTCCGCAAAATTTAACGGCTTCCTAGATGTACTTCCAGCAAAAATAACATCTTCCATTTTTGTTCCGCGCAAACTTTTTGCCGATTGTTCCCCTAGAACCCAGCGAATTGCATCTGTAACATTACTTTTACCACTTCCGTTAGGTCCAACGACTGCTGTAACACCCGGAACGAAATCTATACCAATACGATCTGCAAACGATTTAAAGCCGATCACTTCAAGTCGTTTAAGGAACATGTTACTCCTCCTTATATAAAGACTGATTTAACGCTACCATAGCATTTTGGGCAGCCTGCTGCTCAGCCTCTTTCTTCGATTTCCCACGACCGACACCTAGTTCTTTATCATTTAATAATACTCTAGAAACAAACGTACGGTTATGTGCTGGTCCTTTCTCATCAATGATTTCATAATGTAATAAACCATTATTGGATTGTTGGACTAATTCTTGTAATTGACTTTTGAAATCCATCACATGCGAAAAAGCACCGACTTCAACTTTCGGATATACAACACGCTGTAAAAATGTAACAACTGTGTCTAATCCTTGATCTAAATATAAAGCGCCGATGAAAGCCTCAAAGCAATCCGCTAGTAGAGCAGGACGTTCTCTTCCACCCGTTAATTCCTCACCTTTACCAAGCAAGACAAATTTCCCAAAGTTTAATTCGTTTGCAAAAATAACAAGTGATGGTTCACATACAATTGAAGCGCGTAATTTAGTAAGCTCCCCTTCGCTCATATGTGGATAACGTTCAAATAAATATTTTGACACAGATAGCTCTA
Organism: Lysinibacillus sp. PLM2; assembly: GCA_023168345.1. Lineage (NCBI taxonomy): Bacteria > Bacillati > Bacillota > Bacilli > Caryophanales > Bacillaceae > Lysinibacillus > Lysinibacillus sp. PLM2. Next base: position 1,290,614 of record AP025689.1, on the reverse strand, counting down.
AAACTGCATCACCTAAAAATTCTAAGCGCTCATTGTCTGTATAAAGTTTTCGTCGATGCTCATTCACATAAGATGAATGGGTAAATGCTTGGTAAAGTAAGCTTTTATTGTGAAATGGTATGTTTAATTCTTGCTCTAGGATTTCAAATTGAGCTTGTACTTTTTCAGGCAATACCCCTGTCTTTTGTTGATTTCCTTTTTTTCTTATTGTCATGAGCTCGTCTGCCTTCCTAATAGTTTCTATCGTTTAGTTTACATTGTTCCCTATGAATGGTCAAAGTAGTTGTGACAAAATACATCTCAACTACTTATAATACAATATTATACTCAATTATATATAGTAAATTAAGATTAAAAAAAGGCACGAATATTCACAATTGTGATTCGTGCCTCACATTTTTTAGTTTAGTTTACCTTCAATATAATTGATAGCATCGCCAACAGTTGCGATTTTTTCAGCATCTTCATCTGAAATTTCCATATCAAATTCATCTTCAAGTTCCATTACTAATTCAACAACGTCTAATGAGTCCGCACCTAAATCTTCACGGAAAGAAGCTTCTGCTTTTACTTCACTTTCGTCAACACCTAAACGGTCAACGATTACTTTTGTTACACGTTCTAATACTGTAGCCATGTCAGTCACCTCCCCTCAAATAGTTAAATTATAATTTGTAGGTATTTTAATAGTGACGTTTATAAAAATCACTAAACCATTATGGCATTAATAGGACACCATGTAAATACGTTACATGTACATTCCGCCGTCAATGTGTAATGTTTGACCAGTCATATAGCTTGAGTCTTCAGAAGCCAAGAAAATCACTGCTTTTGCAATATCTTCTGGTTGACCAAGTTTTGCTAATGGGATTTGAGCAAGCATTGCACTTTTTAAGTCTTCAGATAGCTCATCGGTCATTTCAGTTGTGATGAATCCAGGTGCAATTGCATTAACAAGAATATTTCGGGATGCTAATTCTCTTGATGTCGTTTTCGTTAAACCGATAACGCCAGCTTTTGCAGCAACATAATTGGCTTGACCGGGATTACCCATTACACCAACGATTGAAGAAATGTTAATAATACGTCCTGAACGTTGTTTCATCATTTGTCGAGTTACTGCTTTAGTACAAAGAAATACACCTTTTAAATTCGTATTGATAACATCATCCCATTCATCTTCTTTCATACGCATGAGAAGATTGTCTCGTGTAATGCCCGCATTATTTACTAAAACATCAATAGAACCAAACTTTTTTATAGCAGTATCCATTAAATTTTGAACAGATTCTGCGTCTGAAACATTCGCTTGAACAGCAATCGCTTCTGTACCCATACTAGTAATCTCATCAACTACTTGTGCTGCTTTTTGTTCACTTCCACTGTAGTTTACTACTACTTTTGCCCCTTCTTTTGCAAGTAGTAATGCAATAGCTCGACCAATTCCACGGGAAGCACCTGTTACAACAGCTACTTTACCATCTAATTTCCCCATTTTATTCCCCCCTTAATGCTTGTATTACTTCGTTAAATGTAGCTTCATCATAAACACAATAAGTTTTTACTGAACGATCAACTTTTTTTACTAATCCAGAAAGGACTTTACCTGGTCCACACTCGATAAATGTTGTTACACCTAGTTCTAACATTTTGCGAACGTCATCTTCCCATAACACTGGACTATAAACTTGTTCAATCATTTCTGTTTTAATTACAGATACATCTTCTAAAAGTTCTGCCTTCACATTACTAATGATTGGTTTATCAGGACGTTTGATTTCGATTTGATCAATTTCATCTTTTAATTTAACCGCAGCATCACGCATTAGTTCTGAATGGAATGGTCCACTTACAACAAGCGGTATTGCTCTTTTCGCACCTGCTTCCTTTGCAGCAGTTGATGCTTTTTCAACACCTTCTTTTGTCCCAGAAATCACGATTTGACCTGGACAATTCAAGTTAGCTAACTGAACGAGATGTCCTTCAGCTGTAATGTTTTCACATACCTCTTTTAATGCTGGAGCTTCTAAACCTAAAATAGCTGCCATTGCACCTTGACCAGCAGGTACTGCTTCATTCATAAATAAACCACGTTTATGGACAACTTTTACAGCATCTTCAAATGATAATGCACCTGAAGCAACAAATGCGCTATACTCCCCTAAAGAATGTCCTGCAGTATAATCCGGCTTAATCCCAGCTGCCATTAATTTAGATGAAATCATAACACCTGTAGTTAAAAGAGCAGGCTGTGCATTATACGTTAAAGTTAGTTCCTCTTGAGGACCTTCTAACATTAGTTTCGACAATTCAAAATTTAATGCAGCATCTGCCTTATCATAGAATTTTTTACTTTCGGAATCGTTAGTTACAAGCTCTGCACCCATGCCTACTTGTTGAGAGCCTTGACCCGGAAATATAAAAGCAATTTTTGTCATATTTAATTAATACCCCTCTTCTATTCCCCTTGTTGCTTATTGCTTATTGCAATTGTTGTTTTAATTACTTCAGTCACATTATGCTCAGCCATAATTGCAGCTTGGCGAATGGCACTATAAATCGCTCTTGCATTTGAAGAACCATGTGCTTTAATCACTGGTGCTTGAAGACCAAATAAAGCTGCACCACCATGCTCTGAGTAATCTAATTTTGTTTTTAATTTTTTCAATTCATTTTTCATTAATAATGCACTGATTTTTGTTTTCCCCGAAGCCATGAATGCTTCTTTGAGCATGGACATCATTGCCCCAGCTGTACCTTCTATGGACTTTAACACCATATTCCCTGTAAAACCATCTGTTACAACAACATCTGCTACATTATTAAGTAAATCACGCGCTTCTACATTTCCGATAAAATGCAGATCAGCTTCTTTTAGTAAACCGAAAACGGATTTTGTCAGCTCGTTTCCTTTTTTATCTTCCGTACCTATATTTAATAAACCAACACGTGGCCTCTCAATTCCCCGCACCTGTTTTGCATAAATATTCCCCATAATTGCGTATTGGACTATATTTTCAGGCTTTGCATCGGCGTTTGCTCCTAAATCAAGCATTAAAAAGCCTTGTCCATCAATCGTTGGTAAAGTTGTTGCTAGCGCCGGACGAGAAACCCCTTCAATTCGTCCCACTTTAAATAATCCACCGGCCATTAACGCTCCTGTATTACCAGCAGATAAACAAGCATCTGCACTACCATCTGTTACAGCTTCAAGCATTCTTGTCATCGAAGCATCCTTTTTTCTACGAATGCTTCTAGCAGGATCGTCTTCCCCTTCAATCACTTCTTCGCAGTGAATAATTTCTAATCTTTCATGTTCAGTTAAAAAAGGTTTTAGTTTTTCTTTATTGCCGTACAATTTTATTTTTAAATTGGGAAGTTCATTTAAGGCAAGTACTGCGCCATCTATTACAGATTTAGGTGCGTGATCTCCACCCATACCATCAATTGCTAGTATCATTTTGTTCACCTGTGCCTTTCGTGTGATACATCTCAAATTCGCCTTTAAATACAATTACATTATTTACTGTTGATAGCACATCAATGTAAGTTCTATTTTTTTCGATATTTTTGCCTTTAACAATAGCCTTTGTAATTACTCGATCCCCTGCTTTTACAGGCTTTACAAAAGCTACATTTGCTTTTACCGTTAATGCTAGTTCATCATTAATGACTGCTACCGCTAATGAATTCGCTTGTGCAAATAAGTGATGCCCACGGGCAATACCGTTTCTTTGAAATACGTGCTCTTCCTGCACATCTAAGATAGATATTGCTCTAGTATCTAATTCAATATCGATAATTTCACCAATTACTTCATCTAAAGGTAAAGACTTAACTTCATTCTCTAAATTTTTAGCAGCAACGTCCTTAATTCTTTCTCTAAGTTCTGGTATGGATAATTCCATACGATCTAAACGTATTGTTTGAACACTTACATCAAATTGTGCTGCAAGTTGTTCATCAGTTATAAATGGATTTTCATCAATTGTTTGTAATAAGAGTTGTTGACGTTCTTTTTTAGATCGTTTCATTTTTCGTCTTCCCCTTATTGTATGTATTAGCACTTGGTACTAACACCAGTATACATTTCCAAAAAAAAGAACGCAACAAAAATTAATATAGTTTCTTGTTGTGTTCTTTTTAAAGTTAAAAATTATCTTTTTGCTAGTCTATACGATCGCCATTAAGTGCCCCTGATTCTTCTAGCTTTTCTCTTAAATATTTATACTCCTCGAGCTTCCAAAATTTATCGTCATTAATAAGTCTCACTGCATCCTGTCTTGCTACTTCCAGCGTACGATAATCGTGGACTAAATCGGCCATTTTGAAATCCGGTAATCCACTTTGCTTTTTACCAAAAAAGTCCCCAGGGCCGCGTAGCTCTAAATCCTTTTCAGCCAATTTAAAACCATCATTCGTCTCTGTCATAGACATCATGCGTTCTTTTCCATCATCCGTTTTCGGATCAGCAAGTAAAACACAATAGGATTGAAATTCACCACGTCCAACTCGCCCTCTTAATTGGTGAAGTTGAGCTAGTCCAAACCGATCAGCATCATAAATCATCATAAATGACGCATTCGGAACGTTAACACCAACTTCCACAACAGTGGTGGAAACTAGAACATCAATTTTCCCTTCGGTAAATTCACGCATTACTCGATCCTTTTCATCAGAATGTAGTCGACCATGCATTAAATCTACTTTATATTTTCCTTTATATATGAGATTTAATTGTTCATAAACCTCAACAGCGTTTTGGACATCAAGCTTTTCTGATTCTTCTATTAGGGGACAAATCACATACGCCTGTCTTCCTTGACGAAGTTCTTGCTCCATTTTTGCAATTACCGAATTTAATTGATCTTTTTTTAGCCAATGTGTCTCAATTTGTTTACGTCCTGCTGGTAGCTCATCAATAATGGATACATCCATTTCACCAAATGCTGTTATAGCAAGAGTTCGCGGTATAGGTGTAGCTGTCATAAATAGAACATCTGGATTTACACCTTTATCTCTTAAAACCCTCCGTTGTTCCACCCCAAAACGATGCTGTTCATCAGTAATCACTAATCCTAGATTATGAAAAACAACGTCTGGCTGTATTAATGCATGGGTTCCAATTAATATATCAATTTCACCTTTATGTAATTGATCTAATAATAGTTTTCTTTCTTTGGTTTTTGTAGAGCCCGATAATAATGCAATGTTTACACCTATTGGTTCTAACCATGAGCTTAAAGAATGGGCATGCTGTTCAGCTAAAATTTCTGTTGGAGCCATTAAAGCACCCTGGAAGCCAGCAGTTACCGCAGCATATAAACTAATTGCAGCAACAATCGTTTTCCCAGAACCAACATCCCCCTGTAACAATCGATTCATTCGTGTTGATTCTTTTAAATCCTTGCAAATTTCATTTACGACTCGTTTTTGTGCATTCGTTAAATCGAAAGGAATCGTTGAAATAAACTGGCGAATCTTTTGTAAATCATATTGTATAGAAATGCCTTTCTCATTTTCTCGATGCGCCTTTCTCAAAGCCTGGATACGTAGTTGGAAATCTAATAATTCCTCATAAACAAATCTTCTTCTTGCCTGTTTTGCATGATTGGCATCCTTAGGAAAATGAACCCCCTCTAAAGCATCAACAATACTTAAAAGCTTATATTGTTCCAATAGCTCAAATGGTAATGGGTCATCCAAGTCTGCTCCTATTAAATCCAATGCTTGTCTCATTATTTTACGAAATTTGTTTTGATGAAGGTTCCCTTTTAAACTATAAACAGGTTCAAAATCAGCATTATCTAATTTGGGACCAAATTTTATCGTTGTACCATTGATTACTTGTCTTCCACGATCCCATTTCCCTGAAATAGTTACTATTTCTCCTAGAGTTAGTTTGGTACGCAAATAATTTTGATTAAAAAATACAACTTTCACTAAATGACGTCCTGCTAATACCTTTACTTGTAATCTTGACTTATTGCGTCCTAAAAATTGTACAGTTGGTTCACTTTCTACTCGCGCTTCAATGGTCACACGCTCGTTATGTGGGGTCTCAGCTAAATCCTTTAAACGAAAATCCTCATGGCGGTACGGAAAGGTCCATATTAAATCTTTTATAGTGTATATACCTAGTTCCGCTAAATGTTCAGCTGTTTCTTTACCAATCCCTTTTAAATTTAAAACAGATTCATCTATGACATGATTCATTTTCATGCACCTCCTGTCTTATTCTCAAGTGGGCATCTATGCAATATTATTGTACCGAATAAGAAAAAATGTGACAAAAGCATAGTTGAACTTTTGTCACATTAAGATTGATATTTTATTATTCAATTGAAAGAATAAATGGATACAAAGCTTGTTTACCTTCTACAATTTCCACTTCAATGTCTGGATAATTTTCTTCAATAAAGCTTGCAAGTTCATTTGCTTGTTCTTCAGTAGTATCTTCTCCATAAAGGATCGTAATGATTTCACAATCTTCATCCACTAAGTCTGTAACAACTTTTTGAGCTGCCTCTGACATATTTGGTGTAGAAAGTATGATCTTGCCTTCTGCAAGAGCCATATAATCGTCCTTATGAATTTCAATACCATCGATGGAAGTGTCTCGAACGGCATAGGTAACTTGACCAGTTTTAACATGACTAAGAGCGTTCGTCATACCTTGTTTATTTTCTTCTACCGTTGCTTCAGGATTGAACGCTAAGATAGCGGCCATTCCTTGTGGAATTGTTTTAGTAGGCACAACTGCAGCATCAATATCAAGTAGCTCAACTGCCTGTTCAGCAGCCATAATAATATTTTTATTGTTTGGTAAAATAATAACTCTCTCAGCTTCAATCTCTTTTACTGCTTTAACGATGTCTTCCGTTGAAGGATTCATTGTTTGACCACCTTCTATCACATAAGAAGCACCTATACTACGTAAAAGATTTGCTACGCCTTCACCCATTGCAATAGTTACAACAGCGTATGGATGTTTTTCTTTTTTCTGTTGTTGTGAAGCTGGGGCTGTTGGTTGGTCACCAACAATCGCAGTATGCTGTTCACGCATATTATCTACTTTAATTTTGATAAGACTACCATATTTTTGCCCTGCAGAAAGTACCAACCCTGGCGTTTCAGTATGAATATGTACTTTTGCAATTTCGTCATCAGAAACAACAAGCAAGGAGTCGCCCATCGTATTTAGCTCTTCACGGAAAGAGGTTTCATCGTATGGATCTTTTTCCTTTTCTAAACGAACCATAATTTCTGTACAATAGCCAAACACAATATCTTCAGTGCTCATAAAATCTTGTGCACGATGATGCTCAGCACTAATCATATCATCGATAGAAGCATTGCTTTTTTCTGGAAGCGCTTCACCTTTTAAGGATGCAAGGAACCCTTCATAAATGAATAATAAGCCTTGTCCACCACTGTCTACAACACCGACTTCCTTTAAAACAGGAAGTAAATCAGGCGTACGATCTAAAGAAAGGCGTGCTTCTTTAACTACTGTTTCCATGATGAAGATAACATTTGTCTCATTTTCAGCTACTTCAACAGCCTTTGCTGCCGCTTCACGAGCAACTGTTAAAATCGTACCTTCAACAGGCTTCATCACTGCCTTGTAAGCTGTATCCACACCCGCTTGAAATGCACCTGCAAAACTTTTAGCGTCTATTTCATTTTCTTTTTCAATGAATTTTCCAAAACCACGGAATAGCTGGGATAGAATAACCCCTGAGTTTCCTCTAGCACCCATTAGCAAACCTTTTGCTAAGCTTTGTGCTGTTTTTCCAATATGAGCTTGTGCATTAACTTGTGTTTCCTTTGCACCCGATGTCATGGATAAATTCATATTCGTACCAGTATCACCATCAGGTACTGGGAATACGTTTAATGAATCAACAAAATTTGCATTTTGCGATAGATGATGAGCACCCATCTGTACCATTTCAGCAAATTTTAAGCCGTCTAATGACTTCATCTAAAATAAATCCTCCTCTTACACATTCATAACACGAACGCCTTGAACAAAAATATTTACCGATTTTACACTCATTCCTAATGTTTTGTTAATTGTATATTTTACTTTTGATTGAACTTGATAAGCTACTTCAGAAATTTTTGTACTGTAGCTAACAATTATATACATATCGATATGGAGGTCTTCAGCTGTTTGACGAATGATGACTCCTTTAGCGAAATTTTCTTTACGTAAAATATCTGTTAAACCATCACGAATTTGATGTTTTGATGCCATACCTACAATACCATAGCATTCGATTGCTGCTCCACCTGCGATTTGAGCAATTACATCATTAGAAATGTCAATTTGTCCGAAATCATTTTTTATTTCTACTGACATGTCTATGCCTCCTTTGGCTCTTTTTGGCTAATCTATATTGTACTACACAAAAATTGATTATAAAAGGAATCCTTCAATTTAGTATAGGTTTTGTTGTAGCAAGATAAATTATTTGTGGCAAATAAAAGGCATTCACTATATGTTTAGGCATTTATCATATCATATACTAAAATGAATAAAAATTTAACTGTAAAGGTTTTTTTCTTGAAAGTATATGTAAAATTGGTTGCATACTACACGGACCTATGTTAAATTATTATGGTATGTGAAATAATCAGAACTGAAAAACAAGCTTTCAGATTCATCTGCAAGGAGGGAATATAGATGCCTAAACAATGTGTAATTACTGGTCGTAAAACTCGTACAGGTAACAACCGTTCACACGCGATGAACGCTAACAAACGTACTTGGGGCGCTAACTTACAAAAAGTTCGTATCTTAGTAAATGGTAAACCAAAACGCGTTTGGGTTTCTGCTCGTGCTTTAAAATCAGGTAAAGTAGAACGCGTTTAATTAATGAATCGGAGCAAACATGCTCCTTTTTGCATTAAAACCATCGATTTTGAATCGATGGTTTTTTATTATATTATAAATTATAGCAAAAAGAGTTGTGACATGTCCGTCACAACTCTTTTTTAATACAACAAATGCTCGAAAGTATAAGTGCATTATTATTCCTTATTCTTTTTATTCTTTCCGCCTTTAAACAAGTTGATGCATGCACGAGTAAATGTGCTAACAAATTTCGGTAATTGGAAAGTGTATACGCGCAAATTGCTGCCCTCCTTCTTAGTCACTGCTTCTTATCATTAAACATATGCCTGAGGAAAAGGAGATATAACCGAACTCACAATTCAGTTCATTACTAGTAAATCTTGATGAACCTAGTTCAATTACTTGATTTGTAGTTTCATATTTAACCCCAGAAAGACAAACATCTTTTACGTCTTGCTCATAAGCAAAAAAGGAAAGATAACGATATTGATCGCTCTTAGTTAATATATGCTTGCCAGGGAATAAAAAACGTATTTCATTGCTTATATTTAAAATTTTTATTTGAATATGTAGATTTGTCGATTGTAGACGATAAACAGAACGAATTGCTGCTTCAAAATGATCTAATCGTCCGCCAGTAACACCTGTTAGTATAATTTCTGTTGGATGATATTCTAATGCCTTTTCTAACGCTAAATCGGTATCTGTTTCATCTTTTTCTGCTTGAACTTTTGTAATCTTTTTGACTATACTCGAAACATTCAACCATTGCTCATTTGTTAGTGAATCAAAATCGCCAACAATCTCATTTGGCTGAATACCTTGCTCTAATAGATAGATTGAGCCTTTATCTGCACCGATAAAATAGACCTTATCCCTCATTAAATATGTATCTAGAGAAGGGATATCTGATTTTGGCCCTCCTGAACAAATGATTACCGTACTCATTTTTCTAAAGCCGCCTCACCAGCATCTTTTATTTCCTTCAATGCAAGGGCCCGATCTGCTTTATTATAAATTGCAGAGCCTGCAACAAAAATCGTCGCACCGGCTTTTACACATGGCACAATCGTTTCTGCATTAATCCCACCATCAATTTCGATATCAATATTTAAACCACGTTCTTCTATAATTTTTGAAAGCTTTTCAACCTTCTGCACAACAGAAGTTATAAATTTCTGTCCACCAAAACCAGGGTTTACAGTCATAAATAACACAAAATCTATATCCTCCAAAATGTGCTGGATGGATTCAATCGGTGTATGAGGATTTAATACAACACCAGGCTTTACTCCAAAAGAGCGAATTAATTGAACCGTTCTATGCAAATGCCTACAGGCTTCAACATGTACTGATATCCAATCAGCACCTGCTTTTGCAAATTGCTCAATATATGCATCAGGATTTTCAATCATTAAATGAACATCCAAAGGTAATGTAGTTTCAGGGCGTAATGCTTCAACGACAATAGGCCCCATCGTTATATTGGGAACAAAATGACCATCCATTACATCAACATGAATAACAGACGCTCCTGCTTCCTCTACTTCTTTTACTTCAGCTGCTAATTTAGCAAAGTTTGCTGATAGAATAGATGGTGCAATTTGAATCATAATTAGTACCTCGGCTTTCGATCTAAAATTTCTTGTAAAAATTGTTGATAATGCTCATAACGATAAGACGCTATTTCCCCATTTTCCAAAGCTTCTTTTACTGCACATTTAGGCTCTTTTAAATGAAGGCACCCTCTAAATTTACATCCTTCACTAATCCGAGCAAACTCCGGAAAACAATAGGTTAGCTCTTCCTTCTCGATCGTATCAAAATCAAAGGAACTAAAACCTGGTGTATCTGCAAGTAGACCGTCACATACTTCAATCAATTCAACATGGCGTGTCGTATGTTTCCCTCGTCCAAGACTTTGGGATATAACACCTGTCTTTAAGTCCAGGCTCGGGATTAATGTATTTAATAAAGTTGATTTCCCAACTCCTGATTGACCTGCAAGCACACTTGTTTTTCCCTTTAAAATAGGCTTCAATCGGTTCAATAGCGAGTCATCATTTTTATAAGTTTCAATTATTTCATAGCCAATTCTCTTATAAGAATTAATATAGGACTGTAGTTGCTCATATTCTTCTTTCGTTAATAAATCCATTTTTGTTAAACAGATAATTGGTTTTACAAGAAATGACTCTAATACAACTAAAAAACGATCTAATAAAAGTGAATGAAAATCTGGTTCCTTTACTGAAAAAACTAATAAAGCTTGATCAATATTTGCAATTGGTGGGCGGACTAATTCATTACTTCTTGGATGTATTTCCATTATATAGCCATCAGAGTCGCCTTCTTTTGTATATGCCACGTTGTCGCCAACTAGAGGTGCTTCCCCTCGATTGCGAAAAACACCTCTACCGCGACATTGAATCAACTCACCATTATCATATACATAATAATAACCACTTAACGCTTTTCGAATTTGCCCTTGCGGCATCAAATTCCTCCTTAATTTAGTTCGTTATATGGAATTGTTCCTTCTGCAATTACTGTTGAGTCTACCTCTATACGGTAAGCAGCTGTTTGCCCCTCTTCAATATCAAGCTGCGTATGATATGCATAATCTTCCGTGATGGTAAATTCCTCTTTTGGTTGAACCATTACATTATTTTTATCTTGAATAAATACTCGCACACGCTGTTCTGCGCCATATTCAATTGGGTTATAAGGAATGACCAAATTTAAATTATAAATTTTCACAGCCTTTTCTTCAGGTCCTTTTGAGATAAAAACTTCTATTGTTGAACCTTTTTCAAGCTCCGTATTTGGTTCAGGCGTTTGTCTAATAACGCTTCCGACTGGAATATCATCGGAATGTTCTTCACCTTTTACCGTTATAACGAAACCTGAACTGCGCGCATACTCATTTCTTGCAGACTCATTAAAACCAGTTAAATCAGCAACTTTAATTTTTTCTTTACCAGCACTTACTGTTAGTACGACGACGGTATCTTTTACTACAATTTCTTCCCCGGCCATTGGCGATTGTTCAATGACCTCACCTACTGGTTTATCCGAAAATACCTCTTCAATTTCAAAGTCTTTAAAATCACTTTTTTCTAATAAAACGGACACTTGACTAATTTGTTGACCAATATAATTTTCCATTTCCTTTTTTTCAGTTCCTAGGCTAATGATCAGGTCAATTTCTGTACCAGAAATACGGCTTAAACCGGCTTCAGGATCTGTACCAATCACTTTGCCTGTTTCAATATCATCTGAATGTTGTTCTCGTTGTTCGCCAATTTTAAATCCTAGTTCTTCCAATGCTGAAATAGCATCTACAATTTCCATATTTGATACATCTGGAATTTCTATTTTCTTAGGACTTAATATGTTAAATAATAAAACTGCTAAAATCACTAAAATGGCTACAGATGCCCCAATAATTGCAAAAATCTTCCCTTTTCCTTGTGTCTTTTTCCCATTTTGAGGTGAAGGATCTTTCTTATTTGGCACTTCATTTGGTTTAGCCTTTATGTTCGAAGCGCTATTCATCATTAAAGTTTCTTTAATTGGTGGGATTGCTTTTGTCGCTTCGTTATCAATAGGCGGTACAAATTTTGGTTCATTTAGTCGATTTGGAGATAATACCGTTTCCAAATCTGCTTCCATTTCTTCGACTGTATTATAACGATGTGCTGGATTTTTTGCAGTTGCTTTATATACTACATTTTCAAGTGCTTGTGGGATTGATGCATCAAACCCTCTTACTGATGGCGTTTCCGATTGTAAATGTTTTAATGCGATGGATACAGCAGATTCTCCTGAAAAAGGTAATTCACCAGTTAATAATTCATATAAAACAATTCCTAGTGCATAGATGTCAGATTTTTTTGTAGCTGTACCACCTCTTGCTTGTTCTGGCGAAATATAATGAACAGTACCTAATACAGAGTTTGTCTTTGTAAAGCTTGTTTCACTTAACGTTGTCGCTATACCAAAGTCTGTAATCTTCACATTTCCTTCTTCATCAATTAATATATTTTGTGGTTTAATATCACGATGAATAATTTGATTTTCATGGGCGTGAGCAATGGCACTTGTTAGCTGCTTCATAATGTGCACACTACGAGCAGGTGACAAAGGCGAATACTCATTTATGTATTGCTTCAATGTTCTGCCTTTGATAAATTCCATGACAATATAGTGCATATCCCCGTCTTCACCGACATCGTAAATACTGACTATATTAGGATGCATAAGGCTTGTTGCTGAAAGAGCTTCTCTTTGGAATCGACGATGGAATTCTTCTTCATTAGAAGAGTCATATCGTAAAACTTTTACTGCTACATCGCGATTTAAAATGATGTCGTGCGCTAGGTAGACATTGGACATACCACCGCCACCAACATATTGTAATATTTTATACCGATCATTTATTCTTTTTCCAATTAGCATCGTTACACCTCCTCATTTCCTAACGTCATTAAAATTAAAGAAATATTGTCCTCTCCACCACTATCATTTGCTAATTGAACTAATTTTTTACCTTTATCTTCAATTGACATCTCCAATGATAATATGGCATACATTTCTTCGGTAGATAATTTATTACTTAACCCATCGGAACAAATGAGTAAAAAGGCATTATCTTCTAAAGTTACCTCATAAAAATCAGGGTCTATTCTTGTTTCGATTCCTAATGCTTTGACTATTACATTTTTTTGCGGATGATTTTCTGCTTCTTCTTCACTAATTTCGCCTTTTTCCACCAGAATGTTAACATAAGAGTGATCTCTTGTGATCAACTCCACCTCATTGGAAGTAAAATAATAGGCACGGCTATCACCAATATGGCTTATTAGGCACTTTTCATGATCAATTAATACTGCTATTAATGTTGTACCCATACCTTGGCAATCTTCATTCAATAAAGAATGTTTATATATTTTTTCATTTATAGTTTTAACTACTTCTAACATCCAAATCTTTTTTGAATGAAGTGTTTCAAAGTTTTTCGAAATGGCATTTTTAAAAAGATACTCCATTTCTCTAATGGCCATTTCACTTGCTACGTCTCCAGCATTATGTCCACCCATACCATCTGCTAAAATAGCAAGCTTATAGTGATCGGGGCGCTCAATGAACGCCGCACGATCCTCATTTACCTTCCTTTTCAATCCTATATCACTTTCAACAGTCACCTTCAAAGGTAATCACCTCGTCTCCTGTGCTCTCTCTTTCGCTCTTAATTGACCACAAGCCGCATCAATATCTGACCCATGTTCGCGACGAATTGTTACATTTATACCATTGTTTTTTAATGTTTTTTCAAAAGCAAAGATTTGATTGCGTGGCGTACGTACATAATTACGCTCTGGTACATAGTTTACAGGAATTAAATTAACATGACATTTAATCCCTTTAATTAATTTTGATAATTCTTCTGCATGTTCTACAGAGTCATTTTCTCCACCGAAAAGTCCATATTCAAAGCTCACTCGGCGTCCTGTTTTTTCTGTATAATAACGAATTGCTTCCATAAGTTTATCAAGTTTATATGCTCTTGCAATTGGCATTAGCTTTTGACGAAGTTCTTGGTTTGGTGCATGTAGTGATAACGCAAAGTTGATTTGTAATTGTTCGTCTGCAAATTGATATATTTTCGGAACGATCCCAGAAGTGGATACTGTAATATGGCGCGCACCAATATTTAAACCCTTTTCATGATTGATGACTTTCAAGAAATTCATCATAGCATCATAATTATCAAATGGCTCACCAATACCCATTATCACAACATGAGAAACACGTTCATCTACTTCATCAAGTGTTTGTTGTACTTTTACAACTTGCTCAACTATTTCCCCTGCAAGTAAGTGTCTTTTTAAGCCACCTAAAGTAGATGCACAGAATGTACATCCAATACGACACCCTACCTGTGTAGTAACACAAACTGAATTACCATACTCATGACGCATTAATACAGTCTCAATTGAATACCCATCCTGTAATTGGAACAAGAATTTTATTGTTCCATCTTTTGATTCCTGCTTAATGATAGTAGATAATGTTGTTAAAGCAAAAGAATTGGATAATTTATCTCTTAACCCCTTTGAGAGGTTTGACATTTCATCGAAGGATTTTACTCGTTTTTCATATAGCCATTCGAAAATTTGCGTTGCACGAAACGGTTTTTCACCATTTTCCTCTAACCATTCTTTTAATTCATCGAGTCTGAGCGAGTAGATAGACTCCTTTAACTGAGGTTTTTCTTTTTTCACACGACGAGGTTGCTCTACTTCTTCAACTAAATCTGAAATACGTTCTAATTTTTTATCTTCCATTTTCTACTTTGTAATTCTCCTTTTTTATGTCAAGGCAAAATGAGCCTTTCCTTTTATATCTCGTCACACTCTTCCTTATGCATGACTACCTGTTTTCTTACGAAATAAAGCTACAAAAAATCCATCGCTACCAAAGTCATGTGGAAATACTTGAAGCATTCCATTTTCTTGTCGATCTACTAACTCTTTTGGTAAATTCTCAATGGGCGCTAATTCCATTTCTGGATGTGACGCTAAAAATGCTCGGACAGTTCCTTCATTTTCTAATCGGTCCACAGTACAAGTGCTATAGACAAGTCTACCTTCATCCTTTAATACTTGGACTGCATTATCTAGCAATTGTAGTTGTATTTTGTGCAAAGTTTCGAAATCTTCTTCACGTTTTGTATATTTAATATCAGGTTTTCTTCGCATTACTCCAAGTCCTGAACAAGGCGCATCCACTAAAACTGCATCAAAGGATTGTTTTTGTAAGTATTCTGCTGCCTTCCTTCCATCAACTGGTGCTGTTTGGATAATATCTAGCCCAAGGCGACTGCTTGTTTCCTCGATTAAATCTAACTTATGGGGATGAATATCCGTCGCTAAAATCGACCCTTTATTGTGCATCTTTTCTGCTAGATGTGTTGTTTTACCACCTGGTGCAGCACACATGTCTAACACTTTCCAACCAGAATTCGGATTTAAAACGTTTGCTGGCATCATTGAGCTTTCATCTTGGATTGTAACAAATCCCTTTTTAAAAACACTTGTATGTGCTACTTGACCATTTACTATATGAATACATTCCGGTATTAGTTTACTTTGTTTTGCTGTTATCCCTTCCTGTTCTAGCAAAGTTAGCACTTCATCTACAGTTGCTTTTAATCGATTCACCCTTACTGTATGAGTTGGAGGTACATTATTTTCTTTTAACATTTCAGTTGTAGTTTCAACCCCATAATTTTCAATGAATCGCTCGACTAACCAATTTGGATGACTCGTTTCAATTGCTAATCTATTTATAGGATCTTCAATTAAATCAATTGATTGAATACCTTTTCTTTGAACAGATCGTAAAATACCATTAACCATGGAAGCTATCCCTTGATGGCCTCTTCTTTTCGCGATTTCAACCGCTTCGTTAACGGCAGCATGTGCTGGAATTCTGGACAAATAGACAACTTGGTAAAGGGAAAGACGAAGAAGCCATCTCACCCAAAGTTCGACTTTTGAGCGAATATATGGCTCTAGATAATAATCAAGCGTGTATTTATTTTGCAAAGTCCCATAAGTTATTTCTGTTAATAAAGCACGATCCTTTGCATCAATTTTATATTTATTGATCGTTTGATTTAATAGTAAGTTACTATAAGCTTGGTTTTTATCAACGGCTAATAGTATCGTTAATGCCGCATCTCGAACATTGCCGTCCCAAATCTGTTCTTTCTTCTTTTTTGTCATTCAAATAGGTCCCCAATCTGTAATTTTGAACCAGTTCCTCTTAAATAGTCTTGTGCAGTCATTCGTTTTTTTCCTGCAGGTTGTAAATCTAGAATAGCTAATGTTTTCCCATCACCTGTTGCAATTTCAAAACTATCTTTATTAATTTTAGTTACAGAACCTGGTTGTAATGATGATGTACTATCGCCAAGCTTAGCCCACCAAACCTTTACATTCTCACCGTTTAATGTTGTATAAGCAACCGGCCATGGATGTAGACCGCGCACCTGATTATAAATAGTAAAGGCACTCTTAGACCAATCAATACGTTCTTGTTCTCGTGATATGTTATGAGCAAATGTAGCTTCAGCGTCATTTTGAGGGATTCTCTTATTTGTCCCATCGATAATACTAGGTAATGTATCTTGCAACAAATCTCGCCCTAGAATGCTTAATTTATCAAAAAGACTACCAGTATGATCATTTTCTTCTATCGGAATCTCTCTTTGAGAAATTATATCCCCCGCATCTAGCTTTTCAACCATATACATGATTGTAACACCTGTTTTAGTTTGCCCATCTAATATCGCTTGATGTATTGGTGCACCACCACGATATTTTGGTAGTAATGATGCATGGACATTGATACATCCTAATCTTGGAACATCTAATAATTTTTTAGGAAGGATTTGTCCATAAGCAGCTGTTACAATAATATCCGGATTTAATTCAATAATTTCTTCTAGCTCGATAGAATTTTTTAATTTTTCAGGTTGAATCACTTTTAAACCAAGACGTAATGCTTCTTCTTTTACAGGCGGAGGTGTTAGTACTTTTTTTCTCCCTACTGGTCTATCTGGTTGAGTGACGACTGCCAAAACTTCATAGCCACTTTCATGGATCATCGTTAATATTGGAACAGAAAATTGAGGTGTTCCCATAAATACGACTTTCGTCATCCTTCATCCTCCTCCCCATACATTTGTTCAAGTTCTTCCTCAGTTACGACACGAATTAATTTTGAGTCAAACAAAATTCCTTCTAAATGATCGATTTCATGCAATATTGCACGTGCATCAAATCCACCTGCTTCAAGCTGATAAACTTGACCTTCTCGGTCACATGCTTCCAATTTTACGTATGTTGGTCTTTCCACTTCTCCATATAAACCTGGGAAGCTTAAGCAGCCTTCTATATCAACCTCCGAACCACTTAGTTCTAGTACTGTCGGATTAATCATTTCTAATATTTGTCCCTCTTCGCCAAGCTCAACAATTGCAACTTTTAATGGGACATTAATTTGTGGTGCTGCAATCCCAACACCGTCATTTTCGACCATCGTATCGTATAAATCATCCAGTAACTCGATGATTTGTTCATTAATTTCTGTTACTTCATCACATTTCTGTGTTAACACCTTAGCAGGATGTTTTACAACTTCTTTTATAGCCATTATTTAACCTCACATTTCTCATTTATATCGATGAGGGATTCAAATCGACTGTAAGTAATATTCCTTTTTTTATCCAATCTGTACGATATAACTTAATTAACTGTATAAATGTTTCAATCAAGTTTGGTTCCACTTTGTATTTTATCAAACATTGATATCGATATCTATTTTGCACGCGACTTATACTAGAAGCTGTTGGACCGATAATAGAAACGTTAAAAGATAGATTAGAACGTAAAAAATCGACTGTTTTCTGTGCATAATCACTGGCTAGCATAATATCTTCATGTGAGATCTGAACTAATGCCAGATAATAGTAAGGTGGGTAACCAGCCTGATGTCGCATCCACATTTCTCGCTCATAAAAAGGTTCATATTGTTGCTCTTTTGCAAGCTCAATTGCATAATGCTCCGGTGTATACGTTTGAATAATTACTTCGCCTGGTAATTGATGCCTACCTGCTCGTCCACTTACTTGAGTTAACAATTGAAATGTCTTTTCTGCTGAACGAAAATCTGGTAAATGAAGCGAAGTATCTGCACTTAATACACCTACTAAAGTGATATTGGGAAAATCAAGACCTTTTGCAATCATTTGCGTCCCGAGTAGTATATCTGCATGACCTTTACCAAAGGCTTCTAAAATCTCCTCGTGGGAACCCTTCGTCTTTGTCGTATCAACATCCATCCGTAAGACTTTTGCTTCCGGAAACAATTTTGTAAGCTCTTCTTCTACCTTCTGAGTACCCGTTCCAAAATATCGGATGTGGTCACTTTGACATTGAGGACAAGTTTTTGGCACCCGCTGTTCATAACCACAATAATGACATTTTAATTTTTCATTAGAGCGATGATAGGTTAAGGAAATATCACAATTTTCACATTGGACAACTGTTCCACAATCCCGACACATGACAAATGACGAATAGCCTCTACGATTCAAAAATAAAACCATTTGTTCTTTTTTTTCTAAACGTGTTCGAATTGCTTCAACTAAACTTTCTGAGAACATTGAGCGATTGCCATTTTTCAATTCATTTCTCATATCAACTACATGAACAGTAGGTAATGATTGTTTTAGCGCACGCTCCTTTAATGTTAATAACGTATAGACATTCTTCTTTGCTCTTGCAAAAGACTCTAAGGAAGGAGTTGCACTTCCTAGTATGACAGGACATTGATAATATTCACTTCTCCATATAGCCACATCACGAGCATGATAACGCGGTGCATCCTCTTGTTTATATGTTGATTCATGCTCTTCATCTAGTATAAAAATACCGACATTTCGAAAAGGTGCAAACACTGCAGAACGCGCACCCACGACAACCTTAACTTTGCCTTCATGAATTTTGCGCCATTCATCATATTTTTCCCCGACAGATAGACCACTGTGCATAACTGCAACTAGTTCTCCAAATCTTGAGCGGAAACGATCCGTCATTTGTGGAGTTAAAGAAATTTCAGGTACTAATACAATGGCTTCTTTTCCTTCTAGTAAGCATTGTTCAATGGCTTGTAAATACACCTCTGTTTTACCGCTACCTGTGATTCCATGTAATAAGAAGGTTTCCGATATTCTATTCTTTATTGAATTCGTGATTTTTTGTAAGGCATCTGCTTGTTCATCAGTTAAATTTAATGAAATCGTTTTTTTCACTTCTTTAGAAAAAGGATCGCG
The DNA here is from genome assembly GCA_023168345.1 of Lysinibacillus sp. PLM2. Classification (NCBI taxonomy): domain Bacteria; kingdom Bacillati; phylum Bacillota; class Bacilli; order Caryophanales; family Bacillaceae; genus Lysinibacillus; species Lysinibacillus sp. PLM2. Next base: position 1,270,845 of record AP025689.1, on the reverse strand, counting down.
ATATACTTCTTCCTGGACATATTCTGCTCCACCATATTCAATCACAGCCTGTAATACCCCTTGCGATGTATTTGTTTGTGTTAAAATATCTTGAAGATCGAAAACTTCTCCTGAATGGTTCATCATCCAATGAAGTAATTGCTGCTGCTTTTTCGCCCGATTAGAAATATTCCCCAAAATGCTTTGAAGTGTCTCAATAGAATCGCTTATTTTCACTTTTCGAATTTCTTTAATATTTCCTTTTTGCTTTACGATATTCTCAATTGCTAATTGCTTATCTTTAATCGCTCTTTTTAAATCGTGAAGCATTCCATCTTTTTCAAAAGCTTTATAGTTAACTTTTGTACCTCTCTGAAAATAAGGCTGCAAAAGAATCGGTAGCTGTTCTACATCCGTTTGTAGAGACACCTGTTTTTCATATTTTGCTCGTAGTGCTGAAGGCAACATGACTTGTAATGCATCAATTTCATAGCAAATTGTTTCTGTTTTTAACCATTTTGCAAGCTGTAGCATCTCCGTTGTTAATACAGGGGTAATATCTAGCAGCTGGGATAAAGGCTTGATTTTATCAATGGGCACTTCTGTTGTATCTTTTATGTCAGTTACAAAACCTAGTACATTTCGAGGGCCAAATGGAACTTTCACTCGACAACCCGTCTCGATTAGCTCCTGCATTTCTTCAGGAATTAAATAATCGAAAGGACGATCTATTGGATAGGCGCTAACATCCACGATTACCTCTGCTACTTTCATTATTTTCTCGCTTCGCTTTCAAAATGCTCAATGACTAATTGAGTGATCTTTTCAGGCTCTTCTAAACGTCCCTTACCAACATAACCGCATGCTAAATAGCCTTCTGAAGGTTCGATAAATGAGCAGCCATCTTCTGATAAACGAGAAATGTTCCTTTTGACTGCTGGATGATCATACATATGTACATTCATAGCAGGTGCAACCCATACTGGACATGTTGCTGCAAAATAAGTAGTCGTTAGCATATCATCAGCAATGCCATTTGCCAGTTTTCCAATTACATTGGCAGTTGCAGGTGCAATAATAATTAAATCAGCCCAATCCGCTAAATCAATATGTGCAATAACACTGGATTCTTTTTCATCAAAAGTGTCAAAATACACATCATTTTTAGACATCACTTGAAAAGTAAGAGGTGTCACAAAGTTCTTTGCCGAATCCGTCATAATTACTTTTACATTAGCACCTGCTTGAGTTAGTTTACTAACAAGAGCAACAGCTTTATAAACTGCGATTCCGCCAGAAACGCATAACAATACATTTTTCCCTTTCATTCTCATTTCACCCTCTCAAATGATTAGCTCCCAAAGAATGATATCCTCGGGAGCTAATAGCTTTTCGTCTTTAAATAAGTGTTTCAAAAATTACATTTGTTTAGATTTCATCATGATAAATAGTAGATGCATCTTGTTTTTCCTTTGTTAATGCACCTGCAGCAATTTCTTCAAGTGCTTTACCAACAGTTTTATGTGAAACGTATGCGTCTAATTTTTCGTTACCTACTTCTTGCATTTGACGAGCTCTTTTAGAAGCAAGGCTCACTAATGAGTATTTAGAATCAATATTCTTTTTTAAAGCATCAATAGATGGATATAACATAGTTTATTCTCCTCTCAACATGGACAAATATCTTTTTTCAACTCGTTCTCTGCGACAATGCTCTGCAACGATGATTGCATTTATTTTATCACAAGCTTTTTGAATTTCATCATTTTCCACAACATAATCATATAAACTCATCATTTCGAGTTCTTCCTTAGCAGTTGCGATTCTTTGTTTAATAATCTCTTCGGATTCAGTACCACGGTTTACTAAACGATTTTGTAATTCCGTTAAACTTGGTGGTGCTAGGAAGATAAATAAAGCCTCAGGTGCTTTTTCTCGAATTTGAGCAGCTCCTTTAACTTCAATTTCTAAAAAAACATCTCTTCCTGCATCTAACGTTTCATTCACATATGCAAGTGGTGTACCATAATAATTCCCTACAAACTCTGCATGTTCAAGTAAACCGCCTTCTTCAATTAACTCCTCAAATTCGCTACGAGATTTGAAAAAGTAATCCACGCCATCCACTTCTCCTTCGCGAGGCGGACGTGTCGTCATCGATACTGAGTATTCATAATTTGTACCTGCTTGTGAAAATAGTTCTTTTCTTACTGTACCTTTACCAACACCAGAAGGGCCAGATAGAACAATTAATAATCCACGTTCTTTTCTCATAAATTCCTCATATTCCCTCCCATTACTACTTCACTTTTTACATTTAGCAAAGAACTATTCAATATTTTGTATTTGTTCTCGCATTTTTTCTAATATCGTTTTTGCTTGGACAACTGCAACGGATGCATCAGAGGATTGATTTTTCGAGCCAATCGTATTGATTTCACGAAGACATTCTTGCATTAAAAAATCCAGTTTTCGACCAATAGATGTATCCTCATTTAAAGTTTCTGTTAACTGTTGAAAATGGCTTTCAAGACGATCTAATTCTTCTGATATATCTACTCGATCTGCATAAATGGCAACTTCGGCTAGTATGCGTTCGTCTATCAAATTAGAATCAACAATCTCTTTCATACGATTAATCAGTTTTTCGCGGTATTTGTTTACGGCATTTGGAGAGAACTTACGTATTAGTTGAATTTGCTCTTCTAAGTCATTTTTATATTGTAACAAAACGAATGCCAATTGTTGCCCTTCACGCTCACGCATTTGAACTAAGTTATTGACTGCCTCGGTTAAAGCATGCTCCATTGCTGATTTTAGTTCTTCAATGGATATTTCTTTTTTTTCATATATAATGGCGTTTTCAATAGAAAAAATTTCTTGCATTGACCATTTTTCATTTAGAGGCAATACGTTTTCAAGCTGCTCTTTTGCATTTTTGTAGGCATCAATTAGGGGCCAATTAATCTGTACATTTGAAACTGACTGCTCGTTTATTTTTAAATTTACGACTACATCTAGCTTACCTCTAATGACAAATTGAGATAATAATTTTTTTGCTAAAAGTTCAATTTCAAGCCATTCTTTTGGAAATTTTGTTTGAATTTCTAAAAAACGATGATTTACAGATCTTACTTCAACAGTCAGCTGATAATCATCCGTTGTTGTGACACCCCTGCCAAATCCTGTCATACTACGCACCAAGGTTCGTCACACCTTTCTGTATATTGTTCCAATTATAACATATGTTTTGAAAAATATAACTTAAGAAATATTAATTAGAGAACGTTTTTTCCCATTTCTTTATAAAAAAATTATATAATAAAACCTATACTTTGATTTTTTATAGAAATGAGGAATCTATCATGGCTTTTGATGGATTATTTACTTTTGCAGTTACAAATGAATTATCTAAACTTATATCTGGACGTATAACAAAAGTTCATCAACCAAATGCTCTAGAAGTTGTACTTCATATTCGTGCAGGTGGTGAGAATCATAAATTATTGTTTTCAATACACCCATCTTACGCACGAATCCATTTAACAGATGAACCGATTGATAATCCAAGTGAACCTCCAATGTTTTGCATGTTGTTACGTAAGCATATTGAAGGGGGCTTTATTCAAGCGATACAAACCCAAAGCTTTGAACGCGTCATTACATTTAGTATTGAAAGCAAAAATGAAATTGGAGATACTGTTTATCGAAATCTTACAATCGAAATAATGGGTCGCCATAGTAACCTACTATTAATTGATAGTCAAACTGATAAAATCATCGATAGCTTAAAGCATTTACCACCATCCATGAATAGCTACCGAACAGTATTACCAGGGCAAATATATATAGAACCACCTGAACAAAATAAAATCAATCCTACATCAGCGACAGATGATGAAATCCTTCGTTTTTTTGAAAGCGGGAAAACTGCGAGAGAAGTTGTAGATCATTACAAAGGGTTTTCATCCTTCCATGCAAATGAACTTCTACACCGTATGGAACAAGGCAATATCGTAGAAACCTTCCATACATTTTTAAATGAAATAAATTCTGGTGCATCGCCGACTTACATGGAGGTAAAAGGTAAAATCTACTTTTCACCTACAAAAATCACCCATTTAACAGGACAATCTACAAGTTATCATTCACTTAGCCAATTATTGGACCGTGTTTTTTATGCAAGAGCAGAACGTGAACGTGTTAAACAGCAGGCTGGGGATCTAGAACGCTATTTACAAAATGAAATTAATAAGTTGAAATTAAAACTTAAGAAGCTTCAAAAAGACTTAGACAACGCTTCAAAATTGGATCGTTATCAACTATTTGGCGAACTTTTAATGGCGAATTTATATAATTTCGAAAAAGGTATGAAGGAAGTTACTGTTACAAATTATTATAGTGAAAATGAAGAGAAAATTACCATTCCATTAAGTGAGAGAAAAACGCCGATTGAGAATGCACAAAATTACTATACTAAGTATAATAAAGCTAAAAATGCACTGATTATGGTACAGGAACAAATAGAAAAAACCAATTCTGAAATAAGTTATTTTGAAATGTTAATTAGCCAGGTTGAACAGGCAGCACCAGCAGATATTGAAGAAATTCGAGAGGAACTAGCAGAACAAGGCTATTTAAGAATGCGTGCTTCAAAGAAAAAGAAAAAACCAACAAAGCCTATTCCAGAAACGTATATTTCCTCAACAGGAACTACAATTTCAGTTGGCAAAAATAATAAACAAAATGACTACCTTACATTTAAACTTGCGAAAAAGACTGACACTTGGTTACATACAAAAGATATTCCTGGTTCCCACGTTGTCATCCATTCAGAAGAACCTGACGAAACCACTTTAATGGAAGCCGCAAATTTAAGTGCCTATTTTAGTAAAGCAAGAGACTCGTCATCAGTACCTGTTGACTACACACAAATACGTCAAGTGAAAAAGCCAAACGGGGCTAAGCCAGGTTTTGTTATTTATTTCGAACAGAAAACAATATATGTAACACCTGATGAGAATCTGATTTTAAAGCTGAGAAAACAAAAAGACTAAATGTTCATATTAACAAGAAAAAAAGTACATTTCATACTTCATGAAATAGTACTTTTTTTGCGTTCTATATAAATTAACGTATCCAGTAAATAATCTACCTCATCGTTATTTTCTCTAATTTCTTTTCATTAAATTCAAATATCTCATCGCAAATTAAATCAAGATCTTTCTGAATATGACTAGTCAATAGTATAGTTACTCCTTTATTCTTAAGTTCTAATAATAGAGAGCGAATATTCTCAACGCTAGTTTTATCAAGACCATTAAATGGCTCATCCAATATTAAAAGGTTAGGAGACTCCATAATCGCTTGTGCAATACCTAACTTTTGCTTCATACCTAACGAATATTTTTTAACTGGTTGACTATTCTCGGGGTCTAGACCAACTCTTACAAGAGTAGACTTAATCGTTTCATCAGTAATTTTGTTTTTAATCGCAGCTAAGTAACGCAAATTTTTTATACCTGAATATTCTTCTAAAAATTGAGGCGTCTCAATAATTATCCCGGTACCATCAGGAAAATCAATCTCTTTACCAAGTGTTTTTCCTGAAATTTTGATTTCTCCACTATCAGGTGACATAAGTCCACATAGAATCTTAAATAAGATTGATTTTCCACTTCCGTTATGTCCAATAAAACCATAAGCTTTGCCTTTTTCTAATGCAAAAGATACAGAGTGAAATATTATTTGTTTCTTAAAGGATTTTGATAGATTTTTTGTTTCTATTATTATATTACCCATCATTTAACTCCTTTCCGAAAAGATTATTATATTTTTTCTAATAGTGAAATAGAGATATACTATACAACCACCAATAATCAACATTTGAGTGAATAAAAACTGAAAATATGCTGATTTATCTATCAAAATATTTGAAACAAACGTATGCTGTGCCAAAACAAAGGGGTAGATGAATTGTATAAAATATATGATGGCAATTAATATGAAACCGCTACTTAATCGGTTTAATTTAGTTGAAATTGCTAGTTGAACACATGAGATACAAAACGTTCCTAAAAGTTGGCCGAAAAATGAATAGACGAATAATACTAAAAAAGCATTTTCATGATTTTTCGTTAGCCACGGGAAAAGTGTTGCATTCATTTGTGAACCATCGTATAAGAAGAATGAAATAATTAACAACATTCCATGATAAATTAATAGCATTATCACTATTATGGAAAAGAGTGATATAACATGTGATAGCGTAAAAATTATTTTCTTTTCTATTCTAATAATAGTGTTTATAGCATGTCTTGCCATCACTTGAGTTATATACACATCAACTACTAGTGTAATTCCTAAGTAAGGCAGTAGAACAATAAACATTTGAAGCAAATGTAGCTGTTCTATATTCACTCCACCAATACTTAACATATAAACTTCCAATGCGGAAAAATCATCTGAATACCCTTCTTGAAATAATGTGTGAAAAAAAAGAATTGCAACAGTACATCCCATAGTTAAGAATAATTTTTTATAAATTAATTTAAAGTTATACCTTATAATGGACAACAAATGTAGAGTCATAAATTAAAAATTCACCCCTTTAGACAGGTGTAAAGAAAGATAAGTTAGTCCAACGCTTAAAATCAATATTGGTAAATTTGAAGTTAGTGTATATATCAAAATTATTTCTTCTTTAGGGCTGAAGTTGTACGTATATACAAAACTTAAATCCAAAAAACTTAAAATAGGAATATTGTAAAAATTTAATATCGAATTAAAAAAAAGTAGGAGGAGAATAATAAAAATACCTAGACTTCTAAACTCCCTTTTTGTAATACTTTGCCAATAAAAGTAAAGACTCCCAATGAAAATTAAAGTTACAAAAAATCGTACAGCATATAAACTAATAGCATTTAATGGTGTTAGTTCGGTAAAAAAAGAGGTATACGGATCAAGCCCTAATCTAGTCTCCTGACTCCATTCAAATGTTAATCCGAATGTTAAAAAAGATTCTATTACGATTACCCCAAACACATACAATGTTAGAATAAAGCTAAGTAATAACATCACTATCAGTTGAGATTTTATTAAATTACTTTTTTTTACAAGGCGCGCTAAACAATAACGTAAATTCCCTTCATTTGCAATATCATCAATTAAAATCAGAAATACAGGAATAATGAACATAAAATAAATGTACCGATTACCAAAAATAAAAAATATTACATTCCAACTGTTTGAATTAGTTGACCAGTCGTTCATTATTAATATAAGTAGTGGAAGACATAACAAATAAAATATAATTCCAACAATTTTTTTACTACCCACTAATCTTTTAATAGTGATTACAAAAAAACTAACTACCATTTTTCAACTCCTGTTTATAATTAATATAGAATATTAATAATCCTGATAGAATTAATATAAAATTGACGATTAACAAATCGCTTATCTTTAAATCTACATTAGACATTAGATAATAAATTCTTGTAGCTGCGTATTTCTCTAGTCCATTTATATTAGAAATAATAATATCTAGGGATAAATATAATGCAAATGGTATTGCGTATACGTATACAATCTTTGAACAAAAGCTTGTAATACCCATAGCAAATATTGCGATTGAAAAGCCAAAAATAAAATGAATAGAAATGACTAATAATATATAAAGCATAGGAGTGTTAGTAAAAAGGCTGCTAAATAAGCCCTCAGGTTGAAAATCAAAAGGGTGAAGAATTGTATTTTCAAAAAAAATACTTAATCCTACAAAGTAAATTGCACTTGGTACAGATAGAGCAACTCCACCAGCAATTCCATTTGCAAATAATTTGTAAAGACGATACTTTAAATGACCAATTCTGATAATTGAAAAATAATGAAACCTCATTTTTCTCTCATAAACAAAAGATGCAGCATAAGGGTATATTGAAGCTAACACAAATATTACTTGCGTGTAATAAAAAGCGCTAATCCATATAAGATAAGTATTCCCTCCGATTTCAAGAATTTCATTTAGTCCCTCTGGTGTTAAATCTCCAGCATTTCTATCAATGAAAAAGTGAGAGCTTAAATGAGATTGATAGGATGACAGATAAAGCAAAATTAGCATTACCCCCATCACCAAACCCATTCTTCTATTAAATATCGCTCGGGACAATTCTTTCAACAGCATAATATCACCACGCTATATAATGTTAAAATGAAAAAGTTTTCCTCCATGAAAATGAAGGAAAACCATACTCTAAACAATTATTAATAGGAGTCTGGATTCCATGAACCAGTGACATTGTATCGGTTATACCAACTTCCATCATCAGTTTGTGCACTCATTCGGTATTGATAGTTTTGAGCCATTCCTTGATTATCTAATAATGTGGAAATGGCTGATCGTGTTGTCAAAGTTTCACTTCTTGCATCGCCATCGGAGTTAACTACCGTAAATTTTGTACGTACTTTGGATTCTATATAATCAACTTCAAGATATGGATCCTCATTTTTTGTATATTTATAAGCTGGATCTGAGTATACCGTTCCATGGAAAAGACCTGTGTTCATGTCAAAATCGAATTTCGCATTATAAGCACTAGCTGGTCCAGCTGCAACTACAATTAACATTCCTAAGATACCAAATAATGATATAGTTTTTTTCATACAAACTCCTCCTATAAAATTATCGAGAATCAGAATAAAGCAAACCTATTAGTTTAGTTCTTGCTATAAAGCTACATATGATTCCTCCCTTACATTCTAAATCTACTACACTATTATTTTTTCATAGTTTCCGCTAAAAATCACCGTCAACTATATTATGTTTTTCCGAAAAATAGATTACGGTTCTCCGAAAAATAGATTATGATTTTCCATAAAAGTTTGTTTTGGTTTATCTATTTACTTTTACTGAATCCTCTCTTCATCATCTTAACAGAGCTTAAAAATAACAATATTTTGTCAATTTCCAATTGGTTATTGACCAGTAATTTAAATAGGAATAAAGTATATAAAGTTACATGAATATGATAACTAAATTTTTTAATAAGGAGGAATTCTTTTGAGTATTGGTAAGAAAATTAGTTTAGGATTTTTTATAGTCATTGTAGTGTTAATCTTATCTTTAGGAACAATATTGTTCGAAATTGAAAATATTAATCAAAAAGTTGAAAAAGCTGTTGATCTTCAGGTAAAGCAAGTACGACTTGCCGATGATACTAAGTTTGGGATTGCGATGCAAGGTATTTACGTTCGGGAACTGTTGATTGATGATACACAAGAAACAAGAGACAATCTTGACAATTATCAACAATATGTTGACGATAAAATTTTAGAGATTACAGAATCCGCAGTTTCAGAGGATATGAAAGATTATGTTGCTAAAATAAACGCATACAATAATACCTTTAATAGTGACTTGGAAGAAATGTGGTCATATTACAATGCCGGTGAATTTGAAAAAGTCAAAGAAGTTATTAATATATCGATTTAGAACAAGCTAATCGCGGGATTTTAGACTATGCAGAAAAAATATTAGAATATCAAGCCGAACAACTGGACTTAGTTACAGCGGATGCTAAAAACACTGTGCTTTCAACAAGAACGATTGCATTTAGTTCAATCATCGTTGGAATCGTAATATTCCTAGTAATCATTTATTATATTCGTCGTTCCATCACAAAGCCGCTTGTAAAAGTTGTACATGCTGCAAACACAATAGCAGACGGTGATTTAACAGAAGAAAATATTGTACATAAATCTAAAGACGAAATTGGTCAATTATCAAATGCTTTTAATAAAATGAAGGACAATTTAAATCTTTTAATTCGTAATGTCCAGTCAAATACTGAACAGTTAACCGTTGCAGCAGAAGAACTATCTACAAGTACAGAAGAAATGACTGCAACATCAGAGGATATGGCCCACCAAGTTAGTGAAACAGCTGAAATTGCACAAATGTCTGCAAAAACCGCAAATGAAAGTGCGAAAGCAATGGATGAAACAGCTAGTGGTATTCAAAAAATTGCAGAATCGACACAAGTACTCCATCAGAAGGCGATTGATACAGAAGTCATTGCAAAAGAAGGTAGTAACACGGTTCATCAAGCTCAAAATCAAATGAATATGATTAAAGAATCTACATTGATTGTAAATGATTTAGTAGAAAAATTAAGTAAGCAATCCGAGGAAATTGGTCATATTACACAAGTCATTACAAACATTACAGACCAAACAAATCTATTAGCCTTAAACGCTGCCATTGAAGCTGCTCGTGCAGGGGAACATGGAAAAGGCTTTACAGTAGTTGCAGAGGAAGTTCGGAAATTAGCAGAAGAATCAAAAGTATCAGCAAGCAAAATTGTAGAACTCACTAATGTAATTCAAAATGATACTGATAATGTGGAAAAGGCTGTTCAAAATTCCCTTCAATCCGTTAGCGATGGCGTTGAGGTAATTAAAGAATCAGGAGCTGCCTTTAACTCTATACAAGATGCTATTAAAATAATGAATGAGCATATAAGTGAAATTTCTGCTGCTTCTCAACAGATTTCGGCTAGTGCAGAGGAAGTTTCTGCTTCTGTTGAAGATCTATCAAATGGTTCAACAAGTGCTGCTGACAACTTCCAAACGATAGCAGCTGCAGTCGAAAAACAAACTGCCACTATTAATGGAGTAAATAACGTAGCAGTTGATCTAGCAGACAGAACAGTGGAACTACAAGAATTAATCAAACGTTTTAAGGTTAAATAAATCGTACGTCTGCTTGGAACTTAAAATCAATTATCATTTATCAAAAAAGTATAATCCTGAAATAGTGGTCGATTGTAATTTTCCGATTATTGGACAGCTCGTTTATATAAAAAAAGCAATTCACTTGTCATTGACAGTAATTGCTTTTTTTAACAATTTTTAATTGGACTTACTTAATTTTTATTACAATTCTCCCGCTTTTAACTTTTGATGCCAATTCTTTAAAAACGGTATTTGATCTTCAGTAATTGCTCCAGTTTCAGTGGCTGCTTCGATTAAATAATCAAAGTTTGTTAGACTTACATATTTCACGTTCGCCTCTTCAAAGGCTTTTTCAGCTCTTGGTAAATTATATGTATAAACGCACACAACGCCTACAACTTCACATCCAGCGTTTCTTAATGCCTCTACAGCAGTAATAGAAGATCCACCTGTTGAAACGATATCTTCCACAACGACTACTTTTTGACCTTCTTCATATTTTCCTTCGATTTGATTTCCGCGGCCATGCCCTTTTGCTTTTGAACGAACATATACCATTGGAAGCTCTAATAGATCAGAAACCCACGCTGCGTGTGGTATGCCAGCTGTTGCAGTACCAGCTACTACTTCTGTTTCTGGGAAAAATTCTTTAATATTTTGGGCAAGACCTTTTGCGATTTGTTTACGTGCAACGACATCTGAAATTGTTAAACGTGTATCACAGTATATAGGTGATTTTATCCCTGATGCCCATGTAAATAAATCAGTTGGATTTAATTCCACAGCACCGACCTTTAGCATTGCATGAGCAATTTCTTTTTGTAATGTCATTTTAATTTTCCTCCCATAATTGAACGACTCTTTTATATGCTTCAACAGGATTCTCTGCCTTTGTAATTGCACGACCAACAACAATTAATGATGAGCCGTCCGCGCGAGCTCCATCTGGTGTAGCAATTCGTTTTTGATCATGGCTCTCTTCACCAGCCATACGGATACCAGGTGTAACACGTAAAAAGTCATTACCACAAATATCTCGAATGGCTGCTGCTTCGTGTACAGAACATACGACTCCATCTAAGCCTGCTTTTTTCGTTATTTGAGCATAATGCAATACTGAATCTATCAAACTTAATTGAATGTTTTGTTCTTCTTGCATTTGTTGTTCAGTTGTTGAAGTAAGTTGAGTAACTGCGATTAATGAAGCGCGTGAACGACCAGAAGGAGTTCCAGCTTCAAGCCCTTCTAATGCCCCCTCCATCATTTGAATGCCACCAGCTGCATGAACATTCACTAAGTCAACACCCAATCGGGCTAGTCCTTTCATAGCAGACTTCACTGTATTCGGAATGTCATGAAGCTTTAGATCCAGGAAGATATCATGCCCTTGTCCTTTTATTTTTTCGACGATTACAGGACCTTCTTGTAAATAAAGCTCCATACCCACTTTAACGAAAAGAGGTTCCTCAAAATGATTTAAAAAACCAAATACTTCCTTTTCACTCGGAAAGTCTAGCGCGATAATCGGTTTATTATTCATTAACGGTGGCTCCTTCCGATAATATCTTTAATATGCTCAACGCCTAGTGCATCAAGTTTTTTTGGTAATTCATCAATTATATTTGGACATACAAATGGTTCCACAAAATTGGCTGTCCCAACTGCAACAGCTGATGCACCTGCTGACATGAAATCAATTACATCTTGAGCGCATGTCACACCGCCCATACCGATGATTGGAATTTCTACTGCCTTATACACTTCATACACCATTCGAAGGGCAACTGGTTTTACTGCTGGACCTGATAAACCACCTGTTACATTTGCGATCACTGGTTTACCTGTTTTTTCGTCCAAACGCATCCCCACTAATGTGTTAATCATTGTAATACCATCGGCACCAGCAATCTCTACTGCTTGTGCGATATCTACAATGTTTGTAACATTCGGTGATAATTTCACATAAATAGGTACTTTCGAAACAGCCTTCACCGCTTCCACCAATTCACGAGCAACTACTGGATCTGTACCAAATGTAATCCCACCATGTTTTACATTTGGACAAGAAATATTAAGCTCTAACGCTTTCACATTTGGGGCAGTGGAAATTCGTCGTGCGACTTCAACATAATCCTCAATAAGAGATCCAGCAACATTTGCAATAATCGGGACATCATAACGTTCCAGCCAAGGTAATTCCTCACTCATTACCTTTTCTAATCCAGGATTTTGTAATCCAATAGCATTTAACATTCCTGCTGGAGTTTCTGCAACTCGAGGTGTCGGATTCCCTAATCTTGGTTCCACAGTCGTTGCTTTAATCATAATCGCACCTAATTTAGATAAATCATAAAGTCGAGAGTACTCTTTACCAAATCCAAAGCAACCTGATGCAGGCATAATTGGATTTTTTAAATCGAGTCCTGGGAGTTGAATACTAATATTACTCATAGCTTCACAACTCCTTTCGCAAATACTGGTCCATCTGAGCAAACCTTTACATAATCTTTTTCTGTCTTTTCAGTTGTTTTACATATACACGCAAAGCATGCGCCTATTCCACAGCCCATTCTTTCCTCAAACGATAAAAATCCTTGTTTTTCAGGGTAATAATTTTCAAGAGCTCTTAACATGGGCATTGGCCCACAAGCATAAAATGTATCGAATTCAGGTTGAAGTTCATCAAGTACATCTGTAACAAAACCTTTTGAACCCAAAGTACCATCAACTGTTACATAATGTGTATCCCCTAATGAAGAAAATTTTTCTTCATAAAATGATACATCCTCTGTTGCAAAACCAAAAATATGCATTGTGCGAATACCGCGTTCATTGAGCTGTTTAGAAAGTTCATACAATGGCGGAACACCGATACCACCACCTACTAATAGTGCAGTACCTCCACTTGGAACTGCATCGATTGGAAAACCATTTCCTAGTGGACCTAAAACATCCACTTCATCACCAATTTGTTTTTGTGATAAAATTTCAGTCCCACGACCTTCAGCGCGATAAACTAGTTTGAATTCCCTAGAATCTTTATTAATATTCGCAATGCTAATTGGTCTTCTAAGAAGAGGTTCAAAGGAATCAGATACTCGTATATGGACAAATTGTCCAGGATTCATATCCTGAACAATTTCCCCTTGAAGTGTTAGTTCAAATATATTTTTTGCGATTTTTTCTTGCTGCACTACTGTCATTCTCTCTTGTTGTATCATGAATGGATAACCTCCGCTTTGGGCATTTCTTCAGCTGTAAATGTCATTGATTCAATGACTTCTAACATAGCTTCAGCAGTATCCAAAGAAGTTAAACATGGTACACCATTTTCTACAGATTCACGACGAATACGGAATCCATCACGAGCTGGTTGTTTACCTTTTGTTAATGTATTAATAACAAGCTGAGCTTCTCCGTTTTGAATTACATCTAGTAAAGTTTTTTCTTTCGAACCGATTTTACCTACTACATCAGCATGAATGCCAGCTTCTGCAAAGCTTTTTGCTGTACCTTCTGTTGCCATGATACGATAGCCAACAGTGTTGAAGCGTTTTGCTAATTCAATCGCTTCTTGTTTATCTTTATCAGAAACGGTGAATAGAACTGTACCGTGCTGCTTAATTTCCATACCGCTTGCAACAAAGCCTTTATATAATGCCTTTTCAAATGTTGCATCTTTCCCCATTACTTCCCCAGTTGATTTCATTTCAGGTCCTAACGTAATATCTACTCGACGAAGCTTCGCAAAGCTGAATACTGGTACTTTTACAAATACTCCTTTTTGTTCTTTCGCTAAGCCTGTTGGGTATCCTTGTTCAACGATTGATTGACCAAGAATTGCTTTTGTTGCGATGTTTGCCATCGGAATATTTGTAATTTTACTTAAAAACGGTACCGTACGACTTGAGCGAGGATTTACTTCGATTACATAAATCTCTCCATTTGATAGTACGTACTGAATGTTCATTAAACCAATAATGTTTAGTCCCTTTGCTAAACGAGTTGTGTAATCAACTAAAGTTGCCTTCTGTTCATCCGTAAGCTTTTGTGGTGGATATACGGAAATCGAGTCACCTGAGTGAACACCTGCACGTTCAACATGTTCCATAATACCTGGAATTAATACATTTTCACCATCACAGATTGCATCCACTTCTATTTCTTGACCTGTTAAATAACGGTCAACTAATACTGGATGATCTGGGGAAGCTTCTACTGCATTTTCCATATAGTGTTCTAATTCTTGCTCATTGTAAACAATCTCCATCGCACGACCACCAAGTACATAAGATGGGCGAACGAGCACTGGGAATCCTAATCGTTTACCAATTGCAAGGGCTTCTTCAGTCGATACAGCTGTTTCACCCGCAGGTTGTGGGATATCTAAATCGTGTAAAGCCTGTTCAAATTTATCTCGATTTTCAGCACGGTCGATATCCTCTAAGCTTGTTCCTAATATCTTCACACCATTTGCAGCAAGCTTATCTGCTAAATTAATCGCAGTTTGACCACCGAATTGTACAACAACACCAACTGGTTTTTCTAAATCAATGATGTGCATAACATCTTCAATTGTTAATGGTTCAAAGTACAGTTTGTCTGAGATGGAGAAGTCAGTTGAAACTGTTTCTGGATTTGAATTTATAATGATTGCTTCATAGCCCGCTTCTTGAATTGCCCATACAGAATGTACTGTTGCATAGTCAAACTCTACCCCTTGACCGATACGAATTGGGCCAGAACCAAGAACTACTACAGATGGTTTATCTGTTACGATTGATTCGTTTTCTTCTTCGTAAGTACCATAGTAGTAAGGTGTTGTCGATTCAAACTCCGCTGCACAAGTATCAACCATTTTATAAACCGGAATGATCCCCGTCTCTTTACGTAATGCATAAATTGCTTCTGGAGTCGTTTCCCATAGTTCGCTGATTTTTTTATCAGCAAATCCCATACGTTTCGCTTGACGCAATACTTCTAAGTCGTTTTTGTACTCGCTAAGCGTTTTTTCCATATCGATAATATTTTGAAGCTTATTTAAGAACCATAAATCGATTTGCGACCACTCATGAATTTGCTCAACTGTTACACCACGGCGTAGAGCTTCGGCGATGAAGAATAGTCGCTCGTCTCCAGCTTTACGAATACGTTTTTCTATCCAATTATCCGTATTGTCCTCTGCATGTTTAAGTTCAATGTGGATTTGGCCTGTTTCTAATGAACGAACTGCTTTTAAAATCGCTTCCTCAAAATTACGGCCTAGAGCCATTACTTCCCCAGTCGCTTTCATTTGTGTTCCTAAATTACGTTTAGCAGATTCAAATTTATCGAATGGCCAACGTGGAATTTTTGCAACAATGTAGTCAAGAGCTGGTTCGAAATCAGCATAGGTTGAGCCTGTTACAGGATTAATGATTTCATCTAATGTTAGACCTACTGCGATTTTTGCTGCAAGCTTCGCAATTGGATAACCAGTTGCTTTTGACGCTAGCGCAGAAGAACGTGATACACGTGGATTTACTTCGATTACATAATAGTTGAAGCTATGTGGATCAAGAGCTAATTGTACGTTACATCCACCTTCAATTTTTAGCGCACGAATAATATCCAATGAAATGTTACGTAGCATTTGATATTCACGATCTGACAGCGTTTGAGAAGGAGCAACTACTATTGAATCCCCTGTATGAATACCAACTGGGTCAAAGTTTTCCATATTACAAACGACAATTGCATTATCCTTAGAGTCGCGCATTACTTCATATTCAATCTCTTTGTAGCCAGCAATAGATTTTTCAAGTAAACATTGTGTTACAGGACTATATTTTAAACCGCTTTGTACGATTTCTTCTAATTCTTGATCGTTCGAACAAATTCCTCCGCCCGTACCACCAAGGGTAAATGCTGGACGAACAATTACTGGATAACCGATTTTATTAACGAAAGCTTTTGCTTCATCCAAGTTATGAATAATATCTGATTCAGGTACTGGAGCTCCTAACTCATACATTAAATTACGGAATAGATCTCTGTCTTCTGCTTTATGAATCGCATCTAATTTCGTTCCTAAAATTTCAATTCCTAGTTCATCTAAAATCCCTGAATTATTTAATTCAATGGCCATATTTAAACCCGTTTGTCCTCCAAGTGTTGGCAGGATAGCATCTGGGCGTTCTTTTCTTAAAATTCGGGATACAAACTCTAATGAAATAGGTTCGATATATACTTTGTCAGCAATCTCTGTATCAGTCATGATCGTTGCAGGGTTAGAGTTAATTAAAATTACTTTATAGCCCTCTTCTTTTAATGATAGACAGGCTTGAGTACCTGCGTAGTCAAATTCTGCTGCTTGACCGATAATAATTGGACCTGATCCGATAACTAAAATTGTTTCAATATCTGTACGTTTAGGCATGTTGTTTCTCCTTCCCTGAATGAGCTTCCATTAATTCGATAAATTCATCAAATAGATGATTTGAATCTTCTGGCCCAGGTGAAGCTTCTGGGTGATATTGTACTGTGAAAACTGGATATTTTTTATGACGTAATCCTTCTACTGTGCCATCATTTAATGCAACATGAGTAATTTCTAAATCCGTTCCTTCTAAAGAATCTGCATCAATAGCATAACCGTGGTTTTGCGATGTTAATTCTGTGCGACCAGTGCGTAAATCCTTTACTGGATGGTTTGCACCACGGTGACCAAATGGTAATTTGAAGCTTTTAGCACCACTTGCTAAAGCAAATAATTGATGACCTAAGCAAATACCGAAAATCGGCACTTTGCCAATTAATTCTCGAATTGTCTCAATACTTTCTTTTACATCCGCTGGGTCCCCAGGGCCATTTGACAACATAATCCCATCTGGATGCCAAGCTAAAATTTGGTCAGCTGGAGTATTGTAAGGAACGACTAGTACATCACAATCTCGTTTATTTAACTCTCTTAAAATACCGTGTTTCATACCAAAGTCCATTAACACTACTCGTTTACCACGGCCCGGACTTGGATAAGCAGCTTTCGGCGATACTTCTTTTACATGGTTAGTAATTAACGGTGTTGAATTTAATTGAGCAACGATATCTTCAATATTAACCTCCGCTTCCGCTTCAGTTAAGATCGCTCGTACCGCACCCTTCGTACGAATAATGCGCGTTAATTTACGTGTATCAATACCTTCAATTCCAGGAATATCTTTTGAGATTAAATAATCGTTTAAAGACATGTCGCATCTGAAGTTTGATGGTAGTTTTGCAAGCTCTCTTACTACCATTCCTCGGATAGCAGGTGTGATCGATTCAAAATCATCACGATTAATTCCGTAGTTTCCGATTAACGGATATGTGAAAGTAACGATTTGTCCATAAAAAGAAGGATCCGATAATGTTTCCTGATATCCTGTCATACCCGTCGTGAATACAACCTCACCTTGAGAAGCACGGTCACTCCCGAAAGCATAACCATTAAATACT
Source organism: Lysinibacillus sp. PLM2 (assembly GCA_023168345.1). Taxonomy (NCBI): domain Bacteria; kingdom Bacillati; phylum Bacillota; class Bacilli; order Caryophanales; family Bacillaceae; genus Lysinibacillus; species Lysinibacillus sp. PLM2. Next base: position 1,252,659 of record AP025689.1, on the reverse strand, counting down.
GTTCCATCTTCTAAAATCAACATTCTTTTTTTCATTATTCTGCCTCCTTATAGACAATGCTGCCTTCGAAAATCGTCATGATTGGCCAACCTTTAGCCGCCCACCCATTAAATGGTGTGTTGCGGCCTTTCGTTGCAAAGAATTCTGCTTCAACCTTTTGTTCTTTATTTAAATCGATAATTGTTAAGTCTGCTGATGCTCCGACTTCAATTTTCCCATAAGGTAAATCGAATATAGCAGCAGGTTTTACTGTCATCCATTCAACTAGTTGTTTTAATGTCCATTTCCCTGTTTCTACGAAGTGTGTATATAACAATGGAAAGGCTGTTTCAAAACCAACAATGCCAAATGGTGCCCCAACCATTCCACAGCATTTCTCCTCTGTTGTATGAGGTGCGTGATCCGTCGCTATACAATCGATTGTACCGTCAAGTAATGCCTGATGTAATGAATCCTGATCATCCTTAGCACGAAGTGGAGGATTCATTTTCCAGTTCGCATCATCACTTGGAATGTCCATTTCTTCAAGCAATAAGTGATGTGGACATACTTCTGCTGTTACACGAATTCCAGCTGCTTTCGCATCACGAACTGCACGAACAGATTCCTTTGTTGATACGTGACATACATGATAGCGAGCTCCAGCAGCTTCTGCTAGTAACACGTCTCTCGCGATTTGTACTGATTCACAAATGGAAGGTATACCTGGTAAGCCAAGCTCTTTATTTCGTTTCCCTTCGTGCATGACGCCATCATAGATTAATGAGTTATCTTCACAATGCGCAACGACAACTGCGTCAATCTTCGCTGCATCCTGCATTTGTTCATACATTGTAGACGCAAGCTGAATACCAACGCCATCATCTGAAAATGCAACGGCCCCATGCTCTTTTAGCTCTGCAAGATTCGTACGTTTTTCTCCTGCCTCATCCACCGTCAATGAGCCGTATGGTAAAACGCGCACTACTGCACTTTCTTTAATTAAACCTTTGATTAATTCAAAATTTTCTTTCGAATCAGGCACTGGTTTGGTATTTGGCATTGCACAAATCGTTGTAAAACCACCTTTAGCTGCTGACTGAGTTCCTGTTTTAATTGTTTCTTTATGTTCATAGCCTGGTTCCCGAAGGTGAACATGTAAATCCACAAATCCTGGTGAAACGAAGCTTCCTTTACCGTCAATCACTTCCGCTCCAACTGGTTTTTCTCCACCGATTTCTGCAATGACTTTTCCTTCTATCGTAATACTCGTTGTGACAAGCTCTCCAAGTTCGTTTAACATTTGTACATTTTGAATGTATTTTGTCATGATTATCTTCCTTTCAAAATCGTTTCAAGAATGGCCATTCGAACAAATACACCATTTCTTACTTGATTAAAAATTCTTGAACGTTCACATTCTACTAATTCTGAAGAAATTTCAACGTCTCGATTAACTGGTGCTGGGTGCATAATAATCGAGCCTTTTTTCATCTTTGCTTCACGCTCAAATGTTAAACCATATTCATCGTGATAGCTTTCTTTTGAAAAGCTTTTATTTACAACATGCCGCTCATGCTGGATTCGTAAAAGCATAATAACATCGCTATCCTCAATTAATTCATCCCAAGAATGATGGGCTTCAAAATCACCTGCCCATTCTGGTGGACATAAAAATCGAACATTTGCACCTAATCGTTTTAATGCAGTTGCATTGGATTTTGCTACACGACTATGGGATATATCACCTGCGATTGTTACATTCAATCCTTCAAAATATCCGAATTCCTTATAAATCGTATATAAATCTAATAGACTTTGAGATGGATGTTGCCCAGCCCCATCTCCTGCATTGATTACAGCAACATTTATACCTTCAAGCAGTTCATTGTAATATTCATCTTCCTTTGCACGAATGACAACTGCATCCATACCAATCATTTCTAAAGTTTTGACTGTGTCATACATTGTTTCTCCTTTTAAAGCACTTGAAAAACCTGCATCAAAAGGTATCACTGTACAACCAATTTTTCGTTCCGCCATCTCAAAGCTGGTTTTTGTTCGTGTACTTGGCTCGAAAAATAAGTTTGACACGTTATATGAACGGGTTAAAATCGTATCGTCACCTTTTTCAAATTCCTGTGCACGAAGCAAAATTTCCATTACTTCTTCATTTGTTAAAAATTCCATAGATAGTAGGTTTCTCATTTATGTAGTCCTCCTAAGGTAATCTCTAATAAAAACGCCTCGCAAGTTTGCGAGGCTGTAGGAGGTATGAGGGTAGCGTAAAAACAATGCAACCCATCATAAGTCCCCTTTTTTGCCTCTCTGGACAATTCTTTAAAAGGTTTTATCGTTATTCATTTTCGTAGAAATCTTTTACTTCTATTTCTCTTCCAGGTAAAACGAGATTTAACAAAACACCAACAATCGCCGCTAAGGCCATACCTTCAATTGCAAAGGATTCCGTAAATCTAAGTGCTGCACCGCCAATTCCGATGACTAGGATAACAGATGCAATGACCATGTTGCGGTTATTTCCAAAATCGATGTTGTTTTCAACTAACATCCTTAATCCACTTGAAGCGATAATACCAAACAGGAGAATTGAAATACCTCCAAGAACTGCTGTTGGGATTGTTTGGATTAAAGCCATCGCTTTCCCCAAGAAGGAGAATAGAATTGCTAATACTGCTGCTCCTAAAATAACATATACCGAGAATACTCTTGTAATTGCTAATACACCAATATTTTCACCGTATGTAGTTTTTGGTGGGCCACCGATTAAAGCACTTGCAAATGTACCTAACCCATCACCTAATAATGAACGATTTAATCCTGGATCCTTTATGTAGTTTTTGTTCACAACCTTACCTAAAACTAATTGGTGACCAATATGCTCTGAAATTGTTACGATCACTATTGGAACCATTCCTAGTAAAATAGTTGATGTGATATTAAATTCATAATGTACACCTGGGATAAGAAACTCCGGTAAAGCAAACCAATCTGCTTCCATTACTTTTGTAAAATCTACAATTCCGATAATTGCAGAATAAATATATCCAACAATCAGACCTAACAAAATGGGCATAGTGCTTAAAATGTTTTTAAAGAATATTGTGAAAATAATTGCTGCAAACAATGTCACAAGAGCTGCTGAGAAATGCAAAACACTATATTGTTTAACATCGTCTACAGTAATGTTCATCGCCATATCAACCGCAGTTCCAGCTAAGCCAAGTCCGATAACCATAATGACTGGTGCTACAACAATTGGCGGCAATAAACGCATTAACCATTTATATCCTGCTTTCCAAATAATTAAGGAAACAATTCCGTATGTAACACCAACCGCCATTGCCCCAATCATCGCGTTACCAGGGTTAATACTAGCACCGGTAGTACCATCTATACCTGCCACAACAATAATTGGTGAAATGAAAGCAAAGGACGACCCTAGATAAGCAGGTACTTTAAACTGAGTAATGAATAAAAAGATAATTGTAGCGATACCACTTGTTAACAAAGCAATCGCTGGACTTAATCCAACTAATTGTGGAACTAAGATCGTTGAGCCAAACATTGCGAACATATGCTGAAAGCTTAATGTGATTAATTGTCCAGCTGATGGTTTATCATTAATATCTAACACAGCGTTATTAGCCATCTTCTTTCCTCTTTTCCGTTAATCAACTTTGTGTAATGTAACATTATCTGATTCGTCTACTTCTAATAGTCTTACTACGATTCGTTCTGAACCTGCTGTAGGTATGTTTTTACCAACGTAATCTGCCCGAATTGGTAATTCGCGATGGCCACGATCTACTAATACTGCCAATTGAATTTGTGAAGGTCTTCCTAAATCCATTACAGCGTCAAGTGCCGCGCGAACCGTTCGACCTGTATATAATACATCATCTACAAGGATGATTTTTTGATTTGTTACACCATAGTCGATATCTACTTCTTGAACAAATGCTTCACCATTTTCAAACTTTGTTGATAAATCATCCCTGTATAATGTAATATCGAGCTCCCCAGTTCGAATCGGTTTCCCTTCAATCTTTTCGATTTTTTCAGCAAGTCTTTTTGCTAAATAAGCGCCTCTTGTTTTAATTCCTACTAAAATACACTCATCGATCCCTTTGTTACGTTCAATGATTTCATGGGCAATTCTTGTTAAAGCTCGATTCATTGATGGTCCATCTAATAGTTCGGTAATTTGTGGTGACATTTTTATTCCTCCTTCCTCGATTTTTTCTCTAGTCCCTAAGAGGTTTTACTCCAATAAAAAACCTCCTAAGCATCAGCTTAAGAGGTTGTTGATAGTTGTGTTTAAAGAACATGTTAAATACACTACACCTGCGATGAAAGAATTCATTTCAAACTTACTGAATTTACATTCAGCAAATTGATTCTTCAAATAAAATCATTCTACAGTAAAATGTGTTTAACACTTCACAAATACCTTTTCAGCCTCTCTGGACTGTCTTTAAAGGTGAATATTCATTTTTAATCGTCTCTCGAATATTTCGAAAGTACTTCATTCACTGTTGAAAAGTATATGCCTATTTAAAGCATACGTCAACCTTCTTTTCGTAAGTTTTCAAGTAATGTCACAAAATCATCTGGTAAAGGCACTTGGAACTCTAAATATTCCTTTGAAGTTGGATGAACAAATCCAAGCACACCAGCATGTAACACTTGTCCACCAAAATCAATCGTCTTTTTCGGTCCATATTTTGGATCACCCACTAATGGATAACCAATATAATTCATATGAACACGAATTTGGTGTGTACGGCCCGTTTCTAAAATACATTCGACCAATGTATATACGCCACCAAAGCGTTCTAGAACCTGAAAATGTGTCACAGCATGTTTTCCGTTATCCACTACTGCTTGTTTTTGACGATCTTTAGGATCTCGTGCAATCGGTGCATCGATCGTTCCTTTATCATGAGCAATATGCCCATGAACTAACGCTGTATATTTACGTGTAACTGTTTTATTGACCAATTGTTCCACTAACGAATGGTGAGCATGATCGTTTTTAGCAACCATTAACAAACCAGATGTATCTTTATCAATACGATGGACAATGCCTGGTCTTAATACACCATTGATTCCAGATAAGTCTTTACAATGATACATTAATCCATTTACAAGGGTTCCAGTAGTATGCCCTGGCGCTGGATGAACAACCATTCCTTTTGGTTTATTAACAACTAGTACATCCTCGTCTTCATAAACAATTTCAAGATTTAAATTTTCTGGAATTACTTCTAAAAGTTCTGGCTCAGGGACATCAATTTCAATTACATCCCCTTCCTTCACTTTATATTTTGCCTTAATTTCTTCTCCGTTCACTGTAATTCTATCTTCTGAAATCCATGTTGCAATTTGCGAACGTGACCATTCAGCCGAAAGTATAGATAATGCTTTGTCAATGCGTTCTCCTGCTGTTGCCTCTTCAATTGTATATGTTACAATCGTCATTCTTTCACCTTTTTCTTTTCAGCTCTTTCTTCCATAAATAACACAAGTATAATCATAATGATTGAAATGGTTAATGCTGCATCTGCAATATTGAAAATTGGGAAATCATAATTAATAACTGGTATTAATACATCGATAAAATCAACGACTTCTCCTCGGAAAATACGATCAATAAAATTACCGATTGTTCCACCTAATAAAATCATTAAACTAATGGCTAAGAAATGATTACCTTTAGCCTGTTTATGAAAATAATAAATAACGCCTACAATTACCGCTATTGTCACAATCGTAAAAATCCATATTTGCCCCTGAAGCATACCCCATGCGGCGCCACGATTTCGATGAGAAAGCAAACCAAACCAAGGCTCCCAAACGCTAATTTGATCGCCCAATTCCATATTTTTCACAACTAACCATTTAGTCCATTGATCTAAAATAATGATAATAGCTGCAATTCCATAATATTTATACACAGTATTCCCCCGTTCACGCTCAGATATCTTCATTATTCTAGCATAAATTATATCCATATCCTAATGAATTTACATAAATATACCGCTCTCGAAGGAATCCGAGAGCGGCAAATAATTTTATTAAATATAATATTTTTCTACGACATCTGCACAACGAACGCATAGTGAAGGATGTTTTTCATGCTGACCTACAGTTTCTGAATATGACCAACAACGTTCACATTTTTCACCAGTCGCCTTTTCAACAACAATCGAAGTTTTATCAAGTACAAGTGCATTTTCAGGAGCATCATTTTTTCCTCCAGCAACTTGTAATTGGGATACGATTGAAATTTGAGCAAAGTTTACCGCTTCATCATTAATGATATCCACCACTTCTTTGTCAGCGTAAATGAATACTTTTGCTTCTAATGATTTACCAATCACTTTAGCATTACGTGCTTCTTCCAATGCTTTTAATACTTCATCACGAAGATCGATGACTTTATTCCATTTTGCACGTAAATCTGCAAAATTATCACGTACATCCACTTCTGGGAAGTCTGTTAATTGAACGGACACTTCTTCTGCACCTAAATAAGACCAAAGCTCATCTGTTGTATGTGGAAGAATTGGTGTTAATACTTTTAATAGTGTTAATAGTGTATCGTACATAACTGTTTGCATTGCACGACGCGCCTTATTATCTGCACCTTCAATGTAAACTACATCTTTCGCGATATCTAAATAGAACGCAGATAATTCAACAGCAACAAAGTTGTTAATCACATGATATACATTTGCAAATTCATATTGGTCATATGCATTGCGCACTTGTTTTAATACATCTTGCAGGCGCATGTACATATATTGGTCCATTTCACGTAAATCTTCATATGCTACACGATCTGTTTCATTGTTATAGTCTTGTAGGTTCCCGTGTAGGAATCTTAGTGTATTTCGAATTTTACGGTATACTTCTGAAATTTGTTTTAGCATATCCATTGAAATACGAACATCACTTGTATAATCAACAGATGCCACCCAAAGGCGTAGAATATCTGCACCATATTGATCCATAACTTTTTGTGGAAGAATAACGTTTCCTAAAGACTTAGACATCTTACGGCCTTCACCATCTAAAACGAAACCATGAGAAAGTAATCCTTTATATGGTGCATGACCATTAATCGCTACTGATGTAATTAATGAAGAGTTAAACCAACCACGGTATTGGTCTGAACCTTCAAGATAAAGATCAGCTGGATATTTCATTCCACGCTCAACTAATACACCTTGGTGAGTCGAACCAGAGTCAAACCAAACGTCCATAATGTCATTTTCTTTTGAGAATCTGCCGTTTGGACTACCTGGGTGAGTAAATCCTTCTGGTAATAAATCCTTCGCTTCACGTTGGAACCAAATATTCGAACCATGCTCACGGAATAATTTTGAAACATGTGCAATTGTCTCTGGTGTAATAATTTCTTCTCCACTTTCCGCATAGAATACTGGGATTGGAACACCCCATGCACGTTGTCTCGAAATACACCAGTCACCACGGTCACGAATCATATTGAATAAACGTGTTTCTCCCCATGCTGGCGTGAACGATGTATCATGAATTGCTTGTAATAATTGATCACGGAATGCTTCTACTGAACAGAACCATTGTGGTGTAGCACGGTAAATAACTGGTTTTTTCGTACGCCAGTCATGTGGGTATGAGTGTTTAATAAATGTTAGTTTTTCTAAAGCGCCAACTTCTTTTAACTTTTCAGTAATGACTTTGTTTGCATCATCATAGAATAATCCTTCAAAACCAGGTGCTTCACTTGTATAGCAACCTTGATCATTCACTGGGCTAAGTACTTCAAGACCATATTTTTTACCAACATTAAAGTCGTCTTCCCCGTGACCTGGTGCTGTATGAACGCATCCTGTACCAGCATCAGTTGTAACATGATCCCCTAACATAATTAAAGAGTCACGGCCATAAATCGGATGTTTCGCAACGATGTATTCTAACTGTTCACCCTTTAGTTCTTGAATAACTTCATAAGATTCCCACTCAATAGTTGTTGATACAGCTTCTAATAAATCTTTCGCAATGATAAATTTGTTGTCATTTACTTGAACCACTACATACGTAATATCTGCATTTACTGTGATACCAAGGTTCGCAGGAATTGTCCAAGGAGTTGTAGTCCAGATGATGAATTTTGCATCTTGAGGCACTACACCTTTACTATCTTTAATTTCAAAGCTTACATAAATTGATGGTGATTTAATATCTTTATACTCGATTTCCGCTTCAGCGAGTGCTGACTCCGAAGATGGTGACCAATACACCGGTTTTAACCCTTTATAGATATAACCTCTTTCAGCCATTCTACCAAATACTTCAATTTGACGAGCTTCAAATTCAGGAACTAAAGTGATATAAGGATTTTCCCAATCACCACGAACACCAAGTCGTTTGAATTGTGATTTTTGATTTGAAATTTGTTCATATGCATACTGTTTACATAATTCACGAAACTCAGCAACAGTCATTTCTTTGCGATTGACACCTTTATTAGTTAACGCTTGCTCGATTGGCAAACCATGTGTATCCCAACCTGGAACATAAGGTACATGATAACCAGTCATTGAACGATGACGGTTAATCATATCTTTAAGAACCTTGTTTAAAGCGTGACCAATATGGAGATCACCGTTTGCATATGGAGGTCCATCGTGTAATACAAAGTGTGGACGTCCTTCAGTTCTTTTATTTACTAAAGCATTGATATCCAGTTCATCCCATTTTTCTTGAATTTTTGGTTCATTTGCTGGTAAATTTCCGCGCATTGGGAAATCTGTTTTTGGCATTAATAATGTATCTTTATACTCTACCATTGTGATTCCTCCTATATTCTCTTTTTTAATGAACAAAGGCGTAAAATGCCATGTCCTGTAGCAACACCTTTGCACCTACGGTTTATGCTTTCGGTGCCGAAAAAAATCTGCGACCTACATCCTGTAGACCTAAAATAAAAAAAGCCCCTCATCCCAAAGGGACGAAGAGCTTGCTCTCGTGGTACCACCCTAATTTGCAAGTTTTAACAAACAGAAACTTGCCTCTTAGACACTGTAACGTCGTGTGATAACGAAACCACCTACTCATTTCAGTGATTTAGCTCAGGAGTGATTTTCATTTTCGAGCGCATTGTTCGAGCTTCCACCACCCTCGAATCGCTAGTACTACCCTCAAAAAATACTGTCTCCATCAACGCAATATAATATAAATAATCATTTATACACTTGTGTTTCAGTATATGAAAAGGAATAATTTACGTCAAGTAAAATTGTCATAAGTCTTTAGTACAAATTATAATAAATGATTTAATTCTTCGTTTGTTGCTTTTCTTTCCTCTTCTTCATCTTCATAGAAGGAATGATAATTCGTTTCTTCTTCCTTATATTTTGCACCTACGTATTGATCTTCTTCATCGTCTATTCTTTTCTGATCTTGGATACTAGTTAAACCAATATCATATTCCATCAATGTATCCCAATCATCTGATTTAATCATATCTAATTGTGCTTCCACCAACATTTTAAGGCGTCCACGGAACACTTTTGATTGTTTTTTCAAATCATTAATTTCAATCGCAACTTTACGAGACTTCGTTAAAGCTTCGTTTATAATTCGATCTGCGTTTTTTTCTGCTTCTTTAATGATTAATTTTGCTTCTTGCTGTGCATTACGACGAACTTCTTCAGCCGCTTCCTGAGCAACGATTATAGATTTTTGTAGAGTGTCTTCAAGTGTATTATAGTGTGACATACGCTCAGTCATGGATTTAATTTTATCTTCTAATTCTTTTTTCTCTCTTAATATAATCTCGTAATCTTTTATAACTTGATCTAAAAATTCATTGACCTCATCTTCTGCGTAACCACGGAAACCACGTGTGAATTCTTTATTATGTATATCAAGAGGGGATAATGGCATAGACTATACACTCCTTTTCTTCAGTTGATTTTATTTCTATTATACAGATGGAACGGCATCTTCGCATTACAATTTCATTATTTTCAACACAAAACTTTCATTTTTGTACTAAATGACCTATTTTTAGGCGAATTTTATCCTTTTTTGTACGTCCTTCAGTCATTATTATTTTAAAACGGCCAAATCCACTTACAGAAATGATATCTCCTTCTTGCAATTCAAAAGAGGTAGACTCTCGGACCGTCCAATTAACCTTTACCTTGCCACCTTGAATAAACAGTTTTGCTTTTTCACGTGAAATTTTTAACATTGTCGCTAATATAGCATCCAATCTCATCGAAGATATGGTGAACGTATTTTCTACCCACTTATCAGCACTTTGAATAATTCCATCCATATCACTAAGTAATTCTAAATGGATCTTAGATTTTCCTATACTAGTAAGATTGATAAGTAAATAATCGGTAATGTCAGAAGTAACAGCGAATTGAATAATATCCTCAGCAATTTTTATATCGCCAAACTTCGAACGATTTATCCCTAATGACAGCAACGCTCCTAAAACATCTTTATGTCTTAATTGGATAAATTTTGATGGATATTTTACTTGGAAAACGGAAATTTCAAAATCCTCTAAGCTTGATTGAAAATAAGATGGGCTGATGATCATTCTTTTTCTTTCAGCATCTTCGAACAAACCAGCACTATGGATAGATAAGTCACTATTTTGACCAACGATACTTGATACAATAAATTGTTCCCGCGGATCTAAGAAATCTGTTAACCGATTGTCATAACGATATTCAACATCACGTTGCCATTCTAAAACACGTTCAATAAAGGGTTGTTCTTCTTTTCTAAAATGTTGAATAAGGTGCTCCATTAATTTTCCTCACTTTTTAATTTGAATAGAATTATTTTGGTCAATAAATAAAAAAACCCTACATAGTAGGGAATTAATTTATTAAAAGAATGTCATATAAATATTTTGTACTACAATTAGTACACCTTGTCTAATGAATCCTAATAATAACAATGCAATAATTGGTGAAAAATCAATCATGCCAATCGGTGGAATGAATTTTCTAAAAATACCTAAATAAGGCTCTACCAATTTACCAAGTATTCGTCCAATACTAGACTCTTGTAGAGATGGTATCCACGACATTAATATATAACCAATAATCATAAATTGGTATACTGTAAATAGCATATAAATAAAATAATAAATTTCGCTTAAACCCATAGAATGTTTTTACCTCACTAGTTTATTGGTTATCATCATATAAATAATTTGAAACTTCTCCCGAAACTTCAACATTATCTGGTGTACAAAGGAAAATATCATTGCCAATACGTTGAATATCACCAGCTAATGCATATACTGCCCCGCTTAAAAAATCAATAATACGTACACCTTGTTCGCGATCAATCCGTTGCAAATTCACAATAATCGCTCGTTTATTCTTTAAGTGTTCGGCAATATCTTGTGCTTCTGCATAAACACGTGGCTCGATAATGACCACTTTTGAGTTTTTCATTGAATTCGCAGCCTGTATACTTACAACATTTTTTGGTGCTTCTGATTCAAATTTTCTTTCTTTTTTCGCACGAGATTTGATTGGAGCCTCTTGTTGTTTGACTAAAGGTTGATTGGAAGGTTGTACAACTTCTTCTTCGTCTTCTTCTTCTAAATAAAAGAAATTTTTAATTTTATTCTTCACGCTCATTTATATCCCTCTTTTCTATCCAACAAGAGCTGTACCAATCCTTACAAATGTCGCACCTTCTTCAACCGCAATTGCAAAATCATTTGACATTCCCATTGATAATTCAGTACAAGGTGCATATGGTAAATTTAATTTAACAACTTCTTGTTGTAATTTTTTTAAATCTGAAAATACTTTTCTTATTATGACTTCATCATCAGTATTTGGCGCCATTGTCATTAATCCAACTATTCGAATCTTCGTAAACTGTGATAATGATTGAATAAATGACAAAACTTCTTCTTTTGCAAGACCATGTTTAGATTCTTCTCCAGAAACATTGGCTTGAACAAAACAATTTACAGTTCTTTCTGCTCGTTTCTCAATTTCTTCTGCTAGGCTCATACGATCTAAGGAATGAAGATAATCAATATCATTTATCACTTGTTTTACTTTTCGTGTTTGCAGCGAACCAATGAAATGCCATTTGGCTCTATCTTCTATTTCTTCTTTCTTTGCCAATAATCCTTCTGGTCGGTTTTCTCCTAAATGGAAAATTCCTGATTCAATTGCTTCTATGGCTCTTTCAGTAGTAACTTGTTTCGTAACTGCAATAATTGTTATATCTTGCTGTGCATTTGATCTATCTTTTGCATCTTCGATTTGTTTTTGAATTAGTCTCAAATTATCACTAATTTTAGCCATTTAATACCCAACTTTGCATATTTTTTTCTCTATTGTATCAATGTCAATGGTAATTTTCAATGAATAGACAGACCTATTCATATAATGATTTAACTAATATGACATCTTTTCCTATAACTAGAATATCATTTATCAGGACTTTTCTCACAGAATCTTCTCCTTGTAGAAAAGATAAAAATTTCTTTGGCTCAGAAACTAGAAAAGATACGATTTTTCCTGATTGTTCATCCACTTCAGCATCAATAATGTAGCCAACAAATTTACCACTGCCAGCTTCAATAATTTCTTTTTGTTGTACTACCGAAAATCGCATTATCAATCTCCCTTCGAAATTATTTTTATGTTTTATTTAACTAAACAATGAGAACAAAATAAAAACGCACTAAATTAACTAGTGCGTCGTTGTACTGAATTCTATAATTATTTAATTTACTTTATAATCTTTTTGCATCGTTTCAATTGCATTTTTCTCTAATCTTGATATTTGGGCCTGTGATATACCTAGTGATTTTGCAATTTCAGTTTGTGTTTCGCCATAATAAAATCTCTTCGCTAATATCATTTGCTGTCTATCATCTAATTTTTGCATACTTTCTTTCACACTAACATATGCGACCCATTGATCCTCTGATACACCATCATCACGCAATTGATCCATAATAAACACTGCGTCTCCACCATCAGAATAAATTGGCTCTTGTAATGATAGTGGATCTTGAATCGCATCAAGTGCATATAAAACGTCTTCCTTCTTCATTTCAATCATTTCTGCCAACTGTTCAATCGTCGGCTCATGTAAGTTTTCAGATATAAACTTTTCTTTTGCTTGCATTGCTTTATATGCGATATCTCTTAAAGAGCGGGATACTCTTAATGCATGATGATCTCTTAGATGTCTGCGGATTTCTCCGATTATCATTGGTACAGCATATGTTGAAAATCGAACATTATGCTTTAAATCAAAGTGGTCAATTGCTTTTAATAATCCTATACAACCTACTTGGAACAAATCGTCTGCTTGTTCACCACGATACGAAAATCTGCCTACAATACTTAATACAAGTCTTAAATTACAAATGACAAGCTCGTCTCTAACCCATTCTTCACCATTTTGTAGTCGAACAAACAACTCTCTCATCTCTTCATGTTTTAGCACTGGCAAAGAAGCAGTATCAACTCCACAAAGTTCTACTTTTGTTCGCACCATCTTCTTTTCCTCCGAACTATTGTTTTTTATCCCACATATATTGCTGTAAAGCTTCACAATGTGTGCTTCACAACAACATGCATGGTTTTGTGTCACTACAATGAACAGTTTTATCTGCAAATTGTAATTTCACTTTCTCTCTGAACTGTTTTTTAAGTTTGTCCGGATTAAAAAAGAATATGCACGATTCTTCCGTCCAATTTCATCCAAAACAGATTATTACATTTAAAATGTTTAAATGTAATTGATAATGAAATAGGAAGATCATGCATATAATTTATGATGAAATATTAAGTTGGAGTTTAATTATTTTCCTTTCTTTTTCTATTCATTATGAAACAGAACTTATGAAATTGGCTGATTCAAATGTTCTCTTAAGTCTAAAATTATTTTTTTCTCTAACCTAGAAATATACGATTGAGAAATTCCTAAATGATCGGCCACTTCTTTTTGTGTCATTTCTTGTTTACCATTTAGTCCAAAACGACACTCCATGATGTATCTTTCTCTTTCACTTAAGCCATTGATTGCTTGGAACATGGTTGCACGTTCAATCTTTTTCTCAACATCATTCATAATGATTTCTTCATCCGTACCTAAAATATCAGATAGCAATAACTCATTTCCATCCGGATCAGAATTTAAAGGTTCGTCTAAAGAAACTTCACCTTTCATGCGACTTGTTTTTCGTAGATGCATTAAGATTTCATTTTCAATACAGCGGGATGCATAAGTAGCTAGTTTTATGTTTTTTTCTGTGTTGAATGTTTCGATTGCCTTTATTAATCCAATAGATCCGATACTAATTAAATCCTCAATTGGTGTACCGGTATTATCAAATCGTCTAGCAATATAGACTACGAGTCGTAAATTTCTTTCTATTAATGTGTCCCGAGCTCTCATATCTCCGTTCATAAAGGCTTCAATAACTGTCATTTCTTCTTCTCTAGTTAATGGTACTGGCAATGAATCGTGCCCCCCTATATAGTACGTTCCTTTAGTTCGAAACTTACTCCAAATTTTTTGAAAAAAAGCTATTATTTTTTTAAACAATCATTTTCCCCCTTTATGAATCATTTCCAACATGAAGTTATAGCGCTAAAACGTGTAAAATCATTTGTGCATCTTGCGGATATCGCGCATCATTTCGAGTGAATACTACATATTCATCAAAGAGTAATTTATCGGTATTTCCACTAATTTTCAGCCGATCAAATCGAAATGCAATCGTTGTGGACTTCTCTTTTTGCACAGTGGAGAGTGTCAATATTCGTATTTTGGGGTAAACATATGCAGGAAACATTCCTAATTGGTACGGATCTTTCGCGTCCCATTTCAACAATGCTTCATGAAAATCATCGGGTAAGTTTTTCGAAACTGCTTTATACGAGAGGAAATGGACTGGCTTTTGACTCATTGGCTCCACACATTCATTACCTGTATCAATAAACCCTTTTATGCTATAAATCTTCTGAAACAGTTCAAGTTCACAGTCAACTACAAACGAGTGTTGTATTTTCTCTTGTTTCATCTGTCTCCATTTAAGATGAATAGCACTCAAGCTTAAAAATGCAATTGATGTACACAATATAAAAAATATAAAATCGGTTTGATTGAGTAAAAAGGGTAATAAACTTGTTAGTAATCCACCAAGAAAAAATGTTGCTATAAATAGTACAGTTCCTTGCCTCATTAACGTTTCGATTTTAAATGAAAACGCTACCCCTATTAGTACTACGAAACTAATCACGGCTCCAATAAAAGAGTGATGCAATATACTAGCGATAAGTCCGCTACAAAATGCACTAAGGATCAACCTACTTCGTTTTACATACAATCCCGTTATTTCTTGCGTAAACTTTAATAAAAAGTAATTAAATAACGTATTGTATAGTACGAGTAATTCACCAATCATTTTAGCGTCCTCCTAAAAACAAGATTATCACTAGTAAGATGTGGAAATTGTCAAACTGTCGTATATAAATTAAAAATCTTTTAGACAATCCCTTTCATGAATAATAAAAAATCGACATGAAGCTTCTATATTGCGAGAACAAAAAAAATGGAAGCACTTAATATACAATTAAGGCTTCCATTTTATGTCGAATCATCAAAATATATTTGAATTATCCACGATTTTTATTTCGATTACGTAAAAATGTTGGAATATCTAACATATCATCCTGTACTTGGTTTGTTGTTTGCGTTGGACGGTTTGGTTCATTATGCACTGGTTCTACTCGTTCTCGACTAGCAGCCTGATTATTACGAACCGTTCCGTTCACAATACGTGTTTTTTGAGAAATACTTTCCTCAGTAAAACCAGTCGCGATTACTGTTACAATAATCTCGTCTGTTAAATTTTCATTAATTACCGAACCAAAGATCATATTTACTTCTTCGTCCGATGCTGATGCAACGATATCCGCAGCTTCTTGTACTTCAAATAAACTTAAGTTTGTACCACCAGTGATATTCATAATGACACCTTTAGCACCATCAATTGAAGTTTCTAGTAAAGGACTTGAAATTGCTTTTTTCGCAGCTTCAGTTGCACGGTTTTCACCTGTTGCAATACCAATACCCATTAAAGCAGATCCTTTATCAGACATAATTGTTTTCACATCGGCAAAATCAAGGTTAATTAGACCAGGAGTTGCAATTAAATCTGAAATCCCTTGAACACCTTGACGTAATACATTATCAGCTTCACGGAATGCTTCTACCATTGGTGTATTTTTGTCTACTATTTGTAATAATTTATCATTAGGAATGACAATCAGTGTATCTACAGCATCCTTCATCGCTCCGATACCGCCAACTGCTTGAGTTTGACGCTTTTTACCTTCAAAAGAAAATGGTCGTGTCACAACACCTACAGTTAATGCTCCTAAATCACGTGCTATTGAAGCGATTACTGGTGCTGCTCCAGTTCCAGTTCCTCCGCCCATACCAGCAGTTACGAAAACCATATCTGCACCACGAAGAACTTCTTCAATTTGTTCACGACTTTCCTCTGCAGCCTTCTTTCCTACTTCTGGATTTGCACCTGCACCTAGTCCTCTTGTTAATTTATTACCAATCTGTAATTTATATTGAGCTTTTGATAGATTTAAAGCTTGAGCATCAGTATTCACTGCGATGAAATCAACACCCTGTACTCCATGTTCAATCATTCTATTTACTGCATTATTACCACCACCACCAACGCCAATTACCTTGATGTTAGCTAGCTGGTCGATACTCGTATCAAATTCCAACATTATTTTTCCTCCTACCACACTCGTTGTGTAATTATACTTGTTCGTTATTCAAAAAACTTATCAAACAATTTTTTTGCTTTGTTGATGACGCTAGTTTTATTACTATTATCTAGTCTTTCAGCTGTATTCGATTGTTTTTTAGGAGGAGTTGACCCTGCTCCTACTGTTTGATAGACAGATTCAGAGCCCCCACTTCTACCGTAGAACTCATCTTCAAGATTAGCATACTTAATTAACCCAACAGCAGTTGTATATAATGGTTCACGAACACCAATATAGTCAGGGGTATAAATTCTGACACGTGTTTGCATAACTTGTCTTGCAAGCTGTGCTATTCCATCTAGTTGTGCCACACCACCTGAGATGACAATTCCACCTGGTAAATCGCGAACGCCCATCTCAGCAAGTTTATCTAAAACTAACTCAAACAATTCTTCTAATCGAACACCAATAATTTCAGAAATATACTTTTGATTATATTGATCCACAATATCAGTTCCTGTTACGGGAACTTCAAAAATTTCATCCTCAGAAGCATCTTCATAAAATGCATGTCCATATTGTTTTTTTATTTTCTCAGCTTGCTCAGTTGTCGTTTTTAAAATAATGGATAAATCCTTTGTAACATGATCTCCACCAACTGGAATGACGCCTGTATGTGTTAATAAGTCATCTTCAAATACTGCAATTGTTGTAGAACCGCCACCTAAATCAATAAAAGCAGTTCCCTGACTTTTTTCATCTTCAGTTAAGGCAAAATAACCAGCTGCTAACGGCTGTAGATAAATCTCTCTTATTTTTAACCCAGCACGTTCCACACAACGCAATACGTTATGTAATAAGGTTTTGGATGTAGTAATCATAGTTGCATCCATTTCTAGACGAATTCCAATCATGCCACGGGGATCTTTTATCTCATCTAAATTATCGACGATAAATTGTCGGGGTATTAAATTGACTAATTCTCTTTCAGGCGGAATCGACATTACTTGTGCGGACTCTATTACTCTTTCTAAATCTCCATCTGTGATTTCTCTATTTTCACTATTAACAGCCACAACACCTTTTACTGATTGTAGTATTGTTTGATTAGCAGGGATTCCCAATACCACTTGGTTGATAGATATTCCAGTCATACGTTCTGCTTCATCAACTGCTTTTCTTATAGATTGTACCGTTGCGTCGATATCAACTATCGCACCTTTTCGAACACCGTTAGTTTTTACATTACCGACACCGATAACGTGCAGTTGTTCATTATTTACTTCACCAATTAATACTTTAATTGATGACGAACCTATATCTAAAGAAATATATATATCTTGATTATTCAACTTTACCGCACCTCCTTCGATACTCCTACACTCATTCTATTGTAAATTATCTTTATTGTCTAAGTAAATTCCGCTTACTATAAAATTTTACCGCTATTCTACTGTTTTTTCACTCTTTTTTATATGTCTCTCATCCCATTTTTGTATCAAAATTCGTCGAATGACAGCTATATTTTGGAAGAGACGGACACCAAATGCAAAAATGGCAGCTAAATACAAGTCAACTCCTAAATGGACCCCTATAAATGCAAGACCACACGCTAACAAAATATTGAAGAAAAATCCTGATATAAACACTTTGTCATTATACACTTGTTGAAGATGTGCTCGGATTCCTCCGAAAAGTGTATCCAATGCTGCAAGAACTGCTATCGATAAATAGTTTTCATACATTGAAGGGATCTGAATATCAGTTAGCAATCCTAAGGCGAGTCCTAATATTAATCCTAAAAATGGCAACCACATACTCTATTCCCCTTTATTTTCGGATAAATACTTGTTTGATAAAGTTCCATCATATTCTGAAACAGTTATTTCTTTTTTTGCTGGGCCAATTTCAAGATTTAAATTATCAATATAAAATGCATCTTTAAATGTGGAAGCATATAAATAGCTATATAGTTTTTCTGCTTTTTCAAAGGATTCAGTAATAATACGTATTTCAACATTTGTTTCACGTATTGGAATCCCATTCACTGTTGTGACACCATTAATATCTCTTATCGCAGTTGTATGAACCACTCTTTGACCATCGATTTCAACATACAAACCATCAAAACGGTATATTTCATTTAATAAACGATACAATAACTCCGGAGATATAGGCTCAATCTTAAAACCAGATTGTATCAATTCGATTGCAGGGGTAATCGTTAAAATTAACCCTGGTCCCGTCACTTCAAGAAGACCAGCTTTAAGTTGTAACTCTTCCACAGTACTTTTTAATATTTCTCCTTGATCTTCTGTAGCTGTATTTTCATAGACATCGACAATTTCATTTAGTGTTAGTATGTCTGCTAATAATTGAGAGTGTCTCTTTTTCTCCTCAGATAGTTCTTGCCGGATTTCCCATGTATCACGAGTATCCCTTTCAGCTGGCTTTTTTACTGTGTTATATTGTACAGAAATCATTAGTCCTACAATAAAAGATACAATCGTTATTCGGGTAACTACCTTCTTATCCATAAATGTTCCCTCCTGGTACGTATCTAGCTTTGCTTGTCGTTCACAGAAGGCATTACAACTTGTCCGCTTTGTTCGATTGTGACAACGATTTGGTCATTAAGTAATTGGTCAAAAACTCCTCCAACAATTTTTAAAGAAGCAATCAATGTCTCCGAATTGCCTACTGCCTCAATTGTAAATGGTGCTGGGAATTGTTCTCCATCTATTGAAATTACAGGGCCTGTACAATTGATATATGAATTTGTTTCAAGTCGTTTTCCATTAATAGAGATGGCCTCTGCACCTGAAATTTTTAATTCATTAATCACTTTAAATATGTGACTTTCATGAACAATATAATCGTTTGGATTTGTATTATTTGGATCGTATTCCCCATCATCTAACGTAATTTTCACACCTTGTCCAACCGAAGGAATTTCACCTAATATCAAACGTAATCGTTCAGCCTCTTGAACAAGATTTTCATACTGATCTTCATTTGAAGCAAAAGTCTTCTCATAATCACGTATTTTATTTTGAAGACTATTTAGTTCTTCCATTAGTTCTTTATTTCTCTCCTGTTGTCCAATTAGCTCTTCACGATAGGATTCTTCTTGATCCACATAGGGACTTGTTACCTTCTTATTGTCTTTTGATAAATTGTACGAATATCCTATAATAAATCCCGTCACGATACATACAATTAGAATAATCAATTGTTTTTTTGAAGGTGGCTTCATATATTTGTTACTCATTTTCTGACACTTCCTGTTCAGTTATATCAGAATTCTCTTCTGTGGGATCCAAAACATCGATCTTATATTCTTCTGAATAGGATCTATAATATGTCCCAACTTCAATATCAATAATTCCTTTTTCAAATTCTCCATTATTTTCAATTTGAGCAATAATGGAAGGATAATAATTTAATTTCTCAGCAAGTGAAGTTATTTCAGCCCTCACCTCATAACCATCATTCATGAATAATGTGATAGCATATGGGTCTGAGCTAGTAGGTGTAGCATTGATTTGAGAGATCATTGCTAAGACAGTTGGTTCAAGTCCAGCCAATTCTTTTAGTAACCTTTTTCTCAATTCACTATCTTCAAACTCCAAAAATATCGGCGCATCTATAGGAGTACTGGAACCTAACTCCTTAAAAACCACTCCATTTTCCAATATTGGGTAAAAGGAATTATTTTCAGAGATGTAGGCGACTTTTGGCCATTCCTCAATAATAATTTCCACACTTGTCAACCATTGTTTATGAACCTCAACATCTTTAACCCATTCTAGCTTTTTTATATTTTCCTCAACTTCTTTTTCACGGAAACTCCACATAGACTGTCCAACTTGCAAATTTGATTGTTTTAAATATTCTTCCTCATTTACAAGATTAAATCCTTTAATGCTAATGTTCTTAACATCACTGTATGGTGATTGGAAATAAAGGAGTAAAAATAAGGTTAGAAAAAATAACGTGATTAAAATAATGAATTTTTTATTTGTTCTTTTTCTTCTTTTTTCTCGTAGCGTTGGTATGCGATCTTCTATATCAATTACTTTCTCCATTTTTACTCCTCCTTCCTCTAAATTATTTACCAACTTCGGTTCGCTGTGAGAAGCAAATGATTATCGCTACTACAAACCAAATGATCATTAATGAGGTACCACCATAGCTGATAAATGGTAACGTTACACCTGTAACTGGTATTAATCCAATTACTACCCCGATATTAAGGCATGCTTGAAAGCCAATCATACAGACAAGTGAAATAATAGCGTAAAAATCTGAGCTTAATGTTGTTTGCATTGCTAGTCCTATACCTGAATAAATAAATAGTCCAAATAAGGCAAGTATGACACAGCCACCTAAAAATCCAATTTCCTCTAAAATAATAGAAAAAATAAAATCATTTTGTGGCTCGGGTAAATACAAGAACTTTTGCCTACTATCGCCAAATCCATGTCCTAAAATTCCAGCTGGTCCAATGGCAAGTAACGATTGTACCCCTTGAAATCCAGCTCCCAATGGGTCAGCCCATGGGTTGATAAATGCTTCAATTCTTTGAAGTCGATACGGAGCTGTTATGATTAATCCAACTAAACCGACGATTCCAAGGAGAATTACTGAAACATATAATTTCACCGGATATTTCGCAACAAATAGTAAAACAAAGGAAGCTACTACTAGAATAAAGACTGAACCAAAATCCGGCTGCAGCATAATTAATCCACTTGGAATAAGAATAATTAAAAAGTGCTTTAATTGGACAACTCTTTCATAGCTTTTTACTTTACTGAGTAAAAAACTTAAATACATTAACGTTGTAATTTTCACTAATTCTGCTGGTTGCATTGTTAAAGGTCCAATGCCAATCCAACTTTGTGAACCGTTACGTGATAACCCAACACCAGGAATGAGTACCAATACTAATAATATTAATGAAATGACATATAACGTAATCCATGTTTTTTCTTGTCTAAACCAGTCCATATTTGCTACTGTTACAAACATGATTAATGCTAAAACTAAATAGACGGATTGCCTAATGTAGAAAGGTATCTCACCCTCATAATGAACGGAGCTCCAATATGTACCAGCAGAAAAAATAAACAATATCCCAACTACCGATAACAACATTGCAGAGGTAATAAATAGCCTCTTATACGTAAATTTCAGCTAAGGCATCCTTTCTCAAATGAACTTGATAACATTAAAGCTTATTTACAGCTTCTATAAACTTATCACCGCGCACTTCGAAGCTTGGATATTGATCCCAGCTTGCACAGGCTGGTGACAATAAAATGATATCTCCATGCTCGGACAATTTGGCTGCCTTTTCTACTGCATCTTCTACATTTTCGGCTTCTACTGTCGATTTAACACCGCATGATTTTGCAAATTCAATAAATCTTTGAGCTGTTTGACCAAAAGCTACAACTCCTTTAACGTTTTTCATGGAATTGCGTAATTCCTCAAAGGAGTGACCTCGATCGAGACCTCCAGCTAAAAGAATAGTCGGTTCGTTAAATGCATCAAGAGCTACTTTTGTGGCAAGACAATTGGTAGCTTTTGAATCGTTATATAGTTTTCTACCTTCCCATTCTCGAACAAACTGTGTTCTATGACGGACACCAGTGAATGTTTTTAACACTACTTTAATTTTATCTACATCACAACCATATAGAACACAAGCTGCAACAGCTGCTAATATATTTTCCAAGTTATGTTTACCAGGCAGAACAATTAACGATCGTTCGATCAACGGCTGACCTTCCCAGTAAATCATTTGTTCATCAGCACTTATACCTATGTTTGTTCTTTTTTCTGAATCAAAAGGTACTTTTGTTGCTTTTGATCTTTGGATATATGGCTCTAGCACTTGTTGATTTGCATTGTATATAAGAAAGTCCGATTCAATTTGATTTTTCGTTATATTAAATTTCGCTTCGGCATATTCGGTAAAAGTACCATGATAATCTAAGTGCGCATCATACAAATTTGTCAAAATGGCAATGTGTGGTCTGAATTGTTGGATTCCCATTAATTGAAAAGAAGATAATTCAGTAACAATTACTTGATCTTCCGCAGCTTCTTTTGCGACACTACACGCCACTGTTCCGATATTACCGGCAATAAGCGGATTGCGATACCCTTGCTGAAGCATTTCAAAAATCAGCGTAGTAGTTGTTGTTTTACCATTTGTACCTGTTATTCCGATAAATGGTGCTTCACTAATGTGATACGCAAGTTCAACTTCTGTAATAATTGGTATTTCTCTACTTAGTGCATCTTGAAGTATTGGAATACTATATGGAATGCCAGGATTTTTTACAATTAGCTCAAATCCTTCATCAAGAAGATCCTCTGGGTGTCTACCACATATTACTGTGATTCCCTTTTTTAGTAAGCTTTGAGCTTGAGGATTTTGTTCAAATGGTTTGGAATCATTGACTGTTACAAAAGCGCCTAATTCATGAAGAAGCTCTGCTGCTGCAACACCACTTTTTGCCAATCCAAGCACTAAGACCTTTTTATGTTGTAATTCTGCATATTGCTTCATAGTAATGCCTCCGATAATACGCCGATTAATGCGACAATTAATGCCGTAAACCAAAATACTAATACGACTTTCCTTTCAGACCAACCAGATAATTCAAAGTGATGGTGGATTGGACTCATTTTAAAAATACGCTTTCCTGTTAATTTAAAGCTTGCCACTTGTAAGATAACAGACAAAGTTTCTATTACAAAAATTAATCCGATAATTAATAACAATAATTCCTCTTTTACAAGAATGGAAACTAATGCAAGGGATCCACCGAGTGCTAGTGACCCGGTATCCCCCATAAATACTTTTGCTGGATTTGCATTAAATATTAAAAATCCAAGTAAAGCTCCTGTTACTGCAAAGGCGAATACTGCAACATCTATTTGTTCGTTAAATAATGCGATTACGCCAAATGCAGTAAATGCAATGGATGCAGTACCAGCTACTAACCCATCTAGCCCATCTGTTAAATTTACAGCATTTGAAAACCCAACTAGCCAAAAGATTAAAAATCCAACATACAAGATTCCTAAATCCATTGACCAATCCGTAAATGGAATAGTTACATTTGTTTGAAAAGCACCTACTCGTAACAATAGGAAAGATAGAATTGAAATAATAATTTGTCCGACTAATTTTTGTAATGAGGTTAATCCTAGGTTACGTTTAAATACCACTTTAATACCATCATCTAAAAAGCCTATTAAACCAAAACCACATAAAACAAGTAACATGACGATCGTATGCGTCGTCATAATATTATATAAATTTCCAACAATGACCGTAGTAGCAATAATTGAAATTAAAAAGATGATGCCACCCATCGTCGGAGTACCTGCTTTTTTCATATGGGATTTTGGCCCTTCCTCACGTATACTTTGGCCAAATTTAAGCCTACGTAATAGAGGAATTAAAAATGGAGCAAGTACAACTGATATACTAAATGAAATTGCTAAAATGGTTATTGTTGTTGCGATTGTCATGTTAGATCTCCTTTAAATCATGTTCTTCCATAAAATTTTAAAACACTAACTACTTTTACTTATTTTCTAATTTCTAAATCTTCATTTTGGTGTAGATGATCAGTTCTCTGGGTTTGAGCTATCAGGAGTGTTATCGTCATCTTCTGAATCAGTGTTATTATTTGCATTCATTTGATTTGTTGATGGTGCATCTCCTAAATAAAGATGAATTGTGTCATCTACTTCGATTATATTTTCTGCTTCTGGTAATTGAGATATAACATAGTCTCCTTCTCCATGCTTTTCAATACGATAAGGGTATTGTAATTTAGCTATTTCATCAACTGATATACCTACTAGGTTTGGAACTCTTTCTGTAATTGGATCACCCCAGCGGTATTGTTTCTCTAGTTGGCCTTCACGATCCACTTCTAATCCAATGGTAGGAGCGATATCTTCAATAATTTGTCCTACAATTGGAGCAGCAATTGTACTTCCAAATACAGTAGAGCTTTTAGGATTATCAACCGCAACATAAACGACAATTTCCGGATCATCTGCAGGTGCAAAACCAATAAAGGATACGATATAATCGCCTTGCTTATATCGACCATCTTCTACCTTTTGTGCAGTTCCAGTTTTTCCCCCTATACGAAAACCATCTCGATAAGCTTGACGACCTGAGCCATTCGCAACAACAGATTCGAGTGCATTACGTACTTGAGCTGATGTTTCTTCACTTATTACCTGTTTCTTTAATTGTGGTTTATTTTCTAACACAACTTCTCCGGTTTCTGGATTGTAAACTTTTGAAACAACATACGGAGTAAACAGTTTCCCTCCATTAACGGCTGCGGCAACAGCTGTTATTTGTTGAATCGGTGTTACAGAAATACCTTGACCAAATGAAGTTGTAGCATGTTCAACAGGGCCAAAATTTTCTTCGGCAAAGAGTATTCCTTTTGCCTCACCAGCAATATTGGAGCCAGTTGTTTGACCAAAACCAAAATCTTTAATATAGTCCATTAATTTTTCAGGTCCGACACGCTGCCCTAATTCAATAAAACCAGGGTTACAAGAGTTTTCTACTACTTGTAAAAACGTTTCGTCCTTATGACCTTCACGTTTCCAGCAACGTAGCCTTGCTCCTTCAACGATTGTATAACCGGGGTCATAAAACTTATCATTTTCTAAATCCACTACTCCTTCTTCAAGAGCGGCACTTAACGTAATAATTTTAAATGTTGAACCTGGTTCATAGGTCATCCATACTGGTAAATTTCGATTGTATATAGATGGTTCTACTTCTTCAAAATTTGATGGGTTATATGTAGGGTAAGATGACAATGCTAAAATTTCACCCGTTTTTGGGTTCATTGCTATCGCTAGTGCTTGGTCAGCATCATATTTTGTCATCGCTTGGGATAACTCCCTTTCTACAACCTGTTGAACTTCTAAATCAATTGTCAGTTCAACTGTAGCCCCTTGATCTCCATCTCTCCATTCATCACTAACATGTGGTAGTGATTTTTGTGCAGCATCTGTAAATAAGCGTATAGCTGCTGGCTTAGAAGTTAATACATTATTATACTGAAATTCAATCCCTGCTAGTCCTTGTGTATCATATCCAGTGAAACCAACAAATCGTGATAATAATGACCCATAGGGATAATGACGAACATAATCAACGCCACTATATAGCCCGTCTATTTTTAGTCCTTGAATTTGAACTGCTTTTTCATATGAAATATTTTTACCTTCTGGTGCAAGTTTTACCAAATATTCTTTAGAATTCATCTTTTCATACAATTTTTGTTCATCTACTTCTAATACTTCGGCAATTTGCCTTGCTGCCTCTTGGATATTTTCATTTTGAGCTGGGATAAAATATAAGGTTGGAGCTAATTTATTCGTTACGATAGTTTCACCGTTTCTATCGGTTATTTCTCCACGTTCAGATGCAAACGGAACTTCTCTATCCCAATTCTGTTTTGCTAGTTCTGTTAATTCGTCATGTTGTATAACCTGTACAAAAAACAATCTGATGATGACCGCTAAACCAAATATTATAAACCCATATACTATTAGTCTCAATCGTTTTTTCGATATACTCGAAATCCACTTCATTCGACATTCACACCTCGTTTTTATAACAAGGTATGAAAGTAATTGGACATCTATTCTACGCACCTATATTTCATTCCATTAATCTTGTACAAATACGGTCTCTTCTGTTTCTGTTTCTTTCGATGGAATAAAGGTTTCTTCAGGTGTTTTCAGCTTCACTACTATAGGTGAAGAATTATTTACAACTGTATTTGCTGAAACACTCTGACTTTCTACATAACCTTCGCCGACAATTTCAATTTCCAAGCCTGATAAAGTTTTGTAAACTAATAAATTACGCAGCGACCAATTTTTAAAATCAGGTATTGTAACTTTACCTTCTGTTTTTAAAAACACATGACTACCAATTGTTAATTGTACATTTCCTTTTGGATATTGATCGACTATTTTACCTCCTTCACCAATGAGGATTGGTTTTAACCCAGCATTGGTAAGATTATTTGCCACTGTTGTAACATCCTGACCAACATAATTTTCAATCGGTTTTAATTCAACGTCTGCTACATCAGTTGGATCGATGTTTAGGTATTTTAAACTGTTTTCCATCACAGATGTAAACACTTTTGAAACTGGCTCAGATCCTGTTTCCGTTCCTTCTAGCTTCGGCTGTTTCACTGAAACATACATGATTAGTTGGGGATCATTAGCAGGAGCCATGCCTAAAAATGAGTATAAATAATCGTTCTGGTGACCCGTTAAATATTGCCCTGAACCATCAGAGATATAGGCCGTACCAGTTTTACCTGCAACTTCGTATCCCTCAATAGCAAAACGTTTTGCAGTCCCTACTTCAGATGTTACAGTGGACGCTAATACGTCACGAACTTGTTGAGCCGTCTCCTTTGTAACCGGGTTTCCTTTTACAACTGGTTTGCTTTCTTTCACTATATTTCCTTCAGAATCTATTATTTTATCAATCACATATGGTTGCATCATTTGTCCATCATTTGCAATCGCTGTCATTGCTTGAATTAATTGAATTGGTGTAACTGTGGAGCCTTGGCCATATGTTGTTGTGACATAGTCAATCGGCCAATCAGTTTTAAGTTTCCCTGTTACCTCGCCCGGTAAATCTATACCTGTAACTTCTCCAAAACCAAATTTTTTCAAGTAATCTATGAAAGTATCATTTCCCATTTCTTCTAAAATATATGCCATCGCAGTATTTGAAGACAGCTGGAATCCTTCTAGGTAAGTAATTTTACCCCAGCCATTATAGTTATGGTCTCTGATAGTCCTATCTAACAAAGTATAGGAACCTGATTGATATTTAACATTTGGATGCCAGCTACCCGTTTCGATTGCTGCAGCAAGTGTAAAAGTTTTCATCGTTGAACCTGGCTCCATAATTTTCTGCGTTGCTGCATTCATCCAATCTTCTAAACCAATTCGATTTTCTGGATCAAAGGTTGGTCTTTGAGTCATTGCCAGTATTTCACCAGTCTTTGGGTTCGCCACAATTGCCACCATCGATTCGGGATTATATTGATCATAAACTTCCGTCATCGATTCTTCTAAAAAGTTTTGTACTGTTTTATCAATAGTTAATTGAATAGTGCTACCGTTTTGAGCGGGCTCTACCATTTTTTCGCTATTTGGCAACAGGTAGCCAAAAATATCGCTTTTATATTGCATCGTTCCGTTTTTACCCGTTAACTCATCATTATAAAATAGCTCTAGTCCCATTTTCCCCACTGTTTGGAATGAGTTATCCTCTTGTTGCTCCTTTAACGCAAACCCTATTAGGTGAGAAGCAAAAGGACCATTCGGGTAGTATCTTTTTGTATCACTTGTAAAAACAATACCTGGCAATTTTTCTTCGTCAATGGCTGTTTTAATTTCATGGCTTATGCTTCGCCCAGCAGTACCAAATTCAACTTGATATGGTTGTTTTAACTCACCGTTTTCTCCTTGAATTTTTTTGGTTAATTGTTTATAAATATCAGCTTCGTCCATTTGAATATATTTAGCTAACACTTTAGCAGTATATTGAGGATCTACTACATGTTTAGGCTTTTCAGGGTCCTCCGTTGCTTTCGGATTTACTACAGCGATCAATCGATAGCTTAAAGTATCCTCAGCAATGATATTCCCATTGCGATCTAATATCTTTCCTCTTTCAGCAGTAAGGACTGCTTCCCTTTCATATAAAGCAGCTGCTCTTGCCTCTAATTGTTGACCATTTACTTCTCCAGTAGCTTGAATACTAAATATTCGTATGAATAATGCAAAAAAGAGCCCTCCATAAACTAATAACATTAGAAAGGCTCCCCATTGGAAACGAAATTTTTTCTTTTTCATTCTCCCGGCACTACCTTTACATTTTTCTCATTAAGAGTTAAACCGAGTGCTTTTGCTTTTTCCATAATTCGATCGTATGTTGATAGTTCTGCAACTTTTACTTTTAAATCAACATTATCATTCGATATTTCAGTTACTTGTGATTGAATTTCCTGAATTTCAATTGTTGTTTGTTGTATAGTACTTTGCTTATGTAATATTGTTACGGCAAGTACACATACTACCATAACAAAAGCAATATATAATAG
The DNA here is from genome assembly GCA_023168345.1 of Lysinibacillus sp. PLM2. NCBI lineage: Bacteria > Bacillati > Bacillota > Bacilli > Caryophanales > Bacillaceae > Lysinibacillus > Lysinibacillus sp. PLM2. Next base: position 1,223,648 of record AP025689.1, on the reverse strand, counting down.
TTTCTCTTTTGCTGTGATTAATTTTTTCTTTTTAACTGTTTTTATGGTTGGTTGAGGTGTTGTTGGTGGTGCAACTGGTTGATAAATATAGGATTGTTGCCTTACTCTAACTGCCATCTAACCACGTCCTTTTTCGTTTATTTTTTCAGCAATACGTAGTTTTGCTGATCTAGATCGATTATTTAGCTCCAACTCTTCCTCTGAAGGAAGTATTGGTTTTCTAGTAACTAATTTTAAAGTTGGCTTATATTCATCTGGTATTACAGGTAAGCCTGGTGGTAAATCAGGTAGTGTAGACGCCTCTTTAAAAATCGTTTTCGTTAACCGATCTTCTAAAGAATGGAAAGTAATAACACTAATTCTTCCACCAATTTTTATTAAATCAATTGCATCCACTAAAGAATCCTCTGCTGCACCTAATTCATCATTCACCGCTATGCGAATTGCCTGAAAAATTCTTTTTGCAGGGTGTCCACCTTTTCTTCGAGCCGGTGCCGGAATTCCTTCTTTAATTAGTTCAACCAATTCACCCGTTGTTTCAATCGCTTTCACTTTTCTTGCTTCTTCGATTTTTCGAGCTACTTGCTTTGAAAACTTTTCCTCTCCATATCTGAAGAAAATGCGAACTAAATCTTCGTATCCCCATTCATTGACAACATGAAAGGCAGAGATTGGCGATGTTTGGTCCATTCGCATATCTAGAGGTGCGTCATGATGATAGCTGAATCCGCGCTCAGGCGTATCTAATTGTGGTGAAGAAACACCTAAATCATAAAGAATGCCATCAACCTTATAGATATCTAGTTTTTCGAGTTCATCTTTGATATACCGAAAATTAGAATGAACAAAGATAATTCGATCTAAAAAATTTGCTAATCGCTTTTTCGCATGTTCTATTGCTGTCATATCTTGATCGAAACATATTAATCGACCTTCAGATGATAGTTGCTGCACTAAATATTCACTGTGTCCAGCCCCACCTAGTGTGCAGTCCACATAGATACCATCAGGTTTGATGTTCAATCCATCAACTGTCTCCCTTAATAACACTGTTGTATGATCGAACATAAATAAATCTCCTTCTTGGCGGTAAATTAACTAGAAGTCAAAGCCAATTAAATTTTCTGCAATGTCATTAAATGATTCTTCTGCTTCATTGAAATAAGATTCCCAAGCTTCTTTTGCCCATATTTCAATCTTGCTAGACACCCCTAGTACAATACACTCTTTTTCAAGTTTTGCGTAAGTGGATAGTGGTGTTGGGATATTAATTCGGCCTTGCTTATCTATTTCAACTTCTGTTGCTCCTGAGAAGAAAAATCTAGCAAATGCTCTCGCATCTTTTTTCGTCATGGGCAACTGTTTTAACTTTTCTTCGAGTTTTCGCCATTCATCCATAGGATAGCCAAATAGACAGTTATCAAGTCCGCGTGTAATAACAAAAGTAGATCCTAATTCTTCTCTAAATTTTGAAGGAATAATTAATCGACCTTTTGCATCAACGGAATGTTGATATTCTCCCATGAACATGCTACTCACCCCACTTTAGTAAATAATGTACCACAATCCCCCACTTTGCTCCACAATTTTTAAAAAAATGTTGACAACTTTTCTGAAATTGTGTAAATAGTATCCTACGCCTAACTAAGAAATAAGAAAATAGGCACAAAAAAAGAGTTATCTCATCTGAGATAACTCTGCTAAAAGTACTACAATCGAACTATATAATGCTTATCATTAATGGTAAATGGTAACTTTAACAAATCCTCTATTAAAGTAGGGCCATATACATTTATATATTGATAAGGATTATAAACTCTTTCCTGATAATTATCATTTGGAAAAATTTCAGTAGCTAAAATATTAAATTGACGAATAATAGTATCATGCTTTAATAAAACTTGCTGTCCAATTTTACTTTTTAAGTAATCAAATTGTTGAAGATGATATTTTTTATTTTTATCTACTATTTGTTTTAAGTCTAATTGTTGATCAATCAAGTGCCGTTCGAGTTCTTCATACTGAGCATCTATAATTTTATATAAATGATCTATTTTTTCCTTCGCTTCTTCATCTTGAATACTCTCAATAAACTGGTGTTTTAATTGATTGGATTTTCCTGTTATCACATCTAATACCGATAATTGTTTTTCAGCTAATATTTGTTCTACTTGTCGAGTAACGATTGTTAAATTCAGTCTTGGAACGATAATCGGCATTTGTAAGTTTAATACAGAGAAGGCATCCTTTAATGTTGCCCAATACGCTAATTCTCCCGGTCCACCCACAAAAGCTAATACTGGAAGCGTCATTTCTTGCATTAGAGGTCTTGTAACAACATTATTACTTAAATTTTCTGGTGTAATATCTGCAATATTTAATAACTCTTCTTTTGTAAATTTTACATTTGCTTGATCATTAACAAAGTGATTATTTCTTCTTTCTAATAAAAATCGTTCCCCATCGCGTACATAAAATAAATTTGCATTATTTATGTTCGCTTCAATTGGCGTTCCGTATCCTGAGTCATTTAATAAACGCTCTTTTGCTACAACAACTTCCGCTATTTTCTCATTATGTTCGATGATATTTTTAAAAAACGTCGATTCAAACTTTCGAAATGGAATAAATGCTGCATCAATCATTAACAAACCTTCATCTTTAAAGAATGAATTCATCAATCTTGCAAAAAAGTCTGTAAATGTTAAACTTTTATCCATTTCATTTACTATAAAATGATATAACTCATTAGAGTATTTTGTTTCACCAAAATCTTTAAATATTTTATCAATCGTTTTTTTCATTTCATTCTTATTAAGCTCTGTTGTGGATGCCATTGTTTTTCTAGCGTTTCTTTCACTGTAAGCTCTTTTTTTCGGTTCCCCAGCTACAATAGTATAAGTATGATTAATTTCTTCTATATCGTGGTCTTCACCAGCAATCCAAAATAAGGGAACAATTTTTTCCCCCAGTTTTTCTGATTGTTCCTTTGCTAATAAAATTACCGTGATAGCTTTATGAATCGAATAAAGAGGCCCAGTTAAAATACCTGCCTGTTGTCCACCAACAATAACCTTCGCACCATCAGCAAGGTGAGATAGATGTTCTATTACTTTTGGTGATAATCCGTAAGGCTCCATAAAAGAACGAATGATATTACTTAATTCATTTGTATTATAATTCATGGTTTTTAAATATTGTGCTCGTTTATGAAATGCTGTGTCATGTAGTTCATATTCAAAAAATGTATGTAATTTTTCGCTACCTGACCAATATGCAGATAACAATTTATTGTTAACTGGCAATGACATTTGTTCCAGTTTCATTTATAATCTCCTCTACTATCAATTAAATCTTTTCGTAACATTTTTTTATCTCGATTTTGCTCCAATGTATATTGTAATCTTTCTTAACTCCACTTCAAAAGAAAATGCTTAAGTATAGAAAACATACACGATAATATAATGGAGCATTCCAATTATCCAAATAATTATGTAACAAATCATTAAAAAAAGGAAAAAGAATCTCCATATTTTTTTAAGCAATGGTAAAATCTCGATTTCCTTTTTCTTTTTCCAATCAAAATATGTAAAAATCATCGCGATAATTATCGCAAAACAAATAATATATATACTTATATTTAGTTGCCACAAACTTGAGATAAGTAGTGGTACAGAAAAGAATAATATAAAGGTAGTCACATCAGATGCCCATCCAAATGCTTTTGATTCACGCATCTTTCTTTTCCTGCAAAAATAATAAACGATAAATAAAAGTAAAACTGGACATATAATAATGACACTTATTAAAAATTGTAAAATCATAATCACATTTTCTCACTTCTCTCCTCTAATGCTTTCACTAAGCTGTATAATGTCTTCAATATCGGCAGCTGATGTCCTTTCATACTTGCCTTTTTAATAATCGCTCCAACAATCGTATCTACTTCAGTTAGTCGAGCATTTGATATATCAGCTAACATAGAAGACGTATTTTGAGCAGTTTTCTTACTTAAATTTTTTACTTCTTCAAATGTAAACTTATCCATTTCTAATGGAAATGCACTCTTTAATTCCTCGTACATTTGCTCTAATAGCTGTAAAGTATTGACATTTTCAACTAAAAATCCATTTTTGACATTTAGTATGGCTGTTAATGGATTGATAAAGCTATTTAATAATGCCTTTTCAAAGAGCATTTGTTCTGCATTTTTTACATATTCTACTGGAAACAGCTCTTGATTTATATCTTTAAACAATTCAAAGGTTTCTTTACTACCGCGCTCAACCGCTAATTTTAAAATACCAATTCCTCTATGCACAACCGTTGTATCATTTTCTTTTTGAGCACCAAATTGACATGATGAAAATGCAAGATGTCGCTGTGGTAAATGTAACGCTTCTTCATAATGGGCTAATCCGTTCTGTAAGAAAAGGATGGGTGTTCCAGGATTCATTTCTTTTAAAAACGGATATACCTTATGTAATTGTCCGTATTTTAACGCAACAAGTACAACTGCCTTTTCTGGCACTTGCAGCCTCGTTGTTGCAATGGGATTTGTTTTACTAGCTGTTTCATTTATATTAATACGAGTAAGACCCTTTTGATTGATTTGATTAGCCTGTTCTTCTCTTCTAACGACTAAAGTAACCTGGTGTTTATCGTTTAAAAAACTAGCTACAAGCATACCAACAGCCCCTGCACCGATTACAACTACTTCCATTATCCACTCACCTTCACTAAATGAAAAGGCCTACCTAATGGCAGACCTTTATTTTCTATATTACATTATACTGGATAAACTGGATGTTTTCGAGAAGGTAACGAAATTTGTTTGGATGAATAGTATTTTAATCTTTCACATAATGTATATCTTAATTTATTCGGTGCAACAATCTCATCTATTACTAATTGTGATGCAAGTTTATATATATCAATCTCGTCTTTATATTCAGCTATTTTTTCCTTTACAAAATTCATACGTTCCTTAGAATCGCTTATCGCTTCTATTTTATTAGAATAGACTGCATTTACTGCAGCTTCTGGCCCCATAACAGCAATTTGAGCTGTAGGCAAGGCAATACAAACATCCGGCTCAAATGCAGGGCCACACATCGCATATAACCCCGCTCCGTATGCTTTTCGAATAATAACGGAAATTTTAGGAACGCTTGCAATACTCATGGCAGAAATAAATTTTGCCCCATGGCGGATAATTCCAGCTTTTTCTACCTTTGTACCAATCATAAAGCCAGGTACATCTGCCAAAAACAACAGTGGGATTGAAAATGCATCACATAATTGAATAAACTTCGCCGCTTTATCCGATGAATCGACGAACAATACGCCACCTTTTACCTTTGGTTGGTTTGCAACAATCCCAACAACTTTCCCGTCAATTCGAGATAAGCAGGTAATGATCTCTTGGGCAAATAATTTCTTTATTTCAAATATACTCCCCTCATCAACAATTCCCTTAATCAAATCATACATATCAAAAGGGATGTTTTGATTTTCAGGAATAACATCCTCTAGTGAACAAGTGGATGCCGGTGCCTTTGGAGTGATAGGCTTAGGTAGTTCATTAAAGTTAGAACCAAAATAACTTAAGTATTGTTTTGCATAGTCAATGGCTTGATGCTCTGAATCAGCTAGAACATCACCACAGCCACTAATTGTACAATGCATTTTAGCCCCGCCCATTTCCTCTAGGGAAACTTTTTCACCAATAACCTTTTCTGCCATTCTTGGTGAACCTAAATACATAGAGGCATTTCCATCGACCATGATGACAATATCACAGAACGCCGGAATATATGCTCCACCTGCAGCAGAAGGGCCAAATAAAATACAAACCTGAGGTATGATTCCGCTTAATCTAATTTGATTGTGAAATATTCTTCCTGCGCCTCGTCTACCTGGAAACATCGCTAATTGATCAGTTATACGTGCACCTGCAGAATCTACTAAATAAAGTAGTGGTACTTGTAATTTTTCAGCAGTTTCTTGAATGCGAATAATCTTTTCTACTGTATGGACACCCCAAGAGCCAGCTTTTACTGTAGAATCATTAGCCATTACACAAACTGTTTTTCCATTTACTTTACCAATTGCACAGACAACCCCATCTGCTGGTAAATCTTCATTTATACAATTTGCATATTTCCCATCTTCCTCATATTCCCCATTATCGAATAAGTAAGAGAGGCGATCACGTACAAATAATTTACCTGTTTCTTTTAATTTTTCGTGATACTTTAAATGGCCACCTAATTTTATTTTTTCTTCTTTTCTAGCTAATATGTCATTATAAATTTTCATTCGTACTTGCTTCACCCCTTTTGTAAATCACTTTAAAATAAATAGATGAAACCGATATTTTGTCGAATTAATTGTTTATAGATTTAGTTCTCGTAATTATTTTTGGTGTTCCAGAAAGTTCACACCTTGATTTAGCCATTTGATGAGTTTGTCATGCTCAGATTGCAGCTCTCTATATTTAATCTCTAATTCATTATAAGCTTCCGTTAATTCATCAAAACTATTAAGTGCAAGCTTTAAATGGCTTCTCATTAATTGTTTTGGTCGTTTTCTAACGCTATTAAGCATTTGCCCGTATTGACTACGTAATGTTTTATTCCAGCGGAAACCACATGCTTGTTTTGTACGGTTTAAAACATTAGCAGCTTCAGCAAATGCTTCTAATTGTGTTTTTCCATTTTGAACAGCACTTATAACAATTTCAGCTAATTTTTCATCATCAGCAGCTGTCCATTGATCTTTTCTTCTTTTCCCTTCCACTTTCTATCACCTCACATTTTTTACTACTATATGCACATAAAGAGATTAAATAGAATAGAAGTACTTATAAAAAATAGGTCGTAACATAAAAAAATGTTACGACCTATTTTTATTTAAATCTTTATTTTGAAATAAAAATATTATTAGTTATTAGACTTATTTAAGAAGCGATTTACCGCTTCATTATGGGCTTCACTTTCCCACATTTTTGCACATAGTTTTATTTCTTCTAATACTCTGTTGTACATATTTTTCTCATTCCAGCTTCTAAGTTTTATTTGTTTATAGGCATTATGCACAGATGGATGGATTTTTTCCATATTACTAATAAACTCTTTCAATGCAACATTCTTATCACCTTCGAAAACTCTTGTTGCCCAACCAATCTCATATAATTTTCTTGCTTCATAAGTCGTTGCGTCAATTAACATTTTTAATGCGTAATCGTGTTTTATACCACTTTCGAACAAGTATGTACCTCCACCCCAGCCACTCGTAATTCCTAATGTTCCTTGTATAAAACCACATTTTGCATGAGTTGCCACTATTCGAAAATCACATGCAGTCGCAATTTCACAGCCCCCTCCAACTGCAGTACCATTAATAAGAGCAATTGTTGGAACTGGAAGTGTTGCAAGCTCATATAAAATATCACCCATCTTACTTAACATACCAAAAGCTTCCTGTTCTGTTTGAAGCTTATGAAATTCTGACAGGTCACCACCTGAACAGAAGGCTTTATCTCCACTTCCAGTAATGACTAAAAATCGTACATCATTATGAGTTTGAATGTATGTAATAACTTCCTTAAAACCATCCATTACTTCGTCATTAATTGCATTTCTTTTTTCTTCTCTAGTAATCGTAAACGTTAAGATCCCATCTGTATTTTCAATTGAATAATTCAAAACAAATAACTCCCCTTTTTTCTAATTACGTTCCCATAATATAGCCCTTTTGGTTTTTATAGTAAAACAGTCGTTTTGTTTTGACAAGATAATGTAAAACTCTTTGGTAAATTAAAAAGGCTAATAGAGAGCCATGGCCTCTCTATTAGCCTTTTATTGTGTCAGAGCTTTTTCGAACAAGCTCAAAAATTATTTGCTAACTACTTCTTTACCTTTATAGTGTCCGCAAGATTTACAAACGTGGTGAGATAAAGTTGCTTCACCACAGTTTGGGCAAGCTATCATACCAGGTACAGATAATTTGAAATGCGTACGACGCTTTCTTTTAGCAGTTTTAGAAGTTCTTCTAAATGGTACAGCCATTATTGGCACCTCCTTACAGATTATCTATTCATCTGTTTGATCAAAATACTTAGCTAAATCAGCTAGTCTTGGATCCACTTTTTGTTCGTCATTTTCCTTCTGACGTGCAATATCTTCATCTGTTGAATAACTCCAGTTTTTCCCGCCTTGCACTTGTCCTTCAGAACCTTCTTTAAACACTTGCATCGGAATCTCAAGAAGAACTAATTCTTCTAATACTGGCTTCAGATCGATGACTTCTCCATCAACATAATGGATATCCTCATCTTCTTCATTTCCTCGTAGTTCAGGATCAATCCAGCTAAAGATTTCCACTGATTCTACATGAATAGGAAATTCAACATCCTCCCATGTTCTTGCACATGGTAAAGTCAAAGTTGCAGTCATTGTAAATTGACAAGTCATTTGTGATGCACCGAATGTACAGTGCCCTTTTACATGTACAGGTGAAATATGACGAATTTCATTGTTCCGTTTTTTTACTTCATCTAACTGTACTACTGTATCAATAGGCATCCCATTTTGGCGATACTTTGATAATTCATGAATTGACCATTTCATTCATTAATCACCTCGAGACAACAATGTTGATTATATAATGTGAAAAAATAGATGTCAAGTTATTTTCTTGTCACTATTATAAAAGATATACTATACTTTGAATAATTCAGACTTTTAGGAGTGCTAATTTATGCAAGCTGTTGGTGTTGTAGTTGAATATAATCCTTTTCATAACGGTCATTTTTATCATATCGAACAATCAAAAAAGCAAACAGGTGCAGATGTGGTGATAGCTGTAATGAGCGGCCATTTTCTGCAAAGAGGTGAACCTGCTCTTGTTGATAAATGGCATCGTACAAAAATGGCATTACAAAATGGTGTAGACATCGTCATTGAACTTCCTTATATTTTTAGTACCGCTAAAGCAGAGCTTTTTGCAAAAGGTGCTATACAACTGTTATCTGCTATGAAATGCCAATCCTTTGCTTTTGGCAGTGAAGAAGGAAACATCGAACCTTTTCATAATACCTATACATTACTTCAAGACTATCGACAGGAATATAATGAACTTATTAAATATTTTGTGTCAAAGGGATTAAGTTATCCTAAAAGTTTATATGAAGCATATGAACAACTTAAACAAAAACAATATCGATTATACATTGATTTATCACAGCCAAACAATATTTTAGGATACCACTATATTGAAGCCGTTTATACCTTAAAATCTACAATTAAGCCAGTCACAATCCAACGAGTCAAAGCGGGATATCATGAAAGCATCAATTCGAATACAAATATCGCCAGTGCCACTGGTATACGAAAAGAAATCTTTGAAAAAGGATCTATAGTAGATATTAAAAATTATGTACCTCAAGCTACATTCTTACATTTACAGGATTGGCTAAAACAGCATAACCAATTTGTGCAATGGGAATCCTTTTGGCCACTTCTACGATTTAGCATTACTCGTTATTTGCCGAGTGATTTAACTCAATTTGCCGATGTATCAGAAGGCATCGAATTTGCTTTGATTAAATATGCAAAAAAAAGTGATTCCTTTTCTGAATTTATGAATCATATCAAATCAAAACGATATACTTGGACAAGGCTTCAAAGAATGTTAACACACATTTTCACTGGAATAACGAAGGAGCAATTACATCGAATAGATTCTCCTACATATATTCGCCTATTAGGTATGTCAGAAAAAGGACAACGTTATTTAGGAGAAGTAAAGAAGGATTTAGATTTACCGTTAATCAGTCGCGTCGCATCCGTTAATGATGAAGTGTTAAAAATAGACTTACGTGCTACAGAAATTTACTCTCAAGGTGTCCAGCTATTTTCAAAGAAAAAAATAGACGAAGATTTTCAAACTCCGCCTATTCGATTTATTGCTTTAACTTAATGTTTTTCAGGAAGATTTTCTAAATAGTCCAACGCATCATCAATAGTTTTCACAGGAACAATTTTCATCTTTGTTCCTATTTTTTTTGCAGTTGTTACAGCTAAATCATAGTTAGATTGTAACGTTGGATTTATTTTTAGCATTGCATCTGTTATTTCATCATCAGGTGCAAAGAAAATTTCCATCCCATCTTCATGTGCAGCTACTACTTTCTTTTCGATACCACCAATTCTCCCTACAGTGCCATCCTCATTCATTTCACCAGTTCCAGCAATTAAATATCCTTTTGAGATATCTTCCTCAAGCAATTGATTCAATATTTCTAGAGTAAACATTAATCCTGCTGAAGGACCTCCAATATCTTCTGCATCCACATTCACGTTTGGTTCGGTTTTTATCGATTTACTTTGAGCATATGTAATACCAATACCGATTTTATGTTCTTCACTACCTGGTATTTCTTTCAACAAAATGGTTTCATCAAAAAGTTGATTATCCCGACTAAGCACTAAATGGACTTCTTCGTTTTCCTTCTTTAAGTTTAATTTTGCCGTTAAATCTTCAGCTTTATGAATAATTTCACCGTCTATTTCAACTATCTCATCTCCTGGCTTAACCTTTCCATCAGCTGCGCCACCTTCTAATACATTGAGAACGGTAATCCCATTGTATGTAACCGTATATGGAAGGTTTGCCTTTTGAAAAGCGATGAATAGTGCGTTAAATTGTGAATCAGACATTAGCTTCAATTGTCTAACATTATATTCTTCTTCATCTTCTTCCTCTTGTCTAACATCCTCAATATCTATAATATCCTGATACTCATTAAAATACGCAAAAGCATATGTAAGGGGTGTTGCTTGAGCCATAGAGACTGTCATTAAATTTAATGTTCCTTCATCATTCGTATCCCCATCTTGAACCTTTACGAATTTACTAACATCATAGGCGCTTCCAGGTTTCATGATGTAATAATCCAAAGGATAATTAGTAATTAATACAACTACAAATAATACAATTATTGAGTATAGTACTTTCTTCAATGTTCTGGCACCTCCTGAAGTAACAATTGAAAGACTAATTTTTTTTGTACATGCATATATTAGTTTAGCATTTTTAGTCAATGTAAATAAAAAAATATGAAATGAGATGATGCTTATTCCATTACTATATTTGTTTATATGTATTAGCCTCATTATCTTACTTTTACTTTTCCCAGGTGTGGCTCATGAAGGGACAGACCTAGGTGTTTCATTATTTATGGAAGCTCTATTTCCTTACCTTCTGCCATATTTAATCTTAACACAATGGTTCATCCGTTTAACTCCGAATCAAAATAATTCTATCTCAAAATTCGGCTTATACTTTAAAACTTATGGGATAAGTGCTCTTGGAGGTTTTCCAACTGGTGCAGCAACAATTGCCTATTTAAAAAAAAGCAAACAAATCACTTCTAAAGAAGCAAGCGGCCTTTTAAGTATTTGTCATAGTCCAAGCCCTTTATTCGTTATAGGTTTCGTTGGTAACGATATACTAAATAATACATCATTTAGCTGGAAATTTTTAATTCTATATCATGTGGTTTCTTTTATACTTTTGATTATTTTTTATAAAATGATTCGTAAGGATTCTTTACCGACAGAACAACTGTCGATGCAACAAACTTCACAAAACTACCAAAATCCTTTTACTAGCAGTATTAAGGATAGTATCCCTACTGTTTTGGTGGTCGGTTCAACCATTATATTTTTCACTACGATTTATACAGTTGTCATGCATTCAATATCAAATTTCTTTCCGCATGTACATAATAATTTCTTACTTGCAACTGCAGCAACATTAGAAATGACCAATGGATTACAAATAGCTGGTCAATTATTTTCAAATGAAACAGCTATACTTTATGTACTGCTCGCCACTTTTTTAACTACTCAAAGCTTTAGTATTCATATGCAGGTGGCTGTTATTGCTAAAGGGGAACATATTTCTTTAAAGGCATATGCGATGGTGCGAGTCTTGCTAACTATATTAATACCCGCACTTTATTATTTTATCTTTTTAATTTAAGTAATTTTTCATTGACTTAATGGTTTATCAAAAAGTGCTAATACAATTATTTCCGATTAGAAAAACAAGAGGCTGGGACAAAAGTAAACTTCGAGCAAGTAGACACAAGAAAGAATCGTAAATATTTGCTCGCTGCTCATTTGAAAGTCGTTCGTTCGAGAGGCAGGCGAAGACTCCTGCGGGATGTAAGGAATAAGGAACAAAGGCTAAAATCGCCACGTCCTGTGGCAACGCCTTTGCACCTGTCGCTTCCGCTTTCGGTGCAGAAAAAGAGCTGTGACCAACATCCTGTTGGCCCGAGACCCCGCAGAGCAAAGCTCGAGGAGACTCACCGCTCGCCACTGGATGCGCGAAGTCTGCCTCGGAAACGAACGGTACTATATCAAAAAAGTACAATCCACATTTAAATGGATTGTACTTTACTCTTTATGTTCCAGCCTTTTTTAACTAAATCGATATTATTTCTTTTTCATTTTAAATTTTTCGTTTAAAGCCAATTCAACGTGAGGAGGAACTAGCCCTTCCACACTTCCACCGTATTTTGCTACTTCTTTTACAATACTGGAGCTTAAAAATGAGTACTTATTCTTTGTCATGATAAAAAATGTTTCAATGGATTCATCTAAAAACTTGTTCATTGAAGTGATTTGCATTTCATATTCAAAATCTGAAATTGCACGAAGTCCGCGCACAATTACTTTTGCCTTCTTTGATCTCGCGTAATCAATTAATAGCCCTGATGAAGAATCGATTCGGATATTTGGAATTGTTTTTGTTACTTCTTCAATTAAAGCCATTCTTTCATCTAAAGAAAACAGTGGTTTTTTTGAAGAATTATTTAATACAGCAACATACACAATATCAAAAACATCTGCAGCTCGTTTAATAATGTCTAAATGGCCATTTGTAATGGGATCAAAGCTCCCAGGTACAACCGCTATTTTTTCTGGCAATGATTTCTCCCTCTTCCCCTTTTAAATACCATTCTTATATATTGAAATAATTGTACTACCGTAGGTTTCTTCCCTCGTTAATGTGAAAGAACCATATTGTTTAGGTAAATTTACTTCTTTGGAATGTTCACATACGATAATCGCTCTTTCTGTAAGCTTCCCATTTTCTACTAAAACATCTACTAGGTCATAGTATTCGGTTTTCTTATATGGGGGATCTAAAAATAAATAATCAATTTGGATATCCCTTTTTAATAGCCCTTTAACAGCACGAGTTGCGTCTGTTCTAAAAAGTTCTGTGCAATCTTCATAACGACACTTTTTTATATTCTCTTGTAACGTTTGAAAGGCACGACCATCCTTTTCAACAAATATCCCTTTATCAGCACCCCTACTTAATGTTTCTATACCTAATCCACCACTACCTGCAAATAAATCTAGTGCAATGCCTCCATCAAAAAATGGACCAATGATATTAAAAATAGATTCCTTTACTTTATCTGTTGTTGGTCTTGTTGTTGACCCAGTCACCGCTTTTAACGGCATTCCTTTTCTTTCACCTGCTACAACTCTCACTCGAATCACCAGCCTTCATTATTCTAGTGTTGTGATAGGTGAAACATAAATTTCATTCTCAGTTTTCTCTATTTCAACTAAGAATAATCTTTGAAGCCATGCTTCTTCTATAAATTTCTCTGAAGCAATTTCGATGAATGGACTTGAAATAATATCAAATCTTCTTTGATTAAATACATAGAAATTGTAATCTTCTGGGAATCTAAAAGATCTTAGCTTATTATCTACGTAGTATCCATTCGGACCTTCTGAAACCTCGTATCCTAACAGATTTAATATATCTTTAGAAGAATAGTAAAGTAAGCCATCTTTATAGACGAGTTTTACATCTTCTGTGATGTTTTGATTTACATATAGCTTTCTACCATCAGTAAAGAGTAAAGGATATACTTCTTCAGTCGTTTCATTCGAAGTAAAATAATCCGTATGCATATTTAATATTTCTGATAATATCTTGTCCAACACTGTTGAAGTAATTTTTGACCCTTTTAAGTCCTGCAATTTTTGTAGCCATGATTCTAATTGAGCATCCGACATTTCATTCATTAAAGTATTAACGATTTGAGAAGCTTTATTTTCTCCTGCTACCGAGCCAGATAAAAATGCAGCCACTACTTCTTTCAACCAACTTGGACTATCTCCAAAATCATATAAAGAATCTACTTGAGATAGGAAAATACTTTTATTTAACCCTTCCCCGGATAAATCCTTTACAAATAAAATTCTTTCACCCTGTTCATTGGAAAGATTATTTCCCTGTACAATTGCAAAATGCTCATCACTCAAAAACTGCATATTTTCTAACTGTTCTTTTAATTGTTTATCAATTTTATTTGATGAATAAATTGACACTATATCTGAATCGTACGGTACATCCATATCATCCTGTTGCCAATAAATCTCATTTATGTCACCGGGACCACTAAACATAACGTAATTCACTAGGGTTAATGATTGTTCTCCAATTAACGGTAAACCAGTTACCCATTGCCCTCCTAAATTACTATCTGTTGTTATATGTACTATAGAGTATGTAACTGTGCCATCTTGTAAAGAAACAAATATGTCTTTCATCAATTGTTTGGATTTTAAACCACCATCTAATGGGATGACATAAGATACAGATTGTGATCGAGCTTCACTTGCACTAAACTTTGTTTTATCCTCACTTAAACGCTCACATGTTTGTTCGCTCTCGATAAAGCAATCAGGATTAATCGCATGGTTAGGCCATTTTATACTAATTTCTTTATTTGGTAGATTTTTGAAATGTTGTCGGATATCTAAACTATCTCCCCGATAGTTAATCTCAATTTCCTGAGTATATGAAAATTTCTCTTCGACAACATCTGGATTGTTTGAATAAACTTGAAACTGAAAAAATATTAAGCCGCTTACAATCAATAACAATACAATAAAAAAACTAATTGCATATTTCATGTGCCTAACCTCCTTTGTCATGATACTATTGTTATTAGAAAACTTAGCCTATTGATACTGTTTATAGAAAAGTCTAAGTTGTTGTAGTTAGTACAGATAGAATAGTTTATCTTTTATCTGCGAAAGAAAGGATGTTTCAAATGATTCAACAATTTATTGAACTTGGCCAAGGATATGGAGATGTGTATGAACTATGCGAATTAATCAAAACAAATGAAAATCGATTTCAAAATGCATTTCTCCTCATTTCACATAAAGGTGAGCAAAAAGTTGCTTCACTAGCAGTCGCTTTCAAGGCAGTCGGCGATAGCAAATTTATGCCTATTTATATATGTCGTGAAGGAATTCCCTATAATCCAGAAAAATTATCAAAACGAATTGAATTATTCGATTCTGCTTTAGCTGATATCGGAAAAAAGGCAATTCCCATGGAAGTTAAGCATTCATCATTTTATTCTGAAACGAATTTATTTTATCAACATTTAATTGGTATTTTACGGATGAATCATTTTATCCCACCAATGCATTAAACCGTTTCAGATTAACTAATATTAAAGTCCAATTTTATAATCATATTCTTTTGCTTTATCTGGTTTTGCATTTTCATACTCTGTCTTTAAAAACGGACGAAACGATTCTACAACGTCTTTCACAAATGGAAGGCGTTGTATTTTATTTATTGCCATCTCAATTTCATCACGGTTACAATAAAGTACAACGTATTTTAATTTTCGTGATATATAATGAACATTACCGTATTTTCTTAGACTTTTTGCAAATTTGAGTTGAGTAACATAAACAATAAGGCCTTGTCTTTCTTTCATACTTATTCCCTCATTTCTTAAATTAAAGGATACCATATAGTTATTTTTAATCGCAACAGAGTTTAGCTGACAGCATATAAGATTTTCCGTTATAATCATTTTTATAGATTATGATACAGATAGTAAAGAAACTTGCATAAACATAACGAATAGTTTTTATATGAATTAAAATTTTAAATGATTTTTATTGTTTGAGGGGTGGAGTTTTCATGGGTAAAAAGACAAAATTAGCGCTCGCTATTGCAGCAGCAAGCGCAGCCGCGTGGGCAGGAAGTAAAGCCGTATTAAAACCACAAAAACGAGAAGAAAAAGAAGTATTAAATTACAAGTATCCAATAGTTCTTGCACATCGAGGTGGTGCACATTTAGCACCAGAGCATACAATGGTTGCCTTTCAAAATGCTGTAGATTTAGGTGTTGACGGTTTTGAAATAGATATCCGCTTGACAAAAGACGAAGAAATTGTTGTTTTCCATGATGATACAGTAGATCGCACAACAGATGGCTCAGGCTTTGTAAAAGATTATACGTTAGAAGAATTGAAACAATTAAATCACGGATTTCATTTTGAAGATTTAAATGGAACATTCCCATATAAAGAAGAAAGACTTCCTATTGTAACGTTAAAAGAATTATTTGAGGCATTTCCAAATATATATATCAATATTGATATTAAAGATTCACCCGAAACTTATGAGGGTAGCTTAATGCCTTCAAAGTTATGGCGCCTTATTGAAGATTTAGGTGTACAAAATCGTGTCGTAGTAACCAGCTTTTATAGTGAACAGGTTGATCGATTTAACCTTTATGCGCAAAATCGTGTTGCTCTAGGCGCTGGGGAAACAGATGTACGTAAAGCATTCACTGCTTTTACAAGTCAATTTGGCCATCTATATCACCCTAAAGTTGACGTTTTCCAAATCCCACCAAAACTAGGTGTGATTTCTCTTGATATGCCAAGGTTCATTTCATATTTAGGGAATCTGAATATTCCTGTACATTTTTGGACAATCAATGAAACAGATATGATGGAACGTTTGCTTAATCGAGGCGCAAAAGGAATTGTCACAGATCGTCCTGATTTAGCTGTTCCTTTGGTTCGTCAATATATAGAAAATCTTAATACTAATGATGAGAAATGATAACGATAGTGTCATTTGTAATCTAAATATAAAAAATCCTCCAATGTCTTAAATCTGAACATTGGAGGATTTTTTTGGAAACAACATTACGCTGAGCAAGAGCAGCTTCCACCAGTACCGCAACCACTACCACAAGAAGATCCTGTTGCAAAAAATGGATTACTAACAGGTACCTTTACTGCCTCTGAAACGGATTTCCCAATAATTAAACTAATTTCATCTAGTAAATCTTGATAATCATTCTCTGCAATTTTTAACTTTGCAATGCGTTCCTCAAGGTCAAGTTCTCGTTTTAGCTGGCGTATTTGTTTCATAATTGTATGATAATCGGGATGATATTTCCCAAAACGTTGTACATCTTCATATTGCTCTTTCATTTTTGTAAAGGACGCAATTTTTTGTACAAGCAATTCATCACTATAAACCGCTAAGTGAGCTTCACGTAAGTTATTTGCTTGTTCAGAGGAAAGTATCATTGAGCTTAATCCATCTACTTCGTCCAGAATCATTACCCATTCAGAAGTCATAATCATCTAAAATTCCTCCATTCATCCATTATGATAGCAGATATTTTCATGATGTGGTAGTTAGAAAACTTACCAATACAATTTGCATCTGATCATATTGTAGAAAGAGGAATTTTTTAGTTGATTTATTCTTTATTACACCTCATGGCAGATAGTACGGATTGAACACATTCTATGTCTGAAAAATGAATTTGTGTCTTCCCTATTGTCTGTGTACTTTCATGCCCTTTTCCAGCAATTAAGATTGTATCACCTTTTTTTGCCGATAAAATAGCTTTTTCTATTGCAGATCCACGATTTAAAATCATTTCATATTTTTGAGTGGATAAAAAACCTGCTGCAATTTGTGAATTAATGACTTCCGGATCTTCGCTTCTAGGGTTATCAGTCGTCAAATAAATCATATCAGCATACTTTGAAGCAACTGCTCCCATTTTAATTCGCTTATGTTTATCACGATCCCCACCACAGCTAAAAACTACGATTAAATCTCTTTTAGTAGTTTTCTTTAGAGTTTGTAATACTGCTCTTAATGCAGCTTCTGTATGTGCATAATCTATATAAATGGATAAATCTAAATCATTTTTAATTGATTGAAACCTTCCAGTTGGTAGAGTTAATGTTTCAGCAGCTGCACATACTTCGTCAATATTTAAGCCTAGTTCGCAAACCGTAGTAATAGCTGCAATGGAATTTTGCAAATGATGATCTCCTATAAAGGGTAATGTAAGTACTTTTTGACCTTTTTTACTTTGTAAGCAACATGTGGAGGAACTTGTTCCCTCTGCTAGAACCTGCAATTGATAATCGACTCTATTACCTAAACCAAAATATACTTTAGGCTTTTTCGACTGTAATCCAACCGTTCTACAAAATGAGTCGTCTCCATTTAAAACAAGTCGATCAGATAATGTTGCTAATAGTTGCTTTGATGCTTTATATTTTTCATAGGAACCATGATCTTCAATATGATCTTCTGCTATGTTTAAAAATACGCCAATATTGATTGAGCAATCATCTAATCGGTGTTTCGCCAATCCCATAGAAGATGCTTCTAACACTGCGTATTGAACTCCCTGTTGAACTCCATGTTGAAAAACTTTGTGGAGATGTTTAGGTTGAAGTGTTGTCAATCGTTCAAATGAAAGTTGTACTTCCTCACCGTTAATGTATACGCCATTTGTACCAATCACCATTACTTTTTTATGTAGTTTGTTTAGTAGCTGTCCGATAAAATGACTAACTGTGGTTTTTCCATTTGTTCCTGTAATGGCGATTACTTGCATTGCTTCAGCCGGAAATCGATTAATTTTTGCTGCACTATAAGACATAAATTTCAAGCAATTGGGTACCCATATAAGAGGCACTTTCACGTTTAACTTATCGAGCATTTTCTCATCTTCAATCACAATACCAACAGCACCATTTTCAATAGCAATATCAACATATTTTAATCCATCATCTTTAGTTCCTTTTCGAACGATAAACAAGTCGCCTTCTTTAACTTCTTGAGCATAATCTTCTATACCATGAACATCTATTCGAATGGAACCACCTTTTACAGTACATGGCCAGTCTTTAAGTAGCTCAGCTAATTGCAAGATGTCACTCCTTCTTTTCCTTATAGTATGCCTATCCGGAAAACATGACACTAAAAATTAGGCTACTGAGGCAATTGCAAAGACATAATGTCATCTATTTGCTTTAAAAATAAGCTATAGAAAAATATGAATTTTTATAGCATTTCGGTTATCCTTGACACAATGTTGTCATTGCAACGAATAGTTTTTTGCTCTATTATAAATAATGAGCGTATACTATGTACGATTTGCTAAAGGAGGACATTTTAATGTATTTTGAAAACAAAACTCTTGAAAATATAACTGCTGAACAAGAACTACTTGTTGAAGTTATGGAAAAGCACGGCTTAGAATGTCATGGCGGTTGGGATTATGATCGTATGACTTTCGACAAACGATTTGACTTACGTGAAGGCAGATACTACTTACGCGTATTTTGTTCTGCAGTATCAGGTGATGTAGGTAACTATACAGCGGTATTAAAAATATTAAAACCAGCACTTGGTAAGTACTACTATCCTCATGGTGTAGAATACGGTGAAGATGAAGTATTCCCAGTTCATTTAGTAAAACAATGTGAAGAAATTTTAGAAAACGTGAAAAACGAATTTGCAAAACATGGTATTCAAGTAGCAAATTAAAAATTAATAAAAGGTGCAGACAATCATATACTAATATATTGTCTGCACCTTTTATTTATTTGCACTTTTCAAATCAGACGAAATTCTTACATAAAAAAACATCGCTAAAGTGCGATGCTAAAATTTAAAAACCTAATATTGCTTTAATAACAGATGTAGTTTCTCCACCCTTATAAAATACATATAATAGGAAGTAAACCATTACACCTGTAATTGCAACAAAAAACCAAATAATACTTGTAATTGGGCCAATTCTACGATGAAGCTTTAGTTTGTTTTTTGTTCCAGAAATGATACTTGTAAGACCGAACACAGCCCCAACTGTTGCTAAAATAATATGAAATACTAAAAAGAAAGTATAATATCCTTTTAATTCATCTGGTCCACCAAATGCCGTATTCCCAATGAAAATTGTTCTTGATGCATAGATGATGAAAAAGATTAACGCTGCTATGCCAGCAGCTAACATGACTTTTTTATGTGCTTCTACTTTTCGTTTAGCAATTAATCCCCATCCAATTGCAACTAATATAGCACTGATTACGATAAATGTTGTACTTAGTGTTGGTAGAATTGGTAATGACATTCAACATTCTCCTAACATGATAATTTTATCTCTTTAATGTTGTTGACTTTGTTTTAAAGCTTGGAATTCTTTTAATGCTTTTTCTGTTATTTCATCTTCATTAGCACTATGCTCTTCTTTCCACCATTGTTTAAATACTTTAAATAAAATCACAGCAAAAATAATTTCTTGTATAATCTTCATTAAGACTCCACCTGTTTGTTGGTCTCCAAGAGTCGTTAAATTTCCCGGGAAAAACAATTCTGGTCCAGACAAACCTAATCCCGCTAAAGTCCCTACAGGTACACATAATTCCATTGCTTTCAACCAAACTTCGCTATCAGAATAAGTTGCATACAAAGGTTCTCCAGCAAAAATTATAAGAGCACAAGCTGGAGTAATTAGAACAGCATTAGCAATAATATATCCTAGCTTATAAAGACTCTTCATTTTCGGTTGGTCTTCAAGAGTATTTATTAAAGGCCAATTCATGAAGAAAGCAGATAGGAAAACGATGAATGTAAAGATACCATGTAATGTTTCGTCTAATTTAATCGCATCAAATATAACTGGTAAATGATACAGAGAAAACATCATAGCAAAAACAAAAACAGCGACTACTGGTTTAGTAAAGATGTTAAAAATTGTTTTCACTACTGGTGCATTGACTACAATTTGCCAAATCCACCAAGGAATACCCTTAATTAAGAAAACTGGTACTAAAAGTAATAAAAGTGCCATTTGCACCATATGCATGGTAAATAAAATATGTGAGAGTAAATCAATAGGCGACCCAATAACAATATAAAGAGTGATCATCGCAAGAAGAAAGTAAATAGCTTCACTCTTTTTTAAAGGTTCACTTACTTTAAAGTCTTTTCTCCATTTAACTGTAACGAGAAAATATAGTACTGTTAAAAATACGATGACACCTATTAAATATGGGCTCCATAAAGCTTGAAAACCAAATATACTTAAAGGCATTTTGAGCGCTCCTTTTTCTTCATTTAGCATAAAATCTCCACGTTCAAATGTGTTTTAATATATGCCCAATGTATTTTTAATTTTGTAGACTTTAATTCTAGAACGGAATAAATTTAAAATCTCCAAGGGATACCACAGATTTCCAATGGTAATGTAGATGGACTTAAATTAACTGCGTCTCATCTATCCTACTCCTGTCGCTTCACTTTCGTAGAAAAGAACTTTGTAATAACGTCTAAGTACCAACTTCCTATTAGTATTAGCCCAAATTAGAAAAATCTCAAAAATGTTTTTCAACTACACAAAAGTTTTTCAGTATGTGCAATAGGCGAAGGTATTTTGATCTTTTCAATATTTTATTATAGAACGCTTACATCTTAACATCAATGAACGAACTATGACAATTATAGTACTTCAATCCAAAAAAGTGCAGATAAGTTGTTTAAACAACCTACCTGCACTTTAAGCTTAATCTCTTACCACCAAATGATCGTTAAGAAAGCAAGGAAGAATGTAAATGCGATTATTCCACCCATCCACACAAAAGTATTAATAACACCAATGTGTGCTGCTTTTTTTTCACCCATATGCATGAATGAATAAAGCTGTAAAACTACTTGAACACCAGCCATAAGTAAAATGATTGGCTTAATAAAATAAGGTGAAAAGTCTGCAATTACAACTGCAAAAGCGATGAAAGTAAAGAAAATCATAATCGCAAAGTTTACTACTTGTTTACGCATTTCAGCTGCGTTTTTACGACGATCATAATCGTACTGTGCTTGAGATTTTTCATGAACATGTGTATCGTGTCCCATTTATCCTAGCACCCCCATTAAGTAAACTACAGTGAAAATGAATACCCAAACAACATCGATGAAGTGCCAATAAATTGACGCTGCAAAGTATTTAGGCGCATTGTAAAGGTTTAATCCACGTTTAAAGTTACGGATAATTAAACCTGTCATCCATACTAAACCAATTACAACGTGTAGTCCATGTGTTCCAACTAACGTATAGAACGATGAACCGAACGCTGATTGAGTATAAGTAAATCCTTCATGTACATACTCCACAAACTCATAAATTTCTAGACCAAGGAATCCAAGTCCTAATAAGACTGTAACAATCATCCAAGTTTGAACGCCTTTAAAATTATGGTTTTTCATATGATACATTGCATAGACACTTGTTAACGATGAAGTTAAAAGTAACATTGTCATAACAAATGCTAGTTCAAGACCGAATAAATCAGCTGCTGAAAATTCCATTCCAGCAGGACCTCTATCTTTTAATGAAAGGTAAGTAGCAAATACGCTGGCAAACAATACAATATCACTACAAATGAAAATCCAAATTCCAACGAATTTATTTTTTCCTTCAACTGTTGCTTGCTCAGCATGATCAGGCCAAGATTTTGGGGTGAATTTAGTATTGATATCCATTATTTGTTACCCCCTTTTCCGTAAAGTTCTTCTTCATAAGGAATAATATCCTCTTTATGAACATGATAACCTAAGTCATCTTTAAATGAACGTGTAATCATTGCTAGAACTGTAATTCCAAGACCAATAATTAGTAAATAAATGGACCATGGTTTGTCTGCATCTGGATTGTATAATGCACCGAATGCTGCAACAAATAAACCAATTGACATGATTAACGGTAAGATTGAGTTGTTTGGCATATGAATATCACCAAGTGGTTCTGCATATGTCATACCTTCAGCATTACCTTCATGCTTTTCAATCCAATAAGGATCATATCCACGTACAAGTGGAGTTTGTTTAAAGTTATAGAATGGTACCGGTGTTTTAATTGCCCATTCAAGAGTACGACCATCTTTCCAGTAGTCGCGAGTATTAAGTGGTTTAGACTTAATCGATAATAACATGTTAAGTACTAATAATAGTACACCGATAGCCATTAAGATAGCACCGATAGATGAGATAAAGTTAAATAAATCCCAACCTTGATCAGCTTGGTAAGTGAATACACGACGTGGCATACCCATCAAACCTAGGAAATGTTGAATAAAGAATGTCATATGGAATCCGATAAAGAAGAACCAGAAAACAACAAAACCTAATTTATCATTCATTGCTCGGTTAAACATAATTGGCCAGTAGTAATGTGCGGCACCAAAAATCGCCAATACGATACCACCAACGATTACATAGTGGAAGTGAGCTACGATAAAGTATGAATCATGTAGTTGGTAGTCAAGTGGTGCAACTGCCTGCATTACCCCTGTAACCCCACCAGCAACGAATGATGGAATAAATCCAAGTGCATAAATCATTGGAACTGTTACTTTAATTGAACCGCCCCAAATTGTCATAATCCAGTTGAACACCTTCATACCTGTTGGAACACCAATCGCCATTGTAGCTACAGCAAAAATTGCGTTAGCAGTTGGCCCAAGTCCAGTTGTGAACATGTGGTGAGCCCAAACCATGAATCCTAAGAAACCAATTAAAATTGTAGCGAATACCATTGAAGAGTATCCGAATAAACGTTTACGAGCAAATACCGGAATAATTTCAGAGAATAATCCGAATGCAGGTAATACTAAGATATAAACCTCTGGGTGTCCAAAGATCCAGAATAAGTGTTCCCAAATAATTGTGTTACCACCCATTGTATGATCAAAGAAATTCGCTCCGAACATACGGTCAACTAACATGAAGAATAAACCAACTGTTAGTGGAGGGAATGCGAATAAAATTAATGCACTTGAAAGTAATGAAGTCCAAGTGAATAATGGCATACGCATAAATGTCATACCAGGTGCACGCATTGTAATAATTGTGACAATGAAGTTAATACCAGAAATTAACGTACCAGCACCAGAAATTTGTAAACCTAATACATAGAAGTCAATACCATGTCCAGGTGAATATAAAGATAAAGATGCATAAGAAGTCCATCCTGCATCAGGTGCTCCTCCAAGGAAGAATGACAGATGCATAAAAAGTGCACCTAGGAAGAATAACCAAAATCCTAGTGAATTTAGGAATGGAAATGCAACGTCACGTGCACCAATTTGTAATGGCACAACGGCATTCATAAAACCAAATAGCAACGGTGTCGCCGCTAAGAATAGCATTGTTGTACCGTGCATTGTTAATAACTCATTAAATAGGCCTGCAGCTACAAAATCATTATTTGGTACCATCAACTGTATACGCATTAATAATGCTTCAAAACCAGCGATTGCAAAGAATAGTAATCCAGCTAAGAAATACATAATCCCTAGTTTTTTATGGTCAACAGTTGTTAAATAGTCCCAAATAGTTGCTCCAAAGCCCTTTTTCTTACCAATTGCGACAGAGCTCACAACCTTAACCTCCTTCAAAGTTTCAATCTAGATCTATTTATTGTTCTACAGATAAGCTCATGATATAGTCTGCTACTGCGCTGATTTCTTCGTCTGATAATTCATTATACTTACCTGACATCAAGTTACCTGGTTTGTATTCTTCTGGATTTTCAATCCATTTTACCAAGTTTTCTTTAGTGTGATCTAAGAAACCAACGATATGACTACGATCGCCAAATGTAGTTAAGTTTGGTCCCATTGCAGCTCCTGCAGGCATACCTGTTACAGATGTAACGGCGTGACAACCTAAACAGTTTGCAGCAAATGTTGCTTCACCTAAATCAGTAGATTCAGCATCAGCTGTCTGACCTTCTGTATCTTGCATTGAAGCAACCCAAGTATCGAATGCTTCTGGAGATAAAGTTTTAACTTTGAAATCCATTAAAGCGTGTGAAGGACCGCAAAGCTCAGCACATTTACCATAGAATACGCCATCTTTTAGACCTTCTGATTCTTCATCAAATACTAGGTAGAACTTATTAATATTTTCTACGTTAGTATCCATCTTACCACCGATAGACGGAATCCAGAATGAGTGCTTAACATCTGCAGATTTTAAATTGAAGTACACTTTTTCACCAGTAGGAACAACTAATTCTTGTGCTGTTACGATTCCTAAATCAGGATATTCGAACTCCCACCAGTATAATTTTGCTGTTACATTTACTGTTAAAGCAACTTTTTCATTATTTTCATCTACTTCATCCATTGCCGCAACATCAGCGAATTTATAAGTAGACATTAAAGTTGGTACAGCTAAGATTAGTAAAAGTACAATCGGAATCACTGTCCAAATTGTTTCAAGTACATGACTACCTTCAACTTGTTTTGGCATGTGGTCTTCGCCTACTTTAGATCGGCGGAATTTAACAAAAGCATATAAATAAATAACAGAAACAACTACTACAACTAGCGTCATGATTGTAATTGAGAATAACAATAAATCAAATTGTTCTTTCCCAACTGCACCAGCTGGTTGAAGTGTAGAAATATATTCTTCACCACAAGCTGAAAGAAAAACTGTCATTAATGCCAATAGCGAAAATAGACGCCATTTTTTAAGCCCTTTCATCATAGCTTAATAAAACCCCTCTTTCTTTGTTGTATTATCATGTGTAAATTAGGACATTGGTATTTGCTATATATGTGAATTCTAATCTTAAGAAGAATCCCCTTAATTTAAAATGATTACACACGTAGTTTTAGATATTAAGTTGTGCTAATAAGTAATTCTTATGAATTATTCCAAGAAGAATTCAAATTAACAGCTAAATAAATATCGCAAAGATGATCATCAAAACAAAGGTTGTTGTCATGTGATTTAACGAATAGACAAACATTTTATTTGCCCATTTTATATCATCTTTTATGCTAAAACCAGAAATAGCTAAACATAACCATCCTAAGTTTAATACTGTTGCTAGAAATAAGAATACTATACCTAACTTATATAATAAGAAAGGTAATGGTATTAACAACAAAATCCAAAGCAGCATTGATATTTTTGTCCTTCTAAAACCTTTCACAACAGGTAGCATCGGTATATTTGCAGCACTATATTCATTTTTACGTTTCATTGCAAGTGCATAAAAATGCGGTGGTTGCCATGCAAACATAATTAAGAATAATGCTAGTGCTTCCCAACTGAATGTAGGGTCTACAGCAGCCCAGCCAATAATAGGTGGAATTGCACCAGATATACTTCCCACTACCGTGTTACTTACAAACCTTCTTTTAGCCCAAATAGTATAAAGAACTACATAAGCTAGTATACCAATTAGTCCCCACATGCCGGCAATGATTGATGCCGTAAATAACAAAATTTCGCCTACAAATAAAAATGAAAGAGATATTATCAAAACGACGTTTGGTTTAAATCTGCCAGTTACAGTTGGTCTTGCTTTCGTTCTTTTCATTATTGGATCAATATCCTGATCTATGTAATTATTCATCGCCGCTGATCCACCAATAATTAAAGCAGCACCTAACATCGTGTAAGCGATTAAATCAAGATATTGCAGAAAGTGCAAACCTGTAAACTGAAATGCTAACCACATACCGGTAAAGGTTGTTACTAAATTAGAATTAACAATTCCTATCTTGATAAGCGCGAGAAAATCTTTTAGAAGAGAATTAGTAACAGGACCTGTTTTTCTAGCAGCAGTTAGTGCTCTATCGTTTGACATGATTTCCTCCTTTCATTTTTGTAAGCATATTCCGCTCACAATAACTATATCGAAATTTGTTCTTGATTTCTAGATATTAAGTGAAATTTAGAACAAGATAGTCGAAATGGAATTGTTTGCAGGATAAAAACACAATAGCACTATATTAACGCATTTTACTCCTATTTTTGTGAAAGTTAAGATACAAAGTTGTGAACAATTTGTGAAATAGCTCCACCTTCTAGTAAGTGAGTCTCGTTTGAAGTTGTCTTTTATCCATTTATTCGCTATCATCATAAATGGCAGTAACGCTTTAATAGCGTTTTTCATAGATAAAGAAGGTGTTCTTTCATGCAACAAAGACAAAATAAACTATTAAAATGGATTGCAGTTGCAACAACACTCGGTATGTTGTTTATTTTATTAGGTGGTGCACTTGTTACAAAAACCGACAGTGGTTTAGGCTGTGGTAGACATTGGCCTGGATGTAATGGTGAGCTTATTCCTACAAAAATAACAACAGAAGTATTAATAGAATTTTCGCATCGATTAGTTACTGGTGCTGTTTCAATTCTTGTACTTCTCTTAGTTATTATGACTTGGCGAAAGCTTGGACATATCCGTGAAGTGAAGTTTTTAGGTGTACTTGCAATCTTCTTCTTGTTAGCACAAGCCTTAATCGGTGCTGCACAAGTACTTTGGGGGCAAGGCGATTTCATTTTAGCCCTTCATTTTGGTATTTCTTTAATTTCATTTGCTGCTATATTGTTATTATCAATGATTGTATTTGAAGTAGATACGAAGTTCGATGCTGATAAAGTATTTATAGATAAAAAACTTAAATGGCATACGGTCGGAGTCACACTTTATTCATATATTGTCATCTATACTGGTGCACTTGTTCGCCATACAGGGTCTTCCCTTGTATGTCTAGATTGGCCATTCTGTGACAACAGTCAGCCCTTTGCATTACCGGACAATATGTACCAATGGGTGCAAATGGGACACCGTATTGCAGTTCTTATTATCTTTATTTGGATCGCATATATTACTTGGTATGCAGTGAAGCATTATAAAGACCAGCGTGTTATCTATTGGGGTTGGATCGTAAACTTTACCCTAGTAGTATTGCAAATCATTGCAGGTATGTTAGTAGTATTAACAATGCTTGATCTATTCGTATCATTACTGCATTCATTGTTTATTACATTATTGTTTGGAATGTTCTGCTACATGATTTTATTAATCGCACGGAGCAATCATAATGAAAAGAGAAATATGTAATATTAATGGAAAAAGAGGATTCTCATCTATGAGGTGAGTCTCCTCTTTTTATATTTAGTCTATGAATATACTACTTTTGATTTTTCTATGTTTGTTATTGCTGAACGTTCCCAAATATAAAAACCATAAACAAACTTGAATTCAAAAGCTCAAGTTTATCTATGGTTTTTAGAAAATCCCCTAAATTTTATTCAAATTCTATTAACAAATCTCCAGTAGAAATGGCATCTCCAGCTTTTGCATATACCTCTTTTACTACACCGTCTTTTGGTGCTTGGACAGTTGTTTCCATTTTCATTGCTTCGGTAATTAATAAATGATCCCCACGTTTTACTGGGCTTCCTTTTGATACTACTACTTTTAAAACAGTTCCTGGCATTGTAGCACCAATTTGATTTGGATTACTTGGATCTGCCTTTAATGAAATTTTACCGTCGACTTCAACAGTTAAGTCCTGAATAACGAGTTCTCGAGATTGCCCATTCAATTCAAAGTAAAGAATACGAGTTCCATCATGTTGCGGTTCACCGATTTCAATCAATTTTATAATTAATGTCTTCCCTTTTTCAATCTCAACCTCGATTTCTTCCCCTAATTTTAAACCATAGAGGAATGTTGGCGTATCTAACACAGAAATATCGCCAAAGGAATCAGTAGCTAATAAATAGTCTTCAAATACTTTTGGATATAGTGCATAAGCTAATATATCCTTCTTCGACATTTCGCGATTAAACTTTTGAGATAACATATCTTGAATTTGATTGAAATCAACAGGTTCTAGTAATTCACCAGGGCGGACAGTTATTGCTTCTTTATCCTTTAAGATTACTTTTTGCAACTCTTGAGGGAAGCCCCCATGAACTTGACCTAAATATCCTTGGAATAATTCAACTACTGAATCTGGAAAATCAATTGATAACCCTCTTGTATAGATATTCTCTTCATTCAAATCGTTTTGCACCATAAACAGCGCCATATCGCCTACGACCTTTGATGATGGTGTTACCTTTACAATGTCACCAAACAACATATTCACACGGGAATACATCCTTTTCACTTCTTCCCAGCGATCACCTAACCCAACTGCTTTTGCTTGCTGCTGTAAATTACTATATTGTCCACCTGGCATTTCGTGAACATATATTTCAGAGTGCGGACTCTTCATACCGCTTTCAAAATCACTGTAAAAGCTTCGAACATCTTCCCAATAATAGGATAATTGCTCAAGTGCCCCGATATTAGCCTTAATCTCACGTTTACTACCCTTCATTGCATAGTAAAGTGAATTGATGCTTGGCTGAGAAGTTAAACCTGACATCGAGCCAAGTGCAGTATCTATAATATCTACACCAGCTTCAATTGCCTTTGCATATGTGTAAATACCATTACCGCTAGTATCATGTGTATGAAGGTGAATTGGTAATGCAGTTGAATCTTTTAATTCTGATATGAGGCGATATGCTGCTTCTGGCTTGAGTAGACCTGCCATATCTTTAATCGCTAATATATGTGCCCCCTGTGCTTCAAGCTCTTTTGCCATATCCTTATAGTACTGAACAGTGTATTTCGCTCTTGAATCATCTAAAATATCTCCTGTATAACAAACTGCTGCTTCAGCAATTTTACCAGTTTGACGTACTTCATCAATCGCAATTTCCATACCTTTTATCCAGTTCAAACTATCGAAAATTCGGAATACATCAATTCCAGTATTTGCTGATTCCTTAATAAACTCACGAATTAAATTATCAGGGTAATTTTTATAGCCTACTGCATTTGCTCCTCTAAATAGCATCTGGAACAATACATTTGGCATTTGTTTACGAAGCTTTTCTAATCGTGCCCAAGGATCTTCTTTAAGGAATCTGTATGCTACGTCAAACGTTGCACCACCCCATAATTCAAAGGAAAAGAAATTGTGTAACAAACGGGCATTGTAGTCTGCAATTTGGTACATATCTTGAGATCTGACTCTTGTCGCAAGAAGTGATTGATGGGCATCTCGGAAAGTAGTATCAGTAATTAGCACATCTTCTTGTTCTTTTATCCATTCAACTAAACCATCCGCGCCTCGACTGTCTAAAATTTGCTTTGTTCCATCAGGAATTTCTGTTTTCAAATTTATATTTGGCTTCGTAGGCTGAACGAAAATAGGTTTCTTTTGCTTTTCGATACCTGGGAAGCCGTTTAACGTCACATTTCCAATATAGTTTAATAGTTTTGTTCCTCGGTCTTTTCGAATAGGAAATTCAAATAATTCTGGTGTTGAATCAATAAAGCTTGTATCAAAATCACCTGAAATAAATTTAGTATGTTTTACTACGTTTTCTAAAAACGGAATATTTGTTTTCACGCCACGGATACGGAATTCTCGCAAATTTCTGTCCATTTTAGCTGCAGCTTCGCTAAATGTATTTCCCCATGTCGATATTTTAACTAATAGGGAGTCATAGTACGGTGTTACAACAGCTCCTTGGAAACCATTACCCGCATCTAAACGAACACCAAATCCACCACTTGAGCGGTAGACCATTATTTTACCTGTGTCAGGCATAAAATTGTTCGCTGGATCTTCTGTTGTCACACGTGATTGTATCGCATAGCCGAATAATGGAATATCGCTTTGCTTTGGAATATTTATATAATCTGAATGTAGTGCATACCCTTCTGCTACTTTAATTTGTGCATGAACAATATCAATACCTGTAATCATTTCTGTAATTGTATGTTCAACTTGAATTCGCGGATTAACTTCAATGAAATAAAATTCATCTCCGGCTACTAAAAATTCAACAGTACCTGCATTAATATAATTCACATTTTTCATTAACTGAACTGCTGCATCACAAATTCGATTTCGAAGATCTTTCTGAAGTGCATTTGAAGGTGCTATTTCAACTACCTTCTGATGTCTTCTTTGAATCGAGCAATCTCTTTCATATAAATGGATGATATTCCCTTCGTTATCACCTAATATCTGTACTTCTATATGCTTCGGTTTTATAATTGCCTTTTCAACATATACTTCATCTGATCCGAATGCTGCGTTGGCTTCAGATTTTGCTCGTTCATAGCTAGATGCCAATTCATCTTTTGATTGTACTAACCTCATTCCACGACCACCGCCACCAAGAGCAGCTTTTATCATTAATGGGTAGCCATAAGTGTCCCCGAAGGTTTCTAACTCTTCAAGAGATTTAACTGGACCATCGCTCCCAGGGATTACTGGAATTTTAGCATTGATTGCTTGCTGTCTTGCTTTAACCTTATCCCCAAACATATTTAAATGCTCTGATTTAGGTCCTATAAAAATAATTCCCTCTTCTTCACAGCGTCTTGCAAAATGAACATTTTCAGATAAAAAACCATATCCAGGATGAATCGCGTCAACATTTGCATGTTTTGCAATTTCAATAATTCCATCGATATCTAAATAAGCATCGATAGGTTTTTTCCCTACTCCAACCAAATAGGATTCATCAGATTTGTAGCGATGGTGTGAACCGCTATCCTCCCTTGAATAAATGGCCACTGTCCGTATGTTTAGTTCATTACAAGCTCTAAAAATACGTATTGCAATTTCCCCTCTGTTTGCTACTAAAATCTTGTGAATCTTTCTCATCTTCCCACCCCTATTGTCTTTTCTTTTCTAACTTTACATACATGGAGACATTTATCAGTATACCCATAGCTAGTGATAGCATGATTAAAGAAGAAC
The DNA here is from genome assembly GCA_023168345.1 of Lysinibacillus sp. PLM2. Taxonomy (NCBI): domain Bacteria; kingdom Bacillati; phylum Bacillota; class Bacilli; order Caryophanales; family Bacillaceae; genus Lysinibacillus; species Lysinibacillus sp. PLM2. Next base: position 1,191,816 of record AP025689.1, on the reverse strand, counting down.
CTCCATAACTGATAAATGGTAAAGTTACACCTGTTAAAGGAATCAAACCGGAAATCCCACCTAAATTGATAAAGGTTTGGATTGCTATCCAGCTTGAAATTCCTGCTGAAATCATTCTAGCTAGTGGGTCTCTAGTTTTCATAGCAATATATAATCCTCTAAATACAATGAAACCTAGACCACCTAAAACTAATATAACACCAAAAATTCCCAATTCTTCAGCTATTATCGCCATTATAAAGTCTGTTTGCGGTTCCGGTAAATAGCCTAGTTTTTGTACAGATTGTCCCAGTCCAACCCCTTCTAGCCCCCCTGAACCTATTGCAATATAACCATTTATAATTTGGTGTCCTGAACCTGATTCATATTCAAATGGGTTTAAAAATGACTGTAATCGACCTAATCGATTTTCAGTAAAAATCGTATCCCCTTTTACTAGTAGTATAAAACCCATTAATGCTCCGCCAAGCAACCCTAATACTGAGAAGAATTTTAAATATGCTTTAAAGCTCATTCCACTTGCTGCAACCACTGCAAATGCTATACCAGATAGTATGATGACTGCTCCAAGATCTGTTTCATTCGCAACACAAAAAATAATAAAAATCCAGACGATAATAGGATAAATAATATTGTTTGGCTGCAAATTTTCTAATGGATTATTTAGACTTTTTCTATAAAAGGCTCCAGCAAAATATAATATTACAAATAGTTTCGCAACTTCGGATGGTTGGAAATTCATTACCCCTAAATCAATCCAACTTTTTGAACCGGTTTGTTCCATACCGACACCAAATAACCAAAGCCATATAAGTATGAATATCATACCTACCGTCATAGCGACCATTAATTTCTTATTGCTATAATGTTTATATGGTAAAAATGCGCCAAAAAGAAATACTAGCGATGAGATAACTAAATTTATTAACTGTTTATTATAAAAATAATCAGGTGGTGCCTCTTCTAAAACAATAGCAACCATCATGCTCGAACTATAAATCATGATTAGACCAAATAAGCATAAAAATACATACGTAAAAAATATCGAATAATCAAAATTCCTTACATAATATGCAATGTATTTTCTCATTCCCTAAAACCTCTTTATTAGAAAAAAAACTCAAATCGCGTCTACAGCGTTTTGAGTTGATTCTATTATTTGTTTGTATATGCATCGTGCAATAAAGATAGTTCTTTTTCGAGTGTATCTAGAATCTCTTTTCCCTTTTCACGCGAAATTAAATCTAATTTTACTGCAAAATCAATTTCTCTAGATAGCCCAAACATCTGTGTATCTAATACTTCTTCATATAAAGGACAAGATGGCATTGTTAAATGATCCATCTGAACTTTGATTAACTTTGCAATTTTATCTGCATCATGAAGTAATAATTCTAAAGCTTTCTCTTGAAAGGAAGCTTGACTTTTCGTATCCATGAGGACGCCCCCATCATTTGATATTTCTTCTATTCTATCTTTATAAAGTTTATCTTTTGAAAGATAAAAAAGCAAGTGAATTCACACTAATTGAGACATACTAAATTATATTTCTTTATTAATTAATGCTACAAGCGTTATACTGTACATGATATCTATTTTAGGGGGAGTAGTAGAACATGGAAAATATCATTCCTATAAAAGGTGCTGTTACATATAAAATCACATTAGATCCTACTGTCTGGATATTCGACGATCGTCGTCTTGATTTAAAAACATATTTTACAGAAAAAAATGAGCACGAATCAGAAGACTTAAAATATTTACTCGCTATGGGGAAACATTGGTCAAGAGAAATTATGGAAGGTGCTACATTTCCACCTACATTAAAAACTGAAAGAAAGTTTGATCGCCAAGGTATGAAAACTGGTACATTTGGCATTGAAATAAAATATTTCCTTAAAAACGCAGGCTTACAAGATGATGCTACTCGTGTTGTATTTGAATGTAAAGATGGTTCAGAGCATACATTTTCCCTTGAAGAGGCTAATACATTAATCTTTAAATTCAGCCAAGAAGGTAAACCGCTTACAGAGGATGGACCTGTTCATTTATTATTAGGTGATGGTTCTAATGTTGAAAATCCTATAAAAAATATTTGTGCAATTCGTGTTGAATAGGAGGAATATGTATGCGTGTTAAATGTGTCATTTGTGATGCGATAAACAACATTAGTGATGACTTACCACTATCAAAAAAATTACGTAATCGACCTATTCATACGTATATGTGTGAAAATTGCCATGATAGAATTTCTAAAAAAACAGAAGAGCGAATCGCAACGGGAAAATTCCGTTTTTACCGAAATTCAACAAGACAAGCTGAAGAGTATCTATAACTTTTAAAACGTTGATATATTGCTATTGCTTTGATTTAACTACTATCCATATGGGTTAATTTCTAGCATTATAATGACGCTTCATATTTAAATGGCAAAAATCCTTGAACATTTTTATTGTTCAAGGATTTTTTATGTGTAAATGGAACCATCTATTCATCTTTAATTAACTTTTTTTCTAATAACTCGACTAGTTGATACATAATCGTTGCAAAAATCGCTATTACTAGCAAGCTCATTAATACAAGATTGAAGTTAAATACTTGGAAGCCATAAATGATTAAATAGCCTAATCCTTGTGACGATACTAAGAATTCACCTACAATTACACCTACCCAAGATAATCCAACATTTACTTTTAAGGTCGAGATAATCGTAGGAAAAGAAGCAGGTAAAATCGCTTCTTTAAACATCTGTACTCGTGTAGCATTAAATGTTTGTAATACCTTTAAATAGTTTGAATCAACGGTTCTAAATGCTGTATATATGACGATTGTTGAAATAATAACTGAAATAATCGCACCCATTGTAATAATGGATTTCATACCAGGGCCCATTGCTACGATTAAAATGGGTCCAAGAGCAACTTTTGGCATTGAATTTAATACCACTAAATATGGATCCAGCACTTTTGATAGAAATGGTGACCACCAAAGAATAGCTGCTAATATTGTCCCTATAAAAGTTCCTAGGATAAAACCAAGGACGGTTTCAAATAATGTATAACTAGAGTGATAGAGTAATGAATAGTCACTTACCTTCTCAATTAGCAGTTCTACAATTTTAAAAGGTGAGCTAAAGATAAGAGGATCTATCCAACGGAAATTTGAAGCCACTTCCCAAAGTCCGAAAAACAAAATTAAAATTAAAAGCTGATAAAATCGGACCCATCTTTTTTCTTTTCTTAAATTCGCTTTAAACTGTTCATGTAATTTACTGATGTTCAAGGCTTTCCAGCTCCTTCCATATAGTCTGGAATAGCTCGGAATAACTTGAATGTGATCGTGCTTCGAATGGGGTTAATTTTTTCAAATCAGCAGGAACTTCAAAGGTTTGATACAATCGACCAGGGCTCGGGGAAAATAGGAAAATCCGATCGCTCATGGCGATTGCTTCCCCAATGTCATGTGTGACAAGAATAGCAGTTTTCCCGTATTCTTTCATTAGCTTATGGACTAAATCTTCAAGCTTTAATTTTGATTGGTAATCAAGAGCCGAAAATGGTTCATCAAGTAATAAAATTTTGGGGTCAACTGCTAAAGTTCTTGCTAATGCAACCCTTTGTCTCATTCCACCTGATAATTCTCTTGGATACTTTTTTTCTATCGAAGGTAAGCCAACGTCTTCTAATAGTGTTGATGCAATTTCCTTTGCTTCTTCTTTATTTTTATTTAGTAATTTTAATCCCAGTGTTACGTTTTCCTCAATAGTCTTCCATGGAAATAAATAATCTTGTTGAAGCATATATCCAATTGACAAGTCAGCATTTGCAAAAACGTCCTGATCTTCAATGAGCACTTTTCCTGCAGTAGGTTGGAACAATCCAGCGATAATTGATAAAAGTGTCGTTTTGCCGCAACCACTAGGTCCAACGAATGAAACAAACTCACTTTTTTCAATTGATAAATTAATATCTTGTAATGCTTCAGTCGCTGCCTCGCTAGAGAAATATGTGTGATGAACATTGCTGACAGTTAGAAAACTCATTTTAATCCGTAACCTTTTCTGCGAATGTAGTATCCACCAGTTCTTCGTATGGAATTCTTTCAGGTAATTCTCCAGCTTCATCCATAATATTTTGTAGATTGTTCCATTCTTCTTCATCTAAAATCGGGTCTTTTGCAAATGATTCTTGAGCACGATATCGGTCAACAACTGTAGCGATTAAATCAACCTCTGTGTCTTCGAAATATGGAGAAATTGCATTTGCAACTTCTTCTGCTGAGCTTGAATATACGAAATCTTGAGCCTTTTTAATGGCTCTTGTAAATGCTTCAACTGTTTCTGGACTTGCATTCATAAAGCTATCCTTCGCCATAAATACGGTATAAGGTACATGACCTGACTCAGTACCAAATGAAGCTACGATATACCCAACTCCTTCTTCTTCAAAAATACTTGCAGTTGGTTCAAATAATTGAACAAAATCACCAGTACCTGAAGCAAAGGCAGTTGAAATATTTGCAAAATCAATATTTTGAATTAACTCTAAATCATTCTGCGGGTCAATACCATGTTGTTTTAAAACATACTCCCCTACCATTTGAGGCATACCACCCTTACGTTGGCCAAGGAATGTAGAATCTTTTAACATATCCCATGTAAAGTTTTCAATTGGCTCACGAGAAACTAAAAACGTCCCATCAGTTTGTGTTAATTGCGCAAAGTTTTTGATTGAGTCATTTGCGCCTTGAGCAGCGACATAGATTGACGTTTCTGACCCTACAAGAGCAACATCTATACCATCAGACAAGAGGGCTGTCATTGTTTTATCTCCACCAGGAATCGTTGATAAATCAATTTCAAGTCCTTCTTCTTCAAAGTAACCATTTTCAATGGCAACATAAAGCGGGGCATAGAAAATGGAACGCGTTACTTCACCGACTTTTACTTTTTTCATCTCTTCACCGCCACCACAAGCTGCCAATACTAGTAGCATTAAAAAGGAAAAGAAAACAAGTAAACTTGGCTTCAACCAATTTTTCACGTACTCTAACCTCCTCTTTCTCGTTCTTTTATCTAGAGTAGATTATGCAAATACGAAAAAATGTGTTAATACCTAATGAATATGGGAGGCGTGGTTAGGAGATTTATCAAAATCGGATTTCTCTGTTTGCCGTTGTCTATTGTGTGCTTAGAGTTGTCAATTATCTTGTGCGGTTTGTCTATTATCTGATTGCCACTTTTGCCGTTGTCGATTATCTGCTTTAGGTTGTCTATTATCCCTTAATTTTTGTCTATTATCTTGCCTTGATTGGCTATTATCGAACCGTCACTCTTGCCGTTGTCGATTATCTGCTTTAGGTTGTCTATTATCCCATAATTTTTGTCTATTATCTTGCCTTGATTGGCTATTATCAGACCCCCACTTTTGCCGTCGTCGATTATCTGCTTTAGGTTGTCTATTATCCCTTAATTTTTGTCTATTATCTTGCCTTGATTGGCTATTATCAGACCCCCACTTTTGCCGTTGTCGATTATCTGCTTTAGGTTGTCTATTATCCCTAAATTTTTGTCTATTATCTTGCCTTGATTGGCTATTATCAGACCACTCTGTCTATAATCACATAACACAGCATTTGATTTAAAAATAAAAAGCAAGCAGAGAAAACGTTTCATTTTCTCCACTTGCTTTAATTGTTAGGATATACCTAATCTGGTTATTATTTTGTATCCGCAGCAGATGCTTCACGTTTTTCACGCCATAAGCGGATTTTGTAAACAATAAGAATTAATGCTGCTACAATTAGTCCTTCGATCATTGGTAAGAATAAAGCTAAAAATGTTAATACAATACAACCTATGAACAAGAAAATATATATGATGATATTTTTAATAAGTGGTAAATCATTTTTAGCAAAACCAAGTTTAAAGACAATTGCAGATAAGATAAATACTAAGAAAAATACAACATAGCCTGCCATTTCGTAGGATGGCATATTCTCATAAATGTAGCGAGTAATGCCCGCCATTCGACCGAATACAAACTCATTCTCTGTCAAATTTGCAGGTGCAGATGCTTGAATGAAATTTAGTGTGCCTAACAAGTTCATCTTCCCCAACACCTTTCATATTCCCCAAATAATGCTATTTGCCTATTGTTCAGCGAATTTTTTCTTTTTCGCCAATTTTTCACGTTCATTTTTATCTAAAATTTGTTTACGTAGACGGATGGATACTGGTGTTACTTCTAAGTACTCATCTTCATCTAAAAATTCAAGTGCTTCTTCAAGCGTTAAGATACGAGGTTTTTTAATAACATTCGTTGCGTCTTTCGTTGCAGAACGTACATTTGTTTTCTGCTTCATTTTTGTAATGTTTACAGTAATATCGTTATCACGGTTATTTTCACCAACGATCATACCTTCATAAATTTCAGTACCTGGTTCAACGAATAGTGTACCACGATCTTCAATTTGCATCATACCATAAGTAGTTGCTTTTCCTGTTTCCATCGATACAAGCGCACCTTGGTGACGTCCACCAACACGGCCTGCAACAACTGGTTGATAAGAATCGAATGTATGGTTAATGATACCGAATCCTTTTGTTAAAGACATGAATTCTGTTGTATACCCGATTAATCCACGAGCTGGAACCATGAAGATTAAACGAACTTGTCCATTACCTTCATTGATCATGTCTAACATTTCACCTTTTCGGTTACCAAGTGATTCAATCACTGAACCTACACTATCTTCTGGTACATCGATTTGTACGCGTTCAATCGGTTCACATTTTACGCCATCAATTTCACGGATGATTACTTGAGGCTTAGACACTTGTAACTCATAACCTTCACGACGCATGTTTTCGATTAAGATCGATAAGTGAAGTTCACCACGACCAGAAACAATCCAAGCATCAGGTGAATCTGTATCTTCTACACGTAGAGATACGTCTGTTTGCAATTGTGCACGAAGACGCTCTTCAATTTTTCTAGAAGTAATCCATTTTCCTTCGCGACCAGCAAATGGAGAATTGTTTACTAAGAATGTCATTTGTAATGTAGGCTCATCAATACGTAAAGGTGTTAACGCTTCTTGATGCTCAACAGGACAAACTGTTTCACCCACATTGATTTCTTCCATACCAGATACGGCAATTAAGTCACCGGCATATGCTTCTTGGATTTCTTCACGTTTTAAACCGAAGAAACCAAAGATTTTTGTCACACGGAAGTTTTTCACTGTGCCATCAAGTTTCATTAGAGCTACTTGTTGACCAACATGAATTTTCCCGCGGAATACACGCCCAATTCCGATACGTCCAACGAAGTCATTATAATCAAGTAATGCTACTTGGAATTGTAATGGTTCTTCACGAGTATCTACTGGTGCAGGGATATGTTCGATAATTGATTCGAATAAGCATTTCATATTTTCTTCTTGTTTTGAAGGGTCTGGATCAAGTGATGCAGTACCATTTACACCTGAAGCGAAAACAACAGGGAATTCTAATTGCTCTTCATCCGCACCTAATTCAATTAGTAAATCAAGCACTTCGTCTACTACTTCTTCAGGACGAGCTGAATCTTTATCTACTTTATTTACAACTACGATAGGCGTTAATTTTTGCTCTAATGCTTTTTTCAATACAAAGCGAGTTTGCGGCATACAACCTTCATAAGCATCAACTACAAGTAAAACACCGTCTACCATTTTTAAAATACGTTCTACTTCTCCACCAAAGTCCGCATGTCCTGGTGTATCTAAAATATTAATTCTTGTACCTTCATAATTTACTGCTGTATTTTTAGCTAAAATTGTAATACCACGTTCACGTTCGATATCATTAGAGTCCATTGCACGTTCTTCAACATGCTCATTCGTACGGAATGTTCCAGACTGTTTTAATAATTGATCCACAAGTGTTGTTTTCCCATGGTCAACGTGCGCGATAATTGCAATATTGCGTAAATCTTGTCTTAAGTTTGACATTATTCCACTCCACATTCTTTTTTTCGTATGATTAACTGTGTTATTATAGCACATGTAGAAGTATCTTGTCTTTTAAAGTTTTTTTATCAAATTATTAATTACGTAAATGGATATGAATGAAATTCCTAACAAAAAGGGAGGCTTTTAAATGAACTTAGCAAAACTTGTCATGTTTATCTTCGCTTTAGCTGCAATTTTATCGATGGTTTCTATTGGCTATGCTATAGCTGTTCAAAGTGTATTTGGTGCGATTGCTGCTGTAATCGCTCTAATTGTAGTCTTTTTATTAGGATTTACAATGAAACGCAAATTTCGTAATCAGGGATACCTTTAATACAATTATTAATTTTTATTTTTTCACTAAAAAAGAATTACATTCATTAAAGGACAAAACAAGAAAAATTCCTTCTGTTGTTTTAACAAACAAAACACCGCAATAGTGTTAAGTTTCTACTTAAACACTATTGCGGTGTTTTATTTTTCTTCAATATATTCTTCTAAAATGAGTTGATGAATGGATGGGTTCGCGATGATAAATGTATCTGTTGATAATAAATCAAAATTTTCGCCTTTGAAATTTGTTGCGACAGCACCAACCTCTTTAGCGATAATTATTCCTCCTCCAATATCCCAAGGAGAAAGTCTCATCGATAAGTATGCATCTAACTTTCCACTTACGACAAATGCGATTTCCATTGCTGCAGAACCATATGAACGAGTACCCCGGACTGTTTTTACCAAATCGATTATTTTTTCATGGTTTACTCGTCTATTTGGTGTAACCCAGCTTGCATTAATTCCAATAACAGCCTCTTTTATATCGATTGGCTTTAATTTTCGCAGTGGAGAGTCATTATACCATGCGCCTTCATCAGCGATTGCATAAAACAAATCCTCTCTCATCACATCAAATATGTACCCTAATTTTCCAATTCCGTTAACAAAAAAACCAATTGTAATCATAAAATGACGATGTTGTTTTACAAAATTCATGGTACCATCGATTGGGTCAATAATCCAAACTGGCCCATCAAGGGATTCAACCTTTTCTCCCATTCCCTCTTCACCAATTATTTTATGATGTGGAGCAAAAGTGTTGATTTTTTCAATAAAGAACAATTCTGTTTCACGGTCAATGTTTGTAACTAAATCATTAGCATCCGATTTTGTTTCTACTTTTAGTTCATATGAAAAGGCATCCCTTATACGTTTCCCAGCTTCAAATATCATTTCCTTTGCAAATTCATCAATACGATGTAAATCCATTTTCCCCCACCTTCCCAAACAGGGATACTGTATGAAATCATTGTAATATCCCATACTTCATTATAACAAAAAATCACTTGCAACTTGTGATTTGCAAGTGATTTTTAGTTGAATATGCAATTTTCATACATATGCATGAAGACCATCTAACTCGTCTTGAATCTCCTTCAGGCGTTTTTTACATTTTTCCATTTCCTCTTCATTGTTTTCTTGCATAGCGGAATAAAGTGAGGCTAATTCATAATCAAGTTCTAAACGTAAAACATGTTCGTATTGCTTTTCAATGTCAACTTTACGTATAATTTTAATCATCTGTTTCATATGAATCACTTCCCTTTCCTTTTTAAAAAACTTTTTCACGAAAAGCTATTGTTACAAGATTTTTCCCAAAAAACAATGAAAATAAACATCATTTTTGAAAGGTGGAACAAAGATGTTAAATAAAATTAAATGGACTAATGAAGATTTCGATGTTTTTAGAATTGATGGACTAGAGCAACGTATGGAAGCACTAACAACTATTGTCCGTCCAAAATTCCAAATACTTGGTGAGCACTTTTCTCAGTACCTTAGTTTGAATCAAGGTGAAGAGTTTTTCCCACATGTTGCAAAACACGCTAGAAGAACAGTAAATCCTCCAAAAGATTCTTGGGTTGCATTTGCTCCTTATAAACGTGGATACAAAGCTCTTCCTCATTTTCAAATTGGTCTTTGGGATACGTATTTATTCATCATTGTCGCGATTATCTATGAGGCGCCACAAAAAAATATAATGGCGAAACGATTACTTGAGAATATTGAAATATTCGATAACCTTCCAAACAATTTCATCTTCTCAAACAATCATATGTCTCAAGATGCTATATCTTTAGAAATAGGTAGAGAAGAAAAATTGGAACATGCGTTAACCTATTTACACGACGTAAAGAAAAGTGATTTTCTGGTTGGACGTCATATTTCCCGTGAAGAGGCTGTTCAACTTTCGTCTGATCAATTCTTGTCGATTGCTGAAGAAACTTTTGAAGCACTCTTACCTATATACAACGTCATGATAAATAAATAGAAATTCAAATTTTGTTCAACTTTTTTGTGTGTTGTATAATTAATATGCACTAATGATAAGCAAACATTACATTTTTCTACTGATTTTCTTAATTCTTTTTTTATTTTTATTCAGTATATTTTTTAAACCCTTTAAGGACAGGAATAAAAAAGGATGTAGCTACAAAAGCCTTGTAGCTACATCCTTTTATCTTTGAACTCGAATCATTTCCCCATCTTCTAATTCTTTCGCTTTTTTCACAACCTGGAAGCTTACGTAGCCACTCGCTTCTTCAAATTCGCGAAATACTGATTTTTCTTCTGATTGGGATGGAACAATTTGTTTAAAACGGCGATATAAAGCTAACATATCTTCACGTTTAATCCCTTTTTCATAAGCTTTTTCAATTCCTTCAAAAAATTGAACTACTGTTATAATCTCTTCTGTTGTCCAGTCTGGTGATATCGGATAAGAGTATTCCATAAATAACCCTGCCTTTAATATTTATTGTCCCCATTTTACTCGGATTTTTTCAGCTTGTACAACCATTCGTTCAATTAACTCTTTGACGGTCGGTACATCTTGGATCATACCTGCAACTTGACCTGCCCAGCCATATCCATTTGAAAAGTCACCATCATAAATGAACCTTTTGTTTGCTTTCCCACTTATCAAATCCTTTAAAGCTTCATAAGTAGGAGATACTTTTTCAGTTTCTAGAATTTTTTCTGTAAATGCGTTTTTTAACACACGGGCAGGGGCACCAATTGAACGCTTTATAATCGTTGTGTCCGATTCACTACTATTTAGTAAAGCTTCAATATATTCTGGAGAAGCATGGACACATTCTTTCGTAGCTATAAATCTCGTTCCCATTTCAATACCTTCAGCTCCTAGCGCAAGAGCGGCCATCAAGCCTCTTCCATCACCTATTCCACCTGAAGCAATGACCGGTATGGAGACACTATTAACTACTTGCGGTACGAGAACCATTGTACCAACATCGTCTCGCCCTAAATGCCCTCCCCCTTCTTGACCAACTACCATAACCGCATCTGCTCCTAATTCTTCAGCCTTCTGTGCTTGGCGGCGTGCAGCTACGAGTACTAGCTTTTTACAATCTGCGTTTTCCAGTAATTTAAACAAAGGTGCTGGATTTCCACCAGTCATCGTGATTACAGGTACTTTTTCTTCAACGGCTACTTCTACCATTTCTTCATAGCCCTTCCCGTAATTCCCTATTGCAAAGTTAACACCAAATGGTTTATTTGTATTAGCTCGTACCTTATGTATTTCCTCACGTAAGCTTTGTGGTGATTTCAATGTTAAAGCGGTTATTTGGCCTAAACCTCCAGCTTCTGAAACGGCTGAAGCTAATTCTGAATAGGCTAAATATGCAAGTCCCCCTTGAATTATCGGATACTTGATGCCTAATAATTTTGTTACACGTGTCTCCCAATTCATATTTATCTCCCCTTTCGAAATACTAATAACATAATACTTTCTATTGTTAAAGTAAAATTCCTTTATTTTTTTATAGTCATGAGTCTTAATAGGTGCTATAATTCTTCTTGTTTTGAATTTACGTAAAGCGAGGTGGTACCTGCGTTGTCACAATTAGAAACTCCATTGTTCGACGCATTACTCAAACATCGAAATAGACATCCAATCCAGTTCCATATTCCAGGCCATAAAAAGGGGCAAGGAATGGATCCAGCTTTTCGAGAGTTTGTCGGCGACAACGTTCTATCAATTGATTTAATTAATATTGCTCCACTAGATGATTTACATTCACCGAAGGGCGCCATAAAGGAAGCTCAAGAATTAGCAGCTGAAGCCTTCGGTGCTGATTATACATTCTTTTCCGTCCAAGGTACTAGTGGGGCCATTATGACGATGATCCTGTCCGTCGTAGGTCCAGGAGACAAAATTATAGTACCTCGGAATGTTCATAAATCAACAATGTCCGCTATAGTTCTTGCAGGTGCCATCCCAATTTTTATCGCACCGGAAATTGATACAGAGTATGGGATTGCCCACGGTATATCTGTAGAATCTGTAGAAAAAGCATTGACTACGTATCCTGATGCAAAAGCGATGCTTGTCATAAATCCGACATATTTTGGATTTGCGGCTGATTTAAAACAAATTGTTGATCTTGCACATGAACGAAATATTCCCGTTATTGTTGATGAAGCCCATGGGGTGCATATAAAATTCCATGACGAGTTACCGGTTTCAGCAATGCAAGCAGGTGCTGATATGGCTGCTACAAGTGTTCACAAACTAGGGGGCTCTTTGACACAAAGCTCTGTTTTAAACGTTCGTGAAGGACTTGTTTCCATCAATCGTGTTCAGTCCGTTTTTTCAATGTTAACGACAACTTCAACTTCTTATCCTATCTTAGCTTCATTGGATAGTGCTAGACGCCAACTAGCAATTCATGGATACGATTTAATTGATCAAGCAATTCGCCTTTCAAAGGATGCAAGAAAAAGAATTAATAAAATTCCACATTTAAAATGCGCTGGTCGTGAGTTATTAAAGTCATCAGCAACTTTTGATATGGATCCAACTAAGTTACTTATAAGTGTCAAAGATTTAGGAATTACAGGACACGAAGCTGAAGAATGGTTACGTAATAACGCAAATATTGAAGTTGAGTTATCTGACCTATATAACATTCTTTGTATTGTTACGTTAGGAGATACAAAAAAAGAACTGAACTTACTAATCAATGCATTACAACGTATGTCACAAGCCTATGATTCTGAAGCGATGGTTAAGGAATCTAAGCTAAGTGTTCCAGACATTCCAGCTCTTGCTATGTCACCTAGAAATGCTTTTTATTCTCCAACAGAAATGATTCCTTTTAAAGAATCAGCGGGATATATTTGCGCAGAGTTCATCATGGTATATCCACCAGGAATTCCCATTTTTATTCCCGGGGAAATAATAACAGAAGAAAACATAAATTATATTCAAATGAATATTGATGCAGGACTCCCTCTACAGGGACCCGAAGACAGAACGATGCAATATGTTCGAGTAATTAAAGAGCGTATGCCGATATATTAAAAGCATCAGCCTATTAATGTAAGAGACTTGATAGGCTGATGCTTTTTATTCTAATTTAAATATACTGTGTTACTTTATTTTCGACCATTTTGTTTTGAATTATATAGATTAGTCTGCCGTAAAAAACACTTTTTCAAGTTGTAAATTCCCTTCTTACATTAGAATAACAACCTTACTGCTATAGCTCCTAATCTTCTTCCTAGCAATCGTATGTTTGTTACTATACCTGATAGAATATCTTCGTCTTCTGGTTAAAAAGTGACTTTTACTATTGTTACAAGCTCAATTAAAGGGCTTTTACTTTTTATATAAATAGTGCAAAAATCGGACATATAATTGCCCCAATAACGGCACTAAGACTCATTGAAACAGAACCAATCGAAAGATCTTCTTCCCCGTACTCATTTAATTTAGAGACTCCTACTCCATGGCTTGCACTTCCCATTGAAACACCACGACTTATAGGAGAATTAATCTTAGTCCATTTATATATATACGGAGCAAGTATTGCACCAGTGAACCCTGCAAGCATTACTAATACCGCAGTTAACGGAGCAATGCCCCCTATCGTTTCACTTACCTGCATAGCAATTGGAGTAGTTAATGATTTTGGCAGTGCAGTTAATATCCATTCTTTATCAATTTTAAATAACGAAAGTAATACATAAATGCTTATTAAACCGCTCATCATAGCAATAAATAGACCTGATAGAATACTATATTTATATTTTACAAGTAAATGTCGTTGATTATAAAGCGGGTATGCTAGACCAACTACCGCAGGTCCTAATAAGTGTTGCAACCACTGTCCACCTTCCATATATACTTCAAAAGGAATATCAAAAATTAATAATCCTACTACTAATACGATAGACGAAGTAATAACCGGCATTAAGAAGGGATAGTTGTAACGTTTATATAATTTCGCCATTATCAAATAGACAATAATTGTACTAATGATTGATAGTGCTACTCTCAACATATTCTTCCTCTTTATCTCCCTTCTGTTCTAATTCAGTTTCTAAATCCTCATTTTCTATATTATTATGAATTTTTAATTCATCTTTTTCCATTATAGGTTGGTCTACTTCTTTTTCCTGGATTTCATCTAGATTATTTACTTCCACTGTTTGCTTTTTCCACATTTCTTCTTTTTTCTCGATTTTTTGGCTTAAGAAGCTAGTTATGAGGATAGCAAATAAAGTACTCACAATTACTCCAAGAATTAAAATTAACCCATTATAAGATAGCAATTGTGGATATTCAATAATTCCAACCATTGGCGGAATATAAAACAGTAACATAAATCCGATTAAAAAACTTGCTCCGTCACGAATTAATTCAATTTTAATCCATTTAAGTAGTAAACAAATAAACAATAAGATAAATCCTACAACACTTGGTGGTAAAGGGATTTTGGTTAATGTTACTATCAGTACACCTAAATAATGAAATATATATAAAATGAGTATTTGTAAAACTGTTCGTACAGTCCTCATCATACTGGAATATATCGATTCCTTTAAAATTTCAACCACCTCCTCAATAAAGACATTTTACGCCTGTTAAAAATGTATGTCTATGTTAGAAATATATAAAAAAGCAACCCGATCCGAAAGAATCGAGTTGCAGCCATTCCTTACTTACTATATTTACTTCTTTTTTACTAGTTGCTCCTAATCTTCTACCAGTTCTTTTCGATTTTTTCTTAACATTTTTGACAATAATTCATAAACGATTGGTACTATAATTAATGTTAAAATTGTTGAACTTAGCAACCCACCTATTACAGTTACCCCTAAGCCTTTGGAAATTAAACCACTTCCCTCTGCTCCAATCGCAAGGGGTATAAGTGCACCGATTGTCGCGATGGCTGTCATTAAAATTGGTCTTAAACGAGTCGCTCCAGCCTCTAAAATAGCATCACGCATTTTCATTCCTTCACGTTCCATATGAATAATTCTATCCACAAGAACGATTGCATTTGTTACGACAATACCTATTAACATAAGCATACCCATCATTGCAGATACAGAGATTGTTTCATTTGCTATCCATAATGCAACAAGGGATCCTATCACCGTAAAGGGAAGGGAAAATAGTATCGCAAATGGTGCGAGCCCTTCTCCAAAGGTGACAACTAGAATGAAATAGACAATCGCAATTGCTGCAAGCATAGCTAAAGCTAGCTGTGTAAATGCTTCTTCCATATCTGCAGTTACACCACTAACACCAATTTCAACACCCTTTGGTAATTCAAGCTCATTAATTTTCTGTTCCACTTCTGCGGAAGCTTTCGTAATATCCTTTGAGGTCACTGTTCCTGACACATCTGCAAATAATTTACCTTTACTTCGTGAAATAGTGTTAAATACAGTTCCTTCTCGTACTTCTACAATATCGCCAAGCTGAACGGTTGTACCTAAAGGTGTTGGTATCGATTGTTCTAGCATATCCTCTATGGAATTTGCAGCTTCTTTATTACTTTTTATAACCACATTTATATCAGAACCCTCTTTTTCAAGGGTCGTAATAACTTCTTCTGATTGATTTGGATTTAACATCATTGCAATTTGTATCGTAGATAAGCCATATTGTAATAATGTTTGCTGATTTACTCTCAATGTAAACTCATCATAACGCTCCGTTAAACTTGTGGAAACATCCTTTAGATTACCTGATTCATTCATGATTTTCTCTATACCTAATACCGCTTCCTCTACCTCCGTTAAGTCTTCACCATACACTGTATAACTTAACGAGCTACTTGACATAGACATATTAAAGTTTTGACTTTTCCAAGTGCCCGTTTGTTCTAATGATAGAATATATTCTTCAATCTCTGACTTCACATCGCTGAAATTTTCAGTCTCTGGATTAAAAATAACGTACATTAATGCACCGCCAGAGCCTCCGCCCATAGCCATCATAGGATTACCACTTCCTCCTATTGAAACTTGAACTATATCTACATTCTCTCTAGCCATAAGTTCCCGTTCGACAAAGCTTACATTTTCTAATGTTGTTTCTTCTAACTCACCAGCTTCAGGCGTATAGGTTAAATATAATACTTTCTCTTCCTCTGCAGGTAAGAAGCTAAACCCAACTATTGGAGCTAAAAATAAACTAGCTATAAGTACAGCAACAGCTATAAGTGTTGAAATCCATTTATGCTTTAATGACCATGCAAGAAGATCTTTATAATTTCTAGCAAGGGCACTATTTTTACCTTCTCGCATTTTCGCATGGCCTTTATTCCCGTACAGTTTTTTCTTAAAAAGACTATGGGATAGAGAGGGTACGACCGTAATCGCAACTAATAAGGAGGCTAACAGTGCAAAGGTCATCGTTAAAGCGAAGGGCATAAATAACTCTCCAACAATTCCTCCTACTAATACGAGAGGAGCAAACACCGCAACTGTAACTAATGTCGAAGCTAAAATAGGTTTAAACATTTCAATCGTTGCAGAACGGATTAACGCTCGTCCTTTTAACTGTTCATTCTTTAAGTGTAAGCGACGATATATATTTTCAACAACAACGATTGAATCATCGATTACACGTCCGATTGCTACCGTCATTGCACCTAAAGTCATCATATTTAATGTAATATCCATTTGTTTTAGAATTGTAAATGCAATCAATAGTGATAGTGGAATGGAAATAACTGAAATAATCGTTGACTTAATATCTCTTAAGAATATTAAAATAATCAAAATGGCAAAGCCTGCACCGAAAAGCGCCTTACTTAACATTGTTTCAACAGATTTTTCAATAGGTTCGCCTTGGTCAAGGGTTGTATCAATAATTAATCCATCAACAGTTATTTCTAATTCCTCAGCAATGTCCTTTGCCTCATTTACTACAGCAACTGTATTTGCATCTTGACCTTTTACTATTTGAACAGCGATAGCCTCTTTACCATTTGTACGTGAAATAGATTCTACTTTACCAACCAATTCAATTGACGCAATGTCACCTAACGATACAAATGGTGATGGATTAGCTTCTGTTGGTGTTACAGGTATTAATAATTCCTTTAATTGTTCTATTGTTGTAAATTTCCCATCAACAACTACAGATTGTTCTTTTTCTTCAAATGGAAATAAACCAAGTGGCATTTTTAAATCATTTGCCTGAATTAATTGTTTTACAGTATCTTCTGTTAAACCATAGGATGAAAGAGCAGCTTCATCAAAGGTCATTTCAACTTCATTTACATGTTGACCAGAAATAGATACGGATGAAACGCCATCAATTCCTTCTAATTTTGGCACAACTATTTCTTCTACAGTAGATGTTAATTCTGCAATATCTTCTGTTTCACTGGCAACACTTAATGCCAATATTGGAAATGCATTTATAGTTATACGAGCTATGGAGGGTTCCTGCGCATTGTCTGGTAACTTAATATTTTCTAATACAGATTTTATTTCCCTTTCTGCCTCTGCCATATCTCTGCCGTATTCATATTCAATTTGGAGGTTAGACATATTGGCATAGGAAGTAGAGCTAACGGAAGCTACACCCCTTAGATTGGTAACAGCGTTCTCCATTGGAATTGAGATATCATCCATGACTTGCTCAGGTGTAGCACCCGGATAGACTGTCATTACTGTAATAACAGGTATCGATATATCTGGGATTGTTTCCATGTTCATTCGATAGGTAGAATAGAGTCCTGTACCCATTAATATAATTGCTAACAACCAGACTGCTAGCTTATTTTTCACAACAAAATTAACTAACCCTTTCAATTTAGCACCCACCTTTAACAATTCATTAAGTAATTGTCTCACTTAAGGTTTGTCATTAAAGGATAGTTCATGCATTAAAAACTTTATAACAGAAAAAAAGTGTAGAAAAGCCATTGTTTGACCTTCTCTACACTTTACTTGTTTTATTCTATTAAATTTATTTTGAAATAATATGGATTGGGTTGCCAAGTAGTACTTCAGCAGTTTCCATTGTAATTTCACCTAGAGTTGGGTGAGGGTGAATAGTTAAAGCAACGTCTTCAGCTGTCATTCCACCTTCAATTGCTAAACATAATTCTGAAATCATATCAGAAGCACCAGCACCAACGATTTGTGCACCTACTAATAATCCATCTTCTTTACGAGCAACTAATTTAACAAAGCCTTCAGTTTGGTTTAATGCTAATGCACGACCATTTGCTGCAAATGGGAATTTCGCTGCAGTTACTTCTAGCCCTTCCGCTTTAGCTTGCTCTTCATTGTAACCAACAGTAGCCATTTCTGGATCTGTGAAGCATACTGCTGGAATGGCTAAATAATCCACCACTGATTTTTCTCCTGCAATTGCTTCAGCAGCGACTTTACCTTCGTAAGAAGCTTTATGAGCAAGTTGTGGGCCATCAACGATGTCACCAATAGCATAAATGTTAGGAATATTTGTACGGCATTGTTTATCAACTTTGATTAGACCACGTTCAGCAAATTCAATTCCGATTTGTTCCAAGCCTAATTCATCCGTATTTGGACGACGACCTACAGTTACTAATACATAGTCAGCTTCAACTTTTTTCTCTTCTCCGCCAGCTTCATACGTAACCACTACGCCAGTTTCGCTCTCTTCAACACCTTTAGCAGATGCGTTTACTTCAATTGTAACACCTTTTTTCTTAAGGCCTTTTTTCACAATTTGAGTCATTTGCTTTTCAAAGCCAGCTAAAATATCGTTTCCGCCTTCAATAATTGTTACTTCTGTACCGAAGTTTGCGAATGCTGAACCTAATTCAGTTCCGATATATCCACCACCGATAACAACTAATTTAGAAGGTAGCTCAGTTAAATTTAAAGCACCTGTTGAATTAATGACACGGTTCGTATATTTGAACGTTGGGATTTCAACTGGACGAGAACCTGTTGCAAGAATCGCATTTTTGAATGTGTAAGTTTGTGCAGTATCACCATTTACAACACGCACTGTATTTGCATCTACAAAATATGCTTCACCTTTTACAGTTTCAATATTATTCCCTTTTAGTAAACCAGCAACACCGCCAGTTAATTTTTTCACAACACTATTTTTAAATTCTTGAACTTTTGTAAAATCAAGTTTAACTTCAGAAGCAAATACCCCCATATCTTCTGAATGTTTTGCTTGTTCGAAACGGTGACCTACAGAAATTAATGCTTTTGAAGGAATACATCCAACATTTAAACAAACGCCACCAACTTCACCTCTCTCAACAACAGTCACTTTTTGCCCTGTTTGTGCCGCACGAATTGCTGCAACATAACCACCAGGGCCAGCTCCTACTACGAGAGTATCAATCTCAATTGCAAAATCTCCTACTACCATTTTTTTACGCCTCCATTAATAAAAGTTCCGGTTCGGCAAGCAAACGTTTTAAATGATTTAACGCATATTGCGCCGTCGCACCGTCGATCATTCGATGATCAAAGCTCAAAGATAATGCTAACACAGGTGCTGCTACAATTTCACCATTTTTTATTATAGGCTTTTCAGAAATTCTGCCAAGTCCTAAAATTGCCACTTCAGGATGATTAATTACTGGAGTAAACCATTGACCACCTGCTGAACCTATGTTGGTAATTGAGCATGATGCACCTTTCATTTCATTTGGAGCTAGTTTACCTTCACGAGCTTTCGTTGCCAATTCACTGATTTCTTTAGATAAACCAAAGATAGATTTACGATCTGCATTCTTAATAACTGGAACTAGTAAGCCTCGTTCTGTATCCGCTGCAATACCTATATTATAGTAATGTTTTTGGATTATTTCACTTGTTGCATCATCGTATGAACGGTTGAATTCTGGGAATTCCTTTAATGTAGATACTAACGCTTTTACAACATAAGGTAAATAAGTTAGCTTTATTCCTTTTTCAGATGCAACCTCTTTGAATTTTTTACGATGTGCTACTAATTCTGTGACATCTATTTCATCCATTAATGTTACGTGTGGAGCCGTTTGCTTTGAGTGTACCATTGCTTTTGCAATTGCTTTTCGAATTCCAGAAATTTTTTCTCTCGTTTCTGGGAAATCACCTTCTAATTGAATTGGAGCAATAGGAGCTGTAGGTTGCTCATTAAGTCCAACTTCATTCACTTCTATATTTGTAGTTTGCGATGTAGCGCTTACTGTGTTTTCTCCATTCAAGAAGTTCTCGATATCTTCTTTTAGTATTCGACCATTTTTTCCAGACCCACTTACACTTCGAATATCTACATCATTGTCACGAGCAAATTTTCTAACTGAAGGCATAGCGATAATACGTTTATTTGTATCTACTACAGGTCCTTCTGTTTGTGTCGGAACAGGAGCTGGTGTTGGTTCAGGAGCTAAATTCACTTGCTCAACACTTTGCTGTACTTCTGGCGAAATTGATTTTTCTTCGTGATGATCATTACCTTTTAATTGGATATTTTCATAACCCGGAGCATCTAAACGGATTAATACGTCTCCAACTACAGCGACGCTTCCTTCACCAACGACAACCTCTTCAACAGTACCTTCTACTGGTGAAGGGATTTCAACAACCGCTTTATCATTTTGTATTTCACATAATATATCATCTTCTTTTACTAAATCCCCTTGTTTAACAAACCACTTTACGATTTCTCCTTCATGGATACCTTCACCGATATCAGGCATGCGGAATTCAAACGCCATAGTTATCACCCTTTCAATATGTTCAGATGTTAGTTTTCCTTCATACAACTTTGTGCTTTATTCTTATTAGTATTTAGAATGTTAACACTTTTTTAGCAGTTTCAATAATATCTTTGTAATTTGGTAACCAAACATTTTCTGCTTGTGGGAATGGGTACACTGTATCTGGCGCTGCAACTCTTAACACTGGTGCTTCTAAACTAAGAATTGCTCGTTCTGTAATTTCTGCCACAACATTTGCCGCAATACCAGCTTGCTTTTGAGCTTCTTGAACTACAATCGCACGGTTTGTTTTTTCAACAGAAGCAATGATTGTTTCAATATCTAAAGGTTGAATTGTACGTAAATCAACTACTTCAACTGAGTAACCTTCTTTTTCAAGTTCTTCTGCAGCTTTTAAACTTTCATGTACCATTAAGCCATATGCAAAGATAGATAAGTCTTTCCCTTCTCTTTTTACATCTGCTTTACCAATTGGAATTGTATATGCCTCTTCAGGTACCTCTTCACGGAATGAACGATAAAGCTTTAAATGTTCTAAAAAGACAACTGGGTCATTATCACGAATTGATGAAATTAATAAACCTTTTGCATCGTAAGGTGTTGAAGGTATTACTACTTTTAAACCTGGCGATTGAGCCATTAAACCTTCTAAACTATCAGAGTGCATTTCAGGTGTATGAACGCCCCCTCCAAATGGAGAACGAATCGTTACAGGCGCTTGATAAACACCGCCACTACGATAACGCATCCGAGCTAATTGACCACTAATAGAATCCATTACTTCAAAAACAAATCCGAAAAATTGTATTTCTGGTACTGGTCGATAACCTTGTAACGCTAACCCGATCGCCAAACCACCGATACCAGATTCAGCAAGTGGTGTATCAAAAACTCGGTCTTCTCCAAACTCTTGCTGAAGTCCTTCAGTAGCACGGAATACCCCGCCGTTTACACCAACGTCTTCACCGAAAACTAATACGTTTTCGTCATTTTTCATCTCACAGCGAAGTGCATCTGTAATCGCTTGAATCATCGTCATTTGTGCCATAGGTTATTTCGACTCCTTTGCTTTATAGATTTCATATTGTTCTTGAAGGTTTTGAGGCATTTCCTCATACATATTTGAAATTAAATCTGTTACTTTTTGTTTTGGCGTTTCATCTGCTTTTTTAATTGCTTCTTTTATTTCATCTTTTGCTCGTTCAATTACTTCTGTTTCTTTCGCCTCTGACCATAGTCCTTTACCTTCTAAATAGTTACGGAAGCGGACGATTGGATCTTTAGCTGCCCATTCATTATCAATATCTGTAGTTCTATATCGAGTTGGGTCGTCACCACTCATTGTATGTGGACCATATCGATAACAAACTGTTTCTATTAATGTCGGACCTTCACCGTTAAGAGCACGCTCTCTTGCATCGCGAGTTGCTACATAAACAGCTAGA
The DNA here is from genome assembly GCA_023168345.1 of Lysinibacillus sp. PLM2. Classification (NCBI taxonomy): domain Bacteria; kingdom Bacillati; phylum Bacillota; class Bacilli; order Caryophanales; family Bacillaceae; genus Lysinibacillus; species Lysinibacillus sp. PLM2. Next base: position 1,169,324 of record AP025689.1, on the reverse strand, counting down.
GCGTCCATTCCATCTACTTGAACACATGGAATTCCAGCCGCTATACCTTTTTGTGCAATTGTTTTAGCCGCTGTTTGTACATCTCTCGGTGTTGAAATTGCATACTGGTTATTTTGTACGATAAAGATAGCTGGTGCTTTAAATGCACCTGCAAAGTTAATTCCTTCGTAGAAATCTCCTTGAGAAGATCCACCATCACCTGTATAAGTAATCGCAACATTTTTCTTGCCGCGCTTTTTCAAACCTAACGCTACACCAGCTGTTTGAACATATTGAGCACCAATAATAATTTGCGGAGCTAAGACATTAACACCTTCTGGAGCTTGATTGCCTACGAAATGACCTCTACTGAATAAAAACGCCTGCCAAAGTGGTAGACCATGCCATACAATTTGAGGTACATCTCGGTAACCTGGTAAAATCCAGTCCTCTTTCTCTAATGCAAAATGCGAAGCAAGTTGAGACGCTTCTTGTCCAGCTGTCGGTGCATAGAAACCAAGTCTACCTTGTCTATTTAAAGATATCGAACGTTGATCTAAAATACGTGTATAAACCATTCTTGACATTAATTCAATCAGTTCTTCGTCAGATAATTTCGGATCATACTCCTCGTTAACAATTTCCCCATTTTCGTTTAAAATTTGGAACATTTGAAACTTGTTTTCAATCTCTTGTAATAATGCTGTCGGATTATATTCCTTAGATAGTTTTTCTCCCATACGACACCTCTCCTTTTACTGTATTAATATTATTTTATTTTCAACTGGTACAATATGTTATGTTTCCAAGTATATAAGAAAAAAATTAATCGGTCAATCATTGATTTTTCTCAAAAACGTCACTTTTTCTTAACTTTATTTTTCGTTACCTGTTGTATATTAGATGTTAAACTGTGTTATAACAGATGTAAACTAATCCATTTTTCTATATATACTAATTCAATAATTTATTAACGAAATCCAAATATAGATTACCCCTCACAATTAAAATTTAAAATGTTCTTAATAAATTCCGCATCACATAAGATATTTTTTAAATAGATAAATGCCTTTTTGATGTATACTTTAATTAGATTGTTGATTTGAAAGGAAGTTTTCGTATGATTTTAATGGAAGACATCGTTCGTGAAGGACACCCTGCATTACGAAAGAAAGCTGAGGAAGTTCAATTACCTTTAACAGAGGAAGACAAAAAATTAGCAACTGATATGTTGGAGTATTTAATTAACAGTCAAGATCCTGAGATGTCCGAAAAATATGGACTACGCCCGGGCATTGGTCTTGCAGCAAATCAAGTTAATTCTTTAAAACGAATGTTTGCCCTACATGTAGAAGATGAAAACGGAGAGCTTTATAGTTTTGTAGCCATTAACCCAAAAATTGTGAGTCATTCAGTAGAGAAAACCTATTTACCAACTGGTGAAGGTTGTCTTTCAGTTGACCGACAAGTACCTGGGTATGTGCCACGTTACGCAAGAATTACCGTGAAATTTTTCACGGTAGATGGCGAACAAGAAAAGATACGTTTAAAAGGACTGCCTGCAATTGCATTCCAACATGAATTAGATCATTTAAATGGCATCATGTTCTATGATCATATCAATCAAGAAGATCCATTTGCTCCTGTACCTGATTCATTTCCAGTAGAATAGAAAAAAAAGGGAAATCCATCACATTTAACGGATTTCCCTTTTCTGTATACTTACTCTACCCAAAATTAACGAAAAAATATTATTTTCTAACATATAAATGATTGTTTGCATATAATAAGGCGAAGTAACTTAAATTATCTTTAATTGTTTCATGATTTTTGCCAAACCATCTTCATCTACATGACCAGCGATGACATCAGCAACTGCTTTCACTTTAACATGGGCATTACCCATCGCTACACCTGTGCCAACAGCTTGTAACATTTCAATATCATTCAGTCCATCACCAAAGGCATATACATTTGATAAAGGAATATTCATTTTATTAAGAAGGATTTGAATTCCACGGGCTTTAGATCCCTCTCTCGGCAAAATATCACATGAAAATGGATGCCAACGAATAAATTTCACATTAGGAAATTGCTTCGTATAAAATTGCTCATCCTTTTCTTCCATAAAAATTAATGTTTGATACACATTATTTGTCTCATAAAATGATGGATCAATTGCAGGATACGGATGTTTTAAAGTATTTAAACTTTTTTGAATAGACTCGTCACCCTCTATTGTCGCTATCATCTTTTCGTCATCAATAAACACAACCGGATGGTTTCTTTCCTGACCAAATTGAATAATATTTGCAAGCTCCTCTTTAGGTATACAATCCGTGAATATCACTTCACCTTTGTAGACAACATATTGACCGTTAAACGTTATGTATGTATCAATCTCTAATTCATCTATTATAGGCTGGATCATAAAAGGAGCACGACCAGTAGCAATTGCGATTTCATATCCATTCTTTCTTGCTTCTCTAATAGCATCCTTTGAAGATGCGGGTATTTTTTTCTCACTATTATAAAGAGTTCCATCAATATCAAAAAACAATATTTTCGTCATCATCTAATCCTTTCCATGTATAGTTATATGTAAACGAAAAACACTTTACATATATAGTAGCCTCCAATATAATTTATGTAGGGAGTGATGTGCCATGTTAAAACGACTCAAAAAAAGAATTTTGAAACGATTAAATGGCATCCTCGGAAAAAAATCTATTGCTTAACGACTGTTCAGATTTTCTGAGCAGTCTTTTTTAAATTAACATTTTATAAAGGAAGCTTCATTTATAAAATAGCTTTTGTTCTATAATGTCCCCTTTGGTTCATCAGAAAAAAGGTTTTTAAAGACACCGCCCTTTTCTTTATTTTAAATCAGTCACATGATAATATAAAGGAAATGCATTTTATTTTTAACTTTGTTTAGATGAATTCCCAACATTTATGATTTACTTATATTAATAAACTAACGGAATTTGTTATTAAGATGTACTAAACAAAGTTTATCATCCATTAAGATGACCACAATTGTGATAGTAAATGTTGGACACAAAACCTTTCACGTATTTAATTGTTTTTGAATAAACTCACAATTTGTGGAAAATAAATAGTAAAGATGCAAAAATGTTCGTATTAAAGGAGAGAGAAAATGATTTACAAAGTTTATTATCAACAAAATGCACACGAGGTACCAGTTCGCGAAAACACAAACAGTCTTTATTTAGAAGCGTCTTCTGAGCGTGAAGTTCGTCAATATTTAAAAGACCGAAACTACAATATCGAATATATTCAATTATTAGAGGGCAATTATCTTGAATATGAAAAAAATAGCCCGAACTTCCGATTGGAGAACGCTTAATAAATATGAAATTTGTAAAAAATGATCAAGCAGCCGTTTTCGCGCTCGGCGGACTGGGCGAAATCGGTAAAAACACATACGCTGTACAATTTCAAGATGAAATCATTGTAATTGATGCAGGTATTAAATTCCCCGAGGATGATTTATTAGGTATTGATTACGTAATTCCTGATTATACGTATTTAGTACGTAATGCAGATAAAATAAAAGGTTTATTTATCACTCACGGTCACGAAGATCATATCGGCGGAATTCCTTATTTATTACGTCAAGTAAACATTCCTGTATATGGTGGTAAACTTGCACTTGGATTATTAAGAAATAAATTAGATGAACATGGTCTTCTTCGTACAACGAAGCTGATTGAAATTACGGAGGATGATGTCATTAAATTCCGTAAAACATCTGTTAGCTTCTTTAGAACAACTCACAGTATTCCAGATGCATTTGGCATTGTTGTAAAAACACCACCTGGAAATATTGTTCACACAGGTGATTTCAAATTTGATTTTACTCCAGTTGGACAACCTGCAAACTTGACTAGAATGGCTGAAATCGGACGTGATGGAGTATTATGCCTATTGTCAGATAGTACGAATGCTGAAGTCCCTAACTTCACGATGTCTGAACGAAAAGTTGGCGAAAGTATTCACGATATATTACGAAAAGTAGAAGGCCGCATCATCTTTGCAACCTTTGCATCTAACATTCATCGTTTGCAGCAGGTTACAGATGCAGCGGCACAACACGGACGTAAAATTGCAGTATTCGGACGCTCGATGGATAATGCAATTACAATAGGCAGAGAACTTGGATATATAACGGCACCAAAAGAAACTTTTGTTGATGCATCTGTTATTAATCGTTTGCCAGCAAATGAAGTAATGATTTTATGTACAGGGTCTCAAGGTGAACCAATGGCTGCATTATCACGAATTGCTAACGGTACGCATAGACAAATTCAAATTCAGCCTGGTGATACAGTTGTATTCTCATCATCTCCTATTCCAGGTAATACAATGAGCGTAAATAAAATTATTAACTTATTGTTCCGTGCAGGTGCTGAAGTCATCCATGGTTCCTTAAATAATATCCATACTTCAGGACATGGATCTCAAGAGGAACAAAAGCTGATGCTCCGTCTAATAAAACCTAAGTTTTTCATGCCAATACACGGTGAGTATCGCATGCTGAAAATGCATACAAACTTAGCCGTTGATTGTGACGTACCACAAGAAAATACATTTGTGATGGAAAACGGAGATGTACTGGCACTTAGCTCAAACGAAGCGCACGTTGCTGGGCGTATACCATCTGGAGATGTATATATTGATGGTAGTGGTATCGGCGATATTGGTAATATTGTTTTAAGAGACAGAAGAATATTATCAGAAGAAGGCTTAGTCATTGTCGTTGTAAGCGTTGATATGAAAAAGCAAAAAATCGTCGCTGGACCAGATATCATTTCCCGTGGTTTCGTATATATGCGTGAATCAGGTACGTTAATAAGTGAAGCACAAAAAATGTTAAATAGTCACTTAAATGAAATGATTCAAGAAAGATCCACACAATGGACTGAACTTAAAAATGAAATTACCGATGTTTTAGGTCCATACTTATTTGAAAAGACAAAACGCCGTCCAATGATTTTACCAATCATTATGGAAGTATAAGATAGTTGTTCATAAGAAAAAGTAGTATTCAAAATTTGAATACTACTTTTTTTATTAACCCATAGTCTTCTTAACAAAGCGATTAATATCAACATCTGCTCCAATAACGAGTAAAACATCCCCTAAAAGGATTTTTTCCTCCGCATTTGGTGAAATTAATATCGTCTCATCTCTTTTAATGCCCACAATGTTAATACCATAATTAGCACGGATATCTAAATCCTTAATAGAAAAACCAGCGATTCGCTCGCTTGCTTTAATTTCCATAATCGAATGCTCATCTGATAGCTCCAGATAATCCAAAACATTATTTGACATAATATTATTTGCAATTCGAATTGCCATATCACGTTCAGGGTGAATAATATGGTCTGCACCAATTCTCTTTAATACCTTTGCATGATAGTCATTTTGTGCTTTAACCGTCACTTGTTTAACACCAAGTTCTTTTAATATTAAGGTTGTTAATATACTCGCTTGAATATTTTCACCAATTGCTACAATAACATGTTCAAAGTTTCTAATTCCTAGAGACTTGATTACTTCCTCATCCGTAGAATCCGCTATAATCGCTTGAGTTGCTATTTTTGCATATTCATCAACACGTTCTGAATGAGAATCAATTGCCATTACATCTGCACCTAAACGAACTAATTCAGAAACAATGCTACCACCAAAACGTCCTAAACCAATTACTACAAACTCTTTTTTCATCTAAATCCTCCGCACTTTACATAGATGTAATCATTTTATCTTAGTGCAAACCTTTTGTAAAAACAATTAAAGGGATTCTTTTATCCCCATTACACGTATTCTTTTATAATCGGCTATCCATGTATCACCTTGATATAATTTATTCTTTAATCTATTTTCAACCTTTTTTATAATTGTTTTCTTTTTGGATTCATCTATACGATTCAATAACTGACTTCCAAACATCGTAATCCAATTTTCCATCCCATCCTCACCTTCTAAAATGGTTGGTCTTTCGAAATGTTGTGCAAAAACTACATGAAACCCTACATTTTCCATCATCGATGTATATTCACCAATACTAGGATAAAACCATGGATTATTTTCATTGGAAATTCCTACTCCCTCATCCTTTATTTGATTAATAATTTCATTAATAATTGTCTGAACATTTCCTTTCCCTCCAAATTCTGCAACAAATCTACCGCCCACCTTTAAAGATTGGTAAATACAGTGCAAAGCATCTAAAGGAGGTTTTACCCAATGAAGTGTCGCATTTGAAAAAACAGCATCAAACTCATTCATATATTTCAAATTCGTAGCATCCTGCTCTTCAAAAAGTATATTAGGATATTTAGCTGTAGCATGTTCAATCATATTTTTCGATTTATCAACACCGATTACATTAACACCGAGCTCATTAAGACTATTCGTTAAATCCCCAGTCCCACAGCCTAAATCTAGAATTTTTTCCCCCTTAGCTGGCATTAATAAATCAATCAATTCGCCACCAAGCTTTGAAACAAATGAATGACTTTGATCATATAATTTAGGATCCCAGTTATCTTTTAACTCTTGCATTTCCAACAACCCCTTTCATTAATAAGTTAATTATAAAGAAAGAATAGTTAGATCAGTAAATAATTTTATAAAAATTTCGAATATAATGAAATTTATTGGTTGGCTAATCATTCTTAAAAAAGAACGCAATGGTTCAAAACCATTGCGTCAAATTTTATTGTTGTTCATTTCGCATTTCATCTAAAACTCGATTAACACGTTTTTCTAGCATTTTCATTCCGCTACCACCAGCTTGAAAATGACGTAAAACACCCGACTTATCAAAAACATAGTAAGCAGGAACATACTGATTTTCAAAAGCGTCTGTTAATTTCATTTCATTATCGACAAAAATCGGCTGATGAATATCAAATTGTTCAGCTACTTCTTTAATTTTATCTAAATTTGTATCTTTCTCTGAACGTGGCATATGAACTGCTACAACATTTAATTCATCTTTATAATTGTCTCTGAATCTATTAACCTCTGACATCGCTTCCTTACATAAATGACAGCTAATAGACCAAAAGTGAATAAGGGTAGGCTTCTCACCTACTAATTCGTCACGTGTTACTGCTCCATTTAGCCATGTTGTTGCACTATCTAATTCAGGCATTGGTGAACGTAATTTCATCTCAAAAATCCTCCTCAGTGTATAAGTATAAGTAAAAATCCCCACCGAGTTCGTGGGGATACACTTTATTAAATTCAATAATCTACAAATTGGTTCTTAAAGAGTTGCTTGACCTGGACGCCAGTTTGCAGGGCACAGTCCACCAGTTTGAAGTGCTTGAAGTACGCGTAATACTTCATCAACATCTCGGCCAATATTATTGTGGTGAACAACTTGGTATTGCAGCTCTCCCTCAGGATTAATAATGAATAAACCACGAAGCGCTATCCCTTCATCCTCTATTAACACACCAAAATCTCTCGCCACTTTATGGTTTGTGTCTGCTGCTAAAGGATAATTTAATTGACCAAGACCATTTTGTGTGCGATCTGTGTTAATCCAAGCTAAATGAGTGTGAACTGTATCTGTAGAAACACCGATGATTTGTGCATCAAGATCTTCAAATTCATCATTTCTATCACTCATTGCAGTAATTTCAGTAGGACATACAAAAGTAAAGTCCATTGGGTAAAAGAATAATACTGTCCATTTGTCATTTTTCATATTTTCTTCTAAAGATACTTTGCCAAAAGATTTGTCAGGCAATACTGCTTCCATTTCAAATGCTGGAGCTTGTTTTCCAACCATTCGTTCTGCCATATAAATCCCTCCAATATCAATTCTATTATCCCATCCATAATGGATGTTTCCCAAATTTACGATAACAAACGACATATTATTTTTCAATAATTTGGTCATTTTATCAAAAAATAACTTTTATAAAAAGACAAAAAGTTCTCAAAAAACAGTATGTCAGTATATTTACAATTTATACAGTTTTTATGAAATATTTTCTTCAATACAACTTGAAAATTATAAAAATGTATGTATAATTGATATCGTTATTGTAAACTTTAGGTTTTATATTTGTAAACTTTCATACTAAAAGTTTATGAGGACTAAACCGAAGGAGCAAAAAAATAATGCAAATTGGTAGAAAAATTAAGTCCTTACGTTTAAAAAAAGGACTCACACAAGAAGAACTTGGTGAAAGAACAGACTTAACTAAAGGATATATTTCACAGCTTGAAAGAGATTTAAATTCTCCATCAATTGATACACTCTTTTCCATTCTAGAGGTGTTAGGTACTACTCCAAGAGATTTCTTCGATGATCCTAATGTAGAAGAAAAAATTGTCTACACTGAAGATGATCAAACCTCTTATTATGATGAAGAAAAAAAGTATGAGATAAAATGGCTTATTCCTACTTCAAATGAAAAAGAAATGGAACCCGTCTATTTAACTCTCGAAAAAAACGGTGAGTATAAATTGTTCGAGCCTTCTTTAGCTGAAACGTTTATCTATGTTTTAAAAGGTAGAATTCGTGTAGTAATTGGAGAAGAAGAATATATCGCAAGTGAAGGAAATGCAATCTATTATGAAGCATCTAGTAATCATCAAGTATTTAATGCCCATAATGGTAAAACGGAGTTGCTCCTAGTAGCAACAGAATCTTATTTGTAATTTAAGGAGGCGCGAGAGAGTTGAGTAATACAATTATTCGTTTTGAGAACGTATCAAAATCCTATGATGACGAGGTTGTTTTAAAGGATATTAATTTTGAGCTTGAAAAAGGTAAGTTTTATACGTTATTAGGTCCATCTGGGTGTGGTAAAACAACGATTTTACGTATTATTGCAGGGTTTGCTGAACCTTCTCGTGGTAACATTTATTTTAATGATAAAAAAATTAATAATGTACCAGCAAATATGCGTCAAGTAAACACAGTCTTTCAAGACTATGCCCTTTTCCCTCATCTAAATGTATTTGAAAATGTCGCATTCGGACTACGTGTAAAAAAATTAAAAGAAAATGAAATAAAAGAACGAGTTTTAGAAGCATTAAAGTTTGTGAATTTAGCTGGTTTTGCAAATCGTGAAATTTCAGAGATGTCAGGTGGTCAACGCCAACGGGTTGCAATTGCTCGCGCTATCGTAAATGATCCTGAAGTTATTTTATTGGATGAACCACTTTCTGCTCTTGACTTAAAATTACGCTCAGAAATGCAATATGAACTTCGTGAATTACAGCAACGTTTAGGTAAAACCTTTGTTTTTGTTACCCATGATCAAGAAGAAGCACTAGCAATGTCAGATGAAATTTTTGTATTAAATGCCGGTGAAATTATGCAATCAGGTACACCTGTTGATATTTACGATGAACCAATTAACCGCTTCGTTGCAGATTTCATTGGTGAATCAAATATCGTAACAGGTATTATGATCGAAGACTATAAAGTGCAATTCAATGGTAAAGTTTTCGAATGTGTGGATAAAGGAATGAAATCTAATGAAAAAGTTGATATTGTTATTCGACCTGAAGATTTAGAAATTACAACAGTTGAAAAAGGTAAACTAGTTGTAAAAGTTGATACACAACTATTCCGAGGTGTTCATTACGAGTTATCTACATATGATAAGGATGGTAATGAATGGCTTGTTCATTCATTGAAAAAAGCAGATGTTGGTGAAGAAATAGGATTAGACTTTGATCCAGAAGCAATTCATGTCATGAGATTAAACGAAACTGAAGAAGAATTTGATAAACGTTTAGAGTCTTATGGAGAAGAAGCCAATGACTAAAGCATCGAAGGGTTCATTATTTCCTTATGTTATCTGGATCGCTCTATTTGTCATTGCACCTATAATTTTAGTAGTCTATTATTCCCTATTAGACCTTGAAGGTAATTTCACTTTATCCAACTATATGAATTTCTTTTCACCTGCTTACTTATCAATGACATTGACTAGTTTTTGGTATGCGTTCTTAATTACACTGTTTACCCTTTTAATTTCTTATCCCACTGCATACCTGTTAACGAAAACGAAACACAAGCATTTATGGTTAATGTTTATTATTATTCCATCATGGATTAATTTATTATTAAAAACTTATGCTTTTATTGGTATTTTTGGGCTTTACGGACCAATCAATGCCTTCACAAGTATTTTTGGGTTAGAGCCAACACAAATATTATTTACTGATTTTAGCTTTATCTTTGTTTCTGTTTATATTTTTATACCATTTATGATAATTCCTATTTTTAACTCGCTAGATAAACTAAATCCAACACTAGTCTATGCTGCACGTGATTTAGGGGCATCTAAATTTACAACATTCCGTCGTGTTGTATTTCCTTTAACTATTGAAGGAGTGAAATCAGGTATTCAAGTAACTTTTATCCCTGCATTATCTCTATTCATGATTACTCGCTTAATCGCAGGTAACCAAGTAATTACTTTAGGTACAGCGATTGAGCAGCAATTTTTAGTAGCACAAAACTGGGGTATGGGGGCTACAATCGCCGTATTCTTAATCTTATTTATGGTAATCATTATGCTATTTACAAGTCAGAAATCAAAAGGAGGCAGCGTATAAATGAGAAAATTATCTCCTTTATCGAAACTATATTTGGCTATTGTATTCATCATTCTTTATGCGCCGATCTTCTATTTGATTTTCTATTCATTTAATAGTGGTGGCACAATGAGTGATTTTGAATCATTTACACTTGAACATTATCAAGCAGTCTTTGAAGATTCTAGATTAATAGTCATATTAATCAATACGGTTTTAGTTGCATTGCTTTCAGGATTAATTGCCACAATTTTAGGTACCTTTGGAGCTATCGGTATTGTGTCTTTAAAAAATAAAAAAATGCGAAGCACCTTCCTTTCATTAAATAATGTTTTAATCGTGAGTCCTGATGTTGTAATCGGAGCTAGCTTCCTGATCCTCTTTACAATGATTGGAGTTCAGCTCGGCTTTACCTCTGTGCTTATATCTCATATCGCCTTTAGTGTTCCAATCGTAGTTCTTATGGTATTGCCTAAATTATTAGAAATGAACACTTCATTGATTGATGCTGCACAAGATTTAGGTGCAACAAAGCGCGATGTAATGACTCGTGTAATACTGCCATATATTAAACCGGGGATCTTTGCAGGATTTTTCATGGCATTAACTTATTCTTTAGATGATTTTGCGGTTACGTTTTTTGTAACAGGTAATGGTTTCTCAACCCTTTCAATCGAAATTTACTCGATGGCTCGTACCGGCATCACACTAACTATCAACGCAATTTCAGGCATTATCTTTATTGCCACTGTTCTAATTGTGATTGGTTATTACTTTGTAACGAAACGTTCTAAATCTAGTCGTAGTGTGGAGGTACAGCAATGAAATCATTAATACAATCAGCACTAGCGATTATTATTGTTTGCACTATCCTACTTTTTGCAGCAAACCAGTTAGAGGCTGGTGGCAACCAAGGTAGTAGTAATACTATTACCGTTTATAACTGGGGGGAATATATAGACCCTGAGCTTATTGATCAATTTACTGAAGAAACAGGAATAAAAGTAATCTATGAAACTTTTGATTCAAACGAAGCGATGATGACAAAAGTACAACAAGGTGGATCTGCATATGATGTAGCTGTCCCTTCAGAATATATGGTTGAGATGATGATCGAAGAGGATTTATTAATTCCTTTAGATCATTCAAAATTGCCAAATATGAAAAATATTGACCCCTATTTTTTAGATTTAGCTTTTGATCCTGGGAACAAATATACAATCCCTTATTTTTGGGGAACAGTTGGAATCGTTTATAATCCGTCATTAGTAGAGGATCATTTAACTTTTGAATCTTGGGAAGATTTATGGGACCCTTCACTTAAAGACAAAGTATTTTTAGTTGATGGTGCCCGTGAAGTAATAGGAATGGGATTAAACTCATTAGGTGAATCCTTAAATGCAAAAGATGATAATCTTCTACGGAAAGCAACTGATAAATTAATTACTTTATCACCTAATATTAAAGCGATTATCGGTGACGAAATTACACCATTAATGATAAATAACGAAGCCACTGTTGCTTTAACATGGTCAGGCCAAGCAGCAGATATGATGTGGGAAAATGAAGAGTTAGATTTTGCAGTACCACAGGAAGGCTCAAATCTTTGGTTCGATAATTTCGTTATTCCAAAAACGGCAGCTAATGTGGATGGAGCACATGCATTTATTAACTTTATGTTAGACGCTGAGGTGTCAGCACAAAACAATGATTATGTTGGGTATTCCACTCCTAATGCAGCTGCAATGGAATTAATGGATCCAGAGGTCATAGAAGATGAACGATTCTATCCAAATGAAGAATTACGTGAGAAGTTAGAAGTATATGAAAACCTTGGCCTCGAATGGCTCGGTAAATATAATGAATATTTTTTAGAATTTAAAATGTCAATACGATAAAAAGTGCTTTACTTTTGATAAAACTTATCCACTCAGACTTTGGGTGGATATTGTTTTTGTTTACAACAAAAATCTAGTGTATCCATTAACAATATGATAAGCTATACAATGCGGATTTCTTTGTAAAATTATGGGGATGCTCTTTTAGAAAGAAAGGTGGACATCAATGACTCAGAAAATGAAAAAAGTAGTCATCGTAATCTTAATGGTTAACATGTTTATTACAATGGGTGGCATTGGGATTATTATTCCAGTTATCCCTTCATATCTTGAACTGTTTGGTGTTGGGGGCCAGGTTCTTGGTTTTTTAATAGCATTTTTTGCATTTGCTCAATTTCTATTTTCCCCTGTTGCAGGTGATTTATCAGACAGATATGGAAGAAAGGCTTTTATTATAGCTGGCCTAGTCGTGTACGGTATTTCACAAATTCTCTTCGGTCTAGCAACAGAGGTTTGGATTTTATTCTTAGCACGTTTCTTAACTGGATTAGGTGCTGCATTTATAATGCCTCCAATTATGGCCTATGTTGCCGATATTACAACGCCTGAGGAACGCGGAAAAGGTATGGGGCTATTAGGTGCTGCCATATCACTTGGATTTATGATTGGACCTGGTGTAGGTGGATTTTTAGCAACTGTAAATCTTCACTTTCCTTTCTATGCATCAGGTATTGTTGCCCTTTCAGCTGCAATATTATCTTTAATCATATTACCGAATATTAAACCTCAGGCTCAAAATGGAGCGGCTCCATTAGGAAAACGTGATAATTTAATTAAACAGTTAGCACGTTCTATAAGTACACCTTATTTTGTACTACTAATTGTTGTTTTCACATTTAGTTTTGGTATTGCTAATTTCCAATCTACATTGTCTATGTTTTTAACTTATAAGTTTGATTATTCTCCAACAGAGATTGCAATTGTTATTACAACGGGTGGATTTGTTGGGGTTATTCTTCAAATGTTTATTATCGACCATTTATTTAAACGCTATGGCGAAATGAAGGTTATCTTAATTAACTTATGTGCAGCTGCCATAACGATGGTATTGATGATTTATGTAAATGGATTCTTTGTAATTTTAACAGTAGCAACCTTGTTCCAAATTGCAACAGTCTTCATTCGTCCTGCTGTAAATACATTAATCTCTAAATTTGCTGGTCAGGAGCAAGGTTTTGCTGCTGGTATGAATAACGCCTATATGAGTTTAGGTAATATGATTGGGCCAGCTTTAGCTGGAATGCTTCTTGATTGGAGAATGTCTTCCCCATTCATTTTAGGTTCAATTATCTTACTTGCATGTTTTGCTCTAGCATATGTTTGGACTCGCAAAAAAGCGCCATCATTAATGCATGCAGAATAAAATATTTTAGTTCGTTTAGAAGAACCAAGGACATAAAGTAAAAAGAACAATCCAATTTTTGGATTGTTCTTTTTGAATATAGTAATTTTCGTTTCCGATGCAGGCTCCCCTTTACATCGAACGTGAAGAGATAGGTGCACACTTTCTACTAAATAATAGGCGTAAATATTTATTTTTCTTCCTACTTGTTCGGTATTTACTTTCGCTTTTAGCCCACCTATATTACAAGTTGATACTTTGCAAAAAAACAAAAATCAGTCTCTCCATTCGATTTTTCAACTCTCTACTACCTTTATATTAATATTACGTATTGAATCTATCCCATCTCTCATAAACTATTAACAGGATAATTTGTTTTAAAAGTTAATAAAAGAGGTGGTAAAATGAAAAATTTGATTAAAAACATACCTACTCCTTTCCTTGAACAAATATTAGAAACTTCTTTTAAATGGTTTGTGGTCGTTGACCGTGATGCAAACATTGTCTATATCAATCAAGAATACTGTGATTTTCTTGAAGTAAACCGTGAAGAAGCAATTGGAAAACATGTATCAGATGTTATCGAAAATACCGAAATGCATCTTGTTATGGAGAAAGGAACTCCAGATATTGCGGCTCCCCATTATATTAAAGGAACTTATATGCTTCCAAACCGAGTACCGATCGTCATCGATGGAGAAATTGTAGGTGCTTTTGGAAGTGTAATGTTTCGTGATTTAAATGATTGGAAGAAACTAAGCTCTCATGTCAAAAAATCAATGGATCAAATCGAGTCCAACATGAAACAATATCAAAATTCGTTTCATAGTTTTTCTGATATTAAGGGTACATCTAATGCGATGCGAAAAATTAAAGAGACCATTGCAATGATTGCGCCAACAAAATTACCGGTGTTAATTGAGGGTGAAATTGGTACCGGGAAGGAAATGATTGCCCACAGTATACATGCTCTTTCTGATAGAGCTGAAAAAGATTTCGTTAAAATTAACTGTTCAACAATACCTAAAGAACTGATAGATGAAGAACTGTTTGGAAAATGGATTGAAAGCGAGCATAGGCTAAAAAAAGGAAGAGTTCAACAAGCTCAAGGGGGGACCTTATTTATTGAGGAAATTAATGAACTTCCACTCACACATCAAGCGAAAGTTTTAAAAGTATTACAGGACCATATTGTCATTCCAAATGGTACCGATGTTGAAATGAAAATTGATATAAGAGTTATTATGAGTTCTAATACCCCTCTTATCGAACTGGTTAAAGAAAAGCAGTTCCGGGAGGATTTGTTTTATCGAATACAAGCAATTACACTTCAAGTCCCACCCCTTCGTGAGCGAATTGAAGATCTACCGGAATTAATCCAAACTTTTATGCTGAAGTACAGCACAGAAGCCGGTAAACGAGGAATTAAAATAAATAGGAAAGCTTGGTGGTTACTTCAACACTATGATTGGCCTGGTAATGTACGAGAATTGCAAAATGTTTTACAAGCCATTC
The DNA here is from genome assembly GCA_023168345.1 of Lysinibacillus sp. PLM2. Classification (NCBI taxonomy): domain Bacteria; kingdom Bacillati; phylum Bacillota; class Bacilli; order Caryophanales; family Bacillaceae; genus Lysinibacillus; species Lysinibacillus sp. PLM2. Next base: position 1,153,982 of record AP025689.1, on the reverse strand, counting down.
TTTACCTTATCGATGGCGATCAGATTACTGAAGAAGTTTTACCACCTACCATTCGGAGACATAAACAGCACTTAATCCGTACCAACGGAACTTTAGAAGAAATCTTATATCAAGTTGAGCATCAGGTTTTAGAGGAATTGTTAGAAAATGAGAGCGACAAACAAAAGATAGCTCAGAAGCTCGGCATTAGTCGTTCCACACTTTATGAAAAAATAAAAAAACACGACTTATGACCTAATTTCCAGTATTTCGTACACTATTCCGAAATGCTGGATTTTTCATTTACTCTTACAGACTATTATTTTAAAACAATACAAAGAATATTTTCCAGATTGCTGGATTTTTTACTCTTTCCCCCCTTCACATGTTTGACACAAGTCTTTGCATATAGTTCATTATACTTTTTCTATTTTTTTGAAAGCGCTTTAAGGGCGTTCAATCATCTTTTAAAGGAGGCGAATTATCCAAGAAGTAAGCAGTAATTAAGCTTTTCAATTATAAGGGGTTTTAGCTACAGGGTTTAAAATATGTGTATACGTTTAAAGGGGGTTAAGGGATGGATACAAGTACAATTTTAAGTATGATTGGTCTTATTGGTGGTCTTATACTTCTTATTTGGTTAACACTTAAAGGAGTAAATATAATTATCGTTGGTCCAATTTCAGCACTATTTGTTGCCATTTTTTCAGGTATGCCTTTATTTCCACAGTTAGCTGAAGAAGGAGTAGCAAATTTTGTTACAAGCTACATGACCGGTTTTACAGGATTCATCATGTCATGGTATTTAATGTTTTTACTTGGAGCAGTTTTTGGTAAAGTGATGGAAGATAGTGGCGCAGCAGATGCTGTTGCTAAATTCATTGTTGATAAATTAGGGATAAAATATGCAACCCTATCAATAGTAACTGCCTGTGCTATTTTAACATATGGTGGAGTCTCACTTTTCGTTGTAGCATTTGCTGTATATCCAATGGCGATTTCTTTATTCAAAGAGGCTGATTTACCACGTCGCTTTATTCCAGCTACATTGGCATTAGGTTCCGTAACGTTTACTATGACTTCTGCTGGTTCGCCAGAAATTCAAAACTGGATACCTATTGAGTATCTAGGTACAACTCATTTAGCTGGTTGGGAAGTAAGTTTAATCGTCGCTGTATTTATGGCTGTATTTGGATACTGGTGGTTAAAGAGAATCATTAAAAAAGCTGTTGATAAAGGCGAACGATTCATTGCTCGAGATTCGGATCCAAAATTCGAAACTTCTCGTGCTTTACCGAATCCGATCGTATCAATGATTCCATTAGTAGTAGTATTAGTTATATCATTTATTTTCCACCATGATTTAGCACAATCGGCACTCATACTAGCATTATTAGGTGGAATTATTGCAACATTCATTGTCAGTTGGAACTATTTCAAAAACCCATGGGAAGCTGTTTCTCAAGGAACACTTGGGGCAATTATTGCCATTGGAAATACTGCCGCAGTAGTTGGATTTGGTGGTGTTGCGAAAGCTGTACCTGCGTTTCAAGTTGCAGTTGATGCAATGACAAGTATTCCAGGTTCTCCTTTAATTGGTGCTGCAGTTGCTGTATCTGTCATAGCAGGTTTAACAGGTTCTGCCTCTGGAGGTCAAACAATTGCATTACCTCTAATTGCACCAGGGTATATAGATGCTGGCGTTAATACTGAAGCGCTTCACCGTGTTGTAGCCATCTCATCCGGTGCATTAGATTCTCTACCACATAACGGCTACGTTGTAACAACCATTCAGTCTGTCTGTGGCGAAAAACATAAGGATGCTTATTGGGCTGTAGCAGCTACTACGGTTGTTACACCTGTGATTGGTGTGGTCATCGCAATCATCCTATTCTCATTTGGTTTAGGACTTTAATTGAAAATTTTAGAGCTGCTATTTTCTGCGGCTCTTTTTTCTAGGAGGGATTTTTTGTGATACAAAATAAAGTTGCGCTTATCACAGGCTCAGCACAGGGCATTGGCTTTGAAATTGCAAAAGCTTTTTATGAACAAGGCACATATGTTGTTTTAACAGATATGAATGAAAGTAAAGTAAAAGAAGCCGCCTCATCTCTTGGCGAAAATGCTATTGGTTTAAGATGTGATGTGACAAATGAAGAAGAAATTAAAACATCCATTGATATGTCAATTAAGCATTTTGGGAAAATAGATTACTTAATTAACAACGCAGGAATGCAATATGTCGCAATGTTAGAGGATTTTCCTACCGAAAAGTTTGAATTATTAATTAAAATCATGCTAACTGCTCCATTTATTGCAATAAAACATGTAATACCTCATATGAAGAAACAAAAATTTGGAAGAATTATAAATGTCGCTTCCATAAATGGCCTTGTAGGATTTGCAGGTAAAGCTGCATATAATTCTGCAAAGCATGGTGTCATTGGTTTAACAAAAGTGGCAGCATTAGAAACAGCAACAGATGGTATTACTGTGAATGCCATCTGTCCCGGATATGTAAATACACCGCTCGTTCGTAACCAAATGCATGACTTAGCAAAAACACGAAATGTACCCGTTGAAAATGTGTTAGAAGAAGTGATTTACCCACTTGTTCCACAAAAACGCCTTCTTGAAGTTCAAGAGATTGCAAATTTAGTATTATTTATAGCTAGTGAAGAAACAAAAGGAATGACTGGTCAAGCTGTTGTATTAGATGGCGGCTACACAATTCAGTAGAATTAAATGCACTCAAAAAGGTGAAGAAATCGGACAGTTTTCTTCACCTTTTTATATTAAAAACTTCTTATAAACTGTTCTACAAAATTGGCGTTAAAGGCGAGGAGATTTTCATCTGGTGTTATTTTTGCGTGATGTAAACCATAATCGCAATTAGCGCCTGCCCAATACAAAGCACCAGGTATTTCTTTTAAGAAGTAGCCAAAATCTTCACCAGTCATTGCAGCAGGACTAAGGACGGCCTTACAGTTTTCAAATTGTTCTGCAAAGGATAATAGCTTATTTGCACAATCTTCGTTATTATTAACTTCATAATACATCGAACCATAATCAATCGATATCGAACATTCAAAGGATGCTTCAATTCCTTTACATATCGCTTCAATTCTGCGTTTAACCTCTTTCATGGCTTCCGCATTAAGCGTTCGAATCGTACCTTCTAACCTTGCATTTTCAGCAATAATATTTTGTACCGTACCTGAAGTCATTTTTCCAATCGTAATAACTGCACTTTCCATCGGATCAACATTCCTGCTAATAATCGTCTGTAATTGTAATATTAAATTCGCAGCAGCGACTGTCATATCTCGTGTCTTATGCGGATAAGCTGCATGCCCTCCTAAACCTTTTAAGTCTATAAAAAGCTCAGATGTGTTCGCAAACAATAAGCCAGGCCGCGTTGCAACAGTACCTACAGGATATTCAGGGGCAATATGTAATGCATAAATTTCATCTGGTAATAGATCTGGACGCTCAGTTTTTATCCATTCAAGCATCGGTTCTGCACCACCAGGACCTTCTTCTGCAGGCTGAAAATAGACAATGACATTTTGCTTCGGTTGATTTATTGCAAATGCTTGTACAAGGGCTAAAGCGATGGTCATGTGACAATCATGACCACAAGCGTGCATTTGCCCCTCATGGGTTGAAGCAAAGGATAAGCCTGTCTCCTCAACAATTGGCAAACCATCTATGTCCGTTCGCCATCCAATGGTTTTTGTTGGATTGCTCCCAGCTATTTGAACAACGATACCTGTTTTCCATGTTGTGATACTTAAGTAATCTTGAGGAAACGCTTCTATTTTATTTAAAAGATATTTTTGTGTTTTAAATTCTTGAAACCCTAACTCAGGTATTTGGTGAAGATCTCTTCGAATTTGGATCAGTGCGTCCATCTATGACACCTTCTTAAATATTTCTTAAAGCGTCGATAATTTCTGTTTTAGATTTTGTTTTTTCATCGATTTTCTTTAATACTCTTGCTGGTACGCCGCCAACAACTGTATATGGCTCTACATCAGAAATAACGATAGCTCCGGCAGCCACTACAGCGCCTTTACCGACACGAACACCTTCTAAAACGACAGCATTTGCACCAATTACAACATCATCTTCGATAATAACTGGTTGTGCTGAAGGTGGTTCAATAACACCAGCAAGGACTGTTCCTGCACCAATGTGACAGTTTTTACCTACAGTAGCACGTCCACCTAATACCGCGCCCATATCGATCATTGTTTTTTCGCCGATTTCAGCACCAATATTAATGATAGCACCCATCATAATCACTGCATTATCGCCAATTGTTACTTGGTCACGAATAATTGCACCTGGCTCAATACGTGCATTTTGATATTTTAAATCAAGTAATGGAACACCAGAGTTACGACGGTCGTTTTCTACCACATAATCTGTAATTTGAGATGCATGCTGTTTTAAAGCTGCTTCAATCTCATTCCATTCACCGAAGACTACAGCATTATTACCTTCACCGAAAACTTTTGTATTTTCACCATATGAAAGACTTGCTACGTTTTCACCTTTTACATAAACTTTTACAGGTGTTACTTTCTTTGAGTTTGAAATAAATTCGATAATTTGTTGTGCGTTTAATTTTTCAGACACAAAAAACACTCCATTTCTATGTAATCTATTAGACATGTAATGATTGTACTAAATTTTCTAATAAATAGCACGGCTTGTCTTAAATTTTTGTTATTTTTTAAAATACCCATTATCTTCGTACATTGTACTTGCATGATTTTTCACTACATCTACGAAAGCAGCAACTTGTCTAAGCTCAAATGCCGAATCATATCCGATTAACCAAGTATCTCGAGTTAGCCCTATTTCCTTATCCGTATTTGACAGTGGAATTTTATTTACGCCTTCCTCCCCATTTAAAGTAATCGAAGGAAGTATTGCATAGCCGATTCCATTCATGGCCATTTGTTTACAAGTTTCAATTTGGTCTACGATAATTTGTCGTTTAGGATTTGAAGAAAAATGTCTTTGCCACCATAATTGTATTTCTTGGTAGTAGTTAGAATCACTTTTAAATTGGATAAATGGACGATTCGTTGTTAAGATATCGTCGATTTCTTTAATTTCTTTGTCCACCAAATACATCATATCCCGAAAAAGATGGATTTTTTTCCCTTTCCATTCCGCTTGACCGCGTACGATGCCAATATGAGCATCTCCCTCATAAAGTGCTTTCACAATTTCAGAGCTCCAGCCAGTAATTAGTGATATTTTTGCATCTGGATAAGTTGTCACGAATTCTTTTAACACCTTAGGAAGCCAGTTTTGTCCAACAATGGATGCACAAGCAATTTTTAATGTTCCGTGTACCTTTGAGTTTAGCGCTTGGATAGATTCAAACACTTCCTCTTTTCTTGCGATGGTATCAATGGCATATTGTATAACAAGCTCTCCAGCTGGTGTAGGGGTAAGCCCTTTTTGAGATCGTATGAATAGCTGAGCACCCCACTCTTTTTCAATGGATTGTAATCTTTGAGATAATGCGGGCTGTGTTAAAAATAATCTTTCTGCTGCTTTTCTCATATTTTTTTCTTCAGCTAGAATTTTTACAATTTCTGCTTCTGTTGCTGTCATGGGGAATACACCTCCTTTATTGATAAAAATCGGCAAAATCCTTACTTTGGATTTTGCCGATTCTGATTTATTTATAATGGTCGACCTATCAATCTATTGTTCTACTTGATAAATATATTTTTTTAATTGTTTCAAAATAACACGTCTAGTTAGTATTCCTACAAATGTTCCTTCTTCATCTACTACGCATAGAAAAGCATGATTTATAACTAAATCTAATGCTTTTTGGAATGTATCTGTATTATATAAGTAAGTGACACCGCTCTCCATCACATCATCAACTTTAATATCTGATAGTTTGTCATATTCGATACGTTCTAAACCTAAAATGGCTTCTGTAATCATTTTTATACTCAACAAACCATGTAAGCGGTACTTTACATCTAAAACAGGTACTGAGGAATAACCAGTTTTTGTTAAGACGAGTAGGGCGTGTTCTGCACTATTGCCAACTTGGACGTGCGCAACTTTTTCAGATGGAATAATAAAATCACTAATTGGCGTATCTAATAAAGCTCTTGTATTAAAAGAAATCATTTCCCACTACTCCCTTTTACGTTCAAATTCAGAACCGTATGCTGCTACTATTATCATATCATATTTGTCTAAATTATGACCACGACAACGTACGCAGTATTTTTCAGAAGTGGAAAATGATTTCAAAAATTTATTAATCTGTATCTTTAGTAACCATATTGTGACCAGTAGTAGAAAATAATAATACCCGTAAATAATCCGAAAATGATATACATGATTATTATTGGGTTCATTAAAACTGGATGATCACGAACTGATTTATTAATAGGTGTATCCGTTACAGAAGCTCTTTCAGTCGTTTTCTTCATGACAGCAACAGTCATGTAATAAGCTACCGCAAGTATAACAATTCCAGTTATAATTGCTGGTATCGTCCACATTCCCATTTTATCACGCTCCTTTCTTAAAATTACTAATAGTATTCAACGAAAGGTGGTTTATTTATGCGATTTAAATTTCTTCACATAAGAATAGCGTGATTTTCTCGTGATTTTCTTAAAAAGGGATTAAACTGCAGTGTATACTAATTTACTAAATATTCCTTAATAATGAGATCAACAGGTAGAGGTTTATTGTAAAGATAACCTTGTCCTTTTCTACAATTATTTGACTTTAAAAACTCCTCCTGAAATTCTTCTTCAACACCTTCTGCGACAACGTCCATACCTAGGTTTTCTGATAGTGTAATAATCGCTTTAATAATTGCTTCGTTTTTCTCATCTTTGTTAATGTCTGCAATAAATGATTGATCAATTTTTATAATATCAATTGGATATTTTTTTAAATAGCTCAAAGATGAATAGCCAGTTCCAAAATCATCAACAGATACATATACACCAAGTTGTTTTAACTTTGTTAAAATCTCATGGGTTTCACTCACGTTAACCATAGAACTTTCCGTGATTTCGAGCTCTAAGTATTTTGGTTCAATATCATATATGTTTAATAGCTGTTCAATTTTGGTCGCAAAATTTTCCTGTTTAAATTGCTTTGGTGAAATATTCACAGCAACTCTAACAGGACGATATCCTTTTAATTTCCACTCCTGAAGGTTTTTACATACTTGTTCTAGTACCCAATCTCCTACTTGAATGATTAGCCCCGAGCTTTCTGCAAGTGGGATAAATTGAGATGGTGGTACATAACCAAATTTCCGATTATTCCAACGTATTAAAGCTTCAAAACTGTCAATCTCATTCGTTTGTAAATCAATTTGTGGTTGTAAATGAATAGACAATTCATCGAACTCAATTGCACGACGTAAATGCGCCTCCATTAACACTTCATTTGGAAAGGCTTGACTCATTTCACTTCGGTAAAATCTATAATGGAAACGACCATTTTTCTTAACATAATAAACCGCCTGTTCCGCTTGATGTAAAATACTCTCTAAATCATTATTATGTCCATAAGTACTAATAGAAATGCCTATTGATGATGTTAAGAAATATTCCTGATCATCAATGATAAATGGATCTTTGAATGCAGCTAAAATATTATTTGCAAAGACTTCGATTTCATCTCTAGAAAAATAACGTAATACAAATACGAATTCATCCCCATTATATCTATAAAGCTCACTAAATTTGTTGCGGAGTTTCGCTAAGCGTTGACTTACCATTTTAAGCATTTTATCCGCTGCATCCTTACCTAATGATTCGTTATATTTCTTAAAACGATCTAAATCAACTAGAAGTAATGCGATATTTAATCCATCCTTGAAGGTACTAAACTCATCGGCCCATTGTTCATTTAATGCTTTACGATTTAATAATCCCGTTAGTTGATCATGATCGTTTATTAATTGATAAGGACTTCCATCTTCAATAAAGAAATCGTCTACACTTTTTAAAACAATATGGATTCCAATTACTTGATTATTCCAATATGTGGGGAATGTTCGAATATTAAAAGGCTTTTCACATGCCATATTACTATTTAACATCACTTTAGGCATGCCCATCGTTATTCCTTTTAAAGTGTTCTTAAATAATGAACGAAATGGTTTTTGATATTCTTCAGCTAGAATATCAAAAATATTTTCTCCAACCAACGTCGATTTTGCTTCTAACAATTTCCTCGTTGCCGCATGGTTTGTATAGATAATTTCTCCATTTAAATTCAATGAAACGATCGGATCAATATGATGTTCAACAAAATACAAATGTTTCTCATTTTCTTTGTTCTGTTCAAAGGATTCTTCTATATGCTCAGAAACGTTTCTAAGAATGATTGTATAGTATAGTTCATCTGCAAATTCTATTCGTTGTACATAGATTGCACAAAGTACATTCGACCGATTTATCATCATATACTCTATTTCATTTTTGGGAGAACGAATAAGCTCCATAAGTTGATGCCAATCTATAAAATTAAAAAAACTATGAGCGAGCTGTCCTTTTTTAAATAGGTTTTCTGAAAGCTTTTTAGCTTTGTCATTAAGCATTTCAACAGTATATTCATCTTCTCTGTTCTTCACAATCACGACAGCGTCGAATGGATTTAGTTTAATGATTTCCTGTAAATATTGCTCTATCGTGTCTAGCGGTAAGTTTGCCATAGAATTTCCTCCATTAAACAAATATAAATCCATTTTATCTATGTATTGTAGTCAAGAATTCGGGAGAACCAAGACTACATTCAGAAAACTAATCCTCAACGACAACTGTACTCATTGCCTGTTCAATATACAGTTCTTGGCTATTAATCTTTATTCCATTTGGATCTTTTTCTTTATAGTGATATTTGCCCGTTGCATCTTGCATTCGCGCTTTTACATTGTCCGCTAGTTGCGTAATCAATATATCCATTACACGATTCTTTGTTTCTTTAGAATAGATTGGGAATAGTATTTCAACTCTTTTCACCATGTTTCTTGTCATCATATCAGCAGAAGATAAAAACACTTTATTTTCCCCATTATGATGGAACCAATAGATGCGTGTATGCTCTAAAAAGCGTCCAACAATACTTGAAACTGTTATATTTTCACTTATTCCTGGTATGCCTGGACGTAAGCAACAAATACCACGAATCAATAATTCAATTTTCACACCATTAATTGAAGCTTCATATAACTTCATAATGATGTCTTTATCAGTTAACGAATTCATTTTTGCACGAATAAATCCGTTTCCATACTTTTTATGACATTCAATCTCATCACTAATTAATTTAATGAATTCATCTCGAATATCAAAAGGTGCTACTACTAGATGGTTAAATTTCGGTTTTTCTGTATAACCACTTAAGTAATTAAAGAAGTTCGTTGCATCAATTCCGAATTCTTTATCAGTTGTGATAATCCCCATATCGGTGTAGATTTTTGCAGTTGCATCATTGTAATTCCCTGTTCCTAGATGAACAAAACGTTCAATTTTGTCGTTTCTTCTGCGAACTACAAGAGTAATTTTTGAGTGTGTTTTTAAGTTATTCATTCCGTATATAACTAAACATCCAGCTTGTTCAAGTTCTTTTGCCCAATGAACATTGTTTTCCTCGTCAAATCGAGCTTTTAATTCTACTAAAACCGTTACTTGCTTGCCATTTTCAGCTGCTTGTTTTAAACCTTGAATAATTGGAGAATTCCCACTTACTCGGTATAGGGTTTGTTTAATTGCTAGTACTGTCGGATCAACAGCTGCTTGTGTCACAAAATCAACAATTGGTTCAAAGGATTCATATGGATGATGGAAAAAGATATCTTGTGTTAAAGCTTTTTCAAAAACATCCTCATGTGAATCTAAATCTTGTGGATGCTGTGGAATAAAGCTTTCATATACTAGATGTTCTCGTCCAGATGATATTTTTTTAACAAAGCTAAATAAAAACGTTAAATCTAAAGGTCCATCAATTTTATAAACATCTGACTCTTGTATTTCAAATTCATCGAGCAAGTAATCTAAAACATCATCACTCATTTCACCATCGCGAACTTCTAGACGACTTCCTACTCCCCATTTTCTTTTTTTCAATTCTTTTTCAATTTCTACAAGTAAATCCTGGGCACCTTCTTCATGAATCGTCAAATCTGCATTTCGAGTTAATCTGAATGCTTGAATAGACTTAACGTTATAACCATAGAATAATTTATCGATATGACTGGATATTACATCTTCTAGTAAAACGAATACAGTTCCTTCTTGGCTAGGTACTTCGATAAAACGATCTAATACTGAGGGTACTTGGACAATTGCAACACGTTCACTATCCTCAATGCCAATACTATTATCCTCAAGCATGACTAATAAGTTTAATGTTTTCCCCAATAATGTTGGAAATGGACGATATGCATCAACCGCAACGGGTGTTAATACTGGAAAAATCGTTTCCTCGAAAAGTTCATTTAAATATTGTTGTTGTGTATTATTTAATTGATCAAAATCTCTTAAATGAACATTCTCTTTTGGTAATAAATCAAATACTAAATGACGGAAAACCTCCATTTGTCTACGAACAAGGGACTGAGTTTTTTCTGCAATTTTTGTTAACTGTTCCATAGGTGTTAATCCGGATTTATTTTCGGGCTTATAAAAACCAGCACGTACTTGATCTTGTAACCCAGCAACACGTACCATGAAAAATTCATCTAGATTGGAACTAAATATTGCAAGAAACTTCAAACGTTCTAACAAAGGGTTTGTTTTATCTTCTGCTTCTTCTAGAACACGTTCATTGAATGCTAGCCAACTTAATTCACGGTTATTATAATATTTTGGTTTCCCAATCTCTTCTAGCATTTGTAAATAATTCTCATCATCTTGGAGCTCGTTCAATTCGTCAGAAGAGTTTCGTTCGATTTCTGTATTCATATCATTTATTCCATCCTTCTTCGTAAAATTCAATTTTAACAGGCTGCTTAAAAATGCGCTCAAGATGCTTCTTTTGTCGTTCTGCTTGGTATTTTTCTGCCATTGCACTATTTTTTGCTTCAATGTAGACCACAATAACATTAACTTCTTTTTCCAATCGAATTGATTTTACAATATTACGTTTAGATATATTTAAAGCATATACAAACTTTAGCATTGCGCCATATTCTTTTAATACTTTTAATTCATCTTTATCTATCCATGTTTCAAATGGTGCTGCAAATCTTCTAAAATAATCTCGATTTTTATATGAAGCAAGGAGAGCAAGCTTCACTCTGTCAATATGACTCATACCTGCAATAGACTGGTTTGCAATTAAGTAGAATGTATGCTGACTAGAGGAATCCAGTTCAATATACTCTCCTATTGCATATACTTTAGCTGCTTTTTTAAGCAAGTCAAAATATTTTTCATTATATTGAACTATATTTAAGCTGCAACATTCTTTATATAAATTTTCTGTTAAAAATTGAAGTGTTGAACCTTCCTCTTCCGTTCGCCCATATTCAAATGCAATTCGTCTTGCATTTTCCTCAAAAACATTATATTTATCAAAGGCATCTGGATTACTTTGCAGTACACGATTTATTATTAAACCTTCACGGAGACCTTTCTTACTAATTTGGAACGTATTTGAATCTACTACTTCCATTAACATTAAAAATACTTCTAATGCAATCTCAATAATATCTGCTCTATCAGTTGAAAGACCGTCTAATTGTTTCAATTGCTCAAATGTCATATTGCCAAGAAAACCTTTTAAGCCATTTAAATTCTCTCGATCCATTTCATAATGATGAACTCCAGAAATTGGGTAATCAATTTGATGTTGATGTATTTGGGCTACATTTCGCGCACTTCCACCAATTGCTACAATTGGTAATTTAGCACCGCGTATCCAAGACATGTCAGAAAATTGCTTTTTAATATATTGACGTAAAAGTTTTTTCTCCGTTTCATTAATCAATTCCCCAGAAACAAATAATTGTTTCAATGAAACAGTTCCAAATGGAAAACTATAGGTTTTTTGAAGTTTTTTATCTATATATAAGGTAAGTTCCGTTGATCCTCCGCCGATATCAATGGTTACCGCTGACGGAGTATCCATTGAATGTGCCACTGCTAAAAAACCAAAATAGGCTTCTTCCTCTTCCGATAATAAGTCTATTTTGATTCCAGTTTCTTTTTTCATTCTCGAAAGTATTCGTTTTTTATTTTTTGCTTGTCTAATTGCAGCTGTTGCAACAGCTTGAATATCCACTACTTCATAATCATCCAGAATCTTTTTAAACGACATAAGTGTTTCTGAAAGAACTTGGATACCTTCTTCAGACATTTCACCATTATCCTGTAAATAGCTTCGTAATCTTGCAACTTTTTTTATATTTCCAAATTCATGTAGCCCTTCATTTCTATCGTATTTGTAAAGTACAAGTCGAATTGTATTAGAGCCAATATCAATGATTGCTGTTTTTAATCTTCTCATACTACTCACTTCTCTTTTCCTATAAAAGTTAAAGCTGGGCTACCGATTATTTGTAGGGTTTATATATTGACCAAACCTACTATTCTAAAGGCGTCCTATTTAAACTTCACCTGTATGTAGCTACCATTTATGTCTAGAATAGGACAATCTTAATCAATTTAAACTTGTAATAAAAAAGTCGGATGCCTATAGAGGTATCCGACTTTATGAAATTTCAAATATTCAGAATGGGATACCTACATTAGTTTAGTCGTTATTATAAAATAAATTGGTCTACTTTTAGTATTAAATCTGCAATTTCAGGCTTCGAAATTTGATCTTCCGCTCCAACTTCTTCCCCTTTATGACGCAAATCATCTGTAATTAAGCTTGAGAAAATAATGACAGGTAGTTTTTTCAAATCAGGATGCGTTTTGATTTTCTTTGTTAAATGATGTCCATCCATTTGTGGCATCTCAATATCGGTTACAACTAACTGTACATTTTCGGCGATGTCATTGCCTGTATTTACAATAGACTCTAAATATTCATAAGCATCTTTACCATTTTCAAAGAAATCAATATTTACATAACCTGCTTCCTGAAATGTATCATGCAATAATTTTCTTAATAATGGTGAATCCTCTGCGATAATAACCCTCTTATCAGAGCGTTCACGTTGACCTAATTTCTTCACAGAATCAATACTAATACCTGAGTTTGGGTTAATATCTACCATTACTCTTTCAAAATCCAATAGTAAAATCATTTGACCATTAATTTTGATTACACCAATGACTTGTGAAGCCCCACCTTGATACATATCAGAAGGTCTTTCAATTTGCGCCCATGAAATACGGTGTATTTGCGTAACATTATCAACATGGAATACTACTTTTTGTTTATTAAATTCTGCTACGATATATTTTTGCTGATCACTGTACGTTGCATTAGGGATGCCTAACACCTTCAACATATCTACCACAGGCAACACTTCACCACGAAGCTGCACAATACCTTCAACATGTGGATGAGCATGCGGGATAAATGTAACAGGAATCGGTTGAATGATTTCCTTTACTTTAATTACGTTTATACCGAATTTATTATTTCCTACATGAAATTCAACAATTTCCAATTCATTAGTTCCACTCTCTAGTAAAATTCCTTTTTGTTCCAAAACAGTCCCGCTCCTTTACTTCTTAAAACTCACTTTTTATGACTATAGTTTGATTGTATCATAGGGAATTTAAATCTCCTACATGCTATTTTGTGTTTGTTGTTTAACTTTCAAGTGAATAAGCAAACCTATGACTGTCATAATGATTAGTGAGCCTAAAGCAACACGGCTTGCAATATCTCCGTAATCTTTTAACAAAAGTGTGACAGTTCCATAAAGAGCAGGTCCTATAATAGCGGAAACCTTTCCAGAGAATGCAAAAAGCCCAAAGAATTGCCCTCGTTTTTCCTCTGGAGTCAATTCTATAATCAAAGTTCTCGATGTTACCCACATTGACCCCAACGACACACCGAACAGGCTACCAGCGATCCAAAACATCCATTTATCAGTTGCAAATACTGCAACAATTAAAGCGAAAATCATAATAAAAGCTACAACAGAAACTGTCTTTCTTGCCCCGATAGCTTTAGCTATATTCCCAAATAAAAATGAACCTATTATTGTCGAGACAGTGCTTACTAGATATAAAAGAATAAATTCACCAGATGTAAAACCAACAATAGCTGTTGCATAAATTGTCATCATTGCAATTGTTGTAGCTATTGCATCGTTAAGAAAAAAGTAAGCAATCATGAAAATGAAAACAGGTTTATACATTTTCATCTCTTTAAATGTACGAATAATTTCTTTATATCCATCCAAAAATTTAATAGGTTTTCGTTCGCTTTTTGGTTTGGGTTGATCTTTATTAATGAAGAATAATGGTAAAGAGAAGATTAAATACAAAAAGGCAGTTGGAATAAATGCTCGATGATAATTTCCATCAGATACTAATAAATAAACGAGCAATCCAACAATCGTTCCACAATACCCAATAGCAACACCGAAACCAGAAATCAATGGCATTTCTTTCTTCGTACCTAAATCACTCATCATAGAATCATAAAATACTAAACTAGAATTAAAGAAAAATTTAGCAATAACAAAACTAATTACAGTTAAACACAAGCTTAAAGGAATACCTGCATAAAGAATATCGTTGTTGATTTCTGCAAATATTCCCATCATGAACGTAAAGAAAATGGATAATGAGGCAAACCATACGATAAAACGTTTCTTATAGCCCGTATTATCAATCCAAACACCAAAAAGAGGTGAAAAAATGACAATAAAGAAGCTAGCAACGGCATTTGCATATGAAATAAACGTACTTGCCACTTGCTGCATAACCTCATTCGTGCCTAAAACCTCATCCATATAAAATGGAAAGAAAATCGTATTAATATTTGATGAAAAAATAGTGTTCGCAAAATCATAAAATGCCCAAGATAATATAGGAAGGGACATGTATAAAGCTAACTGACTTCGTTCACCTGGCAATCTTTTATTTAGAGATTTCGCCATTAATTTTTACTCCTATCACATTTTTTTAGTAAAAATTTTCACCAAAAATCCGGCCAAATCATCAGTCCATATAATATTTTATTAATGTCTGTGTACCGTTATCTCCATATCCTCGTTCAAGTAAGTGATTATATAGTTCTTTAGATAGCTTAACTCCTGGTAAATCAAGACCCATTCTATCTGCTTCGTCAATCGCAATCTTCATATCTTTAATAAAATGTTTAATATAAAAACCTGGTTCAAAATCGCCTTTTAACATTTTCGGACCCAGGTTTGATAGTGACCATGAACCAGCAGCACCTGATGAAATCGATTGAAGGACTTTTTCTAAATCTAATCCCGCTTTTAACCCGTATGAAATAGATTCGCAAACACCAATCATGTTCGTGGCAATCAATAATTGATTACACATTTTTGTATGCTGTCCATTTCCCGCCTCACCTTGGTACACAATATTTTCTCCAAACACCTCGAAAATCGGAAGCATTTTATCAAATACCTCTTTGTCACCGCCGATCATAATCGAGAGTATTCCTTTTTGTGCCCCAATATCTCCTCCAGAGACCGGTGCATCAAGTGAGTAGATTTCCTTTTCTTTAGCAATTTGATAGATTTTTTTAGCTAATGTTGGTTCAGATGTTGTAAGATCAACGACAATTGCACCTTTCTTTGCCGTTTGGAAAATTCCATTATCCCCACAATATACTTGTTCTACATCTTGAGGGAAACCAACCATTGTAAAAATAACATCTTTATCTACAGAGGCTTCCATAGGTGTTTCCGCCCATTTTGCGCCAAGCTCTATTAAAGTACTTGCTTTTGATTTTGTACGTGTATAAATTGTCACTTCATAATTTTTATTTAGTAAATGTTTTACAATACTTGTTCCCATCACACCTGTACCTATAAATGCAATCTTTTCCTGTTTCAACATATGTTCACCCCAAAAGTAATAAATTTCATTTTACTGTAGTTTAACAAATAATAAGAAGATTGTAGTTAATTTTTTTAAATTATTACTAGAAATTTACAAACTATTGCATCTTCATTTATTCTTGGGAGAAGTATTTAAAAGCGGAGTTTATACAAAAAAAAGAGAGCCAAAAACGAATTGTTTTCAGCTCTAAAAGGGGGAAATGAGAATGTTGCTGTGTTCAAATATAATATTGCCGAAATTACAAAATTTAAACACGAAATAATTGTTTTTTTTTGAATTTTTTTAATTGAGCAAATTTGTTTTCCCATCCATATGCTCATTTTGATCATATTGATTCATTAGTTTATCTAATTGACGACTTAATCTAAGTGTTTTAGGGTTTTGAAGTCCATTTTCGATCCCCGATTGTATCATCATTTTCCTTTTCTGTTCAAGCTTATTCAAGGTGTCCTTCTCCACAAAACCCCTCCTTTTTAAGTTTTTTATACGTAAAAAGCCCAATTTCAGAAATCAAAATCGTGATTAACTTCTCGGAATTTCTAAAAATGTATAAATTACATTTCCACCTTGCTTAGCTTCGCCACGAAAATGTTTAAATTTAGGATCTTTCACCAGTACCTCTCGGAATTTCAAAAATTCCTCTTTTGTTACTTCTATACTATCAATTTCTCCATTTTTTAGTTGTTCAATCATTTTTTTATATATTTCCATATAAAAACACCTTTCTTTCTATGTAAATTACGGTAAAAAATAGTTACAAATTATTAATTATTCAAATTTCTATTTACTTTTTTTTATTTTTCATGCAAACTTTCATAATATTAGGCAATTAAAGGAGCTGCTTTATTATGAAAATAGCTGAAGTAGGTAATATAATCGAATTTAAAGACGGTTTGCAAGGAATTGTTGAAAAGGTGAATGAAAATTCCGTTATTGTTGATTTAACGATTATGGAAAACTTTCATGACCTTGAAATGGAAGAAAAAACGGTTGTGAACCATAAACGATATAAAATTTTAAATAATGATGCGCTTTAATTAATACGTTCCCAACATACGAAATGATGATTGGGAATTTTTTTTATGGTAATATAAGTATCAAGGAGGTCAAGCTATGAAATCAGGTAATCAATTTATCAGACTCCTTCTTTCACTAATTTTTGTGTATGCTTTCATGTATTACGCATATGAAGAGTCAGATATTTTTTGGTATATCTATGCATTCACAATGCTTATGGCTTGTGCGATCTCTTTGATTTCAAACCAGATAAAGGATGAGCTTCCCGCTTGGAGAACATTATTATTTGGTATAGGTTATGGTACTGTTTTATATGGGATTATACGCTTCTTATATTGGATTCTTAACATGGTAAATGATGATTTTACAAAAACAACAGCTAAGTTTATTTCATCCATTGGGCCAAACAATATATGGCACTATTTTTTAATCCTATTTATTCTTGTCATTTGTGAAGAAATGTTTTGGCGTGGATATATCCAACAAAAACTTAAAACTTTCGTATCACCTATTATAGCAATTAGTATCTCAAGCGCTCTTTCTTGCATTTTCTTCGCAGTTAGCGGGTATTTCAGCATTAGTATAGTAGCATTTATTATGAGTATTTTTCTTGGAGCGCTTTATGAATGGAAGAAAAGTTTGCCCCTTGTTATTGTAGCTCATGAAGTTTTTATTGTGTTACTTTTTTTAATAATCCCTTTTTTCTAAGAAAATGGGAGCAACAAAAATTTACTTATGTTGAAACTTTAAACAAAAACACACGTTTAATTCATTGAGGGGGCAAAAAAATGAGAAAACACATTTATTTATTAACATCAATCATTTTAGCTTTATTTTTAGCAGCTTGTAATACTTCTAGTGATCAGCCTGAAACAGAACATACTAAGGATCACGTTACAGCTGACAGTGGATCGAATGAAAATCAAGATCTACCTGAAAACGGAAATGTTAAAGAAGAGCCAGTTGAACCATCTGATAATAAAACAACGATCACATATACAACAAACGGTGAAGAAAAAACTGAAGAAACAACAACAGTTATAAGTAATTCGCAGGGCTATTCGATTCAATCATTACCTAATTTCACGTTAACTGCTGAGGAACCTGGTAAAGATATGCTCTATTTAACTGCTGACGATTCAATTACGATGCGTATTGAATATAAATCAACAAACGATTTAACATTTGATGATTTAGTTCAGAATACTGAAGAGCTAATGAATAAAGTTAGTCCTCATGTAGGTTATGAAGAATTTGATATTAAAGATTTTATAAAAGATGATATTGAAAATTATACAGCCTATAAAGTTGATCTTGCTGATCAGGTTGTAATTGCAGTTGTATTTGAAAAAGAAGATTCATTAGTCCGTTTAACAATTTTTGATGAAAAATTAATGGATCTATCTGATGCAATGATTAAAATGGGATTAACAATTAAAAAAGCTAACTAATAAAAACTTATGATAAGAAAGCTTTTTCAAACACAAAAAAGTCGACTATAGAGGAAACCTCTTAAGTCGACTTTTTAAATTCATATAATCCTTAATATGACAAATCCTTTATTGATAATCCTAATTTCTTCAACAAACTAATAGCTGTTTCCTTTTCCTCAGAAGTAAGAACACTTAGCATATCGTGCAGATGCTTTTCATGTTCTGGAAATAATCGATCCATAAAGTCAGAACCTTCTTGTGTAATTTCAGCATACGTCACTCGTCGATCTGTTGGACACGATACTCTGTTTAGGTAACCTCTTTTTTCAAGTTTATCAACAACATATGTGATTGAACCACTTGCTAGTAAGATTTTATTACCAATTTGCTGTAGTGGCTGCTTCCCTTTATGATAAAGTAACTCTAATACTGCAAATTCAGTTGGGTTTAAACCATTTTGTTGAAAAAAATCATTTGTCACTTCATTGATAGCCTTATTAGCTCTTGATAAGACTATATAAAGTTTTAAGGATTGTTTAATATTCTCTGAAGTCATGACAAATCATCCTTTTTCCCTAATATAATGAATTATAGCTAGAGATAGAAAGATTTGTCAAAGTACTTTTCAATGACATATTGAAGAAATGCTGTTCAAAGATTAATTTATGTCGTCAATAAGTTTGGCTGAGAACCATCTTTCTTTAAAAATGCTTCGTGAATTGTTGGCAATTTAATTGTAAATGTAGTCCCGATCCCTAGTTTACTTTCAACACTTATTTCACCATTATGTTCTTCAATTACCTTTTTAACTAATATTAATCCTAGACCTGTCCCATTTTCCTTCGTTGTATAGAAAGGTGTAAACAAATTAGAAATGTGCTCCTCTTTAATGCCCTTCCCTTCATCACAAACGGCAACTTTTAAATCATTATTCTCATTGAAGATTTTAATGGTGATGTTTCCTCCTGAATCCATAACTTCTATCGCATTTTTCACTAGGTTAATCATCATTTGTTTTAAACGAATCTCATTACCAATCACTTTTTCATTTACAGGTTCTATAACGTTCATTTGAAAATAGATATTTTTTAATTCAGCAAGAGGATTCATTATTTCAATGACACTGTTAATAATTTTCGTAAATTTCACTTCTTCATATATTCTCTCATTCGGATTTGATAAATAAAGTATTTCAGAAAGAATGGAATCCATTCGTTCCAACTCAGAATTCATAACATTTAAATACTTTTTTTCATCTTCTGAACAATTAACTTTTAAAAGCTCAATAAACCCCTTTAACGATGTCATAGGATTACGAATTTCATGGGCAATACTCGCTGTCATTTGACCTATTGCATTAAGATTTTTTTGTTGTTCTACTTTTTGCTTTAATATATATTTTTCTGTTTCGTCTGTTATGGTAGTAAGAATAATACTCAATGAAGAATTCACTTTACTATCAAACTTTAACCAAAGCTCACAATCATCATTTCTTCTCGATAATACTACTGTTGCCTGTCCATTTACTGAAAGCTCACGAAAATATTGATAAGATGAGATTTGGTTATTCGAAAAATTCTTAAATATATTTTCATAAGATTGATTCACTAATTGATACTTATCGATACCTAAAAGTTCAAGGCCGATTTTATTTATACTAATTATTTCACCATCAAGATCTGTAATAATAAGACCATGGGAAAATTCACAAAACATAGACGATATTTGTGCTAACTTTTTGTTAATATTATCACTCAACCCTATTCTGTTTATCAATCTTGCATAAATTTGTTGGGTTTTGTTATCAAAATGGCAGGTTAAATAAAGTTTTTCGTATTGTTCCCCAATCTTCACATTAAGAGTACAGTAACCGTAAGCTTCATTTGGGAAACCTTTCAATAATTTTTCCCAAGCTTTTTGTGATTGCTCGTCCATTGTAATGAAATCATGCTCTTTTAAATTCAGCTTCTTAGCAGCTTGATCATTTAATGACTGAATTTGACAAGAAGTGTTTAATATTAACGTTGGAGTGCTAACTGGTTGGAAAAATTCCTTATATATAGGACTTACTTTCACCATTTAAAACACCAATCCTTCCACATCTAGAAGATTATTTGCTTATGCAAATCCTTACATATTTCTAATCTATTACTGATTATGAATGATTATGACAATATATTACTAATTTTGTAGTTTAATATTTGACAAATTAATTATTACGTCTATTGATCGATTAATAATAATATTTATCCAACACTCAACTAATTATTACTAGTTGCCTAGAATACTCAACGTTTAAACACTTTAATCAACTAAATTGTATAAGTAAATAGCTTTATATGTTAATATATTTCCATTTAAATATTAAGAAAATACGAAAAATTTGTCAATTAATCCGTTTTCAAACAATTCAGTAAGATGGAATTTAATACAATCATGATGTATTTTGAGAGTTGCTGAATCCTGCTTTTACTGATCGAATTAAAATTTATTTTTAATAGACACAATAATATACCTTTCAAATTAGACAATGACAAAAAGGGCCATACAATGTAAAACTACATCATATGGGCCCTATATTACTAACCGATAATTACCCTTTCCTTTGGATAACGATATTGTGATTTTTTCGCTTTTCCTCCGAGAGAGTATAAGAATGAAATTAATCCAACACGTCCAATAAACATCAATATCATAACAACAATTTTTCCTGCTGTTGATAGATTTGAGGTTATTCCTTGACTCATTCCACACGTACCGAAAGCAGAGGTAATTTCAAAGATAATATCATTTAATGATGCGTAAGGTTCTGTAATAAGTAAAATCATTGTCGCAAATAAGACCATAAATGCAGCTAACGTAATGACAACAAAGGATTTGTAAACATCCGTTATATGAAGCTCTCTTCCAAAAACTTGGATTTCGTTTCGTCCATTGGCAAAACTAATTAGAAATAGGATGGCAACTGCAAATGTCGTTGTTCGAATACCTCCACCAACAGAGCTTGGGGATGCACCGATAAACATGAGAAAACTTAAAAAAATATCTGTCGCTTCATTAAAACTTGAAATATCAACTGTTGTTAAACCTCCTGATCTTGCCGATACAGAATGAAATATGGATGTAAATATTTTCTCATGCCATGCCATACCTCTAAAGGACTGGAATGATTCAACAAGGTAAATAACTAAACTCCCGATTAAAAATAAAACACCATAGGTTGCTGTTGTTATTTTCGTAAATAAGCTAAATCTGAATGTATTACTTTTTCTAAACAAAAAGGTTTTCAATTCAACTAATACAGGAAAACCGATTGCTCCAAGAATAATTAAAATCATAATGACAAATTGCACAAAATAATCTGTTCCGAATGGTATCAAGCTTTTACCCGTAAGATCAAATCCCCCATTTGTTGTAGCTGAAACAGAAGTAAATATTCCATGCTTTGCCGCTACTACCCAGCTATCGAAATATCTTAAAAAATGGATAGATAAAACAATTGCACCAAGAGCCTCAATTACTAATAATATTTTGACGATTTCTTTTAAAAGATGTACAACACCAGAAAGATTATACTGGTTATGGTCAATCATAATCAGCTGTCTTTCACGCATCCCTATTTTCTTGCCAAACAGAATCCAAATGAATGTACCGATAGACATAATGCCAATCGCGCCAATTTGTAATATAAATAAAAGAACACCAATACCAAATGATGAAAAGGTTTCAGATACGTTAATAACGGTAAGCCCAGTTACGCTAACAGCACTGATTGCTGTAAATAAGCTATCTAAGTAAGATATCTCTACCCCATCTCTATAAACAGCAGGAATTCGTAATAATAAAAATGAAATAGCAATTGCAATAAAATAATAGGTAACGATTAATTGAAATGGTGTAATGATAAAATTACGGTTATGTTTTCTTTTAGCCATACATGTCGCCTTCTTTTTCAAGTCGATTTAACATTACCTAAGTATAAATAAATGTAACTTATATGAAAAGAGGAACAGAATATAAACTGCTCCTCTTTTAAAAAAATTATAAACTTTGTTCAGATTGTCCTTTTTTCTTTTTAATAACACTTGAGAAGTATCCACCAAGTGCAATAGCTAGCAATACTCCCCAGAAGATGATTTTCCATGGTGTAGAATGTGGGAAGTCATGTGGTAGGATACCAACACCATCGTGAGCTAATGTTAAAATAGCTAACTTAATTCCAACCCAACCTACAATTAAAAATGCAGCAGTTTCTAAGCCTGGATACTCGTTTAAAACCTTTACAAACCATTGTGCTGCAAAACGCATTAAAACTAACCCAATTATACCTCCAAGGAACATAACAGAGAATTGCCCAATATTAATACCACCAATGTGCATATCACTGATTGTCGGTAAAGTAACAGCAATTGCAACAGCTGCTAACATCGAGTCAATGGCAAAGGCAATATCCGCCAACTCAACTTTAACGACAGTTGCCCAGAAGCCTTTTCCTTTCTGCGGCTCATCGCTCAATTGATTTTCATCTATTTCTTCGGTTTTCTTAAACTTACTATCATAAATATGTTTTATAGAGATGAATAATAAATAAGCAGCGCCGATTGCTTGAATTTGCCAAATTCCTACTAATAAAGTAATCAAAAATAGTGCTGCAAAACGGAAAACAAACGCGCCCAATAATCCATAAAACAATGCCTTCTTCTGTTGTTCATGTGGTAAGTGTTTTACCATTACCGCCATTACTACAGCGTTATCTGCAGCAAGTAATCCTTCTAATACGATTAAAACAACTAAGACCCAAGCATACTCTAAAAGTATTGCCTCCACAAATACTCCTCCTCTTCTTTTGTATACCCAAAAATGAGGTATTTCAAAAAGTAAATCTCTTCACCAATCACCATTTTTAGACAAAAAGAAAAGACCTCTGCCTACTAAAAGGCAAAGGTCTTGCTAAGCATCGTTATTGATAAACTATATTAGTCTATCATAAAGTTTTGCTATCACACCCGATGGGAATACCATGTAATGACGAATGTGAAGTAAGTAATTGAATAGTATCAATACTTATAGCTACTCCCCTTTGACATAAAGTCAATGGCTATTCAGTTGAAATTTATAATAAAATTATAGTACAAAATTAGTAATAAATGCAAGAATTTTATTTTGTTCAGCTAATGAACTAACTTATTTAATCTCAATATGAAATTCCTTCCGGTGTTTGTTTTTATTATAAAATTTAACCATCACTGGTATTGTTTTAATAAAATCAGGACATTTAATTTTACCTTTATTTAAGATTTCCCTTGCATTTGCACAATCAAAATAAGCATTCCACGATAAATAATCTAACGTCTCTTTTTCTACACCTATTTTTTTCCTAATCATTTTTATTTCTAAACACTTTTTTGCTAATGTTAAAGGTATTCTTCCTTTTGGATATTTATCTGTCATTTCCTTTACCATTGCACGGTAAACCTCTAAAACGGGGTGTGGATGTGGATCAGTTATATGCAATGTTTTTCCTTCTGCCGCTTCGTCCATGCATATAAAAGCAGAAGCCTCAATCACATAATCAATTGGTACGACATTAATAAGCGCTGTAGATTTCCCAATGTAGGGAATGAACGGAAGAGACTTAAATTTATCAATCATATTTAAAAAGAAATAGGGTCCATCAAATTTATTTGTTTCTCCTGTAATTGAATTACCTCGTACGATTCCAGGTCGGATAATAGTTGTTGGAAAATGATTTTTCATTTTTTCAACAAGTAGCTCTGCTTCAAACTTCGTTTCCTCATAATAATTTTTAAAACCATCAGGTCGGATTAATTCCGTTTCTAAAAGTAGACCCTCACGTTTACCCGCCACATACGCTGTACTAAAATACATATAGCGTTTTAAATGTGGTAAGTGACTGACAAATTCATTAACCATTTTTGTTCCTTCAACATTAACTTTCCAAGCAACAGTTCTAGATACTGCGAGATCATAAACTGCTGCTAAATGCCAAACAACGTCTATACTTTGGCTAATTGTCTCTAAACGATCTGCTTGAATACCAAGCTGTGGGAGGGTAATATCACCTTCCACGATGGAAATCCTTCTTCCAGGGAAACTATCCATAATAAGCTGACTCTCTTTTTTAGCTTTTTCTAATTCTGTTGGAAATACAACAGCATACACATGATCGGTATAATTTTTGTTAAAAAGTTCTCTTATTAACTGACTTGATATAAAACCAGGAAATCCGGTAAAAAAATGAACCCCCATACACCTTCATCCACCTTTAATTTATTTACGAGCAATAAGTAACGCGCTACAACATGTAAAACGATCTTTATATAAGTTACGCTTTAAAAAACGAGGAATCCTCCTCAAAAGTTGCAAAATTCTCCCTTACAATTTTGAAATGGTTCTTATTTAAATTATTTCATTACCATAGGGACGTATTCTAAAAATATAAAAAGGAAGTACCGATTTCTCGGCACTTCCATAATAATTGGATTAAAGTAAGCTATATAATTTAATTTGCTCGTTTTTCTCTGAAAACCAACGCATTGCAAATTCGTTTTCGAAAAGGAACACTAAATTATCAAAACGGTCTTTTACAAGCATAGAACGAGCAGACGACATTGACTCTTTTACATCCTCTTCATTTTCAATCCAACGGGCAATTTTTGAACCAATTGGTTGCATTTGAACTTCTACGTTGTACTCATTTTTCATACGGTGTTCAAATACTTCAAATTGTAATTGTCCAACTGCTCCAAGAATGACTTCCTCAGTGTGTAACGTTTTATAATATTGAATAGCCCCTTCTTGTACAAGCTGCAAAATCCCTTTATGGAATTGTTTTTGTTTCATAACATTTTTTGCCGTTACACGTACAAAAATTTCAGGTGTAAATTGAGGTAATTTTTCAAATTGGAAGGTTTTCTTCCCTCCGACCACTGTATCACCAATTTGATAAGTTCCCGTATCATATAAACCGATAATATCACCAGCTACAGCTTCATCGACTGTTTCACGATCATCTGCTAAAAATTGAGTAGACTGGGTTACTTTAAAGGATTTACCCGTACGAGATAATGTCATATTCATACCGCGTTCAAATTTACCAGATACAATACGTACAAAGGCAATTCGGTCACGGTGTGCTGGATTCATGTTCGCTTGAATTTTAAAGATAAAGCCTGAAAAATCAGTATGATCAACAGGATCGATAAATTGCTCATCTTCTGTAATTCTTGGTTGTGGAGTAGGTGCGAATTTTAAATAGGTTTCAAGGAATGTTTGTACACCAAAGTTTGTTAAAGCAGACCCAAAGAATACAGGCGTTAACTCTCCACGGCGAATCTTATCCTCTGAAAACTCATTTCCAGCCTCATTAAGTAAAGCAATATCATCCATAGCTTGAGTATAATAAGAGGTTTCTTTCATCGGATGATCGACTGCTAATTCCCCTTCCTCATTAATTGGTAAGTAGCGATTATCCTCATCCGTACGGAATTGCTCAATCCTTTTATTGAAACGATCATAGATGCCTAGGAATTCTTTTCCCATACCAATCGGCCAGTTCATTGGGTAAGCATTAATTCCAAGAACTTCTTCTAATTCTTCTATTAGTTCCAACGGTTCTTTCCCTTGTCGGTCCAATTTGTTCATAAATGTAAAAATTGGAATCCCGCGCATACGACAGACTTTAAATAATTTAAGTGTTTGTGCTTCAATACCTTTTGCCGCATCGACTACCATGACGGCACTATCTACTGCCATTAATGTACGATACGTATCCTCTGAAAAGTCTTGGTGCCCTGGAGTGTCCAAAATATTAACTCGAAATCCATCATAATCAAATTGCATTACGGAAGAAGTTACAGAGATACCACGTTGCTTTTCAATTTCCATCCAGTCACTCGTTGCAAACTTACCTGTTTTCTTCCCTTTTACTGTACCCGCATCACGAATGGCACCACCAAATAATAATAGCTTTTCAGTAATCGTCGTTTTCCCAGCATCCGGGTGAGAAATGATCGCAAAGGTACGACGTGATAATATATCTTTTTCTATTTTTGAATTCATTCTTTTCGAATCTCCTTTTTTCTACCTTACCTATCATAAAAGAAGTTTGCCATTTGTTACAACTATTTTCATGATGATTTTTCGTTATTTCCGTTTTATTTAAGAGATAAAAGATACCCCCTCTAACTAAATATTAGAGAGGGATTTATGTTAAATTTCGTTACTTATTAAATTATGTTATTTTACAAACTTTAATTCCCCAGCTTTTATAGCAATATCCGCATCACTATGTGGGTATTTTGTATTTCCAATAATTTGATAATCCTCGTGACCCTTACCTGCGAAAATAATGATATCTCCAGGTTCTGCAACAGCTACAGCATGGCGAACTGCTTCTGCACGATCACCTATACAAGCATAGTTCTCATGAAGCATACCTTTTGCTAAGTCACTAGTAATGCTTTCATACTCTTCAAAGCGAGGGTCATCTGTCGTTAACACTACATAATCTGCCTTTGATGCCTTTTCAGCCATGGCAGGTCTTTTTGATTTATCACGATTTCCACCTGTACCAACCAGGAATATTAGTTTCTTACCAGGTTTTTTATAAGGTAATGCCGCCTCAATCGCTTTATCGATTGCATCTGGTGTGTGAGCATAATCGATATAAATTTGAATTGGTAAATCAGTTAAAACCTTTTCCATGCGACCTCTAACAGGATTCAAATCTTCAATTTGTTCAAGTATTGCATCCATTGGGAAGCCCTTACCGTAAAACACAGCAGTAGCTGCTAGGATATTATAAACATTAAATTCACCTAAAAGCTTCATCGTTACAGGGAATTTCCCTTCAGGCGTAATCATATCAAAGGTAGTAATGCCATCTTCATAATTACAATTTTCGGCTCTAAAATTCGCCTCATTTTTTAATCCGTAAGTCCATATTGGATAGGAAGTTAGTCTTGCATATTTTTCTGACCAAGGATCATCTGCGTTTAATACGGCAAACTTATTTTTAGTGAAATCCTGACCAAGTTGAGAGAATAGTAAGCCCTTCGCATTTCCGTACTCTTCCATAGTTCCGTGGAAATCTAAATGATCATGAGTTAAATTTGTAAATACTGCTATATCATAGTCAACGCCAGCTAATCTCCCAAGTGCAAGTCCATGTGAGGAAACCTCCATTACCATTGCTCTACAGCCTTCCATTTTCGCACGGAAAATCATTTGCTGCGTATTCAATGCATCACTCGTTGTATTTGCTGATTCATATAATACACCATTTAAGTTAAAACCTATCGTACCAGAGAGAGCCGATTTTTCACCCATTCCAACAAGCATATGATGGATAATTCCTGCTACACTTGTTTTCCCGTTCGTCCCAGTTACGCCAATCATCGTGATATCATTTGACGGATATTCAAAAAATTTTGCAGCAAGTAGACCTAAAGCTCGATCCGTATCTGGAACAATTACTTGTGCAACATTACCTTCTAATTTCAGTTCTTTTTCACTTACAACAATTGTTGCACCTGCATCTACCGCTTTTTGTGCAAAATCATGCCCATCAACTGTATAGCCTTTAATACATATAAATAAACTTTTCGGTTGCACACTTCTAGAATCAATCGATATATCTTTTATATTATTAGGTAGCTGCCCAATAACCTTTTTTAAAGGAATCACACTTAACAATTCTTCTGCATACATCCTTAAATATCCTCCATTCAAACATGGTAATGTATATTTACCTAACACAACTATGTACTTATATCTAGTTTATTTAATAAAAATAATCATATCAAAAATCACTATAAATCGACATAAATTTTTTATTTGTCATAAAATTATCATACATTATAAATAGAAAGTATTATCCCAAGAAGACATTTATTTAATAACATCATCTTGGGACAAATTTTTATTTTAAAACCATTCGAACTAGTTTTAACTTTTGTTTATAAGGTGGGAATAACATATCATGGGCAATTTTCGTTGATCGTTTCATAATGGATTTTGGATGTGTAAAATTCTCAAAGGAAGCTTTCCCGTGATAAGCATTAACACCAGATGGTCCTACTCCACCAAATGGTAAGTAAACATTCGCTACATGCGTAATTGTATCATTAATACAGCCGCCACCAAATGGTAAATGGTCTAGAAAATAGTTAATTGCATTTTCGTTTTCAGAGAAGAAGTAAGCAGCTAAAGGCTTCGGTAATTTTTTTATATCACGAATTATGCCCTGTAAATCGTCGTATGCCATAATCGGAAGAATTGGGCCAAAAATTTCATCCTCCATAATTGAATGATTCCAAGTAATATTCTCAAGTATTGTAGGTTCTAAATAACGATCCTCAAAATCATATTTACCGCCAAAAGTAATTTGATTTTTTTCAATATCTAAAAGCTGAACAAGTCTTTCTAATTGCTTTTTATTAATAATTCTTCCATAATCCGAACTCTTTTGAGGGTCATTACCAAAAAATTGCGTAATTGTTTTCTTTAAAATCGGTACAAACTTATCATATATGGAACGCTGAACGAGCAAATAATCTGGAGCAACGCATGTTTGTCCGTTGTTATTAAATTTACCCCAAACAATTCGTTTTGCGGCAACTTCTAAATTTGCTGTATGATCAACGATAGTTGGACTTTTCCCACCAAGCTCTAATGTAATTGGCGTAAGTCTTTCAGAAGCAGCTCTCATCACTACTTTTCCAACCGCGATACTTCCAGTAAAGAAAATGTAATCAAATGAAGCTTGAATAAGCGCAGTTACTTCTTCTTTCTCACCTTCTACTACTCGAATATAATGTTGGTCAAAGGACTCTTCAATTAGTTTTTTCACGATAGCACAAGTATGTACTGCAGATTCCGATGGTTTTACAATCGCAGTATTCCCTCCAATGATGGCTCCTAACAATGGTTCCATAACTAATTGAAAAGGATAATTAAATGGCGCAATGATAAGCGTGACACCATAAGGTTCTCGAATAATAAAGCTTTTTGCAGGCTGTAATGATATTGGTGTTTTGGTCTCTACGGGTTCAATCCATTCATCTAAACTTTTTAACATAAAACGGATACTATCCAATACGATGCCAACCTCATTTGTATAGCCTTCAAAATCACTTTTCCCTAAATCGAGGCGTAAAGCATTTAATATTTCTTTTTCATGATTCTTAATTGATTTTTTTAATTTACGTAATTGATTTTTTCGAAATTCGATACTCTTCGTAGCGCCTGAATCAAAGAAAGCTCTTTGATTTTCAATCATCTTTTCGACTTCTTGAGAAGTAAAGTTCATTTTTATTTTCCTCTCATTTTTTATTTTTTTACATAAACAATTTGAATCTGCTCATAATAACAGTGTACTCTTTACTACATTTTGTAGTTTGTTTTTCCTTCTACTAGCATAACTAAAATTTTAAAATTTAAGTACAAAGATGCTTAGTAGAACGTAGTTAATTTGATACGAAAAAGGGGGCAATTTATATGATTTCGACTGATACTTGGTGGGAAAAAATATTTTCAGGACCTTTAGCTGTAGGTCTTAATGAGGAAAAGGTTCATCAATTAGAGGACGAATCGTTTTTATTTTTAACTGAAGAAGAATTGCCAAATGAAGAAAACCAATTAAATAATGAATAAAGTGAACTTTTAAGGAAATTGATAGAAATAATTACTAATTCCTTCTCTACATTAATATACTATTAATGATTTGAGGAGGAATTTTTTTGAGAAAATTTACTACTATTTTTGTATTCGTTTTAGTTGTGTTTATCCTATTTGGGTTTACAGGAGTATTTTTCAATAAGGACAAAAAGTCTACCAATTTACCTGAAGTAGAAGCGATGTATAAAGCACCAGGATATTCAACCATGATGAGCATTTCAAAAATTGTAGAAGAACAGCTAGGTAATGACGCTATTTTAGATTTACATGTTACCCCAAAAGGTGACGAAGAACATGTTTCACTTGAGCTTCTTAGTCAGGATCTTCTAACGGAAGAAAATTTACTAAGACAAAGTTATCCTATATTATTACATGCTTCTTCCATCGGCCATATCACATCGTTTAAAATCTCTTGGCAATTAAATGAGGACATAAAACTCATGTCCTTCATGATGGATAGAGAAAGTTTATCAACAATGGCCATGAAAAACTACGCTACGCTTCCTTCTATTACAGAGGACTATTTTAAACATGAAGCAATGAAGTAAAGGAAGGTATCTACTTTGGACACCTTCCTTGTTTTTTGTTTCTATAATAACCCACCACGAACCATTTGGAGAATATCACTGTCAGCCTGAAGTATATCTTGTTCAGCTTTTTTTGCAATGTCTTCTGCTGCTTTCTGCCCTTTTTCAATCGCTTCATTTTCATTAATCGTAATAATTTTGCGATGCTCCATTACTACCTTACCATCAATAATAACAGTTTCAACTTCATCTCCCCGAGCTGAGTAAACGAGATTTGGTACGATATTTCTAATAGGTGAGTTTAACACTGGGAAAAATGTTGGTGCTGTTAAGTCAATAATTAGAATATCAGCCTTCTTACCTTTTTCAAGAGATCCCACTTCTTGCTCAATCCCCATCACTTTCGCAGCTTCAATTGTAGCCATACGAACAGACTGAGTAGCATTGAAAATTCTAGGATTTTTATATTTTACTTTGTTTAAGATTGCGGCCATTTTCATCTCATTGAACATATTATTACAGTTATTCCCTGGCGATTGATCTGAGCCTAAACACGCAGTACCACCCGCATCGATAAACGCTTGAACTGGTGGAACCATACCGTCAATAATGCCAATACTGCCCGCGCAATAAATCATTGTTGCCCCACTTTTAGCAACAATTGCTGTCTCATCATCAGTAGCTTCTGTTAAATGTACTGCAATTAACCGTTCATTTAAATAATTTTGCTCTGCTAAAAACTCAATAGACCGTTTTCCATAACGCTTCTCTATTTGGTAAATTTCACGATCACCTTGAGATACATGCATATGCAGCTTTGTATCTAGTTTCTCAGCGTGATTTCGTATTTCCTGTAATAATTCAATACTCATCATATCAGGTCCATGAGGTCCTAAAATTACTGAGATGCGACCATTTTCCGATTCGTGATAATCTTCATAAAGTTTTAAGTTTCGATTAAGTTTTTCTTCTCCAATTGTTGGATCAAATTGGTAAAGTTCCCCTACTGGTAAATCGCCAATATTATTCGGAATTTCATTAATAAGTTCTGCTACTCTTGCTCGTGCACCTATTTTTTTGTAATTTTCAACAATTAAATCCATTCTTCCATCATAATCACAGAAGGTTGTTGTTCCTGACTTTATACCCTCTATTATATTAACCATCGACCCAGCTACACTTGCTTCTGGAGTCAAATGTTTTTGAAAGGGCCATAAACCTTTTTGCATCCAGTTTGACATATCCTGAGCAACACCGCGAAAAACATTAATACCTGTATGAATATGTGCATCGATAAACCCAGGCATTATCAGTTTATTATGGGCATCAATCATTCGATCTGCAGAATACTGCTTTAATATTTCGTCTGTGGAATCAACATCCATGATTAAACTTCCCTTAATCGCTATTGCACCATTCTCTATATACCCAACACCTACTCCCTCCATCGTTAAGAGGTGGCCATTGTGTATGATGATATCAACCTTCATTCACTCATCCCCGATCATTTATTTTGTGATTATACTTGTTTGTGAGATTCAACAGGAGTTATAAGATTTCCTTTTACTCTTTTATTCAGAATATACAATAAAATCAATAGAAGTATGGCAGATACTATAATTCCAACAATCGCATTTTGAGTAAAGCCTGATGCAAAGAAGCCACCTGCTGAAGAAAGTGCAATGATTATCGCATATGGCAGTTGTGTACGAACATGCTCAATATGATCGGCAGCTGCACCAGTAGATGACATAATTGTCGTATCTGAAATTGGCGAACAATGATCACCAAATAAACCTCCACTAATCACTGCACCAATCGCTAATGCAATATTTATATCTAAAGCAGTCGCAAGCGGTATTGCAATTGGCATCATTATCGCAAATACCCCCCAAGAACTTCCCGTGGCAAAGGCAATCAAAGCACCAATTACGAAAATAATTAAAGGAACGATGAAAGCTGGTATATTTCCACTTACAATATTCGTAATATAGGCACCTAACCCCATCGTGTCAGCTACAGAACCAATGGACCAAGCCATTACTAAGATAAGTGGTACAATCATCAGTTTTAAAATACCATTTGTTAATTCATCAAATAAGGAAAGAAGTGAAGTTTTATAACGAATACGTGCATATAAAATTCCACTAATTGCACCAAAAATAAAACCAGTAATAATCGCTAAAACAATATTTGCATTTAAGAATGCACCACGGAAACCATGTTCGACTATATTTCCAGTCCAAAAAATCACTCCGAAAATTGAAACCATTAATACTACCATTGGAATAATGAAACTAAAGATATCCGATTTCGTTTCAGTTATCTTTATTTCATTTTCAGCAGTCTCATCTATCATGAGCTTGTCATTTTCCCCGTAAAGCTGACCATTTTCGATTGCTCGTTTTTCAGCGTAATACATTGGCCCAATGTCAAGTTTTAAATTGATCACAAATAAAACACCAATCATTGCAAAAAGGCCGTAAAGATTATATGGAATCATTTGTACAAATAAGCTCCATGGGTTATCACTTAATCCTAAAGCTGCGAGCTGTGTCGCGATTAACCCAGTAATAAATGGACCATAACTACTTATCGGTGACATCGCTGCAAGAGGACTTCCCATAGAATCTAAAATATAAGCCAATTTAACACGTGATACTTTCATTTTATCCGCTAATGGACGTGTAACGGTTCCAAGAATTAAAACAGGTTCTGTATAAGAAAACAAGAAGGAGCTTCCCCAAATAAAGTTTTGTGTTTTCCTTCTTGTGTTAATGCCTTTTGACATAAGGTCCGCAAAAGATTTTGCTCCACCGGTTACACGGAGAATGTTCACGAAACCTCCAGCTAAAGTAACGAGTACTAGTAAACTAGCATTCCATGGATCTGCGATAGAAGGTATGACAACATCTGTAATGGATGAAGTAAACCCTACGAAAGGATTCCATCCACTAATAATTGTTGCCCCTAGCCAAACACCAATGAACAAAGAAAGAATTGTTTGTCTTGTAATAATCGCAATTACAATCGCAAGAACAGGTGGCAGAAGAGACAAAAGCCCATATTCCAATGTAATACACCCCTTTTGTTTTTTGTCCCAAGACTATTCAGACTCGAATACATTCAATGAGTTCTTGAATATGCATTTTGGAGTAATAAACGGCTTTCTCAGTATCCCGATTTAATATTGCATCTAAAATTAGCTTGTGTTCATCTAGGTGATGTGCCTGGCGAAGCTTTTGGGCAATTTCAGGAAATTTTTCTTCAAGCTTTAATTCCTCGTGTATTAAAAGTTTTAACATCGCACCAAGAAAGCGGTTACATGATAGGTCAGAAACAATACTATGAAAGTTGATAGGTAGTGTACTTACTTCTATTTTTTCTCTCAAATATTTGTCATGTTCACAAACAGCATCTTTCAATAATTGGATGTTTTCTATCGATGCATGACTAACAATCTGCTTAATAATTTCAGGTTCTATTAATAATCTCGCCTTTAGTAAATCAATAATATCTTGAGGGTTCTCTGCGTCTGTTGCTTCCTTTACTTCATGTTCAATTTGCTGTCTCTCCATAAGTTGTTTCATTCTTTCAAGCTCTAAAACACCGGCTTCTGTTAATATACGGCCAAGTGAATTCCGTTTTTCTGTTAGTTCAAGACGATCCATCTCTTTCAACAACCTACCGACAGTGGCTAGACTAATGTTAACACCCAACTCTTCCATTCTTTCCTTTAAAATCCAAGAGCCCACTGGTTTGTCAGAATTAGCTAAACAATTTAGTGCAATAAATAAGTTTTGATTGAATTGAGTAAAATTAATTTCCTTCCCATATTCTCCTACCAAAACATTTCACCTCCTCCTCATTGATGAGTAGTTAAAGAATTATATTCATTCAAACTAGAAAAATGCATATTATTTTTAGTTTATTAAATAAATCTTTTATTAGGAAACTTGGTTTTTGAATGGGTTTATCCATATCCACGTCTCTAGTTAAAATAAAGAAGCGTTTATTCCTTTTACAGAATAAACGCTCGTAATGCTTTCATTTATTAAAACGGGTATTCTCTTGGCTCTGTTTGGACAGAAATCCACTTTGTTGTAGTGAACTCATGAAGAGCCCACTCCCCACCATACCGACCGAGACCAGATGCTTTTTCCCCACCAAATGCAACTATCGGTTCATCATTTACTCCTTGATCATTCACATGGATCATTCCTGTTACAATCTGTTGAGCTACCTTTACCCCGTGCTCGATTGAGCCCGCATGAACTGCTCCACTTAATCCATATTCACTATCATTTGCGACCTGTATCGCTTCTTCCTCACTTTCAACTGCGATTACTCCTACTACTGGGCCAAAAATTTCTTCCTGTGCAATGGGCATATTATTTGTTACATCTGATAGTATTGTTGGGCCGAATATATTTCCCTCTACCTTACCTTGTAATGCATATTTTGCTCCCATTGCAAGACTGTCTTCAACTAGTTTTTGGATACGGACTACCTGTTTGTTGTTAATTAAAGGACCTACTATAACATCTTCATTTCTTGGATCTCCGTACTTCACTTGGGATGCTTTTTCTGCGAAGGTTTCTAAAAATTTTTCATAGATTGGTCGTTCTACAATAATTCGATTTAGTGACATACAGATTTGGCCACTATTTAAAAATTTACCGAATGCTGCAGAACTTGCTGCACGCTCAATATCAGCATCCTTTAAGATTACCATTGCATTGTTCCCACCAAGCTCCAATGCCACTCGTTTCAAATGCTTGCCACATAACTCTCCAATATGTCGACCAACCGGAGTAGAACCTGTAAAAGAAATAATACTTGGAATTGGATGCTCGACAAATGAATCCCCAACTTCTGAACTTTTACATACTGTTACATTAAACAAACCCTTTGGAATTCCCGCGTCCTCAAATAATTTACCAAGAAAAAGACCTCCCGAAATCATCGTTTGTACGTCAGGCTTTAATACAACACCATTCCCTGCTCCCAGCGCTGGAGCTACGGAACGCATCGTCAAATGAAAAGGGAAATTAAAGGGACTTATAATTCCGACGACACCCGCTGGCTTTTGATAGATGCGATTCTCTTTTCCTGGTATAACTGATGGCATTAGACGACCGTGCATACGTAGAGGAAATGTGGCTGCTTCTTTCATAATCGCGATTGATGCATTAATTTCAATTTTTGCTTTTGTGTAAGAAGCTCCATTCTCCACTACTAAGATCTGTAAAATTTCATCTTTACGTTCTTCTAATAAATCTACAGCTTTTTCCATAATCGCTGCTCTTTCATAAACATTAATTGCTTCCCATTCCTTTTGAGCTTTTTCAGCTGCCTTATAGGCTTCATCAATATCCTCAATATTCGCCAATCGAATTTCCGCAAGGACTTCATCATTAAAAGGATTTACATCTCTATAAACTGAATTACTGTTACCTTCTCGCCATTGTCCATTAATAAACTGTTTATTCCAATGATTGTACATTTTAAACTTCCCTTCGTGTTGAAATAATCTTTGATGCGAATTTGTACTTTAAAAAATCCAGATTATATTTCCGTGTGGGTAGTACATGTTATATAAATATTCTTTACCAAAGTAATTCATTATTATGCCAGTACAAAAAAATTCCTCATTATTATTTATCTATCACACAGAGACTTTATAAAAAAACCCCCTAAAGAGTGTATTCTTTAGAGGGCAGTGAGATATATTTTCAAGTTATTGTAAAATCTTCTCAATTTTCTCTAACGTTCCTTCGTCTAACACAATGCCAGAAGCTTTTACATTTTCCTCAATTTGCTCTGGACGACTTGCACCGACAAGAGCACTTGATACATTTGGTTGTCTTAAAATCCAAGCGATTGCAAGTTGAGATATGGAAATACCTAGTTCATTTGCTACATTTGTTAATTGTTCTACTTTAGTTAAATGCTCATCGGTTAAGAATTTATTGATAGAAGTGTTATTTGTTGTTGCACGACTTCCTTCAGGTAGACTTTCACCTTTTTTATATTTTCCGGCTAAGACACCTTGAGCAAGAGGTGACCAAACGACTTGACCAATTCCATGCTTCTTGCTTACTGGTATAATTTCATTTTCAATTACACGATGGAACATATTGTATTGTGGTTGATTGACCACAATACGGTCAAGAAGTTTCTTGTCTGCAATATGCACTGCTTCTGAAATTTGCTCTGCTGTCCATTCACTAACACCTAAATATAAAACTTTCCCTTGGCGAACAAGATCATCAAAAGCACGAAGCGTTTCTTCAAGAGGCGTTTCAGGATCAAAGCGATGTGCATAGTAAATATCGACATAATCTACATTAAGGCGTTTTAAGCTAGCATTTGCTTGCTCCATAATATGTTTTCTAGAGAGACCGCGATCATTTGGACCTTCTCCCATTGGCCAAAATACTTTTGTCGCTAGCACAATGGAATCACGATTGAATGATTTAATCGCCTCTCCGACAACTTTTTCAGCTTCTCCTTGCATATATACATTCGCTGTATCAAAGAAGTTTATTCCTAAATCATAAGCACGATGAATCGTTTTAATCGCAGGGTTCGAATCTACATACCCGCCATAAGTTAACCAACTACCTAAACTAATTTCACTAACCTTTAGACCCGTATTCCCTAATCTTCTATAGTGCATACCACTAACCCCCTCCAGTTTAAAACCTATTAGTTTTATAGGAATAATATTAAAGGTAGTTTTTGGGTATGTCAATTAATGCTAATCGATGGATGAGCATATCGATATAGAGACAAATCGAATCGATTCAGACATAAAATGGAGCGATATTGACACAAATTGGAACGATATCAGGAGACTTGATATGTACCGACAGGCTCATCTTTCCCCTCATATTTTTTATAAAACAAAACACAAGTATTTATTTATCGAATATTTTTGTGAGAGCCGTCACAGTTAGGCATCTTCTTAGAATGTCCACAAATGCAATCATTTAAACCTTTTCCAGCTAAAATACGCTTTATATTTTTTTCAATCCTTGCCTCTCGAGTTTTGGATTGTTTAGCTTGAGAAAAATAATAAATATATGCATTTTGTCGCCCTGATGTTAGTGCTTCAAAGGCAGTTTTTAATTCAGGAACTTCATTAAATTTATTAAGAAGTTCTTCGGGGATTTGATAATCTTCCTTTTTTTTAAATTCTACCTCTAGCCCTGCTTTTTCAACTTCAATTGCTTGTTTAATATACTCTTTAATAATTGCTTCCTTTTCAACAATCTCTTTTATATTGGTAAAGCGAATCTGACGCGCCGCTTGTACATTTTCTGTTTGTTGAATAAGGATTCCATGAGGATCCTTTAACAAGGCACCTTTGTGAAAGAGTAGTGCACAATATTCTTTAAATCCGTGTATTAATACAACGTTTTTTTTCTCCAGTGTATAACAAGGGTGCATCCATTTAAAATCTTCAATCAGCCCGCAGTCAAGAACAATGCTTCTCAACGTTTCAAACTCTTCCTTCCATTTGTCAGCTTTATTTAAAAATTCATCCACCTTAGGATTTGTTCTACTATTTATCATTAATAAACCCCCTCTTCAATTTCTTTTAATTGTCTAATTTAGCCTATAAAGTTGGAACTTTAGCGAATTTTAATGCTATAATATCGCATTGCCTTCGGAATACCTTCCATATCAAATATGCCATCGACGATTAAACGTCTTACGCGATATTCAATAAATTGGTCGCCAACATATTGATCTAAATGACCGATTACTTCTCCAATTATCCTAGCTGATTTAATAAAGTCATTTTGTTTTTTCTTCTGATGGAACTTCTTCACTGTATTGATAATGAACTCATCGAAAAAAGTTTCAGGAACACTCAGTATTTTATGGCTATCCCAAATTCTTAAAACTTCCTTGTCCTCACATAGTTGCTCCCATTGCTGTTCAAATACTTTACGTTCCTTTTGCGTTAGCGCATGACCATTTTTCTCTTTTTCATATATTTTTATTAATACATCAGATGAAAGTTCGCCCATATGTAGTGGCGTAAAATAGGTATCGGATCGATCAAAGTGCTTTTTATATGCTTCATTTGTATTAATGATAAAGATGTTGTTTGTTTTTTCTTTTAATAAAAATAGAACAAATCTTAAACCTGTTTGTTCATGTGCATTTTCTCCAACCCAAATAATAATCGGGTGATGACTTGGTGTTTGTTTAATGTTTATTACAGTCTGTTTAAAGTGGTCTTTATAATCGAATAGTACCTCGTCATCTATGTTTATATGTGTTCTTAACCATTCATATCGATTAGCAATACCTTGTGAGTCATGTAAATGCCAAATCGAACCTATTGAAAACAAATCAGAAAAGGCTATAATTTTTTCCTGTTGATTTAATCCTAAC
Organism: Lysinibacillus sp. PLM2; assembly: GCA_023168345.1. Taxonomy (NCBI): domain Bacteria; kingdom Bacillati; phylum Bacillota; class Bacilli; order Caryophanales; family Bacillaceae; genus Lysinibacillus; species Lysinibacillus sp. PLM2. Next base: position 1,114,883 of record AP025689.1, on the reverse strand, counting down.
TCTTTTAAAGCGATTCTTAAGCTACCTGTAGGCGAATTACCAAATACAATGTGAGTAGTATGAAATTTTGTTGGTTGCTTAACACTCGCTTGATTTTTTTGGTACTTCAACAGTTCGTTATATGTATCTTTTATATCTAAAAAGAATTGCTGCTCTGAATAACCTTTTCTTTCTTCAACGGCTTGCATACGCAAAAAGAATTGTAATAACAATGATTTCAATTCTTTTTCCTCCAAATGATTAATCATACCTTTTATTTCATCAAACAATTGGAAAACCTCCGTTTAGTAAACTTCACCATAAACCTTGAAAGAACTAATGATATACCACAGTAATGTATTAATCTAAAAAAACATTTCCCATAATCACTTTATTAACCCACTTATAATTAAAACGAATTATATGGAATCATGTTACAATTATTTTTCAAGTAAATGTTCCTAAACATAAAAAAATGCAACTCTTGTTACTGAATTGCGCCCCCATTGTTGAATATCTAAATAGCCATTACCTTTTGATAGTAAAACTAAAGCCCTCCTATATTTAGGATTGGGTTTTCATTAATTCATCAAAATAATCACTCGGATTAGAGATGTCATTATCAATAAAAAACTTTGCCCAATGTTTAAACATATCAATATAAGAGTCTTTATCCATACTTAAATCTCCTAATTCATCAATCTCTCCTTGAACTTGCACTTTATCATGTTTAAGATCAATAATGACAGTCATATATGTTTCTTCTTTGTATAAAACAGTACAGGTTACTTGTTGATTTACTAAATCAACTTTGGGAAACTCGTGTCGTACTCCTGTGGGCTTGAAAATTGTATATCCAACTTTTGACGGTTCTGAATTATTCTCCATATTTTCACCTCAATTTCCATAAATAGAATATTCGTTTATCAATTCTCATTTAAATATTAACATAAAGAGTGATATGACAGCTTAATATTACTAAGAGATACTTAATTTTCGTAGCAATTGAACATGAAAAAAGACAGGCTCTTGCCTGTCTTTTCAACATTTAAGGGGGATTCATAATTAACTTTGAAGCCTAATATCCTTGTTGTTCGCCTTCTTTTAATGAAGCATTAGGTGTTAGGTCCTCTTCTTCGACTTTTTGAAAGCCTTTATCTAATCTTCCTGCATTTTCTATGTCTCCCGAAGCTTTGTAGCCACCGACTGGAGCATTAGATGTTGTCCCGAAAAGATCCATTCCACCTAATTCTACATTAATTCTTTGTTTATCGTGTCCTTTACCTTTACTCACTATTATCACCTCTTTATTAATTTACCCAAAGAAAGCAATAATATAGATTTAAATTTTACCTTATAGTTGTTGCCACGAAAAAACTATCTATCATAAATTTTATAAAGTGTATGAGTTTTCTTTGCATGATACATTGCCATATCTGCATGACGAATGAGCATTTCTATATTTTTTCCATGCTCAGGACTAAATACAACGCCAATACTAGTTGTTACTTGTATAATCGTATTGGATATATAAATAGGTTGCTTCAATATTTCATCAATTTTGTGTGTAATTTCTTTTATCTCTTCTTCATTCTTTACTCCTTGAAGTAATACAGCAAATTCGTCCCCACCTATTCGGTAGACACGCCCCTCGGAATTAAGGATTCCTGTTAACCTAGCAGTTACTTTTATTAAAACCATATCACCTGCTTGATGACCGTACGAATCGTTTACTGGCTTTAGTCCATGTAAATCTAAATACAGAATGGTGAACATTGTGTCCTTCTTAATTTCTTCTTCCAAATCTATGTGAAACTTAAGACGATTTGGTAAGTCGGTCAACGTATCATGATATGCACGATATCGAATTAGATCCTCTTCTTTTTTCCTTTCTGTCACATCCCAAAATACTAATTGGACAGCAGATTCCCCATTCATTTTAGTAGGTAATCCACTCACTTCAACATCTATCTCCCGACCGTCAAGCCGAATAAATCTTTCATATAATGGTGTAGTAAAGTGTCCCTCTTTTACACGTTCAATCCGTTTTGAAACTACCTGATGATAATCAGGATGAATTAAATTAAATAGGTTTAAACCATTAATCTCTTTTATCTTTTCAGCACCCAATAAACGTAGTGCTGTTGAATTAGCGTATTGAATAATACTATTTTGATGTATCATTATCCCTAATGGGACATTTTCAATTAAATGTCTGTAACGTTCTTCGCTCTCCTTTAACGCTAACTCCATTTTTTTCCTCACTGTTATATCCCGACAACTAATCATTACTGCCTTTTTCCCCATATAAGAGAATGGAATTGCAGATAGAACAGCATCTATTATTTCTCCACTTTTACTCCGAATTTTGAAGTCAAAATCATAAAGTGGTTTATGTTTACTAATAACTTCTTCGGTAATGCTTTTGGCAATATCCACCTTTGTTGGATCAATATATTCACTAATTAATCCTCCCTCCAATACTCTTACAGTGGTACCTACAAGATTTGCAGCGGCTTCATTCGCGTACATAATCTTTACCCCATCGTGTACAAAGATAGGATCTGGTGTATAGGTTAAGAGGCTACGAAACTTTTCTTCACTTTTCAATCAAACTGAGTTCCAATTGCTTTCTTTTTGTAATATCTTGCATTTGTGAGATAAAGCATAAAGCTTGTTCTCCTTTTCTTACAACAGAAACTGAAAGTAAAACCCATATAATTTTTCCACTTTTGTGGATATATCTTTTTTCCATCTCATATGAATCTTTTTTCCTGTCAATCAATTCCTGAACATGATGTAAATCTTCTTCTAGATCATCCGGATAGGTAACTGCTTGAAACGAAAGTGACAAAAGTTCATCTTCAGTATAACCTGTAATCCTTGATAACGCTGGGTTTACTTTAAGCCAATTCCCATCTAATGAAAGGATTGCCATACCAATCGGCGAAAAGTAAAAAGCTTGCTCAAACTGGTTTATGAAATTTAGCATGATAACTCCCTCAAAAAATATTTCATATAATCTTTGCACTTTTTACCGTAAACTTTTACTTCCACGAGAAAAATTAATAATAATTCATACATTTTTTATTAACCAATTATCTATTTAACATTTTTACTTGTCTATTAACGGACTCATTATTAACAAAACCTTATTTAAATGCTACACCAATTTTGATTTAAAAATACCTAAATAAATATAGGAGGTGATATTTTGAATGCAAAATTAAACTCAATAAGTTACTTTTAAAGTAAGTTTTGTAATTCGGCTATAAGGTCATAACTATAACTAATCAAACCAATTTTTTGTAAGGAGATGTAATATGATCTCATTTTTCTTAACGTTAAAAAGATTACTATCTGCTATTTTTAGAACCATGAAGGAGCCTTTATTTCGATCACTACTTTTAACTTTAGCCATCATTTTACTTTCAGGCACAATGTTTTATAAAGGTGTAGAAGGTTGGTCATTACTTGATTCGTTTTACTTTGCGTTTACTAGTTTAATGCCTACAAGTGTGAGTACAGGCTTAGTACCTCAAGCAAATTTAAGCAAATGGTTTACAATGATTTATCTAGTTGTAGGGATTGGTGTCATGCTAATGGTCTTAATTAGAATTGGTCTTGCAGTCGCAGATTTTGAACGAACAGAAGAAAAAAGTAATAATCATGATTCAGCTATATAGCAAATCCGACCAATTATCATAACAATAAAAGTACTCCTTTTACTTCCACTATAAAAAAGATGATCTTAAGTAATTAACTTAAAGATCATCTTTTAAAGTACTACAATATTCTATTACTTAATAAATTAAAGTTGGATAAACTGCTGTGTCCAATAGTTACCATCTTCAACAAAACCTACACCAATATGAGTGTAATTTGCATTCATAATGTTTTGACGATGTCCAGGTGAATCCATCCACGCTTGAACTACTTCTTGCGGAGTTTTTTGACCTTGTGCAATATTTTCACCGGCAGCACGATATGAAATCCCTGCAGCTTTGATTTGATCAAATGGGCTTCCGTAAGTTGGACTTGTATGTGAGAAGTAATTATTTTTCGCCATATCCGCAGATTTTGCTTCTGCAACATTCATTAAAGGCGTATAAATTTCAAGCGGTTTAAGACCCGCTTTGGTACGTTCAGCATTTGTTAAATTAACTACTTGTTTTTCAAATTCAGAAACGGATTGATTTACATTTGCAGTAGGTGTCTTTACTGGTGCTTCTGCTTGTTGATTATTTGAATTTGACGGTACAGTCGTATTGTTTTTATTTGCTTCTGGAGCTGTTGTATCATTATTTACTTCTGGATATGTTGCTTCTTTTGTTGGTGTTTGTTTTTTTATTTCTTTATTTTCAGTAGGTTTTGCGTCATTTGTTGTTTCTTTTTTAGCAGTAGTGTTAGCTTTATTTTCTTTTACAAATTTACCATTTGCGAGTTCTTTATATACGTCTAAATTATTTAATTTTTTATTTACTAAATCCTCAATATTATTTATATCAAGCTGTCCATTTGGCAATATGATTTTATCCATTATTTTTAAAGCAAATTCTTGATAACTATCCTCTTTAATGATTTGGATATTTTCAGTTTTTGCTTCATCCTTTGTCTCACGATTTAAACTAGCCGCGTCTGCGGAAGTAATTGATGTTGCTAATAATGTAGTTGCACAAAACGATGTCATTAACCATTTTTTCATTTTGTATTCCTCCTTTTCTACAACACCTATAGTACAGTACGATATGTGTAATATTTGGACCATAAACTGGTAACAGTAACAGTTAACTTCAACAATCTATTAAAATAGCATGTATAGAATCTATCATTTCCATAAAAATTACCAAGTTAAAAGTATATTTCCATCGAAAACCTATTGACAAGTTTTGAGACTTAATTTATAACTCATCAAATTTACTTTTGTTGCAAATAGATTACTAATATTCCCTTAAATCTCCGTTTGTCACATAGACTCTATATTCCATCATTCAAACATTTATAATAAAAAACACCTAAGTCAGAAAACCAACTTAGGTGTTGTAATATTAGATACTTTCAGCAACTTCTAATAATTGTTCGATAGTAAGATCTGTTCCCATTCCGCCTACTTCGTACAATAATCCATTTTCTTCCCAACTAATGCTTAAATAACCTTCCATATCATAAATAATACCTTCAGTGCCGCGTACTTTTATTGATTCACCTTCTACGTCTCCTAAACTGAATACTTCAATCGGATTCATCGTCAGCATTATCCAGTTATCAAAATCTTTGTCATAGCTGATTGTAACCATATCCATTGTTTCATCATAGTAGCCTTCAGTGAAGATGTATCCTTCTGGCACTGCTGACGGTTCAACGATTTCATAAAACACTAATTCCTGTAATTCTTCAACAGACATACTATCAGAATATGGATACATCTCATCTTCTGTTACCGCGCTTTCCTTCACTTCATCAGGAATTACAATCGGTTCCACTCCATTAATATTGGAAGTTGTTAATTCTCCTTTAATGTTCAACGGAGTCGTAGTATCTCCATCAACCATCTCAAGCTCAATATCGAAAACTTGCATTGTATGGATAAATGTTTCTTTATCAATATGATACTCTAAATTTAAATTTTTAATCTTAATCGAATTTATTAACTCTTCCATATATGGATCAGCTGAAACTTCCCCCATTGATGAAGAAATAACATCTTCAATTAATTCTCGATAAGTTTCATCGTTTCCTGACAACTTTAAAACATATTGATTTTCTTCCTCTGTCATTTCAAATTGTTCAGTAAACTTAGTTAACTTTTCCATCTCTTCTTTATTAATTTGATCAAAGCTTTCCAAGCCTAGCTCTGATGGATCCATTTCCATCCATTCGCCCATCATACTCATATATGCTTCATCTTGATTTAAGTAAGTTTCAATATCCATATTCATCCCTAACATGTCCATGTTCATGTTTAGATGAATCATATCTGGATTATGAGTGATATCGCCTTTCATTGATACTGATTGCTTCATATCATCCATGTCAATATCCATATCCATTTCAATCGAGTAGCTATGAATATCTGCACTTGCTTCTATCGATTTTGCTAATACTTCCGATTTGTCTAATGATGCTTTTCCACAAGCTGCTAACATCAATATAACTAAAACGCCTGCTAAGAAAAGGCCTATTTTTTTCATTAAAAAATTCTCCCCTCAAAAATATAATTAATAGTAATATAGATTACTAAACTATAGTAGCACCATAAAGAGAAATCTGTCTATCTATCAATTTATGGGAGAGTTATATGGAGGAAACTCGATCATTTTATTTACTTATTTAAATGAGTTTTTCAAAATAAAAACAGCCAGTTGTTGCACACTTTCAACAACTGACTGCAATATATATTTATAGGGGGTTTTTAATTATTTTAAAACAGTAATGGTTAATGGTTACTTTTGTTTTATTGTTGAATATATACCGTTTTAATAGAAGTAAAGAATTCAATCGCTGCTTGCCCTTGTTCTCTTGAATGTGAACTAGAATCTTTCATTCCACCAAATGGTGCTTGATATTCAACACCAGCTGTTTCTGCATTGATTCGGACTAATCCTGCTTCAATATCATTAACAAATTGAAGGATATTCCCAATGTTTTTCGTAAAGATCGAAGCACTTAAACCAAATGAAACATTGTTTGCTTCTTCGATTGCTTCTTTATATGAAGAAACTTTAATTAAAGCAATTACTGGACCAAAAATCTCTTCTTGAACGATGGACATATCCGAAGTAACATTTTCAAAAATCGTTGGCTCAACAAAATACCCTGCTTTAAACTCTTCACTCTCTAAACGATTTCCACCGAAAATTAGTGAAGCACCTTCTTCTTTTCCTTTTTCAATATAGGAAAGAACCGTTTCCATTTGACCCTTACTTGCACATGGTCCGTACCAAGTATCTTGAGAGAAGCCATCTCCAACTTTAATTTTGTTTACTTCCGCTAGTAGCTGTTCTTTGAATTGATCATAAATTGCTTCATGTACAATAACACGACTTGTTGCTGTACATTTTTGACCAGTAGATTTCATCGATCCAGTAAGTGTAGCTGTTACAGCATCAGAAATATCTGCATCATCCATAATAACAATTGGATTTTTACCGCCCATTTCTAATTGATATTTAATACCTCGGGCAAAAGCTTTAGACCCAATTTGTTTACCGACTGTATTAGATCCTGTAAATGTAATACCGTTAATAGGTGAATTTTCTACTAGTTCATTTCCAATTACACGTCCAGAGCCGTGAACTAAATTAAGTACGCCTTTAGGAAGGTTTGCTTTTTCGATACATTCAACTAGTTTTGTGGCAGTTAAAGGTGCTTCTTGAGCAGGTTTAAACACCACAGTGTTACCGAAAATTAATGCAGGCGCCATCTTCCACGCAGGAATTGCGATTGGGAAGTTCCAAGGAGTTATAACCGCTACTACTCCAAGTGGTGCACGAGTTGTATACATAAGAGCACCAGAAGCAGATGAAGGAATCACATCACCCGTTTTACGAACACCTTCTCCCGCGTAATAACGGAAAATATCGATTGCTCGTTGAACTTCACCAAGAGATTCAGGATAAGTTTTGCCCATTTCCTTTGTCATTGCTTCAGCGATTTCATTTTTTGCCTTTTCAATTTCAGTTGCAATATCAAACAAATACTTACCGCGCACTGTTCCAGGTAAGTTAAACCAAGCCTTTTTCGCTTGATTTGCTGCTTCCACAGCTACAGCTACATCATTTGCAGAAGATGCTTGAATTTTACATACAAGTTCACCATTTGCTGGGTTATAGTTATCAATTGTTTCTCCAGATTCTGAACTAGTCCACTCTCCATTAATATAATTCAAACATACTAACTCTTTTACAGTCGCAGTCATTTAAAAACCTCCTAATTTTTAGTAAGAATAATAGAATTATTTTAATACAGGAATGCCAAGATCTGATGCACCCTTTACAGAAATGATTGCCTCTGGGCAATACTTTTGAATGATTCTCATACCATGAGCCGCTCTTCGCACTCTTTCTCTACATAAATCTTCATTATATTTTTCTAGATGATACCCTGAAGGATACACATCTGGATGATTTCTTAAACCAAATTTTAAATAAACAGGTGCTAGTACTCTTATAAACTCTGGAATTTCGTAATGTCTCACAAAACCGCCGAGATTATCTGGTACCTCTACATATAAGTCGATTGGAATATCAATTACTTGGCGAATCGCTGCAAGCTTTGGTAACGTCAAGGCTGTTGGAACATTGTACGTATCTGCTCCAATTTCTGCCATTAATTTTACGGATACCGGATTTGAAGCCATTATTTGAACAGAAGCTTTAATTACAAAATCTTCTGGGAGTATTCCTTTTTCTTTCATTTCCTTCGTTAATAATAGAAGGCCTTCATCACCGATTAGTGCACCCCTTAATCCTAATTCAGCACCTCTCTGTAAATCTTCCATTGCATATACAAGCTGATCCATACCTTCATGTCTTACGCCAACATTTTTACCATTCGGCGTTAGAGGCTGTGCACTAATATCAAACGTACCACGTGGACCTGTAAATAAACTCAACTCCATTTGTTCTTCATTTGCAATTTGACACATTTCTTTAATTTCATCATCGCTTAGCATCATAATTCCACTGCCCTGCGACACACGATGAATCGGTACATTCAGCTTTTTCATTTCCTCTACAACGGCTCTTAATGCTTTAGGACCTTCTACACTAGGAATTTCCAAGCGATATTGGGCTCCATCAGGAAATCTTTTTGTCGAAGAAGGTAAGTCGTATAGATCTCTTTCCGGATAGCCTAATTCCTTTAAAAATTGTCGTGTATTCTCCATCTCCATCACCTTCTCTTCATAATTTTCGATTTATTGCGCTTTTGAATATCCTGAACGCAAAGATAATTGGTTTGCAAGCTTAACAACTTCTTTTCTTGCCATATCCCCTTTTTTTTCCCAGTGGGCTGTGATCATGGCAATACTGACACCAGCAATAATGCGATTATTAAAATCATATACCGGTGCAGCTACACAATGTATCCCTTCAGCCGACTCTTGATGTTCTTCAATATATCCCTGTACCTTTGCTTGTTGTAAATTTTCATAAAGCTTCTCAACAGATGTAATAGTAAACTGTGTTTTTGATATTAATGGTTCTTCTGAGTAAATGCTTTTTAGCTCTTCAAGTGAGTACTGAGATAATTGTATTTTTCCTATTGAAGTGGCATAGGCAGGGAACTTCATTCCAGGTTCTGTTACAAGTTGAACCATTGAATCATCCTTTACTTTCCCAAGATAAATAACGTCCCCACCGTCTAATATTCCAAGCTGTAAATTCTCTTTCACTTTCATTTGGACTTCCGCTGCCTCTTCGTAAAAGGCATGAAGTAAATTAAACTGCTTTAGATAAGCCGCTCCAAGGGAACCCATTGTCCCCCCTAGGCTATATACATCACCTATATGTTTGGTAATCCAGCCCAGTTTTTCCATTGTATTAATGAGTATGAAGAGTGTACTTTTATTAATCTCAAGCTTCTTAGAAATATCTATTAATCTATATTTACTTGGGTTTTCTGCAATAAGATTGAGTACCTTATCTGCCCTCTCTAGTGCTGGATTCCAATATTTTTCATTCACAAAATAACTCCCTTTCAAATAAACGTTCTAGTTGTCGGATTATTTCGAAATTAAAACAGACGTTATTCCCGGGAAGAAGATGAGTATCGCCAAATTCAGTAACATAATTAAAATAAATGGTATAACACTCTTAACTAGTTGATTGAATTGAATGTCTGATAACGACTTTGCTACGAACAAATTGACTCCTAATGGAGGTGTTAATAATCCTATTGCTAAGTTTACAATCATCAATACACCAAAGTGAGTAAGATTGATTCCGTACATTTGTAGCATCGGCAATAGAATTGGAACTAGTAAGATAATCGCAGCATTTAATTCCAAAAATGTCCCTACAAATAATAATATTAAATTAATGATTAATAAAAATACAATCGGACTTTCTGTGAAAGATGTTAATGCTGATGCGATTTTAACTGGAATTTGTTCAACTGTGATTAACCAGCTAAGTAAGTTTGCTGTGGCAATGATAAAAAGTACCATTGCTGATAATGAACCTGCTTCAACAAATGTCTTTTTAAGTTCCGAAAACTTCATCGTACGATATATAAATAGCGAAACAATTAGTCCGTAAATACACGCTACCGCACCCGATTCAGTTGGTGTAAACCACCCTGCATAAATACCACCTAAAATGATCAGTGGCATTAATAAACCAAGAATCGACCGTTTAAAGTTATAAAAGAACTTCTTTAAGCTTGTTTTCTCTCCGCCCTTATAACCTCGTTTTTTCGAGATAATATAACTATATATAATCATAGATATTCCCATTAAAATACCAGGTAACACACCAGCAATAAATAAATCACCTACACTGGTGCTAGCTGAAATTCCATAGGTTATAAATGGTATACTCGGCGGTATGATAATCCCGATTGTTCCACTTGCTGCAATAAGAGCAAGTGCAAACTTTTTATCATATCCTTCTTTAATCATTGCTGGCACCATAATGGCACCAATTGAAATTACTGTTGCTGGTGCTGAACCTGAGATTGCCGCAAAGAACATACTTGCTATTACGGCAATAATCGCAAATCCTCCAGTAATGGAACCAACAATACTAGCAGCTAAATCAACAAGTCTTTTTGAAATTCCACCAATCTCCATGATTTTCCCTGCAACCATAAATAGCGGGATAGCCATTAGAGAAAAGCTATCTAAACCAGTAATCATCCTTTGAACAGCTACTATTGGATTTATGTCTGAAGTTAGTAAAACGGCAGTGGACGCTAATCCAACACTAATTGCAAGCGGAACATTCATAACTAGTAAGGCTAATAAGAATATAGCTAATATCGTCGCCATCCTAACCCCCCTATCTAAAGATTTAATATATTAAGCTTCTTCCGGCTTATTTGAATTCGTCATTTCATTAAATAAAAGTATGATATATCGTAAAAACATGAAAATCGTACCGACTATTATAGATGAATAAACAAAATACATCGGGATATGCATAGCTGGTGATTGTTGATGAGTTTCTATTAAGCTATTAATAAACGGAATCCCGATAAATACAACCAAGCCACAATATACAAGCGCGAAAAGATAGCTTACAATTCTAAGTATTTTATTGCCTCTCTCTGATAGGTAAATAACTAAAACATCCAGAGTAATATGTGCACCAGTTTTCACTCCATAACTTGCAGCAATAAATGTAGCCCAGATCATTACATATCTTGCAAATTCCTCTGTCCAAGTTAATGGATCGTTAAAGATATAGCGACTCACGAAGCTGGCAAAAACCGCTAATAGCATTGATAATAATAGAAGAAACGTCAAATTTTCTTCGATTTTCGTTAAAATATTATCTAATGTCCTTATAACCTTTTTCAAAGAGTTCACCCCTTTTATAAAACAATAAAGAAGAAAATACTTTCTTCTTTATTGTTTTTGTCAAATTTATTTTTTAGTTGGCTTCAGCTTGTTCAATAGCTTCCATTAAGTCATCAAATAATTCTTCACCAATTTGTGTTCTATAGCTATCCACAACAGGTTGTGCTAATTTTTTGAATTCTGCAATTTGTTCTTCGCTTAACTCAATTACTTCAACACCGTTTTCTTTTACTAAATCGATACCCTCTTCTGTTTGTTTTCTGTTCATTTCACGTTCAACTGTGCTCCAGTTTTTCGCTTCTTCTTGAATAATTGTTTGTAAGTCTTCTGGTAATGTTTGGAAGTAGCTATCATTAACGATGAACGCATATGCTCCATAAACATGAGAGTTTAATGAAATATATTTAGTAACTTCATAGAAACGCATTCCAGTAATTAATGAGATTGGGTTTTCATAACCATCAATAACCCCTTGTTGTAACGAGCTATATAATTCTGGGAATGCGATTGGCGTTGGACTTCCACCGAAAGCAGTAATCATATCCATATGTGCTTGGTTTTCTTGTGTTCTAATTTTTTGCCCTTGAATATCTGCTGGTGATTCAATTGGACGAACATTACTTGCCATATGACGAACTCCATTTTCTCCCCAAGCTAACCCTCTAAGACCAGTTTCCTCTAACATTAAGTCAAACAGTTGATCACCAAATGGACCATCTAAAACTTCGTCTGCAATTTTTTCATCTGTGAATAAGTATGGTAAGTCTAATACCATCATTTTTTCAAAGAATCCTGCAAATGGTGCTGTAGATAATACGGCCATTTCAATTGTTCCTAATTGAACGCCTTCAAGTGCTTCACGTTCACCACCAAGTTGACTGTTTGGATATGTTTCAACAATAATTCTTCCGTTACTTCTTTCTTCAACAGCTTTTTTAAATTCTTGTAATGAATTTTCAAGTCTATCATTTGTTGCTGCTGATGAGTGGGCGATACGAATTTTATAAGTTTGATCATCCCCACCACCTTCAGATGTACTTGAACCTGATTCACTTCCACCACCACAAGCTGCTAAGAAAAGAATAGTAGCTAATAAAGGTAATAAAATTTTAAATAGTTTTTTCATACAATTTCTCCCCATCCCTTAAAAAATTTTTTTAAAGTACCCCATCATAAGAATCTCTGATCAATTTTTCTACATCTTTAGAAGTTGTAAGACGTGGATTTACTAATATATTTCCACTTCTCATTGAATCAGCTATTAATTTATCAATCTCAGATAAATCAACGCCTAAATCCTTTGTATTATTTGGTATATCAAAGGAGTGATTCCATTCAACAATTGTATTCACAACCTTCTCAGCAATAATGACATCGCTTTCATTTTCAGTTTGAATACCCATTGCATTTGCAATGTCGACCATTTCTTTTAAACAAGCTGGTGCGTTAAATTTTAGAACATATGGTAAAAGTGCTGCATTTGCTATCCCGTGTGGAATATCAAAGACCCCACCTAAAGCCTGTGAGATTGCATGAACATTTCCTAATCTCGTTTGAGAAAATGCTAGACCTGCTAACATGGAAGCCTCTAACATTTTTTCTCGACTCTCTAAGTCAGTTCCATAATAGTAAGCCTTATGAATATTCTTAGATATTAAGCTAATAGCATGTAGGGCAATACTTCCACTAATAGGATTACTTTGTTTTGATATGTAAGACTCAATTGCATGTGTTAATGCATCAATCCCTGTTGAAGAAGTAATCCCTGGTGGACACCCTAATGTTAATGTTGCATCTAAAATTGCTAAATTCGGAAATACTTTAGGACTTATAATTGCCGCTTTAAATAAAGTATTTTCATCCGTAATAATCGTGGATGCTGTAACTTCACTACCTGTTCCGGCCGTTGTTGGAACCGCTACCAAGAATAGCGAATCGTTAATGACGTTTCCTACACCTTCATAGTCTAAAATTTCCCCTTCATTTGTTGCCATAACTGCAATTGCTTTTGCTGTATCAATCGAGCTTCCCCCTCCAAATCCTACAATTGCGTCAAAGTTACTTTCAGAAAGCTTTTGAACCCCTTTTCTAATAGTGGATGATTTTGGATTCGGTTCCACTTCATCAAAAATCCCATATGAGATATTACTGTTATCGAATGATTGGAACATTGCATTTAATAGTCCAGCGTTTAAAACCCCTTTATCTGTGACGACTAAAACATTTTTTTTATTTTCTTTTTCTAATATTTCTCCCAATTTACCAGAACTATTGTTTTCAAAGATAATTCTAGTTGGCATGTAGTAGTTATACATGGAATCCCCCCTCTGTCGTGATGATTTTGGTTTAATATATTAAACCGGTTTTATTATATTAAACTTGAGAACATAATAGCATAATATTCTGTAAGTTGAAAACCCTTTCTTTTAAAAAAATTAATTATTTTAGCTTTTTCGTAACGTAAAGCAGAAAAAAACGTAGACAGAATATTAAAAAAACATTGGTGTTATTGGGTTTTTATGTATTTTAGGAGGGAGGGTGATAATTATAATTTTGCTAATATTTCGAAAGATGAATGTAAAACAGGGGGCTTTCTACTATCGATAGATGTAATGAAATGTGGTTTTTATAGTTAAAATTGATTTTTTGGTTTATTGGATACTGTTTATGGGGGAGGGTGACCGGGTGATTGAGGCTGAAAAGATCTTAGTTGAGCTGTGAAAGTACGTAAGTGATGGATTTTTTCTTTATTGTGGGGAACTTTTTATTGATAATTGCATTGCGTTTGGGCACTTTTATTTGTGAAAGTTCCCTTTTTACTGAAAACTACATTGTATTTGGGCACTTTTCATTGCGAAAGTTACCTTTTTACTGAAAACTTCATTGTATTTGGGCACTTTTCATTGCGAAAGTTCCCTTTTCCTTGAATACCGCATTGCGTTGGGCACTTTTCATTGCGAAAGTTCCCTTTTCCTTGAAAATTCCATTGTATTTGGGCACTTTTCATTGCGAAAGTTCCCTTTCCATTGAAAATCGCATTGCGTTTGGACACTTTTTATTGCAAAAGTCCTCTTTTCCTTGAAAATCGCATTGCATTTGGGCACTTTTATTTGCGAAAGTTCCCTTTTTACTGAAAACTTCATTGTATTTGGGCACTTTTCATTGCGAAAGTTCCCTTTTCCTTGAGAATTCCATTGCGTTTGGGCACTTTTCATTGCGAAAGTTACCTTTTTACTGAAAACTTCATTGTATTTGGGCACTTTTCATTGCAAAAGTTCCCTTTCCATTGAAAATTCCATTGTATTTGGGCACTTTTCATTGCGAAAGTTCCCTTTTTACTGAAAACTTCGTTGCGTTTGGACACTTTTCATTGCAAAAGTTCCCTTTTTCTTGAGAGTCGCATTCCGTTTGGGCACTTTTATTTGTGAAAGTTCCCTTTTCCTTGAGAATTCCATTGCATTTGGGCACTTTTTATTGCAAAAGTTCCCTTTTTCTTGAGAGTCGCATTCCGTTTGGGCACTTTTATTTGTGAAAGTTCCCTTTTCCTTGAGAATTCCATTGCGTTTGGGCACTTTTCATCACGAAAGTTCCCTTTTTACTGAAAACTTCAATGTATTTGGGCACTTTTATTGTGAAAGTTCCCTTTTTACTGAAAACTTCATTGTATTTGGGCACTTTTCATTGCGAAAGTTCCCTTTTTACTGAAAATTTCATTGTATTTGGGCACTTTTCATTTCGAAAGTTCCCTTTTTACTGAAAAATTCATTGCTTTTGGGCACTTTTATTTGTGAAAGTTCCCTTTTCCTTGAAAATTCCATTGTATTTGGGCACTTTTCATTGCGAAAGTTCCCTTTCCATTGAAAATCGCATTGCGTTTGGACACTTTTTATTGCAAAAGTCCTCTTTTCCTTGAAAATCGCATTGCATTTGGGCACTTTTATTTGCGAAAGTTCCCTTTCCATTTAAAATTCCATTGCGTTTGAGCACTTTTTATTGCAAAAGTCCCCTTTTCCTTGAAAATCGCATTGCGTTTGGGCACTTTTCATTGCGAAAGTTCCCCTATTCTTGAAAATCGCATTGCGTTTGGGCACTTTTCATTGTGAAAGTTCCCTTTTCCTTGAATACCGCATTCCGTTTGGGCACTTTTATTTGTGAAAGTTCCCTTTTCCTTGAGAATTCCATTGCTTTTGGGCACTTTTTATTGCAAAAGTTCACTTTTTCTTGAGAGTCGCATTCCGTTTGGGCACTTTTATTTGTGAAAGTTCCCTTTTCCTTGAAAATCTCATTGCTTTTGGGCACTTTCCATTGCGAAAGTTCCCTTTTCCTTGAAAATCGCATTGCGTTTGGGCACTTTCCATTGCGAAAGTTCCCTTTTTACTGAAAACTTCATTGTATTTGGGCACTTTTCATTGCGAAAGTTCCCTTTTCCTTGAGAATTCCATTGCGTTTGGGCACTTTTCATTGCGAAAGTTACCTTTTTACTGAAAACTTCATTGTATTTGGGCACTTTTCATTGCAAAAGTTCCCTTTCCATTGAAAATCCCATTGCATTTGGGCACTTTTCATTGCGAAAGTTACCCTATTCTTGAAAATCGCATTCCGTTTGTGCACTTTTCATTGCGAAAGTTCCCTATCCCCTTAAAATCCCCTTGTATTCAGGCACTTTTAAATAAAAATGCCACTAAAGATCTGGAAATTCCATCCACAATTCACTTTAAAACTAAAAACCCCTGTTCTCCTAATAATAGGGGCAAACCATGAAAAATTAATTAGAGCTCGGACACTGTAAACAATGCCGAGCTCTAGGAAAAATTGAACGATCGAAGTATTTAATTCGACTTAAACCTCATCTACTAAATTTCTTTATTTTAAGTACTCGTTACTAACAAGAATTTCTTGCAATACTTTAGTAGGTATTATAAATTCAACTGGACCCATGTAACCTGGTGCCACATCATATTCATTAAAAGCAATTACTAATTCATTATTTGAATTAATGTAGAAGTTTTGATTCAATGCAATTTCTTTGAAACCATCTGGATAATCTATAGACTCAATAAAATATATTTTTGAAGAATCCTCTGCCATTTGTTTGTTCATCTGTTCTAAAATATTTGTACTAATCACATCTACATAGCTATTATCCTTAAATAAACTTGGTAATGTTACTAATAGTTCATTCTTTTTATCAATTGTATCGTATTGAATTGTTGTCATAGAGGACGCTACTGTTTCTTCAACGTAACGACCAATTGATAACAGTTGATCTGTTTCCGTTTTAATGATATAGCCACTATCAACTTTTAGATGTCCATCTTCACCAAATGCCTTTTGTGTTTCCATTTCATTCATAAACGTTTCATAAAGCTTTTGACTTTCCTCTAGATATTTATTATTCAAGCTCTGTTCTAACGATTCATTTTCTAAATTTTCAACTGCTGGTACTTTGATGTTAGCTTCATAATTTCCTTCATCAATACTGTAATCCTGAATTGTTAATACATTAACAATACTCCCAACCACTGGTATATCCTTTAAAGATTGAGCAAATGCAGGGCTTAAGTTTAAACTAGATGTAAAAATTACAGCTGCTGCTGCAACACCAGCAATCCACCCTAAATTTTTTCTTTTTGTCTTTTTCTGCATCAAGGCATTTTGCACAACGTTATCAAGCTCCGAAGGAATAGGTATATTTTTATACGCTTCTTTTAATCTTTCTATTTTGTTTTTGTCCATATTTTTATGACTCATATTATTTTGCCTCCTCAAAATTAAAATCGTCCATTTGAACACGCAGCACTTTTAGACCTTTGTAAATTCGAGTTTTTGTCGTGTTAATGTTCAAATCTAAAATTTCTGCTACTTCCTCAATTTTCAAGTCCTCAAGATATCTAAGGACAATTACACTTCGATAATCAGGTGGTAATTCATTTAATGCCTGCTGTAAATCGATGTCTACATAGTGATCAATTTGGCCTGGCGAATGTTGTTCAATTGTTGTTTCGTCCACAACTTGAATTTTTTTTCTTCGTCGTAAAAAATCCAATGATGTATTAACTACAATTTTATAAAACCAACTTTTAATTGCTTTTTGATCTTTAAGTGTATTTGCTGAAATTGCTTTTTGAATAGAATCCTGCACGATATCAAGTGCATCGTCGACGTTTTGTACATAACTATAGGCTAGCCGATAAAAATTTTCTTTGTTTTGCATAACGTATTCTGATATAACATTATCCCACCTAGGCTTTAACACATGACAACTCTCCTTGTTTTATTCTCGTTAGCTAACGTAGTTTCATAAAATAGACGGATAGAGTATAGAAAAAAGTTTGAGGAAGTTAATATTTTCTTTAAAATTTTTTAAGAGCTTTTATTATCATAAGCAGATTGTTTTATTAATATAATCTATCACCTTTGACATGTAGTTTTATCATTTTTTCAATTTCGGCGATTTCCACAAAAAAACAGCTCTGATTTATTTATCATGAGCTGTTTAGTATAGTTTACAAGTTAGTTCTAATTATCTTGGAGCTGCATTATATCCAGCACTTTCTGCTTCTTCTACAGAACAAAACATCTCTTCCGGAATAGTGGAGTCTTTGATTTTCTAGTAACTGTTTCGTAAATTCCTTCGCTTCTTCCCCATATGGTTGAAGTCCTAAGCTAGGATGATTGGTTTCTGGTGTGTCGACAAGTAAAAAGCGTACCAGCTCAGTCGATCCATTATAGTTTATTTTTATTGTATCACCATCATATCGCCATAAAATATAATGTACATATTAGATTTTTTTATCCAACACCTTATAAATTCTAGGAAAATTAAAACTTTCATACATGCACATAATTAAAGCCTGTACACATTTAATACTCAAATCTATTAACAGTGTACATAATTATAATAATAACTAGTTTATTACTAATATCTTAAAAGACTTTCCCATAACAGACTAAGTTGGAGTTTTGCAGATTAATTAGATATTCTAATAGCCTATTGTACCTCTTTATAGTTATTCTTGTAATTCGTTCTCCTTTTGTTTTATAGAATTCTTAACATAAACAGCCGTTCTAGATATAAATTTCAAATCTCCATTATCATCTCTCGCCCTTTCAACACCTGGAAGTACCTTATCCTGTTCCGCTTTATTCTGATCTTTTTTGACAACTGAATTATAAAGTTTTCCAAGTTTTGCTCTTAAAGTGGACGGTTGTAAGTATCCCTTTTCAACTGTAGAAATACATAGTTTAGAAAATGAATCTAACATCACAAGTGTAAATTCTCCGTCATCTCTTTCATTTGTTTCTTTAATAAGTTCATTTAGTGCAGCAGTATAATCGAATCCTACTGTATCTAAACCTATCTTTTCAACAATATCACTGTAATTTAAGCCACTCATATAAATTCTTTCGAATATATTTTGCATGAGCAAATTCATAGTAATATTATTTTTGTTTGCATCCTCTTCGATACGTTTAAACAATTCCTGTTCTAATGTCAAATAAACTCTTGGCATAGTAATACCTCCTATAACTTCGTGGGTTTTGGCTATCGCACGTTTTTTATTATAATGGGTTTTGGTTACCGTGTAAAGCGTATTGTTATAATCTCATTTTTCTGACGCAAAAATGTTATTAAATTATATTGCTCTTACAAGCAAAAAGAGCACCCATTTCTCAATAATGGCGCTCTTATATGTAGTAAGATTATCTACCGTATTCAACGTAAGTAAAGGTAGCAAAAATGCTAGTTTTCTATCTTTGTAGAAACATAATTTATAGTCATGTATTTATAGTTATCAACGTTAACAAACATAGGACATTACATGAGGGGTGGGTACACGATTGGTTGGTTTGTCTGACGAAACACCTTCTTCAGCCTTACAAACGGCAGGATACACACTTCCTGTTTACTTTGCAAGTGAATATTCCATTATCTTTAATTTACTCATTGTAATCTCTTTTTATCGAATAT
Organism: Lysinibacillus sp. PLM2; assembly: GCA_023168345.1. Lineage (NCBI taxonomy): Bacteria > Bacillati > Bacillota > Bacilli > Caryophanales > Bacillaceae > Lysinibacillus > Lysinibacillus sp. PLM2. Next base: position 1,095,411 of record AP025689.1, on the reverse strand, counting down.
TCTTCCCATGTAACTGTTCCATCGTCATCTACTCTCTTAATAAATGATGTACATTTTTTTGTTACAGTATTGTATTTTAAAAGTGGTATAGTACCACTTACATTTGTTTCACCATCAATAAAAAAGTGACTTTTTCCGTCCCAAAATATATCATGAAAATCTTTGTCTTTAGCTAAGAAACTTGTGCTGATATGACCAGCAATAATATCTTTGTGAAACTTACCAAAAGTAGCGGGGAATTTGCTGACAAAGTATTCGTCTGGTGTGCCATGCTTCCAAAATTCCACAGCTTCCTCATCAATACCTGCATGGACAAATATTTGCGTTTCGGTCTCATAATTTAACGGTAAGCTAATTAACCACCGAATTAACTCTATGTGGTTGGCTAAAATATCCTTTTTTATTATTTTAGCAGCACGAAATAAAGAATCATGATAACCTAACTCTGTTTTTATCTGTTCAATTTTTTCTTTACTAGATTTTGCAATAAATGTATTGACTGTAGAAAAATCATTATCAGTGCTAAGCCATTCAACATTCCAAATATCACTATCTTTTGCATTTAGAAATTCTAAAAACATAGTTCTTTAGTGAAAAATAATTATTTTTTTCCATACAAATTTAGATGCTATGACGTGCGGCATATCCGTTGGCATACCTTCTCTAAAGGAGTGGCTAAAGCCTTCGTTCTGCCGAATCCACCTGTACTTCAAACCCTATAGCCTGTCAGTCATAACGCATGCAGGAGTATTGACGGGATAGTTTCAGAAAACATGGTTTCTTCATTCCTATCCTCCGTTGTAAAGTTAAAAATTTGCCACGCAAACTTCCCTGTATTTCACGAGCTAAATCGCTTATAACAGAACTTGTCGCGCGCGCCCGATTATTGAATAACGAAGGGGCTTCTATTAGCTGGTTTTGTTGAAAATGTAATCGGTGTTAAACCCTGGAACTCCAATATCATAAGCAGGCGGTGCATACATATAATCCCCACCAATACTAGGAATTATTATGTAGGTTAGCATTATATTAATCATCAACGAAGAAAAAAGCTGACAAAAATAACTTAAAATACAGCTAACGCTTTTGCATATATTGTATGAGAATACTTCGCCCTTGTAGAAAGTAATGAAAGGATACCCTCTTTTGGTCCTGTAAGAAAGTATCCGAGTAAATAAAACTTGCTAATAGTGGTGTTAGTACTAGTAATGCAGAAAATAGAAATCCTACATAATTTCCAACTTGTCATATCCTTAGCTGGTCTTAAATAATTTAAATTCCACCCATAAAATTGAAAGCATAAAGTTCCCCTTAATTAAGTGCTTTCTAAATGGATATCATACAAAGCTTGTAGACTATGTTCAAGTTTATTACTAGAATGTACCATTTTGCTATGAGAACCGTTAACAAAACACCAATAAATTTACAGTTATTTTAAAATAACTTAATTTACATTATTATCAATTAATGGTTATAATTTGTGTGTTAGGGGAGTGTATTAAGTGAAAAAAAAACTTAAATTCACTCATAGCAATATTATTATTATCGATTTTTACAACAAATCAGAGTACTAGTACAGCTTCAACATTAGTTGACGATTATCGAGAGGTCGAAGAGGTTACTACGGAAGACACAATTCAACCAATGTCTATTCCAGAGTACGGCTGGATTGTTCAATCTGAAATGAATCGCGCTTGCGGAAACGTTGCAAGAATACCGAATAGTTTGGTTGCTTCACTCCCAGGAACACAATCCCTTGATGGAACGGTTCCTAATAAAGTAGAACAGGAAGATTTATTAGAACGCAATACTATTGAACCGCTTAGTAGTAATTATGTAAGTGAAATTCGATATAGTAATGCGGGTGAAAGAATAGTTTTAGCATTTTTACCTTTTGATAACTATGGATATTGCCACATATATAATCGTCATATGAAGGAATCTGATGGAACTAAGAAAAAGAAAGGTACTCATTATTCTGATAAACCATCACAATTCATGTATGCATCATTCCCTGATAGAACTATGGATATAGTAATGGAAGTTGTTAATGGCCAAGATGGTTGGGATAAGAAGTAAGAGATAACTGGTCAAAATTGAAATGGTCAAAGACGGAACAACAAAATGTTAAAGTAATTGCAAAAAGAGGAAGTAAAATGGCTGGTACTAGCTTTAAATCAACGGATTGGGTAATAATAAGCGCATATCCGTTCTTTTAAACGAAGTGCATCATTAATTTTATAAAATTAATGATGCATTTCATTTAAGTATAATACTATCTTAATATAGAGGAGGTTTATTTAATTGGAGCAAATGGATAATAAAATAATAACAGCTGTAAAAAATGGATTAAAGGGATTTGAAATTGGTGCCTATTTCATAGGTTGTTTTTTTGAAAACTATCCTTATTATGAGTATTTTAATTCTCCAAACATTGAAGTAAGAAAATATTCAAATGCTGTATATATGGTTAAACTCGGTAATTGGAGAGTAGGTTGTGCGTTCCCCTTCTACAGTAAACAGGAAGAACTTGCTCGTTATACATTAGCTTTTATCGAAAATAAGGACACTATTCGAAGTGAGTTCCCATCTATTTATTTACAGATATTAAATAATTGGAGAATATTGCTAGAAATGTGTGACGAAGGAGATGAACACTGGGAAATTAATATTCCTTCTATCTTAATAGAAAAGATAAGAAAAGAAATTGATTTACATACTTTGGAGGATTTTTTAGATGATGATGATTTAATAAGAGAATTAAATATTTAGATATAAGGATGCGTAGCCATCTTTAGATTCATCTGTTTAGTAGTTTTTAACACAAATAAAAAACAGGTCGGGGAAATCCCCTAAACGAGTTTAGATAATGCAGTAATTACGAACTTTTTTGGTCTATTAAAATCTGAGCTATTATATATACAAGTATTTGAGAGTATATTTCAAACATGAACTTGAACTGTATATTGAATATTACAATCACAAACGCATTAATGAAAAGTTAAAGGAATTGAATCCGGTACAATACCGTATTCAATCCTCCATAGCTGCTTAGTCTAACATTTTGGGGGCACTTCATAGATTGTACTTTTCTCTTTAAAAGAAAGGATATGCAGTTATTATTACCCAATCATCTGCTAAATAGCTAGTGCCACTCATTTTACTTCCTCTTTTTGCAATAACCTTTACATTATTTTATCTCTCCTATTTATCCAGTAAAGCATAATAACTTCAATTAAAAATATATTCACATTGAAGTTATCATGAAAGTTAGTCCATGCCATTATTAAGATAAATCCTATTACATTATTTTGAGATTGATATATTTATCTCTTTTCTGTAAATATTTTAACCTCTTTAGCATATGGCTGTTCACCTAAACGTGGATGGGAGGTTTAAGGACTATCTACCAACAAAGAATCTTACACTTTCACGTTTGCCCTTATAAATTATAGCAATTGTATCTCCGTCCACAACACTAACGAGTGGAAATTCCTCAAATTCAGATACATCATATGTCGAGTTTACAGAAGCATCCGCATTGATTTGGTTTTCTTTTAGGTCACAGGCACCTAATAATAACGTTAAAATTAATAGTATAGGAAAAATCCTCTTACCCATTTCAATTCCCTTTCTACTTTATTAGTCCATTCCTACCTAACGAAAAATCAAATATAAAATAACAGCTAAAAGGAATGTTAAACTCGTAATTATTGTTTTTATGTCAGATGGTTTCATAATAATCCTCTCAAAAAAATTTATTTAAAAACATATAGTTCATTTTAAACCATAATTGAATATTTCACTATTTCTAAATAGAAAAGTAAAATATATTATATTACAAAACTAATATCCATAAAATAAAACGCCATCTAAATGGATGACGTCCTTTAATTTTTACTATATATTATTTTCAATTCCTTTTATTTGGCTTTATTACTTGACTCAGCTGCAGAGGTACTCATGACAAATGAAGGAACGTCATCGAACGTTGCCTCTTCCTCTTCTAAATCACGTGCTTTATGTGCAATTCTCGATGCTGCACAAGCCGCAATACTTGCAACTAAATCATCTAAAAATGTATGGACACCTTCCCCTGCTTTTGTATCTAATTTTTTAATAATTCCAATTTTTTTCTTATCTAAATGTCCATAGGTCGTTACAGCAATGCTTCCATATGTTAATACTGAACCTAAAGCTATCGTTTCATCTACTCCAAACAATCCTTCATCAGATTCAACAATCGCTTGTAAAGGTTGGGAAAGCATTTTCTTTTCCGCCAGTTCATCAAGCTCAATCCCAACTAAAACAGCATGTTGAATTTCACGTTTTTGAAGCACACGTTCAACCGAACCTACGCAATGCTCAATTTTTAATCCTTGATTATAAGGTTTTTGCATTTGATAAACTATTTCAGCAATATCTTCGATTTTTACACCACGACGATTTAAAGCTTCTTTTGCAGCAGTTGTAACATCGTTTGAATGAACACGAACATTTTTATTATGCATAAATAAAACCTCTCTCTATATAAATTTAATAAACGTACTAATCAGACTAATTGCCTTTCCATAAATTAAAGGATACTATTCAATATGACGCAGTTTATGTAAGGAGGTTTATCCAGTGGATAAAGGAAATGTAAAGGATATTTTATTTTATAGCGAAGCTTTACAAGAGGAAATAGAGCTATTAATCTACGTTCCTGCTAATTATACCCCACTTTATAAATATAACATTTTAATCGCATCGGATGGGAAAGATTATTTCCAGCTAGGTGGAATTACGAAATTAGCTGATGAATTAATAGACGATTATGAAATAGAAAATTTAATTATTGTCGGAGTCCCCTATAAAAACATAAACGATCGTAGAAAAAAATATATACCTTCTGGAGAGCAGCATGAAGCCTATTTACGCTTCCTTGCACATGAACTCGTTCCGTATCTAGACCGAGAATATTCAACATTCCAGCTTGGTACAACTAGAGGTGTTATCGGAGACTCGATGGCAGCCACAGTCTCTTTACTTGTAGCATTAAAATATCCTAATATTTTTAGTAAAGTCATTTTACAGTCACCTTATGTTGATGAGGATGTTTTAAACATTGTTAGCCAGTCGTCTTCCCAGGAACTACTTTCCATCTATCATATTATTGGAAAAGGTGAGCATGAGGTTGTTACTACGGATAAAACTGTTAAAGACTTTTTAACTCCAAACCGTAAACTACATGCATTACTTAAAGAAAAAGGGTTTACCACATTTTATGATGAATTTGATGGAAACCATACGTGGAAGCACTGGAAACCTGATTTGCGCCGCGCGTTAATAGAAAATTTTAGTGAATAGAGCCTGATAAATGCCTGAATATTATTAATTCTGTTATAATTAAAAAAGTTAGCTTAATAATTTACACAGGGAGGTAATGGATTTGAAATTTGGTATTGTTGCATTTCCATCAAAAAAATTACAGGATTTAGCGAATACTTATCGTAAACGTTACGATTCTCATTATTCGAAAGTGACTCCACATATAACATTCAAAGAAGCTTTTGAGGCGGATGATGTAAAAGGAATTTCAGATATTTTATCTTCAATTGCGCAAAAGTATGCACCTTTAAAGATTCATGCCTCTCGCGTTAGTTCATTTTTTCCAACAACGAATGTCATCTATTTCAAAATTGAACCAACAGAACAACTAGCAAAGTTTCATAAAGAGATTCAAGAATCCATCAATATTGGTAAACCTAAACATGTATTTGTACCGCATATTACCATTGCTCAAGATTTAACGGCATCAGAACATGATGATATTTTTGGTCAATTGCGTATGATTGGTGTAGATGAAAAAGATACAATTGATCGCATTCACTTGTTATATCAATTAGAGGATGGTTCATGGACGACATATGACACTTATAAGCTAAGTGGAGTTGAAGACTAGAAGTGTACGATGTAAAAATAGTCGAAACTGAACAGCAGCTTCAATCAGCATACGAAGTAAGAAATAAAGTATTCGTTGTAGAACAAGGGGTACCTGAACATTTAGAGTTAGATGAATTTGATGCAAAATCAATACATTTTATCGTCAATGATGGAGAGCAAGTGGTTGCAGCTGCTCGTTTTCGTGAATATCAGCCAAAAGTTGGTAAGGTAGAAAGAGTTTGTGTTTTGCCGAGCTATCGAGGAAAAAAATTAGGAGTTCTTATGATGAAAGCCATCGAAAATTATGCTGCTACACATGGCTTTCAAAAGTTGCTCTTATATGCACAAACCCATGCAGTACCATTCTACGAAAAACTGAACTATGTAATCAATTCACCAGAATTTTTAGATGCTGGTATCCCACATCGCTCCATGGAAAAAATGATATAAGGAAAAAGTAGTTACCATTTTGGCAACTACTTTTTTAATTTACCACTCATTGCATATTAGATTACTTCAGCATTTTTTCAATTTTACTAAAATCTAATGCACTTCCATCTTTAATAATTGATTTTACAATGTTATCTTCCAATTCTCTTGTAATTGGTTTTTTTGCAAGTTTACTTACACGTTGAACAATTTTACGTACTTGCTTTTCATTTGTAAAATCAGCATATTGAATTGCATTAGCTAGTGCCATAATTTCTTCCATCTCAACACCAGTTTTTTTTTCGATTTGCTTAAAAAAAGGGTTTTGCATTTTCTTCCCTCCTTACATACAAACACTACCAGCAATAACTACCAACAATGATTAATAAAATGAATAAAACAACGATTAAAACAAAAGTAGAGCTGTTATTTTTGCCTCCATCATAACTACCCATATCATATGCAGGACTTACTTGATTGCAACCACAATAATTGTTCCACATAAAAAATCCCCTCCTTTCACTTAGTATCCTATGCGGTGTACTAATTAAAAGGAGGGGTATTCGTCTAGTTTGCTTTACCTTTTGGTTTAAAAATTAGGGCAGCAATAAAACCAAATACAATGGCTGCACTTATTCCTGAACTTGTTACTTCAAACATTCCCGTTAAAACGCCAACCCAACCATGCTTTTCTGCTTCTGCAATCGCACCTTGGGCTAAAGAATGACCAAAAGATGTGATTGGAATTGTAGCCCCTGCACCTGCTAAGTCAATAATCGGTTGGTACAAGCCGAGTCCTGAAACAATTGCCCCTGCCACAACTAAAATTGATAGAGTATGTCCCGGTGTCATTTTTCCAACATCCATAATTAACTGTCCAATCAAACAAATGATACCACCAATAAGAAATGCAAAGAAAAAATCAAAAAATATCATTTCTTTCGCCTCACTCTCACTCCATCGTTATTTCAATTGCGTGTGCAGTACATGGAATTGATTCGCCTTGCTGGAAAGATAGTGGTGAGAGAAGAGATCCGGTCGCACAAAGCAAAACTCGTTTATATCGTCCATCTTTTAATTGCTGAAAAATGTAACTATAGTAAACGGATGCAGAACATCCCGCACCACTTGCTCCTGCTAAAAATGCTTCATCTTCACCATAATATTCAGCACCAGCATCTCGTAAAAGTTGTAAATCTTCTTGTTTTACGCCCGTTTCCGCAAACATAGCTTTTAAAATATTTAATCCAATTTTTCCAAGGTCACCCGTCATGATCAAATCATAATCCGAAAATTGTTGGTTTCGTTTCTCTAAATGATTTTTAATTGTATCAAATGCTGCTGGCGCCATTGCTCCACCCATGTGGAAGGGATTTGTATCACCATTGTCCACTACCTTTCCAACTGTTGCAGCGACAATGGAAGGATTGTCTTGTTTATGATTCCCAATAAGCGCATAACCAGCTGCCGTTACCGTCCATTGAGCTGTTGCAGGTTTTTGTCCACCATAATCAATTGGGTAACGGAACTGTCTTTCAATCGCATTATGCTGACTCGCCGCACCTGCTATCGCGTATTTAGATGCACCTAATTCTGTTAATAAACTTGCAATAATGACAGAAGATACACTCGTAGCACAGGCCGAAAACAATCCAATAAATGCTGTTGCCAACTCACGGGCTGCAAAATTACTCGGTGTCATTTGATTAACTAAATCACCACTTAAGAAGAAATCTATATCCAACTTATTATTAATATTTGCTTTTTTCATTACGATATCACAAGCCTCGACAATCATTTTGGCGTGGCCCTGCTCATTTGTTTTTTCATTCCATCTTTCATCATCTACTACCGAATCAAAATAGGAATAAAATACACTTTTCTTTTCAACTGGTCCCGCTACCGCTCCACAGGCTAATATTGATGGCTTTGTTTGAAATAGTATTACCATTGAACAACACCTATCGATACAAGTATTAGCTTAACGAGGGCAACAAAAAAAGCAGATGCAACACCAAAAACAATCACGGAACCAGCTAATTTAAAGATGTTGCCACCTACCCCAAGCACCAAACCTTCAGTACGATGTTCAATTGCTGCTGATATGACTGCATTACCAAATCCAGTAACAGGAACTGCACTTCCGGCACCAGCAAATTGTCCTAATTTACGATAAAGTCCAAAACCAGTTAAAAGCATTGAAATAAACACCATCGTTGCAACTGTTGGATTTCCAACTGTTTTTTCTGTAAAATCAAAAAAGATAATATAAAAATAAGTGATGGCATGCCCAATAGTACAAATTAAACCGCCAATAAGAAATGCTTTAATTGAGTTTTTTAAATAAGGTGTAGGAGGCGTTATTTGTTGCTCAAGATTCTGATACTTTTCTTGTTCCATTATGTTTCCTCCTTAACTAAATTTTTCAGTTTCTCAACACGTTCACTAACCTTTTGCTTGTCTTCCTCATTCACCAATTTATTCGCTTCCCAATACAATTTAAAATCAGCAGAAACTAAAACATTCATATCTGGGTATTGTTCTTCTAATTGGGTTTGTAAATCTTGTTCTATTTTTTCTTTTCGAAAATCAAGCCAAGGTTTAGATTGAACCGCAACGAGTAATTGATCATCAACTAGGATGGCCGTTCCACTATAAATATCGTTATTATTATTCATTGCTTCTCGTACTTCTTCTCTCTTTTCGGCATCATCAAGCACATCTACTACTTCAATTGTTTTCTCATTGCTTGAGCATCCTACAAGGATAAAAGGGACGAAGAAGAAAAATACCATTTTTTTCAAAATTCAACCCCCTTTTTCAATCATTATTTGCTCTTTCAAATGAAACTATTCAAAAAAATTAGGCCAAAATTTAAAGCCTATAAACTATAGCCCAGTTTTAGGCGTTATCTCAACATATTGTAGATTGAAGCAAATATGAAGAGAGGTGAATTTAAATGGGTTGTGGTAAAGATAACCTAGAAAGCAGTTCTTTAGGTGGTGTTAGTCGTAATATGGGCTGCGTGTGTGAAGTAGTAAAAACAATCTTAAAAATTCAAAATGAGGCGGTTCGTAATGACTGTGATTCCTGTGGAACAAGTTGCTTCCTTGAGCCACTAGGTGGTCTTCCAAATCGTGCTCGAAATGCAGACACACGCGTATTTATGTTATTAGATAGACTAGGTAAACCATTCAAAGCAGTATACTTCGACAAACATGAAGGAGACTTCGAATTTACACCATTCTTCCGTGTAGAAGATATGTTTGGTGATTGCTGTGCTACTTTACGATGCATTATGCCAGTAGCTGATGATGGCGATGAAATAAACGATGTAGTAGATCTAACAACTGATAATCTAAATAACGATGTTTTCAATCACATTAGAAAATATAAGAAAACAGAAACTTGCTTAACAGTTGATTTAAATAATTTCACAGCAATTCAATGTATTGCAGACGTTGACCTAAACATTTGTGACTAATATTTAGCGTAGCGTAACTCACTATTGGGTTACGCTATTTTTTCACAAAAAAAATCGGTAAATTCAGTGTTTAGAATTTACCGATTTTTATTTATCATTCATGAAATTTTATTTTATATTGTAATTGCCTTAATTTCATTGCCATTAATTAAAATAAGATTATTTGTAGTCGTTTTTATCTTCACGCTAATACCGTCTACTTCTTCAAGCTTACCGATAATTCTGTCCCCATCATCAAGGTGAAATACTAAACTTCGATGACGATGATTTGGTTGTGAAAAATAATTTAATTGCCTAACGATTACTTCATTTTGTATTTTTTCAGTTCTTGATATTTCGTAAACAGAAGTACTTTCATCTAACAACGTATCCGCTTCAACTGCATTCTCCTTTACTTCAACATAGTAAAATGGAGGACTTTGAATAAAAAGTAATGGTTCTCGAACTTCCAATTTTGCACATCCTTTTTTTCATATAAATATGCAAAATCTTATTTTTCGTGACTTTTACCTAATTTTTAGGGAAAAGCCTCATCCTAATTGACCAATGAGCATTGAAGCTAACCCTAAATAGATTAATATACTTGTAATATCATTTAATGTTGTAATAAACGGACCTGATGCAACGGCAGGGTCGATACCCATTTTATGAATTAATAATGGAATAAATGAACCTGCAATCGTTGCAACAACAATCGAACAACAGATGGCTGCTCCTACTAATAAACCGATGATTAGTGAATGCTTCCAGAAAAAGATAATCCCTATCACCACTAGGGCACAAATAATACCAGTAATCAATCCTGTACTAATTTCACGGAACAGAAGTTTTAATTTGTTTTTGCCATCTATTTCACCAGTTGCAATACCACGTACAGCAACAGCCAGTGCTTGCGTCCCACTATTACCAGATGTTCCTGAAATTAATGGGATAAATAACGCGAGTATTGCAACCTTATCCAAAGTTGCCTCAAATTGCCCCATTAAGGTAGCGGTTATCATTCCTAAAAATAATAAAATGATAAGCCACGGTAAACGTTTGCTTGCTGCTTTAAAAGGACTGACATTAACATCATCAACATCTGAAATCCCGGCAAGTTTTGAGTAGTCATCAGATGCTTCTTCATCAATAACGTCAATAATATCATCAACAGTGATAATCCCAACAAGCTCGTTGTTTTCATCTACTACCGGAACGGCTAAGAAATCGTAATCTTTGAATATTTGCGCAACATCTTCTTGATCAGCTGTTACATTTGCATAGACAACCCGGTCACTCATAATATCTTTAATTAAAGTATCTTCACTAGAAACAATTAAATCTCTCAATGAAATGACACCAGTAAGTCGATGCTGATCATCCACAACGAATACATAATAAATTGTTTCAGCATTTGGTGCTTCATTTCTTAATACGTTCATTGCGGATCGAACCGTTGAGTTTTGCAAGATGGATACATACTCGGTAGTCATAATCGCCCCTGCAGTATATTCCTCGTACGCTAATAACTCATGGAATTCCTCAACAGTTTCACTATCCATCATTTCTAAGAAACTATCTCTATGCTCTTCATCAAGTTCATTTAATACGTCTACTGCATCATCAGTATCCATAACTGAAAGCATTTCTGCAGCATAAGATGTTTCCATCTCTTTTAAATATTCTTCATATTCACTATTATCTATTTCAAGAGCCTCAAAGATTAAGGCTAACTCCTGAGGAGACAAGAATAGAAAAATAATTTTACGTATGTCAGGGCCCACCTTCTCGTAAAACTGGGCTTGATCATATGGATGAAGTGCTAGGTAGTGTTCACGGAATTCTTCAATGTTCCCATCCAAAAGTAATTGACGGAGAAGTTCCTCATCATATTGTACTTCGTTGTCGTTTCTATTTTCTATCATACTTGTCCCCTCCTTTCGAATTTTAATTCATTAATATCTTACATGACGAAGATATTAATGTTAACCGTTTATTTCGAATTAAAAAAGATGTTCGAATATTTATTGTTCGAACATCTCATTATTTATTAAATTTTTCATTGTTTCAAGTATTTCACTAGAAAAAAATATTTTTTCTTTTGTTAATGGATGAATCATTTCTAAATGTACACAGTGAAGTGCTTGTCTGTTGTATAGTTCTCTACTTCCTCCATAAAGGTCATCTCCAACAAGTGGATGGCCAATATGCGCCATATGTACTCGAATTTGATGGGTTCTTCCAGTATGAAGCTGCAGCCTTACATGGGAAATTGGTTCACTATTGAAGTAGCCTCTTGTGATTACTTTCACATCAGTATGTGAGTATTGTCCATCATCTCGTACTTCTCGTTCAATGATACTGGGTGGCTTTCTTCCGATGGGAGCAATAATAGATTGTTCATCTAATTCAACATGTCCATGAACAATGGCTTCATATTGCTTATTTATTTGTTTATTTTGCTGCTGAATGCCCATTAAATGATGGATATGGCTATGTTTTGCGATACAAAGTAAACCTGAAGTATCTCGATCAAGTCTCGTCACAATATGAACCGTTGAGTGGATACCTCTTTCTTTAAAGTAACCACATACATAATTTGCTATACTTCCCGTTGGATGCTCTCTTGAAGGAATTGTATTCATAAATGGTGGTTTTTCAATAATGAGAAGTGCTTCATCTTCATAAACGATGTTTAATTTTCCATGTTCAATTACAAGACCATCACTTACTTCCTCTAAAGGAAAGAAAATCGTAATTTCATCGCCTTTATTTAATGAGTACCGAACTGTTTTCTCATCACCATTTACTAAGATGTTTCCTCCATTAAATTTAATGGATGTTAAGGCTCGTTTTGATATTCCCTCTGCTTCAATAGCTTCACGAAGAAGCTCGCCATCTCGATTTGCGTAAAATGTTATTCTAAATCTTTTGTCCATCGAAACTCCTAGTCATTTGACACAAACGAATCGTGTACTCTTTCCCAAAAAGGAAACGGTCTAAATCTCGCAAATCGCACTTTTTGAGCCGCTACATTAAATGTAATAGACTTCAAATCCGTTTGTTCTAAATGAATATGATCAATCGTCATTGTAAACTTTTGATTTGTAACTGGCTTTAAAACACAATGATGATGAGCAGGTAATACTAATGAAGAACCTACTGTACGGAAAACACGATTGTTAATCGATGCCATTTCAGTTATTTGAAATGCTTGTAATGTTGGATGAATTATTGCTCCACCTAATGCTTTATTATAAGCCGTACTTCCAGAAGGTGTAGATACACACAATCCATCTCCTCTAAAGCGTTCAAAATGGGTTCCATTTAAGTCAATATCCATAACTAAGGTTACATCCGGAGATTTCACTGTTATTTCATTTAATGCTAAATACGTATTTGTCTCAGCATTATTATGTTGCACCTTTACTTGAAGGAGAGGATATTCTACAACGTTGTATTCTTTCTTAGCAATCGATAAAACAAGTTTTTCTAATTCAGAAGGTTTCCAATCCGCATAAAAACCTAAATGACCAGTATGAATACCGACAAAAGCAACTTTATCAAGTCGGTGGGTATGCCGATGAAAGGCGTGTAATAATGTACCATCACCGCCAATGGAAATGACGATTTCAGGCTCTTCTTCATCAAATGTTAGACCAAAATCTTGTAGATATGTTTTTGCTAGGTCTCTTAATTCATTTGATTGATCGTCTCTACGTGATTGGATAGAGAATTTCAAATCACTCACTCCTTTTCCTTTTTTGTAGGAATCGTTGGATTGGTTGCTTCTTTTACTTCGCTAAAATATGCTTGGGCTTCTTGAATTTCACTTCGAATGGATGACATTTCTTCATCTAAACGGAATGCCGCCTCTGCAGCACTTTGTAGTCGATTTTTTATTTCTTCTGGAAATACCCCTTTATATTTATAATTTAATGAATGCTCAATTGATGCCCAGAAGTTCATGGCTAAAGTTCTGATTTGAATTTCAGCTAAAACTTCTCTTTTTCCATTAATCGTTTCAACAGGATAGGCAACTATCAAGTGATATGAACGATAGCCACTTGGTTTTTTATGTGCGATATAATCGATTTCTTCAACAACTCGAAGGTCATCTCTTTGTCGTATTAGATTAGCGACTGTTGTAATATCATCTACAAACTGACACATAATTCGTAATCCTGCAATATCTTGCATTTCTTCTGCCAATCGTTCGGATGGCTCAAAAGGGATTCCTTTTTCTAAAGATTTATCATATATACTTGCTAAAGGTTTTACTCTCCCTGTCACAAACTCAATAGGTGATGTATTCCCCCGTATTCCAAACTGAGAACGCATGCCTTTTAGCTTTATTTTTAATTCATCTACAGCTTGTTTGTATGGACTTAAAAAAACATCCCATTGTCCCATAGTAAATTCCTCCCTGCCTAAAACAGTACATCAAGAAGCTTGATGAAAATAACAATTTCCCCAAATTGCTATTTAATGAATTGAAGATGAAAGACTACTCTGTTTCTTCTACTAAAATTTCATGAAAAGTTTCTTCCACTGCTTTTACAAAATCTTCTCCATAGTTATCATTACCTTCGATATTGTAGATGAGTGCGAGAAGCTCCTCATAAAAGTTTTCTAACTCAATCGAGTGTTCCCCGATTCGTAAATACGGATTTTTTTCTACCTTTAATAGTTCAAGTAATTGAGGCCACACATTCTTTGGAAAGCTTACATAACTTAAATTATCTCCCTCTTCAACTAGGTATATAAAAGCTTGACCATCTGAATCTGCAAGGACTTGATGAGCAGGTTGAAATTTTATTTTCTGATCATTTTCGTATAAACTAAAATGAAGTTCATTATGTATAAGTTGAAATTTTTCTACGCGATAAATATTACGCAATGTTCTTACATCCCTTCGCAGCACTATTCATTTCATATTTTAACATAGTACATACTTTCGAGAAAAAGAATAATGAAAAACCACCGATGTTTTTTATGAAGAGAGGAAGAAAATTCATGACTCAGGAAATCGAAATCGAATTTAAAAATTTACTTACTAAAGAGCAATACGAAATGTTATTAAAAGAATTTGATATTAATGATTCTAAAATCATTCGACAAACCAATCATTATTTCGATACCCCTGATTGGCATTTAAAAACCCTTCATGCTGGTTTAAGAATAAGAGAAACGAAGTCATCAATTGTCTGTACGTTAAAAGAAAAGACAGCAAAAAATACACATTTAGAAACGACGGAGCCTTTGACATCTAAAGAAGCCGAAATGATGTTATGTGGACAACGCTTCTATGCACCATCTATTCAGAGAAAATTATTAAATTTAAATGTCCCTGTCGATGAACTCAGAGTCTTTGGTTCTCTAACAACGGATCGGGTGGAATTGCCCTATAAAGGTGGTATACTTGTTTTAGATCACTCATTCTATTTAAACTGTGATGATTATGAGGTAGAATATGAAGCAGATGATGAAAATACAGGTGCAAAGGTTTTTAATAAATTTTTAACGGACTTCCAAATTGAAAAACGTGTAACTGATAAAAAAATAGCTCGTTTTATGAAAGCGTTGAATGCTAAGAAAGGATGATTATATGGACGTATCTTCAATGAAATTACTACTTGAAATACAAGCGTTACAATCCATCGGTTCTTCATCATCAAATAGTGTAAATGGATTAAGTAATGATAATTCGGTTTTTTCTCAATTACTAGACCAGTTAGTCGAGGATTCTTCTAGTAATTTATCATCAAATGCAGCCGAACTTATTGAAAGCTTTACTTTAGATTCTAATAAAGCTTCTAACGCATATAATAACTTATTTTTAAATAATGAAAGTTTATCATACATACCTGCATCTTATTATGACACATTACTTAAAAGTAATGAATTAAATGCAAATAATACGAATATGGGAAGTAGTAATGTTTTTCAAGAAATAATCTCAAAAGCATCTGCTACATATGGTGTACCTGAGAAACTGATTACATCGGTCATTAAACAAGAATCAAATTTTAATCCTCTCGCTGTTAGCTCAGCAGGTGCAAGGGGTTTAATGCAACTCATGCCTGGAACTGCAAAATATTTAGGTGTTATGGACCCAACTGACCCTGAACAAAATATAATGGGTGGAACAAAATATTTAAGCGAAATGTTACATCAATTTGATAATAATATTGAGCTCGCATTGGCTGCTTATAATGCAGGACCAGGTAATGTAAAGAAATATGGCGGAATCCCACCTTTTGCTGAAACACAAAATTACGTACAGAAAATATTAAACTCTTATCAGGCATAATTATTTTACATTTAACTCTCGTTATATATTTAAATTTAATTAAAAATAAGTCGTTTTTTCAATTTGGCGAGCGCATCTGTCACTTCCTTTTGATGCAAAGTAGAGCTCACCTAATCCGTGCAAAATGAAGTCAGCTCCTTGAAATGAAAATCAACAAAGTCCTTTCGCAGAGTAAAACTTTTTTCTAATTATGTAATTCTAACCTATTATGTAAACAATTCTTTATGCGATTTATTTGAGAATTGAAGTCTACGTTGTTAGAATGAATATAACACTTAAACAAATCATTCATTAGAAAGTATCATATTTTTGCATCCATACATATGTATTTTTGCTTATTACGAAAGAAGGAGTTACACCTATGAATCGAAAATATACGATTCCTTACGAGGAACTTGGTGCTGATAAGCTAAAAGAGCTGATACATGCTTTTTACAAACGTGTTGACAAGCATCCATTGTTACGACCACTCTTTCCGGAAGATTTGTCAGAAACTGCACGTAAACAGATTCAATTTCAGACTCAATATCTAGGTGGACCTAATTTATACACAGAAGAACATGGTCATCCAATGATGAAGGCTCGTCATATGCCCTTTAAAATTACACCTGATCACGCACAGGCATGGCTAGAATGTATGAGTGAAGCAATGGATGAAGTAGGGCTTGAAGGGAAATTTAGAGAAGTATACTTCAAGCGACTGGCTATGACAGCCCATCACATGGTTAATACACCAAATGAACATGAGGAGGAATTTTAGTGAATAATATCCAATTATTAACTGAACCTATTGCACCTCCAAATATTACTAAGCCAATAGAATTATATATTTTCATTGATCCATTTTGTCCTAGAGCATTACAAATGCAATCGATCATAAGAAAATTATTAGTGGAATACGATCATTATTTTAGTTGGCGATATGTAATTAGTACACATCTCTCATCATTAAACAGCTTAGGTCGACGTACAAAAGGTTGCTTTTCAGGTGCCCAACTGGATATTTCACACCCTGCCTTTCCTTCTATCGCAATTAAAGCAGCTGAGCTACAAGGAAAACGTGCAGCATTTCGCTTTATTCAAAAGCTTCAAGAACATACAATTTTAAATACAAAAGATGTGCAGTATTATTCCACGTTGCTAGAAATTGCGAAGGAAGCAAATTTAGACATTGATGAGTTTGCAGCTGATTTCGGTTCAAAGGAAACAGCCCGCGCCTTCCAATGTGATTTATATATTGCTCATGAGATGGAGATTGATGAATTTCCTAGTATTGTATTCTTTAATGAATGCATTGAAGATGAGGGTTTAAAAGTAAGTGGTCTGTATAGTTATAATGTGTATGTTCATATTTTACAAGAATTATTAAATGATGAACTGATTAAAAAACCTTTACCTACTTACGAGGAATTATTTAATCGTTTCCACACTTTAACAACGCAAGAAGTTGCAGATATTTATTCAATTACTGACCAAGATGCTGAGCGTGAGTTAAAGAAGAGAATGCTTCAGCAAAAGA
The DNA here is from genome assembly GCA_023168345.1 of Lysinibacillus sp. PLM2. NCBI lineage: Bacteria > Bacillati > Bacillota > Bacilli > Caryophanales > Bacillaceae > Lysinibacillus > Lysinibacillus sp. PLM2. The sequence goes on along the minus strand of AP025689.1, from coordinate 1,077,762 downwards.
TAGAACGACTATGTAATGATAAAATTTCGCTTTGGCGATTAAAAATTTAATGAACTTATAACATATACTTTTAGTCTGGCCGATATGGTTAGGCTTTTCTTTTTTTCAATTGAGTTTTACAGGTTGCTAAATGGCATCCTTGGCGCTTGTTACCATCTACGTTTTTATCTTAGAAGAAAAGATAATTTATAATATTTCCTATTATTATCAAACCTATAAAAATTAAAAATCCAGTTAAAGTAAATCCTGTCACTCCATTTCTTTCCGGAACATAATTAAAATCCTTAGGATCTCTATTACTCCTCATAACATCCACCTTTTGTTTTCAATATTTTTAAATTTTAACATTATTACATTTTATTATTTTACTACTCTATTTGTTGATATTTAAACGATTATTTTTTATGAATTTGAAGGATTAGAGTATTCGACTTTTTAATGTGTGGAAAAGATTAAAGCATACCATTTCACTACCCTTAAAAGAAGCAGTAAAAACATAAGTATAATAAAAGGACCGTCACTATTCTGAATAATAGTGACGGTCCTTTTCACAAAGGGGATGGGAGAAATGTTCACGTTCAAACAAAGGGGTGTATGTTTGTTTTGTGATTTATTTCACGAATTAAATTTATCATAGATTTATAGCATTTCGCAACCGTTCGACAATTATTTCACAAATTCGTCAAATAGTAAGCGATTACAACGAAATAAAGGCGTTTACGAAAATTCTCCCCTTAAATTAAAGCTTTTACAACCGATGAAAAAAGGCTACAGAAAATCGAATCTGTAGCCTAATAGTCCTATTTCAATAATAATGATTCAAGCTCTGCTAATTTTTCTTCAAATACTTTACATGCTTCAGAAATTGGCTGTGGCGATTCCATATCCACCCCTGCTGCTTTTAATACTTCTATTGGGAAATCAGAGCATCCCGCTTTTAAGAAGTTGTTAATATATCGATCGACTGCGGGTTTACCCTCTTCTAAAATCTGCTTACTTAATGCTGTTGCTGCACTTTGTCCAGTCGCATATTGGTATACATAGTAATTGTAGTAGAAGTGTGGAATACGAGCCCATTCTAAACCAATTTCTTCATCAATTGTAATTTCATCACCAAAATATTGCTTGTTTAAATCATAGTAAATCGTCGTTAATCCCTCTGCAGTGATCGCTTCACCACGTGCATCCATTTCATGCACAATATGTTCAAATTCTGCAAACATCGTTTGACGGAACACCGTGCTTCTAAATCCATCTAACCAGTGATTTAACAAGTAAATTTTTAGTTGCTCATCTTCAGTTGTTTTTAGCAAATAATCGAATAGTAGCTCTTCGTTACAAGTAGAGGCTACTTCTGCAACAAAAATCGAGTAATCTGCATATGGGAATGGTTGATTTTTCGTTGTGAAGTAGCTATGCATACTATGACCAAATTCATGTGCTAATGTAAACAAATTATTTAAATTATCTTGCCAATTCATTAATACGTATGGGTTTGTACCATAAGTTCCTGATGAGTAAGCGCCACTTCTTTTCCCTTTATTCTCAAGAACATCTACCCAGCGGCTTTCTAAACCTTTTTGAACGATGGATTGATATTCTTCACCTAGTGGCTCAAAACTTTTTACCATTGTTTCTTTTGCTTTTTCGTATGGCATTTCAATTTTCATTTCTTTTACTAAAGGAACGAATAAATCATACATATGAAGCTCTTCTACACCTAACACTTTTTTACGAAGGGCTATATATCGATGTAGTACTGGTAAAAATTCATGAATTGTGGAAATTAATTGGTCATACACTTTTTCAGGAATATGATTATTGCTCATTGCTGCCTGTCTAGCTGAACTATATTTACGAATACGAGCATTTACATTATGTGCTTTGACATTCCCTGAAAGTGTTGAAGCAAATGTATTTTTAAACTGACCATATGTCTCATACATCGCTTTGAATGCGTCACGTCGAACATCACGGTTGTAGCTTTCTAAAAATGAAATATAATTCCCATGTGTTAATTCAACATCTTCGCCTTCATCATTTTTAATTACAGGAAATTGTAGATCCGCATTATTTAATGCACTAAACGTTCCACCAGAAGCACTTGTGACTTCTGAGAACTGTGCTAACATTTCCTCTTTATCAGCACTTAAAACATGTGGTCTCTGTAGGTTTAACTCTTTTAACATTTGTGCATATAATTGTAATGGTTCATATTCTTTTAAATAACCGTTTATTGTTTCCTCATCCACAGATAGTATTTCTGGTGTTGTAAATGACCATGCTGCAGCTAGTTTCGCACCTAATGATCGAACTCTTCCATCCATTGCTTGGTATTTACTGTTTGTCGTATCCTGATCATGCTTTAAGTGACTATAAACATAAAGTCTGCCAAAGCGTTCTGATAATTTATCACTAAATTGCAATGTTTCATATAAGCTTTTTGCACTTTCTGTAACTTTCCCTTTAAATTTTTCTGATTCTGGTACTAATTTTTCAATCTCTTTAAACTCTTGTTCCCATTCATCATCAGAAGTAAAAATTGTTGATAAGTCCCATGTTAATTCAACGGGTACTTCATCACGTGTTAAAACCTTTTTCGCCATAAAATAGCCTCCGATACAGTAAATTTCAATTCTTAAATATTTTCTCAATTTCCATTATTTAATGCAAGAAATTGGTCGTATAACACGTCAATGAGCTTCCCATCATCAACTGAATCATTTACATGATGAATGGAAAGGTTTTTTATTAGATTGCAGTATTCATGGACTGTAGCGATAGTTCTATCTGATAGGTCAATCCTTGCCCATTTTAAGAAGTGTATAAAATCTTGTCTTTCAATAGATTCATAATCGCACCCACTCAACTGCAAAAAATAAAATAGCGCCGCTTGCCATTCAACTGCAAACTTCTTCATGCTTTCATTCCCTTGAACGGGGACACCTATAAAATTCGGAAGAGAGCTCATTGTTAAACGTAACTCGTAAAGACTTCTTAAAAAAAGATCGTTTACCCCATTTCTACTGAAATGGAGACGATATTTTAAAAATTGCTTCTTTGTATCAACATATGTTTTAAAATATTGTTTAAATTCAAGTTTCGTCAACTTCTTTGGCAAATAAAACGGAAATAATTGTTGATTTAAATCAAGTGTTTGGATTCTAGCAAGGTAGCGATTATCTTTTACATGTAGTAGGTTTGAAAAATATACAAATTGCTTTTTATATGGATGGTAAGTCATTAAATAAAGCTGGGTTTTAGAGGTTTGGATAAACTGACGAAGTTGTTCGTTTAAGGAAATTATAGTAATACCACTTTCAAAGTACTTTTCTTCTGGTGTATAAGGAATCCATATCGGGATAATATGACAATCCAGATAGCCCTTACTTCTATATAGGTATTTTTCTTTTGAAATGGTACTACATTGAAATTCAATAGCGAAGGTTTTGTCACTACTCGTTTTTATTAATAAATCAGGCCTTTGTTTAATGAAAGGTAAATAACTTTCTAATTCCACATTCAACTGAAGTGTTTGAAAGAATTCATACAATTGCTGTTTACCTAATAAATGCGCCTCTGATTCACCTTCTGAAAATTGTAAATCACAATCACTATTGGATAAATGTGAAAAATGCGGGATTTTTACATCGCCAATTTTAAATTGAACAGGTTGTTTACATTGAGGACAAAAAAAGGCTCTCTCTTCACGAATCTTTTTATATATCGCTTTGGGCGTGCTCGAACATATAACAAATCGTTCATTTTGATCTGTTATCGCTACAAGCATAAACGCCCTCCTTCAAATTCATTTTAAAAAGAGTTTCGTTTAAGTGCAACAGAAAACTTGAAAATAGTGGAAAATTCTATTTTGGAGGCTTTTTCAGGAATAAAAAAATAAAGCCAAAATCCATTTTAGAATTTTGGCTTAAAATCTAATCGAAATATTGAATGACAGTTTCAAAGCAGTGATCTTTCATAATTTCTTCACCATACTCTTGAAGTCGATAAATCGTCATTTTTGAGCTTGTTAAAAACTCGTTCAATATCGCCTTAATATTTTGGCGTTTAGATTTTTCTTCAACTTCAGTGAAATCTACTGCAACATAGTAACTATTGTCATATTTATATAAAGAAGAAGGTATATCGAAAGAAACGAGACGTTTTGCAACTGGAATTACTTCATCAAAATCTTTAAACTTGTATGTGACGATACTTTGTACAGAATGATTTCCATTCATCGTATCTTCATCAACTGAATCAAACATTGAATCTTTTAGCTTTTGTTCTGTACCATCTCGGTTTTCATCAAAGCCTGAGAGTAGACTTGATTCGCCATCACTATTAAAATTGGCACGGGTAACAATAACTTCTAGGCCTTGTTCAGACGCATTTACATGTATCCAAATTGGTCCTTCAAGATCAAAGTACTCTTCAGTGTTTATTTCGCCAATCATATCCCAAAAAAGTTCCTCGCCTTTTGCTCTGTTGTACCAAATTTCTTCCTTACTATACCCACGATCTTCAATATCACGATAAGATATAAAGAGTTTTAGTGTATTTTCATTCACGCGTTCGATGTCCATATAACTTCAACTCCCTTCTAGTCTTCGTTGAAAAACACGGAAAGCGTTATTAGTATGCTTGAAATGTTCACTTTTATTAGTAAACAATTCAAAGGATGTCACATACCAAATCAGTGTTTAAAAAATATATTTAATTTGGTTATGCTTCATTCTATAACTCTATTGTATGATGTTTGAACATAAAATGAAAAGGAAAAACATCTACAACATAAAATTATTTGAATATTGAAATTGTAGTTGACTATTCAACTGAAATCAAGCAATTTTTTATTGCATTCTTTAGAATTTACTGACAAAACATATCTATTTTTCGACATTCACTATAGATAGAAAAAATCGATAAAATCCCTGCAATAGGATTTTACCGACCATCCATTTCCGTTATTAATTAGTTAACCATACGTTGAGCTTCAAGTAATTGAAAGGCACGGACCTTTCTTGGAAGGAATCGACGAATCTCATCTTCATTGTAGCCAACTTGTAAACGTTTCTCATCAATAATAATCGGTCTACGTAATAGACCTGGATATTCTTGAATTAACTCGTATAGTTGTTGTAGTGGTAAACTTTCTACGTCTACATTTAACTTTTGGAATATTTTTGATCGCGTAGAAATAATTTCATCTGTTCCGTCCTCAGTCATTCTTAAAATTTCTTTTATCTCACCGATCGTTAAAGGCTCAGAAAAAATATTTCGTTCTCTATATGGAATTTCGTGTTCTTCTAACCACGCTTTAGCTTTTCTACATGATGTGCAGCTAGGTGATGTAAATAGTGTTACAATCACGTCTAAGACACTTCCTTTCAATTGAATATCTATATTAAATTTTTATCACATTAGAATTAATATAAATTAGATTGTTGACTTCATTATACAACATTAATCGCCTTTTGGATATAGTATCTTGTAAAAAAATGTATCGCCTAATTAATAAAATAGCTTCATTTTTACTCATTTATTCATAATTTTTATTTTTTCATGTATTATCTGTATATATTTATACCCGTAATTCTCCACGGCAAAACATGAAATTAATTTCGTACATTTTCTCAATTAGATTGAATTAATCGAGAAAAATCATAAGATTCTGTTAATTTATACAATTGAAATAGCTATTTGCAATAAATGTATTACACGATAAAAGATTGCCCAATCTTTTAATATTTCATTCCAATTTAAAAAGAAAATGTAATTGCAATGAATTTTTATTTTTAATATAATTTAATTCAACATAGGAAAAGACGATGAGAAAGAGTAGTACATTTGTAAACCATGTCTAGAGAGTCTGTGGATGGTGCAAACAGAAGATGGAGCAAATGGAATGGACTTTTGAGTCAGCTTTATGAACGTTAGTAGTAAAGTTCGAATCCTTCACGTTACGGAGGCAAAGTGGTTGAGTATTCAACAAACTGGGTGGTACCGCGGATTTTAAACATCATTCGTCCCATTACGTAATCGTAATGACGTATGATGTTTTTTATTTTGTATAAAAATTGGAGGGTTTTACGTGAAAAACATTTTCTCAGGAGTTCAACCAACAGGAGTTATTACATTAGGAAATTATATCGGAGCATTTATGCAATTCCCTGCTTTGCAGGATGAAGGACGTACGGTTTATTGTATCGTTGATGAACATGCAATAACAGTTCCTCAAGATCCAAATGAGCTTAGCAGTAACATTCGCACCCTTGCTGCAACTTATTTAGCTACTGGAATCGATCCAGAAAAATCAATTTTATTTATCCAATCTGAAGTCCCAGCTCATGCACAAGCCGGCTGGATTTTACAATGCGTAGCAAGCATTGGTGAATTAGAACGTATGACTCAATTTAAAGATAAATCAAATGGTAAAGAATCTGTATCAGCAGGTTTATTAACTTACCCACCATTAATGGCAGCAGATATCTTATTATACAATACTCACGTTGTTCCAGTTGGAGATGATCAAAAACAACATATTGAATTAACACGTGACCTTGCAGAACGATTTAACAAACGCTACGGTGAGGTTTTCGTTATCCCAGAAATTCAACTTCCTAAAGCAGGTGCACGAATTAAGTCGTTACAAGAACCAACGAAAAAAATGAGTAAATCTGATACGAATACAAAAGCAACAATACGTTTCTTAGACACACCAAAACAAATTGAAAAGAAAATCAAGTCTGCTGTTACAGATTCAGATGGATTTGTAGCTTACGACGAAGTGAATAAACCAGGTGTTTCGAATCTATTAACAATAGAGTCAGCCGTAACAGGGCAAACAATTGATAGCCTTGTTAAAAAATACGATGGTCTAGGTTATGGTGCCTTCAAAGAAGGTGTAGCAACAAGTTTAATCGAACATTTAACACCTATTCAAGCGCGCTTTAATGAGCTTATTGATTCTCCAGAGCTTGACCAAATATTAGATGAAGGCGCCAAAAAAGCAAATGAAATTGCTCAAAGTACTCTTAAGAAAATGGAGAGCGCGATGGGATTAGGTCGAAAACGACGATAAATAACACTGTTAAGGATATAATGGCCATATATAATTCATGGGTCCCAAGGATAAACGTCCAGACGGCAGACCATGAATAGCCTAGTGTACGGTAATTTAAATATAAAATTAAATTGCCAACCGATATTACACTTAGTCCATAGAAAAATAAGAAGATTAATAACCGTAATAAAATAAGTATCATCCTTTACTATGTATATGTTCGTTAAAAATCACCTGAGAAAAGTATTACGACTTATAAATAAAAATGAAAAGTTCCCTATTCTATCATATAAAAAAGCCTTTAGCGTTATGCTAAAGGCTTTTTAAACATGTTCTTAATTACTCTTCAAATTTTTTAAATAATAAGCTTGCATTGTGACCACCAAAGCCTAATGAATTGCTCATTGCATACTCAATGCTTGCTTCTCGAGCAACACCTGGTACATAATCTAGATCACATTCAGGATCTGGATTCGTCAGATTTATTGTTGGAGGTAAGATACTCTCTTTAAGTGCTAACGCAGTAATGATTGCTTCAAGTCCTCCTGCGGCACCTAATAAATGACCTGTCATTGATTTTGTAGAACTCATGGCTAATTTATATGCATGTTCTCCAAATACAGACTTAACTGCTTGCGTTTCAAATAAATCGTTATACTGTGTACTAGTTCCGTGAGCATTAATATAGCCAACTAAAGTTGGATCAATACCACCATCATTTAACGCTTGTTGGATGGCACGTGCCGCACCTTCTCCATTAGGAGCTGGAGCAGTAATATGATATGCATCACCTGTTGAACCGTAACCAACGATCTCAGCATAGATTTTCGCACCGCGCGCTTTAGCAAATTCATATTCCTCAATTACTAATACGCCCGCTCCTTCACCAATAACAAAACCATCACGATCTGCATCAAATGGACGTGACGCAGTAGCAGGATCTTGATTTAATGATAATGCAGTACTTGCACAGAATCCTGCGACAGCCATATTCACGATTGGTGCTTCTGCGCCACCTGTGATCATCGCATCTGCATCACCACGTTGGATTACCTTAAATGCATCACCAATAGAGTTTGTTCCAGAGGCACATGCAGTAACAGTACATGAATTAATACCTTTTGCACCCAAATAAATCGATACTTGACCTGATGCCATATCTGGAATCATCATCGGAACGAAGAATGGACTTACTCGACGTGCTCCACGCTCCTGGAATGTTACAAATTGATTTTCGTATGTTTCCATACCGCCAATCCCTGAACCAATCCATACACCTATTCGGTTCGCATTAGCATCTGTAATTTCTAAGTTAGCATCCTTTACTGCCATCATAGCTGAAGCAAGAGCATAATGAGTAAAACGATCCATTTTTCTTGCTTCCTTGCGTTCAATATACTGTTCAATATCAAAATCTTTAACTTCTGCAGCGACTTTTGCCGAGAATTTCTCAGCATCAATTCGTGTTAAGGGCCCTACTCCAGATTTTCCAGCTTTCACGTTTGCCCACGTTTCTTCCACTGTATTACCTAGAGGTGTTACTGCGCCAATACCAGTTATGACTACTCTACGTTTCATAATCTATTTTCCCCCTAAATATTTTACATTAATTTTAAATTACTATATTTGTTTCTATTAAATCAATTATTTTCCCCATTTTATGACAGCTGCGCCCCAAGTTAGGCCACCACCAAAACCTACTAATACAACAATATCCTCGTCTTTAATTTTGCCAGCTTCTAATTCATCAAATAATGCTATACCAATAGAGGCACTTGATGTATTTCCATATTTATGAATGCGTTTAGATAATTTTTCCTCAGGTAATTCTAAACGTTCACGAGATGCTTCCATAATACGTATATTCGCTTGGTGTGGAACTAAGAAGTCAACATCTTCTTTCGTTAAGCCTGCTTTTTCGATTACTGATACTGCAGATTCTCCCATTTGACGAACTGCAAATTTAAATACTTCACGTCCATTCATACTGATGTAACGATCGTCATTTAAAAATAAATGTTTGCCACCCGTACCGTCAGCACCTAATTCAAAGGATAGAATACCGCGCCCCTCTGATACTTTTCCAATAACCGCTGCAGTAGCACCATCTCCAAACAGTACTGCTGTATTACGATCATTCCAGTCTGTAATTTTGGAAAGTTTTTCAACTCCTACGATTAGTACATAATCATAAGTGTTACTTTCAACAAATTGTTTAGCAGTTGCAAGGGCATAAATAAAACCAGAGCAAGCAGCAGAAACATCCATCGCAGCTGCATTTTTTGCTTCAAGTCGTTCTTGAATTTGACATGCTACACTTGGGAATGCACGGTCAGGAGTCACTGTCGCTACTAATATTAAGCCAACTTGATCTGCTGTTATTTCAGCTGATTCTAGAGCTTTTTGAGCTGCTTTATATGCTAAATCAGAAGTTTCTTCACCTTCTGCAATTCTTCTTTCTTCTATACCTGTTCTCGTACGGATCCATTCATCACTTGTATCAATCGTTTTTTCTAGATCAAAATTTGTAATTACTTTATCTGGAACGTATTTAGAAATACTAATAATTCCTGCGTTCATTTTCTTTCCCCCTTAAATTTAAACCATTCCTTTATGACTTACATTTAGTACTTGGTCATAATTATAGCTCACATTTTTTATAACTACAACTGTAATATTTGTTAAAATGAAAAATCGTATTGTTATTTATTTATGTCGTGTGGTATGATATTTTAGGGTAAAATAGAAATAATATATCTAATAATGTTCGTTAGAGGTGAAAATGATGCAATATATCATGACATTTATCTGGTCATTCTTATTAGTAACAATGTTGAACTATGTTGTTAGTTCAGTATTAGGTGCTCACTTTGATTTTGTAACTGGTGCAATTATCTCAGTTGTGTTCTCTATCATAATTTTAATTATGACTGCAGTTATTCCAAATGAACCAACTCCAGATGCAGAACATCACTAATTATAAGTACAATAATTAATTCCCGCGCGATAGAGTGCGGGATTTTTTCTTGTGAAATACTAAAAACAACGCACAAATGTGATCTTCAGCATTTGTGCGTTGTTCTATAATAATGAAAAGTATTATTTTGTCACAAGTAATTCTTGATTTTTCATTGTAATATTTAACATATCTCCTGGCACTACTTCTCCTTTTAACAACTCTCTTGCTACTGCTGTTTCAACATGTCTTTGAATAAACCTCTTTAAAGGTCTTGCACCAAATTGAGGATCAACACCATGCTCCACGACCCACTCCACGACAGATTCATCAACCTTCAAATCAACCTCTTGCTCTGCGATACGAGCTTGTAATTGCTTAATATACTTCCAAGTAATCGCTGTAAAATGATCTGAACCTAGTGCATGGAACATAATAATATCATCCACACGATTTAGCAATTCAGGTTTAAAATGTAGACGTAGTTCAGTCATGACTAAATCTTCCACTGAATTCTTTAGTTCTTGTTCAAGCAAAAATTGTGAACCAATATTTGAAGTCATAATAATAACAGTATTTGTAAAGTTAACTAGTCTACCCTGGCTATCTGTAATGCGACCGTCATCTAATATTTGCAACAAAATATTTGCTACATCTGGATGAGCCTTCTCTATTTCATCAAGTAAAATAACGGAATACGGATTTCTCCTTACACTTTCCGTTAATTGTCCTCCTTCTTCATAGCCGACATAACCTGGAGGGGCACCAACAAGTCTTGAAACACTATGCTTTTCCATATACTCACTCATATCAATTCTTATGAAATGGTCCTCTGAATCAAATAATTGGGCAGCTAAGGCTTTTGCAAGCTCTGTCTTCCCTACCCCTGTAGGTCCTAAGAAGATAAATGAACCGATTGGACGATTCGGATCCTGAATACCTGCACGTGCACGCCAAACTGCTTCTGTGACGAGATCAACAGCTGTATCTTGACCAACAACACGTTCATGTAGTGTTTCCTTTAGTTTTAAAAGTTTTTCTCTTTCACCCTCTACAAGCTTCGTAACAGGTATGCCCGTCCATCTTGAAATAATTGAAGCAATTTCATCAGCCGTAACTTCTTCTCGCAATATTCTAGTTTCAGACCCTTTTTTCATTTCCTCTTCTAAGGCTGCTAGTTCCTTTTCTAATGCAGGAATTTTACCATGACGTAATTCTGCTGCTTTATTTAAATCATATTTACTTTCTGCATCCTCTAGTTCTCTACGAAATCGATCCAATTGCTCTCGCTTATGTTGAATCGTCTGTAAGCCTTGTTTTTCAAACTCCCATTGTTCTTTCATCGTTTGTTGTTTAGTTTTTAGTAATTGCAATTCTTCTTTTAGTGCCTCTAGACGCTTTTTACTTGCTTCATCTTTTTCTTTTGTCAATGCTTGCTCTTCAATTTCAAGCTGCATGACTCGTCTTGTGACCATGTCCAATTCCTGTGGCATGGAATCAATCTCTGTACGAATCATGGCACAGGCTTCGTCTATTAAATCAATGGCTTTATCAGGCAAGAAGCGATCTGTTATATATCGATTTGATAGCTGGGCAGCAGCAATGATTGCGCGGTCATGTATACGAACACCGTGATGTAATTCAAATCGCTCCTTTAACCCACGTAAAATCGAAACGGTATCTTCAATCGATGGCTCACGAACCAATACTTGTTGGAATCGACGTTCTAAAGCGGGATCTTTTTCAATATACATACGGTATTCGTCCAGCGTAGTTGCACCAATACAATGAAGCTCTCCTCGTGCTAACATAGGCTTTAACATATTACCAGCATCCATTGCACCGTCTGTTTTTCCAGCCCCTACAATGGTATGGATTTCATCAATAAATAAAATAATACGACCTTCTGATTCTTTTACTTCTTTTAATACACCTTTTAATCGTTCTTCAAATTGCCCACGGTAGCTTGCACCTGCAATTAAAGCGCTCATATCTAATTCATATAGCACGCAATCCTTTAAACCTTCTGGGACGTCTTTTCGAACGATACGTTGTGCCAATCCTTCTACAATGGCTGTTTTTCCTACACCAGGCTCTCCGATTAAAACTGGATTGTTTTTTGTTTTTCTAGATAATATTCGTATCACGTTGCGGATTTCTTCATCACGTCCAATGACTGGATCCATTTTTCCTTTTTTTACTTCTTCTATTAAATTACGACCAAACTGCTCCAATGGTTTTCGATTATCTTGTTGTTGAAATTGCATATGTTCACCTCTATATAATGTATATTTTATATACCTAAAAATTTGACCTTTATTGACTAATATCATTATATGTTGAACTATTGAATACTTCAAATAATTGCCATGTGACTGTTAATTCAGATTCACTGTAAAAATCACCAATATGTCACATTTTTCATCTTAAATCCAAGTAAAAAGGTTATACAATATCAACGAAGAGTGGCGAAATTAACCATTTAATTTTTCATATATGCATTAGCCGTTTGTGTTATCATTGCAATGTAGTATTTAATATACATCATTTAATTCGTCCTCTTTTATTATTTTTTTGATGAAGGCTTAAAATTTATTCATAAGCATTAAAGGAAGTGATACATTTGGTCGTATTAGATAATTCTCCTTTGAATTTTCATCGTTTATTCGAGAATAACGGACAATTTCTTAAAGTCGATAAAGGAAATCATATATTTCGAGAAGGCGAAATGGCTCATGATATTTTTTTAATTAAAGAGGGTAAAGTTCAAATTAGTAAAGAACAAGAAAGTGGTAAGGAATTAACAATCCGGATATGTGGGAAAGGCAGCATTCTTGGAGAAACTACATTATTTAGTCAAATTGGCTCCCATTCAACATCCGCTATTGCATTAAGCCAAACTGAAATTTTCTCATTAAGTAAAAAAGATTTAGAGTTGTTGTTAACAGAACAGCCTGCCTTGCTTATCGAATATTTAAAATGGCTTCAAAATGAAAATATTAAAAACCAAAGTTTGATCCGTGATTTGGTGATGAACGGAAAAAAAGGTGCACTCTATTCAACATTAATACGTTTGTCCAATACTTATGGTGAAATAACGGATGATAATAACATTTTCATTAATTTTAATCTAACAAACACTGAAATAGCTAACCTCTGCTCGACAAGTCGAGAAATGATCAATCGTATGTTAAATGATTTAAGAAAACAAAACATACTTTCGATTGAAAAAGGTTATATTACAATTCATGATTTAAACTATTTAAAAGCTGAAATTTGCTGTGATAACTGTCCAATTGAAATTTGTAGGATTGACTAGATTAGTTTTTGGAGATTTAGGCTAAACAAAATGATTTCAGCATATGAAATTAAACGGTTAGGAACTTTTTTTAGGGAAAGTTCCTTTTTTATTGAGGGAATTTTAGAATAGGGGAACTTTCACTATCGAAAATGCTCTTTTTACAGCTTGATGCTCTGTTTCGGGCACTTTGGTAACAGAAAGTGACCAAACTTACTAATATTTGTTTGTTTTTGGGAACTTTGAGCAATGAAAGTGACCTTTTTGGCGGTGAATGTCTGCTTTTGGGAACTTTTCCTATCGAAAGTGACCTTTTTACAGCTTGATGCCCTGCTTTCGGGCACTTTCGTATCAGAAAGTGACCAAACTTACTAATATTTATTTGCATTTGGGAACTTTGCGCAGTGAAAGTGACCTTTTTGGCAGCGGATGCTCTGCTTTTGGGAACTTTCCCCATCGAAAGTGACCTTTTTACAGCTTGATGCTCTGCTTTCGGGCACTTTCGTAACAGAAAGTGACCAAACTTACTAATATTTGTTTGTTTTTGGGAACTTTGCGCAGTGAAAGTGACCTTTTTGGCGGCGGATGTTCTAATTTTGGGAACTTTCACTATCGAAAATGCCCTTTTTACAGCTTGATGCTCTGCTTTCGAGCACTTTCGTAACAGAAAGTGACCAAACTTACTAATATTTATTTGCATTTGGGAACTTTGAGCAGTGAAAGTGACCTTTTTGGCAGCGGATGTTCTGCTTTTGGGAACTTTCCCTATCGAAAGTGCTCTTTTTACAGCTTGATGCTCTGCTTTCGAGCACTTTCGTAACAGAAAGTGACCAAACTTACTAATATTTATTTACATTTGGGAACTTTGAGCAATGAAAGTGACCTTTTTGGCGGTGGATGTTCTACTTTTGGGAACTTTTCCTATCGAAAGTGACCTTTTTACAGCTTGATGCTCTGCTTTCGGGCACTTTCGTATCAGAAAGTGACCAAACTTACCAATCATTTTTTGCTTTAGGGAACTTTCCCCATCGAAAGTGACCTTTTTACAGCTTGATGCTCTGCTTTCGGGCACTTTCGTAACAGAAAGTGACCAAACTTACCAATCATTTTTTGTTTTTGGGAACTTTGCGCAGTGAAAGTGACCTTTTTGGCAGCGGATGCTCTGCTTTCGGTCACTTTCGTAACAGAAAGTGACCAAACTTACCAATCATTTTTTGTTTTTGGGAACTTTTGAAAGTGACCTTTTTGGCAGCGGATGTTCTGCTTTTGGGAACTTTCCCCATCGAAAGTGACCTTTTTACAGCTTGATGCTCTGCTTTCGAGCACTTTCGTATCAGAAAGTGACCAAACTTACTAATATTTATTTGCCTTTGGGAACTTTGAGCAGCGAAATTGACCTTTTTGGCAGCGGATGTTCTGCTTTTGGGAACTTTCGTAACAGAAAGTGACCAAACTTACTAATATTTGTTTGTTTTTGGGAACTTTGAGCAGTGAAAGTGACCTTTTTGGCAGCGGATGTTCTGCTTTTGGGAACTTTCGTAACAGAAAGTGACCAAACTTACTAATAATTGTTTGTTTTTGGGAACTTTGAGCAATGAAAGTGACCTTTTTGGCGGTGAATGTCTGCTTTTGGGAACTTTTCCTATCGAAAGTGCTCTTTTTAGCGAGTCATGCACTGCATTCAGTCACTTTCGTAACAGAAGGTAACCATTCTCACAAAACATGCTCTATTTTTGGGAACTTTTCCTATCGAAAGTCTTTTCACATTGCTAAATAAATCATTCGGGCACTTTTACGAACGGCCACAAAAAAACCCGTATCAACTTACCATCAATAAAATAAAAGAGGCTAACCCAAAAGAAATCTTATTGGGTTAGCCTCTTCTTAATAAATTTTCACGAGATTATCGAATCCCTAGAGCCATTTTTGCATATCTTGACATCATATCTTTATTCCAAACTGGTTGCCAAACGATGTTAACGTCCACTTTTTTCACTTCTGGCAGGTCACTAAGTGCAGTGTTTACTTGATCCACAATGACTGGGCCAAGTGGACATCCCATAGAAGTTAATGTCATCGTAACAGTACATAAACCCTCTTCATCTAAATCGACATCATATACTAACCCTAAGTTCACTATATCAATCCCTAATTCAGGGTCAATTACATTTTCTAATGCACCTAATATGCTATCTTTCAAATCTTGGTCAATTGCCATAATCAGTTTCCCCTTTCCTAATAGTGTTTATTGTATCATATTAAAAATGATACATGACATGGAAAACAATTTCAAAAACCACGATTCTTTAATATTTCATTTTAGTTATATTATATTCAGGAAGCACATAATATATCTGTTCATTATGTTTCTACACGTTTGAAATATTCCTTATAGTTAAATACTTTGACTAAAGTTTCCATTTAGATATAAAATTTAAAGAATACAGAAAGGAGTTTTCCTTTATGGAGAAACATTTAATTGTGTTAGATTTAGACGGTACTTTGTTAACAGATACGCAGACGATTTCTGAAAAAACAAAGCAAACTATTATGAAGGCAAAGGAAGCGGGGCACCAAGTAATGATTGCAACAGGTAGACCATTCCGAGCAAGCCAGCTTTATTATAACGAACTCATGTTAACTACACCGATAGTCAACTTCAATGGTGCACTTGTACATCATCCTAAAAATAAATCCTTTAAACTCGTTCACTCGCCAATGGATATTGGTGTTGTGCATGATGTAGTTGATTCTGTTGACAAATTTCAGTATAAAAATTTAATCGCAGAAGTAATGGATAATGTTTATATTCATACAGAAGATCAATCAATGATGAACATTTTTAAAATGGGTGATCCAAACGTAACAATTGGGAACTTAAGAGGAAATTTAAATGAAGACCCAACAAGTTTACTGATTCATGCGAATGAAGAAAATGTCCCATCTATACGTAAACATTTAGAAGATGTCCATGCGGAATTAATCGACCATCGTCGTTGGGGTGCACCATTCCATATCGTTGAAATTGTAAAAAAAGGACTAAATAAAGCGGTAGGTATTTCACTCGTTGCGAAGGAATTAAACATCCCGCGAGATCGTATTATCGCATTTGGTGATGAAGATAATGATTTAGAAATGATTGAATACGCTGGAATTGGTGTTGCAATGGGAAATGGCATCGACCAGTTAAAAAGCATCGCCAATGAAGTAACATTAAGTAATAACGAGGATGGCATTGCAAATGTACTAATAGAAAGATTAAAATTGAACTAGTTAAAAAAATAGGAAAATACTAGTATTTCCTAATTAAACATCATAAACTATCAAAAAAGCCATTGAATTTAAAAACAACTTATAAAGGGGGTAATACATTTGAAAATTTTTGCAGATAGTGCTAGTGATTTGCCAAAGAAGTATTTTGATGATCATGAAGTCGAGCTTTTGACATTACGTGTGAATTTAAATGAGGAACAATACCGAGACATTTTAGATATCGACTCAATTAAAGTATATGATGCAATGCGGAACGGCGTATCACCAAAAACTTCACAAGTATCACCAGAAGACTTTTTAAAAGCATTTGAACAACTTGCCAAAGACAATGAAGAAGGACTTTATATCGCCTTCTCCTCTAACTTGTCTGGTACATACAGTACTGCAGTCATGATTGCAACACAACTTAAAGAACAATATCCAGATTTTAAGTTAAAAATTATTGATTCAAAATGTGCTTCATTAGGATATGGATTACTTGTAAAAGAAGCAGTATCTTTACGGGATCAAGGCCTATCCCTTAATGAAATTACATCACGTATTGAGTATTTAGCAAAGCATATGACACATTTATTTACCGTTGAAAAACTTGATTATTTAGCAGCAGGTGGTCGTATTTCAAAATCAAGTGCTTTTATCGGTGGATTACTAAGTATTAAACCGATATTACATGTAGAGGATGGAAAGCTGATTCCACTTGAAAAAATTCGAGGGCGCAAAAAAGCAATACATCGTATTATCGAATTAATGGAAGAACGCGGTGGCGATTTTTCAAATAAAATCGTTGGAATCAGTCATGGAGATGACTTAGCATTTGCTGAGGAAGTTAAATCTTTGATCGAAGAAAAGTTACATCCAAAAGCGTTTGATATTACTTTAATCGGTTCATCGATTGGCGCACATGCTGGTCCTGGTACGATTGCAATTTTCTTTCCAGATCGAGAATATCAACAACAATAACAAAAGAGTTGTCCGAAATGATCCATTTTTTTTGAATGGATCATTCTAAAGGACAACTCTTTTCATTATTTTGACTTATGTGCAATAGGTTTTTCTGATATTAGTTCTATTTCGTGTAGTCCTGTCCTATTACCATAGTCAATACTATAATTTTTCACTCTTTTATTAACTGGTACAATTTCATAACGGAATTGCATTGGAATGACGACTGCCATATCCTCCATATATTCCTGGAATGCACCAAATTGTTGTGCTCTATAAACTGGGTTAAATGCTTGCGGGGAATCGATATTTTTTATTGTATTCTCTAAAAAGTCTGAAGTAAATCGAGTTAAATTATATGGGTCAGTTGCTCCATATAATCCAGCTGGTGAAGGATTAATTCCCGTTCCCCATGCTCCCATAAATATATCAATTTCTGGATCATCTGCCTCAATTTTTTCATAAAAGGAATTAAACTCGATTAATCGATCTGTTGATAATGTAACGTTTAAACCGACATCTCTCCAGTTCTGTAAATAATAAGAAATAATATCTTCCTGAGTTGTATCACCAGACAAGGCGGCAAGCTTTATTTCTAATGGATTGCCTTCAGGGTCTTCCCTCATCCCATCACCGTCGACATCAATATATCCTGCAGAGTCTAATAATGCTTTTGCTTTTTCCGGATTATAGTAATACCCTCTCAATGACGAATCATGGAAGGATGAAAATATCGGTGGTATTAATGAGTTTGCTCGTTCTCTTAAATTATCATAAAACACTTCCGAGACACCCTCTACATCTAACGCATAAGCCATTGCCTGTCGTAATCGTTTATCGCCCATTTTTGATCCTTCTAAATCTGTAACGACAGAATTTTTTGTAGAATCAAATGTACCAACTTTAAATCCTAGGTAAGAATAATAAAGCTCAGATCTACCAAGAACTGTTATATTTTCATAATCTTTTATTTCAGGCATTTTCGTTGCATTGAAATGTAAGACAATGTCAAATTCTCCTGACCCAATTGCAACAGATACAGTACTTGAAGGTACAACCTGCACAATAACCCCATCAAGCTTTGGCTCGCCTTTCCAATAGTGTTCATTTTTCACAAATTGAACGGATTCACCTGGCACAATTTTATCAAATTTAAAAGGTCCAAGTGTAACGGGATTTTTTCTAACAGCATCAGATTCCATTAAATCCTTCACAGGAATATCGCCTATTTGATGAGAAGGAACTGCATATGTCCATAAACCATCACCACCCGAAAAAATGGCAGGAGATAATTGATGAAAATGAATTTCCATTGTATGTTCATCTATTTTCTTAATACCAGAAATTTTATCAGCAAGTCCATCATGATAATCCTCAGCACCAACTATGTTTTTAAAGGCTGAGTCATACCGGACTCCTGTGTAATCCATATGACCAATAATTTCATAAGGTAAAATAAGGTCTTCAATTTTCAGCGGCTCGCCATCAGACCACTTTACATCTTCACGAATTTTAATCGCTACTTTATTATTTACTTGATCAACAACCATGGAAGCAATTCCATCATTCGTTATTAGGAAATCTCCATTTACTTCGAAAATAGAATTTGAAGCAAAGCTCATAATATCTGAATCAAAACCGTCTTCATTTAGCTCAGCTAAAAATACTCCTTTAAAAGGCTCGTCCTTAACTAGTGCAACTTTTAGTATTCCACCTTTAATAGGCGTACCTTCGTTTGATACAGATAAATCAAATAAAGTATCTTCTTCATGCTCTTTTTTTGCATTTTTCAATGGCTCATTTATTTCTTTTACAACAGGAACCATTTCGTCAACCTCAGCAGTATACGTTGTCCCATTACAGCCTGTTAAAACCAATAATAGGGATAATATGAAAAATACGAACCTACTATGTTTTTTCATAACATTCCTCCAATAATTTCATGAATGATTGTTCACGTTCTAATCTTCTCTTTATTAGCATTAACATTTTTACTAGTTTTAAGTACAAAAGTAGATTAAAAAATGCATTCTCATCATGTGAAGGAAATTTAATTTGTTTAGCCTAAGCGTTGTTGCGCGTCAGCCGAACGTCGAAGTGCTTGTCCAACATAGTTAATCCCAAGCATCATAAATAAAATAAATAAAGATGCTGGTAACCATAGCCACCAATATTCTTGAATGATTAACGGATTATTGGCATAGCTAACCAAAGTTCCGAGTGAAGGTGTTGTTGGAGGAAGACCAAACCCTAAATACGTTAGACCAGTCTCAATGCCAACATTTCCAGCAAAATTTAAAGTTAGTTCAACGATTAAAATAGAGCTTAAATTTGGTACGATTTCACGGAAAATAATGACTAGATCATTTGTGCCAAGGGTTTTTGAAGCTAAGACGTAATCCCGTTTACTTTCAGACAATGCCTTTGAACGAACTACCCTTGCAGTGCCTGTCCATAAAAACAAGCTCATAATCAAGATAAAAGAGAAAATCGTGTATTTAGGGATGATTGTTATGAACACAATGATTAACATTAAAGATGGAATCGTTACAAAGAAATCAATAATTCTCATTACAATTTGATCGATCCAACCGCCGAAATACCCACAAATGAGCCCTATAATTACCCCAAAACAGCCCGTTATAAACGTAATGGCAATCGCAATCCCTAATGAATTCCTAGCACCAATAATCAGTTGCCCAAGTATATCTCGCCCTCCTGAATCAGCTCCAAGGAGAAAATCTCCCCCTGGAGGTGCAAATCGATCCTTTAAACTAACGCGCATTAATGATTCTTGATCAATAAAGAGTGACCACACAAATACAACTGAAATCACAATAATCATTGCAATTAATGAGAATAGTGCAAGTCTATCTTTCTTAAACTCTCTCATAATGACTTCCATTCCTGTAGGAGTAGAGTTTACAACATTAGACTTATCCTTTTGTCTATTCGTTATACTTACCATATTTTCACCTTCTTATAATGGAGTGGACGTTATTCGATTCTAATCCGTGGATCTACAATGCTCATGATAATATCTGACAGAAGACTTCCTAATAAGGTTAAAAAGCCATAAAGCATTACAAGTGCAGTAATTACGCTATAATCCCTTGAAGTGATGGACGAAATAAAGAGTTGTCCCATTCCCGGATAGCCAAAAATTGTTTCTATAAAAATGGAACCTCCTAATAATCCAGTGATTGTAAAGCCAAAAAAAGCCGCGATTGGAAGCAATGAATTTCTGAATATATGCTTTGAGTAAACCTTTCTCATTGGAATTCCTTTACCTCTTGCTGTACGAACATAGTCCATTGACTTCGCATCGATGATTTCTGAGCGTAAATATTGGATAATGCCCGTTGTTCCTAAAAGTGCATAGGTGATAGCTGGGAGAATGAGATGGTAAAATTTGCTCCAATAAAATTCTATCGTCCCTTCCTCCTGCTCGATATCTACACTTCCACTAGTCGGAAACCAATCGAGCGTATAGCCAAATAAATACAAAAATAATAATGCTAAAACAAAGGTTGGAATGGCATAGGTGACAAAACTATATAAAATAATCGTTTTATCTATTCTGGAATTTTGATAGCGTCCAGCTAGAATTCCCAGAGGTATGGCAATGGCGTAAAGTAGAATAACACTTAAAAAGGAAAGCCAAAATGTATTCAGTGCCCTTTCTCCAATAAGATCGCCAACATCTCGTTGATAGGTATAGCTATTTCCCAAATCTCCTTTAATAGCATTGGAAATCCATCGAATATATTGAATATGCAATGGATCATTTAATCCTGCTTCTTCTCTTAATTCTTCAAGTCTACTCGGATCGGTTTGAGGAGTTATTAATCCGGTAAAGGGATCCCCAGGCATAAATTTCGCTAATATAAACACGAGAATACTTAATAGAAAAAGTTGAGGGATCATGATGATGATTCGTCTTATAATCGTTTTCCACATATTAGATGACCTCCTTAATGGGGAGATGCTGCTACAAAATGTGTTTTGGTGATAGGAACTAAATCAAAGACGCGCCCCTTGTCATCAAAACTTTGATTACGTAATTTTTGATAGGTATGTTCTAGTACAATTCTTTCACGTTTTCTTTTCTCTCTTCCAACTGGTGAAGCTTCAGGAATTGCAGAGAGTAACCGTTTTGTATAGATATGTTGAGGATTGCTATAAATATCCTTTTTTGTCCCTGTTTCTACAAAACGACCTTTGTACATAATGGCAATGTAATCACACATATGTTTGACAACACCTAAATCATGAGAAATAAAAATATAGCTTAAACCATACTCGTTCTGAATATCCTTCATAAAGTTCAGTACTTGTGCTTGAACAGATAAATCGAGAGCAGACACTGGTTCATCGGCAATGATTATTTTAGGATTCGTTGCAATGGCTCGTGCAATACCGAGTCGCTGTTTCTGTCCTCCAGAGAATTCATGTGGATATTTAAATTGAGAGTCTTCAGGCATGCCGACAATAGTAAGGAGCTCGTAAATTTTTCGTCTCTCTTCTGTTGGAGAAAGCTTTAAAAAATTCCGTATTGGTTCAGCCAGAATCTCATAAACTCGCTTTCTTGGATTTAAGCTTGATTGAGAGTCTTGGAATATCATTTGAACGTCCCGGCAATAGGAGGATTTTCTATCACGACGCTTGTTCGTAACATCTTCACCTTCATAGTAAATTTTCCCGGAAGTGACTTTTTCCAGTCCCATGATTGCTTTACCGGTCGTAGATTTTCCACATCCAGATTCACCCACTAGTCCATAGGTTTTTCCTCTCTCAAATTCCATACTTATTCCATCAACAGCATATATATGATCAATTACTCTATTAAAAAACCCACCTCGAATAGGATAGTAAACTTTTAATCGCTCAATTTTCATAAACATGCTGTACAATCCTCCGATCTTACAAAAACGTTAAATTTTTTTAAAGTTTATTAATGCATGTTCCCTTTCCTTGATTCTTTCACTTGTTCGGGAACGTTAAGAGTTTCAATGCCTCATATTCTTGTTTTTCCGATGACAATTCCAATGTTTCACGGCATTATTTTGTCCTCGAGAGGCGCTCTCGAAGATATTTCACACTTCCGCAAGCAGCATTTTGTCCGCGAGAGGCACTCTCGAAGACATTTCTTACTTCCGCAAGCAGCATTTTGTCCTCGAGAGGTGTTCTCGAAGACATTTCACATGCTCATAAGCAGCATTTTGTCCGCGAGAGGCGTTCTCGAAGACATTTCACATGCCCCACCGCAAGATTTTGTCCTCGAGAGGCGCTCTCGAAGACATTTCACACGCTCCAACGCAGAGTTTTGTCCTCGAAAGGCGCTCTCGAAGACATTTCACATACTTCACCCCAAGATTTTGTCCGCGAGAGGCGTTCTCGAAGACATTTCACATGCCCCACCGCAAGATTTTGTCCTCGAAAGGCGCTCTCGTAGACATTTCACACGCTCCAACGCAGAGTTTTGTCCTCGAGAGGCGTTCTCGAAGACATTTCACATGCTCCACCGCAGAGTTTTGTCCTCGAGAGGCGCTTTCGAAGACATTTCACACGCTCATAAGCAGCATTTTGTCCGCGAAAGGCGTTCTCGAAGACATTTCACACGCTCCAACGCAGAGTTTTGTCCGCGAAAGAAGTTCTCGAAGACATTTCACACGCTCCAACGCAGAGTTTTGTCCTCGAGAGGCGTTCTCGAAGACATTTCACATGCTCCAACGCAGAGTTTTGTCCGCGAGAGGCGCTCTCGAAGACATTTCACACGCTCCACTGCGGAGTTTTGTCCGCGAGAGGCGTTCTCGAAGACATTTCACATGCTCCAACGCAGAGTTTTGTCCGCGAGAAGCTAGTTCGGAAGACATTTCCTACCTTTGCACTAAAAATTTTGTCCCTAAGAGGCAACTACATATCCCTAACGCTTCGTAATTAATTATTCAAAACGGCTCATCAGTTCACAGTTATCTAACTAAGATAGAAATGCTTCCAGCAAGTACATCGAACAAAATGTCCTGGTGATATCTCATGTAGTACTGGATTTTCTTCATGAGCTTCTTCCGATATCCAAGGAATTCTTGGTGCAAAGCGGCAGCCCTTTCTGGGAAGATGAATCAATGATGGAACAATCCCTTGTATGACATTCAATCGCCCATTATGACTATTCATTTGTGGAACTGAATGAAATAATGAACGTGTATATGGATGCCTTGGATTTTTAAACAACTTTTCTACTGGTGCCTCCTCAATAATTTCTCCTGCATACATGACTGCAACACGATTAGCTACTTCCGCCACTACCCCTAAGTCATGTGTAATAAGTAATATTCCCGCGTTCGTTTCGCTTTTTAAATTTAATAGTAAATCTAAAATTTGCGATTGAATCGTCACGTCCAATGCGGTTGTTGGTTCATCCGCTATAATAATTTGAGGTTTACATGAAATTGCAATGGCTATCATTACTCTTTGTCTCATGCCGCCTGAAAGCTGATGAGGAAATTGCTTTGCTACTCTTTTTGAATCTGGTATCCCAACTTGATGTAATAATTCAAGTACATATTTATTTCGTTCAGACTTCGTTAAACTAGTATGATACGATAACCCCTCTTCTATTTGATCACCAATACGCATCAATGGATTTAAAGCAGATAAAGGATCCTGAAAAATCATACTAATTTCTACACCGCGTATTTTATTTAGCTCATCCTCTGACATGGTTGCTATATTTTTATCGTTATAGAGAATGTCACCTCGTATTCGTACTTTTTCATGGTCATGCAGTCCAATAATAGAACTGGCAAGGGTGCTCTTGCCGCAGCCAGATTCTCCTACGATAGCAAGCACTTCATTTTTTCGAAGAGTTAAAGATACATGATCAACTGCATCATAATAAGTATCTTGAATTCGAAAACCAGTATGTAAATCTTTTATCCTTAAAAGCTCATTACCTGTTTTCAACTAACTCCTCCTTATACCTAGGTTTAGCTAAAGTGGTAATCGGTGATTGATGAACTGACACCTTTTGTCGATTTAGTTAACAATTTCAATCATTATATGATGAAAATTTGCTATTTATTAATAATCTAAATAGAACATTGCCCCTAATATAATAGAAACGATTAACAAATAATAAAAAATAAAAAAAGACAAAATCCCAATTATGAGATTTTGCCTCGTTTTTATATTAGTTTTGATTTTCAGTAGTTTCATTCTTTCGATTTCGTTTTGCTCTTCTCATTAATGCAACGATAAATGAGATAAAAATGAGATAAACGAATCCTAAAGCAACTAGATATGGAATATTAATGCCTCTCTCATCGATCACTTGGTAAATCTCTACAACTTCTCGATCTAAAGCAAGTGGGTAAACATTTTCATTGTTCACTCGCACAACTTCACTATCTAGCATCGCCTGAATCTCTTTACCTTCTCCAACTAAATCCTTTGGAATGTCGATTCTTTTCGTTTTACTTGTGTTATTAATTACAACAATCCATTTCTCCTCTTCTGATGTGCGCATAAATGCTAAAAGTCCATTTTCATTTTTTAGCAATTTAAACTCTCCACCACGGAGTGTATCGGAACTATTCTTTAACAGCTGAATATTTTCGATAAAATCCACCAGTTCTTCATCAGTTCTGAAATTATATAACTGATGTGATTCTGGTCCAACAGCACCATTCATTGCAATCTCAGTACCATATTGCATAACTGGAAGTCCTGGTAGCAATAACGTGGAAGCAATGGCCACCTTTAAACGAGTTGGTGGATATGCTTCTACATCCATTATAAAACGATCTGTATTAATATTGTCGAACATAATTTGAGTAGGCTTTGCATTACCGTTTAGAAATGGTTCAATATATTTCAACTGCTCCGAAGAATCTTGGTCTACATTTTTATAAATCGAACGGAACATTTCAGTTGTATCATCAAAATAAGTTGCATCGAAATTTGCGTCGCTTTCTTCATCTGAAATGATATAAATGGAATCATCTACAGCTTTAATGGCTGAAATCATCTCATTTAAAAATTGTGCATCTGCAATATCAAGGTTCGTTAAACGAATACCGCCTACATGATATGTACTTACAAATTCCACAGCCGCATTAATAAGTGCTTGTTGAACTTCTTCATTTTTCAAGTCCCAACGCACTAGCCCATTTGATGTGCCAACAATCCAATCTTCTTTTTCTGGATCTTTTGTCCATTCGTGATTTTCGCTAACATTTGTTAATGGGAAATCAATCATTACTCGCATATTCTTTTGCTTTAAAGTCGTTACCAAATTAGTAAATTCCTCAGCCGTCCCAAAATGAGGTTCAAATTCAGAATAGCTTGTTGAAAGAGTTCCATCATATTTCTCTGTTGCAAATACTGGACCTAGTGAAACAATCGTAAATCCCATATCTTTAATTAAAGATAGTTTTTGCAAAATACCATTAAAATCTCCACCAGCAAATTGTGTTGGATCTTGTGCATTTACATTTAAATCATTTTTATCTGTACCATTAAAATAACGGTCAACTAATAAATCATATATACTTTCATCTGCTATTGTTTTCGTATCTTCAGCTTTTGCGACAGGAGTTACCGTTAAGGATGTTGCAAGTACAGTTGCTGCTAATACGCTAATCCATTTATTAAATTTCAATTTTATCTCTCCTTTAAAACAACCCATCGTCATTTTATCAAACAAATAAGATAAAGCGCTATCTTTTCAAATGAAATGAGTAAATTGCCATGATAAATTGCGACAAAAAAGTGACAATTATTTCAAATGATTTATAGCTTTCCTCTACTTATTTAAATTTAATCTAATCATTGGAATATATAAGGAAATACGCAAAATAAAAACGCAAAGCATAAAGCTTTGCGTAATGTTTAGAATAAATCGAATCCCATTTGAAGTCTTAATCCAAAGAATAATGTTGCAAATAGGAAAATGAAGAATAATACCCAGAATACATTCGTAGGCTTGTTTTTCGCTTGACGGACTAAAATCATTTCCATCATTGCTATTAACAGAATACCTAGTAAAAATTTAATATCATACTCAAAATTCACTCGCCATTTGAAGAATAATGCGCCACCGCTTATTAAAATTAAAATATAAAATAATCTTAATACCATGTGGATCCCTTTAGATTTAGAGATGCCAGTAGCTGCTATGAAAAATAAAATTAAACCGATTACCCATGTTGTAATGTGTAAATGTGTTGAGTCAGTTAAGAAACCCATTATTTCCCCACCTTTTTTATCATTTCATAACATATCCTACCATGATAGAAGGTGTAGCTTCAAACATTATAGTATCTTTAATAGTGTCTAAAATATGAATTATTCAAAGCGATTAGATAATGTACCAATTCCTTCGATGGAAATTTTCACTTCATCACCAGCTTTTAAGAAAGTTGGTGGCTTCATGCCTTTCCCTACTCCTTCAGGTGTACCTGTTAAAATCACATCACCAGGCTCTAATGTGACATATTTCGATAAAGTCGAGATTAATTCATCAACTGGGAACATCATATCTCTTGTTGAACCATTTTGACGAATCTCCCCATTAACTTTCGTTACGATTGTTAATTTTTGTGGATCTGGTATTTCATCTTTTGTCACTAAATAAGGACCCATTGGACAAGTACCATCTAATGTTTTACCTAAAAAGAATTGAACATGACGTTCTTGTAGATCACGTGCTGTAATATCATTTGCAATTGTATATCCAAAGATATAATCATAGGCTTGGTTTTTAGGAATGTCTCTACCTACTTTTCCTATAACAACAGCAAGCTCCCCTTCATAATCTAGAGAATTTGTTTTCGTTGAATGTATTGGCAACACCTGTTCATCTGCTGCAATCGAAGTTGCTGCCTTTGTAAATACTAATAAGTTCTTTGGAGCTGCTTCTGCACCCATTTCCTTTGCATGTTCATCATAATTTTTTCCAATACAAATAATATTTTTAGGAGTTCTTGGAACAGGAGATAACCATTCTATTTCAGAAAATGACAGTTTATATTGATCAGTCGAAGTAGATTGTTCCGCTGCTTTAACAAGTTTTCTAATTTGTTCAACAAAGTCGAAACCAAGAGCAATTCCATCGATAATATTTGTAGAGAATTTTGGTAAAACATTTAAATCACGTTGAATAGCAACTACATCCCAGACAGCTTCTTCTTTTTTGACTTTCGGTCCAAATTTCACTTCACCATTCAATTTAAAAGACAAAATCTTCATCGTAAAAAGCGCTCCTTATGTTTATTCGTCTATTAATAGTAGACTGATAAATTATGAACATCTCAAAATATAACCTTATCTACTATCATGTTATTATCATCATAAAATCTATGAACACATGAAATTTTATGATTTGATAACATCATACATCAAATTTTTTCAATTTGCTTACTTTTCACTAAATTTTGTGATAAATTATTTTTTTCACTGCTACTTCAAGGGGACCTTGTTTAAATTTACTAAACCATAGGATTGCAAACATAATTTGGACAATAAAAATCACAACAGCAATTAATACGCCCATTTGTACATTTATTTGACCATATAAACCAAAGCCATAATTATAAAATAAGACAGAGCAAATAATTGATTGCAAAAGATAGATCGTTAAGGACATTCTACCAGCTAGCCCGATTGGGTGAAGAATTTTTTTAATAAATGGAACCATACAAATACAAACGATTATCGCCATATAGCCGATGGATAATATCGGTCCGCCTACGTATACTTGTAAATAATCTAATAAATAGGTATGTGTAAACATAAAGGGTGCACTTTTTATCGTTAGTCCGATGGCTATCCCCACAACTGCAAGAATAAGCCAAAAAGGTTTTAAATTCTTCGCTCGCTCTATTAGACGCCACTTCGCAAATGCAGCACCAATCATCATATAAGGTAAAATCGTAAATAATGATAAGATCCACATTGCAGGATGCATTTGGACCGTTAAATCAATTAAACGTTGGTTAAAAGCATCCATCCAATTTCCTATACCATATGAAGTAATAGCATGTTCAATCATTTCGATATCTACTGGGATTCCCTCGATTTCCTGATTCACAATTCCACTCACACTATAAATCAATAAAATCATGAGCTGCATTAAGCCATATATTGCAAGACCTATTGTCAAAAGAACTTTAGGATTAAATCGGATAAACATTAATAGGAAAAAGCCACAAAAAGCATAGGTAGATAAAATATCTCCCCACCAAATGAATACCGCATGAAGCATCCCAAGGATAAACAATATAACTAATCGTTTTGATACGAATGGATAAAATCGTGTTTCAGTCTGCTTCGATTTTAAAAACTGCATCGCAAGTCCATATCCAAATAACATTGAAAATAATGGATAAAAACTACTTGTGACGTAAATTTCCACTAGCTGATACCATATAACATCCTTTGCTTCCACAAACCATGTTTGCAAATCAATATGTGGCATCGGTAAATAGAATGCAAAAACATTTACTATTAAAATTCCAAGTAAACTGAATCCTCTTATGATATCTAATGATTCAATTCTTTCATTTAATGTTGTTGGTTGAAAGCCCACAATTCGGCTCCTTTCTACATCTAATTGCCGCTGTTCTATGACATTTCTAACTTTCAAAATTTAATTATCTTAAAGTTGAATTTCCTTCTGCGCATTGTATAAATAAATCACTTTTTCATCAACATTTACATCTAGTACTGCTTCTACAGCCTCACTGTAAATACGTAGCTGTACTCCATATCTGTTAGTCATTTCTTTTATCAAAGAAGGTTCATCTTTAAATTTAGGGAGGATTTTATCCGTCTTATAATCAAGCAATACCCACTTACCCTCTTCATCAAGGAATAAACAGTCTATAATCCCTTGGACAATTTGCGAATCCCCTTCTTCATCTGTTCTTGATAAAGTGAAAGGTATCTCACGGTGTAATTGTTTTGCATGAATAAACCGTTTGCCAATCGGCGATTCAAAAAACTGTATAATTTTATCCGGTTCAATTACATGAACCTCTTCTTCCGTAAGCAGCTGTTTATCTACTAGTCCTTGAAGGAATCGATTAATTTCTTCTACCGTATGTAGCCCTTCTTTTGGTATATGCTGCATCACTGTATGAACAGCTGTCCCCATTTCTGTGCTAGATAAAGATTTTTGTTGTAAAAACATAGGTCTTTTAGCAATAGTATTCGTTTTCTGTTGATTCAACTCATGACTTTCTGCAATCCACTCATCTTGCTCTTCTTCCCGCTGTAGATTTTCAATACGTTTAATCTCCGTAACACTTGTTTTCGATTTTTTCCTTGTCGAATGCTCAAATGGATATTTGGCAGTAAATCGTTTTTTCAATTCATATAAAATATTTTCATCGACTGGTTGATGAATTACATCGTCTGATATAGAGTCATCATTTTTAGAAAGTGTATTTAAAAATGCTTCATTGGGAATAGCCGAAATCATCCATTTTGAAGGATGTGAGATTGCATTGTATTTTCCATTATGAAAGGATGCAAAACATTCATGACGAGCTACTGCTGGGCCAATCCAGTCTAAATAATTTTTCGCACGAGCTCTCAAATATTCTGGGAGCATTGATTGCTCTGAAAGATGTCCAATCTCACACCATTCATCTCTTGTTTTCTCCCAATTTTTCACTGAACCAACTAAAATGAGTCTTTCCTTTGCACGTGTCATTGCCACGTATAAAATTCGCATTTCCTCCGCTTTCATTTCTAAAATTTTCTTTTCTTTCATTGCTAAAAATGGCAGGGAAGTATAGATGATACGATTGTCAGGATCTATTGCTTTTACAGCAAGTCCATATTGCTGATCAAACAAATAAGTATTGGAAAAGTCCATTTGGTTAAAGCTACGACCAAGCCCTGCTACAAATACAACAGGATATTCTAGCCCTTTTGATGAGTGAATCGTTTCTAATCGAACGACATCATCCTTCTCACCAATGGATTTAGCGACTCCTAAATCATCCCCTCTCAAACGCATTCGATCAATAAATCGTAGGAAACGGAATAATCCTCGGAATGATGATTTCTCATACATTAATGCGCGGTCATGTAATGTACGTAAGTTTGCTTGTCTTTGTTTTCCATTGGCCATCGCACCGACCATTTCATAATAATTCGTATCTAAATATATTCTCCAAATTAGATCTGATAACGATCCACGACGAGCCATATTCCGCCATTCTTCTAATTGAATTAGAAATTGATGTAGCTTCTCAGCTGTATTTCCATTTAAACCTGAGCGTTCCTCCCGGACAAATGTTTTTACTGATTCATAAAAAGGAACATTCTTTTTTGCTAGTCGAATTGTTGCTAGCTCATTTTCCGTCAAACCAACAAAGGGCGCTCGCAATGCAGAGGCTAATGGGATATCCTGATATGGATTATCTACAATTTTTAATACGTTTAGCATGACCATCACTTCTAATGCCTCAAAGTATCCCTTTGAAGATTCTGCATAAAGAGGTATACCCGCTGACTTAAATTCTTCTACTAAATCTGCAGACCAAGTCATAGAACGCATTAAAATGACAATGTCACTATATCGTATAGGTCTCATTCGTTTTGCCGGATCTTTTTCTTTCGCGTTGTAAACCGTTGCGCCACTTTCGATTAGCTCTTTAATTCTACTTATAATATAGCGAGCCTCTTGTTGAGATTTTGCAATTTCCTCTTCCGTTACAATATCTACTTCAGTCGTTTCATTTTCGTTGCTTGAAGTCTCTTCTTCTTGTTCTTCATACAAAACAACAAATTCCACTGGTGTTTCAATATCATCATAGGGCGCTCCAGGCTTTAACTCCGCTTTTTCATCGTAATCTATTTCCCCAACAGCCTTCCCCATAATTT
This sequence comes from Lysinibacillus sp. PLM2, assembly GCA_023168345.1. Lineage (NCBI taxonomy): Bacteria > Bacillati > Bacillota > Bacilli > Caryophanales > Bacillaceae > Lysinibacillus > Lysinibacillus sp. PLM2. The sequence goes on along the minus strand of AP025689.1, from coordinate 1,046,331 downwards.
GTTGGAAAACATAGTTTGTCCCATGTAGTACTTCTTTACGACTTCGGAAGTTTGCATTTAAATCAATTTTTAACCCAGTATTCTTTGGATCGTCTTCAAATGTTAAGTATTTGTTTAAGAAAAGCATTGGTTCAGCTAATCGGAATCGATAGATGGATTGCTTTACATCCCCTACCATAAATAAATTACCCGTTGCTTCATCTCCGCTTTTCACAAGCTGTAATATCGTTTCTTGCAGCATATTCGTATCTTGGTATTCATCCACTAGTACTTCTTTAAATTTTTGTTGAAATTCCTTCGCTACTTCTGATGGCTGAAGTTCACCATTTTCAACGTCAGCTAATATTTGAAGAGCATAATGCTCCAAATCAGAAAAATCGACTAATCCGCGCTCAAGCTTTGCTGCTCGAAACTTTTTACCGTAGTTTTCAGTTAACTCTACTAACGTTTCGATTAACGGTGCCATTATACGAATTTCTTCTAACAATCTCGCAGGTGTTCTCGTAAAAAATGAATCTTTTATTTGAGTCATTATCTTTTTAGCATGATCTCTTTTTTTCTTTGCTAAATCTTGTAAATCTGGATCACAGCTATCTTTTTTTACTCTTGCAAGAGTTGACCATTTTAAAGAAGCGAAATAGTCATATAATTCCTGCCATGTACCATTAGTAACTCTGCGGATTCCCTCTTGAATCAGTATAAAATCCAATTCAGCAGTTTCGCCATAAGGAGCAGGACCATCTGGCTTTAATGCAAGCTCACGCATATCTACAATATAAGCAAAGGCCTCTTGCAAACTAAACTTCACTGCATTTTTTACATGCTCAATGTAAGGTAATTGATCAATTGTTGCATCAGCTGGTAGCTTGTATTGTTTAGGTAAAGATTTTAACCATTCAGACGGCTTAGGATGAACACGAGAAGTCTCGTAAAGTCGATCAATCAATGTCTCAATCGCTTGATCGTCCCTATCTGATGTGAAGCTATCTACCAAACGATACACGGCATTTACTTTTGCTTCATCCTTATTATCGTAAGCTTCTTCCAATACTTCTGCTAAAACATCATCTCTTAATAATGATGATTCCCCTTCATTTGCAATACGGAATCCCGGATCAATATCAAGTAAATAGGCATACTGACGTACTATGGATAAACAGAATGAATGCAAAGTGGAGATTTGCGCTTTATTTACTAAGCTTAATTGACGACGTAAATGCTGATTACGTGGGTCTTTCGCTATTTCTTTTTCTAAAGCCTCACTCAAACGATGGCGCATTTCCGCTGCAGATGCATTTGTAAAGGTCACAACAAGCAATTCATCTACATCAATAGGATTTTCATTTGCAATAACTTTTTCAATCATACGATTAATCAGAACTGCTGTTTTTCCAGAGCCAGCAGCAGCTGATACAAGCGTATCTTGTCCTGTAGCCCATATTGCTTTCCATTGCTCGTCCGTCCATGTTACATCTGGCCCTTTAGAAGGTATCGCTCGCATCACTGTTCAACTCCTCTTTGATTTTGTGAAGTATATTTTCCGATTGTTCTGCCTGTAATTGATGGTAGTTTTGCATGTTATCAGTTGGATCAAATTGACAAACCGATTTAAATGAACAGAAATCGCAGGCTGTTTTATTTTTTAATTTATATGGTCGAATCGATGTTTCCCCGCTTAAAATACCATCACCAGCTTGCTTATGCTTACTGCGTACATATTGCTGCAAATGATCCATTTCAAATGGAATGACTACACGAGAATTACGCTGATAAACAGATCCATCCTTTTTCAATTGCACTGGTATGATTTTAGATTTTCCACTTTCTTGAAGCTCCTCATCCATTAATACCAATGAATCTATATCTTCAGCTAATAAACCTTTCATGCGGAATTTTCGTAAACGTTCCATCTCAAGAGTTGCTTCGTCGAGTTCTTCTTCTATTTTTAAAATCGGATTATGGACATGAACATATAAAACACCTGCTGGTTTCGCCTCACCTGTAATCCAATGACTCGCATTATCTACAGCAACATTTAAATAGGTTAAAAGCTGCAAGGATAATCCATAATACACTTCATTTAAATCTAAATCACGACTGGAAGATTTATAGTCAATGACACGCAAAAACGCTTTTTGGTCAACTTCAGCACTATCAATACGGTCAATTCGACCGCGCAGCTTCATCTTTCTACCACCATTTAAATCAATTTCTAGTGGCGGTAGCATCTCTTTTCCCGGACCAAAGGAAGCCTCTATAGCAATTGGTCTGAAATGTGAGGATTTTGCCTGCTGTGATAGTGCAATCATCGTTCTTTCTACGATACGGATTAATTTATGCTGAATATATCGGTACCTCGCACTGCTTAGTAATATTTGATGAGAAAATACCGGAACGATATGCTCCACTGCAGATCTAGCAAGCAATGCACACTGCTCTTTTGATAATTTATTCCAAGCTATTTTTTTCTTCTCTGTTTCGATGGAAATCCATTTTAATGCTTCGTGGAATAAATCCCCCATCGCAAAATTTTCTAATTTGTATTGGGCTCTTTCTTCAAGACCTAATCCATATGTTGTAAAATGGGCAAATGGACAGCTGTAAAATTTCTCTACCCTCGAAACACTTGATGTAAGCTCTGTTCCGTACAATTCATCTGTAATATCTTGAGTCAATCTTTCTGCTTCATTTTTCTTTTCTAACGGACCCATTATGGATTGAAGCGTTGATTTCCATTTTATATCTTGTTCGTAATAGGTTTTTAACGCTACCCATTCAGGGGCTAATTCATTTGTATATTGAGCTTGTCTTAGCTGCATCATCAAATAGGCAATAGCTGTAGCCGGATGCTGTAGATAAGAAAGAACATTGCTTTTATCGAGCTCTTCAATTGGATCAATAAGGATTCGTTCATGTGGTAACGTTTTTTCCCCATTTATCTCAAACAATTTATGCAATCGATTGATATAGAGTGATGGTAGCAACGACTTACTTTCCTCATCTGCACTTGCAAAGGTCACATAAAGTCTATCTGTTGGCGAAGAAAATGCACGATATATTAAAAATGCTTCCTGTAATAATCGGTGCTTTGAGGTTGGTGATAATTCTGTATCAACAGCAGAGAACCATCCTCTTTCCACATCAGTGATAAGACCTTCATAATCCATACGCATTGGATATACCCCGTCATTTACGCCAATCACGAAAACAACCTTCATATTATCAAAACGAGAATATTCCACTGTTGCCACTGTTACTTCATCGACAGCAGGAGGAATGCTAGAAAATTGAAGTGTGTCATACCCTTCATCCAAAATCTTCGCAGCCTCTTCAACTGTCAATTTTTGATCACCAAACATAATGACAAACTGATCTAGCACATTTACCCAACGGTTCCAAGCTTGATCGTGCTCTGCTGCACTAATCAGTAAATTTTTTTCTAATTCTTCATCTTTTAATGCTTGCAATTTTTCATATACTTGAAGTTTTTCGATACATTGATAAAGTGCTAGAGCGATATCGCGACCAGTCTCCGCATCTTCTAAATTCTTTTGCAGCTCCATTAAAGGCTCTGAAATCAAAGACCGCATTTCGTCAATCATTCGTTGTATGGCCAATTCTTCATCCGTTTGACGCTTTGTTAAAAATTCTAAACCACGATATTTCTTATAAAACCAACGTGACTCTTCAAACCATCGATAACCATATATACCTTGGGCGATGACAAAATTCTCAAATTGATCTGCTTTTTCACGCATCTCCGTTAAATTACTTTTTAACGGGAAAAACAAGTCTGTTTTAACACTTCTAAATACAGGTTCATATTGCCATTTTGAAGTAACAACTTCTAAAATTGAACGACTAAACTCAATTAAAGGATGATGTAACATCGCCTTTTTCTCATTTGTAAAAACAGGAATGTCATATTGAGGAAATATCGTTAATATTAATGGATCGTACACATCGGCTTGTCGGTACATAATCCCAATATCCTGATATCTTACCTTTTCCTCTTTCACTAACCGGCATATTTCCCGGGCAATCCCATGAACTTCCGCACGACGATTTGCCCCTTCTAAAACTCGAACAAAACCATCAGATTTAACTGGTTTTACAATAGGCTCATGAAAATTTGCTTCTATTTGTCTTAAATCGTTATTTAGAAAACGATAATTACCTGTTAAATGAACTCTTGGTTCAACTTCAATCTGTAACTGTTTTGCTTCATCCATCAATTTGTCATACATGACTGCAGAACGATAAAATAGTGCCTGATCATCCTCTTTATCCTGCTCATTTTCAAAAGGAAGAACAATTGTCACTCTTTCAGCTAAAGCGATTAATTGCTTCACGATATCAAATTCACGCACTGTAAAGGCAGTAAAACCATCGATATAAATATGGGCTTGTTTTATTTTCTCAGAGTTAGGTAATTGCTCCACTAATACTGGAAAGAAGCTATCTCCATCAACATAGGTGTCCCCCAACTGCTGCTCTAACTCTTGTATAATGAGTTGTAAATCTTTCGTTTTGGAAATTAAAGTATGAGGTGCTTGCGTTCCCTCTAATTTACCTATCACTTCATGTAATGCTTCACTGTTAATATTGTATTGACTAAATTCTTTAATTAATTGCTCTACTTCCTCTGTAAAGCCACGTTTATCTGCAGCTTGACGAAACAATGAGAACTCATCCTTATGTTCCATTAAAAGTCTTCGAATAAGCATGCGATATCCGATTTTATCTATTTTTTCCTTTGCAATGCCACCAGTTTCCTGTAGCACATACCAAGCAAGTCGTTTAAAGGTCATTACCTGCGCACGAATCATTCCTCGAATGTCATAATGATTTGTCAATTCGTACTCTGTCGAGAAGGACATCTGATCAGGAACAATGACGTAAATCGGCGTACCTAATGGATCTCTTTTTAGTTCTGTAACGATTTCATTTTGAATAAGAGTAGATTTGCCTGATCCAGCTCGTCCACTTACGATTCTTAAAGACAATTGGATAGCCCCCTTTATTTGAATAATATTTATCTATTAAAAATTTCTTTTATCGTTATGAGTAACTTGCTCTCATTCTATTTTACATGAAAAACAACGGAAACACATAAAAGAGCGGTTTACACAAAATCCAATTGTAAACCACTCAAGGGAAAAAAACATTTTTAATTTTCTTTTTGATAGGAGCTTTTTAAATCTTCCTCAACTCGTTTATTTAAGCGTCTTTCCACTACTTTACTAATTACCCATAATAGAATAACGGCAATAACGACAAGTATAAGCTTTAAAGGATTTTTAATGAATGAGCCCACATCATATCCTAATACGCTCATACTTAAAATCATGACAAACTTACCAGCCAATAATACAATAAAATAATATTTCTTTTTAATGTGGGAGAGCCCTGCAACGATATTCACTAAAACAGAAGGTGTAAATGGAAAGCATAATAATATAAATAACGGACTTAAACCTCTCATATCCACCCATTTTATTAATTTTTGAACATTTTCTTTTTGAATAAAACGTTTTAATTTAGGATGTTTCCCGAATTTCCGAACGATTAAAAAGACAACATAGGATCCTAAAACCGTTCCAATCCATGATAATAAAAACCCAATCCACAAGCCATAGGAGCTTGCATTTGCTACGACAATGACAACAAGGGGCAAAAAGGGTAATAATGCTTCAAGAAAGGGAAGCAAAATGCCAATTAGCGGTCCAAGTGTACGATATTGTGCAGCTAGTGTTTCGATGTTTTCAACGGTAAACCATTCGCTCACTAGTACCACCTCTATTGATATTGAATAATTAAGTATAACATTGTAATGTCATTAGTTAGGTTTTCATATTGATGTGACTGATGTCCTGAAAAAATCAGTGTTTCTCCTTCGTTCAACACTTCTTTCATATCACCACATTGGATTACAGCTTGTCCTTTAATAACCGTTATCGTTTCCTCTACCCCTTCAGGATGGGCTTCACTTTTATGTATGACACCAGGATCAATCTCAACCTTAAATAATTCCCATCCTCTCTTTGGATCATAAGGAACGATTGAATAGACGCGGTACTTTCCATCTTCTTCTACAGCTGGGGACTCTGAATTTGCCCCATATTTTTGAAAATATTCTTTTGAAGGCTGCATTAAAGTAGAAAAGGAAACTTTCAAACCCGTTGCTATTTTCCAAATCGTTGATACAGTAGGATTTGCTTCACCTTTTTCAATTTGGGCAAGCTGTGCCTTGCTTACACCTGTAGCTTTGGCAACATCATCCAAACTTAAACCTCTTAAACTGCGGAACCTTTTTAGCTGAAACCCAATATTTTTACTCATTTGCTCCATCAATCTCCACCGCCCCATTGTCTTTTATAAAATACATATGTATACTATAATAAACATTTTGATTTTTTTGATTATTTAATTTTAATATAGTAATACGGTGCAAAGCAATGGCGGAGCCTTTTTAAACTGCTATACTACATAACATGAACGTGTTAAAATGACATTGGTTCCAAATACATTTTTTGACATGTAGTTTTACTATATTAGAAACCTATTTAAATTGAAAGAGTTTAAGATAATTCTATTTTAAGGGGTTTGATTTGACTTGGTTACGCAAACAGAATTTAATCAGCAATCCATTACAACCGATTCATTTTATCAGGGGATTAGAGACTGTATACCAACATTACTTGGCTATATCAGTATCGGCCTTGCTTTCGGGGTAATTGGTATTACTTCAAACTTATCCATACTTGAAATCTTTTTATTATCCGTTTTTGTTTATGCTGGATCTGCGCAGTTTATCTTTTGTGCGCTATATGTTGCAGGTGCACCGATTTCTATCATCATTATCACAACTTTTATTGTTAACTTACGTCATTTTTTAATGTCTCTAACGGTGGCACCACATCTAACTCGATATTCATCCCTCCGAAATATCGGCTTTGGTTCATTACTGACAGACGAAACGTTTGGAGTTGCGGTGACTAAGTTAATGAAAGAAAACCGTCTTGGTGGTAGATGGATGGATGGTTTAAATATAACAGCTTATTTAACGTGGATTGCTTCCTGTACTATCGGAGGAATCGTTGGTAAATGGCTGCCTAATGCCGAGAGCTTAGGCTTAGATTTTGCACTTGTAGCTATGTTTGTGGCACTCCTTGTATTGAATCTAGTGGACGTAGGAAAGACAAAGCTTTTTCATTACTTAAAATTAATTGGCTGTATCACTCTATTCATGTATGCTTTTTCTTATTTTTTACCTGGCCATTTAGCAGTTTTATTTTCAACAGTTATTGTTGCAACCATCGGGGTGGTGACTGAAAAATGACTACGACACTTACGATGGTACTAGTCATACTAGCTTGTGCCATTGTTACATGGATTCCAAGAATTACCCCCTTTATATTAGTTCGGAATATTCAATTGCCACAGGTTGTATTACGTTGGCTGCAATATATCCCTGTCTGTATTTTAAGTGCCCTCGTAGTTGAATCACTTTTGAATGCAGAAGGCCCAATCGTCACTTTTGATTGGCTCAATGTCATCGCTTTCGTTCCAACTGCATTAGTAGCTATCATAACGAAAAGCTTATCCCAAACTGTAGTCGCAGGCGTTGTCACAATGGCTATTTTAAGATACGTTCTTATTTAACAAAGGATTATCAACTATAGTCGTCATTGTATATAAAAAGAGTGCGAACTGTTTAATATAGTTCGCACTCTTCATTATATTTTATTCAATCTTCTTTCTTACTTTGTTTCCTCATTCTCGTCGCAAACCAGAATCCAATTGTTAAAGAAAATGCATCCGCTACAAAAACAATGGCTGGTGTTGAGTATCCTGCATAAACCGATGCAGCAATTAATGCAATCGACAATAAAAGCGCCACAATGTGATTATAAGTGATGCGAGTAAAAAGAATGACTAATAATCCTGGTAAAAAAAGCGCGAGCACTAACTTTTCTACGATTGAATCCACCATTGCACCTCTATTATCTAACCGATTACAACTTTCCCGTTTATTAATGAAAAACTTACTCCACTAATAATAAACCTACCTGATGATGGTCCTTACTATGAACAACGTGCTGTGTTAATCGTAATTCATTTTTCTGATCGATTACTTCAATACGGCAATGTGCAGCATTCTTTTGTAATGCTTCATAAAGTTCACGTACAGTATGAACTTCAACACCATTCACTTTACGGATTACTTCTCCAGCTACTAACCCCATTTTTTCTGCTGGTGAATCGGGTAATACAGCAGCAATCATAACGCCATCTGCTTTCGGAGATACAGCGTACATACCGTTACTTTCTGTACTTCGATAAACAATCGATAGAATAATGCGCCATACAAACCCAACAAGTAACACTACTAATCCGACTAACGGTTCAAAGTAAGAAATTAATCCACCGATTACAACAATTTCTCCAAGGACTAAAACAGATCGCCCTAATCTTTGATAGAAATTGATAGGTAACGAATGTCGAGCCATTTGCTGGAATCCAATTACAATAGGAAATAATACGATAGAAAACTCATTAGTACCAAGGGAAAACTGTGGCCAAAATGGGAAATAAGCTTGAATAGCATCACCAGGAATCACCAAAAATATTGGTAAAACCCAAACCTTTTTACTTAAAAACGCAACAGCTTTCATTCCGCGTTTCGTTTTCTCAACAATTGGAGATGCATAAAGAGCCCCATTTTGACGAATTAATATTCCTTCAGCAATTAACAGCAATCCGACGAGAATCGATATCGTAACAGCTGCTCCTTCTTCCACATTTACCCCCATAAACTCCAGCCCAAACAAGTTAAAGGACCAATTTTGCATTCCCATTACCATTAATAACCCTATACTAATGGTAATGTAAATAATGGGTGAAAGCAGATGAAAGAAATAAGTTACTAGTGCTACGACACTAATAATTGTCACCATGAAAAGCAACTGAATAGGAACAGTTAAACCAATGGCTAAAGAAAGCAGTGAAATTGAAAGAGATAATAAAAGTCCTTCCTTAAAAAGACCGGAAAGTTCCGACCATCCCGATAAAATTCGGATATGAAAATTTCTTCTCTCTCTCTTTACTCGTCGATATCCTAAATAAACAGACATCGCAATCGCTATATAAAATAACGGATTTATAAATAGTCTTGTAATTCCAAGACCAAACTCTATTAATATATCTACCATATACTACACCTACCGTTTGCTATCACTACTACAGTCATTGTAACATTGAAGCAAACAGTTGCGTAGTATCAAAAGAATTAAATCTAGTAAATAAAATCAAAATACCTATTTTAAGGCAATTCTTATCTACCAATCTTATACTTTCTATCAACTAAATCGATGTTCACGAAGATTAAAACTCACCCTCAAGAATATGCACCATAACACTAAGCCCCATTTGAAGTTGTAAATCATGCTCTTGCGCTTCTTTATAAAGCGTTACTTGTTCTCGAATACTTTCAAATAAATCCTCAGTCATATTGCGACCTTCAATCAAATTATTTTTCTCCCGATATAATTCAACTGCTTCTGCTGTTTCAGAATCGAAGAATCCATCTGTTCTTGTCACTGTATAGCCTAGTCCATTTAACACTTTTTGAACATAAGCTACTTCCTCACTAAAGTCGCCCTCTTTATATTCTCCAGTTAATGGGATTACTTCAAGTAAAAATAGTGGATGCTGCTCAACCTCGATATCTGCCGGTATGCCTTTTCCATGAATCCATTCTCGTTTTGGCGTCAGCCACTTATTAGTAGATAGCTTTAATTCTCCGCCATTTTGAAGTGCCCACGTTTCTTGTACAGTCCCTTTTCCGAAGCTTTGCATACCTATAATCGTAGCGCGATTCCAACTTTGAACTGCTCCTGCCATTACCTCACTTGCAGAAGCACTGCCTTCATTTTGAAGAACAATAACCGGGATTTTTTCCATTTGTTTTAAATATTCTTGATCCCCTTCAATATTCGATGTTTGTAGTGGTTCCATAGCTCCCTCACCATTTTGCATATAAGCAAACACTTCGCCTTCTTTATGAAGACTGCTTACAATGGCCGCAACGCTATGTAAATATCCCCCTGGATTGTCACGCAAGTCCACTACAAAACCATCTACATTTTTTGAAATTAAATCACTTGTAGCCTCAAACCACTCATCTGCCGTCTTTTCTCCAAACATCGAGATGGAGATATATCCTATCTTCGCATCTTCTACTTCTATAATTTCAGATTCCACTGTATCATTTTTAATTTCCATTCTTTTCAAAGTAACGGTAATATGTCTTTCTGCACTTGGACGATATAATACGAGTGTCACTTCTTCTCCTGCTTCACCTTGAATCATTTCAAGCAATTCGCCCATTGTTTTTCCGTCAAGTCTTTGTTCATCAACTTGTACAATTTCATCAAATGGTCGAATTCCAGCTTTCTCAGCTGGTGAGGATTTTACAGGTGCAACAACAACAAACCGTCCATTTTTCTCTGTAATTTCAATCCCTATTCCCACTCTTTGGCCTGCTAACGACTGTTTATGCAGAATTGCCTCTTTTTCTGTATAGTACGTGCTATATGGATCTTCCAGTGCACTTGTCATTCCACGAAGCGCTCCTTCTACCAGCACTTCACCACTTACACTATAAACTGATTTTTCATTAATTAATGAATATACTTCATCAATTACAGGCATGTTGGAGAGTTCTTCTTCCTTATTTGAACCGTTCCATTTTTGCCAAATAAGTATGAATGCAATCACTAAACCTATCATTCCTAGTAATAAAAAAATTCGACCTTTTCGCAAAAACTAAACCTCCTCTCGTTCAATCTATGAACGAAAAAGATTTCCTAACACATGCATAGGCCGAATTTCTTTTGTCATATTAAAATAATTGTTGTTTATCGTACAATTTCACTAGTTTAATTCGCTGAGATATTGCTGAATTGTTTCTTCTTTTAATGGTCCAATAATTTGTTTTTGAATTCTTCCTTCTGTATCAATCATAAATGAGGAAGGAATGGTTAAAACTTGATATTTCTCCTTACTAAAAGCTTCTTCATGCAATAAAGGGATTGGGAAAGTGAGGTCATAGCTATCAGCGAATAATTGTACATCTTTAATTGAGTTTTGAGAATAAGTTAAATTAACTGCAACAATTTCTACATTCTCTTCCTTCGCATATCGCTCATAGTAATTTTGCAAATCAGGCATTTCCTCTTTACACGGTGGACACCATGTTGCCCAAAAATTTAACAAAACTTTTTTCCCTTTTAATTGTGATAAGCTGATCGTTTCCCCAGTAATCGTTTCTAATGTAAAATCAGGCGCCATTTGACCCTTCTTAATTCCAAATTCAGCATTTACAAGGTCTACTTCATACCCTTTAATTTTGGATTGTTCAGCAACTTCTTCACTTGCTTCTATTTGATTTTTTATATATCCACCAAGCATGATGGCAATAAGCGCTAATACAACTACAACACCAATCATTGATTTTTTCAAAGCCAGCCCTCCGGTTATGCTAACAATTCATTCATAAGAAATTCACTTCATTTTTCCAATAGAATAACATATTTTTCTGAAATCGTTATCACTTTTCACTTAGCTGTCATTTTTTAGACTAAATTTTGCGAATCTAAAAAAATGACTCAAAAGGCATCTAGTACCTTTCGAGTCATTATCGTGATTATAAGGAAATATAACGTAATGGGTTTACATTACCAGCTTTTTGTCCTTGCCAAGATCCCGTATGAATTTCAAAGTGTAAGTGAGGTCCTGTTGAACGGCCTGTACTACCCATTAAACCAATTTGTTGACCTTTTTCAACAGTTTGCCCTGTACTTACTTGAATCGAACTTAAATGTGCGTATACGGTTGTATAAATTTCACCATTAATAGAATGTGTGACAATGATACAGTTACCATATGTTGATAATGGTGCCGCATAAGTAATGATACCACCTGCTGATGCAAGGATAGGTGTACCTGTGCTGTTCGCTAAGTCAATACCATAGTGGAATTCTGGTCCATAACCAAGATTACGCCAGCCCCATGGACTTGTTAAAACACCATTTGTCGGTTTCATGAATGTACCATCAGAAGTATTAGGGATTGACCCACCATTTTGGTTTTTTAATGCTTCTAATTGTCGTTGTTGCTCTTGAATAATTTTTTGTTCAAGTTCTTTACTTAAATCCAGATACTCTGAATATTCTTCCTCTAATAATGCTTTTTCACTTTTTAGTTTTTCTTGTTCTGCTTCTAGCTCGTCTATATATTTATCTTTTTCAGACTTTTGCGTACTCAATGAATCTTTTAATCTTTGTAATTCATTTTTCTTTTCTTCAAGCTCTTTTTTCGTATTTTCCAATACAAGCTTTTGTTCTTCTAATTTTTTCTGATCTTCCTGTTGCTCACGCATAATTTGGCGATCAGCTTCTATTAAAGTATTAACTGCAGAGAAACGATCTATAAAATCTACAAAACTATTTGCTCCAAGTAATACATCTAAGTAATTGACTGTTCCACTTTCTTGTATAGCACGGGCACGATCACGTAATAATTCGTCACGCTGATTTATTTTATCTTGTAAAACTGTAATTTCTTCTTCTAAAGTTTTAATATTATTATTTGCTACTTCAATTTCTTCGTTTGTAGTAGAGATTTGTTTATTTGTATCTGTTATTTTTTTACTTAATGTTTCAATTTGAGTTATTAACTGATCTAATTTACCTTCGATGGAATTAATCTCGTTGCTTTTGTCTTTAATTTCAGAGTTTATTTCATTTTTTTGTTGGTCAATTTCGCTTTTCTCATTTTTCAAATCTGATAAACTAGTCGCATATGTAATAGGTACTTGAACAATTAATAGTATTGCTACAATTGCGACGAAAAGCTGAATTCGATTTCTAATACTTTTTTTCATTCAAACTATACTCCTTTCGACTAGACCTTTAAAAACTTACGCACGGACATAAAGCTTCCCCAAACGCCTATGAAAATTCCTAGTACAACGATTAATCCATTCACTTGCCAAATTAAAGGTGTTACTTCAATCATTTGAATTAATTGACCTTCTAATTTTGGTGCATATGCGTCATATATGTTGTAGTAGACAAAGGATACAAGTGCCATTGGAATAATTGCACCACAAAATCCTAGCCACATACCCTCTAATAGAAATGGAATTCGAACAAAGGAATTTGTTGCACCTACTAATTTCATAATCTCAATTTCATCTTTTCTAGCAATAATTGTGATACGAATTGTATTTGAGATTAAGAAAATAACTGTAAATAGTAATCCTAATATTAAAACTAATCCTATATTTCTACTAGTTTCTAGGAAACTAAATAGTTTTTCTACTTTACCTTCTCCATATACTACACTATGTACATTGTCAAATTTCTCGATTTTTTTTGCGATATTTGCTGTTTGTAATGGATCTTCCGCTTTTACGTATAGTACATTTCGTAACGGATTACTTTGCTCATATAGTTTAAATTCTTCACCATGGCTTTGAATCAATAAGTCTAGCTCCTGATCCTTAGAGGAATACTCCACTTCTGCTACACCAGATAGCTTCTTGACTTGATCAATAAGTACATCCTCTGCAGCTTTTCCCTTTTCATCGTCTTCAATGATATCAATAAGAACCTTTATCTCTACATCATTTTCAAGGGTATTGGCAATGTTGTTTAAATTCATCATGATGACAGTAAATATACCTACAAGTATAAGGGTTACTGTCACTGCACTAATTGACGCAAAGGTCATCCATCTATTTCGACCCAACGACTTTATGCTTTCACGAATGTGTCTACGTAAAGTTCTACCCTTCATATCCGTAGTCACCCCCATCAGCATCACGAACAATCATGCCGCCTTCAATCGCAATTACACGTTTACGAATTGAGTTTACGATTTCTCGGTTATGGGTAGCCATGACAACCGTTGTTCCGCGAGTATTAATCTCCTCAAAGATTTTCATAATCTCCCATGAGTTTTCTGGGTCAAGGTTTCCTGTAGGCTCGTCCGCAATAACAATTTTCGGAATATTGACAATTGAACGAGCAATTGAAACTCGCTGCTGCTCCCCACCAGATAATTCACTTGGCAGCATACGCATTTTATGTTTTAAACCTACTAAATCTAATACATCCATCACACGTTTTTTTATCATCTTCGGATGCTCTTCGATTACTTCTAACGCAAAAGCAACGTTTTCGTAGACATTCAGCTTTGGTAACAGTTTGAAATCTTGGAACACAATCCCAAGCTGTCTTCTTAAAGCTGGAATTTGTTTGTTTTTCATTTTCCCTACATTTTTACCATTTATAATAACATCACCCGATGTTGGTTTTTCTTCACTATACATCATTTTGATAAATGTTGATTTCCCAGCACCACTAGGACCAACTACATATACGAATTCCCCTTGACGGATATCGACATTAATGCCATTCGCTGCAACGACACCGTTCGGGTATTTTTTATAGACATCTCTCATCGAAATCATGGATTCACCTTAATTCTCTGATTTTTTACATCTCAACATTGATTATATCATTCTATATCATTCATATACTATTACATTTTTATTTCAATATCGCCGAATTTCTTAATCAATACCTAATTTTTATTAACTTTTTTAACATAGATTGCTATAATTCGATGTTTTTCTTTCTAGTTGAATTTCGTTCCAATTATTTTATTATGAGGGAAATAGGTAAGTACGTTGGGAGATTTGAAGAAATATTTTCACTAAAATTGATGGAGTAATGAACAAAAAGAGAGTGAATCACTTTGCATCGTAAGCGATTCACTCATTGATTTATAATAGCCTTTAGTTTTCGTTTGACTGTAGTGTATAGCGTACAATAATGCTGCCGGTACGAGATTCTCCCAGTAATCTTAATGTCGAAGCATCCTCTACAATTTTTTCAAAAAATTGTGTTTTACTTAAAAATTGCTCTTCTTCAGAACGAATTATTACATCTGCTAGGCCAATATCTGCTTTTCCGAAGTTTGTGGACACTTGTCCATTGATTGAGACAGTCTTAGGAACATATAGTTCAACAGCCCCCGCTACAGTAGTAGCCTTCATTTTGCGTGCTGTATTGGATGTTGTCGTCACAACAACTGAGCCATTTACGGATTCTGCTTCAATCTCTTGTAGGTTTCCATCAATATAAATTCGACCATTTACCGTTTCAGTTTCTAGCTCATCACCTGTTACATGACGCAACTCAATTGCTCCATTACCACCATTTATTGTTGCTGTATCAAATGTTGCATGTTGTACTTTTACAGCACCATTATATGATTTAATCTTTATTATTTTTGTATCAATATTTGAAATGGTGATACCACCGTTTAACAGGCGTAACATGACTAAATCGTATTGTTTTTCTGGTAAAACAAGGCGCAATGATACTTGAGACATTTTTGAAGGTGTTGTGACATCTAGTTTTCCATCCTTCAATGTAACAAATTTTTGTTCGAAATCTGCTTTTGTTTTTTCTTCATCTTTATTTACAAGTGCTGTTTTCACTTGAGCTTCAACGAGAATTTTATCAGATTCACCTTTGGTAACATCTATTTTCCCACTTGGTAATTCGATTTCAAATCCACTTACTTCTTCACTGTTAAATTCATAAGTTTTTTCAAATTCAACCTTGTCGCCAAAAGGAAATTCAAAGTCGAAATCCTTTACTTTCGTGTATGTTGAATTCATTAAGTCCATCACTTTATGGCTAAAATGAGACAAATCTTGTTTTAAGTCATTTAAGAATTCATTCATTTTATTATTTGTATCTTTATTGTTGAACATATTGTTAAACATCTCTTCAAAGCTGTTCTTTGACTTTTTATCGTTATTCATCTTTTCGAATTTTGGTTCTTCAGCTTTACTATTATCTGTTGTTTTTTCTTCTTTATTTGATACAGACAGTGGAGCGGAAGCTTTTTCTTGAGTGGATTCTTTTTCCTTTGACAACGCTTCTAGTAAAACAATCGCCTCTTCCGATGAAATTGTTCCATTTTCAACTAATTGTATAATGCGTTTTCGTTCGTTTTCCATGAATTTAAAAATCCTCCCTCTAAGGTATATACCAAGTATACGTCGAGGGAGGAGAAAAAGTTTCAACTCATACAAAAAAATCACGAATATTGTGTTGCTTTTGGTGAATCATGTCAAATCTTCAAAATATAATTGCAAATCCAAAATACTAATCAATTATTTTTTACTTGCTTCTAAAAGTACATGTTCCATCCGTTTTCGATCACGTTCTAAAATAGGTTTTAAATAACGACCAGTATATGAACCTTCGACCTTTGCAACCTCTTCCGGTGTCCCTGTTGCAATAATTGTCCCACCATTGTCGCCACCTTCTGGACCAAGATCAATGATATAATCTGCTGTTTTAATAACGTCAAGATTATGTTCAATTACCAGCACCGTATCTCCGTTTTCAACAAGTCGTTGAAGAACTTCAAGAAGACGCGCAATATCATGAACATGTAAGCCAGTTGTTGGCTCATCTAAAATATAGAAGGACTTACCTGTTGAACGTCTATGCAGTTCCGATGCTAGCTTCACTCGTTGTGCTTCACCGCCTGATAAAGTAGTGGCTGGTTGTCCTAGTTTCATATAACCTAGACCTACATCCACAATGGTCTGAAGCTTACGTTGAATTTTCGGTACATTTTCAAAGAATTTAACTGCATCTTCAATGGTCATGTTTAATACTTCTGAAATATTCTTCTCTTTATAACGAACCTCTAATGTTTCACGGTTATATCGCTTTCCATCACATACTTCACATGGAACATATACATCTGGTAAGAAGTGCATTTCTATTTTTATAATACCGTCACCACTACAAGCTTCACAACGGCCACCTTTTGTATTAAAGCTGAATCTCCCTTTTTTATAGCCACGGATTTTTGCTTCATTAGTAGAGGCAAATAAATCACGGATATCATCAAATACACCTGTATAAGTAGCCGGATTTGATCTCGGAGTTCTTCCAATTGGTGATTGGTCAATATCGATAACTTTATCCAGCTGCTCAATGCCTAATATTTCTTTATGAGTGCCTGGTTTTACTTTTGCTCGATTTAAATGATGCGCTAAAGATTTATATAAAATCTCATTAATTAATGTAGATTTTCCAGAACCTGATACACCAGTTACAGCGATAAATTGTCCAAGTGGAATATCGACTGTGACATTTTTTAGATTGTTTTCTTTCGCACCTTTTATTTTCAGCTTACGCCCATCTGATTTTCTACGTTCGATTGGTAATGGTATAAATTTCTTACCACTTAAATACTGGCCTGTAATTGAGCGGTCATCTTTCATTACCTCAGCGGGTGTTCCAGATGAAACTATTTCACCACCATGTACACCTGCTCCTGGGCCAACATCTACTAAATAATCCGCAGCAATCATCGTATCTTCATCGTGTTCAACGACAATCAATGTATTTCCTAAATCCCGCATCTCTTTTAATGTCGAAATGAGACGATCGTTATCACGTTGATGAAGTCCAATGGAAGGCTCGTCCAAAATATAAAGTACGCCAGTTAAACGGGATCCTATTTGAGTTGCAAGCCGAATTCGCTGCGCTTCTCCACCAGATAATGTCCCTGCTGATCTCGAAAGTGTTAAATAATCTAAGCCCACATTGATTAAAAAGCTCAATCTTTCTGTAATTTCGCGAATAATTAATCGAGCAATTTGCATATCTTTTTCTGACAAAGTCAATGTAGAGAAAAATCCGTACATTTCAGAAATAGAATGCTTTGTAGCTTCTGAAATATTTAATCCTTCAACTTTTACTGCTAATGATTCTGGTTTTAAGCGATGTCCTTTACATGTTGGACATGGTTGCTCCGTCATATATTTACTCATTTGTTCACGAGTATAGTCAGAAGAAGATTCGCGGAAGCGACGTTCAACATTTCGAACAACCCCTTCAAACTCAATTTTTTTATTATGAACACTTCCATAATCGCTTTCATAATAGAAATAAATGAGTTCCCCATTTGAACCATAAAGAATTTTATCCATCTGATCCTTTGGAAGCTCTGAAACTGGAACATCCATTGGAATTTTATAATGATCACAAACTGACTTTAAAAGCTGAGGGTAGTATTGGGAACTTGTTGGCTCCCAAGCAGCAATAGCATGCTCTTCAAGAGTTTTACTCCAATCAGGAATTAGTAAATCAAGATCTACTTCTTGTTTAAAGCCCAACCCATCACAAGAAGGACAAGCTCCAAATGGACTGTTAAATGAAAACATTCGCGGCTCTAGCTCCCCAATGGAAAACCCACACATTGGACAGGCATGGTGCTCACTGAATAACAATTCTTCATGATCGATAACATCGACTAAAACGCGACCTTCTGCTAATCTACACGCTGTTTCAAGAGAATCACTTAATCGGACTTCTACCCCTTCTTTTACTACTACACGGTCAATAATGACCTCAATATCATGTTTTTTGTTTTTGTCTAGCTCAATCGAATCGTCTAAATCACGAATCTCTCCGTCAACACGAACACGAACATAACCTTGTTTTCTCAAATCTTCTAACAGCTTGACATGTGTCCCTTTTTTACCTGAAACAATGGGTGCAAGAAGCTGCATTTTCGTTCTTTCAGGATATTCCATAAGGCGATCAACCATTTGTTGTATTGTTTGAGATGTAATTTCTATGCCATGGTTAGGACAAATCGGCTTTCCAATACGTGCAAATAAAAGGCGTAAATAATCATATATTTCAGTAACTGTTCCAACTGTAGAACGCGGATTTCGGCTTGTTGTTTTTTGATCAATAGCAATTGCCGGTGATAATCCTTCTATAGAATCCACATCTGGCTTATCGACATTTCCTAAAAATTGGCGCGCATAGGCAGATAGTGATTCTACATATCTACGCTGCCCTTCTGCATAAATCGTATCAAATGCAAGAGAAGATTTCCCTGAGCCTGATAAGCCTGTTATGACAACAAGCTTATCGCGAGGGATTTTAATCGTAACGTTTTTTAAATTATTAGAACGTGCCCCTTGGACAACAATTTCTGTATTTTTCACTTTGGTCACCCTTCTACCTTCAGTTCGAATATTGTATCTCGCAGTTCAGCAGCACGTTCGAAATCAAGCGCTTTTGCTGCTTCTTTCATTTCTAGTTCTAATTTTGCAATTAACGCTTTTATTTCGGACTTTGTTAATTTTTTGCCCTTTGTCACCTTTGTAACGTATGTTTCTTCCTCTTCTGCCGCTTGTGTTGCACGAATTAAATCTGGGATTTTTTTCTGAATGGTTTTTGGCGTGATGCCATGTTCTTTGTTATATGCCTCTTGAATAGAACGACGGCGTTTTGTTTCATCAATTGCCTTCTTCATCGAATCGGTCATATTGTCAGCATACATAATGACGTGCCCATTCGCATTACGGGCAGCTCTTCCGATTGTTTGAATCAATGAACGCTCAGAACGTAAGAAACCTTCTTTATCCGCATCAAGAATGGCTACTAAAGATACTTCTGGTATATCAAGACCTTCTCTAAGTAAGTTAATACCTACAAGTACATCATACGTTCCTTTTCGAAGCTCCCGAATGATTTCAATTCGTTCAAGTGTTTTTATTTCAGAGTGAAGATATTCGACCTTCATTCCCATTTCTTTTAAATAATCGGTTAAATCTTCAGACATTTTCTTTGTTAATGTCGTGATTAACACACGCTCATTTCGTTTTATACGAATTTGAATTTCATCGATTAAATCATCAATTTGCCCTTCAATTGGTCGAACATCAATCGTTGGATCAAGCAACCCTGTTGGACGAATAATTTGTTCTACCATTTCTGGTGTATGCTCCAATTCATACGGTCCAGGTGTAGCTGATACATAAATAGCTTGATGTAGATGCTCTTCAAATTCTTCAAATTTTAATGGTCTGTTATCTAAAGCAGACGGTAGACGGAATCCATGTTCCACTAAAACTTGTTTCCTTGCCTGGTCTCCATTATACATTCCTCTTACTTGTGGTAATGTTACATGGCTTTCGTCCACAACAAGTAAAAAATCTTTTGGGAAATAGTCGAGCAATGTATATGGTGTCACACCTGGTTCTCTCAATGTTAAATGACGTGAATAGTTCTCGATGCCTGAACAGAAGCCCATCTCACTCATCATTTCTAAATCATAATTTGTTCTTTGCTCAAGTCTTTGCGCTTCAAGTAACTTATCTTCTGAGCGGAATTTTTCTAGCTGTTCTTCCAATTCTTTTTTAATATTTTCAATGGCGATTTTCATCTTCTCTTCACGTGTTACGAAGTGAGATGCTGGGAAAATTGCAACATGATCACGTTCACCTAAAATTTCTCCAGTTAGTGCATCGACTTCACGGATACGATCAATTTCATCTCCAAAAAACTCCACACGGATACAATGCTCGTCACGGGATGCCGGGAAAATTTCAACCACGTCACCACGTACACGGAATGTACCTCGTTGGAAGTTAATATCATTGCGTTCATATTGAACATCGACTAGCTTTCGTAATAGTTGATTTCGTTCAATTTCCATTCCTGTTCGGATGGATACGACCATTTCTCGATATTCTTCCGGATTCCCTAAACCGTAAATACATGACACAGATGCAATGATAATGACATCATCTCTTTCAAATAGAGCACTCGTTGCAGAATGTCTTAGTTTATCAATTTCATCGTTAATACTAGAATCTTTTTCTATATATGTATCCGTTTGTGGTACATAGGCTTCTGGTTGATAGTAATCGTAATAACTAACGAAATATTCAACTGCATTGTTTGGAAAAAATTGCTTAAATTCACTGTACAATTGACCAGCAAGTGTTTTATTATGTGCGATTACAAGCGTAGGTTTATTAACTTCTTTTATAACGTTGGATATGGTAAATGTTTTTCCTGTACCTGTTGCTCCAAGTAATGTTTGATGTCTTTTTCCTTCTTTAACACCTTGCACTAGTTGTTTGATCGCTTCTGGTTGATCACCACTTGGTTGGTAGGGGGATTGCAATTCAAATGTCATTGATCGGCCGTCCTTTCACCCATTTATCTAACTCTAATTTTAGCATATCACTTTGAAAAAATCGACAAATAAGCGAACGTATATTCTAATTTATCTAGCGGATTTTCATTTTTGTTCATAATTGTCTTAAGGTTGAACCCTTTGTTGAGATTTGTTTGGTACTATTTTTAATTCTATATAGTAGTTAGTAGCTCCATTTAGTAACAACTATGAACAAAAGCCGTCTTATAAATTGAACTTACCCCATTTATATGGGAAAAATTCACTTTCACAAGACGGCTTTATATTTTTAATTCATCGATTCTTGTAATTCACTTAATTCCGTGGCATATGCATAAAAGGCTTCTTTGTTTCTTTCATCTAACGCTGTATCGATGAGATCTTTTAACTCTTCAATACGTTGTAATCTTTGAATACGGTTTAAAAACAAGTCCAAATAAATGTCATTCAACAACTTCTCAGATTCATTTGCATGTTGATAGTGTCCAACTGCCTTAAGAAAATCTGTGTATGAATAATATTTATCCATCGATATCACCCCGATTCCCTTTTTTCTATTATAAAAAATCGAGTGTCAATTTGCAATATATTCTGAAAAATAGATCCCCTTAACAATTTGTGAATTTTTTCTAATTTTTGCTTAATTTTACTAATTTGATGTTGAACTTAGTCGAAAATCATATTATGATGTTCTTGGATCACGCAAGTTCCATAAATTAACAAAAGGAAGGAGAATAATGTAATGCAGTCTGGAACAATTGTCGACTCTTATCATCTGTCATTCAATTCGTATTTAATCAAACCCATTAAAAAAGGAGAAAAACTTTATTCATGCGTTTACGATAAAAGCGGTGAAGTAATTGTCAGCAGAAAACCGCTTTACATTATTCGAAAATCATGTATCTTAATGGGGACAAGCTACACAGCTGCACGAGAAGTATCAAAAATCTTTTTTGGTAAAGAAAAACATAAGTTACCAATCATTATTGCTTACGACTATGGGATTCCATTGGTGTTCTTTCCGATTTTATCACCAGCATCCCCAAACAATATTTGGGTGGCGCTACATAGTATCGTAAATATACAAAAAGCTGATGATTGTACACTAATTACATTAAAAGATGATCGAGAAATTAAACTGCAAGTGCATTATGCATCGTTTTGTACACAATACGTATGTGCAACTATGCTACAAAAATACGGATCAAACCAACGACTAATTATTCAAAATGACTTACTTCTTTAATTTCTTGGGAAGCTTTTTTAAAATATAGATCAAGTAAACTTTCCACCTTATTTCGAAGGCGTATATTGGAGTATCTTCTAATTTCCATTGCCTGTTGAAAATAGAAATAATACTCTGTAAACATTTCATCACTGTTTCCACGTTCGACTCTTAAATTACGATGTATTAAATACGCCTTCGTTTTTTTTAAGTCCTCATGAGCGATTTTCCTTGCCTCTTCTATTAAATGGAAATACGGCCGTTTAAGTTTAAACTGCCCCGCTTCAATTTGTGCATGATCCTTATCTAAAACGATAAGCAACATCGGTAAGTATATAGCCAATTCTAAATGCGGGACAGCTTCAATGGGAATATGAGCCACTAAATATCCCTCCTAAATACAGAACGTTTGTTCTTATATTTTACAACATTAAACGAAAAATGCAAATTGGAGACAAGATAAATTTAGTGGGGATTTTGAAATTTTTTGGAATTTTTGATGATTCTTTTAAAATGATTAGGATTGATAACGCGAGCTTCCAATAGTTCCAATGACATTTTTTACTCATTGTAGAATTTCAATTCTTTAATTATAATATGTGTTACTAATAGATAACATTGAGCGAACGTAATACAAAAAATATAAGGAGGAATAATGAATATGGATCAAGTTTTGCAAGCTATTTTAGAGCTTTCAAACAAAATGGACGAGCATTTTCACTCTTTATCACAAAGAATGGATTCTCTTGAAAGAAGAATGGATTCACTCGAGGCACGAATGGATTCTCTTGAAGAGAAAATGGATTCACTGGAGGTACGAATGGATTCTCTCGAAGAGAAAATGGATTCACTCGAGGCACGAATGAATTCTCTTGAAGAGAAAATGGATTCACTCGAGGCACGAATGGATTCTCTTGAAGAGAAAATGGATTCACTCGAGGCACGAATGGATTCTCTTGAAGAGAGTTCAAATGAAAATCACAGTGAATTAATAGGTAAAATTAATCGAATAAATGAAAAGATAGGAATTTTAGCATACGATTCAGTTGACACGAAAGCAGATGTACGTATGTTAAAAAAAGCAACGGGAATGTTTGATGTTTAATTACAAGTAAAGATTCTCGAATTATGCTACAAAAACAAAAAACAGCATCCCATCACCAATTTGGTCAATAGGATGCTATTTTTATTACTTAAAATTAAATACGCGAACGTAAATAAGCGTTAATAAATCCATCTAAATCCCCATCCATAACGGCATGGACATTACCAGTTTCAAAATTAGTACGGTGATCTTTTACCATTGAATACGGATGGAATACATATGAACGAATTTGAGAGCCCCAACCAATTTCCTTTTGTTCACCACGAATGGCATCAAGCTCAGCCTGTTGCTTCTCAATTTCTAATTGATAAAGTTTTGCTTTTAACATGCTCATCGCTTTCTCACGGTTCTTAATTTGAGAACGCTCAGCCTGACACGAAACAACAACACCTGTTGGAATGTGTGTAATACGAACTGCTGAGTCAGTTGTATTAATATGTTGTCCACCTGCTCCCGTAGCACGGTAAGTATCTACCTTTAAATCTTCGGTACGTACTTCGATTTCAATTTCATTATTAAACTCAGGCATAACATCACAGGAAACGAAAGATGTATGACGACGACCAGCCGAATCAAAGGGCGAAATACGAACTAAACGATGAACACCTTTTTCCGCTTTCAAATAGCCATAAGCATTGTGCCCTTGAATTAATAACGTCACCGATTTAATACCGGCCTCATCACCAGGTAAATAATCCATCGTTTCAACTTTAAAGCCATGCTGTTCAGCCCAACGTGTATACATACGAAGTAACATAGAACCCCAATCTTGTGATTCTGTACCGCCTGCTCCAGGATGAAGCTCGAGGATTGCATTGTTTTTATCGTAAGGTTCGCTTAAAAGCAATTGAAGCTCAAAGCTATCCATTTTCCCCTCAAATTCTTGCAATTCTTCAGCAAGGTCATTTTGCAACTCTTCATCGGGTTCTTCTTTTAAAAGCTCCAACGTCATTTCTAAGTTTTCTTGAGTTGAAACTAGATCATTGTATTCATTCACAACCGCTTTTAACCCATTCGCTTCATTAATGACTTTTTGCGCACCTTCTTGGTCATTCCAAAAGTCTGGCATTAACATCATCTCATCAAGCTCTTGAATCCGCGCCTCTTTGTTTTCTAAGTCAAAGAGACCCCCTGAAGTCCGCCAATTTCTTGGCTGTAGTTTCCAATGTATTTCTTACATCTGCTAATTCAATCATAAAATGAAATCCCCCGTACTATTATTGAAATTGATAGAACCGTGCCATTTGTTGAAAATGGCAACGGTTCGGAAATTGTGTTACGTAAAGATAGTTATTTAATCTACAAATATACAAAGCAGTTTGAGACACAATTACTTTGAAAAACTGATGTGGACAAAACGTACATCTAAGTGGACATAAGTTGCCATTGAACGGACTAAATGACGATCCGAATGGACATAACGCACTAGTTATTGGACATAAGTTTGTTCGATGGACTAAACCTTACCCTTATTAGACATAAAGTGTTCGTTAACGGACAAATCCAATGCCCAAATGGACATAACACGCCAGTTACTGGACATAAAAAATCGACAACACTGTCAAAACTTCCGATGATTATTGCCCAGCACCATGACAGTTTTTAAATTTCTTGCCGCTACCACATGGACATGGATCATTACGTCCGATATTTTCAGCTTTACGAACTGGTTGTTTTTTCTTAGGTGCAGCTTCTTCTTTCGGATTAACAGCTTGGCCTTTCGCTACTTCTTCACGCTCTAAATTGTTGCGAATTTGTGCTTTCATCGCGTATTTCGTAACGTCTTCGCGAATGGAAGCGACCATATCTTCAAACATAGCAAATCCTTCTTTTTGATACTCACGTAATGGATCTGTTTGTCCATAAGCACGTAAATGAATCCCTTGACGCAATTGATCCATCGCATCAATATGGTCAATCCATTTCGTATCAATTGAACGAAGTAAAATAACCTTCTCAAACTCACGCATACGTTCCGGCGTAAGCTCTTCTTCTTTAGCGTCGTATTTTTTCTGTACTTCTTCAAAGATATAATCAATTATTTCTTCAGGTGATTTACCTTCTAAATTACTAGCCTTCACAGCACCTTCATCTAAAAGATTGCCACTTACATAGTCTTCAATCGCTTTTAGATTCCATTCTTCTGTAGGACCTTGTGTATGGATTCCTACAATGTTCTCAATGGATTCTTGAATCATAGACTCAACAAGCTCACGCATATTTTCAGATTCTAATACTTGTAGACGCTCTTGGTAAATAATTTCACGTTGTTGGCGTAACACATCATCGTATTGTAATAAGCGTTTACGAGCATCAAAGTTATTTCCTTCAACACGTTTTTGAGCAGATTCTACCGCTTTTGAAACCATTCCTGATTGAATCGGTTGTGAATCATCCATACCAAGACGCATCATCATCGCCTTCATCTTATCAGAACCGAAGCGACGCATTAATTCATCTTCAAGTGAAAGATAGAATTGCGTAATACCTGGGTCACCTTGACGACCAGAACGACCACGTAACTGATTGTCGATACGGCGTGATTCATGTCGTTCTGTACCGATAACCGCTAAACCACCGAGTTCTAGGACACCTTCTCCAAGTTTAATATCCGTACCACGACCTGCCATGTTTGTCGCAATCGTTACAGAACCTTTTTTACCTGCATCTGCAATAATTTCAGCCTCATGCTCGTGGTTTTTGGCGTTTAAAACATTATGTGGAATTTTATGTTTATCCAATAAGTTAGAAATAATTTCTGATGTTTCAATGGCAACTGTACCAACTAAGACAGGTTGACCTTTTTTATGACGTTCGGCAATGTCGGCAGCAACCGCCTTGAATTTCCCTTCCATAGTCGCAAAGATTAAATCTGGACGGTCTTCACGGGCAATCGGTCGATTCGTTGGAATAACAACTACCTGCATGTTATAAATATTACGGAATTCTTCTTCTTCTGTTTTAGCTGTCCCTGTCATACCAGACAGTTTTTCATACATACGGAAGTAATTTTGGAACGTAATCGTTGCCATCGTCATAGATTCGTTTTGAATTTCAACGCCTTCTTTTGCTTCGATCGCTTGGTGTAATCCATCAGAATAGCGGCGACCTTTCATTAAACGACCAGTAAAGCTATCAACGATAACGATTTCTCCATCTTGTACCACATAATCCACATCGCGATGCATAGAAACATGTGCTTTTAATGATTGATTAATTGAATGAAGCAGACGAACATGTGTTAAGTCGAATAAATTGTCAATTCCAAATGCACGCTCCGCTTTTGAAATACCGCTTTCTGTTAACGTAACACCTTTAGTTGTTTCTTCATATGTGTAATCTTCTTCTGACTTCAGCATTCGTACAAAAGCATTTGATTGTACATAAAGCTTTGCCGAACGTCCTGCTTGACCAGAAATAATGAGTGGCGTACGGGCTTCATCGATTAAAATGGAGTCAACTTCGTCAATTACTGCGAAATATAAGGGACGTTGAACACGGTCTTCTTTGTAAAGCACCATATTATCACGTAAATAGTCGAATCCTAATTCATTGTTCGTACTATATGTAATATCCGCTGCATAGGCTTGTCGTTTTTCTTCTTTCGACAAACTATTTAAATTTAAACCTACTGTTAAACCTAAGAAGTTGTATAGCTGACCCATTTCATTTGCGTCACGACTTGCCAGGTATTCATTGACAGTAACAACATGTACACCATTACCAGTGATGGCATTTAAATAAACAGCCATTGTAGAAGTTAATGTTTTACCTTCTCCGGTCTTCATTTCTGCGATATTTCCGTCATGAAGTGTAGCTGCCCCCATTAATTGAACACGGTAAGGATACATGCCTAAAACACGCTTAGCTGCTTCGCGACAAACTGCAAAAGCTTCAGGTAGCATTGAATCAAGGGATTCTCCATCTTGGAAACGTTTTTTAAATTCATTTGTTTTTTCTTTTAACGCATCATCTGACAGTTGCTCCATTTGGGATGCAAAAGCCTCGATTTGATCTGCGGTTTTTTCTAGTTTTTTAATTTCTTTTTTATTTGGATCAAAGATTTTACTTAATATGTTCGCCATGAAATTTTTCACTTCCCATATAGTCTCATTCTCCATTTTAACAAATAGTATACAGTCGGTGCAAATGACCGTTCCTTTTGTTTGTTTGCATTCTTTTATTATGATCACTTAATGCTTTATTCTATTGTAACTACAATTGTAGTTTTTAACCTGTTTTTGTTAAATTATGACGAATGAAAACGGTTTGTTTCCACTAGAATACGACAATGATTGGTGATGTTTAAGATGATTCGACAAAGTTGATGGAGGAATGATGTATTTGGAAATTTATGTTGTGAATTGACGAAAAAGAGGAAGGTGCTTAAAGAAGAAACTCGAGCAAAATCTATGTAAATGTATAGAAAATAATGAGGAAGAAATTCAGAAATCCGGCTGAATGAGTTGTTAAAGGAAGCATAAAAGCGATGACTAGGCACGTAGGAATGATGGTGAAGTAGAGGTTATTAATGAAATGAAGAAAAGTAAGAAAAAATATGGGCTTGGAGATGAAACGATTGGATTGGAATGAAGGAACAAACGTATAAAAAATGCGAACTTGAGTAATTGTTTTCTGGGAAAAATAATGGTAGGCATGATAAGGAAGATTCGCCTTTAAATTAAGAAATGAAAAAAATCGCACCTGGCTCTGGGGATGGAAACCAGGTGCATTTTATATAAATCAAGGGGGATTCTTTAATTCTATATTATGGTCAGATGCTTTAGAATATTGAGCCCAATTGTGACAATATCGTTGCAGTTTTTGAATAAGTAAGTTCGTCATGAATTAAATTAAATTTATGAGATTACTTTTTATCGATCGATTTGTGTATTTATCGATGTTTATGATGTTGTGCTCTTTTCACTATCCTTATTATCGCCCTATTTTTTGTCTGAATCGATACATTTTGTGTCCATATCGCTCTATTTTTTGTCCATATCGATATCCACGCTCTTGTGCTCTTTTCACTATCCTTATTATCGCCCTGTTTTGTGTCTGAATCGATCTATTTTGTGTCAGTAACGATATCAAAGCTCTTAAGCTCGATCGCGCTACTTTTATTAATCAATTTTGTGTCAATATTGACGTCTCACTATCCGCGCACCATTTTCCAAAATCTTTTTCCATTACTATTCAACCACACGCGAGTACACATCATTCTCCCCTACTTCATTATATGCGCGATGGTCAATTGCACCGGCAACTCGTTCAAATGGAATGTGGCGTCGAATGCCAGCTGTCACAAATTTCTTCGCTAAAAATACAGCTTCCTGAATCGGTAGCCCCTTTGCTAGCGCTGCTGTAATCGCTGCAGAATAAGAACAACCCGCCCCATTTGTATGTATGGTATCTATACGTGGTGCTTCAAGGTGTATCATGTTCTTTCCATCATACAAAACATCCACAGCTGGCCCGTCCAAACGTCCACCTTTTACGAGTACGTACTTAGGACCAAGCTTTAGCAAATCTCGCGCTGCATCCTGTAAATCTGAAACACTTACAATCTCACGTTCGCCTAACAAATAGGACGCTTCTGGCATATTTGGCGTAATAATCGTTGCTTGAGGTAAAAGCTTTGTTTTTAGCGAGTCCATTGCTTCAAATTTTAATAACGGTGCACCAATTTTCCCAAACATCACAGGATCCACCACAATATTTTTCACAAGATGTTTACTTAACCATTCCGCCACAAACTCAATTATTTCCTTTGTAAACAACATGCCCGTCTTTAGTGCATCCAATTGAAATTGCTCAAAAATTGTATATAATTGAGCTTCGATTACATCAATAGATTCCGTAAAAATTCCTTGTTTCGTTTCAGGATGTGTCGCAACAAAGGCAGTAATCGCTGTTGTTCCAAAGACACCTAACTCCTGAAAGGTTTTTAAATCCGCTTGAATACCTGCTCCCCCACGTGCCGCTGATCCAGCAATGGTACATGCATATGAAATCGTCATCCTAAAATATCTCCTTTTATATGTGGATAAGTGAAATAGTAAAACTTTGTAAATAAGTGTGGTCAATGACGTAATGGTACCCAAGGATTTTATTTTATTCAAGTAAAAAAGGACTCTCCCTAATAGAATAGTCTTTATCAAAACTCAAATTTTGCATGAGGACAATGTTTCTTCAATTCAGAGAGAAAAAGCTCTTTTTCCTTCGGTGAAATTTTTACACTGCCTGAAAAACCCGTAAATACTCCAATCATAAATCGGGTTTTTGTACCCCGTTCACAAGAACAGCCATATATTAGAAAAGACATACTCCCTTATGAAAGAGGGGCAATCCATGGGGAATGAAAATAATAAATTAGTAACCTATAGTTTATTAGTTTGTTTAATACTCGTTTGGGGTGTAAGCTGGCCGATTTATAAAAATGCTGTACCATATATGCCACCACTTCTTTTCGCAGGCTTTCGTGCGTTTGTGGGTGGAGTGCTTTTATTTTTATTCATTTTAAAAAGATGGCACCTACTACGGTTTAAAGAAAATTGGCTGTTTTATCTCATTTCGGCTACATTAAATATTACTTTTTATCTTGGAATTCAAACAGTAGGACTTAACATGTTACCAGGAGGTCTATTTTCTGTACTCGTTTATTTCCAGCCAGTGCTTCTTGGACTTTTATCTTGGTGGTTTTTGAAAGAGGATATGAACCTATTGAAAATTTTTGGACTTATCCTTGGATTTATCGGAATTTTCTTTGTTAGTGTGGACGGCTTAACAATTCATTTATCTGTACTTGGCGTTATTTTAGCACTCGCCACTGCTCTAAGCTGGGCGATTGGTGTTGTCTATGTGAAGAAAAATAAACTACGAATTGATGCTTATTGGATGGTGGTCATGCAACTAATAATTGGCGGGGCTTCGTTATTGATTGCAGGGGGCTTTACGGAAAGTGTATCTAATATTGTTTGGAATGGAGATCTAATTTTCACCTTAGTATGGGGCTCGACACTCGGTATGCCGATTGCTCAATTTATATATTACAAGCTAATGAACGAAGGTGAAGCAAGCAAAGTGGGTGCATTTACCTTTTTAGTGCCAATACTTTCCGTCATTGTAAGCTCTATTTTCCTTGGCGAGGCGATTACCTTCAAATTATTTATTGGGATGATACTTGTAGGAGGGAGTATCTATCTTGTGAATCGCAAAGTACCATCTACTATTAATAAATAGAAAAGGTGATTGTGGTGCCAAATTAGGAATAGATAAATTAAAATGTCAGGCTGCTCACATAGAGTAAAGCCTGACATCATTATGTTATGGCAAGTTATTCTGCAATCTCCATAATCATTTTTTCAACTTTATCAAAGACTGCATCTTCTTGATTGATCAAACCAATGTAAAACTTACACTTCGGTTCTGTACCAGATGGACGAGCGCAAATCCATGAGCCATCTTCTAAAATAAACTTCAATACATTAGAACGTGGTAATTCCATCGCTACTTTCTCACCATTAGCTAATGTTGCAATACCGGATTGATAATCCTCAACCCGAGCTACTGAAAGACCTGCGATTTCCTTCGGTGCTGCCTCACGTAGACTCGTCATTATTTGACCAATCTTCTGTTGCCCTTCCATCCCATCAAACTTCAAAGAAATGAGCTTTTCTTTATATTGACCGTATTGTGTATACAACGAATCAAGTACTTCCAACAATGACTTGCGCTCATTTTTATAATAAGCAGCCATTTCAGCAGTTAACATTGCAATTTGAACGGCATCTTTATCACGGACAAAATCACCAGCTAAATAACCGTAGCTTTCTTCATAACCGAATAAGAAGGTATGCTGTCCTGTCTCTTCAAACTCCGCCATTTTTTCTGCAATAAATTTAAATCCAGTTAACGTATTGATTGTAGTAACACCAAAAGATTCGGCAATCGCTGCACCCATTTCAGATGTTACGATTGTTTTCACCATGGCACCATTAGAAGGTAGCGTACCATTTTCTTTTTTCGTAGATAAAATATAATGAAGAAGCAATGCACCAAGCTGGTTACCAGTTAACAATTGGTATTCACCACTAGCATCCTTTACCGCAACTCCAAGTCGGTCCGCATCTGGATCAGTTGCAAGTAACAATTCAGCGTTCACTTGTCGACCTAATTGAATCGCCAACTCAAACGCAGCCTGTTCTTCAGGATTAGGATAAGACACAGTGGGGAATGCACCATCTTGAACAGCTTGTTCTTCAACAATATGTATACTTGTAAATCCAAAATCCTTTAACCCATGAACAGTTGGTTTTAATCCAGAACCGTGTAATGGTGTATAAACGATTGTTAGATCCTTATTCACATCATCACGTTGACTTAATCTCATCAAAGCGTTGTTATAGGCAACATCAAGTTTATCTAACATTTCTGTACAGTAGCCTGAAGCCAGTAATTCCTCTTTATTCATTGAAGGGATTGAAAAAATATCCTCCACAGCTTCCATATGTGAAACAATTTCGTCAGCAAAGACAGGCGTTAATTGGGCACCATCATCTCCATAAACTTTAAATCCGTTATACTCTTTCGGATTGTGGCTCGCTGTAATGACAACACCTGCAACAGCATGTAAATAACGCACTGCAAAGGAAAGTTCAGGAGTTGGACGGCTTTCCGTAAAAATGTAAGATTGAATTCCGTGACGAGCTAACACACCAGCTGTCTCATAAGCAAATTCTTGTGAAAAATGACGTGTATCGTAAGCAATGACCACACCGCGCACTTTTGCTTCTTCACCTTGCCCTTCAATTTGACGAGCTAACCCTTCTGATACTAAACGAATCGTATGGAAATTAATCCGATTTGTACCAGCACCAAGAAGACCGCGCATACCACCTGTCCCAAATGGAACAGTTTGATAAAAGCGATCTTCAATGTCGGAAGTTTTATCTAAGATTGAATTAAGTTCTGATTTATAAATGGCATCTGCCTTCTCTAGCCATTTGGTATACGTATTACTCATGAATATTCACCACATTTTCCTTCAATAGCTCTAACATTTTCTTCTTGTAAGCTTCCACACCTGGTTGATCGAATGGATTTACTTCAAGTAATGTCGCACTGATTACACAAGCTTTCATAAAGAAGAACATTAAATAACCAACATGATAAGCATCTAATTTAGATAAGCAAATTTTCATCACTGGTACGCCGCCCTCTTCATGAGCTAACACGACACCATCTTTTGAAGTCGCATTAATTTCATTCATCGAACGCCCAGCTAAGTAATTTAACCCATCCACATCATCTAATGTAAAAGGTACTTCAATATCCTCTTCAATTTCTTCAAAGTGAATCAATGTTTCAAATAAAATGCGGCTACCTTCTTGAATGAACTGCCCAATAGCATGCAAATCCGTTGAAAATGTTACCGTGGAAGGATAAAGCCCTTTTTGCTCTTTTCCTTCACTTTCACCAAATAATTGCTTCCACCATTCGTGCAGCTTTTTCAAGCGAGGCTCAAATGAAGCTAATAGTTCTAATGAATAGCCTTGACTATATAATTCAAAACGAGAAAAGGCATATTGATACGCAGCATTTTCATGAATATTCTCATTTGAAAAGTCACTTTCTGCTTGTCTTGCACCATCAAGGAATGCTTGAATATCAATACCACTTGCAGCAATCGGAAGTAGTCCAGCTGGCGTAAATACTGAATAACGTCCCCCTACATCAGCAGGAATAACGAATTGACGATAACCTTCCTGATCTGCAATTTGCTTTAAAATACCCTTCTCTGCATCTGTTGTTACTAGAATACGTTTAACTGCCTCTTTTGCATAACGATTCTCCATATACTGTTTCACAACTCGAAAGGCAAGGGCAGGCTCCATCGTAGTACCCGACTTCGAAACAACATTCACATACACACTCTTGTCTTCTAAATAGGCCAGTAGCTGCTTTAAATAGGCACCACTCATGTTATTTCCTGCATAAATGACCTCAACATTGGATTTTGTTCCGAAGTAAGGTGATAATGCATCAATAACTGCTCGAGCTCCAAGGAAGGAACCCCCTACCCCTATAACAAGCAATACATTGGCCTTTTCTTGGATTTCATTTGCAACTTGTTGGATCGCAAACATTTCCTCCATAGAGCAATCAATATAGTGCTTCATATCAGGGATAGTCACCATATCAAATTGTTGAACATTTTTTGGATAATCAAATTTAAGCATTCTTCTTCTCCTTAGAAACTGACTTATTGACGAAATTCAACAACAAGCCTTAGTTACACGCAAATATAGATAGAAAAATATATTCATCCTATCTGTTAAAAATGCTTGCCCAAGTAAATCGAGCAAGCTTATATTCATGTTACTATTAACTATTATAGTTATAAACGATAGATTATAAACTTTCAATAACAATTTATCCCTATCTTTTAGACGTTACATCTTATGGGAAAGGTTTATGTTCCCCTACTTTTATGAAATTCACCTTAACTACTCCGTAGATTTGTTTAAAAAAGAATCCTAAAACTCTTCTTTCATAAACGTACGTAAATATTCACGTAATCTTTCCTGTAAATCTTCACGTTCCAATGCAAATTCAAGTGTTGCTTGGATAAAACCAAATTTGCTACCGATATCATAAAGCTTACCTACGACATCTTGTGCCACAATACGTTCGCTATGATTTAGTAATTCGATGGCATCTGTTAACTGAATCTCTCCACCGACACCAGGTCTTGTTGCTTCTAACGCTTTAAAAATGTTTGGTGTTAAAACATAACGCCCCATAATGGCAAGGTTAGAAGGAGCCTCTTCTGCCTTTGGTTTTTCCACAAAGCCTTTCACTTCAATAGGTTTTCCTTTTTCAATACCATTTGCAGGATTAATCACACCATATTGATGAACTGCATCCATCGGAACTGCCTGTACACCAATTACTGACGATTGTTCTTTTTCATAAGTTTCAATTAATTGAGCTAAAGCAGGTTTTTCTGCGTTCAATACGATATCACCAAGTAAAACGGCAAATGGTTCATCCCCGATAAAACGATGTGCACAGAAAATTGCATCCCCTAATCCTTTTTGTTCTTTTTGACGGATATAGTGGATGTTTGCTAGATTTGAGATATCTTGAATGTCTTTCAAGTCATCCCATTTCCCTTTTTGAGCTAACAATTCTTCTAGCTCATAGGTTTTATCAAAATGGTCTTCGATGGCTCTTTTATTTCGGCCACTAATAATGATAATATCTTCAATGCCAGAAGCAACCGCTTCTTCTACAATATATTGAATTGTTGGTTTATCAACAATAGGTAACATTTCTTTTGGTTGAGCTTTAGTTGCTGGTAAAAAACGTGTTCCTAATCCTGCTGCAGGAATTACAGCTTTTCTTACTTTTTTAGTCATTTTAACAACTCCGTTATATATTAATAATTCCGAATGAAATAACCATCACTTCTTATTGTACTATAAGATTGCAACGGTTTATTAAAGATATCGTAAATATTTTAATCGTATTTTAATACTAGCATAAAATCATAATTCTTCAATATAAATCGACAGTATTATACATTTTATGGGAGAAGACAGCTTTTAAGCAAAATATCCCCCTTATAGATTTTGTTCTATAAGGGGGATCTCATCTTAACCTATTATTGAGTTTCAATTAAGCCGTATTTTCCATCTTTTCGTTTATATACAATATTTGTAGCATTTGAATCGGCATCAGTGAAGATATAGAAATCGTGGCCAAGTAAGTTCATTTGAAGAATTGCTTCTTCTTGGTCCATTGGTTTTAAGCTAAATTGTTTTGTTCGTACAATTGCAAACTCTTCTTCCTCTTGCGGTGTTGTATCAGATTGCACGTTAGCAAAGTAAACACCTGCTCCTTCACGATCACGGAATTTGCGGTTCACTTTTGTTTTATGTTTACGAATTTGTCTCTCTAATTTATCTACGATTAAGTCGATAGCTGCGTACATATCATCATGACGTTCTTCTGCACGCAATGTAACATTTTTCATCGGAATTGTGACTTCAACTTTTGTTTGTTTATCATTGTAGACACGTAAGTTTACATTAGCAGTAGCGTCCATGTCATTCCCAAAATAACGCTCTACTTTTTCAATTTTACTTTCAACATACTCACGTATTGCTGGAGTTACCTCAATGTTTTCACCACGAATGTTAAATCTAATCATGTAAACTCCTCCTTTTATTAACCCTATGTAAATATATTCTACATAGTATTAAGAATATCCTGCCAAATCCGCGATTCTTTTTCAATTCTTAGGACACGCATTCACATAATATTAACAATTAAATGGGACGTTTTTAAACAATAGCTTTCCGTTAAAATGGTTATTATATGTTAGTTAAGCACTTCTTTTCCGCGTCTTTCTTTCATTTCGCTGATGATTAAGTCAACGATATCTGGTTGATCAGGTAATTGAATACCATACTGACGACCTTGTCCAATAGGTCTTGACCAAATAATTTCACCAACCGCATGAATTTGTGTCACATCAAGAACGAAATGAATCTCAAGTGAAAATGGCTTATTTTTATATTCACCAATTTCGGCCTCAGTATAAATCTTTAAACCACGAGCACTTAAATCCAAAATTTTACAAGAATGCTTGATTTTTTGTGCATCGCTTTTTTCACCTGTACTAATTACGACGAAACTCGCTTCAATTGGTTCATTAAAGACAAAGCGAAAACCTTCTTGTCGTTTAAAAATCATAGGAAAATCCCCCTACAATATAATCAATTATTTACCTTTATTATCAAATTGTTCCGAAAAAATGTCGACCATTTTATCTCATTTTTCGACATTTTTCGCAAAGCTTGTTCAAATAATTGTAACGATTTTCTTATAGAGGGACTATTTTATGAGTTTTAGAAGGGATGATTCTCTAATAAAAAACACCCCCGAATCAATACTTTTTAAAGTACTCATTCAGGGGGACTTATAATAGATGGAGATTTATTATACTTGTTGGCTATTGCTAAATTGTTGCTGACGTGTAATTTGGATCACTTGCTTCCATGTATCTCGGAATTCTGTAGTGAGGCCAATTACTTCGTCAATAATTGTTGTGTCGTTTTTAAGATTTGCTTCAAGAAGACGACGATTCATATATTCATATAATGGTAACATTTGCTTTGAAATGTCATAGTCCATATTTAATGTGGACATTAATTCATGAATAATGGCTTGTGCTTTTTGAAGATTTGTATTTTTGTTTTGTATATTTTTATCTTCCATCGCTTTTTTTGCCTGTGACAAGAATTTTAGACAACCGTTATATAACATTAACGTC
Organism: Lysinibacillus sp. PLM2; assembly: GCA_023168345.1. Classification (NCBI taxonomy): domain Bacteria; kingdom Bacillati; phylum Bacillota; class Bacilli; order Caryophanales; family Bacillaceae; genus Lysinibacillus; species Lysinibacillus sp. PLM2. Next base: position 1,009,548 of record AP025689.1, on the reverse strand, counting down.
AATTCTCCAGGTGAAGCTGTAGTTACACTATTTTGTTTGTAAGCATTTAGTGCGGAATTTTGTACTGCCAATTGGGCCACTCCTTTTGAGAGATACATTTCTAATTTTATTGTAAGTCTTCTAAAGTCCAAATACGAATGAATAGTTATAGAACATTTTGGCACTCAGACTTACTTTTTCTTGTCGTAGTACATCCCGTCCATTACTTGCACAGAAGAATAGGGATTCATATATTGTTTTTCATTCTTCTTAGAATTTTGTAAATCTTTCATGTCTTGCTTTACCGCTTGCATGACAATTTCTAATCTTTCACGGATACCTTTGTCCAACTGTACGAGCGTTGCATGAAGCTTATTATCAGACTCTATGACAAATTCATCTTGTTGTAACTTATCTGTAAGATTTCCACGCGCATCTAACATATGATTAATTTCATCTATGTAAACAGTGCGCGCATCCCCTGTTGGAATTTCAGTAACAGTAAGATGTTTGTATAGTTTAGCTGAAATTTGCAGTAATTGCTGTATGTTGTCCATGGGTTTATCTCCTAATTTAAAAAATTACATTGATGGTTGGAATAATGATGACTGACTGTTCGCTTTATTGATAGCCTGCTCCATAGCAGTAAACTGTTTCCAGTAACGAGACTCAGTATTTTTTAGTTTTTCTAACCATCGATCAATACTATCTTCTACTTCATCCAAACGTCGTCCGATCGTAAAGGTTTGATTCGTTGAAGAAGCTTTTCCCGCTTTCTTCTCAATTTGGCCAGTAAAATCTTTTAGCTCATCCCGCAAACGTTGTGCGATTCCTCGTGTATCAACCGTTTTCCCTGTTGCTGAATCTTTTGAAACTGTACCTGTGTTTGTAAAAATTGCAGCTACTTGGTCCGCATCCTTCTCAATCGCAGTCCGTAATTTATCTTCGTCAATAACTAACTTACCACCATCAGAAGTTGTAGACGATGTCGTAATACCGATTTCAGCTAAAGCATCAATTGTCGCGTCACCTAATCCCCCAACAGAGTTCATAAATGTACTACGCATGCCATATAATCCATTTGTTAAAATCGAGTCATTTCGTAACAAACCTGTTTTCGCTTTCGCTTCCCATTTCTCGATTTCGTCTTCAGACATATCTTCTTTTTGTTCGTCCGTCAACGGTGGATAGTTACGATCATAAGTTTCTCTTAGTTTGCCATTAATTGTCGTAACAAGACCGTTATATGTTTCAACAAATTTTTTGATTTTGTCAACCATGTTGTCCACATCGGTTGAGGATGTTAGGGTAACAGGGTTAACTGTTGTTGCGCTATTAATTTCATTATTTAAAAATGTTTGTAAGTCTCCTACCTCGGAACCGTCTGAATGATACGCTTTATTAGTGTCAAAATCATAAGTTATATTATAGTTATTTGATAAGGCATCCGTTAAAGTTGACTTTGCTGAATTTAAGTTATTAGTAGCTGTTTCAGCTTCGACAATTCTTGTTTGTAAATTTTTATTAGCATCAAAGTAAGCTTTAACATTATTAAAAGTTTCATCAGTTGCACCATTTAGATTTTCAGCCAAACCTTTAAAAATAGTACCTGTTGAAGTTAGAGAAATTGTTGCTTCTGCTTCTTCTGTTGCCTCAGTTTCTGAAATAAATAGCGTTTTCAATTGTTTAACTTCGGCCTCAGAAAATAAATTGGTTTCATTTTCTGCAGAATACAAATTTTCAAGTTCAGTTTTTAATACAGACGGATCATTGAAATTCAAACTCGAAAGTTTCTTTAGTTTTTCTACACCATTGTCACCTAAATTTAATAAATAAGCATTTAATTCATCGTCTGTTTCAACAGAGTCTATAGAAGATTGAATGTTACTACTTAAAACAGATTTTTTTTCAACAACGTCATCTCTTGCAGCTTCTAAATTTGCATTGGCTGTACTATATTGAGAGGATGCAATGACATAATTATTGTACATATTTTTCGTATATTGTGCAGTTGTCGATTGATTATTAAATGTAGAATTTAAAGTAACTGAATAACCATTAATACTAAATGTATTCGAACTTCTTTCAGTTGCTATACCATTAATAGAGAATACTGCATTTTGCCCACCGGTTGCTAAGTCCAGTGGTTGTGTACTATCAAATGTAGTAGTACCATCTGCAGCAGGTTGATCTCCGAATCCAAGTTTATTAAAAAGTATTGCTCCATTCCCTGCTGATACAGTTACTTCAGCACTATTTTCAATATCCCCCATATTTTTGGCAGTGATTGAAAGTTTTCCATTTTCAAAAAGTGCAGTTACTCCTATATCACTACTATTAATTTTTTTAACTAAAGAATCAATTGTTTCATTTGCATCAATTGTAAATTCCTTACTACTTAATTTACCGCTACTATTAATAGCATTTAACGTAAATTTTGAACCTGCTTCTAAACCTGTAAAGCTTGTTATTTTAGTTGAATTTGTCGCTAAAATAGTACTTCCTACACCTTGTGCAGATTTTGCAAGTTGACTTACACCATCAATGGACAGACTTCCGGTTGCCGCAGAAGTCGCAGTTGCTGTAACTAAATTACTGTTTGACGATGCAACCGTCTTTTTATAAAAATTACTAGATAATCGATAATTATCAAATAAAAAATCATCGAAAGAACTTAATGCAGTGTTGATTTCACGATATGCATCACGTTCCCATTCATACTTTTGTTGTTGTTGATATAATTTATTTAGCGGTGCTTTTTCGGCTGACATCAGTTTTTCTACGATACTATCAATATCCATCCCTGACGCTAAACCACCAATACGTGTCACCATTTATATAACCTCCAATTATTGTTATATTTTTTCATCTACAATCATTCCAACTAGTTTTTGCATTTCATAAAAGGCATCGAGCAATTTCTTAGGTGGAATTTCTTTTACAACTTCTTCAGTGTCTTTATTTACAACTTGAACAAAATAACGATCAAGCCCCTCATGATAGACAAATTTAGAAGAATTATGATTGATTTCTAGGATTTCATTTAATGAATTAACAGCTTTTTCTAGCTTTTCTTCTGTTACTTCATTCTTTTCATAGCCCTGTTGTATTTGCATTGTTGTATCATCTAAGCTTCCTTGCTTTGCGATATTTTCAACTGTTGAACTTTGTACCGTCTTTGATACTGTCTGAGTGTCAACAGCAGATTGTGACGAAATACGCATACAGTCATCCTCCTTGATTTACAAGCGCATATAGTTCATTTGTTTTTATATCGGATACTAAATTAAAAATTACATAGAAATATGGAGAAAATGTGGGAGAAAAACAAAAAGAGGCTGTTCGAAGTGAACTGCCCCTTTTTAAAATATTTACTCGCTTATAAATGCAAATTATATTTAGTCCGACATTATTATATCAATTTAACGTTTAATCCCTTCTAAATATATCCCTTGTATATACCTTTTCCACTACATCTCTTAATTCATCTGTCATCCTATTGGTTACAATTACATCTGAAAGTTTCTTAAATTCTTCAAAATCGTTAATGACTCTCGAATTATAAAATGTCTCTTCATGAAGTCCTGGCTCAAATATGATAATCTCAATACCCTTTGCCTTTATTCGTTTCATAACACCTTGGATAGCAGATTGTCTAAAGTTATCCGAATTCATTTTCATAGTAAGCCTATATATGCCCACGACTTTTGGATTTCTCTTAATAATCATTTCTGCGATATGATCTTTTCTAGTTCTATTTGCATCAACAATAGCTGACATTATATTGTTCGGAACATCAGCATAATTTGCTAGAAGTTGTTTAGTGTCTTTAGGTAAACAGTATCCCCCATAACCAAAGGAAGGATTATTATAATGGTTACCAATACGTGGATCCAATCCAACTCCATCGATTATTTGTTTTGTATCTAATCCTCTTACCTCAGCGTATGAATCAAGTTCATTAAAAAATGCAACTCTCATCGCAAGATATGTAATTGCAAACAACTTAATTGCTTCTGCCTCTGTGGAATTTGTAAATAACAAGGGAATATCTTTTTTTATTGCACCCTGTATTAATAGATTTGCGAATTTTTTTGCTCTTTCCGATTGCTCACCAACTACAATTCTCGAAGGATATAAATTATCATACAATGCCTTTCCTTCACGTAAAAATTCAGGGGAGAAAATAATATTATCTGTATTAAACTTTACTTTTATTTTCTCTGTATAACCTACAGGTACTGTTGATTTGATTACCATTACCGCATTTGGATTGATAGACAATACTTGATTAATAACAGACTCGACGCTTCTAGTGTCAAAATGATTTTTATCCGGATCATAGTTTGTTGGTGTTGAAATAATCACAAAATCCGCATCTTTATAGGCTTTAAAATGATCCGTAGTTGCTTTCAAATTTAGTTTTTTCATAGTTAAATATTGTTCAATTTCATTATCAATTATTGGAGACTTTTTATTATTAATCATATCTACTTTTTCTTGAATAATATCAATTGCAATAACCTCATTATTCTGAGCCAATAAGACTGCATTTGATAACCCTACATAACCAGTTCCAGCAATAGTAATTTTCATTTTTGTAAATTCCTTTATTCAAATTATAATTTAAAATTTAATCAGGAATTGTTATAAACAATAATTCCTATTTATTTACTAATTTTCGTTAAATTTCGATGTTCTCTATCTACTCTCTCTAGTTAAAGTAATCAACGTATGAATGATATAGTCTATTTGTTCGTCAGAAAGTGATGGATGGATTGGTAATGTTATTGCGTTTTGATACCATTGTTCAGCAACCAAACATAATCCCTTTTTATATCCAAGATTTTGATAATACGGATGCCAATATACAGGTATGTAATGGACATGAACTCCAATGTTTTGTGCTCGCATTTTATTAAATATTTCTTTACGGTCAATCTTTTCATCTAGTTGAATCATGTAAAGATGCCAACCGGAGTTAGTAGCTTCTAACTGTTTCGGTATTGTGATCTCTGGGATTTTCTTAAACGCTTCATTGTATAGTTGAGCAATTTTACGACGTCTTTCCAAAAAAGTTTCTAGTTTATTTAATTGAGATAATCCTAGAGCTGCCTGTAAATCCGTCATACGATAATTAAAGCCTAAATCTGTCATTTCATAGTACCAATCTCCCTGTTCTAATGAATAAGGAGTTTTTTCAATCCCATGGCTTCGGAATAATAGAAGCTTTTTATAGAATTCTTCACTATTCGTTACAATGATCCCGCCTTCAGCCGTAGTTATTGGCTTAACGGGATGAAAACTGAACATCGTCATATCAGCAAAAGTACCGACTTTTTCCCCTTTATATTCAGCACCAAGAGAATGTGCCCCATCTTCAATAACAACAAGGTTATTTTTTTTGGCAATCTCCATAATTTTGTCCATATCTGCAGGCTGACCCGTAAAGTCCACAGGAATAATGGCTTTTGTTTTAGGAGTAATTTTTCTCTCAATTTCTAATGGGTCAATATTATAGGTCTCGGCATCTATATCCGCAAATACAACCGTTCCACCCATATAGCGTACACAATTTGCACTTGCAGCGAAGGTAATAGGCGTTGTGATGACTTCATCACCTTCTGTAATACCCGCAGCATAACATGCCCCGTGGAGCGCAGCAGTACCGTTACTAAACGCTACTGCATATTTAGCACCAACATAATCTGCAAGAGCTTGCTCAAATTCTTTAATTTTTGGCCCTTGTGTTAAGAAGGGAGAGCGTAATGCTTCAATCACTGTTTGTATATCATCTTCATCAATTGCTTGACTTCCATAGGATAAAAATTCAGGTAGTTTCTCCATTACTTTTCTCCTTTTTGAAATGCTGAAATGATTGGAGGATCAAATTTTGGTAATTTACCATCTAAAAATTGATCTACAATATCGTTATTGTAGGTATTATAAACAAAGCGCAAATGTTGAGGCATCCAGTCTGTTCCAACCCATAGCTTCCCGTTTCCCTTTTGCGGTGAATATTGAATTTCATCTAGAGGAATGGTTGTAAGTATTTTTCCTACATCTAATGCAACTTGCTTCACAGCTTTACACGCAACATCATGCAAACCATCTCCATACTCTAGTGTTGGTACTGCATGATGAACAATATCTCCCGCATCAAGTCGCGCTGAAAGACGATGTATTGTCATTCCCGCCCAATTTGGTCGAAGCATATAGAATGGCCAAAATAAAGTAGTATTCCCCTTATACCATGGTGAAAGTCCACCATGGATATTCCAAGCGTGGTCTCCTAAAACCTCTAGTAATTCATTATTTAATTTATGAACACCATAGCTGATTGCTATATCAAATTGCTGTTCTTTTATCCAAGAAATCGTATTTTCACTATTTAACTCTTTCAATGATACTTGTAAGGTTGGAATATCTCTATGAACCTGTGTATGACCATAAAAATGGCGATTTTCAGCTTCATCACGATCCTTAAAATGACGAATAAAGTTATTTCGATCAATTTCCTCAAGGTTCGCAGGTGGTTGAGGAACAAATGCTCCTCTTATCTCCATAACATGTGCAATTTCAATGTTTAATTCAGATAATTTTTTCAGTAGATATAAATGTCTTGGATGAGAACCAGTTAAAAGTAGTACTCTCAATTTTCCAACTTCCTTTCTTCAAAAAAAGGCCCTTCTAATAATCCGTGTTGTTTCAAAACTTGAATTGTTTCTGCATAATCAGAAATTGGATATTTTAATTTTTTAACAATATCTGATAGCATATGTTGTCCATCAGAATAGTTTAATACAGATAAAATCTGATTTAATTGCTGTCTTTTATCATTAATACTGTTATTTGATTGTGAACGATTCGTCCTACTGTTTAAATTTGGATACAAATCATATTTATCTAACTTTGGTTCACCATAAGGTTTTTTGTTTATATAATAACCATTTAATTCTTGTAATTTAAGAAGACTTTCTATCTCCTCTAAACTTTCATATAAAGATTCAATTGTCATTTCTTCTTTAGTATCAAATGAGTTATGATAACCATAATATTGGCCATATACCATTTTAGATAGCTGTCCAACTGGTAAATTGAAGCCAGGAGAACAATATTGTCTCTCGTCGGAACCATTTAAAGGAGTAAATGGCCGAATAGGCATTTCATAATCTTCATGTTCATTTAAAAAATGTATTAATTTATTCAATGGAGAATTTTCGTTACGTGACAATTTATAACTTAAACGTTGATTTTTACCACCGACACAAGTTAAAACTACACCTGAATACAAATTCTCCTTTAAATAACGCCCATAGTTATATAAATAGGAAATTGATCCAATGGTCTCGGGTAAAAATACAAATCGATAAGTAAATTTGCGATTTTCCCATTGTTTCAAGCGATTATATAAAAACGTAGCAACAATCGGTCCACTCAATTCATTATTAGCCATTGAAGGGTGGCAAATATATGTACTAATTAAAACTTCTTTTTTCGATTCACCTGGTAAAATAGCATGTGCATAATTTAATTCCCCATTAACTTTTTCACTATCAATATAAACGTGATACTTACCTTCAGGCAAAGAATCAAGTTGGTTTTTGCTCATACAAAAACCCCATCTATCTTTATAATAAGAAATCACATATGGAATTGCCTCTGGTTTATTCGGAATTGTATAAACATGTTCCTTAAGCTCATCTAGAGTGATCCATGCATCGATTGATTCACTATAATTTAGAACATGTAGATTTAATTTATTTATGTTAATAATTTCGTTACCGTTCACGTCCTTAATCCAAGCTTCTCGAATAACCCACTCTTTCGGAATCTCCCAATCAAATACTTGTGTACCAGTAGGTATCCCTTCTACCTCAAGAGGAATGTATTCTTTTAAAATGCGAATTGTTTCACGAACTCCTTCTCCAGTGATGCTACGCATAATTGGGAAAAGGCGATCAAACAAATTATCCATTTCTATAACTTCTTTTTTCACAATTCTTTCTCCCAACTATTTATCCAAAGAATAAAAATATTGTTTTGCTACTTCTACAACATAAAGTAATTCTTCAACACGGTTATCCCAACAATGTTGTTCAACCGCATTTTTATAATTTAAAAAGATTCTTTTATTCAATTCATCTTCATTATTTAATAGTGCTTGAATCGTATCCCCAACTTGATTCATATTTGCGTAATCAAAACTTAATACATGTTTTAGATTTTTTTCTATATATTCGTTGTGATCAGTGACAGGGAGAGCTCCTTGCATCATACTTGTGAAGATTCTCTCATGACCGCCATTTGGAAAATTGGGTAATACATTCAATACCATTTTTGACTTATTAAAAATGGTTTTCATTTTATCGAACGTGACTGTTCCATGATGTTTAAATTTAGGATTTCCTAAAAATGCATGATTTTCCGATATATTACCAAAGAAATCAATATGAACTCCTTGTTTTAACAACTGTGTAATGATATGTTCACGTTTTACAGCTCTTATATATCTATCAATTACATACATTACTCCTGCCTGATTTACCTTATACTTTAAATTGGGATTCTCATGATAGAAAACGTTTATTAACAAACGTAAATCAACATTACCCTGTTGATTTAATAATGTTAATACTTGATTTCGTGCATTAGGGATATGCTTTTCTACTTCATCCATCTGAGAATCATATTGAGTAATATTTGCGATATGTCCTGCAAAAACAACGTCATATACTTTTGAGGTAACTACAAGATTACTCTCTCTTCTTGCTGCATGAGCAATAAATGAACTTACTATTTCTTCTTGAATGTTATTTTCCAAGTAATCAACATGAGTTTCATCTATACAAATAACAATTTTATGATTTATTGGATGTGTTACACGATCTAATATGTGGATTGGATGATCTACTAACCACATGACAATTGGTGTTTTTAAGAAATCATAAAGGGATTGCCCATTATATGTTAAGTCATACCCAATCCCATTAAAAGAAAGGACAAAATCAACTGGTTCCTTAAACGTGTTTAATATTTCATTTACAATATTTATGCTATTCAAATCAAGAAATAGTACCTCATGACCTTGTTTAGACAGCACTTCCCCAATAGAAGTTCCAAAGTCATTTACAACATCGTATTGAAATTTCCCTTTATAAATAACAATTCTCACAACAACAGCTCCCAACTTAATGGGGTTCCTTTTTTGGCATCGCTCTTAATAGTTTTACCGAGAACCAAATCATAATATTTTGTCGGTAAGCCATGGCCTGGTCTTACATCTCGAACATTTTCTTTAGTTAGAACAGTCCCCGCTTTAATGTCCTGAGCAATATATAATGAACGACGGTGCTCTAAAGATGCTACTTCCGATTCTGTCGGACCATATTGAACACGTCCGATACTTTGCCAAGCTCGTTCAGTTTCTTCAACCAACAGTTTCAACTCATGTGGCTCCATTGAAAAAGCAGAATCAACTCCTCCCTCTGCCCTAGAAGTAGTAAAATGTTTTTCAATCACTGTTGCACCAAGAGTAACAGCAGCTACTGATACTCCAACACCCATTGTATGATCTGATAAACCTACTTCTGTTCCGAAAAGATCTCGCATATGTGGAATTGTTGCTAAATTCGAATTGGCAGGAGTTGCTGGATATGTGCTTGTACATTTTAATAGTATAATTTGGTCATTTCCCTCAGAACGAGCAGCCCGAACCGCTTCATCCAACTCAGCTGCTGTCGCCATACCAGTTGAAATAATGATTGGCTTTCCTGTTCGTGCAACTTTGCTAATAAGCGGAATTGAAACGTTCTCAAATGACGCAATCTTATATGCTGGGACGTCTAATGTCTCTAAATAATCAACGGCTGTTTCATCAAAGGGCGAACTAAATGCAAGGAGTCCATGTTCCTTTGCGCGGTTAAAAATAGCTTCATGCCATTCCCAAGGTGTATAAGCGTCTTTATATAAATTATACAAAGATTGTCCTTTCCATAAGTTAGTATCATGTGAAATAAAAAATTCTCCAGTATGTACATCTAGAGTTATAGTATCAGGTGTATACGTTTGAAGTTTAAGTGCATCTACACCTGCTTCGGCGGCTAAATCTACTAAATGTAGCGCACGCTCTAACGATTGATTATGATTTCCTGACATTTCAGCAATAATAAAGGGTTTAGTGTGTCTTCCTATTTCTTTATGTCCTATTTTTATCATGATGATAACAGCTCCATTATTTCGTTTATCCAAGGGTTTGGAGAATTATTTTCAGTTAAGCTTAGACCAACTGTACGAATTCGATTTAAATCAAATTGACCATTTTTTAGTTTTAACAATAAATCTACATACGTATCTATTGTAACTTCTTCATGCAAGCCTAAATTAACAACAGCACCTAAATCAGCAGCATACTCTGTAGTTAAAGATTGATTTTCAGCAACAATAGTACTTGAGGAAGGAAGCCCTACATAGCATCGTTCCCATGTTGTTGAACCTCCTGCACCGATAGAGAAATCAGCCTGTTGCATCAACTTAGCCATATAATTTATCTGACAATGATAGTGATAGCCTTGCTTCAAACAAAATTCTCTAATTTTTTGTTTATGGATATTACCATTTCCAACAACAACATCAATATGAGTAAAACTATCTTTAAATTGAGGTAGAGCCTTTAAAATTTTGATTGTTTCGTCTGAAGGATCACTACCTCCCATAAAAACAAGTAATCTTTCAACAAAATTATTTTTGTTAGCTAAATTTTGACGGGCTTCAATAAATTCATCACGCAATATTAAATATTTAGGTCCAAGTAGTTTAATACAATCTTTAGGTACTAATCCATCGTAACGTGATTGAAAATTAGGTATAACGTTTTGATCTAATACTAAATCACAGTCGTGTGGTCGATTTGCTAAATCATCAATAACGACAATTTTATAAGTATATTGACGAAGCTCTTTTTCCCATTCTTCATCGATTTTGTAATGATCAATTATATATAGATCAGCTTTTCTAACATTGCTTATTACTTCGAAACCCTCTTGTTGAACATACTCAATTAAATTTCCAGCTAATTGCTCCATCCAAAATATAACATGTACATTTTGTTTTTGAAGATTTTTTGCAATGGTTAAGCAACGCATTACGTGGCCACTACCAATTTTAATAGAAGCATCTGTACGTATAATTACTTTTTTCAGTTAAATCACCGGCTTTTGTTTTATATGAGCATTTAATTTAGCAACGTCCGGATGTTCTCTTAAGAACTTAATAACATCTGCACTTGAAACTAATGGATCTTGAAAATGATTAGCAATAGCCTGAACTAACGCATAATCTTCTTTAGTATCAAGTGTAATACGAAGTTCAGGAGCTTTCCGATTTTCTGGAACTTGGTAAGTGACGGATTCAAATTCATTTGGAAATTCATAAGCATAATACGTGACATGCTCGCGATGCCTTGATTCTTTTCCGATCTTATGGATTTTTAGTAAAGAATCAAAAGAAAGTAATTCCACTGCTAGACCTCTTGGAAGTTTTCCTTCTAACAATACGATGTCTTTTTGTTCCGTTTCCATTAATGCAACGATTTCACTTGCCATTTGATAATCTACAAATGGACAATCTGAAGTTACTCGCATCACATAATTAGGGTTATACTGTTTTGCACATTGTACGTATCGATCTAATACATCATCTTCGGAACCACGATAGTAATTTACCTTATGTTTTTCACACCAGTCAGCAATAGCATCATCTTGTGGTAAAGTTGACGTTGCAACGATTACTTCATCAACACCTTCGATTTTTCTGCAACGTTCAATGTCATATGTAAGTACATCTGCATTACCAAGAGGTTTTAGTATTTTTCCTGGAAGTCGTGATGACCCCATTCGCGCTTGTATTATTACAATTACATTCATAGTTATCCCTCGATTTCAAACTCAGGCCATATTTTCTTTAAAGCAACAGGCAATTCCAATAAATCATTAACTCTAATTTCTGCTTCATATTGTTCAGGCATTTCAATTAGTTTATGCTGTCCTGTCATTATTCTTATCGTTCTAAATCCTAATGGTTTAATACCCACAAAATCTTTCGTTGGATTGTCACCAACATATACTATATTTTTAGGATCAATTTTCTCCCTTCTCTGAATTAGTTGTATACAATATGGTGATGGTTTACTATTTTTTATTCCATGTCGATATGTTAGATAACACTTTTTCATCAATTTATCCAAACCGAGTGCTGTTACTTTATTATATTGGACGGTTTTATTGCCATCTGTTATTAAATAACATGGATATTGTTTTAACTTGTTTAATATTCCCTTTGTTTGTGTAGGTAAGGTTATTTGTGGTTTATGAAGTCGATAAATGGATACACATTTTTTTGCTAGCCCTTTTGAGAAGAGATTATTTTCTTTTAATAAATCATCAAAGATTCTTCCTCTACCGGATTTAAGTAAACGTTGCCACATCCATTGAAATAATTCTTCTTCTTGTAAATGATAATTTACAGATAAATATTTTGCTACCTCACGAAAACCACTTTTCACAAATTCAAATTCATCATAAAGCGTATCGTCCATATCAAAAACTATAACTTTTTTCATATTATTAGATCCCTTTTATATCGCACCTGCTTCAAAGGTTTGATAAACAATTCCCTATTCTCAATATTTTCTCCATTACACTCTGCAATCCACCAATTAAAAGAATCTAATCCCGCATATATACATAAGGTTGATGCTCCACCAATACGTGCATTACATTCAATAATAAAAATTTTACCGTCTTCTCTAATCAATGCTTGAAACATAACGTGCCCCTCTAATCCCAGAGTTAGGGCGGCATCAGAGATGACTTTTTCAAGTTTCGGATGTGTAGTGACTTCTGTAATTTGCGACTCACCGTCTATAACTAAAGTACGCTTGCGAACTACAATTCCTTTTACCATTTGTTGTTTTGTTATATAAAGATCGATACTATATTCTTCCCCAGAAATAAAAGGTTGAAAGATCGGATCACTTAATTTTTTCGCAAAAACTATAGCATCATTTTTAGACAATTTTAGTCCAATTTTTCTTGAGCCAGAACCTTCACACTCTTTCACAACAAAATATTCACAATTAATTTCACCAATATTTTTTGAAGTGAATATTACCGGTATTCCCTTTTCAGAAAGTTCTTTATAGAAAACTTGTTTATCTGTTGTTTTGGTAATAGACTCATAATTTGATACCATAACATTTATCTTATTATTTAATAATAATTCTTTATTCTCCGAAAAATAAAGTAAATCTTCTTCTCTTGTCGGTAAAATATAATAAATGTCTTTGCTTAAACAGTAATCAATCAATTCTTGTATTGCTAAATCTTTCAATAAAGGCATTTCCCAAAAATCATCTAAAAAGTATGTAGAGATAATATTAGAGTTAAAATCACCACCAATAATTCTTACATCTGTTATCTTTAGACATTCTCTAATACATTGAATTAATGGTACTTTATTCGAAACACTTGTAATTAGTAGATTTACCATATAATCAACTCCAATAATAATAGAAAAAAAGTTACCTTACTGGGCAACTTTTTTCTTTAATATCCACGACGTCTTGATACATTCCCATACACGATATAACCAATCAATTGTTTTCATAATTAGAATAACATAAATTAAAATATCTACTCGACCTATAAAGCAAAAAATGGAGCTGGTAAAAAAGATTGTAAAAATATCAAATGCAGGAATAATCCCGTGTTGCAAAAACCAATTTTTCCATTTTGCACGTATTAATCCATTTTTTTTTGCGAAGGGTAGAACAAATTTATGAATTACTATTAAATCTAAAATAAAGGTTAGTAGTAATAAAATATCAATATATATAGGCGCATTAGCTGCTATGATAATTCCAAGTAGCAATACAAAACGTACAATTTGATCGGAATATTTATCAAGTGTTGCTCCAAATTCAGTACAACGATCAGTAAGTCTAGCTAAATTTCCATCTGCCCCATCAATTAGATGATGTAGCTGAAGCAATATTCCACCAAGAATTAAATATTGATTAGCAATAGCTATCCCACTACCAATTCCCATCAATCCAGAAAAAACGGTTACTATATTAGGTGTCATTTTTAAATCATGTGCAATTTTCGTAAAAAACGGATCAATAAGATGGGCATAATATCGGTTAAAAAAATACTCCTGTGGTCGACGTTTTTGTACGACGTATTTACTTCTAAAATTTTTATATCTTTCGATTAACATCATTCGTCAACTTCTTTTCTATATCTTGTTTGGATGGTAATTATCTAATATTGATTTAAAGGACTTATGAACTAGAAATCTTGATAGTTTAAAAATTACAGTTTATTTGACATCCTTCTTTGCTATTACAAATAAAATCATAATCTAATAAATACTACTTACTCTTTCTGCGATCAAAGAAATGTATCATCACTAAAATTGGCCTACTTTTATACCACCTAAGTCATTTTTAATTATACTCGTAGATATATTTTCAGTCCTTGGTAAATAAACTACATCACAATACGTTTTGAGAAAGTCAAATTCGCCTTCCCAATCGCTTCCCATAACAAAAATATCTACATTATATTTAAGAATATCCTCAATCTTTTGTTCCCAAGAACATTCTGGAATAACTTCATCTACATATTTAATCGCTTCTAAAATTGCTTTACGATCTTCATAACTATAATAAGCTTTTTTACCTTTTAAGTTATTAAATTCATCAGTAGAAACTGCAACAATTAAATAATCTCCAAATGCTTTTGCTCGTTCTAATATTTTTATATGTCCAACATGAAGCAAATCAAAAGTACCATATGTAATAATTTTCTTCATTTATATAAGCTCCTATTGTCTTTTATACTAATATTATCGGTCGCTTAGACTTCAAATGAAGATTTATTAGGGAATAGTTTTTCAAAAAATAAATTTATCTTATCTGACAATTCATAATATTTCTCGTTCGAGATTTTTACATTATCATTTATTACAATCATCGGTCTTTCTTTATTCTTTAAATAACGTTTTATTTCATCAAATTCCTTTTCTAAGTCATAAAAAGCTCTTCCATTTTCACGAGATAGTGATGGAACAAATTCTCCTTTTAACATTTGCCAAGCTCTAAAAATATATTGATTGACGCTTTTTGCGTTTCTAAATTTATATTGACTTATTTCATCAAGTAAAGATCCTTCTACATCCCAAACTTCTTTAAATATCTTTTTTTTAAAAGGTTGTGGCAAATGCAACATGTAAAAGCCTGGAAACCAACTAAATTGAGAATAAAATTCATTATGTTTTTTCAATTCCCCATAAACATCATTAACAAATTTATCCTTATGATGAGACATACAATCTCTAAAATTAAAATTACGATTTATAAAACCTACATTATTTAACAAAATGTGAGGATGATCATTGGAATAATCTGAGCAGTCAACATGTCTAAAAAGCCCTTCATCCACCGGTAAACCATCTATAAAAAAATCCTCAGGTTGTAATTGATCAATAATGAAACAGTCATCATTGAAATAAACAAAATTCTCAGACAAACTTTCAATTTTATGTAAGCTTAATTCAATTGTAATAGAAGAATAAGTGGGTAAATACTTTTCATCTAAATAATCTTTATGATTGACAATATTCAACTTTGGATGATTAACGTTTAACCAGTCAGGAACATGTCCATACGTAATAAAATGTATTTTATTTACCCAATTCGCATGCTTTTCTACACCACGAAACCAATATTTTAAAAAATTACTATCACGGAACCTTGCATCTGAATTATTTACAACATTATTTTCAAGATTATCATATTGCTTTTTCTCTTCTAACCATTTTGGGTCGTTGCCATCTACCCATGGTATTACAAAATCAATCAATAGCTACCCCTCTTTCAAAATATGAAATTTGATTTATCAATATTGAAAAACAAAAATTATTTAGTAAATTATTACTCCCACATACTAATACAGTACCTAATATCAGAAAGAAAAATACATTCTATTCATCAAAATTTCGCAATTAATTCTTTCCAATGATAAATTTGAATCTTTCTTTGAAGTTTTAATTCTTCAATTTGCTTAAGAACAGAGAATTCATGTTCCCCTTCAAATCCTAAAATAATAGAATCTATCTCATCTTGGTGCTCTATAAGACTATTTGGGCTTACTATTTCAATATTATTCATCTTTAAACCATATTTTCTTCGATCATTATCTATAAAATATTTCACATTAAAATATTTTATAAACTCGTAAGCTAATAGATTTGATACTTGTCCACTTCCCCAGATGACTATATTATTTATTCCATTCATCTTTAAATAGGACGATATCTCCTTTTTTTCGATAATCAATTTCTCTAACCATTTCTTTAAATATATATCGTTTGAAAAGCTATAGGGTGTTTGAGTATGCCCAAAGTATTTTTCCATAATTACTTTCACTTCATCACTTACAGCTCTACGATTGACTAAATCACTCGATAAACCACCAATCCTAAATACACTTATAAACACATCAATATGTGTCAATTGTGAGTTATATTTTGTAGTTAATTTACTGATTAGGTCATAGTCTGCAGCAATTTTATAAGTTAAATCAAACCCTCCTGTTTTTAGAAGTAAATTTCTATCTACAAAAGTTGCTGGGTGAGGTATCATTTTTTTTGTTATATCAATATGTTCATTAGTAATATTAATATATCCTGTATCACTATCTAATCGAATAATTCCACCATAAACAATTTCAGGAAAGTTATTTTGAGTCAGTTCAATAACAACTTTTTCAATGACATTTTCATTTATTAAATAATCATCTGAATTTAAATATTGAACATACTTACCTGTAGCAACTGATAAACCTTTATTAAAAGCATCATAAACTCCTTTATCTGGTTCAGAAATGACTATATCAATCTTATTTCTATACTTTTCTACAACCTTCATTGTTCCATCAGTAGACGCTCCATCGACAATAATATATTCTATATTGTCATAAGTCTGGTTGAAGACACTTTGAATTGTTTGTTCAATTGATAGTTCAGCATTATAGCATGCTGTAATAATACTTATTTTTGGTCCTTTACTCATTTTTTGCTACATGTTCAAGATACCATTGATATGTATCTTGTACTCCTTCCTTTAACTCTATTTGATGTTTCCATCCTAATCCATGGAGTTTCGTTACATCTGTTAATTTCCGAGGTGTACCATCGGGCTTATTAAAATCAAAAACAATTTCCCCTTTAAATCCAATAACATCACATAATGTTTTAGCTAGTTCTAAAATCGAGAGTTCTTTGCCTGTTCCGATATTTACAAATTCGCCAATAACTTCAACATTACAACTTTCCATTATATAGACACATGCATCTGCCATATCATCTACATGTAAAAATTCCCTCAAAGGTTTACCGCTACCCCAAACAACAACAGAATCATTTTTATTCATTTTGGCTTCATGAATTTTTCTCATCAACGCTGGCAACACATGAGAGGATTCTAAGTTGAAATTATCATTTGGTCCATATAAATTGGTTGGCATGACACTAATAAATTCTGTACCGTATTGCTTATTATAAGCATTACACATTTTAATTCCAGATATTTTTGCTATTGCATATGCTTCGTTAGAAGGCTCTAGTTCTCCAGTTAGTAAGTAATCTTCTTTCAATGGTTGTGGTGCCATTTTAGGATAAATACACGTACTTCCAAGAAACAATAGTTTTTTTACTCCAAATTGTTTTGCTGCTTCAATTACATTCGATTGTATCATTAAATTATCATATAAAAATTGTCCAGGATAAGTAGAGTTGGATAAAATCCCCCCAACTTTTGCAGCTGCCAAAAAGACATATTCAGGTTGCTCTGTTTCAAAAAAATTTTGAACCGCATCCTGCTTTCGTAAATCTAAATCGTGGCTTGTTTTATGTATAATATTAGAGTAACCTTTTAATTTCAAATTTCTTACAATTGCAGATCCTACTAAACCACGGTGGCCTGCTACATATATTTTCGACTGTTTATTCATGTTTCGCACCTTTACTTTTTATTCTCCAACTTTTATATCGTCTAAAAAGAAAAGAACTGAAATATCTTCAGCTCATTTCATGTATTTATTGAGTAACTGTTATAATATCCCAAACATATTCTAAACGAACAATATCTTCTTCAATTATAGCTTCACCTATCTGAACTTCGATAATTTCAGTATCTTCTATAGCAAACAGCGAATGTTTTGATCCAACAGGGATATGTAATGTTTCTCCTGGTAAAATTTTTCGAATATCTCCATCTTGAATAAATAAAGCTTCCCCTGAGATTATCGTCCAAATTTCCTCACGGCTATTATGATATTGATAACTTAAATTTTTCTCTGCTTTTATACAAAGTCGTTTTGTTAAGATTTCACGATTATCCTTTTTCGTGAAATCTAACACTCTATACCATCCCCATCTCCGTTCTTCAAACATCGGTCTTGAAAACAAACCTTCATGAAGCATATCTTTCATTCTAGAACTTGCAGGTTTATCAGTTACTAGTATTCCATCTGCACTCACTGCTACAACAGCATTAGAAATTCCAAGTACTTTTACTGGTAAATCTAATTCATTGATAATGTGTGTATTCACACTGTCTTCACTCAAACCACCGTTTCCAATTACTTGTTGAGACATTTCTTCTGTTAAGGTATTCCATGTTCCAAGGTCTTTCCAATACCCGTCATATGTTAGTGCAACTATATTAGATAAATGTTCTACAACTTCATAGTCAAAACTGTTTTTTGGTAAGGAAGAAAATTCTTTAAGTAACTGATCATAATCGGTTGAAAAATTGTGACTCACTAGTTTTTTTAAAATTAATTGAAGTGGAAAAGCAAATACACCACTATTCCAGTACGCTCCATCATCAATTAATACTTCCGCTTCTCCTTCCGATGGTTTTTCTACGAATCGTCCTACTTGCATATATTCTTTATGTTCCTTTGGAATAAGATAACCATACTTTGAAGAAGGATAAGTTGGTTTGATTCCAAGTAAACCAATTTCAGTATTTGTTTCTACTACAAGTTTTTCAAGTTCCTTCACTTTATGGTAAAATGCAACATCTACGAAGGCGTCTACAGACATCACCCCAACAATTTCATCTAGCTGTACTCCTAAAGTATTGAAAAGATATGTACAAGAAAGGGCAATCGCAGGAAATGTATCTCGTCTCTCAGGCTCCACAACAATCGGAATATCCCCTAATTGATTGCGGAGCATATCGACTTGTGCAGAATTTGTTGCAACAATAATATCTTTTGGAGTGACAATTTTTAACAATTGTCTATATACTCTTTGAACCATTGATTCGAGTTCACCGGTTGATTCATTACGAAGAACTTTTAAAAACTGTTTTGCTCTTGAATCATTTGAAAGTGGCCAAAGTCTAGTTCCTGATCCGCCTGATAATAATATAAGTTTCATGTTCTTCACTCTTTCATTTTTAACATTTTATGGGTTTTTTGAGAAATGTAATTGAAAAGAAGATATGAAATTTAAAACCTTCGCCTTCTTTTATTTTCCAACACGAAGTAAATCTTCTTCTACCATCATTCTTACAAGTTCATCAAAACTCGTTTTCGCTTCCCATCCTAATATTTCCTTTGCTTTAGTTGGATTTCCAATTAGTAAATCTACTTCTGTTGGTCTGAAAAATTTTGGATCAACAGCAACAACTACTTTACCAGTCGACCTATCAATACCCTTTTCCTCTATTCCTTTTCCTTGCCATTCAATATTTATATCTGCCTCTGCAAAAGCACGTTCTACAAATTCACGAACTGTCCTTGTTTGACCAGTAGCAATGACGAAATCCTCTGGCTTTTCTTGTTGCAAAATTAACCACATTGCTTCAACATAATCACCTGCAAATCCCCAATCGCGTTTTGCATCTAGATTACCTAAGTACAGACAATCTTGTTTACCATGTTTAATATTTGCAACTCCAATGGTAATTTTTCGAGTAACAAATGTTTCCCCTCTTAATGGTGATTCATGATTAAATAATATCCCATTTGTGGCAAACATATTATAAGCTTCTCGATAGTTTACCGTAATCCAATACGCATAAATTTTCGCCGCTGCATATGGACTACGTGGATAAAATGGTGTTATTTCTGATTGCGGAGTATCTTGGACTTTTCCATATAATTCGCTTGTTGATGCTTGGTATATTTTAGTTTTATTTTCAAATCCAAGTATGCGAAGCGACTCAAGTAAACGAAGGGTCCCTAATCCATCAGCATTTGCTGTATATTCTGGAGTATCGAATGATACCTTCACATGACTCATAGCTGCTAGATTATAAATCTCATCAGGTTGTACTTCAGCAATGATACGAATTAAGTTCGTGGAATCAGTCATATCCCCATAATGCAATATTACATCGCTTAAATAAGCTTCAATGCGATAATAACGTTCAATCGATGAGCGACGTACAAGACCATGAACCTCATAGCCCTTTTCTAGCAATAGCTTAGTTAAATAAGCACCATCTTGTCCGGTGATACCTGTTATAAGTGCTTTTTTCATGTATATAAAACCTCACTTTAATTTTTTTATATATTGTAAATCGGATTCTACCATAATTTTAATCAGCTCTGAAAATGCTGTTTTAGGTGTCCAGTCAAGAATTCTCTCTGCCTTAGTTGCATCCCCTACTAAAATATCTACATCGATTGGTCTGAAAAATTGAGGGTCTATTTTTACTAATGTCGTTCCAGTATTTTTATCGATACCTATTTCTTTAATGCCTGTTCCATGCCATTCAATTGTAATACCTACCTGTTGGAATGATTGTTCCACAAATTGGCGCACGCTATGTATAATTCCCGTTGCAATAACAAAATCCTCTGGATGCTCTAGCTGAAGCATTTTCCACATAGCCTCGACATAGTCACCTGCGAATCCCCAATCTCTCATTACATCCAAGTTACCTAAATATATAGTATCCTGTATACCGTGCTTGATTTTCGCTACAGATAAAGTTATTTTTCTTGTAACATAATCCTCTCCCCTTATTGGGGATTCATGATTATATAAAATACCGTTCGCAATAAACATGCCATAAGCATCTCGATAATTTTTAGACATCCAATAAGAGTACAATTTTGCAATTGCATAAGGATTTTGCGGATTAAATGGTGTTTTCTCATTTTGCGGAGAAAACTCACATTTACCGAACAACTCACTCGATAATGCTTGATATATTTTTGTTTTTTGATGTAGTTTTAATGTTTTTACTGCTTCTAAAATCCTTACGATACCTAGTGCATCTGCATCTGCTGTATATAATGGATTATTAAAGGAAGCTTTCACATGTGACATTGCAGCTAAATTATAGATTTCATCTGGCTGTATTTCAGCAATTAATTTAAAAACCGTCGCAGTATCTGTAATATCACCTGTATAAAACTTTACATTCTTTAAAAATGGATGCATTGTAATAAGCTCATTATTTGGTAGCTTACGTACTAAACCGTGGATAGTATAATTTTTATCCATTAGTAGCCTTGTTAAATAAATTCCATCTTGTCCTGTAATTCCAGTAATAAATGCTGTTTTCAATATATGCACCTCTTATAGCCCTAACCGTATATTTTAATTATTTGATGCGTTGGTATCGTGCATGTTAACTCTTCAAAAATCTCATCTTCATAGCTAGAAGAAGAAATTAGAATATAGGTATGTAAGTCAATAATAATATCGAGAATATTACTTACTTCTATTCCATTTATCGAAGGATTTTTCACGTTTTTAGATAAAATACCTTTTAAATTATATTGACTAAAATCAACTTCCTCTAACAAGGTCTTCGTATGACCACCATCACCATAAATATATAGTTTATGGTTATTCGGTAAATCCTTTAATAAGTATTGAGTGATATAATGATGAATTGAAATAGAAAAAATATCTTCCTCTATAATTTTACTATTATCTTCTTCTGCAAGACCTAGTTTTTTTAGCACAATGTCATTAACATTTGCTGTACTTAAATTTTTAAAGAAATTTCCTCCATTAGAATTAACTAAACGAATTGAGCTTTTATAAACTTGTGTAGATGGCTTATCAATGAAGTGTAATAGATTACCCATACGATCCTTTTGAATGCATTTATCATATACTGAGTAATTCAAAATACATTTTAGGTCTCGAGTTTTATTTTCTTGAGTAACAAGGTAAATCAATCTATTTATACTATTTGCTAATATAATCTGATTCTTTTCAATATCTTCTTGCGAAAAATCGTATACACCCACTTTTATGACGTGTTGCATTACATTTGCAAGGCTTTTAGCACTTTTCTTTTGAAAATATATTGTATTTTCATTTGATATTTCATTATTTATTGTAATATCAGAAAGAATAAGCCGCTTCCCTAAAACTAATGCATCTGACGCAATACCTCCGCCTGGCACCCCTTCATATAATGTAGGCTGTATGACTGCTATCGCATACTTAACTAACGTTAATTGCTCGACCTTTTCAACATGACCTAAAAAATGAACATACTGCTCTAACTTATGATCTTTTAAAAATTGATTTAACCCATTAATATAATCCAAATTACGATAATCTGAAAGATTTCCTGTACATATGAGTTTTATATCGTTTTGCTTTTCCTCATTAACCATGATGTCTATTGCTGCAAGAGCTGTTTCATAGTTTTTGTGAGCCCAAAACTGATTACAAATAATAAAATATTTGTATTTTTCTACATTGAATCTCTCAAAGACTGATTCATCCTTCATTAAACGTTGGACAGAAATAGGCTTTAAGTCAAGTACATAGTTTTTTTCCACCATCTTTGGATAATATAAAGCTGCATTGTTCAAAGCATCCTGTGAAGTAAGCAATACTTTATTCGCCTTTTTATATAACTTCTCAAAAGATTGGTTTCGATTCTTAATTTCAGAGTCACTAAATAAATCTGGTAAATGCTTATGCTGAAAATCTGGAATATAGCCAATCCAAGGAATATCAAGTAATTCTCCTAGATTCAATTGAAATGAAAATACAAGGTCGATCTGCTGTTGCTGTATTACGTGCTCAATCTTTGTATAATTGACATCTTTTACAATCTCTAATTGAAAATCATTTATATTGATTAACACCTGTATAATTTTCTTTTCTTCTTCTGTACAAAGTATCACATATTGATGCTCGTCATTTAGTATCATACTATTCGCTAGCTTACAGAAGAACTCAATACCTCCATACCAACTTAGCATTTTCGAGGGGATTATTAATATTTTCATTTTTAAAATCTCCTTATACTTCCTAAATAAAAGTACTGTCGACCAAAAATTTTTACTAGTCGACAGAATCGATTGGAATGTATTTTATAAGTGTTTACCCAATGTATAAATTTTATCTATTTACAATACAATAAAAATTCCCAGTCATTTGCAATATTCCAATGAATACCTACATAGTATTTATAGTTTAATTGTTTAAATTGATTATGAATAAAAAGTGGAATCTCAATCAAATCAGAAAAGTTATGATACAAGCAAATTTGTAGCTTTGGCTTGTAGGCTTTTATCGTATTTAAAGCACCCTGCAACGCTTTTAATTCAAAACCTTCAATATCCATTTTAATTACATCAACTTTTTCTAAGCCGACACGTTTTTTATATTCATCAATAGATATAATTTTAACAATTTCATTTCCTTCTGCCTTAATTTCATATCCCTCTCTAGCTTCCTCATCAGTTTCCATATATAAAACCGCTTCTGAATTACCAAGACCATACTTATTAACAAAAACATTTTCAAGCTTATTTTGCTGAACATATTGTTCCAGTAGCTTATAATTGCTATTAGCTGGCTCAAAAGAATGAATTTGTAATTCATCTGAAATATGTTTATAGAATAATTTTACTGTATCTCCATCAAAAGCACCGCCATCAATTATGATGTCCCCACTTTTTGGCTTCACTTCTGGATGTAAATATTGTGGGAAGCTAACATTCCCTAAAATATTTAAGTTACCTGTAATTCGATATGCTAAATATTTAATCCAGCTTTCTTTTGAATCTTCATCCTCTAACAGGTTATATACCGCTTGAAATTTTTCTTCATTGTCTTTTAAAAATTTCATAAAATCATGTCGTTCCGCCCAAGTTCGAATAATAATACTCTCAAAGTATTCGTATTTTCTATAATTATGTATGCCTGCTAATTCTAATTGGATAGAAATTTCTCGACCCCATTGACTAGCAATTAATATAAAATATGGCTCATTTATATTTTTCACATCGGGCATAGAGAATACTTCGATACCGTCTATCAAAGTTCCCTTTTTTGTCGCATCACTATCAATAAAGCCCGCTACTGGGATATTTCTTGATTTCAACTCTTGCAATACGTTTTGTCCTCTTCCACCTGCACCAAAAATAAATATTTTTTTAAATTTATTTTCTGTTTCAAAAAAACAATCAATAAAAAAAACATCCTTATATGTTTCTACTTTTTTTCTTATTAAATTAAATAAACTCATTTTTTTCCCCCATTTTTTATACATTACTTTTTATTATTCAATTATTATTTTAGTAATTCTTCAAAGTAATTCTTCAAAATATTCTTTTAAAATTTTCTTTATAAACCTTTTCAGTATTTCTAATAACAAATTGTCCAAAACACATTCTTTTCTTATATATATCTCCACATTGAGAATTTGGGAAGCTAATATAGTTTTATTATTTTGTAATCTGTAAATATAATATCCTCCTGATCTATACTGAAAACTAAGAAAATAACTCCTTCCAACTTATTACGTCAATTTCTTTATTTAATTCTAATAATTGACTTTTTATTTGTTTATCATGATTGCCTTCTACTGAATTTAGAACGATTGTGTTAGATAATGTATTTTGTAAAACAATAGGTTTTGTAATTTCTATATTTAATAATCTACTTCCATGCTTACTAATATCATTATCTATTATATTAATTATTTTTATATCATTACGTTCAGCAACTTTAACTAATAATTTTGCTATTTTACCCGTCCCAAATAAATAAATATTTTTATCTTTATAATTTAATAAAGACTTAGTAAGTTGGTTTAGATCATTAAACATATCTTGCACTAGTAAATCCATATAAAATTTTGGAGAGTACATTGGGACTTTTTCAATTGGAATTTTGAAATTAATTCTATCAGTATTTATATCTGCATTAGAATCTCTAATCATAAATTCCGGATGCTTTAAAGGAAAATTCATCTCAAAGGAAGGTAAATTGTTTAAATTTGAAGAAGAATCTACCGTATGTGTAGCTCTATCATCAAAGCCAATATTAGTTACTAGATTAGCATTAGGTAATATAGATAACATGTTTTCTTTCCAACATGTATAGGTCCAGATTGTTGCCCAAGAGTCTAATTGTCTTCTATAAACATTTTCAAAAGCTTTATACCAATATTCGATTGTTTCAGGGTCTCTTAAATAATCATTTAGCCATCCACCGTCCCGTACTTCAGGCCAAGTATCCATATTTCCATCAAATAGATCCCATGCCCGTTTCCATGTAGCCCATCCCCAGCAATGTGGATATCTAGAAAAATAATAACTATTATCAGTTCTTTTTTCTCCTAGTTGGAAATTATCTCCCGAAACAGCAGCTATTCGAGTATCATTTTTATATTTAACTAATAATTGTTCACAAAATCTGAAAAATGAATTCGAAGGTAAACAATCATCTTCTAAAATAATCGCTTCTTCTACATGTTCAAATACCCAAGTGATTCCACTAGAAACCCTGTTTCTGCAACCTAAGTTGACATTTGAAAAATTTGTATAAACTTCACACTCCCAATCAACATTTATTGTCTTTCTTGTTTCTTCACAAAGAGCAGCCTCACCTTCTTTATCAATACGAGGTCCATCTGCAATGACAAATAGTTTATCAGGTGCATATTCTCGAATTTTTTGGAATACAGATGAAGCCGTGTCTGGCCGATTAAAAATAATAAATGCTACTGGTTTTTTCATTTTAATTTCCTCATTTAAATTTTAATTTTTTTATATCAATGTATTAAAATAGCAATTCATAATTGATTTTAAATTTACTTCACATTCGATTAAGTACAAAAATAACTAGTAATAAAAATATACTTCGAATTATCTTATTCTATGTAAATGATAAAAAAGATAAAAAATTAATAAAAATACTACCTATCAGCAAATTCAAGAGATTTAACAAAAATTGCACTAGCAATTGATTTGGCAACAAATTTATAATCTTCTAACCTCTTTTTATGTGGCTATTTTCAAAGTTATGAATTTCAACACAAATAATTAATGGATTGTAGATATTCGAATTCATTGATTCAATAACTTCCATTTCATTCCCTTCTACATCAATATTTAACAGTGTTATCACTCTCTTATTGCAAAATTCATTTAATATAGTATCTAACCTTTTAAAACTTAGTTGTTGAATTTCTTTTGGGTGTAATTTCAATTCGTTCTTTCTAAAATTGACTAGATCTTTTCTGTTGTATTAAAAGCATTTTCATTATAAATATAAAAATTAATTACCTGTTCAACATTAGAAACTCCAAAATTTAAATTTAATGTCTCTTGATCTAAAAAAATCAAATAGTGTCGTTTTATATGGTGTAGGATCTATATTTATTCCTGACCAACCGTCTAAATAAAACTTATATGTATTTGAAAATTTATAGGGATGATATGCACCAACATCTATAAAAAACCCTTTGCCCTTAAATTTCAATTTATGTAATATACTTCCAATTAAAATATCTTCTCCAAATTGAGAATATGTAACTTTCGAGTAGTAGTTTGGCATAAAGAAATCTCCACTACAAAAATCCTTATTCTCAATTAACCCCATATTTATGAGCCATATAGATATTTCTTCATAAAAAGATGATGCAACAGCGATAAAACTATTATTATTACTAATTACTTGTTTAATATCATAAATTGATTTGTCTTCGAATTGAGACAATGTATATTTTTTATCTATATAGCCTTTTATTTTGTAATTGTTTTCATTTAATATTTTGTTAACTTCTTACCATAATCACCTGTTCCATACAGATAAATACTTTTATTTTTCAAATGGGACCTTCCTCTCAACTTATAGCTAAATACCTAGTATATTTTCAGTTCTATAAAATATACTTGTTTCCCATTCGTAATCATTTAAGTGACCAATCCAAAAAATTCAATCTTTCTAAAACCTTTTGAAAATAGGTTTTTAAAACTTTCTTAAACCGTTTAAATGTTTCGATAATCACTGAAAATTCATTTAAGTTATTTTCATTTTCAAGATCACCATTTACATATGAAATTGTGGGTAGAAAAAATTCTCGATGGCCAGTACTTAAGTTATCATAACACCTACTTGCTTACCTTGTTCAATTAAGTACTTTACCGTATGTCATCCAATGTACCCCGCAAATTACAGCAATCATTCCATTTCCTCTGCTAATTCTCTTAACTCCTCAATTGTTAACCATTCTGAATTATTATCACTTGCATAAACAAATCCCTTTGGTAATGCTTTTCCACCCTCAGCAAACTTTTTAGACCAAAATGGGAACTCAGGTTGAATGACGTAATATGTATCAAACTCAACAGTATGACGTGCATCATCTTCCATAATCATCGATTCATGAAGCTTTTCACCAGGTCTGATTCCAACAAATTCGATTTTACATTCAGGTCCAATTGCTTTAGCTAAATCTACTACTCTCATACTAGGTATTTTCGGTACAAATACTTCTCCACCATGCATACGTTCTAAGTTGTCTAGTACAAATTGCACACCATGATCAAGTGTAATCCAAAATCGAGTCATACGTTCATCAGTCACAGGTAGTACTCCAGTATGCCGAATTTTCTTAAAGAACGGTACTACACTTCCACGACTCCCAACTACATTCCCGTAACGAACTACTGCAAAACGCGTTTGTTTGTCACCAACATAAGCGTTTGCTGCAACAAACAATTTGTCAGAAGCAAGTTTTGTTGCACCATACAAATTTACTGGGCTGCATGCTTTATCTGTTGAAAGTGCTATTACCTTTTCAACACCACAATCAATTGCAGCTTCAATCACGTTTTGAGCACCATGAATATTTGTTTTCACTGCTTCAAATGGGTTATATTCACAAGCATCTACATGTTTCATTGCAGCTGCATGAATTACAAAATCAACTCCATCAAAGGCTCTATGTAAGCGTTCCTTATCTCTAACATCGCCAATAAAGAAACGTAAACGTTTATCACTAAATTCTTGTTTCATTTCATATTGTTTCAATTCATCACGGCTGAAAATTATTACTTTTTTCACATCGGATTCTAATGCCTTTTTGACAAATTTTTTACCAAAGGAACCTGTTCCACCTGTTACTAAAACTGTTTTATTTTTAAGAATATTCATAACAAATACTTTCTCCAATCTTTTCGCTTTGTCTAATTATATCGAAAATCACATAATTAGTATCGGTTAATTTCGACAATTATAAAGAAAAACCTATGAAAACATAGGCTTAATCTCTAAGTAATTTATGGAACTGTTGTTTATCTATGTATGGCGTATTCGCTATTTTTGCACCAAACCAAGCAGTATTATAAACTCTCATTTTTGAGTTTCCTATTTTCTTATTAAACCAACGTAAATAAGTACTTAGATTAGAAGAAGTTTTAATTTCTTCCCCACTATTTGAGATGATAGTTTTATATTTTTCAGAAGGTTTAATTTGTCGACCCGATGTTGATTTCACAGCGTGTGTTTTATCTTCATTAAAACCTAAATCTTGACCAAATAAAACTAACATCGTATAACCTAAAGACTCAATTAGACTAAATGCTGTAGTCGCTACTGACCCACCTGTTTCAATTAATGGAAAACCTAACTCATTTCCACTTTTCTCTGCTTCATAATATCCCTGTTGAAACAAAATGAAACGATTCCCTTTATGTTCACAAACTGTTTCATGATTAGTAGTACTTAAATAAAATAAAGGTCCATCATAATTCACATTCTCTAATTGTCGTTTAATTGTTAGCTTTGGATCAGAAATAATAACAGCACTTGGTTTTATTTTTTGTGCTATCACCAATTTTAAAGCAGAGCCAACTACAAAAATATCAATATCCTCTTGTACATCTTTCACCCACTCAAGTGTTTCATCCAATGAGGGTCCTGAAGAAATTAAGCATGCAATAGTATGATTAAATTTGGGATATGGTTTAAAGTCTTTTAACTGCATATTTTTCATGAAATTTATTCTCATCATTTCAGAGGACTTTTTATACGTAATTTGATTTATTTTTATATCCTCTAAATATGGTAATAACGGATGATTTTCTCCTAAGGCTCTAATCCACACATTCGGTATCATTACTTGAATATTTTTGCTTAAAACAATACCTTCCAATGTTGAAACTAGTTCAACATTTAAATTATTTGACTGAACAAATCGTTTTTCAAATTCATGAAAGTAATATACAAATACAGGCTTTTCACCGGCTAATTTTGTTAATTTTTCCGCATGATAGCCTAGTCCCAAACCAATTAACAAATAACTATCTGCTTCAACATCAAATTCGTTTTCAACCCATTTCCATGCGTCTTCTCTAGGACGATAGTTACTATAGATTGACATGCCATTTAATTTTAATGATTTATCACCATTTCGCGCAGTAACAATGTCCCAATCCATTAACTTTCGAATCCTTCTATACGAGGTGATTCCTCAAAAAATGGAGCAATCTCATACTCAAACATATCAGCAACTATTACAAAGTCTTCCATTTCAAGTCCATTATTGATTTCGGTTAAAAATTCATTTATTTTTTCAGTTTCTAATACAACTTTTACACCATTTTTAATTAATAGTTCACTTGCTTGAACAAGCCAACTCATTCCTTCAGAAAACTGAAGAATCATTTGCATTGCATCTTGTATTTCATCTTTTCTTAAATGTTCAGCAATTTTTATACTTCCAGGTCCTACGTTCTCTATATAATTGTTATAACTTTCAATTACTTCTACTACTAATTCTGACATAATAATTGATCTCCTTCATTCTTTGAAAGAACATCTTCGGCACATTTGAGAGAGAATTCAACAGCCGTAATTAGTTCTTTATACAAGACTTCCGTTTGTTTTTTTACACGTTTATATGATTCAACTTGTGTTTCATTATCTTTTGGTAGAAAACCTTTTTGCACTTTCATTGTAACAGGAACAGTAATAGTTTCAATTGCTAGTTGTTCAATAATTCCGCTTACTGTTCTATCTACTTTATCTAATTTTCTTAGTATCTTCTCTTCAAACTGGTGTGGTAATCGATTTTGATTTAAGTACTTTAAACCGTTTTGAAGAGTTTCTATAAGATCTTTATATAATGATATTTCTTTCTCAATTCTAGATTCAACTTCTAGCAACAATGGTTGATTAGAACCCCCTTCTATAATATCTATCTTACCTTGGGTATTTTCCTCTAAAAAAGTTTGGAATGGTATTTGTTCGTATCCATTGATTTTAATTCCGCCTTCGGTACAATTATAAAATTGATTTCTAGGTGGGTGTACTTTTAATAAATCTTCAAATTCCAATTTCATAGAGTAAAAGACAGGTGTCGTCCAAACTTTTTCTCCATAATATCCTTCAGATTGAAATGCTTCTCTTTTCTTTAAAAATTCATCATCAACAACTTTTGCATTTCTATTATGCTTTGCATGAGTTAAGTTATCGGTAAATGCTAAGTCTTGGCCGATTAAAGCAATAGGACCACTTGTGATATATTGGGCAATCGAAAATGCACTATGGGCAACACTTCCGCCACCTTCAACAATGACTAAGTCGACATATAATTGATTTTCCATATATCGATTTAGTGCACGGAAGCCTTGTAGTCCAAATATATAACCTTCCTTTTTAAAAGAATTACGAACCCCAGGATGGTTTTGCATAGTATAGATTATTTTTGCATGTTCAAAAAATAAATTTTTAAAATGGTTAAAGTTTGGTAGACCACCATCAATTGTAACAACATAATCCGGTTCGACATTTTCCGCTAATAGAGTTGATGCTGTAGAACCTGATGCAATTAAGACAAATTTATCTCGATACTTTTTTAATAACGGGAGTTGTTTCATCAAGGAAGGCCCCCCTGAAGCAACAACTACAGGTGCACTATATGTTTGATAGAGTAATTTTAAATTATTATCCTTTTTTAAATTAAACATATTTTGTGTAAAGTTTGATTGCCAGTCTTTCGCATATCGAAGTAATGTAAAATCATTAACTTGATTTCTATATTGAACTCCTTTTATTCCTAAAAGTAGTTCCTTAAAAAGTTCTGGGAATAACTTATCATAATTTGATAAACTAATTACTTTGAACTCTGTACGATATTCTAATGCACATTCCTCTAAAACAATTTCAATATGCTTAATGCTTTTACTATTATATAAGTGTAAATGCTCATGTTTCTTTTTTATTTTAATAAGATGATCATCAAATAATGGATCAATCACTATAATTGGTTCATTATTCTTTACAATTTCCAACAACTCATCTAACAAATATCCACATCCATAACCGAATAGAATATGAGCATGTCGAGGTGTGTAATATTGTTCAGCCAATTGCTGAGCTTCTCGTCTTGGATTATATTTACTGTGTATAAAATAATCATTTATTTTTAATGTGGGCTCTCCACTTTTAGATTCAATCACTTCGATTTTCATAAATTCCACCTCAATATCTATATCGACACTAATATAAAATCTTAAATAGAATAGAGTAGATGCCAAAAATAAACTTCTTTATTTAACTAATATCGTGTACACAACTATCGAAAATAATTTTGTTTTAATTTCTCTCTCATACAATTCCTTATGCCTTCCGTTATACCTAATAATTGGAAAAATCGCGCAAGATTGCTCTTGCACGATTTTTTATATTATTTCACTGGAGTAACAAGCACCATCTTGCCACTCATTCTATGTGTGTAAATATATGTTTCTAGCCGAGGACGTTTATTTGATTCGAACTGCTGCAGATAGTTTGTGTCCCTCTAACCCTTCGATTTCAGACTGCTGTGCAGCGTGTTTCGCTAAGTATTGGACACCTTCACCTGCTATTTTTTGATGCGTTAATACTTTAATATAGCTTCCTACCCATAGTCCGCCTGTATACTTAGCAGCTTTTAGTGTAGGGAGTGTATGATTTGTACCCGACACTTTATCAGAGAATACAACTGAGCTATCCTCTCCAATAAATAAAGAACCGTAATTTGTTAAACCTACTGTATATTTATCAGCTTCTTCTACATGTAAATGTAAATGCTCGCTTGCATAATCATTGCATACGGCGATTCCTTCTTCGATTGAATCCGTAACAATGACTTCACCGTAATCTTCCCAAGAAGCATGTGCTGGTGAATCATTTGAAAATTCCTTCAATGTTTCATGTACTTGTTCTACTACTCGATTTGCTACATCTATCGAGTTTGTCACAAATATCGCACGTGCACTCGGGTCATGTTCAGCTTGCGCCAATAAATCAGCAGTAATTTTTAATGCATCGCCTTGTTCATCAGCAAATACCATAACTTCACTTGGACCTGCAAGTAAGTCGATTCCTACTTTTCCGAAAACTTGTTTTTTTGCTTCTGCTACAAATTTATTTCCTGGACCTGCAATCATGCTTACTTCTGGTACTGTTTCTGTACCATAAGCCATTGCAGCAATGGCTTGTGCACCACCAATAGCAAAAATATCTGTAGCACCAGATTTGACAAGTCCGTATAAAACTGCTGGGTGAATTCCTCCTTGATAGTTTGCAGGGCTACACGCAACAATGCGCTTAACACCCGCTACTTTTGCTGGCACAACCACCATTGGACCTGAAGAAAGTAATGGGAAACGCCCCCCAGGAATATATGCACCAATTGTTTCAATTGGTACGATTTTATGCCCCATTCTAATGCCATCACCGAAATCTGCATCTAATGGCTGTAAGCACCTTAATTGCGCCTTAGCAAAGGCATTTACCCGTTCTACTACTCTATCGATTAATTCTTTTGTGTCACTTGAGAGTTGAGCAATGCTATTATCAATCTCTTCCTGCGTTACTCGAAAAGGTCTATTAGAAGAACCAAATTTCTCCTCATATTTTAATACTGCTGCATCTCCGTTTTGCTTTATATCTTCAATAATATCCTTAACAATTGTAGACACTTCGTTCATTGATGTTGTAGTTGTGCTTTTGGCTTGTTTCACATAAATCATTTTAAATTCCCTCCTACTCTTCTCACAAACTCTTTTTCACTGCTATAAATTTCAAATTCGTCATTTCTTCAATAGCAAATTTAATTCCTTCACGCCCATAACCACTTTGCTTTACTCCACCATACGGCATATTGTCTACACGGAAAGAGGGAATATCATTAATAATCAATGACCCTGTTTCAATTTCATCTGCTACATACAGGGCATCTGTTAAATTTTGCGTGTAGATACCAACATTCAATCCATAATTAGAAGCATTGACTAGATTAATTGCCTCATCCAAATCCTTATACGGTACAATTGAAACGATAGGTGCAAATGTTTCTTGGCATATGATTTTCATGTTTGGAGAAGTATTAACGACGACTGTAGGTGTCATAATACGATCTGTAAAAGTCCCTCCAGCAATAATTTGTGCCCCCGATTCCTTCGCTTCCTCTAACCATCTTTGCAAACGTTGTACTTCTTTTAGATTAATCATAGCTGATATATCAGTATTCGCATCTGCCGGATTGCCAATAACTAATTTTTTTGTTTCTTCTACGAAAGTTTCTACAAACTGTGAATAGATAGATTGATGCACATATATCCTTTGTAACGAAATACAGACTTGTCCTGCGAAATTAAATGCGCCATTAACAGCTCGCTGAATAATCTGTTGAATTGGAGTACTTGGTTCAATAATTAATGCAGAATTTGATCCTAATTCTAACGTCAGCTTTCGTAAGCCTACTTTTTCTTTAATCTCCAACCCGACTTTCTCACTACCAGTAAATGTGACCTTTTTGATGTATTTATGAGTAGTCAAAGCTTCGCTCAATTCCCCACCTGATCCAGTAACAATTTGTAGTGCCCCATCTGGTAATCCAGCTTCTTTAAATATTTCCGCCATAAATAGTGCGCTCATTGGTGTTTGATTTGCTGGTTTTAACACAACTGTATTCCCCGCAGCAAAGGCTGGTCCTAATTTATGCGCTACTAAATTAAACGGAAAATTAAATGGTGTAATTGCTGAAACAACGCCTAAAGGAACTCTATTTGTATATCCCATATAGCCAACTCCAGTTGGTGAAGCATCTAGAGGGACAGTTTCACCGCTAGGCTGTTTAGCACCTTCGGCAGCAAATAAATAAGTTGAAATGGTACGCTCTACTTCCGCTATTGCCGCTTTCATAGGCTTACCAGCTTCATTCACTAAAATATCAACCATTTCTTGTTTACGCATCTTCAGTAGTTCCACTACTTTATACAATATTTCAGAACGTTCATATGCACTTGTTTGCTTAAATGCTTGATACGCTTCCTGTGATGTTTCAATTGCACGATTAACATCTGAAACAGTTGCTTTTGCTACATTTGCAAGTAATTCACCAGAAAATGGTGCATAAAGTTCATATGTTTGTTCTGTCGGTTCCCATTGACCATTAATCCATAACTGTGTCTTTTTCATGCCGTTCTCCTTTGAATTTGAAAGTTTGAAATTGCTTAAGATACCCCAGAAAAATTGCCATCTTCAATAATAATGCCGCTATCTTCATTCGATACCTCAGTATGAATTTGTCGTAAAACCTCGATTCCATCAAATAAGAAATGTTCTTCTACGATTTTTTTATTACGGATTTTATAATGATTGATGCCAAAAATTTCAATAATTTTTCCAGAGGGTGCTCCAAAATAGCCAAACCCTTCATGTACACCTTGCAAGCGCCAGCGTACTGCCACATCCCAGTTAAAGTCATTATCGCGTTTATTACATGTGATGCGTTCTAAAATCAGTTTGGCATTTGGAACAGATGCAAATAGGCTAATATACATGCCTTGGATTTCATTAAATCCTACTACATCTTTATTACATACATAGTGCACAACTGCATTTTCCTCATAACATTCACGTACGAAATTAATTGAGCGTCGATCCCAAATTCGATTAAACATGTAAAGCATGAAATTGCCTACTTCCCAATTTTTCAAATCTATATCCAATAATTTTGGTGGTAATCCCATTTCTGCTGTCTCTGGTAAACCAAATTGAATTGGAGGTGCTAGATTAACTGAGCTTTTCGCAAATTTCTTGGCTACTTCTACAGGATCAATGCCTAATTGTTGCACTAAGTGATATGTATCCATTACGAGCCATTCTTCATAAATTTTATTATCTTTAATTAAGCAATCCGCACTTGTTCTAAATATCACCTTTTTACCTGTAGCCTTTCCATAGGCACTATCTCCAGCATTTGTTGCATAGGACTTCCCTCGGTGAGATGTGAAAAAGCCATCTTCATCATTGCCAGACCATAATACACTCCAGCCTAATCCTTTGCGGTCTGGGAATGCTTGTAGCGTTTGTAATGTACCCGAAATAACTTCGTTAATTCCATGTGAATTAATTAGTCCTTTATGGACAGAAATACCAGTACTATATGTGTCATAAATAAGACCAATATCCTTCTCCTTCCAGATTTGTCTTGTAATTTTAACAATATAATCAACGATATTGTTGTACTCACTATTAAAACCCTTCATACTCTGCTTTTTAATTTGATAGCTTTCTAGTGATATATAGTCTTCATCATCTCGATGGTCAATCATATTAACATCTGCCGTATTAGCATAATGAATGATATGGTCATATTTTTTTTTCGTTGCAGGTATAGTTTCTTTCACATTCGACACCTCTTCTTTTTCCAAATTTTTTTCTAGCTGTTTATTTTCTTTTTCCATTTGTATACCACACCTTTTTATTTATTTAACACTTCCTGAAGTCATACCTTGTACAAACTGTTTTCTCACTAAAAGCATGAAAATAACTGTTGGTAGCATAAAGACAATTCCTGCAGCCGCCATTTGATTCCAAACAACACCTTTTTCTCCATTGAAGAATGATAATGCGATTGGTAGAGTAACAGCCTCTCTTTGTGTTAAAATCAATGCAAACATAAATTCATTCCATGTAATAACAAAGCAGAAAACTGTGGCAGTAATAATTCCAGGAAGCGCTGTAGGTATCAGAATTTTCGTAATAATCTGAAATCTACTCGCACCATCAATCGAAGCTGCCTCTTCCGTATCAATTGGAACGCGATCGATAAAGCCTTTGATTAACCAAATTGCATAAGGGATTGTATGTCCCAAATTAACAATAATAAGCGCGACTATCGTATCAATTAAACTTAAGTTCCTGAAAATCAAAAATAATGGAATTAAATTCACCACTAACGGAATAAATTGTGTAGCTAAAATAGCAAACATAATTAATTGTTTTCCTTTAATTTCGAAGCGAGACAAACTATATGCCGCTAAAACACTCACTGGAATCGTAATAATCAATGTAG
This sequence comes from Lysinibacillus sp. PLM2, assembly GCA_023168345.1. Classification (NCBI taxonomy): domain Bacteria; kingdom Bacillati; phylum Bacillota; class Bacilli; order Caryophanales; family Bacillaceae; genus Lysinibacillus; species Lysinibacillus sp. PLM2. The sequence continues at coordinate 972,863 of AP025689.1, read as the reverse complement.
CAAAAACAATCCATATACTGTTGAAATAGTATTTTCCTAAATTAAATTGGTGGCTAAATAAAAACTTAAAATTATCTAAAACTGGCTGAAAAAATACCGTAAAATTATATGAATCATTTTCTGTTTTAAAAGCTGTCATTACAATCCATAATATAGGTAAGAATAAGAAAATAAGCACAAGGGATACACCAATATATCTAAGGAAATTCTTCATGTTGAACTTTTTTTGTTTTGTCGATTTTATAACTGTCAACTCCAATCATCTCCTTTACTTAATTTTCTCATATAAATGACTACAAAAATAATTGTAATCATCGCTAATATATATCCTAATGCTGACGAATAACCCATATCAAAGTATCTGAAAGCATTTTTATAAATGAAGAAATTCAATACTTCTGTTGAGTTACCTGGTCCTCCTTGCGTTAAAGTGACAACAGGATCAAATACTTTTAGTGTGAACATTGTCATTAAGATAGAAGCAATTAAAATAATAGGCTTCATTAATGGTATCGTAATCTTGAAAATCGTTTGTATCCACGTTGCTCCATCTACTTTCGCTGCCTCATATACCTCTGTTGAAATACCTATTAATCCACTAATAAACATTAAGCTCATAAATGGTAGCCAAATCCATACCGTCACCGATATTAAAGCCAACAAAGACGTGACACTACTACCTAACCAAACAACATCACCTAAGAAGGGGGAAAATGTACCCATAATTTTATGGAACAGGCCATATTCCGGATTTAACATAAATCTCCATGAATAACCTACTAATGCTGGGCTGATTGCAAATGGAATAATAATAATCGCACGTACAAACTGCATAAACTTACTATCAGTGCTTAATAACAAAGCAACAATAAAGCTTAACGTCAATGTAATCACAACTGTGCTAATTACAAAAATAAGTGTGATGATGACACTATTCCAAAAATATTTATCTGTAAACGCCCTCATATAGTTATCCAGTCCAACAAAATTACCCATTTCAACGGATTTTTTCAAATCCCATTCATGAAGACTAATCCAAAATGAATTAAATAATGGATAAATTGTAATTAATAAGATAAGTAATAGTGCTGGAGCCAACAATAAATACTTAAAAAGATTTTTATTCATCTGGTACCTCTTTTCTTATTTCATATGAATATCTACATATCCACAAGAAATTATTTGAATGAGATGAAAAAGAGACAAGTGTGCTAATATATTTAAGCTATTTATATATTGAACACACTTGTAAAACCTTACTATTCGTAATAACCAGCGCTTTGTAAAATGGCTTCAACTTGTGATGCAGCTTTATTTAATTCATTTTCTACAGACGCACCTGTAGCCATATTGGAAATAGCAGAACTCAATATATCTGCAATCTGTGACCATTCTGGAATATTTGGTAACGCTTTAGAGTTTTCGAATCCTTCAGCTCCAACTTGATAGAAGTTGTTTGAAAGCTCATTTAATTTTGCATCTTTTAGATTATCAATCTGTGTAACAACTGTTGACGCCTGCGATGGGTCAATTGTGTTTTCCCAAGTTTGCGTTACAATATCCAGCTCTTCTTCAGGAGATGAAATCCATTTTAAAAATTCCCAAGCAGCATCCTTATTTTTAGAGCCTTTTGTGATGGCTAATGGGAATGAGCTAATATTTGTTGATGTACCTTTACCATCCCATGTTGGTACTGGTGCATATTTTACATTTCCTACAACTTCAGGAGCAGATGCTTCAGCACTGTTGAATTCTGAGTACACCCACCACCAGCCAATCCAGATAGCACCGTCGCCTTGTTTAAAATGAGTGCGAGATTCTTGCTCTCCATAAGAAACAGAGCTAGCAGCAGCTACTTTATCTTTTACTAATAAATCTACGTATCTTTGAGTTGCTTCAATCCCCTCTTTATTATTGAAGATTGGATTGTAGTTTTCATCAAAGATGTCGCCTTTATTTCCCCATAAGTAAGATGTCCACATGAAGAGATTCTGTCCATTGTTTCCTGTTTTATAATAAGGAACGATCGCATCCATGTTTTCATTATCTTTAATTGTTTTTGCTACTATATCAAATTCATCCCAAGTCGTTGGTACTTCTAAATTGTATTTCTTAAAGATATCATCACGGTAAAACATCATTTGTACATGCCCGCGAACTGGGAAGCTATAGATGCTGCCATCAAAAGTAGATAATTCAACTAATGATTTCGGCCATCTTTCTACATCAAAATTATCTTTTTGAATATAACTGTCCAAAGGCTCTAAAAATTGTGTAAGGGCTGGTCCCATTGAATCTAAAAATACAACTAAATCATATGCACCACCGTTAGAAATACCATCTGTCGTAATATTTTCAAGTAAGTTGTCATAAGGTGTTTCTAAAAATTCAACTTTTATACCTGTCTCTCTTGTAAATTCCTCACTCCGCGCTTTCCAAGCATTAAACTGACCAATATCACCAGCAGATAATAGCACTTTGACAGTCTTTGATGTATCAACCTCACCTGAGCTCCCACCTGAACAGCCGCTAAGAACTAAAACTAAGACACTAACAAAAACCAATAAAAACTTACTTTTTTTTATAAACTTTTTCATCAAATTGCCCCCTAATTTATCATTTTTCGAAAACGTCACTTGCAAAATCTAATAATAAATTAATATCTTCTTCTAAAACTGTGAGCTGTATAGAAAATTTTAAGTCTTGATGAACTATATAAGATGGTAGAGATACTGTCGGGAATCCCATGACATTAAATGGGCTTGTACACCTAACAAGTAATTCTTCTACATCGTGTTGCTTTTGGTTTAATGTAATCGTTGTGATGTTTAGCTTAGGTGGAACAATCGGTAAGGTCGGTGTTACAATCATGTCAACTTGTTTAAAATACTGAATAAACTTCTGTGTCCATGCTTCTTTAATTTCTAAAGCCTCATTGTACAGATTATCTGTAATTTCTAAACTTTTTTGTAATGTGTTCTTGATTGTTTGTGAAAGGTGTGGATTGTTCCCCAAATCCTCCATATGTTCCCTACCAAATTCTTTTGTACCAATCGTTCTAGTTACAGCTAATGTGTCTTGCAAAAAAGATGTATCTAGCTCAACTAGTTCAAATCCTAATTGCAGAAATTGTTGATATACTTTCTCTAGTGAGTTGGCAACCTCTGCATCTAAGCATGTATCAAAATATCCTATAGGAATGCCGATTTTTTTCACAGTTTTTATTGTATCTGTGCTAACCATATCAAGGCTCTGTAATACCTTTTTCAAATCGGCAATGTTTTTAGTCAATATGCCAATATGATCTTGTGTCACAGATAATGGTGTTACCCCATGTAAAAGCTCCTTTTTATATGGAGTCTTAAACCCTACAATTTCATTACATGCAGCAGGAATACGGGTGGAGCCTGATGTATCTGTTCCTATCGAAAATAAAGATACACCTTGAGCAACCGCTACTGCTGAACCACTGCTTGAACCGCCTGGAATATAGGCTGGATGCTGTGCATTGGTCACCGCACCAAACGAGGCACTTGGTAAAAGCACGCTTGTTGCATACTCCGATAAATTGGTTTTTCCTAGACAGATTGCCCCTGCCCGTTCAAGTTTATCGAAAATAGAGGCATGCTCGTTTTTTTTCACAGCATTTAATTCAAGTACACCATTTGTTGTTTTGTACCCTTTTATGTCAATACAATCTTTCACAGAAAACGGTACACCATACAGTGGTTGATTGTACTGCAAGGACTCTATTTCTTCGAATGCTAACTTTTCTGTTATTTGAATAAAGCCATTGGCATTTGGTTGCAAGCTATGAATTTTTTGAAAATAGGATTGAATGATTTCCCGTGGCTTAAATCGTTCGTTCTCATATCCATTTAATAAAGTTTGAATTTTCATTAAATTGCTACTCCATACTTGTAATATATCCTTGCAAAGATTTCATTAAGTAATTTGTTCCCACTAAAACTACATAGTTAGCCCCTCTAGCTACTGCTTTTTGGGCTGCTTCTACATTTCCTGCAACTTCCCCAACTGCAATATTCGCTGCATTTGCCTTTTTATAAATTTCTTGCACCACATTCATAACATCTGGATGATTTGAATTGTCCGTATATCCCATATCTACAGATAAATCTGTTAAACCAATAAAGACAAGGTCAATTCCTTCCACCTGTAAAATCTCATCCAAATTTTCAAATGCTACATATGATTCAATATGGATTGCAATAAATATTTCATTGTTACATTCATCTAAATAACGCTGACCATTCAATAAGCCATATTTTGCTACTCTATGTGAATAAGCGACCCCTCTTTTTCCTAAAGGAGGGTATTTAGCCTTCTGCACAATTTTTAATGCATCCTCTTTTGTATTAACCATTGGCACTTGAATCCCGCGAGCACCTCGATCAAGTGTTTTTTGAATACTTGATTCATCGTATGAAACACGGACAATAGATAATAAATCTACAGCATCTGCTGTCCGAATGAGCTCCTCTAAATCTCTGTCACTAAAAGCACCATGCTCATTATCCAAAACAATAAAATCGAAGCCCCCTAGACCACACATCTCGACTAATGCTGGAGCATATGTGCCAAGAAACATCCCATTTGAAATTTTATCTTTAGAGGTTAAATCATTTTTTGATTGCATCTATAACACTCCCTAGAAAATTCTTTGTTCAGTTTCCTCATCAAAATAATGGGCATTATCCATATTAATTTGGATAAAGACGTTATCATCAATATTAAATGTCTCAGGAGTACGCAACTTGGCAATCATGTCGTGCCCATCTAAATCAAAATAAAGAATCGTTTCAGAACCAAGCATTTCAGGTACTGTAATTCGAACCTTATATGTTTTTTCACCTTGTACAGCCTCAGGACTTTTGGAGATGTCTTCTGGACGAATACCAATGATAATTTTTTTATTTAAATAACCTTTATCAATCAAAGTTTTTATACTTTGAGCAGAAGCTTTTAACATGATATTTTCTACCTTTAAACCGTCATTTGTTACGACCCCCGTCAAAAAATTCATTGGTGGCGATCCAATAAAGCTAGCAACAAATGTATTTTGCGGTCTTTCATAAACCTCAGTTGGCGTACCAATCTGCATAATGCGCCCACTCTTCATCACTACAATGCGTGATGCCATTGTAAGTGCTTCCGTTTGGTCATGCGTAACGTAAATCGTTGTTGTTTGTAATCGTTTATGTAGCTTAATAATTTCTGCTCGCATATGCATTCGTAGTTTCGCATCTAAATTAGATAAAGGCTCATCCATTAAAAAAACTTTGGCATCTCTAACGATGGCTCTGCCTAATGCAACACGTTGTCGTTGTCCTCCAGATAAGGCTTTAGGCTTTTTATCCAAGTACTTTGTTAAATCTAGTATTTCAGAAGCATTTTCTACTCTTTGGCGAATTTCTGCTTTATCCATTTTTCTTAATTTCAACCCAAATGCCATATTTTCATAAGTAGTCATATGAGGATATAAAGCATAATTTTGAAACACCATAGCGATATCGCGGTCTTTTGGCTCAACATCGTTTACGCGGTCATTACCTATAAAAAAATCCCCCGATGAAATTTCCTCTAACCCTGCAATCATACGTAGAGTAGTAGATTTTCCACAGCCTGATGGTCCAACAAGCACAATAAATTCATGGTCTTTTACTTCTAAATTAAAATTCTCAACTGCATTTGTGCCATCACTATATGTTTTATAAATATTTTTTAATGTTAAATCAGCCATTTAAACCCTCCTGAACTTTTAAGAATTTGCTAACCAATCTTTTACTATATTTGCGATTTTTTTGGGCTGTTCTAAGGTTGATAAATGTCCTGTTTCAGGTAGAATGACTAGCTTTGCATTAGCAATTTTCTCAGACAAATAACGCGACATGGCAACTGGACAAACTTGATCTTCTTCGCCTACAACAACTAATGTATTGCAAGGGATAGAGCTTAGAATAGTAGTTTGATCTTGCCTCGTTTGTACAGCATCCAATTGTTGCAAATAAACTTGTTTTCCAACTTCTAGCGCCATATCTTGAACAGTGGAAAATAAAGAAGAGTTAGTTGGAACCAGTGTAGGGGTCCAACGCTCTGTTACAAATTTTTCAAAGCCTTGTGTTTCGATAAAATTTCTATTATCAGCCCAACTTTTAAATTGATTTTCCGTTGGTGGGAAAGGATTGGTATTAAATAAAATCAGTTTTTTGACTCTCTCTGGAGCAATTGCAGCTACTTGAAGTGCTACAATTCCTCCTAAAGAGAGACCTGCCACTATAAATGGACCTTCTATATGCTCTAAAACATCTTGTGCCATTTCTTTGATCGTATTTTTTTCGTTTAAATTAAAAATTACAGTTCTTTCATAATAATCTAAATATTCAGTCATCTCGGACCATAATTTCTCTGTACAAAGCGTACCAGACAAATATACGATAGGCAGTGACATCATTTTTCTCCCATTTTTAAATTCTCAGCTATTTTCTTTTCTAGCTCTTCAAAATTATCTGGTTTAATCATTTTTCCAAATTGATCTGCTTTAAAGCCATACTCTTCTGCCTTTTTAATTAATTCTTTTGGCCAGTAAGGATCCTTTCCTTCAAATACTTCATGCTGCTCTAATACCGCAAAAATCCAAGATTCTTCCTCACTAATATTTTCAAAGCCGCGCCATAAGCCTGGTGGTAAAGAAATTAAATCCCATGGACCAATTATTGTTTCGCCTTGAATTTCATCTTCGCTATTTCCCCAATAGAAGCGCCACTGACCTGTTAGAGGTAAAAACGCTTCAATATAATCATGTGTATGATAGGCTGGTCCATTTCCTTTTGGTGCTTTTACCATACCGATTTGGAAGCCGTGTGGAGATGTAATTTTTGGAGAGAATTTATCATTTTCACTCGCTGTATCTCCGATTAAGGCATAGTTAATACGATTATGCCCTGGTAAAATGCTATCAATGAACATTAAAGGAATACCATCTTTCTTTAACTCATCGAAACGGATGACGAAATTTTTTTCCATTTCTTCATTTGAATAATTTGTTTCAAATTTTGGTTGAACTGTCATAAAAAACCTCTCCTTAGTTATTTAATATTGCCGTAGTAGGCATCTTCATAATTTTTCTATGGAATCTTCAGTTAATTTATATGGCGATTTTCTAATAAACGGTGAATTTCACTAATAATACCGCGTTTAACTTGCTGTTCCTCATCACCAAAAATTGCATTTATTGTTACTTCTGAACCTGTTTTTGAGGTCGTAGGAATTAAAAAGGATTTAACAGCTCTTGCTTTTATTATTTTTTCACTGCTTAAATAAGGTTGCATATCTTCCTTATCAGCTAGTACAGCATTATTTTCGCTACGTCTAAAGAGCTACCACCACCAATTCCGATAACCGCTTCAATGCCTTTATTTTTTATACTATCGTATACTACATTCACTAATCCGAATGTCGGCTCATATACAAAATCAGTAAATGTTGTGATTTATAGAGATTCATCAGCAATCAATTATACGAGCTGATAACCAAGACCCGTTTTTTCAATCCCCTTTATCACTAATAATCAAAACTTTGCTAACATTTAATTCATTTAACAAACCTTTCACAGATTGAAATGAATCGTAACCGAATCGAATACATTTCGGACTTTTGAAATCTTTCATTTCTACTGAAAATCCATTATTCATTGTTAAAATCTCCCTTTGAATTCGAATTCAAAAATTACCAAACTGTCCAGCCACCATCCACTAATAATGTGTGACCTGTTATCATATCCGAACTCTTTGTACTTAATAACAATACTGCCCCCAAAATATCTTCACTTGTTGCTAATCTTCCTAAAGGTATTCTGTCTAAAACATTTTGCTTAAAGGTAGGTTCTTGGAACATCTTCTCTGTAAGGTTTGTTGCAATAAAAGTAGGAGCAATACCGTTAACATTAATTTTATATTCCGCCCATTCAATGGCTAGGGCTTTTGTTAATTGGTTTAGAGCTCCTTTACTTGCAGAATATGCACTACGTTTATAGTATCCAACAAACCCCATTTGAGAAGACATGTTGATAATTTTCCCATAGTTATTTAGCTTCATGTGTTTTCCTACAGCTTTACATAGGAAGGCAACACTCGTTACATTCAGATTCATAATCTTTTCCCAATTTTCTACTGTTACATCTTCAATACCCTCTGGAATATTAATACCTGCGTTGTTGATTAAAACATCAATTCTTTTACATTCTGAATAAATATCAGAAATTAAACCTTCAATTTGATGGACATTTTCTAAATCGAAAGGTTTAATTGTTACCTTTCCATTTATCTTGTTTATTTCTTCTTCCACTAATTTTAATTTGGTTTCATTGCGTGCAATCAACACAACATGAGCACCTTGCTCTGCTAAAAATAATGCTATTTCTTTTCCAATACCTTTACTTGCTCCAGTGACAATGACAACTTTATCGCTAATATCAAATAGTTTATTTAACATCCTCTATTATCCTTTTTGCACTTTTGGTTGTTCCACGTACTATAAGTTTTGGCTCTAATACAATTTGAACAGGAGAACTCGATTCTCCACTTATTAATGCTAACAAATTAGTAAGTGCTAATTTACTCATTTCTTCTTTCCGTTGAGAAATTGTAGTTAATTTTACATATGGATTTCCAGCTATGTTGATATCATCAAACCCCATTATAGAAATCTCTTCAGGTACTTTTTTATTACAACGGGAAATTGCTTCAAATACTTCTAATGCGATGCTATCTGTCGAAGCAAAGATAGCTGTCGTACTTGGATTTGTTTGTAATAAATTCATAGAAAAATCTAAAGCACTATTATGATTATCCGCTTCAAAAACTAACTCTTCATTATAGGCAATACCATTATCTTGTAATGCTTGTTTGTACCCTAAAAAACGATTATAGTATGTTGAATATTCTTCATAACCACTTATAGTGATATAGGCAATATTTTGATGCCCATTTTCAATCAAATGTTGCATTGCTATTTTTGAACCTTTTAAATCATCCACTATTACAAAATTCGCTTGTTCTAAGTTATCCATAGACCTATTAAAAAATAGAATTGGGATTGTACTATCAACTATATTGACTGTTAGTTCTTCTCGTCGTTTCACAGTTGCAACAATGACACCGTCTACCCTACGATTTAATAATTTACTTAGTACCTCTGAAAGCGATTCGTTTTTGGAATCCCCGTCCATCATAATTACATCATAATTTAATTTACTAGCTTCGTTTAGAATCACTTGGGCCGTTTCAGCATAGAATGGATTCGCTAAATTCCCAACAATTAAGCCAATTGTATTCGTTTTTTTCTTCACTAAACTTCTAGCAATCTCATCAGGCCTAAAACCTAACTCTTCAATCGCATTTAATACTTTCATTTTAGTCGTAGGTCGAACATAAGGAAAATCATTAAGCACTCTCGAAACAGTTGTTTGAGACACACCTGCAAGTTTAGCTACGTCATATGCATTGGGTCTCTGGCTCAAAAAATATCTCCTTTCTTTTTTGAATTCGAATTCATAAAATTCTTATCCATACTTTAGCATACGAATAATTAAATTAGCAATACTTTTTAAATTTTTTTTATTTTCTGTCTAATTCATTTATTTGCGTTTACGCAATAAATTTATTCTTTAATACAATTTTTACTTAAACTTAAAGATAAGGCATCTTAGTTATTCAAGATTATATAAGTTCGTTTTCATTTACAATATACAGGAAATTAATTACCCTATTATTCACCCCAAAAATTTGTAATGAGATATTAATTTTTTCGGCTATCTTGCTTTCATTTCCTTAATAAGCGTGATATCCCTGCTATTTGCTAGCCTTTTGTAACTAGAATAAAGCCTTGTTTCCTTTTAATCGTCTTTAAGTCGATACACTTATAGATGCAAAGCGACCAAAGACATTGATAATAGACGATTCCATGTTTGACTGGAATCGTAGTAAAAAGATTGAGTTCCTCGCACGTTGTATGAATCATTCATCCTTAACGAAACTATGCTAACTTTGAGTTGGTCAGATGGCTTTACATTTATGTAACTTGATTTTACTTTACTAAGTTCAAAGAATGCACAAATCAAAGGAATTTCCGAGAACAAAGACAAGCGTTCTCTAGGCTATAAACGTCGTGTAGAAGCGTTAGAATCAGCTCCTGCCATCATTCCCAGTATAGTTGATTGAGCATTACAAGCAGGCGTTAAGGCTGATTATGTGTGAATGGATACTTGGTTTACGCAACGACCTCTTATCCAATACATCGTTGAATCGATCATGAAGTGATTGGCATGGTCAAGTCAACTAATCAACATTATTTGGTGAATAATCAAAAACTGTCCTTAAAAGAGGTTGTATCAGGTTGCCATAACTGTTTCTTGCAAAAAGGACATCATGCACTCCATTCAAACAACGAAGGCAATTTGCATTAAAGTAATAGTAGTATTTATTTAAAACCGTAATAAATAGAGCAAATGTCTTGCGATTCTCAGCACCGACTATACGCTTTCTAAACAAGAAGTCGTACGCATTTATTGAATGCGTTGGAATATTGATGTCTTTTTCAAGACAACCAAATCACTATTAAGCCTTCAAAAAGAATTTCAAGGCTTGTCCTATGATTTACTCATTAGCCACACAACGATTGTATTTTCCAGATACATTGTCTTGGCGTAATCGATGTCATACAGTTCAACGTACATTAGGTGGAATCTTCTATGAACTTTGCGATGAAGTAAACGAACTTGATTGTGCTGTCGCGTAACAGCAATTAATCGAGCTTTTTAATATACAATAAAAAAGACAAATAAAACGATACGAAAATTATTTTCAAAAGTTCTTCAGCAATGGATTGACGATCTGCCTAACTATACCAAGGCTGCTTATTTGTTGATTTCAGTCTGCGAAGTTTGATTACGTAACTTAAATCCTATATTTTTTTCTAACACAGCAAACTTTACCTCATATAACTATTTTTTTGATAACAAATGCAAAACCACCTTATTCGTAGACAAATAAGGTGGTTAGAAACTTTTAGCAAGCTGCAATTGCTTGATACGTCGTATTAGCTATTTCGCTTAAATTCAGTCCTGATAACTAATAATGTATAGAGTGGTTTTGGACGTCCCCATATTTAGAGAAAAACGCTGCCAAGCGCACAAAAACCTTTAGTTAAATATAAACTAAAGGCTTTTGGTTTATAAAATTATCCTAATAATTGAAGAACACCTTGTGGTTGTTGGTTAGCTTGAGCTAACATAGATTGAGCAGCTTGCATTAAGATATTGTTCTTAGTGAAGCTCATCATTTCTGCAGCCATATCTGTATCGCGGATACGAGATTCAGCAGCTGTTAAGTTTTCAGAAGTTGTTCCTAAGTTGTTAATAGTGTGCTCTAAACGATTTTGAACAGCACCTAATGATGCACGAGTTTCAGATACGCGTTTAATAGCTGAATCAATTACTGAAATTGCATTATCTGCACCTGATTGAGTTTCGATGTTAACACCAGCACCGATTGTACCAGCTGAACCAATTTTAGCAGTTGCACTGTCGATAGCTTTAACACCTAAAGCAGTTGCACTCATGTTAGAGATAGATAAATTGATTTTTTGACCAGAGTTAGCACCGATATGGAACACTTTACCAGTAGATGCTGTAGCTTGAGTTACATCAAAGCTGTTACCTGAACCAATTTTAGTACCATCACCAAAAGAACCGTCTAATAATTTTTGAGTATTGAACTCTGTATCAGTTGAAATACGAGTGATTTCTTCTGCTAGAGATTCAATTTCAAGTTGTAATGCTTGACGGTCTGAAGATACGTTTGTATCGTTTGCAGATTGTACAGCTAATTCACGCATACGTTGTAGGATAGCGTGTGTTTCGTTAAGTGCACCCTCAGCAGTTTGAATTAAAGAAACTGAATCTTGTGCGTTTTTAGCAGCCATGTCAAGACCACGGATTTGTCCACGCATTTTTTCAGAGATTGCTAAACCAGCAGCATCGTCACCAGCGCGGTTGATTTTGTAACCAGAAGATAATTTCTCAAGGTTTTTAGAAGCTTGAGTGTTGTTGAAACCTAGGTTACGGTGAGTGTTTAAAGCAGAAATGTTGTGTTGAATTCTCATTTGGAATTCCTCCTTGAATTTGTTTTGATAGCTCCACATCCTTGTGGAACTTTGTTGACATAAAGAGAATTTTCTCCCTTTATGTCTTACATAATTATTATCGACAGTAAATTTTGTAGTTTAATAGATTTTCAAAATTTTTTTTATTAATTAGCAAAACGGAGTTATAATACTCACTTGAGTATCTTATTGTGTAAAAGTTTTACATTATTAAAAAAAAATCCGCCAAGAACAACGACGCTCTACTGAACTGGCCGTTTCATTAAATCTTGCGGATTTATTAACTAATTTATTATAAACACTCTATTTTTTCTTTAACTGCTCAAGTAAACTCACATTCGTATTCAACGCTTCTTTATTCTGCTCTTGAATTGCTTCAAATACTTCTGAACGATGAACTTTTACACTTTTCGGTGCAACAATACCGAGCTTTACTTGATCCCCATCGACAGATAATATTTTCACCTCAATATGGTCACCAATCATGATCGATTCATTTTTTTTACGTGAAAGGACAAGCATTATTTCGCACTTCCTTCCAATGCACCAATTGGATATTTTAATGGATACATACTACTATCTTGCAATACAATTTGTTTACCGAGTTTTTTATTTGCATTAATGACAACTGGGGCTAATAAATTTAATGTAGATTCTGGGAATGTATCTTTCAATGTTAAGATAGAATATGCAATTACATCTTCTTCTTTTTCAATTTTTAAATCCTCTTTATCCTCTTCACTTATATCGAAGGCGTAATCTTTTTTAAAGGCAAATGGATATGCGACGACAAAGCCTATTTCCACCTGCTCTGACGATTGAAGAACCGCTAATGGCAGATCAGCATCTAGGGGAAGTAAGATGAATTTATGTAGATCTGGAAAACCGGGCATTCCATATTCAAACGTAATGATATCATTTTCATTCACTTCTACTTCACCTAAAAATTTTGTATTAATTTTCATTGTTCTCATTAACTCCTTTAAGCTTCATCAATATCTGAAACGAATTGTTGAATTTAGACGAAGCACCTTTGGCAACCTCTTATTTTGGAATGAATTAGTCTAAAATTAATTCCCTTACTATCCAATCACATCGATATTAATAGATGGCTTTTGTAAAATATCATGTGTGACTTTACCTGGTGTATAATCATGGATCGGTTTATTTATCTTCGCATCTATTCTTGGCTTTTGTGGTGTAGTATTAATATCTAATTTCCCAGCAACATAGTTAATATCAACAGCACCAACAGATGGAATAAATTTTATATTAAATGGTATTCTTTTTGGCCCATGGTTTTGTTTTGCAATATTTGCTGCAATCTGACGACCTTGACCTTTTCCTGCACTTTCCATCATTTGACGACCTTCCGCGGCATCCTTTGAAATCCTTTTTAACACAGCCTGTCTACCATCTTGTGCGTATTTTGCTACTGACTCTTTAGGTGTCAATAATCCCATATCTCTCCAAGCTTGGGACTGGTCAATTAATAACTTTGCAGGTTTACTGTTAATATTAATAATCGCTGCAGGCTGTGAAATTTTTAAATCTGCTTTTTCCTGATGTATTTTTTGCACTGGGTCATGAATTTGCATGTCCACCTTGATATCCGTTGTGGAAATTTGGATTTGTGGAATCCTCATTTTGAATCACCTGTTTCGTATAGATCTTAATAGGGTATGAAGTTCTAATAAATAGCATACTGACAACAATTTAAGAAAAGCGTTTGAACCATTACGTCCAAACGCTTTAAAATTATCTAATAAAATCAACCAATGTTTGCGCCGACCACTACGTTCTCGTCGCTAACCAATCACATAACTTTCCACATTGATTTTTAAAACTTCCTTAGAAAAATAGACTATCTTATAAAATCAACTAATGTTTGCTGAATAATATTTGCTCCTACAGATAATGAAGCTTGATGGATTGATTCATAATTTACCATTTCGGTAATTGTTTTAGCATAGTCAACATCTTCATTTTCGGACATTTGTTTTGTCACGTTAATCTCATGAGTTTCAAGGCGATTTGTCATCATCTCGACACGATTTTGTCGTGCCCCAACATCTGCACGCGCCTCAAGAACTTTATTTTGCAACTCAGAAAGAGTATCATCCGTACCATCGGCGATTCCACCTAATAGATTTCCAATTTCATCTCCATCTGAATTATCCATTGCTTCTGATATTTTCCCCATTAATTGATCGACCTGCTGGAATAATCCAGCCGCATCAGAAGAGTTAACATCTATTTGTATTCCATCGAATACTTCCATCTTTACTTCAGAAGAAGCAGCAGGAATTAAATTATCTGTTAGAGTTGGTGGCGTCGTTGTATCATCCAACTCTAGTAAATCAGGATTAATTTCACCATCGATAAATAATGGTGCTTGCGTTTTTGTACCTGTGAAGATAAATTTATCTGCCACCTTTGTGTTACCAATGTCTTGAAGCTGTTCACGAATTTGATCAATTTCTAATTTAATCTTTTGACGATCATCGGCAGTATTTGTATCATTGGCAGCTTGTACGACAAGTTCTTTCACACGGTTCAAAGCGTCTCCAACTTGCCCTAGAGCATCATCTGATGAGTCTAACCATGAGTTTACTTGGGTAACATTACGCTCAAATTGTTCTACTTTATTTAAGCTTGTCCGATAACCCATCCCTTTAATCGCAACAACAGGATCTTCAGACGGACGAGTAATTTTTTTTCCTGAATTAATCTGATTTTGAAGTTCAGACATTTTATTATAACTATTGCTCAAATTTCGAAGCATATTATTCGATAGCATGGATTGCGTTACGCGCATTGAAAGGTCACCTTTCTTTCGTTAAATGATATTTGGAGTCAAATCATCCTATAATCCAACTCGACCCATACCGTTAATAATTTTATCTAATGTTTCATCGATTACAGTAATCATTCGAGCATTGGCGTTATATGCTTGCTGGAATGAAATCATATTTGTCATTTCCTCATCAAGTGAAACCGAACTCATAGATGCACGATTATTTTCAACCGTTAAACGAATCGTTTCCGTATTGTATTGAAGTCTGTTCGCTTCCTGACCATCCACACCTAATTGACCAATTAACCCCTCGTAGAATGATTGGAATGTGGCTCCATCAAGTGATGGTAAATTGTTAAATGATGTTGTTTCTCCATCAACTTTGATGTCAAAACCACCTGCATCTAAACTGATATATTGTAAATTTGCAAGTTCTATAGCCCATTTACCGTTTCCTTCTTCATTTTCTACACTAGAAGCCGCTAATAGGGTTGGGTTATCCACTATACTTTGATTTACTTTAACTTTACCATCAACAATTTCAAAAACATTGAATTCTTTAAAATCCTCACCATCTACTGTTCCATCACTATTTAAATCTGTTAATCCTGCATAATCTAGTGGATGTCCTGCTTTGTGGACTGTATTAAACACTTCAATAAATGTAGAAGATAGTCGGTCTAAATCCGAAAGCATTTTAGGATAATACCCTTCAACAGTAATCGTAGAAGGTACTGTAACTGTTCCTTGTCCGTTATTTGAATCTGTAGCGTTCACATGTCCATATGATTCTATTAATGAAGCAAGTTTCCCTTTCGAAGGATCTAACTCTCCATATACAATGGCTTCTCTTTTACTAGATACAGCTCCAGTATCTTTATCAATTGTTTTGTTTGTTGAGAAATGAGTGAAGAATTTATATGGCTCTTCTCCAGTTACTTTCCCTGTTGTACCATCTTCACTTACACCATTCGCGGTTAATTGCACATATTCTTTTCCATGAACTAATACGATTTCTTTACCGTTTTTATCAACGTAGCTAAGTGTATAACTTCCTTCAGCAATGTCTAATGCATTACCACCTGAATCGACTGTATCAACCTTTACAGGCAAGTACTGACTTAACTCATCTACTAATAAATCTCTCGCATCATATAAATCATTTGGCATATAGCCATTCGGTTCGATAGCGATAATTTGTTCATTGATTTCACCTATTTGTTTTAAGATGGAGTTTACTTGAGTAGTAGATGTATCGATTTCATTCCCTAAATTCCCTTGAATTTGTTTAAGTTGAGTGTCGATATAGTTAAACGTATCGGCTAAATGCTCTGCTCGTTGTATTGCAACTTTACGAGAAGCAATATCTTCTGGATTTGAACTGACATCTTGCAATGAACCCCAGAATAAGTTAAAAGCTTCGTTCAATCCATACTCCGATGGCTCTGACATGATGTCTTCCATTTGTGAAATAGCCTTTGCTCTTGATTCATAATAGCCGAGTTTATTAGTCTCTTGACGGAATTGACGGTCGATGAATTGGTCACGAATACGTTGTACAGAATCCGCTTCAACCCCTGTACCGATAAATCCAGCAGTTTTCGGACTGTTCAAACCTACCCCCGGATAACCTAGCGTTGGCTTCATGTTTACTCTTTGACGGGAATACCCTTCCGTATTTGCATTACTAATATTATGTCCCGTTGTATATAAAGCACTTTGTTGTGTAAATAGGCCTCGCTTACTTGCTTCTAAACCCATAAATGTGGAGCGCATCATGTCTCCTCCTTTTGTTTTATAAATTAGTTTGTATTTCGAATGGAGCTTATAACGAAACATGCCCCCGTTTTATGTATAGGAAAGGGTGTGAAGCAATGCATCTCACACCTTGTTAGTATTTCTATTAAGCCTGAGAATCAAAGTAGGATTTTTTTTGTACAGCATTATCTCCGCGCGCTTCTTTCCCAGAGTAGTTAATTTGATCTGGTTTAGGACGCAAAAGATCTAATGTCATGTTCACAAACTGTAATGATTGGAAAACAAGTTTTTGATTTAACTCATTTTGTTTTCTTAAGTCATCCACTACAAGCATTAATCGATTTCGTACAGCCTGTAATTGTGTCCGCTCTTCTTCATTCTCAACAAATTCGATTACGTCTACGATCGTTTGTTTATCTGCTTGCATAATACCTTTTTCATTCAAATACTCACTAACTACTTGCTGACGTTGCTTTTCAAGTGTTTCTATAGCTGCAACGTGGGATTGTTCGTTTTTTAACATGTTATCAAGTTCAGCCATGTCGCCCTTTTTCACAATCTCAGTTTTCTGATAAGACAGTTCAAGTAAACTTTTATGCAGTTTTTCAAGTCTTTCTAGAATCGTAATAATTGATTGTACCGACATTCTTTGAACTCCTTTACATGTTTAGATAACTACCCCTTGAATGATAGAGAATCACTTTGTGAAACATTCGTTGCTTTGCTTATTAATCGATTTTTAGCATATTCATTGCTAAAAATACTCTTAATTCACATTAGTAGCGGTAGTATCTCAGCATATCCGCTGCTACTTTACGTGCATCCACTTTATATTCGCCAGATTCTATTTCTGCTTTTAATTTTGCTACTTTTTCTGCTCGTTCTGCACTAAAAGTAGAAGATCCTTGCATTTCTTTTGCAGCAGTGGATATTTCGATTTTATCTGCAAAAGGTGATTGTCCACTTACGGATTTTAATTTTTGTTGTTGTTTGTTATATGGATTTACATTATTTACGCCAATTGAGGTAATTTTCACAACTACCCCTCCCCTCAAAAAACATTATCTAAAATATATTTCGGACATTTTATTAAAATGTTAACCTTTCTAAAGAAAAAAGCTTACTTTTAACCAGAACAACTTTTATCCATTTACTCTCATGAATAAAATCTGTTATGCAAAAAGTAAGCTATCTATTAATCTTTTTGTTCTGCTAAATATGTCCCTTTTTCACGTTTCTTAATTTCTTCTCTAAATTCTTGAGCAGCTTCAAAGGTTCTTAAATCTGATTTTAAATCATCCTGACAATCCTGACATAGCTTTCCTTTATTTGTTATTTTTCCGCAGTTATCACATGGATAGCCTAAGTTAGGAAATACCGCTGGATGTAAGCGCCCTTTTCGAACCCACTTATAAAGTACTTCCTCTTCTACTCCAGTTGCTTCTACTATTCTATCAACTGTTGCTGCACGGTTTTCGCGCTTTCTTAAAAAACGATAGACGATTTGATACATATCTTCTTCACGTTGAGCACATTTATAACAAACATCTCTAACCCCAGTGTAATTGAAGAATTCCCCACAACTTGGACAATTTCTAATTTCAGCCATATCGATTCCTCCGAATAGTAATCCCTCATAATATTATCGGCGATTTTAATAATTTAATTTTGATAATTATCTCTGATTTCATCCTACTACTCGATAATCGAAAAGTAAATGCAGTTCACGAATTTTCTACAAATTCAATAAATTACCTTGGAAGCAAAAAAACGCAATTCAAATAATTTCCTTTTATCCTTTGATTAAAGTTATGGCTTTAACAGACTTTGCACCAGCTTCATAGAGAACTCGACTTGCGTGCCGAAGCGTTGTACCTGTTGTCAAAATATCATCAACTAAAATTACTTTCTTGTTTTTCACCTGAACTTTCTCCTTCAATTTAAATAGTTGGGAAGCGTTAATTCGTTCTTCTCTTGACTTACCTACTTGCGTTTCAATCGAAATCTTTTCTAGGTAGTGTTCAAAACGTATACACGCAGCTTTTAATAATTCATCAATATGAGCAAAAGATCTTTCTTTAAGCTTAGCAGGATGAATAGGTATCGGTACGATTGTTTCAGTTTTCTTTGCTAATAATTTATAAATATCATTGCGGAAAACCTTTGCCAGCACAACATCATGCATAAATTTGTATTGATGTAAGTAATCTTTCATTTTATCGTTATATTTATAGATGGAAAGGATTTTTTCCTCGCCTACGAACCACTTTTTAGAATCCAGCCCAATCGGCTCAAATTGCTCTTCACATTCTTTACAAATAACACGGGGAAAGTCTCTCCCTAATAATAGCTTCCATGTCATCTGTTCATTTAATGTATCGTTACAAAGTAAGCATTTCACGACTTCCTTTTTCATTTATATTCCCCTCCTCCCCCCTTTGGTTTAGTCTCATTATCTCTTTTTTAGCCATATCCATCTCAACTGTTACTCCATGATGAAAAAAAACAATATCTCCATCCGCAAATTGAACGTTTCTCCCCACCCTCCCGCTAATTTGAATTAAGGCACTAGAAGTAAATATTTTTGTTTCAGACCCTACCACTGCCACCTGAACATTTTTTACCGTGACACCTCGTTCTAATATAGTGGTTGTTAGTAATCCGGGAATTTCTTCGTTTCTGAGCTTCATCACTTTTTCTTTTCGATGAGGGTCTTCTGCGTGAACACTTAAAATCGAAGAGTGAATATTTTCAAATAGCGGTGCTGCGATTTCCATTAGCCTAATGGTAGGAAAGAAGATGAGAAATGGCTCATTCTTTTCAATTCGTTTTTCAGTCCATTCTCGGAGCTTTGTTGGAATCACCCCTTTTTCAAAGTTTTTTCCGTACTTCCAGAGTGCTTCAAATCTCGGAACTGGTAATGGTTTTCCGTGATATCTTCTTGGGATAAAGGAGACGCCCCAGCCTTCTTTTTTCGATCCTAATAAAATTTGTGCTGATGGAGTTGCCGTTACTAAAACGATAGGTGCACTGGCCTTTTGAGCTTTCATCACAGCTTTTTGTAATGACTCATCAAATGTATAGGGAAATGCATCTGCCTCATCCACAATCACAATGTCAAATGCTTCTTTAAATCGGTAAAGCTGATGTGTTGTTGCAAGAATTAGTTCTGCAAATCCAGCACAATGAGGGGCTCCTCCATATAATGCATGAATGATTGTTTGCGGAAACACCTTTTGGAATCGCGGCAACAACTCAAGAACAACATCTGTTCGTGGGGTGGCGATACATACACGCAATCCTTTATTTAATGCAAAGTGTACTGCTGGGAAAAGAATTTCAGTTTTTCCAGCTCCACAAACCGCAACTAAAAGATGATTTTTCTTCTTTTTTATGCTATCTATTAACTCTTGCGATGCCTTTTCTTGAAGATCTGTAAATTGACCTTCCCAAGCTAAAATGTGATCCTTCTTTATCCACTGCGATGGACCATTCCATCGCATCAATTCCGTACAACTACTCATTCTTCCCATATTAATACAATGTCTGCAATAAACACATATGCTTTCACAGCGAGCGCAGTTGAATTCAATGAACTCTTGCTGATTGTCATTTAGACATCGATTGCATCGGTATTGTTTTCTTTTAAATAGGATCGTACTAGTTGTCTTACTAGAAATCGCCCTTTGAAGACTGAAGTAGCCGTAGCGAATATACGTTTCAATTTTTTCTTGAGGAAAGGGCGTATTCGTTCTTGTCCAAATTCTCCCTATGAAAAAATCTGGAATTTGTGGTTCTATAATAAGACCTTGATATGATCGGAACTGATTGTTTTTGTTTAATTTATAATGCACCGTTGAAACTCCTTCCTTTTTGTTTTTGAACAAAATAAAAACCCCTGTCCAAAAACAGAGGTAAATGTAATTCTTATTTAATTTGCTTTGTCGACGTCTGAAACGATCGATTAACTATTCCTTCTCAACCCAACCCATTCCAAGGGAACCTTCCCCTAAATGCGTGCCGATCACTGGGCCAAAATAACTTAGATGAAATTCAATATTTGGATACTTTTCGGAAAGCTCAGCCATCCATTCTTTCGCTTCTTCTTCTCGATTAGCATGAATAATCATTCCGTGTAGTTTTTCATACTTTGCTGCATCTTCCGCTAATAATTCTTCCACACGCTTTAACGCTTTTTTCTTCGTACGAATCTTTTCAAATGGAACGATCACTTTATTTTCAAAATGAAGGACTGGCTTTATTTGCAAAAGTCCACCAACTAAGGCAGCAGCCGAAGATAATCTCCCACCTCTTTGTAAATGAGCTAAATCATCCACAACAAAATAGGCCTTCATTTTTGATTTTATCTCATCAAGCTTTCTAAGAATCTCGTCCATTGAAGCCCCAGCACGAATCATTTGGCTTGCTATCCTGGCAAATAACCCTTGTGGTGAGCAAGAGATTTCACTATCAAAAACATGCACTTTAATACCTTCTACCATATCAGCAGCTTGTATAGCACCTTGGTATGTCCCGCTAATTCCACTTGATAAATGGATTGAGATTACCTCATCGTAATCTTTTGAAAGTTCTTCAAAAAGCTCAACGAATCGTCCAACTGGTGGTTGTGTTGTTTTAGGAAAAACCTTTGCTCCTCGCACCTTTTCATAAAATTCAGATGCAGTTATTTCAATTTCTTCTTCATATATACCGTCTTCCAGAGTAACGCTTAAAGGAATCATTCGAATGTTGTAGCGTTCTCTTTCTTCGGGTGTTAAATACGCTGTACTATCAGTTACGACTGCAATACTCATCGATTTACCCACTCTCCCTTAGGCAATAGTTTACATGACAAATGATGTCTTGTGAACTATATACTATAGAGTTGTTATTTTTATTAATATTTTTTTATTTTCGGATAAAATCTACTTTTAATAGGGATAGAAGGTATTAATAGGTTTTTTCAAAAAATGTAGAGAAAGCTAAAGATCATCGCCACTAACTTACATTAGTACTAACAACTAGCTGGTTAATCCGCAAAATAAAAAAACATTTCGTGATGTTTAGATATTTCCTATCCAACACGAAATGCTCTTATTTAGCTACGAACTACATTATTTATGGTACATGTATTAATAATAAGGGAAGTTAGGCCGTCCACTTAAGACTGATTCCCTATATAATAAATACTTGTTACTTTCCATTGTCCATCTTCTTTTACAAACACAGTAACTTGACGACCTTCATCACTCAATTCAGTGCCTGTTGCATTTTCAGTTAAGTCAGTCACAATATTTGAATACACCTGCGCTTCATTTTCACTATATTTCACAATAGTTACATCTGAAGGTGTTTTTGTAATATCGTACTGTTCAAAAGCTAATTCTGCCTCCGCTTTATCATCCTCAATACTGAAACCTTGTGGATCTTTTGAAAGAGTATTTATGTAACGATCGATATCCTTCGAATTAAAGGAAGCGATGTATTCATCAAAGGCTTTAAGTATCGCTTCTTTTTCCACATCAGGAATATCTGTCGCCTCTTCAATATTATCACCCATAATTTCAAAGCCAATAGTTCCATTATCTATTACTTCTTCAGCATCCTTAGTATTTACGTCTTGTTCTTTATTACTACAAGCTGCTAGCACGAATACCGCTAACAATGCTATAAACCATTTATTCATCAACTCATCCTCCCGCGCACAATTGTAGCATATAATTCGACCTATGCCTAACGTCTTATATTTTCGATTTAATTCGGTAATTTATAGCAGAAAAGTTTGCAATATTATAGTTTTTTCATTTCTTTACCGCTTCTCTATGACGTCAAAACCTATCAATTAGTTTCTTTTCAAGGGAATTTTTTATTCTTTAAAGATGAAGGCAAAATTGAATGATCGTAATCCACTTCGATTTTTTCATCATCCCTACAGTATTTTGTCAAAAATAAAAAATCCCAATCTATTTATAGATTGGAATCTTTAATCTTTTATTATGTAGGTCCATAATCATTTTGAAATCAACTATTATAGGAACCAACTAGTATTAACGTACTTCAACCCAGCCATTTTTAATTGCTGTTACAACTGCTTGTGTACGGTCGTTCACGTTCATTTTTTGTAAAATGCTAGACACATGGTTTTTCACTGTTTTTTCAGAAATATATAAAGTTTCTCCGATTGTACGATTCGATTGACCATCTGTTAATAATTGAAGCACTTCACATTCACGTTTTGTTAATAAGTGGAATGGTCTGCGAATTTCCGTTTGATGGAAGTTCCCTTTGTTATCATGTTCACTTAAACGTCGGAATTCCGCTACTAAATTTTTAGTAACTTTCGGATGTAAATAAGACCCACCGTTCGCTACGACTTTGATCGCTTCTACAATTTCATCTGCATCCATTTCTTTTAACATATATCCAAGTGCACCAGATTTTAATGCATGTGTTACATAGCTTTCATCATCATGAATAGATAGCATAATTACCTTTGCATCTGGATATTCTTGAATCAAATCAGCAGTTGCATCCACACCATTTTTCCCTGGCATATTGATATCCATTAATACTACATCCGGATTATTATCGCGGTATAAACTTAAAATATCTGAACCGTCATCGCCTTCAGCAACAACCTCAAATGTATCTTCAAAGTCTAAAATTCGTTTAACCCCTTCACGGAATAGTTGGTGGTCATCAATAATGATAATTTTTGTCATAGTAGTTCCCCCTAAACATTTTCAATATTACTTCTGTTTTTTATAATATGCTTATGTTCTCTAACGATTTTTTCTACCAAAAGTTTCCTAGATTTAAACATCTGTCACGGGTATCGGGACTTTAAAACTAACTATTGTCCCTTCCCCTATAGTACTTTTAATATCCATCGTTCCTTTTAACAATTCAATTCGTTCTTTCATACCTACAATTCCAAAAGATTGATCTTTTATAATATTTATATCGAATCCTTTTCCACTATCTTTTACACTGATATTAATATGATTTCGCAACCATTCTATTTTAACCCATACTTCTCTAGAATTTCCATGTTTAATTGCATTTGTTACAGATTCTTGAACTAGTCTGAAAATAGACACTTCATAGTCTGACGGTAATCTTTTTTCATTATTACTAAGTGCCTGGAAATGTACTTGAACGCCAGGGTTATATTCCATGACTGTTGACAAATACTTTTTTAAAGTAGGTACAATTCCTAGATCATCTAAAGCCATTGGTCGCAAATCATAGATAATTCTTCGTACCTCTGATAAGGCATCTCTAACGGTTCTTTTTAAATCTCTAATTTCTATAATGGCTTCATCAATACCTTTTTCACGGTATGTTCTTTCAATCAAATCCGAACGCATAAGTACATTCGCCATCATTTGCGCTGGACCATCATGAATTTCTCTTGAAATACGTTTTCTTTCTTTTTCTTGTGAGGCAATAATTTTAATACCGAAGTCATGCTTCAGTTTGGCTGTTTCGAGTGCTTTCCCTACATTTCTCAAATCAGAAGTTAAGTAATTTAAGACAACATTGACTTGGTCAACAATATGTTCTGCCCGTTCGATCGTATCTTTAAGCCCTCTAAGACGGCGCTCTAAATCATCACGTTTTTCACGTAATTGCTTTTCCTTTGCACGTGTTAATGATAATTTAATTTGTAGATCATTTGCAGATTCATACGCTTCCCTTACTTGCGTTTCATTGTATTTGTCAAAGTACTTACTTACTTCAACTAAACGATTTTTTGCCTGCTTCGTTCTCTTTTCTAATTCATCACTTTCATTAATTGTGATAATAATTTGTTGCCTGATTAATTCAAGCTCTAATTTCATTTCTTCAAAGCTTTGTCTGCTTTGTTCACTTATAATAAAGATATCGTTTTTTGAATTTGTTATAGTATCAATCATCCGATTAAAGATGACATCTAAAGAACCGATATCGATTTTATCATTTGAAAGCATCTATTTAACCCCATTCTAAATAGGTTTCGTTCTCAATTTATTTATAAAATTATTTTACAATTCTTATTACTAATACTAAACTATTATAGCATTTTTTATGAACAATTTACCTAAATTGAAATATTTGTAAAGAAAATAATACAATTCATGCATTAAAGGAGTTTGGATTATGCTAAAAAATTACAAGACAGTTAAAGGCTTCGGTGAACAGGAAATAATTATATCAAAGTCTAGATTCATAGCTTATGTAGAACGTGCAGAAACTGAACAAGAGGCCATAAGTTTTATTGAAAAAATAAAAAAAATGCATCCTTCTGCAACACATAATTGCTCTTGTTATATGATTGGAGAACATGATCAAATTCAAAAAGCGAATGATGATGGGGAACCTAGTGGAACTGCTGGCGTTCCTATGTTAGAAGTACTAAAAAAACAGGGGCTAAAAGATACTGTCGTTGTCGTTACTCGTTATTTTGGTGGGATTAAGCTTGGAGGTGGCGGATTAATCCGTGCTTACGGAAAAGCAACAACGGAAGGGCTTCAAGCTGCACAAGTTGTTGAACGTAAGTTGCATCATGAGATGAAAATTTCCATAGACTATACTTGGTTAGGAAAAGTTGAAAATGAAATTCGTTCTTCCCATTATTTATTGAAGGACATTCAATACGGTGAAAATGTTGAAGTCTTTGTTCATGTTTTAAGTGATGAGGAAGAGACTTTTAAAAGTTGGATGACTGAAATTACAAATGGTCAAGCCACTATTTCCTGCGAAGATCAATCATACTTAGAATTTGTTATATCATGACGAATTTCGTTTACTGATAAGCTCTAACATAGTATAATGTACCTTATTGAGTTTATTTATACGTGGTATTAATTTGAATTTTTTTATATTTAATTGTAAAATTTTGGCGATACAATTAACACGTTTTGATGTATTAGCATTTTGAAATTTTATTTTGATTTCAAATGTACTATTTTTTATTTAATTACATACATCGATTTTAAACAAAGATATTTTGAAATATACATGATTTCCAATCTAGAGGAGAATTTTTAATGAAAAGAAATGTAAAGAAAAAGAAGGATGGCCGTACAATCTTTTCTTATACTTTAAAAATAGTTTTATTGGTTTGCGCTTCCCTTTTAATCTGTGGGACAACGTACTTTGTGTATTTATCAAAAAAAGCAGAGTATGCAGCAAGTCAATCATATGAAGAAATTGAAGACAGAGATATGTCTGATAAACGAGAAGTAAAGGTGGAACCAACCCAAGATAATGTCTCCATATTATTTATCGGTGTGGATGACAGTGAAGAACGACAAGCTATGGGATTAGGTAGCCCACGTTCTGATGCCTTAATATTAGCAACATTAAACAACAAAGAGCGAACAATAAAAATGGTCAGCATTCCACGTGATTCATATGTAAACATTCCTTATTTAGGCTATAAAGATAAAATCACGCACGCTCATGCATATGGTGGAACGCTTGCAACGGTTGAAACGGTTGAAGAGTTATTTGATATCCCAGTTGATTATTATGTAAAAATGAACTTTAATGCATTTATTGATGTTGTAGATGCTTTAGGCGGTATTGAAGTCGAAGTTCCTTATACAAAATGGGAAAAGGATGAGAATGATCAAAATTCAATCTTGTTAGAGGAAGGTCTTCAATTATTAGATGGTCGTGAAGCATTGGCACTTGCTCGTACTCGTAAATGGGATAGCGATATTGAACGCGGTAAACGTCAACAGGAAATTTTAAAAGCTATTGCAACGAAGGCTTCAAACTTCACTTCTATTGGTAGCTACGGTGCTGTTATTGATGCTGTTGGTAAAAATATGAAAACAGACATGACGTTTGATGAAATGACTCATTTCTTTACTTATTTATTAGGTGGTATTCCACAAATCGATTCATTAACGCTTGCAGGCTCAGATGGTGAAGATCCATATAGCGGCGCATACATCTACGTTTTAGATGAACAAAACTTACTTGAAACACAAACGATTTTAAAAAGTCATCTTGGTCTAATTCCTGACAGCTCGAACTTATCTGGTACAACATCAGATTCTAACATCGAAGAAGCCGCTGACGATGCTAACGGAACAAGCGAAGATGCGGTTTCAAGAAATTAAATAATCTCGTTAGTTTTACGGTTCTATAATATTTGTTGGGGTTTTCAAACATTTTCACAAAAATGAAAAAGCACAGAATCGCCGATTCTTTTATACTTGAATTGACGAGAAACAAGCGAAAAGAGGCGACCTGTGCATATGTATTTTAACATGAAGATTCCAGGATTTGAAGGTGTAGAGATTCATAAAGTTGAGAATGTTGAGGATCGAATAGCATTATATGTAATGATGCCTAGGAAAGAACATAAATGTCCTGTTTGTGGAAATCTAACTTCAAAGGTTCATGATTATCGTATACAAAAGATAAAGCATTTAAAATGGTTTGAGCGGCTATCAATGATTTTTTATAAACGCCGCCGTTATGTTTGTGATTGTGGAAAGCGTTTTTCTGAAGATAATCCATTTGTGGAGAGATACCAACAATATTCGAAAGAATGGAATCAAGTAGCACGTATAAAAGCTATTAAAGGAAAAACTTTTAAGGAGACTGCTGAAGTTTTAGGGACATCAATTACAACAATTATTCGTAGGTTTGATTCTGTTTTAAATGATAAATTGGCTAATGGAGTTGAATTACCTAAGCATATCGCTATTGATGAATATAAGGGCGATACAGATGCAGGAACTTATCAGCTCATTATTGCGAATGCAGAAACACATGAACCGCTTGATATCTTACCCAACCGTCGTAAAAATACAATTAAAGATTACTTAAGAAAATTTGGTAGCTCGGTTAATGTCGTAGTGATGGATATGAACCCTCATTTTAAAGAAGCCGTTAAAAAGGCATTAAGTCGACCTGTAATCGTGGCCGATCGATTTCACTATAGTCGTTATATTTACTGGGCCTTAGACGAGGTTCGTAGAATCGTTCAGAAAGAATGGCATGCTTATGATCGCAAACAGTGTAAAAGGATGCGGCATGTATTGTATAAGAGAAAAGAGAAATTAAAGGAAAAGGATCGCTGGTACTTAAATCGTTATCTCGGAATGTCAGATGTTTTAAAACAAGCATACATACTTAAAGAAGCTTATTGTAAATGGTTAGACTGGGCCAAAAAAACGAATGACATAAAAGAAATAAAAGAAAAATTATTTGAATTCTACAAGCAGGTAGAAGAATCAAATATTCCTGCGTTTATTAAGGCAATTCAAACCTTTAAGAATTGGCAAGTAGAGATATTGAATAGCTTCAGTTACGGTTACTCTAACGGCTTTTTAGAAGGGATAAATAATAAATCGAAAGTTATTAAACGAAATGCCTACGGCTTTAAGAGATTTGAGCATTATAAAGGTAAAATATTATTAAGCAATCAATATAAAGAAATCGGTGTTCATTTAGGATGAAAAAAGGTGATGTGAAGTTCACATCACCCCAACATTTGAAATTGAACCAGTTTTACTAACTACTAACACGCTGGGATTCGCTCCTGGCGTGTTTTTTATTTTGTTGGATGGGTTGGTTCGTGGATTGGAGTTGGTTCGCTGAATTGGATTCGGTCATGGAAAGATATCCCAAGCCTTTTTATGGAGTTTATTTGAATGGAAAGGATAGCACATTGTTTTGAGTTGGTAGCATGCTCATTCGGGCACATAGTGATGTAATTGGATCACTATGTTACTTTATTGGAGAGGATATGGGTATTATATTTGTATTTAGTTGGGCGGAAAGAAGAACGTTTTGATCACTTTGCGATGGGATTGGTGCACTTAGTTACTTTACTTTGTTGAACTGGATGAGTGGATAGCGTTTTTATATTTGAATTTAATTGAGCGGATGGCAGACCGTTTGGAGGGTTAGCGAAGGGATTAGAGCACCTAGCTACTTTTTGGAGCGGATGTGGTTACAGATTTTTAATATTTGAACTTATCGAGCGGATAGCTATTCGTTTCGGGCACTTAGTGATGGGATTGGAGCACTTAACTACTTTTTGGAGCGGATGTGGTTACAGATTTTTAATATTTTAATTTATTCGAGCGGATAGCAGACCGTTTGGAGCGGTTAGCTTTGTGTTTGGATCGCATAACTACATCATTGGATCACATCTGTGTTCCTTTTGGGCACATAACACTTTTTGGAGCACTTATTATAACTATTGGGTCACTTACTGTTGCGATTGGATCACTTAGCTACTTATTTGAGCTTTTGAAAGAAATTTAGAATGTTAATTTCATACAAGTGGATCGTAATCAAGTAATATCTTATTAATTTATTCCATGAATTAGTATTGTTCGTACACGTACACGATTTGTTCGTTCACACACTTATTTTGTCCACTCACACACTTATGTCCATTCACTCATGCATTTTGTCCACTCTGCACTAGCTTTTGTCCATTCATGTTCACGTTTTGTCCGCACAGCCCCTTCTTTTGTCCACTCAGAACTTTTATGTCCACCCACGTTGACGTTTTGTCCGCACATCCTCTTGTTATGTCCACTCACCACCAGCTTTTGTCCATCCACGCTCGCATTTTGTCCGCACACCCTCTTGTTTTGTCCACTCAAAAGTTTTATGCCCACCCACGTTGACGTTTTGTCCGCACACCCTGTTGTTTTGTCCGCTCTGCACCATCTTTTGTCCATCTGCGTACACGTTTTGTCCGTTCACAAACTTATGTCCATTCACTCATGCTTTTTGTCCACTCAGAACTTTTATGTCCACCCACGTTGACGTTTTGTCCGCACACCCTCTTGTTATGTCCACTCTGCACCATCTTTTGTCCATTCATGTTCACATTTTGTCCAATCAGTACTTTTATATCCTATCCACTTTCACGTTTTGTCCGCACAGCCCCTTGTTTTGCCCGCAGCCCCTTTATGTCCATCCTCGCATGCGTTCTGCACACACGTTTTGCCCGCTCACTCCCTCATTCCGCACTCCTCTTAAGCCCGTCCACACCAGGCTCCTCCCTCACTCTTACAAACAAAAAAGCTATTATTATGAATCGCTAGTTTACAATCCATAATAATAGCTTTGTTAATTTATAGTTTTACTAAATATTCTCGCTAATTTTATCAATGGTCGGTAGTTTTTACCTGCAAGACCAATGATTTCAACAAACAATTCTAATGCGACTAAGATCACTGTCACTAAAAGAATTGCACCCCAGATTTTTGCCATCGAAAAGATGATCGCGAATAATCCAAACATCGCTGCAATACCATAAATGATTAATACGGTTTGGCGATGAGAAAATCCAATATCGATAAGACGATGGTGTAAATGCGATTTGTCTGGATCTGACCATTTTTGCTTATTACGTACACGACGAACAATCGCAAAGAATGTATCAGAAATTGGAACTCCTAACATAATAACCGGGATAATAAATGATACCATTGTGATATTTTTAAAACCAAGTAATGATAAGACCGCAATCATAAAGCCTAAAAATAATGCACCAGTATCACCCATAAATATTTTCGCTGGATGAAAATTATAGAATAAAAAACCAATCGTGCTACAAGCTAATAAAGCTGCAACAGCAAGAACGAAAAAGTCGGCCATGATAAAAGCCATTACAGATAATGTTATAAGTGCAATCGTAGAAACACCTGCTGCAAGACCATCTAAACCATCAATTAAATTAATGGCATTCGTGATACCAATAATCCACAAGATCGTAACCGGAATACTTAAAAATCCAAATTCCAATTCGCCACCAAATGGTAACGTGATAAATTCAATTTGTATTCCACCGTAAAAAACAATGATTCCTGCTGCAGCCAATTGCCCTAGCATTTTAGCCTTTGCTGAAATTTCGTACATATCATCTAATACACCAGTAATAATAATCAATGTAGCACCAATGACAATCGCTACTATATATTGACTATCTGGTCTTAAAATTAATAGCCCAATCAAAAATGAAAGAAATATGGCTAAACCACCTAAACGTGGCATGATGCGCGAATGTACTTTTCGATAGTTCGGAGCATCAACCGCTCCAATTCGAAACGCTAGTCGCTTCACGAGTGGAGTTAGTAATATTGACGCGAAAAACGCCACAATTAAAGACACGTAAATCATGTCTATCCTCCTTAGAGATATTTATATGCACGCCCAAATCTTGATTATTATAGCATGATTTATTTTGAAAATATAGCTATTCTCTATAATTAACAAAAAACTGTTAAGATATTCTAATGTCTTTGTCTTCATTTGAAATATATTGGTAATATTAGTCATAATGCAGAAATCTTTGACTCTTCACTTTAGTTTTCCCTACCCATAAGTAGTCATACCAACAAAAGTTTGATAGAATATTTAAGTGTCAAGATATACTTTGGCAAATAAAGGAGAATAAAAATGCTGCCATTTTTTAATAAAGAGAAAACATCTACTCGCGAGTTAAAAAGATACTACAAAATCGTTAAACAAATCAACGAACTCGAAACTACATATTCGTCAATGTCTGACGAAGAACTTTCAAATATGACACCAAAATTTAAAGAACGTCTTTCTAATGGCGAAGACCTAGTATCCATCATTCCTGATGCATTTGCCGTAGTACGTGAAGCATCGAAACGTATTTTAAACATGCGTCACTTCGATGTACAGCTTATTGGTGGGCTTGTCCTAACAGAAGGAAATATTTCTGAAATGGCGACTGGTGAAGGTAAAACATTAGTAGCTTCTCTACCATCATATGTACGTGCACTTGAAGGTAAAGGTGTACACGTAATTACAGTAAACGATTATTTAGCAAAACGTGACTATGAGTTAATTGGACAAATCCATCGTTTCCTTGGACTTACAGTTGGTTTAAATGTACCAATGATGGAGCCAGGTCAAAAGAAACGTGCATATAATGCAGACATTACTTATGGTGTTGGTACCGAATTTGGCTTTGATTATTTACGAGATAATATGGCTCGTTCTATAGAAGACAAAGTACAACGTCCATACCACTTTGCAATTATTGATGAGGTTGACTCTGTGTTAATCGATGAAGCAAAAACACCATTAATCATTGCTGGGAAAATGTCTTCTAATGAAGATCTTCATCGTATTGCAGCTCGTCTTGCAAAACGTTTTGTTCGTGACGAAGATTACGAATTAGATGATGAAACAAAAGCCACTTCCTTAACGGAACAAGGGATTGAAAAAGTGGAGGCCGCTTTTGGTGTAGATAATCTCTACGACCTTGACCATCAACTTCTTTATCACTATGTAATTCAAGCGGTTCGTGCACACGTAATGTTCGAGCGAGATGTGGATTACATTGTGAAGGAAGACAAAATCCAATTAGTGGACATGTTCACAGGCCGTATTATGGAAGGTCGTTCTTTGTCTGATGGATTGCACCAAGCAATCGAAGCAAAAGAAGGCGTAACAATAACTGAAGAAAATAAAGCACAAGCGCAAGTTACAATTCAAAACTACTTCCGTATGTATCCAAATCTTTCTGGGATGACTGGTACTGCCAAAACACAAGAAAAAGAATTTATCGATGTTTATGGAATGCGTGTAATTCAAATTCCAACAAACAGACCAAAAATTCGTGTTGACCAACCGGATATCATTTTTGAAACAAAGGAAGCAAAATACGAGTACGTTGCGAAAGAAGCAAAACAACGTCATGAAAAAGGACAACCCGTTTTAATCGGTACTACTTCCATATTACAATCTGAAGTGGTGGCTCAATATTTAGATAAACACGAGCTTCCTTACCAATTATTAAACGCAAAAACGGTTGAGCAAGAAGTGGAATTAATTTCACAGGCAGGACAAAAAAGCCGTATTACTGTTGCGACAAATATGGCTGGCCGTGGTACAGATATCGTTCTAGGTGAAGGTGTCGCAGAACTAGGTGGATTGTACGTTATCGGTACTGAAAAACACGAAAGTCGTCGTGTTGACAATCAGCTACGTGGACGTTCTGGCCGTCAAGGTGACCCAGGTGAGAGCCGATTCATACTTTCTATCGAAGATGACATGTTCCGTCGCTTTGCAAAAGAAGATACAGAAAAATTCATGAAGAAAATGGTTGTCGACCCAGAAACTAAACGGATCACGAATAAAGAAGTTACAGAATTAATTGATCGAACTCAACGAATCGTTGAAGGTGCTCACTTCTCATTACGTGAATACAATTTAAAACTGGACGATGTGATTAATGAACAACGTCGAATCATTTATTCATTACGTGATAATATTTTAAAAGCCGATAATCTAATGGAACATTTGCAAAAAATGTTATTTGAAACAATTGATTTTGCGGTTCGTGATAATGCACCAGAAGAGGCTGATCCTATCGAATGGGATTTCGATAACATTGAACGAACTTTAAATACACTTTATTTAACACCAATACAATTAAATAGAGATGTACCAAAAATCAACAATATCTTTGATGAAGTTGAACCAGGTTATTTAGAGCTAAAACAATACATTGAAAGCTTCAAAGAAAATGAACGAGTAATGAAGGTCATTCCAATGGTTATGTTGCGTTTCATTGATGTAATGTGGGTTAAACATCTTGAACAAATGGCCCATTTAAAAGAAGGAATTGGTCTACGTCGCTATCAACAAGAAGATCCAATGCGTATTTACCAACGAGAAGGATTAGAATTATTCGGTAAAAACTACCAAGAGCTTCGTCGTTCAATTGTTGAAGAATTAGTCGCGTTCATGAAAACACTACAAAACGATAACCAGGAGGAACAATAATGGGTTTATTTGATTTATTTAAAAAGACAGATAAGGTCGGGAAAGATAGTGCCATTGATTCAGCTAACTTACTTGGAAATGCTGAGGAATCAGACAAAGGAGAAAAAGTAAAAACAAAGCTTTCATACCATCCGGAATGGAACGTACCTCAAGAACAAAAATATATTTTTAACTTTTTAGCAAATGAGCTAGAGCCTTTAAGTCCGAATCAATTATCATTAGCTGCAATCGATATTGATGTAAATCGTGACGGTTCTTGGGACGTGAAAGCATTTTTCCGTAACTCTCTTCCAAACACAGTAGAGCTTAATGAAATGCCTTTACTTATTATTGATAAAGATGGTCGTCAAGTTGCATCCCAAACCTTTGATTTTAAAGAAATCGGTACCCTACCTCCAGAAAGTGCACGTCCTTGGGTTTTCCATTTTGATCAAAAATCAATTCGCGTCAATGAAAAACCTGAAGAAGGCTGGAAAATTGCTTTCAACTTAATAGCATTAAGGGGACATCAATTAGAGCTTGATGATTCATGGAAAAAACAATTATCTCAAGAGCAAATCGAGCTGCTAGAAAAGGCTGTAAAAGAATTACCAAAATTAAATAATACAGAAGTGAATTTCACAGGCTTCCAATTAAAATTACAAGAAAATAATAATCTCGTTGTCTCTATGTTTATTCGAAATGGAAATGACCGTGCTATAAATATTGAACAATTACCTTTAGAAATTGTTGATGCAAATGGCAAACAAGTAGCAAAAGGTTACTTTAAGCTTGACCCTGCTTTAACTGTTCAGCCAAATTCAACAAAACCTTGGACATTTATTTTCCCGGCTGAAAAAGTTAACTCCGAGGGAGCAGATTTATCTCGTTGGTCTGCACGTGTCATTAATAAATAAATGTAGTGACCAAACCTCAGAGAATCATAAATAAAAGACCTCTAAAAGATTTGTTCTTTTAGAGGTCTTTTTATTCAATAAGCTTTCCATTGGTATTATAGGCAAGTTTCACATCAGCTATTCTTTTTGCCCCAATATAACGAGTTCCCCAGTACCACTTATCATTTAAATTAGAAATACTGACACCTAGTACTGATTGAGAATGAATAAACTTTCCTCCCCCGTAATAAATACCGACATGGGAAACCCCTTGACCAGATGTATTAAAGAATACAAGATCCCCCGTCTGAAGCTCGTCCCTACTAATACTCTCCCCTTCTTTAAATAACCCAACTGAAGTACGTGGTAACTCAATTCCTAAATCGAGAAACACTCTGTTTACAAATCCTGAACAATCGAATCCACTTTCTGTAGTTCCTCCATATAAATACGGTGAATCTAAATATTGTTTAGCAGCCAATCGTAATTCCTTCGAAGTAAAATCAAATTCCTCTGCATTAGCTTCTAAATTATCTTCCGAAAGGTAAATGAAGATGCCAAACAAAGAAATGGAGACTATATATAGTAACTTTTGGAAAATTTGCATTGGGCCCTCCAATAATCGTTATCAAAAAAAGGTTACTACACATATCATTCCTATAATTTCCAAAATTTAAAATTACAATTCATTTACAAAAATGTTACTAAAATTACTCACACATAATTTATTAGTAAATGAAGATACTTTAAAAGAAAAAACTAACATAGAAGATTTGAGCCTTATCTATATTCAGAATTTTGTAGCACTCCTTTATTATGTTTTCTTATATACCTTATTTCATTTACTAAAATAAGTTTTTTGTGTAATCGTTTTAATTTGAATAATATTATTCGTACTAATCAAACCATCAATTATCACATTTCAAAAAATTCATTTTATTTGAAATTAACCGAAATATAGTAATATTTAAAATTTTTTAACATTAAAAACGTTCTTTTTATCAATAAATTGCAAAAATTTAAATATAACTATTTCTTTTGAAATTATTCTATGATAGAATTCATCATTGTGTATGACAACTCTATTTATTATTTTTAGAAAGTTTCGGATATTCAAATAAAAAGGGAGTATTCACATATTATGAAATTCTTGAAAGAAAACCTAGCTGTAGGATTTATGCTATTAGCTTTATTCCTTGGCGCGGGTAACATCATCTTCCCACCATTGTTGGGACAACAAGCAGGGACAGAATTTATCCCTTCAATTTTAGGTTTTCTAATTACTGGTGTAGGGCTTCCGTTATTGGGAATTGTAGCTGTAGCCTTAAATGGTGGAGATTTACAACATGTTGCAAATCGTATTCATCCAGTATTTAGTATCATCTTTGTTTCTGTCATTTATTTATCAATCGGACCATTATTTGCGATTCCTCGTACTGCAGCTGTAACCTATGAAATAGGTGTTGCACCATTTTTAGGGGATATCCAAACTAGCTGGCTTCCGTTATTAATAACATCACTTATTTTCTTTATTTTCGTTCTATATTTATCATTGAACCCAAGTAAATTAGTTGACAGAGTCGGTAAAATTTTAATGCCATTATTATTAATAGTAATAGCATTGCTTGCATTTAAAAGCTTCATCACGCCAATTGGGGCAATCGGTGAATCACAAGGCGTATATATAAATCAAGCCTTCTCTAAAGGATTTACAGAAGGATATTTAACAATGGACGTACTAGCTTCTCTAGTATTCGGTATTCTAATTGTTCAATCATTAGCTGCAACAGGTATCGTTGATCGAGTTAAACAAGTAAAAATGACGATTTCTGCCGGCATTATTGCTGCAATTGGACTAGCATTCGTTTATATTTCATTAGGCTATATCGGTGCTACAAGTGCTGAAGTGATAGGTTACCAAGATGACGGTGGTAAAATCATTGCTGCTGCTGCACAAGTGCTCTATGGCGATGCAGGAAATATTATTTTATCGGCTGTCATAATCCTAGCATGTTTAACAACTGCAATCGGATTAGTTTCAGCTAATGCAACATTTTTCAATAAATTATTCCCGAAACTTTCTTATAAATTTTTAGTCGTTGTATTCACATTATTTAGTTTCTTAATCTCAAACTTCGGATTAAGCACACTGATTTCAATTACATTACCTGTTTTAATGTTCATCTATCCTATTGCAATTGTTTTAATGTTCTTAGTTATGTTCGATAAACTTTTTGGAAGAAGACCACTGGTTTATAGCTTAGTACTTCTTGCTACTGCATTGGTTAGTTTATACGACGGTATTAAAACTGCTGGCTTTGAAATTGAATGGTATGCAAATATTTTAAATACATTACCACTTCATGAACAAAGCTTAGGTTGGTTAGTTCCAGCACTTGTTGCTCTAATCATTGGTTGGCTAATTCATCTATTAACGAAATCAAGCTACAAACCAAGACAAAATAATATTTAGTAGCATAAAGACTAGTATCTCCTCTATTCGCATATACTGCCAAATGGAGGAGATATTTTTATGAGAAAGTGGTTTAATTGGAAAACGATCCTTATAGTTGTTGGATCTTTATTAGTTATTGCAATTGGATATGCAACCTATCTATATATAGAAGTAAAATCCACCTTTGAAGCGATTCATGAGCCTATTGTAATAGACACAACAGAAGCTACTTCCGAAACATCCGACCAGCCTACTAAAGAATCACCGATACAATTAACGATTCAAAATAAAGAAGCACCTCAGCCGATTTCTGTTCTCCTTCTAGGCATCGATAACTGGGAATCCTCTGGACGTGCAGATACGATTCTCACCTTAACATTAGACCCTAATACCGAATCAATGAAGATTTTAAGTATTCCACGTGATACTTATACAGAAATTATTGGATTCGATTTTTCAGATAAAATAAATCATTCATATGCCTTTGGTGGCGTTAAAACTTCTTTACAAACCGTTGAAAACTTATTGGACATCCCGATCGATTATGTGGTAACTGTCAATATGGAAGGCTTTACGGAGATGGTCGACTTAATGGGTGGTATAGAAGTGACAAATGAGTTCGCCTTTTCTACTGATACCCATGAATTTCCCGAAGGCAATATTACTCTTTCCGGAGAAGATGCACTCGAGTACGTTAGAATGCGGAAAGAAGATCCCACAGGCGATTTTGGAAGACAAGGTCGACAAAGGCAGGTGCTAGAAAAATTATTTAACAAAGCAGCCTCCATCAATTTAATCTGGCAAGCCCCAGGTATATTAAAAATCATACGAAATCATGTTGAAACAAACCTTACTTTTGATGAAATCGTTGAGTTCCAAAACTTATATCGATCAACTTTAAACAATATTGAACATCTGAACTTTACAAAAGGCGATGGTCGTATAGAAAATGGTATTTGGTATTACTTTTTAAACGAAGAAGAATTAACAGAAGTAAAAAAAACATTGCAGCAATCATTACAATAATTTAAGACCCCCCACTACACGATATTAGGTGTAATGGGGTTTTTTAATACTTCATTTCTATTAAACACCTACTAAATTCATAATCTAAGCGTTATAATAGAGCTACAAAAAAGAACGAGGTGTTTTTGATGAAAAAATGGATATCGATCCCCCTACTTCTGATCTTAACAATCCTGCTACCACTAAACACATATGCAGCAACATTTGATGACGTTAAATACATAATCGAGCATGATTATGTTGGTGAAATAGATGGCGATCTTGATAAGGCCAAAACAGTCGATGAAATGATCGAAATGCTCGATCCTTACTCTGCCTATTTTACAGAGGAAGAATATCAATCTTTTATTAATTCAATAGACAATACAACGGTAGGTATCGGCGTTGTCATTCAAAAACATGAAAAAGGTATTTTAATCATGGATGTGATGGAGAATGGCAGTGCATTTAATTATGGGCTCGAAGACGGCGACATCATTACGAAAGTGAATGACATGTCAACTGTTAATATAACAATAGAACAGGCCTCCTCCTTAATTCAAGGTAAAGAAGGGACATCTGTAAACATCAGGGTTTTAAAAGGAAATGGGTCCACTCAAACGTTGTCTATCATTAGAAAGCCATTTACTGTACAAAATGTAACGGCACAGTTACTTTACGGAAATATTGGTTATATCCAAATGACTTCTTTTACAAACAATGGTGCTGATGAAGTAAAAGATGCTCTAGAAAAATTAAAATCACAAGGTGCTACATCCTTTATTCTCGATTTACAAAACAATGGTGGTGGCTATGTAACCACTGCTGAAGAATTAATCGGCATGTTCCCAAATGCTTCTCATGCCTATAAGTTAAAAGAAGCATCAGGCACAACACTCTATCCATCAATTTACCAAGCGTCAAAATTCCCTATTAATACGAGACTGTTAGTGAATCGATATAGTGCGAGTGCTTCTGAAATGACTGCTGCTGCATTGCGCGATCAAAATGCCGCCTTAATCTATGGTGAACAAACCTATGGAAAAGGCACAATGCAAGGCTTCTATACGCTTAGTGAAGGCAGATTAAAGCTAACTATTGCTGAATTCACAGGTCCAAAGGATACAATTGTAAATAAGATAGGTGTTACACCACATATACAAACAACATCAAATCCAATTTATCAAGCACACTATGATGCAATTAAAGAAAAGCTTACAAAATATAAAGAATTAAAAAGCTTAAAAGAAGTTCCAACAACCAAAAGCTTTACCCTAAATTTCAACAGATCAGTTGCTGCTGACTTTGATCCAAAGGCTGTAGAGCTTGTAGCACTTGGTGGCCAAACTGTTGACATTGCTATTGAAACGAAAGGGACACAACTGTTTATAACACCAAAATCTCCTTTAATTGCTGGAGCTGAGTATATGTTAGTTATTCACCCATCCATTTATGATGAAGATGGAAAACAATTAAAATCCGGTAGTTATCTACATGTTACTGTTGGCAATGAATAAGCCCTTAACGGGAACCGATAAAAAAAACGGCAAAACCAAACGAAATTGGTTTTGCCGTTTTCCACTATAGATATAGTATTAAATCACAATGTTTAAAGCCTAAACGTACTTAGGAAGTCTAACTTAAGCCATCTAGTTCAAATTAAATTTATAAAGCCGGCTCTTTCTCGTAAACAAAAAATATGTTTACAATATCAGAAGCTAATTGTTCTGGACTTCTTTTACCAGTTAACAACTTTGTTAACGATAAACGTTCAATGGAACCGATAAAACATTCAGCATAAATCTTAACATCCATATTTTCACGAACGAAAAGGTTTGCTTTATCTTTTAACATTTCCATTACAACATTAGAAAACTCTTCTTTTAATATTGGTGCATACTCCGAATCATAGAATCCAATTTTCGTTAAGTTTGGATTTTCTAAGAAGAAATTAAAAATATCCACTAATTTTAATTGAATATTTTCGACAATTCTTTTTGTAGAATCCATCTCTTTATTTACAATCTCAAAAAAGTCCACTTTAAACTGCTCGTTTAAGTCTTTGTATAATGACTCCTTACTTTGGAAGTATAAATAAAAAGTTGGCTGTGTTAAATCAGCAGATTTTACAATATCACTAATTTTTGTTTCATAATAACCGTTAATTGAAAATAGCTCGATTGCTTTTGATAATAATAATTGCTTACTTCTCTCACCATTCGAGTTAACTCTGCGACCTCTCGGCATTCATATCCCTCATTTTCTATTGAACATTACCAATCTTATAACTTCCCAGATAATTTACAGATAATTATATATTAAAATTGTCTTGAAATAAAGGAATTTGCTTATAAAAATATTAGTCTGTAAAGGAAAAACTAGTAAAAAGAAATTATTCATGAATAATTTCTTTTACTAGTTTATTACTCTATACCTATTATGATTTAAACTTATTTATTACTTTTAGACAGCTTATTTTTAAATTTCCCAATAGCACTATTTACCTCTTGGAACTTTAACAATAATACAAATA
Organism: Lysinibacillus sp. PLM2; assembly: GCA_023168345.1. NCBI lineage: Bacteria > Bacillati > Bacillota > Bacilli > Caryophanales > Bacillaceae > Lysinibacillus > Lysinibacillus sp. PLM2. The sequence goes on along the minus strand of AP025689.1, from coordinate 932,469 downwards.
CTGCATATCCGATCATTGTAAGGATAAACGTAATGATCACATGCAGGAATTTATTATCAATCACAACCAATGTTGAAATCGCCCAGGAAAGAGCTACAAAGCCAATTGTTAATACTAAAAACTTAGCAAATTGTACTAGGTTATCCCCAACAAGCTTCAATTTATATTTAAATTGTAAGAAAATAATTAATAATATCAAATTCAAGATTGCACTAATTAAGTTCCCCCATGCAACAGCTTCTGCATCAAGTGCATTGATTAGCGCCGAGGTCACGACAATATTGACACCAAATACAGTTAGCAAACTAAAAATGACAGGGATCATCGAATTTCCTTTAGCGTAATAAAAACGTGTCACATATGTGCTTGCTGCTAGGAAGAACATTGTTAAACTAAAGATTTTTAATACAGGTGCCGTTAACGCTGTAGAAGCTGCATCAAATAAGCCATATTCAAAGATTACCCTTACCACAGCATCTGATTGGAAATACACATACACGGAAATCGGCAAAATGAGTAAATACAACATTCTTAAACCGCGCACATATAGTTTTTTAACGGATTCATTATCTCCTTCCCCTTCTTTTTTACTTAAAAGAGGGTAAATTACCGTTGTTACAGCAGTCATTAATAATGCTTGGGGGAATTGAGATACCTTTGTCGCATAGTTTACAGCCGACACTGCACCATCTGCTAAATCGTTTGTAAAAAAACGTTGAATTAGCGTGTACATTTGAGCCGTTGCCCCACCAAGCATAATAGGTAAAGCAACTAACCATAGCTGTTTCTGATCGTTCGCAAATGTAAAGCTTGGCTTAAAAGACATATGCTCAGCTTTTCTCACTCCATTAATTAAAAAGCCAATCATAAACATTGCCCCAAGCAATGCCCCAATACCATATCCGACAGGTCCAATGAAGAATGCTAGTGCCACCGAAATGATTAAAAAGGATAAATTATAGATTAACACCGAGAAACTTGATAAATGGAATTTCTCTTGAACATTTAAAATTCCACTCAGCCAAGTTGATAATACAAGCATAATCGTTGAAGGCATCATCCAATTATAAAGGGACTTTAATATTTCATACTCTTCCTGACTCTCAGGCTTAAAATAAGATTGTATTAGAAAATCCCCGAACACCATAAATACAACGGTTACAAGAGTAATCGATATTAAAATTGTTGTAAATGTTCTTCGAATATATTCTTTTAACGAAGACTCCGTTTTATGATATATAGATATAAAGGCGGTTGTAAAGGCACCACCGACCACTAAATATATTAAGTTTGGAATTGTATAAGCATTAATAATACTATCGGCTAAATTGGTAGTGCCATATTGGATACCGATAATGATTTCACGCAAGAAGCCAAAAAAGCGCGCAAAAATATTAATAACCGCAACTGCCCCAATAATCTTTAAAAAACGACTCAAATGAGATCACAATCCTTTGTAATTTAGGTTCGCTTAAGGAACCCTGTTGACTCCATGTGTTAACTACATTCACATGGAATTTAGTGAAACACGAAATGTAATAAACTGCATCCAGGTTAGAATGTTGTAATATGAACCATTCACATTTTCTGCTTGGTGAACTGTTCTTATCGTTTATTTACTATACCGACGATAAATCTCCGTTAACCGTGCAATAATTGTCTTTGAATCATGCAACTGAAGAAGCTCGTCCACCTTTGCTTCATTTACATTCATCTGCCCTTTGTTTAACACTACTTTCTCAAACTCCATAAATAAAGCATTCGCATCCTTTGGTGGAACAAGAACACCCGCTCCATCCTGCAGCATGTAATGAAGTCCGCCAACATCTGAAGCAATTACTGGTGTTCCACAGCTCATAGCCTCTAGTGCCACCAACCCTAACCCTTCTATGTAAGACGGTAACACAAATACATTTGCTGCTTGGAAATATTCCGCCAATCTATTCTGTGGCATCGGCTCTATAAAATGAATATTTTTATTCGCTCCAGCAAGCTCTTTCATTCTATCAGTAAAGGCAGTATCCTTTGTTGAACCTACACAATATAAAGCGACCTGATCAGGATAATTACAATCAAGTTGATTAAAAGCTGAAATGAGCTCCTCTACGCCCTTTTCTTGAATGATGTTTCCGACGAATAAAAAATTAGTGCGATTTGGGTCCATATTCACCTGTTTCATCGCCTCTTCTTTCGAAGCTGACTTATAAAACACGGTTCGGTCAATTCCCATACTCATTACAGAAATACGACTTTCCTCTACACCAAAATCTCTTTGTATATCACTTGCAAGCTCTTCCCCAACAGCAATGATGTGATCCGCGTTTTGCAAAATTTTATTTGTATATTCGCGAATGCGTCCACCCTTTTTCGCCATTTTATTAATATCACCACCATGGGCTGTAACAACGTATGGAATACCATATTTCTTTTTTAAACGATACGAAAACAGTCCACTTGGAAAAACATAATGACAATGTGTAAGCTCAATGTCTTTCTTATTTTTTTTAAAGCTGGAGTTCACTTTAATTGCCCATTTTGCATATTTTTTTAGAACATTTAACTTTCCCGTTTTCGGATCAGCATTTACTGCTAGTAAAGACTCTATCCCGTTTTCACGAAGCTGCTCCACTTGATTTTTCACGAAGATACCATATGATAAATGCTCCATTGATGGATACATATTGCTTATAATCAGTACTTTTTTCATCTTACTTTGCACCTTCTACAAGAAGTTTTAAGCCTAGGCTCGCTTTTTCTTTAAATTGAGCATTTGTTGAAGTTGCAAGCTCAATTGCTCCATTCCAATCAGCTTTCATTTTGTTAAATAAATTCGCAAAATGCTCATCGCTCTCGTGTAATGAATTAATCGGAAGGGAAAATTCACCTAATCCAGCCATTTCAAGAAAATCGTTTACCTTTGTATGATATGAAACCCCAATAATTGGTGTTTTAGCATCTGTAGCTAAAATTAAAGAATGCAGTCTCGTCCCAATCAACACATCAAAAGAAGCGGACAAGTCGAGCAATTTTTGCGGCTTTAAATTCTCGTCAATAATAGACGTTTTGTCTGAAAATCTCATTTTGCTTTGAATATCCTTTGTCACATCCGCATCCTGAGGATATTTTGTTGCAAAGAATGTTACTTCCGCATGATTTTCTTCTAAGATTCGATCTAAATTTTTCGCCATACCTTCTATATAATTGTTGTATTTTGCTTCATCTCCAGTTGGCCAATAAGATGCATTATAATACGGCACAGCAGTTACACCGATTTTAATTGGTTCAGAGCTATAGCCTTCACGGTCTACTTCTAAACTAAAGGCAGGGTCACCAATTACATGCACCTCACGTTTTATACCGATTTGTTGGAGTAATGCTTTCGATTTGGGATCACGTACCGATATATTTCTCGCATGCTTTGCCATGTATCGAATAAACCATTTCCCTAATCCTGTATTTAAAGGACCAGCTCCACAGCCATAAACTACATAGGGAACCTTTGAGCTTTTGGCCATCATTGCATACGAACCATATAGTGGTGCTTCCCGTTTATATAAATCCATTAAAATTCCGCCACCACCAATGACAACAAAATCAAGAGTTTTTACAATTTCTTTATTCAGTTTATATGTTTTCATAAATGTTTTTGCAGCATTGCCATTTTTATGATAAAGAGGATAACTTGTCACGCCATATTGAGCAGCAGTTTGTTTTGGATTATTACTAAAAACAGTTATATCATTTGTTTCAATTTGAAAAGCTTTTTGTAATTGGCGAATGATACTAAGTAATATTGCTTCATCCCCATTATTATCATTTCCGTAATTTCCAACGATTCCGATTTTCACTTTTACGTTCATCCTTTATTGTTTTCTATTAAATTTAATTATTTCCAAGTATGTATAGTGAATTTCAATAAAAAGAAAAATTCATCAATTAAGAAGGAGGTTTTTCACAATATTCTTATCAATGGAAAATATTAACACCTCTAATTATTAACGATTAAAATCGTATTTTCAAGAACTTTTACTGTAACCTAACCTTTTAATTATAACATACCCCTTATCTCAAACATCACCCGTATAGTAAAAAACGAAACCCATCTAAAATGGGTTTCGCCTGTTTTATTATTGAGTTAACGATTTATATAAGAATAAACTGAAATGTTTACGACTTACATTCTCTCCCGGCTTGAAGGTATTATCTTCATAGCCAGCAGTTATACCATTAGATGCTAATGCATAAATCGCATTGTTTGCCCAATAATCTTTCGAGATATCTTTAAATTCTTCTTCCGTCGTTCCTGTAAATTTAAAGGCATTGACCAAAATCACTGCCATTTGCGCTCTAGTTAGCTTTCCGTTTGGATCAAACGTACCGTCACCTTTACCATTCATCACACCTGCATTTTCAATTGCTGCAATTTGCTTATAATACGGATGGCTTTCAGGCACGTCTGTGAAGTTAGGATTTACTACATTTGCTGTATCTACATCCAACACATTTGCTAATAGAATAGCAGCATGCGCACGAGTTAACGAAAGCTCTGGTTTAAATGTGCCATCTGTATAACCACTGATATAACCACGATCTACTAAATAACTAATTTGTTCCTTATAAACATAGTCATTTTTAATATCATTAAAAATTGGTTCTTTATAAGTTGGTTCGTAGATTGCTTGTAATTTATCAAAGTATACTGCACCCGCTTTTTGTTTTGAAGGCGTTGGTTGAACCACATAGATTGACTCAAATGTAAATGGTTTTACAGCTTCTGTTGGTAACTGTGCTTCAATATACTTCCAGCCAGTCCATGTTTGACCATTTTCTTCAGTAAAGTCAACTGTATATTTAGTACCAGTCGCATCTTTCACATAACCACGTACCCAAGTTTCATTTCCGTCACCAAACATCCAAACGCCTAGTTTTTCAGGGCTTCCTGGTAATTTAACTGGTTGGTTCAATGTTATATAAGTTGCAGCTGTTCCAGAATTGTTGCCTGTCATATCATAATTCAATTTAATTGAAGATTTACCTTCTTTACCAAATTTATTTGAACTAACTAGCTCAATTGAACCTTTTGATAAAGCTGTTTCAACTTTCCAATCTTTACTATTTTCGAATAGATTAATAGTGAAAGTATCTTCAGTGTATGCCTCTTTTACTTCAATTTCTTTTTTGACTGTCTTTTCACCTAATTTAGCGATAACGGCACCTTTACCAACCTTACCGTTTGACTCAAATAAACCTGATGGACTGATCGTTCCTAAGTCACCTTCTATTGACCAAGTTAATTGATTTGTCGAATAGACAAGATTGTTTCCACTTGCATCCTTCGCTGTAGCTTGGAATTGTAAAGCTCCGCCTGGTTCAATAGTGGTACTTGAAGAAGAGATTGATAGAGTTGAAGGCGCATTGACCACATCAAATTTAATCGTTTGTGATGCATCGCCATTACGAACAACTACCGTTTCAGTTCCTTCAGATTCAGCTGTGTAGCTTAAGCCATTCACTGATACTAGATTATTAGTAGCTGTTACTGTGAAATCTGAGTTTGTGAATTCTAAAGCATTGTAATGTTCATCTAGCACGTATTGTGGAGTTATTTTCACACTAGCACCAATAAGTACTGATCCAACTTGATCTCGAGTTACTTTTAACATTTTTGGTGTTCCTGTTACACCTGTACTAATGGCTTCTAAAACACCAGAAATTCTTCGTTGTACGCCTCCTGATGGACTGTTAGCCAATACAACAGTATTGCTTCCATATTTACGAATGCCCATTGTTGTTGACCCGCCACCATCAAGGTTTATCGCACGATCTACACCAAGGCTTGCAATATAATTTGCAAACTGAGTAAGTGTCATACCTTTACTACCATTCGCACTATCAACAGTAATTAAATAAACTTTTTCTTTATCTTTACTAATAGCAATCGCTGATCTAGCCGTTACCTGTGTTGCACGGGGACTCTTTGGATCTATTGTTAAATTCACTTTTCCATCGTAAACAAGAAGTGGTCCACTTGCCGCCATAAACTCTGCATCTTTCCAAATAGGATTCACACCAATGGATACTGAAATTTGTTCACCTACTTGGATGCTTTTAAATTTCTGAAGTGCTTCCCCATTAAATGATAAGACAAAACCATTACGTGGAATTGTAGGTCTAGTATCATCACCATACTGACGAATTTGTTTAACTGTTCCTGTTAAAGTTTGACCGAACTTTGTTTCAGTAATAGTGTCTGGTGTTTCAATTACAAACTCCATACCATATTTATTGTTAGGAGTTTTCGAACTGTGATGTTGAGGCGTATAAAGGATTCCTTCATTCTCACCTCTTGTAACGTTCAATCCATCTATCTTAATATTTTCACCTCTAAAATTCACGGTGAAGCTCGCATCATAATAATCAATTTCCGCTTTACCATCTGCTGTGACACCAAAAGCAATTGGTTTACTAACAAAGTAGGTATTATTTGCAGAAATTACTTCAGGCCACAATATTTTATTGTTTTGTGCTAATAAATAAAGTGGATACCCATCTGACATATTGAAGAAATTTGCATTTATTGCACCAACGACGCGATGCCCTTCTTTTGAATCATTATTGGCTCTATTCGTTAGAGTGGCAAGGGAGTTAATCGGTGATGGTAAACTCATTTCTAACTTAGTATAAGGATTTGTTAGATTCAATTCTAACTGATTAATGATAGAACCCGAATATGTATAATTTGAATACTGTACGCCCTGAGATACAGGGTATGATTCTTTTAGCGCTGGGATCGCTGCATAACTTTTCACACTAGCAAACGCAACAGAGACTGTGAGTAAAAAACTCATGATGATCGCAATTTTCTTCTTCATAATGTTGCTCCATATGGTAAAGAAGCATGTCACCTTCCTTTATTACATTGATATGGTTAATATATCAAAAAATTGACTATTATTCTATGTTTCTATTGTATCAATTATGTAATAACTCTATTACATTCCTCTTGTATAATAGATAGTTATTATATATTTTTTTGATATGGACAATATTTACTAAGGGGATTAAAAATGGAATTTGAGGGGACATCCGACCTTTATTGGCACTAGTTACAAAGCCATTCTTGTAAAAGGGATCCATATTGGTGTGAGTTTTAAGATTTTGTTAGGAACATAATTTTCATTGGATAAAGCGAGTTTAGATCTTGTGTGTTGGAATTTTGATGGGATTTTGATATTGAGTGGGTTTTGATGGGGTTTTGATGGGGTTTTGATAGATTTTTATGGGATTGAAGCGGTGGTGGTTCTTAAAGCAGGATCATGGACATTTCCCTCGATTCTCGGATGAGTTTTGTCTTCGAGATGCTTTCTCGCGGACATTTCCCTCGGTTCTCACATGAGTTTTGTCCTCCAGATGCTTTCTCGCGGACAATTTCTTCGATTCTCGCATGAGTTTTGTCTTCGAGATGCTTTCTCGCGGACATTTCCTAGGTTCTCGCATGAGTTTTGTCTTCGAGATGCTTTCTCGCGGACATTTCCTAGGTTCTCGCATGAGTTTTGTCTTCGAGATGCTTTCTCGCGGACATTTCCTCGGTTCTCACATGAGTTTTGTCCTCCAGATGCTTTCTCGCGGACAATTTCTTCGATTCTCGCATGAGTTTTGTCTTCGAGATGCTTTCTCGCGGACATTTCCCTAGGTTCTCGCATGAGTTTTGTCTTCGAGATGCTTTCTCGCGGACATTTCCCTAGGTTCTCGCATGAGTTTTGTCTTCGAGATGCTTTCTCGCGGACATTTCCCTAGGTTCTCGCATGAGTTTTGTCTTCGAGATGCTTTCTCGTGGACATTTCCTTCGGTTCTCGCATGAGTTTTGTCCTCGAGATGCTTTCTCGCGGACATTTTCTTCGGTTCTCGGATGAGTTTTGTCCTCGAGATGCTTTCTCGCGGACATTTTCTTCGGTTCTCGCATGAGTTTTGTCCTCGAGATGCTTTCTTTAAGACATTTCATGCGGTTCTTGAATGAGTTTTGTCCTCCAGATGCTTTCTCGCGGACATTTCCCTAGGTTCTCGCATGAGTTTTGTCTTCGAGATGCTTTCTCGCGGACATTTCCCTAGGTTCTCGCATGAGTTTTGTCCTCGAGATGCTTTCTCGCGGACATTTCCTTCGATGCTTGGATGAGTTTTGTCTTCGTCATGCTCGCTTATCTTATCGACATTACCACGAATCGCATCATTCATTTCCTCCTTCACAAGCGCACTTGAAAACATATTAAAATCAAATTTTCCGCACGAATTTTTATTATTTTTAATAAAAAAATAAGACAGTCCTCAAATTATGAGAACTGTCTTTAAAGGATTATTTCGTTTTTTAATCAAATGAATTTCATAAACAACCGTTGTTTTACAAGAGACAAACGCTCTGCCCTACAATTGAAATTCCGTTCACCTTTACTAAAGCTAACTAAGATTTATTTAATTCACTGCATTCTCTACTTCTTTATCTAATGGTAGCTTTTGATAATATTGATTGATGGAAGCAAAAATTCCAAACAACATAAAGAAGAACATTGTATATACTTTTAATTCCCAAATATTATACACAAAACCTGAAGCCCCTGTTGCAAACCAAAGGGCAAACATTACTTTCCCAAACATTAATTGTCGCTCTTTTATGAAGATCCAGAGCATTGCAATTAAGAATCCAGCAAATAAGAATACTCCAATAGCTCCTGTTTCAGCAATGACTTGTATATATTGATTGTCGGAATAGAAGTTTTTCCCACCATAAATATCTGACCGTATTTCGTACTTATCATAAATTGGTGAATCATAGGATAATGTTGCAGAGCCTCCAAAAGTACCAAATCCTGCACCTGTTATCGGATAATCCATCAGCACTTCAAAGCCTTTTTTAATATAGAACAAACGACCACTTTCACTCATTAATGCTAAAGTATCCTCATCAAATGTTTCAGCAAATCGGTTACCAATTCCACCACCATCACTTGGTCCTTCTTCTACCGCACCCATCTGTTGCATTAAAATAGCGCCAAAATAAACAGGTATATAGACAAGCACAATGGATGCAACTAAAGTTATCGCAAACTGTTTAAGACGTTTACTTCTACGAGCAATGATAAAGAAGAAAGCGATAAAGACAATCGTGAATATCCATGTACCTCGAGATAAAGTTAAAACGATTAGTCCTGTAAATGCGACTTGGCATACAATAAAGAACCATTTATATTTTTCATCTTTATACACCCAACGTAGGAAAAACACAGCTGCCACTGCAAAGAACATCACTAGCGCTAGTGAGTTAGGATTGTTTACTAATCCATATACACGAACTGCATTTGTCGCTGAAAGAACTTTTTCTGACCAAACCTCAGGCATTAACCATTGGCGAGATGAAATCTTTTCAACAACACCTTGGATAAATAATATAACCCCTGAAAAAACCGTAATCCATGATAATTTTACAAAGAAGTTTTTCGGTAATTGAAGACGACTTATCACGAAGTATAATAAGTACATGATGATAAATGTTCGAACTTGGAAAATAACCGAAGCGAGTGTTACGTCATTTAAATAACCAATAATTGCACCAAATATTAAGAAAACAAAGAAAAACCATTCAAATAATTTGAAATGAAACCATGATTTCCAATGTTTTATATTCAATAATAATAATCGAATTAGAACAATAATAGTGATTAAATCACCAATCAATTTCATACCTGTATTAATTTCAATAAAGAAGGTACGGAAAATGACATACGGAATAAGTATGACTAAGCTTTGATATGGCTTAAAAAATGCAAACAAAGCAAAGAAAATTGTTGTACTAATTAATGCAAAAGATGATGGTAAAAGTACTCCAGCTATTATAACTGCTAATGCAAGAATTATTTCTAACCATTCTTTTTTTTCTATCTTTGTCGAAATGTCTAACATCTATTTTTCGATCCCCTCTTTTTGTATCTACTATTTGTTATTCCCTTTAACTCAAATTATTCTACAACTTTTTTTAAGTATAATATGGTTACTTCTTGATTACAAATCTTTTAATAATGTGAATTATTATACTAATTTTAATATACTTGTAATCTTATATACTATGAAAGTACCTATCATTTTTCCTCAAAAATTGCTATCATTATAACAGAAAATGAGGGGAGGAATGACTTTAATGATTAAAAAATCACTAGGCTTAGTACTTGCTAGTGTCTTAACTTTCTCAATTGTTAGTCCAACAGAATCATATGCTAATGACATCAGTAATCACCAAATGGTAACTGAATTAACATATTGGGCAAATAAAGGAGTTATTTTACCAGATGCTAAAGGAAACTATAATCCAAATCGCAAAGTGACACGTGGTGAATTCGCGTCGTATATTGCTCGAGCATTAGATTTACCACTCTCTACGAAATATACTTTTTCAGATTTAAAGGGTGCTAGTCTAACTAGAGAGGTCCAAAATGCTGCTGGTGCTGGAATTTTAAGTGGTTATCCAGATGGTACTTTTAGACCTAACGACCAAATTACCCGTCAACAGATGGCCGGTATGTTATACAACGCACTTAAATATCTAAATGTTCCGCTAGAAGAAGCACCATTAACTTTTAAAGACAATGAACGAATTTATTATTCATTTGAAAAAGGTGTAGCAACATCTGTTCATTACAACATTATTCGCGGTTCACATACGGATTCCGGTGTTTATTTCAATCCTAAAGATTCTGCAACAATTGCACATGCAGCAGCATTCTTATTCCGTATGTATCATGAAGCAGAAAAATACAATCAACCGGATGAGGGTAATGAACAACCACCAGAAGAAGCTGTAAAACAAGTTTACTATGTAGGAAAAATTGAAAATGGTACTATAACAAAAAATCCAACAATGTATCAAACATATTCAGAAGCTTTAGCTGCACTGGATGCATCATCATCATTAAACCTAATTTACTTTGGTAATAATATTATTAAAGCACCAAGTGGACTAGCATATGCGGCTGATACTTCTGCAAATACAACTTCTGTTTATGCATATAATAATTTCGTTGAACAAATTTCATATGTTACTGAAGGTCGCGAATTGAAGTATAACGGTACTGGAGTTAATTCAAAAGGCGAGGTTTATGTAATTGTACAAATTGGTGATGTTGTAGGTTATGCAAAACCTACTGATGTTAGTATTATCCCAACTGCTGCAATTGAAAACCGTGATGAATATTTCATTACGGATGGTATGTTAAACCACAGAATTTATAACCATGTTCAAGGTAGATCTGAAGGTTTTTATACTGTTGGACCTGCTGCAGATTTCATGAAATCTGGAGAAACATATTATAGCTTTGATGGTGTTCATTTCTTTAATAAACAAATGCAAGAAGTTGGTACTTACTATCCATACTTCCAATTCGCATCTGTTCGTAAACCATCAAATTATACAGCTGCAGAACTTGAAACAATGATTAATAAAGAGCTTGAGCTTAAACAAGCCTCTGGTGCTAGTAAATATGCGAACCTTACTAAAGAATCTAAACTAATCGGTTTAGGTAGTTACTTAAAAGAAATGGAAGAGAAATATGGCGTTAATGCTTTATTTATCTTAGCTACAGCCATTCATGAAAGTGACTACGGTATTAGTGCTAAAGCAAAAGACATTAATAACCTATTTGGAATTAAAGTATATGATCACGATCCGCTAAAAACTGGTGAAAAATACGCTGAACCGAAAGATAGTGTATTTGCCTTTGTAAATTATTTATTAAATGCAAATTACTTACCACAAAACGGTGACTATCGTAATGAAGGTGCGGTTCCTGGTAACAAAACAGTAGGTGTCAATGTGAACTATGCTTCTGATCCACATTGGGGTTCAAAAGTTGCTGGTCATATGTACCGTATGGATTCTCGTAATGGTTTTAAAGATTATGAGGATGGGCAAATCGGTATGGTAATGGCATCAGCGGGTAGCGTAAATACGCGAGTTGAGCCAACAACAAACAGCACTATTGCGTATTCATATGATCAAAAACGCCCTGGTCAATCAGGAGAATTTGGTTACCCAGTCGTTATTGCTGATAAAACGGAAGCAGCGGACGGCTATGTATGGTACAAAGTATACTCTGATGCAACACCTCCATACACAGCTTCATCTCCACAATTTGTATGGATTCGTTCTGATTTAGTTAATGTATTAGATTAATCTACTAATCTAAAAATACAAAATGATAAACTCCTCTTAAGCTGATTTGAGCTTGAGGGGAGTTTTTGTTTTGGGTGGAAGTTGCCGTGGGTTTAGGGTACATTGGGGTTGAAGGTTTATTTTGGAGACCGGCTACTATTACGAGATGTGGTTGTTTTTATGATTTAGTTCATTAATAGTTTTAGTTGATTTTGAATGTTAATTTTTTCTGTTGTTTGGGCATTTTTGGTTGGGAATGGGGTAATGTTCCCTTTTGCTTCTTGCTTTTCAGTTGTTTGGGCACTTTCTCTTTGAAAAGTTCCGTTTTCATCTCATTTTTTCAATCATTTGGACACTTTCACGTGGAAATGTTCCCTTTTGCTTCTTTCTTTTCAGTTCTTTGGGCACTTTTGCTTTGAAATGTTCCCTTTTGCTTCCCTCTTATCAGTTGTTTGGGCACTTTCCCCTTGAAAAGTTCCGTTTTCATCTCATTTTTTCTATCATTTAGGCACTTTCACGTTGAAATGTCCCCTTTTACTTCTCTCTTTTCAGTTGTTTGGGCACTTTCGCGATGAAAAGTTCCGTTTTCATCTCATTTTTTCAATCATTCGGGCACTTTCACGATGAAATGTTCCCTTTTGCTTCTCTTTTATCGATTGTTTGGGCACTTTCACGATGAAATGTTCCGTTTTCATCTCATTTTTTCAATCATTTGGGCACTTTCGCGATGAAAAGTTCCATTTTCATCTCATTTTTTCTATCATTTGGGCACTTTCACGATGAAATGTTCCCTTTTGCTTCTTTCTTTTCAGTTCTTTGGGCACTTTTGCTTTGAAATGTTCCCTTTTGCTTCCCTCTTATCAGTTGTTTGGGCACTTTCGCGATGAAAAGTTCCATTTTCATCTCATTTTTTCTATCATTTGGGCACTTTCACGTTGAAAAGTTCAGTTATCATCTCATTTTTTCAATCATTTGGGCACTTTCACGTTGAAATGTTCCCTTTTCCTTCTCTCTTTTCAGTTCTTTGGGCACTTTCGCGATGAAAAGTTCCGTTTTCATCTCATTTTTTCTATCATTTGGGCACTTTCACGATGAAATGTTCCCTTTTCCTTCTCTCTTTTCAGTACTTTGGGCACTTTCGCAATGAAAAGTTCCCTTTTGCTTGTACCTTTTCATGTGTTTGGGCACTTTCGGAGCTTTTATATTCACAAATTTACATTATCTACAACGTTCAAGAACCACGACTGTACTTAGCCAATCTTTCCACAAGTATTCTCTCTCTTTCCGGCACATAAAAACACTCTTAAATACCTTTCATCAGTATATCGCTCTCATCTGGGCACATATACGAGTTCTATATCACCTTTACACAAGTATCAACTCTCTTTCGAGCATATTCTATGATACCTTTCACAGGATATCGCTCTCATTAGGACACATATCAGTGTTAACTTTCCAACCAATTATCCACTTTCATTTAGGCACATAAAACTTCTACAAATCGCCTTACACAGTTAGCTAAATTCACAGTCCCTTCTATTCTCCATTTCCCTTCTATTCTCCATTATTAAATCTAATCGAAATGTTATCTTCTTCCCCCTCCCTACTTCTTAAGGAATGCACACATAAAACGTTAGAGGAATACTTTCCCACTAACGAAACGTCTATCTCCCCTTGAAAATCTATACCACAATAAGACCATAAAAATAGAGATGCCCGAACTTTGGCATCTCCATTTAACAGTTATTTATTATATTTATAAATAAATCGATTTATGAAATCTGTGATATGTGTATGTGTTACATAATCATTTACTCCAAATGTGCCATCTGGCCGACCGTATGTTAGCTTCGTAGAGGATAGTATTGTTACACCTTCATATGCCCAATGCCCCTCTGGTACGTCTGAAAAGTGTTCTGCTTCACCTTGTAAGTCTAAGTTAAATGCACCAGTTAAAACGTAAGATAACTGTCCACGAGTGATTGGTGAATTCGGTTCAAAGTTCCCTGCTTCATTTCCATTAAAAGCACCAATTTTATTTAATGCTGTTACTGCTCCAGCGTATTTAGAATCAGGAGCAATATCGTTAAATGGTGAATTTGTATCTGAAGTATCTAATTGTAATGCCTCTGCTAATTGTAACGCTACTTGTCCGCGTGAAGCATAATGAGTAAAATCAACTGCAGCTGCTTTAACTTCTGCTTCTTCATTAAAATTCGCTACTCGTTTTGCTCCAACGTAACGTGATCCCCAATAATATGGGTCGTTGATACTGTCAACAGCAACACCACCACTTGTTGTAGCTGAGATGAATTTATTATTACCTATGTATATACCAACATGTGAGACTCCTCTTCCAGAAGTATTAAAGAATACTAAATCTCCTGCTTGTAAATTACTTTTTGAAACATATGTACCTTCATTGTATTGTGCACTTGATGAGCGAGGAATTGAAATTCCCAATTTAGAAAACACTAATTGTGTATATGCTGAACAATCTATTCCGTATTTAATAGAAGTACCTCCATATTGATATGGTGCACCAATATATTTCATTGCTGTGTTTGTTAAATCAGCAACACTTGCTGCCTCAGCGTTATCTGTACCTATACCTGAAAAAATCATGAATGATGCAAAAATTGGTAGTAACCAACGCTTTTTCATATTTAAGTACTCCCTTCTAGCTTTAAGTGATATATTTATCCTACATAAAGACTATCATAGAAAAGAGTATTATTATTTTTCATTTAGATAACTTATTCGTTACTTGGAGGATAATGAATCATTGTCATTTTAGAGAATTTTTATGTATTAAACGAGAATATTTAGTTAACACGAAAAAACGCGTAATAATAATGTAAAATTGAGTGAATATTTTACCAAGTTTCTCTCCTATTAATTTACTTTCATTCATATTAATTTCCTATTATATGTACATCATATTACTAACATTATTTCTAGAATTTTTACCATTATTTTGTCATTATTTCTATTATTAATTTTTCGATTGGACATTCAACAACTTTCAACAAAAAAAATCCCAAAAGCTCTAATACTTTTGGGATAAAATGTTATTGTTTTGAATAATATTTAACGATACCGTTGTAAATGCTGTCAGCATATATTTCTATATATTTACTGTCTACTAGTTTAGCACGGTCTTGACTGTTTGAAATGAATCCTACTTCTACTAATACAGAAGGGATAATCATATTTCGAACAACATAGAATGGATAGTTCCTCACACCACGGTCTACCATGTTTGCATTTTTAACGATTTCACTGTTAATGTATGTTGCAAGATCGATATCTTCTTGATACATGTCACCAGATGTAATACTATAATAAGTTTCCGTACCTTTTGCTGATGTACTATCAGCTGAGTTTACGTGAATACTTACGAATAGTTCACCATAATTATTTGCTGTGAAATCAACACGATCTTGAAGTGTAGGGTATGTATCGTCTGTTCTAGTCATTAAAACATTCGCACCGCTATCTTCTAACTTTTGCTTCACTAAACTAGCAATTTTTAAAACGATATCTTTTTCATTGTGATTTGAATAATGTGTTCCTGGATCTTTTCCACCGTGCCCTGGGTCAAGTATAATAATACGATTTTCTAACACATTACCATTTTGATTTAATAGTTTCAAATATGATTTATGTGTGTAGCCCTCTTTATTATCATAAGTAACTTTTGCCCAATTCTTTGAAATGCTATGGACAACAACTTTATCACCAGTATTTAGAGTATCAATCGCCTCATAACTTGCACCTGGACCTTTACGCATACGTAAGCCATCTACTGTTACACGACCAATTACATCGCCATTTGGTACGATCTCATCAGGAACATCAACTGGTTCTTCTGTTTCTGGTTTATTTGGTTCTTCATTTTGTTCTTCTTCATCTTCTTCAGGTTCTGGCACTTTTGTTATGTATTTCGTAAATTCCTTTGATACATATCCAAAACGTGCATTATAGTTCACTTTTAACCATTCACCATCATCTTCAAACACATATAGGACTGTTCCAGCGTCCACCTGTCCTATTTTATTTGTTGAAATGGAAGTGTTTGCTGAACTTCTCACGTTGAGATTATCAACTGTAACTTCAACTTTTCCGATTGCAAGATCTAAATTCGGAACATTATTTGATGGTGTAGTTGGATTAGTAGGAGTTGTACCTGGCTTATCAGCAGGTTTTGAACCTCCCTGTGAATCTTCTGTGACTTTCTCGATATATGTTGTATATTGTTTTGACACATAGGCATATTTATTATTATAAATAACCTTTAACCAACCATTTTTATCTTCAACTACAGAAAAAATTGTACCTGTGTCTACTTGTCCTACTTTGTTTGATGAAATTGCTGAATTTGCTGAGCTTCGCACGTTTAGATTATCGACGGTTACTTTAACCTTTCCGATAATTCCGTTGTTCTCAGGTGATGTAACACCTTGAACTTCTTCATTTAATCTAAATGATTTATTCTTTGCTCTAGCTAAGTATTCAACAAATTCACCTCGAGTAACAGGTGCGGTTGGTTTAATTGTTGTAGCTTCTTCTAAAATTCCATTATGGTATAATGCGCTGATATATTTATAATATTTACTAGTTTTCGGTACATCTGTGTATGGGATTGGTTCATTGCTATATTTATCTGGATTTAATTTAAATGCGTTTGCTAGCATATAGCTTGTCTCATTTAAAGTAAATGCTTTGTTAGGATTGAACTTTTTATCTGCTGAAAGTTCAACATAGCCCATTTTTCTCACTCGTTCTGCATAGAGCGAAACCGTTGTCCCAATATTCACATCAACAAAACTAGATCTTTCTAATCTTAATGTTTGATATTGTAATGCATTGATTACCATAATTGAAGCTTGAGATTTTGTAATGTTGTTATCAGGTTTAAAATAACGACTACCGTTAACTAAATAACCTGAAGAGACATTGAAGTCTGATAAATACGTTAATTCGTCATAAATTTCGTGTGAAGACGGTATATCTGCAAATTTCGCACTAGCACTCGCTTGTTGAACGCCCAAAGCTGAGAATGTCAACAGTAAGGCAAGGAACACGCTAGTTATTTTTTTTACAGTCATTTTTCCTATTTCCTCCCTTCCATTTCGAGCTACTTCCTAGTTTACCAAAGATATTCATAGTTTTCATTAAGACTATTTACACTTTTTTCTTCGGTTACTAACACCCCCTTTAAATGGTGACTATTACTTTTTTAATCTATTTTTCGATATAAAAAAGGAGAGTTGCAAAAAATAGCAAACTCTCCCTTCATTGATCATATTTTATATAAAATTGTCGGATTATTTACTTAAAAGCTTTGCCTTTTGAATCATTGATTCAAGTTGTTCTAACGTAACGATATCACTTGTTCCAAATGAACCGTCTTCTTTTCCTGAAACAATGCCATTTGAAGCAAGAATTTCGATTGAGTTTGCTGCATAGTGATCACTTGATACATCGGAGAATGTTTTATCAAGACTACCTTTTTCTAATTTGAATGCTGCCACTAAAACGTTAGCAAGTTGTGCTTTTGTAATAGGTGAGAACGGATTGAATTTCCCATTTTCATCACCAGAGAAAATACCTTTTTCTTTTACAGCAGCGATTGCGCCTGCATTTTTATGATTTGTTTTCACATCAGTAAAGCCGGATTCTGTATTTGTCATGTCTAGCTCTAAAGCGACTGCTATTTGCTTAGCAACTTCACTACGAGAAGCATAAACTGAGAAATCAATCGCAGCATCTTTTACTGAAGGGAATTCAGCAATGCGTTTTGCACCAATATATCGAGGTCCCCAATAGTATGGGTCATTGATACTTGAAATCGCCACACCTTCTGAAGTTTCAGCACTAATCATATTACCATTACCAATATAAATACCAACGTGCGACACGCCACCACCAGACGTATTAAAGAAAACTAAATCTCCAACTTGTAAATCAGCTTTTGATACTGAAGTACCTTGAGAATATTGGCCTCTTGATGTTCTATCTAATTGGATACCAAATTGTTTAAAAACACTCATCGTAAATGCAGAACAATCAATTCCTGCTTTAGTAGTTCCACCGTAGTAGTATGGTGTATTTAAAAAACTTTTCGCTGTTGATGTAAGTTCTGCTTGAGTTGCTTGTGTATTTGAATTAGCACTAGCTAAAGCTGGTGTAGCTGAAAAAGCCATTAAGGAAGCAAGTACAGGTAGTAACCACTTTTTCTTCATTTGGTAATCTCCTCCGACACGTTCTTTCGTTTTCTTGACCTGATAATAGACTATCACAAAATTTAGTATTTTTATTTTTCAATTGTGTAACGGTTTCAAAACAAGACTATCAACACAAAAAACGCTGATATATCAAGGTTTCCCTGACAATCAGCGCTATTGGTAAATATTAATATGGATAATTTTTGTGTTTCTTGTAACATTTTTGTAATGTTGGAGGATTCTTTACTTACTAGAGAACATTTGCACCCAATAGAAATTTCCGTCATTTGATTTTTTAAAACCTACACCTATATTGGTATATTGGGGTCTTAGAATATTTTCACGGTGTCCTGCCGATTCCATCCATGCAGCCACCACTTCCTTTGGAGAATGATAGTTTTTTGCAATATTTTCCCCTAAGGTCATAAATTCATAATCAAAGAGTGCAGCTAAATCCCATGGCTGACCATATAGTATAGATTCGTGCTCAAAGTAATGAGAATTAATAAAGTCTTGTGCCTTAATCACAGCAATTTGGGAAAGATGTGGATCTTCTTGTAATAATGGAAGATTGGCTTTCTGTCTCTCCTCATTTACTAGTTTAATAACCTCTTTTGACCACTCTGCAGAGTCATTAATGGTCTCGATATAATCCTTTTTCAAGAAATCATATATCATTTCATGATTATTCAATGCCTCTTGAAACTCTATTGCTCTACAAATAATTATAGCTAATTGAGCACGTGTAACATGTCGCTCTGGTGCAAATTGATGTTCATTAACACCACTAATAATATTAATATCAGCTAATGATTGAATATAATTCTTTAGAGGATGATTTGTAATGTCTGTAAATGCCTTTTCATTTACTGAATCAACATCTACTTCATAGGCTAATCCAATCATTTTAATAAAATCAGCTCTTGTAATGTTTTTATTTGGATAATAATTGGTACCATTTTCAATGACTTTTTCATTTGTAAGCTGACAAACGGCATTATAGTAAGGATCCTCTGAATCAACATCAGCGAACTTCATATCACCTTCACAATCGGTATCAATATTTAATGAGCGTGCAATAGCAACTGCTGCCTCTGCCCTTGTAACAGCATGATTTGGTTTGAAATAAGGTTCTCTATTATTTAACCAATAATCGTTGTTTATAAAAGTAACAATTTCCTTATAAGCCCAATGCCCTTTTTTTACATCTTTATAGGGAAATGTTTGTGTTTGTAACATATTACTAAATATTTCAGAAGTAGACTTAACCGACTTCGTTTCATCAGTTGAATTTGATATAGAAACAGATTGCAATTCACTATTTTCACTTTCAATAGATTGCTCTCTAATACTTGATTTATATAATACACTTTGTGATTGTACTAGTTCGTTTGTTTCATTCGTTTTATTTGAACTAGATTTGCTCAGTACACTCTCTTCAGTTACAGAATCAGTTGATAAACTACTTTTTGCTTCAACTTGTACCGTAATAAAAGAAGTAAACATAACGAAAAGTATCATCACATTCATAAATATTCTAAGCATGATTTCTCCCCTAACGATTCTATTAATCCCTAACACAATCTCTTTATAGAATATCCATCAACATCTATTTTTATACTAGTAGTTTTGTATTTTTATAGGGATTGAATCGAAATCACTATATGGAGTTTAAATTCATTCCTTATGATTGCCCAATTGATGCGTACTTTGGGTCATTTGATACAAACTTTATTCCACGTTAATGAGTTCAAAACCGTTTTCTGCATCAACTTCCATTGCTTTTAGTAAAAATGTCGCAAGCTGACCACGTGTTAGCTTCATATTTGGACTAAATGTTGTCGGAGTTGTTCCTACCGTAATATTGTAGTTTACAAGTGTTTGAATATATTTTTTCGCATTCGAATCTGTTAATTTATTCACATCAGAAAATTTGGTTTTCGTTGTAGTAGCCTCTTCTAAGCTGAAAGCTCTCGTTAGCATTGTGGCAATTTGTGAACGTGTTAATGAATCGCTTGGACCAAAATTACCATTTGTATACCCACCTATTACACCTTTTCCATATAAAGCTGCAATAGCTTCATAGTTTTTATGGGTTGGAGGAACGTCTGCAAAACCTGGGTTTGTTATATTACTAGTATTTATTCCTAAAGCGTTAACGATAAACTGTGCTGCTTCACCACGAGTTATAATGGCATTTGGTTTATATTCCGTTTTAGAAACTCCCGTAATGATACCATCAGCGTGCAGAGATAAAATTGCATTGTAATGAGAGTTACTTGGCTTCACATCAGAAAATGGGTTTGAATTAGATTCTTTCGTTAATGCAATTGTTTCTGACTGAAAAGGTGCTAATACGAGAATCATTGCCACCAATATTCCTGCACTTAATACGGATATTGCTTTTGTAACCATTCCTCTTTTATTCAATTTTGACTTCCCCCCTAAATTTTATTTCAGTATAGAACTATCTCAAATTGATATGTTTACTGTATCTTGATGACTTGATGAGGATGAAAGAAGTAAGTAATCTTTGGTGTAGAGAGCCTCGTTAAGATTTTTTTTACCACACATATGGTGATAAAAAATTAGGCCCAGGTAGGCTGGGAGTGCCTAACATGTAGACACCCTCCACAATATTATTTAAAGGCAAAAAATCTTTGACCTAAATAGTTTAAAGCAGTAAAAAGAACCATTCCTACAAACATGGCAATATTCTCTTGAACAGCTACATCTGCATCGGATAAAAATTGTAATGTTAAAGGTTTTGCTAATCCATATGCGATCAAATAACAAATTGCAATATTAATTGTAAATCGAATCGCTGACTTAATTGAGCGGTCCTTATGCTGAAACGTAAAATATTTATTTAAAAAATAGCTTAGTATACTCGTTAAAATATAGTTGGCACTAGAAGAAATCCAGTAAGAAAACCCTGCAAAATTATATAATCCAAACATGATGGCTGTTCCTACAATTGTATTTACAATACCAACTAATATAAACTTCCAAAACTTTTCATCAACGAGCGAGCTTAACTTTGATTTATTCTTTTCCATTTGTCGTCTTCCCAGAAACAATATAACGTGGTCTGCGTTTCACTTCTTCATAAATTTTTGAAATGTAAAAACCGATAATTCCTAAACTAATCATTAACAAACTGCCAATCCCCAGCAATAGTAAAATTACCGTTGTGAAACCGCCTAAGGACTGCCCATAAAAATAATTCACAAGCGATTGAACGCTTAAAAAGATAGAGAAAAGTAAGAACAACACACCAATAACGGTAATTATTTGCATAGGTGCAGTTGAAAATGAAGTGATATTATTAATCGCATATTTCGAGAGCGAGTAAAATGACCACTTTGTTTCCCCCGCTGTTCTCTCTTGAACTTCATATTCCACTTCAATACTTTTAAAGCCTAACCAAAATGAAAGTGCTCGGAAAAACAGCTTTCTTTCCGGTAAACGGATATACTCTTCCACTACTTTGTGATCCAAAAGCTTAAAATCCGAAGAACGTGACATATCAAAGCCCGTTGCTTTATTGATTAACCGATAAAAACCTCTCGTGAAAATGCCGTGTACTTTCGTTTCATTTCCTCTGGAAGATTTGACGCCCTCAATAATTTCAAATCCATCTTCCCAAAGTCGATACATTTGAATAACTGTTTCCGGTGGATGCTGCAAATCACAATCCATTACAACACAGCAATCCCCTTTTGCATGCTCAAGCCCTGCTAATATTGCAGCTTCTTTTCCAAAGTTTCGAGAAAATGAAACTCCTCTTACACCGTTGAACTCATGACTTACCCGTTCAATTTCTTGCCAAGTTCCATCTTTCGAACCGTCATTGATGAAAATGAGCTCCGCTTCTATCTTTTCTTTTTGTAAAATGGCATAAAGTGTTTCAGCCGCTTTTGCAATCATTTTTTCTTCGTTATATGCTGGGAGAATTACTGATAATAACGGCATACTGTACTCCTTTCCACGCGACGTTTTGTTCGAAGATTAATGTTTGATTTAAATGTGATTTGTTTTGTATAAATAAACTTCTCCGCTTATTAGCGAAATGGAAAATCTCCCATACGTTTTTGAAGTCCCATTTATTAGTACGAAATGTTTCCTAATTTGTTTCAACTTCTTCAAATTTAATGATGACTGTATCACCAATAACCGCAATAGAGTCTTTTGCTGGCCAAATACCCATTTCAGCGAATTGCTCAGTTTGGCTAATTTGTTCCGTTTCCTCATCAGTTGCCATTTTTAAAGAATAGCCTAAGAACTGATCGAGTAGTTCCTGATAGCTATATGGTTTGTAAAATACAACTTCCCCAACTGACCCTGTCATTTCAGGAATTTGGCTTGGAATAATTTTTGACGTTAAGTCTGAATGTAACGAAACATTGCCATAAACCGCTATTTTTTCGATATTCTCATATTCATCTAATTGCTCAATACGATCCACAAGTCGATTTGCCACATTGATTGATTTTTCATAACGAAGTTCCATGTTCATGTATGCAATATTAGCAATCAAACCAAAATTAAAAATAGTAAAGGTCATTAAAATGACTGTTGCCCATGAATTAAAACGTTCGATTTTTAATACCGGTCCTTGCTTCTCATCAATTTTGTCATACATTAATACGATGAAAATATAAACACTGCTTAGCCCAAAGACCATTAGCATGTGATAAAAAACAGATGGTGACATAAAGTAAGCGATGTAATAGCTAAATGGAAGTGTTATCACACCGATCGCTAAAGTGATTAATAATCCACTATTTTTGTAAAGTTGTTTTTTTGCTATAACAACAATGACACCAACGAATAGAACGATCACTAATAAGACGTTTAAAATCTCAAGAAAGTTAACTTCATAGCCGTTGATAAAACCTCTAAAGAAAAAGGTTTTTAGTTCTTTTATTATTTGAGAGATTCTTCTAGGAATGTCAGCTAACGTTAAGTTCCCTACTTTATCAAGTCCTTGATAGGTTGAAATTTGAACCGCAAAAAAAGTGGTAAATAATTTATAAACGATTAGATACCCAACCATCCCAATTCCAATCATAAGGCCAGATCGTAAAACATTTGCCCAAACTTG
Source organism: Lysinibacillus sp. PLM2 (assembly GCA_023168345.1). NCBI lineage: Bacteria > Bacillati > Bacillota > Bacilli > Caryophanales > Bacillaceae > Lysinibacillus > Lysinibacillus sp. PLM2. Next base: position 908,939 of record AP025689.1, on the reverse strand, counting down.
TTTTAATGAGTTGTTTGAATAAATAATTTCATGAATTAACCAAAACGTTGTAAATGTTAAAACGACTGAAAGGTTTGCTTGATAAATCCCCACTGATAAACAGACCAGCAAAGCTCCAATAAGGAAACCAAATTTTTTAAATTTTTTCGTAATGACAACAGCTAAAATTGCCATAAAAATACCGAGCATATAACCATCAGCTGTGAAAATATATGAAAATGTTGAAGATACACTTGGAAATGTGACAACAATCCCTGAAATTAGAATGATCGATATTTTTTTACGTACTTCAAATAAAATGACTAAGCTGACAGCAGCTAAAGCTAAGAAGAAAATAGAGAATAGTCCAATAACCCATGGAAGATCGAAATAAGAGCTAATACCAGCTGCAGGGCTAAGGAAAAACCTCCCCGATGTTACCATTGCTTGTGAGCTATATAAATTATGAAGACTATCATGATTTGGGTATCTGTGCATAAATGCATAAAGATGCGTTATAATCCCAATAATCATGGCTGCATTAAAGGCTATAATCCATTCATTTTTAATGTTTTGTTTCAGTTTTTCAAATGCTTTCTCTGGCATGTGCTACCTCCAACAAGTTGTCCAATTCCATGATTCGACAGTTTTATGTACAATTTTTAATTATACAGCACGTGCAAATTTATGTAAACGAAGTTTGAACCACTATAAGACAGGGTGAAAGCTTGGTATAGAGGTATCAATATCCAATAGATTAGTATAAATAGTTGAGGGTTGAAGTTAGGAACACTCTCCTCAAAAGGCATCCCTATTATTATTTCCAACTAAACTATTTTTTAAATCGTTTTTTAATAGAAAATTATAGGTGTTGGGGATTTGTGGTGTTTCAGTTGTAACAATATATCTTTTGGGGTGCTGATTGAGTATAAACTTATTTTTTACGAGTGTCGGGTGCGTACTTTGGGCGGGAAAGTTCCCGTTAGTTTATTTTGTTACGAGCGGTTGGGTATTTTTAGTTGTTAGTTGGGAAAGTTGCGATTTTCTTAATTTATTACGAGAGTTTGGGTACTTTTGGTTGTGAAAGTTCCCATTTTGATATTCCCCCATGGGCATTTGGGCACTTTTCGTCGTAAAAGTTCCCTTTTTCTTATTCTTTCACGAGCATTTGGGCACTTTTCGTCGTGAAAGTTCCCGTTTCAATATTCTTCTATGGGCATTCGGGCACTTTCGGTTGTGAAAGTTCCCTTTTTTCTTATTCTCTCACGGGCATTTGAGCACTTTTCGTCGTGAAAGTTCCCTTTTTCTTAATCTTCCACACGCGTTTGGGCACTTTCGGTTGTGAAAGTTCCCTTTTTCTTATTATTCCACACGCATTTGGGCACTTTTCGTCATGAAAGTTCCCGTTTCAATATTCTTCTATGGACATTGAGGCACTTTCGGTTGTAAAAGTTCCCTTTTTCTTATTCTTTCACGAGCTTTTGGGCACTTTTCGTCGTAAAAGTTCCCTTTTTCTTATCCTCCCACAAGCGATTGGGCACTTTTCGTCGTGAAAGTTCCCATTTCCTTCTTTCTTCACACGCATTTGGGCAATTTCGATTGTGAAAGTCCCCATTTCCTTCTTTTTTCACAAGTGTCTGGGCACTTTTCGTCATGAAAGTTCCCTTTTTAAAATACACCCATGGACATTTGGGCACTTTTCGCCGTAAAAGTTCCCATTTCCTTCTTTCTTCACACACATTTGGGCAATTTCGATTGTGAAAGTTCCCCTTTTCTTATTCTCCCACACGCATTTGGGCACTTTTCGTCGCGAAAGTTCCCTTTTTAATATACCCCCATGGACATTTGGGCACTTTTCGTCGTGAAAGTTCCCCTTTTCTTATTCTCCCACAAGCGTTTGGGCACTTTTCGTCGTGAAAGTTCCCTTTTTAATATACCCCCATGGACATTTGGGCACTTTCGGTTGTGAAAGTTCCTTTTTCTTATTCTCTCACGGGCATTTGGGCACTTTTCGTCGTGAAAGTTCCCTTTTTCTTATTATTCCACACGTGTTTGGGCACTTTCGGTTGTGAAAGTTCCCATTTTGATATTCCCCCATGGGCATTTGGGCACTTTTCGTCGTAAAAGTTCCCTTTTTCTTATTCTTTCACGAGCATTTGGGCACTTTTCGTCGTGAAAGTTCCCGTTTCAATATTCTTCTATGGGCATTCGGGCACTTTCGGTTGTGAAAGTTCCCTTTTTCTTATTCTTTCACGAGCTTTTGGGCACTTTTCGTCGTGAAAGTTCCCTTTTTCTTATTCTTTCACGAGCTTTTGGGCACTTTTCGTCGTAAAAATTCCCTTTTTCTTATCCTCCCACAAGCGATTGGGCACTTTTCGTCATGAAAGTTCCCATCCCCATATTCTTCCATGAGCATTCAGGCACTTTCGGTTGACCCCGTTATCCGTAACAGAAATTCTACGTTTTGAACAACCATTCTCCCAAAAAAAGACTATAAACAAACTCAATTTTTTATGAGCTAGTTTATAGTCAGCCCCATTCATTTAGAGGTTTTATTTTACTAGTAGATTGTCTCTATAGAATCATTATAGTTAGTCGATTTCAATACGCTTTAGGTTGCCAGTATCCCCAAGTGTTAGCTTTGGGAGTTTAATTTTCAATAACCCTTTATCTAATTGTGCTTTCACTCGATCTTGGTCAATATTACGAACATAAAATTGACGAACGAATTGTCCAAACTGCCTTTGATAGCGAATAATTTGATCATCCTTATCTCGCATCTCATTTCGTTCATCACGTTTTGCAAAGATTGTTAACTTATTATTTTCTAAATTAATTTGAATATCTTCTTTTGCAAAGCCCGGCACACCCACCTCTACAAAGTAAGCATCTTTCCCCTCAGTAAATTCTGAACGGAGTGATTTCATTTGTTCGCTGAGTATAGGAAAATTGCTTTCATTTAACATTTCTGCGAAAACCTTTTCAACATGATTGAATAATTCATCGGTTCTTTGACGAAATGGGCTCAAATCAAACATAATCAATCTCCTCCTTTAATAAGAAAATATTTTTCGTTTTATTATATACCGATATTTGTAAATGGTTTTTGCTTTTAGTGGATTTTGAATGAGAAATGGAGTTCCCGTCACTTTTGCGGTTTCGGTTCATATGACTTTTTTAATAAAATCAAAAAAACATATATTTAATACGCTACATCTTAAATTAACATTCACTTAATAAATTTCTTATTTTTTCATGCTTAAATACAAATATTGATTCATACATTAAAACGTATTTGAAAGGAGGTGTATGTTGAATGCAACAACTTCAACAGTACCAATACAACGACAGTATGGTATTTGTAGACTTAGCCGCTTTTGCAGCTATATTGATGGCCGTATTTATCTTCGCCATAATTTTTGCCATTATCGGATACATTCTTTCTGCCATTATTTATTCTAATACAGCAAAAACAAATGGCTTCCACGAAATTGCCTTTATGAGTTGGATTCCGTTTGTCAATGTTTACATGATGTTTGCCTTTGGAGCGAAAAAATCAACGATGGAAGCAGTCAAATCAGAAGCTTTGAAATATACATTAATTTTCTTCGGGCTCATACTCGTTTCATTCATTCCATTTATCGGATTTTTATCATCAATTGCATTAATTATTTTAATGGTCTATTTTTATTATCGTCTATTCTTCCGCTGGACGGGAGAACAAGGAAAATCAGTTCTTTTTGTCGTTTTAACGTATATTACCTGTGGTATATTCTTCTTTGTTTACGGCCTTATGAAAATGAAAAAACCATTTGTAGCATTGTAAATCGAGTAGGTGACTATTCATTATTTGAGTAGTCGACCTCTCACACCACCGTACGTACGGTTCCGTATACGGCGGTTCAACCTTTTAAGTATCGTTGCTCATAAAGTAAGGAGATATCTTTTAGTCTCCACTTTGTGAGCTTTTCTTTTGTTATTGCACGTTGAAGGATTTCACTTCGTGAAAGTCTCCAATATCCCTTTCGGGAATTAGCTAATTTCATTGCGTCATCATGATTTACTCCATATTTACGAAGCATCTTATATTTAGTCTTTGGTTTCTTCCATCTTTTCCATATAAGTTGCCTTAACCGATGGTTAAGCCATTTCTGTGTCTCAATAATGAATTTCTTCATTCTTGAAATCCCATAATAATTAATCCATCCAGTTGTGATTTGATTAATTTTCTTGACTATTTCTTCAAAATTTCCATTCATTTTCCGACTTGTACTTTTCTTTAACTTGTCTTTGAATCGTTGTTTAGCCGACTTACTTGGTCGGCATCCAACTTTCCCATAAGATTTTGAATGTTAAACCCAAGAAAAGTAGAAGTTGTTGCCCCGCATACCTTACTTTTGTTTTGGTTAATGACGAGTTGTAAGTCTTGTTCAATGAACTTTGAGACACTTTCCATAACTCTCTCTCCAGCACGTTTACTTTTCACGTAAATGACAAAGTCATCCGCGTATCTAATAAAACGATGCTCTCTTTTCTCTAACTCTCTATCTAATTTGTTTAGATAAACATTTGCTAATATAGGAGACAGTGGTCCACCTTGCGGAGCACCTTCTTTGGTTTCAATATAGATGTCCCGGTCTAGGATCCCTGAACGCAAGAATTTCCATATTAATTTTAAGACAATTTTGTCCGATATGAATTCTTCTAAATATGCTCTTAGTCTTTGATGATGAATTGTATCAAAGTAATTTTTCAAGTCACAGTCCACTACTACGCGGTAACCTTCCTCGTAATATTTTTCAGCTAATATAATTGCTTGGTGGGCATTTCTGCCTTTCCGAAATCCAAAACTATGTTCTGAAAAGTGTGGGTCTATAATGGGTTCAATCACTTGAAGAATAGCTTGTTGGACGACTCTATCTAAAACGCTTGGTATTCCTAAATATCTTTTAGAACCGTCCGGTTTGGGTATGGCAACTCTTTTAACTGGTTGAGGTTGATAAGTTCCATCTTTCAACTTCTTTTTGAGAGGTTCAAAATATTTCTTCATGTGTGACTTTAATTCTACTACTGTAATTCCATCAATCCCTGGTGCACCATTGTTTGCTTTTACTTTCTTATAAGCTCTCCAAAGATTATTATTTGCAATAACTTTATCAATTAAATTGATATTGATACCATCCTGTTCTTTCATATCCATATTAGTATTCCTACGCGCTCCTATTTACCCTTTCGTTTCCAACTTATCTCTCCATAGGTAGCCATCTTTCGGTCTTTACCACGATGTTTTCTGCGGTTATGCGGAATATCTATACCTCCTTGTTTTCCAAGATTTAAGATTGTTCAGTCCTTCATCACCCGAAAGGGAGACTACTATGACGTCTGCTGACTTCTCACGATTCATCGAACTATCACTAGTTTAATTGTTAAATAAATAACCCTCGTGAGACCTCCCCGGGTAAGAGCTATAACCTTCCTCCCATGTAACTGCTATATTTACTGTATGGGATTCGTGCAGTATTGGACTTCGTTTTGTTATGCAAACTCGTCCATCCCAATTCAGCCTTCTATATAGTTTCTGTCCGTCAGTTCGGGATTTTGCCTCCGGCTTCCTTCAGATTCCACCTCACGGTGGACACCCTTGCCATTAGCTAACAGTTCCTACTGCCAAGCCTGTAGTGGACTTTCACCACCAAGTTATAGCCCATGCCGGGCGCACATAGAAGGAAGACATCCAACTGGGTGTCTTCTTTTTTATTTTGAGGAGGAAAATGCACACTACTTATAGGTGTTATAGTACTCTTGAATTTATAATGCGCTTACTGTCGAACAAGAGAGAATTATCACTACTTTTATCATAATATTTTTTTCCTATCATATTCTTAATCTTTGATCCATACATATTATTTGTAAGGGGTTTCATTGCAACAATCGTCGGTGCTTTTATATCTGTTATATATTAAAAAAAATAGTTATTGCTGTTATATAACAAAATATGATATTATCAATCTGTCAGAAATAAACAGAAAATTCTAATAGGGGTGAAAATGTGAAATGATTACGTTTTTAGTCTGTATCGTTATTTTGATTGTGGGTTATTTCACTTATGGGAAGTTTGTTGAGAAGGTATTTGGATCAAAACCAGCTCGTCCAACGCCTGCTTATGTAAATGCTGATGGAGTTGACTACGTACCTATGTCAACGCCAAAAAATTCAATGATTCAGTTATTAAATATTGCAGGAACTGGTCCAGTATTTGGTCCAATTGCAGGGGCTTTATATGGGCCTGTTGCATTTATTTGGATTGTAGTTGGATGTATTTTTGCAGGGGCAGTTCACGATTATTTAACTGGCATGATTTCTATTCGTAATAAGGGGGCTCACCTTCCTGAGCTTGCCGCAAAATTTTTAGGAAAATTTATGAAGCACGTTGTAAATGTATTTGCACTTTTATTACTTATTTTAGTTGGTACGGTTTTCGTTACTTCACCAGCAATGCTAATTAGTAATTTGATGAATGGGCAAGTTGCACTAGCTGTCATTGTAGGGGTTATCTTCTTCTACTATATTCTTGCTACATTGTTACCCGTTGATAAGATTATCGGACGTTTATATCCAATATTCGGGGCTGTTTTACTAATTTCAGCAGTAGGCATCGGTATCGGTCTGCTTGTAACAAGGGCACCTATTCCTGAATTAACATTCGAAAATATGCACCCAAACAACTTGCCGATTTTCCCATTAATTTTCTTTACGATTACTTGTGGGGCTTTATCTGGTTTCCATGCAACGCAAACACCAATCATTTCGCGTACAACAAAAAATGAAAATGAAGGACGCAAAATTTTCTACGGTATGATGATTGCTGAAGGTATTATTGCGATGATTTGGGCTGCTGCTTCTATGAGTTTATTTGGCGGTTACGGTGGTTTAAATGAATTAATTACAGCTGGTGGACCTGCTGCTGTAGTAAGTGAAGTTTCATTATTAATGATGGGCTCAATTGGTGGTACTCTAGCCATTATTGGGGTAATCATCTTACCAATTACCTCTGGTGATACGGCTTTCCGTGCAGCACGTATGATTATTGCAGACTATTTCAAATTTGCTCAATCAAAATTATTAAGCCGTTTATGGATTGCGATTCCTTTATTCATCATTTCCTATGGCTTAACAAAAATTGATTTTAATATTCTATGGCGCTACTTCTCATGGGCAAATGGTGTGACAGCAGTTATTGCCTTATGGGTCGGTGCAATGTATTTATTCTTAGCAAAGAAAAATCACTGGATTGCAACCATTCCAGCAGCCTTTATGACGTCCATGTGTCTTGTCTACATTTTATATGAACCAACCATGGGCTTCGGCATTCCACTAAATGCTTCTTATGTTGGTGGCGCTGTTTTAACAGCTGCGATTATTGCGATTTTCTTCATATCAGCTTATAAACAACGTGGTAGTTCGTTCTTGCTGGATGAGGATGTCTCAGGGTTTAAGGTGAATAAGGCTTAAGATTTACAATATGGGGTGTATGAGATGATATTAGAAAGGCGAGGATGAACTCCTCGTCTTTTTTAGGTTGAAATTAAACTAGTCTATGAGATGAATCGGAGATTTAGCGGAGGAATCGATTGTATAGATAGATTGAAGAATTGATCAACTTCTTCAACTGGGTTGGGACAGCAATATACAGACTGATGCGTTACGGAATAAATTTCATGCCTAACCTTTTTTCAAGTGTGATGGTATGGGTGGCTTTCGAGCAGATAGAGTTTGGAATCAGTTATTCAAGCTTTCTATTTAATCACAAGCATTCCGTCTTGAGCCATTGCCTTTGATTGGGGCATATAAAATGTCTATTTGACCACATACGCAAAAGAGTAGAGAGGATATTTATTTGATAAAGGTGAATACATAAAAACAACTCTCCAGAAAAGTTTCTGGAGAGTTATTCAACTCCGTTTCTAATGGCCGCCGCGCTTCAACCTTATTCTCCAAGGATATGCGAGAAAACGATTGCTGCATGTGCACGTGTTAATGGTTGATTGGGATTGAAGTTTTGTTTTTCATCGCCTGTCATTAATCCTTCTGCTTGTAATGCATAAATAGCTTGTTTCGCATCTGTACTTAATTTCGCATCATCTTTATAGTTTGTTACGGATGCGTTTGGATTTGACACTGAACCACTTTTCTCTAAATAGTTGTAAACTGCTACTGCAAAATCTTCGCGTGTAATTGGTTTATTTGAATGATTTTCTGGAATATCAATATTTAAACCATTTGCCTCTGCTAAACGATTTAGCACGATAGAAGCCTGTGATTGTGTGAAGCCTTTATTTGGTGCAAATGTATTTTCATTTATACCACTGAATAAACCAGCATTTGCAACTGCTAAAATAGCATCTTCGGCATAGTGACCTTTAATGTCGTTGAATGAAACCTCTTTTGTAGGAGTTTCTTCAGCTGGATTTTCTTCTACAGGCGCTTCTGATTTTAATAAATCAAATACTGTTACAGTTCCACTTACTTCATGACCGACAAGTAACATTGGTTTTTCTCCACCTACAAATGCTAATCCTTCAGGAGAAACGTCACCTTTAATGTCTTCGCTAAAGTCACGAGTGTTAATATAATCAACGAACTCTACACTTGTTGGATCTGTAATATTGTACATCGCAATACCACCGATACGCTCTAGGCCAATGAATGCGAATACTTGATCGCCAATTTTACCGATCTTTACATCTTCCGGTTCTGGACCTTTTTTACCGCTACGGTCATCTAGTTTCACTTCATCATTACTAGAGTTGAAGAATTCTGGATAAAGCTCAGCAGTAATACGCTCGAAATCGCTACCGCTATCATAAACCACTTCTAAAGTATCCGCGTCAATAATGGAGAATGAACGACCACCAAAGATATACTCTTTTCCTTCTTCGAAACCTTCATATTCTGCTGTATCGAAAAGTACGATTTCATTGCCATCGACTTCTACTTCATTTTCATTTAAATGGAAAGCTTCTGTGTCTTCTTCGCCCCACTCACGGCCGTCACCTTCGTTAGCTGTAACGATATAATTTTTACCGTTTGCGCTATAAGTAGCGATTCCATCTGGCATATAAATACCGAAATAATTCTCATTTTGAAGTTTAGCTACTTTGTCTTTACGAAGATCAAGTTCATTTCCTTCAGCACTAAAATCCTTAAATCCTAAACCTTCAACAGACACTGCTTCATTCGTTGTTAAATCGATTTTTGCAATTGCATTGTTTTCTTGTAATGCAACATAGGCTTGTTTGCTATCTTCACTTACAACGATATATTCAGGTTCTAAATCTACTGATGGATTAGAACCTTTCTTTAAGATTACTTGATTTTCTATTAATTCAGCCCGTTTTTCAGCTGTATCAAATGCTTCAAATGTAACGTTCTCAGCAGTTAGGTTTGTAAAGCCATCCGTTACATCGATTACTGAAATCGTACCTTGTGGGTCAATAATTCCTTCACCGTAACCGTCACGTGGTTCGCCTTCGTTCGCAGTTAACACCTTAGAACCATCTGGTGAGAAAGTAATGTTGTCAGGTTGCACACCCGTTTTTACAATGCTGATTAATTCACCTTCACCCGTTAAAAATACAGCATATCCTTCTTTTGTATAGTCATTAGCTTGTACAGCCGCCACAATCACATTTTCATTTGGGTGAACAGCGATACTTGGTAGCCCACCGTAAACAAAATCAGCATCAACTGTAGCAATTAATTCTGCCACATCTACCGAGAAGAATGGTTTTAAGTTCATTGCATTTGTTTCGTTATAGTCTAATGAAACCGCTTCAACTTTTTTCGATTCACCATTTACTAAATAAACCGAATTATTATGTTTGTTATATGCGATTATTTCAGTTGTACCGCCATCTGCATTCACAATCCCAGAATTATAACGCGCGTCAACTGACATTTCATATTCTACTTCAGCTGCTTGCGTTGAAATAGTTGGTGCTACCACTACAGCACCAGCAGTAGCTAACGCAAACATCGTTTTTGATGTAAATTTACTCATTTTCCTACCACCTTTTCTAGTTTCTTCTATTTTAATAAAAGTTTGTGAATTTAATTTTAATTATTATTAGAGTTTTGTAATTTTTTAACCTTGAATATTTACAAAGAGAGATTAATTATATAGAACAATTTATACTTATAAAATAACGTACGACAGTTCGACAGTTTAATTAACAAAATCTCAGAGTCTCAACACTAATTTTTCTTACAACATCGTCTTAAAAAAGTTTCTCAATAATGACTATAAATTATAAGACTTAATAAACGTTCAATAAAATTACGTAATCTTTTGGGAAAGATCCCATATAAAAAGCAGAACTCATAATGAGTTCTGCTTCAGAGTGTTGACAAAATACCTCGAGAGTTGCATCTCTCGAGGTATTTTGTCTTTTTAAAATCGTTTAGGTATAAATTATTACCAGATTTCGGGTATTAATCGTCTCGATGAGACGCTTTCATCTCGTTTTATGCAGCTTTCCATGTCCAAGTAGCAAGCTTTTTAAATTTATAGCAGCAAAAGTAAGCATCGCCTGCATGGACAATTTTTTTAAGCCCCGTAGGGTTGTCCAACGCATACCATGCTTTTCTTTAGCATCGGCAAAGACACGTTCAATTGTTTCTTTGCGTTTTGCATATATCTCTTTTACTTCAAAATGATGACGCAGATGTTCCGTCTCCTCTAAGTACCCTTCCCAAATGTGTCGTTGAATCAGCTTTATATGATTCTTATTTTCTGTACATTGTGATATGAAAGGACAATTCGTACAAACCGTTGGATTGGATTTGTATTGGCGATAACCTTCCTTAGTTGTCGTAGTGTACTTTAGTAGCTGATTATTTGGGCAGATATAGGCATTAAGATACTCATCATAAACAAACTCATGCTTACGGAAGAAACCTTCTTTTGTTTTTGGGCGGGTGTACGGTAATACAGGTAACATTTGATTCTCTAATAGAAAGTTCGCAATCGCAGGTGTTTTATAAGCAGCATCGGCTACCACAGCTACAGGCTTTCCGACATGTTCAATAATCTTTTCTACTAAAGGCTGGAGCATATGACTATCGTGTATATTCCCCGGAGTGACAATAGAGCCTAATACAAATCCTCTTTCATCTGTCGCTGTATGAAATGAATACGCAAACTGTTTCGTACGTTCATCTTTTACATAGTAACCACTTTCAGGATCGGTAGTACTTTCTTTGATTTCTTTCATTTCGTCATTTTCAAATTTTTCCGGTGGAAATGGTTTTTTTCCGTTTTCCTCACGATCGATATTCAGTTCTTCTTGAAGCTTCGCTTCATAAGCACGTGTTTCTTTTCGTACAAGTTTCTTATCATACTTTCGTTTATTAGCACTTGCCTTTACATGTGTAGAATCAATAAAAACATGGTCTTCTGATAAGAAACCACAGTCCATAATCTCTTTTAAGATACGGTAAAAAATCTGTTCAAAGATATCGGTATCTTGAAAGCGTCGTTCATAGTTCTTACCGAAGGTTGAAAAATGTGGAACTTCTGTATGAAAGCCGAATCCTAGGAACCAACGATATGCCATATTCGTTTCAATCTCTTTAATCGTTTGGCGCATTGAACGAATGCCGAATGTATATTGAATAAACGTCATTTTAAATAGAACAACAGGATCAATACTTGGTCTTCCAACAGTGGAGTATAGATGTTCAACTAATGGATAGATAAATTTAAAATCAATTGCAGCATCTAGTTTACGGACCAGATGGTCCTTTGGTACAAGTTGTTCAATAGTTATCATTTCAAACTGTTCACGTTCATTGATTTGATTTTTCGTCATCATGGTTATCATCACCTCAGAGTATTAGAAGCGTTACACTATTGTATTAGCCGATATAAGTCGATTGAAGTGGAAGGCGCGAAGACTCCTACGGGAACAGCACGAGCCGAAGCACCCGGACTGAGCGTAGCGAGGAGAAGGCTGAGGCCGTGCCCGTGGAAAGCGTAGCGCCTGTAACGGAAATCGACGATTTCTTAATATGTATTGTAAATAGAAAAAAGACTGTAGACAATCTCAAATTTTTGAGTTTGTCTACAGTCTGAAGCAGAACTCATAATGAGTTCTGCTTTTTATAAACTAGGATATATTTAACTATTTCTCTCATACTTCATCTTGTAAATATTCAATTATTGAAAACAATTATGTTGGATTAGCCTATGCTTATATCTCATCAGCTAATACCATCATGACTTTTCTCATTGAAAATGTTTTGGAAAGAAGAATAAAAAACCAGGTACACAAACAACGATGAAACTTAATTGTTTATGTACCTGGCTATTTAATTAAATTATTATTTACATTTAGAGATACTTGTTAATTCTCCCGATACTAATTAGCATTATTATATTTCTTGGCTCATGAGAGGAACCCATCTAGCATTTACTTGTAGGGTTGTGAACAATTTCAAATGCGGCATGACATTACCAATACCTTATAATTACTTTCATGTACTAACCATTATTCTAAGTTAGGTAATTTAAACAATGCTACTTCCATTTACCTAGAAATAATCGATAAACGTCGGAATGCCAATTGGTAGTATATCCTCTAAAGTAGAAATGGTTTCATTTTTACCTCTAAGTCGTTCAATTTTTTCTAAATATTTAGGGCGCTTATAACCTAGGAGCATCGTAACTAGAGTTTGTATGTTTAAATGAACAGTGATATCCTCATCCACATCATTTACTTTATTGACTGTCACCTGTCCATCGACCGACTCAATATCGTATGTGCCGTTATTCCATTCAACTAGACGGTCGAACACAGCAAATCGTATATGGAAATTAGGTTCATCAAATGGGAAGCGTTCCAGAAATTTTTGTACGTCTACAATTCGTGCCATAAAATAAGGCGAAACCTCTTGAATAATCTCGCTATCTTCCAGCAAAAATGCAACAGGTTCATTTCCAGTAGTTTTGCCATAAGCATTATAAACCATGGAAGTATGCGCTGAAACGAAATTCCATATCCCTTTACGAGATTCCTCCGTTAAATAAACAATTTCATCTATATAGAAGTTTTCCTCCATAATTCGGTAATACATATAAGCTTGTGGTACGTCGTCTTCGTCATAGTAGACCGCAGCCTGTAAGACAACATCAGTATCAACAAACTTCTCTTCCCAGTAATCTTCGTGAAATTTTTCGTTCCAAGCAATTGTATTACGAATCATCGCGCCATGAGTTTTCGCAGAAAAGCGATCATATACACTTACTAAATCCTGGTGTCGCGTATTCACACGACGAATCTTTCCAGGTACTTCCTTATAATGTGGGAACTGAGTATCTTTTACCTGAAACTCTACAATATCACTCATTATCTCCCAACCTTTTTTTCGATAGTAAGGGATAGAGAATGGGAATAAATATGAAATATATCGACCTTCTTCTCGCATGATAGTCAATGTTTCTTTTATTAATTGATCCATCAGTCCTTGCTTGGAATATTCAGGGTAAGTACCAATGGCAGTGATCCCCCCCATTTCATATGGAACTCCATAAATATTAACTTGGAATGGAAGGCTTAGGATTTGAGACACAAGGTGGTCGCCATCGAACCACCCAATTGCATGCCCTTCATTAAACTGCCTACTTTTTTCACTAACAAAACGACGATCTTTTTTTATGGACATCGACATTTGAAAGACATAGTTCAAAAGATCAATGGATTGCACCATCTCATCCATTCGTATCTCTCGCATCACGAGTCCCTTTCGTTGATTCATAATTTCACCTTTCTTTTACAGTCGTATATACTTAATTATATTGTAGCAGTTTGATTGGACTTTCAGACATTAAAAGCATTACAACTATGGTTGTTCGAAAATTCAATATACTTAATCGATATCGAATAATAGTTTTTTTATATAATTCAGATAGAACGTAATTCTAAATATTCTATATATAAAAATGTTCATAGCGTTTATTGCCATACACTCATAGAACTTTAATCATTTTGGTTAATTCTTTTTAATGAGCGGTACACAGGTTTCTTGCTGATGATAGCGTTTTTAAACTTCCGCTCAACAAAGTTCAACATTTGTTTATTACTTTCTTCAATACTAAACATCACATATTTCGATTTATTTTGATAGATTGTTTGCATTATCCCGGTACTCATTAATTGTTTAATATTTGCAATACTCCGATAACCTTCTTTAAGATAAACAGATTTAATAAACACCATGGTTGGTGATACTTCTTGAGTTAAAAACCAGCCCACTACTCTTCCATCAGCTTTAACACCAATACTATTTTTTAGGTCAGTTTGATCCTCATTTATGAAAGGGGATAGCTTTTTAGGATATCCGTTTCCCTCTTCTTCTTTTAGCTTTTGACGGTCGTCTTCTGATAGTAGCCCCCACTGAAATATTGAAAGACTTTGATTATTTTTCATAAATCTCCCGAACCAATATTGATCTTCTACTTTGAAACCTCGAGTTATATAGATATAATTTTTTGATTGTAAAGATGACCAGTTATTTTTCCGGAGAATTCCATCAATATATTTTAAGTATTCCGAGTCATTATTATCTAAATAATCAAAGTTAATAAAGTGAAATTTTTCTTTTTTTACTCTGTCTTCCAATGCATAAATTAACATTTCTTCAACGCCTGTATTTTTATTCCAATCACTTACAGCTAAATAAACAATTTCTATAATTGATATTTTTAAATTTTTCTTCGCCAGTATGATTCCTATAAATGAATCTTCACTTCGAGCCCCCAACGCAATATAGTCAGAGGGATATTTTTCTATCATCTTTTGATAATTTAATGGAATATTATTTTGATAGAATTTGAAATTCGAAAATGCATTTTCAATGACAATGTTCAAGTATTCATCCCCTCCTATACAATCTAAAATATCAGAATAAGTTTACTTTCCGTCCAATTTATTTATATTAATTTATGATATTCCTTTTTAAAGAATTATAGAATTTAATTTTGAGATGATGTTTTGTAGAACTTATTATGGTTGATCATTTGTGTATGGGATTGAAGCGGATGTATTTTCGTTTCGAGGGAATAAGTTTTTATTTGATCACTTACTATTTTTTTAGTGGATAGGCTATCGTTTGGAGCACTTATACATGTGATTGGAGCGGATACGTTTTGGTTTAGAGCATATAAATCTGCGTTTGGATCACTTGTTTTGTTATTCGTGATTTTTTGAGCGGATAGACTATCATTTGGAGCACTTATACATGTGATTGGAGCGGATACGTTTTGGTTTCGAGCATATAAATCTGCGTTTGGATCACTTGTTTTGCATTCGTGATTTTTTGAGCGGATGGATTATCATTTGGAGCACTTATACATGTGATTGGAGCGGATAGACTCTTAATTAAATAGATCGATATTGTCACATTTCTGATCGATTTGGACACAAAATAGAGCGATTCGAACACATTATGGAGCGATTAAATGAAATTCTTGTTTAATTAAAAAAAGCGTACCCGAATCAACATCGAATACGCTTATTTATTAATAAATCTCTACTACATTGAAGTTACGATCATTATAAACAAAGAATACATAATCTGCGTCTAACTCAGAGATAAAATCAACTGGATTTTCTTCGATATAACGTAAATCCAACACCGTCAATTGTTTAAAATGACTGGCTACGTGGAATTGAATCGCATTGAAATAGGAATCCTTTACAACAACGATATGCTTATCTGATTCGGCATGTTCATTTATAATATTTAATACACCGTAATCAGCTGTATATCCTGTTGCATATGAAACAGTATCTTCTTCAGGATTATTTCTAACTAAACCATAAATATCATTAAACGCAATTTCCTTACCTTCTGCCACAGGTCCTTTGTATATTTTGAACTGTGATTCAAAGGATTTGGGATAGTTGTAGCAAACTTGATCATCACTATTGACTGTCATGTACAGTTGTTTATTCCATGAGCCAACAAATTCATTCTCTAAGCATACGTTCGCTGCTTCATCATATGCAATCGGTTCTATATCCTCATCAATCCGCGCACTGATGTTTTCCATTAATGCCTCATACCCTTGATAGGCGCCATAGATATTCCAGTGGTGGTCAGTTTTGAAGTACATATCATGGACATCGACTTCATCTCCAATGAAATCCATCAGTACTGCATTATCAATACCCTTTTCAGTCATAATACTGTGCAACAAACGATTGCTTTCTTCGCCTGTATCATCAGGTAAATAAGCTGGGCTCGGGTTACGAACATAAGTCGCCTTTGCTGGGAAAGTGAAAAACGCCATTGGAATGTCATGTTCGTTTAATCCATCCTGAATTTCCACAAAACCATCAGCAAATGTAGCCAATTCCTCTTCCTTCTTCATCTCCAGAACTGGTTTAGAAATGATCCACCCACTTGCATAGTCCACGAAATAGGAATCATTTATATAGGTTTTCCCCATCTTTCCTTGCGCTTGCACATATGCCTTCATCCAAGCATCACGGAATGGGAACTGATCGGATATATATGATTCTACTTTTTTCGTCAATTCCCCATTGAGTGTACTTTCAACTGATACATCTAATTCAGCAACTGTTTGAAGAGTACGGTTCTCCATGTTAGAAGTGGGACGATCTTTAATGACAAGATGGAGCGCCAATCCACCAACCAATGTACAAATAAAAGCTATAGGTAATAAATAATTTAAAATTTTCATGTTTTTCACCTAGAATCTAAAGTAAATGAATGGATTGTGTGTTGCATTTACTAAATACATTGTAACAATTAAAATTAACACCATGTAATAAACAGTTTGCCAAACTCGGAGTGATGCTGCAAAAGCAAGCGACTGCTCAGCTCTTGCTTCCGTCCAATTTTGATACACCATATAGATTGGAATCGCAAGTACAATTGCCAGAGCGAAATAAATTCCGTAATCCTGTAAATAAATCAGTGTACTATAGTCGTAAAATTCATTCTCTGTAATAAAGAACATTGTTTTAATATAGTCAAATGAATACGTAAAGTTATCCGCTCTAAAGAACACCCATCCAATCATTACAAGAATTAGTACATATATATGGCGAACAACCCTCGGAATTTTGCTCAACCAATTGAGTAAGAATTTCTTTTCTAAACAGATGAGAATTCCGTAGTAAAAGCCCCATGCCATAAATGTCCAACTAGCACCATGCCAGAACCCCGTAAACGTCCATACAATTAATAAGTTACGATAAACTTTCCACTGATGACTTACTCGACTTCCGCCAAGTGGGAAGTACACATAATCTCTAAACCATGAACTTAATGAAATATGCCATCTACGCCAAAATTCAGTTATTGATTGTGCTATGTATGGATAATTGAAGTTTTCTTCAAAATTAAAACCAAAAATGCGAGCTAACCCGATGGCCATATCACTGTAACCAGAGAAATCAAAATAGATTTGCAATGAGTATGCGATAATTCCTACCCATGCGGTACCTGTAGTTAAATCAGCCGCCGATATGGCAAACACTTCATCAGCAACAGATCCCATTGGATTGGCGATTAATACTTTTTTCCCTAAACCTTGAATGAAACGTCTTGTCCCAATCATTAAATCAGAGCTTGCTACAAAACGTTGTTTAATTTGTTCAGCAATCGTTTGATAACGTACAATTGGCCCTGCGACAAGCTGTGGAAACAGGGAAATAAATAACGATAAATCGATTAAACTTCGCTGTGCTTTTACATCTCTACGATACACATCGATTATGTAGCTGACTGCTTGGAATGTATAGAAAGATATACCGATTGGCAAAGGTACTGCTTCCCATTCAATAGTTTGACCAGTAATGTCTGAATATATATCGATAAAGAATCCAGCGTATTTGTAATACCCAAGAATAGCAAAGTTTAATAGAATCGTAATCCAGAGTAGACTTAGCCGTTTTGATTTCACATCTGCCTTATCAATAATGAGACCCATGATATAGTTAAACAAAATGGAAATCAGCATTAACACAACATATGTGGGCTCTCCCCATGCATAGAAGAACAGACTCGCGATTAAAAGAATCGTATTACGAAATATCTTCGGCAATATAAAATATAAAAGAATTACAATTGGTAAAAATACGTATAAAAATATTAGGCTACTAAAAACCATATCTAACTTCTCCGCTCTTAATTAATCAATCTTGTTAAAAAATAGTAATTTCTTCTCTCTCAAGCATCAAGTATACACTAGTTTTTTAGATTTTAGAATATACGTTTTTTAGCTCGAATGTTCAAAATAATAAGACGGAACAGTGCTAAAATAGTTTCGTTATTAATCATCTACCCTTGATGTGATCCAATGTAATGCCTATCCGCCCCAAACATTATTATGCGATCAAAACGATACCCTTTCTGATCCAATATTCGTTTAAGTGATCCATTCCTTTGCTTATGTGATCCAATGTAACACCTATCCGCCCCAAACATTCTCATGCGATCAAAACGATACCCTTTCTGATCCAATCATTCGTTTAAGTGATCCATTCCTTTGCTTATGTGATCCAATTTAACACCTATCCGCCCCAAACATTCTCATGCGATCAAAACGATACCCTTTCTGATCCAATCATTCGTTTAAGTGATCCATTTCTTTGCTTATGTGATCCAATGTATTGCCTATCCGCCCCAAACATTCTTATGCGATCAAAACGATACGCTTTCTGATCCAATCATTCGTTTAAGTGATCCATTCCTTTGCTTATATGATCCAATGTAATGCCTATCCACCCCACGCCAAGCGCCTAAAATAATCCAACAGCCCTCACCAAAAAAAGAAAAAATACTCCCTCAAATTTCTTGAGGGAGTATTTTTTATCTAAATTTATGAACCTGCTTTAAATACATGGTTGGTAGCCCTATATTTAAAAGTCCATAAGAAGCTTTGTGTATTTAATTCCTTCTTAGACAGGACATTGCACTTAATGCATGGCCGGTAACTCTATTACTCTACTACTTCTTCATTAGCATCAGTTTCAGGCATTAATGTTGGTGTTCCACCGAACCATACGAAGTTTGCATTGTCGGCTGAAGTGACGATATTTGTTTCTTCGCCTGTCACTTCGTCCACGCTTTTTAACACATAAACTGGTGTAGGTAATACGTTTGCTGGGTCTGTTACATAAACAGCTGGATCAATATTCTTACTTGCATTATCGATATATACGATTGGAGTTAATTGTTCATTTGCTTTCTTAGCACCATCGTAAATTACACGTGCACCTTCAACAAATGTTAAGTGAGATCCTTCTTTACTTACGTCAATACCGCCCCATGCGTTATTTATTAAAGTTAATTCACCTTTAACTGTTATATGACCATTCGCAAGTACTGCAATACCAGCACGTTTACTATCTTGAACTGTTACATTATCAAGTAAAACATTCGCATTTTCAACTTCGATTAAGTTGTCATTTGTTAATTCGCCATTTACTACTTTCACATTTCTTAAAGTCGCATCTCCAGAAATGTATAACGATTTAAGCGTGTTACTATTAGTGTCACTACCAGTATTTACAGTAATTGTATAATCATTACCTTCTACTACAATATCTTTATCGATAGTTAGTGGCTCTGTTAATGTAATGTCACCAAGTAGTGTTACAGTATCTCCCGTTGAAGCTGCTGCTAAATCACTTAAAAATTTTGCAGTTGTATATTCAGACGTAATTGTTGGCGTTCCACCGAACCATACGAAGTTTGCTTCTTCTTTAGAAGCGAGTACGTTTGTTTCAACACCATCTTGTACTGCTTTAAACACATGAACCGCTTCTGGTAATGTTCCAGAAAGATCTGTTACATAAACGCTCGGATCAATATTTCCTAGAGCATTGTCGATATAAATGATTGGTGTCATTTGGCCGTTCTCTTTTAATGCACCAGTATAAGCAATCGTTGCACCTTCAGCTACAGTTAAGTGAGAGCCTTCTTTACTTACATCAATACCGCCCCATGCGTTATCAATTAATGAAGTTTCACCTTCTAAAGTGACATTACCGCCTGCTAATACTGCGATACCTGCACGTTTACTTCCTTCAACAGATACGTTTTCTAACGTTACATTCGCATTTTCCACTTCGATTAAGTTATCGTCAGTTCCTTCACCATTTACGATATCAACATCTTGTAATGTTGCATCCGCGCTAATATAAACTGATTTTAAAGTATTACTCCAGTCGTCTGCTCCTGTTGCAACCGTAATTGTACGTCCATTACCATCGAGTGTAATTTCTTTATCAAGTGCTAGTGGTTCTGAAATCGTAATATCTGCAACAAGTTCAACTGTTTCGCCTGCTTCTGCATTTGCAAGGTCGTACTCAAGTTGATTTACTAGATATTCATTTGTTTCAAGCTCTCCACCGAACCATACGAAGTTTGCTTCTTCTAATGTAGCTCTATCGTTAGATTCTGTTTCTGTACCACTTGCTCCACCTTTTACTACATGGATAGCTTCTGGTAAGATTCCTGCATTGTCTGTAACATAAACGCTAGGATCAATATTTTTTACATCATTATCAATATAAACGATTGGTGTTACTTGTCCATTTGCTTTCACTGCACCATCGTATGAGATGAATGCATTTTCAGCAATTGTTAAGTGAGAACCTTCTTTACTTACATCGATTCCGCCCCAAGCGTTATCTTTTAACGTTGTTTTTCCTTCAAGTGTTACATTACCATCTTTTAAGATTGCAATACCTGCACGTTTACTTCCTTCTACTGTTACGTTTTGTAAAGTAACATTCGCAGCTTGTACTTCGATTAAATTATCGTTTGTTGCTTCGCCATTTACAATCTGGATATCTTTTAATGTTGCATCTGCGCTAATAAATACTGATTTTAATGTATTACTCCAATCATCAGCGCCAGTTTCCACTGTCACAGTAAATCCATTACCATCAATTGTAATTGCTTTATCAATTGCTAATGGTTGAGTCAATGTGATGTCACGAGCTAATTCAACAGTGTCACCTGCTTCAGCTTCTTCGATATCTCCTAAGAATTTTGCAATTGCATCTTCTTCAGAAATCGGTGTTCCACCAAACCATACAAAGTTTGCTTCTTCTTTAGTTGAAATATCGTTTGTTTCTACATTTGATTCGTCTTTACCTTTTAATACATATACAGCTTCAGGTAAAATTCCAGCGTTGTCTGTTACATAAGCGTTCGGATCAATGTTTTTCGCTAAATTGTCGATATAAACAATCGGAGTAACTTGTCCGTTTACTTTTTTCGCACCATCATAATGAATCATTGCATCCTCAGCAATTGTTAAGTGAGAGCCTTCTTTACTTACATCAATACCGCCCCAAGTATTACCGTTTAATGTAATTTCACCTTGAAGAGTCATTTTACCGCCAGCAAGAAGCGCAATACCAGCACGTTTACTATTAAGAATAGCAACATTATTTAGTGTTACATTTGCATCTTGTACTTCGATCAAGTTGTCATTTGTTAATTCGCCGTTTTCAACAATCATGTTTTGAAGTGTTGCATCTGCGCTGATAAATAATGATTTTAATGTATTACTATAATCATCGCTACCAGTGTTGATCACCAGATTATGACCATTACCTTCTAATGTAATTGCTTTATCAATTACTAATGGGGAAGTAACCGTAATGTCACGTCTTAATTCAACAGTTTCACCTTCAGAAGCATTCGTAATATCTTTTAAGAAAATTTGATAAGCTTCTGCGTCTGTTAATTCATCAATTTCAGTGCCTTCATCATCAACGATAGAAATAATGTTATCTTTTACATCATCGTAGTTTGAAATAATTGTTGAAGGAGTAGATGCAACTGGTACCTTCACAGCTTCAACTTGAGTAGATGAACCTAATTCAACCTTTGATGTTCCATTTTTAACGATTAGGTTTTTTACTACACCAGTAACATTTACTGAAACATTTGCTTCGTTTTCTACTGATAATTCATTAATTGTTGCATTACCCGAGATTGCCACTGAGTGATCAACAACAACTTTATCTACTTTACTATCAACTTTAATAGTAGATACTGCTGGTGCAACAGTGATTTGACCTAGCTTAGTATCAGAAATTAATACTAAATTGTTTCTTTTTGCTTGAACTCCTTGAACTGAAGATTGTTCCAGTGTAATCGTTGGTCCTACTTCTCCTGTTGCAGCCATTAACGAGAAGAAAGCTCTAGCTGCTACTGGTTGAACAGATTCTTCTACAATTAATTCACCGTTTGATTTTACTTGTATTAATTTTGTTTGAGTTGATACACTATCAGTAATTGTAATATCTCCAGTAACTTCTAAGTTATTCACTTCAACATGGTCGGCATTAATTGTTAATGCACCAATTTTTGTAGCGCTACCATTGAATACAACTGGTGTTTCAGCAGTACCGGCGCTGTTTAATGTTAAAGCTTGTACTTCTACGATTTTACCTGCTACAACTTTTACTTGAGCTAGTGCATTTTTTAACGCTGTTTCATTTGCTTCTGCAAAAATTCCAGCAGCTTCTGGAGCAATTGAATATTCGCCTTTTGTTGTCACAACTTTATTGTCTGTAATTTCGCTAATAGTAATCGTAGGGTTTACTGCTTTTTCAGCAGCTACAATAAACAATGCCATTTGGCTACGTGTTACATTATCTAAACCATTAAATGAATTTGGTGTTTTACCTGCAGTTACGCCATTTTCGTAAAGTGCGGCAATTGGTTCTTTGTAATTTTTATAAACATCTGTGAATGGAAGTACATCCACATTTGATGCTGATAAGTTATATGCGGCTTTTAAGATTAAAGCCATATGATATCGGTTAATTGGTTCCCCTGGTTTAAATGTTCCATCTTCAAAACCAGCCACATAACCTGCATTTTGTAAAGCGGCAATCGAACTATAATAAGGATGATCTGTTGAAACGTCTTTAAATTCTGGATTTGTTACGTTTTCTTTATCTAACCCTAATGCATTCGCTAGGATGACTGCCACTTGTCCGCGCGTGATACTTTTATGCGGACCATATGTACCATCCTCAAATCCTTTAACGAAACCTCTATCTGCTAAGCTCATAACAGCATCATAGAAATTATCTGTTACTTTTATATCTGAAAACTTTTCGCTTGCATCAGCTGAATTTGGTGCTACCATTGCTGCTCCAGATGCTACCACTGTTGCTGCGATTGCTGTATTTAAGAACTTATTGTATTGCTTTTTCGCCATTTATTTATTTCCCCCAAGTAATAGTTTTGTATTACTATTTAATAATAATTTAATAGATTTGATAAATAAATGATATATTTGTGGTTTTGTTGGTATATCATGGCGAATAGTTGTTATGTTTATCTGATTTGTGGATTTTAACTCTGGGGAAGTAATCTATTAGATGCATTTTTTAAAAGATTGTGCGTACTGAGTTACTGGAGAACAAGTAAGGTGTTTTGGGGAAATAATTGTTTAGTGATGAGGCTGTGACGCGTTGATAGGTGGAGATGCTTTGTGATTCAATCATTTAGTTCTGTGATCCTATAAAGACGCCCGCTCGAAAGGATGTTTTGTAATTTAAGAAATAGCGCCTTCTAATCCAGTGCACTGCTTTGTGATGCGATCGGTTTGTTATATGATCCAATTAAGACGATATCCTCTCGCTATCTACTCTAAAACCTAAGCAAAAAAGAGAAGCTAAAATTTCAACTTCTCTATAACAATACTATTAATATTTGACAAATCTAAAAATTTTCTCACGTCATATAATCCGAAATTTAAACAACAACTACATTTTGACCTAAAATTTCGTCTAATTGAAGTAATTCAAAAACTACTTTAACATCTTCATTAATATTCGTAATGGTAGGTTTTCTATTTGAATCTTTTAAAAAGGATATTAACGTAATTAGTAATCCAATTCCAGAAGAATCTACAAAATCGATATTTTTAAAATCAAGCTCTACAAATCCTGAAGTATTTTTTAAGTCATTCATTAATTCACCTTCAATGACCTCTGTTGCTTCAATATCTAAATCCCCGTCTAAATGAACAATGGTTTTTTCATGTTCTTCTTTTATATTAAAACGGAACATGTTATTCCTCCTTCGATACTACTAAGTTGCCTAGATTATCTAATTTTGCATAAAGGTTTTTTGCCGGATTATATAAGATTTGTGATTGCCCACCAATTTGAATAATCGTATTCGGGGATGCATTATTAATCTTGATATACCCATCTTTAGATACAGATATTTTAACATAAGAACTTGCTCTGAATCCAACCTCGTCAATGATTACACTTTCTTCCGCATGAATTTCACCACCACGAACAAAGCCATTTATTTTTATACCTTTTCTTGCATGTAATTTCGAGCTATAAACTCCCTGACCCGAAATGTATATATCACCACTTGAATATAAATCACTATTTTGAACAAAATTTGCTTTGATAAATTGAGGATCATTATCATTTTCATTGATTACTGGTAAGTACAAAGATTCCGCCTGTTTTATTATTTTATCAATATCTTCCTCATCTCTTAATGAAGAATGATGAAAAGATATAAACTCTTTATTTATTACTTCTGCAAAGTCATTCCATTCAGTTTCAATAATCGAGGAATTCTCTTTTATTTTATTTACAATGGTGTTGATTAATGGTGGAATATCTTTAAATTTACTATTAAAAAGAATATTCACAAGTGGTCCGAGCCCAGTTACTTTAAGAGAATGAATTTTAAATGCCGGAGCCTGTGATAACTGCTTTATTGCCGCAATTAAATTATTTAATCCGTTTGTTAAACGAATTAAGTCCTTTGAAAGTTCAAGTTTTTGTAGTAATCCATTTCCTGAAGTCAAGCTACTTGCAATAATATTTTTATTTACTATAATTGATTTTCCTGATAAAACTTTTGCCCGAATTACATTACCGTCAACTTTGATATTACCTTTAGCTTCTACTGTCATATTATCTTGGATGGATGCTTTAACTTCTACTGCTCCTAGATAATGGACATTACCTGTTTCTATTGTTATATCATGTTGAATCACTAATTTAGGCACAACTGAAACCGTTGCCAACTGGCCAACCAGTTTAACTTCGGGGTATCCAGTTTCTGTTGACACGACTTTAGAATCATCTACGATAATAACTCCTGTACCCGCTTTTAGCTTAATCGGGTATACTTTTTTGGGTTCAATCACTCCACCAGTTACATCTTTTCCTGGTGTCCCTTCAATTGGTGGTATCACTTCACCAATAATTTGACCAAAATTAACTGAGGGGAACTCCGTAGTCTCTCTAAAATCCACAGAACCATCTACGCGCTCTTTTAATTGTTTCTTTACTTCAACATCATTAAAGATTTGGAAACTTCCATTTTTTCCTGTCGTTGGCGGATTACCCTTTGCTATTAAATAAATTCCGTCTTGTTCTGAAGCGCAAGCTGCATTTATTGCGGTATAATCTATACCATGTACAATATTTCGTTCTTTAAGTTTAGTTAATATATCACTTGGGTTTATTGTCAATGGTGTCGTGACCTTAACCGTTTCAATTCGAAGATAATCAGTTGGCTCTATGTCGATCGGGATATTGTTTATTCGCTTGCCAACTTTAACTTCTAAGTATACTTCAAGTTTATCCTTACTAATTGTAATTTCCCAAGTAGGTAATGTTTCTTCAGTTGGAACTTCAATTTTAATAACGTCCGTTTCACTAATTACTTCCGTTGTTCTTATTAATTTTCCGTTCTTAAATATTTGAACATCCTTAGATGGTTCAATTAATGGATATTTATTTTTCGCATCTTTACAATAAACTTTCCCATCAATCACCCATGCTTTTCCTCTGATATTTTCCATATCATATAGGTCCAAATCGTTATTTAATTCACTATTTATCGGTTCGTACTCAACTGTTGAGAGTAATTCCTCAATTATTTGTGACTGGTCGTTATGTATGTTACCTTCTGTTTTACCAACATCAGTTTTATGGTTATCGGACTCTATTGTTGACGATTTGGTTTTATTGTCATCTTTTACTTTAACCTGAACGACAGCTGGCTTTGATTTTAACCCTAAAAAACCTTTTTCCTCTTGTTCTAATATTTCGATTTCTACCTCAGAAATATCTTTACCTAATAATGTTAAAGCTAACTCTACAGCTTCTTTAACGTTCTTCCCCCTTGATGTGATTAATTCACCCATATCCATCCTCCTCTCATTATACTAACGGGGCGTTAAAACTGGATATTTCTGAGCTTTCTTTACCAATTTTTAATACAACCATCGTTATATCATCTCGTTGTGGTAATCCTTCAGTAAAAATTTTTATATCATCAATCACTGCTTCTTCAATGACCTTTATATTCTTTGAAACAACAGATTTTAATACTTTTGTTAATCGATCGACTTTATACATTTCACCGTCTGTATTAACTGCTTCCACAATTCCATCGGTATACAAGAAAACTAAATCCCCATCAGAAAGTGTAACTTTTTCCTCTTTATAGACTTGGTTTGGTAATCCACCGATCATGATTCCTTTAACAGACGGAATATCAAATTGAGTCATATCTTTTTTTATAATCTCTGGTAATGAATGCCCAGCACTAGCATAAGAAAATGTTCCAGAATCTGAATCCCAGTCAGCACAAAATACTGTTACAAATGAATTAAGTGTTCTTAAATCTCTATACAAGGCATTATTCATCGCTGTTAACGTTTCACCTGGACCCTTGGTTGACTCTGCTGCTGTTCGGAATGCACCACGTGTCAAGATCATCAACATAGCAGCGGGTATGCCTTTCCCCATTACATCACCAATAACGATGCGAATTTTCCCATTGGAAAGGGGGTAGAAATCGAAATAATCTCCCCCTATTAATCTAGCTGGAATAGAAATCCCTGACACTTCATCATTTTCTAATTTTGGTCGTTCACCATTTAATAGCTTTGTTTGTATATTTTTCGCCATATTAATCTCACGTACAAGCGCTTTATTGTCTGATTCTTCGTACAAATTATTATGAGTTAACTTTCGGTTATACATGGTAATCGTCCCCTAGCAGAGATTTTTTTATATCGAATATACCAATAGTTTCAAAAAGCTCTTTTGTATCTTCAGACATTCCTTTGAAATTTACTTTTGCACTTAAACTAACGGCAGTATGAAGTATCGATATAATAGCACCGATTCCAGTAGAATCAATAAATTCTAAATTCGAAAAATCAACTTCTATTTCCTCAATCGAATCACTTGTAAATTCCTTAAAATTAAAGGTATCCACTGTGGAATAGTCAAGTACCCCTTTTAATTTTAAAATTAGCTTTGTTCCTTCTACAAAATTCTCAACTGATAAATGCATCTGTAATTCTCCTATTAAAGTTTAAATTTATACATATTCTTGAAAAGGGTGTTTGAAATTTCGGACAGTTCTACCGATTGCACCTGTAATGAATTTATTAAATCCGATAGAGTAATCGTGATATCTGTAGTTGATTGGGTAGTATTATTAATAATTGTTCTAACATGTTCTACTCTATTTAATAAAGATTTTGTTTCTTCTGTTGACGGAGCTGATTTTAAATTCTCTTCTAACATTTCTAAGAAATCCAAAATTTCATATGCGTCTTCACGAGATTTAGATGTTAGATCAATCGATATTTCATATACTTTCTCAACTGATTCATTCGTTTCTTTCTTTAATTCAGAAGAAAGTAATTGAACTTTTTCAGCTTGTTTAGTAGTTTCCTTTAAAACTTTATTTAATGTAGTCGTCATTCTATTAGCGGTTTCTGATAAATCTGCTAATTCACCTTTATCTTTTACTTCACTTTGTATAGTAAAATCTCCAGACTCTAAGGTTTTAATTTGAGAAATGATGACCTGGATATTTTTATAGATATTGCTAAAGAATCTTGTTGATAAAATAAATAATGCAATTAGAGAAATCAAACTAAATCCAAGTAGAATTAAAGACATATTCTTTAAAGGTTCACTTAAACGATTGTAGTCTAAACCCACATAGATTACTCTTCCGTCTTCAGTTGGGATAAACATTTTATAATATGTTTGTTCACCTTGTTTTTCTAAATAGGAAATCTTTTTAGGGTTTTCTGCTAAACTTACTAGGATATTTATATCTTTTTCTGTTTCTGACTTAAATTCACCATATTCTATTTTCTTGTATTCTTGAACATAGTCTTCCATTAGAGAAGGATCCGCATAAACTTGTGGACTTATTAATGCAATTTCTTTTACATTTTCATTAGACTTTAATACTTTTTCGATCCATTTATTCGGTCCAACTTCTTGTGTAAAATTATATACTTCATTTGCTTCAATAAAAGGATTTATGATGTAGTCTTTATCTTCCGGATGATAATAACCGTATTTATAAAAAGTTGGAGTTTCACTATTTGAGCCTGAAAGAGCAATTGGTAACATAAATGAGTTTTCATCTACATAGGTTTCACTTTCTGCTATTAGTTCATTACCTTTCATCAAGTTATAAATCATTTTATATCCTTGTGATTCTTCGCCTAAAAAATTCTTAAAACTAAAGCCAATATCATTCGGTGTAGATGATTTTACCCCTACTATATCGCTGTCCGCATTTTCAGTGAAGAGAGTTATACCTGCAATGTTAAACTCCTTACTAAGTTCCAATAACTCTTCATTCGTTATTTCCTCTAGTGGTTTATCACCTAGACTATCACTTATACGCTGAGCGATTAATTTCAATTTTAAATCCAATTGTAGTTCAATTGCTTTGGTTGCTGCTTGTGTTGCATTTACACCTTGTATTATAGTTTCACTTACCTTTGAAGCTTCAATTTCAACATCACTACTAATCTTAGTATCTAAATATATATACTGAATTGTACTTGAACACCCTAGTATTATAAAAAGGACTATAAGCATTCTGGTTACAAACTGCCTCTTTAATGTACTACTCTTTATATTTTCCGATTTTTTCATATAACACTTATCCTCTTCCCAATTGGGACTTTAATTTCAGTTTATCTACTTTACCATTCTTTAAAGGAAATTCATCAACGAAAACAATCTTATCAGGGATTTTAAAAGAAGCTATGCGGCCTGTGCAATACGAACGAATATCTTTAGAATTTACACCCTTAGCAATAATGAATGCTATAACTTGCTCGCCATAAACTTCGTGTGGTGCACCCACTACCGCAACAGTTTCTATCCCTTCAATATTACTAAGAATTTGTTCTACCTCACTTGGAATAACCTGTTGACCGCCTTTTTTAATAACCTCTTTCTTTCTACCTACTAACTTAAATGTTTTATCGTCTGAGAATTCTACTAAATCCCCCATTTTAAACCAGCCGTTTTCAAAAACTTCTTCCGTTTGAGTAGCATTATTATAGTACTCAGAAAATAAGCCACCTGTTTTTACAAGTAACTCTCCATCAACGATTTTAAAGTTTACTGCATCTGACATTGTAAACTCCAATTCGTTGTTATCCTCTTTAATAATTGCATTAGCAAGCGGACCTGATTCAGAACTTCCGTAATTTGATAAAAACTTACAATTCTCTAATAAAGGAAAATGACTTTTAAAATTTGCAGGAATCTTTTCACCAATAACAGAAACCAACTCTAAACTTTTTAGAACTTCTGGTTCTATTCTGCTCGCAAAGTTATATAACGTCTTAAAAATAGAAGGAGTAGTTGTTAACTTATTACAATTTGCCTTTTTCATTGCGTTGATCATTTCTACCAAATTAAAGTCGTCTGATACAACTAATGTCGCCCCTAGTCTCAAAATAGTCTTCATTGCGATAATACCGTAAACCCCACTTATTGAAGCGTAAACGAAAACATTATCATCTGGTTTTAACTCCATCGCTTCTATTAAGCGTTCATAGCCGTAGTCAATTACAGTATCTTTGATTACTACACCTTTTGGATTTCCTGTACTACCAGAAGTAAAACAAATAAACCCACCTAACTCATTTTGTAACTTTTTAGAACTACCATGAAATGTATGAATTGACCAATTTATATAATTATCAGTGGAGAAAATTGTAGTTTCACTTTTCCGATCCTTAGCCCAATTTGTAACTACTTCTGAAAAGTTGAACCCCGAATACTCATTTACAGTGACAACAATATGAGGATCAAGGAAATCTAATACAGCCAATAAATCGTCCTGTCTCGATTGCAAGCTCAAAGGAGAAATTGTACCTTTGAGTTTGTTTATTGTTATAAGAAGTGGTAAGAATTCTTTAATGTTTGGGACTAATAGCGCTACTCTTTTCCCTTCTAGGGTATAAGGATGAAACAGTAATTCATATCGAGTAACAACATTACGTAAATCACCTGCTGTATAACTGTTATCTACAGTTGTTAAGGAAGGCCCATTTTTATCTAAGGATGCTAAGATATCATATAGACTCACTTAGATACACCTTCCTTAACTATCTCGTATAATCCTCCAACAGTTGACATCATTTCTGCTCTTTCGATAAATAAACTAAACGGAATTTCATAATAATCTGCTAAACTTGTTGCTAGATTGACCATTTGAAGTGAATCCACATCTAAATCATCTCGAAGATTTGTAGACTTTGAAACTGCTATAGGCTCTCTTTCTAAAAGGTTAAATATTGTATTACAAAAATCATTAAATATCATGAATATTCCGCCCCTTAAACCATTCAGATGCACGGTATCGTATTTCTTCTAATTTAAAATTGCAACAATGTCCTTCATCTTTATATGTGATGAAACGCTTCTCCGTTGCAAATCTATTAAATAACTCTATTAATTCTTCTTCATTTACTAATAAATCCTTACCACCATGAAACACTAATATACTACCGACTTTTTCCACATTTTCGAATTGTGGTAAGAAACCCTTCTCGAAATTCTCTAACATATTATTCATACGTTCTTTAAAATAATCAGGTAATCTTATATCAGATTGATATTTAGTAGGAGGACTAACACTGATAGTTTTTGCAACTAATGGGTGTTTACTAGCTTCAATTGCCCATGCACCACCAGAGCTTGTACCAAATAAATTGATAGGCAAATTAGGAAAATTAGTATTTGCGTATTCAATCACTCCATTTGTGAATGATTCCCATGAATCAAAATCTGCTTTTTGTCTATGGATATGTAAGGTTTCACCTTGACCAGGTCCATCGAAACTGATAACGATAAATCCAGATTTTGAAAAGTCTTCCTCATATAGATATAATTCCTCTTTTGTAGAATCAATTGGAATAATCAATATTACGATCCCTGCAATATCACCATTAGGGACACGGATTCGACCTCCATATTTCTTTCCATTGATATTCAATGTATGGCGAAAGATCTTATCTTTAGAAACTTGATCTGCAATAGAAAACTGTTCAATACATCGCTGATACCATTCAGTTCTTTGTTCATTAGACTCAGGAAAAACCCACTGAATAAGGTTATAATAAATACCTGCTTTACGATAATTTTTTTCTGCCTGTAGTGAATCACCAGTTTCCAAACATTTTTGAGCCATATTTAAGTAATCCGATGCTCTAACAGCTAAGGTTTCAGTCCAACCTTTTAAGTTAATCATCTTGGACTTATTTTCTTCAATAAACTCTTTATCAATTCCATGAACAATCCAACGATGCCAAAAACCGTTGTCCAAAACGCTTGCCAAAATTGTTTTTTCAATGAGTACATCAGTAGATATTTTTATAGTCTGATTTTCCATTTTCATCACCATCTCTTCCCTTAAAGAGTAGAACGAATGCTTATTATTTACATGGATTCATGGTACTTTACTGTTAATATTTATTTTGATACAACTTCTTCGTTCTCAAAAACAAGAACAATTGTTGAACCACTAGATGAAGTTTTTAAAAGAACACGAGTCGATAACTTTAGCATTAAAGTAAATCCTTGTCCTAAGGATCTCTTAGTCGAGTAACCAGGCATCAATACTGTATAAGGCAGTATCTTCAGAGGGAACCCGGGACCATGATCCTCAATCAGAATATTTAATGATTTATCATTCTTTGTTATTAGAAGTCGTCCATCTTTTGCATGTTTTATTATATTTGTAATCGCTTCTGATATTAATAAGATATAACTTGCAACCTTATTAGAGGGAACACCTTCTTCTAATAACTTATCTTTAGCCATATTTCTAACTAAAGGAATATCTTCTTTCACTACAACTGCAGCGTTTAGAAGGACTCGCTCATTCATATATGGTTCTAAATCCTCATCTTTTATTAACAGGAATTTTCTATCGCTCGCTGCTTGCAGTACGTCTTTATAGATTTCCCACTCTTTATCAGTTTCACTAATTTCCTTGGTAAATACATTCTTTTTATTAAAGTAGATATTTGTGTTAGATTTAATTAATTCATATATTTCTAATAAATGATTGTGATAGTTGGGGGATAATTCCATCATTTTAGTGTTAAAATACACGTCCTCATCATTTTCAATCCAAGTAACGAGAGAATTGGCAAGAAAATAAAGATAATCTACTTGATTTTCTTGGTCTAGCTCAGTAAGATCTTTATTCAAAACATCCACCAGGAAAATACCGTTCTCACAAGGTTCTATTCCAACGAGCTGACCTAATTTATTTGCAATCCATCCAACTATCGAAACTCTTTGATGTTCCTCTAATGAATGAATAGTTTTAGGGATTACGGGAATCTCTTGTATTTCTTGTTTTTCGTTTCCTCCAAAAAATCGACTGAGTAGCGGATTCATTGTTATCCACTCCCTAAATTAAAGTATTCCTAAAGGTGGTGTAATCGTGACTTCTTCAACTACCACTCCCTCTGGTTGACATAAAATTGAAACGATATGCTTAGCAACAACATCTTGCGGAATCATCTTTGATTTATCTGGATGATTTTCAATGTGATCCCAAAAAGAAGTGCTTGTTGAGCCAGGTAGAACAGATGTTACATATACTCCTTGCTTTCGCAGCTCTAATTGCATTACCTTGGATAATCCGAGTAAGCCAAATTTTGAAGCAGAATATCCTGCATTCCCTTCTAGCACCATCTCCCCAGCAATTGAGTTAATATTGATGATTTGTCCTCTTTTGTTTTCCACCATATGTTTAGCAAAATATTTTGAAGTTAAAAACGTTCCTCTTAAATTCACAGAAATCATTTGATCAAATTCTTCTGTTGAAAGCTCTGTAAATGAATTGAAAGTACCATATCCTGAACAGTTAACGAGTGCGTCAATTTCACCAAACTCCGATAGTCCGAGTTCAACGAAATTTCTAACAGAATCTTCGCTTGTCACATCTAAAAATTGGTGCACCACCTTATTTGATTGATTTGCGGACACCTCGACTAGAGAATCTAAAGTTCTTGCCCCTAATAGTAGGTTTGCACCTAGAGATGAAAGAAGTTTAGCCGTTTCTTTACCAATTCCCTTTGAAGCACCAGTTATTGCGATATTTTTTCCTTTAAGGATGTCTGTATTAAACGCCATAATCGTCCTCACCTAAATATTCAAAGTAATTTTTTTCTGTCTCCCATAGCCCGATTTTATGCAAATTTGGAATATGAGGTTTGAGTAAGTTATAAAATACCATTGCCACTACTTCAGAAGTTGGGTTCAATTCTTTGAATTCTTCTGTATCAAGATTTAAATTCATATGATCAAATTTATCCATTATTTCACGTTCTACGATTTCATCTAAATCAGCTAAGTTAACAATCATTCCAGTTTCTTTAGAAGGTTCGCCTTTTACTTGAACATCCAAATAATAATTGTGACCATGACCATTTGGATTGTTGCATTTTCCGAATAGCTTTAGGTTTTCCTCATCTGATAGGTGGATGCTATGTAGTCTATGGGCAGCAGAAAAATGGTATTGTCTTGTTAAATAAGTCATTTCATTAACCTTCCTTTCAGCATGTAAATAATGGTTTTCGTGTAGGCGCAGCTGGTAAAGTTCACAGCCCTCCATTTTATCCTTTAAAGAATACCAGATGTAATTTACTAAATTCTCTGTTGTAGGTAAGTTGTGGATAAAATACGGGTGTTCTCGATCTAAAAACTTCCCATCAAGTTCTTCCGCTAAAAAGTTATTCACGATGTTTTTTATGTCCGTTGTATTAACCACAATTCCAGAGTCCATATTTAGTTTTCCACGCACCATTACTTCGAGCTTGTAGTCATGACCATGTCCATTAGGGTTATTACATTTACCAAATACTTCTCTATTTCTCTCCTTACTCCAACTTGCAATGTTGTATGTATGTGTGGCAGAGAAATCTACCCTTCTTGATAAATAAAGCATTGGATATTCCTCCTATTAGTCTCTAGAAATGGATCTTTCAAACTCTTCGCATAAAGAAACGTCCGATGCAAATAGTCCTTTTTTAATTGTTGTAACCGTTTTTGTTCCTGGTTTTTTAACACCTCTTGCACACATACATAGATGTTCTGCTTCCAAAGTGACAATTACACCTTTTGGTTGTAATACATTTTCAATTGCATTGGCGATTTGAGTTGTCATACGCTCTTGTACTTGAGGTCGTTGAGAAGATAATTCTACTAGTCTAGCAAATTTCGATAAGCCTACAACACGACCATTTGGGATGTACCCGATATGTGCTTTGCCAAAGAACGGTATAATATGATGCTCACAGAACGTGTAGAAAGTGATGTCTTTTACAGTAACAATACCTTCATAATCCTCTGCAAAAGTAGTTGTTAAAGCGGTTTCAGGGGCAATCCCTATTCCTTGAAATACTTCACGATACATTTTTGCAACACGTTTTGGTGTATCTAATAGTCCTTCACGTTCGATATCTTCTCCAAGTTCCTTTAAAATCGTACGCATTGCGTCTTCAATAATTTTATTATCCATAGATTTATTTTCTTCTACGATTGCTTGTGTCAATTCTTTAGTGTTAATCATTTCTATCATTCTCCTATTAAATCTCTCATTTTGTTTGTACATTCACTTTACTTGTGAACAATATTACTTTAAATCATCTAAAATCATCGTAAACTTCTCAAATCGCTTCTCGATTCTACTCAGTTCCTTCACAATCTCTCTTAACTCAAAATAGTGATTTTTTAATTCACGATCGTTGGCTATATCTACCTTTTTTTGATAACAAGTAAATAATTTATCCATTAATTTCGATTTATCTAGCTCATGATCACGCTGTAATTCTTTCTTTCTCAATCTCTCTAACTCAATAGCTTGTTCCTGAATAACTGCATATAAAAAATCAACGGATTCTTCAAAACTCATTTCCTTCTCTTGGGTAATTTTCAGGATTTCCCCTTTAATTTTATGATTATTGAGTGGATTTGGACTTTTTTTTCTAGTTTTCCGAACTGAACTTTCTTCATATGTATCTTTTAGAGCCATGTATTTTCCCCCCTTTATATTAGATTTAACAATCCACTCATCTCACGAAATTAACAACATTATCATTATTACTTTTTCTAAAAAGAGTGGGAAGATCACTTTTTCGCAATCGCAATACATCGAGATTTTTAATAATATATTTTCAATTTAACCACTATGTTTTTATTAATCACAAATAGTAGTAAATTGATAGTATTTATACTATTTACAACAATAAGAAAAAAGGACTATTTTTTGAAATTACTTTAAAAAGTATAAATACCTATCCAGAATATATATATTATTACTTATTTAATCCTTTGTCCATATTATTTACTTCGACAGGGATGTACTCAAAATTAAATGCCAATATTTAGTTTGATTAGTAAATTTGATAATACTAAGAAACTCTTTGAATTAAACTGCACTTTTATTCAAATAATTTATTTGAAACTTATTGAGGATTAGCTTATTCAAAATATATAAAATAGGATGTAAGTTTATTATATTTTTTGAAGTTAGAACCTGTATATCACCTTCAACTCTTATCTTCTGGTTATTTGCCTCCTAAATATAATAGGACTGTTATAGGAATTCGTTCCTATAATTAAATACCTATAAATAGAATTGAACTCGATTAGACATTCCTTACAAACCATTGATGAAGAACAAAATAAAACACCAGACGTATTTATTCACGTCTGGTGTTTTTCAAAATTATTCGTTTTTAGACTTATTACGGCCAAAAAGTCCTTTTCGTTTGTTAACTTTTTTATCCGTAAGTTTCGAAGATACTTCAGCGTTTTCTACAGTTTCTGATTCTGTTTGTTCTGGTATTTCTGGAACAACTGGAATTTCAGTTGTATCACTTGTAACACCGACTTTGTCTTCAAGCTCTTCAGTGTTTACCGCAGGAATTCCTTCTGTTGAACCATCTCCAGTAACAACTGTCTCTTCAACACTATTATCATCTTTTTTACGTTTACCGAAGCCGAATTTTTTCTTTTTCTTCTTCGCTTTTTTCTCTTTAGGACCAAACCAGCCTTTTACTTTCACTGCCATATTATCGATAATGACATACATAACTGGAACAAATACTAAAGTAAACAATGTAGAAGCAGATAAACCGAATACAACAACGACTGCCATTGGTTGTTGAGATTCCGCACCTTCTCCTAATGCCATTGCTAATGGAATCATCGCAAGAACAGTAGTTAATGTTGTCATAAAGATTGGACGAACACGACTCTTACCTGCTTCGATAATGGCTTCCATACGTTCCATGCCTTTGTTTCGTAAAATATTAATATACTCAACTAGCAAGATACCGTTGTTTACTACGATCCCTGCCAGTAATATTATACCGATGAAACCTGGCATACTTAATGGGATACCTACTATAAATAGACCCACAATCACACCGATAATCATTGTCGGCATAGAGAACATGATTATGAATGGATATACAAAGGATTCAAACTGCACTGCCATAACCATATAGACTAGGAAAATACCTAGTAGTAGTGCCAATGCTAGTTGACCGAACGATTCCATCATTTGTTCCGTTTCCCCGCCCATGCTAATCTCATAGCCATCAGGTAACGTTAAACTCTCAATTGCTAATTGAATATCCGTTGAAACACTTCCTAAATCACGTCCATAAACATCACTCGTTACATTTACTGTACGAACTTGGTCTACACGTGTGATTTGAGAAGGACCTTGTACTTGTACAAATTCCGCTACAAGAGACAACGGAATATCCATACCTTGATTATTTCGAATGTTCATTGTTTCTAAATCTCGAACAGTTTCCGTTTCTTCCTTAGGTAAAGCAACCGTTACATCATATTCAGAACCGCCTTCTTTATAGTAAGTTGCTACTTGACCATTAAAGGACAGATTAATTTCATTCATAATTTGCTGATAAGAAAGACCAAAAGCACTAGCAACTTCGCGATTTACTACAACTTGCACTTCCGGATTCCCTTCGGACAACGAACTTTCAACATTTAATGTTCCGTCAATATCTTCAAGCATCCAAACAACTTGTTGAGCTAAATCACCTAATACATCTTGATCATCACCAGAAATTTGTAGTTGAATCGGAGAACCAGTGCTCATCCCTGAACTTTGATCAGCCACTGTAATCTCTGCTCCTGGAATGTCACTGACAAGTTCAGTTACTTGAGCAATAAAATCCTTTGTGGTGATATCACGTTCAGTAGAACTTACTAACTCAACCATATAAGTCGCTGTGTTCGTTGTACCAGCACTTACTCCGTTGGAACTACCGCCAATACTTACATAACTTACACGAATAATGTCTTCAAATTGCGCAAGACGTTCATTGATTTCATTTACAACTTCTTCTGTTTCTTCTAATTGTGAGCCACTTTGAATTTCTGCAGTAATACCGATTTGCCCTGCGTCACTCTCTGGCATAAGCTCAACACCTACAGAGCCTAGTAGAGCAAAGCTTCCTACAAAACATGCCATTACAATTAAGATTACTGTTTTTCTAAATTTCAAAGCCCATTTTAGAACTTTTCCATAAACTTTTTTAAACGCTTCAAGTAATTTATTAACAATACCTTTTGGCTTTTCCCCATCCATGGCAATCATAACATTACCAAGCAATTTCGAAGATAACATTGGAATCAATGTGATTGCAGCTAATAACGCTGCTGTTAATGAAAACACTACCGATAACGCCATTGGACGGAAGATTTGTGCTGCAATCCCTTCAACAAAGACGATCGGGATAAACACAACTGCTGTCGTCAATGTGGAAGCAACCACGGCACCAACTAATTC
Source organism: Lysinibacillus sp. PLM2 (assembly GCA_023168345.1). Taxonomy (NCBI): domain Bacteria; kingdom Bacillati; phylum Bacillota; class Bacilli; order Caryophanales; family Bacillaceae; genus Lysinibacillus; species Lysinibacillus sp. PLM2. The sequence continues at coordinate 870,722 of AP025689.1, read as the reverse complement.
GGCACCCCCTTCAATCGCAGCTTCCTTCAGTGGTAGACCTTCCTGTCGTTTCTTAAAGATATTTTCCAAAATAACGATGGAACTATCCACCATCATCCCGATACCAAGGGCAAGACCACCCATGGAAATAATGTTCAATGTTTCACCAGTAAAGTACATTAACGAGAATGTAGAGATAATGGCGATTGGCATCGAAATCCCAATAACCAATGTTGCACGAATACTACGTAAGAATAGTAGTAAAATTAACGCAGCTAAACCGCCACCGATAACCATGTTACTAATAACAGAATCAATGGAATCTGTAATATATGTCGACGTATCCATTACTGTAGTAATTTTAATTCCGCGATCTGCAAACTTTTCGTTCAGTTCATCAATAGCTTTTTGAACTTCTGTAGATACTTCAACTGAGTTTGCATCAGATTGCTTCATAATTGAGAACAATAAAGTATCTTCACCATTAACACGAGAAATCGATGTTTGTTCTTTAAATGTATCTACAACTTCGGCAACATCTCGAACTCGGATCGTTTCACCGCTACTTAATGTCAATTGTGTATTGCGAATATCTTCAATGGAAGTATATTCCCCTACAATCCGTAACTGAACATCCTTACCACCTTGTTCAACTGTTCCAGCTGAAATAGATCGGTTTTCTCCAGACAACGCACTCATTACTTGTGAGCCAGTTAAGCCAAAATTCATTAGTTTCGCCTGGTCTAGGTTTACGCGAATTTCACGTTCCACCCCACCGGAAATAGATGCAGAAGCAACACCACTTGCACGCTCTATGGCAGGTTGTACTTCGTTTTCTGCAATCTCTTGTAATTCACTTAACTCTGCACCCGATAACGACGCATAGACAACCGCCGTTGCATTTGGGTCCATTCTCATAACCATTGGATCATTAGCATTTTCTGGCAACGTTCCGGAAATTTGATCCACTTTTTCACGCACATCGATCATGGCACTTTCAATATCTCGACCAAAGTCAAACATCATTAGGACTAAAGAAGATGATTGTTGGGAAACCGATTGAATCGTATCTATACCTTCAATCGTACCTACTGCATCCTCAATCGGCTTGGAAACTAATTCCTCAACCTCCTGAGGGGCACCACCTGGATAACTCGTTGCTACAACTGCAACCGGTAAATCCATTTTAGGGAATAAATCTACTTTTAAACCTGTTAAAGATATAAATCCAAGTACCAGGGCGACAACGACAAACATAATAACGCCGACTGGTCGCTGTATAGAGGTTTTAACTAAATTTTTCAAGGCTTAGTCCTCCTCCATGACTTTCACTAAATCTCCATCATTTAGGAGGTTTTGTCCTGATATAACGACTAAGTCATTTTCTTTTAATTCACCAGCAACTGCTGTTAGTTCAGTATTAAAGCGAATTACTTCCACTTCTTTTAGTACCGCTTTATTATCTTGAACGATAAAGACAACAGATTTACCTTCTTTTTGAATAATTGCTTCCGTTGGTACCATTAATTTATCTTGTTCTAGAACTTCTTCCATAACAATAGAAGCAACCATACCCGGTTTAATTACTTTGTCTGAATTATCAATTTGAACTTCCATTGTAAATAAACCTGAGCCTGAGCTAATACTTGAGATATATGAAACAGTACCTTCAAATGTACCTTCTAGACCAATTACTTGTACCTCGATTTCATCGCCAACTGCAAAGGAATCTAAATGATCCTGTAAAAGATTCACATTTAGGGACACAGTATTCATAGAAACAACCGTTGCTAACGGACTTTGCCCTGATGCCATTTCGCCTACTTCTGCATCTACAGAAGTGACTTCACCTGAAATTGTCGCTTTTACCACTTTGTCATCTAAACGTTGCTTAGCTGTTTCAAGAGAAAGCTGGGCTTGTTCTAATGAAGTCTCAACTGTTTGTATACCAATTGTATTTTCTGCTTGTACTTTACTTAAGTTCACCTGATCTAATTGGATACGGGCATTTTTTTCTTGTAATTTAAAGCCCTCTAATTCCTTTTCGGAAATAAGACCAGCATCAAAAAGCTTCTGATTACGATCTAAATCAGCCTTTGCAGTATCATATGCTGATTGTGCTTGTTCAAGCTGTAACTCTATATTTTTTAATGCATCTGATTGACTTTTCTGTGCATCTTCTAATGAAAGTTGGGCTTGTTTCACACTAATTTCTGCTTGTTTTACGGCATTTAACTCATTTGTATTATCTAATTGAGCTATTACCTGACCAACTTGTACGACATCACCTTTTTGAACATAAATAGCTGTGATTTCGCCTGCAACACTTGGTAAGATTGACACTTCATTTTCTGCTTCAATTTGCCCTGTTAACAATTGGTCATCCGTAAGAGCACCGAATGTTACAGCAGCTGTTTCAACAGGGATTTCACGAACTACTTCTTCTGTCGTGTCTTCCGATTCTGCATTATTATTACAACCACTCAGTAGCAATGCTGTACTTAAAAACAGCACTCCACCGAAACGATATTTGTTCACCTTCATAATTAAACGTTATCCTCCTAAAATTATAATCTCAAAATCTAGTATCATTCAAAATGAATGGGAAATTGCTCTTTAAAATGAGTATGTCTTTTTATGACAAGGTCTGTAGCTTTAATGGAGAAATAAAATAGCCTTATTTTTATTTGTAAAGCTGTAGATAGAATTTTCCATAAAAATGTTGGCATATAGACCTAATCAATCAGTATTTTTGTGTGTGATTTAGTTTTTGCGACATATGCATCTTATGTAGGCAAATTTCAATTATGTAATGTTTGTACTGTTTTCATCAGATATTGCTGGCATCGTCCTGTTGGTCTTAACTATCTTAAAAATTTTACTAATTAAGTAAATTAGACTACTAGTACAAAACATATACAAGCACTACCCAATTCTTGTGAAAAATGAACAAGATTTGAAAATGTAAGCGCTAAATTAAGGGTATTACTTACCTTTTGAACTATCGGTTCAAATAATTGTTCATTATCACAAATCAGTTTACCATGCTTTTTACAAAAACGCATTAAATCACTCTACTAAAATAAAAAAATTTTAAATAGATCGATAAAGTCGCTTAAATCCTGTAACACGGGGCAGTTGACGTTAATTTTTAGGATGAATATGGAGCAGTTGGTTAAGTATGATTGGTGCTATTGGATAGTGATTGAAGCTCTTCTGGATAAGTTATCCAGTTTTGGGCTTAAGTGCTCCAGTTTAGGGATAAGTGATCCAAACTAAGTGCTCCAATCTCGGGCTAAGTGCTCCAAACAGCTTGGTAACCGCTCCAAACAGCATGGTACCCGCTCCAATCTTCGAGATATGTGATCCAATCTAATTGGTATCCGCTCTAAATACTTTTATCTGATCATAAGGAAGCTTATGCGACCCATTAATCAGATAAGTGCTCCAATCTCGGGCTAAGTGCTCCAAATAGCTTGGTAACCGCTTCACTCTTCGAGATATGTGACCCAATCTAATTGGTATCCGCTCTAAATACTTTTATCTGATCATAAGGAAGCTTATGCGACCCATTAATCAGATAAGTGCTCCAATCTCGGGCTAAGTGCTCCAAATAGCTTGGTAACCGCTCCACTCTTCTAGATATATGATCCAATCGAATTGGTATCCGCTCTAAATACTTTTATCTGATCATAAGGAAGCTTATGCGACCCATTAATCAGATAAATGATCCAATCTCGGGCTAAGTGCTCCAATCTGCTTGGTATCCGCTCCAATCTTCGAGATATGTGATCCAATCTAATTGGTATCCGCTCTAAATACTTTTATCTGATCAAAAGGAAGCTTATGCGACCCATTAATCAGATAAGTGCTCCAATCTCGGGCTAAGTGAGCCAAATAGCTTGGTAACCGCTCCACTCTTCTAGATATATGATCCAATCGAATTGGTATCCGCTCTAAATACTTTTATCTGATCATAAGGAAGCTTATGCGACCCATTAATCAGATAAATGATCAAGTCCGTGACTCATGTGATCCAATCGATGACCTATCCGCTCGAATAATTTTTATCTGCACAAAACAATGCAGCATGTGACCTAATCAACAAGATAAGCACTCCGATCCGCGAGTCATGTGATCCAATCGTTGACCTATCCGCCCGAATAATTTTTATCTACACAAAACATGCAGCATGTGACCCAATCAACAAGATAAGCACTCCAATCCGCGAGCCCTGTGATTCAATCGATGACCTATCCGCCCGAAAATTGGACTGCTTGACCATCCGCTTTATACGTCCATATTAATCTACGATTGACCATACTAAAACGATTCATTTTAATTACTATTATTTTTTATAGGATTAAACAGAATTTATAGAGGTGTACTAATCCCAATATTTTAACGAGTACCTAGCATATTTTTGTTCAACCAGCTGATATTTTGTCCACTCACCAAGTTTTGTCCATTCGCAGACGGATTTTGTCCACTTGCTCCATTGTTTTGTCCAATCAGGACCATCTTTTGTCCGTTCACTTCTTCGTTTTGTCCACTCACCAAGTTTTGTCCATTCACAGACGGATTTTGTCCACTCGCTTGTTTGTTTTGTCCACCCTGTACCATCTTTTGTCCGTTCACTTCTTCGTTTTGTTCACTTACTTAAGTTTTGTTCATTCACAGACGGATTTTGTCCACTCGCTTCATTGTTTTGTCCACCCTGTACCATCTTTTGTCCGTTCACTTCTTCGTTTTGTTCACTTACTTAAGTTTTGTTCATTCACAGACGGATTTTGTCCACTCGCTTCATTGTTTTGTCCAACCAGTACCATCTTTTGTCCGTTCACTTCTTCGTTTTGTCCACACACTTAAGTTTTGTCCATTCGCAGACGGATTTTGTCCACTCGCTTGTTTGTTTTGTCCACCCAGTGACATCTTTTGTCCGTTCACTTCTTCGTTTTGTCCACACACTTAAGTTTTGTCCATTCGCAGACGGATTTTGTCCACTCGCTTCATTGTATTATCCACACAGTGCCATCTTTTGTCCGTTCACTGCTTCGTTTTGTCCACTCACCAAGTTTTGTCCATTCGCAGACGGATTTTGTCCACTCGCTTCATTGTTTTGTCCAACCAGTACCTTCTTTTGTCCGTTCACTTCTTCGTTTTGTCCACTCACTTAAGTTTTGTCCATGGCGCAGACGGATTTTATTCACTCGATTCCCATTGCTATGTCCACCCAGCGTCTTGTTTTATCCACCTTCAGTTTTACCTAATTACCAATCGAGTAGAGGGAAAATAAGTTAACTAATTTTCGCCCCTCTCACAACACCGTACGTACGGATCTCGTATACGGCGTTTCAATTCATATTACAGTGTGTACTTTTAAGTAACGTTGTAGAGCAGAGGGTATTCCCCTCTGCTCTAGCCTTTATTTGAAATTGCTCTTTGAACAACTTTAGATAATCCGATAAATCGATAACCTTTCCTACAGAATGTTAAGCCCTTGGCTTCTTCTTCGGGTATCCCCAATTGGATTAGTGACCTTATCTGTTTTCTTGGTACCTTCCACTGTTTCCAAATGATTACTCTTATTCTTGAGCGTAGTTTCTTATCAATTTCACGCATAGCCGTTTTCATGTTTGCAGTTCTAAAGTAATTTACCCAACCAAATATTACTTGTTTTAGTTTCAATATTCGGTAGTCTAACGGAATGCTCCAGTTTCGCTTTGTTAGTTGTCGAAGTTTCCTTTTAAATTTCTGTACTGAGATTGTATGTGGTCGAACTTGATATTTCTTGTCTTTTGAATCGTAGTAATATCCAAACCCCAGGAATTTTAAGTCTTTTGGACGAGCGATTTTACTCTTTTCTGCATTGACTATCAGCCCTAATTTCTTTTCTATAAACTTCACGACTGATTCCATCACTCTATTTGCAGCTTTCTCACTCTTCACAAAGATAAGAGCGTCATCCGCATATCTCACGAAATGGAGTCCTCTACTTTCTAGTTCCTTGTCCAGTTCATTCAACATTATGTTACTTAATAGTGGACTGAGGTTTCCTCCTTGCGGAGTTCCAATCGGTGTTTCCTCATATTTACCCTTTACCAAGACCCCACTGACCAAGTATTTTCTAATTAAAGAAATGACATCTCCATCATCGATTGTATTGGATATGATTCGCATGAGTTTATCATGGTTGACTGTGTCGAAAAATCTTTCAAGGTCAATGTCCACTATCCAATCGTATCCATCATTCAGAAATTCGAGACTTTTTATGATTGCCATCTCACAACTTCTATTTGGTCTAAAACCGTAACTGTATTCACTAAACTCTTTTTCAAATATCGGACTGAGTACTTGATGAATTGCCTGTTGAACCACCCTATCCACTACTGTTGGTATTCCCAGTTTGCGCATCTTTCCATTTTCTTTTGGGATTTCCACTCGTAAGGCAGCTTGTGGTTGGTATTTTCTAGTTCTGATGCGCTGACGTAGTTCATCCTTGTTCTCTTTCAGATACTGTTTAAGTTCATCAACCGTTATTCCATCGACCCCACTTGCACCTTTATTTCTATAGACACGTAAGTAGGCTTCATTCATATTTTGATTGCTTAGAATCTTTTCTAAAAGTTGCACACTCGTTTCTCCATTTCCTCTCACGTAGTAAGTAATACCTCCATTTTGGTTATCATTTGAGATACGCTCATACTTTCACCATTAACACATTCGGAGTCCGTCGCTTACGCATTTGTGGTGTTGAAACACTATAAATTGTTCGGCCCTTCATGACCAATGGTCATTACTATGGCTTCTGCTGACTTCTTGCGACTAACCGTTTTCGACTGTATTTTTTATACATCCGCAAGACCTCCCAGGGTAAGACAACTATCTTTCCTCTTTTACTCGCCTGATTTACCCTACAAAGTTACGCACATCTTTTGGACTTTGACTTGTATTGGAGCCTTATCCCTTTGTAGAGCCTTGGTATCAGATTTCTGTTCGTCGAGCCAAGATTTTATTCCACGCTTCCTCCAGCCCTTATCTCACGATAAGTACCTTGCGCTTCCTTAGTGGTTGGTCGATGTGTACCCCCACAGTGGACTTTCACCACCTAGATAGTTGCCATGCCTGGCACACAATAAAAAAGGAAAGCATTTTTCAGCTTTCCTTCACGAATAACCTTTGAGCCTTTTTTGACCCCTTAGTTTATCTCTATAAGTTGTCTTGTTATACCACGCCAAATTATCAGAATCAGTTAAATCATATGATTTTCTACTATTTAAGTTTATCGCTTAGGCGATCAATTTCTTTTTCTGCTCGTTTGATGGCTTCGTCTAGATTTTTTTTGTTGCGATCTAGCACTTTGACGTCAATGTCTTTGTATTCTTCCTTTAGACGTTCTGCATCTTCAATAGCTTTCGTTAGACTGTTTATCGCTTGATTAATTTTACTTTTATTTTCTAAATACTTCGAAGCTTTTATAAGATCATCAATGATTGCTTCCTGTTCACCTACTAAATCATCAAAATCATCTTTTAATTTTTGCTCAAGTTCTTCAAATGTATCTTGGACTTTTTCTAGTGCATCTTCAACTTTATCCAGCGTTTTTTTCAAGCTATCTTTTTCATCCCTTAATGTATTCACAGATGATTTAGTATAGGAGTCGAGCAATTTATCTGTTTCTTTCATAGCCTTTTCGATTGATTCGTATAGTTCATCTATTTCTGACAATGTTGGATTAGGTTGCCCCAGTAACCGATCGACTTCATTTATATAAGTATCTAGCTCTGCTTGTTTGTTTTTCATTTCTTTATCAAAATAAAGTTGATCTTCATACTTTTCTTTGGCATCGGATACGATATTACTTGCACGTTTCAATTCTTTTGATATATTCGATGCCATCTCACTCGTTCGGTCCACTTCTTTTGATAAATTATCTTCTACACTTTGAAGCATTGAATTTTTTAGTTTTGCAACAACTAAAATCTCTTGTCCCTTTTGAATAATTTGGTTTAAATCTTTCAATGCAATTTTTAACTTTTCTTGCTCCTCAACGACTTCTCCAGAATCATCTTCTTTAATTGCCGCAACTAAATCCTCCAAAATTCGATCAGCTGCATCTTGACCATCTGATAGTTCCCGGATTGCATTATTTAGTAGTTGTTCTAAATCGTCGACATTGTTAATATTCACGGGTTCAGAAAGGAAGGATTTCACTGCTACTAAACCGTCGAATGATGCAGTTCGTGTTCCGGTCGCACTTACACTTCCACCTTCTTTTCTAATTTTTTTCTTAAGATCTTGTAATGCTTTTTTTGCTTTATCTAATACTTCCTTTAACTCTTCCTCTTCTTCCTCCAACGATTTTTTTGAGGCCGATTTACGATATAAATCTAACACTTCATTTGCCTCTTCGATCGCTGATTCCATATCTACATACAATCTTTCTAAAGCCGATACATTCCCACCTTGAGAATTTAAATGTCGTCCAATTTCATCAGTTAAATCCTCTAGTTCATCCTGGGCGTCCTCCATTTTTTGCTCATAATATTTCTTGTCGTGGGAATCATTCTCTGCTTCTGTGACAAATTCGCGAGCATTTTCCAGTTCTTTCGCTAATTCATCTTGTAGCTTTTGGAGCTTTTTATTTTTTGATTGTGCGTCAGAATAGATTTCCTTCACTTCTTTTAACAGGGAGTTTAGCTCATCTAAAGTTGTAGTTAATTTCTCCTGTTGCTCCACAATTTTTTCTATATCGCCTCCGCGAACAACTGCTAGGAAAGTATCCAACTCTGGTTTCGCATTTGTTCTTGCTTCTGTTAATTCACTCGTTACCATTTGCATTAATTTTTCAAAATCTTTAACATTACTTATGTCCGTTGGTCGGTCAACAGCGGGTTTATCCTCCTGTGCAGGGGATTCTTCATTATCTTCGGGATGACTAATAACTCCTCGGCTATCCCAGGTGCCCCAACTATCCCATAAATCTGGCTTATTATCAGCTCGTTTAAGGTTAATTATCCGTTCGATAAACACGGCAAAATTAACACGCTTTACCCCATCTTCTGGACGAAAATCGCCTTCTGTTTTCGTAATACTTAGACCCCCAAGTATTCCGATTTCCTCTGAGTATGTATTGCCAGCTTTAACATCTTGATAAGATTCCGGTGTGTCCGATTCAAGATCAAATGCTTTTACTAATATCCCTGCCATTTCCGCGCGCGTAATTTGCCGATTCGGATTAAATTTACTAGATTTTTCTAAAATCCCCATCTCGGTCAGTTTTGCAATCGCCGGATAATGCGAACTTGCTTTTGGAACATCACTATAACCAGGATCTTTCACATCTTTTATATCAACTTCTAAGATTCGCGCAATCATTGTAGCCGCTTGACCACGAGTTAGAAGATTGCTCGGCTTAAACGTTCCGTCATTATATCCACTAATCACATTAAATTCCGATAGTTTTTGTACTGTTTGATAATAGTCTGCATCCTTCGACACATCTTTAAACTCTTTCGCTTCAGCACCAGCTGGTAATGCAGCTGTAGAAAATAACGCCGTTACCATTAATGACGGCACAAGATATTTCGTAAAATGCTTCATGTTAATCCTCCTATCTAAGTTAAATCTTTCTAGCTCTTACTCTATTATCCCAAGTTGAACTCTATCAGTCTAATATTTTCCTTACTTTTTACAAAAGAAGAAGGAATTCCAATATTAAAGCAATGAAATGAGTCTTTTTTTAGATATATATTCCAATTCTTACACGAATGAAAAATCAAAAAAAGAAAGCTGAAAGAATTTTCCTTTCCGCTTTCTCATTTTATCCGCCCTATATAGAATCTCTAATATATATTTCAGATTTCAGTAACTCTTCTGCGCATCATAAAATCGCTCTTTCTCCATTGTCGATTTCTGTATACTTTTTAAACGATGTGGAGAATCATGTCCGTCTCTAAATTTACTACCACGCCGCAACAAATCCATCTGTTCTTGATTCAGAACCACCACAATAAACGCCCGTTTCTGGATCTTTTATAATGATTTGCCCTCTACCAAAGCCTCCTGAGTTTATGTTTACTTGAACATCATGTCCTTTTTGAAGTAAGGCTTCTGCGATATGAGAAGGGAATTGTTTTTCAATTTCAATGCGATTTCCTTTAATCCATTGCCATCTTGGCGAGTCAATTGCCGCTTGTGGATTTAAACCAAAATCAATCATATTCATCAAAACCTGAACATGGCCTTGAGGCTGCATAAATGCCCCCATCACACCAAAGGGACCAATAGGCTTGTTATCTTTTGTAAGAAATCCAGGAATGATCGTATGGTATGTTCTTTTCCCAGGCTCTAATCGATTATCATGGGCTGGATCTAAGGAAAAATTATGACCCCTATTTTGTAGGGCAATTCCTGTACCTGGCACTACTAAACCAGACCCGAAGCCTTTATAATTACTTTGAATAAATGAAACCATGTTTCCTTCCTCATCAGCAGTCGCTAAATAAACCGTTCCACTATAGGAAGGCTCAACAGCTTCTGGCAACTGAGCTTTTTCATGAATTTGCATTCTCCTTTTTGCCCCATATTGTTCAGAAAGTAATTCCTCAACCGAAATAGTCATTTTAGAAGGCTCCGTTATGTATTTTTGCCCATCAGTAAATGCTAGCTTCATAACCTCAATCTGTTTATGGTAGGTATCTACATTATCCTTTTCACTAATTGGATAGCCATTTAAAATATTTAGAGCCATCAAGGCAACGAGCCCTTGCCCATTCGGTGGAATTTCCCACACATCATAGCCTCGATAGTTTACTCGAATTGGGTCTACCCATTGAGGCTTGTACTTTTCTAAATCAGAATAAGAAATAAATCCATTATATTTTTTTGAAAAGGCATCGATTTTCTTAGCAAGTTCACCTTTATAAAAGCTTTCTGCATCCGTTTCTGCAATTGCTCTTAAGGTATTCGCATGGTCTAATGATTTCCAAATCTCACCTGGCTCTGGTGCTCGCCCATTTGGCGCAAAGGTTTCAAACCAGCTCGTATATTGTTCGTCCTGTAGGTTTTCACGAAATAGCTTAAAGGCTTCATTCCAATACTTTCCTAACACCGGTGATACGGGGTATCCTTCCTCTGCATATCGAATAGCAGGTTTTAATACTTCCTTTAACGATAGTTTTCCAAAACGCTTTGAAAGAGCCGCCCATGAAGCTGGTGCCCCTGGAACTGTAACAGGGATCCAACCATATACAGGTATTTCCTTGTGCCCAAGAGCCTTCACCTTTTCAATCGAAATGGATTCTGGGGACGGACCACTACCATTTAAGCCGTATAAATTCCCTTTCATCCAAACTAAGGCAAAGGCATCACCGCCGATACCATTTGAGGTTGGTTCCAAGACTGTTAGGCTTGCTGCTGTTGCAATGGCTGCATCTACTGCATTTCCTCCCATTTTTAAAATATCAAGTCCCGCTTGAGCCGCAAGTGGCTGTGATGTCGCGACCATCCCTTTTCTTGCAAAAACAGGTACTCGCGTAGAAGTATATGGCTGATAATTGGCATTAAACTTCATATAAATGCCCCTTCCTATTTTTTATATTTTAATAAAGTCAAATCTCTTACTTACGTTTAAAAGTCTATAAAGGAATATATTTCTATTATAAAATTATTTTTCTGATAATTCTAATAATAAAAATTAGTATTTTGATATGACCTTAAAAAACTTCAAATCCTCCTCTTATTCTAAAAATATCAATCCAATACTCCTCGAAAATCCGACTTTCTCCTCTAGGGAAATCTCCCAAATTCCAAATTTCACCATAAACAATCTTTCATTTACGATGAAAGCACCTAGGAATTTGATCTGTGCACAGGTCGCATGAGGTGCGATCTAATGGAAGAGTTTGAAAAAGTTTTAGAGAAGTATCAGCCGATGATTACAGTTGTTTTAAGAAAAGCGCATGTCTATAAAAATCACGATTATTTTCGCCAATGTGCAACGATAGCACTTTGGCAAGCATGGCAAAAATATGATCCCGATCGAGGACCATTTGCTCCATATGCTTATCGTTCAATGTTAACCAAAATATATACTGAAATAATGAATGATAATCGGTATGCCGATCATCAAATACCTTACGAAAAAGATAAACTGACAAATGTTGCTCAATATATGAATTTGAAGAATAAGCCGTACAATCACCTTTCAACATTTGAGTATCTTTCAGAAATCTTAAAAGAAGAAGAACTTCAATTAATTCTCGAACTTTATTATTACCAGTACACTTACGACGAGCTTTCGGAAAAATATGGGGTTTCAACAGCCGCCTTACGAAAGCGCCGGGACCGTATTTTAAAAAGAATACGACAATCTATTAAATGATAAAGATTGTGTGAAACCACTAACAAAAAAACAACATCCCCTCAGGTATGAAGGGATGTTGTTCAAATTTTGAATCCGTTATTTTGAAATAGTTGAATCCTGATGACCTGTAAGGGTAAAAGTAAATAACGCTTCAAGAGTTTTTCTTCTTCGTTCTATAATAGCCATTTCAGATAATGGAATTGTTAACTTTAGATTACCAGCAAATATTAATTCACACATTTGCGAATCAATAGGCTTAATATCAAATTGTAAATCAAAAATCCAGGTCATATCTATTTTACGAATATCTGGAACTTGAAAAGCTCCAATTCGATACTTTTCTGAAATTAGGATTGGAGGATTTTTTCGGTATTTTAAACTCTTTCGGGATGCCTCGATTCTTCCTTTTAAAGTCGAACCAAAAGTCATACAGAACTGATCCATAAGGTTTTCAACTGTCTCCTCAAAATATAGGGTACCTTGATGCGTATAAATAACTGATGAATATAGACCACTATAATAAGGAGCTAATGCGATAATTTGCTTTTCCTTTAAAAGCTTTAAATATTTCATTGAAATTCTCTCCTATCATACCATTTTCATAAAATTATTTAACACAAAAGATAAACTATTAAAGTGACAATAAAAAGCAATTTAGACCATCCCCAACCTCCCCCTTAAAGTAATCCGAAAGCGCCTTCAACTGTATACTATACCATTCAATATTCTTTTTCTACTATTTCTTGATATATTTGGAAATTATTGAGTAGTTTGTGACAATTTATGTAACTTTTTGGTAATTTTATATTTGAAAAATATAAATTTAGAAATGTTCAAATAATGGTTTAAAAAATTGAATTTCTATGGAGTAGGTTCTTCTGGGTCTTGAATTTAACTTCTAACCATTATTATCCATAAATTGATTTTTTTATTTAATTACTACTAGATTAATAATAAAATAGATATTGACGATTAATATATTTTACGAGGACGGTGATTAAGTTGTATTTTAAAACTAGAACTGAATCTCCTGAATTACAGATTTATAAATCGCTGAATAATCGAATGAATTTACCAGAAAAGGAGAAACAGTATTTTTCAAATCTTTATAAGGGCTACGAGGGGGAATTATTGTTTGATTCCTACATTGAAAAGCTTCAAAGTAATTGTCTCGTATTAAACGATTTACTGCTTAAATCAAACAACACGACCTTTCAAATCGATACACTACTTATAATGTCCGACATGATTTATATTTTTGAAGTGAAAAATTATGAGGGAGATTTCTATTTTGAAAAGGACAAGTTATATACAAAATCAAAAGTCGAAATTGTAAGTCCCCTTATACAATTAAGCAGAACAGAATCTTTATTCCGTCAACTATTAAACCATCTTGGCTTCACAATACCCGTTCAAGCTTTTGTTGTATTTGTTAATCCTGAATTCACGTTATATCAGGCGCCGATGGATAGTGCCTTTATTTTCCCGACGCAAATCAATCGTTTTCTCAAACAGCTAAACGCTAAATATTCAAAGATAACGGAAAAACACATGCTAATCGCTGAAAAATTACTATCATTACATATGAGTGAATCTCCATTTAATAAGTTACCGGTATTTGAATTTGAACAGTTGAAAAAAGGAATCACATGTGCAACTTGCAACTCTTTCGATGTCACAATTGAAGGTAGAAAACTGATCTGTAAAAATTGTGGGCATCCCGAAGCAATTACTTCATCGGTAATACGGTGTGTGAAAGAGCTAAGGATGTTGTTCCCTGAGATACAAATTACTACTAATTTAGTTCAAGAATGGTGTCGCATTGTGGAATCAAAAAAATTACTACGCAATATATTAAATAATCATTTTAAAAGAAATGGGAAATATAGCCGAGTTTATTTTGAGTAAATATTTCACCATCTACATTAGTAATTTTGAATTTAGATCTAATTTAATTTGATTTAAGATGGTTTGTAGATTGGTTGATTTATCTGGGAATATAGAAATTCTCTATGCTCTTAATTTTTAGGTTTTTGATCTTGTTTAGGAACTTTCTTCTTTGGAAGTTCCTTTTTTTCGGTTTTTTGTTTTGGATTGGGCACTTTCCGCTTTGAAAGTTCCCCTTTGCTCCGGTTTTTATTTCCATTCGGGCACTTTTCGCTTCGAAAGTTCCCTTTTGCTCTGGATTTCATTTCCATTTGGGCACTTTCCGCTTCGAAAGTTCTCCTTTGCTCTGGATTTCATTCCCATTTGGGCACTTTTGGCTTCGAAAGTTCCCTTTCGCTCCAATTTTCATTTCCATTCGGGCACTTTTCGCTTCGAAAGTTCCCTTTTGCTCCTATTTTCATAACCATTCGGGCACTTTCACCTTCGAAAGTTCCATTTTGCTACAAGTTTCATTCCCATTTGGGCACTTTTCGCTTCGAAAGTTCCCTTTTACTCCGATTTTCATTCCCATTCGGGCACTTTCCACGTCGAAAGTTCCCTTATTCTCCAATTTTCATAACCGTTTGGACACTTTTCGCTTTGAAAGTTCCCCTTTGCTCCAATTTTCATTTCCATTCGGGCACTTTCAGCTCCAAAAGTTCCCTTTTACTCCAATTTTCATTGCCATTTGGGCACTTTTAGCTTCGAAAGTTCCCTTTTACTCCGATTTTCATTCCCATTTGGGCACTTTTCGCTTCGAAAGTTCCCCTTTGCTCCTATTTTCATAACCATTTGGGCACTTTCAGCTCCAAAAGTTCCCTTTTACTCCGATTTTCATTCCCATTTGGGCACTTTTCGCTTCGAAAGTTCCCCTTTGCTCCGGTTTTCTTTCCATTCGGGCACTTTTCGCTTTGAAAGTTCCCCTTTGCCCCTATTTTCATTTCCATTCGGGCACTTTTCGCTTCGAAAGTTCCCCTTTGCTCCTATTTTCATAACCATTCGGGCACTTTCACCTTCAAAAGTTCCCACTCACTTCAATTTTCATAACCATTTGGGCACTTTTAGCTTCGAAAGTTCCCTTTTGCTCCTATTTTCTTTTCCATTTGGGCACTTTTCGCTTCGAAAGTTCCCTTTTGCTCCGATTTTCATTCCTATTTGGGCACTTTCAGCTCCAAAAGTTCCCTTTTACTCCGATTTTCATTCCCATTCGGGCACTTTTAGCTTCGAAAGTTCCCTTTTACTCCGATTTTCATTCCCATTCGTGTATTTCGCAAGTGAAAATTGAGCCATTTATTAATTAAAAACTGAGCCACTTAAAGCTGACTATTTTCTAGCCATTCTTTTGTATCTAATATTCGATAAGATGGGCCGACCATGTCAACCATATAGGCTCTATGTGTTAGTCGATCTGTTAAAGCTGCTGTTAAAACTGGATCATGAAATATTTCTTCCCATCGATCAAATGATAAATTACTCGTAACGATGGTGGATGCTCGTCCTGCCCGAAGGGAAAGATGAGTAAATAATAACTCGGCTCCTTCTTTATCAAAGGAGATATAACCTAATTCATCAATGATTACTAAATCATATTTTTCAAACTTCAGTTCAAATGAACGTAACGTTCTTTCAGAACGGCTCTCTTTTAATTGGTTTACTAGAGATGATACCGTTGTGAAAAATACTTTATATCCTGACAAACAAGCTTCAATTCCTAAACCTATTGCTATATGGGTTTTACCTGTTCCAGGTGAGCCAATTAATAGGACATTTTGTTTTTCTTGAATGAAATCTAATTTCTTTAATTGTGGGAGGCGAGAGGCCGCATTTTGCGGTAATCTCTCAGTCTCTAATTCAGTTAATAGTTTCTTTTCAGGGAAATTTGCTGAACGAATCCGATTCGCTTTTGCTCGTACTTCTCGATCTTGCATCTCTTGTACCAGTGCATGATATAAAAAATCCTCTGCTGTCTGATGTTGTTTCCACATATCATCTTCTTGAATAAATGCCCGAATACTTGGTAATCGAAGTTCTTTACACATTTCAATCATTTCTTGTCTCTTATCCATTAATGAAGCACCCCTGTCTTTTTCGTTTCAAATAATGCTGTAATGGCTGAAAGATTTTCGAGAGATTGGGTGGTGACCTCATTTTTGGAATGTACAGTTTTATGAACGTGTTCGCCTTGACTAGCTAAGAAAATAATCTTATCTGTTGATATTTGAACCATAGGGTTCTTCTTAAGTTGTTCAATCGCTGCTAAGACTTTTTCTAGATTGTTATGTTCTTTTAAATAAATAAGTAACTCTAGAAAATCTCGCTCATTTCCAATATAATAATCTTTGTATAAATTTTTTATTTTTGTTGGTGCTTGACTCAAACATTCACTTTGAGCCAATGCACCTTTTTTCTTTTCAAATGTACGTAAGTAATGATAAATATCCATAATCCATTGATGGATCTGCCAACTTCGTTTATGTGTCGCGATACAGGCATTTTCACTAAAAATAAGAATTTTTTCCGCACTCGCTTTTACTTTCACCCATTCTCCAACATGTCCTTCAGGAACAGAATAACGATTTTGTCTATAAGTAATCGTACTATATTTGTCCACTCTAAATTCAAACAACTCAGAGGCATCAAATGGAATAATATTTGCGCTTACTTGCCTAGCTGTACGTTCTTCTTGCATTAATTCATGATGCGTTTGTCTTTTCTTATAATGCTTACGAGAGTTTAATTTCATGATGATTTCTGTTAGATAAGCCTGAGCTTCTTCTAAGCTTGCAAACGTATCTCGATGGGCAAATGCCTTACGACGGATGTATTCTACACTCCGCTCCACATGCCCCTTCTGATTTCCTTTTCTTGGTTCACATAGTCGTATTTTAAAATGATAATGCATCGATAGATTTTTCATACCATCAGTAATCTCTCGTTCAGTCCCAATAAAGTTCTTTACGACTGTCCGCATATTATCGTACGTAAAAACCTCTGGTACAAAGCCTAAATAGTTAATACATTTCACATGAGCATCTTGAACACACACCATTGTTTCAGATTCATATAAATATGCAATTCTATCATTACTATATGGTAGGGTAAAGACTGCCATTGAAAGAGACCGTAGGGATTGGTCTATAACTAATTTTACTTCTCCCCAGTCAAATTCAATCTCATGACCAGCAGTTGCCTTTTGACGAATAAAGACTTCTTTTTGACGTTTCTCCTCACTATTCACAAAGTTTCTAACAGTGGTATAACTAATTTCAAAACCTTCATCTAATAATTTTTCATGAATATCAATCATTTTCAGTTGTTGCTTATGCATTTGATGTTGCCGTTTATATTCATTATCTTTTAACATTTTCCGAATGCGTTTCATCACTGTAGGTGTTAAAGCTCGTTTATTTCCTTTGCGTTTTTTATACGACGGAGGCGTTACATAATTATCTGTAATAGGTAATTCACGAATATCTTTTCTTCTTTTTTCAAGATCCTCTTGTATATACTTTTTTACAGTATTACGAGAAATTCCAAGCTCCTTCGCAATTTGACGTTGACTCTTACTTTCTTGATGAAAGGCAAGTAGCACTTTTTGTTTCTTCTCCAATGAAATCACCTCTATACGCTCCTAACTCTATGAAGTTAGGATTATTTTCATATAAAAGTGGCTCACTTTTCAACTGCGATGGTGGCTCAGTTTTAGCTTATCAAATACACATTCGGGCACTTTAGCTCCAAAAGTTCCCTTTTACTCCGATTTTCATTCCCATCCGGGCACTTTCACCTTCAAAAGTTCCCTTTTGCTCCTATTTTCATAACCATTTGGGCACTTTCAGCTCCGAAAGTTCCCTTTTGCTCCCATTTTCATTTCCATTTGGGCACTTTTCGCTTCGAAAGTTCCCTTTTGCTCCTATTTTCATAACCATTCGGGCACTTTTCGCTTCGAAAGTTCCCTTTTGCTCCTATTTTCATAACCATTCGGGCACTTTTCGCTTGAAAGTTCCCTTTTACTCCGATTTTCATTCCCATTTGGGCACTTTTCGCTTCGAAAGTTCCCCTTTGCTCCTATTTTCATAACCATTCGGGCACTTTCCGCTTCGAAAGTTCCTATTTACTCCGGTTTTCATTTCCATTCGGGCACTTTTCGCTTCAAAAGTTCCCCTTTGCTCCAATTTTCATAACCATTCGGGCACTTTCCGCTTCAAAAGTTCCCTTTTGCTCTGATTTTTATCTCCATTCGGGCACTTTCAGCTTTGAAAGTTCCCCTTTGCTCCGGTTTTCATTTCCATTCGGGCACTTTCCGCTTTGAAAGTTCCCTTATGCTCCAATTTTCATAACCGTTTGGACACTTTTCGCTTTGAAAGTTCCCCTTTGCTCCGGTTTTCATTTCCATTCGGGCACTTTCCGCTTTGAAAGTTCCCCTTTGCTCCTATTTTCATTTTCATTCGGGCACTTTCACCTTCAAAAGTACCCTTTTACTCCTATTTTCATTTCCATTCGGGCACTTTCAGCTCCAAAAGTTCCCTTTTACTCCTATTTTCATAACCATTTGGGCACTTTTCGCTTTGAAAGTTCCCTTTTGCTCTGATTTTTATTTCCATTCGGGCACTTTCACCTTCAAAAGTTCCCACTCACTCCAATTTTCATTTCCATTTGGGCACTTTTCGCTTTGAAAGTTCCCACTCGCTCCCTATTTCACTTCCATTCGGGTACTTTCCGCTTCGAAAGTTCCCTCACTTTCTGCACAGAGAATTCCCTTTTCTCTAATTTGTAAGCTCAATTGGTATCATCGGCAGTTTCCATATATTATACGAAATACAAATTTTTTTCCTAAACAGCAAAAAAGCATTGATCTTTATCAGATCAACGCCGCATTTAACGAAAATTGCACTATATTACTTCCCTACACAAACCTAAACTCGGAAAGATTCTCCAAAATATAATCAGGATAAATTTTTGTTTGTTCTATATCTACTCTCTTTGTAACCCCTGTTAAGACTAAGCAGGTTTTCATACCACTATTTAGACCTAGCTTAATATCAGTTTCCAATCGATCACCGACAATTAAGCACCTCTCACTTGGTATATTTAACAAATCCATAATCGCATTGCTGTAATAGGAAGATGGCTTCCCTAAAATCGTATTGATTTTCCTTTCCGACGCTATCTCAATCGCCTTTGCTAAAACGAAGGTGTCTGCAATATAGCCATCGAGCACTGGGCAAACAATATCCGGATTCGTTACAACAATTTCAGCACCATTACGAACTGCTTGCATGGCAAGATTCAGCTTGTCATAAGTAAAATTGCGATCTAGTCCCACCAGAACATGAGTTGCTTCTAGTGTATTCGATGTTAGACTAATTGAAAAGTTCGAAAATTCCTCTATTAAACTTCGCTCTCCTACAATAAACACTTTGGCATTTGAGAGGTATTGTTTAAAATAACGTGCTGCTAAATAATTTGTTGTAATAATTTCATCGATACTCGACTGTATCCCAACCTTTTCAAGCCGCTCTTTACAATTTTCTCTAGAGTTAATGGAAGTATTAGAAATAAACAACACTTTTTTATTTTGCGCCCTTAAGTTGTGAATGACTTCCCTAACCCCTGGTAATAATGTATCTTCTACATAAATCGTTCCATCTAAATCAAAACAAAAAGCATCATAATGACGAATATTAACCAAATGATTCCCTCCTCTCTGCTGCTACTTCCTTTCTGTAAGGAAAACCCTCTTTCGATTAGGAGGAACGGTTTCCTACATTAAGTCTAGTTTGCATACCGATTCCACTTTAAACCGATTAAAGCCGTTCTCCTGTTTCTTTATCAAAAAGATGAACGGTAGTATCGTCAACTTCTAAAAAAACAGATTGATCTACTTTCACTTTTTCATCGGTTTTACTTTTCACTAAAATCGTTTGATTGTTGACGATAACATGAAGCAACATATCCGGACCATTTACTTCGACTAAATCAACCACACCTTGTATGGAAGTTGGCTCTGATACGACTGAAATATTTTCAGGTCTTACCCCTAATAAGAAGGGTTTGTTTTCATTTTGGGCAATTGCTTCATTTTGTTCGCTACTCAATCGGTATTGAGCTTGTTCTGCCATTTCAAAATAGCCCTTTTCATTGCGAATTCCTTCAATCAAATTCATACCAGGTGACCCTATGAAACTTGCAACAAAGGTGTTAGCAGGTAAATGATACACCTCTGACGGAGTACCGATTTGCTGAATAACCCCATCCTTCATAATGACAATTCGAGTAGCCATCGTCATCGCTTCTGTTTGATCATGGGTAACGTAAATAACCGTCGTACCTAATTGTCGATGTAGCTTTGATATTTCAGCCCGCATTTGTACACGTAATTTCGCATCTAGATTCGATAAAGGCTCGTCCATCAAAAAGATACTCGCATTTCTTACGATGGCACGTCCTAAAGCTACCCTCTGTCTTTGTCCACCAGAAAGCTCTTTTGGTTTGCGGTTCAACAAATCCTTTAGCCCTAGAATCTCTGCAGCATGTTCAACTTTTTCTTTTATTTCTTTCTTTGGTAGCTTTCGTATTTTCAAGCCAAAGGACATATTTTCAAAAACTGACATATGTGGATATAAGGCATAATTTTGAAATACCATTGCAATATCTCGATCCTTTGGTTCCTTATCATTCACTCGTTGCCCTTCGATGATGAAATCCCCTTCAGAAATTTCTTCTAATCCTGCAATCATTCGTAAAGTTGTCGATTTTCCGCACCCTGATGGCCCTACAAGTACGATAAATTCTTTTTCCTCTATATCTAAATTAAAATCTTTGACTGAGTACCCCTCACTATTAGCATATTTTTTAAACACATTTTTTAGTTGGATTTTTGACATTCCATAACCTCCGCCATGTTTAAATATTGTGCTATATTTTGTTGTGAATGTTCTGCCCTAATAACAGAATTTGTTTCTAATACAAATAAAAGGTTTTTCCCCTTAAGATCTGCAATCAATTGTCTAAAGGGAATATCTCCTTCACCAATAGCAAGATGCTCATCCACTGTTCCATGATTATCATTTATATGTAATCCAAAAAGATTGTCATAAGATTTTTGACATTCTTCAATAAACGTTTCTTTACTATTCATATAACAATGACCTGTATCTAACATAATAGACACTCTAGGATCATTTACTTTCTGAATAATTGTTAATAGCTGATTCATAGAAGAGCCAATGACCTGTTCAGCAAGTGGAACATTTTCGACGACTACTTTTGTTTGCTTTGGTAAGTCTTCAAGTATTTCTTTGATAAAGCGAGATGCTAAATCTATTCCATCCTCTAAGGAAGGATTATATCCTGGATGAAGTAATACATAGTTCACTTCAAGAGTACGTACAATTCGTAAGCATTTCTCCCAAATTTGAATCGTTTCTTCATCCACTAATGCAGGATTGAAAAGTTTTATCGGTAAATGAAGTCCAAATGATACGCCATTCCCTTTTGCAAATTGCGCGATTTTTTTCAGCTGGAAATCATCCATTTCTAGCAGCCTTTCTCCATGAAGCTCACCTTCACACATAATTTCAATCGATTTCCATCCGTTAGTCACCAATTGCTCGATTGCTTCTTCAATTGGTAGAGAAAATAATGTGTATGATGATATAGAAAATTTCATTATGCTTCCTCCAAATAAAATGAAAGTTTTACTTTATGCCCGATTGCATAAAACTTGAAACGAATTGCTTTTGAAATAGTAAGAAGGCCAATAATAATGGAAGGATAATAAATAACGTACCCGCGCATACAACGCCCCATTGTGCTCCCGAATCACTTGCTTTTGCAAACATAGATAGGCCTACTGTTAAAGGACGGTTCTCATCTGAATCTGTTATAATGAGTGGCCATAAAAAATTACTCCACTGAGTACTAACAGAGATCAATCCAAAAGCAACGTAGGTTGGTTTCGCTAAGGGTACATATACATTTCGAATAATTTGCAGACGACTGCAGCCCTCCATCTTCGCCGCTTCTTCAAGTTCATATGGCACACCTTTAAAAGTTTGCCTTAACAGGAAAATCCCAAAGGCAGAAATAAAATAAGGAATCATAATGGCTAATTTTGTATCATAGATTCCTAGCTGAGCAATTGTATTAGAATTTGGAAAGATTAATACATCACTTGGTATCATAATTTGAACGAGAAATAACATAAAAATAAAGCCCTGTGCAAAAAAGTTCATTCTTGCAAAAGCATAGGCAGCTAATGTAATCGTCAAAAGCTGTACACCTAAAATGACGAACACAATGATCAGTGTATTCAAATAATATTGACCAAAGGGTGCTGCGTTCCATGCATCGATAAAATTCTTAAATGTGAGGGAATATCCTTGTGCACTTGCATCCTTAAAGGCCATGAAGACAATACCGAAAAACGGCAATGCCCATAATAGCGCTAATATATAAGTGGAAATGGATATGAGACGATTCAATTGACTACCCACCTTAACTGTAATGAATTTTTTTATCTGTAGCGAAGAATTGAATAGCCGCAATCAGTACCATGATAATTAATACAATGACCGTTACTGTGGCTGCTTTTCCATAATCCATAAAACGGAATGTATTTTCGTAGATATAATAAAGTAATAGATTGCTTGCATTATTGGGACCACCTTGTGTCATCACAACTAGCTGGTCTACTGTTTTAAAAGCATTCGTGGTCGCAATAATAGCTGAAAATAAAGTCGTTGGCATTAGTAATGGAAAAACAATACTACGGAATTGTCTCCATTTTGAAGCACCATCAATTCTTGCAGCCTCCAATAAATCCTTTGGAATGTTTTGCAGAGCAGCTAAATAAAAAATCATAAAGAAACCTGCCTCTTTCCAAACGACCATGATGATAATGGATAATAGTGCTGTATCCGAATTACCTAAAAAATTTAATTCCCCAAACCCAAAAAGTTTCAAAATAGAATTAACCATCCCGTAATCCGGTGTGTAGAAAAACAACCAAATAAACGATGCAGCAACCATTGGTATCACAACTGGATAAAAGAAAAATACTCTCGACAAAGATTTCCCAATAAATGTTCGGTTCACCAATATGGCAAGTAATAGTCCAATTAAAACACTTGTTGGAACAGTGCCTATAGCAAACCAAATATTATTGATAAACGCCTTCCGAAAAACCTCATCTTCCATCATGCTTTGATAATTATCGAACCCTACAAATAAAGGCTCGATCGTCGATAAATCCGATTTATAAAAACTTGAAATGAGCGTGCTTATAACCGGATATAACGTAAACATGATAAGAAAAATGAGGGATGGAAGGAGAAAAATCCAAGCCATCAAATTTACTTTGATAACCTTACTTCTCCCCAAGTCCTTCACCTCACTACGTAAATTATTGATATGCTTTTAAAATTGCTTCCGCGTCTGCTTGAGCCTTGTCCAATGTTTCACTTACATCCGCACCATTGATAGCTGCTTGTAATGCATCGTGAATAATCTTTTGAATCTTACCTTGCTCATATACTGAAATCTCTTTATTTGCATATTCAAGCTGTTCCATTGCCACTTTCGCTTGCGGGAAAGACTGTACGTATTCTTGTAAAACTTCTGTTTCATAGCTTGATTGACGAGTAGCTATATATCCAGTATTAATACTCCACTCAGCTGCACGAGTAGGATCAGTAATCCATTTTATAAATTCAAATGAGGCTTGTTGTCTTTCTTCAGATGTATCCTTGAATATATAGAAGTTACCGCCTCCAGTTGGAGTAGCGACACGTTTATTTCCAGGTAAAAATGCTACACCAAAGTCAAAATTTGCATTGTTTTTAACATTTGTTAAGTTACCCGTCGTTGTTAACATCATCGCTGTTTTACCTTCAATGAAGTCAGTTGGTACAGTCGACCAATCCAATACGCCTTCAGGCATCACTTTATGTTCATTAATTAAATCCACCCAATACTGAAGAGCTTCTTTTGCTTCGTTTGTATTTAAATAAACTTCTTTTCCATCTTCACTCATCATATTGTTTTCACTATTTTGCAAATATAGTGCTTGATAAATCCAATAACCACTTACCGTAGCCGGTAATTCAATACCCCACTGACCATCTTTTGTAAGCTTTTTCCCATATTCGATGACTTCTTCCCAAGTTGTAGGTGTTGTTTCTGGATCTAAACCAGCTTCTTTAAACATGTCTTTGTTGTAATATAAAATGACCGTACTTCGTTGGAACGGAATTGACCAAGTCTTTCCTTCTGTCTGTGCATTTTCCATAAAGCCAGGGAAAAAATCATTTACCATTTCCTGAGCTTCTGGATCATTTTTGATGAAATCATCCAGAGGAACAATCGAGTTTTTAATTTGGAATAAATCAACAGATAATTGCACTGATAAATCAGGTGCTTTCCCATTTTTAATCGCTGTTTGAACCTTCGTCATTGTTTCATCATAGTTACCGCTATAAACAGGTGTGACTGTTACTTTTTTGCCATTTACTTCAATGCCTTCTTTATTGAAATCTTCCGCGTATTTATCAATAACCTCAGTAACTGCCCCACCTACATTTACTGGATAGTACCAAGTTAAATCAATTGTTTCACCATTTGAATTTGAATTCGTAGTACCCTCAGAAGAACTGTTGTTACAAGCTGCTAAAATTCCAAACACTAATACAATCACACTAAATAAAGCTAGTTTACGTTTCATAAATATTTCCCCTCTCTAAAGTGAAATAAATTTTTGATTTTACAGGATTTACTTTGATTGAAACCTAGTATTAAAACGAATATGGGTACCCTCCTTCCAGCTCCTCACAAAAAAGGGAGACAATAAAAAACACACATTTCTCCCCTTTTTTGACATGAGATTCACGTCAAATAACGTAACTAATCGGGAACAAATGGGTTTTCTATGGTCTCCACCCAAGTTCTAATAGAAATTATTTAGTTGTAATCGCTTCTGTTGTGCCATTCCAAAGAAGTTGATTACTAAGAGAAACCGCTTCTGCTCCAGCTTCAAAGGCATGAAGAACATCTTCTTTTGTAGTTATTAAACCTGCTAAAATAATCGGAATATCAAGCTCCTGTTTTAACGCTTTAACAATTTTAGGAGCAATACCTGGCATCACTTCAATCGCATCAGGTCGATAGTCCTTTATATTTTGAATCGCCGTCTTTAATGAATTTGTATCGATTAAGAAAATCCGTTGAATTGTCAGTAAACCTTCTTTTTTCGCAGCTTCAATTAAGTTGCCTTTTGTTGTGACAATTCCAATAGGATTAATAAATTCTTTCAAAAAAGCAATTCCCTCTTTATCATTCTTTAATCCTTTTAGAAGATCCATATGTATAAATAGTGGCTTTTGAACCTTTGGCATATGCATTAATTCAGATAGCTTTCCATTCATTAATATCATTGCGCAGCACTGTGATTCATCAGCACGTTTTATATCCTTTAATTGTGTAGCCGCTATTACTCGATTATTTGAGAGAACACTTTCTATTGTCATTCTTTCTCATCCTTTGAACTGACTATCTATTTAAAATAGTAAGGTCATAGTATTAAGAGGGTGTGAATAAGTTATGAATATATTGTAAATTTAGCTACTTTTTTCTCATGACTCGGTCTGGCATATAAAAAAACATGAGCCTGATTTTCCCAGACCCATGCTAAAGTTACTTTTTTATTTTTTTGATTCAGCTAATGCTTTTTCTGCTCTTTCAATCGTATCCTCTAATGTGGATTTATCATTTTCGACAGATTTAATTTCTACATCTTTGTAATCTTTAAGTAATTTTTCTGCATTTTCAATGACTTCTTCAAGATCTTCTTGTGCATCGTAAATTTCGCTCTTATCTTCATCATCGATTGCTTCTTCTAGATCATCAAGAATGTCATCGATTAATTTTTTGAAATATTTCACTTGGCTATCGAATTTGTCCTCAATTGTATCTTCTAATTTTTTAATGAGGTCTTCTGCTTCGTCAATTGCATTCTCTAAATCCTCTGCCTCATCTTCTAATGATTCAACATCAGAATCTTCATAGGATTCTAGCGTCTCTTCTGCATCTTCCACTTCAGATTGTAATGACATATAGTTACTATTCAAGCCAATTAAACTATCACTCTTTAATGCTCTTTCTGCATCTTTTATTTTATCTTCTAGATCATCTATCGCTTCATCTAGTTTATCTTCAAAATAGTCTTTACTAAATGATTTTGATAAAGAGTCGCTAATTATTTCTTTTGCATTATCGATTGCCTTATCTAGTTTCTCTTCATCTTTTTGAAGATCTGCAAAATTTGCTTCACGTGCACTTTTTAATACGTCTTCTGCATCATCGATTAAATCTTCCAGCTCATTTAAAGCATCGGATAAATTTTCTTTTTCATCCTCAATGTCGCCTTCATCTTTTGCTTTTTCAGCCTTTTCTAAGTTTTCCAAGATTTTATCGATTTCTTCTTCTGCATCTGCAAAATCATCTAAAGCTACTTCAATCTCTGTTTCGAGTAATTTGAATCTTAATTTTTCCGTTTCGTTAGTTGGTTCGTTATTATCGTCTGTTTTCGGATCTTCTTCTTTATCTTCATCCGTCTGTTTTGGTGGATTTATAACGCCTTTGTTGTCCCATGTTCCCCAAGTATCAAAAATATCTTGCTTGTTGTCATTACGTTTAAAGTTAATCGCACGTTCAATAAAGACAGCAAAGTTGGCACGTTTTACGCCTTCATTTGGAAGATAATCTTCTCCAACCCTTGTAATATCCAATGAACCTAATATGCCGATATATTTATAATACTCATCATCTTCACTTACATCATTAAAGGTTTTAAATGTATCTGACTCAAACTCAAATGCCTTCACAAATAGTTCTGCCAGTTGAGCACGAGTTAAAATATCATTCGGTTTAAATTCACCTATCTCATCGAAATATCCTAATTCTGTTAACTTCGCAATCGCTGGATAGTGTGAGTTGGCTATTGTTACGTCTGAATAGCCAGGGTCTTTAACATCACTTAAATCAACGCCTAGCAATTTGGCAAGCATAGAAGCAGCTTGTCCTCGAGTGACAAAGTTGCCAGGTTTAAATGTATTGTCACTATAACCAGAAATAATATCAAATTCGACTAATTTTTTCACCGTATGATAATAATCTGCATCTGTAGACACATCCGTCAATTGATACTCCTTCGCGTTTGCTGTAATTGCCACCGATGAAAATAAAGCTGCAGCTGATAAAGTTGCAATTGTTTTTCGAAACTTCATTTTTGACTCCTTTCTACTAAAAGAAAATAATATTAACTGAATTTCCCATAACCATTATCTCAATTACAATTATGAGAGTCTATTATTCTCCTTACTTTTGTCAAAATTAGTAGATTAGTCCTGATAATATTCTCAAATTTTCGACTTTAATAGTAGATTTCTTTTCTTAAGATGTAAATTCGACAAAATATAAAAAATGAGCCCTATTAAGATTGGGCCCATGAGGTTATTTGAATTTAAGAACATTCCGTGATTTTAGTGAAATAAATTTTAATCACTTTAAATCCCAAGAGTAGGATTTAAATTATCAATCCATGTCTTTCTTTCTGTCCAACGTAGAACAGATATTCCATGGTTAGTAAATGATGTTTCGAATTTTTCACTTATTTCATTTACATAATCATTTGCAATTACTACAAACTCCGATTTCGCTCTATTTTCTTTAATATCTAAGAATGACAATAGCGGATATTTAAAATTATCACCATTTGGTTTATTAATGGTTTTAATCACTTTCTCCTTTTTCACGCGACTGGCAGGAATAATATAATCAAACTTATTTTCATTTCCACTTGTACCAGTGATACCTACATCTGGTATTTTTAAAATATTATTATCGTCAAAAAATATTCCCACTTCTTCATAAAAAATACTGGTTACAGTGGAACGACTAGTTAAAAGCATATCTGATAATCGTAAAATACATTGCAGTAAATTTAATAATTTTCTAGGGAAATCTTTAACCTTATCGAAAGTTATAGTTAGATCAGAATCTAAAATAGTGACACCAAAACTCTTTAAAGTTTGATTTAAAAATTCTTTTCGCTTTAAGGAACGTTTGTAATCAATTTCATATAAAGTTAGTTCATTTAAAGTATAACCATCATCTGACAATACGAGTTGCCCATTATCATTATAATAAAGAACTACTTGAAGATAGTCATGATGATTATCAACAAAGGGTGTAGTAATTTCTACGAAGTCACCTTGATCAACAATATGAATATTATCTTTGTTCCACTTAGTATAAGTATTATTCAACTCGTTGATATCAAACATCATTTCCACCCTCCAAATAAGTTCATTAAAATCCCATCTCTTCTTGATATGAATAATTATAGCTTTCTATACCTTCAATATTACATCTCTTCAAAAATGACTTCAATATTTTCACAAAATCAGAAAGTTCTTCTGGGGTCAACCTCATTTGAACCAATTCGTATGTTAAAGGGTATGCAATTTTATCCCCATACTCTTCATGAGCTATATGTAAATGTGGACACGGTATCACTTTTTCAGCAAAAGGGAAATCACCAGGTGGATTTGGATGCGGTGGACCAACTAAATCAAAACGAAGTAATGGTAATTCCTTTTTTTCCTGATTTCTTAGCTGAAGAGTAAACCTTTTAATTCTATTTCCTTTTCTATTTATATCTACATAAAAATATTTAGTAGAAGATTTTGCATCTAATTTTATGTATTCGTTCGATTTTGGAATAGTAATCATATTATTATCTAAAATCAATCTTTTAAACTGATTAATTAAATCATTGATTTCTGATTGTCTCATGAAAGAACTCCCTCCAAAATAATGATATTCGAAGTTTAAAAATAAAAGTGAAAATCCAAATTTTCTTATATGGTTAAGGGTGGAACATGTGTTCTTATTATAACAGAATAAGTTATAATTTTTCAATAGTCCATTGAAGTTAAACTTCCCATCAACTTTTTATTAAGTACAAATTCATAAGTTTAGAGAATACTTAATTGAATTAGTGATTTTATCTAGCAATACAAAAAAGTTAAAGAAACTTTATATGTATCCACTTTTCAGTTATCCATCTCATGTAATCAATGCTAAAATCCTATAGTTATTTACAAATTTTGTGTGCACCTGTTACCATGAACAAAGAGGTGAAAGAATGAAAAAATTTACTATTTTGTGTTTTTCCATCCTTACTTTATGGGGATGTACGGATACGACAGATTTACAACAAGAGCAATTTACACAGTACACCGAAAGCTATGAAGAAGCGATGGAGCTCGTCGTTCAAAATGAGTGGCAATCTGCTAAAACGATATTAATAGATTTAGAGAAATCGCTTAACTCACTTGAGACAGCTAGCCCACTTTTAGAAGATGTGAAAAATGAGCTAGCAAAAGTAGAAGATCAATTATCTGTTCAACAAGTTAATAATCAGCAACTTGCAAACGTCATAACAGACCTTTATAGCAGATATGGTATCGTACCAGAAAATCACGAATACCATGCCCCAGGAGAACTATTAATGGGCTTGGTTTATACCGATTTGATTGATTTTAATTATGACGGACAAAAGGAGTTATACGTGCTCTTCAAAAGTAGCGATTACATGAATGATGAATTGGACCGTCGCAACCAAAATGGCTATATCGAAGAAGTTTGGGGCGTATCAGACGGAAAAGCCGAATTATTATGGGACTCGTTGTACACGATTGATGCGAGTGTTGCATCTGACTTGTCAGTATCGCTCATTACACTCAATGATGGAACAACCGCGATCAAACACTCTAGCGAGATGACCAAACAAGGAATCGAATTCGCGCATCATCAATTTTATACGCTACAAGAACATGAAATCTCTCTAGCGCACGATTTTTATTATACGAAAAACCTTAATGTTGAAACTGAGAAACCTTATTATGAAGTAAATGCCAAAGAAGTTGACCAACAAACATATACAAAGGAAATTCAATCTTATAATGGCAATGAACTCCCGCTTATCCAAAGTAACATTGGGGAAAAATCATTTGGCATTGATTTAACTAATCCAATGGCTACTATTGAAACAGTTGTAACGAACCTAACAAAGGATGCGAGTGAAACTCTATTTTCAAATGAAGAAATTTCGCTGGACAAAAAAGGTGAACACTTCATCCAACAATTCAATAATGTTGGGAAAATTGATAAACGCGATCTTACTACTTATGAAACTATGATTGCATATATATTATTCAATAACATCCTTGAAGCGAATGTGCCAGGAGAATATGGTATGGGCTATAGAGAAAAATCGGTTTTGACGGCAGTGAAGGATTATTTTAATGTTGATATAAACCCGAATCGTCTTAACATTCCAACTGAATTAGATCCTACCCATTGGATGTATTTACAAAATGATGCATTTTATCTTGCACCATCTGGCTATTATAATCCGAAAGTAATTCGCACTGTTGAAGAAGTAGTGAATATTAAAGACAATCTTTACTACGTACAGGTTCAGGATTATAACTTTAATTCAATGGAACATAGCTTAAACACGGAAATTGACTTTGACTTCGAAAAATATAAAAAGCTTCCGTTAGAGCAATGGCCCGCGCACACGAAACCATATATAGAAAAAGAACTGCCAACTTATATGCTTTTAAACTACGATGGGGACCAATACCAGCTTTACTATCAAGGGCATCTTACGCTGTTTGATGGGGATATTGAGGGGTTTTAAAGAGGAGTAGGAGGTTGGATAATAAGGATGAAAATTCTCTTGAACCTTATACGTCAAAAATTAATCCATACCCTCCTACAATAAAAAAATCTTCATAACGATATAAAGAGTTAATTCAGCCAGTCAATTCCAAAGAGTCATTTTTTTCACTTTAAATTAAAAAAAGATAGTGAGGCTGGGACATAAAGAGAAAAGTACAATCCATTTAAAATGTGGATTGTACTTTTTGGATATAGTACCGTTCGTTTCCGAGTCAGGCTACGCTTTCCGCGGGCGAGCGGTGAGCCTCCTCGAGCTTTGCTCTGCGGGGTCTCACCACTGCTCTTACATCCCACAGGAGTCTTCGCCTGCCTCTCCAACGAACGACTTTCAAATAAGCAGCGAGCAAATATTTACTATTCTTTCTTGTGTCTACTTGTTCGAAGTTTACTTTTGTCCCAGCCTCATCTAAAATGTAAAATTACTTTCCTCTGTTTAATACGAAATAAATATTTACTTGTTCAAAGGAATTACTTAACAAAAGTGATATCACTTATTGAAAAAACTCTCTGTTCTTTATTCTGATATTGTTCAAAAAAGGTTGTATTAATTCCCGTTATCATAGATAAAAATTCTATATCTACTTTTAAATCATCCATCAAACTAGAGACAGTATATACCCCTTTTTCAAATAAAAGTTGTAAGATACTTTGAATTTTCATTGGATGTTCAATAGGAATATCTATATCTAATGGTTCTAATTTTCTATAACCCTTTTTATTAATCGACATGAAGAAATATCTGAATTGTTGATGGGTTAAAATCTCTAATTTATTTGCTCGCATTGCCATTGCTTGTAAAGATACAATCCATTTCGCTTTTAAATCAATATAAGAATCTGGATTTGAAACTTTAATTAAATTCGAACAATCTTTTCGGAACTCATCTTCTGGCAAAAGAAATTCAGATGCAAAAAGATTTGCCTCATCTTCAATTTTTTTATATGACTGTTTATCCAAAATATTAAATTCAACCTTATAATGAAGTAATAAGTGTCCAAGTTCGTGTGCTAAATCAAAATTTCTTCGAGCGGCAGATTTTTTTATAGTCCCTATAACAATGTATGGATGATTATCTTCAGTCCATAATCCATAAGCATCAATTGTATCACCAATTGATTTTTCAAAAACAAATGCACCTGCTTTTTCTAAATAAAAAAGAAGATTTTTATTTGTGCTTTTTGGAAGTCCAATTCTCTCCCTTGCTAATAGAGCGATATATTTAATCTGTTCTTCTCGATTTAAATGTTGATTTGAATTTAGGAATAAAACAGCTTCTTTTCTTAACTCTAAGAGTGTATTTGGAGGATACTTAATCTTTGTTCCAACTTTTTTTATAAACGCATCCAGAAATTTCACATGCACCAATTCACTCTGTGTTTTTATAGTCGAGTTAATTGTTTCGGATCTATAGGCAATACTTTGAATACGAATATTATCTGTACTTATACTGTTTTCCAATAAATCATTACGATAAAAATAAGAAGACTTTACTTTAAATAATCTTTTCATTTTATTTACAATTTCTAATTTAGGAGACACATAACCATTTTCATATTGCCAAACAGCTTGTTCAGAAATACCAAGTTCCTCTGCTAATTGAGCACGACTTAACTCATGTAAAATCCGAATATTTGTTAAGCTCTTTCCAATAAACAACGGAGTACCTCCTTTTTTGTATATTTAACTTTCTTTTTCCTCATTTTCATCTACTTCCTCTAAATCATCTAAGGCAATTTCATATGCTGTTGCATCATACCCAACTTCAATATCTGCTGAACTTTGCAATATTGCTTTTATGTCATTTTCAATTTCAATGATATGTGATGGTTTAGTATTAATGTATTTAGTTATGTATTTTTATAAAAGTCAATCAAAAATATGATTTAATCCTAGTATAATTAAAGTTAAATTGATTTGGTAGTGTGTTTAATAAAATTTCATATTTTTATAACTATTAAATTTCAAAATTCTTCCATTACCGCTCCTTGCGTTGTAAAGTGTATAATTATTTATTTTTGGTTATCATTCGAATATAATTGAGTTAGGTGGTGATTATTCTTGGGTTTATTATTTGAAAGGTATTACACCTATGCAGAATTTGAAGCAGAACGAAAAAAAACCAATAAAAGATTAGAGTATATCGATGGAGTGATTTATATGTCTCCATCTCCAAACATTAAACATCAAGAAATCTCATCATTCCTCCATGCTCTAATTTACAATCATTTAAAAGATAGTAAATGTAAAGTTTTTGCTGCACCTACTGATGTCGTCTTTAATAACGAAAGTAATGATGAAAAAAAACGTGTTGTACCCGATCTATTCGTAGCTTGCAATCAAGATAACTTCACTGAAAATGAATACGTCGGAGCTCCAGATTTTATCATTGAAATATTAAGTCCTTCAAATAAATCTTATGATATGGTGACAAAGCTGAATTTATATATGAATTTCGATGTAAAAGAATATTGGATTGTAGACCCTATGGAAAATCATATAATGGTTTATTTCAAAGAACCTGATTTAGAAATACAATTCAAATTAGTGACTCTAGGAGAAATGGTTGTATCCAATCTTTTTAAAAATATTAAAATAAATACCGATGAATTATTTAATTTAGAGGCTGGGACATAAAGAGAAAAGTACAATCCATTTAAAATGCCGATTGTACTTTTTTGATATAGTACCGTTCGTTTCCGAGGCAGGCTTCGCGCATCCAGTGGCGAGCGGTGCTCCTTTCGCTTTACTCTGCGGGGTCTCGGGCCAACAGGATGTTGGTCACAGCTCTTTTTCTGCACCGAAAGCGTAAGCGGCAGGTGCAAAGGCGTTGCCACAGAGGCCAACAGGACGTTGGTCATGTCGCTGATGCCACAGGAAGTGGCGTTATCAGCGACAAGTGGCGATTTTAGCCTTTGTACCGTTATTCCTTACATCCCGCAGGAAAGCTTTGCTTTGCATCGAAAGCGAAAGCGGCAGATGCACTCTTCGCCTGCCTCTCCAACGAACGACTTTCAAATAAGCGGCGAGCAAATATTTACTATTCTTTCTTGTGTCTACTTGTTCGAAGTTTACTTTTGTCCCAGCCTGTTTTCATTTAAATTTAAATGCATTTAATATAGTATAGTAACATCTTTTTAAGAATACCTGTCCAAACAAATCCCTTCCGGAGTAATTGGCCTTTCCACAAAAAATGTACGACGAATAAAAGAAATTGGTACCCATTACTTGTCCTCTCGTCCCCATAAGATAGTGTATAATAGTATATATATTTCTATTATAAAGAGGAGAATGATCATGCAACAATTTTTAAAAATGGCTTCACAATTTATTCAATCTGAAGATACGATTGTCAGGGATTTTATCGCATTTCATTTGCGCGATTTCCCTTTCACGCCTTCAGAAATGGTAAACGATCAATTGACAAATGCACTACATGCAAATAATGAAGATAAAATTTCGATTCTCATTCAAGGTAATGACGAGAATGTCAATGAAGATTCACTGCCCATTTTATTAGAGTTGTTTAATAAAACACCTAAGGAAAAGCGGCACTTAATTACACGATATGCTCGAAATTTACCGATCCCTGTTCTACTTGACCATGAGGAACAGTTAAAGCAATATATTTCAAAAGCTTACTTTGATATTTGTCGCAGATGTTTAATATCTGATGAGGAAGATTTATGGAAGCTTTATGCCGATCTTCAACATCAAATGGAGGAAAAAGGCTATAACGGTTTGTTATTTGAACTGGCCAAGAAAGTTCAAGATACGCTTATTGAAAAAAATTATTACGATCAGCAAGAAGTTCGATTGATTTTACAACAAGAGTTAACGGAAGATTGGTTTTCCTTTAACGGAATTTTGGCAGTTCGAGCAGTCGGAATCATGCAACTTACGGAGTACATTGAGACTCTTGCATCACTACTTACTCGCGATGAAGATATATTACTTGAAGAGGTGGAGATCGCATTAAGTCGTTTTCAATCGGACGAAGTGGTTCGTGCAGTCGCACCATATGCTAAAAAATTCGAAAGTTATCATTTTGCACTTGGTATTTTAAAACATACAAAAACGGAACTTGCAGAACAAGTATTGGTGGAATGTTATGACGTTCTAGAAGATGATGGGAAGGAAATGGTACTAGATGGATTAACATCACATTTTTCAGAACACGCCTTTCCATTAATAGAAGATTTTATAGCCAATAAATATCGTGGCAATGTCCTCGATATGGAAGAAATGTTTTATGGATTTTATCGCGTAATGAACCGTCAACATCCACAAATGGAAAAATGGCGTCTACACGTGATAGAACAGAATCGCCGTTTTGCGCAGTTAGATGATCAATCGTTCCTAAATCTTCTTCCAAAAACTACTCCAGTTGCATCCGTTAAAATTGGTAGAAATGACCCATGCCATTGTGGTAGTGGTAAAAAATATAAAAAATGTTGCGGAAAATAACAATGTAGTTAAATCTCACGATACCTATCCCCTTGTCTTATTACAATCACGAACCAATGAAGGGCTAGATTTAAAAGACCTGAGTCCAGTTGAACGAACTCAGGTCTTGGAAGTTGCCTACACTATGTGTCTAATTTTATTGGGTCAAATCATTTAGGTAGGTTATATTATTTGCTATGTTTTTTTAATAAATGATATACTGCTGATTCAAATTCGAGATATCCGAGATAGGATGCAGGGTCTTGATATGGGAACATTTGTGTAGCCCAAAAACCGCCAATTCCGTTTTCACGGTCAATCCAGTAGTAAAGGTTAGCCAAGCCTGCCCACATTAACTGACCTGCAGGACGACCTGTCGGAAGTTCTTCTTCATTGACTTGGAATGTATACGACCATGATTTTGTAACACCTGGGAAGAATTCACCGTCATTCGATAATGTTGTATCCGATGTGATCCATCCACCGCTTTTTAATTCACCTAAACCGTTTTGGGCCATTTTAGTTACAGTTTCAGATTCTAATACACCTGCACCATCATTCAGTAGCATTCTAATGAATTTCATGTACTCCCCAATACTTGCAAATAGACCGTGACCACCCATGTCCATTTCGGGAGGTTGTGGAATTACTAAATCTCGCTGGGGAATAAGTGTGCCTTCTTGATTTCTTGTATGCATTGTTGCCCGGCGTTCTTCCATAGAAGGTGTTAGGGCAAAACTAATATCTGTCATATCTAGTGGAGAAAAGATTTTCTCTTGTAATACTTGTCCGAGTCGTTTTCCTTCAACAGCTTCGACAACTTTTCCGACCCAGTCAATATTTACTCCATAGTTCCAACGTTCACCTGGTTCGAATAATAAGACACTTTTTACCGAATCAAATGTGCTTGTTAATAGTGTAGGTGTGTTTGTGGATTCACGGTATTTTCGATCTTCATGACTGAAAAACTCATATCCGAATCCAGCTGTATGAAGCATTAACATATTAATCGTAACGTCAGTTTTTGGCTCTCTTAGAATTGGTTCACCATTAGTGTCGAAACCTTCAAGTACTTTTATCTCTTCTATTTCTGGAACGTATTTTTTCACAGGATCCTCTAAGCTTACTTTGCCTTCTTCAACAAGTTTCATCAATACTGAACCGGTAATGGCTTTTGTTGTGGAAAATAATGAAAAAACACTGTCAATCGTCATTGGTGTTTTCGTATTTAAGTCTCTTACACCTGCAGATCCCTCATAAATATTGCCTTCACGGTCCGTTACAATTGCGACCACTCCTGGTGCACCACCAGCACGATTCACTGTATTCCTAAGAATTTTATCAAGTGTTTCTTGTAGCTCTGTTTTTAAAATTGCAGTACCCAATATTATCAACCTCCTATTCTATTTACTTTATAATATTCAATACTGGGACAATATATGATAATGGTTAAATGATAGATGAGCAAAAGTTGGAGAGAGAAAACGAACTACTTCGTTTTGAGGTGGAATATTTAAAAAGTTGCGAGCTTTTCAGATGGATCCGGAAGGTTATGTAGAAGTACAAGCAGCGCTATCATACGAACTCAAATTTTTTGTGTTAATCACTATAACGTCGAAAGTTAGGAGGTTTTATTTTTCTATATCCCAGAGAGGCAATCGGGGACCAATACCAGCTTTACTATCAAGGGCATCTTACGTTGTTTGATGGGGAAATTGAGGAGTTTTAAAGAGTATAAGGGGGCAGGTATACTGTCCCCTTCCCCCTCTAATATTCACTATTATTCATACAAAGAAATAACATTATCTAAGTTCCAACATAAAGAGATGTTGTCTCCCTCTTTAATAGTGAAAGTTTTATATTTTTCTGAAGGTATTTCGACAACCATTTCTTCACCATTCTCAAGGATTGTTAATAATTCAATAATTGTACCTCTATATAATAGTGTTTGGACTGTTGCATTAACATGATTATCATATTCTGATACATTTTGTGGGTTCACTAAAATCATATTTGGTCTAATACCGACTTTAATTATATTAGTGTCTGTATCGCCTATTTTGATTTTTGTATTATTTTTTGTTACGAAAGTGCCATTGTTATTATTACCTTCAAAAATATTCCTAACCCCGACAAAATCAGCTGTAAAATGTGAATTCGGTTTGTCAAATATCTCTTCTGGTGTACCAATTTGGCGAATGTGTCCACTTTCCATAACTACAATCTTATCAGATAAAACGAGCGCCTCCTCTTGATCATGCGTTACAAAAATACAAGTCAAGTTTAGTTTCCTTTGTAAGTTTAATATCTCCGTACGCATTTCGTCTCGAAGTTTGGCATCTAAATTACTTAGTGGCTCATCCAATAGTAATACACTTGGATTTACTATAAGCGCACGTGCCAACGCAACTCGCTGCTGTTGTCCTCCTGAAAGCTGACCTGGAAAACGATCGATTAAATGATCCAGCCTTACTAACTTCAACATGTCTATTACTCGTTCTTTTATTTCCTTTTTTGGTACTTTCCTCATTTTTAATCCGTAACCAACGTTGTCACCAATCGTCATATGCGGAAATAGAGCATAGTTTTGGAAAACGAGTGAAGTGTCTCTTTTATTTGGTGGTATCTGAGTAATATTAGAGTCATTCATTAATATTTCTCCAGAAGTAGGTTGTATAAAACCAGAAATCATTCTCAATGTCGTACTTTTACCACAACCACTAGGTCCTAAAAAAGAGACAAATTCTCCTTCTTCGATTGAGAGATTAATATTATTTACAACAGTTGTATCACCATATTTTTTAGTAATATTTTCTAAAGTTAACTTTCCCATTCTATTTCTCCTCTATATCATATTAGTCACCTTGACGAATCGATTCGCTATCCACATTAATATTGCAATCAGAAGTATTTGGACAGTAGATACGGCTGCAATTAGTGGATCTATTCTCCAAGTAACATAGTTAAGAATTTCAATTGGTAAAGTTGTTTCACCAGGGCTAACGAGCATAAGACTAATTTCTAAATTATTAAACGAGTGAATAAATGACAAAATAGCAGCCGCAATAATTGAAGGTCTAAGATTCGGAAGTACTATATTATAAAATGCTTGTACTTTTGTTGAACCTAAATCAATTGATGCTTCTTCTAAAGAAGGACTTATACTTTGCAAACCGGCAGAAATTAATCTAACTGTCCAAGGCAATGCAATTATGATATGAGCTATTACAAGTGACCAATAACTAGGTACAAGGTTCATATTACTCATTCTCTCTAAATTAAAAAGGTAAATATAGATTGCAATCCCTGTTATGATTGAAGGAACGATTAATGGTGATAAAAATAACATCTCCAGTATTTTTTTACCCCAAAAGTTATAACGAACAATTGCTATTGAGCTAAATAAACCTAAAATTATCGAACACACGGTCGCAGTTACAGAAACTTTTAAACTTAAAAGGAATGAATCTAAAAATTGTGTTTGTTCTCCTAAGGCTTTATACCATTCTAATGAATATCCTTTTGGAGGAAAGATAATTAACTGCTGAGAGAAAAAGGAAATCCAAAGTACCATGAATAGTGGCAATGTAATAAATAAAAATATTAGGAGTATCGGTATTTTTTTAGATATAGCTAATATACTTCGATTCATCCTTTCACCTCCGTGCTTGCGTTAATATTTCCAGAAGATGACTTTTCCATAACTCTCAAATAAATAACTGAAGTGATTAATGTGATAGCAATTAACACGACAGCCATTGCTGATCCAAGTGGCCAGTTTGATACTTCCGTTATTTGTGAATATAATGCTGGAGCCATCATTTGGACTTTTGTTCCTCCAATAATAAGTGGAGTCGTGTATGCATTCATTGATAATATAAATACGAATAATGTACCAGCCAAAATTCCAGGCATCGCTAAAGGAATTACTATTGAACGCATAACCATCCAGTTTGAAGCCCCCAAATCCTTTGCACTTTCCTCTAAAGATGGATTAATATTTTCAATGACAGATTGAATAGAGATAATCATATATGGTAGAACAACATTCGATATCGCAATAATTACTGCAATGTGAGTTCCTAAAAAGGATTCTGGAGTATCAATTATGCCTATGGCTACTAACAACTCATTTATTAAACCAGTTTCACTAAACAATGCTATCCAACCAATATCTCTCACGATATTTCCCACTAATAGTGGAAAAACAACTAGCCCAATTAAAATACCTTTGAACTTTGATTTCGTTCTTGCTAAAAGGTAAGCAATTGGAAAGGCTAATATTAACGAGAAAATAGTTGCTACGAATGAAATGAGTATAGTATTCCATAAAATATTTAAGAAATAACTATCACTAAAAAACTCTACAAAGTTTTCTAGAGTCCAGGCAGACTCATAAGATCCACCTGGAATATTACGATTAAAGCTGGTACGTAAAAAATTAACTAACGGAAGAATGAATAAAAATGTAACTAATATAGTTGCAGGTGCAATTAGTGAGGAAATGCTAATAAATTTATGACTGTTGCTTTTCACTATAATCCCCCTATGTTTTACTGACTAGCAAAATCTCTATCAAATTTTTCCTTCCAATCAGCATAATGCTCTGTAATATACTCTAAATCAATCGGATAAATTCTACTTAGTTCGTCATCAGAAAATGAAATTTGATTTTTAACTTCTTCAGGTAACTCAGCATTTAAAACCGTCGGAGCATAACCCATCTCTGTTGCAAATGATGCTTGTCCAGATGGTTCTAACATTGCATTTAGATATTCATAGGCTGCATCAACATTTTTCGCATTTTTCGGAATCCCTGCACCAAATACAGTAGGGAAAGTACCTTCATTAGGAACAACGCTACTGATTGGATCTCCACCAGCATCATTCCATTGAATCGCACGTGCTCTCCAAGTAACTGTCATTGCTATTTCCCCTGTTTGTAGGGCTGTTGCTATCTGCTCTTGTGATGTATAAAATTTCGGTTCATTATCTGTTAATGATAATAACTTATCCCATGCTTTGTCCCATTCTTGGGATTGTCCAACACCTTCCACAGCTGCTGCTGCAAATATATATCGGGGGAAGATTACTGTATGAATTCCTATTTTCCCTTTATATTTTGGATCCCACAAAATATCCCATGAATCTGGAACTTCCTCAACTAATCGCTCATTATAAACAATTGTTCCAGCACTATAGATATGTGGGATAAAATATGGATTTTTTAAATCTGGGCTAATATTTTCAGCGTTTGGGATTTTACTATAATCAAGTTCCATCAGTAACCCTTCATCTACTAATTGTTGCATAGTATTATCTTCTAAATTAATAACATCGTAAGTACTTTCGCCATCTTTCTCAATACGAGCTTTTGTCATTCGAGCATTTGTACTTTCTGGAACGGTAATAACAGAAATATCCTCTGGAAGATTTGGCTCGACAAATTTACCTAAGAAATTTTCGTAATCTCCACCCCAAGTACCAACAGTAACTTGGTTATTCGCTTCACTGGAACCTCCTGATGATGAACTACATCCACTCAATATCACTGAGAATAATAGGGAAAACAAAAATAATTTTTTCATAAATTTACACCCTTTCTTATACTTTTTTAGTTTCCAATAATAAGAGATTCTAAATCACGTGGATAATAGGTTAATCGTTCTGCTCCGTTTTCAGTTACTAGTATCGTATCAGAATGCCTAAATCCTCCTAAATTTTCTACGTAAAGAGCAGGCTCAATCGTCGCTACCATTCCTGGTTGAATAATTGTATCTTCACCAAGATCGAAAAACGGTGCTTCATGGTTAATAAGCCCAATATTATGACCAGTGTGGTGTCTAATTAAATGCTCAACATTATTTTCCTTATAAAATGCTCTTACATTTTCCTCTACATAAGAGAGCGGTTTTCCAGGTACAATGGAATGAAAAGCTATGTCCTGTGCTTGTACGATTAGATTAAAATACTTTTCTTGTTCTTTGCTGACATCCTTTATAAACATCGTTCTTTCAAGCTCACTTCTATAACCATCAATGTTTGCTTCTGCTTGTGAAACTACTTGATCTCCTTGTTTTAATGTAAAGTTCTGCGGTTGCGAATGAGGGAAATAAGAGTGCTTCCCAATTTGTCCTCTATAAAAAGCATTTACTGGATCACCATGGAATTTGGCAATACTCCCAATTGTATCGATCATTGACAATGTTGCCTCTAAGGTAGCTCGTCCAGTTATTTCAGTTTCATTTGCTCCTGGCTTACTATATCTAACTAGCAAGCTGTGTGCTAAATTCCCCCATTTAGATGATTCCTTAATTAGTTCGATTTCCTTCTTAGATTTGATCATACGCATTTTTTCAACTAAGCCCTGAATTGAGACATAGTTATTACTATCTAATAAATCGTTAAGCTTTTCTCCCCTATAGCCTTTCGGAGAACTATACCCGAGTGAATCTACGCCAACATTTTTGTTTTGAAAATCTAAATTTAATAAGTAGTCTTTGAGAAGTTTCATCGGATGAACTTCTCCAGGATATTCTGGATATTCAAATACAAAGTCTACAACTGCATACTCCTCTGCATGTTCCTTTTCCATGTGTGGTACAAACAGATGCGTCTTTTGTTTTGGATCTATTATTAGTGCAATAGGTCTCTCAGATGGCCTGAAATTAAAGTTCGTTAAATAATTTATATCTGTTGTACTAAAAATTATCATGCATTCTATTTTTCTTTCAGCCAATTGTGATATAACTTTTTGTTGCCTTTCTTTAAATTCATTAGTTGAAATAGAAAGCTCCATTGGTATTCCCCCGTCTCCGTTTTTTGAATTTTTACAATATTATGATAGCATATATAAATAATACATATTTATATATATTTCTTAATAACTAATACAAAAAATGTATTAAACGATTTTTACTGGAGGGGAAAGGATGAAAATTCACCAATTAAAGTATTTTATTACTGTAGCGGAAGAATTACATTACAGTCGAGCGGCAGAAAAACTAAATATATCTCAACCTCCTTTAAGTCAACAAATAAAGCAATTGGAAGATGACTTAGGGGTTGTCCTATTTAAACGAAATAAAAGAAATGTCCAATTAACAGAAGCTGGAAAATCATTCTATGAAAACGCTAAATTAATAATCCATTATATTGAGCACGCTAAAAAAGAGGCTTTAAGAATCCAAGAGGGAGAAATAGGAGGTATCACGTTAGGATTTGGAGGTTCAGCAGCATTTGATATTTTACCGGAGATAATAAAAGCTTGTAATTTATCCATTCCAGATGTGAAAATTGATTTAAAACAGCTCACTACTTCTGAACAGCTTAAAGCTTTGGAAGAAAAGAAAATTGATGTTGGTATATTAGTAACACCCATTACAAATCAAGGTATCGAAACTAAGTTTTTTCGAAAAGAAGAACTTGTTTTATGTTTAAATACCGATCATCCATTAGCAAAAACGGATGAGCCAATTGACCCAAAAGATTTAAAATCAGAAAATTTTATCCTACCGCCGAGAAATGAGGGCGATGGATACTATAAAGCGATATTTCAGGTATACAATGATGGAGGATTTTTTCCAAATATTATTCAAACAGCAAAAGAGCAGCATACAATGGTGTCTCTAGTAGCAGCAAAGATTGGAGTTGTGATTGTTCCACAATCTACAACATTTATTAAGTTAAGTAATATTACTTACAAAAGCTTCAATAAAAAATTTTATAAGGTTAGTTCATTGGCATGGAAGAAGGAAAATAAAAATCCTGTTATTAATTCATTTTTAAAAGTGATGGAAGATAGTGTGTTGCCTAAGTTTAATTAGGTGGGGTAGATAACGGTCTTACCTTTGATTTTCCAGAAGAACTGGGACAAGGGACCTGTCTCTCATGTCCCTATTTAGGATATACAACAACTACTTTAGCTTTCTTTAAACCTAAACACTTAGCAATTGTTAATCGATGTTTTCCTTCACCTTGAATATAGTATTTATTGTTTAAAACAGTGACTAAGGGATGGCCAATATATGGGTCACTTAAAATAAATTGCTCGAATTGCTCTTTATTTTTAAATTTTGTAAAGTTTATTCCCTTATAAACTAATACATCTGAGCTTCTAGCCAATTGTCGACTCTATCAGAATCTGGTCGACACATCCCTACTAATTCATCTAGATTAATAATTTGTAGTTCTACAGAATTTTCATCGAAATCAACATGAGGATAATAAACTGATTCATAAGGTAACGATTTGATTTTGTCTTTTTCTGATGGTTTAATTCCCAAAATACTTAGTTTTTGATCTAAATTCATCTTTGCCCCTCCACGAAACATCCAAATTTTATTATCATCAATGATTTTTGAAGCACCAGTCCCCCCTATAACACGCATGAAATCTATTATGAAAATTTATTTATCTATAATTAAAACGATTCTTCATTTATACTCGAACTTTATCAATAAGATCTTCAAGCATATCTTTTAGTTGTTCTATAATCGTTGTACCCATACAGTATCTAACTAGTGTTTAGTATTGATTTCTTCAAAATTCCTGTATACTGATGGAGTCAGCGATATTAATGAAGGATGTATATTTAAAATGGAATACCAATGATATTTAACTAATCCTTCTTTTTGTTTCGGAGTTAAATCTTCCATGATACTTGGAAATTTCGAATCTGCTTTCTGTGACTTTGAATGCATCTTTACCAGGTTATTAATAGAAGCGCGATTAAGTTTCATTAATTTACCTGGAATATATTTTTTTATGATATTTAGATAGAACAGTTTCTGAGCATAGTATGTATCGATTATATCATTAAGACAGTTTCTTACTAATGTAGATGGTATTTTACTAAATAATTTTCCTTTCGTTGCTTTTCTAATTATATCTAGAATTGCCAGTGTTAACTCTCCGTTTTTGTATCTCTTCATCAACTCTTTTTTGATGTCCATTTTCAGATTGCAAGAATCAAT
Source organism: Lysinibacillus sp. PLM2 (assembly GCA_023168345.1). Classification (NCBI taxonomy): domain Bacteria; kingdom Bacillati; phylum Bacillota; class Bacilli; order Caryophanales; family Bacillaceae; genus Lysinibacillus; species Lysinibacillus sp. PLM2. Next base: position 826,223 of record AP025689.1, on the reverse strand, counting down.
TTTTTCTGCAGCCGAAAACTCTTTACTTTTTGTTCCATCAACCATATTTAGCAGTTCAGGATCAATTTTATTAATTTTAATGTATTTACGAATCGTGTCTTCTGAAACATCACAGTATTTAACAATCCATTTAACAGTATAAGTCTCATTATATAGTAATTGATTAATCATTTCTCTTAATTCATTCGGAGTTCTTTTCTTCTCTGGACGTAATGCTTTATCCAATCGTTTTATCAGTCTTTGTTCTTCAGACGTAAGTGGTTGAACAATACAGTGAATAGTTTTATAACCTAAAGCAGTTAATGCATTAAATCTTCTATATCCATCTACAAGAATATATACAGCTTCACTTTCCTGCTCAACGGTTAGCGGTTCATTTATTCCATGAACTTTAATATCTTTTACAAAAATTTCTTCTTTTTTCTCGTCACGAAAAGATGTCTCTGTCCTGATTTGTGAGAGTTCAATACTTTTTAAAGTAATAGACAAATTGAATCACCCATTTCATGTTTTATTCATGGATATTCAACATAAAGATTGTCCAATTACTAAAATCTTACATACAAACAACTCACCTTCAAAAGAACGTGTAGACAAGTGCAAGATTGGAGAAAGTTTTTACATTTGGAATTATCAGCCACGACACAGAACCAATGTGATTAACGTATAGAATACCCAACCTCTTGAAGAGATAGGGTATTCTTAAAAAACCTACCGTTTCCAAAAAACGCTAACTAGTTCTTACAATGACGAAAGAAGAAGTGAATAATTGGTTAATACCTTCTTAGCTAAATGGGCTTTTCATTTGCTAGGGACAGGGTCACTGTCCTAGTTAATTTTTTAACATCTGAGCCAAGTCCTCCCCCCGTCCCCTTAGAAATTCTGTTAAATCGGATCTCGTTGTAAAAATGCAGTCATGCAATGGATTGCTCCCCATCCGTTAATAATTTCGTCCATATCTACCTCAATGACTTCTACCCCATTCGTTTCTAAAAGAGCTTTCGTATCAGGATTGCCACTTGGCATAACTACTTTACCAGGTTCTAAAGCTACAAAATTCATGCTCATGCCATGTTTTAATTCCTCAATATTTGATAGTTCTATAAATTCAATCCCTATGTCCATTAACTGTTTCGCACAATCATACGTAACATGCCATGGGAAAATAAGCATTTTCTTTTTATCTACCATATTCATATATCCATCTAAATGAATACTGCCATACGGTATTTGCGTTTTGATAATATTGGTCACACCGATATTTATAAGTTCCGACTCAACTTGTTGTGCTCCCGATTGATTCGTTCGACTACCTGTCCCAATAACGACAGTTTCACGGTTAATCCACATAGCACTAGCACCTTCAAAATAGCCATCACCGTTTATAGTTTTAATAATTGGTACTCCTAAATTAGCAAGAGTGCTCGCTACCGCTTTTTCTTCCCCTCTTCTAGAAGGAATCGCCGAGCGACAAACAATGGCTCCTTCAGGTGTCATGAAAATAAGATCTCTCATAAACATTGCGTTAGGTCGATCTTCACGCTGATTTTGAACATAGTGAACATTTATTCCATGATTTCTATAAACCTCTGCTAATTTGTCTTGTTGTTCTCGTGCTCTTTCAGGATTTATAGACCCTTTAAATCGAAAGTCCATAAAGTTAAATTTTGTGACTCTATCAAGCTCACTCCCCGGTCGGTGCATTAATACATCTCTTAATTGCCCTACCTCAGAATCACAGTACCATTTTCCCCATAATTCATCTTTCTCGTCAGTAAATGTTTTACTAGATGGAAACCATCGTTCTCCTTGAACCTTTACTTTCATCACTAACAGTCCTCCGAGTTCTTTATATTTTAGTGATTTAATACTTTAGAAAGAAAATCTTTTGCTCTTTCTGAATTTGGATTCGTAAAGAAAGTCTCTGGTGGAGAAACTTCTAAAATTTTTCCGTCAGCCATAAAAACAATATCATCACACATCTCTCGAGCAAAACCCATTTCATGTGTAACAACCATCATGGTCATCCCTGACTTCGCTAATTTCCGTATCGCATCTAATACTTCTTTAATCATTTCTGGATCAAGAGCTGAAGTAGGTTCATCGAATAACATGACTTTAGGATCCATTGCAAGCGCACGACAAATCGCAACTCGTTGTTGTTGCCCACCTGATAACTTTGAAGGGTAAGAGTCAAATTTTTCACTCAATCCAAGTGATGATAATAATTCTTTTCCTTTTTCTTCTGCTTCCTTTTTGGATATTTTTTTTACGTTCATCGGAGCAATACACACATTTTCTAAAGCCGTTAAATGAGGGTATAAATTAAAAGATTGAAAGACAAACCCGATATTATTTCGAACTTTGTTGATATCCGTATTTTTGTCATGTACGGAAATTCCATCTACAGTAATAATCCCCTCATTTATATCTTCTAAAGCATTGATTGCCCGTATTAAAGTACTTTTTCCAGCTCCACTTGGCCCAATAACTGCGTTCACCTTTGACTCGAAAACCTCTAAATTGATATCTTTTAAAACATGTAAATCTCCAAATCTTTTTTGTACATTCTCCATCTTAATCATGGCGTTCCCCCTGCAGGAATAAATAGATTCAAAGTTCATAAACTACTCGGCAACTTGATATTTTTTTTCAAAATAGCGAATTATTTGTGAAAGTGTAAAGGTTATTATTAAATAGAGAAGCGCAATAAACGTCCAGACCTCTAAAGACCTAAATGTTGATGCTACTAAATTCTTTCCTATTAGTGTTAAATCAACGACTGATATAACAGATACTAATGAAGAGTCCTTAATAAGGATAATAAATTGTGATGCCATTGGAGGAAGTACCTTTCGAAAGGCTTGTGGTAATATGATTAACCGCATTGCTTGTCCATATGTCATCCCAGAAGATCGAGCAGCCTCCATTTGTCCTTTCGGTACAGCCTGTATTCCAGCACGTACTATTTCTGCAACAAATGCGCCTGAGAAAAAAGCAAGCCCTAAAATTGCAGACCAATAAGCGCCTAAATTTAAAAACCTACCTAATACGAAAAAGATCCAGAATAATAAAACGAGTAACGGAATTCCCCTAATAATTTCAACATAGCAAGCAGCAAAAAATTGAACTAATTTATTTTTACTAACTCTGCATAATCCAGCAACGATTCCAATTGGGATACTTAGTAACAGAGCTAACGCGGAAATTTCTAATGTTAATACTACCCCTTCTAGAAACAACCCCATATTTTGCGGAATAACCTTCCAGTGCAAATCAATCATAATAGATTCCCCCTTGGATCACTTACACTTCAATAGATACCATTCATGGTTATCAATTTACTCCTGCTCAATTTCATTTATCCAATCGTCGCTCTCAAACCACTTTTGGAAAGATTGAATTTCTGCAGTACTGCCCTTATATGCATGAATGAAAGAGTTTAACCATTGAATAGTACTGTGATCATTTTTGCGTACCGCGATTCCTAGATTTTCAACCGAAATTAAATCATATACACCACGAACACTATTCGGATTCATCAATTCGTATGTTCGAATTGCGGGCTCATCATAGATTACCCCTTGTGCTGAACCTTGTGTTAAAGCAAGGGATGCATCAGGGAATGTCTCAAAATCGACTACTTCTGCTTCTTTAAACAGTTCTTTAGCCAGAAATGCACCTGTTGTACCTAAAGATACAGCGATTTTATTACCAGGCTTATCAAGATCTTGCCATGAATTCGTACTACTATCGCCTTTAGGGAGCATTAACACTTGTCCTGTTGCAAAATACGGATTCGCAAAACTTACAGCTAATGCTCGGTCCCCTCTAATAGTCATTCCTGCAAAAATCATATCAATCTCCCCAGTCTGTAATGCAGGAATAAGACCATCAAACCCAAATTGTTTAAACTCAACCTCAACGCTTAATGATTCAGCAATTGCTTTTCCAACGTCAATATCATAGCCGACAAAATTACCATCTAAATCTTTCATTTCAAAAGGAAAGTAACCTGGTGCCGTCCCAATAACTAACGTTCCTTTTTCTACAACCTGATCAATGGTGGATGGGACACTTTCAGTCGTGCCTCCATTTGAACATCCTACAGCGAAAATCATTAAACATGCCATAAAAATGATTACTAGTTTCTTCATAGTTTACCCTCCAATATTTTATTCGTATTGTCAAAAATAATTTATATAAATCGCTAATAAATGTTGATTTTACAGTCTATTAAGCAAAAAAACTTGCCACCCCCTTAATTTTGGTGTTAGTTGAGGTTACCACACACAAAACTACCCAAAAAGGAAGTGACAAGTTTGTACCCTCAATTATTAGCGTATTTAATTGAATTTATCAAGTACCAATCAGAAATAATTAAAATTTTAATGATCCTAGTGTTTGGTAAGTCTGTGGGAAGTGTGCGTCCCGAACAGCCAATCAATAAAGAATACCGTAAGTTACAGGTCGATGAATTACCGATTATCCAACAACTTGAGAAGGTATCCTTTCAGGATATCAAACAAGCCTATTTCGCTAAACACGGTAAAGAATTAAAGCCTGTGCGAAGACATGCCAAATCGAAAACGAAAGTGCCAGAAAATCTCTACTGTCCAAAGTGTGGTGCACCTGCGGCGTATTTGTATGCCAATAATGGCGCGAATGGTCAATATCTTTGTAAGGCATGTGATTGCTTATTTAATCAACAAAATCGATACAAGAAAGAAGTTATTTTTCGTTGCCCTCACTGTATGAAGGCGTTAGAAAAAGTTAAGGAACGAAAAGACTTTCACGTCTGGAAGTGTAAATATAATCAGTGTTCTTTTTATCTATCCAATATCGATAGAATGAGTAAGGAAGAAAAAGCTCGGTTTAAACATGATCCACAAGCGTTTAAAATCCGCTATATTTACCGTGAATTTTTGTTTGACTATCAACCTTTATCTCCATTATCACCAGTGAAACCACGAGTAGATTTATCGAGAATTCAAGTGTCACAGCACACCCTAGGGTTGATATTGACTTACCACATTAACTATGGGCTTTCAGCCCGTAGAACAGCTGCATTGATGCATGATATACATAACATTTCTATTTCACACCAAACGATTCTAAACTACGTAAATAGTGTATCTATCTTGATGAAACCGTTCGTTGATCGTTATCCTTATGAACTATCGGATCAGTTTTGTGGCGACGAGACCTATATTCGTGTGAATGGGAAATGGCATTATTTATTCTTTTTCTTTGATGCGGCAAAAAAGGTGATTCTGTCTTATCGTGTTTCACAAAATCGCGATACATTGTCTGCGATTAAAGCAATTGATGATGTATTACAAAAGTTTAAGGAGATCCCTCAGGATCTAAATATAATCGTAGACGGCAATCCCATATACTTATTAGCCCAACACTACTTCGCACGACATGAAATTTGGTTTGATGTGACACAAGTAATCGGCTTAACAAACGAAGATCCTGTATCAGCAGAATACCGTTGGTTGAAGCAAATAATTGAACGCCTAAATCGAACGTTTAAAGGCACTACCGTGCCACGACGGGTTTTGGATCCGAAACGGGATCAGTTTCGTTTGTGACAATGTTTGTGGCCTATTTCAATTTCCTTCGACCACATGCAAAGCTAGAAAACCGTGTGCCAGTCATGATTCCAGCACTGGAAAAGATGCCACATATGCCTGCACGTTGGACAAAACTGATTGAACTTGCCCAACAAGAGCTAACTGCATAACCGCCTGCTTTTTTTAGCAGAGCCCTCAAACAACAGCATACAAGACAATCGGCGTAGCGAACTCTTGACAAACCGAATGGAGGAAAAGGTTAAAATTGGTATTGGGCGAGGGTTATTTGGTGTGCCTACTTTTTCCCTTCGCCCTCAAAACAAGGCGCAACCTTTTCCGGAATGTTTGTCAAGAGCGATTGTCCACTCGTTCGAAGCGTAACTTTCGTCTAATTTTTTGTGATTTTCAATTTTTCATAGAAGTTTTGACACTACCATTTTATTAAATAGGATCTCGTCTCAAAAAAGCCGTCATGCAATGGATTGCACCCCATCCTTTTAAGATTTCATCCATAGGTGCTTCAATCACTTGTATTCCAGCATTCTCTATTTTCATTTTCGTTTCAGGACAATTTGCAGGCATCACTACTTTTCCTGGCTCAATTGCGACAAAATTGATACAAGCGTTCACTTTAATCTCTTCTAGATTAGTAGCTTCGATGATTTCAAACTCTCGCTCAATTAAAGAATTAACAACGTCATACGGAACTTGCCATGGGAACAAGACTACTTTTTTCCTATCGGCAATATTAATAAGCCCATCTAAATGAGCATGTCCATAAGGAATTTCAAAGCGAATAATATCCGTTACACCCATATTCCTTAATTCAGAAATAACCTGGTCTGCTCCTTCTTTATTAGCACGAGCACCGGTTCCAATTATGACCGTTTGTCGATCCACCCACATGGCACAAGCTCCATCAAAAAAACCATTTCCATTAATGGTTTTCACTATTGGCACTCCGATACTTGCAAGCGCTTCAGCCGCATATCTTTCTTCTCCTCTTCTTGCAGATATTCCATTTCTGCAAACGATTGCACCTTCTGGAGTCATAAATACTTGATCCCTCATAAATAAAGCGTTTGGTCGATCTTCTCTTTGTTTTTCGACATAATGAACATTCACACCATGTTCCTTATAAATGTTGACTAAAAAATCTTGTTGTTCTCTAGCTCTTTCTACATTCATAGGTGCTTTCCAACGATAGATTGAGAAGTTAGAATCATTAACTCTTTCTATTTCAGAACCCGGCCTTCTCATTAGTACATCTCTTAATCTTCCAATCTCAGAATCACAATACCAATTGCCCCATAGTTCTCGATTTTCTTCCTCAAAGGACCTTTCCGATGGGAACCATCTTTCTCCCTGAACTTTAACTTGAATAGTTCTTCCTCCCTTATAAAAAAATAAACAAACAAATTAGTAAGTTAATATATTAACGTTCTGTATACTCAATCTATGCAAAACTTTCTGAATTATTAAAAAATAATCTATATTGATTATCATATAATTTAAATAAACTATAAAATGGACTATGAATGATTTAAAAAATCGAGTGAAATTATGAGGATATCCATTGGCACTGACCTTTGGAATTATTGGGAGAAGTAAATAATGTAACTGCTAAAATAGATACAAAAGGAACTGTTAAAATCTTTTGTTTTGTAGTTATGGAAAAACAATGTTTGAATCTCTGAAAAATTTATATTTAAGTTGAAAAACCAATGAGGTTTAATTAATACTTCCTTTTGTTTCGGATTTAAACTTCCTTGATTTTTGCTTATACGGAGGCAAGCGTGCTTGTCTATGTTAATAGCAAGAGAAAAGAGAAGGAGGAAATTCCAGTTTGTATGAATAACTGTTTATCTTTCAAAAAATGCATGAGCCAATTTATGACTTACTCATACATCAGAACATTGGATAGACAGTTCTTTGTCCAGCAGATAGCCATCAATTGTCACCAATAATTTACAATTGATTAATAAATATAACATTTACAATATTACAATCTTATCCATATTAAAAAGCATGCGTCCAGTTTATTAGACACATGCTCTGTATTGAACTAATTTGCCGGAATAACCCCAGCTTCGATTAATTCGATTTGTTTTGTAACTAAGTAGTATTGATATTTAGCATTTTGGTAATTGAATTCAGCTTGTGTTACAGGCGTATTTGCTGCATCGAACTCTTGTTTTGATAACAAGCCTAAATCAAAGTACAATTGTAAATCTTGATGCCTCTCTGGCGGAAATTAACCCACGCACATAGAGGGGTTTTAATGACGGCATTTAAAATTCATATCTTCCTTAAATCCAATCATTTTATTTCTTTATATATTACACAAGCGTTTTTTCATCTTTAATATCATTACTACTTTCAGATAGATGTCTATTTTCTGAAGAAAACTTTTCCTCTGCTTTCACTTGTGCAGTGACATCATACTTACCTGGATTATATGCGACTTTTATAAGCGATAAAACAATTGCTAAACATAATATTAATGCGGGAATTCCACCTAAATTTGAGAGGATTTTTATTCCATCTATTTTGGCAAAGCTTAACATAACCCATGCAATAACACCTACGGCTGCTCCCCACATTATTTTTACTAATATATGTGCTTCTTGACTTTCAGGGGAAATTCCATGCGAACTAATACCACCCATAGCTGATATATTTGAGTCAGATGCAGTAACGAATGAAATAAAGACAATAAATAAGTAAAAAGGTATTACGAGAACGGATAATGGTACATCTGCTAATACTGCGTAAAGTACGGATTCTGAACCTAAAGTATTTAAAATATCTCCTAGTGTTCCTTCAGTTAATTGTTTATGAATTGCTGTTCCTCCAAAAATTGTCATCCAAAGCGCACCAAATGCTGAAGGTACTACAAAGTTTACGATAATAAATGTACGGATTGTATAACCATAACCAATACGACCTAAAAACATTGCTGTTATAGCTGCCCATGCAAACCAGTTGGCCCAGTAAAATACTGTCCACCATTTTGGCCACATATCACCAGAAGCAGCACCAGTAAATAAACTTTTATCAAGGAAATTTGTTAAATAGTGACCAAAAGATTCTGTACCTAAATTAACTATAAATGTCATTGGACCAGTGATAAAGATAAAAATAATAATTAAAATGTAAACATACATGTTTATATTCGATAATATTCGAATCCCCCTCATTAAGCCTGTAGATGCCGATATAGTGAAGGTAATCATTGTGATTGCTGCGATAATCGCCCACATAGTTGCATTACTTGCCCAACCAGTTAAGTAGTTTACACCCCCAGCCATATTTAATACGGCTGTTCCCATTGCAGAAGCCATCCCTAGTGCTAATGTATATAGTGAAATACCATCAATAACAGAACTAAATTTTCCCTCTGTATGTTTACCTAAAAGTGGTGATAGTGTTGAACTTAAACTGAAGCTCTTTCTCATATTGTAAAATGCAAATGCAAACATTAACGCTGGCACACAATAAATAGCATACGGCGTTATTGTCCAATGTAAATACATTGTTGACATTGAAAAAATTGATGCTTCAGCACTATTAGGTTCTAATCCTAATGATTCTGGAGGCAAAACTAGATGATTAATTGGCTCGACAATTCCCCAAAATGTCACGCCTGCTGCAATGGTAGTACACAATGTAATTGCTAACCAGTTTTTCATGCTAAGCATTGGCTTAGCATCTTTACCTCCAATACGATATTTTCCTAATGGAGAGAAATATACAGCAATGACAACTACTAACATTAGTAATCCACCTAAACTAAACAACCATCCTACATTATCCAGTAGCCAGTTATTTGCAATATTTACCTTCTCCAAAAACAAATCTGGATACAATAAACTAAATATCCCAGCAACTATTAGCAATATAAATGGTGGCCAAAAAACTCCATGACGCAAATTAATTTTTTTCATTCCCCAATCCCCTTTGTAAGAAATTATAAATTAAAGATATTTTCTGCGAATTGTGTTAACTGTTCTTCTGTCGGAACCACGCAGTTATTCTGTAACATTGGTTGATTTTCTTGATCTTGCATTATTTGAACAAACAAACTTACATCCTTTATTTGCGAATTTGCTAATGATAATTCGAGTTGACCAGTATGAACTAAATATTTGTACCGTGCTGCTATTTTGAAGGGTGCCTCGGAATTCCATTCGATATCCATTGCATTTGCAACTGTTTTATATTTTTCTGGTGCATTTGCTAAATTCCAATCTATAATTTCATATAATGCAATTGCTACTCCTCGACCATGTGGTATTTTCTCCAAACTCCCCAACGCATGCCCTATACAGTGAGCTAATCCAGTTCCCCCTTGCTCAATCGCTATTCCTGCAAGCGTCGCACCTAGTGATAAGTTTCCACGTGCCTCTACGTTAAGTGGATTCTGTAATACCTTTTCAAAATTCTCATTAATCAATCGAATAGATTGGTAACTGAATGCTTCGATCATTGGATTAGAACGTTTACCACTCACTGCTTCTATCGCATGGATCATAGCATCAAGTGTTGTTGCTACCGTTAAATGTAATGGGAGGTTAACAGTAAAAATAGGGTCAAGTATAGCTAATGAAGGTGCCATATTTTCATCCCACCCCCAAACTTTACGACCGTTTGTGTCAGAAAATACAACAGTGCTTGTTACTTCTGCCCCTGTTCCTGAAGTTGTTGGAATAGCAATATTTATAACATCACTGATTTTAAATGGATTTTTCATTAGTACATAATGATCGGTGTCGTAAGTATCACTCGATACAAGTGTAGCCATTTTAGCAACGTCCATAGCTGAACCTCCACCAAGTCCTATTACACATTTCACTCCATTTTCTCGAATTATATTTGCCACTTCGTCAATTTGTGTAATGGAAGGGTCAGGTTTTACATCTGTATATGATTCCACTTCAAATCCAGCTTTTATTAACACTGCTTCTACTTTTTCTAAAATGCCTACCATTTTAACGCCCTGATCCGTTACAATGAGAACTTTTCGTTTACTAGATAACCTATCAATCTCTTTTGGTAAATTTAAATAGCTATTTTCACCAAATATAATTTTTGTACGAGTATAATAGCTGAGTTGTACTGACAATGTGTTGTCCCCCCTAAAACAATATTAAAATGAATAAATAAAAGTATGAGATCTAGAATAATAACAAGTAATAATCAATTTCCCATCTTAAAAACTTAAATATACGGTTTTGTGTTGCAAAAATTCCTCGAACCCATGTTTACCGTCATCACCACCAATACCGGATTTTTTCCATCCTGTATGGTAACCTTGATATGCTTCCCCTTGTTGACGATTCACATATACTTCTCCAAACTCCAATTCTTTTGTAAGCTTCATAACCGTTCCATAAGAGGTCGTGTAAACATTCGATGTCAGACCATAATCAGAATCATTTGCCATTTCAATTACTTCTTCAATTGTTGAAAACGTAAGAATCGGAAGTACTGGACCAAATACCTCTTGTTGCACAATTTTCATATTCTGATGACAATGATCTAAAATAGTTGGTGCGTAATAGCTATCTCCTATTTCTGTTAAAATGCGACCACCGCACAATATTTTTGCCCCTTCCACTACTGCTTCTTTTACCATCGTGTCGACACGTAAAGCATCTTTAGAAGATACTAAACACCCCACTTCTACCTCTGGATTAACTTGCCCATCTCCAACTTTTACCTCATTAAATGCTGCTAAAAGTTTCGATACAAATTTATCCTTTATCGACTCATGTACATATACACGCTCTGTATTACTACAAACTTGACCAGAATTCGATAAGCGACCACCCTTCACAGCAGTTACAGCTAAATCTAAATCCGCATCAGCCATAATAATCGCTGGAGCTTTACCACCTAATTCAAGTGATACTCGAATCATATTAGATGCACATTTCTTCATAATTTGTTGACCAACTCGAGTTGAACCAGTAAATGTAACCATTTGGATATCCGACGATGTAAGCGCTTCCCCTACAGTTTCATCTGTACCAGTTACTACATTTACGACACCATTTGGAAATCCTGCTTTTTGAAAAAATTCTGCCAGCTTTATAGCGGAAATCGGTGATTTAATGCTAGGCTTTATAACAACTGTATTGCCTGCGATGAGAGCTGGTACTACTTTACGAATTAAAACATAAATCGGAAAATTCCATGGAACGATGACACCAACTACACCCAGTGGTTCTTTTTCTATTAAAATACGTTCTGTTGGGGAATCACTTGTAACAACTTCACCCTCAATTCTTCGCGCCCACTGCGATTGATATTCTGCTATGTCTGCACTACTGATTACTTCTAAATTCGCTGCATTAAGTGGTTTTCCCATTTCTAAGTTGATATATTTTCCAAGTGCTTTATAATTCTCTTCTTCACGAAGTAATGCTACTAACTTCTTCACGTAATTTTCACGTTCGTATGCAGCTATATTTTTCCAATGTTTAAAAGCAACCTTCGCACATGTTACCGCTTTTTCAACATGCTCAATCTGACAACATTGAACTTGTGCTTCGACTTCATTTGTTCCAGGGTAAGTAACATCTAACCAAGTATCATTGTCATTTATTAAAAATTGACCGTTAATAAATGCTGTAAATTTTTCCATTTGATTTCCCCTCTTTTATTCAGTTTCACCTACATAAAAATGTTTAATTTCATACTTTTCCAATGCATCTTGATCAAGTTCAAAACCTAATCCAGGATTTTTAGGTGCACAAAGGTAACCTTCTGAATCTATCATTAATTTATTCTCCTGAATGTAATCACGGCGCTCATTAGACCATGCAGGCGGATCATATGGAAACTCTAAATATGGGCAATTACTTACCCCAAGTGCTAAATGAAGATTTCCTAAAACACCAATACCATTTGTCCATGTATGTGGACTAAACCATGATCCTTTCCCCTGTACTAATTCTGCAATCTTTTTTACTCCTGTAATACCACCTGACAAAGCTACATCTGGCTGGTACACATCTAATGAATTATGATGATACATCTCACGGAAGTCATACCAATTACGGTTCATCTCGCCACCTGCAATACGGATTTCTACCTTATCTCTAAGTTTAGCCATGTTTTCAAACTCATGGCATGCTAATGGTTCCTCTAGCCAAAATACATCTAGCTTCTCTAACTCACGTGCAACCTCTGTCGCTTTCTTTAAATCCCATGTACGTTCTGTGTCCCATGGCATTTTCCATCCTTGATTGGCATCTACCATAATATCTAGTTTATTACCAACAGCTTCTCGTACAGCTTCAACAACTTTTATATCATCTTTTACATTTAAATGGTGAAAACGAATTTTCATTGCTTTAAAACCTTGATCTACAAATTTTAATGCACGTTCTGCTCGAACTTCTGGTGTTACGATTTCACCAGTAGAGGCATAAGCTAAAATTTTATCGTTTTTTGCACCTAATAATTTATATACTGGTTGTTTTGTTGCTTTCCCCATTAAATCCCATAATGCTAGATCAAGTGGCCAACAACGTCCATAATGAAAATCAATATTTGAAATGATTTGGTGATGCCTTTCGATGTCGAATGGATCTTGCCCAATAAATAGATGTTCGTGTCCACTAAGTCCCATCATTAAATCTCCAGAGCCTACGCCTGTAATGCCTGCATCTGTATGTACATAAACAACAGTTGCGGCAAAATTTTTCCTCGGCTGTGGATCCCATGCGGCTTTAAACGGTGGATCTAATGGTAGTAAATAATGTTTTACTTCAATTCCTATAATTTTCACTTCAACACTCCTCCAAAAAAAAACGCTTTCATTATTTTTTAACATTTTATAAAATGATGACAGATTAGTGAATGCACGAATTTTCCGAAACATATACTTTTTTGCAAAAGGAGTGAGATTTTGAGCGAGATATTATTTGCGAACAATACTATTTCCATTCAACAACATTCTTATTGGAATCCAATAGAAGAGTTTCAATTATCGTACGATACATACCCACATTGGTCTTTTTTCTTTATTGAAGAAGGTGAAATGGCGTTCGGGTATTTAGAAAAAAGCGGAATCGCAAAATTTGGTGATATTATTGTATGCCCTCCTAGATATCCATTATTTCGTAAAGTGGTTCAACCTTTAAAGTTTCACTTTTTTCAAGCAAGCGCAGATATTGAAATAACAAAATTTTTACGGCTTGGTGTATATTCACTCCAAAATTTAGATAGATTGAACACGACTTATCGTTTTTTTTCAAAACTCGCCTTTTTAGAGGATGAATATAGTAAACAGATAAAAGCACATTTAATTTACGATATCTACATTCAATTTTTAATCGAGCATGAGTTATTTATATTAGAAGAAGATCCTCATATTAAAGATGAGGTAATTGATGATGTCTTGAATTTTATCCATGAAAATTATGCAGATAAGATTAGTTTCCAACAACTCGCACTAAAGTATGGGATCACTCCTTCTCAATTAACCCGTCGCTTTACAAAGCATATTGGCGTGAATCCAATCGAATATTTATCATTATCAAGATTAAGAGTAGCAAGAACACTATTATTGGAAACAACAGATAACCTGGAGACTATTGCAGAAAAATGTGGATTTCAAAATGGTTTTTATTTAAGTAGAAAATTCAAACAGGTAATGAAAATTGCCCCTTCTGAATTTAGAAAAATAAATCGTATGTAAAAAGCTTAGGAAAAGCTAAATTGCCCGTTTTAAATCAGTAATTTTTTAATTTAACTATAAAGGTGATAAATTGTACCCCTAGCAAATTCGAAGTTCAATAAAATTTCGTATTAGCTAGGGGTTTTTAGCTTAATAAATTGGCCAGTCTTTTTATTTCAATTTGTCTGATATTTCTTTTGCAACTTTTAATAATTGAGATGAAATACCACGCAAATCTTTTTCAGAAACTCGAAATGCTGGACCTCCTAATGTTAAAAAGGCAACTGGTTTACCGAATTGTTCAATAGCAATTGAAATTGCATTTTCACTTTCATCATATTCACCAATAGATAAACTGTAGTTTTGCTGACGAATCTGTTCAAGTTGTAATTTTAACGCTCGTTTGTTTGTAATCGTATACGGTGAAAATTCCTCCAAAGGATACGTTAAATAAGATTCTAGTTCCTCCTCAGTAAAATAACTTAGCTGTAGCTTACCATTTGAAGAACAGTGTAACGGTGAAAAAGTATTTGTATAGTTCATTAAACGAACAGTATGCGATGGATCCACTTGATAGAGATTGTACATTTTCGTATTTTGAAAAACACTCAAAATGACGGTCTCATTATACGTTTCACAAAGTTTCTCCATATATGGTTGTACCGTCTTTAATAAATAACTATAACTATCGTTACTTTTCACTAACTGGTATAGTTTCACTCCTATTCGATAATTATTTGTTACCTCATCTTTTTCAACAAATCCTCTATTTTCTAAAGTTTTCAATAGTCTCCAAACAGTTGTACGATTCAATCCAGTTTTCTCAATTAACTCTAAAATTGAAATTGAATGTTCACTGCTTGCAACGATTTCTAAAAGTTCTAGCGCCCTATCAACTGATTGTACGGCTGATTTTGTATCGTTTGTATTCATAAAACTAATATAACATAAAAAAGAAAAACAATATTGACACTTTTATACAGCGGGAACTATAATACCCTTAAGTTCATATTGTGAATTATATGTTCGTATTACGAACCAAAGGGTGTGATTAACGATTGAAAAGAAATGAAATGAATACCTTGGGGCAAATTGAAATTGATGAAAATCTACTTTATGGAATACAAACAATCCGTACGATGCAAAACATGTCTTTTTCTAACAAACCATTGTCACTCTATCCTGATTATATTAAGACAATTGCCACTGTAAAATTGGCTTCTGCCAAGGCAAATTACTTAGAAAATTTACTTACAGAAGAGAAATTCAATGCAATTCAAAAAGCCTGTAAAGCATTGCAAAATGGAGAATATTTGAATCAATTTCCTATCGACGTTTTTCATGGTGGTGGAGGTATAGGCATTAACATGAACATGAATGAAGTACTTGCTACATTAGCAAATCGTGGCCTAAAGTGTACTTCCACTCAGGTACACCCTATTGAAGACGTTAATCTATCGCAGTCTACAGCCGATGTTTGTAATACTGCAGGTCGCATTACTATTTACTCTTTAGCGATGAAACTAGTTCCAAAACTTAATCTGTTGATAGAGGCTTTATCATTTATAGCAAATAAGTTTTCAACTACCCAAACTATGGCAAGGACTTGCTTGCAAGATGCATTACCTATTCGCTTTTATGATTTTTTTAGTGGCTATATTGAATTATTAAAACGCCGTGTAACATCTCTTGAACAGTCTCTCCAGCCATTACTACTGATCAGTTTAGGTGGAACGGTAATTGGAACTGGTGACGGAGCATCTGATAGTTATAGAAATACTATTGTTGAAATTTTAAAAAAGGAAACACAACTCTCTTTAGAAAGAAATAAAAACTTATTTGATGCTGCACAGAATATTGATATTTTTATAGACGTATCTAATCACTTAACTCAGTTAAGTAATGCTTATTTAAAAATTGCAAAGGATTTACGTCTTTTAAGCTCTGGACCTTATGGTGGTTTTAATGAAATTAAGCTTCCTGCTGTTCAAAGTGGTTCATCGTTCTTTCCAGGAAAAATTAATCCAGTAATTCCAGAGACAGTTATTCAATGTTCCTTACAAGTTGCTGGAATTCAACGTTCTGTTCAGGGAGCACTTGAACTTGCTGAATTAAATTTAAATGTATTTGAAAACTACGCATTGTTTAATATTATTGATCAAATTCAACTAATTACGAACGTAACAGATATTTTCCGTACAAAATGTATTGAGGGAATAGTTGTGAATGAACAACGTTGTTTAGAATTAGTAAACTCCCCTATCCCTTATCTAACACGTCTTAAAGAAAAAATTGGCTACTCAAAAGTAAATGATTTATTAAAGAATTATAGTTTGGAAGAGATTAAATTAATGAATTTATTATGAGGTGATAAAGATGATAAAAACTCAATTTGAAGGTATTGAACAGCCAAAATTAGAGTGGGCTAAAGAATGGCTAAAAGATATTAAAAGTTCTTATGTTAATGGAAAATGGGTAAAAACAGGAACAACTAATTTAATAGAGTCTATTAATCCCGCAACCGGTCAAATAATTGGCAAATACGAAATTGCCTCAGAACAACTTGTAAATGATGCAGTTATAGCAGCACGTGAAGCGTTAGAAGGTAATGAATGGAAAAAAATGACTAGAAAGAGACGAGCTAAAGTCTTACAGTTAATGGGTTCTCTTATTCAAAAGCATCAGGCGGAACTAGCAACGTTAGAATCCTTGGACAATGGAAAATTATATACCGAGGCATGGGAAGATATGACGGAATGTATAGAGCTTTTCGAATACTATGCCGGATGGACAGATAAATTTTACACTGAAAATAATCCAGTTGAAGGGGATTTTTTAAGTGTTACGACAGCTGATCCAATTGGGGTTTGTGGACAAATCGTCCCTTTCAATTTCCCTTTACAGATGGCAGCTCTTAAAATGGCCCCTGCTTTAGCTATGGCCAATACAGTTTTACTAAAACCAGCGAATGCTACCTCTTTTTCAGCTATACGATTCTTTGAAATTTTAGATCAAAATGAAGTACTTCCCCCTGGTACAGTTAATTTACTAGTTGGGGATAGTAAGGTTGGTACTTGGATAAGTAAACATCCTGATATAGATAAACTTTCATTTACAGGTTCAACAAAGGTTGGGAAACAATTATTACGTGATTCTGCTGATAGCAATTTAAAACCCGTAACGCTCGAGCTTGGAGGAAAGTCACCAAATATAATTTTTGATGATTATAAAGATTTAGATTCTGCAATTGAACGTTCATTTATCGGATTATTTACTCACAAAGGTGAGAAATGTTCATCTCCCACTCGATTATTCGCTCAAGAGTCAATTTATGAATATGTAGTTGAGAAAATTGCTGAAAGAGCTCGCAATTATAAATGTGGAGATCCATTCGATCCAAATAGTAATCAAGGTCCACAATGTACGAAAGCTCATATGGAATCCATTTTAGCGTATATCGAAAGTGCACGTGAAGAAGGAGCCACTATCGTAACAGGTGGTGAACGTGATCTTGAAGGTTCAAATGCAAATGGTTACTTTGTAAAACCAACGATTATTGCAAATGTTCACAATAAAATGAAAGTCGCTCAAGAGGAAATCTTTGGCCCTGTTTTATGTATAATTCCATTTCAAACAGAAGAGGAAGTAATCCAAATGGCCAACGATACAATCTATGGACTAGGAGCAGGTTTATGGACTGGTGATCCGTCTCGTGCTCATCGAGTAGCAAACCAATTGAAAGCTGGAATGGTCTTTGTTAACAGGTACGGTTGCTATGATATGGCAAGTCCATTTGGTGGTATTAAACAAAGTGGTTGGGGAAAAGAATACGCCATCCATTCATTAAACTCATTTATAACAAAACGTGCAATTTGGTTTGCTTACTAAAAGGAAGAGGTGACAAAATGAGAGCAGCTGTATTAATGGAAACAAATACACCATTACAAATTAAAGAAGTAGAACTGCTTACTCCCAACGATAACGAAGTATTAGTAAAAATTGCTGCAACAGGTATTTGCCATAGTGATTTAAATGCTATTGAAGATCCAACTACTCCTACTCCTACAATCTTAGGACACGAAGGATCAGGTATAGTCGTTTCAGTTGGTGCATCAGTTAAAAATGTAAAAGTCGGTGACAAAGTAGCACTTAGTTGGGTGCCTTACTGTGGTATTTGTGAATTTTGCCTTGAGGGATCTGTACACTTATGTGAATCTGCTTTCGGACCAATGTTTAACGGTACACTATTAGACGGAACCTCTCGTCTCAAATTAGAAGGTGAAACAATCTATCACAATTCGTTATTATCAACATTTGCTGAATACGCTGTTGTACCCGAAATGTCATGTGTCAAACTACCTGATGCGATGCCAATGGCTCAAGCTGCATTAATTGGCTGTGGCGTAGCAACTGGTTACGGAGCAGCAGTGAAAGCTGCAGGTATAACACCTGGTTCTACCGTTGCAATATTTGGTATTGGTGGTGTTGGCGTTAATGCCATACAAGGTGCTAAGATTGCAGGTGCAAGTAAAATTATTGCATGCGATATTAAAGAGAATAACCTAAATTTAGCAAAACAATTTGGCGCAACACATACGGTTAATACCAGTGAACCAGACGCAATTGAACAAATTAAAAACTTAACAAATAGCCTAGGTGTTCACTTCTCTATTGATTGTTCTGGAAACACCCGTGCTACTGAAACTGCTTGGCATAGCACACGTAAGGGAGGCACAATTGTAGTAGTTGGTGCCTATAAACCAGATCAAACACTAAATTTACCAGCTGGCGGTTTTCACCGCGTTGGAAAAAACATTAAAGGTAGTTTTTATGGGAACATTCAACCAATGAAGGACTTTCCCATTATTGCACAGCTTTACTTAGACGGTAAACTAAAATTAGATGAACTCGTACTGAACACCATCCAACTAGATAATATAAATGAAGCATTAAATAATTTCCACGATCATAACTGTAGTAATGTCGGGCGTTCAGTTATCGTGTTTGATTAATTCTATTAATCTATAAAAAGAGTGAAGTTTGAGGCAGTTGAAAGGAGATGTTTATTGCAAAATAGAAGTGCAGACATGTGCAACGAATTTGTACAGAGTCTAGCACTTTTTTAGTGCCAAAAAAAATAGACTTGCCAGTCACCCCAAGTCGCTCTACTGTTAAAGTGTCGAATTTTACCAGTGGAGGAATGAAAGGATGCTAGCAATGTCTGAAGTTAATTGTATCAAAACATTACGAAACGAAAAAGGATTATCTATCTCTGCAGTGGCAACTGCTATGAAAGTAAATTGGCGTACCGCCAAAAAGTATGGTGATGGGGAGCAACTACCTCAAGAAAAACTGTATATCAAAAAAGGTATGATGTATGAAGATGAAGAAAAATGGGGAGAAATCGTTAGTGATTGGCTTGAAGAAGATTTAAAAGTGAAGAAAAAGTTACGTCGGACAAATAAGAAAATGTACGAAGATTTACAATCGATGGGCTTTGAAGGATCCTATCGCACAGTGTGTAATTACATTCAAGAATGGCGCTCAGCAGAAGATGATGAATTCAGTAAAGGTCATGAAAGATTAGATCATCCCGAAGGTGAAGCACAGTTGGATTTTGGAACTATGGAGGCTGTTCAAGATGGAGAAATCGTGGATGTCCATGCATTAGTTATGTCCTTCCCAGCAAGTAATACTGGATTCGCAGTACCCATGCCTGGAGAAAATCTAGAATGTTTTTTAAGTGGATTACAACAACTGTTTAAGCAAGCTGGCGGTGTACCAATCAGTCTTAGAATTGATAATTTAACACCTGCGGTGAAAAAAGTAAGAAAAGGAGATTCGGAAGCAGAGTTAACGGAAGCTTTTCGTCATTTCCAAAATTACTATGGCTTCCAGGTTCAAGTTTGTAATCCTGAAAGTGGTAATGAAAAAGGTCATGTCGAACGAAAGGTTGGGTATGTTCGCTATAACTTCTTTAGCACCCCACCAGTCATTAAAGACTTAGAAGATTTAGGTGAGAAACTAGAACAACAGTTAAAGAAGGACCGTCAAAGGCTACATTATAAAAAAGAAGAACTGATTGAGGATTTATGGATACGGGAGCAGAAGCAATTATTAAAATTACCTGAAAAACCTTATCCTGTTTTTAAGCAGTTTGCGATTAAATTTAACAAGTATAATGAATTCAAATTGGATCAACATTTCATTCATGTCCCAAGAGCGCGTAACTATGTGCAGCTATATTGCATCACCTATTGGGATAAGTTCAAAGTTATTACAAATGACGGTGAAATTTTATTAACGGATGCAAGACCTTATATGAAAAAACGCCGTTTTATACCATGGAAAGATATTTTAAAAGATTGGTTGAAAAAGCCACGTGTAATCGGACATTCACGTTATACACCATATTTACCAACACGTATAAAAGAATATTTAACAGTCCCATCCCTTGCGTTAAGAAAACAGCGTATTAATGAATTGATTACGCTTCTGGTAAACCATGAAATGAAAGAAATTGACCAGAATTTTTATGATTACATTGCAAAAAATATTGAAGAACAGGAACATCCTTACGGTGTCAATTGGACAGACTATGATGCATTATCTCCAAAGGGAACGGGGGTAACAACGCATGAATGAAGCCATTCTTGAATTGTGTAAACAGCTTCGACTTGCCCATATAGCCGAAGCAATAGATGATGTTCCATTCACAACGCCGGAAGAATTTATTTATCAACTTTTATTAAAAGAACAAAAGGGTCGTGAACAAGCCAAAATAGCAAGAAACTTGAAGCAAGCGCGATTCATCGATACAAAAACATTGGAAACGTATGAATGGCATAAAGATATCAGCTTACCCAAGCATTTAACAAAAGAAGAATTAATGAAGTTAGATTTCATTCGAAGAAAAGAGAATTTAATTTTAGTAGGAGCGCCTGGCACGGGAAAAACTCATTTAGCTTCAGCGCTTGGTAGAAGAGCTTGTGAGCAAGGTTATGAGGTGCGTTTTTATCGAGTATCACATTTAGTTGAAGAATTAGAGCAAGCACTTGTGATGGGAAAATTAAAGCAGTTTCGTAGTAAGTTAGAGAAAGTGGATTTGATGATTTTAGATGAAATGGGTTATCTTCCTTTTGGGAAAGAAGGAGCAGAATTATTGTTTCAAATTATATCAGAGTGTTACGAACAAAAAAGTTTAATTATTACGTCTAATTTAGAATTCAGTCAGTGGAATCGTATTTTCTCAGATTCACGTTTAACGGCAGCTCTAGTGGATCGCTTGATCCACCATGCCCATATCATTTCATATACGGGTCAGAGCTTTCGTTTAGCCAACGCATTGTCGAGAAAATAGTAAAAATATTGGGTGGCAACACTCTGTATTTTTCATTGCAATTCTCTGCACTTTTATCTTGCAAAATACAGGAGACTTTCAACTGTCTTTTATTCTTAAGTTAATATCGAATTGTTAACTTCTACTTACCTTAAATTTCATTAAACTGTTTCCGCGTTTGAAATAATCCACATAAAACAAAATTTAAAATAAAAACAGCGAGCCTAGTGAATACTGGGCCCGCGCATTATTTTAGACATTGAAGCTACTATTAATGAAATTAATTCGCAGGAATTACGCCAGCTTCAACTAATTCGATTTGTTTTGTAACTAAGTAGTATTGATATTTAGAATTTTGGTAATTGAATTCAGCTTGTGTTACAGGGGTATTTGCTGTATCGAACTCTTGTTTTGATAACAAGCCTAGGTCAAAGAACAATTGTAAATCTTGATGATCAATCTTCGCCTCAGCTAATTCTTTTTCAGCTGTTTTAAGAGCAGAGTATTGTTGTTGAACTTGTTGATATAAGTTTTTAATCACTTTTTCTAAATCAACTTCTAGTTTTTCTTTACTCAGCTTAGCAATTTCTAACTCGATTTCAGCTAGTTCTTCATCTTCTTTTACTCTGCCTTCAATATCTTCTACTTCATCCAACTTATCTTCAGCACGTAATACAGCATTTTTCGCAGCTACCATATTAAAGCTGTTTTTAATAAGCTCTTCTGTAGACGTTGTCTGTTCAACTAATGAAATGTCCCCTAATTCAGGAACTTCAATAGAATAATCCTCATCATATGTAATTCCAATTGTTAAGGCAAATGTAGCTTTGTCATTTTTTAACTGCTTTTCTAAATCGGCAATCTGAGTCTCTAAATCTGAAATACTACGTGTTTCCTTTTCATAATCTCTAGCAGAAATTAACCCAAGCTCATAGCGTGTTTTCATAGCGTCGAGTTGAGTTTGTTGTGTGTTCAACATATTTTTCAGGTGATTAATTTGATCTTGTATCATCACTAAACCTAAATAAGATGAAGTTATAGACACTTCCATGCTTTCACGCGCTACGACACGATTATTGAAAATTGTTTCGTATTGAGAATCTAGGTCGTCTAGGGTGTTTTCTAGGCTGGTTACAGTGCTACGTAAAGTAGCGATGTTTGTTTCCACTAAAGCCAATTGTTCTTTAAGCAGTTGATCATTTTTGTATTCAGTATTTTCTTTTATATAGGTTTGTAAAGCATCTAGAAAACCTTGTAGATTATCAATTTGACTGTTCAAACCATTAGATTCATCCTGTGGTGTTGCTTCTTCTGCAGCAGCTTCGATATCTTCAACTGGAACCCCAGCATCTCGTAACGATTCTAGTAAGTTGCTTATTTGAGTATTTAAATCTTTAGTTGCAGTTTCTAATGTAACGGAGTCTGGTGTAGTCTCAAGTTTTTTCTTTAATTCATCTCTTTGTTTAATGGCACTTTCTAGAGAACTCTCTGCAACATCATATTGATCATCCAATTTATCTTCGGTTACATTCAATTGTTCAAGGGCAAACTCTAATTCTTTTAATGAATAGCTACTGTTTAAGCCATAGCGAACAGCATCTTCTAAAGTTAACGATTCCACTTTTACCTTTTCAAAGAATCGTTCATTTTCTTCATCTTTATCTTTTTTATTAGTTGCAGCGAATGTTTCAATAGGTGATTTACTCGCCTCTGCTGCTAGCACTGCCGGGGAAATGCTACCCGCTACTAATAACGCAGCCAGTCCCATAGTGATTCCTTTTTTCATGAACATACCACTCTTTTCTATATTTTCTAGCAATCCAAAATCCCGTCTACAATTTACCTACAATGGAAGAACAATCGTCATTTCGTCCTCAATTATATCCTGTAAATCCAATTCGTACAAGGAATCGCTAACGCGATTTTAGATTAATAGTTTCTAGTAAAAGATGCACCTTTTCCAACCTACTCAAATAAGCCACATGAAATCCTGATTTCATATGGCTTATTAATAGGTAGTTTATTTAATTTTGTAATAATCTACATACCAATCTACAAATTTCTGTAAACCTACTTGAATCGAAGTATGAGGTTTAAAACCGACTGCATTATATAAAAGATCAGTAGAAGCATATGTAGCAGGAACATCACCTGGTTTAATAGGTTCAAAGATTTTATCAAACTGTATATCTTTACCTAGTGCATTACTTAATGCTTGTTGTAGAGATTCAATAAATACCATCAACTTTTCTGGATTGTTATTTCCTATATTATATACTTTATGTGGAACGGTTTCATCAGGTATATGACTTAAGAGTCGAGTTATCCCTTCTACAATGTCATCGATGTATGTAAAATCTCTATAAAGATCATTTTCAAAATCTCCATTATTAAAGATTCTAATTGGTTCACCTGAAAAATATTTATTTGTAAATCCGAAATAGGCCATGTCGGGTCTACCCATTGGACCATAGACTGTGAAGAAACGAAGACCGGTAGCTGGGATTTGATATAAATAACTGTATGTATGAGCCATTAATTCATTTGATTTCTTTGTCGCTGCATAAAGTGACACTGGATTATCTACGAAATCTGTTTCCTCAAATGGCACTTTTTTATTTGCACCATAGACCGAACTAGATGATGCATAAACAAGGTGATCGACAGGATAATTACGGCATGCCTCAAGAATATTAAAGAAACCAATTATATTACTTTGAATGTAGACATCTGGATTTTCAATAGAATATCTTACCCCAGCTTGAGCTGCTAAGTTAACTACAACATTAGGTTTAATTTCTTCAAAAGTACTCATAATTAATTCTTTATCAGATATATCACCTTTGATAAAAGTAAACTTTTCATTCGCTTCTAATTGAACTAATCGTGCATATTTGAGATTCACATCATAATATTCATTAAGATTATCGATACCAATTACTCTGCACCCTTGTTCTAATAATTTTTTGGATAAATAAAAACCAATAAATCCTGCAGCTCCAGTAATTAGATATGTTTTACTATTATCTAGAGGTTTGTAGTTCAATACCCTTCGACTCCTTCAATCGTTCTCTACTTGTGGATCTTCTACCGATTGAGTGATATTCCACTCCAGCTTTTTCCATATCCTCTACTTTATAAATATTTCTTCCATCGTATACTAAAGGTGTTCTCATTAACGTTTTATACATTCCTGGTGATATTGCTTTGATTTCTCCCCATTCAGTAAAAATAAAGCAGACATTTGCAGAATCTAAAGCTTCTTCAACATTATTGACATATGTAATAGAACCTTTAGCACATTTTCCTTCAGGGTATACTTTAGTAAAGTTTAAGGTACCCACAGGATCGTAAGCATATATATTTGCCCCTTGCTCTAATAATAATGGAACATTTTCAAGTGATGCAGCTTCCCTTAGATCATCAGTTCCAGGCTTAAAGGTTAAACCTAAAACTGCAACCTTAAGACCATTAAAAGTAATAAGCCTTTTACTTGCTTTCTTATATAACATTGTTTTTTGTTCTTTATTCACATCAATCGCAGCTTTAACAGTTCTCAATTCATAACCATTCTGTCTAGCAATATAGTCAAGTGCTTTTGTATCTTTTGGGAAACATGATCCGCCAAAACCTATCCCCGCATTTAAGAACTTATCTCCAATACGCTTATCAAAACTCATTCCTTTAGCAACATCTTGGATATCCGCTCCAACCAATTCACAAAGGTTAGCGATATCATTCATATATGAAATTTTAAGTGCTAGGAAATCATTTGATGCATATTTGATCATTTCAGCCGATCTTCTATTTACTGAAACAATGGGTAGATTAAATGGTTCATAGATTTTCATCAATAATTCTTCAGCCCATTTACTTTCCGTGCCAATAATAATTCTCTCTGCATGAAGTGTGTCATGTACAGCAGAACCTTGGGCTAAAAACTCTGGATTAGATGCTACTTCTACTTTCACATCATTAACTAAAAAGTCTTTAATAAACTGTTCAACTTTATCATTTGTACCCACCGGAACTGTTGATTTTACAACTACAAGACAATCCTTCTCTATTGATTCAGCTATTTGCCTTGCAACAGTCGCTATATACGATAGATTTGCAGAACCGTCTGGTTGTTCTGGAGTTCCTACACCGATAAAAATTGCATCAGCATTTTTATATGCTGATTGATAATCAGTCGTATAATTAATTTTGCCTGCAGCGTAATTTTTTTGCATTAACTCTTCCAAATCAGCCTCATAAATTGGTGATACACCAGACTTCATTAAGTTCACTTTACTCTCGTCAATATCAACACAACTTACTTGATGACCAACTTCGGCAAAACAAACTCCGGCAACTAAACCAACGTAACCAGTTCCAGCAACTGCTATTTTATACATGCTAAACCTTCCTTCCTAATGTGTGCTTGCATTATTAATATTATGACCTAAGAGTTATATCAAAATTTCATACAAAAACTAAGCTTTGTTCTGTGAAACCATATTGGACTTTTCAATCATGGATATTGTAGCGCAAAAATTAATACTATATTAATTAACTTTTATTCTCAGTTGCTTTCCTTAAAATCTCTTTTGTTACTAATAAAATAGCAATTGGGAATATAATTTGTTTCAATACTTGAGATAGTAAATTAGCAAAATCTGCTCTAATTAAATAAATAAAAATTGGTACTGCAGTGATATAGATTAAAAGCCAGATTAGACTTTTTTGAGAAGAATAATATAAAAATTTGAGAATAAAACCAAGAATAGCAGCAACTATTATTAAACCTAGAACACCAAAATTAATGTACCCTTCACCCATTATAGAAAATCCATATCCCCCACCTGCTTCAACTACTTCAGGATGGAATGTATTATTAAACCATACAACAGGTGATCTATCTCCATTAAAAAAAGCTCTTTCAATGTCATAAAGAAAAGTTTTCCCAAAGAAAAATTCCCATTCTCCAATATTATTCAATAAAGTATTTAAATTTCTAGAAGCTGAATAAAATTCCCCACTTAATAAATTATATAAAATACTATTTTCTTCACCATTCGTTTGAGTATCAAATAATGCACTTTTCAACTTACCTAATATAGGTAATGTAATCAATCCACATAATGCCAATAAAATAATATAAAGTTTTTTAAACTTCTTATATAGTAGATGAGTTAAAAATAGAACTACTATTAAAACTCTTAAGAGTACATCCCTTTCTCCAATGACTAGTAGAATAGACATTGCAAATAACAAATTAAATGCGTAAAAATATAAAGGGAATTTATTATTTATTATAAGTTTTTCAATTACTAAAAGTACAAAACATAAAACATAAATTGGTATAAATAACCTAAGGCTATGAATACCCGATTCATCAAGTGCAATCATTCTTTTCGTACTTAAACCATTTGCATAAACATAACCTAGATACAATATTAATATTAAGATTGAAAATAAATAGATCGGTCTAGTGATAAAGCCTAAATCTTTAATTTTTATGATTTCTTTCTGATTCATATTTATTGATAAATTTTCTTCGTTTTTTAAAAAAGGAATTAAAAATATCAAAATGATACAGAATAACCCTATCCATTCAAGTTGTACTGTTTCTTTTATATTAAATCTCATATCTACTTCATTAAATAATGTTAATATTGATAAAGAAGAAGAATACAAAAAATAAGCTGGTGCGAACCATGTTAAAGGATGATTCAATTCTAAATTACTTATTATCAATGCACAAAGAGTAAGTAATAGTAATGAAATGACACCATAAATTAAATCATCAAAAAAAAGAAATAAAAAAGACCATGCTAGTAATATTAAGAACAAAGAAAGTTTTATATACTGTCGATACATTTTGTTTCACTCATTTTCCAAATTGTTTATAATCAACCCTTAATTTCTTTTCTAAAATATATAATCTTAGAACAAATAATATTAAATAACTTAAAAGTAGTGATATAGCCGCCCCATATATACCGAAACTTTTAACTAAAAACATACTAAATAGTATAGCTATAAATAAATTAAAAATAAACATTGGTAATTGGTTTCTAATATTATGAATTGCAATCAAAGCAATGTCTAAGTTCGAACTAAGCATATTTACTGTAACTGCTAATACTACTATAAAGAACACTTTATGATACTTAACATAATCTCCACCGTACAAAAGATAAAGTATTTCTTCCCCAAAAATAAAAATAAAAATAGTAAATAGTACCCCAAAAATAAATGTAATTAATAATAAATAATTATATAAATACTTTCTAAACTTAATTATATTTTGTTCTTTATATAATTTTGAAAGCCTTGGTAAAAACACTTGTGAAATAGCTGTTAAAAAAAGATTAGAAGCTGTTACTATATACATAATTGCTGCAAAATACCCTAAGATTGTAGCTCCATAATAAAATTCAAGAACGTATCTTGGAACATTTGTAATAATAGTATATATCATTGATATTACCCCTAAGGGCAAACCGAGTTTTAAAATATTAATAACTCTTTCTTTGTTAACAGGTTTAGAATTGATATCAAATTTTTTCGAAATCAAATTCTTTTCAATTAGAAAGATTACTACCTGACTAAGGGTCATAATTAATAATGATTCAACTAAATTATTAGTTAAGATAATGCTAATATAAAATACAATGATTAGTATTATATTCTTAATAATTATTGTTTTACCAATATAATCTAAATTACCCAGCTTATGTGGATATGAATAATATATATCCGAATTTAAATCTAAAATTTTAGATATGCCAACTAATAATATAACAAGTAAATACTCTCTATAAAAAAATGCACCGATAATTAAGAAAATAATAATTGCTCCGAAATTAAAAATATGCCTAATAACAATATAATTACTAAAGCGATTCTCAGAATCTGTAACAAATAAAGACCTTAGCTTCATATTAGCAAATAAAGTAATTGGAGCTGTTAAAGCAAATGCTAATGAATATACACCTACATCCTTGGCAGAAAGTAATTTTGCAATTAATATTACTACAAGCCATTTAGCTAGTGAAGAAAATCCGTTTCCAAATATAGTCCAAGATATATTTTTAAAAAATTTTTTCAAAATTACACCTCGTATTGTACAAATTTTAATAAAAAATTGTACCAATATTAATCTATTGTATTCCTATTTTAATTATTGCTTATTATTCTCTTCTATGAATCTATTGAAGAAAGTAATTCTATTAAATTCAATTATGTCACTTTGATACTTTTTCGATTCCTCAAAATTTCTAATAGCTTGTTTTTTCATAATAGATATATCCAAAAATTTATTTAAAATGGAAACTATTTCTAAAATATTCTTTTTTGAATTACTAAAAATAAATTCTTCTTCTAATAATTCTGGAATACCAGCAGTATTAGCTCCTAAAGAAGGGATTCCTCTACTCATAGCTTCAATTAATGCTCTAGGTAAACCTTCTTGTCTACTCGGTTGAGCATATATGTCAATTGAATCTAACCAATCATAAACTTCATCATGCTTTTTTAACCCTAAAAATTTGATTTGATTAAGCACGTCGTTTTTTTCAGCAATACTTTTTAAATAAGTTATATCACCTCCACCGACCAACTGATATTCATAATTTGTAATACCTTCTTTTTTTAATTTACCTAAAGCTTCTATGATATATTGTTGTCCTTTATATTTCACATTTACCGCTGCAGTAGTTCCTAAAATAATTTTCGTTGAATTATTTTTTAAGCAAATTTTACTTATTCTACCTTTTAAAACTTCGGAATCAATATCTTTTAATGAAACATTTGAACAGTTTATATTTAGTCCACTAGTTGGATATCTTAATTGTAGAAATTTATTCGTTACATAGAGAACATATTTTGACTCGCCTACTAATTTTTTAGTTTTAAAATAGTTATATGGTGCTATTATTTTACCCTTCAGACTATGATTCCATAGTTCATCCCATGGACAAGCTACTAATTCTATTAAATAGGGTTTATTGAGTTTTTTAGCTTTACTAATTGCTAATGCACCTATGGAACTGGGTAAACGTGAAATTAAATAATCACACTTTTTAACTTCTTGTTCTATCTTTTTTTGGGCTAAATTATATTTTAATAAACCATTTAAAGATTTAATATTGGGAATGTCCAAAAATTTCACTCTATCGGTACTAGCTAATGTTAAATTATTATTAGGTTCGGTTAATATCTTTTGTCTACTAATAACAGTGACTTCATCGAAAACTTTTGTATATCTTTCTAACATTTTCTTTGATAAGCCACCTGTACTAAAGTATTGATCTCCATATTTATAAAAAGTATGGTCGTGAGCAAATAACAGTTTCATAAAAAATTACCTTCCCTTTATTCGCTTAGCTGGAACTCCTCCAACAATTATATTTTCTTCAACATCCTTTGTTACAACAGCTCCAGCTGCAATGATACTTCCACTTTGTATTGTTGTACCAGCTAAAATTCTACAACCAGCTCCAATCCAAACATTATTTTCAATTTTAGTCTCTTTATACTCACATCCTTGATCTTTTATGTTTCTGTTAATGTCAGTAAAGATGTGTTCCTCTGACATTATGGTAGTATTATGTGCAATTGACACATCATTTCCAATTTCAATTCCACCAATCGCATCTATATAACATAAAGGATGGATACTTACATTATCACCAATAACTAAATTTTGGACTCTTAATAGATAAACATTTGAAAATATTGCGACATTTTCTCCACAGCTTTTAGCACAGTTTTTTAAACAAATATACCTTAATAACATTGCAAAATGATTATCATGACTTCTAATTATTTTTAATAGCTTTAAATAGAAACCTTTTGGAAATATTTTGGATAACTTAAGAATAAAATTGATTATGATTCTATACTTTTGTAAAAGTTCCCTTTTTCTTACCATCATTCTTCTCCACTTCCAGTAATTTAATTTCTTTTAAATACTTATCAATAATAAATTCACGATTAAATTCTTTTATCATTTTTTCTCTACTGCGAATACCCATAGCCCTTTTATTATCTGAACTTTGATTTAAGAATAATTTTATTTTATTAATTAAATCTTGTTCATTACCTTTCTCAAATAAATAACCAGTTGTATAATTATCTATGACTTCCTTCGATCCATCTATATTACTTGCAATACAAATCCGTCCCATAGCTGCTGATTCTAATAAAACATTTGGTACACCTTCGCCACCATAAGATGGGAGTATTGTACAATGACATTTTTCAATCCATGATTTTATATCTTTTTGAAAACCTATATAATTAATAATTCCATTGTTGTTGTAATCATCAATAATCTTTTTATATTTTTCTTCTTCAATAAATCCTGCTACAAAAAAATTAGTGTTAGGAAACTCTGATTTAATGACTTGTGCAGCTTTTAAATACTCATCAATACCTTTTAATTTCATAATACGACCTATAAAAATAAAGTTTGTTTCATTATCATGTGGTAAATTTGAGTATTTAAAATGTTCAAGGTTAACACCTGAACCAGGTAATATATCATAATTTGATTTTATCATTTTGTTTTTTATAAAAAACTCACAATCACCTTTATTTTGGAAAAATACTTTATAGGAATGTTTGATTGAAATTTTATAAAATGCTTTAGCTACTTTACTAATTAAATTATTATTAATAAAAGTTGCACCAGTACCGGTTACATTTGAAACTTGTTTAATTTTCAATATATTAGATATCATAGATCCATAAATATTCGGTTTAATAGTGTACGAAAAAATTATATCAGGCTTTAGTTGTTTAATTAATAGATGATAAGAAAGAATTAATTTTATATCTTTTACCGGATTTACTCCTCTACGATCAATTGGAGTTTCAATAATTTCACAACCCAACTCTCTAAAAAACTCATTTTGATCTGAAGCTGGAATAGATAAATATACTTCATGCCCCTCATCAACAATTCTTTTAATTAGTTCCTTACGAAAATTATAAAGGGTAATAAAATGATTTGCTAAAAAAAGTATTTTACTCATATAATTCTACTTCTTCTTTCTAAGTATTGTTTTACTTCCCTCTCAATTCCTATTTCAAAACGCTCAGTCTGATAATTAAAGTCATTTTTAGCATCTTCATGAGAGAAACATCTATCTTCACTCATACGTTGAACTTTTTCAATATAATCTATTTTACTAAATGTACTTAACTTTAAAATCTTAGCAAGTAAGACACCGATTGATAAAGGGCAATTAATAAATATTCTCTTTTTATTCAAATTTTTACTTATCAGTTGAAATGATTTAAGCATCGTTATCGGATTATGTCCAGATAAATTATATTCATACTTTAAAGTCTCAGAATCTGTCATTAAAACTGCATAATAAGCCTTTCCTAAGTCTCTTGCATTAACTGGTTGAATTAAACAAGACCCTTTATTAATTACAGGGAAAATAGGGAATTTATCAACCATTTTAATAAATTTACTCATATTATGATCACATAAATCACCATATATCATTGTTGGTCTTAATATGGTCATTTTTATTTTAGAATCATTTACTATTTTTTTAATTTGTCCTTCTATTTCAATATATTCTGAAGAAGCGTTTCTAAATTTAGAATATATTCCAGTTGTATGTACACAAATCATTCTAGAAACATCATGTTTGAGAGCTACTTTTAAAATTGTTAATGTGTGTCTAATATTAATTATATGAAAAACTGTTTTTATTCCCTTCATACACTTTTCAAGAAAGTTTAAATCTGTAATATCACCATATACCTTTTCAATATTTAACCCACTTTTATCAATCAAAGCTGTATCAGAAGTTTTTCTAACAATGCATCGAATTGGACCATTATAATTATTTTTAATTAATTCTTGTAAAAAATAACCACCAGTATGTCCTGTAATTCCAGTTATTAATAACATAATTATTTATTACCCTTTCAAATACTGTTTCTACTTTTCTATTTTTTGTCTACTACCTTCAACTACCCCTTCACTCTTCAAAACACTAAAAATTGTTTTTACAAAACATTTACAATCCAACATAAAGCTTATTTTTTCAACATATTCACCATCAAGTTTTGCCTTAATATCGATGGGTAACTCATCCCTACCATTAATTTGTGCCCAACCTGTAAGACCTGGTAAAATATCATTAGCACCATATTTATCTCGTTCTTCAATTAAATCATACTGATTCCATAGAGCAGGTCTCGGTCCAATTAAACTCATTTCTCCTTTTAATACATTCCACAATTGGGGTAATTCATCTAAACTAGTTTTCCTTAAATACTTACCAACTCTTGTAATATATTGATCTGAGTTATTTAATAAATGGGTAGGCATGTCACTGGGAGTTTCGATTTTCATGGTTCTAAACTTTAAAATATAAAAATATCTTTTCTTATACCCAACTCTTTTTTGTTTAAAGAAAATAGGACCTTTAGAATCTATTTTTATAAAAATAAATATTAATAAGAATATAGGCGATAACAGAATCATACATAATAGTGATAATATGATATCTAAGAACCTTTTAATTAATTTATACAGATATACCCTCTCCTTTTAAAAAATAAATGCATAAATTTATCACCTAACATAAAAACTTTTGAAGTGAATTAAGTACAGTTTAAAGTGAGAAAATAGGCGTTTAAACTAGATTGTTATTTACCAACCACTTCATTAATTAATTTTTCCACTTCCATCCAATCTTTTCCATTAGCCACATTGATAAGTTTTTTCTTTAGTAATTTAGTATCATCTAAATATTCTAATTCATTTAATAATACTTTAAGTTGATATTCTTCCATACAATTCGCTTTGCCTACATGAATTTTTGGATAAATATGTTCCTTCTGAATTTCTTTTTCATTTAGAAGTTCTTCATACATTTTTTCACCCGGTCGAATACCTGAAAATTCAATTTTTATCTCATCTTCTTTAAATCCAGATAAATTAATTAAGTTTTTTGCTAAGTCCACAATTTTTACTGGTTCCCCCATATCAAGTACGAATACCTCACCACCCACTGCTAACGCTCCTGCTTGTAGAACGAGGCGAGACGCTTCGGGAATCGTCATAAAATATCTAGTCATGTCTGGATGTGTTACTGTAACAGGTCCCCCATTAGCAATTTGCGACTTGAACCTTGGTACAACACTTCCACGAGAACCAAGCACATTACCAAAACGAACAGCTGCAAAAGTTGTTAAACTATTTCTTGCTAAATTCTGTATAACCATTTCGGCAATTCTTTTTGTTGAACCCATTACATTTGTAGGGTTAACAGCTTTATCTGTAGAAATTAAAACAAAATTCCGAACTCTAAATTCATGCGCTGCTTCTGCTACATTTTTTGTACCGAATATATTATTTTTCACTGCTTCAATCGGGTTTTCTTCCATCAATGGTACGTGTTTATGTGCTGCAGCATGGTATATTACATCTGGTTGATAATACTGAATAATTTCAAAAATTCTTTTCCGATCTTGTACATCTGCAATTACAGGTATTATTTCACTTTTGCTTTCTATATACTTTTCTTTCAATTCTAAATTTATTGTATAAATTGAGTTTTCACCATGACCTAATAAAATAAGTTTTTTAGGCTTAAAAGATAATACTTGCCTACAAATTTCAGATCCAATAGATCCTCCTGCTCCTGTTACCAATATTACTTTTTCAGTTAAATTTTTAGAAATAGAAATCATATCTAGTTTTACTTCTTCACGACCAAGTAAATCTTCAATATTTACTTCTTTAATATCATTAACTGATATATTACCTGTTATAACATCTTCAATTTTTGGCATTATTTTAACTTTTATATTTGCCTTTGCACAGCGATTATAAATACTCCTAATTCCAAATTTACCTAAAGATGGTATTGCGATTATGATTTCATCTATTTTATTCTTCTCAACAATTTTAGGAATATCATTTGTTGTTCCTAAAACAGTAACATTCATTAATTTTAGATTTTGCTTATTTAAATCATCATCAATAAATCCGATTGGTATAAAATCTGTGTTAGGATTATGTTTTAAGTTTCGAATAAGTATAGTTCCGCCTTGACCAGCACCAACAATTAAAATTCTTTTTAAATTATCTGTATTATTTAATGATTCTTTATCATGTAGTAGACGCAAGATGAAGCGTGATCCACCAATCATAATAATATGAAGAGACCACGTAACAGCCATTACTCTAAAATAAACATCTTGATTGATTATGTATTGTATTATGCTTGCAGTTACAACTGAAATTGTAACTGCAAAACAGATTGTTAAAAGTTCACGAGCAGAGGCAACACTCCACATGCGATTATAAAGATGAAAAAAATAGGCAGCAATATGATGACTTATAAGTAGGGTAATAGCACTTAATACTATTAATTTATCAGAATATATGTTTATCGTTGGATTTAGTATCCAGTAACTTATAAAGATTGCGGAGATTACAATACACGAATCAATTATAAAAAACGTGACAATTCTTTTTTGATAACTCATAAGAGCAACCCTCTCTAAAATCTATTTTACCGGTGTTGTATTTCTCCAATATTGTCGGAAAAACACTAGACTCAAACCAATCATCAAACCAATAACTAGACCAATTCCTAAGCATAAAATTATACCAGGTGATGAGGGCTCTTCAGCAAGACTAGGCTTAGTAATAGTACGAATATATGGATCCGGATTAAAGTTTTCTATTCCAGTTTCTACTGATTGATATTTCGTTAATGCTTTATCATATTCCAATGCCTTAACTTTTATTTGTGTTTGTAAAAGCATTAATTGGTTTTGTAATTCACCACTTAAATTTGCTAAAGCTTTTGTTTGATCATTAGAAATTGACATTAACACCTGGGAATCTACTAAGGTTTGTAATATCAATAGTTCAGGTAAGTTATTATCTCTTATAATTGAATTATATTCATTAATTAAATTTTCAATTTCTTTAGATAAAACTGTAACGTCTTTTAAATATGCATTTCCTAAATCTTTTAAGTTACTTTGAACTGCAGTACTCATATTATCTTTAATTAAATTTAAAATAGTTTGCAATTCTTTTTGAGCATTTTCTTTTGTATCACTTGTATACGTCATAACAATTAAATTCATATTATTGTTAACATTTAAATTTTTTTCTAAAAATTGATTACTTAAATTTTCTTTTTTAAAAGCATCATTTATTAACTGTTCATTTTTCGATCGTTGTATATACACTTCTGGAATAAATACAGACGCAATATAATTTTCCATAAGGCTAGAATCTTCCTCATTTATTACTAATTGCACAACTGCTTCCGATTCGTATTTTGGGGGGATTATTAACCAATAAGCAATTCCTGCAATTAGAATAAATAATATTGTAGTAATTACAACAATCTTTTTCCCCTTTAATATTACTTCAATTATATCACGTAATTCTAATGAACCTTTCACTAGTCATTTACTCCTTCTCTTTCTATTGTTTTAGTTGCTAAAGAAATCATAATACCCATAAAAACAAAAATAACTGCTGATGTGCTTGGTAGTGAATCATTAACCATTGCTTGTAATAAGTATGCAATAATGGCTACTCCTAACACACTATTATTTTGACACTTCTCTATTAATAAAGCTTTAAAGCTCAAGAGAGCAAGTGTTACTATAATTAACAGAAATACGCCAAATCCAACTATTCCAGTTCCGTATAGTATACCTACAAATAAATTATGAGGTTTATCAGTTATTGTATGTTCTGTATTTAACCCAGAACGTGCATCAATATTATAATGTGGAAAATTATACATTAAAGTATCTAAACCATATCCAAAGAAAGGTCTTTCTTTTAATAAATCGTATGTTTTTTCCCATATATAAAATCGTCCTGAACCCGGGGCATATTCTCTTTCGGGTAATATCGGTAATTCAAATGAATTCTCTGATGCATACACCTTATTTATAAGATTATATTCATAAGTAAAACTTACGTTTTCATTTCCATCTAATTCTTCTTCCATATACGGATTACTGTCAATAAATAGTCCAAATGATTCATTCCATACTTCAGGATTTTCTTTTGCTAGAATGTGAAATATTGGTGCTGCTATTAGAAGAAATAAACTATAGACTACTATTGCTTTTAATTTGTTTTCCATTCTTAGAATACTAAATAACAATAACAGCATTATTAATAACAATGTTACAAATCCACCTCTAGATACTGACATAAATAATACTGAAACTGAGGCAAATGTAACAATAATACTAATAATACTTGTAATCCATTTTCTTTCGAGCATAGCCCAAACTAAAAACATCGCTGTAATTATTCCAAACATACCACTCATATAATTCCATTGGTTTAAAGTACCTACAAGTTGAGAACCTTCTGATAAATTGGTTCCATCTACTAAAAAAATGCTTATTACATCTTGAACAATTTTATTTTTTAACATATCATTGCCATAAAAATTATTCGTAATTATAAATAGATTTACAATTACAAATGGGATTAATGAGTACATTACATAATTTATAACTTTTTTAGGATAGTTAATGTTCATTGCAATAAACATTAATACAATGTAACATAACCAACTAATAGCACCGTCTGAGCGATTATACTGGCCATTTAATGCGATTGTAATATTTGGTGATAAAATAGTAGAAAACACAATTGCACACACAAATATTCCTAAAATGTAATTCACTTTTGTCTTTCTTATCTTCCCATTCATAAAAAATATTTTTGCAAGTAGAAGAATCCCTGTAATTATTGTAATTATTAATACAATTAAAGATTTATAATGTGTAAATAAATCTCCTTTTGTACCAGATGTAAGTACTGAAATATCTGATATTAATGGACTTATTACTTCTTCTGTATGTGCCAGTATTACAATTGGCATAAATCCTATTAAAACTAAAAGTAATCTAAATATCCATTTATCGACATTCGTCCTTGAAACACTATTTTCTTCTTCATCACTAATGATACCTTTTTCGTGATATTTTCCATAAAACGAAGTCATATATGTATACCTTCCTTATTCTATAATTTCTTCGATAGATTTAAGTAATTCTGCTACCTTTTCTTGATAATTTGGAACCTCTTCTGGTGTCCAGGCAGATACTTGGCAACGTTCTAATACGATTTTTGCATCTCTATACCTTTCTACATTAAAAAGTGTTTCTCCAAACTGTAACATAAAAATCGGATCTTCCACTCTATGTGGATTAATATCCAATGTTTTTTGAAATAATATAGAAGCTTGGTTCATTTCCCCAATATTTGCAGATATTATACCACCTAAATAGTTAGCTTCTTCAGATTCTGATTGAGTTTTTAATAATTCATTTATATATACAGATGCTTCTAAAAACTCACCTTCACTATTTAAATATGTTGCTTGTTGGAACAACATATCCTGGGTAGCGAACATTTCATCCTGGGATTTAGCCATAATTTTAGCTACTATCAATCCTAAAACAATGAATGCCACCATTCCTATTAACACATTTTTTCTAGTGGATTCTTTTAATTTCATAATCTTCAATCCTTTTATTTATATAATAGCTCTTTCTATTATATACTAAATTAGTTTATTTTTCTTCCCCTATTTGGATTCTTACTTATTATTAAATCCCTTAATTTCACTATTAAATTGACTTTATAA
The DNA here is from genome assembly GCA_023168345.1 of Lysinibacillus sp. PLM2. Taxonomy (NCBI): domain Bacteria; kingdom Bacillati; phylum Bacillota; class Bacilli; order Caryophanales; family Bacillaceae; genus Lysinibacillus; species Lysinibacillus sp. PLM2. The sequence continues at coordinate 787,949 of AP025689.1, read as the reverse complement.
GTATCATAGATGATAAGCATTAATTTTCAGAATTGTTACCTAACTACTATTATACAGGTACCTATCAATCTCTAGTTTTCTGAAGTATTATTTAGAAAATATACGTTGGCTCTTTACTTTTTCATTATATTAATGGTACTTGATAATAATCCCAAAAAATATTTTTGGACCTTTTAAACTGCAGCAAATCTTAAAGAACCTAAAAAAGACTCTATGGATATATTTCCATAGAGTCTTTAAATTATTAATTAATTATTATTCAACATTAACTTTAAGTGTTTTAGTTACACCATCAATGTTTAATGTTAATGTGAATGATGATCCAGATTCAATATCAGTTAATGACGCTTTTGTAGTACCATTTCCTAATAATGTGTAATCATCATCAGTATCATTTACATTAGATACTGTTAAACGAACTTTATCAGATGAAGTTCCATCAGCATATTCTGCAACAAGTTCATCTCCAACAAAATCAATTACAGCTGTATCATTAGCATATTGATCTTCTACTTCATAGTCATAATCACTAGAACCATTTACAAAGATCAAATCTGATAAAGTTTCTGCCAAATTAGCAGCCTCAGATACAGTAATATCTAATGAAGTAAGTTCAGCACCAGATACATTTTTAGTAATTGAGAAAGTAGTAGCTGTTGGATCATCTTCAGATACTGTTACAGCTTTTGCTATTTCTTCTCCTGTTTTATTAATTACTACTTTAAATGCAGTTTCAAATGATGATTTAATATCACTTGTATCATCAGTAGTTAAATCAGCTACTGCACTCTCAGTTGCGTATACATAAGTTTTTGAATTTTCATCAAATGTTGCTAATTTGCTATTTGTAACAATGTAATATGCACCGTATGGTAATAATACTCGTTGGTTACCATTTACCCCGTAAACTTTCACACGAGATTTATAGTTATTTTCTGCAATTGAAGCATCTGCACCATATACTAATTCTTCAGCTTCAACTTCATATGAATCATATTCCTCTTCTTCAACAGAACGGAATGTTACATCTAATTCTGAATATTCATAAGCTGTTCCATTGCTATCAGGTAAGCTCTTCAATTTAAATGTAACGGTTTCTGATTTCTTTCCACTAGGAGCAGTTACATAGAATGTTGTTGAATCCTTTGTTACTGTGAATTCAGAATCATCATTAGTTTCAAATGAAAGTTCTACTTCTGCACCGTTCACATCTTCAAATACACGGCCATATTGGTCTTCAATTACAAAATCTTCGAAATCAAAATCAATTGTTGTACCTTGGAAAATTGAAGTGCTTACATCGCTATTTAATCTTACAAGTGTCGCTGGGTAAGCTTTTGGTTCAACATTTAAAGTGATTTCTGAATCTTCATAATCTTCAACTTCAATTTCGATATCTAGTTCATAAGCTTCATCTTCATATCCAGATTCATTAGGTAGAATTTCAGAACCATTACTACGCTTATTATCAGGATGTTCAGGAGTAGTGAATACTAAATAAACTTGACCATTTTCTTCTTCGAAACTAAAGTCTGTTTCTCTTAAATCATCACCTGAAATAGTAATCTTATCACCAGTTTTTAATTTGTTTAATTTTGCTACATTAGTAACTAAATCACCATTTTGATCATAAGCATAAACAGGTAATTTTACTTCTTCTTCAGCAGCTACAACATCTTCTGGAGAAGAAAGGTCAATCTTAACTACATCTCCACTATCTTCTACTGCAATTACTTCTGAAGTTTCAAAACCATTAGCAGTTGCTTTAATAGTTATAGTATTTTCACCAGCTTTAACTTCTTCTTTTGCGATATCAGAAGTATCAAACTCTAATGGTATTGCAAAATATCTATCGCCATCGATTGAAAGGATAGTAATGTTATCTTCGTCCATTTCGAAAATATCATTATCTGACACATCAATTTTCAATCCATCTTTAACGTTATCAAGAAGTTCATCATTTGTATAGGCATCTTCTGGATCAATTTCAACGCCATATTGATCTTTTAGAGAAATTAATGCATAATATTCTTCACTATCTTCTACGTTATCAGTAGTTAATGCTTCATCAAATTCGTTGTAGATTGATAGGAATTCAACTTCTCCCGGTTCACTTTCGTCTGAAAGTACTACATCATGGTCTACATCGATTTCAATATCACCATCTTCGAATTTTAATTCGATGCTACCTTCTTGACCTTCATCTTCATCTTCATCAACCCAAGCAGTAATTACACCTTTATCAGTAACTTGGATTTTATCTTCTTTAATTCCTGATAATTCAGCTTCAAATTTTGAAGTAGCAATGTTGTCAGTAATATCTTCACCATATTGGTTGTATACTTCAAAAGTAATTTTCGCTACTAATGAAGCAGCATCACCTGAAGAAACTACTTCTTCTTTACCAGTTAAAGTTAATGCGTTTGAAAGGAATTCGATAGACGTTGCAACTTCACGAGTTGTTGTAACTGTTGCAGTTGCAGCTTCTTCACCTAGACCGTTTACAGTTAAAGTGTAAGTAGCATCAACAAATTTAGTGTCAACTTTCAATACAGCAGCTGTGTTATTTTCGTTCCAATTAACAGCACTTACATCGATTGAAGTAGTACCACGAGTTAAAGCGAATTCCACAGCTTCCGGATCAACAGCACCGTCAAATTCAACTGTTAATTCACTAACGCCAGTAGCTGTTAATGATTTAATTTCACCAGCTTCCCCAGCAGGAGCCTCAGCTTTGATTGTAGCGTTTAAGAATGAAGCGAATTGGCCACGAGTTACCGTTCCAGATGGGTTGTAGTTAGAAACAGCAGTGATACCTAATTTTTTCATTGCTAATACAGCTGGTTGGTAATCAGCGTATACAGCGTCGATGTCGTTTACAACAACATCAGAAGTGTCGCCAGCAAGTTCTACTAAAGATTTACCAGTTACAGCTTCGTAAGCAGAGTTTAATACTACTGCCATTTGTACACGAGAGATGTTTTGACCTGGTTTTAATGAACCGTCAGCATAACCTTCGAAAATACCAGCAGCTTTTACTAAAGCGTAGTATTTTTTGTTGTCATCAGTTAAGTATGATGGGTAATCTGTGAAGTATTCTTTTTCTAAGTAGTCTGCTGGTACTTCGATACCTTGAGCTTCAGCCCATTTACCAAGCATTAATACTACTTGTCCACGAGTTACAGCTTCGTTTGGAGCGAAAGAACCGTCAGCTTTACCTGAAACGTACCCTAATTCTAGTAAGTCTTTAATATTTTGTTCGTGGTCGTTACCAGCGATATCTGAAGGTGTTGCTGCAGATGCCACAGGCACGATCGCAGATGCTACTAAAGTAGCCGTTGCAGCAGATGCTACAAATTTTTTGTATTTCTTTGGTTGGTTAGCCATAGAAAGATTTCCTCCTCTAATTCAATTAAAATTTTAGTTACCCGACACTCATGTGTAGATAAACTAGTACACATAAAAGTTTAGTAGTATATAAAATAGTTGTCAATCCTTTTTTAGCACAAATTACATTTTTATTATAATTGTAACTATAAAAGAAAAACTAGGTTTATATGCCACAGGATAACTTAAAATCTATATAGATTATTACATAAAAAAATATAAAAAACCAATAGATTCTTCCCAAAATTATCTAATTACTATATTTATATAGCAATTATCACACAAACACTTAGTATGAATTTAGTAATATAGGAATCCAATAATTCTATTTACTATTGATACAATAGTATTTTTTTGATGGTTAATCGTGAAATTATTAGGGATATTGGAGAATTATAGTTTCATTGTAAATTAGACGGGTGATGTCTGAAGAAGTTTCATGTAATTTGAAATTTATTTTTGTTATTTATCCGAAAAGTAATTGTCATTCTTTTAAAGTGGATTTTTTAGGAGTTTGTTATTATCCCTAAGTAGCTTTAATCCCTCGACTATTATATGACTGGTTTCTTAATTTATGCATAAAAAAAGAAGGTCTAAGCAGTGCGAGCTACTTAGACCTTCTTTTCGGGCTACCAACCGTTTTTTTCCTTGCAGGGAAATTACTATATATCATAGAGAAAATCTTACTTCTAGTACAGTGTACCACCTTTATTACATTTTAACAATAAATTATTACAAAGATTACAGGATTATTTTTATTTGCATAGATTATCCACTTTGAGCAGTTCTTTCTCTCGATTGGATAATCCTTCTTTTATTACACTTACTTTTTCTTTGATCCGCGCGCCACTTCTAATAAGAAGAGAGGTAATGCAATTTGTCGCTTGATTCGTTTTGGTTCCTTCATTAATCGATAGAACCATTCCATACCGATTTTCTGAAATGCTTCGGGTGCACGTTTTACATTACCAGCTAATACGTCAAAGGAACCTCCTACCCCTTGATAAATCGTAGGGTGAAGTTGACCACGGTTTACATTGATCCAGTTTTCTTGCTTTGGACTTCCCATCGCTACAAATAGTATATCAGGCTTTGCTTCATTTATTTTCGCAATGACTTTTTCATTATCTTTTTCGTAGCCGTCTTGTGTGCCACTAATAATGATACTTGGATATAGCTCTTTTAGCTTCTCAGCAGCCTTATCAGCGATACCCGGTTTTCCTCCATATAAAAAGATAGGCTTTTGTCGCTTCTCCGCCTCTTCACAAAGGCGCATCATCATATCCACGCCTGTAACACGTGAAGTAATTTGTCCTTTCTGAATCTTGGAAGCGAGGATTACCCCTATACCATCTGGAATTTGAAACTCTGCTTCATTAAGCAGTTTTTTTAGAGCGGGATCATTTTTTGCTTTTATTATTTTTTCAGGATTGATGGCAACAATAAGAGATTTCTCCTTTGTTTCAATTCTGTCAAAAATCATGGGAAGCAGTTCATCATAGTTTTCTGTATTTACATTTATACCTAGTACTGTTTCTTTCATATAGAATTCTACCGTCCATTGCATCACTTATGTAAGTGATGGTTTTTAATTTATTTATTTCCATCTTAACAAAAAAATAGGCAGCATGCATTTTTCATTGCACACTGCCGAGGTTCAACTATTTATTTTTAGAATCACCAAGTAAGTGGTACTTGAAGCCTGCTTCTTGCCAAGCTTCACGGTTTAAGCAATTTTTCGTATCGAACACAATTTTGTTACGCGCTGAGATTGATAACGGATTGTATTCTTTAAACTCGTTATGATCCGTTAAGAATAGAAGAATATCTGCTTCTTTAGTAGCTTCTTCTAAGCTTTGCGTTTGTGTTATATGTTTATTTTCCTTTATATGTGGATCATATGACACGACATCTAAGCCCAATTTTTGAAGTTCATATATAACTTCCGTTGATGGACTTTCACGCATATCATCAACATTACCTTTAAATGCTAGTCCAAGAACTGCTACTTTTGCACCTGCAATTTTATTTTGGTTTAAAATGGCTTGTGTTTTCTGTGCAGTGAATGCAGGCATACTATCATTTGTATTTCGAGACATATGAACGATTTGCGCTTTTTCTCCACCAAGCTCTACTAGGAACCATGGATCTACTGCGATACAGTGCCCCCCCACACCAGGTCCAGGGAAATGAACATTTACACGTGGGTGATAGTTCGCAAACTTAATGGCTTCCCAAATGTTCACGTCTAATAAATCTGCCATTTTTGCTAATTCATTCGCAAAAGCAATATTTACATCACGATATGTGTTCTCCATTACTTTTACTAACTCTGCAGTCGTTGCATCTGTTAAATGGATTGTTCCCTTAACGAAAGTTTCGTAAAGTTCTTTTGTCATTTCAGCAGATTTTTTATTAATTCCTCCAACAATACGATCATTATTCACTAACTCATCGAAAATACGACCAGGAATAACACGTTCTGGTGAATGGGATACAAATAAATCTACACCAATTTCTAGGTCTGATTTGATCAATTCAGGAATCATAATACGCTCCACTGTTTTTGGTGGAACTGTTGATTCAAGGATTACTAAGTTTCCTTTTTTAACAAAAGGAACGATGGATTTTGTAGCTTCACGAACGTATTCAAGGTTTGCTGTTTTATCTGGATTGATTGGTGAAGGAACAGCAACGATAAACACGTCGGCTTCCTCTGGTGTGGTAGAGGCAGTTAAGAATCCTTCATCAACCGCTTTATTTAAGCGCTCTTGTAAGCCGTTTTCCTCAATGTGTAATTGCTTTTCCTGAATGCTTCGTACGGCTGCTGGATTCACATCCACTCCATGCACCTTTACACCGTGATTTGCAAACATAACTGCTGTTGGTAAGCCAATATACCCTAACCCAACAACACAAATTTTCTTTGTCATAATGATCGTTACTTCCTTTCAAATATTAAGAACAATTATGTTTATATAATTTCATTCGTTAATTTTAACCTATTTGGTTCAATCCTGCATTTTAGTATACAACTTTCAAGTTGGTCTGTGAATTAAAATTCGATTAAATCATTGTTACATTGTTCAAGACCGAGGTTTGGAGCACATACCTAGATAAATTTCATCATATAAGTTTTCATTTTGGGCGCTTAACAAACTAAGTTTAAAGCACATACATTTTATTTGAGCGAACAAGTGCTTCATTGGATCACTTATTCTTATAATTGGTCGTATGCTACTTTCTCTTGATCACATAGGCACTTTTTAAAATATTTAAGTCACCTTTCGGGCACATAAACATGGATTTGGAGCGCTTGTCTAATTAATTGGATCACTTAATATGTTCTCTTGATCACTTAGCATTCGCTTTTGATCACATAACTTTCTTTTGAGCGGATAAGCAATTCATTGGATCACTTATCCTTATATTTGGTCGTATACTACTTTCTCTTGATCATATAGCCACTTTTTAAAATATTAAAGTCACCTTTCGGGCACATAAACATGGATTTGGAGCGCTTGTCTAATTAATTGGATCACTTAATATGTTCTCTTGATCACTTAGCATTCACTTTTGGTCACATAACTTTCTTTTGAGCGGATAAGCAATTCATTGGATCACTTATCCTTACTTTTGATCACATAATTTTTGATATTACTTTAATATATATCTGCTTGATTTAGTTGCGCCAACTCTTTCTAAACTATTAGCTTTTAGTATTCTTTTTGCTTCATGTCGGTTTCTTAATTGCAAAAAGGATACCGCTTCTTGTGTTGTGATAGTTTTGTTTATTAGCATGGAATAGTCTTTCAATGCTTGTTCATGGGCATGCATACTACTCTTTTTGCAATTAGGACAATACCAAGTTCTTAACGTTTTGATCATTGAGTAGGTTCCACAGCTTGGACAAGCTACTCCTTGTATCAATGATTCTTTATTGATATTAAAGTAATTACATAATGGAAATCGATTATCTTCCTTGGTATGTTTTGTAGTTATTAGTTTAACCAAAGTTGTTGGATTTACTATGCCTTCGATTTTCGGCTGGATATTCCAAATGTATGGAATAATTTCTTTTCCAGTTTTTATCGGAAAATATTTCGGTGTTTTTTTGATAATTGCATTATTAAACGGAGACACAATAGCTCCATATATAGGTAGATTTATTTTTTTGCTTTCAAGTAATGCTTTTAAACCAAAGATATAGTTGGTCAATTGCACTTCTGGACTTCCAAGGTTTTGCTCTATTCCATTGTCGATGCGAATTAGTTGTAACGGATTATCTTGGAAGTAAAGAGTTCCTTTTATATTTTTCACTTCTAGTAACAAACACCAGGATGGCGAAATGATCAACACATCAATCTGCACATCTACCTTCGACTTGAATTGAACATTATGTAGTACATAGGTGTTTTTGGGGAGTTCGTTTTCTGATAGTAATTGAAGAATGTATTGCTCCCCCTGTTCGCCAGCTTCGTAGCGGGAGAGTTCTTCTATTATAATAGAATATCTTTCGTGAGTGGGAGGAATGCGATTTTTAAGAGCGGTGAGTCCGAGTGTTATATCGTAGCTTGAAAATGGTTTTGCGATCAAATTTCTTTTTCTCTCCTTTTTGTCTATAAGATAGCAAGTTTTGATTGGGATAGGAATAGTGGTTCCGGAAACTTTTTATTTGGGGGGCATTTGATTGGCAAAATTGATTTTTGGTAGGTGGTGTTTGGGTTTTATCTTTTCTAGAGTAATCTTCTATCAAGCAGCCACCATAACTTTGTAGAATTCAATTACATTACTTTAAGATGCATATTCCGCAACAATATTTTCATAAGTTGTTTTTATATATTTCGTTTCCAATCTATATAGTATAAAGGCTTTATACTATTTAACTTTTATAATCAAAATGGACAGAATGAATGTACAATTTTCCAGTGTTTGAATAAATTATAGAAACTATGTATAGACAGTTCACTTTTTGGTAATAATAGGATTTAACAACAGAAGGAGGGATATGAATGAAAGATTCAAAACACTATTCTTTAAGTAAAGCAGATTGGATATTCGGGATTGTTGGTTCTGGTATTGTTGTTTTGGTCATTCATTTTTTTATCTCTTAATGAACTGAATTTCGGTTATTTTGATTTTGCCTATCAAATCGCATAGCTTCCCCTCCCTTTATAGAATGATTTTCTAATAGATTCGAATATCCGAGTTTTGTGTTCTTTCATCCATGCCTTCTATTGTAATAGTAAAAGCACCTGCTCCTTGTTGGATTGCAGGTGCTTCTATTTTTGTGTCATAATCATTTTTTGTAATGCGACCGCGCATTTTAAATGTAAATTTTGTAAGTCCATCATGCTGCCTTTTCCTCCGTTAGCAATTCAAAAATTCGTTATTCGTGGATGATGGTGGATGGGTTCTATCGGTGTAGCTTTAAGTACTTTTTGATTTCAACTTTTCTTTTCTTACCACTAAATCATAAAAGAGTTCTTCATTTCTTTCGGTAAGCGCTTCGTCAATGAGGCGTTCGAGATTTTTCTCTTCTAGCGAGTTGATAATGTGATCGACTTCTGTCTCATTTTCTTTCGGTACAAGGTTCAGCTGTTGTTTTTGTGATATCGCCTCGTCAATAATCGGCATCAGGTGATCGTGTACATTTGATTGAACGAGCAATTGATATAATGGGTAGCGGATGAAACGATTGCCCTTCTGGAACACAAACACTTCGGACAAATTTTCTATCTGCATTGTGTTCAAATTGATAATCATTTCCTTTCCTTCCACAGGAATGAAGTGATACAATTCGTTTTCTTTAATAATGGAAAAGTATTGATAAGCAAATACCAAGCGTAAGTTATCCCCTGACACCTTCGTATAAAATGGTTTTATATATTGAACATGAACCATATATCCCCCTCCTAAATTTCGAATTTTATGACATTTTAACACATTTTCGTATGTTACCCAAGTGTAAGCGTTTGCAGATTAATAGTTTTATGCGGTTTCTTTATGAGAATTTAATCGCACTTTCATGTGTTAAATTGTGGTTATTATTATCATACGAAATACATGTGGTGATAATGATATATTCCCCACACTTTTCATCTTTCAAACTTGGGAGAGGTCGGAATTTTTGGCATTTAGATTTTTCGTTGGGTATTGGGATTTAGATTTTGGTTGGGTATTGGGATTTAGATTTTGGTTGGGTATTGGGATTTAGATTTTGGTTGGGTATTGGGATTTAGATTTTGGTTGGGTATTGGGGATTGTTTGAGAATGTGGGTTGTGGTGCAGGATTTTTTAGGGCGGATAGGCAATTGTTTGGAGCGGATGAGTTTTTTCGTTAGAGCTGCTGTATGGATTCGAGCGGATACGCTTTTCTTTGGATCACATAAATAGTGCTCTTGATCACATAGCTAACTGATTGGAGCAGATAATCGGCTGTTTGGATCACTTAAATACCTTTTGGGCGGATACATATTCGTTTGGATCGCATAGCTTTCCGTTTTGGGCGGATAGCCGACTGATTGGAGCGGATGTGTTTTTCGTTAGAGCTGCTGTATGGATTCGAGCGGATACGCTTTTCCTTGGAGCACATAAATAGTGCTCTTGATCACATAGCTAACTGATTGGAGCAGATAATCGACTGTTTGGATCACTTAAATACCTTTTGGGCGGATACACATTCGTTTGGATCGCATAGCTTTCCGTTTTGGGCGGATAGCCGTTTGATTGGAGCGGATTTTTTTCGATTTAAGGTGCACTAAACAATTGTAGCGGATACCTTTAATATCAAAATTCACTCCACGAAAAAAGAGAGCCCTTAAGCTCCCTTCATTATTGTTCCATTTCTAGTTGTACATCGTATTTTTTTGCTAGGTCTTGTAATTCATATTGGTAGTCTCTTAAGCCTGTTCTTCCTTCTTCAAGCTTTTCGTTTGCTTGAATCATCATGTCGTAATCTTGATTTTCGATGGCTGACATTACTTGTACAATGCCGTTGTATTGTGTGTTATGAGCTTGAATAAATAATTCGTGAACATCACGGATTTCAGTTGATTCAAATTTCAAAGCTTCGATGTCTTCGATAAAATCAGTATATAAAGGCAATATCACATCTGAAATATGATAGTATGTTGTTTCATCATCAGTATAGTTCTCACCAGTTACACTTGCGTACTCCTCTAAAATTTCTGTTTCTTTTTCAGCGAGTGGTACTAAATCTTCGTTAACATAGCTTAATAATTCTTCCGTTACTGGATTCCCACAGCCGAATAATACAAAAACAAAAGCTAAACTAAACAAGGAGCCTAAAATCTTTTTCATATGGTTTCACACATCTTTCCCTAATATTTTAAAACTAAGTTGTATGTTTCACTATGTATTTTGTGTTACTTCACTACTAGCTCCTAAAATGGACACCACCATAGTCTATTCTTCTTGAAATTACCTAATAACCAAAATATGTGAATTATTGTTAAATTTTTCACACAACAATCTAATTATATTATAATAGTATTTTATTATCAATATGGGTTTTACTATTATTGACAGACGGGCGCCTTCCGTTGCAACGTTTATTCCTCACCATAAACCAAACCTTTCATTTCTAAAAAAACCTTCAATCTTCCAACTCTTTTCCAATCATATCGCTTATCATTAGGACATTTTCAAGTTATAATGAAAGGACAGACTTTTTTAGGAGCGATCATACATTATGAGTTTATCTGTTTCGGCGATTGCACGAGATCACGCAGATTTCATTTATAAAAATATAGAGCAAATTGAGCGGATGTTTCATCCTTCTGTAACTGAAGATGAGGAATTAATTCGTCGCGCGCTTTTTGCCGTACGTAATAAGTCCGTCGTCTTCCAACGATACATTCCCGCGAACCAAAGACTTTATTTATCTGTGCAGGATGTGCGTACAACTGAAGTTATTATCCATTTCGTTCCCAATATTATGTCATGTACATGTCCGCAAGACGGGATGTGTCGCCATAAAGTAAGCGTGATACTTTCCCTTTACCAACATTTAGAGTCTGTCCAGGATTGGGCAGCAAAATGGAGAGAGAAAAAAAGTGTGTCTCTTCATGAATTAGCTTCCGAACGTAGTCCAGAGAATTGGCTACGAATGGTCGATGAAGTCATGTCGAATGTTTTAACACCGGACACTCATCTGGACAGTTATTTAATCTCCAATATTGCTGACAACACGATGTCAAAACTGAAGAAGCATCTCCCATTCGAACGTGAGTGGCAGCCTCTTTATCACATTTTTATGGAACTTGCTGTTTTGAATAAAATTTGGGACCACATGACAAAGTCAAACGCTCGACTGCAAAATGATTACTTTGAATACTTTTTTGATAGAAGATTTGATTCATTGCAAAATAATATTCATGACATTACTGCAAAATCTCGATTATTTGCGATGGACCCATTTTTCAATGCATTACAATTAATGGTGCGAGAACTGTTAATTGAAAGAGCAGGCTATATGAATAGAAGAATGAATCTTTATTTACTATTTTGGGATACTTTATTTATTGAAAAAAGTCGCGCAGAGGAAGAACTTGCTTATTTTGACGAGGTACTATTTACAAAAGACGGGGTTCCTACTGATTTAATGAAGAATGTTTTTTATATTTTATTGAAAAATTATTCTGATCTAAAAAATAATTTAAAAATAGTATATGAGGAGCAGCTTTTAATTTACTTCGGCTTAGCACGCTTTGCTGTTTCAAAGAACGATCAGATTGCAAGTGAGTTAATTTTAAAATCAATCCTACCTTATTTAAATCAATTTATTAATGTTACGTTAACACCTACCCACCGCCAAATGTATGTGAAAAAAGTGAATAAATTATATGAAAATATTTCACTTACGGAGAAAGAGGAGCAAACGTTATATTCTGCTTTCGGAGTGTATGGCATCCATCCATATTCAAATTATTTGTTAAAGAATAAACGATATGAGGAATGGGCTGCTATTCACCAGTTGTACCCGACTTCGATTTCATATTTAGAATCATGCGGATTGCGTGAGGTAATAGATGCAGCTCCAAGTGTAACACTTCCGTTATATCATTATTACGCAATGGAGGAAGTAGGACAAAAATCACGGTTGAATTATAAACAGGCAGTACGTATATGGAAAATGATGAAATCTGCTGCAAAAAAATGTGGAAAGATGAATTTTTGGACAGACTATATTCATTCTGTAAGTGAACAACATAAACGACTCCGAGCGCTACAAGAAGAATTGGAGAAAGGAAATCTACTAGTATGATTGATGATATACGAAATGCTACCCCTTTTGCGAAAACATTGCGATTAAAGATTGATCAGCAAGAATCGGGGTTTTATACAGTTAAAGCTTTCTCTGACGAAAATTTGGTGCGCCCCGTTTCCACGTGGTTACATCAATTATTTTACCGATATGAACCGAACTTTTTTGGACTCTATGCAAATGTGGAAAATGATGTTTTATATTTGAGTTCAGCTGAGTTCATGGATTTATTGTCACCTAAGTACATTCACCCCTTTGTACAGCTTCAAGGAGCGAATGAAGACTCGGAAAAGCTCATTGGTGTGGTGAAAGCTTTACAGTTGGTGTGGAATAGCAGTGCTCTTTGGGACTATGCAGTGTTTCAAGAAGATGAGCTAGCTTTCGAATTGCCATCCATGTTCGGCGAAGATGCTCATGTGAAAAGTTCCTTAGGTTCAAATGATGTGGATTTAGCTGAATTAAGAGAAATACTTTCGGTAGCAACGAAGCAAAAATTAGCATTTTCTGGACTTATGATCGAGGATATCCCTTCCCTACTTCCTTTCTTTAAAGAAGGAGGATGGCCGCTTAACAATGAACGTTCCGTTGGCGATGTGCGTGTAGCATTGCGATTAAGCGAGCCTGAAGAAGATTCGGAACTGTGGTTATTGGAAACGGTCATCAGCAATGTGAAAACCGCAAAGGTATGGACGCCTGCTGTTCGTAAGCGTCATTTACCTATTGCCGATACACTACCAGAAAAGTGGACGCCTTATGCAGATGAGATTGTTTCTTTACAAAAGCAGATGCTCGATTTAATTCAAATTGAAGGTGCAAATATTTCTAGCGACTTTACAAATCATTTTTTGTACATTGAGCTAGAGGATCCTGATGTTCGTAAATTATTGCGAAATGATTTTGCGAAGCTTCAAGCACTTGGCTTTGAGGTCATTTTACCTGCTTGGTTGAAAGAGCTGAAACAAACAAAATTACGGGTTCGAGTAAGTGCAAACAATATGACGACTCGAAAAGTAGCAGGGCTTGATGATATTTTGACCTTTAAATGGAATCTTTCTGTTGGAGGCTCACAAATATCTGAGGAACAGTTCCGTCAAATGGTTAATGAAAAACGTGAATTTGTCCGCATTGGAAATGAGTGGTTCCGTCTCGATGCAGAATGGATGAACGGCATTCGTGAGTTAATGGATAAGGCAGAGCAAGAAAATTGGACGGTCCGTGAATTATTGTTCCGCGAGTTGCCAGAAGAATTAACTGCTCCTGCTGAGGAAGAGTCAGCAGATGAAGATGACGCATTACGAGATGATCCATTGTTCGCCTTTGAAATGCAACGTTCATTGAAAACCTACGTGGATCAGTTATCCGAGAAAAAAGGATTACCAGCAGTTGCTGTACCCAGCACATTGCAGGCTGAATTGCGCCCTTATCAGCAAGAAGGCTTTGAATGGCTTGTGTTTATGCGCGAGCAAAAATTCGGTGCCGTGCTTGCAGATGATATGGGACTTGGGAAGACGGTGCAGCTGATAAGCTATGTTTTGCATACAGTGAATGCGCTCGATGTTAATGATCCAGCAATTATTGTTTGTCCAACTTCGGTATTAGGAAATTGGCAAAAGGAATTAGAACGATTTGCACCTTCCCTTCGTGTGTCTACTCATTATAGTTCTACAAGGGCAAAGGACGATGAGTTTGTTGAATATATTCGCGAAGCACAGCCACATATAGTTCTGACAACTTATGGTACCGTTTCGCAAGATGTAGAGTTTTTAGAGCGTGTGAATTGGTCAACGATTGTACTGGATGAAGCGCAAAATATTAAAAATATGCAAACACTACAGTCAAAGGCGATACGTCGTTTGATGGGCGATCATCACATTGCCCTAACTGGAACACCGATTGAAAACCGTTTGTCTGAGCTTTGGGCGATTTTTGATTTTATTCATAAAGGGTATTTAGGTAGTTTTGGAAAGTTCCAGGAACAGTATATATTGCCAATTGAGCGGGATGAATCGGACCGTCACAAAGAGATTTTACGTATGAAGATTCGTCCGTTCTTGTTACGTCGTACGAAAAATGATCCTGATTTGCAATTAAACTTACCAGATAAATTGGAAGCGAAAAAATATTGTCCGTTAACGAGTGAGCAAGCAGCACTGTATGAAGGGTATATTCAGGATACGCTTGTCGGAATGGAAAGTATGAGTGGCTTTGAGAAGAAGGGCCGAATTTTGCAAATGTTGAGTAAGTTGAAGCAGCTTTGTAATCACCCTGCCCTTTATTTAAAGGAGCCTTTTGAGGATGCGACCGTTATGTTGGAGCGCTCTGTGAAGCTAAAAAGCATTGTCGAGCTTGCTAGTGAAATTGTGGAGAATGGCGAGCAATGTTTGATCTTCACTCAATATATTGGTATGGGTCATTTATTGCAGCATTGCTTTAGCGAATTGCTAGATGTGGATGTACCGTTTTTAACAGGAAGTATGCCAAAAAGCCAACGAGATCGATTAGTCGACGCGTTCCAAGCAGGAGAGTTCCCTATTTTCTTGTTATCATTAAAAGCTGGTGGCACTGGGTTGAATTTGACGGCTGCTTCCCATGTATTGCATGCAGATCGCTGGTGGAATCCAGCTGTAGAAAATCAAGCAACAGACCGCGCATACCGAATCGGCCAAACTCAATTCGTGCAGGTGCATAAATTTATTACCATCGGCACAATCGAAGAAAAAATAGACAAAATGATTGAATTAAAATCCGCCCTATCAGAGGAACTTATCCAATCAAGCAACTGGCTAACAGAACTGCAAGATGAAGAACTACTTGATTTACTAACTCTGGATGCGGATGTTGTGAGGAGTTAAGAAGTGATGGATGCGGTGCGGGTTTTGTAGGAATAACCTATTTGACATATGATTCGATTCGCAGACGAATTCCATGAGGATACTGATTAGGAGAGCTGAGAATGCTCTCCTTTTTATTTTTAGAAATTTAGTTAGGAGCTTCGGCGTTAGATGACTGGATTCGGGCGGATAGATATATTTTGGATATTGAATAATTCGTTCTCTTTTTATATTGATTTCTTTTGGGCATATAGATTTTATTAAGAGCTGATAAAGTTTGTTTGGATCACTTAGCGATATGATTTGAGCGGATAATTATGTCTTTTTTTAAGCGAGTAATCTTTGGGGCACATGGAGTTTTGATTGGATCACATAAATGAATCATTGGAGCGCTTAGTAGTATGATTGGAGCGGATAGCTTCGTCTTTTTTTAAGCGTATTTTCTTTGGGGCACATGGAGTTTTGATTGGATCACATAAATGAATCATTGGAGCGCTTAGTAGTATGATTGGAGCGGATAGCTTTGTTTTTTTTAAGAGAGTTTTCTTTTGGGGCACATGGAGTTTTGATTGGATCACATAAACGAATCATTGGAGCGCTTAGTTGTTTGATTGGGGCGGATATTGGACTCTTTTGAGCACATAGATTTCTTTGGATCGTTTGGGCTTAGCTTTGGATCACATAGCGATATATTTTGAGCGGATAAATCATTATATTTCAGTGAATATTATGTGATCAGAAAATAACCCTCCAACGAATAGACTTAACTGCGATCTGAATGGACTTAACGCACAAGTGAGCAGACATAAACCACCGCTCACTGGACATAAATTTAGCATCTGGACAAAACCCTCCAACGAATAGACTTAACTGCGCTCTGAATGGACTTAACAACCGTATGAATGGACAAAAACCACAGTCGAACGGATATAAATCTAACATCTGGACAAAATCCTCCAACGAATGGGCTTAAACCTCTCTGAGTGGACTTAACAACCGTATGAATGGACAAAAACCACAGTCGAACGGACATAAATCTAACATCTGGACAAAATCCTCCAACGAATGGACTTAAACACGCTCCGAGTGGACTTAACAACCGTATGAATGGACAAAAACCACCGCCGAACGGACATAAATCTAACATCCGGACAAAATCCTCCAACGAATGGACTTAAACACGCTCCGAGTGGACTTAACAACCGTATGAATGGACAAAAACCACAGTCGAACGGACATAAATATAACATCCGGACAAAATCCTCCAACGAATGGACTTAAACACGCTCTGAATGGACTTAACAACCGTATGAATGGACAAAAACCACAGTCGAACGGACATAAATCTAACATCCGGACAAAATCCTCCAACGAATGGACTGAACCGCGATCGGAGTGGACTTAACAACCGTATGAGTGGACAAAATCCACCGTCGAACGGACATAATTCTGGGAGCCGTACATAACTCTCAAGCCAACAAACTAATTGATCTCAGAAATATAAAAACAGAGCCGAAGTCCTCTTCTTCAGCTCTGTTTTCCGTTACATTACCTACCGATTTTTTGTTTATCCTCGCAATATTCAGTTGTCATACTCTACTATGTAGAGTTAAGGAAGAATGGATCACTACTGTGCGGTCGGTCAGCAGTGATTTTAATATCACCTCCTTTAAATGTTTATTTTTAGGGGGATGATTTTGATTTGTTATATGTGTTTTTCGTAGAATCACCCAAGCGATATACAAAGATCTGTGTTAAATTAATTTAGGAGCCTATCACCAATCCAAAAAGAATTGATGCTAGCTAAATATTATTGGATCACGTAAGTTTTATTGAATTTCTTTTTACATATAAGTAGCTCACACCAACTCCACCATCCAAAAGAATTAGTGCCCAGCTAAATAATATTGGATCACGCAAGTTTTATTGAATTTTGTTTTACATATAAGTAGCTCCCACCAATTACCATCCAAACGAATCAGTGATCAGCTCACTTTATTGGATTAAGCAAGTTTTTTGAATATCGTTTTACTTATTAAGTAGCTCACACCAACTCCACCATCCAAACGAATCAGTGCCCAGCTAAATATTATTGGATCACGCAAGTTTTATTGAATTTTGTTTTACTTATTAAGTAGCTCACACCAATTACAGTGATCAGCTCACTTTATTGGATCACGCAAATTTATTAATTTCCGGTTTTAATATTAAGTGGCTCCAACCAATCCTCACCATTCCAAAAGAATCGGCGGCCCACCTAAATGTTTTAAATCACGCAAGTTTGAGAGTACCTTTTCTTTAGAACTATTTATCGATTGATGAATGATGATATAAAAGTAAGTAATTTTATCAATTCATATTTATCCCCTAATGAATTGATGAACTTTGGTATGTTTTCCATTCAGTATAGAGAGAAATTTATTACAAGCTTGAAAACCCTATTTAATTGTCCATTCTTGTAAAATAGTTTTGCTATCCTTTTTTATTTACCTAACAGGTAATTCTGTTTCGGTTCTTGGTAATTCAAATGCATTTAGCTTATCGTAGTTGTCTCTCATTTCAACATGCTCAAATTTAGCAAACGACTCTGCCACCTGTGAACCTTCAGTTGATTCCAGAGAGTCTTTGTCACCTGGCGATTTTAAAATGTAAAACCTAACGTCATCAATTACAACCTCGGTTGTGTACACTTTTATGTTTTCCTTATTGGTATATGAGCGTGTCTGTAATCTACCATTCACGCCAACAAGTGATCCCTTACCGCAATATTCCGCGACTCTTTCAGCAAGTTTTCCCCATGCACTGCAAAGGACAAAATCCGCTTCGATGGTTCCTTCACTATTGCGGAAATTCCTATTAATTGCCAGCGTAAAGCTTACATGCGTTCGTCCTTCTGATAATTTTTTTAATAAAGGATCTTTTGTAATTCGACCAACTAATCCGACTTGATTCATTGCAGCACCTCCCTTCGCTATTATCTTAATCTGAAAGGGCAAATTTTGGCAAAATACGAAAAATTGAATTTAACCCAAATCTCATAACGAAAAATCCGTTTTCAACGTGGATAGATTTGTTGATAGACGGGTAAATTGAAGGAAAATAAAGCCTTATTGGCAATTTTAAAAGACTGCCATTTAATAAGTTTCGCAATTTTCTATGTTATACTGAAATTAACTAATAAATGTGGAGGAATGACTAATGAAGACATTTAAAATGCTCTCTTTTGATTTGATCAAAGATGATGAAGAACTTAATTTTCCTTTGATTGACGGTATTGTAATCAATCAAGAAAATAGTTATAAATCATGGATTTTAGAAATTTTTATTTCAAAAGAACATATCGCCTCGTTCCGGGAATTACAAACTTCTAGGGAAGTGTTTGATGCGAATGTGGTTATTTCATTTCCAGAGAATGAACCTGCGCCCTTTTCTGTAGTCGTGAGTGAGATCAAAGAAATTGGGGAAAAGGCGTCAGTATTGATGAAAGGTACAGTGAAGCAAGTTCGAATAAAATACGCGGAACAATTATTAAAGAAGTTGTTAGAAAAAGACCTTGCGAAAGACGAGCTATTAAAACAATTTGAAAAAGGATTACGTGAACGTCCGAGATTGAAGGAGAGCTAATTAGAGGTTTTAATACATACTTCCAGATGATTTTTCGTACTTAAAAGAAAATCAGAAACGCGATACTAGATGAATCTAGCCGTGCGTTTCTGATTTTTGTATCCTGTCGTGCGCTATTCAAGTAGTACGCGGATATTTTTATATATGCAAACACATTTCTGCACTAAATGTATGTGCAAATTACTATCTTGGTCAACAATATGGCCACCATCTTCTATAAGATCTTATTCATTGTTGTCAATACGCTCATCATTGTTATTTACTGTTCCAGATGTACCGTTTTGACCAGCACCATTACTATTTTGTGTTCCGTCAGTGTCGTTGGCACCATTTGTTGTTCCGTTTGTTCCATTTGTACCAGTTGTTCCGTTTGTACCAGTTGTTCCGTTTGTACCATTTTCAAGTGTGCCACCATTAGTATCAGCATCGTTTGTTTCTGGATTTACGTCAACTCCGTTACCATCATTGACTTCAGTATCGTTATCATCCAATGCATCGTTGATACCTTCCTCAACATCTTGAGCACCCTCTTGAATATCATCACCAAGGTCCTCTACCGGATTGTTTGTATCATTGGCAGCATCTTCACCTGTGTTACACCCCACTAAAAGAGCTGAACCAAGAACGAATGCGTAAAACGACTTTTTCATATAAAAAGCTCCCTCCTTCCTAGATTTTCTACTACACACCACATACATGCGATGTGACTATTCATAGATTACCCGGGAATGTGGGAACTATCCTTGACTAATTTAATTCAACTTTCCAATAATTAATCATCATAAATTGAAAAATTACTTTCCAGATTAAATTAAATACATATTTCTTATTGATTTAATTGATCCTTTAATAGCTGTTCCACGTATGCGGCCTCTGCTTTACAACCATAAGTATAGTTCGTTCCAAGTTGTTTTTGCATTTTTTCAATGGAATCAATTTGTTTTTTAGTTGGTTCTTCGCTTAAAATTTTACCGATGACATCATCAATTTTTTTCGCTACTTCTTCATGAAATTCTGTACTTACTAATACTTCATGAGGAATTTTTTCAAACCAAGCAGCATTTTCTGTAAAATATGTTTGCCAATATTGGACAAAATCTTCCATGGAGAATTTATCTTCGTCCCAACCGATACTTGCCAAATATGATTCAAACGATGTAGTGATCGAACGTGTAATACTGATTTTAACGCCCGATGACAGATCTTTATACATTAAATTAAAACCTCCTACGATTATAAAAGCAACTCAAACCACGTTTACTAATTAGTAAATTCAACCACTTAATTGTATCTTTTATTTCGACAAAATTCAAACATATTACCATTTTTCTAAATTTTATCCAAATAATTGTTAATTCAGGGAAAATTTAGCCCTAAAGCCATGCAATACTGGATATAGGCTTATTTTCTCCTAAACGTTCCTTTATTCATTCCTAAATAAAAGTAAAATTTATTTAACTTGAATTCGAATTTTATTCCTTAGGTTGAGCAGGTCCAATGGCAAATAAAATATCCGCTTCGCAAGCAATTTCCCCTTCAACTGTTGCAATTGCATGTCCTTTTCCCATCGCACCACGCATGCGAACAAATTCAACCTCTAATCTTAGTTGATCACCAGGAACAACTTGACGTTTGAAACGTGCATTATCAATGCCTGTTAAAAATGCTAGTCTTCCTTTAAATTGCTCGGAATTTAAAAGTGCCACTCCTCCAACTTGCGCTAATGCCTCAATGATTAAAACACCAGGCATTACAGGATATCCTGGGAAATGTCCGTTAAAGAAGTCTTCATTAATGGAAACATTCTTAATTCCAACTGCACGTTTCCCTTCTTCCAATTCAAGAATGCGATCCACTAATAAAAATGGATAACGATGTGGCAAAATGGATTGAATTTGTTCTGCATTTAACATGTAATTTCCCCCTAAATCTAACTTTTCATTATGTATCATTGTGTAGTTCTCTATGTTAAAACAAACGGATTAAAATTTGGAACCATTTATTTAGTGATTAGAAGATAATCATAACTAATAGTGAATGAATTTGACAAATTTCTGCACCCTATAATTATCCATAAAAAATGTTGGACAATAAAAATTGGAAAAAAATAATATCCCTAATTAACCCACGTTTCGAAACTTGAAACGTATCAGAAATTCGAGAGTAGATTATTCTTTCCCATTGATGATGTCTAATATGTGTTGCCATGTTTCCCATTTTAATGCATCGACCGGATTGCCTTCACCGATTACGCCAAATCCAATCATTAAGCCGATAATTGCTACGAAAATAATGATAATGAAAAAAATAAGTAGCTTGATACCAGTTGAGGCTAAACGAGAAAGAAATATTTCTTTAGTCGATTCCGGCTGTTTCTTTTCTTTTTTTACCTTTTTCTTTTTGTGCTCGGCTTTAGCTTTTCGGGTACGTTCTGTCCGACTATTTTGAGACATACGTTGTTCATTTTTTAATTCGTTTGTCATTTTTTTACTCCTTTAGAATACCATATCACATGGCGTCAGGAGTTTGACACCATGTGATGCAAGAATTGTTTTTTATTGTTATTATCAACGATTTTTATAACTATTAGACATGTTATCTATCAATGAATTATAGTTTATCGAATCCCATTGATAAGCCCTAACATTTGGTCAGCAATCGTTATTGCACGTGAATTAAATTGGTAAGAACGTTGTGCAGTTATTAAATCTGTCATTTCCTTTGAAAGGTTGACGTTTGATTGCTCTAAAGCACCGTTTTGAACACCGATATTCACACGATTTGCACCAAGCATATCAACTAATACTTCTTGTTCCTCAAGCCCTAGCTCAGCAAAGTTTTCAGGTAAATCAATGTATGTATCTGAAACATGTTCCATTACTTGTGGCTTTTGAATTTCTGTAATACCTAATTCGAAAGTAGCTGTTTGACCATTAGGATAGCTAACACCTAAAAGACCGTCCTCTGTTAATGTGAAGTTTTGGAACTGGTCTTGGAAAACGATTGGGTTACCATCAGAATCTGCAACTGCATATCCATCAGAATTCACTAACATCACTTGGCCATTTGCAACTGGTGAAACGTAAAAGTCGCCTTGACGAGAATAAACTAGGTTTGTCCCATTATCTCCCTCAGGCATTAAGATATTAAAATACTGCTTTTCTTTTGTGAATGCAAGGTCTAAATCACGATCCGTCATTTGAAGGTTTCCTTGACTATGGTTTGTTTGAATTTGACTAATTTTTGCACCAACACCATAGCGGATTCCTACTGGTGATTGACGTAACGTTCTATCTAACTCGTCATTATTGTATTGTTGATAAAGAAGCTCTGAAAACTGTGCTTCTTTTGTCTTATACCCCGTTGTACTGCTATTCGCAAGATTGTTACTGATCGTATCCATTTGCTGTTGCAATTGTGTAAGTGTATTCGTTGCTGTAATCATTGTTCGAAGCATTCTGAGCCCTCCTTTAAATGGTTTCCAAGATTTTAATTTTGCGAGTACCTTTTTTGTATTATATAGGACAAGGCGTTTTTGTTTTGCGCCCTCCCATTTATGTTAATATTACGATTCCTTAAACTTTACCGATTTCATTAACAGCCTTTTGCATGCTTTGATCATAAGCTTGTAGTACTTTTTGATTCGCTTCAAATGCACGATAAGCTGTTAAAAGATCTGTCATAGATCTGGCTGCATCTACATTAGAACCTTCTAAATAGCTTTGTTTAAGCCCAAATGCGACACCTTCTTGAATATAAGCTGAAGGTAATAGAGCTCCATCTATTGTGCGGAACAAACCGTTATCTTGTTTCACTAAGACATCCGGGTTAGCGCTAAATGATACACCAATTTGTGCAACATTTACATCTGCGAATGTGATTGTACCGTCCTCAGCAACTTGGAAATCATCATTTGGCAAATAGATACGTTCACCTTCATTAGATAAAACATAATAACCGTTACCATTTACAAGATAACCTTGTCCATCTAATGTAAAGTTCCCATTACGAGTATAAGCTTCCCCACCATTTGGATGTTCCAGTCGGAAGAAAATCGCCCCTTGGTTCCCAGACTCCTCATCAATTGGTAAAGTACCATCGATTAATGCCACGTCCGTTGTTAAGTTCGTTTGCATTAGTGAACCTTGCCCATAATTAGCAAGCGTTTCTTGTAAATAAACACCCGTATTTAATCCGCCAATTTCCTGTGCATTTTGGAAGTTTAAATTCTTTTCTGTCGGAATGTTGGTATTTCCGATAGCAGAAATCAACATATCAGGAAAAGATCGAATAGTCGATTGGTCTGCTTTATATCCAGGTGTGTTCGCATTCGCCATGTTGTTTGTAATGATTTCTGTTTTTCTCTGTTGTGCGATCATCCCAGAAGCTACAGTATAAAATCCTTTAAACAATGTTGCTCACCTCTTTTACGGTTTCTAAATTTATTAAAAAAGTGATATTTATTTAATTTAATCAATGATCGGTTGCTAATGATTGTCCTAATTAAAATTTCGCCGTTGCACGGTCGATGTTATTTAACATTATACCAGTTCCAATCGCAACACAGTCCATCGGTTTTTCGGCAATTATTACCGGTACTTTTAATTCTTCAATTAATAATTGATCCATTCCATGTAGGAGGCCACCGCCACCAGTTATTATAATACCACGGTCAATAATATCTGCAGATAATTCTGGCGGAGTTCTTTCTAAAACATTTTTAGCAGCTTGTACAATCAAATAAACAGACTCGTGCAGTGCCTTTTCAATTTCAATTGAATTAATTGTAATCGTACGCGGTAAGCCTGTTATCAGGTCGCGACCACGAATTTCCATTTCGTCGTTTCTTCCACCAGGAAATACTGTACCAATCGTCATTTTTATTTGCTCTGCTGTACGTTCTCCGATTAATAGTTTGTATTGTTTTTTTATGTATTGCAGTATATCGTTATCAAAAACGTCTCCAGCTACTTTAATGGATTCACTTGTTACAATATCGCCCATTGAAAGTACTGCTATGTCAGTTGTACCGCCACCGATATCAATAACCATGTTTCCACTTGGCTGATAAATATCCATGCCAGCTCCAATTGCAGCAACTTTTGGTTCTTCTTCTAAATAGACTTTTTTACCACCTGATTTTTCAGCAGCTTCTCGAATTGCTTTCTGCTCTACGCTTGTAATGTTTGTTGGACAGCATATTAGGATACGTGGTTTTGATAGAAAGCCTTTTACGTTTAATTTAGTTAAAAAGTGCTTTAGCATTGCTTCAGTCACATCAAAATCAGCAATTACGCCATCCTTTAAAGGACGAATTGCTACGATGTTACCGGGTGTACGGCCCACCATTTGTCGAGCTTCTTCACCAACAGCTAGCACACGGTTTGTATTTTTGTCTATTGCAACTACAGACGGCTCATTTAATACAATTCCTTTTCCTTTAACGTAAATGAGTACATTTGCAGTTCCTAAATCGATACCTATATCTTTAGAAAACATATACTATAGATCTCCTTCCCGCCAATTCCAACATTTTTCTAACTTTTCTATATCTTTATCTAGAATATTTTATCATATTCAAATAATAATTACATCCTTAATTTGGTTGCCGTGTTCTTTCAGCATAGGTAAATCCTGTGAATGTGGGAATTAAGGTTTGCTTTTTTTGGAAAATTGATGCGTTATGAAGGGGTTTGAGTGTAGGGGATATTTTTTTGTGTCTGTTAGTTTTTTTGTTGGGGTGGTAGTAGGTTAAATGTGGTTTGGGTGCTTGATAGTGTATCAGCTATAAAGCTTCAGATTTTGTGAATAGATTGCCGGTTGATTGAAACTGTTTGTGCTCGATGAATCTTCAGTTATGCGATTGGATTGAAGCTGCTTCTGATACAGTTTTGCACATAAACTTCGGGTTAGCCGCTCCAATTGTCGGGTTATGTGATCAAATTAACTCGTTATAAGCTCAAATCATTGGGTACGTGGGATTGAATAGATTGTCAGTCAGTTTTATCTGATTCTGATGAAAGGTGTGCACATAAACTTCGGGTTATCCGCTCCAATTGTCGGGTTAGCTCGTTATAAGCCCCAATCATTGGGTACGTATGATTGAATAGATTGTCAGTCTATTTAATCTGATTCTGATGAAAGGTGTGCACATAAACTTCGGGTTATCCGCTCCAATTGTCGGGTTATGTGATCATATTAGCTCTTTATAAGCTCTAATTATTGGGTACGTATGATTGAATAGATTGTCAGTCTA
Source organism: Lysinibacillus sp. PLM2 (assembly GCA_023168345.1). Classification (NCBI taxonomy): domain Bacteria; kingdom Bacillati; phylum Bacillota; class Bacilli; order Caryophanales; family Bacillaceae; genus Lysinibacillus; species Lysinibacillus sp. PLM2. The sequence continues at coordinate 762,562 of AP025689.1, read as the reverse complement.
TTTAATCTGATTCTGATGAAAGGTGTGCACATAAACTTCGGGTTATCCGCTCCAATTGTCGGGTTATGTGATCATATTAGTTTATTATCCGCCCAAAAGTTAGCTTAGTGATCAAAAGGCTGCATTATCTGCCCAAAATGTATTGTTAAGTGATCAAAAGCTCGCTCTAAGTGATCCAATGAATTCTGTATCCGCCCGAATCAAGGTTTCGGGTGATTCTGTTGTATATAATGATGTATTTTTTTCAGTTTGAATTATAGTTTTGTCCACTCGCCTTCATTATGTCCATTCGCGGCCTGCTTTCGTCCGCTCACTCGATTGTTTTGTCCACCTATAACCTTATTTTGTCTGTTCGCTTCATTGTTTTATCCACTCGCCTTCATTATGTCCGTTCGTAGCCAGCTTTCGTCCACTCACTCGATTGTTTTGTCCACCCATAACCTTATTTTGTCCGTTCGCTTCGTTGTTTTATCCACTCACCTTCATTATGTCCGTTCACGGCCAGTTTTCGTCCGCTCACTCGATTGTTTTGTCCACCCATAACCTTATTTTGTCCGTTCGCTTCATTGTTTGTCCACTCGCCTTCATTATGTCCATTCGCGGCCAGCTTTCGTCCACTCACTCGATTGTTTTGTCCACCCATAACCTTATTTTGTCCGTTCACTTCGTTGTTTTATCCACTCGCCTTCATTATGTCCGTTCACGGCCAGTTTTCGTCCGCTCACTCGATTGTTTTGTCCACCCATAACCTTATTTTGTCCGTTCGCTTCGTTGTTTTATCCACTCACCTTCATTATGTCCGTTCACATTCAGTTTTTGTCCATTCACTTCACTGTTTAGTCCACTCCCCAAACTTTTATCACCCAGAACCTCATTATGGACCACTCACCTCATTCACTCCCTCTTCCAGCCAACGCGCTATTCCAGTCTTGCCCACATATAATAAGTAGCAAGCCAAAAGTTCCCATACACATCTTTAACAAAGAAAAAAAGCATTTAGTTGACTTATGTAGATAAGCCAAACTAAATGCTTTTTCATTTTTTTTGTCGGGACTGCCACTTCTGGCGTGTCGCCTCGCCCCCTCGCAAATGACGAATTGATTTATGATAAGCTAGTACTTCCTTTACTTCATTAGCAAGCGATTCATTTACAAGAAATAATCTTTCTGTTAAGTCTTTATGAACCGTACTTTTTGAATAGCCTGTCATTTTTGCAAGAACGCGGACCGTTTCACCAGTTTCGAGGAGCAGTTCACCAAGTCGAACGCAGCGATGTCGAATGTGCTCGTGCACGTTCTCTTCCTTTCTATCGGATATAAGAAAGTGCCGTTTTGCTAACGATAAGCGTAAATTTGACGTGTTCATATTGCGATTGTTTCATAGACGTTTGCAACTAGCGATTTTAACGTTTATTCACAATATGATAATTCGACTGCATTCAGAACTTCATTAAGTAAATAAACTAAAGCGTTGCGTTTTGTGGAATACGTAGTTAGGTCATTTTTGATATCGAGCGTCTATGTTAGGAGCTAGATGCCACTTTGGACCCGTGATCCACATTTCGCTTGCTTTAGTAAACGGAATTTAGAATTTCTAATTTAGAAAGATAGGAAATCTCTTGGGTTAACATGTTCTCCATCTTGCAACACTTGGAAATGAAGGTGAACGCCAGCTGTTGGGTTCCATTCATTATCAGTTGTTGTTGCTAATGGTTGACCTTGAATTACCTCGTCGCCCTCTTTAACAAGGATATCAGTCACTGAACTATAACGTGTTTCCATTCCGTTTGGATGTGTAATGATAATCTGATTGCCTGTAAATGCATCCAATTTCACTTCTGTAACTTCGCCACTCATTGCTGCTCGTACTTCAAATGGTTCACTATTCATTGATAATGAAACACCTGAAGATGTTGAGAATGTTTGATTGAAAACAAGTAATGCTTTTTCTCTTGTTTCTTCATCTGCGGTAATATCATAGAAATCTTGAAGTACCGAAACTTGTTCTAATTTAGTTTCGTCAAATGGGAACTTCATTGTTTCTACTTGAGCATTTGTTTCAATCACTGTATTTTCATCAGCAGGCTGATCATTAACAGCAACCGGTTGCTCTTGTTCATTATTACCAATGAGTGCGTTATAACTGAAAATTAGACCGATTAGCGCAACGGCAATTGCAGCATAAACAGACGGCCAAAACCAGGGCTTACTTTGTAATTTATCATTTTTGTTAGTAGGAGAAGGAATTTTAGATTTGTTGTCTTCTCTCATATTCATCACCTCAGAAATCAGTGTGAACAGATTTTGACAATTCTAATCATAAATTTTCCAATTTTTCTACTAAGAACATGATAATTTTTCAATTTTTGTATTTTTGTAATAATGTTGGATAATTTCATGTGCGTTTGAACCCTGTTTTCCCATCGCATCTGCACCGTATTGACTCATTCCAACTCCATGACCAAAACCTTCTGTAGTCACAACAATTGATTTACCTTGAACAGCTATTTGGAAGTCTGTAGAGCGCAAATCTAGTAAAGTTCGAAATTCACGACCCGTCCAAACTTCGCTTTGGATTGATACCGTGTCTACCCTCCCTGTATCATTTCTAGCTAGTTTAAACTGTTTCACTTGATTAAGTGTCCAGTTACCCCCTAATTTTTCGTTCCATTCATTTAATGTAAACGTTTTGGTTACTTCATAATTATCTGCATATTGGAAATCCGTACTTGCCACAGGTTGTAAATAAGGCAAGTCGTTTCCCCCATAGTTTTTTGAGCTCTCTGTCATACCGTTACTCATAGAATGGAACATCGCAGTAATTAATTCTTCATTGTAATAAATAACTTCGCCTTCTGTGCTTTCTACTGCTTCACGTATTTTTCTTTCGTTTTCTTCAAAGGAGCTTTGCCAATTTTTTTGTCTTACTGTTTGATCATAGTAAACTTGTCTTGCTACAGTAGGGGCAATTTCTGACTGACCAAAGTTTGTTGATTTTAATACATATGTTCTTGCTGCAATGGCTTGGGCCTTTAACGCTTCTTTATGGAAGTTCGCAGGCATTTCCGCTGCTACTACACCAATGACATATTCCTCAAGCTCAATTGGCGAGTCCGTATCTGCCACCTTAATCATAATCCCACACTTATTTTCAGGAAGTGACACATTTTCATCCTCAGTGGGTTCCTTTACTGGTGATCGAAACAATAATGGCATAATGAATAATACGAGTATAAAGCAACTGATTAGAATGTGTGGTGTCCATTTTCTCATGCTATTTATATTTTTCATACTAATAACCATATGTATGAACCTAGTAAATTATTATTAACAAAAGGTACGAAAAAACGACAGTTGGTGCTATTTTTTTAAGTTCATCAAGCATAGGTTAATATTTAGAAGAATGATTTACTTTCTCCATTTGAAACCCTGTTTCCTTTAAGTGCCTTCGAAAGAAATCAATATTTTTTTATTTAAATTATGCAATTCATTAGTTTCTCCATGGATAATCCAATATAAAATAAAAAAACGGGCTTCGAAAAATTTTTAAAAAAATTTCTCAAAAGCCCAGTCATATTTTAATTTTTCACATCATAGTGTGGAATAAAAGAAACTTAAAATCATACATTAAACAAGTTGGCTTAATGTAGATCTATTTACTTTCACATCTAGTAATTCCTCTTCTTTAACGCGGATTATATTTGCTCCTAGTGAAGCAAGTTTTTCAGTAAAATTAACATACCCACGATCTAAGTGATGTAAATTTGTAACTCGCGTAATTCCTTCTGAAGCCAATCCAGCTAATATTAAAGCCGCAGTCGCTCGTAAATCTGTTCCAGCTACTTCAGCACCCTGAAGTTTAACAGGACCTTCAATAAACACAGAACGACCTTCAATTTTCATTTCAGCATTCATTCGACGGAATTCTTCAACATGCATGAAGCGGTTTTCAAAGACAGTTTCAGTAATGATGCTCGCACCTTCGACTGTTAATAATAAAGCCATCATTTGTGCTTGCATATCCGTTGGGAAGCCAGGATGAGGCAATGTTTTAATATCAACTGCATTAAGTGGATTTGTAGCACGTACACGAATACCATCATTCTCGTCAGTAATTTCTATACCCATCTCTCTCATTTTTGCAATGATTGGCATTAAATGTTCAGATAGAGCATTCTCAATCAATACATCACCTCGTGTAATGGCAGCAGCGACCATAAATGTCCCTGCTTCAATGCGGTCAGGTATAATATGATGAGTTGTTCCATGAAGTTCTTCAACGCCTTCAATGCGAATAGTATCTGTTCCAGCACCAACGACACGTCCACCCATATTGTTAATAAAGCTCGCTAAATCTACAATCTCAGGTTCTTTTGCTGCGTTTTCAATGATTGTTGTACCTCTCGCAAGTGCAGCAGCGGCCATAATGTTCTCAGTCGCTCCTACACTAGGGAAATCTAAATAGATTTCAGCACCTTTTAATCTATCTTTTACGCTGGCTTCAACATAACCATGACCAAAAGTAATTTTTGCACCCATCGCTTCGAAGCCCTTTAAATGAAGTTCAATTGGACGTGAACCAATCGCACACCCGCCAGGCAGTGCAACCCTTGCAAAACCATTGCGTCCTAATAATGAACCCATTACTAAAATTGAAGCGCGCATTTTACTTATAAACTCAAATTGTGCTTCACTGTTAAGTGTTTTTGTAGCATTTATATTAATTTCATTATTTTCTACGTCATATTGTACATCTGCATTTAAGCTTTTTAGTACTTCATTAATAATTTGAACATCCGCTAAATTCGGAACATCTTTTATTGTTGTTCTATCCTTTGATGCTAATAAAGATGCAGTTAATATTGGTAATACAGCATTTTTTGCACCTTCTACTTTTACGGACCCTTTTAACTTTTGGCCTCCCGTAACAATAATTTTCTCCACAATTCGTCCCTCCGAATTCAATTGTCCGTAACCTACAATTCTTTAATTCTCTTTCTACATTCTTAATGAACCGACTACCATAATGTTACATTTATTATATGGGTTTAACAAGTTCTCAAGTAGATATTTTACGTTATTTTTAAATATTAATCTACAATTTATATTACGCAAAGCTCTCAATATTGGTGAATTTTCGCATTGACAGATGTCGAAATACTAAACGTTTTATAAAATAAAATTACCTAGGGATATCATACATTTTTCATCAATATTACCCAGGAAATATAAAATTATATGTCTGTAACGACAAACGAATCATTTTCGTTTGTCCTTACAAGGCATATAATACCTTATATTTTCAATAATTTGTCATAATTCCATAATATACTCAATTTTCGTTGAAGTTCAGTTAAGACTAAATACACTTAAATTTTAGTTTAAATGTCGACACATTTATGTAACAAAAAATTTTCTTTTAATCCATTTAACGGTTATCTTATTTATTTATGAGAAAAGATATGGCAATTGTTGGGACCAACTTGAAATATCAAGTATGAAATTTGAAACACTTGAACCAATTGCGATGCTAAGCAATATATATATGAGTTGGATTTGGAAAGTGTGCCCTTTCTTAAATAACTGTTCCAAACGTAATGATTGCAATGCATAAAATGCAATACCAATAAAAAAGATATGTGAGAAAATTCCAATTCCAGCTTGTATTCCAAATGTATTATAAAGATCCATCAATTTTCCTCCCTTTAAAAAGAGTAAACTACTGTTTTATTAAAAGCACTTCTCCACAATTTTCATATGTTAATTCAGAAAGTAAACCTATTGAAAAAATAGGCACCTTTTATTGATTCAACTTCATTAAGCTAAATTCCTACTAATGTATGAAAAAAAGCGGACAGAACTAACTGTCCGCTTTATACATGTTAAATTACACATTACCCTCATGAACGTTGATACGATTCATTGCACGTCTTAATGCTAATTCAGCACGTTGGAAATCGATTTCATCATTTTTCATTTTTAAACGTTCTTCAGCTCGTGCTTTTGCTTCTTGTGCACGCGCTAGATCGATTGAAGAAGCTACTTCAGCTGAAGGAGCTAAAATCGATACTTTTTCAGGACGTACTTCAATGAATCCGCCACTAACGGCTACGAATTCGCTTTTACCGTTTGCATCCTTTAATTCAACGCCACCAATTGATAGCGGAGAAACCAAAGGAATGTGGCCAGGAAGAACCCCAATTTCACCAGAAATTGTTTTAGCGATTACCATTGCAACTTCTGAATCGTACACTGGGCCGTCGGGAGTGACAATATTGACTTGAACTGTCTTCATATTTTTTCCTCCTCGTCCGTGATTATACCTCTACGCCCATAGCTTTAGCTTTTTCTACTACTTCTTCAATGCTACCAACTAGACGGAATGCATCTTCTGGTAAGTGATCATATTTACCTTCAAGGATTTCTTTGAAGCTACGTACAGTATCTTTTACATGTACAAATGAACCTGGTTGACCAGTGAATTGTTCCGCAACGTGGAAGTTTTGTGATAAGAAGAATTGAATACGACGAGCGCGTTCAACTGTTTGTTTATCTTCATCAGATAATTCATCCATACCTAGGATTGCGATGATATCTTGTAATTCACGATAGCGTTGAATTGTTGATTGTACTGCACGAGCAACGTTGTAGTGTTCTTCACCAACGATTTCTGGTGATAAAGCACGAGAAGTTGATGCAAGTGGATCTACCGCAGGATAGATACCCATTTCAGATAACTTACGTTCAAGGTTAGTTGTTGAGTCTAAGTGAGCGAAAGTTGTTGCTGGAGCTGGGTCAGTATAGTCATCGGCTGGTACATAGATCGCTTGGATAGATGTAACAGAACCTTTGTTTGTTGATGTAATACGTTCTTGTAAGTTACCCATTTCTGTAGCAAGAGTTGGTTGGTAACCAACGGCAGAAGGCATACGACCTAATAACGCTGATACCTCAGAACCTGCTTGTGTGAAACGGAAGATGTTGTCGATGAATAAAAGAACGTCTTGTCCTTGTTCATCACGGAAATACTCAGCCATTGTAAGACCAGTTAAGGCAACACGCATACGTGCACCAGGTGGCTCATTCATTTGACCGAATACCATTGATGTTTTACTAATAACGCCAGAGTCACTCATTTCGTGGAATAAGTCGTTACCTTCACGAGTACGTTCACCTACACCAGCGAATACAGAGATACCACCGTGACCTTGAGCGATGTTGTTAATTAATTCTTGGATTAATACAGTTTTACCTACACCGGCACCACCGAATAAACCTACTTTACCACCTTTGATATATGGAGCTAATAAGTCTACTACTTTAATACCTGTTTCAAGAATTTGAACTTCTGTAGTTAAATCATCATATTTTGGAGCTTCGCGGTGAATTGGATCACGACGTTCACTCTCTGGAATTTCTTCTCCTAAGTCGATAACTTCACCTAGTACGTTAAATACACGTCCTAAAGTTACTTCACCAACTGGTACAGAGATTGCTTTTCCTGTATCTGTAACATCTGCACCACGTTGCAGTCCGTCAGTAGATGACATGGCAATTGTGCGGACAGAGTCGTCACCTAAATGAAGGGCTACTTCTAAAGTTAAAGTAACAGCTTCTTCATTTGGACGTTCAATCTTAACTGTTAAAGCGTTATAGATTGCTGGTAATTGACCGTTGCTGAATTTTACGTCAACAACTGGACCCATTACTTGGATAACGTGTCCTATGTTCATTCCTTTGTACCTCCTATCGAGTATGGTAACTAGCGGACAAAACATAATCAAAAAGTCTTGCTTTATGAATGTTTGCTCGCTTAAACCTTATAACGACATTGGGAAGCGCAGCCTATTCTAAGGCTGCTGCTCCACCAACGATTTCTGTAATTTCTTGTGTAATCGCTGCTTGACGTGCACGGTTGTAAACAAGATCTAATGATTTGATCAACTCGTCAGCATTGTCAGTTGCAGCTTTCATCGCTGTCATACGGGCAGCATGTTCACTTGCTTTACCATCTAATAAAGCACCATAGATTAAGCTTTCTGCATATTGTGGTAGCAATACTTCTAAAATTGCATCCGCACTTGGATCGAATTCATAAGAAGCTGAAATACCTTCAGATGCTGGTGCTAAATCTGTAATTGGTAATACCTTTTTCTCAGTCACTTCTTGTGAAATAACACTGATATAGTGGTTATAGTACATATACAATTCGTCATATGTACCATCAGCGAACATACCAACAGCTTTACGAGCGATTGCTTTTACGTCTGAGAATGTAGGTTGGTCAGGTAGACCTACTACACTATCAATGACATTGTAACCTCGTTTAACAAAGAAATCTCTTGCTACACGTCCGATAGCCAAAATAACATATTCGTCTTTTGACTTATGTCGTTGATTAAGTGTTCGAGTTAACTCACGAATAACGTTAGAGTTATAAGCACCTGCAAGACCACGATCAGAACCAATCACAATGTAACCTGTTTTCTTTACTGGACGAGTTACTAACATTGGATGGGATGCATCAGTTGTACCTGAAGCTATAGCCGCAACAACGTCTTGTACCTTTTCCATGTAAGGAACGTAAGATTTAGCGTTTAATTCTGCACGGTTTTTCTTAGATGCAGAAACCATTTGCATGGCTTTTGTCATCGATTTTGTTTTCTTTGTTGAGTTAATACGAATTTTTATATCACGTAAATTTGCCACTGGTAATTCACCACCTTTTCATTTTAATCACATTCGGGCAAAGTAAAACTTACTCTGATTTAGCGAAAGTTTTTTTGAATTCGTTAATAGCGTTAGCCATTTCTTCATCAGATGGAAGTTCTTTAGTTGTACGGATATGATCTAAAACGTTTGTGTGGTTTACATCTAACCAGCTTAAGAATTCAGCCTCGAAACGAGTGATATCTTTTACTGGAATATCATCTAAGAATCCACGAGTTAATGCATAAAGAATCGCAACTTGTTTTTCAACTTTTAATGGTTTGTTTAAGTCTTGTTTTAATACTTCAACTGTACGTTTACCACGTTCAAGTTTAGCAAGTGTTGCTTTATCTAAATCTGAACCAAATTGTGCGAATGATTCAAGTTCGCGGTAAGCAGCTAAGTCAAGACGTAGTGTACCAGCAACTTTTTTCATTGCTTTAATTTGCGCAGATCCACCTACACGTGATACTGATAAACCGGCGTTAATCGCTGGACGTACACCTGAGTGGAATAAGTCAGATTGTAAGAAAATTTGTCCATCTGTAATTGAGATAACGTTAGTTGGGATGTATGCAGAGATATCCCCAGCTTGTGTCTCAACGAATGGAAGAGCTGTAATCGAACCATTTTTGTATGTTTCGTTTAATTTTGCAGCACGTTCTAATAAACGACTGTGTAAGTAGAATACGTCACCAGGGTAAGCTTCACGACCTGGAGGACGACGTAATAATAATGAAAGCTCACGGTAAGCTGCTGCTTGTTTAGATAAATCATCATATACGATTAATACGTGTTTACCTTGTAACATGAACTCTTCAGCCATAGATACACCAGCATAAGGAGCTAAGTATAATAATGGAGCTGGTTGAGAAGCAGATGCTGTTACAACAATTGAGTAATCTAAAGCGCCGTTTTTACGTAATGTTTCTACTACGCCACGTACTGTAGATTCTTTTTGACCAATTGCAACGTAGATACAAATCATATCTTGGTCTGCTTGGTTTAAAATTGTATCGATCGCAACAGATGTTTTACCAACTTGACGGTCACCGATGATTAACTCACGTTGACCACGACCGATTGGTACAAGAGCGTCAATCGCTTTGATACCTGTTTGTAATGGTTCGTGTACTGATTTACGAGCCATTACACCGAAAGCTGGACTTTCGATAGGACGAGTTTTTGTAGTATTAATAGGGCCTTGTCCATCCACTGGTTGACCTAGTGGGTTTACAACGCGACCAATTAGTTCTTCACCAACTGGTACTTCCATGATACGACCTGTACGACGAACTTCATCGCCTTCTTTAATGCCAAGGTAGTTACCTAGAATAATGATACCAACGTTACCTTCTTCTAAGTTTTGAGCCATACCCATAACACCATTTGAGAATTCTAATAATTCTCCAGCCATGACGTTGTCGAGGCCATGAGCACGAGCGATACCGTCACCAACAGTGATAACTGTACCAACTTCGCTTACTTCTAATTCAGATTGGTAATTTTCAATCTGCTTTTTTATCAGCACGCTGATTTCTTCAGCCTTGATGCCCATGAATGTCACCTCTCACATTTCTTTTTAATTAACCAACTAACGTACGTTTTAAACCCTGAAGCTTACTTGCTACAGTGTTATCAAAAATGTAGTTGCCGATTTGAACTCGCACGCCACCTAAAATTGATGGGTCGATTTCGTTTGTAATGTTAAGTTGTTCTTTACCAACACGTTTTGCAAATGCAGAAGAGATTTCATTTAATTCATCGTCTGTTAATGCACGAGTTGAGAATACTTTTGCCACAGCAAAGCCTTGAGCTGCTGCTGCTAGTTCAGAAAATTCTTCAGCTAAATTTGCTGCTTCATTTACTCGTTTCTTCTCAATTAGAAGATTTAGTGTATTTACAACAAATGGATTTGCTTTAGAGAATACTTCTGCAACAATTTGTTTTTTACGTTCGATAGAGAATTTAGGATTAACAAGTAACGAAATTAACTCTGGAGTGTTTTCAATTACTTTTACTAATTCTTTTAGATCGCTACTAACTTCAACAAGAGCGTTTTTTTCTTGCGCTAATTGAAACAATGCTTCGGCATAACGTTTTGCTATTTGAGATTTACTCATTCTGCAACGCCTGCCTTCGCAATCGTTTCTTTAATTAATGCACTATTGTCCTCTTCAGAGATTTCTTTACCAAGAACTTTAGATGCTGCAAGAACTGATAGTGAAACGACTTCTTCACGTACAGCTGCGATTGCTTTTTCTTTTTCTGTTTCGATTTCACGAACAGCAGAATCTTTTAAGCGGTTTGCTTCTGCACGAGCTGCTGAAATAATTTCTTCACGTTGAGCATCGCCTTGTTTTTTCGCACTCTCAATAATAGTTTGTGCTTCAGTGCGTGCTTCTTTTAATAAAGCTTTATGTTCCTCTAAAAGTGCCGCTGCCTCTTTGCGAGCGTTTTCAGCTGCATCGATTTCGCTAGAAACTAACTCTTCACGTTGTTTCATGATGCCCATTAATGGACCCCAAGCGAATTTTTTAAGAAGTAACATTAAAACAGCGAAGATGATAACTGTAGCAAGTACGTCACCACCATTAAATAAGTGGTCACCTTCCGCCGCGTTCAGTACTAAATAATCTAAACCCACGATTGTTTCACTCCCTTCAAGAGCTATGATTCACATGCGCCCATGAACGCTCAATGGAACTTGGATTTCCTGCCCTAAGTGATATGTACACTAGGATATTCGAGCTAAAAGACGCTTTTCTTCTATTTAAAAATAATTTACTTTCAATTTCAGAAAAACTTCATAGACAACTGTCGTCTATTCTCAATAAAAGGAATGGCGAAGTTTCTTAAAGGAAAATTGCTTCGCCATCCTTAAATTTAAATTCAACCATTATTGGTTCATTACGATGAATGCTACTACTACTGCGATGATCGGTAATGCTTCTACTAACGCAACCCCGATGAACATAGTAGTTTGAAGAACGCCACGTGCTTCTGGTTGACGAGCGATACCTTCTACTGTACGAGATACGATAAGACCGTTACCAATACCTGCTCCTAATGCTGCTAAACCGATTGCGATTGCCGCTGCTAATAAACCTACTGAACCTACCATTGATTAAAATCCTCCTTGGAATTGTTTAAAATTTTGTTTTTTTAAAGCAAATTAATGTAAGACACTAAAAGCTTTTATTATTAATGGTCTGCGCTCACTTTATGTGAAAGATAAACCATTGTTAACATAGTGAAGATGAATGCTTGGATAAAGCCGATAAAGATCGAGAATCCTTGCCATGCCATCATTGGGATAATACCGCCTAAGAAACCTACAGCACCTGAACCTACTAAACCTGCTAGTAAGCCAAGTAAGATTTCACCAGCGTAAATGTTACCGTATAGACGCAAACCTAATGTTAATGTGTTCGCGAACTCTTCGATAATTTTTAGCGGGAACATGAAAGACATCGGTTGGAAGAAAGTTCCAAAATAATGTTTTGCACCGCGCATTCTAATACCATAGTAAGCGGATAGAACCATTATCATAGATGCTAACGTCATTGTAACTACTGGGTCAGCTGTTGGTGATTTCCACCATAAATCGCCATTTATAACGATACCTGAAAATGGTAACCCTAAAAGGTTCGCTACTGCGATAAACATGATAAGCGTGATCCCTAATACGTGGAATCGCCCACCTGTTTTCCAGTCCATGTTACTACCAATGATTCCTTTTACGAAGTCCATAATCCATTCAAAGAAGTTTTGCATCCCTGTTGGTTTTAGCTTCAAATTACGAGTAGCAACAACTGCGATAATAAACACGATAACAGCTGTAATCAATAACATTAAAACTGTGGAAAGGTTGAACGTGAGCGAAAACACACCTAAGTCCAACGTTAACTCTGGAGCACTATGATTCATTACTGCATTTCACCTCACTTTCCATTGCTCTACTTATTTTTAACTAAATATACGATAGCCCCTACAATGAGGAATACGTACGGAATCATTAGCCCAGTTACTGTGCTAATTAAGTGGAAATATTCTGGCAACGTAATCGCGATAGCTACTGCTGCAACACCTGATCCAAAGCGTAATGCTGTCCCGAGCGAGGCTGTTCTCTTTCCTTCGCCCAAATTCCGATCAAACTTGTCCATCCGTCGAACTAGAATCCAAAAGTTATATGTACCAAAGAATGCACCTAAACTTATTCCTAGGAATATGGATTGATAAGATGTAAATCCCCAACCTAATGCACTGAGAGCGAACAAAAAAAATAACGCTTTCTTCTGCATAGCGAAAATGTGATGCAAATCTAGCATTGGCATATATCTCCTGATCTTTTTTCGAGTAAACATGTAATCGGTTGCCACTTTTTTGATATCAAGTGCATGTTTACTTACGGACTTCACAAATGAATAAAACAACTAAAAATGATGTCATAATGTCGAAATTTCTCGAATTCGAGGGAAACTTCTGTTTTATTGCTACTTCCCGCAGTAAATTTTAGCAAATTAACGCTTGATGACGTTGCAAATTGACGTTAAACAGTTTTAACTGTCAATCTAGTAGAAACTTGATATAACAAGTGTTTTTTGGCCAGTTGACCCTGAAAAACCCTTATCACACTTACCCTTTGTAAGCATACAATAGCCAAAAAATGATGTCAATTAGTTAAGGTGAAAAACTTCACAACTTCAAAAACATTGTCAAATTGTTGACAAATTCATGAATGAATTTTGACTTGTTTATTAAATTTACTTTCATCTTATTTAAAAAATAAAATCTAAAAAAATTAATACTTTCTCGACAAGATTTACTCTTAAAGTCATTATTTTGGTACATTGCAATTTTGTATCATGCTAGTAAAGGGTATAAAAGGATTTCCCGTTGGCGTTTAACTCCCCCGATTACATAAAATAAGGAATTCAATTCATAAATCACTAGAAGAATCCTTGATATTATTTCTTTATTAATCAAACAATTAGCGGTTACCTAATATAATTTCTTCATTATTATAATTTACCTTTTCTAGGCAAATTATAATAATGAATAGTATTATTTTCTTTTACTTAGGAAATTATTTAATGCTTCTACGATTCTACGCGATGCTTCTCCGTCTCCATATGGATTTGAGGCCTTTGCCATTTTATCATAGGCATGTTGATCCTCTAGTAATTCTTTTGCCATTGAGTAAATTGTTTCTTCCTCTGTTCCTGCAAGCTTTAATGTTCCCGCAGCAATTCCTTCCGGCCGCTCTGTCGTATCTCTTAATACAAGAACCGGCTTCCCTAGGGACGGCGCTTCTTCTTGTACACCACCAGAATCGGTTAAAATCATGTAAGATCTTGCAGCAAAGTTATGGAAATCTAAAACCTCAAGTGGCTCAATCAAATGAATTCTTTCGTCATTGCCTAATACTTCATCAGCTACTTCTCGAACTGCGGGATTTAAATGAACTGGATATACCACTTGCACATCCTCATGCTCTGCTAAAAGACGTTTAATTGCGCGGAACATGTGACGCATTGGATCGCCTAAGTTTTCTCTACGGTGTGCTGTAAGCAGAATCATGCGATCCTTTCCTATTTTCTCTAAAACAGGATGACTATATTGTTCACGAACTGTCGTTTTTAATGCGTCAATTGCTGTATTTCCAGTAACGAATATTGTTTCTGGATTTTTATTTTCTTTTAATAAGTTTTCTTTTGATTGCTCAGTTGGCGCAAAATGCAAGTCTGCCATGACCCCAGTTAATTGACGATTCATTTCCTCAGGATATGGTGAGTATTTATTCCCTGTTCTTAGACCTGCCTCAACATGACCAATGGCAATTTGATTGTATAAAGCAGCCAGACTCCCAACAAATGTTGTAGATGTATCACCATGAACAAGGACAATATCTGGCTTTGCTTCTTTCATAATTTCATCAAGGCCCCGCAGTGCATTTGTCGTTACATCAATCAATGTTTGACGGTCCTTCATAATGTTTAAATCATAATTTGGCGTGATTTCGAATGTTTCTAATACCTGGTCTAGCATTTGACGATGCTGTGCAGTAACAGCAACAATCGATTCGATTTCATCCGGATGCTTTTCAAGCTCTAAAACAAGCGGTGCCATTTTAATGGCTTCTGGTCTAGTCCCAAATATGGTCATCACTTTCCACTTTTTTTGCAAAATAACTGCACCATCCTTTGTATGTAAATATTAACGCTCTGATTGGGCATAAAAATTTGTGAGTTTTGTATGGGGCTCTTGATTGTTATGGGATTTAAAATATAACTACAATTATTTTTAGCGTCGGGGATCATTCTTTAACATTTTTGATAGTAGCTTCTACCAGTAACCTTTCAATTACAGGACTAAGGGGAATTCTCTAGTACATAATGAAACGATTTTTCGTCTTGGTACTAAAGAAAACCTCTCTGGATCCTATATTGTGGGCATTTCAAAAGTTCTATGAGACTTCATTTCTAATGTCCCAATCCCATGTTTAAAGTAAGAAGATCAATTTGAATATCCCTTGGAACACCCTAACTCATATCTTTATTTAATATTTGAACTATTTCGTTCCAAATAAACGGTCTCCTGCATCACCTAGTCCAGGGACGATATAGCCATGATCGTTTAGTTTCTCATCTAGTGCAGCAATGTAAATGTCCACATCAGGATGTGCTTCTTGCATTACTTCTACACCTTCTGGAGCAGCGATAATACACATAAATTTAATATTTTTAGCACCACGTTTTTTCAGTGCATGTATAGCTTCAACAGCAGATCCCCCAGTAGCAAGCATTGGGTCAACTACGATGAATTCACGTTCTTCCACATCTGCTGGAAGTTTTACGTAATATTCAACTGGTTTTAGAGTTTCAGGATCACGATATAATCCGACGTGGCCGACTTTCGCAGCTGGAATTAGTTTTAGCACTCCTTCTACCATTCCAAGACCTGCTCTTAAAATTGGTACAAGGGCAATTTTCTTACCTGATAATACTTTTGCTCTCGCTGTTTGTACTGGCGTTTCCACATCAATTTCTTCTAATGGCATGTCTCTTGTTATTTCAAAAGCCATTAAAGTTCCAACCTCATCAACTAGTTCTCTAAATTCTTTAGTTCCAGTATTTTTATCGCGAATATACGTTAACTTATGCTGGATTAATGGATGATCAAATACATATACTTTGCCCATTGGGATCTCTCCTATCTGTTGTTTATCCTTATAAGTATAACAAAATTGTAGTTGTGTCAAAAGTACAGTTTTCGACACTTTTATTACATAGAAATTTCATATACATATTATCTATTAAAATGCTATTAACTATGTGGATTCTTTAGTTACTTTTGAATTACAGGTACAGCGTGTTCATGTACTATTTTTTTTCCTTTGGGTTATTGGGGATATGCCTTCTATGTACCTTTGGGGTTGACTTTTTCTTTTTTGTGGGAAGATTGGCGCTTCCTATGTTCCCTTTTCGCCCTTTTCGTTTGAATTCTCTTGTATTCGGGTATATATAATACTCTATATCCCCTTTCCGCTTCATTTCCTCTTCTTTTGGTACTAATAAGTAAAATTCCTAGCTCATTTAAAGTGCATATCCATTTAAATTATTTACTCTCTCGTCACATCTCCTAAACAAAAAAAGATGCAGCAACACGTCTAGCCACATCCAAAATTACAACTCAATATTTTCTTCAAATTCTTTAATTGTAATAGGTTTATAAAATAAGTAGCCCTGGCCTGTATCACAGCCTAGTTCATTTAAAGTGCGTGCTTGTTCTTCTGTTTCAACACCTTCAGCGACGGTGTCGATATTTAATGCTTGTGCAATTTGTATGATTGCTTTCACAATTGCGTATGTACCCTTTTCATGAATCTTCATCGTAAAATTTCGATCGATTTTTAACTCTGAGAAGGAAAGCTCCTGTAGGTAGTTTAATGAAGAATAGCCCATACCAAAATCATCGACGCTTGTACGGAAGCCCCAAAATTTTAACTCTCTGATAATTCTTCTTGCTTTCTTTAAATCAACAAGACTCATATTTTCTGTGATTTCAATAATAATATTACAAGGGTTTGCGTTATATTTTCTTACTAATTCGACAAGCTGGTCTACAAATTTAGGATGATAAAAGTGTTCTGGAGAAATATTTACAGCAATTGGGACAATTGTTTTTTTATTTTCTTCACGCATTCTAAACCATTGTAAAACCTTCTCTATAACCTGCAAATCGATTTCCCTTACTAATCCTGTTTTTTCAGCAACAGGCATGAACTCAAATGGGGAAATAAAACCAAGTATTGGTGAGTTCCATCTTGCTAAGGCTTCAATACTACTAATAGATCCATCTTTTAAATTTACTTTAGGTTGAAAGTAAACTTCGATTTCATTATTTTTTACGGCTTTTGTTAAAAGACTACTGATTAATAAGTTCCTTTTTAACTTTCCATCCATGTCACCTTTAAAGGAAACTAATACATTCCCTGCGCGATGTTTCGCTTCTGAAAAGGCATTTTCAGCAAAGCGTATAGAATCTTTATATGAGATTTCTCCGTTGAAAGGTGCTACACCACATTTCAACGTTATGTATACGGGATTATTTTGAATAATAAAAGGTACTTCAACTAATGTTTCTGAAATACGACTAAAATCAACAATCTTTTCCCCTTCCTTATGATGAGTGAAGGCAATGATTTTTGAGCTTGAAAAACGAGCAATGAAATCTTCTTCTTTCCTTTGTAGCATTATTAACTTTCTACATAATTGATTTAGAAGTTCATCTCCTGCTTCACGGCCATATAACTCGACGACTTCCGCGAATTCTGTGGGCTCTATAATATGGATAAGGCCATATATTTTCTTCTGCTCCAACTCTTTTAATCTTTCCAAAAAACCTAGTCGATTTGGTATACCTGTTGACACATCATTGTATGCAAGGAAAGAGATTTCCCTCAGCTTCTGATCATAAATATAAGCTAATGAAATTAAATTATTCACTTTATGAAGAAACGCTTTATATCTTTCAACGTAATCAAAGGCAATGTTATCAAAATATATTACAATCATACCAATCCGTTTGTTTACATGATTTTCAATAGGTACTGTACAGCATTTTGTTAAACCTTTCGCTTCAATAACTCTTCTAGTACATTCATCAATGGTTTGATAATCAATATTTTCGTATATATTAAGCTCCGCCTGATCAATCATATTATTTAAATAATGGATATCAGCTCTTCTTCTGAATATATACGGTTCTTCCAGTCCATATTTTTGTGCCATTACCATTTGAATTTCTTTATGATTATCACTTTTTCGAATGAATATTTTTGAAACTGTTCGCCCATTTAACAATTCCTCGATACCTTCACAAACAATTTGTAATTTTTTTACTAATGTACATTCATGTTCGATTGCTTTATAGATTTGTTCCTCAATACGATGAAGAATTTGTTCTAAATGATTATGTGAAAATTCATTAATGATAAGTAATGATAAGAGGCCGTCTCCTTTTTCAATTTGGAGTGGAATGATCGTAACATCTACTAATATTGGCGTATCTAAAAATATGTTCAACAATAAATCCTCTTTAAATAACTCACCTTTATGTATATTTTCCACTACTCCCTTTAAAACACTACTATTTTCATTGGAGAATAGAGTTTCAAAAGACTTATTTATTAAATCATTCGATGTAAATCGAGTGATATCATAGAGCAGTTCATTACAATAACAAATTTTTAGTTGCCTGTTCACCAATTCTAAAATAACATAGCTTTTTTTCGATTGGTTTCCTATGCTTTTTAAAGTTTGAAATAAAGCCTCATTTTTACTATTCAAGGCTTTAGTTGTCATCGCTTTTTCCCCTCCTTATATATTAGTATTGTTCAATTAGAATTTTACCTTTATATAATACTGTAAGTAAATATATTGTTTTAATATAAAAAAGGAGACCCTGTAAGTATTTACCACTCACTTTAGGGCCTCTTTTTTATTGATTATGCATATAATGGATATTTATCTGTAAGTACTTTCACACGATTAGCACATTCATTTTTGACCGCTTCGTCTTCAGGGTTTTTAAGAAGCGTTGCAATAATTGAACCAACTTCTTTTAAGTCTTCTTCTTTGAAACCTCGACTAGTCACTGCAGCCGTACCTAAACGGATACCTGATGTTACGAATGGTTTTTCTTCATCATAAGGAATTGTATTTTTATTTGCTGTAATACCAACTTCATCAAGTAAATGTTCAGCTACTTTACCAGTTAAGCCAACAGATTTTACGTTTACTAATAATAAGTGGTTATCTGTACCACCAGAAACGAGTTGTAAGCCCTCAGCAGTTAAGCTACTTGCAAGTGCTTTAGCATTTTTCTTAATTTGTATTGCATATTCTTTAAATTCAGGCTGTAACGCTTCACCAAAAGCAACTGCTTTTGCAGCGATGACGTGCATTAATGGACCACCTTGGATACCAGGGAAAATAGCTTTATCAATTTTTTTAGCAAGTTCTTCGTCGTTTGTTAAGATTAATCCACCACGAGGACCACGTAATGTTTTGTGAGTTGTTGAAGTAACAAAGTGAGCGTGTGGTACTGGAGATGGATGTTCACCAGTTGCAACAAGACCTGCAATATGCGCCATATCTACCATGAAATATGCGCCAACTTCATCAGCTATTTCACGGAATTTCGCAAAATCAATTTCACGTGGGTATGCAGATGCACCAGCTACGATTAATTTTGGTTTATTCTCTAAGGCTTTTGCACGTACATCTTCATAGTCGATTACGTTTGTATCTTTTGTTACACCGTATTCTACGAAATTGTATTGAACACCTGAGAAGTTTACAGGTGAACCATGCGTTAAGTGACCACCATGTGATAGGTTCATACCAAGAACTGTATCGCCTGGTTCAAGGATTGTGAAATAAACTGCCATATTTGCTTGTGCACCTGAGTGAGGTTGTACGTTCGCAAATTTCGCACCAAACAACTCTTTTACACGATCACGAGCGATATCCTCAACTACGTCTACATGTTCACAGCCACCATAGTAACGTTTACCGGGATAACCTTCAGCATATTTATTCGTTAATACAGAACCTTGTGCTTCCATAACTGCTTCTGAAACAAAGTTTTCAGATGCGATTAATTCGATGTTTGATTGTTGACGTTTTTTCTCAGCTAAAATTCCTTCTAATACCGCTTTATCTTGTGCAGCTAGTTTTTCATAAGCCATTTTAATATGTCCCCCTAAATAGAAAGTAATTTTTATTTATTTCAAACTAATAAATTCAGGTTGAATCAATTAGTTGAGTTACAATTTTTTTGTATCTTTACTTTTAGATAGATTCTGAGCACCGTTGATAGAATGTCATAGAAGTCTTTACAAGGTTCTTAGAGATGTTTCAACTTTGAACTAAAGTCGCTAACTGAAAATCCGTACTATAGTTATTCGTAGACTGCGCGTGGTCCACCTATTAACTTTGGTCTAGTTTTTGCAATCGTCACGACCGCTTCACCAATTTGTTTAACAGTTGTGCGGATAGGGATGGCAACCTCTTTCAAGTGCATACCTATCAATGTTTGACCGATATCAATCCCTGCATGTGCGCGGATATGTTCAACGACAACCGGCTTTTTCAATTTTGAATATGCGTGTGCTGACATAGATCCACCGGCATGTTTTACCGGGATGACTGTTACAGGCTCATAACCAAACTCACAAGCAGCTTCATATTCCAATGTTAATGCACGGTTAATATGCTCACAGCCTTGGAAAGCTAAATATAAGTTGTGTTTTTGTGCAAATGTAGCGAGCTCTTCATATAAAATGTCCGCTACTTCCATTGCCCCAGCAGTACCAATTTTCGATCCGAGCACCTCAGAAGTAGAACATCCAACTACAAACAATTGCTTTGGTTGAAACTCCACTTGTTGTTCTAGCTCTGTTAATAGTAGAGAAATTTGTTTTTGAATAAGATCTAAAGTTGCCAATGTTAGCACTTACCCTTCAATTTCAGAAATTTTTTCTACTCGACGTACGTGACGTCCACCTTCAAATTCAGTGTTTAACCATGTTTTTACGATTTCACAAGCAAGACCTGGGCCAATGACACGTTCTCCCATCGCTAAAATGTTTGAATCGTTATGGCATCTTGTTGCCTTTGCACTAAATACATCATGAACTAATGCACAACGAATACCTTTGACTTTATTTGCCGCAATGGACATACCAATTCCCGTACCGCAAATTAAAATGCCACGATCAAAATCGCCTTTTGCTACAGCCTCTGCAACTGGTTTTGCAAAGTCAGGATAGTCAACTGAATCTGTTGTTTGTGGTCCGAAATCTTCATAATGTAGCTGAAGATCATCAAGAAGCGCCATGATTTCTTTACGTAAATTATTGCCACCGTGATCTGAAGAAATGGCTATTTTCATGTTATTCCCTCATTTCAATTGTTCTGCATGTTACTTTTACTGTTCATATTATGTGTTGAATGCTATTTACTAACATATTCATGTATTTGATCTTTTGAATGTATTGTTAGTTCTATAGCGATTCGTTAAACGGAAAACTCCGCTAAAACATGTCATCAACAGTGTACCACTTCTTGAAATAGAATAACATGAAATTTCACATCTTTCATTAAAACAACTTCTCAAAATACGAATGTTTTCGCTTACATATAATAAAATGTTCATATTTTCATAGTTAATAAAAGAATATTGAACATAATATCTGTCTTTTGTTCGGTTTATTAAGTCAGAATACAAAATCCCACATTATATTTTATTCTAATTAGGAAGAACTTTATAATAGATTCAAACCAAAAAATTCGCCTCTTATCCATAGGGACCATTTTTACTTTCTTCCATAATAAATTGAGGTTAAATATATAAAACATATAAAAAAGGTTAACCCTAATGAACTTTTTCATAGGTTAACCTTTCCAACTTTCATTCTATTAAACTATTTATTTTTTACTGAGTACGATCAAATTGTTGTATTACTTTATAAAGCTGTTCAGACTGTAATTTTAAGTCTTTAGACAATTTTTCAATTTGTTCAATGGCATAGGCTTGCTCTTCTGTTGCACTTCGTACTTCTTCTGCACCTGCTGATGTTTGTTCAGCAATTGCAGCCACTTCTTGTGATTGATGCGCCGTTGTTTCAATATTAGACATTTGTTTTTCAATTAAAGCCGAAATTTCAACAACAGCATCTGCCATTTCATGAACACTATTCGCCATACTTTCTACCAAAGTAGTAGTCTCTGAAACTTTTGCCGATTCATTAACAGCAAAAGCTACTTGATCATTCATTTGATTTACAACGATTGATACATTTTCCTGCATTGTTTGAATCAGTGATGTAATGCCTTGAACTGCCTTTGCACTTTCATCTGCCAAACTACGAACCTCTTCTGCTACAACGGCAAAACCTTTCCCGTGTTCACCAGCACGTGCTGCTTCAATCGAGGCATTTAATGCGAGTAAATTCGTTTGGGCTGCAATATCTCCAACAAGACCAATAATGCGCTCAATTTGTTCAGCATTTTTCTCTAATTGATGGATATTTTTCAAAGCATCTTCATTGCCTGTTACAATCTTACGAATACTATTTACTAAACCTTGAATTGAATCTGTTGTAGTATTTAGTTCACCGATAATTTGCTTTGATTGACTTGCTGAATTTAATGCACGTTGATTTACCTCAGTAGCAAGCTCTCTTACATCTTCAATCGCTGCAACGGTTTCTTGTACAGCTTCAGCAGAAGATTCTGCACCCGACGAGATTTGCCCGACAGTACGTGCAATTCCCTCCGCTTGGTTAGAGGCAGATGCTGTTTGTTCGGATAAATCAATAATAGCTGAATTCGTTTTTTGGAAGTTCGAATCAATACTTTCTACCATTTGACGAAGATTTACTAGCATTAACTGGAACGCTTCTGCAACAGATTGGATTTCGTCACGTGTTTGTGGCATATCCACATCTTGCCCAATTTTGCCTTCCGCAACACGAGTAGCTGTAGCTTCTAATCGCTGCAAAGGTTTTGTTATAACAACACTTAAAATAGCAGCTAAAATACCCGACCATGTAATCCCTAAAATATATGTAAGTATTTCAAACCAGACTTTATTTGATAAAAACGCAAAACTTGAGAAGAAATATGGATGAAGGAAATGAATAAACACAAAACTAGTTGAATATGTGATAAGAGCAAGCAATGTTACAAATAAAACAAGTTTCTTACGTAAGCTAAATGTTTTAGTATTATTTTGATACATTATTATTAGCCTCCATTGATTTTAATTTCGAGCTCATCAATCAGTTTTTTTAGTTCTTGATATGTTTGTGTATACGTATAAATGTCTCCTCCAAAAGGATCTGATACGTCTTTAGAACTGTATGGTGCTACGTATTCTTTTAAAGTGAAGGTTTTGTCTTTTGCCATTGGAAATGAATGAAGAATCATTTGCTTATGGGCTAATGTCATCGTTAATATAAGATCTGCCCATTCAATATCACTTTCATTTACTTGGCTTGTTTTATGTTCAAAGGGTATGTTCTCCTTATCCAAGACAGCTTTTGAATTTTCTGAAATTCCTCCTCCTTCTAATGCGTATATCCCTGCCGATTTGACATGAACCCCATCCAATTGTTTATGTTTTAAAATTGCTTCTGCCATTGGGCTTCGACAAGTATTTCCTGTACAAACAAAGTAAATATTCATGCTGTTTACTTCACTCTTTCTTCTATGAAATTTATCTCAAATCTTAGTTGTTCATGAATGCATAAATGCTGAAAGAAATTAAAGAAATTCCAGCAATCCACTTTAATGAGTTCCCTTTAAAGGAACGATGACCTTTTTTAGCAATATACAGGGATATATAAGATAGTAAAAATGTCCAAATACCTGCACTTACTATAAATAAATATTTTTGTAAATTAAGCATACCAAAAGAAATGCTAACTGAAAAGGTGTCTAAACTGGCAGAAATAGCTAAAATCGGGACTGGAATTGGCATAATTTGACGATTTTGTGTAGATAAAATTAAATGCAGGCCAATAAAAAACAATAAGATGCTCGAAATTAAGTTTGACCATTGCATTAGGATTTGAACCATCCAACTTCCTAAGGTAAATCCGATAATGGGAAAAATCATATGTAAAAGGGCTGTCCAAACTGCTAATAAGAATCGTTTTTTTACAGTGGGAAGCAATAAATAAAGTGCCACTACATCAAGTGCCACAATAAGTCCGATTAATATTTCCTGCAATTAAAGTCCTCTTTCCTTAAGCTAAATTTTTACCATTTTATGCTCAAAGGACAGGCAATATCATTAATTATCTAAAATACAGGTACAGTTATTTAATTATGTTTCTTACTATTGTGAAACCCTTGTTTTTCATTATGTTGTTAATCAGCGTACAGTAAAATATACCTGAAGGACCAACGAATCATTGAACTACTTGATTCAGCATTATCTATGGGAATTTTAAAGATATGTAGCTTTCCAAATAAAATAAAATGACTGTACATATATAGTCAGAAATATGTACAGTCATTTATTTAATTTATATTTACTCATATTCTGCTTCAAACCACTTTCCACCCGCAGCTTTTTCTAATCGATTCATAATTGCTGCACCAACTCCTTCGACAGTTGTGGCCGTTGCCAATATTATACTTGCATCTGTTTTATCGCAAGATCTTAGAGCATCATAAAGCTGAACCCCTTCACGATCAATTTGGAAGAAAAAGTCACTTTGCAATTCTTTATATGAAACGGGTGCTAATAGCGCAACTTTTTTCCCTTCATTTTTCAATTTTATAAGGGCTTTTTGAACGAGTTCTTTATTACTTTCGATCAAATAGACTGGCGCATTTGGAGCGTAATGTGTATATTTCATTCCCGGTGCTTTTGGTGTTGAGTCAAGCTTTTGCTGTTCTTGATTCGGCTGAATAACTTGTCCAATTACATCTTCTAGCATTTCTTTCGTAACTCCACCTGGACGTAATATCACTGGTGGATTTACTGTTACATCAAGCACTGTTGACTCAAGACCGACCCCTGTTGTTCCACCATCTAAAATTAATGGAATAATTCCATGTAAATCTTCTTCCACATGCTGAGCTTTTGTCGGACTTGGTTTGCCACTACGATTGGCACTAGGCGCAGCAACTGGTTTTTTTAATGTTTGTAGCAATTTTAGTGCAACGGGATGACTTGGCATACGTAAGCCAACCGTTGTTAACCCTGCTGTTACACTAGGTGCTAATATGCCTTTTTTAGTTTTCATTACAATTGTTAATGGTCCTGGCCAAAATGCATCCATACATTTTTTTGCATTTTCTGGTATATATTCAATATAATGAGATACCTCATCAGTCGTTCCTATATGTACGATGAGTGGATTATCTGAAGGTCGACCTTTTGCTTTAAATATTTTTTTTACCGCTTGGTCATTTGTTGCCACTGCTCCTAAGCCATATACCGTTTCAGTTGGGAACGCAACAACTTCACCTTCATTTAACAAATCCACAGCTTGTGAATAAAGTTCTGTATTATCCACATTATTTTCCACAGAAATTCGAATTGTTTCCATATGAACATCTCCCTTTATATAAAGGTTCCAACACACTTATGCACAATTTGTGGAAAAGTTAATACCAATTGTGTATAAGTTTTCAGAAATTTGTGTATATCTTTTATTTTACAAAATTATAAACCAAATAAACTTAAAAGCCATTCCCAAATTACAAACACGACTTCTGGTTCTTCCTCTTTCTCTGATTCAGAATTGTTATTCTTATCATTCTCGTTTCCACTTGGACCTTCACATACATCAGGGAAAATACTACACCAGAAGTTATCCCCACGACCACTGCCAATTGTTACAACAATCGATTCATAAAAGCTTTGTGGATAAAAATAATGAAAATCAGCTTTTGCTGGGATTAAGTGCTCCCCTACCGTAATCTTTACATCATGTTGTGGATAGTTTTGTTTAATAGCTGTTGATAATTTTTGTAACGTTTCTTCATTACTTACAGCCAACATTTCGTTTTGTTTAATTTCATTGAAAATCGGTGCTAAGTTTTCCACCATTTCTTCTTTTACCCTTTGATCTGCAAATGTATTACTATTTGCTACTACACGAATTTTCAATGAATCTTCTATTAAATTTTCTCGCGTTTCATAGATTCCATTAAAAAGATGTGGTGTCATGAGAATAATACAGTAGATAGCTAAACCACCTGCGATAAGTCTTAAAACACTAACTATTGGATGATAATCAATTTTTTCTTCAACTCTTGTAATCTCGTAATCATTTAACATATTAAATTCCTCCCTGACAACATCATTGTCAGAAAGGAATTTTTTTATTCATGTATTTCGCAAAAAATCATTCTATTTTTTTTGTTAATATCTTTTACGATTTCGACTTTGGCTTGTGGAAAACTATTTTTAAAGAAATTTGCCACCGCTTCTCCCTGTGTATAACCTATTTCAACACCTATTAAAGCTGGTTTATTTAATAGATTTGGAAGGTTATCTGCTAGTTTTCGATATAGAATAAGACCATCCTCTTCCGCAAATAATGCATTATGCGGCTCGTGAGCTAATACAACTTCGGACATTTCTTCTGCCTCTTGAAATGCGATGTATGGTGGATTGGATAATACCACATCCCATTTTTGCTCTCGAATCGGTTCAGTTAAGTCTCCTAATCGAAAATCCATTTCGGCATTCAGTAATTTAGCGTTTTTCTTTGCAGTCTGGAGCGCGGCTTCTGAAATATCTGTTGCCGTTACCTTTGCTGTTGGGTATTCCAATTTCATTGTGATCCCAATTGCCCCACTACCTGTGCCGATATCTACAATGTTGAGTACCTTTTTATCGCCAAATAGTGTTTGTATTCGCTTTAGCGCACCTTCGATTAATTCTTCTGTTTCTGGACGAGGAATTAATACAGATTCATCCACTTGATAAGTTCTACCATAAAACTCTTCCACACCTGTTATGTATTGAACAGGCTTTCCTTCTGCATGTTGTTGTACATATTGCTCGAATTGCAAGAGCTGTTCTGAAGATATTTCATCGTGCATTCGCATCATTAATCCTGAATAATTCGTGTTTAATACGTACTGCAATAACAAACGTGCAGCGTTTTCCTCACGACCCTGCTCCAGTAAAAAAGAAGAAGCCCACTTCAGGGCCTCATAAATTGTTTTATGCTTCATCATTTAAGTTCGCCAATTTCGAAGATTGGTCTTCTAAAATTAATGCATCAATAATTTCATCAAGCTTACCTTCCATGATTTGGTCTAGCTTTTGGATCGTTAAGCCGATGCGATGGTCTGTGACACGATTTTGTGGATAGTTATATGTGCGAATACGCTCAGAACGGTCTCCTGTACCAACCGCAGATTTACGTGTTGCATCGATTTCTTTTTGTGCTTCCTGCATATACATATCTGCTACACGGGCACGTAAGATTTTTAATGCTTTTTCACGGTTTTTAATTTGCGAACGTTCGTCTTGCATAGATACAACAACACCTGTTGGAAGATGGGTCATACGAACAGCTGACATCGTTGTATTAACAGACTGACCACCTGCACCAGATGATGCAAATGTATCAACACGAATATCTTTTTCATGTATTTCAACATCTACTTCTTCTACTTCTGGTAAACAAGCGACTGTAGCTGTTGAAGTGTGGATACGACCTTGAGATTCTGTTGCAGGAACACGTTGTACACGGTGCGCTCCATTTTCAAATTTGAATTTTGAATAAGCACCTTGACCATTGATCATAAAGATTACTTCTTTATAACCACCTGCTGGATTCGGTGTTGCTTCCATGATGTCGATTTTCCAGCCTTGTGTTTCAGCATAACGCGTATACATACGGAATAGGTCACCTGCAAAGATGTTCGCTTCGTCCCCACCAGCTGCTCCACGAATCTCCATGATAACGTTTTTATCATCATTCGGATCTTTAGGAATTAAAAGGATTTTTAAGCGTTCTTCTAATTGTGGAATGCGGGCATTTAGTTCATTAAATTCTTCTTTAACAAGTTCATGCATTTCTGGATCTTTTTCAATATCTAACATTTCTTTTGCATCAGCTAGCTGTTGCTTTACTTGCTTATATTCGCGATAAACTTCAACCATCTCCTGAATATCCGATTGCTCTTTTGAATATTCACGAAGCTTTTTGCTATCGCTTACGATGTCTGGATCGCTAAGTAATTCATTTAGCCTTTCATAACGATCTTCAACCGCCTGTAGACGATCAAACATGTATTTCACCTCTAATTATTCGCTCTATTTATTTTATTATATTTATTGTTTAACTGTACGTCATTTCGAAAAAAGTCACTTTATTAGTATATAGAAAATTATGCTTTATAGCTAGTATTATGGAAAGATTCTGATGGGTATCTGACGCTCAAAACTGGATTTATGTGATCCAATTTGGGCTTGGCTACTTTTCGGATTGCTTTTGCGCTCAAAACGGGTTCTTTGTGATCCAATGAGAGTGTTATCCGCTCGAATCGGATTCTATGTGATCCTATGAGGGTGCCTACCGCTCAAATCAGATTTCTATACGCCCAAAATTCTTCTACGTGATCCAATGAAGATGTCTTCCGCTCAAAAACCGGATGCAAGCGCTCCAATGGTTTATTTATGCGCTCGTATTAGATAATCATGTGATCTAAATAATGATTGGTTACATTTCGGTTTCTCTTGTGCTCAAAAGTAGGATTTAGCGCCCAATCTCTCATCTATCCGCTCGAATCAAAACTAAATCATCATAAACACCTTAATCAAAGAGGCCCTCTCTTTCCATTTCCTTTAACTTTTAAAGTGGCGGATTGGCATGACATTTGCGGCAAACTGGATAGTATGTATCATTTCCAGCGATATGGATTTGTTCGCCTGTATAAATCGGTTTATTATTTTCGTCAACTCGCAAATTCATCGTCGCTTTTTTGTGACAGAACCAACAAATTGTTTTCATTTCCTCGATTTTATCCGAGTAAATTAGCATGTAGCGGCTACCTTCAAAAAGTTCGTTTTGGAAGTCATTTTTTAAACCAAATCCCATCACTGGAATATTAAGATCGTCAACGATTTTTGTTAGCTGTAGTATTTGTTCTTTCTTTAAAAATTGGACTTCATCGACTAGGATACAATGAAGCTGCCCATTTTCTTCTTGGTGATTTTTTACGTATCCAAAAATGTCTGTCTCTTCAAAAACTGGAATTGCTTTTCTGCGTAATCCAATTCGACTAGAAACATAGCCCACTTCATCTCGATCATCGATACCAGATGTAAAGATTAATACAGGTTTGTTCTGCTCTTCATAATTATGTGCAACTTTTAGAATTTCAATAGATTTTCCGCTATTCATAGCTCCATGTTTGAAGAATAATTGCGCCATCAAAACTACCTCTTTCTTAGGATGATCTTACTTTATTCATTTTATCGTTATTTAAAATGTCTGCAATGGATTAATTCATTCTTTGTAATTTAATATTAGTGACAATTTTTATCACGTTGATCACAGAATAGGTGTGGGTATGAATAATTTTATCATGCAGTAATTTTTGTTTTGTCCACTAAACAAGCGATTTTGTCCATTCAACACCGGATTTTGTCCACACTCAAACTTTTTGTCCATTCAGACGTACATTTTGTCCGCTCTGCATTGTGTTTTGTCCATCCAAACACAGCTTTTGTCCATTCAACACCGGATTTTGTCCACACCCAAACTTTTTGTCCATTCAGACGTACAATTTGTCTGCTCAGCATAGTGTTTTGTCCATCCAAACACAGCTTTTGTCCGGTCAGCACCAGGTTTTGTCCACACCCAAACTTTTGTCCATTCAGACGTACATTTTGTCCGCTCAGCATTGTGTTTTGTCCATCCAAACACAGCTTTTGTCCATTCAACACCGGATTTTGTCCACACCCAAACTTTTTGTCCATTCAGACATACATTTTGTCTGCTCAGCATTGTGTTTTGTCCATCCAAACACAGCTTTTGTCCGGTCAGCACCAGGTTTTGTCCACACCCAAACTTTTTGTCCATTCAGACGTACATTTTGTCCGCTCAGCATTGTGTTTTGTCCATCCAAACACAGCTTTTGTCCACCCAGCACCAGGATTGTCCAGTCAGCACTCGAGCTGCCTCACCTTTACGGCATCGAGGTTGGCCATATGTTACTGAACCTCACCTTGCTCAACTCCAAAAGACCACCAAAACTAGAAAAAACGTCCGCCACGATTTTGTGGCAGACGTTTTGTTTAGGTCAATCTTATTTAAGACCGTATTTTTTGTTGAAACGATCCACACGACCATCAGCAGCCGCGAATTTTTGACGTCCAGTATAGAATGGATGGCATTCGTTGCAGAACTCTACATTGATGCTTTCTTTTACTGAACCAGTTTGGAATGAGTTACCGCAAGAGCATGTTACTGTTGCAGTTTTGTAATCTGGATGAATTCCTTGTTTCATATTCGTTTTCTCCTCTCGCCCTGAACCATCTGGAACAGAGTTTTTATTCGAACTGTGCCTTACATAACCCGAATATGCCAGTTACATATGCACACGTTGCATACCTGAAAAATTATAGCAAGAATAAATAATGATTGCAAGAAGAAGATTATTCCAGTTCAATTATATACTGCTATATATTTAGCTAGTTACTTTGTGTCTATATACTTAAGTAATCATTTTAAATATTGTTTAGATGACATAGAATACATGTACAATATTTTCAATAAAGAAAGGAACTTTAAATTAACCCTTTCCCCTTCGTTGCTTTTTTCATCTCTTCATTTAGCTTTTCGAAAAATTCTTCATTTGTTTTTGAAGCGCGAAGTTTCTTTAAGAAGCGTTCTGTGAAGTCAGGCGCATCGGTAAAGGTTCTGCGAATTCCCCATAGCTTTTCCAACTGTTCAGAAGGGATAAGTAATTCCTCTTTACGTGTACCTGATCGACGAATATCAAGCGCTGGGAATACACGACGCTCTGCTAAATGACGATCTAAATGTAACTCTAGATTCCCTGTTCCTTTGAATTCCTCGTAAATCACTTCATCCATACGTGAACCAGTATCTACAAGTGCTGTAGCTAAAATTGTTAGACTACCACCATCTTCAATATTACGAGCTGATCCAAAGAATCGTTTCGGTCTGTGGAATGCTGCTGGGTCAATACCACCGGAAAGAGTTCGTCCACTTGGAGGAATAACTAAGTTATAAGCACGGGCTAAGCGTGTAATAGAATCCATTAAAATGATAACATCTCGTTTATGTTCAACTAAGCGACGAGCTCGTTCAAGGACAAGCTCCGCTACTTTCACATGATTTTCAGGAAGTTCATCAAATGTGGAACTTACAACATCCGCATTAACGGAGCGTTCAATATCTGTAACCTCTTCAGGTCGTTCATCGATGAGTAAAACGATCAATTCCGCTTCTGGATAGTTGGTCGTAATAGCATTTGCAATTTCCTTTAACAGAGACGTTTTACCTGCTTTAGGGGGTGCGACAATTAAGCCACGTTGCCCAAAACCAACTGGTGCAACTAAATCCATAATGCGAGTTGATACTTTATTGGGTTCAGTTTCAAGTTTAATTTGACGATCTGGATAAAGTGGTGTAAGTGCTGGAAAGTGAACACGTTCCTTAGCAATTTCAGGGTCTTCTCCATTTACTGCATCAACCTGTAATAAGCCAAAGTAACGTTCGTTTTCTTTTGGTGGGCGTACTTTACCTGATACCTTGTCCCCATTTCGAAGATCAAAACGACGAATTTGAGAAGCAGAAATATAAATATCCTCTTTTGATGGTGAATAGTTAATTGGACGAAGGAAACCAAATCCTTCATTTGAAACAATTTCAAGAACACCTTCCATAAAGAAAAAGCCTTCTTGTTCTGAACGTGATTTTAATATCGCAAAAATTAATTCTTTTTTTGTTAATTTACTATAATACGAAATTTTATAATCACGAGCAAGAGCATATAACTCTTTTAAAGTCATGTTTTCTAATTGAGCTATTGTATGCGCTGTCATAGCATTACTCCAGTCTTATTAATTTTTGATTATTACTTAATTTTTGATTACTACACTTTTGGAATTAATGTCGTCGTAGGAAATCATATGAAAGATTTATAGGAAGGATGTCTGATAAATAAATATATTATCAGACATCTTAGTTTAGAAGTTTATTTTACATATCTAGGTTTTTTATCAATATTATGTCGTC
The DNA here is from genome assembly GCA_023168345.1 of Lysinibacillus sp. PLM2. Lineage (NCBI taxonomy): Bacteria > Bacillati > Bacillota > Bacilli > Caryophanales > Bacillaceae > Lysinibacillus > Lysinibacillus sp. PLM2. Next base: position 730,534 of record AP025689.1, on the reverse strand, counting down.
CTTCAACAAAACGAACTGTACCAGTTTTAGCACGCATAACTAATGAATTAGTTAAGCAGTACGCCCCTTTATATTGGACACCTTTCAATAATTCGCTATCCGTAACAGCAGTTGCTGCGAAAATAGCATCGTCACCTTTTACTAAATCATCTAAGTAAAGTACTTTGTTTACATCGATGCCCATTTTTTCACAACGTGCAATTTGCGCATCATCTTCTGGTACTAGTCTTGCTTGGAAATCCCCGCCTAGACATTTTAGTGCAACGGCTGAAATAACACCTTCTGGAGCACCACCAGTACCAAACATGATGTCTATACCAGTTTCATCGAAGGCAGTATTAATAGCCGCACTCACATCACCGTCTTGAATAAATTTGATGCGTGCACCTGCTGCACGAATTTCATCTACAATATGTTGGTGACGTGGGCGGTCTAATAAAACTGCTACAACATCTGAAATTTCTTTATTTTTCGCTTTTGCTACTGCCATTAAATTTTCAGTAACACTTGCTGTAATATCAACTTTACCGGCTGCTTCAGGACCTACAGCTAGTTTTTCCATATACATATCTGGTGCATTTAATAAATTACCACGATCTGCAATGGCTAATACCGTCATCGCTCCGTTTGTACCTTTTGCCACGATATTAGTTCCTTCAAGAGGATCTACCGCAATATCTACTTGTGGTCCGCCATTACGAAGACCTAGCTCTTCACCTATATAAAGCATTGGTGCCTCATCCATTTCGCCTTCACCAATTACAACCGTACCATGCATTGGAATTGTATCAAATAGAGCACGCATTGCTGTTGTTGCTGCGTCGTCTGCTTCTTCTTTCAATCCGCGTCCCATCCATTTTGCAGATGCAATGGCAGCTGCTTCTGTTACGCGAACCACTTCCATAGTTAAACTACGTTCCATTTCTAAATTGCCTCCTGCTATTCGAAAAAACGAACATTTATATGTCACATCCATTGTAACATACTTAAGTAACTGCTTAACTTTTATTTTTAATCTTTTAATTCCATCGTACTAACTGCAATGGTTTCACGGCGAATATTTGCACCAAGAGCATTTAGTTTATTAATTAACGAACTATATCCTCGCTCAATATGGTGAATATCATGAATTTCTGTTTCGCCCTCAGCGATCAGACCTGCTAACACAAGTGCTGCACCTGCACGTAAATCTGTAGCGGTTACAGTTGAACCATGTAATTTCGTTGGCCCTTGAATTACAGCTGTATTGCCTTCAACTTTTGCAATTGCATTCATACGACGCAATTCATCGATATGTTTAAAACGAGCCGAATAAATTGTATCTGTAACTTTTGAAGCTCCTACTGCTTGAGTCATAAGTACGGAGAGCGGCTGTTGAACATCTGTGGGGAATCCAGGATATACTAATGTTTTCACATCAACTGCTTGGAGATTATCTGTTCTTGGAATATAGACACTTTCTTCTCCTTCATCTACCTTCACACCCATTTCTCGAAGTTTTGCGATCACTGCTTCAAGATGTAATGGGATGATGTTATCAATCGTAATTCCATCGCCAATAGCTGCTGCCATTATCATAAATGTTGCGGCTTCAATACGATCCGGAATAATCGTATGCTTTGTACCATGAAGTTCATCTACGCCTTCGATGCGGATAACACTCGTACCTGCCCCTTTAATATTGGCACCCATATTTGTTAAAAGCGTTGCTACATCTATAATTTCTGGTTCCTTTGCAGCATTTTCAATAACCGTTCGCCCTTTTGCACGAACAGCTGCTAGCATAATATTAATCGTTGCACCAACACTTGCTACATCCAAGTATATTTTCGCACCAACTAATTCATCGGCACGTAAATAAATCGCACCATGTTCATTGGTAACCTTTGCTCCTAATGCTTCAAATCCTTTAATATGTTGATCAATCGGCCGTGGTCCTAAAAAACAACCTCCAGGCAAACCAACTACTGCCTTTTTAAATCGGCCAAGCATTGCTCCCATTAAATAATAAGAAGCTCGTAGTTTTTTTACATTGCCATTTGGTAAAGGGATTGCAAGCATATTCGTTGGATCAATGGTCATTTGTCCATTATCAAAAGCTACTTCTCCACCGATTTCTTCTAATAGTGCTTTAAGCGTCCAAGCATCCGCAATTTCAGGTATTCCTCCAATTGTTACTGGAGAATTCGCCAAGATTGATGCTGGGATTAACGCGACTGCACTATTTTTGGCACCGCTGACTTTTACTGTACCTTTTAGACGATTCTCGCCAATGATTTTATAAACATCCATAACGCCTTCTCCCTCGTAATTGGAAAGTTTCTCTTATTATAGTCAACTTCTTCAATTTTTGTATGTGTACCTAAGCAATAATTTTTAGGCAATTGCTTTACTTTTCGGTACGATACGAGTTTTTCTTTACATAAATTTTTTTATTTCACTTAATAATATTATTGTCCTTCACGCTTTTTCCAATCCGCTAAAAAGGCTTCAATTCCTTTGTCAGTTAGTGGATGATGGAATAATTGTTTCAATACTTTAAAAGGAGTTGTTGCAATGTCCGCTCCTGCCAATGCTGCATCAGTAATATGCTGCGGGTGACGAATTGAAGCTGCAATAATTTCTGTTTGAATATCATGAATTGCAAAGATATCCGCAATTTGTGATATTAACTCAACCCCACTTTGCCCAATATCATCTAATCGGCCGATAAACGGGGAAACATATGTAGCTCCCGCACGTGCTGCCATTAATGCTTGGTTCGCACTAAAAATTAATGTCACGTTCGTTTTAATACCTTTTTCAGAAAAGTATTTACATGCTTTCAAACCATCTGGTGTCATTGGTAATTTTACTGTGATATTTGGTGCAATGTTTGCTAATTCAAGACCTTCTTTAATCATACCCTCAGCATCTAGTGAAATAACTTCACCACTTACCGATCCATCGACTAACTCTGCAATTTCACGAAGACGATCGTGGAAAGAAATGTTCTCTTCCTTAGCAACTAACGAAGGGTTTGTTGTAACTCCTGAGATAATACCCCAAGAATATGCTTCAGTTATTTCATCAAAATTTGCTGTATCAATAAAAAATTTCATTTTTATGCCCCCTATTCTATTTAAAAACGATTTGAAAACCAATATAGGTTCTTAAATTTCATCAAATTTTTCTTTTGTTTTCATTTCATTGCATGAAAAAAGCTCAATAGCATACGCGCCATGTTATTTATGGATAATACACGTAATTCGTTTAATAATAAAGTGAAACGATAATTTAATGTGTGGGGTTCTATTCACATAGGGTGGCATCAAGGAGCATTTGTTGCGAAAGGAAAATACAAATTTATTCCGCTTCATCACTAATATTCGGAACTTAGGCTAAATTAAAACCGCCATGTCCTGCTCATGGTCGATGCGCTTTTACTCGTCGCAAATTGCCTTTAGGGCAACACCTAAGTGACCAACTTTGTGTTGGACCGAACCAATCGGGCATTATAGGCACTTTTCTCCGCTTATCATTTAACAACTTTGGAAAATAGTGCCTGTTAATGCGGGATAAACTTTACTGCTTTTCTCTATATTTACGCTTTTTGAGAGCTACCAAATTCGCGCATTTTTCCAATAACTGTTGTTTTAATAGCTTCACGAGCCGGACCTAAATATTTACGTGGGTCGTAAACTTTTTTGTCATTTTCTAAGATTTCGCGAATTACTTTTGTTGCTGCAATTTGGTTTTCAGTATTTACATTAATTTTAGCTGTACCTAATGAAATAGAACGTTGGATATCTTTCGTTGGAATACCCGTTCCACCGTGTAAAACAAGAGGTAAATCAGTTAAATTTGAGATTTCTTCCATTTCAGTAAATCCTAAGTTTGGTTCACCTTTATAAGGGCCGTGAACAGAACCTAAAGCTGGTGCTAGGCAGTCAATAGCTGTTTGTTCAACAAGCAATTTACATTCCTGAGGGTTCGCGTAAATAATTCCTCCGATTACCCCATCTTCGTCACCGCCAACTGTGCCAAGCTCAGCTTCTACTGAAACATTATTTGCATGTGCATATTCGACTACTTCTTTTGTAATTTTTACGTTTTCTTCAAACGGATGATGTGAAGCATCAATCATAACTGAAGTAAACCCTGCATCAACAGCTTCTTTACATTTATCAAAACTTGAACCGTGGTCTAAATGAATGGCAACAGGTACTGTAATGTTATAGCTTTCCATTAACCCCTTAACCATGTGAACCACCGCAACAAATCCACCCATATATTTTCCTGCGCCTTCAGATACACCAAGGATCACTGGAGATTTTTCTTCTTCTGCCGCTTGTAAAATTGCTTGAGTAAATTCCAGGTTATTAATGTTGAACTGACCTACAGCATACCCTTCATTTTTTGCTTTTATTAACATTTCTTTCATCGATACTAATGGCATTATGAAAATCCTCCTGAAGATAGAATTATTTGTGTAATATTCCATATCATCATATCAAAAAGGCGGACGCCTCACAAGTCGTATGGAGGCGTCCGTTTTTTCACTTGAAAGGCGTTTTATCAGCTTTTGTGCTCCTTTTTAATACCATCTTAAATAATGAAATCATTTTGACATATTCCCCAATAATATCACTTAAAAAACTGAATACTGGAGACTTAGAACTAACAGCATAGCCTCCCCGTTTCGTGTCAAAATAACTTAATAATTGTAATAAAAATGATTAGCGTCCCAGACTTTATTCACGAAATAAAGCTTTTCCTTCGAATTCATAATATATTCATTGTAAATATTTTCTTGTGATTTTTAATAAATGTAAACATAGTGACATGAACTTCTAAATAATTTCATTAACCCGTAATTGTGAATTACTATTTATAAATTGGCTAACCAACTCTTTTAATTCATGGATATTAAAAGGTTTTGTTATGAAATGAACAGCTCCATTATTTTTCGCTTTTTCTATTAAATCTTGCTCTGCATAGGCAGACATCATGATGAAAGGTAGATTTTTTTTAAATTGTACGATGGTTTTCAAAATTTCAATGCCGTTCATGTCAGGTAATTTCATATCTAGCAAGACACAATGAATATTTTCATTTTCTGCAATATTTATAGCCTCCGTACCATTTGCAGCTAGATGAACTAAATATCCATCTTTACTAAAGACCTCTTCCAGCAACATTCTTATACCACGATTGTCATCTACAATTAATATTTCCTTCACCTTCATTGCCCCCACATTCCTGATTTAATATAATATTCGATATATTCAACTTAATTCCTTTAATTCCCTTTTTTCTGGTACCCTAAACATTTTTATAACAATTATTTTATATATATCTTTTAATATAGTCGAAAAAGATAAAATAATATAATTTTTCATGTGATTTTCGTTTTATTAAGTATAGAAATTTTGTTTTTATTAAAATAACTTTATATAATAAAGTCGAAAGGTGGCATAATTTTGAAAATACTAACTACCCAATTAACAGGATTACTACAAAGAATTTCTCAAAGCGAGGAAGAAGTTATAGAAGAAACTGCACGACTGCTAGCACAGGCAACAGTTGGTGAAGGAAACGTTTATTTTGCATGTTTTGATAATCTAGAGCCAGTAGAATTTAATGCATTACATAGTACAGAACCTTTTTATAAACTTGTTAAATGGTCAAAGGATGTAGAAATTACGGACGTTGATCGTGTTTGTATATTTACAAAAAGCTGTCAAAATGCAGAAGCTATTCAGCTAGCTAAAAAGCTTCATGATGAGTTTATTCCTTTTTCTGTTGTGGCGAGTGAACCATCAAGTGATACGAACGAATTAAGTGAATTGGCTTATACGTATGTTTCTATGAAAATTCGCGGTGGTATTTTGCCACATCCTACAAAACTTGGTGAAAGAACCGTTATCCCTCATTTAATGGCTGCGTTGTTTGTTTATGAAGCAATCAAATTAAGCTATGATGAAATGATTTTTGGCGATGATGAACTTCTTTAGTTCTTTTTGAATTCAAATTTTGTCTACTTCATAAAATCTAGAATTATTAAAAAAGGCTACTCTCCAAACAGAATTTATGTTTGGAAAATAGCCTTTTTTGGTTTCAAATATTAAAAAATTAAAGAATCCCTTTTATTAAAAAATGTTACTTTTATTTTTTATTATTGAATGCTGCACCAACAAACTCACGGAAAAGTGGTTGAGGGCGTTGAGGACGAGATACAAATTCTGGGTGGAATTGGCATGCCACGAAGAATTTTTTCTCTGGTAATTCGATAATTTCAACTAATTTATTATCTGGGCTTGTCCCTGAGAATACAAGACCTTCTGCCTCCATTGCTTCACGGAATTCATTATTAAATTCATAACGATGACGATGACGTTCGTATACTAATTCATCATTATAAGCTTCCATAGCGCGAGATCCTTCTTTTAATTTACATGGATATAATCCTAAACGTAATGTACCACCTAAATCAATCTCATCACTTTGGTCTGGTAAGAAATCGATAATTGGATATGGTGTTTCTTTATCAATTTCAGTAGTATGTGCCCCTTTTAGACCTAATACGTTACGAGCAAATTCAATGGATGCCAGTTGCATACCCAAACAAATACCTAATAATGGTACATCATTTTCACGTGCATATTTAATGGCTGAGATTTTACCTTCAATACCACGATCTCCGAATCCACCTGGAATGAGAATTCCATCTGCTGCGTTTAATAGTTCGTTAACATTTTCTTCTGTCACATCTTCTGCATTGATCCAGTCAACTTCGATATCAGAATCATAAACGTAACCTGCATGTTTTAATGCTTCTACAACTGAAATATAAGCATCTTGTAGCTCTACATATTTCCCAACAAGAGCAATGCGTGTTTTATGTTTTAAATTAGCAACTTTATTAACAAGCTCTTTCCAGTCTTCCATATTTGCTTCTGGTGCTTCAATGCGGAAGTGTTCTAAAACGATATCATCAAAATCTTGAGCATGAAGGTTTAGAGGAATCTCGTATAAATAATTTGCATCACGGGATTCAATAATATCTCGAGGCGTTACGTCACAGAATAATGCTAGCTTTTCTTTCATTTCTTGAGAAACAGGATGCTCTGTACGAACTACGATAATGTTTGGTTGAATTCCAAGTGAACGTAATTCCTTTACTGAATGTTGAGTTGGTTTCGTTTTTAATTCCCCAGCAGCCGAAATGTACGGGATTAAAGTACAGTGAACATACATAACATTGTTATGACCAAGGTCGGATTTCATTTGTCGAATCGCTTCTAGGAATGGTAAAGATTCGATATCACCAACAGTACCGCCTACCTCTGTAATAACGATATCTGCGTTAGTTTCACGGCCTGCGCGCTGAATACGGTCTTTAATTTCGTTTGTTACATGAGGAATAACTTGCACCGTTTTACCATTATAGTCGCCTCGACGTTCTTTTGCTAATACCGATTGATAAACTCGACCTGAAGTTACAGTTGAATGTTTTCCTAAGTTAATATCGATAAAACGTTCATAGTGACCTAAGTCTAAGTCAGCCTCTGCACCATCATCTGTTACGAAAACTTCACCGTGTTGATATGGGCTCATTGTACCTGGGTCAATGTTTAAGTATGGATCAAATTTTTGAATCGTTACTTGTAATCCTCTATTTTTTAATAGTCTTCCAAGAGAAGATGCTACAATCCCCTTCCCTAGTGATGAAACTACTCCACCTGTTACGAAAATATACTTTGTCATTTGTTATCCTCCTCTTATACGTTTAAAAAATAAGAAAAGCCTTGAGTTCCTCGAGTCGTGCTTTTATATAAGCAACCTTCCACGAGTTTTTCATAGCTATACAATGAATCACTATTTACTTTTCTTTTATTTTTTCATTGATGTGTTTGGAAGGGTGTTTGGCGCACTATAAAATTGGTGTATTTCTTATCTTGCACAAGGTACACAGCACTATGTACAAGTATTTTTGATACGAAGTTGTGATACCTTGCCTTTATAAATTAAGCTCAGAAACTTACTATATTGTTGATTTTCGTTGTCAAAATTAACTTAGGCAGACGCATATTCGGCACTTCGCCTTAGCATTTTGCAACGACCAACTTCATCAACAAATAAACTATTACCGAGCTAAAAAACAAAAAAGCTCCTCCTGCATATGTTGCAGGGGGAGCTTTGAATAATCACGGCCAATCTCCATTTCTAATGGAGCCCAAGTAAAAGATTAAACGTATCATATAAAGAAGTCAAGTCATTTCAGAATGAAAAAGTGACAAACTTGAAACTAAATTTTTATTCGCCCTTTCACTTAGTTGATAAGAAGTGAAAGATTTAGAAACAAATTTATTCTTCTTCCTCTAGTTCTTCTTCCTCTAGTTCTTCTTCTTCTTCATCAATGATAAAAGCATCTTCGTCATCGATTAAATCATCGTCGATTTCTTCATCCACATCAACTTCAACATCCACGTCAGAGTCTATTACGTCTATGTCTTCATCGAAATCGATATCTTCATCATCGATATCTTCTTCATCATCGTCAGTTAAATCTTCGTCAACAAACTCTTCGAAATCTTCTTCGAATACTAAGTCGTCCTCATCAATTTCGATTTCTTCTTCATCATCAAGAAGAGCAGATTTTGATTTTTTCTTACGTGATTTAACTGTTGGAGCAGTTTCTTCTTCAATTGTTTCAACTTTATACCATTCACGAAGACCCCATTGAGTTTCATGATTAAGTAAAAAACGACCATCAATGTTCATATCTGTATAAAATTGTACTAAATGTTTTTGGATTTCTTCATCAGAAGCACCATTTAAGTCTTGAATTTCTTTTAATAAATCCGTAAACGGGATAGGTGATTTTTTTTCTTCTAACAGTGCATATGCTAGGTCAATTAACGATTCCTCTGCTAATTGTTCTTTTGTCATTTCACGAAGGTTCAATTCGTGCACGTCCTTTCTCTAATACATTACATTTAAGCTTCGCTAAAGTAATCTTAACAATAATACCCATTATATACAAAGTATCATATACTATGCTAGTTTGATTTATTGTTTTTTATTTTATATATCGCTACTATTCCAAAAATGAAAAAATATATAGGTGATAGTTATAAAGGAATAGCACCATGTCACTATTATACAGAAGAAAAGCTCCAATGATACAAGCAAGTAGTACGAATGTGTGAGAAATTGGTTTCAAAAGCTATAGCCAACCTTTAATATTACTATAGATAAATATCTTTTTATTGAATCTTATAACACACACCGTTAGACTACTCTTTCATATTAAGTTTCATATATTTATTTATTACATATTTCTTCTATACTTTCCGCCAACCTCATATAAAGCTTTTGTAATTTGCCCCAGACTTGCTACTCTAACTGTTTCCATTAATTGTGCAAATATATTTCCACCTGAAAGCGCCACTTCTTTTAATTTATTCAATGCTACTTCACATTCATCTTGATGTGTTTTCTGGAATTTTCTTAGATTATGAATTTGAAGCTCCTTTTCTTCTTTTGAAGCACGTGCTATTTGTATTGAATTTATTTCTTCTTCTGTTTTTGGATTTGGATTCAAGTAGGTATTGACGCCAATAATCGGTAATTGCCCCGTATGCTTTAATTGCTCGTAATACATGGATTCTTCTTGAATTTTCCCGCGCTGATATTGAGTTTCCATCGCACCTAATACGCCACCTCGATCATTAATCCGTTCAAATTCGTCCAACACCGCTTGTTCTACTAGGTCTGTTAGTTCTTCGACAATAAAGGCACCTTGCAATGGATTTTCATTCTTCGATAATCCATGTTCCTTCGTAATAATAAGCTGGATTGCCATCGCACGGCGAACAGATTCCTCCGTTGGTGTTGTAATTGCTTCATCATAAGCATTCGTATGCAGCGAATTGCAGTTATCCTGCAATGCCATTAAAGCTTGTAAAGTCGTGCGAATATCATTGAAATCCATCTCTTGTGCATGAAGGGAGCGCCCAGAAGTTTGGATGTGATATTTCAATTTTTGAGATCGCTCATTTGCTCCATATTTATCGCGCATAACAATTGACCAAATACGACGAGCTACTCGACCAATTACTGTATACTCTGGATCTAGCCCGTTAGAGAAGAAGAATGAAAGATTTGGTGCAAAGTCATCAATATTCATGCCTCGACTTAAATAATACTCAACATAAGTAAAGCCATTTGCAAGTGTAAATGCAAGCTGAGATATTGGATTCGCTCCGGCTTCTGCAATATGATACCCAGAGATAGATACTGAATAATAATTTCTAACTTTATGATCAATGAAGTATTGTTGAATGTCTCCCATCATACGAAGCGCAAATTCCGTAGAGAAAATACAAGTATTTTGCCCTTGATCTTCTTTTAAAATATCTGCCTGTACTGTCCCACGTACGACCTGCAATGTTTTTTCACGCACTTCTGTAAATTCATCCAATGTAAGCGATCTGCCAAGCTCTTGTTCTTTTTGGCGTACTTGTTGATCAATCGCTGTATTTAGGAACATTGCTAATATAATTGGTGCTGGACCATTAATGGTCATTGAAACGGAAGTACTAGGTGCACATAAGTCGAACCCATCATAGAGCTTTTTCATATCGTCTAACGTACAAACGCTGACACCAGACTCCCCAACTTTCCCGTAAATATCCGGTCTATAATCAGGATCTTCGCCGTACAATGTAACAGAATCAAATGCAGTAGAAAGTCGTTTTGCATCGTCATCCTTAGATAGATAGTGGAATCGTTTATTCGTTCGTTCCGGTGTACCTTCCCCTGCAAATTGACGTTTCGGATCTTCCCCTTCACGTTTGAACGGAAATACACCAGCTGTATAAGGAAACTCGCCAGGTACATTTTCTGCATATACCCATCGTAGAATTTCTCCGTAATCTTTGAATTTTGGTAATGCAATCTTTGGAATTTTTGTACCAGATAATGAAGTCGTCGTTAAAATTGTACGGATCTCTTTATCACGTACTTTAGTAACAAATTCATCACCTGAATAGGCCTCCTTTAATTTTCCCCAGTTTTCGATAATACGGATTGATTGCTGAGTCAGTTGACTTTTCACACCTTCTGCTAATGATGTCAATGAAGCTAATAGCGCATCCTCATTTGGCGTTTGTGCGCGGACCGTTTCTATTGTTCCCTCCAATTGATAAAGCTTTCGCGCAAGTTCCACCTGCTGTGCTGAGTGCTTGTGATAATGACGGACCGTTTCGGCGATTTCTCTTAAGTAATATCTACGGTTATTGGGAATGATTACGTCTTGTTTTTGTGTTTTCACAAACTGATCAAAGGAAGTTTGCCAGTTGTATTGGAGCTTTTCATTTATCTTTGAAATAAGTGCCGCAAATAATGCATTGGTTCCTTTATCATTAAATTGACTTGCTATCGTGCCATAAACAGGCATACGATCTAAACTTTCATTCCATAAGCCGTGGGATCTTTGGTATTGCTTTTGGACCTGTCTAAGAGCATCTTCTGAACCCTTTTTTTCAAATTTATTTATAACGATTAAATCTGCATAATCAATCATATCAATTTTTTCAAGTTGTGTTGGTGCACCAAATTCGCTGGTCATCACATACATTGAAAGGTCTGTATACTTTGTAATTTCAGCATCCCCTTGACCAATACCACTCGTTTCAACAATGATTAGGTCATATCCTGCTGCTTTGACAACCGTTAGTACATCGCCGATAGAGTCAGATAATTCTGTTCTAGAACCTCTCGTTGCAAGACTGCGCATATAAACTCGATCATTGAATATAGCATTCATGCGTATGCGGTCTCCAAGTAGGGCACCACCTGTTTTTTGCTTTGTTGGATCGACTGAAATAATAGCAACCTTCTTATCAGGAAACTCTCTTAGGAACCGAAGAATCAACTCATCTGTTAAGGATGATTTTCCTGCACCACCTGTACCAGTAATACCAAGAACCAGTGTTTTTTGTTTTATTTTTTTCGCTTCGTTAATAAGCTGCGCAATCTCATCAGAACCGCCAATTTCAGCCGCGGTAATTAAGTTTGCTAGAATTTCTGGTCTCTCTGGTGAAAGTTCATTTAATAGTTCCAAATAGTTCCCTTTTAGTGTTGAAAAATCTGCCCCTTCAATTTGTTTATTAATCATTCCTTGAAGACCTAGTTTCATACCATCTTCCGGCGAGAAAATACCAGCGATTCCGTATTCATGGAGCTCTTTAATCTCTCTCGGCAGGATTACTCCGCCACCACCTCCATAAATTTTTATATGGGGTGCTCCCTTTTGTTGCAGTAGGTCATACATATATTTAAAGTATTCCATATGACCGCCTTGGTAAGAGGATACTGCTATCCCTTGTGCATCCTCCTGTATCGCTGCATTTACAACCTCTTCTACTGAACGATTATGACCAAGGTGTATTACCTCTGCGCCACTTGCTTGTAAAATTCTTCTCATTATATTGACGGAGACATCATGCCCATCAAACAAGCTCGAAGCGGTTACAAACCGAACATGATGTTTTGGTCGATATACCCCTAATTCTGCTTGCTCTTTCTCTAATTTCACCATACGTCTTACCCCTTTCTTAACGTAAACATTTGTGAATTCCTTTGTGAATTGTTTCTATTATCAACATTTCATTCAAATTTAATGTCCAGTTTATCCACTAGTACCTGTTATGAATAAACACCGCTAACGACAAGCAATAGATATATGCTTATTAGCGGTGCAATGAGCTCCTTACTTTTCTTCTCGTAGATGTATCATCCCTGAAAGCAATAGCTTTGTTTGAGCATTTGTGTATTCTTCTAGTGTGTATCTTTTTTGAAGTGTCCACTTACGAAAGGCCCAAGCTTGCCCTTGAACAACAATTTGATTTGCTACCAGAAAGATCTCATCATCTGTCAATGCCTTCCCCCCAGATGGCATACAGTTTTTAATAATTTGCTCAAAGAAGCTAACCATCCCTAATTCCTTTTCAAAAACGTAATGCATCGCTTCTTTTGAAAGCGACTTTGTTTCTTGATACATAATTGTAAATTCATCTATCATACTATCAATCAATTTAAAATATTGTTTTATAGCGTGCTTCAATTCTCCCAAGGTTCCCGAATGAGTTGTAATACCTGCTAGTTGTTGTTTCACTTCATCGTAAATATGGTCACATACTAAATAGAGGACATCTTCTTTTGTTCGAATGTATTCATACAATGTCCCAATGCTAAATCCAGCCGATTTTGCGATTTCTCTTGTTGTCGCCCGATGAAAGCCCTTTTCTTTAAAAAGTTTGACTGCCCCACCTATAATTTGCTGTCTTCTTAATTCAATTAGACTCTCATCTTTTATTGATGTCTTAACGACAATTTTATCTTTTTGAGCCATGTTTATTTTGTTATCATACGGGAGATGACAAGACGTTGAATCTCTTGTGTACCCTCGTAAATTTGTGTAATTTTGGCATCACGCATATAGCGCTCGACTGGATATTCTTTTGTATAGCCATAGCCCCCAAAAATTTGTACTGCCTCTGTTGTAACCGACATCGCTGTATCGCCTGCCATTAATTTCGCCATTGCAGACGCCTTCCCATATGGTAAATTATTTGACTCTAACCACGCAGCTTGATACGTAAGAAGTCTAGAAGCTTCAACTGCTGTCGCCATATCTGCCAATTTAAATGACACACCTTGGTTTGCGACGATTGGCTTGCCAAATTGAACACGTTCTTTTGCATAGTCTACAGCTGCATCTAAAGCTCCTTGTGCAATACCTACAGCTTGTGCTGCGATACCATTTCGTCCTCCATCTAGCGTTTTCATCGCGATGATGAAGCCTTCTCCTTCTTCTCCAAGTAGGTTTTCTTTTGGAACTCGGCAATTATCGAAAATAATTTCTGTAGTCGGTGATGAACGAATGCCCATTTTTTTCTCTTTTTTCCCAACTTTAAATCCTGGGAAGCTCGATTCTACAATAAACGCACTTGTTCCTTTATGTTTTGAGGACGGATCGGTAACTGCAAATACGATATAAATTTCTGCCTCTCCGCCATTGGTAATGAAAATTTTTGATCCGTTTAATACATATTCATCACCCTCAAGTCTGGCATTTGTTGTCATCCCACCTGCATCACTGCCTGAGCCTGGTTCTGTTAAACAATAAGCACCGATTTTTTTTCCTTCTGCCATTGGGCGTAAGTATGTTTGTTTTTGTTCTTCTGTGCCGAATTTATAAACTGGCCAACCAGCTAGTGAAGTGTGTGCTGATAACGTTACCCCTGTCGAAGCACAAACTCGGGAAAGTTCTTCAACTGCTATACAATAAGCTAAATAGTCGAACCCTGCTCCCCCATATTCTTCTGGCCATGGAATTCCTGTTAAGCCGAGTTCAGCCATTTTATCCCAAATTTTGCGATCGAATGTTTCGCTTTCATCTCTTTCTGCAGCAGTTGGTGCTACTTCATTTAATGCAAAGTCTCTAATCATTTCTCGTAATTGTTCATGTTCTTCTGATAATTGAAAATTCATATTCCTACCCCCAGTGTAATTTTTTTATATACAACCCTTTGTTTGAAGATTTAAAAGAAACTTATGCTTGTTAGCCGATAGTGAATTTCTTTATGAAACACTTATTTATATAAATTTTTACTAATGACAATCTTTTGGATTTCACTTGTACCTTCATAGATTTCAGTAATTTTTGCATCACGGAAATATCGCTCTACCGGATAATCCTTTATATATCCATACCCACCAAACACTTGGACAGCCTCTGTCGTTACTTTAACGGCAGCTCTTGAAGCAAATAATTTCGCCATAGATGCCTCTTTCGCACAGGATTGACCTCTCGTTTTTAAATCAGCAGCTTTATAGACAAGTAATCGAGCAGCCTCTATTTGAGTTGCCATATCTGCCAGTTTGAAGCCTACTGCTTGTTGAGCGGCGATAGGCTTCCCAAACTGATTTCGCCCTTTTGCATAGTCAACAGCTGCTTCAAAAGCAGCTTCTGCAATCCCAAGAGCCTGTGCAGCAATTCCAATACGTCCAACCTCTAAATTCGCCATAGCAATTTTGAAGCCATGATTTTCCTCACCTAATAACTGTTTAGTTGGGATTTTCATATTTTCAAATGTAAGTTGTACTGTTTTTGAGCCGTGAAGCCCCATCTTCACTTCATTCTTTCCGATAATCAGGCCAGGTGTATCTTTTTCAACGATGAATGCAGATATCCCACGGGGCCCTTTTTCCGGGTTCGTAGAAGCAAATACAATGTAAACATCCGCTTCCCCACCATTTGTAATAAACACCTTTGAACCATTGAGAATATAATGGTCGCCGTCTTTTACAGCACGGGTTTTAAGCGATGCTGCATCTGATCCGGCATCTGGTTCTGTTAAACAGAAGGCACCTAAATATTCACCGCTTGCTAATTTCGGTACATATTTTTTCTTTTGCTCTTTGCTACCAAAATAGAGAATCGGATTTGTCCCTACAGATGTATGAACGGACAAAATAACAGCTACGACTGCACTTACTTTTGAAAGCTCATTAATCGCTAAGATATAGGAAGTGAAATCCATTCCTGCTCCATCTAAGTCTTCAGGTGTTGTCATCCCCATTAGCCCAAGATTCCCCATTTTCTTTAGGATAGGTCTCGGAAACTCACCTTGTTCCATGTTTTCAATAAATGGGGTAATTTCCGATTGCGCAAAATCCCGGATCATATCTCGAACCATGATTTGCTCTTTTGTCATTTGCAAATCCATAAAGAGTCACTCCCTAGATGTCATAGACGTAGAAGCCTCGACCTGATTTTCGACCTAACCACCCCGCTGCCACATACTTACGAAGCAACGGACATGGACGATATTTACTATCTCCTAATCCTTCGTGTAGAATTTCCATAATGTATAAGCAAGTATCTAATCCAATGAAATCAGCTAACGTTAATGGTCCCATTGGATGATTCATTCCAAGCTTCATCACATCATCGATAGCTTCTTTTGTTGCTACCCCTTCATACAATGCATAAATCGCCTCATTAATCATTGGCAATAAAATTCGATTCGAAATAAATCCGGGGAAATCATTTACTTCTACAGGTGTTTTTCCTAAAGAAGTTGTCATCTCTTCAACGGCTTTATATACTTCATCACTTGTTGCAAGACCTCGAATAATTTCTACTAGCTTCATGACTGGGACAGGGTTCATAAAATGCATTCCAATTACTTGCTCAGGTCTTTCTGTTACTGCCGCAATTTCAGTAATTGGTAACGAAGATGTATTAGTAGCAAGTATTGCATGCATTGGTGCAATGGCGTCAATTTCTTTAAAGATGGATTGTTTAATATCCATATTCTCTGTTGCCGCTTCAATGACAATATCCACATCAAAGGCATCTTTTGTTTCAAGAGATTGGGTAATGCGACTTAAAATTGACGATTTCTCATCTTCCGTTTTACGACCCTTCTCTACATCACGACTTAAATTTTTGGTAATGTTATTTAGACCACGATCTAGGAATTCTTGTTTAATATCATTTAAAATGACCTCATATCCTGCTTGAGCACATACTTGCGCAATGCCTGATCCCATTTGTCCAGCACCGATTACCATTACTTTTTGAATTGCCATATTGTTTACCTCCTTTATTTTAATTGCACTGTTAAATATAAGACTGCATTAGCATCCCAATGAAATAAAAGGGATCACCCTCTTCCTATTAGGAAACATAGAATTCATGATAGCAACAGTACTTTTTTAAGAAACGATTAATGAAAGGATTGCTTATGAGCTTCTTATTGTTTAGGTACTTCAATCATAATAGCGTCCCCTTGACCGCCACCCGAACAAATAGCAGCGATACCAACGCCACCACCTCGACGTTTTAGTTCATAAGCTAGCGTTAAAATAATTCTTGCACCTGATGCGCCTATTGGATGACCTAACGCAACTGCACCACCGTTGACATTTACTTTTTCAGGGTCTATCCCGGCGATTTGATTACTTACTAATGCAACTGCTGCAAATGCTTCGTTAATTTCAATTAGATCGATTTCTTCAATAGATTTACCCGTTTTCTTTAATATTTCATTAATGACTAGCCCTGGTGTTTGTGGGAAGTCCTTAGGTTCCACACCCACTTCTGCGTGAGCTAATATTGTAGCAAGTGGTGTACGCCCTTCTCTTTCAGCTTTTTCTTTACTCATTAGAACCATTGCGCAGGCCCCATCATTTACACCAGGGGCATTTCCTGCTGTAACCGTCCCTTTTTTATCGAAGGCTGGTCTAAGTTTTGATAACGCTTCCAAAGAAGAGTCTTTTCTAGGAGCTTCATCTGTTTGAACTAGTGTGATATCACCTTTAAGGCCTTTCAATTCAACAGGCACTATTTCTTGTGCAAATTTACCAGATTCCATCGCTTGTAGTGCTAATGTGTGACTCCGCAACGCCCAGCTATCTTGTTGCTCTCTTGTTAGTTGGAATTCGCTTGCTGTGTTATTTCCATAAATCCCCATATGAACATTGTTTGGATGGAACGCACAGGATAACCCGTCATACACCATACCATCGATTAATGTTGCGTCACCCATTCGAAGACCCCAACGTCCTTTTGGTAAATAGTAAGGGGCATTTGACATCGATTCCATGCCACCTGCAACGATAGTTTCTTCTTCCCCTAAACGAATTAATTGATCTGCTAACGTAACACTTCGCATACCAGATGCGCACACTTTATTGATTGTTTCTGTTTTCACGTAATATGGAATACCCGCTTTTGAAGCTGCTTGACGTGAAGGAATCTGTCCCTGTCCCCCTTGTAAGACGGTACCCATAATTACTTCATTTACTTCCTCAGGTTTTACCTTTGCTTTTTCTAATGCGCCTTTGATGGCAATACCACCCAAGTCACTTGCTGATAGTGCTGATAATGCACCACCAAATTTCCCAAAAGCAGTTCTTGCCCCATCTAAAATAACTGTTTTGTTCATTTTTCCACCCCTATATGATTTGTTTAAACTAGTAACGATTTGCTAGATTCATAGAGTAACAGTATAAAAACCGTGTGTTCCTGCGGTGGTCACATCACAGATGTCACCATCCTCGTCGCAAATTGTGCGCCTTAACGCTGCGCGTTCAGGCGCACAATTGACTGAACGCTCGCTCGGGTAATATTTATGAAAAATGGGAGTGTTTTAGAACTCCCATTTTTATTTAGAATGACTTTGGATAGTAAAAATAAAGATTGTGCTAAATCACGACTTCAAAATAGTTACTTACATCACAACTTCTTCCAGCTTATTTAATTGCTCTCCAAAGACGGAGCGTTCGAGTAATTCTACAACATCATATGTGCCTACTTTGTCTTCTACTTCTTTTGCCTTTGTACCGTCAGAAAGCATTGTTAAGCAGTATGGACAGCCTGAAGAAATGACCGAAGCGTTTGTTGCTAATGCTTGTTCCGTACGAGCTACGTTAATTCGATTACCAACATGCTCTTCCATCCACATTAATCCCCCACCTGCGCCACAGCACATTGCGGTTTCACGGTTTCGTTCCATTTCTACTAATTTCACACCTGGAATGGCTTTTAAAATTTCACGCGGTGGATCATAAACGTCGTTGTAACGACCTAAGTAACAAGAATCATGGAAAACGATTGTTTCTTCCACACGATGGTTTAACGTTAATTTCCCTTGCTCTACTAAGTCATACAATAATTCTGTATGATGGTAAACCTCGCCTTCCCAACCAAAATCTTTGTATTCATTTTTAAATATATTGTATGCATGCGGATCGATTGTGACGATTTTCTTCACATCGTTTTTCTCAAACTCATCAATATTTGCGGTAGCGAGTTCCTGGAATAAGAATTCATTTCCTAAACGTCTTGGCGTATCTCCAGAGTTCTTTTCCTTATTACCTAAAATTGCAAACTTCACTCCTGCTTCATTCAATAATCGAGCAAAGGATAATGCAATTTTTTGTGAACGACTATCAAATGCACCCATTGAGCCAACCCAGAATAAATACTCAAAGCCTTCCCCAGATTTATTTGCCTCTTTCACTGTCGGAATAGTAACTGTTGGATCAAGATCACGCCAGTTTTCTTTTTCTTTACGGTTAAGACCCCAAGGATTTCCTTGACGCTCAATATTGTTCATAGCGCGTTGTGCGTCAGAGTTTACTTTTCCTTCTGTCATTGTTAAGTAACGGCGAAGGTCAATAATTTTATCAACATGTTCATTCATGACAGGGCATTGATCTTCACAGTTACGGCAAGTTGTACATGCCCAAATCTCTTCTTCTGTAATAACATCTCCGATTAAAGATGGACTGTAAATATCCTCAATCACCGCACCTTCTGCTCCCGCTGCCATTGCAAGTTGATTGCCATTTGTATTTCTAAAGAATGATGCAGGTACCCAAGGTTTTTTCTTTGTAACCACTGCCCCAGTATTCGTAAGGTGGTCTCGTAATTTGACGATCAAATCCATTGGTGAAAGCATTTTTCCTGTTCCTGTAGCAGGACACATGTTTGTACAACGTCCACATTCAACACAAGCATATAAATCAATTAATTGCTTTTGAGTGAAATCCTGTATTTTACCAACACCAAAGGAGGGCATTTCCTCCTCATCTTCCAATTCCTCCATTGCTTCAAAGTTTATTGGACGAAGTGTACCAGCACGATCGAGTCGATGGAAATAAACATTGACTGGTCCTGCGATTAAATGGAAGTGCTTTGACTGTGGAACATATACTAAGAATGTTAATAAAATGAGTAAATGAACCCACCACATAGCATAAAAGACTACCGCAGCTGCTGTAGGGGGTAAAAATCCAAATACTGCAGCTATACTCGAAGCAATTGGCTCACTTCCTGTAAAGCCATGCCCGTGCCAAATCATGCTCATTGCGTTACCAACTAATGTCGATACCATTAACCCGCCAATAAAAATTAAAACTAGTCCACTTTTCCATCCGCGTTTTAAACGAACAAGCTTTTCGATATAACGTCGATAAAATGCCCAACAAACAGCAAACAGAATTATTGCCGCAACGAACTCTTCAAATAAAGTAAAAACTTCATAGAGTGGTCCAAGCGGTAAATGAGAGCCAGGTGCTAGTCCTTTCCAAATGAAATCGATTGCACCCAATTGTACTAATATAAAACCATAGAAGAAAAATACATGAATAAGACCACTTTTAGGATCTTTTAATAATTTCTTTTGTCCAAAAACATTAACCCAAATTTTTTCAAGTCGCTCTTTGACACTGTTTTTGAATTCTTCTTTTTTTCCTAGCTTTACATACTCATATCTTGTCTTTAATAAATAGATAAATAATCCTAAAGCATAAAATACTACTAAAATGAAGAAAACCCAATTTACAATTAACAATGGACTCATTTTGTCTCCCCCTCTTGTCTCCCCAAAGTCTTTATATTACCCTTATAATACTTCAAATTTCTTACTAGATTTCCAACCATTATAACAAACTTATTAGCTATGCCTATATTCTAGAATATGAATGAGCATTCAGTCAATTCATTATTAAAAATTTTCGAAATATTTAAATGAATATATTTCAAAGGTTTCAAAATAAAAAGCTTTCACCTAAGAATCAACCTTGGTGAAAGCTTTCAATCACTTATCTAACGCTCTGTATAAAAATGCAACAAACTGCGCTCTTGTTAAAGAGTCATTTGGTTTAAAGTAACCATTGTCTCCATGAGAAATACCTATATTCGCCAGAGTTGTAATATCATTATATGCCCAATGAGATGGATCAACGTCTTTAAACTTCACTGTATTCGTTGTTTTTACTGAATCTAATTTAAATGCATTTGTTAATACTATAGCCATTTGAGCTCGGGTAATGTTTGTATCAGGATTAAACATTCCTTCACTTCCTTCAAATATCCCGGCTTGCTGCATTAAGGTTATTTCTTCGTAATACATGTGATTTTTAGGTACATCTTTAAACGGTACCATTTCTTTTTGCGGCTCAAACTCTAATGTACGAGCTAGTATGACAGCGACATGTTGTCTTGTTATTGGTTCATTCGGTCTAAAAGTACCATCACTATACCCTTTAATAATATTTTTCTCAACTAAGGCTTGAATCATTTCCTTTGCCCAGTGATCTGATTGAATATCGCTAAAAGAATGATTTGTGGATGCATCTAGTACTGAAATGATTGTAAATGTACTAAATTTATTTACTGAAAACGATATTTCAACTGGATTACCATTTGAGTCATAGATAATCGTTCCTTTTTGAACCTTCTTTTCTCCATCACTATGTTCGATATACACTGCCAAACTATCCAGAAATACTTTTCTTTCTTTTGGATCAGTTGGTAGTTTAATTCCATTTAATGGGAAAGCAACGTTTGTAGGATGTTTCTTGTAATTTGTTTCAATTTGCACTGATTTCCCATGCACAATTACCGCATTATTTCCAGCGAATTTTTTCACTTCATCAGCGTTAATCGTACGATCCTCAACTTCTGTTCTCTCTTTTTCGTTATGAATAGGTTTAATATTATAGTAAAGGTCAATCCCTTGCTGTTGCAGTCTTATTAATGTTTCCAATGGAATCGTTACTTTCACATCATTGGTCATAATTTCTAGGGACATGTTTCCCTTCACCAAACTATTAATAGATTTCAAAGGAACTGTAACCGAAACTTCATCTGCTGGATTGTTCGGTAAATCATCAATCATTATTCGGATAAACTTTTGACTTTGTTGTAAAGCAGCATTGACTACAAAATTTGCCTTTTCTTCATTAAAATTCACAACATCCACTTGTTTACCGTTTTCCTTTGTCTCTCTAGTAATCTCTACTTGAGCGATGGATAAATTCCCCTCACCAATTAAGACGTTAACTGTTCGAGTCTTTCCATTATTACCGCCACCGCCGCTACCGCCTGTATTGGAGTTATTTACTTGCACTGTGACCAAACTACTATCTGTAGTTTTCGTAACCTGTGTTCCATTGTTTCCAGACAAATCCTGAAAATCAATTGAAAACTTGGTTAAACCATTTGGGTCATTACTTTTAATCGTATATTCAGCTATCCAAGTTGTAGAATTACCGTTAGTTTTAACTGTTACTGTCTTTCCTGCAATTGTGACAACTGGTTGCCCGACATCTTCACTTGTCGTAAAATCTAAAGTGATCGTATCTCCTACTTTTGCCTTTGTAGGATCTGTATTACTTGATTTTATCGTTACCGTTGATGCTGTTGGGGCTGTTTTATCGAATGTGACATCTGTTCCAGTTGTAACAGATGTGACTTGTGTTCCTGAATTGTTGACTAAATCCTTATAATCAATAGTAAATGCCACTAACCCTTCTGCGTCACTTGCCTCCATCTGATAAGTCGCTTCCCAGGTTTTCGCATTGCTATCATCATTGTCAGTGACTGTAGCACTCTTTCCAGCAATCGTGACTGTTGGTGTTTGGATATCTTCACTTGCCTCAATATTTAATGTGATAATATCTCCAACCTTTGCTTTAGTTGTGTTTGTATTGTTTGATGTTATTGTAACCGTTGGAAGAGTTGGAGCTGTTTCATCAAACACCACTACATTTCCTGACGTGACAGTTGTAACTGGGGTAGCTATATTCCCTGCTAAATCTTGGATTTCAAGTGTGAAGCTTATGGCACCTTCCGGATCACCAGTTTGTAATGTATACGCTGCCTGCCATGTCTTATCATTCCCGTCACCTTTGTCGGTAACAGTAGCGACTTCTCCAGCAATTGTTACGATAGGCTGTTGGACATCTTCACTTGTTTCGATATCTAAGGTAATCGTATCGCCCACTTTTGCTGTTTTAGGGTCTGTGTTATCGGATGTCATTATAATCGTTGGGGCTGTTGGGACGATTCCATCAAAGGTAACTGTGCTTGCGTTCGTTGTTGCTGTTACTTCAGGTACCGCATTTCCAGCTAAGTCATTAAAATTAATCGCAAATATAATCGTACCATCTACATCTTCATTGTCCATAACATAGGTAGCTTGCCATGTTGTCGCATTACTATCTCCTAAATCAGATACAGTAGCTGCTTTTCCTGAAATTGTGACATCTGGTTGCCCGACATCTTCACTTGTCGTAAACGTTAATGTAACGGTATCCCCTATTTTTGCTTTCGTAGGATCGGTATTATTTGATTCTATCGTTACCGTGGATGCTGTTGGGGCTGTTTTATCGAATGTGACATCTGTTCCAGTTGTAACAGATGTGACTTGTGTTCCTGAATTGTTGACTAAATCCTTATAGTCGATGGTAAATGCCACTAACCCTTCTGCGTCACTTGCCTCCATCTGATAAGTCGCTTCCCATGTTTTCGCATTGCTATCATCATTGTCAGTGACTGTAGCACTCTTTCCAGCAATCGTGACTGTTGGTGTTTGGATATCTTCACTTGCCTCAATATTTAATGTGATGATATCTCCAACCTTTGCTAATGTTGGGTTTGTGTTATTTGATGTTATTGTAACCGTTGGAAGAATTGGAGCTGTTTCATCAAATACCACTACATTTCCTGACGTGACAGCTGTAACTTGGGTAGCTGTATTACCAGTCATATCTTGGAAATCAATTGTGAAGCTTATCGCACCTTCTGAATCACCAGTTTGTAATGTATACGCTGCCTGCCATGTCTTATCATTCCCGTCACCTTTGTCGGTAACAGTAGCAACTTCTCCAGCAATTGTTACGATAGGCTGTTGGACATCTTCACTTGTTTCGATATCTAAGGTAATCGTATCGCCCTCTATAGCAATTTCAGTATTTGAGTTACTTGAAGTCATCATTACCACTGTAGCGGTTGGAACAGTTTTATCAAAATATACTAAACTATTAGAAGATTCATCTGTAATGATTTCTGATGGATTTCCTGCCTGATCTTGAAAACTAACAGTAAATGGTACTTTTCCTTCTTCATCTTCTGAAGTCATAACATAGGTAGCTTGCCATGTTGTTACATCACTATCGTCTTTATCAGTTACGGTTACAGGTTTTCCAGCAATGGTTACGTCAATCTGATAAGCGTATTCACTTGTTAGTATATCCAATGTAATGGTATCGCCAATTTTCGCTCTTGTTTCGTCACTATTATCGCTACTAATGGTTACGTTTGATGTGGGAGCTACTTTATCTATTATAAAATTAACCGTTGTCAAATTATCTGCTAGGTCAGTTACGACTAAAGTAAAATCTTCCTCATCAATAGTATCCACAGTTTCACCACTTTCAAATGGATCACCATTTAAGGTTGCTGTTCCTTCATTAAATGTAATCGTTTTAGATGAGTTATATACGCCATTATTCTCAACACCTGACACAACTGGTGGTGTTGTATCTAGCTCAATCGTATCAGAATACGAGACTATATTACCTGCTTCATCTTGTAGCTGCATATAGACCGTCTTTGTCCCATCATCAGCTGATAACATGTATGACTTGGATGTATTAAATGCTTCCCAGCTACTCCACGTTGCTTCATCCTGGGAAAAGCGCATTTGTATTATTTTGCCTTCCGGATCATTCCCCGTCAGTGTTAACGTGAGATTAGTTGAGTTGGTGTGGGTATCACCACTATTAATCAAAATTGACCCTGTTGGTGTTTGGTTTTTAGTAACAGTTATTGTAAACACTTTTTCAACGTACAATCCGTCAGCATCAGTTGCTCTTACTGTTATGGAATAACTGTTCTTTGTCTCATAATCAAATTCAGCATTAGTTATTAATTGATTTCCCTCAATCAAGAAGTAATCTGTGTCTCCCGAAACTAAAGAATACGTAAGCATGTCACCTTCATCAGGGTCTATTGCATTTAGCGTTCCTATAGTTGTTCCTAAAGGTTCTTTTTCTAAAACTGTGTTTGACTTAAGCTCAAGAACAGTTGGGGTTTCGTTCACATTGGTGACTGAAATTGAAAAAGTCTGATCCTTGGTTAATCCACCTGCATCAGTTGCTCCTACAGTAATGGAATAACTATTCTTTGTTTCATAATCAAAGACATCATCCGTTGTTTTTAATTGATTTCCCTCAATCAAGAAGTAATCTGTGTCTCCCGAAACTAAAGAATATATATGCGTATCTCCCTCATCCGGATCTGTTGCGCTTAACGTTCCAATGGTTGTTTTAGGAGCAGCGTCTTCTGGAAATGAACTATTTGAAAGTGCAATGTCTGTTGGTGGCTCGTTACCATCACTAACATCCGCAATTGTGATGTTGTCAAAGTTAACATAACTTAAATCATTACCTAATTCAGTCTTATATGTTATTTTTATTTCAACAACATTTGGGTAATTTATGGTTTGGTCAAAAAGTGCACTTATTTGTTGGGTAGAAGGATTTAATTTTTTATTAGCATCTACAACATTCACAACAGTAGTTTCATTTCCGTCCTTGTCTTTAACTTCTAATTTAAAATTATCTAAAATTTCGGTACCATTAACACCACTAATACCTAAATCTTCAAATGTAAAAGTATTGCAAACATTCCCACCCTCTGCCTTAATAACAAAAGTTGTTGTTCCGTCCGGTACATAAAGATTGTCACCATAAGCGTATATTCTAGTACCATCCGGGTCGAATCCATTACTAATATGAAACTTGTCCCCTAGTTTAGCAAACCCAGCACCAGCACTATCATCATCATCTAACCCACCAAAATCATAAGTGCCATCATCAGTTCCCTCTGTTACTGCATATGTCTCTACTGGAATTGATGAGATTAGCATAAATATCATAAAGGCGAGAATTATACGTGTAATATATTGTAATTTTACTATTTCCTTCATAATTTACTCCTGCCTTAGTAAAATTTTTATAGGTTACTAGTTCCTTTTATACATAACTGCTAATCTCGTGCTGGAAAAATACCTTGTAACGCTATAATAAAATTTAACCCTAAATATGGTTGCATATTATTATGCGGCTGACTTCCTCCTGTCGGTAGAATCGCAGTTGTACTCATTAAGGTATTGGGCTGTGTATCTGAATAAATATCTTTACCACGAGAGGATGTATCTACATCTGACCAGATTGCGTTACTAGGATTATTCTGGCCAGGTGTTAGTGTTGATTGACAATTCGGCACATGAGAATGCACAGGCATTTGAGATGTTATTAGGGTTTCAGTTGCTAATCCTCCACTTTGACCTTGAACTCTTCCTGTTAACCCCGGACCCTCCCCTTGCTGAAGGACAGCCCTGCCTTGCAAATTTGGCAAAGCAAAGGTTGTTTTACCATCTCCACCATACATTGTCCCTAATATAGAATATAAGGCGACATTCTGACTAATCGGTAATAACTGTCCGTTACATAGTGCCCAACCTTTTGGTGCAAAGTTGCCTGCAAAAGGTCGAATCTCCCCTATAAATGGTTCTGCCATACTATTTTCCCTCCTTTTTAATTCCGTGTAGGAAATATACCAATAAGTGCTATACAGTAATTCGCAACATTATAAGGCTGCATATTTGGATGTGGATTTGAACCTCCGGCTGTTGTTAAAGCTTGCGCACTCATTACAGAGTTGGATTGAGTTGCGTAAACATTTATTGTAGGTTTTCCCCATACATGTCCATTGGCAGTTCTTTTATTTGCTTCGTTAGAACTTGCAGATATAGGATGTGTATGTGCTGGAATTTCATTTACTGTTAACGTATGTGCTTCTTCACCAGCTTTTTGACCAAGCGATACTCCATTACCTACATGAACAGGAACTCTTCCTCTTAAATCAGGTAATGCAAAGGTAGTGAAACCATTACCTCCATAGGTCGTGCCTAGAATAGCGTATAAGGCTTGGTTTTGGTTAATAGGTAATAATTGTCCATTACAAGGAGCCCAACCAGATGGTATTCTCCCAAAACTAAAACATCTTATTTCTCCAATAAATGGTTCAGCCATATAATTCTCCTCCTCATTAAAACTAGCTTTCTTGTGGATAAATACCATATAAAGAAATAATGTAATTCATTGATAGGTAAGGCATCATATTATTATGTGGGACACTTCCCCCAACACCTGAAACAGCAGCTGGGTTCATTTTTCCGTTTGGAGCCTGTGTTGAATATTGGGCAAAACTAGCCCAGTAAGCATTTTCAGGACTAGATACTGTAGCGCTCGATGAAGAAGCCTGTACTCCATGGGTATGATTTGGCAATTGATCTACTGATAGGGTTACTGTTTCTGTTCCAGCTTTTTCTCCTAAAGTGTAGTTCGTACCAGTCGTTGGATTTTGCCCTTGAGATAGGACAACCCTTCCGCGAAAGTCTGGTAGAGCAAAGGTTGTTTGTCCATCTCCACCATAAGTTGTGCCAATAAGTGAGAAAAGCAATTCATTTTCTGCAATATATAACATTTGACCATGACAAAGCGCCCATCCCTGTGGTGCATAATTACCTGCAAATAACCGAATTTCACCTACATATG
Organism: Lysinibacillus sp. PLM2; assembly: GCA_023168345.1. Classification (NCBI taxonomy): domain Bacteria; kingdom Bacillati; phylum Bacillota; class Bacilli; order Caryophanales; family Bacillaceae; genus Lysinibacillus; species Lysinibacillus sp. PLM2. The sequence goes on along the minus strand of AP025689.1, from coordinate 703,057 downwards.
AATCCATTCATTTCCCTCCTTTTTTTCTTACCAGTTTATAAATTAGCTATATCTTCTTTCGTACCACCCCCTTTTAGACTATACCTTTTGACCACTCCATCTGAATGTACATTTCGTTCTCATTTACTTTTTCAAAACCCAGTTGTTCATACAGCTTTAATGCCGATTTATTCGTATAAAAAACACTTAATTGAACTACCTTTTTTTGTATTTTGGCACCATTTTGTATGTTGGAAATTATATATGTACCAATACCTCTATTTTGATAGTTTGATAGAATTGTAATATCGACAATTACCTGCTTATCAATTAAATTTGCTAACAAAAGCCTTCCTACTTTTTTATTTTGAAAATAAATAATATTTGTCTCTAGATTGGGATAATAAAGTAAATAGGATTGCTGCTGGAGTTGGTATTGCATCTTCAAAAACTGAGTGATTTGGTTTTGTTCCCAGCCCCATTTACGAACTTCACTCATTCTCGAACTTTCATAAACTTCAAACAAAAAATCTGATTCATCCTCACCAGCTCTAATTATTTCAACTTCTATCAAAATGTTCACCTCCCTTTCTACTAAGTTGCAATGTTCCTATCCATTTATTAACCTTCTATTTTCTAACAATTCAGAAAATCCATACTGAATATTATTATAATAAGAATTTTTTGGTTTTAAAAGTGGTTAATTGTAAAAAAACTTTAATTTATTAAACAATTGAGATGAGCGTCAAAAATGCAAAAGAGTCCTTGAGGAAGAACAACATCAAGCAATCTATGTATTACACAAAAAATTGAGGTCGAAAGTGCGTTCGGTCATCGTAAGAGCAATCGGTTGTTTCACAGATTTTCGCAAAATGGACTGAAGAAAGTTAATATTGAGTTTGGGATAGCATTGGCTAACAATCTCCTAAAAGTAATAGCATCTGCCAACTGCTTTCACTAAAAATCGTAGAAAAAAAACAGGTGTAGGAGAAAAAACAAAATTCCTTACACCTGTTTTTAATTTAGGGACTTTTGGAGAGCCCTATTCATTAATTACTTAGCAAGCCCCATTTGAATACTTTTCAGCCTTCTAATGTGGATACATTTACAACTACTTAAACTTTTCATTTCTTAATTAATTAAAATTATTTAAACACATCCCCACTACGGATATATTCTACATCATTTACATTTAATCGGTGATTGACTGCTCGAGCAACCGCAAAGAAGTAGTCTGATAAGCGATTCAGATATTTTTGAACAACTGATGGCACATCTTCAACAGCATTCATTAAAGTTACTACACGACGTTCAGCTCGGCGACATACTGTTCTTGCAATATGAAGAGTTGCAGCAGCTTGCGTCCCACCAGGTAAAATAAATCTTTTTAATGGCGGTACTTCTTCTGTTAAAGAATCAATTCTTTTTTCTAATACTTCAATCGAAGCTTCCTGCAATTTATATTTTCTTTCCTTCATCACATTTGCCAAGTCTCCACCGCAATCAAAAAGCTCATGCTGAATTGTCTCCAAATCCTCCAATATATCCTTAAATAGATTTACATCTAGTTCCGTCATTGCTTTCCCAATGAATGAATTCAATTCATCAATTGTACCGTATGCTTCCACACGTAAATCATCTTTATTCACTCGGCCACCCATTAAGCTTGTTTTACCCTTATCCCCTGTTTTGGTATAAAGTTTCATTTCTCTTCCCCTTTTCGTGAATTTTGGATTGCTTCACTAATCGCTTCAAAAACACCTCTCCCAATAACTTTCCCAACTTCAGTAATCGGCCCTGCATATTGCATAAGCTTGCCTTGTTGTGTAGCTGCAATAAGCAAACTATCCGTTGGTGTACCAGTGGCGATTGTATTTGATACCGCATCATACACTTTTTCGTGTTGTAGTGCCTTCGTTTTTGCCTCTGTTGCAGTCATCATTCCTTGTACAAAGGCTTCATCAGATAAATTTCCGTTAATAATGATCCATGTATTTATTGTTCCGATATAATGCTGATCTTCTCGCGTGTAGGCCTTTGAAACATCGATAGCATTTCTCACACCTGCAGTAACAATTACGAAAACAGTTCCAAAAGAAGTGTCATAGCTTTTTATTACTGCTTCTTTTGTGTCAACTGCCGTCATCATTCCAACGGTGTTTGTTGGAGACAACCCTTCATTTATAATATACTGCAAATATTCTTCCTTCACCTGTTCAATATTATAGTTATGTTGTACCGTTCTATTCAATAATATCGAATACCAGCCAAGCCCAGCATTATGAACAGCTGAAGATAATACTTTTAATGGAAAATCCGTAGTTAACATCACATACTCTTTGCATTTTTTTATGTTGTTAATGGTTATTTTATTATACGCATCATTATTTTGAATTTCGGGCAATAGTGTTATTTGAGGCTTTGGTTGTATTGGGTGGGCATGAGATGCAACTTTCGCACGGTAAACATCCATAATCTCGCCCTCTAGCAACACTTCATGCGGTTCACCAAAAGCCCTTACAACACCAGAATCCATCAGTAAAATTCGGTCACAGTACAAGGAGGCTAAATTAATATCGTGAAATACCGATACAACTGTCAATCCTTTGTCGACAACTTCTTTTCTTATCATATCTAAAAGCTGCTGTTGATGTGCGATATCCAAATGGTTTGTCGGTTCATCCAGCAATAACAAATCTGATTTCTGAGCTAAAGCTTGTGCAATAAAAACCCTTTGACGCTCCCCACCAGATAAATTTTCAATGAATATGTGTTCAAATGGCGTAACACCTGTTTGATTCATTGCCCCTACAACTGCCTCTTCATCTGTATTTGACCATGAAGAAAAAAAACCTTTTTGATGTGGGTATCGTCCGAGAGATACGGTATCCCTAACTGTATTTGAAAATGATGACCCGTGCAGCTGTGGGAGTACAGTCATTTTCTTCGCTAATTCTTTTGCGGAATAATGATTTTGATTAATTTGATCAATGAATACAGCTCCTTTTGTCGGAGTCATAATGCCACTAATCAATTTTAGAAGTGTCGATTTACCGCATCCGTTTGGCCCAAGTATGCCAAGCATTGTACCTTTTTCCACTTTAAATGAAACATCTTTTATAACTGGAGTTGAACTATAGCCACCTGTTAAATTTTCTACTTTTAGCAACTATGCTCCCCCCTTACCTCTTCTTTGTTTGTAGAATATATATGCAAATACCGGTGCTCCAATAAAGGCCGTAATAACTCCGATTGGAAATTCAGATGGACTTATAATTGTTCTAGACACGAGATCACAGATAATTAATAAAGATGCACCGTTTAAAAAGGATAACGTTAACAAATGTCTATGATCTGTTCCCCAAAGCATTCTTGTCATATGCGGTACAACAAGTCCAATAAATCCGATTGTCCCAGACACAGCCACAGCAGCACCTGTAAGCATTGATCCTGCGATAAGTACTGCTATCTTACTACGCTTCACATTAACACCTAATGAGTGGGCACGCTCATCCCCGTACATCATGGCATTTAATTCTCTACGATAGAACCATAAAATAATAGAGCCGATGATTACAAATGGCAAAATCATCGTCACATGTGGCCATCCGCGCATCGAGACACTCCCAAGAAGCCATCCAATCACTTCCCTTAGTTGTTCACCAGTAAGGGAAATCATAAGAGATATACAGGAGCCTAAAAATGAACTAAATATAACCCCTGTTAAAATTAGCGTCTCCATTTTCATAGAACGGTCTACAAGTCGAGCAAATGTAAGCACGATAAACATTGTAATGATAGCAAAAATCATTCCGAAGATCGGCAATGTAAGTGATCCAAAAATTGTAATTCCAAAAAAGATGGTCGAAACTGCTCCAACTGACGCACCTGAAGAAACACCTAAAGTATAAGGATCTGCCAATGGATTTTTAAGCAGTCCCTGAAATGCAGCACCTGCAATGGCAAGAGAAGCTCCAACTAACCCTGCTAAAATTACCCTCGGCATTCGAATACTCCATAAAATTGCATATGTATTTGGATTGGCGGCCTCATCCCATAAAGTAGAAATGGGAATATCCACAGCTCCAATGGAAACTCCTAGCCAAATGCTAATAAGTAGTACGATTATAGAGGAGAAATAAGCAATTATCATTTTTTTCATAGATTTACCTCTAACCTTGAAATAGCTTTTCGTTTAACGAACTAAAAAATTAACGTTATTATAACTTATATTCTAATATGGTGCTATTGGGTGAGCTTTTAGGTTACTTACTACTTATACATAGAACACTGGGTTTTTAAAACTCATAGACGGTTGGGTTCACGACCTTTTACAAAAATACTCATGATTTCAAGTGCAATAATCGCGCTTTTGGCCAAACACTTGAGTTCATCGATAGGAGCGTTTTTCCTAATATACTTGCACTCTCCCTAAACCAACTCACCATTCAACAGAAAACAAAAACCAGCCCATTTACCGGACTGGTTCATTTTGTGAAATTCTATATCTCAAAATCATACTCACCTGGAAGTACACGGCGCAAGAAACGACGAGTACGTTCTTCTTTCGGCGTGACGAAAATTTCATGAGGTGTACCTTCTTCTACGATGTTCCCACCATCCATGAAAATCACCTTTTTTGCCACGTCCTTTGCAAAGCCCATTTCATGTGTTACCACAAGCATTGTCGTACCTTCACGAGCGATTTCCTTCATTACCTCTAACACTTCTCCAACCAGCTCTGGGTCAAGGGCAGAAGTTGGTTCATCAAATAAAATCACATCTGGATTTAGCGCAACGGCACGCGCAATCCCCACGCGTTGTTGTTGACCACCCGACAATTGACTTGGGTAGGAATCATATTTATCTGATAAGCCCACTTTATCAAGGGCTTCCCTAGCAATTTTAAACGATTCTTCCTTTGGTACTTTTCGTCCAATCAACAACCCTTCCGCTACATTTTCGAGAGCCGTTTTATTATTAAATAAATTATAATTTTGGAATACAAAAGCCGTTTTTTTACGAACATCCAAAACTTCTTTTTTTGATGCAGAATGTAAGTCTACGGATAAGTCTCCAAATCTCGCTGTCCCTTCATCCGCTCTTTCTAGAAAGTTAATGCAACGTAGAAGTGTCGTTTTACCAGAACCGCTAGGCCCCAAAATAACAACTACATCACCTTTATCAATATTGAGATCTACCCCTTTTAATATTTCGTTCTTCCCAAAAGATTTATGAACATTTTTTATTTCTAACATTGTTACCCCTCCTTAGGCAGTTACCGGCGCTTTGTAGCGACTTAATCGTTTTTCAGCCACTTTAAATAAATATTCAACCGTAATACATAGAATCAAATAAACGATAAAGATATCAATATATGCCTCTAAATAGTTGTATCCAACATTTGCTTCTACCTTCGCTTTTAATGTGATTTCTTGTAATGAAATGGCATATCCAAGAGATGTTGCTTTTATTAAATTAATCGTCGCATTACATAAGTTTGGCATGGCAGATACAAGCATTTGCGGAATGATAATACGACGATAGGCTTGAGCAGTTGTTAACCCAACAACATGTGCAGCTTCTAATTGCCCAGCACTAACCGTTTTCAATGCAGATCGAAATACTTCTACTAAAATCGCAGCCGTATTGAAAGAAAAGATAATAAATGCATACCACAATGGATTTACTTCATAGATTGGGAAATCAATATTATATTTTTCAAAGATCCCTGCAAGGATAAGTGGAATAATACTATATAAAACAAAGATTTGAATGATAATTGGAGTTCCTCTTACAAACGATACATAAACCTTTGTAAAACCATTTAATACAGGTATTTCATTTATTCTCGTTAAGGCAAGGAAAAATCCGATGGGTAGTGCAATCGCCATTGCCACGACTGTTACAAGAAGAGCAACAGGAACACCGCTCAATGCAACAAAAAATGTATCAATTAAAAATTCCATATTGATAAAGCTTGAGTTCATCCTTTTTTCGCCTCCTTAACTAGTCTTTAATGAACGTTGCCCTTTACTGAACACTTTTTCAAGCTTTGTAAAGAACTTCTCAATTGTGATTGAAAGTACCCAATAGAATACAGCTAGCGCAATGTATATTTCTAATGTGTGTGTATTGTAATTATTAGCGATAATTAAATTTGCTTTTCCAACGATGTCAATAAATCCGATTGTATAAGCAAGTGCACCTTCTTGTAAGACAGAGATTAATCCGTTACCGAAGTTCGGCAACGCGATTACAACAGCCTGCGGGAAAATGATTCGTCTCATCGCTTGGAATGGTGTCAATCCAACACTTACCGCAGCCTCGTATTGACCTTTATCGACTGCTAAATAAGCTGAGCGGATTACTTCTGCCATCATCGCAGCAAACTGCAAGCTGAATGTTATGACAACAAATACCCCTGTATGTACATCTTGTAGATAGATGCCAAAGAAGTAGTCTGCAAAAGCGGGAATCCCATAATATACAAGAAACAGCAATACTATTGAAGGCGTACAACGCATTATCGTAATATAGCTATTTGCAAGAAAACGTAAAAATCGATTTTTCGATAATTTAAAAACTGCAATTACTAAACCTAATAAACTACCAAAAATAACGGCTAATGCAGCAACGAATAATGTAATCCAAAGATAAGGTAATAGCTGAGGAAGCGCCGTCCACAGGTAATTTATATCGAAATATTTTTCCACCTAACTTCACCACTTTCCATACCATAAAATCTAGCTATTACTAGAATCATAGTCAACTCTATACTTTTCATTTCATACATCTTTTGTAAAAAAAGTAAAAGCAAAAATATATGCTTGTTCCATGTTTTTTAATTTAACAGTTGAACAAACCTATCATAGATATAGAAAGGGCTCCCTAGCATCTGACTGCTGGCAGCCCTTACGATATTTAATTATCGTTCTACTTGATCTAATACTTCGAATAAATCTCTACCATAAAATTCGATACTTAACTCACGTAGTTTATCTGTTTCTTTTAATTGTTTAATAGCTTCGTCGTAAGCTTTTGCAAAATCTGCTTCATTTTTGTTGAATAATGGCCAAGTTTTAATTACTGCGAATTCATTGTAGACTACTTCATCTTTTAAGTTGTAGTAAGGACCGTTCTCCTCTAATACTTGACCTTTAAATGCACCTTCGATAATAACCCCACCATCGACACGACCTTCATTCACCCATTGAACTACGTCTACTGTAAACTCTTCACCAGCTTGAAGCTTTACTGGATTATCTGGGTTAGCCTCGTTGTATTCAGCAATAACTGTATATTGTGCATTGTTTGCTGCGATTGGAGCAAGTGTCATACCTGCAGATGCAAAGTCGCTTAAGTTTTTAATGTTTTCATTTTCTTTCTTTAGTACAAGCCCTGCACTACTTAATCCTAAAAATTCTTCTGGGTAGATGAATTTTTGTGAACGTTCTTCTGTCCAAAAGGCATTTTTAACACCCACATGATATTTTCCTTGTTCAACACCAATTAATAAGTCATCACTTGTTGTTCCTACGTATTCAAATTGATACTCCGGTAAAAGTTCATCAACTAATTTCATTACTTCGACATCATAGCCTGTTGCATTTCCGTTTTCATCAATATAAGTCATTGGTTTACTAGCTTGGTCGTAAGCCACTTTTATTGTACGAACTTCGCCGCCACCTTCTGCAGCTGCTCCTGAAGATTGTTCGCTACCGCCACTTCCACATGCAGCTAAAATAGAGATTGAGGCGAAACCAACTGCAGCAAATTTTAATAATTTATTGAACTTCATATTATTCATTCCCCTTTTTTATTTCATCTTGTTTTAATGCGAATTCCGCTAATTTTTTAATTGTAATATCATCCATTGGTGGATTGTGTAGTCCTGCACGAACATCACGATAATAGCGTTGAAGCGGATTTGAGCGTTGTAAGCTTTTTGCTCCAACTACTCGCATCGCTTTATCAACAACCTTTAATGCCGCATTTGTCACAACATGTTTTGCTGTATTTACAGCATTTATGATGATGTTCCCTTCATCCTCCGTTAGCGTATGACCTTCAGCTTCTTTTCGTTTTGAATCTTGATAGCTTTGTGCTGCGCCATAAAGTGCAAATCTGGCCGTTGCAAGCTCCAATTCGATTTCGCCAAGGTAACTTTGAACATTTGGTAATGTTGCAATCGTTCCTTTAATGCTGTTTGGTGAATGTGTGTTAGCAAATCGAAGTGCATAGTCACGTGCTGCTTGAGCAATACCTAAATATGTTGCAGGGATTAGAAGTAACCACCCATTCAATTTAAACCCAGTGTTGTATGTTGGAAGTTCTACTAAATCTGATTCATCAACTGTTACATTGTTAAGCACTAAGTCGTGGCTTCCTGTTCCACGCATTGCGATTACATCCCATGTTTCATCAATAGACAAACCAGGAGTATCTTTATGAATTAAGAAAAATCCAACCTTTTCTTTTTCCTCAATCCATGCAGATGTTAAGAAGTAATCAAGTTCAGGTGAGCCAGTTGTATAACTTTTCCGTCCATTAATCACCCATTTATTCCCTTCACGAACTGCCTGTGTTCCTGGACGGCCACCACGAATAGGGCTTCCAGTTGCCACTTCACTTACCGCACGATTAATAATGGCACCTTGCTCTACCGCTTTTGCAAAAGTCTTTAATTTTGAAGTATCCCAATATTCATTTTCGAACAATTCTCCAACCGTAAGTAAAGTCCAGGCTGTTGCCAGTGCCGTGCTACCATCATAGCTCCCTAGTGTTTCCTGGAGTGAGATTGTTTCATATAAACTTAAGCCTTCTCCACCTAGTTCTTTTGGCAATGTAATTTTCGTATAGCCAATTTCTCTTAACGCTTGAATGTGCTCACTTGGGAAGCTTGATTCCTCATCAATTTGCTGTGCATTCCCTTTAAATGATTCTTCTAGTGTTGATAATTTTTCTAGCCAATCGCTTTGTTTGTCAGTCTTTATGAACAGATCCTTCATAACGTCAGATCCTCCTCTTCTCGTCCTGAGAGTTAAATTTTATAATCCGGATTTGTTAATGCCTACTTTTTCACTAAGAAAAGTCGGTTAACTATTTGAATTGATTTTACTTTCAGATTATTTTTTCGTCAATAGGTATTTCAAGGTTTTTTTATCGGAATTATAAAGTTTTTAAAATATTGTAGGAATTAACCAATAAATTATCATTAACGACAATCGAGTAGAGGGAAAATAAGTTAACTAATTTTCGCCCCTCTCACAACACCGTACGTACGGATCTCGTATACGGCGTTTCAATTCATATTACAGTGTGTACTTTTAAGTAACGTTGTAGAGCAGAGGGTATTCCCCCTGCTCTAGCCTTTTATTTGAAATTGCTCTTTGAACAACTTTAGATAATCCGATAAATCGATAACCTTTCCTACAGAATGTTAAGCCCTTGGCTTCTTCTTCGGGTATCCCCAATTGGATTAGTGACCTTATCTGTTTTCTTGGTACCTTCCACTGTTTCCAAATGATTACTCTTATTCTTGAGCGTAGTTTCTTATCAATTTCACGCATAGCCGTTTTCATGTTTGCAGTTCTAAAGTAATTTACCCAACCAAATATTACTTGTTTTAGTTTCAATATTCGGTAGTCTAACGGAATGCTCCAGTTTCGCTTTGTTAGTTGTCGAAGTTTCCTTTTAAATTTCTGTACTGAGATTGTATGTGGTCGAACTTGATATTTCTTGTCTTTTGAATCGTAGTAATATCCAAACCCCAGGAATTTTAAGTCTTTTGGACGAGCGATTTTACTCTTTTCTGCATTGACTATCAGCCCTAATTTCTTTTCTATAAACTTCACGACTGATTCCATCACTCTATTTGCAGCTTTCTCACTCTTCACAAAGATAAGAGCGTCATCCGCATATCTCACGAAATGGAGTCCTCTACTTTCTAGTTCCTTGTCCAGTTCATTCAACATTATGTTACTTAATAGTGGACTGAGGTTTCCTCCTTGCGGAGTTCCAATCGGTGTTTCCTCATATTTACCCTTTACCAAGACCCCACTGACCAAGTATTTTCTAATTAAAGAAATGACATCTCCATCATCGATTGTATTGGATATGATTCGCATGAGTTTATCATGGTTGACTGTGTCGAAAAATCTTTCAAGGTCAATGTCCACTATCCAATCGTATCCATCATTCAGAAATTCGAGACTTTTTATGATTGCCATCTCACAACTTCTATTTGGTCTAAAACCGTAACTGTATTCACTAAACTCTTTTTCAAATATCGGACTGAGTACTTGATGAATTGCCTGTTGAACCACCCTATCCACTACTGTTGGTATTCCCAGTTTGCGCATCTTTCCATTTTCTTTTGGGATTTCCACTCGTAAGGCAGCTTGTGGTTGGTATTTTCTAGTTCTGATGCGCTGACGTAGTTCATCCTTGTTCTCTTTCAGATACTGTTTAAGTTCATCAACCGTTATTCCATCGACCCCACTTGCACCTTTATTTCTATAGACACGTAAGTAGGCTTCATTCATATTTTGATTGCTTAGAATCTTTTCTAAAAGTTGCACACTCGTTTCTCCATTTCCTCTCACGTAGTAAGTAATACCTCCATTTTGGTTATCATTTGAGATACGCTCATACTTTCACCATTAACACATTCGGAGTCCGTCGCTTACGCATTTGTGGTGTTGAAACACTATAAATTGTTCGGCCCTTCATGACCAATGGTCATTACTATGGCTTCTGCTGACTTCTTGCGACTAACCGTTTTCGACTGTATTTTTTATACATCCGCAAGACCTCCCAGGGTAAGACAACTATCTTTCCTCTTTTACTCGCCTGATTTACCCTACAAAGTTACGCACATCTTTTGGACTTTGACTTGTATTGGAGCCTTATCCCTTTGTAGAGCCTTGGTATCAGATTTCTGTTCGTCGAGCCAAGATTTTATTCCACGCTTCCTCCAGCCCTTATCTCACGATAAGTACCTTGCGCTTCCTTAGTGGTTGGTCGATGTGTACCCCCACAGTGGACTTTCACCACCTAGATAGTTGCCATGCCTGGCACACAATAAAAACGCAAAGTAAATTTATTACTTTGCGCGTTACTATTGAATCTATTACATTTTAATAAAAATTTACCTATACAATATCTGCAAAGTATTGGACTGTTTTCATCGGATCTCCTAATTTCCGAAGTCCCCAACCATCCTCTAAATAGATCTCTGCAAGCTTTTCGTATTTTCCACCATATTTATCTGCCCATTCCACTGCCACAACACTTTCATACATTAGCGCCATCTTTTCTGCTATTTTTTTACCTTCAAAGGTTTGCATAGCATCATCTAAAGATGCAAAGATTTTTAGCTGATCTTCCAATTCCGTTAATTTCTCCTGCACAATGACTTTAAGTGGATTGTTTCTTATTTTTGATAAACGATTATTCATTTCAGTTATGAACAGTTCATGTGCTCTAAATTTTTTGAATAAACGGATGACCTCTAGTGCTAAGATGTTTGCCGTCCCCTCCCAAACCGTTAATACTTGCGCATCTCTTAGTAGCCTTGGTGTTACAAAATCTTCAATATAGCCATTTCCCCCATGGAGTTCTATCGCCTCGCTTGCATATTTTACCGCTTGCTCTGCCGTTTCTTTTTTTATAATGGCGATATTCAAACGATTCAAAATGATGTCCCTTTCTGAACCATTACCACTTGTTACGACATCATACAATTGAATTAGATCAAAGGTTGTCGCTACTTCCACATGGACTTTTGCTGCAAACTTTGAAAGTGAATCTTGTATCATCGGATAATTGGTTAATACCTCTCCAAATGCCTCTCGATTTGAAAGGTAATGTTTTGCTTCCGAATAAGCTCGACGCATAATCCCGACAGAAGCAATTGCATTACAAATTCTTGAGAGATTTAAAGCTTCAAGCACATAATAAATTCCTTTGTTCGATTCACCTACAACATAGCCAATTGCGCCATCGAATTCCACTTCTCCAGAAGGAACTGCACGAACCCCCAGTTTATCTTTTAATCTACGAATGCGTATACCGTTTACAGATCCATCATCATTTCGCCAAGGCACAGCAAAAAGGGTTAACCCTTTTGTACCAGATGTTGCACCAGGTATACGGGCCAATACCATTGCTACCCCGCACATCCCCGCATTAGATGCGAAATATTTTTCACCGTAAAGGCGATAATTTTCTCCATCGAAACGCGCCTCCACAACATTCGCTCCTACGTCTGAACCACCTTGACGTTCCGTTAAGAACGTAGCTCCTTCATACAATTTCACATCTCCCGTTGAACAGACATGTGGAAGAAACTTCGCTTTCAACGCTTCATCTGCATATTGGTCAAATAAATATGCTGTTGCCATTGTTAGCGTCACAGGACAATAAATTCCTGGTTCCGCTTGGGATAGTAAATAACCTTGCGCAAAACTATAAACATAGTTCCCTTTTCTCCCCAACTGTGGAATCTCTTTATGCACATATCCAACGATCCCTGTGTTATAAATTTGTTCAATTGATTTCTTATAGCCTTCATTCACCCAAACTTCTGAAACCTCATCACCGAATTTGTTGTAACGTTCCAAACGAGGTCTACCTTCACGATCAGAGTGCTTTGCCCGTACATCAATCTCACCAGCAACAAGCTTTCCGAAATCATCCAATTCTCTTTCGGCAAAATCATAAAGCTCTGATTCTAGCATTTGTTCCAATATTTTATGAAGCGTATCATCATTTGTAAAAAAATTCGTTTCTCGTTCTACCTTTGACTGTAATACCTTCATTAGCTCACCACCTGCTGTTTCAGTTGTTGCTTTAATATTTTCCCAGATGCATTACGAGGAAGGGCTTCTACTTGTTCATATATGCGGGGGATTTTATACTTGGCTAAATGCTGTGATAAATAATCTTTTAGCTCTTGTTCATCAATTTGTTTTTTTGCTGCGTAAATTGCTTTAACCGTTTCACCCCATTCTTCATGTGGAACCCCAACAACAGCTACTTCAACAATGCCCTCAAATTGTAGAATACGGTCTTCTATTTCTTTTGGGTAAATATTTACTCCTCCAGAGATAATGACATCTTTTTTACGATCTACAATCCAAATATAGCCTTCCTCATCATAACGCGCTAAATCACCAGTTCTTACCCATTCTCCTAAAAATGCTGCTTTCGTTGCTTCCTCATCGCGGTAATAGCCTACCATGTTCCCCTCACCATATAAGACCACCTCACCAACTTCCCCTACCACCACGTCTTCTCCGTTTTCATTCACAATACGGAGTTCTGTTCCAAAGGGTGCTCGTTTTCCAATACTACCAGCTTTATCTTTATGCTCATAACCAAATAGTATTGAACCAGAAGGACCACCTTCTGTTAAGCCATATACACAAGTTAGGTTTTCTGTTTGGAATGCTTGTTGTAAATGACGTACTTCTTTTATTGAAAGTGGTGCGCCTCCATAAACCCACCATTTCATTGAAGATAAATCAGCCGTTTGAAGTCTTGGGTGAGATGCAGTAACTAAGTAAGCAACTGGCGCTCCAAAGAAGTGAGTTGTTTTTTCATTTTCAATTGAATCAATGAATAAATCTGGTGTGAATGTAGGTGTTAGAACATTAGTCGCACCCACTAATACTGCTGACATAAGGAATAAATGTAGTGGAGCTGAATGTGTAAGTGGCATCATTAGTAGCATACGGCTTTCTGGCTTTACTTCCATTTCAATAGCAATCATATGTGCAACTGCTAATATATTGCGATAGCTAAAAAGTACCCCTTTAGGTTTCCCTGTCGTTCCTGATGTGTATAGAATTGTTGAGAGATCATCTTCTTTTAAACAGCAATCCACCTCATTATTGTTACCGCTTACAATTAAATCGTTGTAGCTGTACCACCCTTCCTGTGCTGCTCCTGTTTTAATCTTTATATTGACATTTAAAATCTTTTCAACAGCAGAAAAAATTGCTTCATGGACAATAATAACCGATGCTTCTGCATGTTCTGCAACATACTTCACCTCTGTTAATGTAAACTTCGCATTGACTGGGACTACAATGGCTCCAATTCGCTGAATAGCAAAATAGCTAACGACAAACTCCAATACATTTGGCATATAGATTAATACCTTATCTCCCTGATGAATACCTAAGTCTTTTAAGGCATTACTAAAACGATTCACTTGGTCATCTAACTCTTTATAAGTCACTCTTCTTCCATGACAAATGACTGCTTCATTTGTCGGATATTTACGGGCATTTCTTGCTAATAAATTTGAACTATTCATCAACATCTCTCCCTTTTATTTTTGCTAATTTTTCAGTAAAGGTCCTATGCAATTCCATTAACTCTTTTTTCATCACAGTTAGCTCTGCAATCTTTTCATCAATTTCTTTCATTTTTTGTTCCCCGTATTCAACAGTTCTCTCTAGCTGCTGGATTCCTGTTCGATCTAGATCAAATAGCAGCACCATCTCCTTTATTTCATCAAGTGAAAAGCCATATTTTTTGCCGCGAAAAATGAGTTTCAACTTTGCAATTTCTTTTTTTGAAAAGGTTCTTTGATTTGAATGAGAACGAATTGGGGTCAACAGTCCAACTTCTTCGTAATACCTTAGAGTTCTAGTAGATACATTGAATAGCTTCGCGACTTCCTGAATCGTTTTCATCCTTCTCACCTCTCTTTTCCTTTGGAATAGTATAGCATTTACGTTAACGTAAACTTCAACAAGATTTTAGACATTACTAGAATAAATGGTTTATATATCAGAAAATAATGACATAAAAAATAAACGTAAAATCTTGAGGATAAGGAATGGCAAAATGATTAGGAGGATTGGGCATATGATGAATAATCCGAACACTTTTTTAAGGATTGCTGCTTAGATAATAAATTTGCATCTTTACACGAAATGTTCGTGGTTCCATACAAAATACTCGCGATTTTCCTATGAATGCTAGAGGTTTAATGAATTCATATATTTTTTCATAAAAAAAGCCCCCTAATGTAAGGGGACTAAAACGTTCTACATTTTTTCTGGTGCGCTAACACCGATTAATTTTAATGCATTTGCAAGTGTGATACGTACAGCATTAATAAGCGCTAAGCGAGCTTCTGTTAATTCTTTATTATCAGGGTTTAATACTTTTTCTGCATTGTAGAAGCTGTGGAAGCTTGCTGCAAGTTCTTGAATGAAGTTCGCAATTCTGTGTGGTGTTCTATGTTTAGCAGCTTCGGCCACGATTTGTGGGAATGAGCCAACCTTTTTCAATACTTCCTCTTCTTTTTCAGCAGTTAACAAATCTAGGTTTTCTAGTGAAGATGCAAAACCTTGCTCCTCAGCAGAACGTAAAATTGAACAAATACGTGCATGAGCATATTGTGCATAGTATACTGGGTTTTCATTTGACTGTGAAACCGCTAAATCTAAGTCGAAGTCCATATGAGAATCACAAGCAGTTTTTACAAAGTAGTAACGAACTGCATCTAATCCTACTTCTTCTACTAAATCACGCATCGTTACAGCATTACCTGTACGTTTACTCATTTTATATTTTTCGCCGTTTTTATACAGTTGCACCATTTGAATAACTTCAACTTCTAATTTATCACGATCATAACCAAGCGCTTGAATGGCTGCTTTCATACGTGGGATATATCCATGGTGATCTGCTCCCCAAATATTGATTAGCTTATCAAAGCCACGTTGAATTTTATCTTCATGGTATGCGATATCAGGTGTTAAATATGTGAATGAACCATCAGATTTCACTAGTACGCGGTCCTTGTCATCTCCAAATGTTGTAGAGCGGAACCAAGTGGCACCTTGTTCTTCAAATACATGACCGTTTGCTTTTAATTTATCTAAAGCGACTTCGATTTTTCCGTTTTTATATAATGACGTTTCTGAATACCAAACATCAAAACGTACACGGAAGTTTTCTAAATCTCTTTTTAATTTATCTAATTCAAGCTGTAGACCATTTTCACGGAAGAAATTAAAGCGCTCTTCATCTGATTTTTCTAAAATTGAGTTACCGTATTTCTCAGCAAGTTTCGAAGCTATATCAATAATATCTTGCCCATGATAACCGTCCTCTGGCATTTCTGCTTCTAATCCTAATGCTTGTTTATAACGAGCTTCTAATGAAAAAGCTAGGTTGTTAATTTGATTTCCTGCATCGTTAATATAATATTCTCGAGAAACCGAATAACCAGCAAAGTCTAACACATTGCATAAAGAATCTCCGAATGCAGCACCACGAGCATGTCCTAAATGTAAGTCACCAGTTGGGTTTGCTGACACGAACTCCACTTGAATTTTTTCGCCGTTCCCACTTGCAGAGCGACCATAGTTTTCACCTTGTTCTTTAACAGCTTTTACAACAGCTGCAAGGAAGTCTTTACGAACCGTAATGTTAATAAAACCAGGGCCCGCAATATCGATTTTCTCGATATCTGTACCTTCAGTTACAAGGTTTTCTACAATACTTTCTGCAATGGCGCGAGGTGGCTTTTTCGCGATTTTCGTTAATTGCATCGCAAGGTTCGTTGCAAAGTCACCATTTTCTTTATCTTTTGGTGTTTCTAAATGTATGTTTAATTCTGTAGCTGATTCGACTAATCCCGCTTTTGTCACAGCTTGTGCTAAAGCGTCTTTTATCGATTGTTGTAATTGTTCTACTGCATTCATGCTTTACCCTCCGAATATTGTATTTCCAATTGATATTCCCCTACGGATTGTCCACCAATGATCAAATCATATTGAACGTTAAAATTACCTTCTATTGAATTATTATCATTATGTACATGAGTTAATCGATGCGTCTTTGTTAGTAATGGTAAAGTTCCGTATTCTGTATCGTAATGACCATTTTGTTTTTCTTGCAAATTAAATGGTAGCCTCATTTTAACGCCTCCACTGCGTAATATAAGTGCGTTGTGGTCATTCATTTTTACAGTTGTTCGAATCGTCTTCCCATCTAACACTTCTTCGTATCGTAAATACATTTTGTTTGATTTTCGAATAAAGGATCCCTGTAACCACAATTCATAAGATTCATGATCACCTTCTGTTGGGCGAATCGTTGAATTTAATTTAATCTTCACGTTTTTTTCAATATCTAACGTCGTCATGTTTGCGGTCACTTCCCTTTTCCTTTTATAACCTATTTATTATAGGATGAAAGATGGAGATTAATCAAGACGGAACTATAAAGTTTGGGGTTCTAATAGAAGGATCTTAAAAATTTGTGAAAGTATTGATCGATTTTGTGTTTGAATTTTTATTGCTAGATTTGTGTTTGAATTTTTATCGCCCTGTTTTGTGTCTGAACCGATCTGTTTTATGTCTATATCGCCCTGTTTTCTGTCCATATCGCCCTGTCAATTTTCCCACTCTTTTTTATCGCCCTGTTTTGTGTCTGAATCGATCTATTTTGTGTCTATATCGCCCTCTTTTGTGTCCATATCGCCCTGTCAATTTTCCCACTCTTTTTTATCGCCCTGTTTTTTGTCTGAATCGATCTATTTTGTGTCTATATCACCCTCTTTTGTGTCCGTATCACCCTCTTTTCACAATCACCCCTTTTCACAAAACCCCCTTCTTCATCTACAAATTAAAAAAACATGGAGAAAATTCATTTTCCCCATGCTGCTTAATTTTTTTATTTCACCCAACCGAGTATCATTTCACGAATGAATTTGCTTGCGATGTTAGCCGTCATTTCAGAATGATCGTAAATTGGAGCAACCTCCACCAAGTCAAAACCAACTACATTTACTTCACTTCCTGCAATTGCATGAATGGATGCTAATAATTCTTTTGAAGTAATCCCACCTGCATCAACCGTTCCTGTGCCAGGAGCATGTGCAGGATCTAATACATCAATATCGATTGTCACATATACATTACGTCCTGCTAAACTTGGAAGCACTTCTTTTAAAGGCTCTAGCACTTCAAATTTTGAAATGTGCATACCATTTTCACGGGCCCAATCAAATTCTTCTTTCATACCTGAACGAATCCCAAAGGAATAAACATTTTTCGGACCGATGTGCTCAGCAATTTTACGAATTGGTGTTGAATGGGATAATGGTTCTCCTTCATATTCAGTACGTAAATCTGTATGCGCATCAAAATGAATAATCGCTAAATCATTATACTTTTCATAAACTGCCTTCATAACTGGCCAAGAAACTAAATGCTCCCCACCCATACCAGCAGGAATTTTTCCATCAGCTAAGACTTTTTTCACAAAGTCCTCGATTAAATCTAAAGATTTTTGTGCATTACCGAATGGCAATGGAATGTCACCGGCATCAAAAAATTTTACATCATCTAATTCACGATCTAAATACGGACTATACTCTTCTAAACCAATTGAAACTTCGCGAATTCGTGCTGGACCAAAACGTGAACCCGGACGATAGCTAACTGTCCAATCCATTGGCATTCCATAAAGTACTACTTTCGATTCCTCATAATTTGGATGACTTTTAATAAAAACATTGCCTGAATATGTTTCATCAAATCTCATATCACAATCACCTACTAATATTATTTTTCAAATTTACTTTCCCTTATCCTAGAGCGTTTATAATACATTAAATGAGCCTTTTTTTATGCATCCGTATAAATTTTAGCCCAACTTGCACATAAAACCTACACTCCTTATATACCACTTAAATTGCATCCTACCAATAGCCAGAAAATTACGAATACCACAAAAATGAAACTTTCTTCATGTTTTTTCGTATATTTTTATATACAATTTAGCAAGAAATTACAACTTTTTATCTTAAATCTGCGATAAAAGGATGTTTTTTCTGTGGGATATTGTGAAAGGAATAATTTTCGTTCCGCAAAAAAGTATAGTGCTTTTTAGACAAAGTGCAACAGTTTTTTTAAGTTTACATTCGATTAAACGATAAGTGAAAGGTCTATACTATCGTTAATTGGAGAGATTGGGGTGAATAAGGTTGAAAAGACGTAGCTACTTTCGTAAAAAAAGACGACATAAGTGGTTGAAAATTACTGTACTATCACTTGTCGGATTTATTTGTGCAATAGCTTTCGGGCTGTTGTCATTGCGAATATACGCTCAAATTGCAGGGGCTCCACCTCTTACTATACCGAAAGCATCCGTCTTTTTAGATAGTAATGGCAATAAAATCGGGGATTATTATACAGAAGAACGTCGTTACTGGGTTGAACTTGAGGACATTTCACCTTATTTACTTGATGCAACCATCGCAGTGGAAGATAAAGAATTTTATACACATAACGGATTTGATTACTCTCGTATTGTTAGTGCCATTATTACGGATTTAAAAACACAAAGTATGGCTGAAGGTGCTAGTACAATAACGCAACAGCTAGCTCGTAACCTTTACCTTACATTAGACAAAACATGGACGAGAAAAATCAATGAAGCACTTTATGCATACAGACTAGAAGTCTTTTATTCAAAGGATGAAATTTTAGAAGGATACCTAAACACTGTGAACTATGGACATGGCATGTATGGCGTAGAAGCAGCAAGCCAATATTATTTCAGTAAATCTGCTAGTGAATTGACATTAGCTGAAGCTGCTATGCTTGCTGGAATTCCAAAAGGTCCTAGTATTTATTCACCGATTAACGATTTTGAGAAAGCATCAAATCGTCAAAAGTTAATTTTAAGTCTAATGGAAGATCAAAAATTAATTAGCGCAACAGAAAAAGAACGTGCACTTTCTCAACAAATTGTATTAAAAAATGATGAATGGATTGCATCTCAAACGATTGCCCCTTATTTCTTAGATACCGTATGGCAAGAAGCATCAGAAGTTCTTGCAGAGAAAGGGTTAAATATTCGTGAAGGTGGATGGACGATTAAAACGACGTTAAATCAATCCCATCAAAAAGCGGCAGAAGAAGCTGTAGCCAATAATATGCCCGATAGTGAACTGCAAGTCGGATTTGTTAGTATGGATGTGGACACTGGACACGTTACTGCATTAGTGGGTGGCCGTGATTATCATGAAAGTTCATTTAACCGTGTTACTCAGGCTGTTCGTCAACCTGGCTCATCTATAAAACCTATTTTATATGCAGCTGCATTGGAAAATGGATTTTCTCCTTTAACTTATTTAGAGGTTGGTGAAACAATTTTCACCTATGATAATGGACGAGCTACTTACAAACCACAAAATGTAAATGGACAATATGCAGACAGTGAGATGTCCCTGGCACAAGCGTTAGCGATTTCAGATAATATTTACGCAGTAAAAACGTTACAAGAAATTGGGTACGATAAATTCCGCGATATGTTGAAGCGTTTTGAGTTAAATTATACCGACGAGGATAATCCTTCAGTTGCTTTAGGAACAATCGAATCATCTTTATATGACTTAACTAGCGCCTACAACACCATTGCGGCATATGGAAAAAAACATGAGCCAACCACTATTCTTTCCATTCAAAATGCTGAAGGAGAAATTGTATACGAAGAAAGTGAGTCGGCTGAAGACGAACAAGTCATTACAGAACAGGATGCATTTATATTAACTCAGTTAATGACAGGTATATTTGATCCTGTCTTTAGTGATTATTCCCCTGCAACGGGTGTTTCTTTAAGATCTCGTATGACACATACGTATGCAGCTAAATCTGGAACAACACTTAGTGACCAATGGATAATCGGATTTACACCAAGTGTTACTGCTGGTGTGTGGAACGGTTACGACCAAGGAAAAACATTATCTGTCCAAGCGGATATGGCGGCATCCAAACAAGTATGGATTGATTTCATGGAAACAATTAATAAGGATAAGGAAAACGAAGTCTTTGAAGTTCCTTCTGGTATTGAAGGGGTCGTTGTTGATATTGAAACCGGTAAGCTTGCCACGGATGCTTGTCCTAAGCAACGTCTTGTTTATATGAAGGAAGAAGATATTCCAACTGAAGAATGTACAATCTTTGATGATAATGAATGGGGAGATTTCTTCAATCTATTCCAATTTGAAGCATTCTCTGACGTTTTTACATTTTAACAAAATCCATGAAAAAAGCTCTCTCTTATTCGGAATTATTTCCGTAAACAAGAGAGAGCTTTTTTATGGCGTTAGAAAGCATGGGAATCATGGGGCATTTAGCTTGGGAAAGGTTTCAAATGCCGCATAACTCTCATCGCTTTCGTTTCGCCAAGGTGTCCTAGCTACTATTTGAGCTATAAAATTAGTGTACTTTTTTTCAAACTCACTTTCAATAAAGGAATGAACTTGAAAAATAACTGTCACAGATTGTTCAATTTTTCTCTCTTTATTAACTCACTATTCTTGACAAACTTATTTTTCAGGAAAAGATGAGTTATTTTGAAATAATTATTTACTGTACAGCTAAGTCATCCTTTAATTGTTGCTCACTTCGATCCCACATTTCTTGATTATGGGATTTTAAAAATTCTGCTAGTACTTGTTTTGAGGAGTCATCCATAAAATCCACCATGATTTTACGTTTCATGGATTTATCCATTTTATTGACATGATCTGCTAGTATTTTATAGCCGCGGCGCTTTTCTTTATTTACGACCATTTCACAAGCAGTCACCCCAGCATAATAAGGTCCCTCTTCTTTAAAATCAATCGTAACCCAAACGAGCCAATAAGGTTTCCCACCTTCTGAATCTTCACGATTTGTCGTGAATTTAACTCGTCTTTCCACTTCGCTTTTCGCATGCATAGCACCGATATCAATAAATCCTCGTTTTTCTTCAATATCGATAAAAACCGGTGTTACATTTTCTAAGGATAAAGAACCAATCCCAAATCCTTTATGTCCATCAGTAGGGTCGTTTTTAATTATAGTAAATCCTATTTTTTGTTTTGGTTTTTCTTCACTCGCCATTGTAAATCCCTCCATATATGCCTATTATAAAGAATATAGTTACAATATATCCACTAAGGAGGATGGAAAAATGCCAATCGTTACAGTAAAATTGCTCGAAGGTCGTACAGATGAGCAAAAGAAAGCTTTAGTTGAAAAAGTGACTGAAGCCGTTGTTGAGACAGTAAATGCAAAACGAGAAGCTGTTACAATCGTAATTGAGGAAATGTCTAAAAATCATTATGCTTCTGGTGGCGTAAGAGCAATCGATAAAAATTAGTTATAGCAAATGGGGCATGTCCAAAAGTGAAAAGTACACCACTCTTTTAGGATATGCCCGCCTTTTTAGATGCGATGTCACCATAACGAGCGTCTAATTCAATTGCTTCTTTAGGACAGCTCCATCTCTCGCATGCCCTCCCCTAATACTAGTCTCTTAACACCTTTTGCAATCTTTCTTTTAAAACGACACTAATATTTTTATCTTCTAATATTTCTTTCGGATAATACACTTTATGGTCCGTTTTAATCCTACCTGCAATGGCATCCACTAAAAAAGATTCTTTAGAGAGCTCTCGTATTTCACCGTTAGGCTTTTCTAAGAAAATAGGAATCCTTGGACTTTCCTTCCCTGGACGATAAAAATCATATGGTAAATCTGATGTGCAATCATGATATAAATAATATTCGATATCGATGCCACTTCGAACTAGTAATGTCTTTAACTCTTCATATCTTTCAGGCTCTTCTTCAGGATTCATGCTTGTATACCCAAAAAGCTTACGATTCACAAATCTCTTACATAAATCACTTAAAATCAAGTCCTCTTCATTCATCCAGTATTGGAAATAGGTTAATAAAATATATTCATCTAAAGAAAGGTATTCTTCTAATGTAATATTCTTTTCAAAGAAGGATTTAAAATGAATGGGCTCATGTTTGAATGAATATCCTTCTTTATTCAATTGCTTTGCTCTTTTTAAAATATTATTTAACAATACTTCCGCACTGCGTGAAACAGGATGAAAGTAGACTTGTAAATACATTTGATAACGAGACATTATATAATCTTCAACAGCATGCATTCCGCTTGATTTAATGACGACTCGTCCTTTGCGTGGACGCATCACACGCAAAATTCTTTCCATATCAAAGTGTCCATAGCTAACACCCGTGTAATAAGCATCTCTTTGTAGATAGTCCATACGATCAGCATCAATTTGGCTTGAAATTAAACTAACAACCAATGTATTCGGATACTTTTTCTCGATTACTTGCGCAACCTTTTCAGGAAAATCCTCAGCAACTTTTCTTAATACCGCATTAACTTCTGTATCCTCTAATAAAATGCGTCTTGTAAAATACTCATGGTCTGTTTGGAACACATTTTCAAATGCATGGGAAAATGGGCCATGCCCTAAATCATGTAACAATGCCGCACACAATATGAGAAGACGTTCACTTTCATCCCAATCTGGACGGCCTCGAAATACGTCGTCTACAATCCTACGAACAATTTCATAAACACCTAGTGAATGATTAAAACGGCTATGTTCGGCCCCATGGAATACTAAAAATGTCGTTCCCAATTGGCGAATTCGACGCAATCTTTGAAACTCTTTCGTGCCGATAAGATCCCAAATTACTTGATCTCGCACATGAATATATCGGTGTACAGGATCTTTAAAAACTTTTTCTTCTACTAATTTTGCATTGGCATAATTTTCCACTGTAAGCACACCACCCATTCCCATTATCTTACTTTCATTATATGTGACTTTTCATCTATTTTCACTTCATATCTATAATCAACTTTATCCTATAAATTATTTTTATAAAAATAATAAAGCTATCTCCATTTGTAAAAGAGATAGCTTTTAAGGGGCGATTCTATCCACCCATCCATTATGATTAACCTTTTAATTTTGCTTTTACTTTTTCCATCAGTTCTTCTTCAGTCAATGCATTTACAGGTCGACCATTTACAAAAGTGAAGGTTTTTTTTCTTCCTGGTCCACAATATGAATGGCAGCCAATTTCAATCGTTGCTTCTGGATCTAATTGTTTCAATTTCGGAATTAACGTTTTTAAATTAACGGCCTGACATTCATCGCAAACTTTAAATTCGTTTGCCATATTCGTCAACAACCCTTTCTATTTGTATATTTCATCTCTTAATATAGAGAGATTATTTACAAGGATGTCAAATCTAAATGCTATTTTAGCCTATTAAGAAGTATTCGTTCAAGCATTAACCGATTATATCCGTCAAAGGTCTGAAACCAATTCAATCAAAAAATTCAAAAAAATTTCCTATTAATATAATAAATATGAATATTTTTCTAAAAAAATGGCGATGATACATTTTGAACAAATAAAACTATTAACATCGCAGGAGGTAAAATAATGGTCAAAGTTAGACAAGATGCTTGGTTAAAAGAAAACGATGAACTTTTGGCAGAAGCAGTATTGCGCCATGTCAAAGAAGGGAGTACCCAATTAAATGCTTTTGAAGAAGCAGGAGATGCATTAAATCGCACAGCAGCTGCATGCGGTTTCCGTTGGAATGCAGTTGTTCGTCGTTTATATGAAAAAGAACTAGCCGAGGCAAAAAAAGAAAGAAAAGAGAGAATGCGAGTATTAGGGATGAACGGTAGACGCCGTAATCAAGGTGTCTATTTACTACCAAGTTCTCAAAGTAGTGAAGAGACAAAATCTATTCCTCTATCTGCTCTTAATCTAGATATTGTTATTGCATACTTACTTCGCCTACAACATAACAGCGGCTCAGACAACGAAGCTATTAAGTGGCGTCAAATCGCAAATGCAGCAACTGAGAAAATTAAAGATCTAGAGAGAACTATTAAACAACTCGAAACTGAAAATAAAGAGATTCGAGAAGATTATGAGCAATTTGTACAAATTATGAATCGTGCTCGTAGACTCGTAACACTAGAAGAAGATGAACAACGTATTGCACCTGTTTTTAAAATGGAGAAAAACGGCAATCTCGTTGCTAATTATTCTACTACTAGTAACACTGAAAGTGGAAAAGAAAACGTGGATGTGCCTAATTAAGCACATCCACGTATTTTTACTTTCATAGACGATAAGTTTTTATTTTCTTATTGCTAAGAGTTTTTGTTTAGTAAACCAATGCTGTCATTCTATTTCTCTAACATGAGCATTTTTTTATTGCGTTCTAACACTCTGTTCATATAAACAGTGTAGTACTCTGTTTCATTATCGTTCAAAGCTTGAAGTTTCATTTCCCCTGTTAATTGTAAAACATTTTGTAGTCGTAATACAGTATCATAAACAGTTAGTTTTCGATCCATCAATTCGCTTAAGCTTGCCATAACTTCAGGATTAATCTTTGGATATGCAAACTTAGTCTTTTCATCTTTTAAACTTATTTGATAAAACTTCCGGATGAGCTCAGCTCTGGCACTACCACTACCTTCAATACATAAATATATTTGCACCGCAATTCCTTGACGCATCCTACGTTGGGAGATACCAGCAAACTTCTTTCCTCCGATACTCAGATCATAGGAACCTGGACAATAAGAGCCAACAATTTCATAGGCTTCAATTTGATCTGCAACCTCAGGAAATAGTAACTTAATCAAATCTACCATCGCTTCATAGCCATTATTAATACTAATCGATTGTTCATTCTCACTTAATACAAGTGATATGTTCAATACACCTGTATCTAATACTACTGCTAATCCACCAGAGTTTCTCACAATTGCTTTATAATCGTTTGATTCTAACCATTCGATTCCTTCTTTAACAAAGGGCAAACGGTGATCCTGAATTCCTAATACAACAGAATTTTCATGTACCCAAGTACGAACAGTAGGAGCACTCATCCCCTGTCCCACAATGTGACAAAGCGTGTCATCCATTGCAAAGGATTCAAGCGGCGATCTTTGTAAAAAGCTAATAGATTGATCGATAAAACGCCATCTATTTTGGTTTAAAAATTCATTCATTTTCATTAATGCTCCTAAATCGTCTATTTTGAATTGGTTTTATTTACTTTCAAGCATACACGATTCACTTTTTCTTTAAAAGTGGGCACACTACATTTGGAATTGAATAAATTCACCAATTTGTAGTATTCAAATCAAGGAAATTGTTAGATTTTATGCTAAGATTGTGAATGAAAACGATAATCAATTAAAGGAGTGTTCATACAATGAATGAAGCAGCTATTACATTAGACGGCTGGTACTGTTTACACGATTTCCGAGCTATTGACTGGACTTCATGGAAATTGGTTTCTGAAGAAGAACGCGCGAAAGCAGTTGATGAGTTCGTACAATACTTAGAAAAGTTAAATGAAGCACATGTTGCAAACACTGGTTCACATGCGTTTTATTCAATTTTAGGACAAAAAGCAGACTTCATGTTAATGATTCTTCGCGAAACACCAGAAGAGCTACAAGAGCTTGAAGCAGAGTTCAATAAGCTTGCGATTGCTGATTTCACTGTTCCTACTTATTCATACGTATCAGTAGTAGAACTTTCAAACTATTTAGCAAAAGGCTCTGACGAAGATCCATATCAAAACCCACATGTTCGTGCACGACTTTACCCTGAATTACCACGTACGAAATACGTATGCTTCTATCCAATGGACAAACGTCGTGAAGGTAATGACAACTGGTACATGCTTTCTATGGATGAACGTAGAGAATTAATGAGATCTCACGGTCTAATAGGTCGTAGTTATGCAGGTAAAGTAAAACAATACATTACTGGTTCTGTTGGTTTCGATGACCATGAATGGGGTGTAACATTATTCTCTGATGATATGCTACAATTCAAAAAAATCGTTTACGAAATGCGCTTTGACGAGGTTTCAGCTCGCTACGGTGAATTTGGCGAATTCCTAGTAGGAAACATCCTTGACTACGATAAATTAGTTAAGTTCTTAACTGTTAAATAAAACTGATCATAAAAAGGACGGCTCAAATCAATTCGATCTGAGTCGCCCTTTTATTTATGTTCATCATTCGATTTTAATATTAATATGATTGTATTAATGAAGAGGCCAATGAATAAGATTAAAATAAACAAGTACCAGTGCACTGGTTGATTATAAAATCCAGCAACCATAAAAGCAACAACTGCACCAATAATGATAGCAATCCACGTACCAAACTGCATTTTAACCAACCCCTCATTAGTTATTATCAAACCTCATTCTCCTTGTAAAAAAATTAAAACAATAAAATAACCGTTCATAATATATCTTTTCCCATATTGTATTGGTGAAATGACACTTTTATACAACTTCTACTCACTATTTTTTATAGCCTAAAATGCCATCGCTATACAATTTTCTACATTTTTATCATTTTTTATTCTGAAACATATACTGATGCATACATTTATTTTGAGGAGGTATAAGCTATTGCTGTAATTGCTGCTAATGATGCTCAAATCCAATTACTAGCTCGATTGATGCGTGTAGAGGCTGAAGGTGATGGGGATCTCGGTGTGCTGTTAGTTGGCAATGTCGGTGTTAATTGTGTGCGTGCTGACTGCCTCGATGAAAAAAATATTCCCTCTATTGAAAATTAAATTTTTTTTGTTCCCGAGGGTTTGGGGCGACTCAAGAAAAAGTTACTTTCACTAGCGATTAGACCTCAAGTTTTTGCATTAGCTAGACGTGTAGTAAATGATGGACTTTCTTTTGCCTTTGGACCGAGCGTTGTGATTTTTCATGCCTACAGGTGATTGCCCAAACACAGTGGTATTATCAGTGTGAAAGTTTCAATCCCACTGTACTTATGCCTCTGATCAAGGCGTTTGTCCTGGAATCTAAATTTAAAATTGAAAGGATGTTTTTGGTTGACTTATTATTATTGGAATCAAAACAATCAGCAACAACAACCCTTTACTACTAATCCACAATACCCGTTCCCAACTCAAACACCTAGTCAAACACAACAAATGACTACACCAGCTTTCCCTAGCACTGCCTCAATGGCGCCAGCTGGAATACCAACAATTACAACTAGTGCGGGAGGAGCTCGTGGAGGAGAAGAATCTTATATCGAGAATATTTTACGATTAAACCGCGGAAAAGAAGCTGTTTTTTCTTTTACAATTCCATCAGCTGTAGGAACAAATGAAAGCGGAAATACTGTACTCGTTCGTGGCGCTGTGGTTGAAGCAGGTCGAGACCACGCTGTCATTCGCGAGTTTCAAACAGAGCACTATTACCTATTCCCGATGATTTATTTTGATTACGCTAGATTTGAAGAACCAATTACTTACTTACGTGGCGGATCAGTTGTTAATCCAACAACTAGACAATAATCTAATTGTAAAACCCACTTCAAACGAATGAGGTTTGAAGTGGGCTTCTTTGTTAGATTATAAATTTTTGAACTTCAGAATATAGTGATAATGTTTTATTCTTAACTCCTCCGCAGGCGATATTTACTTGTACCATTGTTGCAGCTGCGACTATTTATATATCGTATTATTTTGTTTTATTTATTTAAATATTCTAAAGTTGCTAAACCTAGAGTTTTAGCTGCAATAAGCATGGCTCTTTCATCAAAATTGAAGCGGGCGTGGTGATGCGGATAGGCAACCTCCCAAGTTGGATCTTTCGCTCCAGTAATAAAAAATGTACCTGGTACCTGTTGTAAATAATAAGCGAAATCCTCCCCTACCATAAACGGATCACATTCCTTCACCTGCTGTACCTCATGAATCTGGCTCGCAATCTCTGCGATAAATGCCGTTTCGTTTGGGTGGTTCACTACCGGCGGATACCCTCTAAAATATTTATATTCATAATTAGCATGAGCACCTTCACAAACGGATTTTAATAGGTATTCAATCTCATGTTCTATAAATGTTCGAATATCTTCATCAAAAGTTCTTACAGTTCCTTTTAAAATCGCAGTATCCGCAATAACATTAAATGGATTTATCGCTTCAAAATGACCTACTGAAATAACTGCTTGTTTTAAAGGGTTTACTCTACGCGAGACAATCGTTTGGAGCTGAGTAATGAATTGAGAGCCCAGTAAAATAGCATCTATTGAATTATGTGGCTCTGCACCATGACCGCCTTTTCCCTTTACTTCAATTTCAAAGCGATCAGCTGCTGCCATAATGGGTCCATTTTTTACCCAAATGTCACCTAGAGGAGTAGTTGCCCATAAATGTGTGCCAAAAATGACATCTACACCATCTAAGCAACCGTCTTCAATCATAGGTTTTGCCCCACCTGGAGCAATTTCTTCCGCAAACTGGTGAATAAATACTACATTTCCCGCTAGTTCTTCTTGCATCTCTTTTAAAACTTTTGCAAGCCCTAATAGAGTAGCTGTGTGGCCATCATGACCACAGGCGTGCATGACACCATCAACCTTTGATTTATAAGGAAGATCATTTAATTCTTGGATGGCAAGTGCATCAAAATCAGCTCTTAATGCAACGGTTTTCCCTGGTTTTGCACCTCTAAGTGTTGCAACAACCCCTCTACCACCTACACCATCTCGCACATCCAGCCCTAATTCACGATGGAATTCTGCAATATATGCAGGTGTATGTACCTCGTGGAATGACAGTTCAGGATTTGCATGTATATATCGTCTAATTGATACCATTTCTTCAAACACTTTATCTAAACCCATTATTAGGTTTTCCACTCTTGACAACCCCTTCTTTTAAAATCTCTAACCTTTATAAAACTATTCTACCAAATATTATATTATTAATAGTTTACCTTATTTAATGAACGAATGTTACTTAGCGTATTGTTTAATAGATTATTTAGACATACTTAAATATACATTTATCCTATATTAATCATAATTCAATAGTTAGTAAGTATCCTGAGTACTTCTAATACATCCCAACGGATTCTAAAGAAAAAAGAACCACAATGTTTTTTTACATTGTGATTCTTTAATACCTGTTTTATTTTGCGTGTTTTAATGTAGAAATAATTAGTAGCACCCATCCAATTAAAAAGAACACCCCACCGATTGGTGTTATTGCTCCCAAAACTTTAATCCCTGATAATGCCAAAGTATACAAACTTCCAGCAAAAATGATGATTCCTATATTCATACATATAGCTGCCCATTTTAATGATGCACTTGAACCAAGAATTTTCGCACTCATCAATACACCTATTATGAGAATCGCTGTAGCATGAAACATTTGATATTGAACAGCAGTATTCCAAATCCCTACTCCATAATCATCTAATACAGTTTTTAGTGCATGTGCTCCAAAGGCTCCTAATGCCACAGCAAGGAAACCATAAATAGCACCTGAAATAATCGAACCTTTCATTTTTACTTCCCTCAATTTCCTTTGATTTTGTTTTTTATTTATTAAAAATCAAACAAAGACTCACCGTTCGCATCCTCTTCTTTTAATTTATTTGAAGGCAATGATGCTATATTATTCTTCATTTGTATCGATTGAACGTTATCTAATTCCTCATTTTTTTGGAATGTCACCGTGTTAGAATTTTGCTCAGCTAATAGTACATCGCATAATGCACGGATTGCAACGATATGCTCACGTTTTTGTTGGTTATCCTTTGCACCCTTTGCAATACGTGTATGTTTTTCGATTTCATTAATTATTGTATCGACAGAGATCATCGTTTTCCCTCCTGTATTTTGGGCACAAACTTCATGCATTCCATACCAGAAGACTGTTTTACAACTACTGAAGGAAGCTGCTTTGTTTTAAATCCATAGGCTGTACATCCACGAGGTCTGTTTTGGTCCCAAGTAACTTTAAAATATTGACATTGAAAACAATTGATTCGCACAACTCTTCCCTCACTTTCTAGTACACTTTATCAGATTCCTAAGAGAGAAGAAAGCTTGTCTTTTAAGTTTTATGTAATCTTTTATATTATTCTATACACCAGTCAATCGGTTGCTTCCCCCAAGATTTAAGTTGATCATTTATTTTAGAAAATGGCTTACTTCCAAAAAAACCTCTATGTGCACTTAAAGGACTTGGATGAGGTGCTTGTAGTATGACATGATGTGCACCGTATTGCTTGATAATAGACTGTTTAGATTGGGCAGGTCTTCCCCATAGTACAAAAATGATCGGGTCCTGTCTCGCCGCTAATTTTTCTATAACTGCATCTGTAAACTGCTCCCAACCCATTCCTTTATGTGAATTGGCTTCACCTTGACGGACTGTTAGTACTGTATTTAAAAGAAATACTCCTTGTTTTGCCCATTTCATTAAATAACCATCTCTTGGAATAGGACAACCTATATCACTCTGTAATTCTTGAAAAATACTTCGAAGGCTCGGAGGATGTGGAACACCAGGTTTAACTGAGAAGCACATACCATGAGCTTGTCCAGGTCCATGATACGGATCCTGTCCTAAAATAACAACTTTTATATCTTGATAGCTCACATAAAATGCATTCATGACTTCTTCTTTTGGTGGAAACACTGTAGTTGTATGATATTCCTGTGCAACAAATTTTTTGAGCTGTTGATAATATGGTTTTTCAAATTCATCTGCAAGAATTTCTTGCCAATCATTCTCAAATATTTTTTTCATTCCATAACACCTCTATCTTTCACGGTACTTTATTAAGAATGAAATTTCAATGGATGATTAATGTCTAGATTCAAGCTTGGGCAATATTGTCACAAAGTTTATCGATTTAGACATAAAATCTAGCGTGATAGTCGCAAAACAGCGTAATATCGACAAAAATTAGAGCGATTAATATGAACATCGTTACCCATGATAAATACATTGTTTGAAGAAAAGTTTCTGACCACATAATTTTATTAGATTCTGGCTATTTTTAAACTATCAGTTTTACTTTAAACTTATCCTACAATTACTATACAAACGTAAAAGGAGTTCGATGTAAGTTGTTGAAAAAAACATTAACGATTGCCGGATCTGATGCATCTGGTGGTGCAGGATTAGAAGCTGATTTAAAAGCATTTGAAGAGCATAATACTTACGGTATGGCAGCAGTCACAGTGATTGCAACAATGGATCCAGATAACAACTGGAACCATGGCGTTTACACTTTACCGATTGATGTATTAAAAGCTCAATTAAAAACTGCATTTTCCACTGGAATCGATGCTTTAAAAACAGGTATGCTATCAACTGAGGAAGTTATACAAACTTCAGGTGAAGCAATAGCGGCATCAGGCGTGAAAAATGTCGTAATTGATCCTGTGATGGTATGTAAAGGTGAAGATGAAGTATTAAATCCAGGTACTGTTGATGCAATGATTGAATTTTTATTACCTCACGCATTAGTAACAACGCCGAACCTTTTTGAATCTGGACAATTGGCTGGCACTGGTACACCAAAAACCATTGATGAGTTAAAAATAGCGGCAGAAAAAATTCATGCACTTGGTGCTAAAAACGTCGTGATTAAAGGTGGCCGTGCTCTATCAACAGATAAAGCAGTTGATTTATTCTTCGATGGGGATAAATTCTATTTACTAGAAACAGAAAAAGTAGATACGACTTATAACCATGGTGCAGGTTGTACTTTTGCAGCTAGTGTAACAGCTAATTTAGCAAATGGGATGACTGTGAAAGATGCTGTCTTTGAAGCAAAAGAATTTGTCGCTGCTGGTATTAAACATGGCTGGAAACTAAACGAATTTGTTGGCCCTGTATACCATGGTGCAAAGCCTCGCTTAGGTGCACCAGAAGTAACAATTAGAGAAATTTAACGTTCCACTCTATAGTGGTATATTTATGGAAATTTGGAATACTCTATAATGTGTGTATCAAAAAAAACAGCAAATGTGTATATCTTCAGAGGGATAAGATACACAAAAAGCAGTGTGACATCATTTCGCACTGCTTTTTCATTTCATTAATTAGAAATTTTTACTATACTATAATATACATAGATGTGGAAAGGAGAATTAGGATGAAGGAAGTACAAATGAACGAGCTCCAGGAACTGCTTAATTCTTTTGCGAACAAAGACGTCTATATTCATTTAGAAACAACGAATGGGGCTTATGCTACGCATTTTAATGAGCAAGTTTTTAACGCAGGGGCTTTTATTCGCAATGCAAAAATTCGCTATGAATTAGGAAAAGTTGTCGCTGATTCCCCTCATCGCGTCGGATTAAAAATGGAGCATGGTTGGGTTTATGCTCAAGGCATTACTCATTACGAACTGGATGAACAAGGTCGACTTTTAATGGCTGGATTAGACTATACTGGAAAACTTGCCGTTGCACTTGAAATAAGTGAAACGCCATTTACTTACTAAGGAGTGATGAACTGATGACATTACAACCTGAAAATCATGTATTAGTCGTTTTCCCGCATCCAGATGATGAAGCATTTTCTTCTGCAGGAACAATTCGACTTTACCGTAATATGGGGATTCCCGTTACATATGCTTGCTTAACTTTAGGAGAAATGGGACGTAATCTAGGCAATCCCCCATTTGCAACTCGTGAATCATTACCTGAAATTCGTCGTAAGGAGCTAATCGCTGCTTGCGAGGCAATGGGCATTGAGGATTTACGCATGATGGGCTTACGTGATAAAACCGTAGAATTTGAAGATGATGAAAAAATGGTGAAGCTAGTGACAGATTTAATCAATGAACTAAACCCGTCTTTAATCATCACCTTCTACCCAGGATATGCAGTACATCCCGATCATGAAGCAACAGCACGAGCTGTTGTTGAGGCTGTTCGTCGTATGGAGAAAAGTGTGCGTCCGCGTATTTACGCAGCTGCCTTCGCAAATAACACCGTTGATGACTTAGGTCTGCCAACAATCGTGCATGATGTAAAATCTGTACGAAAAGATAAAGAAGCTGCTCTTATCGCACATAAATCTCAAACAGCTTGGATGATGGAAGAAACGATACATCGTATTGAAGAAGGAAAACCGATGAGCGATAGTTGGTTTAATATCGAGTCTTATTATCTTTACACATTTAATGATTAAAGATATTAAGCCACGCGTTACAAATACTATATTTTGAAATTTTGAGGCAGGAGTGAATCATTCCTGCCTTTTTTCTCCTCAAATGAAACTTTCTCCTCTTTGAATAATCCATACTTTCAATCCACAAAATAGCAATGAATTAGGAGGACTTAAACTCAGATTTTTCTGAATAATATTTCTTTTTCTATACATGTAGACATATGAATAACTTCACGTTATAGTGTATAAATATTCAATATTGAATATTAGTTATATTATTAATCGAGGTATATAAAAATGACAAAAAAAATTACACCTTATACATGGTTTTTATTTCTTGCCCTTTCTATTTTAGGCGTTTTCTTATTCATCACACCATTTAATACACCTGATGGGTTGAAGGTTCCAATTGCATATTTAGCCAACATGCTATCTAGTGCTGTTATGCCTTTTATTCATTGGTTTGCATTTGCAGTGTTTATTATTGCAGCAATTGGTTCGATTATTATGCAATTTATTCCTAGAAAAGAAAGACATACAATTTTCGATTCTCTATTTCGCGTAAATTGGTTTTGGACAATCATGCGTGTGCTTGCTGTTATTTTCGCAGCGATGTATTTATTCCAATTTGGTCCTGAAAGCTTAATGAGTGACAATACTTCTGGATTACTACTTAGTCCAGATGGCGGATTAGTTACAATGATGTTTTCATTATTCTTTTTTGCAGGTTTGTTATTGCCATTATTAACTGATTTTGGATTACTAGAGTTCTTTGGGTCTATGATGGTAAAAGTAATGCGTCCACTATTCAAAATTCCAGGTCGTTCTGCTATTGACTGTTTAGCATCATGGGTTGGAGACGGTACAATTGGTGTTTTACTAACAAGTAGACAATACGAAGAAGGAAACTATACAGCTAGAGAAGCAGCAACCATTGCTACGACGTTCTCCGTTGTTTCGATTACATTCTGTTTTGTTGTTTTAGAAACGGTCGACTTAAATAATTACTTTTTACAATTTTATGGAACAGTAATTTTGACTGGAATCATTTTAGCATTTATTATGCCACGTGTTTTCCCTTTAAGTCGTAAACCTGATTTGAATTTTGATGGCAGTAAGCCAGATGAAAACCGTGAAGCAATTCCAGAAGGTCACAATGTTTTTTCATTAGGCCTACAAAATGCATTAGAAAAGGCAGATAGCAATAAAAACTTAGGAAGAGTTCTTGCATCAGGCTTTAAAAACGTTCTTGAAATGTGGTTTGCAATTACGCCAATTATTATGGCTTTTGGTACTATTGCGTTAGTACTTGCAGAGTATACAAGCTTCTTCAAAATTTTAGGTATGCCTTTTGAGCCGATTTTAGCTCTTCTACAAATTCCAGAGGCTGGCGCTGCAGCTCAAACAATGATCGTAGGGTTTGCTGACATGCTATTACCTTCTGTTTTAGGTGCTGGCATAGAATCTGATATGACTCGGTTCTTTATTGCTACAATTTCTGTAACACAGTTAATTTACATGTCTGAGGTAGGCGGTCTGATTCTAGGTACTAAGCTTCCATTAAAAATATGGGATCTATTCCTTATTTTCTTGATTCGTACACTTATTTCGATGCCGATTATCGCATTGATTGCACATTTAATATTTTAAGTTTTAAAGAAGCTACTCTTTTATATGAGTAAGCTTCTTTTTTTATATAAGTAGGTTTGATTGATTGAGTATATTTTTTGAATTCACATAATATTTGTGAAAATACTATTGATTTTATGTTAAAATGAATAAATGTTCTTACAATTACGGAGGTAACAAGACGATGGAAGTTGCAGATACAAAGACTTTTGCAGTGGAAAACATTTTAAAAGCTTATCATCTTTTGAAAGACGTAGTATTACATACACCTCTTCAAAAAAATGAATATTTATCAGAAAAGTACGGTGCTAACATTTACATTAAACGCGAGGATTTACAACATGTTCGTTCGTTTAAGTTACGCGGTGCATACTATAAAATTAAAAAAATTGAAAATGAAGCACGCCAAAGCGGTGTTGTCTGTGCGAGTGCTGGGAATCATGCACAGGGTGTTGCCTTTGCATGTGCACATTTAAATATTAAAGGTGCGATTTTCATGCCTTTAACAACACCAAAACAAAAGGTCGACCAAGTTCGTATGTTCGGACGCGATAGTATAGAAATCATTTTAGCTGGAGACACATTTGATGACTCTGCAGCCGCTGCAAAGGATTATTGCGAGGAGCATGAAATGATTTTCATTCATCCCTTCGACGATTTAGATGTAATTGCAGGGCAAGGAACGGTAGCAGTAGAGTTTATGAACGATATCGAAGAGCCAATCGATTATGTATTTGGTGGAATCGGTGGCGGCGGATTAATGTCAGGCATTGCAGCCTATGTGAAAAACCTATCCCCTTCTACTAAAATAATTGGTGTTGAACCAGCAGGTGCCGCAAGTATGCAAGCAGCTTTTGAAAACGGTGGCCCAACGACCTTAGCGAAAATCGACAAATTTTGTGATGGTACTGCTGTGCAATGCGTCGGCCAAAAAACTTATGAAATATGCCATCAATATTTAGATGACATCCTACTAGTCCCAGAGGGAAAAGTGAGTACCACAATTCTTGATTTATACAACAAACATGCAATCGTTGCAGAACCATCTGGCGCCCTTCCAATTTCAGCAATTGATCTATATGCTGATGAAATTAAAGGAAAATCTGTCGTTGCTGTTATTACTGGTGGTAACAACGATATTAGCCGTATGGCGGAAATCAAAGAGAAATCTTTATTGTATGAAGGTTTACTTTATTACTTCATTGTAAACTTCCCACAACGTGCAGGAGCACTACGCCAATTCTTAACGGTTGTTCTTGGACCAAATGATGATATTACAACATTTGAATACACAAAGAAAAACAATAAAGAAAGCGGCCCTGCTCTAGTCGGGATTGAAGTAAGTAAGCCTGAGGATTATCAAGGATTAATCGATCGCATGCGTATCAACGGTTTCGAATTTACTGAAGTGAATAAAGATAGTCAATTATTTGGATTGTTAGTTTAGGTTAAGGAGCCCCCTGCACTATTTGAAGTGCGGGGGGTTGTTTATTTGTGGGGCTTTTGGATATCGGGTTTATCGCTCTATTTTGTTATGCTCGTTTCACGATCCTTGTTATCGCTCTGTTTTGTGTCTGAATCGATACATTTTGTGTCCATATCGACATTCACTCTAATTTATAACACAGTATATCTTCCGGAATGAAATACAATCTGCCACGATTATTTCCATAGCTCTGTAAATTTAATGATTTTAATAGCTTGTAAGATGTTTTTGATGATGCGATGTTGAAAAATTGTTTAAAAGCACGATTCGATATCCATGGACTAAACAACAATCGATAATCATTCAAACTTTTCAACAAGATTTCCTTACTTTTCGTGTTACATTTTGGGCAAATAAAACGACCATTAGAATATGTCATGATGGTTTGTTGATTACACTGCTCACAAATTGCTCCATTTAAGAGTTTTTGTTTATCGATATTTGGTTTCCATCGTTCTCTTTTCAATGATTCTAATAAAAAATCTTTTAATACATTCATTTCTTTAATGGAAACCGCTTGTTTAGAATGCTTTTTAAACAGCATCGTCATATGTGAGTACAAACCACTTAAATGAAATGACGGGATTCTTTTTGGCATGAGCCCGATGGTTGTAGATGTATTACTGAACACGATTGCACTTTCAACTGGCAATTGAATACCTACCAAATCCATCATTCTAGTAATTAATCGTGTGTGTCTTTCTACTTGATCCACTGGATTAGAGTATACTTCTTTCCTATCATCCTCTTTTGTATTTGTAAATTGTCGTTTCTCTTCA
The DNA here is from genome assembly GCA_023168345.1 of Lysinibacillus sp. PLM2. NCBI lineage: Bacteria > Bacillati > Bacillota > Bacilli > Caryophanales > Bacillaceae > Lysinibacillus > Lysinibacillus sp. PLM2. The sequence continues at coordinate 665,306 of AP025689.1, read as the reverse complement.
TCGTAATCAATTTTTCCTGAGATGTTTTTAATTTCAACAATGAAAATAAAATTTGGACTCAACATGATTGTATCTATTTGATGGGTGTTCCCTACTTCATTTACCGTTTCATAATTATAGAGTAAATAGTGTTCTATAGGTATTCTTAGTTCATTCCATTTAGTATCTACTTTTAATTCTCCTTGGTAGCCCTTCCTCTGACGAAAATACATTTCTTGAAATTTAGGATATTCAAAATCATTTAGTGCTAACCTACGAGATATTGCTTCAAGCACTTGTAGTTTACTAGATTTTGCTCGTCCAAGGACAATCAATTCCCTCTTCCCTCCTCCATCAGTATTTTATCTAGTAAGTGAAAATATGACGAATGTGCAAAATTCGAATCTCAATGATTTTCTTGATATTATATCTATAATTTCAAAGGTCATTTTTAGTTAAAAAAGCAAAGAAACCCTTGGTACTAAAAGGTCCTTCCATTTATTTATAAAAATTGAATTTTATAATTTTCACATGTTTACCAACAAAAAAGAACCCACTGAAATTCAGTAGGTTCTTTCTTGATTATCGTTAGCCTAATAATGCTCTGTCTGATGCCATTTTTTCACCGCGGATGCGTTCGAATTCTGCCATTAAGTCAGGGATTGTTAAGCTTGGTTTGTTTTCAGCAGTTACTTCATAGATGATTTGGCCTTTATCCATCATGATTAAACGATTTCCGAGATCGATTGCTTGTTGCATATTGTGAGTTACCATTAATGTTGTTAAATTGTTTTCCTCAACGAGTTGCTTTGTTAAGTTTGTTATAAGCTCTGCACGAGATGGATCTAGTGCAGCTGTATGTTCATCTAACAACAAAATAGATGGTTGTGTAAAGGTCGCCATTAATAGTGATAATGCTTGACGCTCACCACCAGATAACAATCCAACCTTTGCATTTAAACGATTCTCTAAGTTTAGATGCAATTTTTCTAACGATGTTTTGAAGAAATCTTTTCGCTCACGATTAACGCCGAATCGTAATGCACGTTTTTTATTACGAGAATATGCAATCGCTAAATTCTCTTCAATCGTCATCGTTGGTGCTGTGCCTGCCATTGGGTCCTGGAAAACACGGCCAATGAATTTTGAACGTTTATACTCAGGGTATTTCGTCACATCTTTTCCATCAATGGAAATTGCACCAAAATCCGGGCTTAATGCACCTGCAATCATGTTTAACATCGTCGATTTCCCTGCACCGTTACTTCCAATGACCGTAACAAAGTCCCCAGGAGCCAGATGTAAGTTAATATTATTTAAAGCCACTTTTTCATCTAGTGTACCTTCATTAAAGATTTTGTTAATTCCCTCTAGTTTAAGCAAGGTCATTCCCTCCTTGCATTCCTAATTGTTGCTCCGCCAGACGCTCTAATCGCCGTTTTTCCTTACGTTTTTTCTCTCGTTGCTTATTAATAATCTGTGGAATCACAAGTGCTAAAATTACGATGATTGCTGTAATTAATTTCATATCTCCGGAATCTAGCCACTTAACCTGTAACGCAAGTGCGTAAATAATTCGGTAAATTATTGCACCCATTACAATTGCAAGAGTTGTACGGAAGATTGTTTTTGTACCAAATATCGCTTCACCGATAATGACTGATGCAAGCCCAATAACAATCATCCCAATCCCCATATTCACATCTGAGAATTTAGAATATTGAGCGATTAATGATCCAGCAAATGCAACTAATGCATTGGAAAGACCTAAGCCTAATACGATCAACGAATCCGTGTTCGCCGAGAAGCTTCTAATCATTCTTTTGTTATCGCCTGTTGCACGGATTGCTAATCCCACTTCTGTTTTTAAGAACCAGTCTGCTATTATTTTAATAGCAATTGTAATTACTAAAACAAGAAGAATTGTTCCCCAAGTTTGTGGTGCTGTTTGGAATCCCAAAGTTTCTTTCACAAAACTTGTTAATGCACCGTCAATTCCTAAATTGCTCCAAAAACTTTGAAACTGTGAAAAAATTGTTTCTTCGTTTAACAGCGGAATACTTGGGCGTACAATTGCATCCTCTGAAGTTAGTCCCATAATGCGTAGATTAATGGAATACAATGCAATCATCATTAAAATCCCTGATAAAAGCGGATTAATATTTCCTTTAGTATGTAATAAACCAGTCATACATCCTGCAATAAATCCAGCAACAACAGCCGTTAAAGTAGCTAAAATCGGATGGTAGCCTAACGCAATCATCATTGCTGCTGTAGCTGCACCCGTTACAAAGCTCCCGTCAACCGTTAAATCTGGAAAATCTAACACTCGGAATGTTAAATACACTCCGAGTGCCATAATTGCATAGATGATTCCTTGTTCAATTGAACCAAACAGTGCTGTAAATGCTATGAACATTTTGAATCATCTCCTTGCTCTTTATAACAAATCATTTTTTTATTTGTATGCGGAACGAATTATTCGATTACTTCCGCATTCCATGAATCTTGGATTTCTACGCCGATTGTTTCAGCTGTAGCTTTATTAATCACTAATTTTAAGTTTGCTGGATATGCTGCTGGAATTTCTGATGGTGTTGCTTCACCTTTTAAAATTTTCACAGCCATTTCTCCTGCTTCATAACCGATATCATAATATGAGAAACCGTATGCAGCTAATCCGCCACCAGCAACTGAATCTAATTCACCAACGATTAAAGGTAATTGATTTGTATTTGCTACATCCACTACTGTAGAAAGTGCTGATACAACTGTGTTATCTGTAATAATATAAAATGCTTCTACTTGGCCTAGTAAAGATTCAGCAGCTTGCTTTACTTCTGCAGATGTTGAAACTGAAGCCTCAGTTAATGTTGCACCTTTTGCCTCTAATAATTCTTTCATTTGTTTTACTTGAACTACAGAGTTTTGTTCACCTGTGTTGTATATCGTTCCTACTTTTGTAACACCAAGCTCATCAACAATAAAGTCTACTGTATTAGAAATTGTTTCTGGATGTAAGTCAACCGTACCTGTTACGTTAGCACCTGGCGCTTCCATCGAGTCAACTAACTCTGCTCCAACTGGGTCAGTTACTGACGTAAATATGATAGGAATATCACCTGTCGCACTTTTCGCAGCTTGCGCTGACGGAGTTGAATTAGCAAAGATTAAGTCAACATTTTCACTCACTAATTTTTGCGCAATTGTTATATTCATACTTTGATCATTTTGCGCGTTCTCTTTCACGAACTCTACATCTAAGCCAGATTCCTCAATAGCTGCAATAAATCCTTCTGTCGCAGAATCTAATGATGCATGCTCTACAATTTGAGTAATACCAATTTTATAAGATTTTGTTTCTGTCGGCGTTTCCTCTGCTGTACCATTTGTATTTTCAGTTGATTCAGCAGGTTCATTAGAAGGTTCACTACTACCCCCGCTACCACACGCAGCAAGCAGTAGAATTAAACCAAATAATAAAAAAGATAGCTTTTTCATACGTTGTTTCCCCCATTTGTCTTTCTTTCTCACATGATATTGGTTACACATATCCGCTCTAGTATTCTACTTTATGTGAGTTTACCGCTATATTACAGCCGATAACTATAATAGTCAATAACATTGTGAATCTTCAGACTTTGTTAATTTTCTAAATATTGAGTCAAATATATTAATTTATCGCTTTAAAGCGCTAAATTATCCAATCAGTATAAGGTTTCTTGTAAAGTTAATATTATATTAATATAATAAAAAAAGTTGTTTATTCCCTTCCGACTTAATGTGATTAATTTACAATTAAATTTAATTGTGAATCACACTATTTTGACCTATTTTTGCATTTATGTTAATATATTAAATTGTGTGTTTATCTTATCATCCGTTTTCAATATGAGATTTAATACACCGTGGTTCGTAACCATCCCACGAAAAAAAACTAAGGAGAAGTGAATATGAAAACGAAATTTATTGCTACTATCGGTTTAGTTGCAGCTCTATATGTAGCTATCACATTAATAATTGCACCTTTTGGATATGGGGAATTTCAATTCCGTGTATCTGAAATATTTAACCACTTAGTTGCCTTTAACCCTCTTTATATGACGGGTGTTGTAATTGGTGTGTTTATAGCGAATTTATTTTCACCATTAGGTTTGTATGATTTAGTGTTCGGTGTGGGACATTCGATTATTACTCTTGCAATCTTTATTTTAATTTGTAAATTTGTGAAAAACATCTGGGCACGCCTTATTATCAACTCATTTTTATTTACCTTCACGATGTTCATCATTACGATAGAATTGCACTTAGCTTATGGTATTCCATGGGGATTGTTCCTGTGGACTTGGTTTACTTGTGCAGTTGGTGAATTTGTTGTATTAACTATTGGGGCACCGATTATGTATCTTTTAAATAAACGTTTAAATTTTAAAGATTTAATTCAAAATCGCAGATAAATATATTTAAGAACAAACAATTTGCTATCACAAAACCACTGGCAAATTCGTTTGTTCTTTTTTTATTCCTTTTTCTAGTCTATTTACTCTACTCTATACGCCGTTCCTATTCCTATTGTAAAACCATATTCTATTTCTATTAGTTAATAAAAGAAAAGAGGTAGAATCATCTTGAGAAGAAGACGTTTAAGACTAGGAATATGTTATCCTGGTTATCGATACTGCGGCCCTGGCTGTAGTGGCCCTGGCTTACCAACGAACCCCGTGGATGCATGTTGCAAAATGCATGATGAATGTTATTTAAGATACGGTAGATCACCATTTTGTGATGAGCAATTTTTTCGATGCTTAGCTCCCCATATGAGACGCAATGATAAAATGGCTAGAGATGCAGCGTTATTTTTTAAACTAATAAAATTACGTAATTTCTTTTTCTAAATTAAGAGACATGTAACAACCTTCCCCTATTGACATTCATAAATATTTATTTCTAGCATATCCTTTTGGTAGCTGTTATTTTGTCAGAATACATTGACAAATTTATTTTTTAAGTCTACAATTCAACTTAACTATTTGTTCGGTAACGGAGAAAGGTTGCGGTAGCGCATCCACCGTTTCGAGAAGAGCTTAGATTTAGTTTAGATGAGAATAGCCGAGTTAAATTGATGAATAAGAATAGTAGCGAAATTCACATGGTTTAGAGAGCTAGTGGTTGGTGTGAACTAGTCCATGTCTTTCGTGAATGGGCCTTATGAGAGCAGCTGGCGTGAGTCTGCTGACGTTTTTCCTACGTTATAAGGAAGTGTTTTACGTATTAGATACTTAAAACACGCCAAGGTGGAAGTAATTTATATTACTTCAACAGAGGTGGCAACGCGGTTTAAATCGTCCTCTACAAAAGGGATTTCCCTTTTGTAGAGGACTTTTTTATTTTCCATCTATTCTTAAATATTACATTTAGGAGGATGAAGAATATGACTATTTTTGAATTCACAAATCGTGTGAGCAAAGGTGAAAACTTACCATATGAAGAAATGATTGAAGCAGTAAAAATCGTATTTAATGAAGAGACACCAAAGGATGAAATTGCAGATTTCCTTATTGCTTTAAGTGCAAAAGGTGAAACGGTACAAGAGATTGCTGCACTCGCAACAGTTATGAAAGCAAATGCCTTACCAGTTCCCGTTCCAGAAGACTCTTATTTGGATAATTGCGGTACCGGTGGAGATGGACTAAAAAGCTTTAATATTAGTACAACAAGCGCATTCGTTCTTGCTGCTAGCGGTGTTCCTGTTGCTAAACATGGAAATCGTAAAATCTCAAGTGCATCCGGTAGTGCCGATGTATTACAGGCATTAGGCATCCATACAGATTTTACAATTGAGGATTATGTTGAAATGCTAAAACAAGAAGGTATCACTTTCCTATTTGCACCACATGTTCATCCGAAACTTAAACGTATTGGTGAAGTACGTCGTGCAATTGGCGCACCAACTATTTTCAATATGGTAGGTCCATTAACAAATCCAGTAAACCTACAAACTCAGCTTGTTGGCATCAATCGTCCAGAATTCGTAACACAATATGCAGAAGTGTTAAATATTTTAGGTCGTAAACGTGCGATCGTTGTCTCTGGAACACAAGGCATGGATGAAGCTTCCCTAGATAATGAAAATAAATTTGCACTTTTAGAAAATGGTGAAGTAAAACAAATAGAGATTCGTATCGAAGAGCTTGGACTTTCTTCTGTGCCAGTTCATGAATTACGTGGTGGCACACCAGATGAAAATGCTGATATTTTAAGAGATTTACTAAAAGGAAAACCAAGTCCTTACTTCGATGCTGTTTTATTAAACGCAGCACTTGGCCTTTTTGCTTCAAATAAGGTGGATTCCGTTCGAGATGGTGTGGAATTAGCTCGCGAAACAATCCAGTCAGGCCGTGCTATTGAAAAGCTTGAGGCAGTTATTGAATTTAGCCAAGGAATTATAAAGGAGCGCGCAATATAATGACGATTTTACAAACGATTATTGATTACAAAAAAACATTGCTTCCTCATTTCATTGCAAACAAACCACAATTTGAGGTTGTGAAAAAGGAGCGCCCTTCTCTTTATGATGTACTGCGGAATTCGAAGCAGCTTCAAGTCATTGCAGAAATGAAGCGAGCATCTCCTTCTAAAGGGTTAATAAATGATGGTGTAAATCCTGTTGCACAAGCAAAAAAATATGAAAATGCTGGTGCTATATGTATCTCTGTATTAACAGAAGATAAGTATTTTAAAGGTTCTTTTCAAGATTTAACTGATATTGCAAATGAAGTGGACATTCCGATTTTAAATAAGGATTTTGTCATCCATGAGGTTCAAATTGATTATGCAAAAGCGGCTGGTGCTTCGGTGATTTTATTGATTGTTGCAGCTTTATCAGAAGACAAACTAAAATCCTTATACGACTATGCATCTAGCTTAGGCCTTGATGTTTTAGTTGAAGTACACAATGAAGAAGAGCTAGATCGCGCCCTTGCAATTGGTCCAAAAATTATCGGTGTAAACAATCGTAATTTAAAAACCTTTGATGTTGATTTAGCACAAACAGAAAAATTAGCAGAGAAAATCAATACGATTCCTGAAATCGCCTTTATTAGTGAAAGTGGCATATGGACTAGTGAAGATGCTGCGCGTGTAGCAAAGGTAGGCGCTCGTGGAGTACTCGTTGGCGAATCTTTAATGCGAACTGGAAATGTTGAAGAAGCACTAAAATCTTTACAAGTTCCCCTCTCTGACAATGAAAAGGTTGTGAAGTCATGACAAAAGTGAAAATTTGTGGATTGAAAGAAGTCGAGCACGTGAAAGCGGCTGTGGATGCCGGTGCTAGTTTCATAGGCTTCATGTTTGCCCCAAGCAAGCGTCAAATCACGATAGAACATGCCGCTGAGCTTGCAAAACATGTTCCAACACCTGTTAAAAAAGTAGGCGTGTTTGTTAATCCAACAAAAGAGCAAGTTCGCGAAGCAGTCGAATCAGTTGGTCTAGATTTCGTCCAATATCATGGCAATGAAAGTGTCGATTTTATTAGTGACTTGGGCTTCCCTTCCATTAAGGCCTTCTCCATTCGTGATTATGAAGATGTCGAGAAAGCTAGTCAATATGATGTAGATTACTATTTATTTGATGCACCAGGAACTGATTTTGCTGGTGGAAGTGGTCGCGTTTTCGATTGGTCATTACTTGAAAAAGCTACGATTCCAAAGGATCGTGTAATTTTAGCGGGTGGATTAAATTGTAAAAACGTTACCCTCGCCATCCAGCAAGTCTCCCCATTTGGCGTGGATGTCTCAAGTGGTGTAGAGCGAGATGGTAGAAAAGATGTTGATTTAATTAAAGAATTTATACAAGCAGCAACCACTGGAAAAGGAGTGTATCTATAATGGCAATTGAGACAAAAGGTCGTTTCGGCCGTTTCGGAGGACAATTTGTTCCGGAAACATTAATGACAGCATTACAAGAACTTGAAGAAGCATATGATAAATATAAAGATGAAGAAGAATTCCAAAAGGAACTTCATTACTATTTAAAAAACTATGTTGGTCGGGAAACACCCCTTTATTTCGCTGAAAGATTAACAGCTCATTGTGGTGGTGCGAAAATTTATTTGAAGCGTGAAGATTTAAACCATACAGGTGCTCATAAAATTAATAACGCCCTCGGTCAGGCGCTCCTTGCAAAACGTATGGGCAAGAAAAAAATTGTTGCTGAAACCGGGGCTGGTCAACACGGTGTAGCCACTGCAACAGCATGTGCCCTTCTTGGATTAGAGTGTATCGTGTATATGGGAGCTGAAGATGTAAAGCGTCAAGCATTGAATGTATTCCGTATGGAGCTTCTTGGAACAAAGGTTGTCGGAGTTGAAAAAGGTTCCGCTACGTTAAAGGATGCGGTCAATGAAGCACTACGCCACTGGGTTACAAACATTGAAGATACGCACTATATTTTAGGTTCAGCAATGGGCCCTCATCCATTCCCTACGATCGTTCGTGACTTCCAACGAGTAATCGGCGATGAAACTCGTAAACAAATTCTTGAAATAGAAAATCGCCTTCCAAATGCTGTTGTTGCTTGTATTGGTGGAGGAAGTAACTCCATTGGTATGTTTTATCCTTTCGTAAATGATCAAGATGTGGCTTTATATGGTGTTGAAGCTGCAGGAAAAGGCATCGATACAGATAAACATGCCGCTGCTATTCATGTTGGTAAAACAGGCGTCCTTCATGGAGCATTTATGTACTTATTACAGGATGAAAATGGATTCGTTCAAGAAGCCCATTCCATTTCTGCTGGATTAGATTATCCTGGTGTTGGCCCAGAGCATTGCCATCTTCATGAAAGCGGCCGCGCAACCTATGGGAATGTGAATGATGAAGAGGCACTAGAAGGTGTGAAGTTACTTTGTCGTACTGAGGGTATACTACCTGCTTTAGAAAGTGCCCATGCCATTTACTTCGCTTCAAACCTTGCGAAAACTATGTCTTCTGATGATATTTTAGTTGTTTGCTTATCCGGACGTGGGGATAAAGATGTACACACCATTTCTTCTGCCCTTGGAGGTGACCTAGCATGAGCCTATTAAAAGAAGCTATTTTAACTACTGTCGCAAGAGGTAATAAAGCATTTGTCCCTTATATTATGGCTGGCGATGGTGGATTAGAGAAAGTGCAGCCGACCATTTTGAAGCTACAGGAGCTTGGGGTTACTGCTATTGAAGTGGGCATCCCTTTCACAGATCCTGTTGCAGATGGTCCAACCATTGAACTTGCCGGTGAACGGGCATTAGCAGAGGGTACCACTTTACGAAAAGTACTTGAAACTTTAACTAGCTTTGCAGATGAAATTTCAATTCCACTTGTTGCGATGACTTATTTAAATCCTATTCTTGCTTATGGAATTGAGGAATTTGCTCACGATGCATATGCAGCTGGAATTCGCGGTGTTATTATCCCTGATATGCCTTTAGAAGAATGTGAAATTATCCATCCTGCCTTAAAGGAGGCTGGTATTGATTTAGTTCAGCTTGTATCATTAACGAGTACACCAGAACGTATTGAACGTTTAACTAAAATGAGCGAAGGCTTTATTTATGCAGTTACTGTTAATGGGATTACCGGGGCACGACAAAGCTTTGCTAGTGAGCTAGATGAACATTTCAATAAGCTTCGAAACTATAGTGATACGCCTATTTTAGCTGGATTTGGAATATCAACACCTGAGCATGTGAAAAATTTCGCATCTGTTTGCGATGGTGTCATCGTAGGTAGTAAGATTGTGGATAGCTTAGCTAAAGATGACTGGGCTACAATTGAAGAATTAGTGAAGGCTTCAAAATTGGCTGCTGTGAAATAATTGGAGTTTCCCTAAATCGAGATTTGGGGCGCGCTTAAATAATAAAGGCTAAGGAAAATGGGATGTTTGCTCCCTTTCCTTAGCCCCTTTTTATGAAAATGACTTTTTATTTAATTTACTACTTAACTTCTCAATCATATCGGCTGTCATTTTTTCCAAATCATAGGCTGATGTAAAACCCCATTCCCCTTTAGCCGCTGACGGATCAATAGAGTTAGGCCAGCTTTCTGCAATTCCTTGACGTACAGGGTCCACAGCATAGTCCATTTCAAATGTTGGAATATGCTTTTTAATTTCTTTTGCAATTTGATTTGGTTCAATGCTCATGGCTGTTATATTAAAGGCGTTGCGATGTTCTAATTTGGAGCCATCTGCTTCCATTAAGTCGACAATTGCTTGCAGCGCATCGGGCATATACATCATATCCATGTATGTACCTTCTGCAATGTAGGAAGTGTAGCGCCCTTCTTCCACCGCTTTATAATAAATTTCCACCGCATAATCTGTCGTTCCCCCACCTGGAGGCGTAATATATGAAATTAGCCCCGGGAATCGAACACCGCGAGTATCCACACCAAAGCGATTAAAGTAATAATCGCATAATAATTCCCCTGCCACCTTGCTCACTCCATACATTGTCGTTGGCCTTTGTATTGTATCCTGTGGTGTATCGTCTTTTGGTGTGGACGGACCAAATGCACCGATTGAACTTGGGGTGAAAAACTGTAAATTTAGCTCCCGAGATACCTCCAATGCATTGATAAGCCCCCCCATATTTAACTGCCAAGCATAGAGCGGCTTTTTTTCAGCGGTGGCAGAAAGAAGAGCTGCCATATGGATGAGACTATCTGCATTGAATTGTTTCGCTAGCTCAAACATTCTTTTTTCTTCCATTACATCAAGTACTTGAAACAGACCTTCCCCTTCTTCTGGTTCTCTAATATCCGTTGCTAAAACATTTTCTTCCCCATAAAGCTTGCGAAGTTTGACCACCAATTCAGAGCCAATTTGTCCAAGCGCCCCCGTAACGAGTATCCTTTTCATGTCGTCTCCTCCTAGGTTGATGGAATATGTTCCTTATTGGAGAAATTCCGTCCAAAACTAATCAACCTATCATATGCAATACGCCTATATAAAGTAATTAAAAAGGAGACTGTTGACGATGTTTTTTTAAAGGGGGCTCCAGACTTCTTAGGGTGCTTTTATTCAATTAAATTAAGTGAAACATCTATAATGGACTGGAACGAAAAGGAACGACCATCTTCTAAATAAAGTTTACAGCTTTGGGTATTTACCTTGTGGATGACACCTGTTGTTTTGTAAATTTGCTTTTCTTCCCAAACCTTTAGCTCTACCTCCGTTTTTTGGGTATAAGCTCTTTGTAATTGTTCACTTAGCTCTTGTAGCGCCCATTCATCTAGTTCTGGCTTTTTTACGTATTCATCCTGTGCCTTCCATTCACGTAATAGCTTCACATGTTCGGGCAACATCATGGCATTCCATTTGATATTCCCCCGATCTCGAATCATTGTTCATCACCTCTTTTTATTAGGGATGCGGGAGGTGCGGGTTTTTTTGGGTGCGGCACTTGACTGCGAGGTGCAAATATACCCAAAAAAGCGCGAGTATTTTTATTCAAAACGTATGAATCTCCAGTGAAAGGAAGCGACTTCATGCACCCGCGAGTAGCTCAAACATACACCTTATTTCTTATGCCCACCCACTAACTGAGCACGCGCTACAGCAGTGCCTGCTTCTGTAAATGATACCGCTCGTAACACAGCAGTCGCTCCATGCTTTGAACGTAAAGAATCCATCGTAGCACCAAGCTTCCGCTTCTTCCATTTCATTTCATCAAACAAACTGAGTTGCATAGAGTGTTCTGATTCCAATTTCGAAAGACTAATATCGATATGTCTTACTGGTCTTTCTGCGTAGAACTCATCGAGCAGTTCCTTACACACTTTGTAGATTTCCATCGTATCATTTGTCGGCTCATCGATTGTTCGCGCGCGATGGAATCCTCCTCCAAAGGTATCTTTACTATAAGAAACACCAAGAGTAATTGTTCTGCCAATCTGATATGCTTCCCTTGCACGTCTTGCTACATCTTCACACATTTCTAAAATAACCGTTAAAATTTCTTCACGATGACGATAATCACGCATGAGCATTTGCCCTTTTCCAAAGCTAATTTGGCCTTGTATAATCGGTGCTCCAATTGGTGATAAATCAATACCCCATGCATGGTAATATAGTTGATTTCCCATAATACCGAAACGATCCTCTAGCATTTTCAAATCTGCATTCGCTAAATCTCCTACTTTAAAAATGCCCATATTATTTAAGGAGCGTTCTGTCCGTCTACCAATTCCCCACATTTCAGAAAGTGGTGCAACTGGCCATAGCTTTTTCGGAACATCCTCGTACGTCCATTTGGCAAAACCTGTTTTCTTTGCATCTATATCAAGTGCAAGCTTTGCCATCAACATATTCGGCCCCATCCCAACCGCACTTTGAATTTGGAATTGATTAAAAATATTATACTGAATACGCTTTGCTGTCTCTTCAGGTGGACCCCAAAGCTTTTCCGTACCCGATAAATCAATAAAGCTTTCATCTACACTATAGACATGAATAGCCTCTTTCGGCACATACTGATTAATTAAATCTGTAATTGCCATTGACATCTGAACGAAAAACTCCATTTTTGGCTCGAATAATTTAATATCAGGATGTTTTGGTATTTCATAAAGACGTGATCCCGTTTTAATTCCGAAACGTTTTTTCATCGGTGGCGATGCAGCTAGGACAACACTTCCCTTTTGCTGAAAATTTCCGACAACAGCTATCGGCACTTGCATCGGATCAAGATTTTCAAGCATTGCCATACAACTTGCATAAAAACATCTCATATCGATACAAATAATTGGTCGATCTGGTGCATTTTTATATATAGAAAAAGAATCCTCCTGCCAAAAATCTGTATCATATTCATTCAAACTACTTGCATGCATCAAACACACCTCCAAAATATTTCATTTTAGTATATGCGAACGAATGTTCTGATATTCATTTTAAAATGAGACGATTGAGACGGCAAGTGGTATTATTTGGGGTTTGGAGAACAAAAATGAAATTCAGTACATTTCACTAACAGAGTTGATGGTGATACGATTTATAAAAGAACTACTTAAGAAAGGTTCCACTTTGATGAGTTACATCAAGGAAAATCATACTTTACATATTTTTCAATTCGTTTTATAATAAGAACAAATGTTCCTATAATTATTCCTTAAAAACAACAAAAATATAATTAATAATTTTTGACGTAGAAGTGATCATTGAATGGAAAAGCATGAAATAAAAGAGGTATTAAATGCGCTGAAAATTTTTTCAACAGAGATGAATGGACGATTCGATTCTTTAGAAAATCGAATGGAGAAATTAGAAAATCGCGTTGACCAACTTGAAAATACGATGAATGAGCGATTTGACCGTCTTGAGAAAAAAATGGATGGTCTACGTGTAGAATAACTGAGACACAAGAACCTGTTGACTACTTATCAAGCAAAAATCTACAGCATGAAAAGAAAATCCGCAAACTTACTATTAAAGAAACTTAATATATTTCACGACTGGTATATTTTAATCACCAAAATACCATGCACATGTCGAATTCAATTCACTAAGAAATAAAGAGTTGAGCCATAATATTTATAGTCTCAACTCTAAAATAACTACTCGACTATCTCAGTAAAAAAGCATGTTTTCATATGATTAATAAATGTTTCCCCAAGATCTGTGAAGGTTGCTGCTCCTCTTTTGTGGATAGCGGTTTTAAATCCTTCTGCATCTGCACCAGCAACGGTTAAAAAGTCGCAAATATCCGTGCAAACACCGACAACATGAACTTTTTCAACATCAAGTGTTCGCAGTTTTTCGGCTAAGTTCGTATTAAAGAACGCATTGTAATTCGTCTTCGGCTGCAACATAACGTTTGGATTCGCTTCATGTTCTTGATACCAAGTCATAAGGTCACCATAAAGCTGTTGGCCGAAAGTACCTACCACATTATGAGCTGGCCAAAGTTCAAAGTGTGGGTCATTTTCTTGATGGGCATCCATTGCGACTACAACCACTTGATCACGGCTCAGAAATTCATTTGCTGTTTCAATAATATACGGGACAATCTCTTGAGCAGGTTTTCCCGCTGTTAAACTCCCATCATCCGCTACAAAATCATTACTCATATCAACGATAATCAAAGCTTCTTTTGCCATACACTCTCCTCCTCAAATACCTAATATATCCATTATAAAGCCAAAAATGAGTAAGGAAAATCAAATGGCATTCCCAAACCATTTTTATTTTGTTTCAACTAAATATACTGTGAAGCCTTTTCGGTTTACAACGAGGGTCCCTTCCTCCGTAAACCTTGGCACAACCAACTGTCCTTGAATACCATCAAATGTTGGTAAAGGCATCACTTCATCGCCTATTATCTCAAACAATTTTACTGAATTCGATTCATCGTTTGGCAAACTCAAAGCTACATAATTTTCATAAATGGCATAATCCCAAAACGAAGGAACATCTAATTGATACAGCTGCTTATCACTTAAATCCACATAACCTAAAACAGAGGGTTCATCAAAATTAACTAGCTGTGCATAGATTCGGTTATTTGTAAGAGTTACGTTTATCGTTTGCTCGTAAGGAACGGAAATCTTGGCTAATCGTTCATTGGAGTAAATATCATAAACAAAATATGTGACATAGTATTCACCATATTGGTTTTGGAAAGCTTCTGGAATCACTATTTTGTCATTGTCTACAGAAGCTCTACTCCCAGCTCCTTCACTACCTGATAAAACATGAAGTGTCGTTTCTTCCATTGTATTTAGATTAATTTTTTCGTAAGATGTAATCCCTTGATTCTCAGAGAACAAAAAGATGAGCGTATCATTAGTCACTGATAAATCACCAACATAGGGTAAAGTAGTAGCTGTTTTTCCATTGCTTATTCGATTCAAAATATTTAAAGAATGAGATGTACCATCATACCAAGCCAACCACTTTTCATTCACTGCAATATCAAATATTTCTGCATTTTCCTTTGGCTGCACAAGGGTTTGTCTTAATTCCGTTTGTTTGTTAAAGGAATAGATTCCTTGATGATCCGTGTAGATAAATTCATTTGTTGAGTCAATATAAATCGCATTATTAAGATAGGCAATTTCAACCCCTGGAATTAAAACTTTTTCAGGTTCGAGATGAGAAGTGAAAAATGCCTGTTGGATAAAAGGTGTTATAAAAAATCCGATAACCAAAAGCAGTACTACAGTAACAAAAGATGGCATAATAAATCGTTTGGAGAGAATCCTTTTACTATTTGCTCTTTCCTTTGCAGATTTTATAATCCGTTCTTTTTCATGTTCACTAAAGATGACATGTTCTGGTATCATTACATCTAATTTATCTTTAATATTCGGCATCATGATCCTTCACCTCCTCCAGCGAAATTTTTGCTTGCCTTCTCCCTCTAGCCAAACGTGTTTTAACAGTATTTACCGAACAATTCAATACCTCGCTAATTTCAACTACAGACATTTCTATATAGTAATAAAGCCAAATGACCTCTTTATATTTAAAGGGCAGTTTCCCTAAAGCTTCTTCTATTTCCTTACTGGATTCTCTTTTGAGCATTTCGGATTCAGGTGTTTGTTTACTAACAAAAGTATGCTGTACGATATTCGAAAGCAGAATTTTTCGATACGACCAACTTTTAAAATAGTTGCGACACTGATTTAGTGCAATGCTATATAAAAATGTCTTTACACTTGCACGACCCTCAAAGCTTTCTAAATTTATGTAATAGCGAATAAACACTTCTTGCACAATGTCTTCTGCTTTTTGCTCATCTTTTACTAAAGCATACACAACACGTTTTAAATAATGACCGTATGTATCCATTGCTTCCCTAAGCAATCCCTCTTTTTCTCTATTATCCAAACGCGCCCCCTCCTCCCTTGCTGACTGTTAGACAATTCAAAAGTAGCTATGGTTTCAAATTCAGGAAATATTTTCTATGTTAACAGTACAATTTTTGTTCAAAATAAAAAAGAGCAGAAAGAGGATTCTCCTTCTACTCAAAAATTCATAATATTAATTTGCTTGCACTAATAGTGGGAATAAATCTTTGCCATAGTGTTTTTCCATTAGTTCGCTTAGAGCACCTGATTCGCGAATTTCTTTAATCGCTTCGTCGTAGGCAGCAGCGAATTCTTCTTGTTCTTTATTGAATAAAGGCCAAGTTTTAATTACGGCAAACTCATTGTAAACAAGGTCATCTTTAAACTCATAATACGGACCGTTTTCATCTAATACTTGTGCTGTATATAATGCTTCAATTGTGATTGCTCCATCCGCACGACCTTCATTGACCCATTGCACAACGTCAAGGTTGAACTCTTCGCCTGCTTCAAGTTCCACTTCATTGAATGGATTTGCTTCATTATAATCAGCAACGAGTGTATATTGGGCGCTGCTTGCTGCAATAGGCGCTAATATCATTTCAGAAGTTGCAAAATCACTTAAATTTTTAATATTTGATTTGTCTGCTGGTAATAACAACCCAGCACTACTTAAACCAAGAAACTCTTGTGGGAATAGGAAACTTTCTTCCCGTTCTTCTGTATAGAAAGCATTTTTCACACCCACTTGATATTTCCCCTGCTCAACACCGATAAATAGGTCTTCGTCAGTTGTCGGAACAAATTCAAATTCGTAATCCTCTAACGCTTCATCCACTAGCATCATCGCTTCGACATCATATCCCGCAGGATTTCCATTCTCATCTACATATGTAATTGGCTTTGCCGCTTGCGCAAAGGCTACTTTGATTTTTGTAACATCTTGTGTTTCTTGCGTTTTTTCTGGCTGCTCATTATCAGCCGCCGTTTCATTATTACCACACGCCGCGAGAATCGATACCGTGGCAAAACTTAACGCGAAAAGTTTACCTAGTTGTTTGAAATTCATTTTTAAAACTCCTTTTATACGTTTAACTATGGGGTGCACACTTTACATATTGTAGCAGATTTAACGAGGATTTAAATGGTCAGAAATGGAAATAAATATATTACCAGGAATGGATTTTATTTAGTTTGATAAATAATGTATAAATAACTTCAAACGCGAGGAGATAGATAACATAACCAAAATCGAATGCAGCTGTACGGCATTAGTCAAACAGTGCACTTTTAGTCCGCTGCAATTTGGGTAATCCTGTCTGCGGATGTTATTCATTGTTTCGGTCTCTAAATCTTTAACTAGCGGCAGATATTGAAATTTAGATCTAAGTACCTTGCTAAATTGTCTATATCCAACTCACTAAAAATTTTTAAAGCAACAACCTTTTGAGCGATAACTTCAAATTCTCTTTTCTTGAGCAACGGTTAAATAACCTAGTGGTTTAATATTTTCAGTTGGCCCGCATATTCTTTCTTAAGTTGAAGCTCTTCTTTTGCTTCTGAATTTGTAATGTGATTTGAACGACCCTTTCCTTTTTCTGCGTTGAGTTTGACTTATTTTTTGTTTTCTGTTCAGTAATAAATATGCAAATTTTAATTATTTCTTCTATCTTTTTGAATTTTTGATTTTTTATTAATCTACTAAAAAAATCGTAAGAAATTATCGCTATATAAATTAATGTAAAAATTGTAGATAAGTAAAATATGAAATTCAAATAATTAATAAATACCGCTTGTCCATTCTTAATTAAATAATCGGCAAAAACAATATAAATTGAAATAAAAGCAGTTATAAAGATAGATAAAATAGCGATCATTAAACTAAATGAATTTCGGAATGATGTATCTATCGATTCAGAATGTTTACTGTGATCCCTAATTGTTTGCAACATTATATGTAATTCTTCTGTTGATAATATATATTCTTTTTTTCTCAAGAAAAACTCCATTGTATGAAAATCATAAACATCCAACTTCCCCCTCCTTACATCTTTAAAGTACTTCTTAATTTCTTTGTAATTGTATAAGAGTCTAATAACATTCATTTTATATCTCCTTCCTACTTACAATGGTAACTGAAAAGGAAATGTTTGTCATTAATGTATCTTGACTAAAAAATTTTCAAAACGTACACAGAAAATGAGTATCCGGTGTGACCGGAACATGTTGCCCAAGTACTCTTTAAAATTATGGTCTAAAACCTCAAATATAATATTATAATGGATTTTAGAGTTAATTATTAGATTCGCATTTGTTTCCTAATTTAATACTCATTTCTTTTATAATTCTAAGCGTATCCTTTAAACCATAGTTCATTATAAAAGTCTCGCCTTGCCAAAATTTCAATACTGAAACATAATGGGTTAACTGGTAATTCATATAAATACTCTAGTATTTTCTTCACATCATCATTAAGAAAATCACACTCAGGAAAGTAATATAAAATGATTTTTTCCTTTTGAGAATCTCTTAGCTGAAGCCATAGATCAATCATTAACTTTCTATAATCTAATATCGAAAACCTGTCCTCATCATTTGATAATCAAACCTCACAACAACCATGAAATTAATGTCTTTTTAGATTAACCACATTAATACACACACCTTCCGAATACTCTCCATCGTAAAAAATAAAATAAATATAGTTAATAGCTATAAACTGATAGGGTTTTTAGTTGTTAGTGGTATTACTTTAAGTTGAAAGGAGGCAATACGGGTGTATTGTGAAAATTGTGGAAAAGAGTCGAGTGTAAATCCATGTACGGACTGTGCTTCTAATGAGCAGGTTACGAATCAACAGACATCGACTTACGTTCATCAAAGTAATCAATCAGAATATTATCAACAAAGCCAACAAGTACCGCCTCAAAATAATCAGTTTACTCAGCAAGGGCAGTTTCAGCAAAATTATCAGCAGCCCCCATATAACCAATATCAACAAGCCGGTTTTGCAAACCCTCAAGTATCGTCCTTTGATAACCCTATTTCTGTGAAACACTGGGTATTAAACTTACTATTGTTGATGATACCGATTGCGAATATTGTATTTTTAATTATTTGGGCAGTTGGGGCAGGAAACACATCAGAAATTAAAAGGAATTATGCACGGGCAACACTCATTATGATGGCCATTGCGTTTGGTGTAGTGCTGATAATTAATCTTTTCATCTTCGCTTTAGTTATTTCAACCATCCCATATTTTTAACTTCTTAAGACTGGCACTTGTGGTCAGTCTTCATTTAATTTTTCCGAGTATGTATTCACTAGCCTGAAGAATAACATTTTTTCAAAACAAAAACCCTCCAAGCCCCAAACTAAACCCTATTTCTTAGATTCCTTTCTAACAAATAAGGTTCAGTTCATCATAGCTTTAGAGAGTCTTGATTTAGTCTATGAGAAATATTTAATTTATACATTGAAAAAATGTTAATGTTTTGTAAATCCTATTGTAGGTTGCAAATCTAAAACTAATTATTCCTCTACAACTCCTGCATACAACCCAGGTCTTCTATCATCATACACTGGAATTCTTCCACGCACTTCATCGACTTTTGAGAAGTCCACATCTACAATAGCAAGTTCTTCGTCTTCGGCACCTGTCCAGACGATTTCTCCCCAGGGTTCAATGACCATAGATTGACCGTTGAAATTTTGTACTTTATGCGAGATACGATTTACTGCAACGATATAGCATTGATTTTCGATTGCCCGAGCTTGCAATAATGTTTTCCAATGATCGATACGTTCTGTTGGCCATTGGGCAGAAACGAACAATACTTTTGCTCCAGCTAAAGCGTGGGCACGGAGCCATTCTGGGAAGCGAATGTCATAGCAAATAACACCGCCCGCTTCAATATCCCCTAATGTAAAGCGATTCATTTGATCGCCGGATTCTAAAAATTTATCTTCATTCATTAATCTAAATAAATGAACTTTACTGTATTCGCTTATGAGCTCGCCCTCTTTATCTACAATATACATCGTGTTATAAAATTTACCGTCACGCTTTGTTGCAACAGATCCGCCCACGATATGTATAGCCAATTCACTTGCTAGCTTTTGTAAAAAGGCTTTTGTACGTTCCCCATTTTCATCTGCGAGCTCCGGTAATTTCTCAAGCGCGTAGCCTGTATTCCACATTTCCGGCAGCACTACCAGCTCTGCTCCCTTATTTGCTGCTTCCCGAATGAACTGCTCTGCACGTTCAAAATTTTCTTCCACTTTTCCAAAACCAACATTTAATTGAATACACCCGATTTTCATTTTTTCATCCCCCTAGACATTTTGAGTAAAACGTTATATGATTTTTGCTACATACCTATTGTAATTATATTCTGAATAGTATGCAAAGTATAGAATTACTGCTATTATTATAGAATAAAACATACTATATTCATATGCATTATACACTTTTAGAAAATGAGGATGACAATAATGGATTTATCTGAAAAACTTCAAAAACTACCAACTCAATTTTTTGCGTCACTTGTTCAAAAGGTAAGTGCTGCCGTTGCAGATGGCCGAGATGTGATTAATTTAGGCCAAGGAAATCCTGATTGCCCTACACCTGACCATATTGTAAAAGCATTACAGACAGCCGTTGCTAATCCACAAACACATAGATATTCGCCATTTACAGGTTTACAGGAATTTAAAGAAGCAATCGCAAATTTTTATAAACGAGAATACGATGTGGATGTTGATCCAAAAACAGAAGTGGCGATTTTAGGTGGAGCGAAAATCGGTTTAGTCGAATTACCTATGGCGATATTAAATCCTGGAGATTCGATGCTTCTACCCGACCCAGGATATCCAGATTACTTATCGGGGGTTGTGCTTGGCGATGTACGATTTGATAAAATGCCGATACTTGCGGAAAATGGTTTTTTACCAGATTATAGTCAGTTATCAGATGAAGTAAAATCCCGTGCAAAACTGATGTATTTAAACTATCCAAACAATCCAACAGGTGCAACCGCCGATTTAGCTTTCTATAACGAGACTGTTCAGTTCGCAAAAGAAAATAATATTAGTGTTGTACATGATTTTGCCTATGGAGCTTTTGGTTTTGACGGTGAAAAGCCTGTAAGCTTCCTACAGGCAGATGGTGCAAAAGATATAGGTGTAGAGTTATATACACTATCGAAAACATATAACATGGCAGGATGGCGCGTCGGCTTTGCAGTTGGACATGCTAAATTTATTGAAGCTATTAATTTAATTCAGGATCATTTATTTGTGAGCATCTTCCCCGCTCTACAATATGCTGCTATTGAAGCTTTAAATAGTGACCAACAATGTGTTGATGAACAGCGAGCAATTTACGAAAGCCGCCGTAATGCATTAGTTGAAGAAGCACATCGGATTGGCTGGGATGTAACAGCTCCGAAAGGCTCATTTTTTGCATGGCTTCCTGTTCCAAAAGGCTATACAAGTCAGCAATTTGCGGATTTATTATTAGATAAAGTAGATGTTGCAGTCGCAGCAGGAAACGGCTTTGGTGAGTTCGGTGAAGGTTATATTCGAGTTGGTCTGCTAGTAAGTGAAGATCGTCTAAGAGAAGCAGTTCGTCGCATTGAAAAACTCGGACTGTTCGATAACCAATTCGTCAAATCTAAATAAGCATGAAAATTATTATTAAAGCAAGGATGTTACATAGCATTCTTGCTTTTTTGTCTTTTAAAGACCTAAAATCCTGTTCCTTAAATCCTATAAAAATAAAACAGGTACTATTCAAAATTAGAATAGCACCCATGCACAACTCCCAGCTACAATTTCACAATCATTCTTTTCGTGAATAACCTTACCATCCAGCAATAAATAAACAGTAATGCAAATGTTACGATAATAGAAAGGTATAGTGGCACTTCTATAGATTGTAAAAATCCTGAAACCGGTAAACCTAAACCTTTAGATATTAAAATATCTTCAATAAATATTAGGATAAACGCAAATATAATTGAAAGGATACCGAGAATCCCGAATCGTCCAAAGGCCGCGCCAATTAACCAGCCCGCGACATAATAAGTGAACATATTTATTGCTAAAATGAAAATAGCCAACAACCAATTTCCGCTAGGGTCTTCATATGGAGTGAAAATGACAGATAAAATAATATCAGAGATGATATTTCCATCTGGCTCATTAATCAGTCCATCATAAGGCTTTATTTCTACTTGCATATTTATAAGTTTAATGATGAAGTTGAGTAAACTTGAAACAATGGTACCTACGATCGGTATGACAAAAGAAAGACCTATTGTACCAATTATTGTCCCTTTGAAAAAATCTTTTCTCGTTACACCGTTGCCAACATAGTGAGATAATACACCAACAGCTGAAATAATACCGATTACCAGCATAAAGATATTCGATGTAAAAAATAATGAGTCAAAATAAGTGTTTATACTTTTATCATTGAACAATGTTAAAACGATTTTTCCACATTGGATAAAAAATAGAATTGTCATAAAGCCAAATGCCCATGTCCCCTGAATGATAAACATATCCAATGCCACTTTTGAGTAGATTCGATTCATCTTAATCCTCCCCTTTTGTTAGATGAATAAATAGATCCTGCAAGGATATCGGGCCAATCTCTAGACCCTTTGTTTTAGCTAATTTGCGGTCATCATCGCTCAGTTCACCATAAATCATGACGGATTTTGTATTACCTAATTGTTTTGTATTTAGTATCTTTTTAGATTGAGCAAATGTATCTACTGCATCAGCTTCCCCAGTAATAGATGCACCCTTAGTAACGAGAGTTTCATAGTCTTCATGTAGAAGAAGCTGCCCTTTATTTATAATCAAAACCTCATCAAATAAATAATCCATTTCAGATACAAGATGTGTTGAAAGAATCATTATACGGGGATGCTCTGATTGATCTTCTAACAATTCTTTATAAAATATTTCTCTGGTTGGTGCATCCATACCGTTGTATGCTTCATCAAATATTGTAATTGGTGTACGGCTTGCTAATCCAAGGGTCACACTAACTGCTGATTGCATTCCTTTTGATAGCTGCTTTAATGGCTTATTTTTTGGCAATTTGAATTTTTGTATTAGATAATTTGCATATTCTAAATCGAAATTTGGACGATAGCGACGTATATCCTCCAACAAATCACTTAACTTATTCGTTTCATCCTTATAGTCTTTATTAAAGACAAAGTTTACCTGTTGCATAATTTTTGCGTTCTCAAATGGAACTTCACCGTTAATTTTTACTGAGCCGCCAGTTGCTTCACGAAATGATGCTAATAAGGAAAGCAACGAAGTTTTTCCCGCACCGTTTCTACCTATTAATCCAAAAATTTTATTGTCATTTAATTGAAAACTAATATCCTTAAGAGCAAAGTGCTTACCAAATTTCAAAGAAAGATTTTTCACTTCTATTTGCATGGTCATTCTCCTTTACTGTTTTTGCATTTTTTTATTAAATCGAATAGTTCCTGATCGCTAATTCCTAATTTTTTCGCTTCTTGAACGAGACCGACGACATAATTATCTAAAAAAGCATCTTTTCTCTTTTGAATGAGCTTTTCTCTTGCTCCATCCGCAACAAACATACCTATTCCTCTCTTTTTGAATAAAATGCCTTCCTCCACTAGTTGGTTAACCCCTTTCGATACCGTTGCATGATTAATTTTATAAAAGCTGACAAGCTGATTTGTTGAAGGTGCTTGCTCCCCTTCCTTTAATAGTTCATCAACAATTTGATCTTCAATTTTTTCACGAATTTGGACATAAATTGGTTTATCTTCTTCTAAAAAACCACTCAATACTCTCACCACTTTCACTTTTAACTTAAATATTTATTTAACTTCGACTAAAACATTTCCATCTCGAACAAGTTCTATTTTCTAATAATGTTACCCAACATTTTATGGTTATATACTTATGTGTATAACCATATCAGCGTATCACTTTAATGTCAATAAAAAAACTCAAAGTGTTTTGTTTATTACAAACACCTTGAGCTAAATTAGTAAAATATAATTAAATTAACGGTTTACCATCCATTCAGGTTTACCGAATCCTTGGAATTCTGCATCAATTACTGCTTCGAATTCTTCTGATTCAACGATTTCAATTAAATCTTTTGCTAGTTGAGAATCTTTGTTGTCTGCTTTTACCGCAACTACATTACGATATTGGTCAGGCATATTTTCTAGGAACATAGCGTCCATTAAATCTAAATCTGCTGCTAAAGCAAAGTTACCTGGAACCGCTGCGATGTCAACACTTTGAATTTGACGTGGTAAAGAAGCAGCTTCCACTGGTAAGAATTCTAAGTTTTTATCATTTTTCACAACATCTTTTTCAGATGCAGTTAAAGTATCTACATTTGGATCAATTTCGATTAAACCTTGTTCTTGTAAAGACGCAAGAGCACGTGCTGCATTAGATGGGTCATTTGGAAGTGCTACTGTTGCACCGTCTGCAATTTCTTCAACAGAAGTGAATTTTTCTGAGAAGAAGCCCATTGGAGCAGTTGGAACGATGATTAAAGCTTCTAAATCCATATCGTTTTGTTGTTCAAATGTTTCTAAGTAAATTGTATGTTGGAACAAGTTAGCGTCAATTTCGCCATTGTCTAATGCTTTGTTTGGTTGAATATAATCTTGGAATTCAATCAATTCTACTGTATAACCTTTTTCCTCTAATTGCGGAATAATTGCTTTACTTAGCATATCACTATAAGGACCAGCAGTTGCACCTAATTTAATGCTTTTGCTTTCTTCTTGAGTATCTGTACTTCCTTGATCTGTTGAAGTTGATTCTTCGTTTGAACCTCCACAAGCTGCTAACACTACTGCTAGTGCTAAAGTAAGGAACGTTAATAAATATTTCTTCATTATCCTTTTCTCCTCTTCTATCTTTTATCAACTGATTTTGCTATGAATTCGCCTGCAAGTTGAATTAATTGAACGATAATGATCAATATTGCGACAGTCGAAATCATAATTGTATCGTCATAACGGTAATGGCCAAATCGGATTGCTAAGTCACCAATACCGCCGCCTCCGACTACACCTGCCATTGCAGAGTATGCGACTAAACTAATTACCGTTAGAGTAACCCCACGTATAATACTAGATTTTGCTTCAGGAATAAGAACATCCTTAATAATCATCCAAGGCGTTGCACCTACTGCAATGGTCGCCTCAATAACACCTTTATCAATATCCCGTAAAGCTCCTTCTACAAGACGAGCAAAGAACGGAATGGCTGCCACTGACAATGACACACTAGCTGCAACAGGTCCTATCGTTCTACCAACGATTAATTCTGTTAATGGATATAAAGCAACTAATAATATGATAAATGGAATTGAGCGAACTAAGTTCACTACAAAACCAAATACATTTTTGATAAACCTATTTTCCCAGAACAATCCCTTGTCAGTTACAAAAAGTAAGATTCCAATTGGTAACCCAATTACTAATGAAACTGAAAGCGAAATCCCGAGCATGATTAATGTCTCTTGGAATGCTTTCCAAATATCAGGTAGCATTTCTACAAAGTGTGGAAAATCAAACATGAGAAATCACCTCCACAATAGCGCCACGTTCTTCCATATAGCCCTTCGCATCCTTTACAGCTTGCGATTCACCTTGTAATTCCATTAAGAAAATTCCTAATGGACGATCCTGAATATATTCAATCGTACCGTGAAGGAAGTTCCCCTTCACATCAAAGCGCTGCATTGTATCAGCAATTACGCCTTCCCCAGCAACACTACCTTTGAATAGTATTTTAATAATTTCTCCGCGGACATCTTTTAAAATAGCAGGCGGAATTTCAAAGGAAACGACGCTACTAATAAATTCTTGCGTTAAAGGCGCCTGTGGACTAGCAAAAATGTCATATACATCGCCTTCTTCAATGACGCGACCATCTTGCATAATCGCCATACGATTACAGATTTCTTTCACGACATCCATTTCATGTGTTATTAAGACAATAGTAATCCCAAGCTTTCTATTAATATCTTTTAATAGGCGCAAGATTGATAGAGTCGTTTTAGGATCAAGTGCAGAGGTTGCCTCATCACAAAGCAATATGGATGGATTGTTCGCAAGGGCTCTGGCAATACCGACCCGTTGCTTTTGTCCCCCACTGAGCTGCCCTGGATACACATCACGCTTGTCCGTTAAGCCGACCATATCTAATAGCTCATCAACGCGGGCATCAATTCTGTTTTTTGGCAATTTAGCAGCACGTAATGCGAATGCAATATTCTCACCAACTGTCTTTTGACTTACTAAATAGAAGTGTTGGAAAATCATACCTATTTTCAAACGTGCAGTTCGTAAATCTTTGCTAGATAATTCCGTTAAATCAACGCCATTAACAAGTACTTTTCCACTTGTAGGGCGCTCTAGTAGATTTACACAGCGAAGCAATGAACTTTTCCCCGCACCGGAATAGCCTACAATTCCGAAAATATCCCCTTTGTTTACCTTTAAGGAAACATTATCTACCCCTACTACTTCTTTACCTTTAGATTTATAGATTTTCGTAATATTTTGAAATTCAAGCATACAGGTCTCCTTACTGTTTATCCATATCCCTCAGATAATACCAACTAAGTATGTATGATTTATCAGAATACATGGTTAATTATGAATTGTCAATAACATGTTATATAATTTTTTATGAAAAATACAGAATTATTTTTATTATTTATAAAATAAAAATGGGACTTCTTATAAAAAGAGCCCCATCTTTTATATTTAAGTAATAAATTAAGCATTTATGGTTTCACATACATTTTTTACCAAATCGCTTAAATAAGGATTTTATTATTTTAATATGATTATTGTTTCATTTTCTGATTACGATTCAACATCAATCAATCAATCAATCAATAAATTTAATTTCGTCTTAAACCTATCTGCATCAATGGCATCATCAATGATTTCTCTAATTCCTTTTTCTGCTTCAGCATATAAATTTGCATAGGTCACTGCGTCCTGCATTGTAGCGCGATATTTTGAAACAATACGCTTTATATTTTCTTCTTCCACTTCTGTAGGATGACAAAATTGTGCAATATCAAAGATTTCGTCACCGTTTCGTGAAGTATCTGGAAAATATACATGAGGCTCTGTACTATCGAAAATACAGAAATTCAATTCAGGAATAATGACCATATCAATGGAATTCGAATCTAAACCACACCATACCTTTTGCACGTCAAACCCTCTATTTAGCGCTTCTTTTGCAAGACTTTTCATCATAGAGGATTTCCCTGTACCAGGATATCCCTTAATGAAGTAGCGTTTTTCTATTGATTGGGTAATACTTTGAACAGTATCCCGAGCGCCAGCAGGAGTCAAAGTTCCAAGAAGTCGGTGTGTTTCACTGGCTTCTTTATTTAACTTTTTGTCTTGAAATACATCGTTAAATAACTGTTCAATCTTCTTATTTAATCCATCCCATTCCATGTACCTTCTTGTTTCAACTTCCCAATCATCATGAATTGTAAGAGCATTAGCAAGCGCTTGGAAGCATTGATCATGCCATTTTTGCCTTTCCTCAGTAAATTTTTGAAATTGCTGACGATTCCGTGTCATCTTTTCACTGTCTAAGCAGTCATCTAATGAAATCTCTTGAATATCACCATTGACTTTCGTATTTTCAAATGATGGATCTACTGCATAAAGGAACAACAAATGATGCGGCTCTTTCACAAATAAAGCTTCAATTGTGTTTTCAAATAATGGATCATGGAAATATTCTATATTTGCATTTTTATTATGATAATGAATACCAATTTCCGTTAATAGCTTTGAAATCTTAAATCCATGTCCTCCTTTTAATAAGTAAACCTGCTTTGCCTCATTCATCAATTCCTTATAAACATTTTTCATTCCTTGGCCTGTTAGCGCGCGACCGTAAAAATGCGTAATTGTGCCGTTCAAGAAGTCATCCTTCCATAGGTTTGTTAACTTATTTTTATGTAGAATGATTAAAAAAAGTGCCTGACATACAATCATGTCCAAGCACTTCGAATACTTAGAAATAAACATAACATATTATTGTACTTTTGCTAAATGACGTACCAATTGATCGTAATGCCCTTCAACATGCTGAACGATTAAATGATCGATTAAGAAAGATAATGGCTTTCCGTCGAACTTTGGATTATAGCTTGGGGCTGTTTTATCTAAATCCTCATTCGTTACTTTAACAAGAGCATTTTCTAATCTTGGAACTAAATTTTTTAGCGCCACAATGGCATCTTTTTTCTTTAACTTTGAAACGACTCCTTCATCAACGGCTGCCAATCGGCGTACATGTTCATGATTCCTTCCCCATTTTGCACCTGGAACGATCAATAATGCTTCTAAATCAACAAGCCAAAAATCAATCGCTTCTAGAACATGTGAAACAATTTGCATCGCTGACCACTCTTCTTCGGATGGTTTTATATATAACTTTGCCTCATCAGTTTTTTCAAGTTCAAATACGATATCTTCAATACTTTTCTTAAAACGTTGAATTCTACTACTAATTACTTCTGTTATCATCCTAACACTCTCCTAAAATATATTCATAGTGAATTGATTTACGCTAGTAGTATTTGAAAAAACTAAAATTAAAATCTAGTAAAATTCCTACTAAATTATATTACTCCTAACTCTTCCCCTACTTTTTTATAAATGGCCACTGCTTTATCAAGCATTTCTTTTGTATGGGCTGCTGTTGGCATATTTCGAATACGGCCTGTTCCTTTAGGTACGGTTGGGAATACAATTCCCTTTGCATAAACACCTTCTTGAATTAACCGTTTGGAGAAAAGTTGAGTTAATTTTTCGTCTCCAATAATGCACGGGGTAATAGGCGTTTCAGATGCGCCGATGTTAAACCCTAGCTTTTTAAGACACTCTTTTAAATAGCGGCCATTCTCCCATAGTCGATCCACTAATTCAGAGGATGTTTCCATTATTTCAATCGCTTTTGTAATAGCCGCTACATCCCCTGGTGTTACAGCTGTAGAAAATAAAAATGGACGTGAACGCACTTTTAACCAATCAATTAATTTCTTTTTACCCGCCACATATCCCCCTACAACTCCGACAGCTTTGGATAATGTTCCGATTTGGAAATCCACTTCCTTTTCTAGTCCGAATTGTTTGACTGTCCCTTTCCCCTTCCCGGTTACACCTGAACCATGGGCATCATCTACATAGGTAATTAAATCAAATTGTTTCGCTATATGAACGATATCAGGGAGTTTTGCAATATCTCCATCCATAGAAAATACGCCGTCGGTAATAACCATCATTTTCTTATACAATCCAGATTCTTTTGCAGCCTTTGCCTTTTCTCTAAGATCATCCATATCCGAATGGTTATAAGCAATGATTTTCGCTTTTGATAAGCGACAGCCATCAATAATAGAAGCGTGATTTAATTGATCAGAGAGAATGACATCCTCTTTGTCCATTACAGCCGAAATTGCTGCCATGTTGCAGTTAAAACCAGATTGGTAGGATATAGCCGCTTCTGTTCCTTTAAATTTTGCAAGTTTTTCTTCCAGTGTAATATGAAGATCAAGAGTTCCATTAATCGTACGAACTGCTCCTGCACCAACACCATATTCATCAATGGCATTCTTTGCTGCTTGTTTTAATTGATCATTAGTCGCCAAGCCTAAATAGTTATTAGAAGATAGGTTAATCAATTCCTTACCATTGATATGAACAGTAGGTCCATTTGCACCTTCCACGATGTCAATTTCATTGTAAAGACCTTGCACCCGTAAGGAATTTAAATTTTCATCTAAAAAGGATTCTAAAACCTTTGCCATCTTATTCCTCCTAGTTATGAATTCAATCGAACAGCTTAAAATTACGAAATTTACCAGTAATTAATTAAAGACTTTCTAGTGTAGATTGATCTAATGGACCGACAATTTTATGAAGAATGTCTCCTTTTTCATCAATGACATAGGTAGTGGGTATGGAGATGACCTCATATATTTCACCATATTCTCCTTCCTCATCTAGAGGAATTGGAAAGGTTAATCCATATTCTTCGATGAACGATGCTAGTGCTTCTTTGCCATTGTCACGACTAGTTAAATTGACAGCGATGACTTCAACTTCATCTCCATGCTCTTCATAAAATTTTTGCATATGAGGCATTTCTGCTTTGCATGGCGGACACCATGTTGCCCAAAAATTCAAAATGACTTTCTTTCCTTGATAATCCGAAAGCTGAATCGTATCGCCAGATAATGTTTGCAATTCAAAGTCAGCAGCTTTTCCCACCGTCATT
The DNA here is from genome assembly GCA_023168345.1 of Lysinibacillus sp. PLM2. Classification (NCBI taxonomy): domain Bacteria; kingdom Bacillati; phylum Bacillota; class Bacilli; order Caryophanales; family Bacillaceae; genus Lysinibacillus; species Lysinibacillus sp. PLM2. Next base: position 635,139 of record AP025689.1, on the reverse strand, counting down.
ACCGTATTTGTCTTCTCAAAATTTAATGCAGCAGTCGATGCTAATATGACAACAATGCACCATGAGATTACATTTTTTAAAAGCAGATTTTCCTTCATTATCATAAAAATAAGTGCAATCGTTGTAATAACGAGGAAAGTCCAGCCCTCAATTTCAAAAATCAATTTCTCATAGGCTAAAAATATACAGTTGAATAAGATTAACCATCCTATTTGATTTTTATTAGAACGGAATGTGACCATAAGTAGAACTATGAAAAGAGCCATTCCGACTACCCAATCTCCTGAAAGGAAATAGATACTCCCTTGAAAAAGCATATAAAATACAAAAAAGGAAAAAAACAGAGACTGCCCACCTTGATTTCTAACATTCTTTTTAGTTTTTAATAGCAGCAGCAATCCGGCTATTGCTATTCCCAAAATATGTCCTAACACACCTCCATTAAAATAAAGGGCAGACATTGGATTTTGAATAAACATCGTCCAATTCAAGGCAATGTAACTAAACTTCCAAACTAAAACATAATAAAATAACATATCTTGAAAAAGCGAGGCCTTTTTATAGATAAATTTCTCCATTAGCATGAGTAGAACTGTAGCTAAAATAAATGCTCCCCATTGTATATTTAACGTGATTGTCCCTATTTGGAAAAACATCTTCAATGCCCCCATCATTTGTAACTTTTTTTCACATTATATCCTACACAATATTTGGAAGTCTTTAGAGGAATCTCCATATAAAAAACTCACCAAAGCATCCTATACTTTGGCGAGTTTGATTTCAATATCTTTTATTAGAAAAAGGGTTTTACTCCTTCTATATTTCCTATGATTTTTAACAGCATTTTTCGGCAATATGGTAAAGAAAATTGTACAACGTAACCTGAAAAGACTGCAATAATTACCGTCCCTACACCTAAAGGTCCCCCCAGGAACCAACCTAGCAGTGCTACTCCTAATTCCATACTCATACGAGCTACTTTAATAGATCCTCCAAGTTTTTCTACAATCCACATCATCAATGTATCACGAGGACCTGTACCTAGATTCGGGGCGATATACATACCACTTCCAAATCCTAAAATGATTATTCCTAAAAAGAAGTAAAACACCTGAGCTGTCATAGACGGAGCGTCAGGTAAAATCCAATAATAAAAATCAATGAAAAAGCCACATAATACCATGTTTATCCAAGTTCCAACTTTAGGTATTTTTTTTGTCATAATACAGGTAAATGCAATTACAATTAGTCCTGTTATAATATTCCATGATCCGATTGATAGACCAAAACGATCAAACAATGCGATGTGGAGAACATCCCACGCCCCTGTTCCTACATCCTGCCCTTTAATAACCATTGTGAAACCTAATGTCATGACGAGTAATCCTATTACAAAAAATCCCCATCGCCAAGAATAAACTTTTCGCATTGTCAATAGTGCCTTCTTTCTAATATGTAGCTACATTGAATAGTGTATTGTTGCAAGAATTCTAGTGAAAATTGTCCATTTAAATGCATTTTTTGAAATCATAGGTAAACATTTATTTGATCAAATCCCCAAATTTCGCATTTGTAACCTTTATTAAATCCATTGGTGCCATTATAATTTGCATCCCTCTTTTACCTGCGCTTACAATCATATACTCAAGAGTCTCTGCACTTTCATGTAGAAATGTTGGAAACAACTTTTTCATACCAATTGGTGAACAACCTCCACGAATATAGCCAGTTGTTGCTAACAAATCCTTCAAATGAAGCATTTCAATTTTCTTCTCACCTGCAACTCGAGCACATTTTTTTAAATCGAGCTCTTCCGATACAGGTATAACAAAAACAAAATATTTACCCGTTCCAGCAGTTGTTAATAATGTTTTATATACATGAGAAACAGGATGCCCAATTTTTTCTGCCACGGACACACCGTCAATTTGATCATCCACTTCATATTCCAGTAAGTCATAATTCATCTTGTGTTGATCCAATATTCTAACAGCATTTGTTTTTGAGATTTTTTGTTTTCCCAATTTTCCCACAACCTTATTCATAAACTAACTTAGTGCATTTTATTGGTATATTTATAATAGCAGATTTTCCATTTTACGAAAGAAATTTTTGTAAAAAGAAAACCCCTAGCTTACGCTAAGAGTCAGATTGATTTATACAAAAATTGAGTATTTCGATTGCATGCGATGGCCTTCTTGTACCATTTTCATTTGAAACGTGTATGTAGAGATCGCCCTCTCATAAACACGTTTGTAACTTTTATTACCTAGAGCCTTTCTAAGAACAGTTTCGTTCATTACCTGTCGATCAAATCTTCGCATAAATCGATCTGGTATTTCAACATTTAGTTCTTTAAATTCAAAAGGCTCTATAATTTCGTTTTCCGAATTTGAGGAAATGTTAAACCTATCATTTGAAAAAGGGTCGTATTCGTTTGGCTCAAAACGCCTAGCACTTGCAACTTCATTTTCCATTTGTAATGTTTGCATTGCGGCTTCTATATCAGATGCTGACATGGAATCCTTGTCTTCTGAATGTAATAAATTCTCTATTGCTTTGATTACCGGATTTTTATTTACATCTATATAAGTCGAGATTTTTTTATAGGCCTCTTTCGCCAACTTCCGACGCATATTACCTTTTCTCTTTTTTTTAATTTTGAAATTAGATTCATGCAGACTTAGAATATCCATCAGCTCACCACACTTTTACCACTACTATTTATTTTATTATCGGTTATTTTTTCAGTTATTTACTATATATTACAGTATGTCTTAAAATTTCTTTCTAATACAAAAAGAGCTGTGTAAAATTTTACACAGCCCTCTACTTTTTAATTATGCTCTTCTAAAATAGAGTCAGCAATATTTACTGCATGATCCCCGATTCTCTCTAGATTACTGATAATGTCAGCAAATACGATTCCTGCTGAACCTGAACATTCACCATTATTTAGTCGTAAAATGTGACGTTTACGTAATACACGCTCAAGTTCATCTATTCGATCTTCATTTTGAATGACACCATTTGCAAAATCCTTACTTTGTTTTTCAAGTGCCATAATAGCTAAACTTACTGTATCAAGCACTAAATTAAACATTTCTTTAAGCTCTGTTTCAGCTTCATCACTAAATTTCACACGATGAGTTTCTTTATATTGGGTTAACTCCACTAAGTTTTCAACATGATCGCCAATCCGTTCAATATCACGAATATTATCAAATAATGAATGATGTAGCTTAGAGTCCGCACCTGATAGTGATTCCTTTGATAATACAACCAGATACTCCGTTGTTACTCGATCTAAATTATTAATGGCTTCTTCCAATTGCTCAGTTATACTCACATGTTTTGAATCCATTGTGAATAAATAATCCATCGACTCTTGAAGCCCTCTAACCGCAAATTCACCCATGCGCACAACTTCTTGTTTCGCTTGTCCTAAGGCAATAGATGGGGATTGTTCAATTAACGTTTTATCTAAATGTTTGGCACCATATTCGATTGTTGTATCCTCACCAGGAACAATTTTCGTTACAATATAAGCAATCGCGCCAACAAATGGTAATTGAATAATTGTATTAACAACGTTAAATGTACCATGTGCAAAGGCAATTTGCATTTTTTGATCTAAATTTAATACACCTGAAATCCACTCTACATAATGAGTAAATAAAGGTAAAATTAACATAAATATAATAGTCCCTATAATGTTAAACATTACATGGGCTGCTGCTGCACGGCGAGCTACTACAGAAGCACCTAATGCGGCTAACACAGCTGTAATCGTTGTTCCGATATTATCACCAAATAATACTGGTAAAGCACCAGCTAAAGGAATTAGCCCTTCGTCATACAAGCCTTGCAAAATTCCGACTGTTGCAGAAGATGATTGTACAACTACTGTGAAAAGTGTACCTGCAACCACTCCTAATATTGGATAATCACTAAAGCTTACAGTGATATCGATAAATGTCTCCCAATCACGTAAAGGCTTCATCCCATCGCCCATCATTTCAAGACCGATGAACAATCCTGCAAAACCAAATAATACTTGTCCAATATTTTGAATGGTACTTTTCTTAAAGAAGAATAATAATACTGCACCAAGCGCCATGATTGGATATGCATATGTACCAACATCAAAACCGATGATGAATGCTGTAATCGTTGTACCGATATTCGCACCCATAATTACACCTATTGCTTGGCGAAGCTTCATAAATCCTGCACTAACAAGTCCAACTGTTATAACTGTCGTACCTGAACTCGATTGAATTAGTACCGTTACTAAAATACCTACTAAAACACCCATTAGTGGATTTGTTGTAAATCTATCTAAAATCTCACGAAGTCGATCTCCTGCTGCTTTTTGTAGACCGTCCCCCATAAACTTTATTGCGAATAAAAATAGCCCTAATCCTCCAAGGAATTGGAACAACATTGTCTGCCAGTCCATAAAATTTTGTTTCCACCTTTCAAAGTCTTCAACACTTCACTATTATTCATAATTTACGTATCCATGTAAATGGATTTACAAATTTGAAATATAAAATTTACAATCTCTTTACAATAGATTAATAAATTATTCATTGTATTTATATGGAAATAACAAAAGTGCTTTATAATTTATAAGTTTATCGATATTTTATAACCTTTAGTTTTCCTCAATTTAAGTATTCCCGATTTGTTTTTTAAATTCACTTATTTATTTGCCTTATCATTAAATTTTTTATGTATATTTTTAGGATCCATAAAAAACCCTCTCCAAAGGAAAGGGTCACAGATTGCACACAAACTCAAAAATTTAAGTTTGTCTGCAGTCTTTTTTCTATTTACAATACATACTAAGAAACCGTCGATTTCCATTACAGGCACTACGCTTTCCACGGGCACGGCCTCAGCCTTCTCCCTCGACGCTCAGTCCAGGTGCTTCGGCTCGTGCTGTTCCCGTAGGAGTCTCCGCGCCTGTAACGAAACGACTTATACAGTAGTGTAACGCTTCTAATACTCTGAGGAGATAACAATAGGAAAGTGTTATTAATTTATGTGGAAAGCTTCAGGATTTTTAGTCTAACTTTAATCCCTTTAATGCTTCAGCAAGAGCATTATTAATCGGTTCATCCTCATTTTTCTGTTGTTTCATATATTTTTGGACAGCACGCTTGTCTACTTTACCACTACCTTCTTTTTTACGGCGAGCTTCAAAAGCGGATAATTTTTCACGATATCCACAAATACATACAAAAATTTGTCCTTCTCCTTCTCCACGTAACTCGAGCTTTTTCTTACATTGAGGACATCTTGCGTTTGTTATTCTTGATACGTTCTTACGATGTCCACATTCACGATCCTGACATACAAGCATTTTGCCCTTCTTACCATTTACTTCAAGCATCGGCTTCCCACAATCTGGACAAGTCTTCGTTGAAATGTTGTCGTGTTTATACTTCTTATCACTTGATTTAATTTCTGAAACAATCTCTTTCGTATGTTGCTTCATTTCATTAATAAACACTTCTTTTTTCAATTTGCCTTTTGCGATAAGCTCTAGCTTTTGCTCCCATTCAGCTGTTGTTGCTGGAGAACGTAGCTCTTCTGGTGCAAGGTCGAGTAGTTGGCGCCCTTTTGAAGTAATGAAGATTTCTTTTCCACCACGTTTTTCAATCATAAAGGAGTTGAATAGCTTTTCTATAATATCGGCACGAGTCGCTACTGTACCAAGTCCACCTGTTGATTTTAGTGTATCCACAAGTTTCTTATCCTTTGTTTCCATATATTTCGCAGGGTTTTCCATTGCAGATAAAAGCGTCGCCTCCGTAAAACGTGCAGGTGGTTTTGTTTGACCTGATGTTTGAGCAATTAATGTTGTTTTTAATACTTGTCCATTTTCCAAACGTGGGAGCAATTGTTCTTTCACGTCATCTGCTTGGTCTTCATCATCAAAATGATTCGAATATACTTCTTTCCATCCAGTTGAAATAACAGTTTTACCTTTTGCAATAAACTTTTCATTTCCTATCATAGCTTGGACAGTTAATTGTTCATATTCATGAGGTGGGAATAACACCGCTAAGAACCTTTTAACGACTAAATCATAAATTTTTCGTTCTTTATCACTGAAGGATGAAATATTTACATATTCTTCTGTTGGGATGATAGCATGATGATCACTTACCTTACTATCATCCACAAAAGCTTTCGACGTTTTTATTGGCTTACCGAGAACTTTATTTGCTAATGGGCGATATTCCCCTATTCCACATGCTTTTAGGCGCTCAGGTAGTGTGCTGACAATATCAGATGATATAAAGCGAGAATCTGTACGAGGGTAAGTTAATACTTTATATGATTCGTACAATTTTTGCATAATATTCAATGTTTCCTTCGCAGAATAGCCAAACAGTTTATTCGCATCACGTTGTAGCTCTGTCAAATCGTACAGTCCAGGTGCAAAGGATTTCTTTGCTTTGCGGTCAATGTTAACCACTTTTGCTTCTTGATTGCCTAATGCCTTTACAACAGCATCTATCTTTTCTTTGTTGAAGCTACGTGAATTACCATTTGCATCCTGCCAAGTTAGCTTTAATAAATCGGTTTGTGCTTCTATACCATAGTAGGTTTGAGCTTTAAAGTTTTTAATCTCATCCTCGCGAGCAGCAATCATTGCAAGAGTCGGCGTCTGAACCCGGCCACAATTTAATTGAGCATTATATTTTGTCGTTAGTGCTCGTGTTGCATTAAGTCCTATATACCAATCCGCTTCCGAACGTGCAACAGCTGCGTGATATAGGTTTTCGTAAGCTTTTCCTGGTTTTAAATTTTGGAAGCCTTCTTTAATCGCTTTATCTGTAACTGATGAAATCCATAGACGTTTCACCGGTTTATTTACCTTCACTCGATCAATAATCCAACGGGCAACAAGCTCTCCTTCACGCCCAGCATCCGTCGCAATAATAATTTCATTGACGTCATTACGTGTCAGCTGTGATTTCACAGCATTAAACTGCTTCCCTGTTTGTTTAATCGTTGTCAGTTTTAAACGTTCAGGTAGCATTGGTAAATCTTCTAAATTCCATGTTTTATATTTCACATCATAGCTCTCCGGGTCAGCCAATGTCACCAGATGACCTAAAGCCCAAGTCACGATATACTTATCTCCCTCTAAAAAGCCATTTCCCTTTTTATGACACTTCAGCACATTTGCGATATCTCTTGCAACTGAAGGTTTTTCTGCTAATACAACGCTTTTAGCCATGCAAAACATCCTTTCGTAAATCCTTGTGTTTACTATAACATAGAGAGCTTATTTAGACATTTTGTGCGTTATCATAATGTGTTTTCTTCCCTTCAAAATATAAAAAACACTACCTAATATATATTCAATAGGTAGTGATTAGAGTGATTTAATAGATAAATTGCAGCTTAAACATAAAAAACATAATATTTGCAAATAAAATACAGCTTAATTTATTTTTTCCAACTCAAACCTCGTATGACTTTCACTTAGTTCATTATATTAAACAACCCTAATTCCCCTAACTTATGAGGAATAATATAGTATTCTTTGAGGCAAATAGATTAACTACCTTCCTTAGATTTGAATAGATTAAGTTTAAACTATAAAAAAGGGAGGTAATAATATTGGAAGGAATTATATTGGAGACACTCATTAATCCTGAGTCCTACGTATTAATACCAGTTCTTTATATTCTATTATTATTCCTAAGACAAACGCCGCGTATTGAAGCCTGGACACATGTCTGGATTCTTACAGTAATCAGCGTTATATCATGTTTTTTATATTATGGATTCCATATTAATTCATTCTTTCAAGGCATTCTTGTAGCTGGAGCAACAATATTAATAAAAGATTTAATCCATTCTAAATCCTTAAGAATTAAGAAATAATGAATACTTCACATAATAAAAAGCTGACTTACTTTATAAAAGATAAGTCAGCTTCGATTTTTTAAACGAGTGTTTTTTCAGATACAGTTACTTCATATAAGAGTTTTCCGAGTCGTTTAATCCCTTCTTCAATTACTTCTGGAGAAGAATTTGTATAATTCAAGCGAAACGTATTTACATTTGTTTTACTTGTATAGAAAGGATCCCCTGGTACGAAAGCAACCTTTTCTTTCATCGCTTTGTAGAACAAATCCAGTGATGATATCCCCTCTTTTAAAGTAACCCAAATAAACATACCACCATCAGGCTTTGTAAACTTCACCGATGAAGGGAAATATTTAGCCATTGCTTCTAGCATTGCATTCGCCTGCGATTCATATAAAGCAATAATTTTAGCTACATGCGCTTCTAAATCATTTTTGGCTAAATATTCATGGATCACAATTTGAGAGAAAATATTCGTGTGTAAATCTGCTGCCTGTTTCGCAGTTATAACATGATTCATTAATTCCTTATTTTTCGTTACGATATATCCTAAACGCATACCCGGAGTAACGATTTTTGAGAATGATCCAAGAACGACTGAATTTTCAAGACGGCCAGCACCGATATAAGGTATCTTTTCACCGCTCCAACGCAGATCTCCATAAGGGTCATCCTCTATCAAAATAACATCATAGTTCTTTACCACATCATAAATGGCATCACGATTTTCCTTTGTGTATGTAATACCAGTTGGATTATGGAAATTAGGCACGGTATAAATAAATTTGATGTTTTGATTGTCTTTTAGCGTATTTTCTAGTTCAGCAACATTTAATCCTTCTTCTGTTAGAGTTACAGGGTGAAATGTTGGTTCAGTTAAGTTGAATGCTTGAATCGCCCCAAGATAACCTGGTTCTTCCATTACAATCCCGTCACCTTTATCAATCAATACATGAGAAATCATCTCTAAAGCCTGTTGAGACCCGGTTGTTATTATAATATCTTCTGGTTGAATGTCTAAGCCTTCTTGACCTTTGTTTAATTTATCTGCGATATATTGACGTAATGGCAAATAACCTTCCGTTGCGGAGTATTGGAATAGTTTTGGTCCATGAACCTCAATTGCATGATTAATCGCATTTTGCAGATCTTCTACTGGAAACGAAATTGGGTTAGGTAAACCTCCAGCAAATGAAATGACATCTTCTTGCCCCGCCACTTTTAAAATATCACGAGTAAATGAAGATGGTGTGTTTAAAATTTTCTCTGCGTACTTCATTGATAAATTCCCTCTTTTGCCCTTAAAGTTGCTGAAAGGATTTTATATATCCGAATCAGTGTTATCTGATTTTATCAGACTATTTAAAAAATTTCAAAGTTTTATTTTATTAAGTTTCCTTATTTTATTGTAAAGCTTTGATTTCCCTTTAAAATAAAGCAAAAATATTCTCGAAATCTTATATTCTATCCGAAGAAATGCTGAAAAAATTCTAATTTATGTCTTTAATAACGACCTCTCATCCAAATTTCTGATGAGATTGTTATTTAAGGGATATAATCATTTGGACATAAAAAAATGCCCATCAAAGATTAATGGACATTTTGCGTCTTATCTAGCTTCTAACTCACTTTCTTTAAACCATTTTTGCTTCATTGCTCCGGAATCAAGTGTAAATGATACCATGTAAACCGTTGTTTTTTCTGCTGTATCAATTTCACCTTCAGCACCAAACATACCTTCTTCATAATCTGCTTCGATAATAACTTCAGTACCCGGAACTAACATTTCTTCATCGATCCCTTTTATTTCTTCTTGAACAACCCACTTATGATTTTCTTCTGGATAATCGTCGTTTGTTGGTTGATAAGATACCGAATAGACAATGGTTTCATATGCTCCTAGAATAGTACCTGGCGCTCCCATCATCCCTGCCTCATGTTCTGCATTAATTGTCACTTCATCACCAATATTGAATTTTGCATTTTCAGCAGCTTTCATGTTTTTTGGCACTTCACGAGCTAAAGGGACATTTTCGTCATCATTTTGATTTTGCATATTGTTTTCATCTTCACCAGTATCTCCATTATCTTCATTTGTTACATCTGTTTCAGATTCAACCACATTATTTGTTTCATTTGTGCCAGATTCATTTGTATTTCCCGAACCATTCGTTCCACAAGCTGATAAAATCAATAGGAAAATAAGTGAAACCACTCCTAATAAGCGCTTGTTACTCATTTTTAACACCCTCCTAATATTTAAAACAAATTCAAACCGAACATGAATAAGCTTTTATATATTAAAAGGATTTAACATTCAATGTCTTTCTATGCATGATAAAGGAATTGAATTTTTATTTAAAAAAATGAGCTCTTAACAAATTGTTAAAAGCCCATCATTGTATTTATTTTTCAAGTTTTATTCGTTGTAATCTTAATGCATTTAATACGACGGATACTGAGCTAAAGGCCATTGCTGCTCCAGCAACCCAAGGAGCAAGAAATCCCGCTGCAGCTATTGGAATCCCTAATGTGTTGTAACCAAAAGCCCAAAATAAGTTTTGTTTAATATTTCTCATTGTTTTATGGCTCATTATGATTGCATCAGCAATACTGTTTAAATCTCCACGTATTAATGTGATATCTGCAGCTTCCATCGCTACATCTGTTCCAGTACCTATTGCCATCCCTACATCAGCAACCACTAGTGCAGGCGCATCATTTATGCCATCACCTACCATTGCAACTTTCTTACCTTGAGCTTGTAATTTTTTCACTTCTTCCGCCTTTCCTTCAGGTAGAACTTCAGCAATCACTTCATTTACACCCACACTTTTTCCAATTGCTTTAGCCGTTCTCACATTATCACCAGTCATCATAATGACCTCAATACCCATTTTCTGAAGTCTTCGAATCGCTCGTTTGGAAGTTTCTTTTATTGTATCGGCCACAGCAACTAACCCCGCATATTTCCCATCAATACTTGCAAGCATCGCCGTTTTACCGTTCTCTTCTAATTCTTCCATCAAACTCATGACATGTGTTATATCTATTTTATATTGGTTCATTAATTTCCTTGTTCCGATGACGATTTCCTTATTCTCGATTATCGCTTTTACACCGTATCCAGGTATCGCTTCAAATTGTTGAACTGTTTTTATAGTGATTCCCTGTCCTTCAATTCCTTGGACGATAGCTTGGGCAAGAGGGTGTTCAGATTGTTTTTCACTTGCTCCAATGAATGATAGGAATTCCTCTTTATTAACACCATCTTCCACATAAACATCTGTTAATTCAGGTTTTCCCTTTGTCACAGTACCTGTTTTATCTACAACAACCGTGTTTATATGTTGAGTCTGTTCGAGGTGTTCTCCACCTTTAAATAAAATTCCTAATTCTGCTGCTCGACCAGAACCAGCCATAATAGAAGTGGGTGTTGCCAATCCAAGAGCACATGGACATGCGATCACGAGTACCGCGATAAGCGCTTCTAATGCAGGAGTAAATTCTCCCGGTTCAACGAGGACAATCCAAATGATAAATGTAAGGATTGCAATACCTATTACAATCGGAACAAATATACCTGAAATTTTATCCGCTAATCGCTGTATAGGTGCTTTTGAGCCTTGAGCATCTTCGACCACCTTAATAATTTGGGCTAAAGCTGTCTCCCGACCAATTTTCGTTGCTTTCATTTTAATAAAGCCGTTTTTATTAATTGTTGACCCATAAACTTGTGATCCAACGGTTTTATCTATAGGAATACTTTCACCTGTTAACATTGACTCATCGACTGCAGAATTTCCTTCGATTACTTCACCATCTACAGGTATTTTTTCACCAGGTTTTACAAGAATGGTATCACCAATAATCACTTCTTCTAAAGCAATCTCTTTTTCAATTCCATCTCTAAGAACTAGAGCTGTTTTTGCCTGCAAACCCATCAGTTTTTTTATGGCTTCTGAAGATCGCCCTTTCGCTTTTGCCTCAAATAATTTACCTAATAAGATTAAAGTAATTAATACAGCACTTGTTTCAAAATAAAGCTGTGGATGATGTCCATGACCATAAGTTGTAATTGCTTGATATACGCTATAAAAATAGGCTGCTGATGTTCCCATGACTACTAGGACATCCATATTAGCACTACCGTTCCGTAACGCTTTATACGCACTTATATAAAACTGCCATCCAATTAGGAATTGAACTGGTGTCGCAAGTATCATTTGCACCCATGGATTCATAAGAAAATCTGGAACATATAAAAACGATGTAAAGGAAAAGTGACCTACCATCGTCCATAACAATGGTATTGATAATATAGCTGAGATAATAAATTTTGATTTTTGTTTTTTTATTGCTTGTTCACGAAAATCAACATTTTCATTATTGTCTTCTTTAATATGCGCACCGTATCCTAATTTTTCAACTTTCGAAATGATGTCAGTGACAGATACCTCTGATGGGTTAAATTCGACAACAGCATTTTCTAGGGCAAGGTTAACGTTTGCTAAAGTAATGCCATCTAGCTTATTAAGTCCCTTTTCAATCCGATTTGCACAAGCGGCACAAGTCATTCCTGTTATGTTGAATTCTTTTTTCTCTTTTGCTACACCATAGCCGAGGTCTTGTATTTTCTTTTCAAAATCTTGCTTCGTTACTTTTGTTGGATCGTACTTAATTATAGATTTTTCTAATGTAAGATTGACGTTCGCTTCATGAACTCCTTCTATTTTGTTAAGACCTTTTTCGATTCGATTTGCACAGGCAGCGCAGGTCATTCCTGTAATTTGTAAATTTGCTTCTTTAAGCTCTTTGATTTCTGAACTCATTTTTTCCACCTCTTTTACCACCAGGGGGTATATTTTTTATGAAGAAATAGAGTGCTTATGAAAGCACTCTTCCATAGGTGGTCCGCTTATTTATTCAACATCATAGCCTTGATCGTCTATTGCTTCTTTAATTTGTTCTATTGATACTTTATCATTATCAAAAGCAACACTTACTTGACCTGCTTCTAGATTTACATTTACTAATGATACACCATCCAGTGCACCAACACTTCCTTCAACAGCATTTACACAATGCCCACAAGACATTCCTTTTACGTTTAAAGTTATATTTTCCATTTTAGTATTTGCTCCTTCTTATACGATATAGGGGTATATTTAAAATAAAAAAATTTTTATGCTTCTACAAAATATCCTTTGTTTTGAATGGCAGATTTAATTTGTATAATATCTACTTGCCCTTCATTGTATGAAACTTCTACTTTTCCTGTGTCTAATTCAACATTTACACGTTCAACACCTGGTAGTGAAGCAACGCCTGTTTCAACGGATTTTTTACATCCTCCACAAGTCATTCCTTTTACTTTTAGCGTTATTTGATCCATTTAAACCACCTACCTATTTTTTCATCATTTTTTGTATTGTTACGATTAGTTCATCAAGAACCTCTTCATCGCCCTCATGCAATCTATCTACGACACAACCCTTTAAATGCCATTGCAACAAAACTTTTGCAACACTATTTAATGCCGATTGTGTAGCTGAAAGTTGGGTTATTATATCATCGCAATAAACGTCTCGTTCAACCATTCCCTTAATGCCGCGAACTTGGCCTTCAATACGGTTTAAACGATTCATTAAATCCTTTTTTATATGCTCTGGATGATGACTTTTTCGGTTAGAAGAGTCCGAGTGACAATGGTGTTCGTTCATATTCTCCAGTGTAATCAACCTCCATTTCTCATTTTTATTATATGTACCCTTATGGGGTATGTCAACTATTCCACATAAAGTTTTTTTCAATATGGGAAGAATGAATAGAAAGATTTAATACTGAGAAATTTAAGAAATATCTTCATCGGGGAGTATTTTTCTTCAAAATAAATTTGGTGAAAAAAAAATTGTTCTAGTCGACTCCAGAAATTTTTTATGAAATCATTTTAAACTAATTATCATAAAGATTATTATTTTGACTTATGTATAAGATAAGCTTAATATTTTCTCTTAAGATACATGTCACAATTGTTTGTAAATTAAAGAGGTGACGAAAGATGCTAGATTTCTTTATGGAGTTAGGTCCATTACAACAAGTAATCGCTGCAACCATTTTCACTTGGGGAATGACAGCATTAGGGGCTGCGTTAGTTTTTACAACAAAAAAATTTAGTCAAAAATATTTAGATTTTATGCTAGGCTTTGCGGGCGGCGTCATGATTGCAGCAAGCTTTTGGTCTTTATTATCACCGGCGCTTGAAATGGCTGAGGGAAGCAGATATCCTGCATGGATACCAGTTGCAATTGGCTTTTTACTCGGTGGAATGTTTCTTTTTTCTGTAGACAAATTGCTCCCACACCTTCATCCAAATGCACCTATGAAAAGTGCTGAAGGTATTTTGCCTAAAAAAAGAAAACGAAGTACTCTGCTTGTGTTTGCCATCACGCTTCATAATATTCCAGAGGGTCTTGCTATCGGTGTTTCATTTGGCGCTGTAGCAATTGGCTCTCCTTCTGCTTCCCTTGCCGGAGCTTTAGCATTAGCAATCGGAATCGGTGTTCAAAATATTCCAGAGGGTGTGGCAGTATCAATGCCGTTACTGCGAGATGGTATGTCTCGAAGAAAAAGCTTTATGTTTGGCCAATTCTCTGGAATGGTCGAACCGATTTCTGCAGTGCTTGGATTTTTAGCCGTTGCCTATGTTGAGCCATTATTACCGCTTGCATTAGCCTTTGCAGCAGGTGCAATGATTTTCGTCGTTGCAGAAGAAGTTATTCCAAGTTCTCAGGAAAATGGTAATCAGGACCTAGCTGTCGTGAGCTTAATGCTTGGCTTTACGATTATGATGATATTAGATGTTGCTTTAGGGTAAAAATTTAAATTTCTTAAACTGTTCCATCGGCCTTTAAATGTGGCGATGGAACATTTATTTTGCCTTCTAATCTTTTGTCAGCAAAATTAATATTTCCATACAAAATACTCATAGAAACTTACATTGAATTTTGATAATATCTTTACTTGTGATAAAACAATTTTTTAAAACTTCATAAAGAAAGCAGGATGTTTAATGTCCGAAACAATACAACAGCCAAAAGAAAAGCTAAGCCTTTTTCATTTAACTTGGCCAATCTTTTTAGAAATATTCCTATTTATGTTAATGGGGATTGCGGATACATTTATGTTAGCTGCCGTTTCAGATGATGCAGTTTCGGGCGTAGGTACGGCTAACCAGTATATTCATATTGCGATACTTATTTTAGAAGTAGTTGGTAACGGTGCTGCAATTGTTGTTTCACAATATTTAGGTTCACGCCGATTAATAGAGGCGACAAAAATTTCTGCATTAGCCATATCATTAAATTTAGTCGTTGGCTTAATTATGTCTGCCATTTTCGTTATTTTTTCTAGTCATTTAATGATCATGATGAATTTACAGGGAGATGTCCTTACCCATGCACAAGGTTACTTAATCATTATCGGAGGGGGAATTTTCCTTCAAGCTATTATTAATTCCCTTGCTGCAATTATTCGAGTACATGGTCAAACAAAGCAGACGATGTATGTATCTTTAGGGATGAATATTATCCACGTTGTTGGTAACTACATTTTAATCTTTGGACATTTTGGCGCTCCAGAACTAGGTGTGCAAGGTGCAGCGATTTCCTCTGTAATTAGCCGATTAATTGCCGTGTTTATTTTCATTTGGTTATATTATCAGGTGCTTGAAATAAAGGTGCAATGGAAAAATTTCATTACATTTCCAAAAGAATATGTGAAGAAAATTTTAGCAATCGGCGTACCAAGTGCTCTTGAGCAAATTATATATCAAGTATGCCAGGTTGTATTTTTATACTATATAACATATTTAGGCACAGAGGCTTTGGCCGCTCGTCAGTATGCTGTGAATATTTCGATGTTCACTTACTTGTTTGCTATAGCGATTGGAATGGGGACCTCTATTATTGTCGGTCGTTTAGTTGGTGCAGGTAAACAAGAAGAGGCCTATCAACAACTATGGGTTAGTGTCAAAGTCGCTATGATTTTCACGTTAATTATGGTCACAGTCGTAACATTTTTCCGTGAAGCGCTGATGGATGTATTTACAGATAATCCAGAGGTTATTCAGCTAGGTGTATCTGTTCTATTGCTGAGTGTATTACTTGAGACAGGTAGAACGATCAATATTACCATTATCAATACATTGCGCGCTACAGGGGATGCTCGCTTCCCAGTAAAAATCGGATTTTTATCTATGGTCTGTATGAGCTTGCCTCTTGGCTATTTGCTCGTATTCGTACTTGATATGGGATTAGTTGGTGTATGGCTCGCTATCACTGCAGATGAATGGTGCCGGGCAATCATCGTATTCTTTAGATGGCGAGGAAGAAAGTGGGAGCGCTATTCACTAGTAACACCGCAGAAAGAAAAGGAAGTAGTCGAATCAATCTAATCATATAAACTTTGCTGATGAACAACTTGACTGTTGATAAACTCGAATATCTTTGAGTTTTCAACAGTTTTTTATTGTTGCTGTGAAAAAAAGTTGGATTAAAATTTAAATCTATTAAGAAAAAAGCGCATTTCCTTATGGAAAGCGCCCAATGATTAAATATTCATTTTTAAATGGTATCTTGTACTACTAGGAGGTTCTCTTTTTTCTAGGATGAATCCTTCTAACAGTTAATGCGTGGGGACTATCCAAATTATTTCACTTTAATGACGATTTTCCCTTTAGCATGATTTGTTTCACTTAGCTCATGTGCTTCTTGTAACGCCTCTGCTGAAAAGCCAAAAACACTACCGACTTGTGGCTTAACGATTCCTTTTTCCAGTAGTTCACCTATTTCAGCTAACTGTTTCCCATTTGGCGTTAACCAATAGGAGCTTGCCGTAACTTGATGCTTTTCCATTAAAGCTGGATCAGGTTGTCCGGCAATTGTTACTAACCTGCCTCCTGGTTTTAATATTTGGAAGCTTTTATTTAAAATCTCGCCACCCATTGTATCTATAACTACATCATAATCGCTTAATACTTCTTCAAATTGCTGTTCACGGTAATTTATGAATTCGTCTGCACCTAGCTGTTTTACATATCCTTCATTTTTTCCACTTGCGGTAGTAGCAACATAGGCACCTAAATGTTTTGCCATTTGTATGGCCAAACTTCCGACACCACCAGCTCCAGCTTGGATAAGCACTTTATCTCCTTGCTTTACTTTTGTCTCATCTACTAAACATTGCCAAGCAGTTAGGCCTGCTAACGGAATAGAGGCAGCCTCTTCAAATGTTAGGTTACTAGGCTTTTTAGCCAGTAAATCTTCATCTACAATTGTAAATTCCGCGTATGTTCCATTCGGAGTAGTATCTGGTCGCGCAAATACTTCATCCCCGACCTGAAAATGTTTCACCTCGTCTCCAACCTCAACAATCTTCCCAGCAACATCCCAACCAAGGATGATCGGGAATGTCCAATCTAGCATCGCTTTCAAATAACCCGCACGAAGCTTCCAATCAATTGGGTTAATGGATGTTGCATAAACCTCCACAAGTACTTGGTTTGCCTTTATTTCCGGTTTCGGTAACTCCTGCTCTACTAACACATCTTTATTACCATATTCATTGATAACAACTGCACGCATGAATAGCACTCCTTTTTTAAATCTCTTTAGCTTAGTATTCGTTTCTTCCTAAAATACCATTCCTTAAAAACTACTTAGGATTTTCTAATTGATTTACAGTAGATAGCTTAACAAAATCGCGTACGAGTGTTAAGGACATTGCAACTGAAGCTCTCATAAAAATCATTTCTATCTTACTACTTTAATAATTTGTTTAATAATAATAAGTTTTGGCCTCATATTAAAAAATAATAGAGTTGTGTCCCCTCTACCTTTTATAAACAGAAGTTTCCTTTGATTAAAACATTTCTCGCAAACGTTGTATGTCTTTCATTGGAGGCAAGCCAAACTTACGGCTGTATTCCCGACTGAAATGCGATGGACTTTCATAACCTACCTGGAACGCTGCCTCAGCCGCTTCTAAGTTTTCTGTTAAAAGAAGTCGGCGTGCTTCCTGTAAGCGAAGCTGTTTCTGATACTGGATTGGGCTCATACCCGTGACCTCCTTAAAATGATTGTAGAAGGATGAAGAGCTCATTTTGGCTTCTCTCGCCAATTCGTCCACTTTTAACGGCTCCGTGAATTTATGGTTCAACATCCCAATCACCTTTGCAATCCGTTGTGCCTGACTACCTACAAGGGCAAAATGCTTCAATGTATCATACTGATCGTTCTGTAGAACCCGGTAAATAATCTCACGTTTGATACTGGTTGCAAGGACTGGTATATCCTGCGGCGACTCTAATAGCTTTACAAGACGTATTACCGCTTCAAGAAGCGAGTCATTTATAAGGCTGACCACTAGACCACGCCCTGGGGATTCACTAGAAATTTCTTGATTCGATGATTGAACGACTTCGAATATCTGATTCATATCAAGCTGCAAATTTACACATAAATAAGGTTCTTCGGGTGAAGCTTTTAAAATCTGCCCAGTGATTGGCAAATGAACGGAAGCAGTTAAATAACTGGCAGAGTCGTACTGATAGCTTTCCTTCCCAAGGATGACCAATTTTGAACCTTGAGCCACAACGCATAAGGAAGGTTCATAAACAGAGTAAACAGGTTCAGAAATTTGGGAAGTACGAATAAACTGCAACCCGGGTATAGATGTCTCATACGTTCCATCCATCTTTACATTTCGCTCAATCAACTCTGCTAACTCTTTGATTCCCTCCATGAACCAATCCTCCATCTCTTCGGAAACATTAATAAATTCTTTTTTTACTATACTATACTTTTTGGAGGATTAGGCAATAATTGTTTAACTTTCGACTACCCCCTCTTTAGAGCAAAGTTTCATAATGAGATTATGATGTGACACTTCAATTGGATGGTAAGTGATTAATCAAGTTTATGTATGTATGTCTTTCGTTCACTGTATTTACATTTAAATCCTACCAAGACATGAGTGCCATTCATCGTTTAAATGTGAAGGGAGTTTATAAAATGAAAAAAGAACATGAAAATTCTCATCCTTATATAGGTATTTGGGTGACCGCGGATGGTTATATACGACACGAGCTACTTCCGAACGGACGCTATGATGAAGCTCGTGGTAACCGCAAAAGTGCCTATCAAGGAAACTATATTATCAGTGGCAACCATATCGAATATGTTGATGATACAGGATTTACGGCCGATGGTGATTTTATCAACGGAGTGCTTTACCATGCAGGTATGGTGTTATATCTAGAAGAAGACAGCGAAGGGAGAAAATAAGATGTCAGCACTTAATGGAAAAGTCGTTATAATAACAGGAGCAAGCAGCGGTATTGGTGAAACAACAGCCCGACTGCTTGCAAGCCTGGGCGCTCATGTAGTCATCGGCGCAAGACGTATGGAAAGACTAGAGGCATTGGCATCCGACATTCAAGGGGATGGTGGTTCTGTAGTCATTCAACAGCTAGACGTAACAGAATTAGAACAGATGCAAGCAATCATTGAAATAGCCCAAAGTCGTTTTGGAAAAGTGGACGCTATTATTAACAATGCTGGGGTGATGCCGCTCTCTCCACTAGAAGCATTGAAGATTGAGGAATGGAACCGAATGATTGATGTGAATATTCGCGGTGTCCTCCATGGCATCGCTACTGGTCTGCCGGTCATGAAAAAACAAGGTTTCGGTCATTTCATAAACATCGCATCCATTGGCGCCTACGAAGTATCCCCGACAGCAGC
Organism: Lysinibacillus sp. PLM2; assembly: GCA_023168345.1. Lineage (NCBI taxonomy): Bacteria > Bacillati > Bacillota > Bacilli > Caryophanales > Bacillaceae > Lysinibacillus > Lysinibacillus sp. PLM2. The sequence goes on along the minus strand of AP025689.1, from coordinate 615,436 downwards.
TGTCTACTGCGCGACTAAATATGCCGTACGTGCAATAACAGATGGATTGCGACAAGAGACAGTAGGGCAAGGAATCCGTGTGACTCTTGTATCCCCAGGGGTAACAGAATCAGAACTAGCTGAAAGCATTACAGACAATAGTGCAAGAGAAATCATGAAGGAATACCGACGTACAGCTCTGCCAACAACAGCTATTGCCAATGCTATCGTCTATGCACTAGAGCAACCTGATTATGTCGATGTAAGTGAACTGATCATTAAACCATCAATGTAGACAATCTCCTTTCTTTTATAGATTAGTTAACTAAAGCTTCTGGTTGTTTCCCTTATTCTAAAAGTTATGGCCTGTATTATCACTTGCAAGCTTATGTAAAGCAGACCATAAAATAATACCTGTCTTTGTTCCCCTATTAGTTCATTGTGTAATGATTAACAAAATAGCGGGGGCTGGTATTAATTACGTATGCTCCCGCAATGAAAAATCCGTTACCTAATTTCTTAGGATCACGGATTTTTATTGATATCATCAATTTTTATTTGATAAAAGCTCACACTTCATAAAGGATTTGAAAGGTATTCAAAGGCAAAGCTTATAAAGTATCACTAGTAAATATTGATTCTAAAAGTGGTATATAGTTATTTTTTTTGGATTGGTATTGTTTGAGAATGGTTTCTCCAGTATTCTCGATAATCTCTACACGCTCTAATAATTCTTGTGTTAAATTTAAAGAATCCGCAGAAACGACTAAATGTTCTAACCCAAGTGATGCAGCATAATCAAATACTTTAAAGCGATAACCTAAGGCTATTGCTGGTACACCAGCTGCTAGAGATAATAAGTTTGCGTGAAGTTTAAAATTAATTGTTGCCCTACACTTTGATAATTTTTCTATTAATTCCTGTTCTGTATAGCGATTTTTATCAATTTCGACATTTTCAGGATTATTTATACTTTTGTATAATCTTTCACAAGATGGAATATCACTTGGCCATACCGTATAAATCATGATTTTATAGCCTTTTGCAATTAATTTCTTTGCTGTTTTAACGATTTGTTTCTCCACTAACTTTTCATTTCCACCGTATAGGCGATTGAATGTAGTTCCCCAGTTTATGCCAATGACTTTTTCCTTTTCACCACGCCTACCTTGAAAATGCTCCTCTAATAATAAACCAGGATCCCCTATTAACTGGACTTTCTTAGATTTTTCATTTCCGAGCATAATTTCAATAGCCTTTTTTGTTAATGGACCTCTAACCCCTATAAACAATGCTTTTTCAATTACCTCTTCTAAAACCTCAATGTCCTTTTGTTTAAAGTTTTGCTCTAAGGAAAGCAATTTATCTTCTAATAGTAAATCCAAATTTTCCTTCCCAATCCAGTCTAATCCTGTCCCCCAAATGATAACCGATTTTCCCTTGTGCAAGGCATTTTGGAGGACTTGAAGATACCCCGGTAACAAAAGAGAACCTCCTCCTAACACTACGATGTCAAATTTATCAAGATTTTTTAAATCAACACTGGGTACAGAAGGAGTAATCTCAATTTCATCATCTTTAAAATATTTTCTACAAGTATTTTTAAAGATGTTCCACAATAATTCATCTCCTAAGTTATTAAAGCCAATCCAACCAATGTATAGGAGTTTTTTCAACCTTTACTTCCTCCTTTTATTGCTTCAGAGTAGATTTTCAATATTTCTTTTGAGATATTCTGGATATTGAACTTTTCCACTACTATTTCTCTTGATTCAATTCCATTTAACTTTAGATATTCTTTATCCAACAAAATCTTCTTTAAACTGTCCCGTAAAACATGTCTACTACAAGGTGACTTTGATCCGTGATCTCCGAAATAATGTTCCCATGCCTCACCTATATTCTCTTTGGTAACAACTCCAAAGAAGCCATGGTTCCCCACAGTCAAAACTGTTTTTTCCGAGGCCATCGCTTCTAAGGCTACACGTCCAGTTCCTACCACACAATCTGCTATTGAGTAATAAGGATGCATATCTTTTTGTTCCCCAACGATATGAATGAAAGAACGATTACACAAATTTTCAATATAATGCGCTAAATTTTTAATATCATTGAGCCTATTTCCTCCACCTACAACTACGACGTGAAGATTGGGAACAGGGTTTATTTTTAAATCCTTGCAAGCTCTTAGAAACATTGAGCAAGCTTTAGCCTTTGCCCAAGCTATCCTGCTTGCATAAGTTACTACAATAGAATCTTCCGGTATTTTCAAATTTTTTTTTAATTCTTCCGAAGTTCGATTAGTTGGGTAATCTTCTAAATTAATACCATTCGGAATCAGATGGGTATCCTCTACACCGAATGAACTTATATAATCGCATATCGGAGGACTAACGCAAATAACAAAATCAGATAATTTCAGAAGCCTTTGAATTTCATGGTTTGGATAGTATGTTCCGTGTACCGTAAAAATTGTTGGAACCCCTTTATTCTTTGCGGCCATGCCCGATAAGTAACCGGAAGGTGTCTGGTGAAAGTGAACAAGGTTTATTTTTTCAGTTTCAATAATCCTTTCTATTTCCTCCACCAGCTTATTCTCATGAGTATTTTCAAGCTTTAACGTACGGGGAAAATCAATATGATAAATTGGACAATTTAACTCTTTAAAATAACTAAGTAAACTTCCTTCCTTCCTAGCTACGATTGAAACAAATACGTTGTTTTTAATTAACTCCTTGGCCAATTCCAGTACATGGGTTTCAGTCCCCCCGATGTATAGTCCATCGACGACTAGCAATACTCTCTCATTAGCCAATTTTTTCACCTCCATAAAATTGTTTAGAACGTTGTTTATCATGGGAGCGATAGAAATATAAGATATCTCTTAAATTGTTAATTTTTAAATTGGCATTCAAGAATTTTACGATAAATTCATAGTCCTCTGCACCAGTAATTCTTCTAGTTGGACCACCTAGTAAATCAAATGCCTTCCCACGGAATAATATTGTTCCATGACAAACACAGTGTCCTCCTTCAGCATAAATCTTTCGTATAGAATCTCCGTAACGGAGCCAATTAGCTACTTGACCTTTCTTGTTATTTACATCACTAAAGACTTGATAATTCGTTCCAATTAAATCGTAATCAGGATTTTTTTCTAAAAAGTCTATTTGCTTTTCAAAACGAGAAGGATGTGAAATATCATCTGCATCATTTACTGCAATATATTCTCCGGAACTCATATAATATCCAGTTGTGATTGCCCCAGCAAACCCTGCGTTCACAGGAAGATTACATAAAATGAGTGGAAAGGGCGGATTAGAATTTTTTACCCATTGTTCTACTACTGTCATTGTATTATCCGTAGAGGCATCATTCACTATGATTACTTCTATATTCTTATAAGTTTGGGATAGTAATCCGTTTAAACAATCTTCTATAAATTGCGATGCATTATAACAAGGAATAACAACACTTACTAATCCTTTTACTCTTTCCTTCATAGTTCTCACCTCCTTAGTCTTAGTTAATCTATGAAATTTTTATTATATTTGCTGTGTGAAATACTCATTTTTCAAAAAAAATAAGAAATATTAAAATTCTATTACATTTACCTAAACAACTTGAATCTAGCAAACATATAATTCTTACAGACTTAACTAAGAAAGGAGATTAACAATGGTAACTATGTTGCAACTTCGTTTAGCTCTTAAAGCATTAGAAGGTTCAGATGTTGAAATATTAACCGAATTTTCTACTGTTAGTGGAGTATTGGTAGAAGTTCAATCTACTTATATCGTTCTCAGATCAGGCACTGATTTTGTTTTTGTACCGATAGAAAGTATTAAAAGTCTATCTAACTAAAAATAGGAGGTGTTTAATTTGTTCCAGCTTTTTTTATCTCAACAACTTAACCTTTATATTGGTCAGGAAATAAGTGTAGCAGTTGACGAAACATTGTATAGAGGAGTTCTATCATCGGTAGTGGGTACTTTTATTAGGCTAACTGATTCGACTGATGAATATGAAAGAGAGACTAACAGTGTGTTAATCCCATTAACACAGGTTAGTTTCATTCGAGTACCAGCAAACCAATCTTAAATCTAAAATCAGAGAATGAGTAATCCCGATTTTTCATACCACCATATATACTGTTACGCATACGGTCATTCAATTAAGATGAATAACGAAAATTATTATAACGAACTTAAAGTCTTTTCAACCCTTGGCGTCCCAGGTGAAGTTGCCAAGGGTTTTATGTAATTTTAAGACTAGTTAAGAAATGCGACAAACCCTTTTTCTACAGGACCAACTCACTTACACTTTAATAAAAAGACCCTCCAAACCAACAATAGGTTTAAAGGGCTAGGCATCTCGATCTTCAATTTCTTCACTTCTTTTTGTTAATACATAATCGGCTGGTTGGGTTATGCCCGTTTTCACTTTTTGAAAATAATCCACAGCCTGTTGATACATTTTCTCTATTTTTTCTTCTAAGTAATTTGTTCGTTCAAACAAAATGAAACGAATATTATCAATTTGATGTATGATTTTTTGAGTAATACCCTCTTGACCATCTACACGGTTCATTACTTCTTTCTGCGTATCTTCAATATTATCGATTTTATTTGCAATTTGCTGATAGATTTCACTTTGCTCATCAATTTTTTGAATTACTCTGTCATTAGAATCGGTCACTTGCGCAAATTGGCTCATTACTTCATCTCTAAAAGTCGATAGATAATCCAATCGTTCCTTTACTTGCTCTTTCGCCTCGCCTAATTCCTGTAATTGATTCATAACTTCATCTTGAGTAAATGTTAGTCGCTGCATTTGAGACATCATCTGCTGCTTATCTTGTTGTTCTGATTTCAAAATTTCTTGGAGAGACTCTTGCTTGGATTCAAGTTTTTGTAGCCATGTAACTACTTGTTTTTCAATCTTCTCATGTGCTTGATGAAGATGTTTTATTTCAAGAATGCGTTGTTCCATTTCACGCCATTGTCTATTTTGATTTAGCTGGATCTTTTCCTGAGTCGTATTTACACCATCAATCGCTTTATGAAGTGTTTTATTTGAATCTTGCTGTTCTTTCACAAACTCCGTAAAGGCATTTATGCAATACTCTACTTGATTCGATTCAATGAGAACGCCATTTGTTTTAAATACATCTGGGTGCTGTTTTTTATTTATAAACAATCCCATTTCATACACCCCCTATTCATTCATCACTATAGTATGCAAAAATCTTGGGTGGTGTACATTCGTTTAATTCGTTAGTATTTTTTTATAAACTAAATTGTTTTACGTAGATAAAAAAGCATGACAACAACAATATTGATTGTGTCATGCATTTTTTTAATTTTTATCTATTGGTTGTTTAGGTAATGTTTCGCTAAGTCTACAATATTGTACAAATATTTGAGCTAATTCACGAAGACGTTCATGAATACTTTCTTCAACGATGTTATCATCCTCATCGAAATGTGAGGTATGTGTGTAAACATAATTTGGTGTCACTAAGCATTTAAAGTAATCAAGTATCGGTTTAAATTGATTTTCTACAACTAAATGGTGCTGATAAGTTCCTCCGCTTGCTACAATAGATACCGGTTTATAACGCATGGCTTTCGGAGAAATCATGTCCAAAGCATTTTTTAATACACCCGGAATCGATGCTTGATAGATTGGTGTTGCGAAAACATAACCATCTGCCTCTTCAATCTTTTCAATCATCATTTGCATATCCTCATTTAAAGGACTACCATCTAAAATTTGATGTTTTAATTTTGAGAAATATAATATTTCGAGCTCAAGAGTACTGTCGATTTCTTGAATATATCGTTCAACTTGTCGTAATATCGCACCTGTTTTTGTACCAAATACTGTGCCATCTACGAGTAGAATTTTCATGGTGTGTATCCTCCATCTATTATCTAATTCCATTTAGTTATTGTAACAGATGCAACTAATGTGTAGTAGGGAACTAGTATTAAATGAAAAAATTTCAGTCTTTTGGCTGAGATTGCACATTATTCGCCTTTTCTAGAGCTTTTTCCATTTTTTTAGATGGAGATGTCAAGCTGACAATCGTTGTTCCTGGATCAAGGGATATCTTCTTTATATCCGTTATAAAGGAGATATTGTTTTCCTTATCCGCTGTAAATAACGGAATTGTTTCATAACCATTATCCTGTTGGAAGTTTTCCAAAGTATATTGTTCAGTAATCATCGTTTTTCGAATCATATACCCTTTTTCAATATAACGATTTAATGTATGAACATCATATTCTGGAGAAAATAATTTTTTCCCACCAATAGATTTACTATAGTCGTTTGGATCCCCCATAGAAATAGGTGTTTGGAAAATGTTTTCACGACCTAATTCAGGAACAAAGCGCTGACAGATTAACGCATTATATGCGTCTTCCTCTGTTGCTGCAATTAATATTTCATATGGTGTTAAATCAACATGATACTCAGTATGCTCACTGAGAATATCACCAGCTTCTGTTTTAATCCCCAATTGACGTGCATATGAAAGCATTCCCCAAGACCTGTCCATCAATAATACGGGCTTATTAAAGGATTTTAACGCTTCCCCTAAAACAGCACTAAATGGTGTTCCGCCAACAATTAAAAATCCTGCTTCTTCCGTTGCCTGTAAGCCAAGCTTTTTCCCTAACCATCCAATTGTAAATCCATGGGCAAGTACGGTTGCAAAAACAAGTGCTAATGTTAGGGCTGTTATAATTTCAGCACCTTCAAATCCTGCCTCTGTTAATGCATTTGCAAAAAACCCTGAAACCGTTAACGCTACAATCCCTCTTGGTGCTATCCAACCAATTAGCGTACGTTCTGCGATTGTAAGTCCTGTACCAATTGTAGATACCCAAATTGAAAGCGGTCGAACAATAAACATCATCGCTAAAACGAACAATAACATCCGCCAATTCAGTATCGCCAATAATGTATCAATTGTTAGTGAAGCCGTTAGCATAATAAATACACTGGAGATTAACAATACTGAAATATTTTCTTTAAAATGAATTAAATCTCGTAACGATGTTAAATGCATATTTGCCATAATAATCCCCATGGCAGTTACAGCAAGTAATCCCGTCTCATGCATGATTGAATCGGTTACGACAAATACCATCAATACGACACCAAATACGATGGGGGATTTTAGAAACTCAGGAATATGCCCTTGCTCTAATAATCTTCCAAGGATCCATCCAGCTACTGCCCCTATTGCAGCAGCTAACAAGGACAATCCAAAGAAAACAAGTAATGAATTACCTGTAATTAACTCGTTTGTCCACAAGACAACTTCAAATGCAAATAAGGCTAGCAATGCGCCAAATGGATCTACAACAATCCCTTCCCATTTTAATATGGCTGCGGGTCTTTCCTTTAATTTTGCTTGTCGTAACAATGGCAAAATAACTGTCGGTCCTGTTACGATAAATAATCCGCCAATAACAAATGCTACATCTAGTGATAAGCCTGCAAAGAAATATGCCGCAAAAGACCCGGCTATCCAAGCAATAACTGCACCTAATGTTGTAATACGAAATATTGCACGGGGAAACTCTTTAATTTCACGAAAATCTAAGCTTAAACTCCCCTCAAATAAAATAATCGCTACAGCTAATGAAATAACTGGATTAAAAACCTCTCCAAAACGATCTTGCGGGTCAAATAATCCTAAAAAAGGACCCACGATTAAACCTGCAAGAGACATAATGACGATAGCTGGAAGCCTAAAGCGCCATGCAATCCATTGCGAGAGCACTCCAAGTCCAATCATTGCTGCAATCTGAAATAGTGTCGATTCTAGCATCTTTACATCCCCTTTCTATGTATATACTTCATTAAAATTTCTGTTTTGTTTCTACATTTGACTTATTTACTAATTAGCTACATGTAGTATTTGCGAGACAGATTCTTTCATTCTATAGGAAATAAGAATATATTTCTAATAATGGACATCAATTTCCACATTATCCTAATTTTATTGCCCAACTAAATGCTCGTTTTATAAATTCAATTATAAATTCTTTCATTTTCTTGATATTCTCCGCATACATTTTCTAAATCTAATGCTTATTTAATATATTGCTATTTTTTACACATACTTTTGTAGTTATTGCCATAACTTAGTATGGATTGGAAAGGATGGGATACTCTTGAACAATGAATTAGTGAAAGCAGAACAAAAAAAGAAGATCGCATTTATCGTGGAACACTGCCCTACGAAGGGACTCTATCCATTTGAACGTGTTGCGACACTTGCAAGACTATTAGAAAAAGAAGAAACTGTATGGGTTTTTATAAAATCAACTTCAAAGGAAGCAATTGAAATATTAACAAATGAACAAATATCACCAATTTTATTTGATCATCAGCATGAATTAATCAAACAAATTCGCAATTTACAGCCTGATTTAATTGTTCAAGATGGTAAAGATACTATCATCGAACAAGTAGAGCAATTAAGACCTCATTGCAAAACCCTTGTTCACTTTGATGACTTTGGGGAAGGCTCACAATTTGCAGATTGTAATATAATTGCTTTATTTGAAGAAACAAAGGAAAACATTGCTCAAAATTGCTTAGCTGGTCCTTACGCTTTTGCCGTTACAGATGCAATTTGTGCAATTGCAGAATCCCGTGCTTCTAATGAACTGGCAAGCCCTCCGCATATCGTGGTCGCTTATGAAGACGGAGATGAAAATAATTTAACCTATCGAACTTTAAGACATTTAACACAACTGCACATTCCTTTAAAAATAACTGTTGCCATTGACAGTGAATACAAGCATTCCGTTGAAGATTTGCAAATGATGGTTTTAAGTCGTCGTAATACAAAGATTTTTAAACACGTAAGAGCACTTGAACAGCTTTTAACAGAAGCTGATATCGTTATTTGTAATGCGAATTACACCCCTTATAAGGTTGCTGCTGTTGGCGTTCCATGTATTACAGCAGCGCAAAATGAGCGTGAGATAAATAATTCATTCCCTCGTGAGCATCATGGATTTATTCATTTAGGATTAGGACGTAAAATGAAACAATCAAATATTCAAAATGCAGTCATGGAGCTCCTACTTCATGAGCAAAGACGTGAAAGAGCCGTGCGTAAACAATTAGAGCTTGAAATTTTAGATAATAACGAAGTTTTAAAATGCCTCCTATTAGATTTTGCTTACGAGCGTCATAATATTGTATCGTTATAATTAATTTTTTTGATTTTAATTTCGAATTAAATAGGACAAATATCCCTCTTTAAGCCTGCATATGGATTAGTAAATTTATCATTATTAAATTGTAAAATTTTCGTTAACCCCAGACAGCCTTAGCCTTTCAAAGGATTCGGCTGTTTTCTATATTTTGTAATAATATTCAAAACAAGAACACTTTATAGTACTATTGTAATTGTAGACATTTTTTAACTAAAAGAGGAGTTGGTGAATTATGGGGAACAATTTATCAGTACTAATATGTGACGATTCAATGCTAATCCGTAAAAAATTAAGATCCGCTCTAGAAAAATGTAAATGTGAAACAATTTATGAAGCAGAAAATGGCGTACAAGCTGTAGAACAAGCAAAAAAACATCATCCTGATTTAATTTTTTTAGACATTGTCATGCCAGATAAAGATGGTATTGAGGCGTTAAAGGAGATTAAAGCAAATAATACAGAAGTAAAAGTCGTCATGGCTTCTTCTGTTGGGACAAGCGATCATTTAAAAGAAGCCTTAGCTAACGGGGCTTATGACTTCATTCAAAAACCAATCTCCCTTGAAACAATTGCTCAACTAATTGAAAAAGTAATGAAGGAGGAAAACTAATGTTTAGCCAATACTTCGGTCATTACTTATTAAATCGGGGACTCATTACACGTGAACAATTAGCAGATGCATTAGAATTCCAAAAATCTGTTCATGTTAAATTTGGTGTGGTTGCTGTTGATGAAGGATTTATGACAACTACACAGGTAGAAGAAGTACATGAAAAACAAAAACAAATGGACAAGCGTTTTGGTGAAATCGCCGTTGAATTAGGCTACTTAACAGAAGAACAAGTGGAGGCGCTTATCTCTCTTCAAAAACAAAGTCACTTATACTTAGCCCAAGCGCTTGTTGATCGTGGGTATATGACAATTGACGAGTTCGGTTCTGCTTTGAATGATTTTAAAAGTGAAAATAGTTTATCAGATGACCAATTTGAACAGATTCGAAATGGTAACGTTGAAGCTTTAATAGAAAATATACTATCAAAAAGTCCAGAATTTCATGGAAAATATAACAGCTATCTATCTTTATTTACAAAGAACATCATTCGTTTTATCGATGACCAGGTCTATTTAGAGCTTGCTAGTGTGAATGATATAGTAGATAGCAATTGGTATATCTATCAGGAAATCACAGGTAAAGCACCATTAAAAACTGGCATGAGTATGAACGAAGAAGCTCTACTTTACTTGGCTTCGGTTTACGCTGAAGAGCAATTATTTGAAGTAGATGCTCTTGCAAAAGACTCTGTTAGTGAATTCTTAAATTTACATAATGGTATTTACCTAGTAAACATGTCTAACTGGGGTACTGACCTAAAAATGAATCCTCAACAAGTTCTTGAATATACACCGATTTCTAAGACTCCTTTAGTAGTAAATGTAAACATGTCAAAAGGTACGTTCCAATTAATCCTTGCTTAACAATTAAAAAATTGGTTTGTAGGCTCTTGCGTACTATGTATGTAGAGCCTTTTGTTTTATGATCCCGCCTCATCTTCAAGCCCCCTCTCCTTCCATTTACCACCATCGTACTTACGATAATTTAATGAATTTCACACACATCCTATGATACAATGTGAATGAACAGTCACTCGTGAATATACTATTAAAGGGGCAATCAACATGAAAAAAGAGCTTGAACAACAAATTGCAGAATTAAAAATGGATTATATTAATTTACAGGGCGATATGGAAAAGCTTGAACAAACGGGTCATGCTGGTTCTGTTGCACAAGCAACTGAACGCCTTGAAAAAATGGAAAAACAACTTGCTGAACTGAATAAACAGCTCGCGGCGTTGTAATACCCGCGAGTTTTTTTGTGAGTTTTTATGTTAGCGAATTTCTAATATATTAAATTTTATTTTTGGAGGAACATATATTTATGGCAATATTAACGGTTGAAAACTTAGGCCATTCTTTTGGGGACCGTACCCTGTTTAAGGATGTTTCGTTTCGTCTTGTAGAAGGCGATCATATCGGGCTTGTTGGTGCAAACGGCGTTGGAAAATCAACTTTAATGGGTATTATCACAGGTCAAATTATTCACGATACTGGACGTGTTGAATGGTTACCTGGTACTCACTATGGTTATTTAGATCAGCATACCGTTCTATCAGCAGGTCGCTCGATGCGTGATGTGTTACGCGATGCTTTCCTTCCCCTCTACAAAAAGGAAGAAGAATTAAACGAAATCACCGAAAAAATGGCAGAGGCCACTCCTGAAGAACTAGAAGAATTATTAGAGCAAATGGCTGACATCCAAGATGCTTTAGATGCAGGAGATTTTTATTCATTAGACATTAAAATTGAAGAGGTTGCTCGTGGACTTGGTTTAGATGCAATCGGTCTAGAACGTGATGTCGCTGCCCTATCTGGTGGCCAACGAACAAAAGTATTACTTGCTAAGCTTTTACTGGAAAAGCCAAAAGTTTTGCTACTTGATGAGCCCACAAACTATTTAGATGAAGAACACATTACTTGGCTATCTAACTATTTGAAAAATTATCCTCATGCATTTTTACTAATCTCGCATGATACCGAATTTATGAATGGTGTTGTAGATGTTATTTTCCATCTAGAATTCGCGAAAATGACTCGTTACACAGCAACTTATGAGAAGTTTTTAGAACTAGCAGAAATAAATAAACGCCAGCACATCGATGCATATGAGAAGCAACAGGAGTTTATTAAAAAGCAAGAAGAGTTTATTGCGAAAAATAAAGCTCGCTACTCTACAACAGGTCGCGCTAAGTCGCGCCAAAAGCAGTTAGAACGTATCGAACGTATCGAACGCCCTGAAACAGCTGTGAAACCTGAATTTAGCTTTAAAGAATCTCGTGCATCAAGCCGTTTTGTCGTAGAAGCAAAAGAATTATTAATTGGTTACGATAAAGTAAAGCCGTTATTACCACCATTATCTTTCTCAATTGAACGCGGAGAAAAGATTGCGTTGATCGGGATGAACGGTGTTGGGAAATCGACTTTACTGAAAACGATGCTTGGAAAAATTGATGCTTTGGGTGGAGAAGTACGACGTGGCGATTTTTTAATCCCCTCTTACTTTGAACAGGAAGTAAAAGCTGGACATATTACACCGATAGATGATGTGTGGAACGCATTTCCAAGTATGGACCAACATCAAGTTCGTGCTGCCCTTGCTCGTGCTGGGTTGAAAAATGAACATATCTCTCGTCCATTAAATTCATTATCTGGGGGCGAGCAAGCAAAAGTCCGTTTATGTAAGCTTATGATGGAAGAGTCAAACTGGCTTGTATTTGACGAACCGACAAACCATTTAGATGTAGACGCAAAAAGCGAATTAAAACGAGCAATGCAAGAATATAAAGGAACAATTGTGCTCGTTTCCCATGAACCTGAGTTTTATGAAGGATTAGCAACAAAGGTTTGGAATGTACAGGATTGGTTTACTACTGGGAAAACAGATTTATAATAGAAAAAACCGCGGATCAATGAAGAGTTGACCGCGGTTTTTTGAATTCTGTACGGATATAATACTTCTGGATGTCCTGTGGAATATTTTGTTATCGGATTATGATTCGGGATTTCATCGAAATCTTACAAACTACGAAAATTATAATTTCTAGTAAAAAAAGATTCCAAAAGTCTTTTTCTATTATTAGCCATAATTAACTAAAACTTATTAATAAAATTTGAAACTTTTTCACATAATGCACGTATATATTAATAAAGAAATGTCTATATAAATAATAGAAAGCTTATCATGTATAAATTGTGAAAATTATTGACTTATATTTATCTTACTAGTAAGATATCTATATAACGAATTTATCTTACTAGTAAGCTTTTATAAATTATGAAAGCGAGGAGTTATTATGGCAGTTACTATTTACACACAATCTAGCTGTTCCTCATCACGAAAAGCAATCAAATGGTTAAAAGAAAATCATATCGATTTTGTTGAAAAACGAATCACTTCTCAGCCTCTATCACTAATGGAATTTAAAAACATTTTACGAATGACTGAGGATGGAACAGATGAAATTATTGCAACAAACTCAAATGACTTCAAAAATCTTAATGTCGATATCGAACAGTTATCAATTCAAGAATTATACAATTTAATCCAAAAACATCCACGTATGCTACGCAGTCCAATCTTACTAGATGAAAAACGAATTCAAGTGGGCTATAATGAAATGGATATTCGTCGTTTTATTCCGCGTAAGGTTCGTGCGTATGAATTAAATGCGATGCAAAGGCTTGCTAGTCAGATATAATTAATGTGTTTAGTCTAGTGAATGAGACTTACTTTGGGTACCTTTTTCACAAAGCTAATCATAGATGGAGGCTTTCGCATTATGGATAACCAAAGAAACCAACACCTTTCATCACTATTTGAAGTTGTCTCTTCATTAGAGCGAAAATGGGCAAATGAATGGAATCAAAAAAATCAATTAGGATTTTCAAAATCTCATATATTATTATTAGATTTATTGGCTAAGGAAGGTCCAAAACGTCCTTCTGCAATTGCTGAACGCCTAAAAGTTACAACTGGTGGCGTAACAGTGTTAACAAATAAACTGATTAATGCAGGGTTTATCGAAAAAACTCAAAGCAATGCAGATCGACGTGCTTCCCAAATTGCCATTACCCCTGAAGGCGAGAGAATTCTAAAAGAATCTAGAGACCAAATAACAAAACTGGTCGAATCCATGTTTGGTATGCTTTCAAATGATGAAATTAAAACATTACATACAATATTTGAGCGTCTACTTAACGGTAAATAAACAGGCTGGGACAAAAGTGAGAAATCTGCTATTCAGGTACAAACTGATTAGCAGATTTTTGCTTTTAGCAATATCAATATGTTGCTTTCCACTTCGACGGACGCGCATCCAGGAAGAGCTTCGAGCCTCTTCGAACTGCTGGAAGGCTTTGCCTTGCATCGAAAGCGTAGCGTCTGAAGCACTCGTCGCCTACGTTCCAAGCAACAAATGGTCATAGGAAATAATTACAACTTTAAATAGGAAGTAAATTTCTGTTTTTTACTTCCCCCCACTTATTTAAAGAGAATATTTAAAACCACTCCCCCTTATTCAGACAAATAAAAAAACGAAAGAATAAACCCTAGATTAGAGTTATCCTTTCGTCATTTATATAAATGTTAAAGAGGGCTACCAAGTCTTTACGCAGTTAATACAACATCCACCACTGCATCATCAGACAATAAAATTTCTTTTAGCCTTGCTTTTGCACGGAATAAACGTGATTTCACAGTACCAATCGATACTTTCATTAGTGTAGATATCTCAGCTAATGAATATTGATCCACATAGAAATACCATAGAGTCTTTTGATAAATAGCATCAAGCTGCATCATTTTTTCTTGAACAATTTTTGTTACTGCTACTTTTTCTATTTGTTCCTCAGTAGAAATTTCATTATTAGGAACCAAATCTAATATCGGAACGTCTAATGTTTCAGGTTGATGTAATACATACTTACTACGACGAACATTTTTACGATAGCGGTCACGGAAAGTATTCATCGTAATTGTTGTAAGCCATGCTTTAACATGCTCAACTTGTGAAACCTGTTCTTCATTTCGAACAACCTTTACCCACACCTCTTGCATTAAATCTTCTGCTTCTTGTGGGCTTCGAGTTAGTTTTAAACATAAATGATAGATATATCTATTATATTCTTCATATATTTCAGCTAATTTATTAGTCATTTTTTAATCCTCCGTAAACTTTGGCATTGATTATATACCGTTCTACAGTTTTCATTTTCCCAAAATTTTGTATTACACTCTATCGGATTTACTTTCAATTTCATTACATTGGTGTAAGGTTGCATTGTATAAGTTGTAATCTCAGTGTTACAAACTCAGTCAAACCCTTTAGTTTAAATATTTAAGGTCTTTTAAACTGTGTAATAAATGCTGTTTTGGTATACTGTTTTTACTAATTGAAATTTTGAAATGAGGGATCCTATGAGTCACTTGCAATTACTTGATACGTATTTTTCACAACATCGATCACAGCATTTAGAGGAGCTTTTTGAATTTTTAAGTATTCCTAGTATCAGTTCACTTTCTGAGCATAAATCTGATATGGTACGTGCTGCTAATTGGTTAGCGAATGCACTAAAAAAGCTGAACATTGAGAATGTCTCTATTGATGAAACAAAGGGACATCCTGTTGTTTATGGTGAGTGGTTACACGCTGAAGGCAAACCAACCATTCTATTCTATGGCCATTATGATGTCCAACCTGTTGATCCATTAAACTTATGGGATTCTGAACCTTTCCAGCCAGAAATTCGCGGTAATAAACTTTATGCTCGAGGGGCATCTGACGATAAAGGCCAAGTATTCATGCACTTAAAAATGATAGAAGCCCTCTTTGCAACAGAAGGTACACTACCAGTCAACGTTAAATTTATATATGAGGGTGAAGAGGAAATCGGAAGCCCCAACCTTCCAACCTATGTGGAAGCGAACAAAGAAAAACTAGCGGCTGACATTATATTAATTTCAGATACTGGACTTTATGCACCTGGTAAACCAGCAGTATGCTATGGACTTCGTGGATTAACTGGTGTTCAAATTAATGTCCGCGGTGCAAAAAGTGATCTTCATTCTGGTTTATATGGTGGTGGTGTCCAAAATGCCATTCATGCATTAGCAGAAATTCTTGCTTCTTTCCGTGATCAACACGGGAAAATTCTAGTGGAAGGATTTTATAATAACGTTCTCCCACTTACAGAAGAGGAACGTCAAGCATACCAAGAATTGAATTTTGATGAGGGAGCATTAAAAGAAGAAATTGGCGTCAAAGAATTATTCGGAGAAAGTGGGTTCTCATACTTAGAACAAACGTGGGCACGCCCTACTTTAGAAGTAAACGGTGTATTCGGAGGATTTTCTGGGGAAGGCATAAAAACTGTACTCCCAGCTGAAGCAGGAGCAAAAATTACTTGTCGTCTAGTTCCAAATCAAGATCCAGATGAGATTGTTAGCTTACTTCGTCAACATATCGAAAAGCATAAACCAACCGGAGTGGATATTACAATAGATGAGTTTGACAAAGGCGCTCCATTCTTAACCCCTTTTGATCATCCCGTCATTCAGGCAGCAGGTCGTTCTTATGAAAAAATTTATCAGGTTCCTACCGCGTTTATCCGAGGGGGAGGTTCCATTCCAATTGTTGCATCATTCGATCAAATTTTAAGATTACCAGTTGTATTAATGGGATTTGGTCTAAATAGCGAAAACTTTCACGCACCAAATGAGCATTTTCACTTAGAAAACTTTGATAAAGGATTACGCGTTCTAGGAGATTATTTACATGAAATAGCAAAAACCACTTTTTAAAGCTGATTTTTAATAAAAATATTGGAGTCAACTTTGAAGTGATCCCTAAAAATTAAGTACGGTTGTATAATTAGAAGCATGTTGGGTATGAATTCGGTATTGCACCGGACTCATACCTTTTAATTTTGCATTCATTCTTTTTGTAATTAAAGCATCCGTTTATATTTCTTAAGTTCTTGTTCGAGGTGTTCTATAAGTTCTCATGAATATAATTATGATTCAATACGCAAAAATTCTCCATAACTGCAATTATTACTTGTCCTTTATAGGAACGATATTACTAACTACATAGGCATATAGCAAAAAAAGTGGACTCTGTTATCAGAGTCCACTTTTAACTGACCTTTTTAAAAGCTATATTTTTATATAATTATAGGGGAGGTTATATATCTTGTCGAACAAGCTTTCAAAAGGTTCATTGAGCTTTACTAGTCACTTCTACTAAAGAGCGATTTACATAAAAAATACTTGTTACTTTTTATGTTGAGTTTAGTTTATCATCTCTTTTCACCAATAACACAAACAGAAAGGAAATGTAACATTTTTATCACAATTTCGTTCACAATTTCGATATAATTGTTGTATAACATGCTATAAGATAATGAGTTCATTTTAAAAAACTAATAAATAACAGGTTTGTAAGCCGAAATACTGTATTAGTAACTGTACTCAAATTAATAAACAATATTCCTCATAGATTAAAGTGTTGTATTTTTTTGATTTCTAAAATCGGTGCTACTAGTTAGATCATCCCCTTTCCTATTTCAATAAAAAAAGCATAAGACGTTTTAAAGTCTTACGCTAAAAAATTGCCTAACTAATAAATATCGCAACTGTCGAGTAAATAATAACTGTGGCAAATTCGAATGTCATAAAGAATAAAGAATAACCAAACATTTTATTCGCCCATGTTTTTCCTTCCATTTTGTGATAACCGACAAAGCTTAACCATAGCCAGATAACGCCTAAAATGAATGATACGAGTGTTAACCCCCAGCTTATTGGAGCAAATAAAAAGCTTGTTAATGTAAGAATGATTAAATAAACATTCGTTTGTACATAGGTTCTGCGGATTCCTTTAATAACTGGTAGCATTGGAATTTCAGCTGCAGCATAATCATCTTTTTTACGAATTGCAATCGCATAAAAATGAGGCATTTGCCAAATTACCATAATGATAAATAACGCCCAGGCTGCTGGATGCCAAATGTCAGGCGATACTGCTGCCCAACCAATTAACGGCGGCATAGCTCCTGAAATACTCCCTACTTCTGTGTTCCATATCGTTCTACGCTTTGTCCACATTGTATAAGGAACAACATAAAAGAATACTCCTAGGAAACCTAAAAATGCTGCTAACCATGTTGTTATTGCTAGTAGAGATAAACCTACTATTAGCATTACAATCGCAACAGTAAGTACTAGTTTTATATTTATATCGCCCGTTACTGTTGGACGGTTTTTAGTACGATGCATTTTGATATCAATGTCACGATCATATAAATTATTAAATGCCCCCGCAGCCCCAATAATTAAAGCACTTCCCAAAAAGGCAAAAATAATATTTGGGATGTTTTCTACGAAGTCTAATTCGTACGTATATAAAGCGAGCATAAGTGCAGCAATCATCGGAATTAAATTTGATTTAATAATTCCCGTTTTTACTGTCTTAGCCCATAAGTCTAAGTAGTTTCGCATATTGTGTCATGTTCCCCTCATTTATAGACACTCAATTTCACAAATGAGCGCACTATTATTATCATACCACCGAACATGGATTTACAACAATCGACACTTACTTAGCAAATTATGAAATTTAAGTGAATTTATGAGTAAATGGATGATATCACGGTTATTTACTTTAATTCTAATTCCTTTATTAACAAAAAATGGAATCCGCTCCCTATTATACGAACGGACTCCATTCTTTAAACTATCTTAAACTTGCTTCTGTTGCTGCTAATAATCCTACTGTTTTATTTTTCTTCCAAATACTATCCCAGTATTTTAATGAAACAACTGTTTCCCCTTGGAAAGGTGCTATTTCAACTGTAATACCAGGCATTTTATAATTCATGATAAACCAATCCGTTGATGCTCCAGATCCAGTTTCGCCAGTTGGTGGCATAATACTATAACCTGTTTCTTTTTTAATAGAATTAGCTAAAGCTAGATCTCGTTTTAATTGAGTTGACGTTTGATGATGGAAATAATATAAAACAGAGCCTGAACTATGGTATGAAATATAAGATTTAAACTTGTGTTTTGCTACAAAGTCTCTTAACGCCCGTGATTCAGGCTCTGAAAATGCCTTTGTCCCTTTATAGTTTTTGTAAGAGGCGTATTTTGTTGATGCTTTTGTAATCCAGCCTCCATCAAAGTTACGGTTTAAATCAACCCCGCGAATATTCGCCTTCCAACGATTATAATTGACACTACCCTTATTCAAAAGTTTTGTTGCAGCTGTAGAATTTGCTTTCGTTTGAACTAGTGTTACTCCATCCGGATTCATCATTGGTACATACCAAATACTCACCTTGTCTAACAATGCCTTCACATTATAAGTACCATATTTCTTTTCATTAATATAAGCATATGTATACTCATCAATCATTTCTAACAATACATTTGTTGTCATATGCTCTCGGGCATGCATGGAAGCATCCATAATGATTTCCTCTTTGCCATTCCCTATTTTCAATGCATATAATGGCCTTCCCTCAACGGAGGCTCCAATTTTTTCAAGCTTTGAAAACTCTGGGTACATATATGAAAATACTTTTATATGATATTCCATTTCTTTATAACTAATATTCTTTTTAGGTAACACTTGATTGATATGTTTGAAGTCACTTAAATCAACGTAAACACGCTTTCCAAATAGTTCAATAACACCACGACCACCATTTACCATATGTAACTTTACTTGTTGGCCTTTTGCTATAGACCCTAAAACGTTGCCACTTTTATCTTTAAACTCCGCATCATTTTCAGCCACTATTGTTCTTGGAAAACTACCTTGCAAATGGCTCTCTATGTTTGTTTTTTCTTTTGTAGATGTAAAAGCTGTTCTAGGAATATAGTATACTTTGTTTCCAGCATTAATAATAAAGTAGTTTGTAGATACTCTAGTCGGTTTTAGGATAACACCTTCTTCAATTGTACCTACTTTCACAAATCCATTTGGTGTTGAAAAATAATACGGTGTTGATTGTACAACCTTCCCATTTCCTTCTATGTATGGTGAAACACTTTCCTCAATTTCAGTTGTCACTTGCGTTTCTTCTTCGTTATTTGTGGGATTTTGAGATTCCGTATCCCCATTTTGGTCCACGGCTTCATCCTTTAATATGTCATCAATCGTTGTTTGATTTTCTGCCGGTGCTTCATTTTCCGCTATACCTGACTGAAATATTTCAGACGTTATTGTTGAAAAGGAACTATTTATCTCTCCCTTATATTCGTCATTCGTTTCACTAGCAGAAACAATTGATGCTTGAGACGAAATTAAAGATGTTGCTAGTAGTATTGATAAACTCCTTTTATGAAAATTCATAGATGCAAATTCCCCGTTTCATATAAAATGGTATTTTATTAATAAATAAACTATACTTCAAAAATATTATCAATGTGGTACCTTTTCGTTAAATTTTCATTAAAATTTTATTTCTTTATCGTAATAATCTCTTATCATAAAAAAAACTTGAGGAAATTAATCCTCAAGTACCATGGTTATATTTTTATAATAAGAAATTGGAATCATTTAAATCCCTTATTTTCCATTATCTCATTGCAGCTTCTTCAGCTCCAACTAATCCTACAGTTTTATTCTTTTCCCAAATACTGTCCCAATATTTTAAAGGAACGACGGATTCATGAACGGGCGGGGCAATTTCTATTGTAATCCCAGGTAACTTATAAGTCATGATAAACCAATCTGCTGACGCTCCAGATCCAACGTCCCCTGTCGGAGGCATCACTTTATAACCCGTTACATTACTTAACTTCCTAGCCAGTCGAAGATCCCGCTTTAAATTTTCACCCTTTTGATGATGATAGTAGTATAATATTGAACCTGAGCTATGATATGAAATATATGTTTTTATGTTTAGCTGAGCAATAAAATCTCTCAAATGTTTTGACTCTGGCTCAGAAAAAGCTCTTTTCCCTTTGAAGTCTTTGTATGCAGGATATTTTGTTGATTGTGAAGTCATCCATCCGCCATCAAAATTCCGATTCAAGTCTACCCCTCGAATATTCGATTTCCAATGATTAAAATTTATCCTTCCATTGTTGATCATTAAAACTTCAGGAGAAACATTTTCCATAGTTTGGACGAGCGTTACACCGTCTGGATTCATCATTGGAACAAACCATATACTAACTTGATTTAATAATTGATTAGCATTAAATCCTTCATAATTAGACCCAGTATCATATGCTTTAGAATACTGATCAATCATTTCAAGTAATAAATTGGTCGTCATATGCTCTCTAGCATGAATAGAAGCATCCAACAATATTTCTTTCTTGCCCTTTCCGAGTTTCACTGCATATAATGTCCTACCTTCTATCGATTTCCCTATCTCTTTTAACTCTAGAAACTCTGGATAAAGGTTAGAAAATATTTGTAATAAAATAGACATCTCTTTATAGCTAATATTCTTTTTTGGGTTTACTAGATTTACATGCTGAAAATCTTTCAAATCAATATAAACTTGCCTACCAAGCAAATTAACAACGCCATATGCATGTTTAATCGAAGCTAATTTGATTTCTTGACCTTTCGCTATTTTCCCCAATTCCCTACCATCCTCATCGATAAACGCAGCATTTGTAGAGGCAATAAGCTTTGCACCAACTGATTTTTTAGTAAGCTGATGGAACGTCGGTTTTTCATCAGTCGATATCATAGCGGATTTCGGAATATAAAAAGTATATTCAATACCCTTAACTATAAAGTAATTTGCTGTCACCTTTGTAGGAGAAAATACAATACCTGGTTCTAATGTACCCACCTCAATTAATCCCGTTGAATTCCCAATGTAAAACGGCGTTGGCTTACTCACTTTACCATTTCCATCGAAATATAGAGGGGTGAGTTCTTCTGGAGAATGAGGATTTGAATCATTTGCAGAAATAACATCTACATTTAATACTAAAAATATAAACATAATAACCCAAACATTTAATTTCTTTATAATCATTTCCTTCTCTCCATTCAATATAAAATGAAAAGAGAACTGTTTTTACAAACAATTCTCATTTATTATTTCATATTGAAAAAGAGTTATTCTTTATATTTTTAATTACTAACATCTACTTCTGTATCTTGTATTTGTGCATTTCTCCTATCTATCCAATTACAGACAACTTTTAACATCGGAAAAACAATGATGAAAATGAATAATAATCGAAACATCTGAAAAACGGTAACAGCTGAAATGTCTGCACCAATTGCGGTTGCAAGCAAACTCATTTGATCTAATCCACCCGCCGCTGTACTTAAAAAACCTGTCGGTAATGAGTAATTAAAAAAGTAGCTCACTATCCATCCTTGCGCTAAAGTGATACCGAGTAAAACAAGTGCACTTACAATTCCAATCGTTATTACTCTTGCTCCAAGCTTCAGCATACTTGGCTTCAGTAAAAAGCCAATATATGCTCCAATAAACAATTGAGCAATATGTAATAACCAAACAGGTACTTCAGCTATTTCAAATGGTGTTAGCTGAAGTATTAATACAAGAAAAACAGGTGTTAAAAAGAAAGGTACTGGTAATTTTAATTTTTTACCTATTAAAGCAAAAATCCAACAAGTAAAAATGAGTAGTCCAAGTGGAAGAAGTGTTGAAATACTGAACCCTAGATGATTATCCCCTTTAACAACATGACCTGATACAAAAAATGGGATAAGCATGACAATACTTATTACCCTTATCACATGGAAATACGTAACAATTGCAAGGTTGATATCCTTTTCTTCCTCGGCAAAGGTTACAATTTGAGAGATCCCCCCTGGAACTGTACAAGTAATGGCTGTTTTCAATGGGATATGGCTAAATTTTTCGATACCTAATGCAATAATCGTTGTTAAAAGCACTAACGTTAGATTTATAAGCATAAATAATACAAGCCATCCCATTCCAGCAAACAAATCAAATTGAAAAGAGTGCCCTATCGCTGCACCAACAATTACAAGTCCGATATTTCGAAAATAAGATGGCCATTCTAATGCAACTTTTTTAATAAAGAATTGACTTAGTAGCACTGCAAACAATGGTCCTAGCATCCAAGGAACTGGAAAATCGATTAATTCGAAGATGACGACACCTATTAGGCTTATGATCGTTACCAAAAAAATTGATAGTACTTTCAAATAAAGGACTCCTCTTCTATCTTTTTACATATCTATTGTTTATTATAGATCAAAGGATAATAGAGGGAGAAAACAATTACAAAATTTATGATTCTTTTAATTTAACAATTCCTCTCGTTCCATCAACGACTACAATATCTCCGTCTTTTAAAATTGTTAAACAGTTCCGAACACTCATTACAGCTGGAATACCAACTTCCCTAGCAGTAACAGCTCCATGAGATAATGGTCCACCTGATTCTGTAATGAGGCCTTTGGCAGAATAGAAAAGCGTTGTCCATGCAGGATTCGTTGTTCTTGTAACTAAAATGCTACCTTCTTTTACGTTCTTAAAATCATCAACGTTTTTCACAATACAAACTTCACCTTCCACCATACCTGCACTTCCTGGCACACCCTTTAAAACGCCATCTTTTAACTCGATCATTTCTTCTTCCTTTTCTGAATAGTTCCAAACAGGTGCAGTGTTATACAGTTGTTGAAATTCTTTTCTTCTTTGGATTAGGTCCTGTTCATTTACAGCACTTCCATTCAAAATCTCGTACAGCTCATGTTTATTTAAGAAAAATAAATCGTAAGGGTCCGTTAATTTTAATTTCCTACCTAAGATACCAATTGATTTTCTGGCTAGTAAATTAACTCTAGTTGTTTGAAAATGCTCCTCATCATCTAGCTCTGTGTACAAAATCGCAAGCTGTACTAAACGATACAGAGACTCTGAAACATCATCTGATTCCCCTGAAGTTAAATCCATTAAAACCTTCACCCCATTTGTTTCATGCTGCTGTAATGATTGATTTGGTATGACTAAATCCATTAACACTTCTGGTTTTTCTGCCCATGTTGGATAGTAATAATCAAATGTAAGCTCTCTATGGCCATATTTCTCCAAAAACAACTGAAACTCAGGATTATTCAGCTCACGCTCCTTTATATTTGCTAGTTCCTTATTAATATTTGCTGTACGGATTTTTGCTAACGATAAGATTTTCTCCAAATTACTTTTTGCTACTAGTTGATCTCCACATTTACAAAGCAGCGCTTCAAACAATGTCCCAACTAAGAAGCTTTGAGTCATGGATATTGCAATATTTGGTTTGAAATATTCATTTGCTGAAGTAAATAATTTTTCAAAATAGTGCTTAAATGTTTCGAGTGAATTTGTTTCATTTGGAACATGATTTAACTCACCCATTCTTACTAAATATAGAGATAGATCGTTTTCCCATTGTTGAGCTAATTCATGTGCCCAAAAATATTTTTCATTGAATTGAAGAATGTCTTCAATTTTTTGCAATTTTAGTGGTCTTTTCAATGCTAACATTTCAACGGCAGTCTGATTTCCATAAATATAACCACCTTTTTTAGAAAACCAAGGTCTCGTTGGAAGGTCAATATTCATTAATCTTAATGAATATTCAAGCGAAATATTAAATGCCTCCTCAACAAAATCCCATGTTAGTGGAGTTATTGGATCTGGGAAACGTTCTGCAGATTCATCTCTCGTAAAGTAAGCAGGAATTGTAGTTTGTGGTCTTGATTGTAATAAATAAACATCTCCTTCAAAAATAGCCCATTCAATATCTTGTGGTGATGAATAATACTTTTCAATTTTTTTCGCTAATTTACTTATTTCTAAAACCTGTTTTTTCGTAAGACTACCTTTTTCCCCTGCTAAGTTTTCTTGAATGGTGTTATTTTTCGTATCCACAACCCATGTATCTGTTAATCCTTCACCTGCAACAACATTTTCGCCAAGTCCAAAGCTGGATTCGATGAATACTCGATGAAATGCTCCGTGTATTGGATCGACTGAGAATGCTACCCCTGCACTTTCACTAGGTACCATTTTTTGAATGACGACAGCCATACTTGCTTCATCCTGTGAAAAGCCTCGTTCCTTTCGATAGATAACTGCGTGCATATTCCAAAGAGACGCAAAGCATTCTTTCACCTTTTCTTCTAGGTCATAAACAGATACATTTAAATAGGTCTCATGCTGTCCTGCAAAGGCTGATCCTTCTAAGTCTTCAAATGTGGAAGATGATCGAACAGCATATAAAAAATCGGAGTTAATATGATAAGATATTTCGTCCATCAATTCCGATGGGAGTTCTTTTTCTTTTACTTTCTTTTGCATTTCTTCGCATTGCATCTTTAACAGTTCTGTATTTGAATAAGAAAATTCAATCGGTGTACCGTAAACCTCTTTGTAAAAATCTGCATGTATAACGATTCCCTCAGGAACATTAAATCCACTTTGCGTTAAAATTTTTAAATTATGACCCTTTCCTCCATCTTGCTCGATACTTCCTTTATCTTTAAAAGTTGAAATATAGCGTTTCATTTCTTTCCCCCTTCATTACTCAACCCGATAGCATCTTTCCACGGTCGATATATTAAAAGCCCCACGATTGTCACGATTACATACACCACAAGAAAGATGGGATAGGCAAATCCTAAGCAAACGTAAATTAGTAATTGCACTAAAAAAACGGGTACCCCAGATAAAATTCTCCAAAGAGCAATGACATTTTTATCATCGGCAAATTTTTTCCCAACGAAATAAGGTATGCACATTACTAGTAAATTAAAAATAAAGAATAATAGAATGATTGGTGAAAAAATAATTGACCTGAGGATACTTTTTTTAGGCTTTGCAAATGTATACTCATCATCGTATACATTTTCTAAAGTGTTTTTAATTTCTTCTATTTTTTCGTCTATTGTTTCACCGGAAAGTTTGACAGGCACACCTATTTGAACAAACACATTGCTCCTAAAGCTCCAACCTTTTTCATAGTGAAGACCAATTGGAATTATTTCTTGATTTTTTAACGATGAATAGACATGTGCAACTCCTTTTTTTATTGGAAGAAGTCCTTTGTTTAAATGGCTTGTTCCTTCAGGAAACATTAATACACTCGTTCCATTTTCAATTTCTGTGTTAATACGATTTAATTCTTTTCTATTGTGTCGCATTTCCTCCATGTTTTGGGGCTTCCTATAAATTTCAATTTGCCCACCAAAAAAACATTTCATAAAAGCGTTGTTCGTTAAATTTTTTCCTATAATCGAGATTAATTTTTGTTTAAAAATCGAAAGAATGACAAAACCGTCTACTGCCCCGTTTCTATGGTTACTTATATAGAAAGAC
Organism: Lysinibacillus sp. PLM2; assembly: GCA_023168345.1. Classification (NCBI taxonomy): domain Bacteria; kingdom Bacillati; phylum Bacillota; class Bacilli; order Caryophanales; family Bacillaceae; genus Lysinibacillus; species Lysinibacillus sp. PLM2. Next base: position 589,258 of record AP025689.1, on the reverse strand, counting down.
GCTGAGTTCGGAAATGCTCCTTTTACCTCAATTTTATTGAAATATATTTTGGCCAATAACTTCAATATGCTCATTAGATTCCCCCTTGTATTTAATTAGCTTAATATCAATGTGACGGTGGCTTATTTTAAATTGTTTCACTATTCTAATAAATCTTGAACATAATTTAGATGTATGTTGTGAGCATGAAAAAAAGTCGACTCCTATCTGGTTTAGGAATCGACTTTTTGAGGTACTTTGTTGTGAGCTCAATTTTAGTTTGTAATAAATAGTTTAAATTATTCTTTTTCAGCAATCATAGTTAGAAGCTTCACTTGATTTTCTTGAAGTGACTGCACCTCTTTTTCTAATGCTTCTATTTTTGCTAAAACTGGTTTAAAGGCTTCATCTAACATTACTTGTAGGCGCATAGCTTTTTCATTTTGTTCCATCATTTAAATAGCCCCCTGTTTTTTAAAGAATAAAAAATCAAAAGATGTATTTTTTTTACATGTTTCATTTTACACCTACCATTTATTTTTTTCATGGGTTGCATAAAACCGTAAACAAATTGTCAAACTTCTTCGTCTTTTTTAGGAAATTAACATTAACAATTACGAATTAAGTTCAAATCTTTTGTATTTAAACATGGCGATGGTGCCAAGTATTGGACCAATGGCTAAGATAATAAAAACCCATTCCCATCCAATTGCTTTTTGGATGATTGGAACTAAGTTAATCGAAAAGATGGTAATTAAAAAACCAATACACATTTGGAAAGTAAGCGCTGTTCCAACATAATCTTCTTCTGCTACTTCCGAGACGGCTGCAGAAAATTGAGCAGAATCAGAGATAATACTTGCTCCCCAAATAATTGCAATGATAAATGTCAGCCATATAGAATGAGTAAAGGTTAAACCTATGAGAATACAGCATATTGCACTTATGATCATTGAAATAATCGTTAAATTCGAACGACCTATTTTATCTGATACAAAGCCACCAACAATACATCCAATTCCACCTGCAACGCCAATTACAATAAAGGAGCTTAATGCAATAAACCAATTAGACACATTTGTTGAAGCGGCAGTAAAGCTTGCAGCTAAAAAGGCCGGCAACCATGTCCACATGCCATATAACTCCCAACAGTGTCCAAAATAACCGTAATTCGCAAGCATAACAGCCTTATTCCGTACTACTTTACTTACTAATTTCATCGAAAATGGTGTATTTTTTAATCTTATTGGTGCATCCTCTAGTATCCAATAGACGATGATTGCTGCTAATATGGCGAGTAATGATGTAGAAATAATAATGCTTTGCCAATCAACATTGGCAAAAAATACTTTTACAAAATGAGGCAGAGCTGACCCTAGTGTTAATGCTGCAATTAATACACCAATGGCAAGTCCCCTTTTCCTTGGAAACCATTGCGATAACATTTTCACAGCAATAGGATAAACTCCTGCTAGCGTCACACCAGTTAATATTCGTAACAGTATGCCTAAAAATGCAAAATGAATAAACATTAATAACCCATTTAAAATAGCACCAAACAAAGCTGAAAGTGCAAAAATTTTTCTTGCATTAAAACGATCTGCAATTCCAAATGCAGAACTAAATAATGTGCCAATGACAAATCCAAGTGGAACAGCAGAAGAAAGCCAGCCCTCATAGCTTTCGTCTATATTCCAAAATTCAATTATTTGCGGTGCTATAACAGATGCACTAAACCAGAGACTTAACGCAAAAAGTTCCGCTATTGAAATCCAAATTAGCGCTCTCCATGAACGTGATCCCATAATTTCCCCCATTTTAACTCTTCCCCATGAATCCAAATTTTGTATTTATTTTTAATATATAGACTTATTAAATCTACTTCAAATTTATTACATATGGTCTGAAATTAAAGAGACCAAAAGACTGCACTGTGAAAAGGTGCAGTCTAAGATTTAAATATGGCCCTATATGCTTCCAATTGAATAAATCCTTCTAACATACGCACATTAAGAATCTAGGAGGTGAACATTCTTGGGGAATAAAAATAACGCGAAAACATTAAATGAGAGAACTCATAATCCTTTTGAAACCTATGCGCATCTACATCAAAATACAACAAGCCATCAGGATAATCCTGAAGATAATACAGCTGAAATTGCAGAGGAATTTGACTCGAAAGTTAAAAATAAAAATAACGCGACGAATCATGATAAAACGCAAAAGTCGAACAAAAATAAATAATCTAAAAAGGCGAGACATTGCGTACTCGCCTTTTTAGATTGATTAGACAGATAAGACAACTGTTTTATTAATTCTGTTAGTTTAAAGAACTCTCAATAGCCATTCCTGAAGTGTTTCTGTAAGCTCTTTACGTTTATTTGTATAATTATGGTCTGTATCAAACACGACCGTCTCATAGTTAATTTGTGCTTGTTCAAGAATTGGAATGAAGGGATCATGGAACTGTTCCTTTGGAAGCTCTTCGTCATCCGTTACCGCAGTGATGAGTAGCTTTTTATTTGTTAGTGTTGGCGCAAATAAGAATGTGTTCCACTCCTCTGCATGTTCCCTAATTTCGCTCAATAAGGATTCACCTGTTGCCCCTTTTAAGAAATAAGAGGATTCATCAAACATGTGTAGAATTTGTTTTTCTGATGTAGGGTCTTCCTCCATTATTTTCAAAAACAATGGGAAATTTGCGCCCGATAAATATGCAGCCGTTTTTATAGAAGGATTGAGTGAAGCCGTTTTTAAAGCTAAAAAACCACCAAAGCTATGACCGACAAGTGCAATTCGATTCACATCAATTCTGTTTGCTTTTGCAATAGACTCATCCCGAATATAATTTAAAGTAGCTTGAACGTCCTCAAGAGCATTAGTAAAGGAATAATTCCCCTCACTTCCCCATGAACCACGATAATTAATTACCAGTACGTTCCAGCCTAACATTTGTAGTTCTGTTGCAATATCTAAATTCATCATCGTACCTGGAAATCCATGTAATAATAGTACAGTTGCTTTTAAATTTCCACCTTCAGCAATAAACATTCGACCAACAATAATATCTTCACCACTTGGAATTTTTAATAATGATACGCGACTTTTATTTGTTTTGAGCGTACTCATCGAATTCCCTCATTTCCTACTTGTTTACTTTTATTTATTCTATTATATAAATAAGCATATGGTTAAGGCAATACTTTACGCGTTTTATTATCTCTCTTCATCACTAAGAAGCTCCCGCAAAAATCGCTCTCTATTATCTAAAAAATATTTTGTAATTTGATAATGGTCCGTCGATTCATAGTCAACTTCTTCAATACATTCCTCATCAAAGCTAAAAATAGTTGCATCTGGATAGCCTAATAATATAGGTGAATGTGTGGCAATAATAAATTGCGTATCTCCAGCAGTTGATAAATCATGTAGGATTTTCAAAAACGTTAGCTGTCGTTGTGGTGAAAGAGCTGCCTCAGGTTCGTCCAATAGATAAATTGCCTTTCCTTTGAATCGGTTCAAAAAAAGGGATAAAAATGACTCACCATGGGATTGCTCGTGCAAGGAATTCCCACCATATGCATCATAAATACTTGGAAATTCAGCTGCAAGCTCATCAATATGAGAAGCAAAATTGTAGAAGGATTCTGCCCTTAGAAAAAAACCATTTGATACTTTCGGTAACCAAGAAAGTCTTATGTAGTTTGTAAGCGCTGATTCAGATGCGTGTACTTCATATAAATTGTTGCGTCCTCCACCTGCTGTATTAAATCCGCATTGATCTGCTATTGCTTCAAGCAATGTTGATTTTCCTGAACCATTTTCACCTACAAAAAAAGTGACATTGCTTTTTAATTCTAGTTGTGTGAAATTGCGTATTGTTGGAATTGAAAAAGGATATTTTCTATAGGATGATATTTCATCGCGAAGTAATTCAATCTTTTTTAAAAACATTTTGTCACCTACAATCTTTTTTCTAATTATATATTCGATTCAATTTGTTATTTTCCTTTGTACATAAACATAAGCACATATTCTCATATTAACAAATGAAAGGAGATGAACTCATGACTGATAAAAATGATTTCGATATGTATTCAAATTACGATGACAAAATCCCTATGAGAAAGAAAGATACAAAAGCATTACGTTCAAATAAAGAAGAATTCGGAATGGAACATAGTTCAGAAAAGAACAAATCCAATCAAAAGGAATCCTTCGGTGATTGGGTCGATCGAATGACGAAGGAACTGGAAAACTAAAAATAAATGGCGAAGTATCTTTATGAGCAATCTACATTCGATACTTCGCCTTTTTCATTTATTTTGTTCCACTTGATCCAAAGCCTGCTGTTCCACGTTCAGTCTGGGAAAGTTCATCCACTTCTATTAACTGAACTTCAGGGACTATTTGGATGACCATTTGCGCAATACGCATTGATTTTTCTACAGTAAAAGATTCTTTACCATGATTCATCAATATTACGCCTATTTCTCCCCTGTATCCTTCATCGATTGTTCCAGGACTATTTAATACGGTAATACTATGTTTTAATGCTAGCCCACTTCTTGGGCGAATTTGAGCTTCTGTGCCTTTAGGTAGTTCAATTTGTATTCCTGTTTTAATTAATCTTGCTTCTCCTGCGGGGATTTCTACAGTTTCTATTGAGTAAAGATCCATTCCCGCATCTCCAGGGTTTGCTTGTAGCGGCATTTGGGCTTCATCGTGAATTCTTTTGATGTTTACTTTGTAGTTCATAAGAGCTCCTTATCGATTAAATTCAAATGTATCATCTGTGATAGGCGCGACGTTTGCTTTTGCATAAGTTGATCCTTTTTGTGAAAAGAAGTCATATGTAGATCCTTCATTGCGAATGCCGTTTAGTACAATCGGGTTGACATCTTCTTCTGGGAACATGGCTTCAAAGCCGACATTCATTAATGCTTTATTTCCATTATATCGTATATATGCTTCCACTTCTGTTGCCAAGTCTGTTTCCCCATATACATCTTGTGTATAACTTAATTCATTTACATATAAATCAAGCAATAACTCATAGCCCCAAGCTTTTAACTCATTTTGTTTTTCAATAGAAAATTGTTTAAAGAGATTTTGAGCAAAGAAGCCTACTGCTACTCCATGAATTGATTCGTCCAATATGTTCACATAAGCTCGTCAGACTCATGCCGCGCATTAAACGCTGCTTATAATTTCTTATAAGTTCAGACCATTTCATGCATATTTCTATGCCTCTCCGCTTCGAACGTCATTTTCGACTTACGTTCTACTCTACTTGCTTCCATGCTTTGCACGTGCTTTCGATGGTCGTTGCACCTTATTGAAGATCCAGATTGGATTTTCAATCTTGGCTCAAGATTGCCCTCGCCTTAAATTGCTCCTACGATTGATGCAATCGAAACGTTAGGGGGTCCCTTGAATTCAAAGAGTTTTACTTGCGCCACTTTTTAACGCAATATTAGTGAAATTACCTCGGCACTATTACGCAGAATCCCTTGTCCACCAAGATAGAGCGGATAGAAAAATCCCGAATAAAATAGGAACGATTCAAGCATAACGGAAGCATACATCGCCTTCCATAGACTTTCGTCATTGCCTTCTTCGATGCTGTTATAAATTTCGCTAATTTTATTTGCTTTGTATTGAAGAAATTCGTTCTCCTTCACCCATTCAAACAGCTCATCAATTTCCTTGTTTGTGCAAAGGGTTGTAAAGATGTAGGAGTAAGACTTTGCATGAATTGCTTCAAATGAAGCAAACACCGTTAATACCGCTTTTTCCTGTAAATCTTTTGCGTGTGCCGCAATGTGATTCATACCTATATTCGTTTGTACAGTATCAAGTAAAGTAAGCCCAGCAAAGACTTTTTTATAGGTTTCCTGATGCTCAAAACTTTGCCACTGTTTTACATCTTTACTTACTGCTATTTCTTCGGGAAACCAAATTTGCTTCCATTGTTGATCCCAAAACACTTGGGCAAGTTCACTTGTTGGTTTATTCCAGTTGACTGCTTCATAGATTAGATTTGACATGCTACACACTCCTCGATCGTTTGTAATCGTTGACGAACATAATAGACGGACTTGATTCCCTTTGTCCAAGCGTAAATATAAATCTTCGCTAGCTGCTCAGTCGTCCAGGCATTTGTAACATAAAGGGTCATTGATATTCCTTGGTCCACATGTTTTTGTGCTGCTGCATATAAATCAATCATGTCATAAGGATTCAAATCGTATGCTTCCACATATAAAGACGAATTTTCGTTTGTTAGATGTGGCATTGGGTAAATCGTACGGCTATCAGCATAGTCTCGGATTTCTACACGTTCTGTACACGGCGCTATGGAGGCTGTGCAAGATCTTATATAAGATATGGAACCCGTTGGCGCCACGGCTAACCGATAGCTATGGAACAAACCATATTTCATAACATCTCTTTTAAGTGTTTGCCACATTTGTTTCGTGATAATTGGAATATTACCAAGTGCTTTTAACACAATTGGGGATAATTCTTTCTCTTCTTTATTTACATAATCTTCAAAATAAACCCCTGATGCATAATCACTATCTTCAAATCGATAGAAAGTTTCGCCGCGCTCTTTTGCAATTTCCATTGAAGATTTAAGAGAATAATAGTTCATGGCTTCCATAAAACAATCTGTAAAATCAATAGAATCTTTTGAGCCGTAAAGAATTCCTTGTGATACAAGGTGACCATGAAGGTTCATCGCTCCTAGACCAACTGAATGCATCATTTGATTGGCTTTTGCCACTGAAGGAACATTTTTAATGTTCGTCATAGACGATACGTTTGTAAGAAGTCGCATGGATGTATCAATTAATTTATCAAAATCCTTACTCTTACTCGCTGCATGAATATCAATTGAACCCAAATTACAAGACACATCAAGACCATACTCATTCGGTTGATCCTGATCTGTAATCACACTTGTCACCTGCATTTGTAAAATCTCAGTACATAAGTTTGACATTTTCACTCGTCCAATATTTTTCAGTGGGTGTACGTCATTAACATTATCATCGAAGATTTCAAACGGATATCCTGATTCAAATTGTGCTTTTTTCACTTCTGTATAGAGACTCCGCGCATTGAGTCGTTTGATTTTCCGGATATTTGGATTGTTTAATAACTCATCATACATTTCTGTAATCGAAATTTCAGACATACGTTTCCCGTACTCGTTATAAATATCATAAGGGCTGAATAATACGATATCTTCATCTTTTCTCATTAACTCAAAGAAAATATTTGGGATGATGATTCCTGTAGATAATGTGGCCAGACGGATTTTATCATCTGCATTTGGCTTTTTCGAAGAAATGAAGTTTTCAATATCCGCATGGAAAATATTTAAATAAGCAACACCTGAGCCATTGCGTTGCCCAAGCTGATTTGAGTAAGAGAAAGAATTCTCTAATAGCTTGGCAACTGGAAGTACCCCACTTGCACGATTTAAAATACCTTTGATGGGATCACCTAATGGGCGCAAATCCGTTAAATTAACCCCTACGCCCCCACCAAGACGAGATAGCTCTAAACAATATCCAATATTTTCAGCAATGCTATTCATGGAATCATCCATTGTAAGTTTAAAGCAGCTTACTAGTTCCCCACGTGCCTTTTTCCCACTATTTAAGGCTGTTGGCGTTGCTGGTTGGTATGCTTCCATCATCGCTTCTACTGCTCTTTCTGCAAGTTCCTCATTACCTTGGGCTAAGTATAATGCAATAATCACGATACGGTCTTCGTATTTTTCTAGAATTTCTTCTCCATCTCGACTTTTCATTGCATAGCTATCATAAAACTTACTTGCACTCATGAACGATGGGAAACGGAATTTGTATGCATATGCCTTTTCATACAACTTCTTAATAAATTCCATTTCATACAACTCAATAAAATCCTTTTCATAATAGTCTTCATCAACTAAATAATGAATTTTTTCTTCAATATCATTAAAGTTGCGTAATTTGCCATTCACAAATTCTAAAAAATAATGTCTTGTTGCTTCACGATCTTTTTCTAACTCTAGTCTCCCTGTTGAGCTATAACGATTCAGTACTTCATTGTTAAGCGTTAAGTAAGTTTTCATTTTCCACCCTCATTTCATAAAACTGTTGAATTGCATCATAGTCTGATTGAAAGCCACGCAATTCAATTTTTCTTACTAATGGAACATGATAGTCCAGCGCTATCTTATCGCCTGCAGCGCCAAAATATTGATGACCAAAATTTGTATTTCCACTTACTACGACTCCTCTGCAAAGATGTCCGTTTTTTTCTAAAAAACGTGAGACCTTCGCTGGAACTTCTCCCAATCGATCTGTATATGTGATTAAAAGGTATGAAGTGTCCACTTTTAAATTCTCTGTAAGTTCAATTGAATTCGCTTTTAATTTCGACACAATATATCGAACATTTCCAGTCCTGCTTGCATAAACAATCATTGTGGAACCAGCTCAATTATTGAGACAATCTCTTTTACATCTCCTATCAATTGGTCGTTATAGTCAAGAACTGGAACAGTTAAAAATCCAGCTTGTACGATTTTTTGTTTTGCTTTTTCATCGTGATCAATATTGATAATTTCAACATGTATGCCTGCACGTTGAAATTCAGATTTTACATACATACATTTGGGACAAATTGTTTTTGTGTAAAGTATCATTGCTAATTCCCTCTTTCTAATAAAATTCAAATAAAAAAGCTATCTCTTCGAAAAAAGAGATAGCTTTGGAAACGTTCGAAAATTGATAAACGGAACATCTCCATTCCTCAATCCCCGAAGAAATGATTGATCGGTTTTATAAGGCAGGTCTCCTGGCTTTGCTTCAATCTCCGATTCCCTTCCCATGTACAAGTCACACAGTGGATTTGAATCTTCGTCAGCTTTACAGTTGCGGGGACAGCGTTGGAATCTCACCAAACTTCCCTTTTAAACTACATATAGTAGTACCTTAACAAAACTAATACAATATATTGTTTTCGTTACTAAGTGTACCATAATCTCACATTAGAGTAAATCTATTAACGTGTTACTTTTTATTCAAATTAATCTAGTAGATAAGAATCTAGTTATGCTTAGTTTTGGTATTTTAATGATATCAAACTATAAAGTACCCAATACATAATAACAAACAATTATGTATTAAGTATTAGTATTAACACTAAACCTGTATTAATTTATTCTCTTTTATATAAAATTTTAAATCTGCTACATTTTTAATAAATGTTTTGTCATGGGAAACAAAAATAACTGTACCTTTATAACCTTTAATAAATTTTTCTAAAGCTTCAATCGCATGAATATCTAAGAAATTTGTTGGTTCGTCTAGTATCAAAATATTATATTCTCCGAGAAACAATTGGCATAAATACAGTCGAATAGCTTCTCCTCCACTAAGGGATTTTACATTTTTTATTAGGTCTGTACCCTCAAATTGCATTAAATGAAGGACATTTCTTAAAAATCCATCATCGTAATTAGAACGGTTTTTTATAAATTGAAAGACCGTTTCATCTGATGAGAATTGATAGCTCATTTGATGAAAGTACCCAATTTTCGCTTTAGGCGAGATTGTTAATCCTTCTCCCTTGTTTACTATATATTGAAGCAGGGTACTTTTCCCACCTCCATTTGGTCCTGTAATGGCAATTTTTTTACCTAGTGGTAGTTGAAAGCTGACCTCTTCTAATAATATTTTATCCGCAATTTTGAGTGTAAGACGGTTCGCCATAATGGGAAACTTGTTGTGTAATTCCAAAGCTTTCGATTGACGAAATACGATTTGCCTTTCCTCTTCTACTGCCTCAACGACTTCAAGTTTTTCCACTCGTTGTTCAATAGCTTTTGCAGCTTTGTGAATAGCTTTTTGACTAGATGATTTTGATTTCGTTTCAAACATGCGATTTGCTTTTGCTTTCGATTCTTTTTTCGACATGTTGTTTGCTTGGGCTATTTTCTCTGCCTTTTTCATTTTTTCTTGTGCAGCTTTTTCAAGTCTACTTTTCTCTTTTAGATATTGTTCGTGCGCTAGATTTTGCTGTTCTCTTTCTAATTGCTTTTGTGTAAGATAGTCACTATAATTCCCTGAATAGACATGTACTTGACCATCACGAACTTCCCAAATGGTTGTCACTAGTTCATCAAGCAGCTCACGATCATGGCTGATGATGACGAGAGCTCCATAATAATATCTTAACTCTTCTATTAAAAAGGAAATCCCGTCATGATCAAGATGTGTCGTGGGTTCATCAAATAAGTAAGCCTCATAATAATGGGAAAAGGTTTGTGCAAGCTTTAGTCTAGTCTGTTCGCCACCACTTAATTTTTCCGAATCCTTTGGGATGGACAACTTTCCTATAAATGCTGCATCCGCTTCAAAGGATGTAGGCGGTTCAAGCTGTTCAAAATAGCCACTTTCTACATGTCTTTTTACAACGCCACTGGTTGGTTTCATCTTACCTGCTAATAGTTTTAACAAGGTACTTTTTCCAGCACCATTTTTTCCTACAATCCCAATGCGATCAAATTGATGAACTGAGAGTCTATCAATTTTCAATATTTCTTTATCTAAATGATTCACTTCAATATTTTCTAATTCAAAACATGTTTGTTCCATTATTGCTACCTCCGAAATAATTATTTCGTATCGATAGCAAGGATCGATACGAGCTTGTTATATAATCAAGCTCGCATTAAAAGAATAATGGTAAATACATGACTTTTACCTCCTCACTTTATAAAAATAAAAAACCACAGTCTGTATAACTGTGATTTCGAGTAAAGGGAATTGTTATGGGTTCTTAAATTTTTATGTTAAATAGGCCTATATTAGTCAAATTAAAAGAAAGGCAGACTACATTTACCTTTCTCAAGATTGACTTTGTGCTTTTTAAACAATGAAGATGATTAAAAAAGGACAGACTACTCCCGTTTACTCTGCCAACATATACAGAGTCTTTAAACTATATTCAGTTATTAGTTTAAAGTTGGGAAACGAAGTCTCATTGAAGCTGTCATTTTTTAATAATCCTCCTAAGATATGAATTAAATTACGAGGATAATTTATCATATTCAATAATCTAAGTCAAATTATCTTTAGTGTGTATTTAGCTTTATGTTGTACAAAGCAGTAATGCCCAAGAACAAACATATGTAAAAGCCAGCACTGCTTTCAAACAAGCTAAAAAAAACGAAGAGAATACCCTCCGTTTTTTCTTTATTATGTTCCACAAAACGTTCTATATGGTTTATTTGTTGGTTCAGGTAAAGAACAGTAGTCTTCTTGCTCAGGTGTGTAGGAATATGGATCTGCTAATACATTTAGCAATTTCTCCATAACGCTAAGATCCCCTTTACTAGCAGCTTCCAAAGCTTCCTCTACACGATGGTTGCGTGGAATAACCGATGGGTTGCTTACTTTCATTAATTCTAGCACTTCATCTTTTGATTGTTTTTGACGATTTAGCCTTGCTCCCCATTTAACGTTCCATTCTTGGAATTCTTTCGATACAAATAGCGCCATGTTTTCAAGTTTGTTTATCGTCAATGCACGAAATGTATTTGTGTAATCTGCACGATGCTTTTCCATTAAATCTAGTAGTTCGTAAATGAGGGCTTCATCTTGTTCTTCTTCATTAAATAACCCTAGTTTTGCACGCATGCCTGATAGCCATTTTACATTATAAATTTTTGAAAACTCCTCAAGGATACTTTGTGCTAACTCAACAGATTTTTCTTCATCTTTATCAATAAGTGGGATTAAACATTCCGCAAAGCGCGCTAAATTCCAAACCCCGATTTGCGGTTGATTGCCATAAGCATATCGACCGTGAGTATCTATAGAACTAAACACTGTTTTCCGATCGAAGGTATCCATAAATGCACACGGACCATAATCGATTGTTTCACCACTAATCGTCATATTGTCTGTATTCATTACACCATGAATAAAGCCCACTAACATCCATTTTGCAATTAATTCTGCTTGGCGTTCCACTACTGCATGAAGGAAATTTCCATATCTCGTATCATCATATTCAATATCTGGATAATGCCTTACAATCGCATATTCTGCGAGTGTTTGAAGCTCCTCAAAAGTCCCCCACTTTGCAGCATATTGGAAAGTACCGACTCGTAGATGACTTGCTGCTACTCTTGTAAGAATAGCACCTGGTAAATCCCTTTCACGCATAATTTCTTCACCTGTTGAAACGACAGCTAAACTTCGAGTTGTGGGAATGCCTAATGCATCCATTGCTTCACTAATAATATATTCCCTCAACATTGGGCCAAGTGCTGCACGACCATCTCCACCTCTTGAGTAAGGAGTTCTTCCTGCACCTTTTAATTGAATATCAAATCGTTCGCCCTCTGGTGTTACATGCTCTCCAAGTAAAACTGCACGACCATCTCCTAGCATCGTAAAATGACCGAATTGATGTCCTGCATAACTTTGCGCAATTGGTTCTGCTCCATCTGGAATATTGTTTCCAGCTAACATCGCTACACCATCACCACTATTTAACTCACCAGCATTTAATCCAAGGGAATCAGCTAAAGCTTTATTTAATACAACTAATTTAGGAGCTGTAACAGGCGTAGGATTGACCCTTGTATAAAAAGATTCCGGTAGACGTACGTAACTATTATCAAACTTCCAACCAAAATTATTTGTCATACGAAACCTCTTTTCTATAATTTATAACTTAATTTCATGCTACCTTTTAGTTCACTACATACGAATGAACTTATTTTCTGCCATATCAAGCTGTTTATACTATTTCCCTTGAAGATATAAATTGTTTAATTAACTAAAATATAACATTTATTGTTATCGAACTTTACTTAAGATGCTTTTTAAATTTTAGTCTCTAAGGAATTTTTATAAACTTTCATCAAATAATTAAAATACAACGAAACAATCAACAAACTAATTAGTGCTGAATCAATAATTCTTATCACTATAACACCATAGGATTCAATCGTCATATTACTTAATAAGTTCCATACGGAAGATAAAACAGTAGTTAATAATGCGATTTGACCCCAATATATCAGTTTTTGTTTGGATGTTGTACTTCCACTAACATCACGTTTATATTTTGCTGTCATAAAGTACATATATGCTAGAATTATTATGATTCCAACAATTGTGCTGCCATGTTGAAGAAATTTAAAAATAGGGATATGAAAACTAAAAATATGAATTGAATAATTTAATATTGGTACTTTTGTTACCATAAAACCACTTACATGCGTGAAGGAATCCCAAACTACATGGGTTAGCATTCCGATTAATGTGGAATAAATGAATACGATTATTTTTAGTAACCTTGGAAGATTCGTTTTGTTGACATATGTATCTTGAAAAAAAGATGGCAAATGATTAAATAACGTTCTATGTATAAAGGTCTTATAAATCCAATAAACAATAATCACAATTGGAAGATTAAAAATAACAAAACCTGTAAATGTATGACCAATCTCACCATATGGCTTACCTCTTAAAAAATATTCAAAATCAGGAGCCATACTGCCTAATACCATCGCTAAAAAATTTATGTATTTACTCTTCCTTGAAAATGGTAGAACTGCTGCTGGGTGAGCAAAAGTCAACGGCATCTATTTCCCCCCTAATTTTGAAATTCGTTTAAAAACAGTGCAAATAAGAATACACCTACGAACAGAAAGACGAGACTATAAAAAATCAACAGGAGCCAACATATAGTTAAAAAAGCACTACCGAACCTTTTACTCTCAAGGAATTTCATAACTTCACCCCGTTGTTAAGAAAACTTTTTTGTTAAGTCTTCCCATAAATTGAATTACTAATTATAACGCCCTAAAAGAAATGTGGTTCTAATATTATTTATAGTTTACAAAAATTAGTTATAACGAATAGTCATCATTACTTCTCTTGAATGAGTATCTTCTCAAATTGTAAAACTTCATAGTTACTATCCGTTCGCCAAATGAGTCCAACAAATAGCCGTCGAATCATTTGTTATCTTACGGCTATTTATCCAATTGGCAAAATGATTGGGCCAACAATTGCTGGAATTTTAACGTCTTTCACTAATAGTTATAACGCCGCCCTAATAGGAGCAGCTAGCGTAGTATTTGTTGGAGCGATGTTTCTTATTAGTGGGATACAATTTGACAGAAAGAACAATCTAGAAACTTCGTTTATAAAATAAAAAGGAAAAGAGGAAAAAAATATGCCATACGTAAATATTAAGATTACAAATGAGAATGTTACACCTGAAAAAAAAGCAGCACTTATTGAAGGAGCTACACAATTGCTTGTTGATGTATTAGATAAAAATCCTAACACCACTGTAGTAGTAATTGATGAGATTCATACGGATAATTGGGGAATTGCAGGAGAATCAATTACTGTTCGTAGAAAAAAGGGTCAATAAGAGTTAGTTTAATATAAATTGGAATACTAGTAAAAAGCAAAGAAGAAGTTTATATCACCTTTGCTTTTTGCTTTTTGCTTTTTTAAAATCTTTAAATTTATTGTGGTGGTGAATATTTTTAAGCGATGAAGTTTTGAAAAAGATTAACGGTTAAAACTATTGTTAAAATGCACCCAAAGGCAGTTAGTATTATTACTTTTCTATTGTCTTTCTTTTCTTCGGGCTTAATTAATTCATTAATTTGTATATACCATACCACTATAGTCAAAAGGGCCAAAATACCGATAAACAAATTAATCACCTCCGAAAACTATTAAGACTTTAAGCTTGTTAATTATTTTAACACAAATTAAGAAACAAAATTGGTTCTGGAGGGGAATTAATAACCATCTGACTCCGGCCTTTTAACTGAAAAATACTCCAACCATTAAAACCTATTAAAAGAAGGCTTTCAAAACTTCAGATACATTTTATTACCTATCCCTCTTCTGCACTTCCCTAACAATCCACTCACTCGCACTGTACAAATCAGGATAAACTGCATCTGCAAGTTCGTCATGATCGCCAATAAAAACTGTTTTTGTCCCTGCTTTTTTCCCAGCTAGTATGTCTGTATCCGTATCACCGACCATATAGGACTCAGCCAACTCAACATCATATTTTTTCGCCAAGTCCTCGATTAACTTTGCATTTGGCTTTCTGCACGAGCAACCCTCCTTTGGCTTATGAGGGCAATAAACTACATCATGAACAACTGCGCCCATTCTTTTTAGTTCTGTAATCATATGCTCATGAATTTTTTGGAGCTGCTTTTCCTGCATAAAGCCCAAACCCACTCCACCTTGGTTTGTCACAACAAATATATAATCAAAGTACTCATTTAATTTCTTAATCGCTTCAGGAACCCTAGGTAAAAAATATAGATCACGAGGTTTATTCACAAATTTCACTCGATTTGTTAGCACCTCATTTATAACACCATCTCTATCCAAGAATACAGCTGTCTTCATTGTCCATCACCTTTCCCAGTCGAACTTATCGTTACAATTACTTTCTCTCTTTTAAATAAGTCCTATGTATGTTCAGTACAGCAAAAACAATTTATTTTTAAAAAAAGAGCTGCCCTCATTTCTTAAGGGACAGCTCTATAGATCATTTAACAATTTTTTTAATTAGATTCATCCTCTAAAACCTCATCAAAAGCTGCTGAGACTTTATCAAACTCTTCGTCACTTTCAATTGCTTCAAAATCGCCTTCTTCATCTACTTTTAAGAAGAATACATCGATGTCTTCCTCTGTTTCTTCTCGTAGATCTTCAACAAAGCCTACCGCTACATATTGAGTACCTTCAATATTGATAGACGCTAGCACTTCAACTTCATGCTCTTCATTTTCTTCATCGCCAATTGTAAATATTTCTCCGACTTTAATTTCTTCCATTGCAATTACCTCACTTTAAAAAGTTACATATTATTGTTATACCAATCGATAGACAGTTCATGCAGTTTTTCCAACATTATTTTATTTTCCTTAATTGGTCGATGAATTCAGTATGAAAATAAATCCTACGATTCATTCAACGATGATAAAAGATGCTCCTGGAAAATCTATCTAGACTCCATTATGGCTGTTTACAAGAGCTACCGCAATAATAGATTACTCTTGTGGATTTTTAATGGATCCCATAAATAAAATGACGTCCGTTTTTTCATCTACAATGAATAGATAAAATGGACGGTTCACTTCCATATGAAATGGATCGTACATTGGTTGCATAGCTGCTGTTTCCATTTCTACAGAAGTGACTGCTGCAGCCTCTGTTCCTTCTTCATTTACATCAATAAATGTTTTTTGCTTCACACTGCTAATCGCTATTTCTTGTGCTTCCTGAATCATCTTTGAGAAATTCGCATTCTCATTAAATGCTGATGGCATTCCTAACGATTCTAATGTTTCCTTTAGTTCCACTTCATATTCTAATTTGAATTTCGGTAGTAAAATGGTGCCTTCCGTTTCAGCAAAATTTCCACGCCACTCCTGCCAATTTTCAAATGTGAGCATTTCTTCAAATTCTTTTAAGCTTACATCTTCCCTTGGCAAGAAAACCTCCATGCTCATACTTTCATCTTGGCCATAAGGAAGAGAGACAGCTTGGAACAAGTTATTCTCCATATAAAATAAGTGTTCATGCAATTCCATTAATGGCACATCTTTTGTAGAGCCGTCTTCTAAAGTGAAATCATACTTTTTTGTCTTTGAAGCCTCAAAGGGATACGTCCAACCTCCGTAAAAATAAATAGCGTTGATGAGCATTGTCACGAACTCTGGATTTAATTCTTCTTCGACAATCTCTCCTATTTTTCCATTTGTTGCTTGCTTAACCCAATCATTAATCATTTTTGGTGACTGGGCATCCTCTATATTGATTTCTTTAATTTCTGCATTAAAATAATCTTCACTAGTAGAGGAAAACTCTTCTTGGAAGTGATAGCTATCATTTAACCAAATGGAATTTGCAATATTTAATTGGATTTGCTCTGTATTTTCGCTTAATATGTTCATCAATGACGCATTGGCCTTATTTATATCTTCCGGATTAAGTCCATTTGCATTTATCACCTTTGCAATTTCTTCTTTTGTTGGTCCGTCCGCGCCGTTAAAGACCATAGCAAGAGCCATAAATAAACTTGTTGGTGAAATAAAGATATTCCCTTGTTCATCTCTTTTTGCTTCTGCTAAAAGTTGAAAGCCTAATTCGTTATTAGAAGAAACGATATTTAGGTAATCCTCTTCACCAAATTCTACTTCACTTGAAATTTCCAGACTGTCGTTTGAAGTACTGGTAGTTCCACAACTTGCTAGGAGTAAGGAAACCATCATTATAATGATTAATATTTTTTTCAAACTCACTCACCACCTATCTAGTTCCTAAAGGTAAATTTACTGGGTAATCGGTTTTTCTATTGGATTTAAGATCGACCCCATAAATAGAACAACGTCTGTTTTATCATCTGTAATTGCAATGAAGAAAGGTCGATTCACTTCCATATAAAATGGCATTTCGGCCGATGCACTCTCAGTTACGATTTCAACAGAGGTTGCCGCAGCGGCTTCAGTCCCTTCTTCATTTACATCGAGAAAAGTCTTTTGTGTCACTTTACTAATATAAAGCGGGGCATTTTCTTCAATCATTTTCGAGAAATTCGCATTATCAAATGCGCTCGGCATACCAAGTGTTTTCAATGTATCATTTAATAAAGCTTCATATTCCAACTGAAAACGTGGAAGAAGGATAGTGCCCTCTTTTTCATTAAATTCCGATTTCCATTTCTCCCAGTTCGTATTATTAAGAAGTTTTTCAAATTCTGAAAGAGGTACATTTTCTCTCGGTAAAAAAACTTTCATGCTCAAGTTTTGATTGTCTCCATAAGGGAGTGAAACCGCTTGAAACATTTCATTTTCCATATAAGCTAACTTTTCATTTAATTTCATAAGGTATACTTCTTTTGAATTACCGCTTTCTAAAGTAAAAATACTTTTTTCTGTCTGCTCTTTATTAAACGGATGTGTCCAGTTCCCTTTAAAATAAATTGCATTGATTAAAATCGTAACTAAATCAGGGTTTAACGGTGGTTCGACTATTTCATCAATTTTTCCGTTTGTCGCATTTTTTACCCAATCATTAATTGTGTTAGGCGTATCCGGGTCTGATATGTTGATTTCCCTAATCTCTGCATTAAAATAATCTTTGTTCTTTTCTGCAAAAGCTTCTTGGAAATGGTAGTTTTCATTGAGCCAAATGGAATTGGCTACATTTAATTGAACATCCTTTGTGTTTTGAAACAATATCGACATTAGAGACGCATTTGCTTTGTTTAATTGTTCTGCGTTAATCCCTTCAATATGTAATACATTAGCCATTTCTTCTTTTGTCACGCCATCTGCTCCGTTATAAACCATTGATAATGCCATTACTAAACTTGTTGGTGAAATAAATATATTTCCATTATCATCTCTTTTTGCTTCTGCTATAAGTTCAAACCCTAACTGATTATTCGAAGATACGATTGTTTGGTAGTCTTCATTACCATATTCTACATCGCTCGCGATTTTTAAACTTTCATTTGAACTTCCCGTACCACAGCTTGTTAAGATGAACAAATTAATTAACAAATATATCGTTAATAACTTTTTCAATCGAATCAGCCTCCTCTATATATTGGACTCCGCAATTGTTAAAAAGTTACATAATTGTCTTGATAATCGATTTTTTTCGAGGTTTACCTTACTAAAAATGATGGATAATCTAAACTCAACCCGTACACAATAAAAATCGGAGGTGAAACTTTCGTGGCAAAGAAAAATAAATTAAAAAATAACCAAAACAACAACAATAACAATAACCTTAAAAATCAAGAAATTGCTCAAGAACTTGATGTAAATGAAGTTCGTGACTTAGCAAAACAAAACAAAAAGAAAAATAAAAAATAATTATCAAATATATTAACAACAAAGGCTTTAAAGTAGCTTCCCCTACCTTAAAGCCTTTTATTTTATTGCTTAATATTAACAATGAAGCCAAAACTAAATAGGAATTTTTTTCGCTTTTTGAGGAAAAATATTTTTTGTAGTACTACCTTTGAAATCATTTTCCTAAATAAATTTTTAGTCATAAGGAGTCTAAAAATGAAACGAACAGCAGAATTTATACTTGGATTACTCGGTGGAATCTTCGGCTTTATCGGTGCTATTATGGCATTATTTATTGGCGGTATTGATGCAGCTTTTTCTTCAACAGGTGAAAGTGAAGTAATTGGCTTAGGATGGGGTGCTGTATTATTCTCTATCATCGCCATTGTTGGATGCATTTTAGTTCGAACAAAGGATAAAATTGGCGGTATTTTAATGCTTGTTGCGGCAGTTGGCGGCATTATATGTATTTCATTATTTTATCTAATACCAGCCATTTTACTCGTTATTGCTGGAGTAATGGCACTAGTAAGAAAACCAAAAAACAAATTCGCATAGAGTTCAACATTAAAGGAAGCTCGATATGAAATTAGAGTTTCCTTTTTTATTCTTTACAGCGAATAGGTCTTATTAATATTTATAGAAAGAGAAAATATAGTAATATTAAAATAGTTTTATAGATTTGATATTGGGGGGATGAATATGTCACAAACTTTTAATGCACTTGTGGTAAATAAAGAAGAAGAAAATTTCACAGTAAAGGTACAATCATTAACAATGCAAGACTTACCTGAGGGTGATGTGTTAATTAGAGTTTCCTATTCTGGTGTTAATTACAAAGATAGTTTAGCTAGTATACCAAATGGTAATATTGTTAGATCTTATCCTTTTGTTCCTGGTATTGATTTAGCTGGTATTGTCGAATCTTCTGAAGATCCGCGTTTTAAAAAAGGTGATGAGGTCATCGCTACAAGTTATGAAATTGGGGTCTCCCATTTTGGAGGTTATAGTGAATACGCACGAGTAAAAGCTGATTGGGTTGTTCCTCTTCCTAAAGGGTTAACGTTAAAAGAAGCAATGACAATTGGTACGGCTGGTTTTACTGCAGCATTATGTGTTCAACGACTAGAAGAAAATGGATTAACTCCCGAAAAAGGACCCGTACTAGTTACGGGTGCAACTGGTGGTGTAGGCAGCTTTGCCGTCTCCATTCTTGCGACGCGTAATTACCAAATCGAGGCAAGCACTGGGAAAACTTCAGAATCAGAGTACTTAAAAAACCTTGGAGCAAATGAAATCCTTTCACGTGAAGACGTTTATGATGGAAAGATAAAAGCATTAGGTAAACAAAAATGGTCAGCTGCAGTTGATTCAACAGGCGGTGAAATGCTTGCTTCTGTCATTAGTCAAATTCAATACGGAGGAGCGGTCGCAGCTTGTGGATTAACCGCTGGCACAAATTTACCAACGACTGTCTTTCCATTTATTTTAAGAGGTATTAATTTACTTGGTGTAGATTCTGTCTATTGTCCGATGGAAACTCGTGCCAAAACTTGGGAACGCCTTGCAACAGACTTTAAACCTACAAACTTGGATAGTTTTATCCAGCAAGAAGTGACACTTCAAGAATTACCAGATGCACTTCCTACTTTATTAGAAGGAAAAGCAAGAGGTCGAATCATTGTAAAGCTGTAATGGAATGCCTATGATTACTTTTTTCTTTGTACATTTTATTCGCTCTCTTGAGCAAAATAAGTTGTACCATACGTAAAATTGGAGGCGATAAAAATGAAGAAAGAAGAAGGTAAATTTAATGCAGAAGCTGCAATGAATAATAATTTAGGTTCGGCTACAATACAAATGAATTCTGAAATTGCAAAACAGCATGTAAAGCCGAAAACAGAAAAAACAGATACAAATAAAAGAAACGAAACAAAGATGGTATAACTATATTTAGGGCAGCTTTGCAATAGATTAAGGACCTTTTGCAAAGTTGCTCAAATTTTTTTCGATTCTATTCTTCCTGAATAAATCGCACCTCATCATACCCACAATCTTTGCAAACCATTAAATGCGGGCAAATTTGATCTTTTGCTGTAAATGGGTAGCCATCCCCCATTTTTACCGTTTCTTCATCATTGTAGTGACCATAGGGATCAAGAAAATCGGATACCTTACCCGAGTCCTCCAATTTTTTTTGACATTTGGGACAGTATGCTTCTAATTCTTTAATGGAATTACATAAAGGACACATTGCCATTTTCTCTCATTCCTTTGCAATCATTTAATATCATTTTTGGACAAAAGTTGAATCTTTACTCAATGGATTCTTAAAAATGATACAAGGTTTTAATTTCTCCATTAAAAAAAAGCATCCCTTATGGAATGCTCCAGACTGTAGACAAACTCGAAAATTTGAGATTGTCTACAGTCTTTTTTCTATTTACAATACATATTAAGAAATCGACGATTTCCGTTACAGGCGCTACGCTTTCCACGGGCACGGCCTCAGCCTTCTCCCTCGCTACGCTCAGTCCGGGTGCTTCGGCTCGTGCTGTTCCCGTAGGAGTCTTCGCGCCTGTAACGAGAATCGACTTATATCGGCTAATACAATGGTGTAACGCTTCTAATACTCTGAGGTGATGATAACCATGATGACGAAAAATCAAATCAATGAACGTGAACAGTTTGAAATGCTAACTATTGAACAACTTGTACCAAAGGACCACCTGGTCCGTAAACTAGATGCTGCAATTGATTTTAAATTTATCTATCCATTAGTTGAACCTCTATACTCCACTGTTGGAAGACCAAGTATTGATCCTGTTGTTCTATTTAAAATGACGTTTATTCAATATACATTCGGCATTCGTTCAATGCGCCAAACGATTAAAGTGATTGAAACAAATATGGCTTATCGTTGGTTTCTAGGATTCGGCTTTCATACAGAAGTTCCACATTTTTCAACGTTCGGTAAGAGCTATGAACGTCGCTTTCAAGATACCGATATCTTTGAACAGATTTTTTACCGTATCTTAAAAGAGATTATGGACTGTGGTTTCTTATCAGAAGACCATGTTTTTATTGATTCTACACATGTAAAGGCAAGTGCTAATAAACGGAAGTATGATAAGAAACTTGTACGAAAAGAAACACGTGCTTATGAAGCGAAGCTTCAAGAAGAACTGAATATCGATCGATCGTGAGGAAAACGGAAGTGGTTACTATGTAAAAGATGAACGTACGAAACAGTTTGCGTATTCTTTTCATACAACGACAGATGAAAGAGGATTTGTATTAGGCTCTATTGTCACTCCAGGGAATATACACGATAGTCATATGCTCCAGCCTTTTAGACGATTAATACCCGAAATCTGGTAATAATTTATACCTAAACGATTTTAAAAAGACAAAATACCTCGAGAGATGCAACTCTCGAGGTATTTTGTCAACACTCTGAAGCATCCCTTAATGGAATGCTCATCTTACTTTTCCTTTTATTAGTTAACCAGTACGTAATCTCCTGATGAAAAATTTAAACTATAAAATCTAAGGCTGTTCTATAAACCAAAAATAGGTTTATAGAACAGCCTATTTAAAATTAAAAAAACATTAAAAGAAGCTTTAATTCTCTTGGGGCTCAGCACTTTTTGTTGTATGATTTCTTATATTTTTTTTCTAATAGAAAGCACTATGATTACCACTCCACTAAGAGTTAATAATATTGATATACTTAAAGGAATAGTTCCTATCTCTCTGAATGAAGTTCCAAAAACTCCATAACGAGTATCCCAGCCTATATTTCCTTTAACTAATACCTGCGAGTAAATTGATGCAGCGATAAGTATGGAACCATAAATTATAGCACTAATTAGTAATAAAAACAGACCTATATTTACTTTTATCACGTCATGCTCACCTCTTCGTAATTTTACCTCAAACTCAATTATATTTAACCAAATAATTGCTAATCAGTTATTAGCAACCCCAATCTTACGTTGACAAGTGTCAGTTACTGATCCATAACGTAAAGTTTGCCATCTGTTCGAACTTCAAACATACCAAGCATAGGTGCAACATTAGGATCACCTACTCCCATTGCCTCGTTGTTTTGTCGCACTTCAATGCTAATTTTATCGCCATTTGGGTAGGCATCAATGATTAAATAATCTAATGGCACATCCAAGTATGTAGCAAGGGAACCAAAAATCTCTGTCTCAGATAGATTTAATAAATTCTGACCATTTTCAAGCTGTTCCCCAAGTTGATTTGCTACTTCATTAAAACTATTGATAAATTGTTCTGTACCATTTTTAAGTTCATCACTATTGATAATTTCCTCAGCACCTTGAATTAATTCTTCACTATTTATCATTTCTTCAGCATTTTTAAAAAATTCATCGACTAAATTTTCTTCTTCACTTTGACAACCTGCTAAAATAATACTAAACCCAAATATTAGCAGCATGATAGATTTTTTCAAAATAACACCCCATTCATTAAGTTTTCATTTTACTATACGTTTTAAATTAAGAAAGGTTTGGTTTTTTTGATACTAGATAGCCTTTTATGTTTCATCAAAATTTATTTGCAGAAACGAGGGGCCAAATCCGAACAACCGCTTCTTTAGAAAAATGTAAAATAGGATCAGTGGATTCGGGGATAATTTGATACTTTGATAGTAATTCATTATGGAAAAAATTTGCTTCCGCATTTTGTAATAGCCATGGCTGGTGCAATATATCGCATCGAAGTGGTTCCCCTTGCTTATTAGTTGTATATAAACAATAGCGCTCTAACAACCATTCATCTAAGGAACCTTTTTTTGCCAGAAACTTTTCTGTTATCGGTTTGTACTGACAGATAAGAGCATCTTCCCCAATTGTCTCACTACCAAATTCCATTCTATTTCCCTGACGCCGAAAACTCATATCTACATAATAATATGGTAAGTTAAAAAAGAGCTTTGCCATATTTACACTAATCCAATTTGCCGCAGTAAGACCGAAGAAGTAAACACCCGGTTTTCCATTAACCGTTACATAAGTTCGAATATTATACCCAGGAAATCTTTGCATACCAGGAATTGCCGGTAGACCTTTCATACGCATGGCACTCGTAAGATACGGTACAATGGTCACCCACCCATAATTATCAAAGGTATCTATGGTTAATGCTTTTGGTATAAGACTTTTAAGTAACCCCTTTTTTACAGGATAGTGTACAAATAAAATATCGCTCCATGTTTGCTTCATCACCCACGGTAAGTGAGGAGCTCTTCTTAGCTTTTGATTATCGTAAGGTATTCCATGTTCATACATCGCTTCTCCCCACTATCAAGATTTTTTCTCTTATTCAAAAGTTCCCTTATCATTTTTCTCAAAAATTACCACTACTAGACATATATAAAAATTAATTTTTAAGAATATTTTTTTATCCCGTAAGTAAATAATTGTTGTGAAAGGTCATTTGCATAACTAATAAGGAGGACAAGGAATGAATGTACAAAGAGCTCAGGAAATTTCAGAGTCACCAGTAATTGCAAACGTATTTTACAACGGTGAGCGAGTCTTTATTCAGCATGTTGATGAAAAGAAAGAAACAGCAAGAATTTATCCTTTAGATGACCCAGCAAATGAACGTGAAGTGTCGTTATCAAGCTTGACAGAGAATTTGAGTTAACTTGTAAATTCCCCCTAATATATAAAAAGTGAGAACGAAGGGAATCAGTTGTTCTCACTTTTTTATGCTTTATGATAAGACTTCAATTGCAACTAATACCCATGCCACTAAAAATAATAACCCACCAATTGGCGTAATCGCTCCTAGTTTTTTTACTCCAGTTACAGCGAGGACATAAAGGCTTCCACTAAAAAAAATAACTCCTGCAAACATTAAATAACTCGCCCATGAAAGTATATCTGACGTCCCTAACAACGCATCCATCGATAAAATTCCAATTGCTATCATTCCTAAAGCATGGTACATATGATATTGCACCGCTGTGTTCCAGTATTGCTCATGGCGTGGTTCCGGAAATTTATCTTTTAAGGCATGTGCACCAAATGCACCGAGTGTTACTCCTAGAAAAGCTAATACTACACCTAATAATAAACTTATGTTCATCACGAACCTCCAAATATGTATGATTAATTTTACTATATATCTTCTAAAATAATGATTCAATTAAATCGAGTGAACATCTTAAGTGTACCGATGAAGTTAAATAAAAAATGGCATCACCTATTGAGCTATGCCATTTTTATTTACGAATGATTTTATATTAGCAACAACTAGAATTACTAATTGGTAATGTCGAATTACACACACCAGTCTCCGGTAATTCAAGTTCTATTTTTTTGGATGAGTCTATATCTCCTACTAAATAAGCAACGATCGATCGCACTTGTTCATACCCTGTCGCCATTAAAAAAGTAGGTGCACGACCGTAACTTTTCATTCCAACAATGTAGAAGTTTTTTTCAGGCTGTCTTAAAATTTCTTCCCCATGTGGTCGGACTGTTCCACAGCTATGAAGATTAGGATCTATTAATGGTGATAATGCCTTTACACTTTCCGTTACAGCATCCACACTTAATCGAAGCTCAAGTAAAAATGAAAAATCCGGACGACTACCCGTGTTCGTAATAATTTCTTCTATTCCTGAAAGAATATACGTTTTACCTTTGTATTCACCGATTAAATCAATACCCAATCCTGTATGTTTTAATCGATAAATTTTAAAAGGAGTGAAGACTTTGACGCGTCCTTCATCCACAAGCTGATGAATTCTTTTACCTAACTCCCCTCTTGCTTCCAAAGCATCTTTTTCTTCTCCACCGTAGGCATCCTCTACTTTTTCTTTTCTCATTACCCAATAAATTTCTACTTGCTCTAATTCTGCTAGTTCTAGAATAGTGTTAATTGCAGAGTGACCCCCTCCAACTACAGCAACTCTTTTATTTAAGTATTTATCACGATCAGTCTCGTTAATATTGGGAATACTATATTTTATATGCTTGTTTAAAGACCGTTCTTCTATCGTCCATATTCCATCTGCATTAAGTGGGTTAGGATTAGACCATGTACCTGTTGCATCTATTACTGCCCTCGCCTCTAATCTTTCTGTGACACCTTGTCGTTCTACATATAAAACAAAAGGTACATCTTCTCTTCCAATATTCTTCATTTTATCAAAGCCTTTTTTACTAACAGCAACGACTTTTGAGTTGAACAAAATACGGTCTTTTATTTCAGGTAAGCTTGCTAACGGCTCTAAATACTGTTCAACCATTTCTTTTCCTGTAGGAAGTATTTCTTCATGTGGCGCAGTCCAACCATTTTTCTCTAATAACTTCTTAGCCACTTTATCAATATTATATTGCCAAGGTGAAAATAATCGAACATGCCCCCATTCCAACATGTGACTTCCAACACGAGTACCCGATTCTAACAAAATAAAGTTTTGCCCTTGATCTACCAAATGAGCAGCTGCAGCCAAACCGATTGGACCTGCACCAATAACTGCAATTGGTAAATGAGCGACATGTTCTTGCAAAGGTTTGACTGCATTAGAATGAGTGGATGTATTACAACAATTATTCACAGCTTGCTTTTCTATTGGACCACAACATTTACTTGAATTGATAATTTCAAACTGTAATTTATTCACCTTAAAACCTCCGTTACTTTAATTATTTGCAAAATACAAGTATTATATCCGAATCTATACGAAATTAAAGCATACCAACATTAATATAATGGCGTACAACAAACGGAGGTCTTCGCCATGCAATCGTTCAATAGTTGCAAAGATCGTATTACCGTTTCCTTTTCAAATTCATTCATATGAGAAAATACTTCGTCTAAGTATGCATTCATAGAGGAATCAATACTACTTGCTACAAATTTCCCTTGTACCGTTAGGCTCAATATAGATACTCGCTTATCTAATGATGAAGAGGTTTTTTTCACCAATTCCATCTTTACTAAAGTTTGTATTTGTCTGCTGAATGTAGTGATATCCATTGCTAATGTATCTGCAATTTGTTGCATAGACGGTTCTTTTTGTTTATCAATTTCATAAA
The DNA here is from genome assembly GCA_023168345.1 of Lysinibacillus sp. PLM2. NCBI lineage: Bacteria > Bacillati > Bacillota > Bacilli > Caryophanales > Bacillaceae > Lysinibacillus > Lysinibacillus sp. PLM2. Next base: position 562,255 of record AP025689.1, on the reverse strand, counting down.
GGATATGACTTTGAACTAATGAAATTTCAAAATCACCTACTGTACAACAATTTTTATTAAGTAAACCGAATCTTCTTGTTAGTACGTGAAAAATATCGCGACTAATTTCCATAACATCCACCTCTTAATTAATTTATACTGTATTTGCTTGCATTTTGCAAGTAAAACAATTAGAATTAAATTACATTTTTATAAATCGGAGGAAATGTGTAGTGTCGATACAAATTAGAAAAGTGATGGAGAAGGATTGGGAACAAGTAAGATTCATTTACGAGGCTGGTATTGCAACAAAAATCGCTACTTTTGAAAGGAATGTCCCCTCTTCTTTTGAACGTTGGTTTGGAAATGCAAATGTAGAATGTACACTTGTGGCAGAAGATAATTCAAAGATTTTGGGCTGGTGTAAACTTATGCCAGTATCTACTAGAGAAGTTTATGCCGGTGTAGGAGAAGTCAGCATCTATATCCATCCAGATTCTAAGGGTAGAGGAATCGGCACATACCTTCTACAAAATTTAATCCTCCAATCAGAAGAGCAAGGATTTTGGACTCTGGAAGCGAAAATTTTCGAGGAAAATACAGGAAGCATTCAGCTACATAAAAAGAATGGATTTAAAGTTGTTGGCATTCGAGAAAAAATAGCTAAACTTGATGGCGTTTGGAAAGACGTTGTATTTTTAGAGAGAAGAAGTACAATCGTTGGTACGGACTGAGAAATTCCCATATACTCTAAATCGCTCAGGTATAAGTCTGAGCGATTCCTACAATCCACGAACCTTTTTCCATTTTCTAATTTTTGTTCTAAAGGATTTGAAAGGTGCAACTGTATTTATATGTATCCATTTATAAATGGCCAGCTAGAAGGAGTAGTAGTTGCCCATTGTCTACCGCCTTGCTGAAATAATTCCGTATCATTATAGCTCTCTACTAATTGAATAATACTATTAACACTTTGCTCGAACATACTAATTAACATTTCAATTGAATGATCTGTATACTGATCATAAAAACTCTGATAAAGTCCGCCTAAGTTATTCCACTTATAATCAGGCGTTGGTGTTATTACTTCTTTTCCCTCTTTATTATCCAGTTCCCATGATAATATTAAATTAATCCATCCTAGTTGATAAGCAATCATCTGAGATGGTGTTTTATCCACTCCATCTACGAAGATATCTTTATCAAGATTATTAATAGTTCGAAATTCATTGATAAATAACGTTGCTCTTTTAGTGATTTCATCAATGAAGACTTGTTTATTAGCATATTCTTGCAAACGAAATCCTCCTTTCTGGTACCCTTCTCCAACAAGATGTGCCCGTATGACCCCTGAATTATTTGAAAAGAGAGCGTTTATTTTTTTATGGTCATCAGGCACCTATGTTACAATTTGTCATATAAATAAATTTTAATCATCCACCAAAGAATAAATCGAGAATATTAGAACCTTTAGATGAATTTTTATTATAGAACTCTGAATACCCACAATTATTACAATACACTACAACAAATTGATTGTGCTGTATATCGAACATTTTAGATAGACCAGTTCCAGTCATAGCTACTTCTTTCGTATCTGCGTTTTTACTTCCACATTTTATACATCCTTGATTACTCATCATTTATATCCCCCTTAAAATCATTTACTCTTAATACGAATAAGCTGTAAATAAGTTCCACATCAAAATAAATAAGCATCCGTATTTGCCGAAAATAACATCAATGAATCTATTAAAATATTAATATAAAGGTTCAATTCTTATTAAAACAATATATTTAATAAGAATATACTGTTTACAATTCTAATAAGCATTGTTATGATTTATTATGTTATGTTACCATAATTTTCTTGTAAAATACTATGGGTGAATAACATAACCCTAGAACAATTGTTATCCAATTTAGTTGTTAGAATCGCTATAAAGGGCAAAATGATATTACCAGTTGTGTTGTCTTTATTCGCAAATTTTCGATCCTGTCAAAGTTGAAATAATACTAATACTAATATGGATAAACAATTGTTTAGGTATGTAAAGTACCTCTTACTTTTCCCCCTTTTATAATCATAGAAATTATTTCTAGAGTTTATTCCACATAAAAACCAACTAAACCTATATATATTATACAAATTAAATATTTACAATTTTACTAGGGATTGCTAAAATAATTTTGTTACATAATATTTCTATTTATGATGATAAGTGGGTGATTTATTGAATAAAGGGAAAAAAGATAAGAAATGGTACGACAATCGTCTTATACCGTGGGTTTTACCTATTTTCATAGTGGTTTTTTGGCAATTTCTTGTGCAATACAAAATTATTACAACCACATTATTACCTTCACCACTTGAAGTAGTGGATGCTGCAATTCAACTTTCTGTATCAGGTGATTTGCAAACCCATGTGTTGATAAGTACACAAAGAGCTTTGATCGGCTTTATCATCGGTGGCGTGATTGGATTCATACTTGGATTAATTAATGGAACAGTTCTTTTCTTTGAAAGAACTGTTGATACAACCGTCCAAATGATTCGAACAATCCCACATCTAGCATTAATTCCACTTGTTATTTTATGGTTTGGAATTGGCGAGGATGCAAAGATTTTCTTAGTTGCCCTTGGCGTGATGTTCCCAATCTATATCAATACATTTAACGGAATAAAAAATGTAGACAGAAAACTGATTGAAATGGGAAATGTTTACGGACTATCCCGAGGAAAATTATTTACAAATATAATATTACCTGGTGCCCTTCCTTCGATTTTAGTTGGGATTCGATATGCATTAGGAGTCATGTGGGTATCTTTAATTGTTGCTGAAACGATTGGTACTGATGCTGGAATTGGCTTCATGGCAACGAGCGCTCGTGAATTCATGCAAATGGACATTATCGTTTTAACAATTGTTCTATATGCCATTTTGGGTAAACTATCTGATTTAATTGCCAAGCTATTTGAACATCGCTTATTAAAATGGCATCCAGCTTTTCGTAAGAAATAAAGTGAAGAAATTGAGGTGTTACAGATGTTTGGCATTGAACTAAAGAATGTAAGTAAAAGTTATGGGGATAATGAGGTACTCAAAACTATTAATCTCTCTATTGATCCTGGTAGCTTTACTGCCATAGTTGGAAAAAGTGGTTGTGGTAAAAGTACTTTACTCAGAGTAATTGCTCAGCTTGAAGATATCTCAAATGGTACTCTTTCCTTTTCTGGCATCGAGAATAACAATCCAAAAATTCGCATTATGTTCCAAGATGATCGTTTAATTCCTTGGAAAAGCATTATAAAAAATATAGAACTCGGGGCGGTAAACAATGATGTTGCACAGACCTCCCTTAAAAAAGTAGGTTTAATTGATAAACAAGGTGACTGGCCTGATCAATTGTCTGGTGGTCAAAAACAACGTATCGCCCTTGCCCGAGCATTAGCAAGCAATCCAGATATACTACTTTTTGATGAACCACTTGGTGCTCTAGATGCTTTAACTCGCATTGAAATGCAAAATTTAATCGAAGACCTATGGCAACAACAAAAGTTCACTTCCCTTCTCGTTACCCATGATGTAACAGAAGCAGTTCGACTTGCAGATCGTGTGATCGTCATCGACAAAGGGAGCATCCAATTAGATGAAATTATTGATTTACCAAGACCTCGTGAACGTGATGAAAAATTCACTTATTACGAACAAAAAATACTGAATCAAATTTTAGGGGGAAATTAGAATGAAAAAATCACTATTATTATTTATCACTGCGATTTTTGTATTGATTTTGGCAGCTTGTGGAAGCAGTGAGTCAGCAAACAACGAGTCTACTGATAGCTCATCAAACAACTCTACTAATGGTGAAAGTTCCACACCTGCAGACAAAGGTGTTATTAGAATTGGTTATCAAAAGGGAAATACACTAAACATTTTAAAAGAACATGGGAATCTTGACACAGCGCTTAAAGAAGCGGGATATACAGTGGAATGGAAAGTGTTCCCTACTGGTACAGTATTACTAGAAGCATTGCTCACAAACAATATTGACTTTGGTCACGCTTCTGACGGTAACGCAGTATTTATGCAAGCTGGTGGTCACCCATTAAACTATGTAGCTTCTGAAGCTCCATATCCAGAGGGAGTTGCGTTAGTGGCAAAAGCCGACTCTGATATTGAAACAGTTGAAGATTTAAAAGGTAAAAAAATCGGTGTAACTAGAGGCGGTAACCAACATTACTTATTACTTGTTGCATTAGAACAAGCAGGTATTTCACAAGACGAAGTTGAAATCGTATTTTACAAAGATGCTGCTGAGGGCTTGGCTGCTTTCACTAAAGGTGAATTTGATGTGTACGGCTCATGGGATCCGTACTTAGCGATTGTTGAAAACACAATCGAAACTCGTACTATTGTAAGTGGTTCTGATTTAACAGAAAACCGTACATTCTACTTTGCTACAGAAAAATTATTAACTGAACAACCTGATATTGCAAAAATCATCCTAGAAGAATTACAAAATGCTGACCAATGGGCTAATGAAAATAAAGATGAAGTTGCGGAAATCTTAGCTACTGAATTAGGTTTAGATGTTGCCCCACTTCAACAGGCTAATAATCGCCGGACATTTGGAGTACAAAAAATTGATGAGGCAATTATTACAAGCCAACAACAGTTAGCGGATACATTCTTTAAAGCAGGTTTATTAGAAAATGAAATTAGTGTTAAGGATGCAGTAAATGTTGATGAAGCTATCATTCCAAGTAACATTGAATAATTAGGAGGTTTCAAAATGACGATAACAGTTGAAAATGCACATTTGAGCTATGGCTCTTCTGATGCTCCAGTAAAAGTCGAAGTTTTTCTAAATCTTGCTTGTCCGTATTGTGCAACTTTTTTTGAAAATGCTGATCAAACATTAAAATCCTACATTCAAGATGGTAAAGTACAATATATCATTAAACACTTTGACAAACCACGTGAAATGCTATTGTATGGTACATTGGCAAATTGCTTCTTTGACTATAAAAACCCAGAAAAGATCTATGAATTAATGAAAGATTTATTTGCTAAGCAAAGCGAATGGCATGAAAAAGATAGTGATACGATTAAGAAAATGCTAGTTGAAGAGTATGGCTTAAAAGAGGAACCTGAAACGATTGATATAGGATTACAAATCGTTGCTGAGGCTGTAAAGAGAAATGTAAAAATGGTTCCGGCTGTCTTTATTAATGAAAAGGAATTCCAATTTCCAGTTGAATTAGACGCGAAGCAGCTTAAGGACGAGGTTGATCAATTGTTATAAAAAAAGCATTTTAAAAGAGGTACGGTATTAAGATTCCTTACCTCTTTTTTTCTTATCTTTTCTTTGTAAAAAGTGTCACTATAATTAGTACAACTATTACACCAAGAACAATACCCATCCAGTTAAATGAGCCGCTACTACCTGACTCTAGCTGATCTGATGGAGATTGAGTTGTTTCAGATGCGTCGACCATAAATAAATATGTACCATTGATTGGATGTCCATCCTCACCTACGATATCCCAGCTTACTTGATATGTTCCTTCTTCCAACTGGGCATTGATTTTCCCAATAATCGTATTGTTGTTTACCGAAACTTCAACTGGAATCTGTTCCCCAGTCTCGCTTACTAATGTTAGAGTACTTGTGTTTTCAATTGGTGTATCAAATTCCAATACTAGTTCACTTAAATTATTACCTGCAATTTGACCATCGGCTGGTGATGATTTCGTTAAAGTTGAATGAGCAAAGGTTGATGCTTGGAACATGAGTAAAAAAATGAATATTCCAATTAAAATCTTTTTCACTTCTGTCCTCCTAAAGAGAAATTTGGTTCGATGTATTATATAATTATCGACTTCCAATTAGACTAGTTTATTAACATATTTCTCCATTATTTCCTTAAAAAATTTTTTTCTATTTGTTAGATTGCTAGAGATTTTGCTTTACTATTTTAAAAGTTATATTGTAAACATATTGTAAATCTCCCCCATTTACTGTTAAAATGGGATTGCAAGTTCATATCGAGAAGAATGTGGGGGAGCTGGTATTTGCCAGCTGAGATTGTATCCGATAGATACTAACCCTTTGAACCTGATTTGGTTAATACCAGCGTAGGGAACATCGACTTTCAAATTTATTACTATTTGAATTGAATGTTTATGTGTACGTCTGGGATACCCTATCCTAGACGTTTTTTTATTCCCGCTTAAACGGGCAACAGGCATCTCACCTCTCTTCGAGTATGGATTTAGTTCATATTATTGGAGGATATCACCATGAAAAAATTATTGATCTTGCTTTTGATGACAGTTCTAGCGCTTTTTGGCTGTCAATCACAGTCTGAAGGAAACCACTCTAACGAGAACGATTCTGAAACAAATACTCAAAAAGAACTGAAGAAAGTATCCGTTGTATTAGATTGGACACCAAATACAAACCATACGGGTCTTTATGTTGCAAAAGAGAATGGCTATTTTGAAGAACAAGGATTGGATGTTGAAATTATCATGCCAGGTGATGCTGGAGCTGACCAATTAATTGCTTCAGGAAATGCAGATTTTGGTGTGAGCATTCAAGAATCTATTACACTTGCTCGGACTCAAGGTGTGCCGATTGTATCGATTGCAGCAGTCATTCAGCATAATACTTCTGGCTTTGCTTCACCTGCTGATTTAAATATTACTTCACCTAAGGATTTTGAGGGAAAAACCTATGGTGGCTGGGGCTCTCCTATTGAGCAGGCTGTTATCGAAACATTGATGAACGTTGAAAATGCCGACATTAATAAGTTAGAAATCGTCAATGCAGGAAATGCGGACTTCTTTACGATGGCAAACCAAGGCATTGATTTTTCTTGGGTTTTCTATGGGTGGACTGGAATTGAAGCAGAACTTCGTGGCGAAGAGATTAACATGGTTTATTTAACGGATTACTCTGAAAAACTTGATTACTACACGCCAGTTCTAGCAACAAACGAAAAGATGATTGCAGAAAATCCTGAAACAGTTAAAGCATTTGTTACAGCTGCATCGAAAGGCTATCAATTTGCGATTGAACACCCGGAAGAATCAGCAAGCATTTTATCCTCAGCTGCTCCTGAGCTTGATGCAGAGCTTGTTTTAGAGAGTCAAAAATGGCTTAGTACAAAATATCAAGATGATGCACCTAGATGGGGTGAACAAAAGCTTGAGGTATGGCAAAACTACGCAGACTGGATGAAGGAGAATGGCGTATTGGAAGGCGAATTTGATCCGGAAAAAGCATTTACAAATGAATTTTTACCGGAATAAGGAGAGATGAAAAATGGCAAATGCATTAGTTAGTATACAAATCATACCGAAAACAAATAATGGCGAAAGCGTCATTCCATACGTTGACGAAGCGATTGGGGTAATCGACGCTTCAGGCGTAAAATATCAAGTGAATCCATTAGAAACAACAATGGAGGGTGAGCTGTCTCAGTTGCTTTCGATTATTGAAAAAATGAATGAAAAGATGATTGAATTAGGCTGTCCAGGTGTGCTTTCCCAAGTGAAAATTTCCTATAACCCAGAAGGTGTTTCAATGGATAAATTAACGGAGAAATATCGTTAATGAAAGGCTCATGGAAACGAGGAGGAAGGTCTTTTCTGTTCCTCCTCTTTTTATTCATCCTTTGGGAAATACTTGTCCGAATTACCCAAACACCGATGTGGCTATTACCTGCTCCTAGTGATGTTTTCAAAGAAGCAATGATTGGTTTTGATAATTTCTATGGTCACTTACTTTCAACGATTTATTTAGCATTACTAGGTCTTTTCATCGGTTGTAGTATCGGTCTTATTATTTCAATCATTCTTTATCGTTTACCGAAAGTAAATGAAGTGTTGTATCCGTTGTTAATTTTATCTCAAAATATACCGACTATTGTTCTTGCACCCCTTCTTATTATTTGGTTTGGGTTTGGGATTTTACCTAAGCTAATTATTATTAGTTTAGTTTGTTTCTTCCCTATTGTTATTGCAAGTATGGACGGATTTAGACAAACTGCTCCAGAACTAAAGCATTATATGCAAATGGTTGGCGCAACAAAGAACCAGATTTTTTGGAAGCTTGAGTTTCCTCATGCCCTTCCCTCTCTATTTTCGGGACTTAAAATCGCGGCAACCTATAGCGTGATGGGGACTGTTATTTCGGAATGGCTTGGTGCAAAGTCGGGTATCGGGGTATATATGACCCTTGCACAATCATCTTTTCGAATCGATCGTGTATTTGTCGCGATTTTCTTTATTATGTTATTAAGCATACTATTGTTCGGTCTCATCAGATTCATCGAAAAAATAGTCGTCAAAGGCAGAAAGGAGGCTGTATAGCATGTTGTTAAATATTCATAAATTAAATAAATCCTTTGGGAACCTTCAAGTACTGAAGGATATTAATTTGCATGTAAATGAAGGTGAGTTTGTTGCTATTCTCGGACCTTCTGGAAGCGGAAAAAGTACGCTCTTTCAGTTAATTGGCGGCAATCTCCTAGCTGATCATGGCACCATTTCCTTAAATGGGGACGTTATCAATGGAAAGAAAGGCTTTATTAGCTACATGCCTCAACAGCCTTCCCTTTTTCCTTGGCGTACCGTTTTAGAAAATGTAGTACTAGCTGCTGAATTGAAAGGAAAGCCAAATTATGAAGAAGCCAAATTGTGGCTTGAAAAAGTAGGATTAGCTGAGTTTGAAAATGCCTATCCAATTGAATTATCTGGTGGGATGAAGCAACGGGTTTCATTTATACGCGCATTACTAAGCAAACAAAGTCTTCTCTGTTTAGATGAGCCCTTTTCTGCATTAGACGAGTTCACGAGACTGAAAATGCAAAAATGGCTTCTTTCAGTTTGGGAACAAAATCGAAAATCTGTGTTATTTATAACCCACAGTATTGAAGAAGCTCTATTTTTAGCGGATCGAATTTATGTATTATCAAAGCGACCTGCTATGGTGAAGGCTGAAATAGAAGTCCCTTTCGCAAGACCAAGAAACGAAAACTTGTTAGAATCAAATGAGTTTTTCACAATGAAGCAAAAGATTTTCCAAACAATCAAGGAGGAAATTGAAGTATGATGATTGATGCACATATTCACCTTGATCATTATGATCCACTACAGCAAAAGACAATCTTAGATGATCTTTCAACACATCAAGTGGATGCTTTAATTTCCGTTTCTTTTAATTTGGAGTCTTGTTTGAAAAATCAGAAGTACTCATTAGTAGATTCACGAATAAAGCCTGCCTATGGTTTCCATCCAGAACAAGAGCTTCCTTCCGATGATGAAGTAACTCAGCTTTTTGACTGGATGGAAGGTCATGTAGATGAAATGGTCGCTGTTGGTGAAGTTGGATTACCTTATTATAAGCGGATGGAAAATGATTCCCCTTTCGATTATGAGCCTTATGTTCAGTTGCTAGATCGCTTTATGGCATTTGCATCAAAATGGAATAAGCCTATTGTCCTTCATGCAGTCTATGAAGATGCATTAATTGCATGTGATTTACTTGAAAAGCATGACATTAAAAATGTTCATTTTCATTGGTTTAAGGGAGATAAATCGGTAATTGAGAGGATGATAGCAAAGGGGTATTTCATTTCAATCACACCTGACGTAATGTATGAAAAGGAGATTCAAGAGCTTGTACGTATATACCCTCTTCAACAAATGATGGTGGAAACGGATGGACCTTGGCCTTTTAAAGGACCTTTTGACGGACAAATGACCGCTCCAAAAATGATGAAGCACTCACTTAAGAAAATTGCACAGTTAAAAGGGATAGCTCTTGAAGAGGCTGAAATAATTCTCTACGAAAATACAAAAAGATTTTATCGTATTTAATAGACTCCCTTCTGCTTATCCCGAAAAATACTTATTCCATATAAAAAGAAGCCATTTTGAATTTTAAAATAGCTTCTTTTTTCTTTAGTAAATGTAATCCTGTATTTATATTAAACTTTCTAACAAAGGATCCTTATTTTCATCAAATGAAGGATAAATTTGCGGGTGAAGGATGCTAGCGATTTTATTTAATCCCATTAATAGTTTTGGTGAAGGTCGACAAAATAATGGCTCGTCTAATATGTACAGCTGATTGTTTTGAATGGCCGTCAACTGTTCTACCCCATCTCTATTTAAAATTACCTTTGGATTTACTTTCTCTTTCTTTACCCCAACCCAAACTACGCATATTACCGCTGGGTTTCTGCTTTTGACGTCTTCCCAATCCGTTTTCACACTTGCTTGAGGCATATCATCAAATACATTCCTTCCTCCAGCAAGCTCACTAATTTCCGTTAGCCAATTGGTCGCACCAGGTGTAAAAATTGGTTTTGCCCACCATTCCCAATAAAGCGGTATCTTCTTTTCAACTTGCTTACTTAAGGAGCGATAATGTTGAAGTATTTTATTGTATTCATTATACAATTTCTTTGCCTTATCAGTGGTGTTTGTTACGTCACCAACAAATAATACACTATCCCCAACTTCTGTTAGTGATTTTGGATTCGGTACAATCACATATGGGATTTTTCGTTTTTCTAATTGTTCAATATTTCGTTCCATTCCAGGAACAGAGAGTGAGGCCAGTACTAAGTCGGGTTTTAACTCTTCAACCTTATCCATATCAATGCTTAAATCAGAGCCAAGCTGGGGCAATGTTTTCACTTCCTCTGGCCAATCGGAATAGTTATCTACTCCTACTAAAGATGAATTTAAACCTAAGTACCCTAGCAATTCTGTATTACTTGGGCAAATTGATATTAATCGCATCTCAACACTCCTTTTGGAATTCCTCCATCAGATCATAAATACGTTTTAATTGGATATTTTCACGGACAACTTGAGACAGCTTATCAAAGGCTTCTTCCCTTTTATGGTTAAAAGAAGCGCGATTTTGAATTGGTGCCAAACCTTTTTTCAACCTTATTTCATTAAGGATTGTTTCTCGGAATGCATCGTTATGAAAGATACCATGTAAATAGGTTCCAAAAATTTTCTTATCTGACGTTACCGTTCCATCATAACAATTCGATAATTGAACAAGAGGAATGTAGTCCTTCTGAAACGTTGATTGTCCCATATGAATTTCATAACCTTCCACATGAATACGTTCTTTTCCAATCATTGCAATTCCTTCTGAGCGAACAGTGGTTTTATCCTTAGCCATGATTGTTCTCATTGGTATTAACCCTAATCCTTCAATCATTTGATACGATGATTCCACTCCTGCTGGATCAGTTATTTGATTGCCTAACATTTGATAACCACCGCAAATGCCAAATAACACTGTCTCGTTGTTAATCATTAAATGATGAATCCTATTTGCTAGTCCTGATTGGTGAAGAAACATCATATCTTCAATCGTATTTTTACTACCTGGTAATATAAGAAGATCTGGTTGTCCGATTTCTTCTACCTTTTTGACATAACGAACAGAACAATCTTGTTCTGCAAAGAAAGGATCGACATCTGTGAAATTAGATATAAATGGAAGGCGTATTACCGCTATATCAATATCTTTTGCTGTATTTTTAATTGAAGTATATTGATCTAAGATGACTGAATCCTCTGCTTCAATGGATAGATTGTCTATATATGGGACAACACCTAAAATTGGAACACCTGTATAGTCTTCAAACCAAGAAAGTCCTGGCTGAAGTAAGGAAACGTCACCTCTAAACTTATTAATAATGACGCCGATAACTCGATTTTTATCTTCTGGTTCTAAAAGCTGCAATGTACCTACTAAGCTTGCAAAAACCCCGCCTTTTTCGATATCTCCAACTAAAATAACAGGGGCATTCGCAATTTTTGCGACACGCATATTCACAAGCTCACGATCGTTCAAATTAACTTCTGCTGGACTCCCAGCTCCTTCAATCACAATTCTTTCATATTCACTTGCTAAACGACTATATGATTCTTGAATGATTGAAAGCCCCTGTTCATAGAAACTCTGTCGATATTCTCCTGCCTTCATATTTTTAAAAGGCTTTCCATGCACAACGATTTGAGATTGTGTTACACCACTTGGTTTAATTAATATCGGATTCATATCCGTCGTAGCTACGATACCTGCAGCTTCTGCTTGCACACCTTGCGCCCTTCCAATTTCTTTCCCGTCAACTGTAATGTATGAATTTAAAGCCATATTTTGAGACTTAAATGGTGCTGTTTTATAACCGTCTTGATGAAAAATCCTACATAAGGCTGCTACAATAGAGCTTTTTCCAGCATCCGAATGGGTTCCTTGAATCATTAACGGAATTACTTTTCCCATGATTTCACTCCTAGCCTTTACCCTTGGTGAGATTTGTCCATTTCATTCATTTCTTCTTTTAGCAAAATTTTAATAGATCATACCAATCTAAAACTCTATTCCTTTTACTGCAGGAATACCTTCATCATAATAATGTTTCTCCGCATCAATTACAGAAACAAGGTCCGCAATATCTTTCACTTCTTGTTTAGCACCTCTCCCCGTTATAACGAGATGAACATGCTCTGGCTTATTTTTTATTAATTCAATGACTTCGTTTAAAGGTAATACATCCTCAATTGGAAATTTATCAATTGCAAGAGCATTATTTAGCTCATCTAAAATAACAACATCAAACTCCCCACTCATTACTGCTTCCTTTGCAATTGGCCAAGCCTTCTTTAATGCTTCCCTATGCTCCTCAGGTGTTTTTGTCCATGTAAAACCAATCCCTAGCTGAACCATCTCTACACCAATTTTTTTTAGTGCTATTTGTTCCCCATAAGAGCGCTGTGGCGATTTAATAAACTGGAGGATTTTCACTTTCATACCTCTTCCTACTGCTCGTACAGCTAAACCAATTGCCGATGTTGTCTTTCCTTTTCCATCACCAGTAAATACAAGTGTTAATCCCTTTTTGTTCGTTTGATTTTCCATTTCCCCCATCTCCCCTTATATTTTTAGTTGATTTATTCAAAAGATAGAAAAGATACATTTTTCTTATATTGAAGACATTTACTTATCCAGTTATCTACTACAGCTGGGTTAGAGGCAAAATGGAAATGCGTATAACCAGCCACAAGATTTTGAGTTAGGTATCCTTCTTTGTTTACACCGCGCATCCCTCTTGTCTCGTATGCATATAATCTATTTTCCTCTAAGTTTTGATAAGTAGAGTAATGAAACTCATGTCCCCGTGCTGTTAAGTCTGCAAGTAGATAATTTGAATTTAATCCATGGATTTCTCTATATCCTAGTGCAGCTAATCTTTGCTGCATTTGAACTTTTCCAGGAATGACTCCTACCATTTCGTATTGTTTTTTGTCTGTTGTTTCGATAGATTCTGTTAAATACATGAATCCCCCACATTCAGCAAGGGTTGGGAGTCCTTTTTCAATGGCTCGCTTTATTGAGTGTTTGGACTTTTCATTTTTTTCAAGCTTGCAAGCAAACTCCTCGGGAAATCCTCCACCAATATAAAGTCCTTCCACATCAGTCGGTAATTCCTCATCATCAAGAGGTGAGAAATACACAAGTTCTACTCCCTTTGCTTCCATCATTTCTAAGTTTTCAGGGTAATAAAAGTTAAAAGCAGCATCCTTTGCTACGGCAATTCTCACAATCTTTTCTATTGAATTTTTAAACAGAGAAGATGTTTCGCTTACCTTAAATGGTTCAGCTTCAGCTATTTCTAACAATTTTTCTAAATCGATTGTTTCAGCAATGAGATCTCCCATCTTTTCAAAAAATGGTTCAAGCTCGCCTCTTTCAATTGATGGGATCAATCCAAGATGTCTTTCTGGAATTTTAATATCCATGTCTCGCTTAACATAACCGATTACTGGTATCCCACACTCTTGCTCTATCGCTTTTTTAACAAGCTGATAATGTCCTTCGCTTCCAACTTTATTGGCAATTACTGCTGCTAGTTTTGGACCTTCTGAGAACATTTGAAAACCTTTCACTATTGCGGCTACACTCCGAGCCATACTTTCACAATTTACTACGAGGATAACAGGACTTTTTATAATCATGCTAATTTCCGCTGTACTTCCTTCATTGGACTCAGGATTTTTCCCGTCATAAAAGCCCATAACCCCTTCTATAACAGAAATATCACTTCCTTGACTTCCATGCATGAATACTTCCAGCACTCGCTCTTTTGAAAGCATCCAGCTATCTAAATTTCGGGATGCTCGTTTTGTGACCGCAGTATGATAAGTTGGATCAATATAATCCGGTCCACATTTAAAGCCTTGTACCGTTAAGCCTTTCTTCTTTAAAGCTGCCATTATGCCGATTGTCAGCGTTGTTTTTCCAACACCGCTTCCTGTACCTGCAATAACAATTCGTTTTACCAAACGTTATCCCCCTTTATGAATTTTCTTTTTGCAAACATCTTTTTATCATTTCATCGGTTGTACTATATATAACCTCTTCAATTGCTTTACCGAGCTTATTTTCAAGTTCCTGAGTAGCAATTTTCGTTCCTCTCTGTGTTACACCAAAAACTAGAGGTTCGGTTAAGAAAGATCCAACGTTCTTAACCTTTGAATCTACATTTTGCATCGCTTTCTCTCTTCCTGATAATGCAAACATAAGTCCTTGAACAATGGCTCCATCTGTAAAATGATCATCTATAAATAGCTTCGTAATTATTTTCCCTAACGATTTAGTCCCATCAAGCCGCCCATTGTTTGTGAAGTTATGAACATCAAATGCCGTAATAATCAACATTTGAATATTTTCAATTTCCTTCTTTATTATGATTGTATTTTCAGGTTGGTCGATAGTCGTTACAGCTGCTTGTTTACTTGAATGGATTAAGTCTTTCAATTTACTCTCATTATTCGAAATATAAAAATCTTTTATCCATTGAATGCCATCGACATATGTTGAGTTTGATATTGTTCTTAATGGATGGTCAAATTCGATATGCGTTTGTTCAGCTGTTTGATGGATATTATATAATTGATGAAAACTAGTTTTGTCCTTTGACATCGCATATTTAGGCGTCATTAATAATTGCGGCTTCGGAATGGTTGGATGAGTTTGGGTATTTACCTGTACCTCATACACTTCCCTTAACTGTTCTTCATTTCTTAATACGTCCACATCGCCAATGTCTAAAAGTCTCCCGTCGTTTAGCAAACCGAAACGATCGGCATATAAGGATGCTACGTTTAAATCATGAAGAATTGCAAAGATGGTTAACCCCATCGTTCGTTGACGTTCCTTTAGTAAATCCAATATTTGAAATGTATGTTTAATGTCTAAGTGATTCGTCGGTTCATCTAATAATAAAAGCTCCGGTTCCTGTGCTAATGCTTTAGCTAACAATACCCTTTGCTTTTCACCGCCACTAATTGACCGAAACTGTTTCTTTCGAAAGGCACCTACTTTCGTAATCTCCATTACCTCTTCAATAACATTCCAATCTGCCTTCGATAGCTTCTTTATTAATCCCTTCTGATGCGGATAACGTCCAAGACTTACGATTTCTTCCACTGTATAATCAAAGGATACTTGGATTTCTTGTGTCAATACAGCAACCTTCTTTGCCTTCTCCAGTTTTGAATAAGAGGAGATTGTATGTCCGGATAAAAGAATTTCTCCACTAGTAATTGGTAATTGACCTGTAATCAGCTTAAACAATGTTGTTTTTCCACTGCCATTCGGCCCTAGTAGTGCAAAAAATTCTCCTTTCTTCACTTCAATATCAATACCTTTAATAACTGAGGAATTAGCATAGCCACCAAATAGCTTTTGAATGCTGATCATACCGTTTTCCCCCTCGATATTCTTTCTCGGATTAATAGGCCAGCAAATACAGGTGCACCAATTAAGGCCGTTATCACTCCAATAGGTAGCTCTTGTGGGGCTATAATCGTTCTTGCCAATAAGTCCGCCAATATTAAAAATGCTCCTCCTACAAGGAAGGAAAGTGGTAAGACATGGCGATGATTCGGTCCAACTACAAGACGTACTACGTGGGGAATAACCAGTCCCACAAAACCGATTGACCCTGAAACAGCCACTGCGGCTCCTGTTAATAAAGAAGCACCGATTAATACGAGAGTTTTCCCCTTTTTAACATTTACCCCAATGTGATCGGCTGCTTCCTCCCCTAGTGCAAGAGCATTTAATTCACGAAAGTGATAGATTAATAAGACTGTACCTACGAACATAAATGGCACTATTAATTGAACGTAATTCCAGCCTCTCATTCCCACACTGCCATAGAGCCAATAAATAATTTGAGTCATTGCATCTCGATCACCTAATGAAATTAGGAGTGAAACAAGGGCGCCAATAAACGAACCTACGATAATCCCAGCTAGGATAATGGTTTCAATCGCTAAACTTCTGCTGCTTAATCGAACTAGCCCAAAAACGATAAGAAGTGTGATTAACCCACTTATAATCGCTATAATCGGTAGTGTAAAACTTCCTAGTCCAATGATAGTAATTTGAAAAAATAGTACAATGACCGCACCAAGAGAAGCACCCGAAGAGACACCTATCGTATATGGATCAGCTAGAGGGTTTCGTAAAAGTCCTTGAAAGGCAGCACCTGCCAACGAAAGAGATGCCCCTACACAAAGTGCTAAAATCACTCTAGGAAATCGGATATTCCATATAATCATTTCTTCGTTTATTGGTATTTCATTTAGCCATCCAATATGAAATATTTTTTCAGATAGGATCTGTAAAATCGTCGATACCGGTATCGTTACACTACTAACAAACAGACCAAGAAGGATTGAACTAATTAAAAGTAGGATGCTACCAATATATAGCCACCCTATTTTATTGACTAAAAACCTCTGGATAAATAAATTCCGCAAGGGTTTCAACTCCTTCTATTAAACGAGGACCTGGTCTTGTAACGGTATCGTTATCAACGTCAAACACAAGCCCATTTTTAACCGCTGAAACTTCTGCCCATCCTTCCCGGGATAATACTTGTTCTTTAGGATTATCAATATAGTAGCCATAGGTAGTAATTATTACATCTGGATTTAATTGAACTATTTCTTCTTCATTTAGCTTTACCCAACCTTCATGGTCTTCTGCAACATTTATCGCATGAATTGACTCTAGCATTTCATGCATAAATGTATTTGTACCCGTTGTGAAAATATCTGGAGCAGGAGAAACCTCTACCCAAACCTTTTTTTGATCCGTGATAGATGCCTTTGCTTTATCTTTAATCGCTTGATGACGTTCTTTCATATCTGTAATTATCTCTTCGGCTACATCTTGAGTTCCAGTAGCTGAGGCAATCATCTCGATATTGCTATAAACATCCTCAAAGGATGTGGCGCTACCAACCACAATGACGTCAATTCCTGCTTCTTCAAATTGCTTCAATAAATCGGGATGTGTATTGTAATGATAATCTGTTACCAAGGCTATATCAGGAAGAAGAGAGAAAACTACTTCTGCCTTAATGTCTTGTCCCCCAACTTTTGTAATGTCTAATGCTTGTTCTGGATAATTACAGTAATCTGATACACCGATGATTTTCTCTCCTAAACCTAGGGCAAAGGCGATTTCTGTATTACTAGCTTGAATCGATACGATTGATTCAGGTTCCTTTTCAATAACTACTTCGCGATTAGCATCATCTATGATTGTTACTGGGAATATTGAATTGTCATTTTGATGTTCAATATTATTATTTAATGTTGATTCTTCCCCATTAATCGTTTGTTCTTGAACGCCGCAACCTGTTGCTATACTTAAAATAAGCAGAAGAACAAAACTTAAAAATCCATATTTTCTTACAAATTGTTTCATATTTAATCGCCTCCTAATTTTTCACAACAAAAAACGCTCTCCACGAGGGAAAGCGTTCGTATAAAGGCTTAATGATTGCTAATCTCTTTTGAGAAGCAAAGTCATCTGCAATCATCAAGATTAAAAACGATTCATCTATGATTACCTGCTCTTCAAACACTCCTATCCTCGAGGAAGTTTAAAATACAAATAGGCAGGTCTCCTGACTTACGAATCATTGGGTGGTTATTCCTTCCCATGTTTAAAAAACACAGTGGATTTTTGTTAACCTTCCTACTCGCTTACAGTGGCGGGACCGTGTTGGACTTGCACCAACTTCCCTCTTAGTCTTAAATGAGCTGGCTATTAAAGATCATTTAAGAAACCTATTTGTCTAATATTCATTTTTATGTTCTTTAGGCAATTATAGTTGAATCTATTTATTTTGTGAATATTTTCTATGATTGAAGCTCTTTCCCTTTGGAGAACTTGAGTGTGTTCACTTTATTTTTAATACAAAAGTAAAAGATGTACGAGGTTTCATCTTTCTATCAGAACCAAAAAAATCGTACTCATCTCACCCTTTTCAATAAGGAAGTACGATTTTATTTCAATTGATTTAACTAATTAACCCAGATATTGCGATCACAAACTCATATAAGAAGTACCCAGCAAAGCAGATTAAGATGATACCTGCTACTACTGATACCCATTTAATCATACTACGGCTCATTACCTTTCTAGTGATGGATACAATCGATAATAAACCAATATCATGTAGAAGTATCCCTGATAAAATCCCAGCACCAACAATTAAAAAGCTGGTCGTTTCAGTTTCATCATAAGTGTTCGATAAAACTGCGCCAAATACTGAAATCCAAAAGACAACATTTCCAGGAGAAACGGCTACTAGCAATCCATTAAGATATGTCCGAATAAATGACTGATTGACCTGTTCTCCAGACAAAACAATGTCTTTATCAGAATTTTTAATAGAATCATATCCAAGAAAAATAAGAAATACCGCACCGATTAGCCATAACGGTATTTGAATCATAGGTATTGCAAGTAAAGAGGCAAATCCCATATATAACAAAAGGATAAGTACTGCGTCCACAGTCATTCCGCCAAGCCCTACAGCCCAGCCGTGCATAAAGCCTTTCTTCAAGCCTTGCTTCGTCATTTCAACAGTTATTGCTCCAACCGGCATTGCAATCGTTAGACCAACGATTAGATATGTAAAGAATAAAGTCACAAACTACACTTCTCTCACAATTTGGTTCCTTCTTACGTCCGTTTTATTTTATCCACTATAACATACCAGTTCTTTGTATTCTATATATTTTTGGAATTTTCTAATAACCACTTCTCAATGTATATCTTCAATATTTAAAATATGTTTTGAACGTTTCAAATAGGTAAAGCGATACATATTCCCTTCTTCTATTTGGTGTACATACCATGGCATATAAAAATCACCTTTTTCAGTTTCAATAATACGTGATATCGTTTGATTTCCTTTATAAATATCAACAATTCTTAAATTTTCTACACCTAAATCTCCATTTTCGTAATCTTTCATATCTTGAACATTGCTGAAAACAAACGATGATGTTCGATTTATTAAAAATAATGTGACAAACAATACCGCTACGCCAACTATTCTCCATCGGAATACAATCTTCTTTTTTAGTTTACTTGGATTGATAAATGTAATAACAATGATTTGATATAGGAAAAAGAGGCATAGCGTAATTCCTGCCAAAATTAAAAACAAAGTCATGACCCAACCAGTAATAAAAACTTGATATGTATCGGTTACAGCTAATTTTTCATAAAGCATGACTCCACCAGCAACTAATAATAGTAGAAAACTAAATCCTAGTATTATAAACGCAACTATTAGATGACGATTAAACATTTAATCACCTCTTCTTTCCTTGTTTACATATACGAAATTTTCATGTCAGTAGTTTCTAGTCCTAGATATTCTATTCTCCTTAATATTGGATAAAACTTCGGACCTATGACCGATAAACTAATTACTTTAAATATGTTATGTTTATAAGGTTGCTACTTTGGAGTATTTAATCATAACGAAATAAACATACTATAAGGTTGTAACGCAATGAATTTCTTCATTATGTAGAAGTTCACCATCAGGAATATCCTGCAAATATTAATGATAGGTGGAGAAAATATGGAATATCAAGTTTTATTGTATTATTTTTACAATCACATTGAAAACCCTGCAGAATTTGCAGCAGAGCACTTAGAGTATTGTAAGTCAATCAACTTAAAAGGTCGTATTCTTGTAGCACATGAAGGTATTAATGGTACTGTTTCAGGTACCGTTGAAGATACAAATACTTATATGGAATACATGAAAAACCATCCTTTATTTAAAGGGATTGTCTTCAAAGTGGATGAAGCAGAAGGTCATGCATTCAAGAAAATGCACTGTCGCCCACGTCCAGAACTTGTTAACTTAAGCTTACCAGAAGATATTAATCCACATGAAATTACTGGCCGTTACCTTTCCCCACAAGAATTCTTTGAGGAAATGCAGCGTGAAGATACTATTGTATTAGATGTACGTAACACTTATGAATATGATGTTGGTCATTTCCGTGGAGCAATTCGTCCAGAGGTTGAAACATTCCGCGATACACCACAATGGATTCTTGACAACAAAGAGTTATTCGAAGGTAAACGCGTTTTAACATATTGCACAGGTGGTATACGTTGTGAGAAATTCTCAGGATGGTTAATGCGTGAAGGTATTGGTGAAGAAGTTGGTCAATTACACGGCGGAATTGCTACTTATAGTAAAGACCCCGTTGCTAAAGGCCAGCTATGGGATGGTCAAATGTATGTGTTTGACGAACGTTTAACTGTTCCAATTAACCAAGTGGAGCATGTTGTAGTAGGTCGTGACCATTATGACGGCACACCATGTGAACGTTACATTAATTGTGCAAGCCCTGAATGCAATAAGCAAATTCTTGCATCAGAGGAGAACGAAGCAAAACACCTTGGTGGTTGTACAATTGAATGTACAAAAGATCCACGCAATCGCTATGTAGCAAAACATAACTTATCAGAAGAGTATGTTGCAGAAGTCGTTGCAAAATTAGAACAAGAACTAGTGAGATAATGCAAAAGAATGGGAATTCCCCATTCTTTTATACTTTAAAAAACTGAAAAAGGTTATGCCTAAATCTAAGGATTCTTGGCATAACCTTTTTTATTTTTTAAGCAGTTACTGCTTTTAACAATTGTGCTGATTGTTTAACTTTTTCTAATCCTTCAGCAATAATTTGTTCTGCTCTTTGAGGTTCTGCATTATGACCCTCGATTACTACTTCTTCTAGTAATTCCATTCCGTAAACACCACATGCTACATTTTTAATGTATGTATGTGCCATTTCAAGTGGAGCAGATTCAGGTGTTGAATAGTAACCACCGCGCGCTGATAAGATAATCGTCTTTTTATCAGTTAACAGACTAACTAATTGTCCTTCTTCATTGTATTTGAATGAGAATCCTGAAGCATATGTGTAATCAATAAAAGTTTGAAGTGCAGCTGGGATTGTTAAGTTCCATAATGGGAATGCCCATACTACAACATCTGCTGCTTTAATTGCATCCATAGATTTTTGTCTCGCTGCAACTGTTGCTGCTTCTGCTTCATTCAATTCTTCATTGTTTTGCAATTTACCGAATGCATTGAATAGTGTTTGTCCAAAATACGGCATATTTTCTTCAAACACATCAAAAGTTGTTACTTGAACACCTTCGATTTGATTTGCCTCAGCAACAAATGTTTCATACATTTTTGTTGAAACACCGTCTGGACGATTATTTGCTTTAATAACTAATACATTTTTTGTCATTTTTCTATCTCCTTTATTACACTTTCTCATGCTCCTTAATATTTCTTTAATAGAAATAAAAAAGCAACAAATCATAAGTATAAAGGCAATTATATGGAAATACTAATTTTCTGCTCATACCCGATGATTATATTGTTCATTCTGGCTATACTTATCCTTCTGTTCGACAATCAACATAATCACTAATCGAGTTTACAGTATTTTAGTTGTAGTTCCTTTTTATTTACCGTTTCTTTTAGCAGTGCTATGATTCCCATTAGAAGGACTAATATGAGGAGGCGTTATTTTGGTAAAGGAAATATTATTAAATGACCGTGTGATTCCAGTGGAGAGCTATATAGAGAATCATGAAAACGGATTGTACAAAATTGATATAAAGTTTAAAGTAACGAGCGAAGATTATCATGATATTGCTGTCTTGCTCTATGAAGGAAGCTTTAATGTGAAAGTGGCAGAACGTAATTTAGCTTTCAGAGGAACGATACAAAACTACTCCACTTCAATTACAAATTTATACGAAAAGGACCAGGTAGCAGATTATAAATTAAGTTTAGTGGAAGTAAAACATTAGGCGGTGTCTATGATGAAATTAAGCATTTTAGATCAATCCCCCATCTCTTCAAATCAAACAGCGAAAGAAGCATTAGATGAATCAATGAATTTAGCTCGCATTGGAGAAGAACTAGGTTATACAAGGTTTTGGATTAGCGAGCATCATGATTTACCGGGACTTGCTTGTTCAGCTCCTGAGGTGATGATTAGTTATATTGGGGCTCACACAAAACATATTCGTTTAGGATGTGGCGCAGTTTTATTGCCACATTATAAGCCGTATAAGGTGGCAGAAGTATATAATATGCTAGCGACACTATTTCCAAATCGAATTGACATTGGGATAGGTCGCTCTCCAGGTGGTTCTGCTGAAGCAACAAATGCTTTATCGGACAATTTTTTGCAGCAGGTTTATAAGATGCCTGAGTTAGTCGAAGAGCTACTTCATTTCTTTCATCAAGATTTCCCTAAAGATCATCTTTTTTCAAAGGTGACTGCCTCCCCGATGCCAAAAGCAACACCAGTTCCATGGATGCTTGGGACCAGTCAAAAAAGCGCAGAACTTGCTGCTCGATTTGGTTTATCCTACGCATTTGGACAATTTATGAGCGAACTGGATGGAGCAGAGATTATTCAATCCTATCGGAACACTTTTCAACCAAAGCAAAAGGAAGATTCTCCAGAGGTGCTAGTTACTATACCGGTAATCTGTGCTGAGACGACGGAAAAGGCAGAAAAAATAGCATACAGCACTCTAATCTGGCAATTATTGAGTGCAAAGGGGGAAGGAAAAACAGTCCCTTCATATGAGGAAGCAAAAGCCGTTAACCTAAATGAAAAAGACAGAATAATGTTAGATGAAATGAAAGAGAAAATGCTCATAGGCAGTCCAAAAGAAATTGGACAAGCACTTGTTAATTTGCAAGCGAAATATCAAGTAAATGAATTTATGATTTTGACTATTGCTTATTCACCGGTTGATCGAATTGAATCATATAAATTGATCGCACAAGAATTACTTAACGATAATAAAAAACTCTCCTAATCCATCTAGATTAAGAGAGTTTTTGTTTTATTATTTATTTTCTCCATCCACGATATTTAAGCACCATGTGAAATTATCCCAAGCGGAGAACCAGCCGCTGAATAACTCTGACGAATCATCCCAACGCACTTCAAATTTTTTCTGACCATCTACATCAACTAAATATAATGCAAGTGTATCATCTGCTCTTGATACAGCAAGCTTCATTCCATTTTGTAATTCTTCTTCAGTGAATGGCACGTCTGCTATTGAGCGAACCTGAGCCTGTTCAAATACTTGTCTGTTAATAATTTTATAATTCATATAGACCTCCAATAAAACTTTCTGCCATGTTTCGTTCCTACTTTATCTACAATTTTTCGGACTTTAAAAGTATATCCTATATTCACTAAGAAATTAAATGAATCGATAAAATCGTTAGTTTTTGTTCACTTTTCTTGTATTAAATATGGAAAATTAGTTTTATATTGTATGATTCAATTATTTCTTCCAAATCACTAAAAGCATATTGTCTAACTGATTTTTACAACCTTCCAATTGGTAATCTGTTCTTTCTAACTTTTCTACTACGTTAATCTTTCGACAAGTATTTTGACTGATACTACCTTGTCCATAACTATCTCTTCGTGAATCAGTCGTTACCTTTATATTTTCTCCGTCATAGTCAACCTCTTGCAATATCGGGTCGCCTTCAGTTGTATAATTGACAATCCTTATATTATCCTTCTGACCTTTTTCAACATGATTGAAAAAAGCCTCAAACCTTTCTATATTATCAATATCACCATGCATACTAATAACATCTTCAGAAGAAGGTACATAATCCAAAACAGCTTCATTATCGGATGTTATTTCATTTTCTACGGTGTTTTCTACATTTTGACAGCCCATCAATAAAATCAAGGTGATGGTCAAGGTTAGATAATAGATTTTTTTCATAAGGTGAATCCCCTTTTTAAGATTAGACGCTTCTTTCTAATAGGTGTTACATTGTACTTCTAGAAAAAGCACTTATTCACCTTTTCGTTTCATTAATTTTTGGATATTAATAATTTCTGCAGCTAGCTTACTTATTCGATGATTCAAATTTACATCGTGGATTTCATTCTCTTCATCAAAGTAATTATTTCGGACAAAAAGATTGCTAACTGGGACTACAGCCTTTAAAAAAATAAGAATGGATCGTAAATGATATTCCATGACAAGAAAGTGTTTATCTGTCTCACCATGGGCAATCATTCCAACTGTTTTATCCATCAATCCATCCACTGGTAAATGATCTAATAGGTTTTTTAATGCCCCGGTAATTGATGCTTGGTATATCGGTGTTCCTATAAGGAGACAATCTGCTGATAGTATTTTATTTACTACTTCGACCGTATCATCATTATAAAAGCTTAATGGTGTTCCTTTTACAAACTCTATATCATAATCCTTTAAATCAATTAGTTCAATTTCAATCGTGGAATCAACAGCTTTTGCAGCCTTCAATACTTTATTCACTATTGTAAATGTTTTGTATCCAGCTAATGATCCTGAAACACCAATAATCTTCATAGCGATCCCCCTATTAGAATAAATATCCGGCTTTTTAAAGCCTAACTCTTTTCAAGTCTTTCCATATTTTTTAAGGACTTATCTTTAATATAGAATTTAAATGTTAAAAGGGGCATCCCAAAAATAGAGATACCCCTTACTTCTCTTATTTTATTTCTCACGAATGGACAGGCTGTATTTTCCGTTCATTATAATTAGGATAATACCCATTACAAGAATTGAGAAAAGCTGAGAGTTTCCCGAAGAAACTGAATAAATAGTTGAAAGCACGATACCAAAAACTAATGCTACACCCATCAGTTGAAAAGTTTTGTAAAGACCAATGAGAATGACGTGCTTCTCACCATCATCTGACATGTCTAATAACTTTTCTCCATATTTTGGATCATTTAATTTTGGTAGCTGACGCTCTGGATATACCATCTGCAGTAAACTCGTCATGAACACTAAAAAGATATAACTTACCCCTAAACCAACAAGAGCTAAAATAATAAGAGCTAACTTTTGTGTAGTCACTATCATGATACATAATGCTAATACAGACAAAGTTAGACTTGTTTGTACAAATAATGTATAGTCAGTAAACTTCTTATACATAACCACATCAGCTGCATCCTCTTCCTCACCTATAAATTCAGTTTGATGCAGTTTCTTTATTTGCCTAATTAGTACAAAGCTAATTCCCAACAATACAAAGACAATTACCAAAATCCCAATGACAATCCCATCTGAATATTTTAAGAAGTCAAATGAAAATCCAACACTTAGTAGGTAACCTACTGCAAATCCAATGACTGCACTAATTACTAAAGTTATTAACCAACGTTTCATCTATAATTCCTCCTCATTAAACATAAACACTTTCTCTACCGGCTCATTGAATATTCGTGAAATACGAACGGCAATCAATAACGACGGAATAAACTCTTCACGTTCGATTAAACTAATTGTTTGTCTTGAGACTTTTGCAAGCTTTGCCAACTGGGTTTGATTTAACCCATCCCGCGCTCGAAGTTCTTTTAGACGACTTTTCATATATCATCACCTCTTAAAATCTATTGTAAACCATACATTTCAAATTGACAAGTTTATTTGTCATTTTGAAATCCCCATTTGTCAAACCGACTAACTTTTTTGTCAAAAAAAATTGTCAAAACAAGGATTTCCCTATTTTGACAAGTTCGACTGATTTACATTATTTTTTGCATAAATTTTTAGCTCTTCAATAATTAGTTCTTTCTCAAAATCATCTACAATTACGTTGATGCCATACTCAGCTTTATTCCCTAACTTTTTTGTCCATACAATTTCTCCATCTAATGTAATGTCAGCTTCGTTAATTTTAAATTGAACGGACAAAACTATTTTGGAACCTTCATTAGGAATAATTAGATTCGAACTGATACATAACCCTTCAGGACTAATATCAATGATTTCTGCTAACCCAGGTGATGATTCTACCTTCTTATCATTAATTTCTGTAATAGTAAATTTAGCTAATATTGGGCTACCAAATGTATAACGAAATGCTTCTTCTCTTTTAAAAATCAATAAAAAAGCCCCTTTCGATGGAGTGTAAATAATAAAAATATCTTTTAATAAGTTCGTAACAATTACCTTCTGAGCAGTAATTATGCCCGTTTACTCTCTCACTTGCTATAGCTAATCATTCTCATTTTTCATAAAAGAAATCCAATTATGATTAGGATAGTTTTCCTATATATTCTTTTGTGAAACCTGTTATAATTGGAATCTAAAAAAATCGTATATCTAATAGATATACGATTCAAAGTTACTATTTACTTTTTATTTATGTAGAGGTACGGTAATCAGCTTACGAACAATCTCCTCAGGTGTATGTACAACAAATTCAGGATTTTCCTTTTTAATAAGGTCAAAACCGTCAATACCCCAGCTTACCCACATAAAGGGTACATTGACTTTATTGCATGCTTGAATATCTCTTAATTCGTCTCCCACATACAATAGCTCACTTGCCTTCAATTGATATTGTTTCACTAACCTTTTTAGAACTGAATCTTTCCCAAATATTTTGCTTGAAGTCAATATATCTTTAACCGAATCAATCTGTTCTTGTTGAAGAAGTAATTTTATATTTTCCTTTTCATTAGAGGAAAGGATAAATATTTCATATCCCTCTTGAGCAAGACTTTGGAGCATTACTTTTATACCAGGATATAACTTTACTTCTTTAATATGTTCTTTAAAGTAACGGTATACCTTTGGCATGATAATAGGAAGCTTATGCATAGGAAAATGAAATTTCTTCGCTCTTTGGTGAAGGGATAAATGTTTTGTCGCATCAACTTCTGCTTGAGTGATGGGATCATAATGATATACGGAAGCATAGACATTCCACGCTTGAATAAATACATTCCGTGAATCAGCAAGTGTCCCATCAAAATCAAATACAATATATTTCATAGTATTCCCTCCAAAGGCTTTAGCGGTTTTATTTAGCTCGTCATTACCTATTTATGATATTTCCCTCTACATCAAAATACTGATAATCATCATATCTGTATTCACCATTTGTCGTTTCAGGTAATGCTGTCCAAACAACAGAAGCGACATAAGGAGTAAGTGTTTGTTCTACCACTTCTCCGTTCACTGTAATCTTCACTTTTGCAATATCATTAAAACTATTTGCAACAAACATAAATTGGTGCGGCTGAGAGCTCGTTAAATTTGGCAGAAAAATAGCCAGTGGCCCATCTTGACTCACTTCAATATGTTGCCATCTGTAATTACCAAAATCATTTTTAATAAATTGAATATAGCCAGGGCTATTATTTGATAAGAACCCGACAAATCTATCATTTTCAATATCCTTAATATTGATAATTTCGATATCCTTATCTTCATACCCCTCTATCGAATTGATAATTTGGATAATAGATTCTTCATCATCACCATATAATTGTTTAGAACTATTGAAATAATAAATCACAATAATCAAGATTAATATGACAGAAACGGAAATGTAGATCATTTTATTATGGTTTCTCAATAGTGACCTCCTTTTGCTAGATACAATTCAATAGATACGCCAGCGATTCTTTATCGTTTATCTTACCATTATCAATGATTGAATTTCGAATGGAAAGATATTCTAGACACTGTTTTAAATAACACATTCCCACCTATACTTCACGTTAACTGGCTCGAATCTATTATCAAATAATAACGACATTCCTGATGAGATGGATTAATAAATCGGTGAGTAACATCCGCTTCGAAGTAGATGGAATCCCCCGCTTCTAAATCATAGCTTTCAGGCAGATGACCTAATTCGATTTTAATCCTTCCTTCGGCAACGTATATATATTCTTTTACACCGTTTTTATGGGCCGGGAACACGCCTGTTTCTTGCATAGGTGGTATTACATTTAAAATAAACTCAATTCCTTTTGTAGGAAAGGATGGGGATAATAAATGACGTTCAATCCCTGTCGTTTCATCTTTATAAACTAGCTGCTTACCAGATCGTATTACTACGACTTCTCTCTGCTGATTTTCTCCTAAAAGGTACGATATAGTAACATCAAGACCTTCAGCAATTTGTGATGCCACTTGTATTGTAGGGTTTTTCTCTCCTCTTTCAATCATTGATAGCATTGATTTACTAACGCTTGATCGTGCGGCCAATTCTTCTAATGTAAGCCCCTGTCTCTTTCTCTCTTTTTTTATATTTTCACCAAATTTCATCCCTTGTGCACCTCAAATTCTACTTTAGAAAAAAATTTCCTTGACTTAAATATCCATTGTTTTTATAGTGGAAAATAATCCGTTATAGTGAATTTTTTAACAGTTTATCAATTAGTCTCAAATTACACAAGGGAAATGAGGAGAAATTGATGTACTTTATCATAGCATTACTGCCTCTTTTAGCAGTTTTTTTATTTTTATTTTTTCTGAAGCAAACGACCTTACGAGCAGGGGTTTTTTCCTTTTTATTTACTGTGGTTATCACTTGGCTCGTTCCCAATTTTCACTTAACATCTGATCAAATTATGCTTTCTTCTATAAAAGGTGTTCTTATTTCATTCATTGCAGCCTATATACTGTTTTTTGGCATTTTTTTATTTCATCTAATGAACAATATCGGAGCAATCCAATCGATCGCAACTTCTATTTCACATGCAACAAACGATCGAATTCTTCAAGTCCTCACATTAGTAGTCGGATTGTCTCCATTACTAGAATCAACAAGTGGGTTTGGGATTGCTTTTATGATGGTTACACCGATTTTTATGGCTTTAGGGTTTGGTCCTATGAAGTCAGTTTTATTAGGACTTATCAGCTTACTTGCTGTTCCTTGGGGGGCACTTGCAACAGGTACTGTAATTGGAGCAGAACTAATCAGTGTTCCACTACAAGCATTTGGGCTAGGCTCGGCGCTATTAAGCATACCTGTTTTTATATACTTTATCGTTGTTGCTGTTTTTATTGCCGGAGGAAAAATAGCAATAAAAACAAAATGGAAAGAAATACTTCTATTTTCTTTCTCTTTCTCCATTTGTATTACTTTTTTTAATGCTCTTGTGAGTGTTGAATTAGCGGGTGTATTAAGTTCATTTATTACTACAGGTTTGGGCTTTGTATTGATGAAAGGAACTTTTAAAAAATCTGCCGATACGAGTAATAATGGCACTGCTCTTCCTTTAATAAAAGCCATTAGCCCTTATATCATCTTAACGGCTTTTATTTTCATTACAAGATTATGGACGCCTGTAAAGGATTTTTTCATGTCCTTTGGTGTTATTCGTTTTCCATCTCTTTCCTTTACAATGGCTCTCTTCTATTCCCCTGGGTTTTGGCTATTGATTACAAGCATGATCACTATCACTTTGTTTAAGATATCAAAACAAATCGTAATTGAATCGATGAAGAAAACGATTGTTCAATGGGTGCCCTTTATGATTTCTACAACCGCATTTATTGGAATCTCTGAAATGATGAGCGAGGCAGGAATGACAGGCATTCTAGCTAATGTAACAGGCACCGCTTTCAGCACAGCCTTTTTCTTTATTTCACCTTTTATAGGTGGAATTGGGGGCTTTTTGACGAGTAGTAGCACTGGCTCAAATGCGATGTTTATAAAGTTGCAAACAGAAACGGCAATTCGCGTCGGAATACCTCCAGAAATTATTTCTTACGGCCAAAATGTTGGTGCCTCCCACGCCACAATGGCAAGTCCAGCTCGTGTTGCGCTAGGTGTTTCGATATGCGGAATTCCTTCGGAGGAACATCTACTTTTAAGAAAAATTGTACTAATAGTTGCTGGCGCCCTTTTAATTGTTGCCTTTACGATGCTTGGGTGGATCATTGTTAGTTAATGTATTAATTTATCAATCTTTATGCGAAAAATACCTATGCAACTTCAATTAGGCTGTTTAGTCCTATGATTATCCATATATAATGAGATTTTCTATTGTTATTGTTGGCTATACTATGATAATGAATGCTTTCAATTGAGGTGGAAAGATCATGTTCATGGAACATATTGGGCAAACAGTTTTAGAGCTTGTTATCGGTTTTATTGCATTACTCATAGCAACTAAAATATTAGGAAAAACGCAAATTTCTCAGCTTACACCATTTGATTTTATTTCGGCAATCGTGCTCGGTGAGTTATTAGGAAACAGCGTTTACGATCAGGAAATATATATATGGGATATAATAATAGCACTATCCATATGGACTTTATTGATTTTTATAGTGGAAAGGTTAACTCAAAAATTTAGAGGAGTTCGAAGTACTTTTGAAGGTAACCCATCAATTATAATACGAAAAGGTCACATCGATCGGGATGAATTGAAATCAAACCACTTGGATATTAACCAATTACAGCAAATGTTACGACAACAAAAGGATATTTTCTCAATCCGTGAAGTGGAATATTTAATATTGGAACCAAATGGACTCATTAGCGTGATTAGAAAACCGAAATATTCGTCTCCTACAATCGATGACTTAAAATTGAAACAAAAAGCGGTCTACCTCCCTATTACACTAATAAGTGATGGGATTATGGATCAGGATAATTTAAAACAAGCCGGGTTTGATGAAAACTGGCTACATAATCAACTTGAAAAAAAGAAAATCTCCAAAGTTGAGGATGTTTTATACGCAGAGTGGTCAGAGGATGAGGGATTTTTCTGTCTAAAAATGGATGATGCCTAACACTTTTTCCTTGAAAATGCTTTGTTAAAATAAAGCCGAGGTGACAGTTCACTCCGGCTTTTAAATATTTATTGATCGTTTTTAATTTTTGGTGATGGTTGGCTTTGATATACTCTCGAATAAGGAGGTACTGATTGAGTCAACCAAATGTTACCACCTATGACTGAATCGTGCCCAATTTTTGTATCTCCACCAAGGATCGTTGCCCCTGCATAGATTACGACATTATCTTCTATGTCAGGATGACGTTTAATCCCTTTAATTGGATTTCCATCTTCATCAAGCGGGAAGCTTTTTGCCCCTAACGTAACACCTTGATAAATCTTCACATTCTTTCCAATAGTACATGTTTCACCTATAACGACACCTGTTCCATGGTCAATAAAGAAGTATTCCCCTATTGAGGCGCCAGGGTGGATATCGATTCCCGTTAACTGGTGACCATATTCAGACATGATCCTAGGAATAATAGGCACATTAGAATTGTACAGCACATTTGCAATTCTATGTATGCTTATTGCTAATATTGATGGATAACTAAATAATATTTCTTCAGTTGATGTTGTTGCAGGATCCCCATTATAGGCTGCTTCGATATCCGTTTGTAACACCTGGCGGATTTTCGGGAATTGATTAATCAGATCAATGACAATCTCGTCAGCACGAGAACTAGCCTCGTTTTCTTTTATATTATTATTATTTATAAGAACTTTTTCTATTAAGTCTCTTAAATCTAAAGCAGAAGTTCTCAATTTATTTCCTATATTTACATTGACTCTTGTTTCAGGATCAACGTGTTTATCACATACGCATGGGAAAAGTGCAGAACGGAAATTTTGTAATATTTTATAAATCGTTTCTTGCCCTTCAAACCCTATCGACTTATCAATAGAAAAATACGTTTTATGCACATCTTCAAGTGATTTTGCAACATTAAGTATTTCATTATTTAACCAATCATTTAATTTCATTGTTCCTTCCCCCTTATTAAAAATTGTACCAAACTTGATATATGACGCATATCCTTTATTTATGTAAACTTACTATGTTCTATCATTACTTTTTATCCTTTTGGAATTAAGTAATGGAACTTCTCCTAATCTTAAGACAAGTATAATCGCAACAATAGGTGAGATACCAATTTTTTGTTTATAGAAATTTAATCGTTTACATCACAATATCTAATTACAGTTATTAATAGTAAAAGTACATTTAAAAATAAAGCGTCCATCCTCTTTTATTTCATGCTTCTCATTCATTGTTATTATTTTACAAAACTAAAATTAAACATAAAAAATAGGCAGCTTATATATTTAATAAGCTGCCTCCCTGCAATTCAGGTGATAAAGTACTTTCTGATTATAACACTTTAAATTAAATAGAATCTACATTGATAAGTAGAGAATGACGTTAAAAACCAATATTTGATATAAATTTCCTAATAAACCTTTAATCTATCTCGTTCTCAAGTACTCCTTCCAAGCTGTAATGCCACCTTCCAAAATAACTACATCATATTCATGCTCTAAAAGAATGGTTGCACATTTCGTTGCAGAATTACCTGTTGTACAGGTTACGATTATTTCCTTTTCTTTTGGTAAAGTACCAATTTCTATTTCTCTATTTTCCGCTAATTCAAAAATTTTTGTTTTATGTATATTTAAACTTTCAACATTCATATCTTCAATATGGTAGTCATTGTATTTTTGTTCATCTCTAACATCTAACACTAGTACCTTTTCATCTGTAGCGAATTTCTGATACAGTTCTTCTGGTGTGATTTTTTTAATGGTCATAAAAAGTCCTCCAAGTATTTTATAGGTAATTATAATCATATTATTGCATAAACTCACACTTCTCCCAAAAAAACAGTGATGAAATTTTGCTTTATTTATGATTTTTTTAGGTATTACATTGACTTACACCTCAAATTCTCTTAATATTTTCTATATTAAAAAAGTATGTCTTATAATGTAATGAACTATAAATCTCTGAAATAACATTAATAGTTGGTGGAAGCTACTACAATAATTTTGACGAATTTCAACTTTGATTTTTCTCAACTGAGATAGTTAAATTGCAAAATTTTTTAAAAAGTCACATGCTTTTAGGTGGTGGTACTTCAAATAGTTCACATCTTATAGGCTGTGGCTTTTGTTTTTTGTATCATCTTCTCTATACATACTTCTTTGTAATTAATAGTAACAAGCATCTAAATTAACAACATGAGGAGGATTAACTTTGGAACATAAAGATCAGTGGTCTTCGAAGATCGGCTTTATTTTAGCATCTGCTGGTTCTGCTATTGGGCTTGGTGCTATTTGGAAATTGCCCTATGTCACTGGGACAAGCGGTGGGGGCGCATTTATTTTATTATTTGTTTTGTTCTCCCTTTTAATTGGGTTACCTTTGTTACTTTCAGAGTTTATTATTGGAAGAAGCACACAAAAGGATGCCATTTCTGCCTATAAAAAAATCGCACCAAACACTAAGTGGCACTACATTGGTTATTTAGGGGTTATTACCTGCTTTATTTTACTATCTTTTTATAGTGTTATTGGTGGATGGGTTATACAGTATGTATTTTATGCTTTAACTGGTCAGATTGGTCGTGGAGACGTTAATTATGAAACACTTTTCAATAGCTCAGTATCTGATTCTTTATTTGCTGTTGGTGGACAAGCTATTTTCCTTTTGATCACAATATTTGTTGTAGCAAAAGGTGTTCAATCAGGGATTGAAAAAGCAAGTAAATTTATGATGCCAACTCTATTTGGTCTATTTATCATTTTAATATTCCGTTCTTTAACCCTTGATAATGCTATGGAAGGCGTAAGTTTCTTCCTAAATCCCGATTTCTCAAAACTAAATTCCGAAAGTATTTTATTTGCCCTTGGGCAATCCTTCTTCCTATTGAGTGTTGGGGTTTCTGTTATGGTGACCTACGCTTCTTATTTAAAAAGAAATGAAAGTATCATCCAGCCAGCTGTATCGATCGTTGGGATGAATTTATTTATTTCCCTTTTCTCAGGTCTTGCCATATTCCCAGCTGTATTTTCTTTAGGCTATGAACCAACAGCTGGCCCAGGCTTATTATTTATTGTTTTACCATCTGTTTTTGAACAAATGGTATTCGGCAATTTATTTTTATTAATTTTCTTAGTTCTCTTTTTATTTGCAACCCTTACTTCTGCTTTTTCATTATTAGAGATTGTTGTTGCTGTTGTGACAAAAGGGAAAAATACGAGAAGTCGAAATGCATGGATCATTGGAATACTTGTCTTTATCGTCGGAATTCCCTCTGCATTATCCTATGGAGTAATGGCAGATATCTCGATTTTTGGAAAAAGTATTTTTGATGCGGCAGATTATTTAGTAAGTAATATCTTATTACCATTTGGTGCTTTCTTAATTTCTATATTTGTATCTTATAAAATGAAAAAGAAAGTCTTGAAAAGCGAATTGATAAACAAATCAAAGTTTAGTTTGCTTTTTGAAGTTTGGTACTATTTGCTACGCTATATTATCCCACTCGTAATTATCATTGTTTTTTTGGATGTTATAGATATTATTTAATAAAAATAGCGATGTCCCTATCAATTGTGATGGGGGCTTTTTTAAATTCACCCTCCCCATTATTAGTATGATTAAACAAACCATCATAAAAATAGGCAAAAAGGGTATTCTGTATATACAAAAAGGAAATAGAGGTGACGATGATGAATGAAGAAAAAACTTTGTTTAACATGTATTTAATGCTAAATAACATGCAAAGCCAGCTGAACGAATGTAAGTCTTATTTAGAAAATATCATGGATGATAGAGGTTATGACTATAGTACAATCCTTGAAGATTATGATGTTGTCAAATATGATGAACAAGAGTTTTTTAAAGATAATTGAAAACTTTTACTAAATGATAAACGATGTATATTATAACTTATATTTAGACAAACTTTTTTACTATTGTGAATAGCCCATTACTAAAAATTAACAATTTCTCCACAGAATTATTAATTTATTGATTTTTATCACTAGTTGTTTAATATATAAAATAGGTGAGATAAATGAAACTTACGAATAAAGAACTAGCGAATCTTTATATGAAATATAAAAAAGAAAAGAAACTATATAAACAAAAACAAAGACAATCATTATATGATTTAAATCATTATTTCGAATGTAAAAAATGCCTAAACCTTGTTAAACAAGAAATGCATAAAAGAGGTTTAAAGAAAAAGGACGCGAAAAGGCTTAGTAATTATTAGTTGTCTTATATGCTTGCGCTTACCTAAAATTGTGATGCGCCTTTTTATGATGCCTTTTAAACTAATCTTTTCCCCTTTTTCTTAAATCTCTACATTTTAATATTTATAATTTAATAAACCCACCAACAAATATATGGCTGTCCCCCATATAAATAATGCTGACAATTTATTAAACAATATAAATACCTTACTTGATATTTGCATTTTCTTTAAACACGCACCAATAATCGTTAATCCAAAAAACCATAACCACGATACGACAATGCAAGTTACCGTAAATAATAGCTGATCTTGTCCATTATATTTGACTGCACTTGTCCCAATGACTCCAATTATATCAAGCAAAGCATGTGGATTTAATAAGGAAACCGAAAGCGCAAATAATATTTGTTTTTTGATTGGTAATGCATCTTTTCCTTCTAAGCTTGCTGCTCCTGAACTCCATATGACCTTTCCCATATACAATAAAAATAAAATTCCTCCAATTAGTAAAATAAGTCGGATCCATTCAAATTGTAAAACAATCATTGATATTCCTAATACCGCCAGCATGATTAATATTGTGTCACAAATAGATGCGGTTATCGTTGCTGGAAGTGCTTTTATAAATCGTGGTTGTGTCACTCCTTGAGAAAAAACAAAAACATTTTGTACTCCTAAAGGTAAAATAAGTCCAAATGCTAATATAATGCCGTGAAGAATCGGTTCCATCCACTCTCACTCCTTTCTTCCTTATCATACCTATGATATAAATAAAGAAAAAGGTCCAATTGGATGGGGAAAAATCCAACCAATTATTAAGGGGGATTACTTAATGAATTGAAAACCAAATCGTTCACTTCCAATCAGTTTATCAAAACAAATCGTTGATTGGATGACAGAACAAATCGTCTCTGGTCAGTGGCCCAATGGTACAAAGTTACCTGCACAGCGACAACTTGCCCTTTCATTCGGTGTAAATCGAAGTACAGTACAAGAAGCGATTGATGAACTAAAAGCAGACGGAATTTTGTCATCAAGGGTTGGATCAAGTACATATGTATCAAATGATTCCTGGAATATTTTATTAAAGCAAAAACAGCCTAATTGGCAAAGCTATATTGAATCAAGCATTCATAAGCCTAATTATCAAACCATTCAGCTTATAAATGATTTCGAACAAGATGACAATGTCATTAGACTGAGTACTGGGGAGCTTTCCCCCTCTTTATTGCCTACTGAAGAAATCCAATCATCTTTACAGCAACTTCAATTTGATGGAAAAGCAATGGGCTATTCTTCTCCACAAGGAAGTCTTAAGCTACGATTGGCCCTTTGTGATTATTTATTGAAACGAGGCATTAAAACAACACCTGATAATATTTGCATCGTTTCTGGAGGGTTGCAGGCATTACAATTAATCGCCCTCGGTTTACTCGAATCTGGTTCCATCGTATTTCAGGATGAATTTTCTTATTTAAATTCAGTTCACCCTTTCCAATCTTTTGGGATGCAGATGCAAAGTGTTCATAAAGATGAGCGAATCGAAAAAGTACTGCTAAATCTTCGGGGAAAACGTCAAGGTATCTATTACGCAATTCCAACTTTGCACAATCCAACCGGTAGAATTTGGACCGGAAATGAGAAAGAATCCTTTTACTCTATGTGCCAGTCCATACAGCTACCGATTATTGAGGACGATGTTTATTTTGAATTATCCTTTGATTCGCCAACACCTGCATTAAAATCTTTTGATACAACTGGGCAAGTTATCTATATTGGGAGCGTTTCAAAAACTTTCAGTCCTGGGCTTCGTATTGGCTGGGTAGTCGCACCAACACCTGTTATCAAACGCATGGCTGATATTAAAATGCAGCTCGATTATGGCTCTAGTGCTGTTTCACAAGAGATTGTAAGCTATTGGTTAACCTCCGGGTTATACGAAAAACATATTGAACAGTTAAAAGTGGAATTAAAACGGCGTGCACATTTAATGGAGAATTTACTTGAGCGGTATTTTGCTAATGTTGCCTCTTGGGAATCTTCCAAAGGCGGCTTTTATATTTGGCTAAAATTTAATGATCCAATTGTGACAACAGCATTTTTTATGAAATGCTTGAAACACAAAGTTTTAATCAACCCGGGCTATATATACGAGCCAAAGGATGCTTATCATATTCGTCTTTCCTATGCATATGCTTCAGACGAACAGTTAAAGCTAGGTATTCAAATGATGTATAAAGAGGTAATTCAAGCAATAAAAAGGATTCAGAAAAGTGATGCATAAACTTTAGATGGCTTCGGATGTACTGTTCCGAAGTCATTTTTATTTAGAATCGACATTTAGAAGAGGAGGAAGAAACATACGATTTCACTAAAAACATGTATTAAATAGGATTTAATGTTGAAAAATAGGTAGGTAAGAACTAATAGAGGAGGAATTAGGCATGTTTTATCACATCAAAGAGTTACAATATAATGCCAAACCAGAAAAGCCAGATCCAGTATATGCTAAAAAATTACAAGAAGTATTAGGAGGACAATTTGGCGAAATTAGTGTCATGATGCAATACTTATTCCAAGGCTGGAATTGCCGTGGCGAAGAAAAGTATCGCGATATGTTGCTCGATATTGGGACAGAAGAAATGGCACATGTAGAAATGCTTGCGACAATGATTGCCCAATTATTAGATAAAGCTCCCGTTCAGGATCAAGAGGAAGCTGCAAAGGATCCTGTTATTGGCGCAGTCTTAGGTGGAATGAATCCACAGCATGTAATCGTCTCTGGATTAGGAGCAACGCCTACGGATAGTGTGGGGTACCCTTGGAATTCTCGCTATATCATTTCAAGTGGCAACCTTCTTGCTGACTTCCGCGCAAACTTAAACGCTGAATCACAAGGAAGATTACAGGTTGTCCGTTTATATGAATCAACAACAGATCCTGGCGTTCGAGATATGCTATCCTTCTTAATTGCTCGCGATACAATGCATCAAAATCAATGGATGGCTGCTATTGAAGAATTAGAACAAAAGCAAAAACCAATTGTGCCAAGTACTTTCCCACAAGAGCTAGAAAAGCAACAAGTGTCCTACTCCTTTATGAATTTCTCAAAAGGTGAAGAAAGTGCTCAAGGTCGCTGGGCTAGTGGTTCAACATTTGACGGGCAAGGTAACTTTGAATATATCGCAAATCCGGAAGCAATGGGACAAGTTCCAAAACTTGATCAAGCTCCTGCTTATATTCACAATACGCCAATCCCTGGAGTAGATGCACCGGGAATGGACTTAGCAAATTATCAACAACCCATTTTTAAAGATTATAACGATGGTCATGATCCACATCATTTGAATTCACACTAACTTTATTTAAAAATACAGGATATTTCATGTAAACATTTGAATAACTTGAAGGTACTATGAGGGCTTCTTGTTGCCCTCTTTTTTGTTTTTACATTTACTGACTCCAACTAATTTAAACATGTACCTCTCTTTTTTTCTTTTTGTTCCCACTAACTAAAATTGAATATAAAAATATTGATGCTACAATTACCCCACCACAAAGAAGATACATGGTTGAATAATTCCATAGTGCTAAAACGACACCTAGAGTTGAAGCACCCACTGCAATCCCCCCATCAAAGCACGTCCAAAACGTTGATGTTGCATGGGCACTTCGATGTTTTTCAGCTGATTGAATAGCAAGCGCTTGGAAACAAGGAACAATAGAACCATATCCAATCCCTACTAATACTGCGGAGATAAATAAAATTGCAACCGAATCCAGCACACTTAATAAGAATAGCCCCATCGCAAATAATACGAAAGATGGAAAGATAACTATACTTGGCCCTTTTGTGTCATATAATCGCCCAGTAAAAGGTCGGGCAACTATCATGGCGATCGCAAATACAACGAAAAATAGACTGACATATTCAAATAAAGCTTTTGACTCTGCATAAACTGATATGTAAGACATAATGCTTGTATAGGAAAAGGCAGTTAAACAAGCCACAATTGCTATGGGAATCGCCTTTTTTTCAAATAAATCTCCCCATGAAAGAAATCGACGTTCTACTGCTGTATCTTGTTGATATTCAGTTACTTTTAGATTAAATGCAAATATATATCCAATTATGACCGCTACTGATAGGCCAATAAATAATAGGTGAAAAGAGACCCACTGGATTGTTGTTAGTGCAATAAACGGTCCAAAGACAACAGCTAAATTAGAGGACATCGCAAAATACCCAAGCCCTGCACCTTTTCGACTCTCTGGAATTAGATCATTCACTATCGTCATTAACGCTGTTGTCACAAAGCTAAACCAAATTCCATGAAAAAATCTCAATCCATAAAGTAGTTCAATAGAATCGATGAAAATATATAGTACAGAGGAAATACAAAAGAAAAGCTGTGAAATAATTAACGTCTTTCTTTTTCCTAACACTTCAGTAATTCTACCTGAAAAAGGCCTTATCAAAATTGCTGACAACATAAAAATAGCGATCACTAATCCAGCTTGCCCCTCCGTTCCATTTAATTCATTCAGAACGTAAACTGGTAATGATGTTAATAAACAATAGTACACTACAAATAGAAAAAAGTTGTTCAGAACCGCTATGATAAACGGTCCGGTCCATATTTTCTCACCCATATCGTATCTCCTTAATCGACATATCCCATTCTAGAAATTTATAAATATGGGAAATTATCATTATGTATAAATATTCTGACAATAATTAACTTTAACCGAATTATACGTATTTATCGATTCTTTCACAAGGTTTTGTTTAATTGTGTTTTGTGGCCATCGATTAGGTTTCGGTTTGGTTGGATTTGATTAGATATATTTTTTAATTTGTTCATATAGGTGATTCTCGAAGCGATTACTTTTCGATTAGGTGCGGATAACCTTCCTTTCAGGCACATACAATCCTTTGGAGCGGATATATCCTTGATTGGATCACTTAGCCTATCCTTTGGAGCGGTTACTTACCGGTTTGGAGCGGATAACTTTCCTTTCGGGTACATACAAATCCTTTGGAGCGGATATACCCTTGATTGGATCACTTGGCCTATCCTTTTGAGCGGTTACTTACCGGTTTGGAGCGGATAATATTCCTTTCGGGCACATACATCCTTTGGAGCGGGTATATCCTTGATTGGATCACTTAGCCTATCCTTTCGGGCGGTTACTTACCGGTTTGGAGCGGATAACCTTCCTTTCGGGCACATACAATCCTTTGGAGCGGGTATATCCTTGATTGGATCACTTGGCCTATCCTTTTGGGCGGTTACTTACCGGTTTGAGCGGATAACCTTCCTTTCGGGCACATACAATCCTTTGGAGCGGATATATCCTTGATTGGATCACTTAGCCTATCCTTTTTGAGCAGATATCAGCTGCTCTTCCATAAGAAACCTTCCTTCCCATATGAAGCCTTAATTAGTTCATTTACTCTAAATTTCACGCTTACCCTTCCATCGAGAAACCAATTCATTTATCATATATAAGATGGTAATCCAGTATTAGGTAAAAATGGGGGTATTATCTTGAAAGAACGTTATTTTTGGATTGGCCTAGTCATTGTAATTTGTAGTTGGACTGGAAACTATTTATATTTTCAATCAAAGCAGCTTGTGCAACCAATTTTTATGGAGCATTACTATGAAACTTATATACCGGAAGAAGATTCACTAAAAATTAAACTTTACTACTTAGCGAATAAAATGGATCCTTCTGACTCTGAAGTGAACTATGCGGAAATTGATGGTGTCTATGCATATCCAGTTGTAAACGATGGATTATGGGTTCCGCCTCAAAGCAGCGCATATCCGGAATATGAACAGGAGTTTATGTATCACTATCTGAAATCCGTTACATTAGAAATCCACACAATTGATCTCCCAATACAACAAGGGACTGATGATGTTTGGAGCTTTGACGAGATCCAAGTTACCTTTAATGATGGTCAAACGGTTGCTGCTGATATTGGGAAGGTAATTGTTTATGGAAAAGATACTCCTCCTACTGTGGTGAATCAAATTTCAGGTTCGACCAGCAACTATCATGCCCATGATGCCTATATGAAAATTTTACAGCCTTTAACGATTGAAAAAATTGCTCTTCCCTTTGAAGATCACGTTTCCCATAATATATTCCTCAAGCTAGGATTTCCAAAAGATATCATGAATTCATTGAACTTTGATTCCAATCTCTCCGTTTTACCGGATTGGTATGACGATAAATTAGATATGAACACTGGCGAAGAAAATGCTGTTGCACTTCATGAAAATTTATTGCCAATTCATTTAAATAAAGATGATTCATTGAAGCTTTTTACTCGATTAAATCCTGATCATAGAACTTATTTTTATTTTAATATTGTGATTCAAGGTATTACTGACAGTGGTGAACTTTTTGTTCATAAATTGCCTATTATTGATATGCCCACTTTCAACGAGAAAACGATTAATAAAATAATCCTTGAGAAACAAGGGGGACTTAACCGATGAAAAATGCATTTCAAACTATTTTTTGGGGTTATTTTTTCGTTTCGCTAGACTTTTATATAATGATAGATTTGTTAGCAGATCCAATCGGTTATTTTTTAATTTATTCTGGCGTTAAACAAATTGCTTCAAAGTTTCCGATTGGAGAGAAAGTAAAGAATCTATCTTTAGTTCTAGTCATTATTTCAATCCCCAACGTTTTCATGGGTCCAGCATCAACTAGTGGAAATTCTTTTCTTCAGTTATTTGAACTATTCGGCTGGTCCTGGTACTCCATTGTCTTAATAGTAATCGATTTACTTTTAATTTTTTATACTTTCCAGCTCATTTTGGGAGTAGTTCGAACACATGGCAGTGCAAGATTAATTAAACGTTCAAAGAATTTGTTCATTGCATACTTTTCCGTAGTATTTTTGTTTTATTTCAGTACAACGTTTGCTATGAATCTACCTAATAATTTTATTATATCCATCACGATGGGTTTACTTGTGATCAGCTTTGTCATGCATATTCTTTTCCTTATCCTGTTATTGGATGTTCGTAGGGTAAACGTTTTAAGAATAAATAACCTTGAGCTTCAGGAAAGTTAAAAATACTAAAAAAAGAATCCATTTTGACTATCACATTCAAAATGGATTTCCGTTTATAAAAATAAAATTAACCGCTACTCACTTACCACTTGGTGATTCGCTTTCTTGCCATGCATGAAGAAATATAGGGCTGTTGAAACCAAAATTACGACACTTAAAATGCCGTATAACTTGCCATAAGTCATAAATGGAATGAAGAAACCAAGGATATATGGTCCGAAACCTAGGCCAGCATCAAGGAAAATAAAGAAGGTTGATGTAGCTAGCCCCATACGATGCGCAGGTGTTAACTTCACAGCAATCGCCTGAGTACATGATTGCATGTTTCCAAATCCAAGCCCAATTAATACCCCTGCTAGTAAAAGGATAAATCCGTTGTTTGCAATACTTAATAGGAACAATCCAACTGCAAATAGAACAAAGGCAGGATACATTACATAATTAGCACCTTTTAAATCTAGTAATCTACCAGTAA
Source organism: Lysinibacillus sp. PLM2 (assembly GCA_023168345.1). NCBI lineage: Bacteria > Bacillati > Bacillota > Bacilli > Caryophanales > Bacillaceae > Lysinibacillus > Lysinibacillus sp. PLM2. The sequence goes on along the minus strand of AP025689.1, from coordinate 519,380 downwards.
ATGGACGTGAAACCAGTACAGCAATGGAATAGACAAGGAAGAAGAAGCTTGCCGCACTCACTTGATCAATTTCTATCGCATAAAAGTTAATATAGGATAAAACACTGGAATAACCAAATGCTACAACTAGCGTTACAATTGCGATTGGAATGGCTTTTGGTTCAATGAAATTCGCTAGTTTGATCCCTTTTGTAACAGGTTCTTTTATTGTCATGTCTTCTAATTTCGGAACAGATAGGAAAAATGCTGTTGCTAAACTGAAAATACCGAACAGGAGACATAAAATGAAAATCATTTCAGCGCTTGAATGCTGACTCATCAGTAGCCCTACGAATGGCCCGATGGCTGTCGCCAGAGTCGTACTCATACTGTAGTAACCGATTCCTTCTCCTTTTCGCACTGTAGGTATAATTTGTGCCACAATCGTTCCCGTTGCAGTACTCGCGATTCCTAGTGTAATCCCATGAAGTAAACGGGTAATAAGCAAAAAGTTAATATCTACTTGGATAAAATACATTGACGTTGTAATTACATATAGAATTAACCCGATAAATAGCGTTTTTTTCCGTCCAATTTTATCAATACTACTACCGATCACTAAACGCCCTATTAATGTACCAATAATAAAAATTCCTGTGACAAGACCTGCTTGACTCGTAGTAGCATGGAAACGATCCACTGCATAGACACCAATAATGACGATTAATAAATAAAATACTAATGTTAATAAAAAATTGACAGAGGATACGATGATGAAATCCTTTGTCCAAAGCTTAGACTTACTCAATTGGTTTCCCTTCTTTTTTCAATAAATTTTCTTGAATTCTCGGAAGTGTTTGGAAGCATACTGTTTGCTCATCTAATGAAATGCCCTCCATTATTCCATTTTCTAATTCCGTAATTTTAGCTCTAAGAGTTTGGTAAATGTCCTCACCCGACAGTGTTAATTGAATCACTTTCTCCCGTCTATCTTTTCCAGGAATCTGTTTCACCAACTTGAGTTCTTCTAAACGATGGACCCTTCTCGTGATCGTTGGTTTTTCTACCTCATAAAAACTCGAAACATCTACAAGTGTTGAAGGACCATAATTTTTAATATAAAAAATTACCTGCCATAAGGAATATGACAGCTCATATGGACTCATTAATTCATTTAGTTTTGTAATTAATGGACGATACAGTCTTATATATTCTCTAAAAAACCCTTCCATTCATTCGCACTCCCTAATTGACTATAGATAGCTTTCTAAATTTAGTTACCATAAGTAACTATTACTGAAGGTAACTATAATCGTTATTTCTTTTGTTGTCAATAGCTTTGCTTTATGTCTTCGCGAACTGATTGGAGAATGTATATTCATTCATTGTTTATATTAATTTTCTTTACGATTCATCATCTTTTTTGCAAACTCATAATTATATATATGAAAACAATTCAGTTTATAAACGTAAAATCTATATATCGAACTATGAAAAGGAGTTCAAATTTGAAAAGTCTTAGTCCATATAAAATGTATTTTGCAGAGCTTGCTTTTAAAATTCCATGGATTTTTATAGGGGCCTCCATCACCGCCATAAGTCTAGAAGTCATTCTTATTCCACATGGCTTAATAGATGGTGGCATTACTGGCGTGTCTATGATGTTATCAGAGTTTGGTCACTATCCTTTAAGCCTTTTGCTATTCATTTTTAACATTCCTTTTATCTTACTTGGGTTAAAGTATCTTGGTAAACGATTTGCTTTTTCTGCAACCTTTGGCATTATTTCTTTAACACTTTCTACTAGTATATTGGAAAGAAGAACCCCCTTTTTGGAAGGGAATTCTTTATTAGAGCTTATTATCGGAGGAATTCTCCTTGGTCTTGGTATTGGCATTGTCATTCGTAATGGAGGTGTTTTAGACGGAAGTGACGTACTCGCGTTACTCATCGCTAGAAAAACGAACTTTACTGTTGGACAATCCATTTTCATTATTAATATTTTCATTTTCCTTTTTGCACTATTTTTATTTGGATGGAAAGGTGCTTTTGTTTCGATTATTACATATTTTATTGCAGTGACTATTGTGGATATGGTGAGGAGCTAGATGCCTCCCTAATCGAACCCATTATCATTAAACATTAAAGACTTCGGAGTATATGCCGAAGTCTTTAAACCTTTTTTCTAATAGAAGTTTTACACCTTTAAAATCTAATACGAGCATCTACTCAAATTTAATAACAATTCGAATATACTCACCCGATAATAAGTCATCAAATCCCTTATTGATTTCCTCAAGTGTTATCGTTTTAGATAATAACTTATCAGTTCTAAGTAAATACCATATTCCGTAAAGTCAACATTTTTCTGAATTATCAAACAAATTATATCAAAATACTATTATGATAAAATCCCCTAGTTTAAAAAATGTAAAGCTAAAGTCCATCTTATAGATAAAGTCCATTATTGTATTACGAAAATTTTAAACTATTACCATTATTAAAAACATTATTTTCCAATTTTGTAAGTAGAAAGTTTCAATTTTTCGATAATTCTTATTTCAGAAATTTAAAACGTCACTACTCCGGACATATTCAGAGACATACTCCATTATGATAAAATTATATGGTAATAATTTGGAGGTGAAGGTTTTGAAAAATTCTATTCGATGGCGACTCATCGCCATAGTTTTGATAGTTATATTATTAGGTTTAGGATCACTTGCTACAGCTACTTCCTTAACGATTTCTTCTAAAACTGAGGAGAGTGTAATAGATCAAAGCAAAATACTAGTTGATGAATTATCTAATTCTATCAATACCTTTTTAGAAGGGCATGAAAAAAGCATACTAAAAATGGCATCGTCAAAAGAAGTACTAGATTACTTTGAGAATTCTAATGAATACAACGACGAGGCAGACCGAGCTTATCGTGAAGAATTAGCAAATTATTTATCAATTTATGATTCTGCTTCTTCAATTTACTTCACTACTGGTGAAAAAATCATTACAGAACCCCACTTTGATGCAATTTTTGATTTAGATGTTTACTCACGTTCATGGTTTAACGATGCTATGAGTAATCCAAATGAAGTTATATGGTCCGCTCCATATGTGGATTCTTCTACTGGGGAATATGCAATTGCAGGCTCGAAAGCTGTGATGGATGGAAATGAAGTTGTCGGTGTTATTGGAGTAGATATTCTCTTATCAAGCTTAACAGACATGATCTCTTCTATAAATCTTGGTTATGAAGGCTATCCTATTATTTTAGACGGAACAGGAACTGCTATTGTTCACCCTTCACAATTCGGTGAGAACTTAAGTGGCGAAGAATAAGTTGCTAATATCCTGTCAGACACTACTGAAACAAGTTCATTACATACTTCCATTGATGGAAAAAAATCCGTAATTGTTTATCATAAAATGCCTGAATTAGGTTGGACAGTGGGATCTGTCTATCAAACGGATCAATTACAAGGTACTGCGAACAGTATCCAAGTGTTAATTATTATCTTTACTATAGTAATTTTACTCATTATCTTTGTTATTCTTTATTTCTTTATTACAAAAACATTAAGACCGATTAATACTTTAGGTTCATTAATGGGACAAGTGGCAGAGGGTGATTTAACTGTAAAAATTGACGTTAATTCAAACGACGAAATCGGTCGTTTATCTCAGCATTTTAATGACATGCTTGAAAATATGAAAAAGATTATTAGCGTTGTTAAAGATTCATCCAATCATGTAGAAGAACGTTCTCATCATTTAAGTGCATTAGCTGAGGAAACGAGTGCATCAAGTATGGAAGTATCAAGGGCAGTTAATGATATTGCTATTGGCGCAACAACATCATCCGAAAATGCCGATGCAGTAACTGATTCATCAACAATGCTTGGTGAGAAAATAAATGAAATGACTAACCAAACAAATGCTTTACATGATATTACGATGAAAGCAAATGAATTAAATGACGCCGGTCGAGATAAAATGACAGAGCTTTTCGGTTCATTTGGTCATTCGCAAGATGAATTAAAACAAATGGCAAAAGCTGTTGAAACATTGAAGCTAAAAGTATCTGATATTGGTACAGTCATGGATACAATTTCTGAGATTTCAGCTCAAACGAATTTGCTCGCACTAAACGCAAGTATTGAAGCAGCTCGCGCCGGTGAACACGGTAAAGGCTTTGCTGTTGTGGCAGAAGAGGTGCGAAAATTAGCAGAGCAATCTGCAAGTGCGACAGAAAAAGTAAAATTAACGATTCAACAACTACAAAATGACTCTTTACAGGTCGCAACACAAATGAACGAAATGCAAAATACATTCCAAAATCAAGGTGTTGTTGTTAAAGAAACTGGTTCTCTATTTGAAAACATTTCAGCATTGATTGAAAATATGGAAAAGACATTCGACAATTTAACTACTGAAATGAATGGAATCGTGAAATATAAAGATCAGGTAGTAAATACGATTAGAGACATGTCTATGACGGCTCAATCGACTGCGGCTGCATGTGAAGAAGTAAGCGCGTCAAGTGATGAACAATTAACAGCAATTCAATCTGTTGCAGAAGCCTCTGAACAATTAAATAACCTAAGCACTGAGCTAACTGTTGCTGTAAGTAAATTTAAAATATAAATATAAAATTGAAGTAAAAATGGTTGCGCAGTAAATACGCAACCATTTTTTATTTATTTAATAGAACTGTTCCGATTACAATCAAAACAATGCCTAGGATGGAGTACATAGTAATCTTTTGATGTAAAACTAAAATAGATAATGCCGTAACAACAATTGCATTAGTACCTAATTGTATTCCAGAAAGCATTACTGTATTTCCAAACAGTTTGGCACCTTGAATAAATCCCCAGGCTAACACTACGTTACCTATAAAATTGAGTGGAAGAAAATAAACATTAAATTTAATACTATCCTTTAAGGTTGGTTGAAAAAAGTACGTTGATAGTATGGGCAATAAAGCAAACACAATCGCGCCAAATAGAATAGAACCAATGACGAGTAATTTCAAAGGAACACCTCATTTATAAATTGGAATGCTACATTGATAGCATTGTTTATTTTTCATATTCTATTCGGGCTAGTTGTCATGGGGATGCCTACTTTGTTTTTTATCCTTTTGCCAGTTGTTTTGTGATTCATTTAGTATTAAGTGGTTAGTGGTTGAAATAAATCATCATAGAAGCTTTATATCCCTATTCGAGCACATGGATAAATTGAATCATTTTTAAGTGACCTACAAAGGCATTTATACTCATTAACGCTATATAAATTTATTACTTTTTTGATTTTTAACATCTTTTATTTAATATAAATTTACCACTTCCATTAATATCCTCCTAGCACTATCCATAATAAACGTGATCAATGATTTTTTCTAAATTTATACAGTATTAATTCATGTTCTTTTCCATAGCACAAATTTATAAAACTTATCATACCCATGACTAAATACCTAATTTGAAATACGTTAAAGTATGATGTTAACCTTAATAATATATTACTGCTGTTCGATAGAGTAATAAATTTGTAAAGGGTTTTGTGGATTGCTCTTTATTTTAAGGGGATGATAGTGTGAGAAATTTAAAGTTAAAAGGGATAACACTTGGCCTGTCCATTTCTTTACTACTAGCTGCTTGCGGTAACGACGAAGGTGCTCAGCAAAACGTTCAAGAAGATGAAAAGCCTAACGTAAGTGAAGCTTTAGACTATACAATTACTGGCGTTGAACCAGGTGCAGGATTAACCCAACTTACAAAAGACACATTAGAAGCCTATGATAATTTAGAAGGCTGGGAGCTAGAAGAAAGTTCTACTGTAGGTATGCTTGCTGCCCTAGAGGACGCAATTAAGAACGAGGAACCTATAATTGTATCCGGTTGGAGTCCTCACTGGAAATTCGCCGCATATGATTTGAAGTTCCTTGAAGACCCGAAAGGAACTTTTGGTGGTGTGGAGAACATACAAACCATTGTAAGAAAAGGATTAGAGGAAGACATGCCGAACGCTTACAAAATACTAGATACTTTTCATTGGGAATTAGAAGACATCGAATCTGTAGTATTAGCCGCTCAAGAAATCTCAATGGAAGAGGCAGCAAAGAATTGGGTTGAATCGAATCCGGAAAAAGTAAATGAATGGATTGCAGGTACTGAAAAAGTAGACGGAAAGGATATCGAATTAGTCCTAACCCCATGGGATACAGAACGTGCGACAGCACAAGTAATGTATGAAGTATTAGTACGACAGGGCTATAATGTTACATTAACACCTGTAGATCCAGTGATTATGTTCCAAGCTATTGCAACAGGAGAAGGTGATGCTTCCCTTGCACCATGGTTACCTACAACACACGGATCTTTCTATGAAGAGTATAAGGAAGATATTGTTGATTTAGGACCTAATTTAACTGGCGGGAAAAATGGATTTGTTGTCCCTTCATATATGGACATTGATTCAATTGAGGATCTACAACCTAAAGAATAGTTTCTGGATATTGAGGAGAATCTTAGTGGGGTTCTCCTTTTTTACTTGTGTTGTTTACCTAATTCATCGTGTAGGCTCGGACCCACGAAAACATTCTATTCAAGATTCATTTTAGCTGAACACATTTTACAAATAAACTTCCCTTCAAGGTTTAAATAAGCTTTAATTTCAGTAAAACCTTTTCGCTTTGGATAGCGAATTCGAACTAATACTTCTTCGTCACCCTCAATTTCCTTATTGCATTTCATACATTTAGGAATAATTAGTCCCAAAATATTACCTCCACACATTCAGTCTATTCTCCAAGCTACGCTAAAACTCCCCGCTACATCATCTCCCGTTATTACAATTCGATAAACCCCATCTTTTTGAGCTTTGAATTTATTTACACTGCTACTAATTTCACTCATACCGACCATTTCATTATTTTCGTTTTGAACATAAAAACCATGTCCTCCACCATTTGTGTTAAGAAAATCATGAGAAAAAGTAATGGTTTGATCTTCTTTCGCATAAATTGGTATTTCCTGTTTCCCATTGAAATAGTCAAAAGTCGCTGTGTAGGAACTATCATTTTTCAATTCATTCCATTGAAATTTTTGGGTGAAATCAAAGTTCGTTAAAATGATTAACAATAAGGGTACAACAAGTGCAAATATATATCTTAACGATGTAAATCGAATTGATATTTTCTCTCCAAGATAAAATACCAAAGCACCTATTGCTCCTATAGAACCTCCAATCACCGTGTAAACATTTAATCCACCAATTACAATAAAATATATAAACCCAGCTACAAAATATAATAGAAATATTACAGATAAATTGGTATTTGGAAATCTATAAACAATTAAATCAATCAACATCGAACATAGAACACCATAACCGAAAATAATCATCCATAAAAACCAATTCGAAATTCCTTCTACAAATTCATATAATTCAAAGCCATTTCCATAAAACAAACCTACAGCCAATACAAACAATAAAAACCCTGCACCAGCAACCTTTATTAATATATATGAGGAAACCTTTAATAGATTTTGCCTTTGTATCAAATAAACCCCTCCGTTTTATCAAAAACACGATGGTATAAATTACTTCTTCATTATAAACTTCAACATAAAAAGGATTAACCCTTTTTAATTACTAATGAACCATTGAACACACTCTGGGAGAAGCTTTATTCAAAGACTTGAATGTAAAACTTACAATACAAAAAACGAGACTCCTCCTCACATGGCTCATAGCGCTGTATTTAGATGACATCTAGTTTTTGATAAAATGAATGAAGAAACAGATTGAGCCTAATCAACACGAAAAAAGTGTACTCAAACTTAAATTGAGTACACTTTTCATATAACTAATTTTTATAGGTTCAATAAATCCGCAATTACTTCAGAACTGCCTGGCGTTAATAGAAAGATTGCCAAGCTAACACATAAAAGACCTATAATCAATAGTAGAAGAATCGTTTTATTCGATAAGAATACGCCTTTCCATAGCGACCATCCCCCAACTAAAAGAAGGACAACACCTACTAGAAGTAAAAATAAGTAGTAAAATCCCATATTGAAATCTCCAGTTCTTTTCTATTTTAAATTACTTCGTATTTTGAAAATTCATTATTATTCTAAGGTATCATCATCATTTCGGTATTCTAAAATATCCCCTGGCTGACAGTCTAATGCTTTACAAATTGCCTCTAAAGTTGAAAATCGAATTGCCTTTGCTTTGCCATTCTTTAATATTGAAAGATTTGCCATTGTAATTCCAACCTTCTCCGTTAACTCGGTAACGCTCATTTTTCTTTTTGCCAACATAACATCAATGTTTACGATTATTGCCATTGTTTTCACCTCAGACCGTTAAATCATTTTCTGATTTGATATCAATCGCCTCTTTTAAAAGCTTTTGAAGGACTGCTGCAAAGACTGCAATGACTAATGGAGCAAAAACAAACATCATCCCAACAATTACGACTCCTGGAGCATCATCTATGTCAGCAAAGATATAGAAAAGCGGTAATGCAAATACATACAAACCAGCAATTATAGTAGCACAATATTTAATTTTCTTTAATGCCGTTACAGAAAGTTGAGAAAAGGCTTTATTTTTATCTATATAGCTTAAAAGCTTAAATGCTTGGAATAATGCAATAAAAAATGGAATCGCAGAGACATACATAATGATAAACAGGCTATAGATTACCCAAGCCCACTCCGATCCACCTTCTGCAACATCTTTAGCTATTGAAGGTAAAAGAAATATGCAAGCTGCAAGAACCGGGGTACCAATTACAAAAACTGCAACCTTTAAAAACCATGTTGAGCCTCGTTTCACTTTATAACACCTCTCTTTTTTTGATTACGTTATTGATAATAAACTAATTTTTATCGTTTTGCAATAAATAATTATTGAATAGAGTTATTATTTTATTGTTATTAATTAATTTTTTATGCAAAATAAAAAGCATTTCTTAGAACAAAGAAACACTTTTTACTTCCTACTTATGTTTTGTGTGGGAATCGTCGAAGCTCACTCTTGTTAACATCTTACATAATTTCGTTTAAACCCAATTCTCCCTTTATCAACTTCTTTCTGAATGCTTTCATAAGGGTTTAGGAGACTGCTTTTTTTGTTCTCTCGTTTCACTTCAACAACCCCTATTGTTTTTGCAGTTTCCAACGCTTTCTCATGGAGTGGTACATAGGAAACACCAACTGTATATACAAAGTTATTCATTGATGCCTTCGTTCGTTCTGGTGCATCATGAATTGTTTTTCTTACAAGGTCAAGCATATCGGAAAGTTTGCTTTCGGAAAACTCTGCGTCTGAACGGCTTCCTAAAAGCCAACAATAGCAACTCCATCCTCCTGACATTGGAAGCTCCTCACCACTAGCAATCCATTTATCCGCAACCTCTTGCGCAATTTCTGATTCGGATAAAGTTACTGCCACCACATAATCCGATATCATATAAAAATAGGCTTGGTCCATCCAACGGTCATAATCCGCCTCTGTCATTCCATTTGGATCTGCAATAATTCCTGCAAAGTACATGGCGTCGTAGTTTCCTGTTGCATAAAGCTCTTCGGCTAAAGGTTGATTCATTTTTATTTTCTTAGCGATCGGTTTCATCGCCCCTGTTGCTACTCCAAATAAAGGTTCTCTTGCACCATTGGACATATAAATCTTTTTCGTTCGCTCTTTCCCAAGAACTTCAAGCTCCCCCATTACTGTTTCGAAATCCATTGCCGACACTTCCCTTTTTTATATTCGTTTTTTATTATAACCAATTATATACTGTAGATATAATTAATCAAAAAAACGCCAATCCATATTGATGCAACCTTGTTTGCTAGACACATCTAACAAGACACGTACACATCATCGTTGGATTGACGGATAAAAACTAATTACGACTCACCTAACTATAAACACTTTCACATGTTCCTGCAGCTGGTTCATAGTAACAATGATTTTTAAATTGACCAGTAAAAGGTTGCCCGTACCACGTAGGAGGACATGGAGCATATGGATTGAAATACCAAAGGGCATATTTCCCAGGGTGGTCCCTCCAATATTCCAACACTTGCCTTGCTAATCGTTGTTCATTGGCTCTTGCAGGGTTATAAAAAAGATTTCCCTTTTGAACTGCTTCGAATGAATAATTTCCTCCTTGTACTTGAAAAATAACATCTTCAATCGATCTTAAATCTCTAAAGTCTAAACAATTTGCTACGAGTCGATTAACAATAACATTACCTACATAAAGCATTCCTTGATTTCCTTCACCTTCAGCTTCCGCTCGCATCATTCTTGCAATTAGGTCAACGTCTTTATCTCGATACTTAACTCTTGGCATTTTTTCACCTCAATTATATGTTATGAAAAAAAAGCTTTTTTGATGTCATAATTTATCGAATGTTGATGTGTTCCATTTGTTTTCGAATACAATTTTTAATTATTCTTTCTCAGTTTCCCCTTTAAAATTGAATAATTACCATTCTTATATGACACATTACATATAGGAGGTGGAAGTATCATGTCAAGAGTAATCGGTGTAGAACAATCTTTATCCAATGTTGAAGCAGCATTACAGGCAAAGGGCTATGAAGTCATTCAACTTCGCAGTGAGGAAGATGCAAAAAAATGTGATGCATGTGTTATTACAGGAACGGATGAAGACGTAATGGGTATCAGTAACATTGTAACTGAAGGATCAGTGATTGATGCTCGCGGTCTATCTGCTGACGAGGTAATTCAACGTGTAGACAAAATGTTCCATTGATATAATGTAAAAAAGCTATTCCAAAGTTTTTTAACTCGTGGATAGCCTTTTTACTCTGGAATTATTACCAAACGAGGGGCTAACTCCTTTAGCTCCTCAAAAATATTTTTGAGAACTTTTTAATGGCTTAACGGCTTGATTGTCTTGATTTTAGAGATGAAATAATAATGTTTATAAAATGCCATCATAATCAATAAAATTTTTACAAGTAAGATATCTACATAAATAACAGACAAGATTATAAAGAAATCTGCTACAAGGTTAATGCGGATTTTTTCTTTACGTGTCATCCCCCTTTTTAAAAGGAATCCTCGAACATATTTTTTATAGAATAGTGTTTTTTTGAACCATTTATCGAGACGCTTTGAACTTTTCGTGAAACAAAATCCTGCAATTAGTAGAAAAGGTAATCCCGGTAAAACTGGGATAATAATCCCTAGAACACCTAATCCTAATGTAATAAATCCAAATAACACCAAAAAGACACCTTTTAATAATTTAATCGCCATCACCTTTTTATGTATTTTTCAATTTTTCCCCTCATATATCTAAACTCATCCATTATAGAGAATATCATGTAAATATTATTGATAGTAAATAAAAAATAGAACCGGTGATAAATAATAAATGAACATTTATCCAATTTGGATAAATGTTCATTTACTTTACATGCTTATTTTAAGCTTGCGAATAATGCTAGATCACTTCTATTCCCGATTGTTACTAAAATATCATCTTCTTGAAGCAATTCTTCTGGTGACGGAGAAACAATAACATTGCCATTTCTCATTATTGCTATCACACTAACATTATATTTTGCTCGAATATTTAGCTCTCGAAGGTTTTTTCCTGCCATTTTAGATGGAAGAATGATTTCTTCTATATTATAATCTTTTGATAGCTCTATATAATTAAGCATATTTGGAGATAGCAATTGATTTGCCACACGTTCCCCCATATCTCGTTCAGGATAGATAATCCATTCAACCCCAATGGATTCTAAAACCTGCCCATGTCTTTTTCCTAAGGCTTTAGCAATAATGTTATTTACCCCTAAATTTTTAAGTAACATTACCGTTAAGATACTTGACTGAATATCATTTCCAATTGCTACGATAACATAATCGAAGTTTTTGATTCCTACTGAATTGAGTGCTTTTTCTTCTGTCGAGTCTGCAATAACTGCATGGGTACAATACATTTCCGAAGCTTCAACTTTTTCTTCATTAATATCTATTCCAAGCACTTCTTGCCCTGCTTCATGTAATCTTCTAGCAACACTCGTTCCAAATCGTCCTAATCCAATCACAGCATACGATTTTTTTGCCATTCTTTTTCCCCTCCCAAATTAACCAATCATGATATTTCCTTTTGGATGTTGAAAACCTTCTTGTTTTTTTCTATTTGCAATCGCAAATGCTAGTGTTAAAGGACCTAATCTTCCGATGAACATCGTAATAATAATTAGAATGCGACCTATTGGTGATAGCTCTGGAGTTAAGCCCATCGATAGTCCAACTGTTCCGAAAGCTGATGTAGCTTCAAACAGATACACCATAAATTCATGGCCTTTTTCTGTGATACTAAGTAAAAAGGTGACAATCACTACAACCATAATTCCACTCATCACGACTGTAAGTACTTTTAAAATCGTATCAATTACAATACGGCGCTTAAAGAGAACAACATCTTGTTTTCCTTTTAACTGAGATAGTACAGTTGCGATTAAAACCGCAAAAGTCGTTACTTTAATACCTCCAGCTGTGGAACCTGAACCTCCCCCAATAAACATAAGAAAAATAGTTAAAAATAATGTTGCATGGGTTAACTCTCCCATTGACAATGTATTTGCACCGGCAGTTCTTGGCGTTATACCATGGAACACTGCAGCAAGACCCTTTTCTACTTCGGATAGAGGACCCAATGTTTTATCGTTTCCATACTCAAAAAGGTAAATAAATATTGTTGCACCAATTATTAAAATAACTGTTGTAAATAAAACAACCTTTGTATGAAGTGAAACTTTACGTATAACGCGATATTCATATAACTCATTTATCACAATAAACCCGAGACCACCAATTATGATTAGCATACAGACGGTTAAAACGATAATTGGGTCATTAACATAACCCGTTAGACTTTGGAAATCTCCCATTAAATCAAACCCCGCATTATTGAAAAGTGAGATTGAGTGAAAAATTCCATAATAGATTGCTTGTCCGATTGGCATTTCAAATGAAAATCGAATACCCAGTATTAAAGCACCTATACCTTCAGTTAATAGCGTAAAAATTAAAATTCTTTGTACTAGCTTCACGATTCCTGATGTTGAAGAAGCGTTAAAAGCTTCTTTTAACAGCAATCTCTCTTTTAATGAAATTTTTTTTCCTAGTAACGTAAATAAAAATGTTGCAAACGTCATGAAGCCTATCCCCCCTAATTGAATAAGGATTAGTATGACGATCTCACCAAACATAGAAAAGGTATCACCTGTGTCTACTACAACAAGTCCTGTTACACAGGTAGCTGATGTCGAGGTAAACAATGCATCTAAAAATGCTAACCCCCTTCCATCTTCCGTGGCAATTGGCAAACTTAGTAAAATAGCCCCGATTATAATGATAAAAATAAACCCTAACACTAAAATTTTTGAGGGATTAAGATTGTCTTTGATTTTATTCATTATTCTCTCCTCGGTTCTGTACATTTTTTTACTCTTAAGACGGTTACCCCTCTAACCTCTTTTTTTCAAATAAAAAAGACCGCATTAAAACAAGAGTCAATTGTTGTAATAGGACAAAAAGACATCTTGAATAGGCGGTCTATTATGACCTCCTTCGCATTAGCCGACGAAGTTAGCTGACGGGTAGGATGGCGAAAGAGTTAAATCATCCCTTCTACAAATGTAGAATTAACCCCAAAAAGATTGGTTCCTCCGTTCTCATTTAAATGAGATTAGGCCATTATGAAATTATTGATTCGCGAAAATTATTGTACTCCTCTCTATTCATCTTGTAAACTTCAAAATTGTTAATGGTTTACTAATTTTTTTGGTGGCATTTCCTTTAACCAGTCATTCGTAATACTTTAGAAATTTTACAGCTTACTCTCTACTTTTCATAATTGCGAATGAATTATAAAGATAAAGTCAGTTTTCAATTATGCTTTGTTAGGAATAAAAAAACCAAGCCCCATTTCATTAGGTTCTTGGTTTTTTGTTACAATGCTTTTTTTAGCATTTTTTTAATTTGCTCGAGTTCATGAGAAATCCTGTTTAGTTGTTGCTGCACATTATTTGTATCTTGGGATGAACGTTGCAAAGCTTGGGCTTTTTCTTGAGAAGCTAGTACTTGCGAATAAACAACAATGGATTCCCCTAAAAGAACAATGACATTCCCTAAAATAGCGACTTGATCAGAGGAACTCCCATTGATAAAATCAAAAGTTATGTCTTGTTCAATACTCTGCTCTCTAGTGTTCCTTCGGTTGTTCACCATTTTGATACCCACTTCCATACCATCGCTATAATAGAATATGCATTTATGGTGTTTCTGTTTGGGTATGTCCTGACCCTTTTGTGACGATGCATAAATGCCTTCTTATTCTTTTAAAGGTCTAATGCCATTTGTCTACTGATAGTATTCATGCCGAAGCTTTCATAAAAAGAGGTCGCTTTTCGGTTGAACTCCCATACATTTAATTCTAAAGATGTCGCTCCCATCCCCTTCGACCAATCAACACATGCTTGGAATAATACTCTTCCAACCCCTTGTCTCTGATGGATTCCTTTCACCCCAAAATCATTCATATATACAAACTTTCTAGGCACCATCGATTCAAATGGTGGTGCGTGTTTGAGCTCTAAAACAGCAAAACCTACTATATTTTCATCGTTTTTAGCAACTAATATTTCACAAATCGGGTTCTCTATTAATTCATAAAAGTAAGGAATCGGCATGACTTTCTCTACTTTTTTAAAAATCTGTGGTAAAGCCTCTGCATGCTCATCTTGCCCTTCCTTTACAATTGTATTTATCTCCAGATAATCATCTTTGGTTGCTGAAACTACTTTTATTGTCATGTCGATTCCCCCTGCTCAAAATTTATGAATGTTTTTTATTTCTATCCATCAGCAACCCTGCTATTAATCCTAGAAAAATATTAGTGATTAAAATAGGGTTTAAAGGTTCTCTTGGAGACGAAATAAAAGTTAAAATACCTGCAATAATTGCACATAAAATAGCATTGTAAGACATGTTATCCCCCTAGTAAGAATAGAATTAATCCAACAGTAAATGAAACTAATCACCATGTAATTCAATCCAAACAAAATAATTATGACTTGGAATATTAATAACTATCCAATCATCTTTTATTTCTTGTAAATCATTACTTAATCCTGCTGTGAAGGTATTTGTACCTGCTGCGTATATTTCATTTTCACTATTTGGCATACCTATATTTATGGATTCGTGTACAAACCACTTAGAATCATCATTTTTTTCTAAATTTGCCACAAACCATTCCTTGTTACTATTAATTTCAGCTTCATAAACGTAAAAAACTTGTTTCTCGCTAATTTCAATCGAATTTAGTAAAGAAAGAATCTTCGGATAACCTTGTCCTTTCGATTCAATTAGTCGTAATGCCTTCTCAGGTGTATCGGCTATAGCATTATTAGTAACAGTACACCCCATCAAAAATAAGCAAATAAAAAATATTAGACAATTCCTCATACAAACTCCTCATATTCATAAGTTGTTTAATATCCCTATTTTACACTTAAGATTACTACAAATATATAAATTTAAACATAAAAGGTAATTTATGTTTAATATAGTTAATAATGAATGTTTATAGGAAAAGAGGAAGGAAGCTAACAATTATCAACACTTAGATTCCACTTTGCAAAAAGGAGATGAGTATGAAAAAGTTAGGTTTTATTTTCGTGGTGTTTCTAATTGTAGGAGTTCTAGCTTTCTGTAATGACTCAGAACCGGAAATTGAAATTAAAGCAACCATTTCTCCAATAAGTGAATATGAGTACAATATTCTTAATTATAAAGATGGTGCAATTGATGATTACAAAATGTTTAAATTAGATTTCCATATGAAGCATGATGATTCTGTGAAAGAAAGACAGATCTATATCCCTGATTTAATGGAAATATTTAATACTATAGATGATACTGCTCGATTTGATAATGGCAATGGCTCTTCACAAGACAATCAAAAGGTAAATTATGCAACGTATAATCGAATAGCAATCTTTTATTCAAAAGGGTTAAGCAATAATGACATCGAGGAAGTATTTAGTGATGAAGAGATTACAGTAGCATGGGTTAACAGGAAAAATGAAAAAGTAGAAAAGGAATATACGATTGCAGATTTTATAGAATTTAGTTCCGAGCCAGGATAAATTGATTTTTTTTGCTAATGTATTTAGCCCCAATCAAAAAATTCGATTGGGGCTTTTATTAATCAATGCTTATATTTTTACTTTTTAATTCACTAACCCGCTATCAAACGGTAGATTACATAACCTACAACCAAGACTAAAATTAATATCCCTGACCCCTTCCAGCCCATACCGACTAGATCACCTAAGCTCCCATTTGCTCCTCGATTTAATCCATCATTTAATGAACCAGTTGGATTGTTTTTTAATTCGTCCATTCTTAATCGTTCTCTTTTTTCTTGAGGTGTTTCTTTTAAATCCATGAAATTCCCCCCTCATAGTTTGCAATGACACTATGTATTCATTTCAATTTTACACTATTTTTATAAATAATTGGAATTTCGGCTTTTATTTATGACCATATTAGTTTTTTTCACGGTAGTTATACCAAATTATCGAAAATAATATAATTATAAAAAGATGGTAGATAAGGAGTGGCATTTTGGTAAATAAAATGGCTGTACTAGGTGCGGGAACAATGGGACACGGCATTACTCAACTCTACGCGCAAGCTGGCTTTGATGTTTATTTGTACGATATAAATGTAGAAATTTTACAGGATGCGTTAAATAAAATATCAAATAACTTAAATCTATTGCTTCAAGAAAATGCAATTACACTAGCAGAGAAAGAAAAAACATTACAGCATATTTTCACGACTACCAATCTTGAAGAGGCTGTATGTGGAAGTAAATTTATAACAGAAGCTGTTTCTGAAAAAATAAATGTTAAGTTCGATTTATTTAAGCAATTAGAAGAGATTGTCGACAAGGATGCTATTATCGCTTCTAATACTTCGACGTTTTCGATAAAACAGCTTTCAGAAGGTGTTCAAAAGAAAGACCGACTGATCATTACACATTTTTTCAATCCAGCACATTTAGTTCCGCTTGTTGAGGTGGTAAAGAGCGAGGAAACTGCTCAAGAAATTATTGAGCATACTGTAGCTGTTTTAAAAAGGATTGGTAAGAAATCAGTTGTCTTAAAAAAGGACATCCCTGGTTTAATTGCAAATCGTCTTCAAGCAGCTTTAGTTCGAGAGGCTTTCTATCTTTTAGATAATGGAATAGCAGATGCAGAGGATATTGATTTAGCAGTAAGTGCTGGTCCTGGATTCAGATGGGCATTTATTGGTCCACTGGAAACTGCTGACTTCGGGGGTCTAGATATTTGGAAAAGCGTTGTTGAAAACCTTGCTCCTGTACTATCAAAAGAGGAAAAAGTCCCACCATTTGTTAAAGAAAAAGTAGACAACGGTCAATTTGGTACAAAAACAGGAAATGGATTATTTACTTATCAAGGGAATGACGAGATTCAACAAAAAATTAGAGAAAGAGATATTCATTTTATTAGGTTGTTAAATATTAAAAACGAGGAGATTTAAAGAATTAAAGATGTTTGTGATAAAATCTCTCCTTCTACAAAGTAAAAAGGTAGCTGAAATCATTGATTCCAACTACCTTCTTATAGAAAAGAATTATAATTTAAAGTTTCCAACTAACGTCGTTAATTTATTTGCAAGCTCATCTAAATCAGAAGCATTCTTTGATACTTCATCAATAGAACGGCTAAATTCATTGGCAGTGGCTGCAGTTTCCTCAGATGATGCTGCAGATTCTTCAGATATTGCCGCTATTTCCTCAATTGTTTCGTCCATTTGTTGTACTAGGGATACATTCTCAGATAGTTGAGAAATAATTTCATAAATGTTGTCGACCATTATTGAAACTGAGGCGTTAATTTGAATAAAGGTATCGTTCGTTGAATTAATTTGAATGGTACCTTGTTGAACTTCGGAATAACCAGCCCTTAAAGAAGCTTCTACATCATTACTTTCCTGTTGGATTCCGATCACAATGTTAGCAATATCTGAAACGGATTTTGAAACCTGTTCTGCAAGTTTTCTTACTTCATCTGCTACAACAGAAAATCCTTTACCATGCTCTCCTGCTCTTGCTGCTTCAATGGCGGCATTTAACGCAAGAAGATTTGTTTGATCAGCAATTTGTTGAATTAGTTCTATCAACTTAGAAATTTCCTTCGTTTGAATTTCTAGCTTCTCCATTTTACCGACAGCTTCCTGCATAATTGTATCGATTTTTATCATTTGCTCATTGGATGATTGCATGAGGGTTGTTCCTGTATTAGTCAATTCTAAAACTCCTAATGAAGCTTTTTGAATTTCCTTGCCCTTTTGATTTGTATGTTGAATAGTTTCCGTAAAGCTACCCATATTTGATGCTAAATCCGAAATACTTTGTGCTTCACTTTCGATCCCAGCAGCTAGTTCCTGCATTGTAGAATTAATTTGTTCTGAGCCAACTTGTATTTCTGTTGACGTTTCATTTAATAGGTCACCTTTTTCTTTAATGCTTGCTGCTGCATTCGCTACACTACTAATTGCATGGAATAGATTATCCTTCATAATCCTCGTAGCATTAATCAAGCTTCCTATTTCGTCTTTTCTATTACTTTCTTTAAGAGTTTGTTGTAGATTCCCTTGCGCCAATTCATCCATGAAATTTGACACTTCCTTAATTGGAGTAGAAATTCTTCTACTTATTAAATAGGAAACAATAATAACTAAAACTGCAGTGATGATAATAATCATAAATGTAATAAAAGTAATCTTTTGCTGAGATTGCACAAAAAATGAAATGTCTTGTTGAATTCCAACAGAAGCAATGATTTGAGTACCTGTTGGGTCATAGATAGGTAAAATTGTTTCTATAATGGAATCGTTTTTATAGAAAGCTTGCTCACCATTTTGAACCATTGATAGAAGGTTAGACTCCAACGCTTTGTTTGCTTTTGCCGGATCTGATGATTGTACAACCATTCCTTCTGTATCATATAAACTAACAATAACATCCGAAAGCTTTTCGCTTAAATCCTGGATAAATTGACTATCAAGACCTGTCTGCAATGTGCCAATGACTTGATTATCCACAATAATTGGGGCGAATGCACGGACCGATAAACCGCTACTACCAAATTCAAACCCTTTAGTGGATTGTCCATTTAATGCCGTTTGAATGGCTGGTATATCACTTTTGTTATCGCCAAACTTCTCTGTATTATGGCCACGCAAAACAACATTTCCTGAAGTATCACCTAATTCAAATACAGAAAATTGATGTTCCTTTTGTAAGCGTGGATATATTCCTTCCACCGCTTGAATTAACTGCTCTCGATCCCCACTTTCAAAGGCAGAGACAATTGTTTCATCCTGTGCATAAAGCTCTGTTATTATTGAAAGTTCCTCCGAGACATTCTCTAACTCTGCTTGAAATGTATAAATCATTTCCTCTTGCTGATCTTCAAGTAATTTTGAATACTCATTATTCGTCCTTGATAATATAATAACCGTTGCCGCAACTAAAGGGACGATGGACAACAGAAGGAAAACTAAAATCAATCTAGTGTTAAGACTCTTTAATGCCATTCTATGAAGCTCCTTTTTTATGAACTAACGACTATCATAACATAGAATAGTTATTTGGCATTAGTAATGCTCACTGAATGCCCCCTCCTTTTTTACTATAAACAGTAAGTTTTAAAGACAAACTCAGCTTGATATTAGACGTGTCACGGGCGATAATCGACAACTATGGATAGATAATAGACAGATCGGAGCAGTTAATAGACAAACCCTGTTTGCCCCATGTTTTATAGACAAACTCAGCTCGATATTAGACATGTCACGGACGATAATCGACAAATCGGATGAATAATAGACAGATTGCATCGGATCATAGATAACAACTTCACTCAAAAAGCTCAGAGACCTTTGCTCTGAGCTTCACCTTATTTCATATAGTTTTCCACTAATTCAAAACATCTTTCTTCTGTTCGGTTATTTCGAACGATATCATATTCCAGATGTTCTTGTGTACCGCCTTTATATTTTTGAGATGCTTCAAGGGCGCTTTTATCTCGGTAAGTGATCCAATTACGTTGTTCTTCTTTTAATTTGTCCATCTCTTCTTTGGGAAGCTGCTGTTGCAATACGCCATAAATTTCGTTGAGCAAATCGTCCCAAACAATATATATCTCGTTTTCCACTTCTTTTAATGCGTATGTACTTGAACTTATTGGGTTATTTCGCATTTCTTCCATTTCAGTTTTCGTATCGTTTAATTTCTTAAGATATGCGTCTTTTAAGCTCTCATTATTATTAATTGTATCATTAAGAACAATGTTTGGTGTATCTGGTTGGTCGTATATATCTGTATTTTTTGGTGCACTATCACTATCTGTCAAATTTGTATGTGAATCATTTTGAACCTCGTTATCCAATGCACCACTTGACTCTTCCGCTGAGTCGTTGCAGGCAGCTAATGCTAATAATGCTATTAACATTCCTACGATTAAAAACCTACGATTGTTTTTCATTATATAACTACCTTTCTATTAAGGATCCTGTTTCGTAACTCAATTCTTTATTCATCTAAATTTTAATATACAATTCTTAGGTTTTTTTCCTAAAAATAGAAAATGAGCTAGATAAAATCACTAGCTCCTTTGATAATATGAAGCGCGTCTTGCATCCAAATAAGCACTGATGAAAAGAGTAATTGCTGTAGCTGCATGGAGAATCCATCCGATGATTGGAACGAATGCAATTAAACTTGTAATTATGCCTAATACACTTGGAGCAAAGGATGTACGATTAGCAATGGAAATAGCTAATGTCACGATATGGAGAACTAATGCGATCGTTAATAATTGCCACCCGCTTAATATGACCATTAATCCACCTAGTAGCGGAATAGCCAAAATTGCTTCAAATGCTCCTGTAATACCTTTTGCAAAACTAGACCATTTCATTTTTCATCACATTCCTTTATGGGTAAATACTTCTACTATCTTATACGATTGAATCGAAAAAAGGATTCATTTGTCTAACGAACAGAAGGATCATTCCTAATTATTTCTACTAAATATCTTCTTCAAGCAAATAATTCATGCGAGAAAGCCACATTCCATAAAGGAACATGGCTTTCTAGGAGGACCTCGCTATTATTTAGTTAGATCGACTTCAAAGCGGTTCGTGTCGACCGCACTTACTTTTTCAACTGTTGTAAATAGTGAAATTAAAATCACTTATATAATACCTATCCTCTTACTATGATATACACTAGATAAACGATATAGGCTGCTACAAGGATAATCCCTTCAACTCTTGAAATTCTATAATTTGATCTTGAAAAAATAAATAGTGCTAGCGTTATTACAATTAATATTAACAAGTCTGTAAAAATATCGTTATTTACTGGAAGTGGGGATATTACGGCAGATGCCCCAACAACGAATAAAATATTAAAGATATTACTACCGACAAGGTTTCCAAGTGCAATTTCACTTTCTTTTTTAAGCGCAGCTGTGATAGAAGTTACAAGCTCCGGAAGAGACGTTCCGATTGCGACGATTGTTAAACCTACAAGTGTTTCACTCATTCCAAATGAGTAAGCAATTTCAACAGCATTTGTTACTACTAAATTACCGCCAAATATAATTGCTAAAAGTCCACCGATAGTGAATAAAATATTTTTGCCCCAGTTAGTTTTCGATGGCGCTATGTTGTCTTCTATATTAGAAGTAGCGGCAATCGAACGATCATTTCTCGCTACTTCAAAAATATAATACATAAAAACACTAAAGATTAACAAGAACACAAGCCCATCACTACGGGTTAGAATGTTATCGGATAAGCCATCTAGCACAACATCGCTAATTAACACTAAAAGAACCACACTACCCAACATAGTAAATGGAATTTCTTTACGAATGATGGAGCTTTCAACCATTAAAGGGCTTAAAAATGCCGTTACACCTACTATTAAAGTAATATTAAAAATATTGCTCCCTACAACATTTCCTAAAGTAACATCTGCACTTCCTTGCAATGCCGCAAGAATACTAACAGTCGCTTCAGGTGCGCTTGTGCCAAATGCTACAATTGTGAGACCGATTAACAGCGGTGAAACCCGTAATGAAGTAGCAATATTCGATGCTCCTTGAACAAAATAGTCTGCTCCTTTAATTAATAATGCAAATCCAACCAACAGTAGTAGATACATCATACGTTTACACATCTTCCCCTTTCGAATCGTTTCAACTACTTCTTTTAAATTAATGAAACCTAGTCCTATATCTATCCTTTACGTTAATTTTATATCTATAACTTTTTTGTAAGGAAAAGACTATAAACCAAGCTCACTACTTTAGGATACATGATGATGGTGAATTTGGTATAATCTTGGTGCAAATACTTTTAAATGTATTTATATGTTTTATTAAAGTTGAGAGGATGATACTCATGTATTTTATAGATAACAAAGGAATTACAGATCCGCGCATAAACTTAGCCATCGAAGAGTATTTATTAAAACATCTTGATGTAGAGAAAGATTCCTATTTACTGTTTTACATCAATCAGCCATCTATTATCATCGGAAGAAATCAAAATACGATTGAAGAAATAAATACTGATTATGTAGAGGAAAACGATATTATCGTCGTTCGTCGTTTATCCGGCGGTGGAGCTGTATATCATGATTTAGGGAATTTAAACTTTAGTTTTATAACAAAGGACGACGGTGAGTCTTTCCACAACTATAAAAAATTCACACAACCAGTAGTAGATGCTTTAGGAAATTTAGGTGTACAAGCTGAACTTTCTGGACGAAATGATATATTAGCCGAAGGGCGTAAAGTATCGGGCAATGCGCAATATGCAACAAAAGGACGCATGTTTAGCCATGGTACATTAATGTTTGACCTAGATTTGGATGCTGTTGTTAGCGCTTTAAAGGTAAAGAAAGACAAAATCGAATCAAAAGGAATAAAATCCGTTCGTTCTCGAGTAGCAAACATTTTATCTTTCCTAAACGAAAAAATTACTATTGAACAATTTAGACTTGAAATTTTAAAATCGATTTTCGGTGGCGAAGATAAAATTAATTATTACGAGTTAACTGAAAAAGATTGGGAAAAAATTCATGAAATTTCTCATAAACGTTATCAAACATGGGATTGGAACTATGGGAAATCGCCACGCTTCAATATTCAAAAAACGCATAGATTCCCTTCAGGTGGAATTGATATCCGCTTAGAAGTGAATAAAGGAATAATCGAAGAAATTAAAATTTATGGAGACTTTTTCGGTGTTGGTGAGGTAACAGAAATTGAGGAATTATTAACAGGTATTCCATATAGTCGTGAGGCAATTGCAGAAAAGTTAGGAAATATTGATATTGCCCATTATTTTGGTGGTATTACGAAGGAAGACTTCTTAAAATTAATTTATTAATAAAGAGTTGGTTCTACCTTACACAAGGAGAACCAACTTTTTGTATATATTTAATGATGCCCTCCAGAATGCCCTCCAGTGACTGGTGCATCTGCTTGTAATGCTTGTTTATCACCTTCAGATAACTGTCCGACAATGAACTGTTTGGTTGGCATTATTATTGAGCCATTATTGCTAGCATGGACTTGGACATAATATAATCCTTCACTTTCAAATCCCTTCGTTAGGCTAAACTGTCCATCACCATCATTACGTGCTTCAGTCATACCATATTTGACTGTCCCATCTCGCTTCCAAATTTCGAAATGAACATAATCTGGAGTTTCAACTTTCTCTCCATCTTGTGTAAGGTTTACTTTAATAGTTGCAGCATTTGTCGTTTCAAAAGGCTCCGGCAGTATTATTTCAGCTTCGAGCGGGATTTCTTGCTTATAAAGCTGACGTGCATTTGGATCTGCCGTACATGCACTTAAGATACAAGTCAATAAAATGATAAGTAGTGATTGTATAAATTTCATTGAATTACTCCTCTCTCTCCATATGATTAGGCATTAAAAAATTGCTTCATAGCAGGTATACGTTGGATAAGTAGCCAATCAATTAACCACACGACTATGAGTGATAAGCCTACAAGCGGGAAGAGTACTCCCAATATAATTAAAATCAATAAAAATCCTTTCATTGTTTTAGCACTAGGAGCTGATGGTGCACCCAGTTTTTTACTTGGCTTCCGCTTCAACCATAAATAGAATCCACTAATTGACGTTAATACAATGCCAATACAAATAAGTAATCCTATTAGCTGATTCACTAGTCCAAATTGTGTCCCCTTATGTAAGGTAATACCCCATGCAATCACTTTCCCAACAAAATGATAATTATCGTAGCGATAATCCGCTAATACTGCACCCGAGTATTGGTCAATGTGCATTGTTACTTCATCTTCTGCCTTAGCTGGGAAAGAAGAAAATGTATAAACCCCTTCTTTTGTTTGAGGAATGTAAATGGTATAGCTAGGATCTATACCTTCTCTTTCTGCAATTTGCAGCAAATTATCAATGGATAAGACTCTATAATCCTGAATAGTCGATTTTGGTACATCTAAATTTTCAGCAGCCCATGGAACATCAGCAATTTCTTTTGTTTTAGTAATTGATTCTGGAGCACTTCCTGTCCAGACAGATGGTGGATATCCTACGCCAGTATTTGTCACAATGTTTTGGAAGTTCGATCCCCAAAAACCTGACCATGGTAGCCCTGTCATAATTAGAAATAACATCCCTGCTGTCACCCAAAATGCTGGCACAGCATGTAAATCTCTTCTTAAAATTTTTTGTCCCTTATTAAAACGAGGGAGCAAAACACCAGCCATTCCCTTGTTTTTTCGGGGAAACCATAAATAGAGACCAGTAATAATTAGTACGATTGCCCAGCAAGTAACGAGTTCTACGATACGATCACCTGTAGTACCAATCATTAATTCTCCATGGATTTTTTCAATCTTGTCCATGATTCGGTCACTATCCTTTAATTGTCCAATCTCATTTCCAGTATACGGATCCATAAAAACTGTATATGATACGCCATCTAACTGAATCCCTACTTCACTTGAACGTGTCTCTGCCTCTCCCGGACGATAACTTGTTACCACTGCTTCGGGATAGTGTTCTTTCACTGTTGCTATTTGTTGATCAGCAGAAATTCTCTCTCCTATTGGTGTAACTTCATAATAGTCTTGGTACAATTGTTGTTCTATCTGTGGTTGAAATAAATAAATAGCACCTGTTACAGCTAAAATTACTAAAAATGGCGCAATGATTAAACCTGCATAAAAATGCCATCGCCAAATCGTTTTATATAACGCACCACTAGATTTTCGATTTTTTTCGTTATTCGTCAAACTACATACTCTCCTTTTTCTATTGTGCTAGGCAATTATAATAAACAATTGTGAATTATGAATGAAATTTCCGACTGATTTACTATTTTCATGGAGATTTTTTGTTCTGATTTTTTTGAAGAAGTTACTGGGGCATTTGGGATTGGCTATTATCCTACGGGTTTTGTCTATTATTTTAGGCTTGGTTACTATCCTACATGTGCTGTCTATTATCCTATCATTTTTGTCTATTATATTGCCCGGATTGTCTATTATCCAGCGGGTTTTGTCTATTATTTTAGGCTCGGCTATTATCCTACACGTGCTGTCTATTATCCTATCATTTTTGTCTATTATATTGCCCGAATTGTCCATTATCCGGCGGGTTTTGTCTATTATAATCGGCTTGGCTATTATCCTACACTTGTTGTCTATTATCCTATCATTTTTGTCTATTATATAGCCCGGATTGTCCATTATCCGGCGGGTTTTGTCTATTATAATCGGCTTGTCTATTATCCTACACGTGTTGTCTATTATCCTATCATTTTTGTCTATTATATAGCCAGGATTGTCCATTATCCGGCGGGTTTTGTCTATTATAATCGGCTTGTCTATTATCCTACACGTGTTGTCTATTATCCTATCATTTTTGTCTATTATATTGCTCGGATTGTCTATTATACAATGGGTTTTGTCTATTATTCTAGGCGCTGTCTCCACCCCTCCCTTCCCAATTTTAAAAACACCCCCAATTCGTATTCCCGTCGAATTGGAGGTGTTAAACTATGCTCTAACTTATACTATTTAATACTTCTTCATACCGCTCTACATTTAAGTTATACTTCTTCGCTAATGTAAGAAGTTCTACATAAATTCCCTTATCTAACTCAATTCCGTTTTGAAGTTGGTCGCGCTTTTTTTCATATTCCATCTGTCCAGGGAACATGACACGATTAAAGCCTTCCATAGGTTCAGAATTGACAATTTGATCGATGCGGCCTTTCATATTTTCATAAAATTCATCTAAATCGATAAACTTTGAAATATCGATTACACCAAAGAAATGACCTAAATTTTGCGGGATATCTTCTTCATATTGACGTGGCACACCTTTCCCGAAGTTTGCACCTGTTAGTACACCCGTTAATATATCTACGATGATCGCTAATCCAGAACCTTTTGCTCCCATCGGTAAAATATAACCCTTTAATGCTTCGGTTGGGTCTGTCGTTTCATTTCCATCTATCGTAATGGCCCAGTTTTTAGGGATTTTTTGATTTAGTTTTTGTGCTAAAGTAATACGTCCCCTTGCTGTTACACCTGTTGACATATCGAGTGTTAGAACCGCATCTGTTCCTGTTGGTACACTAATACATACGGGATTTGTACCTAATGAAGGCGTACTTCCTCCATAAGGAACCATTATATTCGAAGCATTTGTGAAGGAAAACCCAATCATTCCTTGTAGTGCCGCCATCTTCGAATAAAATGAAGCAATGCCGAAATGGTTTGAATGATTGACCGCGCCAAAACTTACACCGAATGTTTTTGCACGATCGATACACTCTTGCATCGCCTTTTTACCAGCAACCTGTCCCCAACCATTATTTGCATTCCAAGTAAATGTAGTCATTTGGTCTTGCTCTACAGTAATTTCTGTGGAAGATGCAACTAATTCCTTTTCCTGCCTCGTTAAATAATCAAACACTTTTGTTACGCCGTGGGAGGAAACACCAGATAAGTTTGCTTCTATTAGGTTTTCAACAATAATTTCCGCTTCTTCATGTGGTACTTTATAAGAGAAAATATCAACACAAAGAGAAGATAATACATCCTTATCTATTATGATTTTATCCATTACGACTCACCTCCTATAGTTGAAACCAGCTCTTCAATAAACAATGTGTCAACCTCATAGGACTTCGCCAGTAAAACTAATTCATCCAAAACGGCCTTATCAACTGGTATTCCTTGCTCACTATATTTTTGATAGGTTTCATAAGACTGTTGCCCTGGCATAAGGACTCGATCAAATCCTTTTAATGGCTTTGTCGTAATCGTCTCGTCAATTTTGACCTCTAATCGATCATAAAATTTGTTTATATCCATGAAACTCTCAATCTTTAAAGCACCAAAAAGATGACCTAGCTTTTGTGGTTCATTCCCTTCAAACTGAGAAGGAATATTCGCACCAAAATTAGACCCTGTTAATACTCCGGAAAGAATATCCAGGATAATCGCTAAACCAGAACCCTTTGGACCAAGAGGTAATAAGTAGCCTTTCATCGCTTCTACTGGATCGGTTGTATTTTTACCATCTATTGTAATCGCCCATCCCTCTGGAATTGGCTTTCCATCCCGCTCGGCGATTGCAATTTTCCCTCTTGCTACATTACTTGTCGACATATCAAGGGTAATAATAAAATCATTTTTCGTTGGTACACTTATACTTAGTGCATTAGCTCCTATACTCGGTGTTTTTGCTCCGAAGGGAACCATATAGTTTGAAGCATTTGTGAAAGCAAAGCCAATCATTCCTTCACGAGCTGCTCGCATTGTATAGTACCTTCCAATTCCAAAGTGGTTTGAGTTTTTCACACCGACAAAGCTTGAATTAAAAGTCTTACTCTTTTCGATACAAAGATCCATTGCATGAACAGATGCAACTTGACCCCATCCATTATTTGCATTGATAAGAGCAACCGCATTCGTGTCGCGTTCTACCTGAATAGCAGTTTTATCCTCAATAAGCTTTTTATTCAAACGTTCTAAACTAGCTTTTAGTTTAATTACACCGTGGGAATGAACACCATATAAATCAGCAAAAACAAATGAATCAGCTATAATTTCTGCCTC
The DNA here is from genome assembly GCA_023168345.1 of Lysinibacillus sp. PLM2. Taxonomy (NCBI): domain Bacteria; kingdom Bacillati; phylum Bacillota; class Bacilli; order Caryophanales; family Bacillaceae; genus Lysinibacillus; species Lysinibacillus sp. PLM2. The sequence goes on along the minus strand of AP025689.1, from coordinate 491,083 downwards.
AGAACGATCCAATCGTTTTGCTAAAATTTCTGTACAAAGTTTTTTTAATGATTCTTGCTGAATAAGTAGTTTTCCCATATGCTACCCCCTCACCGCTTGTTCATTTAAACAAAAGGATGGTTCGTTTCCATTTTTCACATCGACAATTTGTGTAGCCGTTACGATTGCCATATCTTTCATTGCATCAATTGTTAAAGCTGCTACGTGTGGTGTTAGTACAGCTTGCTCTAAGGAGAACCACTTTTCATTAATATCAAACGGCTCCCCTTCAAATACGTCTAATGCCGCTCCGGCTATTCTGCCATCCTGAATGGCATTAATAACCGCTTCCTCATCGATTATGCCACCTCTAGCCGCATTGATGAGATATGCGTTAGGCTTCATCAATGCTAGTTGCTGTTCACTAATTAAATGGTGAGTAGAGGACATATATGGTACATGAATAGAAATAAAGTCTGCACTCTTTAATAACGTTTCCAGAGAAGCAACAGGTTGGATATATTCTTCTTCAAGATTTTTCACGTACGGATCATATGCGATGATGTTCATACCAAAACCGTAATAACATTTTTGTGCTACTAGTTTTCCGATATTTCCTAAGCCGATTAATCCTAATGTTTTATTTTTCAGCTCGATTCCTAACATTCCATTACGTCTATTAAATTGATTTGATTTGACTGCATTTTGCCCTTCATTCACACGTTTTGCCAGTGTCATCATTAGCATGACCGTATGCTCAGCTACTGAATTAATATTAGAAAGTGGCGCATAGCACACTTTTATTCCTTTTGAAATGGCATAATCTACATCAATTTGATCAAATCCAACGCCATGTCTTGCAATAATTTTTAGTTTTTTCGCTTTATCAATAAGCGGTTTTCTGAAATCGGTCGTCCGAAGTAGCACCGCGTCTACATCTTCTATATATTTTTCAATTTCCTGCTCAGAATCATTTGATAAAGAGATGACGGTACATTGATGTTGTTCAAAAATATCTAATGCTTCCTGAGAAACTGGTAAAGGAATTAACACCTTAAATTTTTCCATTTCCCCACATCCTTTTTAAAATAAAAGAAGAGATAAAAAATATCTCTCCTTTATCATGGTGTCTGATATTTGTTTCTCGACAAAATTTTTGATCGAACAAAGGATAAATGATGATACATGGCATGATATGCAGCTGCTGGATCTCTTCGTTTCAAAGCTAAATAAATCGCCATATGATGTTCAATAGTAATTTCAGGATCACGGTGTGTAATTAAACTATCCGTCTTTTTATGAGCAATCAATAGTGCCACAATCATTCCTTCAACGACGGGATTATTTACTGATTCAGCGATTATTCGATGAAATTCTTGATCGAGGTATCCATAATCTGTATTTGGATTTGCAGCAATCAAATCGATCGTTTTCTTTAAGCGTTGAAGACCATCATCATTTATTTTTTCTGCTGCCATTGTAACAAGACCTAACTCTAAAACGATTCTTGCCTCAATTACTGAAGGTATGTCATTGATTGATAATGCAAGCATTGCTTTAAAAGGCGAGCTGCTAATTTTATCATTAATAAATGTACCTTCTCTCGGCTTTCTTTTGATTATTTCTAAAGTTTCAAGAGAGCTTAACGCTTCTCTTAATACAGGTCTACTTACTTGAAGCATTTCCATCAATTCAAATTCAGAAGGCAGTCGATCACCGGTTTTTAACTGACCAGACATGAGTAAATTAACTACATGATCAAGAACTTGCTGGGACAGTGTCGATTTATTTATTCCATCAGCCAAAAATTTATTATCCATTTATCCACCTGCTCATAACTCTTTTTTTCATATTTATTAAGACAATAGTATCATTAAGTCTAAGACAATAATATTGTTACATTTTTATCGAACAAGGCAAGGCATTTTATTATCAAATTTCCAATTTGGTATTAAATATTGCATTGCGATACTATCATCGCGAGCACCTAAATTATTTTCGACATACAATTGATTTGCCATTTTCACTTTTTCTAAATCAATTTCTACACCCAATCCTGGAGCTGTAGGAACTTGCACTTCCCCATTAACAATTTGGAATGGATTCTTTGTAAGCTGCTGTCCATCTTGCCAAATCCAGTGTGTATCAAGAGCTGTAATTTCACCTGGTGCAGCTGCTGCAACGTGAGTAAACATTGCAAGCGAAATGTCAAAATGGTTATTAGAGTGTGATCCCCATGTATATCCCCATTCATGACATAGCTGGGCAACTTTTACAGAGCCTTCCATAGTCCAAAAATGTGGATCAGCTAATGGTATATCAACCGATTGCAATGAGTGCGCATGACCAAATTGTCGCCAGTCTGTGGCAACCATATTTGTAGCAGTTTTTACGCCAGTACGTCGTTTAAACTCTGCCATAATTTCACGAGATGAATAGCCCCCTTCAGCACCGCATGGATCTTCTGCATATGCTAACAAATGGCCTCTTTTTAACATTGCTCCAATAGCTTGCTCTAATGTCCACCCACCATTTGGATCAAGTGTAATTCTTGCTTTTGGGAAACGCTTTGCTAACGCTTCAATTGCATCCATCTCTTCTTCTGGGTGAAGGACGCCGCCTTTTAATTTAAAATCTTCAAATCCATATCGTTCATATGCGGCTTCTGCTAGTTTTACAATGGCTTCAGGCGTAAGAGCTTCCTGATGACGTAAATAAGTCCAATCATCCTCTGCCCCTTCTCCTGTTAAATAAGGCAAATCCGTTTTATTTCGATCTCCTACATAAAACAAATAGCCGAGCATTTTTACACTTTCACGCTGCTTACCTTCACCTAATAAATCACATACGGGTACATTTAAATGCTTCCCTAACAGATCAAGTAATGCTGCCTCAACCGCTGTTACAACGTGGATCGTCGTTCTTAGATCAAAGGTTTGAAGTCCACGACCACTTGCATCTTTGAAGGAAAATTTATTTCGTATTGATGTTAAGATTGATTTATAGCTTCCTAGCTTTTGATTTACTATAAGTTCTTTTGCTTCTTCTAATGTTTGAGTAATTTCACTTCCCCCAGGAACCTCTCCTACTCCTACATTTCCGTTGCTATCTTCAATAATGACAATGTTGCGAGTAAAAAATGGACTATGAGCACCACTTAAGTTTAATAACATACTATCGTAACCTGCTACAGGATAGACAGTCATGTTCTTAATTATGGGAACTGCTGTCTTTGACTGAGTAACATGCATTTTATTTTTCCTCCACAACGTGATAATTAAATTTTAATTCTTTTAAATCAGTAACGATCCACGCATATGCCACGATGGCAAGCAAACAATGAATACTGACAAACACTAATGGCCAGTAAAAGGAATCTGTCAATTCCACTAAAATCCCAATGCCAATTGGTGCTGTGATTCCTGCTATGTTCGAAAAGGTATTGAATATGCCACTGTTAATGCCTATTAAGTTTTTCGGTACAGTTTCTGTAATTAAGGTCCATCCAAGACCACTGAATCCTCTACCCCACAACACTGCTGTCATCATAATAACTACTAAAATTACTGAATCTATATAGATTGCAAAAAATATAGTAGATGAAATACATAACCCTAATATAATTGGAAACTTTCTTGAAAAGGTAAGTGAATATCCTCTTTGCACAAGTTTATCCGATATAGCGCCACCCATTAATGAGCCAAAAAAGCCTCCAATGGCTGGGAAAACTGTATAAAAACCAGCTTCTGCTACAGTTAACCCTTTTTCTAAAATTAAGAAAACAGGAAACCACGTCATGAAAAAGTAACTCGTTACAGCAGAGCAATATTGTCCTAAGTAAATACCTAGAGTCATTCGATTTTTCAATAATTGGATAATCGGATTTTGATCAAAAACAACCTTTTCTTGTTGCGAATTTAATGACTTTCCTAAGCTACCTTGTATATAATTTCTCTCACTTTCATTTATAAAACGGTGTTGATTCGGCAAATCAAAGTATCCCATCCATACAAATGATAAAATGAGCATCATACAGCCGATAATTAAAAATACATACTGCCATCCAATAGTGGTGGACAGTACACCGATTAGCGGTGCGAAAATAATTACTGACAAATATTGTGCAGATGTATAAACGGAGGTTGCCATCGCCCTTTCTTTTGATGGGAACCACTCCGCTACTACTCGTGAGTTTATTGGAAACATCGGTGCACTTATGACTCCAACCATTGCCCTAAGTACAATAAACACGCTCACCATGATAAAAGCTGGAACTAGGTCTATGACAGAATGAATTATTAAAATAATAGACCAAATAAAAGTTAACAGTGTGTAAATCTTCTTCGGACCAAATTTATCAACAAGCATGCCTCCGGGAATTTGTGCAAGTGCGTACGTCCATCCAAATGCCGAAAAAATATAGCCTAACGTAATATGATTGATCCCAAAATCATTGCTTATTGCATCACCAGCAATAGAAATAGCGGTCCTGTCCGCAAAGCTTAAAACAGTGATAAATAAAATGATAGGCAATATGGTAAAGCGGATGTGCGTTCGTTTTATTGTTTCCATAAGCAACCCATACTACTTCACAAATACTGTTTTAATAGATGTAAAGAATTCAATCGCCGCGCGCCCTTGCTCACGAGAGTGAGAGCTGGATTGTTTCATCCCACCAAATGGTGCTTGTAATTCTACTCCTGCACTTTCTGAATTGATGCGAATTAATCCTGCATCCATTTCTCGAATGAACTCGAGCATTTTTTGGATATTTGTTGTGAAAATAGAAGCACTTAAGCCGAAATCCGAATCATTTGCAAGTGCTATTGCTTCTTCCATTGAGGAAACCTTCATTAAGGCTAATACAGGTCCGAAAATTTCCTCACGTGCTATACGCATTGTAGGCAAGACACCTTCAAATACAGTCGGTTCTACAAAGTAACCACCTTTTTCTACTTTGTTTCCACCGTATAACAACGTTGCCCCTTCTTCTTTACCAATTTCAATATAGGAAAGAACTGTATTTAGTTGGTTTTCATTCGCACATGGGCCCATCCAAATATTACTTTCTGCTCCATCACCGACTGTAATTTTTGCAACCTCTTCAAGTAATAGTTCTTTGAATTGGCTATAAACAGCCTCGTGTACAATTACTCGACTAGTCGCTGTACATTTTTGCCCAGTTGAACGTAATCCGCCGCTTACCGTCGCCTCAACAGCTAATTTTAAATCAGCATCCTCTGCGACAATGACAGGGTTTTTTCCCCCCATTTCAAGCTGATATTTCACACCACGGTCAAAAGCTTTTCGTCCAATATGTTTACCAACTGTGTTTGATCCTGTAAATGTAACTGCATTAATATGTTCATTTTCAACCATTGCATCTCCAATCACTGCACCAGAACCTGTAATTAAATTTATAACTCCAGGTGGGAAACCTGCTTCATGGAAACACTCTACCACCTTTGCAGCAGTAACAGCCGTTTCAATCGCTGGTTTTAATACAACGGTATTTCCGTAAACTAACGCAGGTGCCATTTTCCAAATTGGAATAGCAACAGGAAAGTTCCATGGAGTAATCACACCTACGACACCAAGTGGTACTCGTGTTGTAATCATTAATGCATCTGCATCTGATGATGGAATATTATCGCCAATAGGCCGTGATCCTTCACCTGCGTAATATCGCAAAATTGCCACACCACGTGCTGTTTCACCTTTTGCTTCCGGTAAAGTTTTACCCATTTCTTTCGTCATCGTTAGCGCAATATCGTCTAGTCGAGATTCTAGAATATTTGATGCCTTAAGCAAAAGCTCCCCACGAGCAGGGCCCGATAAACGAGCCCATTTCTTTTGTGCTTCCTTTGCACTTTCAAATGCTTTATTCACATCATTTTCATTCGACTTTTGAACGACTCCCACTACTTCATTAACGTTAGCGGGATTTTTACTTTCGAAGATCTGACCTGTTTCAGACGGAACCCATTCACCATTAATGTAGTTGTTGTAAATCGACATTTATTTCCCTCCTGGTACTTCTGCATATTTTTCTTTTGCTAATTTAACAATGTTCGCTAAAGCGTCGTAATGTTTTTGCTCGACTGGCGCAATTGGCGGACGAACATGCGTATCTACTGGTAAACCAACAATATTCATTCCCGCTTTAATTAGGGATACTGCATAGCCTTGCTTTTGTTTTCTAATATTGTGTATAGGGAGAATAATATCTTCATAGAGTTGTTTTACTTTTTCTTGATTACCACTTAAAAGAGCATCGAAGTATTGACGAGATGCAAATGGTATATAGTTTGAAATCGCTGATGAGTACGTATCAAAGCCGATATTTAAATAAGTCGGCATTGTTACCTCTGCTAACGGCATTCCATTAATCCAAGCCAAACGATTTCCTAATGCTTGAGTAAATTCAACATTCGTTTCGATATTTCCTATGCCATCTTTAAAACCTACTAGCTGAGGGATCTCAGCCAATTTTTTTAATGTATCTAACGTCATTACACAGTTATCTCTTTGATATACGATTGCATTTAGCTGTGTACTTTCGATAATTGTTTTCAAATATGAATAAATACCATCTTGAGAAGGTGTGATTAAATACGGTGGTAAAATTAAGTACCCATCTACCCCATGTTTTGCTGATAACTCTGTTTGTTTTAATGCTGATGTTATATTCCCACCAACGCCTGTATAAATTGGAACGCGATTTTGTACTACTTCTTTTGCTTTAATAATCAGTTGTTCATACTCTTCATCATTTATCGCATGGAACTCACCTGCTCCACATGCAATAAACACTGAATTTAAGCCATTTTCGATTAAAAACTCAATATTCTTTTGATAGCTATCATAATTTATGGATAAGTCCTCATTCATAGGAGTTACTGGAAAACCTAGAATGCCTTTCGGAACTGTTCTTTCAACTGTCATGTTTATTCCATCCTTTTCATTTGTAATATTGTAAGACAATTAATCACGTAATTGGAGCAGGGTTAAATAACGTAATATCATTTGTGATACCCCATTTATCTCCCCACGTTTCTTCTTCACCACTTGCAACACGAATGATTGATTCAAAGAGTCTTTGCCCAACCTCTTCAAGCGTTTCTTCTCCTGTTGCAATGGTTCCAGCATCTAAATCGATTAAGTCATTCCATTCTCTCTTTAAGGAACTGCGAGTTGAAACTTTTATAACTGGTACGACAGGTAAGTTATACGGAGTACCCCTTCCTGTTGTAAAAACTTGCAAATGAATACCTGATGCTGCCTGAAGTGTTCCACAAACGAAATCACTTGCAGGTGTAGCAGCAAATACTAGCCCCTTTTTTCGAACCTTTTCTCCAGGTGCAAGGACATCCACGATTGGTGATGTTCCAGATTTCACAATTGAACCTAACGCTTTTTCTACAATATTTGAAAGTCCACCTCTTTTATTTCCAGGAGATGGATTGGCGCTACGATCGGTATTTCCTTTAGATAAATAGTGATCGTACCACTTCATTTCGCGTATTAATCCTGTACCTACTTCTTCATTAATGGCTCTAGGTGTTAGAAGATGAATGGCGTCTCGAACTTCAGTTACTTCAGAAAATAGTACGGTTGCCCCCGCTTTCACTAATAAATCTGAAGCATATCCTACTGCTGGATTAGCTGTTACCCCTGAAAAAGCATCACTTCCACCGCATTGAACACCAATCACAAGCTCACTAATTGGACATTCTTCTCGCTTTCGTTCATTTAATTTTTTCAGCTTTTCATCTGCCATTTTCAAAATATCTTCCACCATATTTTGAAAACCAGTTTTTTCCTGAAGGAGCAAGATACTACTTGCATCATTCGTAATGACAGATGCTTGTAATTTTTCGCAGCCCAAGCCAACGACCATTACTTCTCCACCAAAATTCGGATGTGTTGATAAGTTTGTAATCGTTCTGATTGGAATTTCTGCATCATCAGCCTGTATTGCGACACCACATCCGTAGGCATGCTTTAATGCAACAACATCATCTACATTCGGATATAGAGGCAAAAGTTCTGTTTTAATTTTTTGCACTGCAAAATCTAAGACACCTACAACGCATTGTACACTTGTTGTAATTCCTAAGATGTTTTTTGTCCCGACAGTACCATTGCTATTTTTAAATCCTTTAAACGTACGATTTGTTTGCTCCACTTTTACGTCATTCACATTGGTACTTATACTTAAGTTTTCAAGGGAGGGAGGAGTCGGTAATGTCAGCATAGACTCCCGAATCCAGCTCCCTTTTTCAATTCGTTTAACTGCATAACCAATAATTTCGCCATAGCGACGAATAATACCGCCTTCTTCAATCGTTTCTAGTGAAATTTTATGGCCTTGAGGAATCTTTTCAATTGCTTCTACACCAGAATCAAATCTAGATCCCGCTTCGACCCCTCCATCATTGACAACTATTGCTGAATTATCATCTGGATGGACTTTTATATAAAGCGGTTTTGTACTTACTACCATTTTTTATCCCACCTTTAATAAGGTCTTCCTTTAAACTCTACTAATGCATTTAACAACGCTTTAATGTAACCAACTGAATAAGCGAAACCTAAACTAGAATGTTTCCACCCAATATTCGAGTAGGCCCAGTTTTCGTTTAAATCTGGTGTGTCACCTGCAAAGGTTAAAACGTGATCTGGATTTAAACAGCCTTGGTACCCAACTTTGTCGAGTTCTAATAAAATTTTGAACATATTTAAATCGCCATCATCTAACATCGCTTCTTCAAATGCTCCGGCAGTCGGTAAACTTCCTCGTACATTACGGAAGTGTACAAGGAAAATTCGTCCTTTACGTCCAAAATGATTGATTTCATCAATTACTAAAGAAGATCCACCGGCTTCTGCTCTTGTGCCAATACAGTAAACGAATCCTACATTTTTTTGTGGGAAGTCATCTAGAATTCGATTCAGTCCAATGCCTCCAAATGGAGAATCTGGATGTGGTGTATCAGAAGGATGCATCGCGACATTCACATCATTTTCTAATCCTGATAAAACAATTGGACGATATGCCTTTTGGAATTGAGACCACCAAAAATCTAGTTCTTCCATAGTAGGAGTATCAGCCTTTTCTTTTAACAATCCTAAACTTTCTCCTCTACCGATAGCACCGCCACGTTGAATCGATTTGTAAGACTGGGAACGGCCAGGGAAAACATCACCTTTAAAGCGTTGTCGCACAATTTTAATTCCAGCTTCGCCAAATACCTTTACTGCATTTACGGAGTTTTCTATTTGAACTTCTGAACCTGGTAAATCCTTCATGAAATCTTCTGTAATATCTGGCAATGTCACTCGGTTTATTTCAAGACCCCAGCTCCACAATCGTTTTTTCAACTGGAGGAGACTATCCAAATCTGGATAGCCCTGCTCCTTTACACCTTTAAATGAATGACCCATACCAAAATCTACACAATCTATACCTAATTGAACCATTTGCTTTAAATCTAGATCCGTTAATTCAGTCGTATTCACTGTTACAGAAACTTTCATTATTGCACCCCCTTATTCCGTAGATTCTTTAATACCTTTATAAAGTTCCATAATGTCTTCTAATTTTTGTTTTGTTTCTTCACCATTTAAGTACACTGGTTCAACCCAGTATTGAACGATTTCTTTTTGGAATTCTTCATTTGCTACAGCTTTTTCCATCGCGTCACTAAATGCTTGCACTACTTCATCTGGTGTTTCTTTCGGGAATGCCCAATAGAATACTTTATCTATTTCCATGTCCACACCTTGTTCTTTAAATGTTGGTACATCCGGTGCTGATGCTAAGCGTTCTTCTGTAATAACTCCTAGTGATGCGAAATCACCTGATTCAATATAGCTTTTTACAAAACCTAAAGATGTTGGGAAAATGTCTACACGACCACCAAGTAAAGCAGTTAATTTGTCTGAAGCTCCACCAATATCAACGACATTAAACTCTACTCCTGTTAGTTCTTGGAATTCCATTACTTGGATATATGTCATTGAACCTACTTCTGTTGCCATAGTTACTTCTTTCGGATGTTCTTTTGCATAGGCAATTAGTTCCTCAAGGTTTTTAAATTTACTATCCTTAGATACGATAAATGTATTTGCTTGGTCTAGAACACCTGTTCCTGCAAATTTGAAATCTTCAATCGATTTGTCTGATAATCCATATAAATTATTTAGTAACATCGAGTTATGGAAAGCTAAAACCGTATAACCATCAGCTTGAGCATCTATAACTTTATCAACCCCAACTGTTCCACCAGATCCTGTTACATTTGAAACGACTAAAGGTTGACCTAACTCTTTCTCAATATATTTTGCTAGAGTTCGAGTATTTAAGTCAGTATCGCCCCCAGCTCCAGCTGGTACAACCACCTCAATTGGCTTTTTCGGATAATCTGATCCTGTATCCCCTGTATTTGCAGAAGATCCGCCCGTTCCACCACCGGACTCGGTTCCGCTTCCACATGCAGCTAACATGAACACCCCAATTATCGTGAGTAAAGTTAAAAGTAATTTTTTCATTTCAAAATCCCCCTTGTTTTTTTAATTTTCGAAAGAAATTTTCTTACTCTTACTAAAAGATTTCCAAATTTTCCATCCTACTGATACGACAGTAATAATTAAAAATATAGCTGCGATTGGTTGGGTTACGAATGGTGAAAAATCCCCTTGTGAAAGCATTAAACCACGACGTAAATTTGTTTCTAATAAAGGTCCTAAAATAAAGCCTAGTACTAGTGGTGTTAATGGAATTTTCGCTTTACTCATTAAATAACCAACAATACCAAAGAATAGTAACGCATATACGTCGAACATACGATTGTTTACACCGTAAGCGCCTACAACACAAAGCGCAAAAATAATCGGTAATAAAATATATTGAGGTATGCTTAACAGTTTAATGAATCCTCTCATCCCTACAAATAGAAGGACTGCCATGAATAAATTTGCAATTAGTAGTGCTGCAAAAATTCCGTAAACAACATCTCCACTATTTTGGAATAATAACGGACCTGGTTGAAGACCATGTAATACTAATCCTCCTAATAACATTGCTGTTACTGTATCACCCGGAATACCTAAGGAAACAAGTGGAATTAAAGCGCCACCAACCGCCGCATTATTCGATGTTTCTGATGCAACGACTCCACCTGGAACACCAGTACCATATTCTTTTGGTTTTTTAGAAGCATTTTTTGCTGCAGCATATGCGATAAGGTTCGCTGTTCCACCACCAATACCAGGTAAAATTCCAATACCTATACCGATTGCACAAGAACGAAGGAAGTTCCATTTTTCACTTAAATACTCCTTAAAAGGAACCTTATAACTGATTTTCTTCAAGTCATATTTTATTTTTTGGAGTCCTTTTTTCTCTGCTACTAATAAAATTTCAGATACTGCAAATAAACCGATTAATACTGGCATTAAATCAAATCCTGCATCTAATTCACTGAAGCCAAATGTAAACCGAGGAAATGCATCAATCGGTGCAGAACCAACCATTGCAAAACCAATACCCATTAACCCAGCTAATATCCCTTTTGCAAGGGAATCACCTGATAAGGTTGCAATTAATGTTAAAGAGAATATAACGATAGCAAAATATTCATAGGGTCCGAACTTTAATGCAAATTGGCCTAATGGAGGCGCTATCATTATTAACAACATGATGCTGATTAGCCCGCCCAAAAATGAGGATACTATAGCAAAAGAAAACGCTTTTCCCGCCTGCCCCTTTTGAGCCATCGGATAACCATCGAATGTTGTTGCAATTGAAGAAGGAGTCCCTGGCAGCTTTAATAAAATCGCTGGAATTAAACCTCCTGAAACACCACCGATATATAGTCCCATTAATAGCGACATTCCCGCTACAGGATGCATCCCATAGGTAATCGGTAAACAAATTGCAACAGCCATTGTCGCTGTAAGACCAGGAATGGATCCGAAGATTAATCCTAAAATGGTTCCTCCAAGTATTAATAAAATTGTCGTTACATTCAAGACACCGGAGAATCCTTGTAATAGCATTTCTAGCATTTAATCACCCCTATCCTAAAATCCCTTGAGGAAGCATTACGTAAAAGACATTTCTGAAAACGTAATTGACAACTACAGCCATCAGAATCGATATAATGAGAAATAAAACAATCTTTTCTTTAGCAAAATTTGAAATAATTAACATTTGGGCTATTAAAAATAATGCTGTCGCTATTAAGAAACCTAGAATTGGTGTTAACAAAATATAAATAAGCATTGCGATAATACTGATGACCAATTTTTTATAATTTTTACTTTCAGTTTCTTGTTCAACGACTTCTTCTGCTTCTAAATTCGTATCATTTGTTTTCTTACTTCTACTTTTTAAAGCGTTTACAAAAATAATGACTGAGGTTAATAGAATTAAAGCCGCAATCACTCGAGGCATGAATTCTACGCCAACGCCAAAATTTGTCCCCTCAAATGACTTGAAGCTAAAAGTCAAAATAAAAGCAATAATCCCCACAACAAACATAAAACCACTAGTTACAAAATCACGATTCGTTTGACTACTCATCAAACCCCCCCTGTTTGACTCGAATTTTTTGAATTATCTTAATTCGATTTAATTGTAAGACAATATTACATTTTAGGTCAATTACTTTTTTGTTTGAAAGAGAATTTTTTACTCATAAGACAGAAAATCCATTTATTATCGCGGCTGAAATTCATATATCAGAATATTATGTACAATCATGTTACTTTTGTTCTGAAACATAAATTGAACAGTGTTAATTCCTGTTTTTTCTCTATAAAATAATAAAAACGGGAAGAAATCTACTTCCCGTTCATTTTTCTAAAATAACGCATTAAATTATAGGATAATAGTTAAAGAAGAAGGCAGATGAATTGAATAAATTTTTTATATTTGCTGTAGAAAATCATTTAATGAATACTTCTTTCTTATAAGTGATTATTTGTCTGACGTAAGAATTCAAGTTAACTTTAATGTTTTTTGGTAGGAATTGTATCTTGAACCATCCATAATTTCTTGATTAAAGAAATTCATGTATGACAAATGAAAGTTCTCACCCATTTATAATTCTTTTAATTAAACATCCTTTTTCACAGGATTTATGGTTTTGTCTCAGCAAATGAAATGGATACGGCTTTATACATTTCCCCATTCCAACCATACTGAATGTTTAACTCTCCCACATGTTCTCCTATCGAAACAAACACTGTCGTAAAACCATATAAAACGCCATTTCCAACCTTATAATCCTCTAGCATCCCTGCAAACGGGCAATCATGGGACAGTTCGTTATCATTAAACTTTGAAAGATTAACAACATATTTCTCCTCGCCAATTAAAATCGTTACTTGGTCTTCTTGACGCTCCATTTTAACAAGTCGTTTAACTGCATCATTTATAGATTCGACTGGAACTTCTTCAAATCTTCTATTTGGATCATGTATTTGATTTAATACATGGATTTCTTTAGTGGAAAATCCCGATCCAGCACCAGAAATTAATGCCACTACAATATCTTTAAGGGCGTCTCCATTAATATCTTCATAAAATAAAGCGGGAGCAAACTTATCATTATACCAATTAGGAAAATTGTATAATAATTCTCCTCCAACATTGTCTCCACTACTACCAATTTGAACTGTAAAATTATTCGTGGCCATACTATCTACTTTATCCGCTATTAAAAAGATATTGTCATACCATTCATCCGATATAACAAAGGCAGTAACAAGCCGTTCAGCTGAAACATTCTCTGTATGACAATAAAACATAAAAATAAATAAAAGTAAGAAATGTCTTTTCATCGTCGATCCTCCTTATTATTTTAATATTTTCGTTTTAAATGAATTAAAGCAGATGAAGTAAATAAAACTCCTAACGCTTGTTTCTACTTTATAAAATAAAAAAAGGCTGCCTTAGCAACCCAAAAAACTTCATATTATTTATTCATGTAGCATCTTTTCATATACTTTTAAGTTTTGGTATATCGTTTTAAGTAACGGTGCATCTATATTGTATTCTTTCGCTAAGTTTAGTAGGTAACCCTGTAAGTGATCGCCTTCGATTGATAATCCTTTCTCCATATCCCTTTGCATAGAAGCTTTCATGTCATAAGAAAGAGAGTCTATTGTCTGCATATGGGTATCGACAATATGATCGGCAATGGGTGCGCCATGTGCTCTCATAATTTGAGCGATCTCTTCAAATAATTGGCGGATAAAGGCTTGTCCTCCTTCACTTTCACGAATTGGCCCGATTGGTGCACGTGTTAAAGTCGTCACCCCTGACAACGCAGTGATAAACATATATTTATGCCACATATCTTGCACAATATGTTCGCTTAATACAAAGCTTGCTTTAGTACCACTGAACACATCCGCAATTTTTTGTACTCGCTCTGTTTTCGTCTGATCAAATTCACCAAATACCAGTCGATGAGCCTTACTCGTTTGAACGACGTCACCATCCTCATTTAACGTTGTTTCAATAAAGCATAGCCCTCCTATCACCCGTTCGTCCCCAAAAGACTTTTTTAATGGCGGTACATGGGCGATGCCATTTAATAGTGGAATGATTACCGTATTTTCACCTACAAATGGTTTTAAATCGTTGATAGCTTCATCTAGGTGATACGCTTTTGTTGAAAATAACACAACATCAAACGGCATTTCATTATCTGTTTTAGTAATTAATTTTGGTGTAAAAGTAAAATCTCCGTTTATACTTTTGATGTTTAATCCTTTTTGTTCTATCTGTTGTTTTCGTCTATTTCGTACGAGAAAAGTAACGTCTTCTCCTTTTTCTACTAAACGACCGCCAAAATACCCGCCAATTCCTCCAGCACCTAATACTAAAATACGCATATAAAACTCCCCTTTTTGCTAAATAATATATCATCTTTATATTTTATTAATGTTTACTTACTAAATAACCTACAACAGTTATTAACTATATAATTCTAAAAAAAATGCTTTAATCCTTGTGAATTAACGCATAAATTTAGATAAGGGTCATTCGTAAAATACTATTCTATGTTTTCTACCTCTCGAGCAAACCAATGGATGAAACCACAACGCTTGCATATTAAGGTTGTGGCTGAATCATTTAGCCATTCCATATCGAGAAAGGTTAAACCTCTCGTGTTGAGAAGCGCTTTGCTTTGTTCAAATTTGTTATGTTTACATTGAACACACGTAATTTCAATATCATTGACTTTATTTAATACGCCCTCATAAATTTAAAACTATCTCTAATAAAAATTATAATTAAAGTTTTAACAATCCATTTGTATATCGATTTGGTAAATATTATATAATATATATAAATATAGGGAACTTTTTGAAAGGAGCGTTTAAATTGAGTTTAAAAAGATCCAATAAGGATAAGATTTTGCTTGGAGTCTGCGGTGGAGTAGCAAACTTTTTTGGAGTAGATTCAAGATTAGTTCGGATAATTTTCATTTTCACCCCTGTCTCAATTCTATTTTATATGCTCTTGGGTTACTTTCTATCTGAAGAAACTCAATTGTACTAATAACAATAAGATTACTTCTCCACACATAGGGACATACTTTCACAAATAATGAAAAATAGATTATACTTGAATGACTAACATATTCAAAAGGAGACTTCCTATGAGCGAAAATCAGCAATCTGAAGCACCAAAAAAGAAAATGAGTCTACAAGAAGCGGCAAAGCAATTGCTTGAAAACAAAAAGAATCAGTCCTCTGGTGGTAAAGGAAAAACGAATGTCGATCTTTCGGCGAAAAAAATGAAAAGCCAGCAAACGAAAAAAGCCAGCACCACTCGTAGAAAAATGGGCTCATAATGAACGGACAAAATCGTAAAGACATACAACCAGGAGTGACAGTTGATATTGTATTAAAGCAAGATCAACGAACTGGTAAGCTTACAAGAGGTGTCGTAAAGGACATACTCACCAATTCAGCCACTCACCATCATGGAATAAAGGTAAGACTAGCGGATGGGCAAATTGGTCGGGTGAAGAAGGTATATTCGGAATAAAATGAAAGAAAACCTAGTGATTCGTTAAATATCACTAGTTTTTTTTATCGTGGTCGCATTTATAGGTTGAAAATTTTAATCAAACATCGCACATAGTGAAAACTAATTAGTAAATGTTAAAACAATTTTTTATATTCCTGCTAATTCTTAAGAATAGAGTAGATGCGTACTTTCTTTTGATCTTTATTCATCTAAACTATAAATAAAAGACCTGAGCAGTACTCAGGTCTTTCATGAAGGTGTCGGCGTATTTTTAAATCATTTTGGGCTAGCGGAGAGAATTACTACATTTATTCGTTAAAGATTAATAACCACCGCCGAAGCCGCCGTTATTAAAATAAGCTGCACCTACAATAATTAATAGGATAAATAAAACAACAAGTAATGCAAAACCTGAACCTGTGTTGTTACCATATCCGCCTGATCCAACGTATCCTCCCATATTTTCACCTCCTATTATTTCAACTAGTTACATTGTATGGTTGAAAATAATTACGATTTGGTTACTTGTAATGGGTTAGAGGAAATTTTCAATGAAAATTAACGAATCAAACAGCTTTTCATAAAGGCTAAAATTAAACAGTGCACGACCTACTTAGTGTCAGCACTGTTTTTCTATACTACATTTCAGTTAAAATTACTTTTAAAAAGTGTATTCATTTTTTTAATTCCGACTTCGGAAATTATCTTTTCGGCAGTAATATTGTTATAATTCATTCGTAAATTGTTTAACAATCATTAGAGTAAATCCTATATAAGAGATGGCGGAGAATATGACGAAAAACATTAGACTTAGCTTTTACTATTCACAAATTGTATTTTTCATTTTATTGCCTGTATGGATTGAATTGACGAAATATCTTCATGCGATCGTCATTGGTGTTGTTTGGTTTTGTATTTCTTTTGCTTTTTTATTTGGGGCTTGCTGGATAAAAAAAGAAACGATCCTGTTACCTAAGGCTATCCTACATATATTCATAGTTCTTTATTCAATTGGTTTGCTCATTTTATTATTTTTCAGACCAAATGGTACGAGTTACGGAGGCATCAACCTGATTCCGTTTGATACAATCTTCTTTTATCTATCAGGAAACGTAAATGTTTTCATTGCGCTTTATAATCTAGCCGCAAATATTGGGTTATTTGTCCCTTACGGATTGTATTATCGATATTTAAATGTGGTCCCCTCTTGGAAAAGACTGATGGTTATCACTGTAATTTCGATTAGCGTGATTGAATGCTTACAATTCTTCACAAAAAGAGGAAGCCTAGATATTGATGATCTAATACTAAACGTCCTCGGTGTATGCCTTGGTTATTTGATTTATCCTTTATTTAAGAAGGTTATCTTGTAGCGAATATTTGCATGATCTATTTGGCTCTTTGTGTTATTAATCCATGTTTATTTCCTCTATATAATTCCCCGTATGCCGCACCACCTAATATGAGCATGGCTCCCACAATTTGCATAGGATTTAACAGTTCTCCTAATATTAAAAAAGAAAAAACTAAAGCCGAAAGAGGTTCTAGATAACCAAGGATCGATACAGATTGAACTGGAAGACGACCAATGGAAGAAAAATAAAAATAGCAGCCGACTCCAGTGTTGACTACACCTAGTATTAAGATAGGAACCCAATTTCCGTCTATAATGTCAACTGAAAATCCTTGCTTAAATCCTATAAACGTTGCAACTGTTAAAAAGCTAACAATTAATTGACCAGTTGCATTTTCAAGTCCAATAATACTCTCCGCCTTTTTATTGAAAATTACCATCAATGCATACATAACTGCCGCTAATATTCCTAAAATCAACCCCCATGTGACTTTACCCGATATTAAATCGTGAAAATTTAAACAAAGCATTCCGATTATTACTGCTAAAAAACCTATCATTTTAGCACTCGTCATCTTTTCTTTAAATAGAAATGGCGAAAGAATCATGACAATAACAGGTCCACAATAGTAAGTAAGAATAGCGATGCTCACACCAATTTGTGCATATGCTTCGAATAGCAATATCCAGCTTGCCCCCATCGCAATACCGGAAATCACTAAATAAAGAAGATGTAATTTATTTTTCCAAAATTGAAGTTTTTGCCTCATTAATACAAACACTATAATTAAAAATATGCTTCCAATTAACGTACGTGAAAAAACAATTTCATAACTGTTTAATAGTATGTAGCTTGCAACAATTCCATTGGAGCCAAACAATAGTAGGGCAACAATATATTTGACATATGCATTTTTCATAATAGGCTTTCCTTTCAATGCTTGATTTTCTTATAGCAAAAGCATAGCATATATTTAGACATTACAATACCGAATGTTTATCATACTTAACATGAAAAAACAGAATGGAAGAAGCGAAATAATGAATATTCAAAAGTATATGGCATTTGTAAAAGCTGCTGAACATGGGAGCTTCACAAAAGCAGCTGAGACCTTAAACTATACACAATCAGGAATCAGTCGTATGATACAGGATTTAGAAACTGAATGGGGAGTTTCCCTATTTGAAAGAGGACGAGCTGGGATTAATCTTACCTCAGATGGTTTAAAGTTATTTCCTCAACTAAAGCGAATCTGTAATGAGCATGAAATGTTAAAGAGGCAGCTTGAGGAGCTACATGATATGCAGTCTGGAATGATACGAATTGGCACATTTTCAAGTGCAGCAACCCACTGGCTTCCGAATATGATTAAATTTTTTAAACAGGATTACCCAAATATCGATTTTGAGCTGCTGTTAGGCGATTATACAGAAATTGAAAGTTGGATTTTAGAAGGTAGAGTTGACTTTGGATTTTTACGACTACCCACCAAAGCAGAATTTGAAACGATTTTTTTGGAGCAAGACCGTCTTCTCGTAGTGATTCCCGAAGATCATTCTTTTGCAGACTGCGAAAAGTTTCCTATAAAAGAATTATTAAACAGTCCATTTATGCTATTGGAAAAAGGCGCAAAAGCAGAAATCTCTGAAATTTTTGAGCACCACCAAATTTCACCGCGAATTTCTTTTACGACATGGGATGATTATGCCATTATGTCCATGGTGGAAAACGGGCTTGGGATTAGTATATTACCCGAATTAATTTTGCAACGTATTCCTTACAAAGTAATTGCCAAGGAGCTTGAAGTTCCTGCTTATAGAAATATCGGAATCGCTATGAGAGAACAAAAATCCCTCTCCCTTTCGGCTAAAAAATTTTTAGATTATTTACCTTATAGAAAAGAGCATATGTAATTCGAACGAAATACATATGCTTTAATTTTATCATTTGTCGGTATTACTCCCTTTTAAAAAATTAAATTTCATCTATTGCAAATACTAAAATTCTATGATAAATTACTTTATGCGAAACAAATGACCGATTTTCTCATTTGGTCAATTTTGAGTGAGGTGAGTTGGGTGGCAATTGATCGAAGACAATTAATACTCGAAGCTGCAACAAAGTCATTCTCTTTATTTGGTTATAAAGCAACAACAATGGATCAAGTTTCAAAACTTGCTAATGTCGGTAAAGGGACAATATATACCTTCTTTAAAAATAAAGAGGAATTATTTGATGAAATTATCAGTTCTCTTATCAAAGATATGAAAGCAGTAGCGGAACAAGCAATAAAACATGATAGTACAATTGATGAAAACGTAAATCGCGTTTTATTTAAGCTATTAGAATTTCGTAAATCTCATCAGCTTACCATTAAGCTTTTCCAAGAAGAACGTGAAATTGGTACACAAGCAGTAGTTGATGTAGTACAACGTGTGGAGCAGGCCATCATTAACTATATGAAAGGAATCATACAAGAAGCAATTGACCGTGGTGAAATCAAGCCATGTAATCCAGAAATAACAGCTTTTGTTATGCTTAAAATGTATGTTTCATTGATATTTGATTGGGAGCAGCATCACACACCCCTTGCCAAGGAAGAAATATCAAAGTTATTCCGATTATATTTTTTTGACGGATTATCCAATAAGTCTTTACATCCCTAGGGTTCTCAACAGAGCACCCTACTCATTTGCACCAAAATGACCAAATGAACGAAACGGTCAATACATCTAGGAGGTTATTATATGAAAAGGTCAGCCTTTTTAGCAGAACTTAAATCTATCCTCTTAAACCGTAAAATACTTATTCCAATTTTAGCAGTCGCTTTTGTTCCTGTACTGTACGCTGGAATGTTTTTATGGGCGTTCTGGGATCCCTATGCTCATATGGAAGACTTACCCGTAGCGATTGTCAACGAAGATACCGGTGCTGATTTTGAAGGTGAATCATTACATCTCGGCAATGAACTCGCCGATAAGCTAGAAAATAGTGAGCAGTTTAATTTTCAAATTGTATCTAAAGAAGAAGGCTATAAAGGACTAGAAAATCGAGATTATTACTTGCTTATTGAAATTCCAAAAGACTTCTCAGCAAATGCGACAACTATTCTTGACAACGATCCTAAAAAATTAGAAATTACCTATGTTCCAAACGAAAGTACAAACTTTCTTTCATCACAAATTGGTGAAACTGCTATAAAAGAAATCAAAGCAGAAATCTCTAAAAACATTACTTCAACTTATGCAGAAACAATGTTCAGTAAAGTAACCGATTTAGCAAGCGGACTAGACCAAGCAAGCGAAGGCTCAAGCAAGCTTGCAGATGGTGTCGTCGAGCTTAGTGATGGTTCAAAAACATTGCACGAAAACCTTGAACTATTAGCAACTAAATCTATTGAGTTTACAAATGGTATTAATAGTGCAACTTCAGGAGCTAACCAAATTGCAGTAGGATCAGATCAACTATCGGCAGGGCTCAAAGAAGTAAATTCGAACTTACCTGCACTTATTGATGGCACAAGCACTGTAGAAAACGGGTTAGGGCTTATGAAACAACAGCTTCCGTCACAGGTTGCCGACGGTATCTCCGAGCAACTTGAAGGAAGTGTAGAAAATATAAATGTTGGCATTGACCAACTGGAAACACAGTTATCCACGGAAATTTCAACTCAGCTAACAGAAGGAATCGTAAATGGTTTATCAAATGAGTTAGCCGAGCAAATGGTTACAACCCAGTCAACACAAATGGAACAAATAAAGGCTGCACTTGTTGCAAATCATGTTATGAGTGAAGAACAAGCAAATTCCTTTGTCACTCAATTAGTAAGTAATTCACCTACTAAAGAACAAATTCAACAACAATACGAGACTCAGCTGACAAATCAATTACAGCCTCAGATTACGACAGGAATTGAAAATGGATTAGATCAAGGATTTACACAACTAAAAACATCTCTAAGTGACCAGTTGCTTTCATCTACAGCAAATTTAGATGAACAACTTGCTGAACAAATTGCTCCTTCCTTCGATCAAATGCTTGCAGGACTTGGAAAAATTAACGAAGGTCAGCTTAGCGTGCAACAAGGTGTAAACGAGCTTTATAAAGGATCTGTAGACTTAAATACAGGTGCAGATAACTTGAATAACGGGTTGAAACAATTATCTTCAGGAGCAGATCAATTACATGATGGAGCAGACCAACTAGCGGAAGGTTCTAAAGAATTAGAAACTGGTACAGATAAACTATTAGATGGTTCAAACGAATTGGTTACAAAACTAGCTGATGGTGCAGAACAAGCAAACTCTGTTCATGCAGATGAAGACACTTACGATATGATGGGAGAGCCCGTTCTGGTAAACAAACAAGAAATTAATGCCGTACCAAATTACGGAACTGGTTTTGCACCGTACTTTATCTCATTAGGTTTATTCGTCGGTGCCCTACTGATTTCTATTGTCTTCCCATTAAAAGAACCAGTAGTAAAACCTAAAAACGCTCTACAATGGTTTATTAGTAAATTTGGCGTGTTAGCAATAGTCGGGATTATTCAAGCACTTTTAGTCGATCTTATTCTATTAGTTGGCTTGAAAATGGAAATAACAAATCTCCCACTATTTATTATTACATCCATTATTACTAGTTTTGTATTTTTAACACTCGTTCAAATGCTTGTAACTATGATGGGAGACCCTGGTCGTTTCATTGCAATCATCGTTTTAATTTTGCAACTGACAACAAGTGCTGGTACATTCCCATTAGAATTAATACCAAATGCATTACAGCCATTTAGCGCTTTACTGCCAATGACATATTCAGTTCAATCATTTAAAGCAGTTATTTCAAGCGGAGATATTTCATACATGTGGCACAACAACGCAATTCTATTATGTTATATGGCTGTCTTCATCCTAATTACAATAGGCTACTTTAAAGTTAGTATGAAACGTTTTAGTCGGGTTGCTTCAGAAACAAAATAATCAAAACTATGACAAGAGCCATTTAAAACTGGCTCTTGTTTTTTTGTTTAATATATTAGTTTAAGATATTCCTATAAGAGTCCCCTCTTTTTGTTTTCATAGTTAAATACTAGGCAATCTTTATTAACTTCAAACTCACCGCCTAAACAACATTTCCTTATTACCAAGATTAAAGAAATATGTGCACAACTAATGATGATTGTTGTAGATATAGGACTATTTTCTTTCAAATTAATTCTTATAATAGGTTAAGGAGTAGTGTTTTCCTGTTATTATCTAATTCATTTTATTTATTAATAAAAACATATTATGGAAAGAATTTAATGACAAAATCATGAGAAATTTCTCTTCTACTCTATAAAATTTGGTTAGGAGTTTAAGTAGATGAAAAAGTTATTACCAGTTTTATTTCTATCATTAGTGTTATTAGTTGGTTGCTCTGGATCAGGACCAGCTCAAACGGTAGCAAATCTGTATAAAGCAGCAGTAGACCATGATACAGAAACATTTGTAAAAATCATGTCCCATTTTGAAGAAGATGTCATTGGTTATGAGGAAGAAGCGATGGATGACATTGCATCAATGGCCGTTGATGCTGGCGGTATCGATAAAATGAACATTACAGAAGTAAACAAAAATAATATTATCGATGAGGCATCAGAATTTTTAACGGACGAATACGGTGAAAACTGGGCTGTAGTTTCTGCTGATCTTGGTGATGAAGTATATTTTGTTTGGGTATTACACGAACTAGACGGGAACTATTACGTTGTTAGTGGTGATGATTTAAGTAAAGATGAATTTTTAAAATAGTACGAGATTGAAACAGTCAGTATTTTAGAGTAATCTGAAGTACCGGCTGTTTCTATTTTTTTCATATTTCTTAAAACCATTTCGAAAAGTGCATGTCTTAATGCATAAGATACTTCTTTTATTCAACTCTCGATAGGCAATGGTTTTCACAAAAAAGTAACCCTGATAAGCATTGGCTAATCAGGGTTAAATAAACAAAGTACTCCTTAAAAATTTCAAATTCCCTCACTATTAATATCAACCTTATAATCATCTTTTCATTTACATATTGCAGCCTACGTTTTTGCTGTTCCTCGATATTTAAGAAATTGATTTTCTACATAATCTGTTGTAATCGAAACATAACCTAACGTATTATCCGTTCCGATGATGGAAAAACCTTCAATAGCGTCATATGTTAATCGTTCCTGCCATCGATATATTCCCTTTGGGAGATCTTTTTTATCGACATTCTGGATTTGGTAGAACAAATTACAATATCTGTAGAGGGTTTGATTTTTTATTTTGAGCCAATCAATTGTTGCCGCCAATTTCACAATGAATCCAAGGTTTTTAAAGCTCATATTATTAAAAGGGCTTGATGTGAGTTGCTTTAATTGCAACCTTTGGCCATCAGAAAATTGAAAACTTGAGTTTGCTGCAAAACTATAATGTACATCTCCTGATAAAATGATGCATTGATTTGGAGTCCATTTTTTAAGTGTATTGAGAATTTTGGTAATTCCTTTCCCGTTATACCTCCAAGCCTCTACATCAAAAACAGACTCGACCTTTACACCTAACATTTGGAGAGGAACAACATAGTTTGAAACAATGCTTTCGATAAATTCAAAGCCAATCACTGGTGTTGCAGAAACTAAAATTAATGGACTTCCCTTCACCCATCCACTTTCTTTAAGCTGGTCTGTCAGTTTGCTGAATTCATCATTGTTGACAAGCTGAGGTGGATAGGAGCCATTATCATCCAACAATGATTTCGGTAAGTCCTGATATTCCCTCATGGTTCTAGTGTCTAAAAAAACGGCTTTCGGATATGTTGGTGCAACAAAATGCCAAGGTTGAAATTGCCATACTAACTCAATCCAAGAATCATAATCATTTATCATCTGACCATTCGTAAGATGTTGGAAGTGTCGTTTTATCGTGTCAATAAACGCACTATCGAACGCATCGGGCTGATTACCCCACCCCTGAAACGCAAAAAAAGCCGTTAAACCATTTGCCACGACATGTTTTCCTAATGGGGATTGCTTCACCGACTCTTTCCAGTCCAACGTAATATTCCAATCATCAGTAATATCATGGTCATCAAAAATCATATAAGATGGAATATTCGCTAGTAATCTTCTCATTTTCGGGACAGTTGACTTATATTTTTTAGTCAATATTTCTTGTTCTGAATATCGTTTTTGTAATCTTGATCTTTCTAGCTTTCTTAATTTTTCACTTTTCGATTTTAGATAGAGTTGCCCTTTTTCTTCTACTTCTTCAAATGTTTTAAGTAATTGCCCGTCTTCTGCCACTTTCCATAATGCAGGACTCCATGAAAAGAAGTACATAGCTGCATAGTCAGAAAATGTCATTAAATGATTATAGCTATTGGAGGAAGTAAACTTGGCTAGATTTTTTATGATTTCTTTTCGTCCATTTACCTTATCAATCGAAGGTTTCGTTGTTATTCGATTGTCGATAGCAGTTAAATCTTCTTCAGCTCCAATTAACGATTTCCCAATCTCTAGTATTGGTAGAAACAATGAATCTGGCACATCATCAGCATAAATTTGGTCACCCATTAAAAAAATAGCTTGTGGACGATTTCTCACATTTTCACTTTCTGTATTAAGCATTGTATCAACCTCTAGTAAAGCGTCTTCTCCCTCTCCATGGATTTTTCGGCAAGATCCATAGAGAAATCTTTGGGGATCACCTGAGTTTAGTTCAGGTATATAAAAGCTTGGATAGTTGAAAGAACGATAAACAATACCATCTGGATTCGATGGATTCAGTAAATCTAAATCCCCTAAATCAAAGGATTGTTCCTCGCTTTGAAAATGTAAATTATAGCCAATGAATTGATTAGAAGGAAATGAGTTGCTTTTGGGGTTAATTTTGATTAGATGTATAAATAGGTGTTTTCCAAAGGGAATGGTTTCGGTTCTGGTTGTAGTTGGGATTTTCTTCGATGAATCTGAATTTGGCATTGTAGCAAACAACTCTGCTGTAATAGTGAAGTTTTTACTAGTGGCTACCCAAATATTAATTTGTGAAGACTCCACTCGACGCAACATCGGGCCAGCTAATAGAGCAGGAAACTGTAAAGAAGTCATACTTCCTTCCCCCATTATTCGACTTTTATTACAATATGCAAAAAGTCGAATGAGTGTGAGGAGAAGGTATATTGCATTAATATCAATCTTTCTGTGAATTCTAATGCTTGAGACACTGGAACCCTATATATACCTTAAAAAATTCAAGATATGGTAGTAACTGATGTATTATGATTAAATCATTAGGTAGCATATATTAATAGGTCATACGTTTTAAAGAGATGGTACGTCTTATATAATTTGTAGATACATCATAAAGGGATTACATGAGTTACCACTATTCTGTTACTAACAAGCGGTTTGTTTGACACTCCGTATCCGATAAACCATGAAAAAAGACCTTGAATAATTTCAAGGTCTAAATGGAAGATTATTATTTATATGCTTCCTATTATCCCAATATTTGATAACCAGGCTTTCCTCCGAAAAATCCATATAAATTCTTCATTAGGGAAATTAATTCTAGTAATGTATCTCTCCTCATTTCTTTTACCAGTTCCCTTTGTCAAAATCCTCATTATCAATTTCCTTAATGTATACGGAAATCCATAATACCGTATTTTCAACAGGGTCAGTCTCAATATAAATCCCTTTAGGACTACAATATACTTCTTCAAAATCATCGTATTCGAAGCTTGGCTCTATTTCCAAAACCTCATCAATAGGCATACCAATATATATTACATCAAATAACTTTCCAGTATAGTTCTTCAATGCAGTAATTTTGAATAATTTCCCATTGAATAAATTGAACCACAAGTAAACTTCATCTTTAATTTCATATCTCACTAGAGATTTCCCTAACAGAGCATCAGCATCATTGAGATTATTAATAATGTCATAAAATTCGCTGATATGACTGTAGAGTTTTATTCCACCCATTTCCTCCCACGGAACAATGGGGGCATTCAATAACACCATAGTTAATTACCTCCTGTGAAGATTATTGTTGCTGTTTCTTTTCCATCCGTCTTATATGCACTTTCAGCTCCATCAACTACCTTTATGATCCCTTGGTCGTTCGTACTAATTTTTACATATGGACTTCCTCCGTGTCTCCCACCTCCAGGTGATACTTGAACTTGAGTAATATTCCTATCTCCGCCAGTATTATTTATCTTGATAATTTTTGCTCCTGAACTTGATTTAGTGGAGTCTTTTACAGTAACGTCGTATCCTTCATTTTTTAGCATTTGAGCGATTTCATCTGCTGATTTCCCTTTGAAAGCAGTAGGATTTGATTTAATTGCATCAACAGTTGCTCTACCATTATTGAGAACTGCATTAACCTTACCCTTATCAACCACATCATCGACATTACTTTTCTTAACAACATCACCCACATCACTATCTATAATATTATCAACTAGTTTGGCACCTTTCAAAACTTTTCCAACAGGAATAATGGAAGCTATGGCAATCCCTTTGTCAACGCCTGATGCATCTTCATCCATTATCGTATTGATATCATCCAAAATTAAAAAATCCGCTACTTCTTTTCCTACATTTAGAGCGCCTTTTCCTAATTCAACAGCACCGTTTCCAATATCCCCTAAAAATGCTAATAATTTATTTTCTTCTTCTTTGACCTCATCCACATCTGTTGGGGCAGGGCAAGATAGCTCCTTTGCGATTTCTTCTTCTCGTTTTTCCATAAATGAAACAAAGTTCGTCGATACTGTTGTTCCTTGGATACCAAAATTGTATTGAGGAAGTTGACCATTGAGTTGAATGCTTGATAATGAATACGGATTTGCCTCACCAATCATCCCTGGTGTTAGCAGCGGATTCATGCCGATTATGCTGTCCATAGACTGTGTTCGTGCTGCAAGTTGAATCATAAGTGGATTTTGGCTTGCAAATGCCTTCCACTGCTCAGCTGGGAAGTTCACATCCGTCACACCTTCAGTCATCATCGATTCAATGTTTGAAATCCATGTTTGCATCAGTAAAAGGTCGTTTTGAATGGTCGCTAAAGCCATTGTTTGCGTTAAGTCAAAGGTATTTAATTGTTCTACGGTTTGATCACGGTGAGATTTCGCGTTAAGCACCTCAGCTTGCACTTCACTATCATCTAAATTTGGTAAACTCACAATATCGCAAACTTGATTCATAATTTGATTCGTTTCATTCGTCAGCTCTTCTGTCACTTGATTCGCATTGTTTAAGCCTTGCTCAACTTCACCTTCTAATGCTTCCTGACGGATATAACCGGATAGATCTGGTTCAAGTGTTGAAAGGGCTGATGACATTTCTTGAAGTACAGTTGTAAAACTAGCCTTAAAGGTGTTGAAAAATTCGAGCAAGGGTAAGTGGCAGTTTTCGTAATATCCACGTAATGCTTCTCCACCTTGCCCTTTAAGTGACTCTTCCAGGTTTGTGAGGCCTTTTATGGTAATTTCAATCTGCTTCATTTCAGTTTCGAGTCGAGTTAATCGGTTTAGATTTCTTTCGAGCCCTTGTTGAAACGTATTTACATCTAATACCTTCATTGCATCACCTTCTAATTATTAGACTAAGGAATGGACGGAGAACGTAATCCTTCCGATACTCCAACACTCATTTCCACATAAGCAACTCCTGAATGGCTACGTTTGAACTCTACGAAAACAGGGCTACTTTGAATCAATTTATGTCCCTGTATATACTGGGCAAGTTCCCAATATTTCGTTTGTGATTGTTCATCAAACTGATCCTTAATTCTCGTAGAAATCATACGATTCACAGAAAAATAACTTCTAAAGCGGATGTCTTCCGAATCTGGCATTGCAGAAAAATCACTTTCTTCAATAGGACGGAAAATTTCCGCCGTCATTACGGGTGCAGTTGGATCACTAATAATTGCAAAAAATAAATGATCCTCCACATGAAATCCATATTCCTCTAGGGTTTGATCAAAGTCTGAGAAAGCGAGTTCAATTTCTTCTGGTACAAAATTATAGTATTTCGAAGCCACGTTCCGATAAGTAATCTGATGATTTTCAACGATCATTGGACACCGCTCCGATCTTTCAATGGAACATATAAATCAATCATGTATTCCCCATAAACTTCGAGTAACACACAAACAAATGAATCCTCAGTCGGTAAATTTTGCGCTTTTGCATAATCCTGTATTTTGTTGTACGCTGCATTAAAATCAACTTCATTCTGTGCTTGACGTAATAACAAAGCCCTCTCTAACCGAAATTGATTTAAATAAGCGAAATCCGTAATGTCTTCTTCAAATTCCACTTCCTCATTTATCGGTAAATAATAGGTGAAGAGCCCCTCATTCCCTTGACTTGAATCGGCTTCAAAGGAGAAAAAAACTGGGCCATTTTTATAGATTTCATGATTTAAAGGGAAATCTTCCAATACTTTAACCCCTTCAAGCCAATTTTCTTTGACATCTCTCGTTTGAAATGTAATTAAATGATCGAATTGCAATGAGCGTGTTTCCATTTTAGTCACCCTAACTTCATTATTTTATATTCACTTTTACTTCATCACTTTCTTTCCGGTGCCCCTATTAGTTGAGGCGCTTGTATAAAGGTATCCACGTTCATCAAAATTGAAGCTTTTAAATCGAAACTTACAATACAGCATCACAAGTTGCTCTGGTAACACGAAGATCATTGTGTAAAAAATAGCAATCGGTAAAAAGACAAACATCAATGTATCAAAAAAATTTGAGCTACCCATTTTCATCACAAATTGGATTAAAAACACAAGACCAATTCCACCAATAATGGCCATGGGGATATAAGACATCGTTTCAAACTTTCCGCGCAATTCGTCCGCTCTCGTACCTTTACGGTAGTGCCCTTTCTTTAGTAGGACAAGGAAGCGCATAAACGTTGCGATAAATAATAATGCTCCAATGATAAGAGTAATCCATGTGAACGATAGTAGTGACTCACTTGACGCTCCTTCTTCTTCCCCTAACATAAACAGTGCAGCTAAATAAATAAGGACGGATAAGTTTTGAGAAATCACAATGGATAAAAAATATTGAAACTTTTCGTGCATTTTAAATACTGCTGGAATCCCAAAGAGTATCGATAATACTATAAATACCGCAGTTAACCAGAAATGAATCGTGAAAATGGTGTCCACATTTGGATAGACCGTATACTCTGCTGCCACATAATAAGTTAAATAAAAAATAAGCGCTTGTAGAAAAATCCCCAAAATTAATGTAGTAGCTAGTGACGTCGGACTTTGTCTACCAGATTCTAGTGGTCCTCGTAAGACGGCAAAATCTTCTTCGGATAATTGATTGAACATGGGATTCATGCCTCCATCTGGTTAGTGGAACCAACCTTTAATTTTGTCCATGGCTGATTCCCCTGTTTTTTTGTTTTTCTTGTTTAACATACCGTTTACGAATAGCCCAACTCCGATTCCAATAGCAGTACCTACTCCAGGAATTGGAACAGCTGCAGTAAATAATGCAACACTTGCTGCTTGAACAGCTCCACCAACTGCTGTATCAATGGCTGTATCCACCGTTGCCCTAGCATGCGCCTTTGCACCTGTTAACCCATCATCGACTGCATTATGATAATTACTATAATAATTCAATCCTGCAGATATAGGACCTAACGCTTTCGTAAAGCCTTTTGCATATCCATTAGTAAAGATTCCTTTTACATCTACGATATCTTTGAATGCTTTCCCAGTCCCTGAGAGAGTTGCTTTCCCAACTGTTTTCGCTTTTTCAGTAATCGTTGCTTTGTCATTCCAGTAAGCGAGGGAGGAGTGGTCTTTTAATGCTGCTTCACCAACTGTTGACCATCCAGAAGTACCTGGCTTTCTTGTACCGTATTTCAAGATCGCACGATTGTTTGCCTGTTGCTGATAATGTTTTGGTTTCCATGATTTATTTCCTTTAGGAAGCTTGTAATTTAACTGACGTCTCGCTTGCGCATCAATCGTCACTCTTAAATATTGCAATGCCTTTTCACTAGCTACCAGGCGATAAACGTTCCTCCCCGTTTTTGTATCCCGAACCAATTCCATTTTAAGTCCGGCATTCTTTCCCGCCATAAACAGTCCGAAGCTTTCTACCGCACCATTGACAGCCGTGCTAAATCGCTTCATATTTGCAACGTCTTCTTTATGTCCCATTATCGTTTCATCTGCAGAAGTAACATCTCCAGGAGTTTCTTCTCGGCTCTCTCCTGTAACTTCATCCACTTCATTTGTTCTGCTTGTTAATGCTGTTTGAAGTGCGGTTGTGCTAGCATATTGCGCCCAGTGTTCGGCTGGAAAATTCACGTCGGTTAAACCCTCTGTAATCATCGTTTCAAGATCACGAATCCATGTGTTCATTGCAATTAAGTCACTTTCCACAATTGAAAGTGCACTCGTTTGACTACTATCAAAAGCAATTAAATCATCAATCGTCGTATCACGATGAAGTTCTGCCGCTTGAATTTCCGATTGGACCTCGCTGTCATCTATATTCGGCAAAGATACAATATCCGAAACTTCCCTCATAATACTATTCGTTTCACTTGTTAGGGTTTCTGTCACATCTTTCACGTTGCTTAGGCCTTGTTCGACCTCGCTCTCTAAATATCCTTGATGAATATAACCGGATGCATCAGGTTCTAGCGTATTAAGTGCTGCTTCCATTTGTGTGAGCACATCTTGGAAACTATTTTTAAACAAATAGAAAAATTGCAAAAAGGGCAGATGGCAATCTGTATAAAATGCACGTATTGCATTGCCACCTCTCCCCTTTAAAGATTCTTCTAACTGTATGAGTCCTTGAATGGCCGTTTCAATGGTTTTCATTTCCGTCTCTAGTCTTGTTAGTAAGTTTAAGTTGCGCCCAAGACCATCATGGAAACTTGAAGCATCTAATACCTTCATTAGTACATCAGCCTCCTAGGACCAGTTGCTGCACCACTAATATTTGTTGAAATGCGCTGATCCTGTTCACGCATATACTGTACGGAATTTCTAGTAGTTTCGATATTTTTCAGTAACACCGTTTGATAGCTCGTTAAGATTCGGTCCAACTCCAAAGCTAACTCATTCAGTTTTGTGACAACATCTAGTGTATTTCCTTCGATGGCGGGTTCCGCAGTTGGATTTAGCGATGTCGTCGCATTCTCTATTACACCTAGCTGCTCCTCCACATCTGCATACACCATTTTTACTTCTCCTGACAATTGACTCCTCCCCTTTCGTTTTATTATTTTTAAGAATTGATTTTCGTCTTTACACTTTCTCCACTTGAACCATTTTTGGAACAAGCCAAATTAGAACAATGATGATACACACGAATAATAATCCAATATATATATGCTGTAAGCCTTTGTTTCCCGCGTCATTTTCTGAAATCGACTGACTCGCTACAATCTTCGCTGTTTCTATTTCAGCTGAAAACAAACCAAGTTTCATAGATTCATATGCAACAGTTTTTCGCTCTTGGAAATCTTTGACGAAAAGCTTCGATTTCATTTTTTCATTTAAATCGACATCATTAGGAACAAAGTCGAGCTGCTTTTGCTCGTCTGGAATCCCTTTTTTATTCTGTAGCAATGACTCATTGTGAAGAAATTCTTTATTATCCTTAAACTCATTTTCTTTGTATTCATTAGGATTCAAGGAATTGATATCATTTGTCATAGCATAGCCGGATCCGTTTCCAGATCCGACCATAAGCCATAAACCTAACGCTAGCACTAAGCCTGCTTTACCCTTCATAATTCGCTTCCTCATCAAGATTGGTCACTCGATTTTTCATTCGACTTACTATATATGGCACTGTTGCAGCAACCCCGATAATCAGGATGAGTATGATACTTGCTGGAAGTATTAAGGATTCTGGACCATATTGAATCGATAAATACACTTTTGACATTGGATCCTCGTAATCAATGTTTGATGCTAATAATGTAAGCATCGGTGTTACGAAGAACCCGATGACCGCTACATTTACAAACCATCCAACAAGCTGACCAATCGTGAAACCTGCAAAAATAACAGTCGAAACAGCAGTTAATAAAAGAACGGTGAAAATTGTCCATTCTATCGCCCCTGCTCCAGTTAACGGATAAATATCCATCCCATAAATACTTATGATTAATCCGACAATTAAGTTCAATAAACTAAATAGCGCAATTCGCAGATTTGTTCTATTCGTTTTGAAGTAGTAACAGAAATAACCGATCAATAAGCTACTGATTAGCACTATTACTAACACGATTACTGGCGGCATTTTATTCTCTTGAACGGTTGGATCTAAACTATTTACTGAAAGTGGCGTAGATAAATGTTCATATATTTGACCGTTCTGTTGTCCGTCAACAAAAGCATTTTCTAACACATCATGAATGTCATCACGGTATTTCTCCGTAGTTCCTACGTTTTCGCTCCACTTAAAGGTCAGTTCGTTTGTATCTGCATTCACATTTGCAGCCTTATTGTGAAGCTCTTCTGTTACTGACATGATATTTTGTTGGTTTTGGGTTATGTTGTTCATGGCATTACTCATCGATTGTAAGCTTTGGCTAATGCTTTGTTGGTTCGAAAGAAGTGCATTACCGTCCAAAGCCTCACCAGATACTCTAGGTGTCCCTGCAATCAACATATCCAAACTTTCCTGTACATGACCTGCACTCGTCTTAACAGCATCTAACTGTTTGGACATGGCATCATATTCAGTATTGAGATCTTCCATATACTCTGTGAAAAATAATTGTATACCCTCTTCTAATGTTGCAAACTGTTCTTGTGAT
Organism: Lysinibacillus sp. PLM2; assembly: GCA_023168345.1. Classification (NCBI taxonomy): domain Bacteria; kingdom Bacillati; phylum Bacillota; class Bacilli; order Caryophanales; family Bacillaceae; genus Lysinibacillus; species Lysinibacillus sp. PLM2. The sequence continues at coordinate 457,840 of AP025689.1, read as the reverse complement.
GTAGGAATCCCATCTTGCAATTGATTGAGATGGGTGTTGCCATCTTCGTTTATCCCTAGTATTTTGTTCACACTTGAAGCCAATTCTTGAGAAATTGAACCAGAACTCATACTTGTCTTCAACGCAGATTCATATCGTGCTAATGCTCCGTAGTAGTTCAACAATAAATCTGAATCTTTACTGCCTATCGCTTTGGAAAACGCCTTTTCTAAGCGCTCCTTTTTCTCATTATTCAAAAGTTCATAATTTATAATTTCCGTTTCTTTACGTTCGATTTCCCTTATGATCGAATCATTAATTTCTTGCGTTGAAGGAACATTCTCCTCAACTTCTTTCTCTCCTTCTGTTTGGGATTGCTCGAACTGTTGATGTAACTGTGTTTCTTGTAGTTGTTTAATGGTTGAATCAACATTATTAATTAGTTCTGACAATTGATTTAATTGGTCATTCATCATTGAATTTACCGCTTCAGTGGAAGAATTAGTTGCTTCTTCCATAGCTTTTTCTGGATCAACCGTTTCTTCTGACTTAATTTCTGGCTGAGCAAGCTGTTCTTTCACCGAGCTGATTTCCTGTACCAAAGCCAACAGTTTTTCACGCTCAGTTTCTAGTGCAGCAATTTTAGAGGACGCAACAAAGTCCTTTGTGTTGTTGACTTGCTCGTTTTCTCCACCGTTATTTACTTGCTTTGTAGGATCTATGGGTAAGCTTCCCGTAATTTTGTTTTTTAAATCAATGACTTCTGTCTCATATTGAACAAGCTTTTCTCCTTCAACTTCCATTAGTAGCTTGATAATTTCATCCCGTTGTTCCACAACCAAATCAGATAAATTAGCAATGTTTTGATGATTTTTTGCCAATTGTTCACTTAGAGCTTGCAAATTCTCAGAAAGCTTGACATTTTGCTCTTCTAGGTAAGTCTTCATGTTTGAATAGGTTGGATCATAGCCATTTACTAAGTTCATGACTGCTGTGATATTTTCACCTTGTAATGTTTTTAAAAGCTGTTGCTGTGACATTTGATATTCCTGATATTGATTTACGTAACTGACGAATTGCTCTAAGTTCTCCTGAAATTCTTGTGTCTGCTGAACATTTTCTTCGAATGGTGTACTATTGATGGAAGATAAAAGATTCTCTAACATACCTTTTTGGTTTTCAATATCATAAGTGACACTTTCTAAACCTGGGCGATAATATTCAGAGATAGTTTCAAGAAACTCCATTTCCTTTTGTAAAATATTATCGAATTCCTGGCGTACCTTTTCTAAATCCTGGGATACGTAGCTCCAATATAATGTTGAGATTTTCCCGTTCACTCGGGCTGCTGCGTTTTCAATTTCTCGCAGTACTTTTTCACGATTTGCTGTATTTAATTGACCCGAAACAGTATATTTAAACTCAGCTTTTACCGGTTGTAGCTCTTCATAGGTCATAATGTTTTCCGAAAAATTAGATGGAATGTAAAGAATCGCATCATAATCTTGATTTGCCAACCCGTTTTCAGCCGCACTTCTACTCACGACAGACCATTCATAATTAGATTCTGCCGATAATATTGGCACCACTTCTTTCCCAAAATCAAGTGGAGCATCTAGCATTTCTGCACCTGCATCCTCATTGACAACGGCGATTTGTCTCGTTCCGCTAGCCTCATCTGCCAACGGACTATTGCCTAGACTAAGGAAGTAAAGAATCGGGGCTCCAACAATCAAAATCATGACGATTGCAATCTTTATAATCAGCTTTTTTTGGGTCGTCATGAGTAAATCTTCCTTTCAATATCAGATAATGGGATTTGTATTTTTACTTCTTTATTGTTTACTACGTAATAACCAAATCCAGCTTGAATTTCCTCCTCCTTCCGATCATAAGGAAGGCTGAAAAGAGTTTGTTCGGATTTTTTCATTAAAAGAATCGCTTGGCGAATTTGTTTCATTTCTGTCGTTAAGGCATCATAGCCCTTTGTTAAATCATTCGAATTTCCTGTTACAATCACATTAAATCCGAGATAGTTTGCGTGCTTCATATAGTTCACAATGCGTTCTTGCAATTTGGCATCAAGGTTTGAGAGAAAGCGTGCATAATCATCCACCACAAGTAAAATTGGTGTGAATTGCAGTCCGGTCGTATCATTTAGGCTTTTATTGACATATGCCACTTCACGAGATGATAGCTCTGCCTCTATTTCCGTTAACCATTCTTCAATACGTTCTTTTGAATCCAAATAAGAGACTGCCTCTTCCTCACTAAAGCTTGCTAAACCTCGTTCAAACGAATCAAACAAGCCGATATGACGGATGTCCTTTTGAAGCGCCGTGTTTAAGAATACTTTCAACAAATTTGTTTTTCCTTTTTGCGCTTGCCCTAATACGATACAATGCTTACTGTTTATGAGATTAATCGCAACTGGCTGAACAAATTCTTCGTCTAGCCCAATCGGGAATAGATGTGATTGTTGCATTTGCCCCACGTAATTCTCAAACTCCTTCAATGTTAAATCACTTGGAAGCATTGGGATTTTATTAGGGGAATGGTGACCCGCATATTTTATCTTCAACGATTTAACCGTTTCTTTCACAGCTTCAAGTATTTCAAAATCATTCGCGCCAGTTGCCGGTAAGAAGATTTGTGAGAAATAGGTTTCATCCTTTTTAATAATCGCTCGACCTGGAATCGGTTCAGGGGATAACGTCATTTTCCCTAATACCGTATATGCTTCACTTTGATCTAATAAATAATGGACAATTTTTGTTTTCAAGTTGTTCATGACTGCTTGGCGAATGGATGAAATGCGCGTTGCTGTAAAGATCATGTAAATACCTAATGATTGCCCATCTCGGACAAACTGATTAAAGCTAGGCTCAAAATCCGGCAATTCTTCTTTAATAAAGTCATAGTTTTCAACGACAACAAATAATAATGGAAGCTTTTTATCAGAAATATTGTTGTATAGCTTGATGCTACTTACTTCCAGTAGCTGAAGCTGCTGTTTTCTACGAACAATTTCTTCACGAATCATCCGCAAAAATTTCTCCATTTTGCGTACTTCCTCCGCTAAGAAGAAATCGGCCGTATGAGGTAACTGCTTGAGCGGTAGCATCGATCCATTTCCAAAATCCATCAAGTAATAATGCACTTCTTCAGGGCTGTATTGTTCCGCAATATTTAGTAAGATCGTCAAAACCGTCGTTGATTTTCCATAACCAGTGGAACCAAAAATACCGAGATTGCCATCCTCCATCATGCGGTAATGATAAGGTGTTTGACTTTGTTTTTCAGGTTCATCAATTAATGCAATCGCGATATCGCCTTGCTCAGTGGATGTAAGCCCATGTTTAAATAGTCGTTCTTCAAGCGGTGGTAGCCATGGACTTTTCAGCTTTTGGATACCAATTTCTTTTTGCGTCTCTTCGATTTTTGTCACAATGGCCTCAATTTCTGTGAGACCTTTACGTTTACTTTCCTTCGCAGAAATATTCGATAAAGGAATCAAACCCAAATCTGTAACAATAGCGATTTCATCTTCTCCATCCGAATGCTCTGAAAGATAAGGCGCACCACTCCATGCCGATTGGAAAAGTTCATATACTTCGTTGTTTCCAACTTGCAAGTATCCCCTACCAGTTACTGTGATAGAAGCAGCATCCGCATTTTTCAAAATCTCTTTACTATCGTTTGCATCCTGAACCTTTAACGCCACTTTAAATCGAGCATTACTCCAAATTTGATCATCAATTACCCCGCCTGGTTTTTGTGTTGCCAAAATTAAATGCACACCTAAGCTCCGACCGATTCGTGCCGCACTTACTAGTTCTCGAATGAAATCCGGCTCTTCATTTTTCAATTCCGCAAACTCATCGGAAATTAAAAATAGATGCGGTAGCGGTTCATCTACTAGCTGTTGTTTATAAAGTTGCGTGTAATCATGAATGTGGGTAACGTTATTTCGGTCAAATAATCGTTGACGGCGCTTCAACTCACTTCGGATGGAAGCAAGCGCTCGATTTGTAAAGTTCACACTGCCTTCAATATTCGTAATCGTTCCTAGAAGATGTGGCAATGTTCTAAATGGCTGAGCCATCCCTCCGCCTTTGTAGTCGATTAACAAAAACGCTACTTCATGAGGGTGGAAATGCACAGATAGCGATAATATATAAGTTTGTAAGAATTCACTTTTCCCTGAACCTGTTGTCCCGGCTAATAATCCGTGGGGACCATGGGCTTTCTCATGAAGGTTTAGATAGACAAGGTCATCCTTCCCCTTCAATCCAATTGGAACAGCCAGTGATTTGGATGATTCATTTTCAGACCATTTTTGTGGAATGTTCAAATCATTTACTTCTTTCACATTCAGCATTTCAAGGAAAGACACGCTTTCTGGAATCGAATTCGTGATGCCCGTTTGATGGTTTAATGTACGTAACAACCGCGCAAATCGCTCATTATCATCTTTTTTATGGAAATCTAGCGTGAATGGTATACTCACTGCTTTTTTATTTTGAATTAAAATATCTCCTTCAGAATCATTGAGTAAGCGCACGAGCGTGTGTATATTATCTGCCAGACTCTCCTTTGCATCGCTCGCAAAAATCACTGATATCCCAAGCTGTTGATGATCCCCTTCTAAATACTCAAGGATGACATGATCTTCAATTAATTTTTGGTTCGTGATGATGAATACAAGATGTGGTGTAAAGCGAAGTTTATCCTTCTCTTCCTCTAAATCACGTTCACGAATCATTTCATAGATTCTTGAAAGTAGTTGGTCACGTGTTTTATCGTTATAAATTAAGCCTTTAGCGTACATATTTGGAATGTTGAAATGAGGAAGCCATTTCATCCATTCAATTTGCTTGTAATCTGCTTCGTCAAAAATAAAGACAAACCGTAAGTCATGATAGCTATGGAAAAACGCGAGCTGCCCAATAATTTGGTGAATTTCCCTTTTGACGACACGTTCTTTTCCGATAAGTCCAATTGGTCCGTTCGCTAAATTTGCGACAACCGGGGTATCGCTGCTCTCCTTATACACTTTCTCAAGCTTCTGAGATTGTTCAATCAGGTCATCCATTTCACGATTGGCCATATCATTTGTATTGAGTGTAATGGAAAAGCTCGACGGCACTGTCCCTGTCCCTAAACGGAATTGGAGAAAGTCTTCACTTTCAAGTGTCCGTTCCCAAATCCGATCCGAAATTTGACTCGTTAAATATTTCATCCGTTCGAAGGTCGGAAAGTGAAATTCCATAGCAAATCGTTGTTTTTCAGATAACTCTTGAAGTTCTTTTCGCTTATTTTCTAGGTATGCCGAATAAACACGCACTCGTTTTTCCCGTTTTCGTTTTTCATTGGCTCTATCTTTAACATATTGGACTGAGGATGTTATTAGCGTCATGACGAACATTACCATCGTGATGATGATAAAAATACCTCGTGGCTGAATCATCGCGACAATCCCCATCACAATCAACATGACTAGTGGTGGTAAGAGAATTAACCAAAGACCTCTGTTTGATGGATCATGCTCCTGTGAAGGAAATGATAATGAAACCTTTTCTTTCGGTAAGTCATAGACCATTCTCGGCGCTCGTCTGTAAATTGGATACTTCTTTTTCATTTCCGATTCGGGTTCTTTTAAAAGCGGAAGACAAGACACGTAATCTTCAAAACTAATGATTTCAAGCAAATCTTCTTCAACGAGACGAATGAGCATGAATGGTACAAAAACAATATCCCCCAGTTCAATTGCTTTACGAGATAGTTTTTTCTGACCGTTCATATAGAGTGGACTATTGCTATGATTTTCGAGCACCCATTGTTGACCAACTTTTAAAAGTGAGAAGACTCGAGTTTTTTTATGAATATTAGATTTCAATAAAATATCAGCATCATTGCTTTCAGTTGAAAAGATGATTTCCTGTTTCTGTCCAAGGAAATAGGTTTCGTGTTTTGCAATTGACTGGAAAAGAATGATATTCAGTGTTTTTCCACTGTTAACATCTTTCCATTCAAACAACTGCTTTGGGTTTACTTTTCCGAGGAATTTTTCGTTTTGCTCAACTCTAAAACCGAATGGATCTTCGGTGATTGATAAAAACCCATCGCTAAAAGAGAGACTCCGGATAGTCACTGTATGGGAAGAATCATTTCCAACCGTGACCGTATCTTTTTTTCGTTGATCCAATTGAATGGACTGATAATAGTTGTCATAAAAAAATAAAATCGTACTCATACTCATCAAATCACCTTCTAGTAGGGATTTATTATTCATTCGTTGCTTGATCACCCGAAGTTTCCACCGAGTTATCAGTCGACTCTGTCACTGGGTTTTCGTCTGAATTTGTTGTAGGATTCTCAGCAGTTTCCGTTGCTGAATTTTCTTCAGTTTCCGTGTTTACCGGAGTATCATCGTTCCCAACAGCTTCATTTTCTTTTGAAGACAAGCTTTCATCTACCGAACTTGTAGCTTCCTGATTGTCATCTTCCTCTTCCTCCAAGTTTTCTGCTATTTCCTCGAGTTGTTTTTGTATTTCTTCTTTTTCCGTATTGATGTTATCAAGCAGTCGCTCTCGCTCTTCATCCTCTAATTTCAGGTTAGCCTTTACAGATTCCTCGTAGTGTAATAACGCAAGCATGATGTAATCCAAATCTTCTAGCTGCCTTGCCAAGCTTAGTGCTTCCTCAGCTTGCCCTCTCCCAATATATATCCAGTATTTGTAATAACGTGGATCCGTTTGTAGTGTGATAGTCTTTAATACGTTTTCTCTTTGCTCCTCCATTAACGTTTCATTAACAATATACGCAAGAGATAGCTCATACTGAATCACTACCGGCATATCTTCCACGTCATACTTAGTAAGCTTATTGATGATCTCACTATAGTTTTTTTGAATAAATGGCCCTTGCACCGCAATGTATGCCTCTTGTCTCGGCTGGAGTATTACCGCTGAATATGCAGTATAAATGCTAAGGGGTAGTAACAGTAAAATAAGCCCAACCAGACTGTAACGCAACCAATTCCATTTCTTTAACTTGATCTTTGTGTAGCTTTTGTCTTCTTTCTCTATTACTTGTAGTTGTTTTTTTATGATATCCAGCAATTCTGTTTCATCTTTTGCTCCCATAATCCTTTCAGCCATAGCACTCAGTTCAATCGACTTTGAAAACCGAATGTATTGCTCAAAGGTAAATTGGGGTTCAACTACAGCTGCAATGGTCGCCCTCGTTTCTTGCCAAAGCCGTTTTTCATCTCGTTCATAGGGTGGAATACTTTCTTTCACTCCATAATGCAAAAAATATGGTGTTAGGCTCTCGTCAATCAAAATATTTTCAGGGCAAAGAATGATGTGAAGTCGATTGGATGAATGCATTATAATTGATTTCACAATGTTAGAAGCAAACATCCAGCGACTTTTTTCATCAAACGACCGTAATTTCTCAAAGGTGATAAAGTTGGGTTCTTTTTTGTATGTAAAGATTAATTCATCTTCCGTTAATGTAATTTCTTTCTGAATAAAGGGATTCACTTCACGTAGAAGTGCAATTTCTAGCTCATCTTCTAATTTCACTTTCTCATTTTGAAAAGTAAGTGTAATTTGTTCTGGCTGAAACTTAAGGGTCGCATCTAACTGTTTTTCTAAATAAGACTGTTTTTTCTCTAACATCTCTATGACTCCCTCACAAAATTTCTAGTCGATCACCAGTTGTGATACCACTTCCCGCTAGTTGTTCATTCCCTGATAAAACCTTTTGTTTGTTTGGCACTCGAACCCAAAACCCTTCCTTTGGTGGATAGGAAATAGATTTTGCTTGCCAAACGATATCAATTAATTCTTTGACGGTATAGTAGTCTGATAGACGTAGGTCAAAACAGTCCCCGTTATAATGTTTTAAGTCGATTGATATTTCTATGTACACCTTCATCACCTCAGGGAAAATCTATTACACTTGTAATTTTTATAAAAGGTAAACTTCCTCATAAACCAATGTGACTTTATGGATTCCTCTTATTTTTTATGGACAACAATCTTTGTATTCCACTACATAAAGGAAAAGAGCGTCTTCATCGTATAATGACGCTCTTTGATATTAATTCTAAGATGAAGTTATAATGTTATCCGCGAATTTGGCTCGCAATTTGACGATCTGCATCATCAAGGGCATGTGCTGTATTTTTCAATTGTGTTGAAACGTCTTGTAATAGTCGTTGCATATCCACAATGGAGGGTCTAAGTGAATCATATTGCTCCGCGAATGCTCGGCTGGATTCACCTTCCCACATACCTTGTAACTCTTGAATCATACTATCCAAACGTGAGATTTGTTCTTCAACTTGTGCACTTTCACTTCCGTAACGGTTAGACATACCTTCTAATTCAGCTGGGGTAACACGAATAATTCCTGACATGAACTTCTCTCCTTTTTCTAGGCTAAGAATATAAATTCGAAAATATACTTCATTTTGCTCGTAAATTTATACACTTTGCCTTTATTCAAATAATTCAGTTTTATTCTAAAGAACATAAATTAGAACGGTCAATAATTATCTGCTAAAATACATTAAAAGAGTTATTTATTCCCAATTTATTTATCAAAAAATAAGCAAACTTTACCATTTTAAGTATTTTTTATTGTGATATATTAGAGGGGCATTAAAGATCTAATTTCATTTCATTCAGCTAAGAATGTTGTACTGAATGGCTATTCTGAACGAACTTTTGAAGAGGAAAATTAGTGATATAGAGGTGATTTCATGTCTTTAGCATATTGGTATGCGCTTTTACGCAAAAAACAAAGTGATCTCAGTCGCTTACAAACGTGCAATGGTCAGTTAACCGGGAAGCAAGGGGAGTTCTCAAGCAATCAGTATCTCATGACTCAGCCAGAGCTTACAGCAACGACTTGGAAAGGGACTTTAGCCACAAGGTTCGATGACATTCGAATCGACGGCATCCTCGCTAGCTACAAAGAAATTCAAACAACACAGTTCAACAATGTATTTTCGATCTTAAGTGATAAAATCCAACAAATTAAACAAGAAATCGAGTCTATCCGCGCAACGATTGCCCGGCTTGAAGCTGACGATGATTAAACATTAGTCTCCTTCAATTAGGTAATACGTATTGGGTTAAACAGAGCAGGACATATATAATAGAAGAAAAGCACTATCGAATGGGATGTCTCAACAGGGATATCCTTTTATTTTCGCTATTATTTAGACGAAATGAAATATCCTGGTTACAATATTTAGCCGAAGAAAAACCCGAGCTATATACGAAGTTATTTTCTGGTTCGTATTAGTTCGGGTTTTATATTTCAATACAACGATGACGATATCCATGTTTTGAATCGCCTTGCTAATATTTTCATCATCTTTTCTATTTAAATATCTAAATTCCACATTTCCGTCAAGTGAGTTTGCTAGTTGTTCACCCCAGTCCATTTTATAATCCGTTACGATTAGCTTAATTTCATTTTCAAATATCCTCAATAACTCTGTACATACGAGTTGTCCAAGAACACCAGACGCTCCAAAAACCATTACTGTTTTCATGATTTAAAATGACTTTCTCCTATACTGTTTTGGTAGATTTTAACATATTTTGGTTCAGTTTTTTGTAATGTCTTTCTAAGAATGAGATGGTATTAAAAAGCTTTCAATCTAATATACTCTCGTCAATTCCATCATTTCAAAATAATAACAAATGCCCATTGTTTAGGAAAAATCTATCCTATATCGTTATTTATAGGAGGCGATAAAATGGGAAAACTAACTAAACTATTAACCTATGTTGGACTTGCTGCATGTCTTATGTTCTCTTCAGTAGGTGGCGCATCTGCAGCAACTGTTCATTACAAAGACGTGAAAGAAACAGATAACTTTTACAAGGCAGTTGAAAATCTATTAGAACAAAAAGCGATTAGTCGGACATTACCAAACTTTCGTCCACATGAGACTGTGTCTCGTGGACAAGCGGCTAGTATTATTGTGAAGGTTTTAGGACTGGATATTAGTAATGTAAAAGACCCTGGTTTTAAAGATGTTCCCCCGTCACATCAGTTTTATCCATACATTGCAGCACTTGCGAATAAAGGAATTGTCGGAGGATATTCTGATGGACGGTTTGGTGTCAATGATCCTCTTAGACGTGGGCAAATGGCAAAAATTTTAGTTGATGGTTTTCAAATACCATTGATTGGAATTTATAATGCCAATTTAGACAAATATAATGATCTTGATAGAAAATACTATGACCAGAGTGATTATGGTCGATCATATTTAGCTTTTAATCAACCTTTTGGACAATATGTATATACGATGGATTATTATGGTTATGTTTCGGGTTATGCAGATAAAACATTTAAAATGAATAACCCACTTACTCGTTCTCAGCTTGCATTAATGATTGAAAAGGTTCAAAAGTCTGTTGATCAGTATGAGTACTTTTATTTTAAAGATTATGATTTAACAAGTTATACTCAATTTGACGATATGATGAGCTATGAACAAGGTACGCAATTCGAGTCAGAAGATCCGTCCATTATTTCTGTAGTTGACGTTATCAATGTTTCTTCTTCAGGATATGAAAAAACGTCACAACCTCCTGATGCAGATATACTATTGATAAAAACTTTCCATGATTATGCTATACTTCAGCCGCATAAAGTGGGGAAAACAAAACTTAACCTGGTTATATACAGTGGTATGGTTACCATTCCTGTTGAAGTGAATGTAACGGAAGAAAATGGCGAATTTAAATTATCTTTTAATAAACGAGAACCAGTCAATACTTCTTCACCTCACGTCGAACTAACACCCGAACAGATAGAAGAGATGCTAGAGAGGTTGAAAGATATTCCAGACAATCTTTAGAACCAATAGCAGTTTTTCACAGATTCTGTACAGATTAAGAATAATTCCACGAGGCTCTAATTTCTCGTGGAATTTTTTTGTAGGTTTCCTAGTTCCATAACCGGTATAAACTTCAATAAATGATAAAAATGATTACCCATTTAAATCTTTCCGATACTAAGAAACTCAACCTCTCTCACCCCATTGCCCTAATTAACTCAAATAACTTTAGTATGCTTTCTGGAAATGTACGATCTTTCATCGTACACAAGTATACATTACGATTTAGAAACTCGTTATGCACTGGACGTGTTAGTAGGTTTTCCGATAAATGCTGTGAAACATAATGTTTTGGTAGGATAGCAATTCCTAAACCTTTCTCTACTAATACCTTTATCATTTCAAATCGTTCAATTTTATATTGAATATTTGGCTTCACATTTTCCTGTTTGAATACTTTTAATATTTGTGCACTCGTTTGAAATTCTGGCATACCAATTATTAATGATTCTTCAGTAAAATCTACAAGTGTTATCTGATCCTTTATAGCAAATGGATGATCTCTATTTATTAGGACAACATATGGCTCGTTATATAATAATTCGCTCTTAATTTCAGCATCTACAATATGCTGGTTCGTAATGACACCATGTACATCTAAATCTAATAATGCTTGGCGTACAGTTTGATTATATAATGTATCAATTAATGTAATTTGATTGTGTGGGAATAGTTTTCGATATTCAATGATAACCTGTGAAAATAAATAATTCGCTGATTCAATCATACCTAAACGAATTTCTATATTTTCCCCTTTTGCTAATTCTTTTAGCTCCAGCTCCACTAACTCAAATTGTGAAATTAAGTTTTTCGATCGCTCATAAAATTGAAGGCCTAATTCTGTTAATTGAAATTGTTTTGTCGTTCGTTCAATGAGCGGAGCACCAATTTCCCCTTCCAATGTTTTAATTGCATTACTTAATGATGGCTGTGAAATATGTAAGGCTTTTGCAGCTCTTGAAAAACTTCGGTACTTCACTGTTGCATCGAAGTAATACATCTTCCGTAAATCCATCTTCCCACCCCATTTATAGTTTGAAACTATTATATTATAAAAAATAAGTATTTGATATTATAAATGATCAGAAAATATAATGAATATATAAAATTTTCAGTTTTCAGAAGGTGACCTCTATGTATAGAAAAGCAGATTCAGAGATTTGGCAAGGTCGAATCGATCATAAAACAGATCATACTTACTTTCGTTATCACCAGGTTGTTAAAACAACTACGACAATGGAGCAAGATTCGATAGTATTAATCGGTTTTGCTTGTGATGAAGGAGTAAGGCGCAACCAAGGTCGAACCGGTGCAAAAGAAGCACCCTTTGCAATACGAAAACAACTAGCATCACTACCGTGGCGTCATCATACCAATGATAAATCACTAATAGATTTTGGAAATGTCATTTGTGAAGGTCATGATTTGAAGAGTGCTCAACAAGAGCTAGGTGATAAAGTTTCCGATATTTTAAAATACGGAAAAGCCATTATCCTTGGAGGCGGACATGAAACGCTATATGGCCAGTATTTAGGTGTACGAAAAGCAGTAGGTCCAGAAGCTTCAATTGGTTTATTAAATATTGATGCGCATTTTGATTTACGAGAATATGACAAGCAAACCTCATCAGGGACAATGTTCAGGCAAATTTTAGATGAGGATCCCAATACGAACTATTTCGTGTGCGGTATCCAACAGTATGGAAACACCACTGCATTATTTAATACCGCGGATCATTATAAGGTCCAATACTTTTTAGATGAGCAATTGAATTCCGTTAAGTTTACTGAAGCGCTAGATCACTTTATGAGGACACATGATGTTTTACTCGTTACCCTTTGTATGGATGTTTTAAGTGCAGCGGAAGCACCTGGGGTTAGTGCACCCTCACCGTTTGGTTTATCTGCAATAAAGGTACGTGAAATTTTACGTAAAATGGTTTCGTCAAAAAAAACAGTAAGCTTTAGTATATGTGAAATCAACCCTTCATTGGATGTAAACAATCAAACTACAAAATTAGGAGCTTATTTTATAAATGAGGTTGTAATGCAGTATATAAATAATTAAAGGGGGATATATATGGAATTCAATCAGATTACAACATTATGTTTAGCTGTTACATTATTTTTAATCGGTTCGTTTTTAGTAAAAAGGGTCAATTTTTTAAATCGATACTGTATTCCAGCACCTGTAGTTGGAGGGTTATTATTTGCGATTATTGCAACGGCTTTAAAAAGTTTTGGGATAATTGAATTTACATTAGATACTTCATTACAGTCTATTTTCATGATTACGTTCTTTACGACTGTTGGTCTTGGAGCAAGTTTTAAGCTTGTTAAATTAGGGGGCAAATTACTAATTATCTACTGGATAGCATGTGGATTTTTAGCGTTAATGCAAAATGTCATTGGTGTTTCATTAGCTCAAGTACTTGGTCTTCATCCATTACTTGGTGTAATGACAGGGGCGGTTTCTATGGAAGGTGGACATGGTGCCGCGGCTGCTTACGGGGAAACAATTGAAGGCTTCGGTGTCTCTTCTGCCCTATCAGTTGGTATGGCTGCTGCCACATGCGGTTTAGTTGCTGGAGGACTAGTCGGTGGACCAGTCGTACAATATTTAGTTCGTAAATTTAATTTAAAGCCATCAGCCGATGAAACTGAAGAGTATGTTGAAAAAGACGAACGTCCAGTGACTGAAAAATCATTTATGTTACAAGTATTTTTAATCACTTTCTGTATGGCTGCTGGGACGTTTGTGGGAGAACTGTTCTCTAATTTAACAAGCTTCGCATTACCAGGTTATGTTGGTGCTATGTTCGTAGCTGTTATTGTACGTAACATTGTTGATCGCATCAAACCGCAAGCAATTAATATGAAAGAAATCAGCCTAATCGGTGATATTTCCCTTGGTATTTTCTTATCAATGGCATTAATGAGCATTAAGTTATGGGAAATTGCAGGCTTAGCTTTACCATTACTAGTAATCGTATTAGCTCAAGTTATCTTTATCGTATTATTTGCGATGTTTATTCTTTTCCGCGCACTTGGGAAAAACTACGATGCAGCGATTATGGTGTCCGGTTTCCTTGGTCACGGTCTAGGTGCTACACCAAACGCGATGGCCAACATGGCAGCAGCTGTAGACAAATTTGGCCCATCTCGTAAAGCCTACCTCGTCGTGCCAATCGTGGGTGCCTTCTTGATTGACGTATTCGGGATGCCGATTATTATTACGACTATTAATTTGTTTAATTAGTTGACTTGTGTGTATTGGTATTTTAAAACGCAAATCTATCTTTTATAGGTTTGTGTTTTTTTGTTTAGTGAAGTTAAGGCGAATATAAAGTTTATATAATCTTGCTGTTATATAATAAGTACTTAAATTCCATTAAATGAATACTTACTTATATTCATACATCGATAGCTATTTCCTTCATTACTTAAATGAATAACTTTTCCTTTAGTATAGTTATAATCAATTAGTTAGAATATTAAATATCATTTGACGAAATAAGGTAATATAAAATAAAGGTGGTTTTACATAATGAAAAAAACAGTCCACGTTGTTGGCGCAATTATTGAAAATGATAAGAATGAAATCTTCTGTGCGTTAAGAGGCCCTGAGATGTCATTAGCAAACTACTGGGAGTTTCCAGGTGGGAAAATTGAAGCTGGCGAGACCCCAGAACAGGCATTAACACGCGAAATTAAAGAAGAGTTCAACTGCTCGATTGAAGTTGGAGAGAAAGTTGAAGATACGACATATGAATATGAAAAAGTGATTGTTCGCCTTGAAACGTATATGGCTAAACTTGTTGATGGACAACCCGTTGCATTAGAACATGCTGAAACGAAATGGGTGTCGCGAGAGGAAATCACCGAAATGAATTTTGCCCCTGCTGATATTCCAGCTGTAGAGAAAATTGCAAACGAAAAATTGTTGTAAATCTCCTTACAAATCAAAGATTACACCTCCCCTACAAGACATCTTTCGTAAAGTATTTCAAGAATTCAGTTCATAGGCGATTTGGAATAATTAGAGTCGGTGTTGATAAAAGTACTATAAGATTTCCAAGGTTTATATACCTAAAAGTTCTAGTTTTCTATTATTCCCACTCATATCCACTATCAAAAGAAGAACATTATACTATTTCCTTACCACTTAAGATTTCTGATAACGAATAATATCTAGGGCCAGAATTATTTCTCTCGGGATGAGGGGTATGTGGCAAAGAGATGATTTCCTTTTCAGACAAAACATAAAATCTATATTCTTCATCATGGTTAAAACCATATTTACTTTTTCTTTCTCTAATATAAGATAGGATTCTCTCTTTATATAAAGGTTCGCTTTCGGCCACTACTTCAATCATTGAATCACTTCTTGGGTCTATTACAATTACTTTTTCTACTTTGTATAATCTTTCCATTACACCACCTTTTTGTCGGAAAGTGATGAACAAACTGTCTCGATAGTTATAGGAGACCGGACATGCATGAATATTATATTTAGCAATCTCATTAAAAGTTTTACCTGCAGGAACTGAAAGAACCTCTTTTTCATAAAAATTCATTTCTTTATCAACTCCAGTTATAAAATTTAGATAATCTTTTAATATTAGGGCCTTGGTTTCATCTGAGCCAGATTTTATTGTTTTATTCAATATTTGAATTAGCTCTTCCCAAGTTATCGATATAAATCTAGGATTCTCAAAAAATTGTTCGTACCTTGTTAATGAAACAACTAACTTCGGTATGTGAATATCACCTTGGAAGTAGTTTGGATCAATATATTTTTGAAGTTGGATTTCCATTTTGTGGTTTTTACCCAATTTAATATTTTTAGCCTCAATTATTAAAACAAACACTTTTAAACTTTTATAATAAAATGTGAGCGTAATATCTCTCCTCACTTTTTCAATACCCACGCTTATCATTTCTGCATCGATTTTAGCAAAATCACTTTTAAGAAAGAGCTTATATTCATTATTAGTTAAAGACTTTTTAATACTTTCCTTAATCTTTTTCATTGAAAGAAATTCTTTTAATAACTCAGGTGAAATATTTAGCAAGTAAGCTAAACCTTTTGTTTGTTTTGTTTCATTCTCCCCATTAATCAGATCGAAAAATGAAGAATTAAACTTACTTGTCTCACTTTGATACAATCGAAATGTTGTTTGTATATTCTTATAAATATGAAACATCTCCCTAAAAATCGTTTTACTTTATTTTAACAGAATATTCAACTTTCACTAAAAATAAAAGCATGGGCCCAGCGTAACCGGAACCCATGCCAAGTGCAAAGCAACTATTAATTATACGAATAACTCTATCTGTTCAGATGTAACAGTCTCTTCATTATCAATTTCCATTATGGTTTGTCCCATTTTCGTAATAAGACTAACTACTAGCGCATTCCCCATACAGAAATAACGCATTCTATCAGGCATTCCTGCTGTCCAGTTATCATCAAATGAGTTTAGGCGTTCACATTCTAACGGTGTTAGGAAACGTTTACGGCCATTAACTTCAACAATATGAGTACTACGATTAACAGTTCCCTCACTTGTTAACATTGTACGACCTGGTCCGTCTAACTCATCGGTTGGTGACATACCACCTTCAGAGAAGATATATTTATGTCCACTTGCAGATGTTCTTTCTATTTTTTTGGATCCTCTTAAATATGCAAATTTCTCAACTGCTGATTCTGATAGATAGTATTTTTCTTCAACTTCAGACTCATCCAATATAATATCTTTTAATGGAGTAAACTTTTCGTTAAGAACTTCTGTGTGAGCTGTATATACGTTACTGCCTATCATCACTCCAGCAGTATAAAACCCAAATGAAAACTCATTTGAAATTTGTAATATATCTTCTGGTAATTCGACAGTAGCTTTTCTAGCCTTGTATGGCTCTTCTTTAACAGGAAATGTTTTTGCAAAGAAACCTTCCTTAAATACAACTTCGTCTTGTGTAAAACCTAATTGACTAGATGCTATATCTAAATCATTTTTATATGCAAAGATAAATACTCTACGACGCTTTTGAGCCCCACCGTATTCTGCAGCATTAATGACACGCCATTCCACAATATAATTTAAATCGCGGAATGTTGCCAGCATGATTGCAAAATCACGTCCGCGTTGTTTAGAAGGTGATTTTAAAAGGCGATCTACATTTTCTAGTAGTACATACTTAGGATGTGAGTTTTCTATCACACGCTTAATCTCCCAAAATAGGACGCCCTTTTTACCCTCTAGCCCTTTTTCTCCTGAAAGTGAACGTGCTACAGAGTAGTCTTGGCAAGGAAATCCCCCAACCAATAAATCGATTTCTAAATTGGCAAAATGTTCATCTGGTACTGTGGTAATATCTTTATTACTATATTCATCAACACCAGTCTTAAAATGACTAGCATAACAATCAAATGCATGTTGTACTTTACGTGACGGCTCCCATTGGTTAGCCCAAACAGTTTTAAAAACGTCTGAGTTCGCTTTTTCTAAACCTAATCGAAATCCGCCTACGCCCGCAAATAACTCGACTACATTCAGAGTTTTACTCATAAGCGAACATCCTTTCCCTTTTTTCTCTATTATAATAAAAATCCGTTCAAAGATCAACTATCTTACTTTAATATTTTTCACTTATCAAATGCAATGTTTTATTTTACCTCTTCAAATTCCAATTTAGCTGTTTTTGGATTATATTTATATTTTATAAGTTTTAAATTTGACCATTTTAAAGTCATTGGCGGTCTCCTACCCTTAGTAAAAGTTCGTTTAGCAATTACATTCTTCATTCTAATGACATCGTCTTCAAAGTCTTTTGCTACTATGTACGCGTCAATCATATTGTAATCCCCATAGCTATACTCGTATTGTCAAAAATAATTTATATAAATCGCTAATAAATGTTGATTTTACAGTCTATTAAGCAAAAAAACTTGCCACCCCCTTAATTTTGGTGTTAGTTGAGGTTACCACACACAAAACTACCCAAAAAGGAAGTGACAAGTTTGTACCCTCAATTATTAGCGTATTTAATTGAATTTATCAAGTACCAATCAGAAATAATTAAAATTTTAATGATCCTAGTGTTTGGTAAGTCTGTGGGAAGTGTGCGTCCCGAACAGCCAATCAATAAAGAATACCGTAAGTTACAGGTCGATGAATTACCGATTATCCAACAACTTGAGAAGGTATCCTTTCAGGATATCAAACAAGCCTATTTCGCTAAACACGGTAAAGAATTAAAGCCTGTGCGAAGACATGCCAAATCGAAAACGAAAGTGCCAGAAAATCTCTACTGTCCAAAGTGTGGTGCACCTGCGGCGTATTTGTATGCCAATAATGGCGCGAATGGTCAATATCTTTGTAAGGCATGTGATTGCTTATTTAATCAACAAAATCGATACAAGAAAGAAGTTATTTTTCGTTGCCCTCACTGTATGAAGGCGTTAGAAAAAGTTAAGGAACGAAAAGACTTTCACGTCTGGAAGTGTAAATATAATCAGTGTTCTTTTTATCTATCCAATATCGATAGAATGAGTAAGG
Organism: Lysinibacillus sp. PLM2; assembly: GCA_023168345.1. Lineage (NCBI taxonomy): Bacteria > Bacillati > Bacillota > Bacilli > Caryophanales > Bacillaceae > Lysinibacillus > Lysinibacillus sp. PLM2. The sequence continues at coordinate 439,361 of AP025689.1, read as the reverse complement.
AAGAAAAAGCTCGGTTTAAACATGATCCACAAGCGTTTAAAATCCGCTATATTTACCGTGAATTTTTGTTTGACTATCAACCTTTATCTCCATTATCACCAGTGAAACCACGAGTAGATTTATCGAGAATTCAAGTGTCACAGCACACCCTAGGGTTGATATTGACTTACCACATTAACTATGGGCTTTCAGCCCGTAGAACAGCTGCATTGATGCATGATATACATAACATTTCTATTTCACACCAAACGATTCTAAACTACGTAAATAGTGTATCTATCTTGATGAAACCGTTCGTTGATCGTTATCCTTATGAACTATCGGATCAGTTTTGTGGCGACGAGACCTATATTCGTGTGAATGGGAAATGGCATTATTTATTCTTTTTCTTTGATGCGGCAAAAAAGGTGATTCTGTCTTATCGTGTTTCACAAAATCGCGATACATTGTCTGCGATTAAAGCAATTGATGATGTATTACAAAAGTTTAAGGAGATCCTCAGGATCTAAATATAATCGTAGACGGCAATCCCATATACTTATTAGCCCAACACTACTTCGCACGACATGAAATTTGGTTTGATGTGACACAAGTAATCGGCTTAACAAACGAAGATCCTGTATCAGCAGAATACCGTTGGTTGAAGCAAATAATTGAACGCCTAAATCGAACGTTTAAAGGCACTACCGTGCCACGACGGGTTTTGGATCCGAAACGGGATCAGTTTCGTTTGTGACAATGTTTGTGGCCTATTTCAATTTCCTTCGACCACATGCAAAGCTAGAAAACCGTGTGCCAGTCATGATTCCAGCACTGGAAAAGATGCCACATATGCCTGCACGTTGGACAAAACTGATTGAACTTGCCCAACAAGAGCTAACTGCATAACCGCCTGCTTTTTTTAGCAGAGCCCTCAAACAACAGCATACAAGACAATCGGCGTAGCGAACTCTTGACAAACCGAATGGAGGAAAAGGTTAAAATTGGTATTGGGCGAGGGTTATTTGGTGTGCCTACTTTTTCCCTTCGCCCTCAAAACAAGGCGCAACCTTTTCCGGAATGTTTGTCAAGAGCGATTGTCCACTCGTTCGAAGCGTAACTTTCGTCTAATTTTTTGTGATTTTCAATTTTTCATAGAAGTTTTGACACTACCGCTATACTCTTTATTTACCCAATCGACATATTTCATAATTTGATGTACTACTTCTACATTGGCAATATCTCGTTTAATTTCAATTACTAAATATTTCGAAATTGTCTTATATCCTGGAATAAAACGATACCCGAAAACATCCATCTTATCCATATAGTCTACAGGTTTAAACGGGGAAGCTACAACTTGATGAGTTAGATAATCCCATTGGCCGAAAATACTCTTAGTATCCGTCTTAATATAGTCAACGATTCCTGCCTCAATTGCCATCTCATGCCTAATCTCTTCACCAGATGATGCTAAACTTAAAAATTTTTCTGATGAAATTTTATAATCAGGAGAATATAACATTTTAATACGATTGTGTATATTAGGTGAATAATTGAATTGATTATGACTATTATCTATATTTTCTTCATTAGATTTTAATATAATGTCGTACAATGCTTTATTCTCTAAGTCATCTATTTTTATGAAAGAGAGTTTCCATAAAACACGTAACATTTTAAAAGCATTTGGATTTGACTCCAAAGCATCATCCATATCAATACCTTTTTGAAAGAAACTCGGATCTCCAACAAAAGTACAAATAAAACGATTACTAATATTTTCTCTAGTATGATTTAGTATCATATCAGCCTTTAGATAGTCATAATCCTTTACAATTGGAATATCCGCAGCAGGAAAATTTAACATTTTACAATCATCTACAATGTTTATTAATTTCCCTATTCCATAGATTTTACGTTGAATAAAAAAATAAACATTGTCCCCTTCAGTCATAGATAGAAAATCTGCTAATGTACCTTCATGATGCGTTTTCCAAATGTTTTTACTGGGTATTTTTAAGTTCGTACTGTATACCCCACTTTCAGTAAGTCTATGTAAAGATTCAATACTATCAAGAGTGAAAATATATCCTGCCATAATTCAACATTTCTCCTTAAGTTTTATTAGGGTAGATTGTATTAAAATTCTCATACCATCGTGGTAAATTCTGTATAATTATTATATCAATGTTAGGGGGTTTTTGAACTTGTTTATCTATAACAAAGATATTTCAGAAGAAGATTTACTTATATATGCTGAAAAACTAGAAGGGAAAAAGTTAAGAGACATTGGAGAATTTAATGAAGTAAATAGTTGGCTCTCTAAGAGTAAAAATAAAGGTGCTATTGGAAATGCTATTCAAGTTGTCTATTTTGGCATTCCTGCAAACTCCATTAAAGAAGCAGATTTCAATTACCACAATCTAGAACTAAAGGTTACACCTATTAAGCAGAATAAAAACAAAACATACTCTTCAAAAGAACGTTTAGTTTTAAATATGATAAATTACGAAACGGATTATATATATGAATTTGAAGAAAGTCCTCTAATGAAAAAATCACAACATATGTTATTGATTTTCTATCTACATGAGGATGATGTTGATGTGCTTGATTATAAAATATTGAAAGCAGTAAAATTCACTATACCTCAAGAGGATCTCCCTACTATTCGTGAAGATTACAATACTATAATTGATAAAATTAAGGCTGGTAAAGCCCATCAAATCAGTGAAAGTGACACTACTTACCTCGCTGCATGTACTAAGGGGGCGGGTAATGGTAAGGACGAACGAAAACAGCCATTTTCAAAAGAACTAGCAAAACAACGCGCCTTTTCATTTAAGCAAAAATACATGTCAGTCTATTTTAACTCAATTTTTAGTAAGAAAGCCTATGAAAAACTGAATATGCCAGAGCAACTCTCATTTAGTTCCTATACAAATAAAGTTCTAACACCATTTATTAATCTATCTTCTAATGATATAGAGGATAAACTAGGCTATAAACCAGCAAAAGGTATAACAGAAGACAAGTCGTATTTACCTAGACTAGTATCCAAAATATTTGGTATTGAAGGAACAAATCTTGAAAAGATTGAACAATTTCAAAAAGGTAACGTAAAGTTTAAGACTGTACGATTAAGGAAAAAAGCAACAGACAACCAAGATATTTCTTGGCCTAATATCGACTTTCACGAAATTTACAGTACTGAGTTTGAGGATTCTACATGGTACGAGTGGTTTGCAGAAACAAAATACTTATTTGTAGTCTTTGAGGACACTGATGAAGGTACAGTTTTAAGAAAACAGTTCCTTTGGAATGCCCCTCCTGAAATGTTAGAAGCCCTTGAAACTCTATATAATCATGTTAAATGGCAACTTCATAATGATGATGTCAGAGTGGAAATCACAACAAACTCCAAAGGACAGGAAATCTGGAATAATAATTTACCTGGTAAAGGATTTGTCCCCTACTTCCAAATTCGTCCAAAAGGAAATAAAGGCTCAGAGTTTACTACACTACCGGATGGACGGAAGTTTAAGAAGCAGTGTTTGTTTTTGAATAAGGAGTATTTGCACCAATTACTATAATGACTAAAAAATCCGAGTTCTATTGCTTGACGAATTCGGATTTAAAAATTTATAACAGAATAAAATTATCAGATAAATAAGTTTCCACGATAGAAGCAGCAACTTCTGCTTGTGCGTTTTCCAATTCAATTCGTTCTAATAACTGGAGTACTTCTTAAATGATAGTCCAAGAGGTCAATTATTGGTTCCAACATAAACGAGTTAAGGTGTATGTTTTCTGGGATCATGATGTTTACTTTTTCAAGGATTTCAATACTTGTTGTATCAATAGGAAAACGTTTTTTATACTCTCCAAACAATTTGCCCTTTTGATTTTTTTTATTATAGTAACAAATTCATTGTCATTAATCATCTTAATCATATATAACTCGGCTTTTAATCTTATTGCCATAGGTAAAACTACTTTATTTTCTAAATTAGATTCTGATTCAGAATTAACAATTTGATTAGCTACCTCAAAAATAATCTCATAGATTTTTTATCCCCATTATCTAGGTCTAGATCACTTAGATCTTTAAAAATATTACTATAAACCTCTTGTAAATCATTAACAGTTTAATTACTAGTAATTTCTTTTACATGTAAAAAAGATGTCAATTTATTAAAGTTTTCTGTGTCCCCTGTATATTTTGCAATATTTCTCGCAAATGTTACTGAAGAAATTAACTTTGCATTATCAGATAAGTTTTCCTCCAGTTTTCCAAAGGATTACTAATATATTTATACTTAAGCTCTTCTAACTTTATAAAATCTTTCTCTTTTATTGCCATATACGACCCTTGATACTTACTATTTCCGCTAACTCTTTCTTGCACAGTTCTAAAAAAATCAAAATTATGAGTTAAAATATAGATCTAAAATCAGGATATTCAGTGATTTCTTTAATAAATTCCATGGCTTTATGTTCATTAATATTAAATAAATTTTACAATTTTATTCCAATTATATACTATTATCAATAAGCGACCATTCGAATTATATATTGGAAATAGGATGTGAGATTATTGAAGAAAAGAAACTTTTTTGAAAGAGTGGCATTTGCTTTAAAAGACACAGAAAACCTAAAAACCCCTATTCTTATAAAGGAAGCTATTGATAGTGAACTAAAGATAAAAGAGTTACAAGTACAGCTGGAACAATCTAATGATCCGCTAACAAAAGAAAAACTCTTAAAAGAAGCTCAACTTTTGACTCTTGGTGTTAAAGGTGAAGCCTCTGTATTATTTGAGTTACAAAATTCATTTTTACCCTTACATATTATCCACGACTTAAGAATCGAACATGGCGAGCATAGGGCACAATTAGATTTTGTCGTTCTTACTAGAAAGTTCATCCTTGTTATTGAGGTGAAAAATTACTATGGTAATATCCTTGTAAATGAAAAAGATGAATTTATTCGCCGTGTCTATAAAAACAATCGATTAGTATTTCAAGAGGGATTTTACAGTCCAATTCGACAAGTCCAACGACAAACAGCTATTTTAGAAAACTTATTAAAAGAACGCGAAATCATTACCCAAACACCTATTAAACATGTAGTGGTCTTTACAAATCCTAAAACAATATTAGATATTAAAAACGCTAGTGATGAAGTAAAAAATAGAATCCTACGTGCAGATGGATTAGTTCAATATATTTCTAATGTTTTAAAAGCAAACTCCCCTGTACATTTTTTAGATAACCGTATGAACGAAATTAGTAACAGTATTCTTTCACTTCACCAACCTTCTAATAATAGTCACATTGAAGATTTAGTTGAGACTAAATTACTTGAAGAAACAATTAGTCTGGACAAAAATCAAGAAAGTGCTGTAACGACAGAGGAGAAAAGTATAGAAATTTCTGCTGTCAAAAAAGAGCAACAATTAAAAGAGACTTTAATTGAGTTTAGAAAACAAGAAGCTGCTAAAACAAATGCAAAAGCATTTTATATTTTTACGAATAAAACGTTAGAAGAATTAGTAATGAAGAAACCTGTAACAGTAGAAGAATTAAAGGATATCCATGGAATTGGCGAGCAAAAAATAGAAAGTTATGGGGATGAGATGATACGGATTATTCGAAGATTTAGATAAAGAAATCTAATTTTCAATTCTACACTATTTAAAAATGAAGTCTATTTTATTAATCACAAATTGGTAGATTATTATTTCATATTTTTAAGTAACATTCTGTTCTATTATTACGATTGGTTTTAAAAAATTTTCGCTATTATGTTTACAACAAACCTAATATAAAATTCAACATCATAATTCAAATCATATAGTATACTTATATAAGATGTATTATTTTGTAATGTTTAACTATCTTTAGTAGTTCAATAAAGGGAATATGTGGGTAGATAGAATGTCTAAAGAACAATTTACTGGGTTATTTCTTTTATGGTCTTTTATAATTATATTAGAATTGGTTTGGCTTTATGCTATTACTTCAACTACTACAAGTAATACAGGTATGATTGTATTTATTATCACTTTAATTGGATCCACAATAGCAGTTGGGGCTGTAGGTATTTATTTAGTAAGTAAGCATTTAGATTAACAACTGCAATTGTGCTAACGAGGACTTTTAGTGCTAACTTGAAGAACAATAATCATAACAAAATGGCTTAGTTCATCAAATAGAACTAAGCCATTTTAGATATCATTTTAATAGCCAATACCGATATTGATTTCGGAGAATAATAAGCAGATTTTAAATAAAAACACGACAGCACATATATGCTGTCGTGTTCGTGTTTTTCAAATTTGCCTAGCAACGTCCTACTCTCACAGGAGGAAGCCTCCAACTACCATCGGCGCTAAAGAGCTTAACTTCCGTGTTCGGTATGGGAACGGGTGTGACCTCTTTGCTATCATCACTAGACTATTTTGAATTTATGTTTTAAAATGACCCGTACGAGATTCGAACTCGTGTTACCGCCGTGAAAGGGCGGTGTCTTAACCACTTGACCAACGGGCCATGGCTCCGAAGGTAGGACTCGAACCTACGACCAACCGGTTAACAGCCGGTTGCTCTACCACTGAGCTACTTCGGAATATTTTTATGGTGGGCCTAAATGGACTCGAACCATCGACCTCACGCTTATCAGGCGTGCGCTCTAACCAGCTGAGCTATAGGCCCCCATATATATGTATAAATGGAGCGGGTGATGAGAATCGAACTCACGACATCAGCTTGGAAGGCTGAGGTTTTACCATTAAACTACACCCGCAAATGGTGGGTCCGGACGGAATCGAACCGCCGACACTTTGAGCTTCAGTCAAATGCTCTACCAACTGAGCTACAGACCCATATTTTAAAAATAAAATGGCGGTCCCGACCGGGATCGAACCGGCGATCTCCTGCGTGACAGGCAGGCATGTTAACCGCTACACCACGGGACCATTTGGTTGCGGGGACAGGATTTGAACCTGCGACCTTCGGGTTATGAGCCCGACGAGCTACCACTGCTCCACCCCGCGATAATTGAAAAATTAAATTAGAAATTAGCTTTTAAAAATAATATGGCGGAGGCAGTAGGATTTGAACCCACGCGCGGTTTAACCCGCCTGTCGGTTTTCAAGACCGATCCCTTCAGCCAGACTTGGGTATGCCTCCATATAATATATTAGGATTTTAGTGATATGTTCTTTTATTAATCAAAGACACTTTGAAATGGCGGCAGAGGGGATCGAACCCCCGACCTTACGGGTATGAACCGTACGCTCTAGCCAGCTGAGCTACGCCGCCAGAATCTTAAATTAATTTGGTGGAGCCTAGCGGGATCGAACCGCTGACCTCCTGCGTGCAAGGCAGGCGCTCTCCCAGCTGAGCTAAGGCCCCAAATTTGTACTTAAGTCTGCATGGTCGGGAAGACAGGATTCGAACCTGCGACCCCTTGGTCCCAAACCAAGTGCTCTACCAAGCTGAGCTACTTCCCGTATGTATTGGCGCGCCCGGCAGGAGTCGAACCCACAACCTTCTGATCCGTAGTCAGACGCTCTATCCAATTGAGCTACGGGCGCATAAATATAAAATGGTGCCGAGGACCGGAATCGAACCGGTACGGTAGTCACCTACCGCAGGATTTTAAGTCCTGTGCGTCTGCCAGTTCCGCCACCCCGGCTTATTTTATTATTTAGAAAACTGATGAGCCATGAAGGACTTGAACCTTCGACCCTCTGATTAAAAGTCAGATGCTCTACCACTGAGCTAATGGCTCAAAGAATGGTGGAGGGGGACGGATTCGAACCGCCGAACCCGAAGGAGCGGATTTACAGTCCGCCGCGTTTAGCCACTTCGCTACCCCTCCAAGAAATGATGCCGGCGATAGGAGTCGAACCCACGACCTACTGATTACAAGTCAGTTGCTCTACCAACTGAGCTACACCGGCAAATATGGTGGAGGATGACGGGCTCGAACCGCCGACCCCCTGCTTGTAAGGCAGGTGCTCTCCCAGCTGAGCTAATCCTCCATAAAAAATAAGCGAAGCGACGTCCTACTCTCACAGGGGGAAGCCCCCAACTACCATCGGCGCTAAAGAGCTTAACTTCCGTGTTCGGTATGGGAACGGGTGTGACCTCTTTGCTATCGTCACTTCACTCGCACATGAATGTGCTGGCTTCGCTGTTAGGCGAAGTTCCTATTTAATTAAAAGAATTTTGTTCTCTCAAAACTGGATAAAGACATTGAATTCGTTCAAGTTTGTTTTGGTTAAGTCCTCGATCGATTAGTATTCGTCAGCTCCATGTGTCACCACACTTCCACCTCGAACCTATCTACCTCATCGTCTTTGAGGGATCTTACTTCAAATGAATGGGAAATCTCATCTTGAGGGGGGCTTCATGCTTAGATGCTTTCAGCACTTATCCCGTCCACACATAGCTACCCAGCGATGCCTTTGGCAAGACAACTGGTACACCAGCGGTGTGTCCATCCCGGTCCTCTCGTACTAAGGACAGCTCCTCTCAAATTTCCTACGCCCACGACGGATAGGGACCGAACTGTCTCACGACGTTCTGAACCCAGCTCGCGTACCGCTTTAATGGGCGAACAGCCCAACCCTTGGGACCGACTACAGCCCCAGGATGCGATGAGCCGACATCGAGGTGCCAAACCTCCCCGTCGATGTGGACTCTTGGGGGAGATAAGCCTGTTATCCCCGGGGTAGCTTTTATCCGTTGAGCGATGGCCCTTCCATGCGGAACCACCGGATCACTAAGCCCGTCTTTCGACCCTGCTCGACTTGTAGGTCTCGCAGTCAAGCTCCCTTGTGCCTTTACACTCTACGAATGATTTCCAACCATTCTGAGGGAACCTTTGGGCGCCTCCGTTACCTTTTAGGAGGCGACCGCCCCAGTCAAACTGTCCACCTGACACTGTCTCCTACCCCGATAAGGGGTACGGGTTAGAATTTCAGTACAACCAGGGTAGTATCCCACCGACGCCTCCATCGAAGCTGGCGCTCCGACTTCTCTGGCTCCTACCTATCCTGTACAAGTTGTACCAAAATTCAATATCAAGCTACAGTAAAGCTCCACGGGGTCTTTCCGTCCTGTCGCGGGTAACCTGCATCTTCACAGGTACTATAATTTCACCGAGTCTCTCGTTGAGACAGTGCCCAGATCGTTACGCCTTTCGTGCGGGTCGGAACTTACCCGACAAGGAATTTCGCTACCTTAGGACCGTTATAGTTACGGCCGCCGTTTACTGGGGCTTCAATTCAGAGCTTCGCTTGCGCTAACCCCTCCTCTTAACCTTCCAGCACCGGGCAGGCGTCAGCCCCTATACTTCACCTTACGGTTTTGCAGAGACCTGTGTTTTTGCTAAACAGTCGCCTGGGCCTATTCACTGCGGCTCTCTCTCGAGAGCACCCCTTCTCCCGAAGTTACGGGGTCATTTTGCCGAGTTCCTTAACGAGAGTTCTCTCGCACACCTTAGGATTCTCTCCTCGACTACCTGTGTCGGTTTGCGGTACGGGCACCTCCCGCCTCGCTAGAGGCTTTTCTTGGCAGTGTGAAATCAGGAACTTCGCGATGAGTCGCTCCCCATCACAGCTGGGCGTATTAGGAAGCGGATTTTCCTACTTCCACGCCTTACTGCTTGGGCGTGCACAACCAACGGCACGCTTTCCCTATCCTACTGCGTCCCCCCATTACTCAAACGGCGGGGAGGTGGTACAGGAATATCAACCTGTTGTCCATCGTCTACGCCTATCGGCCTCGACTTAGGTCCCGACTAACCCTGAGCGGACGAGCCTTCCTCAGGAAACCTTAGTCATACGGTGGATGGGATTCTCACCCATCTTTCGCTACTCATACCGGCATTCTCACTTCTAAGCGCTCCACCAGTCCTTCCGGTCTGACTTCAACGCACTTAGAACGCTCTCCTACCACTGACATCGTAGATGTCAATCCACAGCTTCGGTGAATCGTTTAGCCCCGATACATTTTCGGCGCAGCGTCACTCGACCAGTGAGCTATTACGCACTCTTTAAATGATGGCTGCTTCTAAGCCAACATCCTGGTTGTCTAAGCAACGCCACATCCTTTTCCACTTAACGATTACTTTGGGACCTTAGCTGGTGGTCTGGGCTGTTTCCCTTTTGACTACGGATCTTATCACTCGCAGTCTGACTCCCGTGTATAAATATCTGGCATTCGGAGTTTGTCTGAATTCGGTAAAGCGAGATGCCCCCTAGTCCAAACAGTGCTCTACCTCCAGTATTCTAATTCACGAGGCTAGCCCTAAAGCTATTTCGGAGAGAACCAGCTATCTCCAAGTTCGATTGGAATTTCTCCGCTACCCACACCTCATCCCCGCACTTTTCAACGTGCGTGGGTTCGGGCCTCCAGTAAGTGTTACCTCACCTTCACCCTGGACATGGGTAGATCACCTGGTTTCGGGTCTACGACCACGTACTCATTCGCCCTATTCAAACTCGCTTTCGCTGCGGCTCCGCCTTCTCGGCTTAACCTTGCACGTAATCGTAACTCGCCGGTTCATTCTACAAAAGGCACGCTATCACCCATTAACGGGCTCTAACTACTTGTAGGCACACGGTTTCAGGTTCTATTTCACTCCCCTCCCGGGGTGCTTTTCACCTTTCCCTCACGGTACTGGTTCACTATCGGTCACTAGGTAGTATTTAGCCTTGGGAGATGGTCCTCCCGGATTCCGACGGAATTTCACGTGTTCCGCCGTACTCAGGATACACTCAAGAGTGAATGAACTTTTGACTACAGGGCTTTTACCTTTTATAGCGGACCTTTCCAGATCGCTTCGTCTAATCCATTCTTTTGTAACTCCGTATAGAGTGTCCTACAACCCCAAGAGGCAAGCCTCTTGGTTTGGGCTCTTCCCGTTTCGCTCGCCGCTACTCAGGGAATCGAATTTTCTTTCTCTTCCTCCAGGTACTTAGATGTTTCAGTTCCCTGGGTCTGTCTTCAACACGCTATGAATTCACGTGAAGATACTATGCCATTACGCATAGTGGGTTCCCCCATTCGGAAATCCCCGGATCAAAGCTTACTTACAGCTCCCCGAGGCATATCGGTGTTAGTGCCGTCCTTCATCGACTCCTAGTGCCAAGGCATTCACCGTGCGCCCTTAATAACTTAACCTAAAAGTTATTACTTCTCTTAAAGAGAAGATTTAGACTTACAATAAATCAATTTCGTCTCGACGAAATTGTCGTCCAGATTTTGGTTTGGACTCTGTCCAAACACTTACCTTTCAAAATCTGTGACATCCGTCGGAGACGTAAAATCATTCAGCTTCGCTGAGTGATTTTACCTTGAACTAAAAAAATGTTTCAATGTCGTTTTATCCAGTTTTCAAAGAACAAGTTTGAAGTCATCTTTCGATGAACCTTCAAAACTGAACACAAAACGTTAATGTATAAGCTCTTAGAGCTTATTTCCGTTATATATCCTTAGAAAGGAGGTGATCCAGCCGCACCTTCCGATACGGCTACCTTGTTACGACTTCACCCCAATCATCTGTCCCACCTTCGGCGGCTGGCCCCAAAAGGTTACCTCACCGACTTCGGGTGTTACAAACTCTCGTGGTGTGACGGGCGGTGTGTACAAGGCCCGGGAACGTATTCACCGCGGCATGCTGATCCGCGATTACTAGCGATTCCAGCTTCATGTAGGCGAGTTGCAGCCTACAATCCGAACTGAGAACGGTTTTATCAGATTAGCTCCATCTCGCGACTTCGCAACCGTTTGTACCGTCCATTGTAGCACGTGTGTAGCCCAGGTCATAAGGGGCATGATGATTTGACGTCATCCCCACCTTCCTCCGATTTGTCATCGGCAGTCTCCTTAGAGTGCCCAACTAAATGATGGCAACTAAGGACAAGGGTTGCGCTCGTTGCGGGACTTAACCCAACATCTCACGACACGAGCTGACGACAACCATGCACCACCTGTCACCACTGTCCCCGAAGGGAAAGCTATGTCTCCATAGCGGTCAGTGGGATGTCAAGACCTGGTAAGGTTCTTCGCGTTGCTTCGAATTAAACCACATGCTCCACCGCTTGTGCGGGCCCCCGTCAATTCCTTTGAGTTTCAGTCTTGCGACCGTACTCCCCAGGCGGAGTGCTTAATGCGTTAGCTGCAGCACTAAGGGGCGGAAACCCCCTAACACTTAGCACTCATCGTTTACGGCGTGGACTACCAGGGTATCTAATCCTGTTTGCTCCCCACGCTTTCGCGCCTCAGCGTCAGTTACAGACCAGAAAGTCGCCTTCGCCACTGGTGTTCCTCCAAATCTCTACGCATTTCACCGCTACACTTGGAATTCCACTTTCCTCTTCTGCACTCAAGTCCTCCAGTTTCCAATGACCCTCCTCGGTTGAGCCGAGGGCTTTCACATCAGACTTAAAGGACCGCCTGCGCGCGCTTTACGCCCAATAATTCCGGACAACGCTTGCCACCTACGTATTACCGCGGCTGCTGGCACGTAGTTAGCCGTGGCTTTCTAATAAGGTACCGTCAAGGTACAGCCAGTTACTACTGTACTTGTTCTTCCCTTACAACAGAGTTTTACGATCCGAAAACCTTCTTCACTCACGCGGCGTTGCTCCATCAGGCTTTCGCCCATTGTGGAAGATTCCCTACTGCTGCCTCCCGTAGGAGTCTGGGCCGTGTCTCAGTCCCAGTGTGGCCGATCACCCTCTCAGGTCGGCTACGCATCGTCGCCTTGGTGAGCCGTTACCTCACCAACTAGCTAATGCGCCGCGGGCCCATCCTATAGCGATAGCAGAACCATCTTTCAACATTTCAACAGGAGATGAAATGTATCATTCGGTATTAGCCCCGGTTTCCCGGAGTTATCCCCAACTATAGGGCAGGTTGCCCACGTGTTACTCACCCGTCCGCCGCTAACTTCAGGGAGCAAGCTCCCATCCGTCCGCTCGACTTGCATGTATTAGGCACGCCGCCAGCGTTCGTCCTGAGCCAGGATCAAACTCTCCATAAAAGAAAATTTGATATAGCTCAAATTTTTGCTGGCATCATGTTTGATGTCCAAAATTTTGTTTCTCATTAACGAGGGTTAATGTAGAAACGTTTAATTCATTAACGTTTTGTTGTTCAGTTTTCAAGGTTCATATTATCACAGTCGTTTGCGACAGGAATTTTATTATATCAAAATAACTCTTTAACTGTCAACTACTTTTTAACGTTTTATTTTTTTCAAACGAAACTATCAAGTGACAGGAGTTTTCATTATACCAAAATAATAAAAAGTGTCAATACTCTTTAAAAAAGATTTCAATATATAGCGTCTTTGCGACAGCTAGATAATAATATCAACTATATTATTTAATGTCAATAAAAAATTTAAAAGATCATTTTTCAAAACGTTCTTCATGTGCCCCACGGTATTTCAGTATTTGAAACGTTAATGTTAGTTACTACTTTAGCAGCATTAATAGTAACAATACTTTTAAAAAAATAACCCATCCTTGAGTTAGCCACTCTGATGGGTCACTTATACTTCTAGTAGCCAACCCCTTTTTGGGATAAACTATTATATTGACTACTTGATGTTCGTGCGCCAAGTAGTCAATTTTAATTTATTTCGCTTCGTTCTTTATTAAACTAATAGCTTGTCATAGCATGAGTGTATCTCTTTCAATTCATTATTAGTGTCTACTATATAATTTCCCTTCTATTTCCCCATATCCTTGTTGGCCGATTCTTGGTAGAGATCAGCGTAAGTTTTTGAGTTTTCGATTAGCGCATCACAGAAAGCGGCAACGTCATTCCCTGTGACTTCAAGTACACCTTTCCCAGCAGCAACGCCTTCTTCAAAGAAGCCGATAATTTCCGAGAGCAATCCGATACCTTCATTTAGTTCAACAGGACCGACTTTGAAGAGATATTTTTGGATTTCTTTATAGACAATTTGATAATCTTGCGGAAGTGCTTTGACACGAGAAACATGGGCTCTCCATTCCTTTTTGCCTTCGATATTTTTTTTAATACTCATTTCATTTCAGCCCTCCTAATTTTCTTGCTACGTTCTTGTTGAGTTGGTCACGCCATTTGTCTCTATACGTTTTTGCACCATCGTCACCAACAAGCGCTGCACAGAAGCCTTTGATGTCATCTCCCAGTACTTCTTCAACGCTTTGGCCATCTGCTGATGAGATTTCAAGCAGTTCAAGAGCACTATCAAGAATCGGCATTAGATTTCGACCGGTGAAATCTCCGTGAACCCACATATTATTTAAAATTTCCTTCCAAGCAGTTTGAAATTCAGCTGGCAAGACTTTTGCTCGTGCTTCAAAACCTTTCATTTCTTTAGTCATATCACTACCAGTTATTTTTTCAAAAAAATTCAATGTAGTCTCCTCCTTTAAAATTTTTAGCCGTTCAGCAAAGAAATAGGAACTAATCGCATCTCTTAAGCTTGTGACCTCGCTTTACAACCCACGACTTTTTAACATTGACAAATATCGTTTCTTATCACGTGGCTTTAGTTTCATAGTAATTTTCTGTCACTTAAGTCATTGGAGTAATCAATCTCAAGTAAGGCTTTCGGACAGATTTCCAATTCATCACGAAGTTTATTTTGCTTTTAATTCGTTTAGTTTACTTGAGACAAAGTCCCATTTTTCCCAAAAGATTTTAAGCTGCTCTTGGCCTGCTGCATTGAGTGTGTAAAACTTTCTCGGCGGTCCCACTGTGGATCGCTTTTTCTCGATGTTTACTAAATTGTTTTTCTCAAGCCGCATCGTAATCGTATAGACTGTACCTTCAACCACATCCGTGAAGCCAAGTTCTCGTAATCGTTGTGTAATTTCATAGCCGTATGTTTCGCCGCGGCCGATGAGCTCAAGCACACAACCTTCGAGTACCCCTTTAAGCATTTCTGTTATATTTTCCAAATTGATCACCTATTTGTATTCCATTTTAGTACTTTGTAATACAGGTATTCAGTATTACAGAATACAACTATATAGTAATACTGAATAGCGTCTGATGTCAAGGGAAAACTTTTAGTGAAAAAAGCGTGTAATCAAAGGATCACTAGTTACCCAGCGAATTTGGTTGCTAATAATTTAACTAATTCCCCCAATTAAATTAGGAAACTCCTCCGCTTCTTGCAGCAATTCTTATTTGTATCGCCCGTCATCTTTAGATAACTAATAAAAATTATTTGTTCAATTTTCTCCCCTACTTGTTGAACACTTAGTATTTGACATCAAAATTCCAAGCAAGATATTATGGATATATTAAGTCTACAATAGGGTGATATTATGAAGTTAACAAAAGCAACGAATTATGCTCTCCACACCATGTTATTTTTAGCTGCGAATCCCCCTAATGAGCATATTGGTGTGGCGAAATTAGCTGAACGCCAAGAAGTTTCAACGACATATTTATCTAAAATACTAACAAAATTAGTAAAATCGGGTATGGTTGAGTCTATCTCTGGAGCAAATGGTGGGTATAAATTAAAACCGGGTTGGGAAAGACTTTCATTACTAGATGTTATTAAAGCAATCGAAGGTTTGACGCCTATTTTTGATTATTGTCACAGTCATAATCCTAATTGTTTAATTCAAAAAGCGATTGAATCTGCCGAAGAGAAGCTATTAGATGAATTGGATCAAACACTTATCGTTGACCTTGCTAATAAAATGAACGAGACATCATTATAAATTCATGATGTCTTTCGCCTTAATTGTAGATATTAGAACTCTATAATATACACTATGAGTACGGAGGGAACTATTAATGGAAAAATTAGATTGCATTGTAATTGGTGCAGGGCCTGCTGGATTAAGTGCAGCCTTAACCTTAGGGAGAGCTCGTCGGAACGTTCACATATTTGATGATGGAACTAATCGTAATCGTGTGACGCAAGAGTCCCATGGATTTTTAACGAGAGATGGTATTAAACCTCAGCAATTCAAAGATATAGCAATTGAACAATTAAAACCTTATCCATCTGTTTCAATTTCGAAAGAGACTGTTACCGAAGTTTACAAAGATGATGAAAAGAATTTATTTATAGTCCATACATCAAATAACAAATCCTATTTTGCAGAGAAAATTTTATTAGCTACAGGTATACAAGAGGAATTTCCCATTTCACAGATTAAACAGTATTACGGGAAAAGTTTATTCAGCTGTCCATATTGTGATGGTTGGGAGCAGAGAGATCAGCCGTTAGCCATTATTGCAGAAAAAGAAGCACATATTACTCATTTAACTAAATTGGTTTTTAATTGGTCGAAGGATTTAATCGTGTTTTCTAACGGTCATGAAGTATCCAATAAAGTACAAAAGGAATTTGAAAGTAGAAGAATAAAAATTTATACAGATCGTATTAAAAACTTACATGGAGATAATGGATACTTGGAAAGTCTTGAGTTAGAATCCGGAGAAAACATTTTAAGATGTGGTGGCTTTGTCGTTCCAAGTTTTTATCGCCCAAATAAATTTGCGGAACGTTTAAATTGTCAGTTTGAAGAAGACGGAGAAATTATTACAGATGGAGCTGGACGAACGACAACAAATGGCGTTTATATTGCAGGGGAAACAGAAAAAGCAGGACCCTCTTCTTTAGTAATTGCCGCCGCCCACGGAAATAAAGCTGCTGCTAGTATAAATCTAGATTTAACATTTGAAAGATTTTAATCAATAAACTCTTGTTATAGAAATAAACTCATCAGCTAACATAAAGGTTTGTCTACAAAAAAGCAAAATTATTTTTTGATGCGAAATGATGAAATTTATGTATCCTTTTGGTTGTTTTTGCAGTGCTTGCACCCATTTTTGCTTTTTAGGATAAAAATAACCCATCTTTGAGTTAGCAGCTCAGATGGGTTAATTCTATAAATTAGTCAGCTATCTTTCAGTGGATCAACTATTATACTAGATACTTGAACATTCAGGTAACTAATAACAACTCACCTTTTATTCGAATCGTTCTAATTCCTGATATTCCTGCATGAATGGGCCGTTATCGGCTACTGCGGAGTGGTAAAGGGCTTTTATTGCTAGATTTTTATCTAGACCTGTTTCCACTTTTATTTTCTTTAACTCATCGTGCAGTTCACGGTGCTGGTTAATTAGTTTCGTCATTACTTTTTTGTTATATTTCATCTTTTCATACCTCTAGTTCATCACTTTTATAAAAACAACTTTTAAATAATTGAATTCTGGAAAATTGTGCGGGACCGTAAAATCTTCTGGCAACTGATATTCTTCTAGAATTTTGTAATTTTTATTCTCTTCTTTGAACGCTTTTTCAATAAATGATTTGAATTTTTTCATGTTAAAACTAGCGTTATTAGTCGATGCAATAATTACCCCGTCATCATTTGTTATTTTAAGTGCGTCTTTTATCAGCTTTGGATAGTCTTTTGCTGTACTGAATGTCATTTTCTTCGTACGTGCAAAGCTTGGTGGATCCAATACAATCACATCAAATTTTAAATTATGACGTGCTGCATAACTAAAATAATCAAAAACATTCATTACCTTGATGTCTTGAGATTCATAATCTATACCGTTTACTGCAAATTGTTCAATTGTTTTTGGCAAGCTACGTTTGGCTAAATCAACGCTCGTTGTTCCTACAGCACCACCAAGAACAGCCGCTACCGAAAACGCACCAGTATAAGAAAAGGTATTTAGCACGGTTTTTCCCTCTGAATACATATCGTGTAATGCCTTTCGAACATTACGCTGATCCAGGAAAATTCCTGTCATAGCGTCATCATTTAAGTGCACAGAATAGTTCATATTGTTTTCCAAAATAATTATCGGAAACTCTCCCTTTTCACCTGACACGTAATCATCCTGATTGACATATTGACCATTCGTATCAAAACGTAACTTTTCATAAACTCCGCGCGTATTTACTACTTCATTTAATGCACTATAAATGTCTTCCCGGAACGAATAAATCCCTTCACTATACCAACTCACCATATAAAAACCGTTGAAGAAATCGATTGTTAAACCACCAATCCCATCTCCCTCACCGTTAAACACACGAAATGCCGTTGTATCTTCTGATGCAAAAAAATTAGCCCGTTTTTCAACTGCTGCGCTTATCTTTTTGACAAAAAACTTCTTGTCTATTTTTTCTTTTTCTTTTCGAGTTAAGACCCAGCCGATTCCTTTATTTTGCGAACCAAAATATCCTGTTGCAATATATCCACCATTCTTATCAACTAATTGTAGAAGACTTCCCTCTTCAATTGTAGCTGTAGGAGTTTCAATTGCATCTTTTAAAATTAACGGATAGCCATTTGTAGTATCTTTGATTGATTTAGATTTTAATTGTATTTCTATTAATTGTCTCATTTAGTCATCCTTCATGTGTTTTAATCTTTTCATTATGTCATTTTTCATCGCAATAAGCCAAAATATTCGTTTTTTATCTAGATTAATAAATCAATTTTCAGTTGTTTTCACTTCCCATGGGGATTTATACCGACGAAAGGAAGTGTCTTCGAAAGTTTAACTTCCTCCGTCGCCTCTGAAACAGCTTCCTATAACGAAATCTATTTATTAAAAAAGGCATTTGGATTTCTCCAAATACCTTTAACATCAACTATTTTCAGTTTTGCTTATGAACTTTATCACTCGCATTTTTTAAGATTTCGTAATACTGATTCTCAAACTCTTCAACTGGTAATGGTTTACTAAATAAATATCCTTGAACTTCATCACATTGTTCTTCTTGAAGAATTTTTAATTGTTCTTCAGTTTCAACGCCTTCTGCAATGACATTTAAATTTAAATTATGCGCCATTGTTATAATCGTATTCACCATTACTCGATCTTCTGGATTGGTAATATCATCTACAAATGATTTATCGACTTTCAACTTATCAATCGGAAATTTCTTTAGGTAGCTAAGTGAAGAATAACCAGTCCCAAAGTCATCCATGGAGATTTGAATTCCTATATTTTTTAGTTGCTCCAGTCTCATAATCGTATATTTTGCATCCTGCGAAGCTATACTCTCCGTAATTTCTAACTCTAGGAATTTAGGATCAACACCTGTCTCCTCCAAAATTTTCGTTACTGTTTCTGCCAGATTTCCCTGTTGGAACTGAAGAACTGATAAATTTATCGCAATTCGTATATTGATATGCGCAGAGTCCTGCCAGATTTTCATTTGCTTACATGCTGTTTTAAGTATCCATTCACCAAGAGGAATGATTAAACCATTTTCTTCTGCCAATGGAATGAATACTCCCGGAGGAATTAACCCTAGTTCAGGATGCTGCCAACGTACTAATGCCTCTGCTCCTATAATTTCCCCAGACTTGATATCCACTTGTGGCTGAAAATAAAGTATAAATTCCTTATTTTCAATTGCTTTATGCAAATCCTTTTCCAACTGGACCTTTCTAGAAAATGATTCGTTAATTTCCGGTACAAAGAATTGGTAATTGTTTTTGCCATTTTCTTTCGCTCGATACATCGCTATATCTGTATTTTGCAGTATCGTTTCTGCATTATTTGCATCCTCAGGATAAAAACTAATTCCTATACTAGGTGTAACAATCATCTCATAGCCGTCTATCAAAAATGGACTAGATAATGATTGAATAATATCATCGGCAATTCTGCACGTTGAGTCTCTCGTTTGATTAGGAAGAATTATCGTAAACTCATCACCACCAATTCGGAAAAGCGTACCACTTACACCAAGTTGTTCTTTAACTCTTTTGGCTACTTCTTTAAGTAATTTATCTCCCATTGTATGACCGAATATATCATTAACAAACTTAAATCGGTCTAAATCAAAAAACATCACTGCAAGTCGGCTTTCATCCCTATCCGCTTCAAGCATGAACTGATTTAATTTTTCCTGAAATAGACGTCTATTTGGCAGGTTCGTTAATACATCATAGTAAGCTAAATATTCTAATTGGCTCTTATAATCTGCTAAGTTACTAGACATAATATTAACGCCTTTTGTTAATAAACCTAATTCGTCATTTCGCTTACCATCAATATGTACTCCAAAATGCCCCGCTGAAATTTCTTTTACTTTGTTTATAATTTGCAATATTGGTTTTACCACATAACCCGAGTAAAAATAACTAAAGGCGAAAACAAAGAAGATTAAAATAGAAGAAATAATTAGATCACGTAATAAGTGCTGATTTAGGGCGTCTTCAATTGCCTTTTTATCCATCACAATTCCGATTACATACGGATTCTCTGCTTGAACTGGCACGAAGCTCTTTATAACCTTTTGATCATTAACCATCGTTTCTATATTTACCATTTGATTTGAAGAAATTGCTTCTCTTACACTTGATATGTCCTTTTCACCAAGATTATAGTGATATGTACCAAAACTAATCGGACGCTGCTCGAGTCTATAAATCGTCTCTCCATTAAATACTTTTGACTCAACATCATGCCCAAAGCTTTCCGGATTGAACCCTGTAATTTCTAAGAACATAGGGTTATCTTCCAATATTTTTTGGATAATTATCTCAGGGCCCATTAATTCCTCAAATTTTTGCATTTGATTTGCCCTAACATATGGGTCAATGATGTAATTTGTTGTTCCATCATAAAAGTATCCCCATTTATCGATATAGTTAGGATCTGACACAGAAATGTTTAATGGCCCTGCCCAGTAGTTAGGAAGTTTTTGCCCTTCAGGAATAGTAACTTGCTGTTCATCAAATAATTGATGAAATGCTGTATACCAATAACCCCATTCCTTAGTGCTTAAATTAAGCTCTTTAGGATCAGAAGATTTTGCGCCAACGATATCATCTTTCTCTTTTGTAAGCAGCGTAATATGAGCAATATCAAGCTCCTTACTCAATTCTTCAAGTTCCTCATTTGTCACATGATTTATATCAGGATTAAGTGCATACTTTACAGCGATAGACGCTGTTCGCAATTCATGCCCAAGTAACTCTTCTATATAATTCGAACCATATTGATAATGCTCGATTGAAATAGCAATATTCTTCACTAGAAGTTCCATTTGAGTCTTGTTTTTCTCTTCTAAAAGGCTTCTCACAGAATAATAGCTTAATACCATATTTATAATTAAGATTATAGAAACAATAAGTGAAAATATTAATGATAGTTTTGCTTTAATTGACAATTACTTCCCTCCAACATATCAGTTTATTATCTGTCAGTTGATAAAAGTGACATATTATCAACATAGAGAAGGCCGTCAACAATATGCTTGATTATCAATACGAAAATAGTACTAACAACTTAAAAATTACAATTATATCCTTTTTCTTATATCGGTATTTAATACACTATTTTTATATCAATTTAATCTATTATTTATTGCAACACTTACCATTCATTTCCCTTGTTATTGTTAAGTATTATAGCTTTTATAAACAAATGGACTTAGCTCAGATAATTGTGATTTTGAAAATGAAAGTTTTTTAAAAAATCGTAGAAATTTTAGATAAAAATCTTATTTTTTTGATATCTACTTTACATAAGCTCGTTGATTTTTCATTCAATCCTACCCTCAAAAATAAACACCGACACCGCCATATCCTCTTCTATTTTCACATCTGAAAATAGGTGGAGAAGTTTGGAGCCGATGAGTTCTTCCATACCTTCTGGGATTTGTTGCTTGTAAAGATCTTGAATCATTTGAGTTCTGGCATTATGGATTACTTTTTTGCCTTCTTCGGTTTGCGTAATAAATTTTTCGGTGGGGGTTAAAATCCCATACATGACAGTAACGGCCATGTTCTCTACGAAATGGGTATGAATTCGCTCTGGTCCTTTTCCATAAATCTCTTTTCGCATTTTCCGCACAATATCATTAAACATCGTTTCCCTTTTTCCCATGTTCTTGCCTCCTAATAGCTTAATACTATACAACAAAGACTTTTAAATATTCATTCGTCCTAAATATGTCTTGTTTTTTTAGAAAATCAGAGTATAATCTTGACTATTATTTATCATTTAAACAGCTTTTGAAATGGAATTCTAATAAATCTTTTTGTTAGAACTCTATTTTTACTTTTTCCATGGAATGATTCATTAGTAGGTATTGCTAATTAATTACTCCACTACAAGATGTCATTAGACATAACTTGTGGTGGAGTTTTTTGTTTTTTGCACTATTTTAATCGCGGATCGTGTTTAAGTTTTAGGAGGTTTTTTAAAGAAATGTCTTGGATTGTTCTACATTTTATCGGAATTATTTCTTATGCAGCGAGTGGCGCATTTGTGGCACTTGAGGCAAAATACTCTTTTATAGGGGTTTACGCACTTGGTTTAACTACAGCCTTTGGAGGAGCTCTCATTCGTAATATAATTATTGGTGTTCCTGTTACTGAGCTTTGGGATCCTGTCATTATATTTACAGTTTTGATGACACTAACAATTATTGTCTTTCTGCCGCTGAAGTTGCTAAACCATTGGAGGCGATGGAGTTTGTTTTTTGATTCCATTGGACTTGCTTCTTTCGCATTACAAGGGGCGATGTTGGCCAAAGAGGTGTTTATGAATGATTTAGGTGTAATCATTTTAGCGTCGATGTTTACCGGAATTGGTGGCGGAATGATTCGTGATATCATAGCACAAAGAAGACCGCTTGCCCTAAAGGAAGAAATTCACGCGATTTTAACTATTTTATGTGCTTTTTGTATTTGGTTAGGTTGGAATTCTCCACTTGAGTTAACTGTTATCGTCCTTGTGGTTGTTGCTTTACGAATGTCTGCGATTCACTACAATTGGCGTCTACATCTTCCCTACCATCTTCATAAAGAAAGTGAATAACAAAAAATTTGTCCCAGTGAGCCCTCTTGCTGGGTTTCATTATGAAGGTAGTCGTTGAAATAATAATGGCTCCTCGTTCTTTTAATAAATTGAACGAAGAGCCAAATTAAAAATATTTATATTAGGAATTCACTAGGTGACAATCTTCAATTTTCTAAAGTAATTTCTTGGGGTGGTTCACCAGACATATTTAAAATACGGATAATCTCAGGTTGTATTTCAAGAAATACGTAATTTGGATCTTCTGGGCCATCAAACCACTTTTTATATGATTCATCCCAATATTGCTTTTTTAATTCTTGGGAATCATTTAGGGTAGCCGTTCCCGTAATTTCCACGTAAGCATCACTTAACCCATTCTCTTCATATCCCAACAATACAGAAACAGCTGGATTTAATTCTATTTCCTCTATTTTCTCTGTATCCCTTTTAGTTGGTGTATATAACGTTAAATTGTCATTATAAAACGTCATATATCTTGAATGGGGTTTATTATTTTCCACTGAAGAAAGTACACCCATTTGATGATCTGCTATAATTTTTTTCACTTTTTCTTTTATATCTTCACTCACTGTTTAATACTCCTTTTTCGACTTTTTCTATTACGTTTTTATCATTTCCAAATACATAAAATTCATAAGGTGAATAACTTGAAGAAAAGAAGAGTAAGTTTAATGAGTTAAAAGTTCTACAACCCAATATAGAAATGGGATAGTAACAATACATAACAATGTAGTTAACAATACCGCTAACGACGCAAAGGAAGTATCCGCACCATATTTTTGTGCATATAGAGAAATCGTTGGTGCAGAAGGCATTCCAGACACTATAACAGCAATTAATAATAGTGGTGTTGGTACAGAAATTACTATAAACGGAATCAATAATAATGGAATCATTATAAGTTTCGCAATTGCAATTTTCCATAGCGCTCTATTTTTTAACATCGAAAAAAGAGACACGGATTTTATATTTGCGATTAAACTCCCAATTATGATCATTGATAGTGGAACGGTCATTTTTCCAACCATTTCAAGACCATCTGAAATCATAGTTGGCCAGCTTATCGGCAATATAAAAATCACTAATCCTACAATTGTAGAAATAATACCTGGATTTAAAAATAAATCTTTTCGTTTTATTGCATCATTACTTTTACAAAACAGGTACATACCATACGACCATATTAATAATAAGTAACATATATTAAATATTGTTAAATAAATGATTCCTTGGTCTCCAAAAAGAATATAAATTACCGCATAACCGATAAATCCTTGGTTTCCAAAAATAATCATTCCTTCGTATACACTAGCTTGCTTTGTTGACAGTTTAGCATTTCTTCTCATCCAAATAGCTAACAGTATAGATAAAACAAGCACATAAATAGACATTAAAACAAGCCAAAAAAATTCCTTTACTAAGGAAAAAGAAAATGAAACATCTAATGAAAATAAAATTAAAGCTGGTAATGTGATGTAAAGAATCAATTGTGTTAATACACTATTTGCATTTTCATTAAGGATGCCCCTTCTCCTAGCGATAAAACCTAGTATTGCTATTCCATAAAGCATTAACAGTTCTTGCAAAAGTAAACTTATTGACCCCATAATCCCCCTCCATGATAAAGGGTATGAATAAACTGCATGAAAGGTTATTCAAATATTATCAAGGAAGAATATAGAATGAGTTTTTTCGGTTTTAAAAAAGTGAAGAGTATCCTACTTTTTCTGAGTTCGTGAAGCGGTTGTTTGGACTGGAACACTTTCATTTACAAAAGAAGACCAAACAGAAATATGTTGTCCGACTGAAAATACATCACCATTTGCAACAGATACATACGCCGAATCATATTGGCCGTTATTTTGTATTGCATCGGTTTCCTTTACGAACAATCGATTCCCCTCGATCTCTATAATTTCCCCTGTGATCACTAAAATTTCTTCTGAAAGCATCCTTTGTAATTCGGTAAAGTCTTCGCTAGAAAGCTTATACCATGAATGCGAGTCTGATACTTTCACCAATACTGCCGATTGATCATTGATCCATAAATGATATTTCTCACCATCTAAATCAAATTCAAATTGAGGGTTAAAAATATCGATAATACCCGGTTGTTTAATTGCTCTAGCCCTTGCATTAAACAGTATTTTATATACATGCTCCTGTGTTGTATTGAATACAACTGGATAGTCATTACTCTCTGTTAATCCTGCATAAATTGAATTTAACGTTTCTTCATCTTGAATTGACTTAAAATCAATCTGGTAGTCTTTCTCCAATTCGGATTTTTGTACTACTTCATGCTGATCATTCGTTACAAATTGCACATAGTCTGCATTTTGCACTAACACAAATACGTAAAGGGCTAATTTTAATTGCAGCTGTTCGATTATACCCGATTCTGTGTGTACGATTAATCCGTAGGGCTCGTTCTTCGTCTGCAACTCGATATATTCATACCCTCGCTCCCCTATTACTGATGTCACAATCTCTGATACCGCCGAATTATCGCCTATATACGCCCCTTTTAGCTTAAAAAGATTCAAAGCTTCAAAGGCATTCTCAGGATTTCCATTCGTTTTGTCTGTTGATTCTTTTGTCAACGGTGATATGATTAAAAACAAAGCAATAAATACTACACCGATGCCCGCAACAGCTGGCTTCCATATTCGTTTTGCTACCTTTTCTGCTTTTACTGTTTTTACCATTCCATCCCGAATACCTTCCTTTTCAAAAATCCTATTTAGACTTTCCTTTACCTCTTTATGCATTAAAATCCACCCCTTTCAACCCATCAAGTTTATGTTTTAACTGCTCCCGCGCTCTCTTTAACCTTGTTTTGACTGTTCCTTCAGGTATATTTAAAAACTTTGCGATTTCAAAGGTCGTAAAATCTTCGTAATAATACAAAACGATGATTTCCCTATATTTTGGTTTCAACTTTAATATAGCGATACCCAGCTGGGCTTTTACATCATTCAAAATGGCATTCTTCTCAGGGGTGTCAGAATTAAATAATTGTGCAATCGTGTTTGTTATAGACTGTTGCTTATATTTCCAGCTTCTTAAATAGTCATAACTTCGATTAATGGTCATACGAATCAAATAGGTTTTATATGATGCATCTCCTCGAAAAGCTGATTCCTTTTCAATCGCTTTCTCGAATACATCCTGTACAATATCCTCAGCCATTGCACGGCTTTTTACATATGTATAAGCAAGTTTAAGTAACATTAAATGATGTTGATCAAATTCTTTCTCTAAGGAGTTGTTCAAAACTGCCCCTCCTTTCAAAATTTATGATTAGACGGAGAAAGGATTAGATTAGTTTCAAAAATTTCAACTCTCATCTTTTTTCCAATTTAAGCGTACATAAAAATGCTAAATAATTCTCTAGAAAAGTCTTTGTGGGAACGTAAATACTTTATTACTATGGGGTATGTTAATAGTTGTCGTATAATCCATTCTGTAATTAAATATGAGCCAAATTTACATACTTGTCTTTATCAATTTCCTATTGCTGGAGAAAAATCGGTCTATTAAACTTTCATCAGAAATTTTAGTTATTTTAATATAGCAATTTTTGGTTAATTTGGATGCTGTTTTTTACTACAAAAATATCAATCCCTTTGTTATCAATATGTACAACATTATTAATTGAATATAATAAATATTAGTATTTTTCACGATATTGTTTTTTTTATAATTTCATTGACTATTTAATTGTTTATAAATTAAGATAATTATACTAAAATAATTAAACACACCCTGGAGGCATCATCACGTGGAAACAACTATTGATCAGAATACAAAAAAGCATCCTCCTGGATTATATCTGTTATTCATGACAGAAATGTGGGAACGCTTTAGTTATTACGGTATGAGAGCCATCTTAATTCTTTACCTGACTAAATCTTTAGTTAGCGGTGGATTAGGCATGGATGAAAGTACCGCTCTTATGTTATATGGATTCTTTACAGGAGCCGTCTATTTTACACCGTTAATCGGTGGTTATCTATCAGATAGATACTTAGGACAACGTAAAGCAGTTACAATTGGCGGTATCATCATGGCATTAGGTAACCTTGTTCTATTTGCACATCAAAGCTTTACTGCCGTATATATTGGCTTAGGTTTACTCATTATTGGTAATGGTTTCTTTAAACCAAACATTTCTACAATTGTTGGGGAGCTTTATGGTCCAAAAGACAAACGTCGCGATGCTGCGTTTACAATTTTCTACATGGGAATCAACACAGGCGCATTTTTCGCACCATTAATTATCGGTGCTATTACTGATAAATGGTTTGCAGTGTCAGCAAATGGCATTATTGAATACGGATATAAATACGGATTCCTTGCTTCTGCAATCGGTATGGTTATTGGACAAATCTTATTTAACGCTTTAGGAAATCGCTTCTTGGGTGATATTGGTAAAAAACCGGTGGGAAAACCACAAGTTTCAAGTACAGGAGTAGTAGAAAAACAAAAACTAACAAAAGTTGAGAAAAACAGAACTGCGGTTATTTTCATTTTAACAGCGATTGTTATCTTCTTCTGGGCTGGATTTGAACAAGCTGGTGGCGCATTAAGTATTTATACAGATAAATTTATTGACCGTACGGTATTTGGATGGGAAATACCGACAGCATGGTTCCAGTCAGTTAACCCACTATTCATTATCCTATTAGCGCCGCTTGTATCTCTGCTATGGGTGAAGCTATCAAATTCAAAACGCGGAGATCTCCCAGTTCCAACAAAAATGGGGATCGGTATGATCTTACTTGGATTTGGATTTATAGTGTTACTATTCGCAATTATGCAAACGGGTAGCGACGATAGCAATATTACTATCAAAGCAAATATTATGTTTATTGTATTCACATATCTTTTCCATACAATTGGTGAATTGTTCCTTTCTCCAGTAGGACTTTCATTTGTAAGTAAGTACGCACCAATTAAATTCGCTTCTTTACTAATGGCTGTTTGGATGGCCAGCTCTTTCGTGGCAAACATCTTAGCAGGTCAATTAGGTGCCGTTACTGCAAGTATGGGATATTTTGAAGTATTCTCTGTGATTGGTCTTGCTGTAATTGTTCTTGGCTTAGTTCTTATTGCCATTTCGAAAAAGCTTGTGAAGATGTTAGGTGACGACGATAAAGAGGATCAAAATGAGGATGAATTAGTAAAAGCAAATTAATAATAGGCGCTTTCTAATCTCTCCTATCCTAAGAGTTTATCTTGTTAGCTAAAAATACGAAAAAGGCACATCTAGTAATTTAACTATGTGTGCCTTTTTAGTGCAAACAAAAGTTCATACGAATCAACTTTGCGTGCTTTTATCCTAATTTATTATAAATCTCGAGACAATAATTCACTACCTTTTGCCCTGTACATTGCTTTATCCGCTTCTTTGATCATCTCTTCTAAATCTGCATTAGAAACCTCTGTTGAGTAAGACCATCCAATGCTGGCTGAAACTTTTATCTCCAAAGTGTTCATATTCATCGGCTTTTCCAATACTAGTTGGATTTTCTCTAAAAGATTTTCCAAAATTTCTATGTCGATATTGGATGATAAAATGATAAATTCATCTCCCCCTAATCTACACAGCAAATCTGTATCTCTCAGCAAATCATTTAGCCTTGAAACAAACTCTTCTAACAATTTATCTCCTACTTCATGTCCATATGTATCATTTATTCTTTTAAATCCATTCATATCAATAAATACTATCGCGATAGTATGTGTCTTTATACTTTTTAACAGATCAAATTTTTCCTTTAATAATAAGCGGTTTGCCGCCCCAGTCAAAGGATCCTTATATGCTAATTCTTTCAGACTGTTTTTTACCCTTCTTATTTTGTGTATAAATAATAATAAAAAGGACGTCATAAATACACCAAATAAAATTAAATATATAAAATCCTCCACTACAACATTTGGGAAAATTTCGTTGTGATGATAAAAGAAAGCATAAAAAGTAATAACAATCGATGCAATACCCGCCATTATTACCAGCTTAGTATTCTCATAGATAGCACACAGAGGAAGGCCTAGCCACATGAATAAATAATTTACTAAAAACGGGGAATCGTTCAATAAGTAATAAAAATAGATATACATGCTGATGACGATAACATACATCGTTATCTGTGGTTCTATTTTTTTAAAAATCAATAGTAAAAAGATCATACCAAATACGATAAACAGAAAAGCTGGAGGAAACACACTTCCTAACCCTTCAATAATAATATTAATGATTACTTGTACGAAATAAAAAATGGTTATTAATATGAATAGAATTGTATTTAGACGATGTATTGATTCATTACCGTTCATAGCTGATCATCCCGTTCCTGTAGTAATTGGAGGCTGATTTTGGTTCGTTATGTAGCTCTAAAAGATATAAGTTCAATTTAATTATAGCGTACGCACTTTTACTTATGTGAGAGAATTAGAATTTTTATCCAACAGTCATGACCAAAGTAATATATATTTAAAATAGCTATAAAAAAAATCCCGACTATTTAAAATTCGAGATTTTTACATTCAACTTTAACTCTTAGTTTTCAATCTGGTGAAATATTCATATATTAATCGTTCTGCACTATTCAATAATTAATATTTTATTGTCCCTAATCGTGACGTCAAAACGTTTTAGTACTACTGTTCTGACAGCATTATTTTCATTAGCAAACACGATTAAAATTCGGTCATCGAGTATATCAATGCCTCCATTGTCACCTTTAAATCGTATATCCATGGACTCTTCAATTGCTTCATTTGTTGTATAAGGACCAAACTCTTCGGCTACGTTCCATTCAAAATCCGTTAGTGTTGTTAAGTCAATTTCCTTTTCCCCTTGTTCGATCAAAGATTGAATTCCCTCACTTAATTTAGTATCTAAGCTCGCTCGGTTCCAAAATAATTCTACCATTATAATGACAATAGCAATCATTAAAAGTATATAAACAATTTTTTTCATAACGTCTCCAATCAATGCTAGGTGGTAGCTTATAAATCTTTAACGATATTTAAAGCTGTTGAAAGCTCATCACCCTCGCTATGTTATAAAGATCTTCATTATTCAATTTAAAACTTGCCCCCATAAATATAGACAATTCATACTTGCAATTTCTATCTTCCCTTACTTCACCGACCCCAGTGAAATAGATTTCTTTATAATGATTGAGCATTTCCTTAATTGCCCAAAATTTATTTAAATAGCTTTTATTTAAAGGTTCTTTTCTAAAACGTTCTTCAAAAACTACTTTCATCTCTTCATTGTTAGATCCTATGATTATTTCTGCAGCGGAATCTAGCAATTCAATATCTTTTACATATCCTTTAATCAATCGTACTTGCCCTACATCATTAGGGGCAATAAGATGAACCCATCTAGATAGAAGCTTTTTTCCTTTATAGTGCGAACTTTCTTCATCAATGTCACCGTCGAAAAGCTTTAGTTGGAAGGATTGCTCCTTTACTGCACCGTTTGTTGTTGGGCTATCATTCTTTTTAGGTTTGTTGTTTAAAGGTTGGATTAGTTCCCTTCCATCCACTTCAACCATAGATTTGTACGCTCTAGATAAAGCATCTTGTATCCTCGTTTTACTAATATTCATCGTAATCGCTGGTGTTGATCCTATCACCGTTCTTCTTCCGTTCCGATTAAGATGATAAATACAATCTTGGGAATGGTTACTGAAGCGCCATGTTTTATAATGTGCCTTTTGACCACTGCAAAATGACACTTTTGCAGGGCAATTATCAGTTGGACAAAATAGTTTACCTTTATAAATTGCATCATATTTTTTCTTTGTAATTTCATTGAGGGTTACCATCTTGATGTCATCTTCAGTAATATATCTAGCTTTCGGAATTCGCATAATATACCTCCAATAACTCAATTATTTAATTAATGAATACTTACCAACTCAACTACTTGATGCTATTTTGAAATCCAGTTACGGTAAGGTAATTTTTAAAACTTATACCTAATAGTTCCATTATACATTCATATTATAGGAATTTCCTTTTTTGGAAACAAAAATGAGGTTTATTTATCGGTATTCTTAACTTGTGGAAATAGAAAATTGAAATAAGACGAGGAAAATAGGTTCTTAGTAATATAGAATCTCTTTTAGTATGAGTAGATAAGATATTGTTACCATATTTAGATTTTAATATGATAAACGCGAACATATGTGCTATAATAATTTGTAATAGATTGGTAACTTAAGGGTGGTTGGCTCATCGAATATAAAGGAACGCGGGCTACTAAGAGCACCGCGTTCTGTGATAAGGTCCCAATTACCTGCTCCTAAACAAGCAGGCCGGGGGGTGATGCCTCTTGACAGTATTCGAAGCATTGATGTTTGGGATTTCTTTTACTACATTAGTCATTATGATTCTGTCTTTTAACTATAAAAAATAACCCATCCTTGAGTTAACGGCTCAGATGGGTTAGAACACCACTAGCCAATCCCCTTGTAGGGACCGACTATTATATTGACTACTTGATGTCGCACCATCAAGTGGTCTTTTTAAAACTACGCTTCTACTTCCTTTATTATACAAGAATTTTATAATTTTAACAAGATTACATCTTATCGCAAAGTAATATGATTCGAGTTACATTGCATTACCTTATACAGCAATCATGGGATTTGTTATCCCACTTGTTACTCTAATAATCGATAAAGTGAAACAACAAGGGAAGTCTAAAAAAGATCCCTTTGATTCTGTAAATTCTCCTTAAATGAGATTCTTACAAATAAATGCAAATCGAGTTTTAATAGCCCCTGCCAAGAATTTTGTTATCTTCTTGAGTACAGATTGACGATTAAGAAATTACACATTATAAAAACCGTGGGATGAATACTTTTCCACGGTTCGATACCTCAAATTTTTATCTACTTACAATTTCCCTCTTCCTACTATGAGTTATTTAAATATTGAAATCAGATGGATTCTCAGGTTCCCCTTCTTTCCTAGTCTTTAGATTTACCTTTTTTATAACCGAAGTAATATACTGCAATAGAAATTTATCACTTTTAGCAACCTAACTAATGATAGGATCTTTTGAATTGGGTATTTAGAGAGTCAGATATCCCCATTACTTCCAGCTAATTTTCTACACTTTTTGAATCTTCACTTGCAATACTAGCTTCTTGATAATTATAGGCTATCCAAATAAGTCTCGCCATCATTAAGCTAATGAAACACGCTAACAGAAGAAAAAGACTATGAAAGCCAATCATGACTAGGTCAATATTTTCCTTATTCATAGAAGTCATCCATTTTGTAATGGAACCGTTTGCGAAAAAGTTCATGAAGGTTACACCAAGAGCTGTTCCTAAGGTCATGCCTAAATTTCGAAACAGTGCAATATTTCCACCCATGCTTCCGGTTTCAGATAAAGGTAAATGACTCATCACGAGATTATAATTGGGCGATGTCAAAATTCCCATAGAAACACCAAGTAAACAAAGAAAAACTGAGACCGTAAATAGCGATGAGGTTGTGGATAACGTACCTAGCCCAATTAACGAAATAGTCATTAAGACCATTCCAATTATGACCACTTTAAATGAACCTATTTTGTCTGATAATGCACCGCTAATTGGACCAATCAAAGCTAGTAGCAAAGGATAGCTCATTAACAGTACTCCCGTTAAAGTAGACGATAGCTCCAGTACACCTCTTAGATAAAAAGGAATGACAACCATCGTAGAAAACGTTGCCATAAAGCTAAACACGATAATAATTAATCCGGTACGAATGAAAGGCTGTGAAAATATCGTTATATTAATAAATGGTTCCGGGAACTTTTTCACCCAGAAAGAAAATAGTATTAAACTAATAATACCAATGACACTAATCAGTAAATAAGTAGAATCGGTAACCCCTTCTCCAATTTGATTTAAGACGTAAACGATGGAGATGATGCCAATACCAAATAGAGAAGCACCTACGACATCGAAGGATTTTTTTTTCGTACCCACATCATTTGGAACAAAATAAATCGATAATACAAAGGCTAAAAACACTAAAGGAATTTGTATCCAGAATAAAACATCCCAGGAAAACCAATGAATTAGGATTCCACCTGCTGGAGGTCCCAACAACCCACCTACCCCAACCGACGCTCCAATTAACCCCAATGCCTTTCCTCTCTTTTCTTTCGGATAATTGTCTGTAATGATGGACATGTTTACTGCTTGAAGCATCGCAGCACCTATCCCTTGTAGGACCCTTGCCACTAATAAGAAATAAAGGGTTGGTGATATCGCAGATAAAATAACCCCCACTCCAAATACAACATATCCTGCATAATGAATCTTCTTTTTACCAATTATATCTGCAACCTTTCCCATAATCGGTAAAAACAGCATTACGGCAAGTAAATAACCTGTGACAACCCATTGGGAAAGGCTTAAAGATACTTGAAAAACAATCGAAAGATCCGGCAATGCAACATTTACTAATCCTGCTGAAAAGTGAGATAAAAATGACCCAGGGAGAACGGAGATTAAAATTAATATTGGAGGAATCGTTGGACTTTTTATATTCGGTTGCAATGATAATACAGATTCAGCAATCTCCTTTTTCATTCATTTAGACTCCTTAATCAGTTGATATAAAAACCCCATTAATTTAGATGATTAATGGGGCTAAATGAATATTATGATCCTCTAAATTTCAACTTTAATTGGAATAGCTTTTATACTTTCCCATACATTTGCTAGTTCTTTAGAATTGGCTACTTCTCCAAAGAAACCACTAATATTTTTTAATGTCATTTCATGAGCTTCACGAGAGTAGGATGCAGTACAATCTTCAAGAAATACAATATTATAATCTCTCATAAAACCATCTCGGGCAGTAGATTCCACACAAACATTTGTCGCAACCCCAGTCATAATAAGCGTTTCTACTTTCAATGTTCGCAATACTGTATCCAGCCTTGTATTAAGAAAGGCACTATAGCGATGTTTATTTACGATAATATCGTCATCCTGTGGAGCGACTTCATAAAACTCAGCTCCACATGTACCCGGTCTACAAATATTCGGTTCTGCACCGCTACTTACTCCTCGAGACTTCCATGTAATTGAATCAGTCGCCGCTTCATGAAATGTTTGAATATAAATGACCGGCACTTTATTCATTTTGGCATTGGCTATTAACTCAATTAAATTAGGCACCATTTCATCAACCATCGAAAGATCTGCGCCTTGTTTTCCTAAATTTCCATCCCTTGAACAAAAATCATTTTGAACATCCACCACAATTAGTGCTGTACTTTCAGGAGAAACATTACTTTTTATTGACATAAATACCACTGCCCTTCATTTTTTTAATATTGGAAAACCATTTTTCCTAAAACTATTGTTCCGAGTTTTCAACAAACTGCATATCGATTAATTCGTCATAACTATATCCTTCAGTATAAATACCCGTTTTTTCCACAACTTCCATCGTTAAGGCTAAGCTTTCCTCTGTGATAATGCCGTCTTTGCTCCATAGCTCGTCTTCATAAGCACGGTCAAGAGCCGCTTTCATACTCGTTTCATCTGATGTTGGGAACTCTTTCATGAAAATTTCCTCCGCAAGAGCGCGATCCTCATCGATAGCCTTTAATCCTTTCATTACAGCATTTACAAATTTTTGAACCGTTTCTGGATCCTCTTCTATTGTTGATTTTCTAACACTTAATACTGAATACGGATAATCCCCTAAATCAGTAAATTTATAGAATGGCTCATCCCATACACCTTTTTCAAGACCATCTTTAATTTGTGGTTCTGCACCATTTGCAATTTGGGCTTTTCCAGACTCAACCAGAGAAATAGCAGCGGCAGGATCGGCAAGCTCTTCAAGTACGACATCTTTTTCAGGATCTAAACCAAGCTCTAATAACAACCAACGAGTTAAGATATTTAAACTACCCCCGTAACGGTGTGCAGAAATGGTTTTTCCTTTTAAAAACTCTGCAAATTCTTCTTCATTTGTAATGTCTGGCGTTTCTAAACCAGTGGCTGCCATTAAATATACATTGGCTCTATTTGCGACATTAACAACCGAAACGATTGGATCTGGACTTCCGTTGTTCGCCATTTGATTCGATTCGGGTCCTCCAATATTTGCCCAAACCTCTCCACTTACTAGAGATGTAATATGGCCACCACCTGTTGCTGTGATGACTTCAATTTCTAACCCTTCTTCCGCAAAATAACCTTCATGCATTGCCGCATAGAGCGGTAGATAACCTACATTATGAACAGGCTCAGCGATGATTAGTTTTTTTGTTTCGTTTGTTGTGTCCCCCCCGCCGGACTCTCCTCCTGTTGTACTTGTGGACGCCGGTGTTTGCGATGAAGCACATGCAGCTAATATTAAACTTATACAAATTATGAAAATGGGCACTAAATTCTTTTTCATATAATGAATGACCTCCAAAAATGTATTCTATTTATTATTTATTACATTCTTCCTTTAGCACCTTTTAAAAATAGCTTTTCTAGGTAGACTGTTGCTAGATACATAACAATTGATAAGAGCGATAATGCAACTACCCCTACCCAAACGAGATCAATATCCATAATTTGTCCCGCATAGGAAATCATGCGACCTACTCCTTGGCGTGAAGCGATAAATTCACCTACTATTGTTCCAGCAAGGGCAAGGGCGATATTAATTTTTAAACTACTAATAATCCAAGGCATAGATGATGGAATAACTACTTTCGTAAATACTTGATGTCTTTTTGCTCCGAGGGAAAATAGCATCTTTTCAAGATCCGGATCTACAGCCTTCACACCACTATGGGCTGCTAATGCTGTAACAATTACGACCATTAAGAATGCTAGTATGACTTTTGAGGAAAAACCAATACCTAATAAAATGACAATCACTGGTGCAAGGGCTAATTTTGGAATGGAGTTAAAAGCAACTAGGTAAGGTTCTGATATACTTGAGTAAAGCTTTGACCACCAAAAGGATAGTCCTAAAATAGCGCCTGTCACTGTACCTAGAATAAACCCTAATATTGTGGCTCCAGAAGTAAATGCCATATCGGTTAATAGTGTCCCTTCTGTGATGGCCACCCATGATGTTTGTAGTATAATTTGAGGGCTACTCCAATAATAGGAGTCCATGATTCCTATTCTAGTAAGGATTTCCCACAGGGCGACAATCAGTATCCCCAATGTAACTTGCCCAATGAGCGTCTTCCTTTTCATCTTTTTAAGCTCTAATTCTTCGTCTTCAATAATGACTTTCGGACTTTCTTCCTTCGTGAATTTTGGTTCTAAGATGATTGACTCTATGACTACTCCCATTTTTTCTTTCATAGAATGAACCTCCTCCTCTATGATTAATTTTCGATTCTTTAAAAAAAGAATTACAAATTAACTCGAAACTTCTTCAATTTGATCTTCTTTCAACATTTCTAAAAGCTGCTGTTTTAATCGAATAAAATCTTCCGATAGTAAAGATTGATCATTTCTTGGTCTTGCCATATTCACACTTACTCTCGCTTTCAGTCTTCCTGGTCTTGGAGAAAGTACATAAATTTCATCTGATAAATAAATCGCTTCATCTATATCATGGGTAACGAACAATACTGTCTTCTTGAAATCTTCCCAAATTTGCAACAACCAGTTTTGCATTGTTAATCTTGTTTGAGCATCAAGTGCTCCGAAGGGCTCGTCTAATAAAATAATTTCAGAATCATATAAAATAGTCCTTAACAAAGCGGCCCTTTGACGCATTCCCCCTGATAATTCATTTGGAAGATGATTTTCAAAACCTTTCAGTCCATATCTATGAAGTAAAGGCAATGCTTTCGCATAGGCTTCCTTTTTAGGTATCCCCTTAATCTCTAAGCCTAAAATGACATTTTCGAGAATCGTTCGCCAAGGGAGTAATAAATCCTTTTGCAACATATAGCCAACATGCCCGTTTTCTCCAACAATACTTTTGCCATCTAAAAGAATTTCTCCACTAGTTGGCTTCATTAATCCAGCGATCATGTTAAATAGAGTCGATTTACCACAGCCACTTGGTCCGATAATACTGATGAACTTCCCTTCTTCGATTTGGATTGTTGTGTCTTGCAATGCAATAAATTCTTTTCCACTTTTTTTGAATATTTTATTACCATTGAGGACTTCTAGTTTATAACCACTCATTCAACCAACCCCTTTCTTTTGTGTTAACTTTTATAACATGAAATAGTTAAAAAATGATTAAAACCATACTATCACACAAAAAATATTTTTAAAAATACCGAAATTTAATAATTATTATTTGAATTTGTTATAAGAAAAGAGATATTATCATATAAAATAGATATATACGATGATTTGATGTTATAAAATATGACATTAGAGGTGGCTTGTAATGGATATAAAACACTTAAAGCATTTTAAAATTGTAGTGGATGAAAATCAAAACATGTCTAGAGCTGCTAAGAAGTTACACATTTCACAACCTCCCTTGAGTCAACAAATTAAAAGTATGGAGAAAACCCTTGGCGTTAATTTATTTGAACGACACGGTCGAAAGCTTGAGCTTACAGATGAAGGAAAAGCACTTTATCAGCACTCTGTTAAAATCGTCAACTTATTTGAAGAAATGGTGAATGAAATGAAGGGAATCGGTAAGGACCCTCAAGGAGACTTAGTCATTGCTGTTTCGGTTTTTTATTCCTCTATCTTTGACTCTTCCATTCTCTTTCATAAAATCAAAGAATTTAAAAAGGATTATCCCAAGGTAAAATTAAAAATTGTCATAGTCGATGGAAATCAATTAAAGGAGCGTATGGAAGCAAAGGAAATTGATTTAGCCGTTTTAAATCTACCTGTAAAAAATGATGAATTTTCATACATCCACCTTGAAACGCAACAATTTGTATGTGTCGTCCCTGAGCTATGGAAGGATACGATAAACAAAAAGAGAGAACTTTCTTTTAAGGAAATTAAAGATTTACCATTAATTCTTTTAAAAAGAGATTCTGGCAATGGGATTTATGAGAGGTTTTTAGAGGCTTGCATAAAAGAAGGCTTTTATCCAGACGTTACAGCAGAAAGTAATGATGTGAATACTGTTTTATCATTAGTGAAAGCAGGCATCGGCGCTACTATTCTACCCCAGTCCATTGTAAGTGGCTTTTTGGGGGAAAAATTAAAAGTAATTAAATTGTCGGATACCAATTTCTATACAGAATCGGTTTTAATGTGGCTAAAAGATCGCTATATGTCTACGACAACAAAATTATTTTTAGAATACTTGAAAATGGATGATTAAAGAAAAGGACTATTAATTAAGCAAAAATTCAGTATCCGATACTGATAGAAATAAAAGAGATTATTAGTTATTACTATATACAAAAACCTTTATGTACGAGCATATTTCAGCTCATAAGAATAATTACTGGTTATCAATAAAGTTCGTATTACCAGCACCAAAAAGGTATTTAATCGCATTTAATCGTACATTATTATTACATTTTTCACATCTAAAAAATTTTGTTCGTCTTTCTTTATACAACTTATATTGCAGGCTACCTTCAGCAAGTTCATATCTTTCACAACAACCGCTACATTTAACATAATAAGACATTTGCTCATTACTCCTTATCAGTTTTTAATAGGGCTAAGCTTTTACCTTTAATTATCTTTGAATCATTGAAACGCATTTAGATGCTAAGCACTAATTAACTCAATAGTATCATAGAGCAAGGGGATGTCAATTCAGTTTCACAGCGTTTCGAAAAAGTAACTACAAACAACTTCTTAACTAAAAATAACCCATCCATGAGTGAAGACTCCGATGAGATGGGTAAGAATTTTTCCTGTAATCGCTAACTAAATGACAAAAGGAAATTCCCTGAAACTTTGTCGTTCTTTTGTATAAATCGCTCTTTAAACTATCTTCTAAAAATATTTAAAATGGAACCAAACTGCCTCATCATTTGTATCCCGTTGTTGATTGTTCCCATATGACCTACTAATGTATTAAAATGATCCGGCAATCTTTCAAAACGAGAGGGTCTTCGTTGTTGATTTGGAGGAGGTTGTTGCCCTTGCATTTGATTTGGATAATAATCAGGAGTACCTTGACCTCTCACCTCATTCGGATAATATTCAGGTGCTCCACGTCTTCTCATTTGATTCGAATAATAATTCGGCGCTCCTTGACCTCTCATCATTTCATTCGGATAAAAGTAGGCCGCATCCTCTCTTCTAATTGCCTCAGGGTGGAATCGCGAATTCCCTCTTGCATTACCGCGCATTTGCATTTCATTAGGGTAAAAATAATCCGCATCCTGTCTACGAATTTGATTAGCAGATCTTGGTCCCGTTCTTTGTGGATACATAGGCGAGTCTGGTCTTCTTGAATTTTCTGGCGGATAATACACCAATTTCATTCACCACCTATCATGTATTAACTTCAGCTTAGTATATGTGAATTTTTACTGACAACTTAGACATTAGGGACAATTGCATAAAAATTATCTCCTTATATCTGTATTTTATTTCTTGTTGATGAAAAGAATCTTTGGAGAGTTTAAAAATTACCTGTATTTTGTTAGCTAGTATCTTTCCCACACCAGTTCATATACTAACCCGAGAATATTATTTAAGGAGAGAATTCTTATGATAATCGTCACAACTGAAAATATTCCTAATTACCGAGTGACCGAAGTCTTGGGTCCTGTGTTCGGTTTAACAGTAAGAGCGAGAGGACTTGGTAAGGATATAACAGCCGCTTTAAAAGGTTTAATCGGTGGGGAAATTAATCAGTATACTGAAATGTTAGAAGATGCCAGAAAACAGGCCATCGATCGAATGGTTGAAAATGCAACAGCAATGGGTGCTAACGGAATTGTGATGATGCGATTTGATTCTGGTGAGATTGGTCAAAGTATGAGTGAAATTATTGCATATGGAACGGCCGTTAGAGCAGAAAAGCAAAGCCCATGATCTGGATTATTGGGCTGTACAGTATCCAAATTATTGTTTTACTTATTTTAATTATCGGCTCCTGGTTTATTTGGGATCGCCGCTTTAAAAGCAAACATGGAGATCAAGTTCCTAAAGGTTACATTCGAACAAATGAAATTTCCATTGATCCAACAACAAAGAAAAAACTAATTGTTTATTACAATCCAGAAAACGGCAAACGTTTTTACAAAAAAGAAAAATCACATTAAAATTAAGCAGCTTCTAGTCTCTTATCATTTTGCCCGGAACTTCATGTAAAAAATCTAATTTTAATTAAAATAACAGGTATGAAAATAACAGAACGACCTATACTATTAAAGATTTCACTTCCAATCCAAGTGACAAGGAGGGTCAACCCGATGAGTGCGAATGATCGTTAACTCAGAAGGTCCATCAACTGAATAGCTAGAGCAAGGTTTTCTTAGGGTAAATCTTAAGATCCAAGCAATAAGCGGAGGTTGAAGTGTCATGGAGGATGAAAAGTAAGTGAGTCAGACCCGGAATTTATTTCCGGGTTTTTTATTTTTCCTCAAACCCTTATCAGAACATCAGCATGAATTTAACCAAAATCCCCCCATCATATGATCCACGAAACATTAAAGAAAAAATTCCCAATATGTAAACGTTTGCATTATTTTAAAAAAAGGAGCATGATAGATTCATAGAGAAATATGTCGAAATTATGACAATCTCTAAAAGTAAATATATTTTTTAATTTATGGGGGCAGGAATTATGATTTATGCAAATCCAAATACAGAAGGTTCTTTAATTCAATTTAAAGAGCAATATCAAAACTTCATTGGCGGAGAATGGGTAGCACCTGTAAAAGGCCAATATTTAGAAGTTATTTCACCAGTGACAGGAAAAGTATTTACATCAGTCCCTCGTTCTACAGCAGAAGACGTAGAGTTAGCACTTGATGCAGCACATGCAGCTAAAGATGCTTGGGGTAAAACGACTGTTGCTTACCGCTCACAAATTTTAAATAAAATCGCAGATCGCATTGAAGCAAACCTTGAAATGATCGCTGTTGCCGAAACTTGGGACAACGGTAAAGCAGTGCGTGAAACTTTAAATGCAGATATTCCTTTAGTAGTCGATCACTTCCGTTATTTCGCAGGTGTTATTCGTGCACAAGAAGGCGGTATTAGTGAAATCGATGGTGATACAGTAGCATATCACTTCCACGAGCCACTAGGTGTTGTTGGACAAATTATTCCTTGGAACTTCCCATTACTTATGGCTACTTGGAAAATTGCACCGGCACTTGCTGCAGGTAACTGTATCGTAATGAAACCAGCTGAGCAAACACCTGCTTCTATGTGTGTTTTAATCGAGCTAATTCAAGATTTATTACCAAAAGGTGTATTAAACATCGTTCAAGGTACTGGTTTAGAAGTTGGGAAACCACTTGCAACAAACCCACGTATTGCAAAAATTGCCTTCACTGGTTCAACTGCAGTAGGACGCTCAATTATGCAATATGCAACTGAAAACATTATTCCTGTAACATTGGAGCTTGGTGGTAAATCACCAAACATCTTCTTCCCAGACGTAATGGATGCAGATGATGAATATTTAGATAAAGCAATTGAAGGCTTCGTATTATTCGCTCTTAACTCAGGTGAAATTTGTACATGCCCTTCGCGTGCATTAGTTCATGAATCAATCTATGATAAATTCATGGAGAAAGTAATGGAACGCATTAAAGCGATTAAAATTGGTAACCCATTAGATACAGACACAATGATGGGTGCTCAAGCTTCAAAACAACAATTAGATAAAATCTTATCTTACATTGAAATCGGTAAAGAAGAAGGCGCCGAACTTCTAATTGGTGGACACCAAAACAAATTAGAAGGTGAACTTGCTGAAGGTTACTATGTAGCTCCTACTGTATTCAAAGGTACAAACAACATGCGTATCTTCCAAGAAGAAATCTTTGGTCCAGTACTTTCTGTTACTACTTTCAAAGATTTTGATGAAGCTATTGCAATCGCGAACGATACATTATACGGCTTAGGTGCTGGTGTATGGTCTCGTAATAGTGAAATCGCTTACCGCGCTGGTCGTGCAATCCAAGCTGGTCGTGTTTGGACTAACACATATCACCAATACCCAGCACACGCTGCATTCGGTGGTTACAAACAATCAGGTATCGGTCGTGAAAACCACTTAATGATGCTTAGTCACTATCAACAAACAAAATGTATTTTAGTAGGTTACAATAAAGGATCTATGGGCTTCTTCTAATATGGAGAAAGTTGTTGCAACAGCTGCTGCTAAAGAGCTAATCAAACAATTACAAGAGCAACACGGTAAGCTTGTGTTTATTCATTCAGAAGGTTGCTGTGATGGGACATCCCCTATTTGCATGACAGCTGGTGACTTTTACCTCGGTAGCCGTGATGAGAAAATAGGAATGATATTGGACGTGCCCTATTATATGCACACCTCAAACTTTTCTTATTGGCAGCATTTGCAAATTGTCATTGATGTCGTAGATGAATTAGGAAACTCTTTTTCACTCGAAAGCAGCATGGATAAGTCCTTTATTATCCGAGCTAAAAAATTAGAAAAATAGTGTACGTAAATAAATAACCCCCTTTGCTAC
Source organism: Lysinibacillus sp. PLM2 (assembly GCA_023168345.1). Taxonomy (NCBI): domain Bacteria; kingdom Bacillati; phylum Bacillota; class Bacilli; order Caryophanales; family Bacillaceae; genus Lysinibacillus; species Lysinibacillus sp. PLM2. Next base: position 396,890 of record AP025689.1, on the reverse strand, counting down.
CAACAGAGCGAAGGGGGTTAACTAAATTTTTCTACTTAATTTCAGCCAATTAAATTAGAATGGATTTGTCGCAATTAAGCTTGCTGTTTTCACATAAACACGTGGATTTAATTTTAATTGATCTACAATGAATTCAGCAATATCATCTGGCTGCATAATTTTAGATTCGTCGTTTTCTTTAATTAAGTTTAACTCAAGGGATAAATCAGTTCCTACAGTACTTGGCGTTAAAGCAGAAACGCGAATATTATTGCGTCGAACCTCTTGTGCTAATGACTCAGTGAAACCAATGACACCAAATTTTGATGCACTGTATGCGCTTGAAGTTGCAGCTCCACCTAATCCGCTTGTTGAAGAAATATTAATGATATCCCCACCATTTTTTTCGATTAGTTGAGGTAATACGGCACGCGTTACATAATAAGTACCCATTAAATTTACATCGATTATTTTCTTCCATTCTTCTGGGTCCATCTCTAAAACTGATTCAAACTTAGCAGTACCTGCATTGTTTATTAAAATATCGGCAGTTCCTAAGTCTTTCGTTAATGAAGCTACCGCTGCTTCAACTTCCTCTTTCGATGTAACATCCGCCACAGCATAAGCAATTTTTACACCTAAGCCTTCAACTTCAGCCGCCACTTCTTTTAATGTGGATTCTGTTCTTGCAAGTAAACCTACATTTACGCCTTCTTTTGCTAGATGTATTGCAATCGCTTTACCAATTCCTTTAGCTGCCCCAGTGATATATGCTACTTTTCCATTTAAAGATTGTGCCATTTTAACGACTCCTTTTTCGGTATATTTCGCTAACATTATACTATCTAGTGGATAGATTTGGTATGAATTCGATTTTTGTGAACATCTTTTATTTCATGAAAAGAAATTTCTTAAGCTCAAAATGTAATAATACGGTTGGTTTCGGAAAACCTAGTTTTAAAAAAGGATGGCTATAGATGAAAGACTCCATAAAGACAAACCACAAGACCTTCTGTATGAATGAATACGATACTTTAAAACGAGTAATCCTTTGCCAGCCTCAGTATATGAATATTCGAGAAATAATTAACGAAACACAGAGGCATTTTAAGAATGAAGGTATTCATATTGAGCGTGCCCTTGAGCAACACGATGAATTTGTCAAAACTCTTAAAAAGTATAATATCGAGGTTATTTTACTCCCCTATCATAAAAAATATCCCGAACAGGTTTTCACTCGTGATATCGGTTTTACGCTTGGACAAACAATCTTTGTTGCGAAAATGGCAAACAATCTTCGTCAAGGTGAGGAAAATGTGTTAAAGCAATGGCTAGAGGATGAGGAAATCTCCTATTTCAATTTAGTTGAGGAAAAAATTGAAGGTGGAGATGTAATAATAGACAGAGATACCATATACGTTGGACTAAGCGATCGGACAAATCAAAAAGCAGCGGATCAATTACAACGGCTTTTAAATCAATTTGATGTCATACCTGTACCATTCAAAGAAAAATTCTTACATTTGGATTGTGTATTTAATGTTGTTTCTCCTGAAGTTGCACTTATTTATCCAAAAGCATTAACCCAAAAAGATATCGAGCTTTTTACCTCTCGCTATGATTTAATCGAAGTTTCAGAAGATGAACAATTTCAACTAGGAACAAATGTCTTAAGCATTGGTAACAAACGAGTAATCAGTTTACCAGTGAACAAAAATGTTAATAATCAACTTCGTAATAAAGGCTTTGAGGTAATCGAAGTTGATATTACCGAAATCATTAAATCTGGCGGATCATTCCGTTGCTGTACCCTTCCTCTTTTACGTGAAGAGTGATATAAAAATACCCATATATAACAACATTGCCAGTTGTTTATATGGGTATTTTTATATTTCCATCCATGAAACATTAGATTTTCGCTACTTTTTAATGACGATATTTGATAATTTTTTTACAGCTTTATTAAAGGCATCCATCTCTTCAGTTGTCATGCCTGCAGCAGTAATAAGTGATTGAGGAATGCATTGCGCCTTATCACGTAAAGCCAGACCAGCTTCTTTTATACGTACAATAACTACTCTTTCATCTGCAACATCTCTAGAACGTTCCACTAGTTTGACGCTTTCCATTCGCTTTAACATCGGGGTAAGCGTACCTGAGTCAAGGTCTAATAATTGTCCTAACTCTTTAACTGTTGCCTCATGTCGTTCCCACAGTACAACTAAAACCAAATATTGTGGATATGTTAATTTCAACTCATCAAGATACGGTCTATACAAACGTAAAATCGCTCTCGAACAAGCATATAAAGAAAAACAAAGATGGTCTTCAAGCTTTATAAATCCACTGTCTTGAGTCATATAAAAACTTCCTTCCAAGTGTTTTCAAACTAATATCTTTCACAAAATTATAATTGACAAAATTTAATAGCGTCAAGAATATTGAATGTTTATTAGATTTTGCGAAATTTAATTGTTGACAATTAAATTCCCACTTAGTATGATTCATTTATAAATTTAAATTGTGCACAATTAAATTTTGAAAAATATTAAATGGATGATTAAGCTCATTATCTGTTTAAGCAACTATTAAAAATCTCAAGGAGTTGTTCAAAATGACAAAAAATCTATCATTAGAAAAAGCTGCGCAAAATTTTATAGAAGCGACAGCGAATCCTCCCTACCTATTTGATTTAGGTCCAATCGAAGGAAGAAAAGTGGTCGATTCTGTTCAGTCAGGTGATATTCAAAAATCACCAGCTAACATTTCAGATTTAACGATTCATAGTAAAGTATCAGATAGCGTTAAAGTAAGAATTATTCGCCCTGAAAACACTACAGGCAAATTACCTATTATTCTTTATATACACGGTGCAGGCTGGGTATTTGGAAACTCCCATACACATGAACGTCTTATTCGTGAATTAGCCGTGAAAACAAATGCAGCTGTTGTGTTTCCAGAGTACAGCCTATCTCCAGAAGCAAAGTATCCTAAAGCGATTGAAGAAATATATGAGGTTCTTGAATGGATTAAAGAAAATGCAGATAAACAACAGTTTGATACTAATCATCTTTTTGTTGCAGGAGACAGTGTTGGTGGAAACATGGCTGCAGCAATTACAATATTAGCTAAAGAACGTAAAGGTCCAAAAATCAGCAAACAATTATTGTTCTACCCAGTAACTGATGCATCTTTTGATACGGATTCTTATCATCAATTTAAAACAGGCTATTTCCTTCGAAGAGATGGAATGGAATGGTTCTGGAATCAATACACAACAAATCCATTAGATAGAGCACAACCTACTGCCTCACCACTTCGCGCTACAACAGAACAATTAACTGGATTACCGCAAGCCTTAGTCATTACAGCAGAGGCTGATGTTCTCCGTGATGAAGGAGAAGCCTATGCAAATAAGCTACGTGAAGCAGGTGTACAAGTAACTTCAGTTCGATTCCAAGGAATTATACATGATTTTGTAATGCTAAATGAATTGGCAGAAACTGAGGCTGCCAAAAGCGCATTACTACTTGCTACTTCTTGGTTAAAAGCATAACAAGAACTAAAAAAGACACCCTTTTCTATCATACTAATTTGATGAAAAGGGTGGTTGTTATTTTTTCAAAGGAGTTCTTATATTAAATAGTCATGCATATTAAATCGAACTTCAAAACTAACCTCTTCCCTTCTGCTCCTGCAATAGGGAGTTCATCAGTTGGTTCATTTTTTCTTGCAATTCCTTATTGGACTCCCGAACTTTAGCTAATTCTTCTTGAATCCCATCTAATTCATTCACAAGATCTTTATTATCTACTTCCATCTCCTGAGATATTTTCTGTGCATTATTAACGATTTCTCCAAAGAAGATATTTGCGACGATAAAGGCACTAATAATAATGAAGGAACTAAAATATATCCAAGACCAACCAAACTCTAGAAAAATTGGTCTAAATATTGCACTTGCCCATGATTCTAACGTAAATACTTGAAATAATGCTAATAATGACAATTCCAAACTACCAAAGTATTCTGGTGTAACCTCTGCGAAAAAGGTTGTACCAATAATGGCATAAATATAAAATACAATCACCATTAATAAAAAGGTACTACCCATTGCAGGTATAGACATGAACAGTGCATTTACTAGTCTTCTTAATGAAGGGAAAACTGAAATAGTTCTCAAAATCCTTAATACACGAATAATTCGTAAGACGCTTACAAAGCTTGAATTGATAAAAAGTAGGCTTAGGACGACAATCGTAAAGTCCATTAGGTTCCAACCACTTTTAAAATAATTGCCTTTATAGGCCCCCAATTTCAAAACAATTTCAATACAAAATAACGCCAGTATAACACGATCCACAATGATGAAGGAATCTCGATATGTACTATTTAGGTCCGGATAGGTTTCTAAGCCGATGCAAATTGCATTAATAAGAATGAGTAACATAATTCCGCTAGAGAATAATCGATGTTCAACGATACCTTTTAATTTCATACATTTGTCCTTTACAGGTGAACTATTTTTAGACCAAATGATTGGTGGGATAGTAGGAGTAATTTTGTTAATCACTTCATTAATTTGGAGAAAGTTAAAAACGGAAACGCATGACTAGTTTTTTAATGATTTAGATTACAAGAATATCATGCCTTGATTCCAAAACAGAATATCAAGATATAATATAAAACAAAAGACCGCAACCTCCAATTACAGGTTGTGATCTTTATTGCTCATTACACTCTCGCCTGATTCCATCCCTTCAGTTCGTTTACTTTTAATGGTTTCGAGAAGTAATATCCTTGAATATGAGGTGCTTCTGTAAAGGAGGTAATAAATTCAAACTGCTCTTTTGTTTCGACGCCTTCAATAACGACCTTGAAGTTTAGCGAGTAGCAAAGAGTAATTATTGCTTTTAATACTGCTGAATCCTTTTCTGAAGTCGGTACCCCATCAACAAATGATTTATCAATTTTAATGGTCGAAATAGGCATCTTTTTTAAATAGGACAAAGAAGACATTCCAGTACCAAAGTCATCTAGCGCGACTGAAACACCAATTTCCTTAAACTTAGAAACAGCTGTAATTGCATTTTCAATATCATGAATGACACTTGTCTCAGTAATCTCTAATTCTATCAATCGGCTATCAATATTGTACTTTAATAGATTTTCCTTTATGACATTGATTAGCCTTGGTGAGGTAATATAGGAACCCGGTATATTAATCGAAACATGAGAAAAATGGATTCCCTCTTCTATAAATAGGACTATTTGTTGGCAAACTTTTTCAACTACCCAGTCTGTTACATCATATATCTTCCCTTGCTCCTCTAAAATAGGAATAAAAAGCCCAGGGGAAATCATTCCGAATTTGGGATGATTCCAACGAATCAATGCTTCTAATCCTGATAATTCTTTTGTTTTTGACCATACTTTCGGTTGAAAAACTAAGAATAAATCTTGATTTTCCATGGCAAAATCAATATCTTCTATAATTCGTCTTTCAAGATTGAATGTATGAATTTTTGAATCGTATTCGATGACCTGATGATCATATTGAATTGATGGATGTTGAAGTACTGCCATACTATTAGAAAACAATTCTTCGATTCTCTTTATATCGTCTGAATGCGAAATTGCACAAACCGCATCTAATTTAATCCGATGATTATCAATAATTAATGGATTTTTTAATTTCTTTAGAATACTCTCTATAGATGCTTTCAGCGACTCAGAATGTTGCTCTTTTGAATCTAAAATAGCAAACCGATTTGCTTCAATTCGATATACTCTCGAAGTATTCGTTTTTAGACTTTGAACAAATTCTCCGATAATCTTGATAATTTTATCTCCAAAAGAATAGCCATAGGCACTAATCCACTTTTCTAGTTGATCAATATGTAGAATCGCTAGACTTCCAGATACCTTCATACTCTTTAAATGTTTTTCGAACTGTCTTTGATTAGGAAATCTAGTTAATGCGTCGAAGTAATTTAATCGGTAATCAGCATAACGACCTAGAAGACTTGTCAGCCCTGCAAAAAAGAATAAGCAAAATATTCCAATAGTTATAATAACAATTAAACTTGTCATATTCATAATATGCATGTGATGTAGGTTACTTTGAATAGATCCCTCTACATAAAAGACCACCGCAGACATACCCACATAATGCATACTTGAAATAGCTAAACCCATTAAAATGGAGACGATTAGCTTAATAGGTTGACTTTCACTTTGCAACTTAGAAAATATCAAGATAGCAATATAGGATACACCACTCGCTATGACAATAGATGAAAAGAATGGCCAAGGTTTGTAATAATACTTAGCCTCCATTTCCATAGCTGCCATCCCGACATAATGCATAGAAGAAATTCCAAGTCCCATTAAAATCCCAATACAAATAAAATGCCAATTCGTTTTACTTGTTTTATTGGCAAAATAAAATGCCATAAAGAACGCAAATACGGCTGGAAAAATTGAAATAATAGTTAGTATTAAATTATAGTTCATAGGAATTGGCAACATGAACGCACTCATGCCGATGAAATGCATTGACCAAATCCCTAATCCCATTGCGATAGATGCTAGGAACATCCAAAAATACTTATTAAAAAAGATATTCTGTTTTACTCTTTCATTCATAAACAACGCTGTATATGAAGCAACACAAGCGATGATTATCGATAATATAACGATTGGGATAGAATATTCCCCTTCTAAAGTTGTAATTCCTTGTAAATCAGGTTTAGAAAACATAAAGTAACAACCTCTTATTAAAAATGAATGGATTAAGGTAGATTTATAGTGAACATCCTTAACATTTAAATTATACTAAAAAAAATTTCCAATGTGACTTTTTTCACAGAACTTATAAAAGTTTTCAGACCAATTGTGACTAGATATTACACATCCTCTAAACTTAAGCTTTCGACGAAATGAATAGGATAATAGACAACCCACTAGATCATAGAATCCTTTACAAAATACATAAATTCAATGGCTTATACATAGTAAAAAAAGGTGTGCAAATCCGTTTTCGCACACCATTCCTTCCATCGATATATTCACTAAGCAAAGGAATCCATTACTTCAATCTCTCCACAAAGTACTTTAAAATCCTTGCCGTTAGCCCCCATATCGTGTAGTCTTCATAGTCAAAAAACCACTCCTCCATGGAGCGTGTTCTCCACTGATATTGCTCACCGTTCATAATTTTATGAAACGGGAAATCCGGTGATGGTTTTACTTCCACCGAGGCATAGTGGAGATACGGCTCGTATTTCAATAGCCAATCTAAAGGAATCGTAAACACTTCTTCCACTTCATGTTCATTGATCTGAATTTCGTTCACATCCAGTATTGCAACAAAGGGATACACAACAAACTTCGGACTTGTGACAAGTGGACTTAACTCACTAATGACATTGATTGATTCAAATTTAGTTCCTAGTTCTTCAACTGTCTCCCTTACGGCTGCTTCCAAAGGAGATTTGTCTGTTGGATCTATTTTACCACCAGGAAAACTTATATCCCCTGGCTGTTTTCGCATTTTCAATGAGCGCACTTCAAATAGCACATGCCATACTCCATCGACGTGCACTAATGGAATAAGCACTGCAGATCGAAATGCTGTATCCTCCCCTATAAAAAGTGGCTGACTTTGATTTAATCTCTCTCGTATTTTATCAACAACCATAAAATCCCCCCTTCCCTGTATTCTACGACATCACTTTAGTCACGCTTTTTTACATCGTTCTTTAATTATTTTCCCACAAAAAATTGAAAAATGATAATGAACAGTTACTTGAAGTCAAAATGTCGCGATCTCTTTGAATCAACAAAACAAAAAGGTCTTGCAGCTATCTTACTGCAAGACCTTTAAAAAACTAGTGATAATTCATCAAAAAACGTTCTAGCTTCTCAACCACTTCACTACTAATATAGGTTTCTACATTCTTTGCTTCATTTTCAATTTTTTCCTGCTCGATACCTATGACTTTGAAAAAATGTACTAATATTCTGTGCTTCTGAATAAGTCTCTTACTTATTTCATTTCCCTTTTCCGTCAAGGTGATGATACCGTATCGTTGAAATTGTATCAGGTTCTCTTCATTTAATTTTTTCGCCATTTTAGAAGCAGAGGGAACCGAAACTTGTAATGATTTTGCTAATTGCGATACTCTTGTGTATCCTTCTTCGTTTAAATTGGCATATATCTCCCAAAGGTATTTCTCTCTATTAGCTGAAACCAAACTCTTCACTCCCTTTTCGCAATACGTTAAAAACAACTTCATCATTTAATTGTAGCTGGGCGAATCCAATACGAAAGCATACCGTGTCGAGGTGAGAATAAAAAACTAATTAGAAAAACGATACCTGTTGCAAATGCCATTGAACCTGAAATGGAAGTATCGATCCATAGAGCAAAGTAATACCCAAAAACCGCAGAAATTGTACCGAACGTAGCGCTTAACACAAACATCATAATTAGTTTATCTGTCCATAGATACGCTGAAGCGGCAGGAGCAATTAGCATGGCAACTACCATAATAGCTCCAACTGCATCAAAAGCTGCAACAGTCGTAATTGATAACAATGTCATATATAGATAATGCATTGCAAGCACTGGCAGTCCAATACTTGTAGCTAGAGCTGGGTCAAAGGTTGTAATTTTCCATTCCTTATAAAATAGCCCTATGAATAAAATAACAATGAATAACACTATCATTAAAGTCAGGGTCGCAATAGGAATTTCTCCGAGCAAAGGTATACGAATGGTATCCCAAGGAATAAATGCGATTTCCCCCATCAAAGCATGTTTAACATCAAGATGGGCATTCCCTACTTTCGTCGCAATCAAAATAACCCCTAATGCAAAAAGTATCGTAAATACTACACCAATCGATGCATCGTGCTGAACTCCTCGGGAATTTAACCATTGCACAAGATATGTGGTGATTACACCTGCAATGGCCGCACCTATCACCATATGAATGCCACTTAAACTCTGAGTTGCCAAGTAAGCCATGACAATACCAAGAAGCACAGTATGACTAATAGCATCTGCCATCATGGCCATTCGACGTAGAATCAAAAGAACACCCACAATCCCACAGGAAATCCCTACGAGAGAAGCAGTCAACAATATCCATACCGTATAACTCATGATTTTCCCTCCCTTACGACGGGTGCCTTTAAAGAAAGCCGTTTGAGTTCATTCTTCTTATTTCGAAGCATCGTATATTCGATGACTAACCCCTTCTTTGCACCTAAAAATAAGGAGACTAAAAAGATAACACCAGATGTCAATACAATAAAAGGTCCCGTTGGCCAGCCAGCACCAAATGTACTAATGGTTGTGCCAATCGCACCAGCAAAACCACCAAAAACTGCTGATAGCATCATCATCACCTTAAATGAATGTGTCCAATAGCGTGCACTAACTGCCGGAATGATTAGTAGAGCGGACATCAGAATAACACCCACCGCCTGAATCCCAATTACAATTGTCAATACAAGTAGTATTAAATAGAGAGCATTCATTCCTTTAATTGAAAAATTAAAGCCCTTCGCAAAATTAGGATCGAACAAAAACAATTTCCATTCTTTAAATCCAGCAATAATTACAAATATGATTAGTAATGCTAGAACGGACATTAACGTAACGTCGGATTCTACCATGGAGGCTGCCTGACCAAATATAAAATTGTCTAAACCAGCCTGATTTCCACCACCACTTCGATTTACAATCGTAAGTAGAACCATACCTCCACCAAAAAATACTGCTAAAATCATCCCCATTGCCGTATCTTCCGTAATTCGAGTAGTTGATTTTACTATTAGGATTAATAATGCACCAAGGAGTGCACTTACACTTGCGCCGATTATTAATACAATGAAAGTCTTTTCATGGAATAATAAAAAACCAATCATAACGCCAGGTAGCGCGGCATGGGAAAGAGCATCACTCATTAAGCTTTGTTTCTTCCAATAGGCTAAACAACCAATCAATCCTGAAGCGATTCCTAGAAAGAGTGTACTTAAGAAAACCCACTGAAAGTTACTAGATAGGAGAATGGACAAGGCCAATGCCCTCCTTCAACCAACGAACAGTGCCGCCATATGCTTTCTCAATATTTTCTGTTGTGAAAGTACTATGAACCTCACCATGTGCAACAACAGTACGATTTAAAAACAACACCTGATCGAAATAATCTTCTACAGTTTGAAGGTCATGATGAACTACTAAAACTGTCTTCCCTTCATTTTTCAATTCACGTAATATGGTCATAATTGCCCTTTCTGTTGCAGCGTCAACGCCAGCTAGTGGCTCATCCATAAAATATAAATCCGCCTCTTGAATTAATGCTCGAGCTAAAAAAACCCGTTGCTGCTGACCCCCAGACAGTTCACTAATTTGACGATGGGCATAGTCAGCCATACCTACTTTATCTAATGCATTTAAAGCTTTTTCTTTATGTTTTTTATTTGGCCATTTCAGCCACCCGATCTGGCCATACATTCCCATCATTACGACGTCGAGTGCATCCGTGGGAAAATCCCAATCAACGGAACCTCGTTGTGGAACATAGCCAATTTTAGTTTTCATCTTTTTTAAAGACGACTCGAAAAATGAAACATTTCCAGAAAGCTTAGGATGTAAATTCAACAGAACTTTGATCAACGTAGACTTCCCTGCACCATTAGGACCAACAATACCAGTAAGTGATCCTTGCTTAACGGAAAAGGAGACATCATGAAGAACGGTGTTTTTTCGATAAGCAGCACTTAAATTTTCCACTTTTAGAACATGCATTACTCAACACCTCTCGTTAAGCCTTCATAAACCGTGTTTACATTGTGGCGATACATACCTAAATAGGTTCCTTCCTCAGTTCCTACCTCGCCCATTGCATCTGAGAATAGTTCTCCACCAAGTTCAACTTCCAAACCTTCCTTCGCTGCCCCCTCAATAACTGCTTGAATAGAGTTTTGATTAATACTACTTTCTACAAAGACGGAAGGAACCTGTTTATCGATTAACAAATCTACTGTTGATTGGATATCAGATAAACCCACCTCATCTTCTGTACTCAGCCCCTGTAATCCAATAACGTCTATGTCATACATACGACCAAAATAGCCAAACGCATCATGAGCAGTGACTAAAACACGTTGTTCATCCGGAATACTAGATAATTTATCTGCAGCTTCTGTCTTTAGTTCATCGATTTGAGCAAAGTATTTCTGTTTGTTTTGCTCAAAATAATCAGCATCCTCTGGGGAATATTCTTTCAACACTTCCGTTGCATTATCCAACGCATCCTTCCAAATATCTAAATCAAACCAAATATGCGGATCAATTGCACCTTCCTCATCCTTTAGTAATCTGCTTTCATCAATTGACTCACCAAGAGCCAGTGTTGTTTTGGATTCCTTTAATTTTGAAAATATTTCAATCATATTTCCTTCAAGATGAAGGCCATTGTAGAAAATAATCTCTGCATTTTGTAATGTTGTAATATCCCCCTGTGTCGCTTCATACAAGTGTGGATCCACTCCCGGACCCATTAAACTTTTAACTTCTACACGATCTCCACCTATAATTTGAATCGGTTCACCAATTTGAGAAATCGTAGTAATAATTTGTATCGAATCATTTGAGTTTGATCCGTTTGCACCTTCTTCTTCTGATGAATTACACGCACTTAAAAGAATTACACTCCCAATACCTAACACTATTAACTGAATAAAAGATTTGAAATTACGCAATTGTTCTCCTCCTTGTTTTTAGGAATATTTGTTGCCTTAAGGAAACTTTTGGGGTAAAAAAATTTAGCAGTTCTCTAGTACAAGCATTTCCTACAAGACAAAAATTTTCTTTAAGGAAACTTTATGTTATGATTCCAACTTTGTCAACACATATATAATAAAAATTTTAAAAACCCTTTGTTTACAACCTGATACCCGACTCATCAATTTCGGATTTCCAAAGGAAAAACGCTACTAAATCTAAAATTGTATTAGTAACACTTTACTTATTTTCCCTAAGTAATTAAGACGTATTTCGTTTATAGGTCAAAATAACTAACAAATCCAAAATTCATTTGAATACAAACTATTCTAAAAACTGAATCAAACTATTAACATATACCTAAATTTTCAGATATAATTCAAAGTAAGAACAACTCTATTAATCATCTATTAAAAAAGGAGACCAATCGAATGAAGTGGATCAAAAATCTAAAACTTACTCAAAAATTCACTTTGCTATTAGTCGTTACTTTAATAAGCCTTATATTAATAGGCGTCATTAGCTATACCCAATTTTCGAAAATGGGAAATAAATTGAGCGATATGTATGATAACAAACTCACTCCAATCGAAACTGTGAGTGAACTGAAAAGCAATTCGCAATATATCCGACTAGCATTAATAGAATTAATGATTAATACAAGAATTAGCCGTAACGAGGAGCTTTTACTTTCCATTAACGAAAGAATAAAAGCAAACGAAGATTTACGACAATCCTATCAAACCGATGATCCAGAGAAATTAGGATTACTAGAAAAACTCGATGCTTTAGAGGCAGAATTCTATGACTTAAAGGATGAAGTAATGAGTTTAGCAATAAAAAATCAAAATACAGAAAGCTATAATTTATATGTAGCTGAAGTAGCTCCTTTAGTAAACGAAATAGATGATTTGTATTCCAATCTTATCAATGTAAATAATTTAGAAGCCAAAACAGAAAATGAACAAAACGAAAAAGATATAAGCACATCATTGATTTTATTAATTAGTATCATCGTTGGTGCGTTAGTTTTATATGTTGGACTAAGTTGGGTCATTTCACAACTCATTTCAAAACCAACAAAAGAAATGGAAAAATTGATGAAAAAGGCTGAGCGCGGTGACTTAACTGTACAAAGTACATACCAATCAAAGGATGAAATTGGATCGTTAGCTCATTCCTTTAATGAAATGCTTAGCCAATTAAATAGATTAGTCAAGAATGTTCGCGATGCATCCAATCAGGTTGCATCATCCTCTGAAGAATTGATCGCAAGTGCTGAAGAAACAAGCAATGCCTCACAACATATTGCAGAGGCGAGCACACTTCTGGCTACCGGTGCGGAAAGTTCATTAAATGATACAGAGGAGATAGCTATCTCAATGCAAAATACGGCAACGAGCATTGGAGAAATAGCTAATTCTATTTCACTCGTTTCTAAGCATTCAAATACAACTTCCGAAGAATCCGAAAAAGGCAATGTAGCCTTAAATAAAACAATTAATCAAATGAATTCTATCAGCAATACTGTCCAAGCCTCATCAAGTGTAATTAAGGAGCTTGGTAATCGTTCATCGGAGATTGAAAAAATAGTCGCTGTTATCACAGGAATCTCTGAACAAACGAATTTATTAGCACTAAATGCGGCGATTGAAGCTGCAAGAGCTGGTGAGCACGGGAAAGGGTTTGCCGTAGTTGCTGAAGAAGTTAGAAAATTAGCAGAAGAATCAAAACGTTCTGCAGAGCAGATTACATATCTTATTTTAGATATTCAAAACAACACACAAGGTGCTGTCTCTTCAATGGATAAATGTACATCAGAAGTCGAAACCGGTTTACAGTTAATACATGAAACAGGAGAGTCTTTCGAGAAAATTTTAAAGTCTGCTTTCGATGTAGCAAAAAAATCAGAAGAAGTATCAGTTACATCAGAGCAAATTGCAGCATCTGTTGAAAATATGAGCCGAAAAATTCAAAATATATCTAAAAGTGCTGAAGAAGCTGCTTCTAATTCTCAAAGCGTTGCAGCTGGAGCTGAGGAACAATTAGCTTCCATGGAAGAGATAACTGCTTCTGCCCAAGCACTTGCTAATATGGCAGAGGACCTGAAAACCGCAGTAAATACGTTTAAAATCTCTTAATCTAATCGTAGAGTGTAAAATTTTTTACACTCTATTTTAATTTAAGTGGATATCTCTTTTTCCCCCACGATTTGAACCGTTCAAAAATGCAAACAGCACACCAAGCAATTCTTTTGCTGGTGTGCCTTTTAATCAATACTTATTTTTTAAGATACATTTGTTTTAGCTACCCTTGGTTGAAAGGAATGAGAAAAACCTTCTCCGAATACTTCCGTCGCTTCACATAAAATAATGAACGCTCCTGGATCAATTTCTTGTACGATTGCTCTAAGTGCAGCTGATTTTACTGGATTTAGAACAATCATCATAATGGCTCTCTCACTATTTGTATAGCCACCGACTCCTGATATTTTCGTTAATCCTCTATCTAAATCATGGAGAACTTTTTCTTCTATTTTTTTCTCATATTCTTTTGAGGTAATAATATATGCAACCTTCGAGCCTTTTTTATCGCCATGGATAATAATATCCATCGTTTTTCTTGTAATGAATGCACCAACTAAAGCATACAAGGCGATTTCCGGAGAGAAAATAATACCTCCTGCAATAATAACCGTACCATCCATCACCAACAGAGAAGTGCTATGTTTAACAGACTTCATTTTATATAAAATTTGTGCGATTAATGAAAAGCCGCCAACGTTACCCCCTACCCGAATAACAATACCTAAGCCAATACCGACACCGACACCTCCATAAATCGATGCAAGTAAAGGATCGTTTGTAAGTGCAGGTAATCCATTTGTTATATTGACAAACAAGGGAATTAAAAAAGTTTAACTGGAATAGAATGATCAATTTTTAAACCATCCTCTGCCACAATCGTATCATAGGCTAAAATTTGTACCCCTGCTTGATGCGCAAGAAGCAATGCTTCCGCAAAAGCCGGATCAGTTTCTCGATTTGGTGTAAACTCTCGACAACCCTTTAACTGCACGACTAAAAGAATGGCATTTTGGTATCCCTCTTGTTGAGCTTTTGACAATTCTAAAACATGTTTTGCCCCTCTTATCGTTGGCGCATCTGGAAACATTGCAATCCCTTCTTTTTCTAAGGTCACTCCTTTAACTTCAATGAATCCTTTCTGTCCATCCTTTTCATAATAAAGATCAAATCTTGATGCACCATAGGTTACTTCCCTTTTAAGGTGAGTTGGTATTCCGAATTCAACTATTTTTCCTTCATTCATCGCTTCATACACAACCTTATTTGGCGCTTGCGAATCAATATTAACCCATCTACCATCTTTATCAATTGCGACAAGGGAGTACTTTGTCTTTCTATCCGGGTTGTCACTTTCTTCTAGTAGAACTGCTGTTTCGGGGATAAATAGCTCCTTTAAACGTCCCGTGTTTTTAATATGTACTCGTTCTTTTATGCCATCTATATAAACTTCAGCAATAAAACGATTCAGTCTCTTATAAAATTTGCCATGTATGATGCTTCGATATTTCATCTGTTCCACGTCCTTACTAGGTATATCTTTCCCTACTAACAATATTGTAAGTCATTCTGCTGCATTTTACCGCAGCTTTACTGCTAACGACTAATTTTCTGAAAGTATTGAAACACTTTTTCTAGTTTTTTAGATTGATTTCCTCCTGATTTCTCCATTGAGCCAAATTCAAAAAACTTCACTTTTTTCATGCCAGTAAATTTAAACAAGCCTTTCTTCATCAATACTTGGTGTGCATTGTGGAGTAATAAACGTGGATAGAATGTAGGTCCTCTCATCGTCGATATACAGACGGCAGACTTTCCTTTCAAAAGTCCATCTGGTAACAGTCCATTTTTAAATTTATAAGCAAAATTGGCTGCAAATACTTGGTCGATGTATCCAAGCAACATTGCAGGCGGCCTTCCCCACCAGATCGGATAAATGAATACAACTTTATCTGCCCAGGATATTTGTTTCCTATATCTCTCCATTTCCGCATCAAGATGCATATCCCTTCTTCGCTTTTGTTTATTAAATTGTAAAGCCGGTTGGAATTGTTCTTCATATAAATCTAAAACCTGCAGTTCTGTAATTTTTGGATTTTTTTCACTACCTTCAATAACCTTTTGTAAAAATGAATAACATAAGCTTTGATGATTCGGGTGTGTATAAATAACTAAAACGTTCATAGAGCACCTCTTTTACTTATCATTTGATAATTAAATAATATACCTTTCGATATTTAGTTGTCAAATGATAATTGTTTTTTGATAACAAATTTGTTATGTTTTGAGGTGAGGTGAACCTGATGGATAAAAAAAGACTTTTTCAAAAAATTGTGTCGTTCACAGCTTCTTTTTATCGAGTGACACATGAATTAACAAAAGACGCTAAAGCAGATTTCGTAACGCCAGCGCAATATGACATGCTCGAATTCATCACGGTGAATCAACCTGTCACACCAAGTGAAATTAGTGATTGCCTATATATATCAATGCCTAATACAAGTCGAGAACTAAGAAAGTTAAGCGAGAAGAACCTTATTGAGAAATATACCGACTCAATAGATAAACGTAGGCAATTAATTCGTCTTTCAAAGGAAGGGGAAAAAGTTATGGATGAAGCCTTTGCAATGGTCGAATCTCATTTTATAGATCGCATTAAAAATGCATCTGAAGAGGATTTAGAAGAGATTGAACGAGCTATGGATATACTTCAAAGAAAGTTTTATTATTAGCCTGCTTTGTTGTATACCATGATGCAAATACGCATTGGCCTGATTAGCCAATGCGTACTTTTTTATAGGTGTAAATTACATTTATTACGCCTTACTCATCATCAATCTCACCGTCACCGATTTCATCTTCTTCTTCAATTTCTTCAATATGTTCCCCATCTTCCAGTTCATCGTCCCCACAACCCACTAAGGCTACTGAAGAAAATGCTAGGAAGAGTAACAAATATAGCTTTTTCATCTGAATTTACCTCCTTTTTCATTAGCTTTACCTATTCTTCTAAAATTATGAAGGTATACTTATGTGGAATTTCACTACAACACAAAGAAAGCAAGCCTAGTTTTAGTAGACTTGCTTTCAGAAGTGCTCTTTATACTGTGTGCTTGACTATTTTAACAATTCATTGCCATTCAAATCGAAGTTAATGGTATGCTTTTTGGCAGCTTCTTCGATATGCGAAAATGCCCAGTTTGTTGTTGGTACATCTTTGAAGGTTGGTGTCACGAGACCTGTTAACGGACCACGTTTAAATAAGTTATTTAACACAACAACGGCTTGTGCTCTTGTTAGTTTTTCATTCGGTCGGAATGTGTTGTCTTCATAACCTACCATTACTTTTGCTTCTTTTACAAAGCTGATGGCCTCGATTGCCCAATGTTTAGATGAAACATCGCTAAAGGTTGCTGTAGAATAGTTCATCATTTTTGGACAACTATCAAAAGCAGAATTATCTTTTTTACATTCGTTTTCAATCCATCTATAGGCAATGACAGCCATTTGCGCACGTGTCACTGTTCCATTTGGATCAAATGTTGTAGAATTCACACCAGTCATGATACCTGCACCTTTAGCTTCCATAATCAGTGGATACGCCCAATGCGTTACTTTCACATCATTATATAGCACTGTAGAAGGTATTGCTTCTAGATTTCTTGAAAGCATTGATGCCATTTGCGCTCTTGTAATGGACATATTTGGACGGAACATATCTCCGTAGCCACTGATATAAGGTTTATGCACCAGGTTCTTTAGTTCATCTTGTTCATATTCATCAGTTTGTCCTTGATTTGAATCCGGAACTAAATCTTCCCAACCTTCCATGTTTAGAATCGTAAAAGTACTAAACTTTGTAATTCCAAATTCCAATCCAAGTTGACCATCTTTATATTGCACAACTGTCGGTTTAAGTAATTCTTTGTCCCCATCACTATGTTCAATGAATATTACTAAGTCAACTAAGAAGGCTTCTCTTTCTGTAGCATTTGTTGGTAATTCCACTTCACGTAGTGGCAAGATAAGTGTCACTGGACGACTTTGTAAATTTGTTTCAATTGTCATTGGACGTGATACAACATTGACTTCTTTATCCCGTGCAACCTCTTTTACAATCGCTTCAACTCGCGCACGACTTTCAACTTCTTGGCGCTGTTCTTCACCTTTAATTGGAATAACACGGAAGTATAAATTCTCTTCAAAATCATCTAATGAACTTTCAGGGACCTGAATCCTTACATTATCTGTATAGATCTCAAGATTTACATTTTCCTCACTTAGTGATTTTGCAGCTTCTTTTGTAATTGAAACATCGACTTGTCCAACTTCATCCTTGTCATCTGGAATCACAATGCTTGCTGTGTTTTGTCCAGAACCTTTTACATTTGTAATTGCCTCTTTTGTTTTTTCTTCAGTCAACGTTACTTCATCTTGTACAGTACCATCTGATAGTTTCGTACGTGTTACAGTTGTTTGGCTTACTACTGAACTATTATCACCTGTTTTAACATCAACTTTGATTTCTTCTTTCGATGATTGCGGTTTTGAGCTACTCCCATCAGAAGAATTAGAAGTTGAGTCTTGTACTGTTAAATTCAAACTTTGTACTTCACCTTCATTAAATACAAAACTTAGTGTAGATGAACCTTTTTGAAGTTTTGCTAAGTATTCTTTTTTAAGTACTACTTTTGAGTTTTCAATCGTATAATCTGTTCCAACCGTTAATGTTGCCTCACCATTTTTGATACTTGTTAATGTGTTCCCTTTTAAATCTATTGGAATGATGATATCTTCTTGAGCACTCGATTTTTTATCAAATATGGCTTCAGTAAGCCCAACCTGACTATTCTGCGTTGTATCAACAATTTCGAAGTTTAAATTTTCTTTTTGTCGGTCCTCGTTAAAGATAAAAGTAATTGTTGATGACCCTTCAGGCTGTGAAGCCAAATATTCTTTTTTCAGTATTATAGTTGAATTACTAATTGTATAGTCCGTTCCCTCTTCCAGTAGGCTGTCACCATTTGAAAGACTATCTAAAGTAACTTCCGGACGATTTATGGTAATGATGATATCTTCTTGATTAACAGTTTTTTTATCAAATATTGTTGTTGATGGATGAAGCATTTTTTGTTTTACAGTTAATTGAAAACTACTTTGATAACTTAATATTCCATCACTAACTACAGCAGTTACCGTCGTGTTTCCATACTGACCCTCTGCAGGAGTGATAATCATTTTTTTGTTGTTTCCTTCATCTATTATTTCAATATTTTCATTTGGAACAAGGGTACTATTGGATGAAGAAGCCACAATAGTTAACTCATCATTATCATTATCTACATCAATCAATTCAAATTCTTTTTCAACTGGTGTATCTTGTAATGTTTCGGTATTTTTTGTAAACCCTTTTGATACAAAACTAGCTCCAATAATGGATCCATGTTGATTATTTCCTGAAGTATCTTCGGCTATTACTGCCTCAGGATCATCGAATTTATAGTTAAGTACCAGATGTTCATTAGAAATTAAAGTATTCATCTGAGCTTCAATTTCTGCTTCTGATTTTGCCTTATTCCAGAAGCGAACATCACGTATCCCTCCTAAAAAGGAACCATCAAATTGAGCCCAAGTACTTTCTCCTAAATAATTGTGAGGACGATTTATACCAGCATTTGTTTCTTTGGCATTTGCCATATTAGTAAGATCCATATATCCTGAAGCTTTTAAATCTCCATTCCAGTATATAGAGGCTTGTTTATTCTCATGATCATAAACAGCAGCCACATGTACCCATTCATTTAAAGGAAGCTCCTCAGCGGTAGTAACTACATAGTCTGCTATTCTATAACCTTTCTGTGGAATTGCTTCAAATGCTAGTTTTCTTGTATTACTGTTAAAGGCAAAATGTATATTGAAATTATCTTCTCCATAGGATGTATCAAAGAACCTTGCCCATGGTTGATTTTGGCTAACGTTAACCCAACTTTCATACGTAAATGAGTTTGTATATATATTTAAATCTGGATACGTCACATATTGACTTAAAGCGAGATTCAAATAACTACTGCCCCCTACTTCGCTTAAGTAAGGTTCATCATTAATGGGAGTAACTGATAGGGATAATTTTTTTTCTTCTAATGAATAGTTACCGTCTTCCAAAAGCTCTACATAGGAAACGGATGTTGTACCATACCAATCTTTATTCGGGAAAAAACGGAATAACCCATTCTCAGCAAGTTGCATTTCTCCATCAATTCTTCCCCAACGTGACCCATCAAAAAATTGCCACTCTCCGTTGTTATTATCTGGAGAAAGGAGCTTTATTCCTAACTCGCCATTTGGTACAGTGTTAACTTCTATTTGATATTCTGCTGGATCCTCTTCGATTGATGGTAATTCGAATTCACTTACTCGAGTCTCTGCAAAAACACGATTCCCCTGAGATAAGAAAATTGGTTGCATGAATAATAAAAAAGCAAGTAATAAATAAAAAGGTTTCACTACGTTTTTTTGTAGCATTATCGGTTCCCCCAAATGAAGTTTAATTATCTTTTGTTTAAAATCGTGTTATTAGCAGACTCATATATTGAAACTAATCGACTCTCACCTACTCTTAAAAGTTTTCTTTTCCCAATTCGGTTAAATTAGAAAATTTATCCTTATTATTTTACATAAATTACCATTATTGAATAACTTTTTTATTATTCCCAATGATAATCTTCTTGATAATATTCTTAAAAATGATAAAAATCAATCTATTTTTTTGAACTTTTAGCATGGATTTTCATATTTTGTTTAATGTCTATTTATGTTTTTCCTTAACGGAAAAACCTTCACAGTGATGGATTTTCATTAGTCTCGAATATTATGGGCAAATGAAGAGATTATTTTCAGGAGTTCAATTCACGCGGTATAGACTTAATGAAGTTTTATTCGGGAGTTCGGCCGATCCCGGATTGCATGATTTTTCCAAAACTTTTCAGGCTCGGTGCGTATTATCATCCTCTGTTTTAATTTTATCCTAGCTATTCAAAATGAAATCCACATTAAAAGTTCTACTCCTACAAAAAAACTGTAAACATTCTCGAAAAAATCTGAGTCTGTCCACAGTTATAACTCCCCTTTAAAAGGTTTTATCGTATTATTAACCATCATACTTTTCATGATCGTTCCTGCTTTTTTGGCATGCATGTTTGCAAGCTGAGCATGCTGAAGGATCATTTCTAATGTCGCTCCATCTTTCGGGTAATACACAACACCGATATTAATAGACACTTGCATGATTGTATTATTTAAATAAACCGGCTGTTGAATCATACTTCTTATTTTGGCAACAATCTTAAATAAATCCCGATCATTCACTTCTCCTGGAAGTACTACTGCAAAAAGATCGGTTTCCAAACGATACACTAGACCTTTTTGTTCCATTGCTCCTAGTAATCGTCCAGCTAATTTTATAAGCAACATATTTGTAGCTTGGACACCATGTTGTTCTAAAATATCTCTTACGTCTTCTATATCTATGAAAAGCATCGTAAATTGACGGTCATGATTAAATTCTTCATCAAAATCCTTTTGGAATTTATGACGATTTGGTAAATCTGTTACTAAATCATGATAAGCACGGTACTTCATTAGTTCCTCTTCTTGCTTCTTTTTCGTTACATCCCAAAAAGTAACTTCTACTGCAGGCTCTCCATTAAAATGAATGGGCATTCCACTAGTTTCAACATCAATCGATCTTCCGTCCAATCGACGAAGCTTTTGATGCATCATAGGAACCGTTTCGCCCAAATTTGTGATTTGTTGAATTCGATTTGATACTTTCTCTTTATAGATCTCATGAACAAATTGATAAATTGATTGACCAATTAGTTCTTCAGAAGATTCTGCCCCTAATAACCGTATTGCCATAGAGTTTACGTACTCAATCACTCCATTTTGTTGTACCATAATGCCTACCGCTGAATTCTCAACAAGGTTACGGTAACGTTCATTACTTTCTTTTAAACGCTTTTCCAAATCTTTCCGTTCAGTTATATCAAAGACGGAACCAACAGCGGAAGGTTTATTTTCAAACATAATTCGCTTGCTACTTACAGAAATATAAATCATTTTTTTATCTTTTCGTATTCCTCTAATTTCAATTTCGAATTGTTCAATTTTTCCATTAGTTATACTGTCAATTGCTTGCGCCAATTGATCGCGATCCTCATTATATATTAATTCCCACTTATTAAACGACTGAAATTCTTCTATTTCATAACCAAATATTTCAGCAAAGCTATTATTAACCCATAAGAATCTATCATCTTGCCACATGTAAAGACCATTATTCAGTTTGTTCACTACAGTTTTATACATGTTGACATTCCTTTCATGAATAAAATTACCCACTAATTATGACACCCAAAATACCTTTCTACAAGATGATAAATCTTACTAAAATGTGAATAAAAAAGAGTAAAACTAACAAATTTCTACTCCAGTTCGAGAATTAAATTTATAGGGTTATAATTTTAGTATAACCTTCGAAATGCTTCTCCTTTTTGCATCCAGTTGTTGGTCACCTCTAATATATGGGTTACAATCTTTTCTTTTGTTCTCCATCGCATCACTTTTTTAGCTGGATCCATACCGTATTCTGAAACGATGTCTTTAAGTTGATCGATTTCTAATTGATTTAATGAATCGAAAAGTCCCTCTTTTCCTTTTTCACTTAGGACGATTTCTGGGTTGAATAATGCTGGGTTTCTTTTTCTTGTTCTTTTTTTCGTAGTAGTTGAAGTGGTTGTAGTAGTGGCGCTTGCCGTTGTCTCTAGTTTAGGTTTCCTTGAGGATTTTCCTTTTTGCTCATTCTTGTGTACCTCTTTCTCTGAGAAAACCATCTCAATTTTCTTAGCAAATTCTTTATTTACATTAATTTCTTGTAAAATCACTTTGAATAATTCCAAGAGTTTCATTTCAATGTTCATTTCTTTCATACCTCTCCACTATTTCATTAGCTAAGCTGTAAAAGGCATCAAATTGACCTCCATAGCCCCATTTTTGACGGAATGTCGCATAGGTCATTGTGAAATCAGCTGCACTTGCCATTTGGTTATTTTCTTTAAAAATTCCATTGAGTAGTGGTGCATCGATTTCTCGCTTTAATTTTCTCAAAGTTGTTTTATGAATATTAGAATTTTCCTTATACTTCGTTATTACTATACCTAATGTCTCAATTGGGTAACCAATTTCCCATGCGAAGTCATTTACACGGTTTATAATTTGTGGAATACCGTATGTGGAAAGCACATCTGGAATCGTAGGAATCATATAGCCATCTGCAATTCGAAGGCCATTGAGGGTAATAATGCCAAGATTCGGTGGACAATCAATTAATATATAATCATAGTTGTTTAGAATCGGCTGAATCGCTTTTCGTAAAATGTCCGTTGGATTATTTGTATATAGTGGACCCATTGGCACTTTTGCTAGTTCGTCCTGTACTTTAATCAAATCTAAACTAGAGGGAATCAGATCTAGACTCATCACAGATAAAATATTGGATACATTACGTTGCAACGTATTTTCTAAATCAAAGATGTATTCATTCGGCTTTAATGCGCTTTCAAATAAACGCGCTAATGTATAGCCTTGGTCGTTCAACTCTTTCCATGCATGCTCACCAATTAACATCGTTGTACCATTCGTTTGAGGATCTAGATCGATGAAAAGCACCTTCTTTTTAAATTCAGATGAAAGAATCTCAGCTAGTCCAACACTTGTCGTTGTTTTTGCTACGCCACCCTTTAAGTTAATAGTTGCAATAACAGTAGCCAAATAATTAGAATCCCCCTTCATAATTACTTATCTTTTACTAATATATTTTGAAAGGGGAAAGATAATGATATATTTAGAATTTTCTTTAATAAACCATAGTGTTTACAATCCACTTTTCTAAAGATGAAGCTATTCATTAGCCAAGAATTCATCATATTGTGTACGATGTTAATAAAGAAACAATGGAGGGATACAAGATGACAACTGTTTACGACTTTTCCGTAAAGCTACCTACTGGGGAAATGAAATCACTTAAAGATTATGAGGGGAAACCATTACTTATCGTTAATACTGCAAGCAAATGCGGGCTAACACCACAATTTAAAGGTCTTCAGGAACTTTATGATAAATACAAGGAGCAAGGGCTCGAAATTCTCGGTTTCCCTTGTGATCAGTTCAATAATCAGGAATTTAATGATATTGATGAAACCTTACAATTTTGCCAGATGAATTACGGCGTCACATTTCCAATGTTTGCAAAAATCGATGTCAATGGCGATAATGCTGATCCCTTATTTAAGTTTTTAAAAGAGCAGAAAAAGGGTGTTTTATCAAAAAATATTAAATGGAATTTCACGAAGTTTTTAATCGATAAAAATGGCAATGTTATTGAACGCTATGCACCCACAACCGAACCAGAGAAGATTGATGACGATATCCAAAAAATATTGTAAATTGGTTCTTTTATTATAGCGCAGTCAGTGAGTTTAATTTCATCATAAAAATGCCGTTTCCAATTGAATAACGGCATTTCTTTTTTATTTTACAGCTGACTATATATAGTCAATTTCTCATTCAATTTTTTATAAACAACTTTCATTTCCGGTTCTGAACTTTTCTCAATAGCTTCTTTCAGTCCCATCCACTGAATCGCACTATTTTCATCAGGCTTTACTTTTGTTAGCTCATTTTCGTCAGCTTCTAATAAATATGTAATATTTAAATGAACATGTGTCGCTACGTGCTTTCCTCGTTTTTCATGAGCTGGTACTCCTAAAATTTCGATCGAATAAATCTCCTCTGATACTGGTTTGACTAGACTTAATCCCGTTTCTTCCTTCGCCTCCTTAATAGCGACTTTGAGTAAATCCTCTTCACCATCTGCATGTCCACCAACCCATGACCATGAATTATAAATATTGTGATATGCCATCAATACTTTTGTATGATTTTGATTGACAAGCCACGCGGATGCAGTAAAGTGAGCGAATTCATTATCACGAACTAATAAATTATCGAATGTATCCATATATTTCAGAATGACCTCTTGATCCTTTGTTTCTTGTGCGTTGTAAGGTTTATAATTTTCGATTTGTCGTTTCAGATTCATAGCGTACTCCTTTATTTAATGTTTCTTATACTCTAACATAATTAGCCATACTCATGGACTTTAGCTACACACAAACTGTTCAATAAACCTACGATGACTCCCAACCATTCTATCTGGTAATTTGCGACAGTTAAAATACTGTATATCAATTGTTTCAGAGGAATGTTTATGTAGTTCCCCTTCTCCTTCATTTGTTAAAAAAACTGCTGTCACTCCATAAAATTCATCACCATTTGGGGCTTTCGTATAAAATTCTTCTCCCGAAAAAACATGAAGCAGTCTAAGATTCCGAATATGTAAGCCCGTTTCCTCTAACACTTCTCGAATGGCTACTTGTTCAAAGCTTTCACCAAGATTCATTAATCCACCTGGCAACCCCCATCTTCCTTCGGGTCTCTTTTGCAGTAAAACCTCCCCATTTTCATTTAAAATAATTACCGTGGAGCCTGGTAATATTAAAGGCTTTGTTCCAACATACTTCCTCAAAAACTTATAATACTCTTGGTCTTCTGTCATTTGACGGTCTCCTTTAAACCCACTTTCAATTTATCCTGAATATTTAATTTTGCATCTTAATGGGTAGTCGTTTTTTAGACTTATTTCCAATTCTACGCACATGTCCCTAAAGTGATAGTATGAAACTGAATAGAATAAGAACAAATAAATATTCGAAACTTTCCTCTCTTCGCTTCGTATATATGAAGAAAGAGATCGGTTGGTGATGATAATGAATTTTGCATCTTGGGTAGCGATTGGTATTGCAGTAGCAGTTGCATTAGGTTTATTTGATAGTAAAAAAGAAAAATAATGAATTACGTTTTTATCTATTAACCCTTTTCATACACCTCACTTTGACCGATGCCTCACTGGTGTCGGTTTTTTCATACCCATCACTTCTATCATTTGTCGAAGAAATAAAATTTCAATGGATTTCATGGAATATTTCCTTGGAAATAATCGAAATTTGTTAAAATAGAAATTCATAATCGACATTTTGTCTTCTAATTAGCCATTGAAAATTCTCACTTCTATTTTACACAACGTGAATACTTTTAAAAAATCAAAGAGACCTGATTAGAAAATCAAGCCTCTTTAGAGTATGCCCTATTAATACGGAAGTACTTGGATATATTTTAAAACACTTTATTCCCGCGACAATAGGTAGCTACGATACTATGCGTAAATTCATAGCCTTCATATAGGGATTGTTTATGCTTTGCCAACATATTTTCCTTCGTCACAACAAAAGGTACTTCCTCTACGATAGCAAAGTCTGCATCATAACCTTTTGCAATCCTGCCTTTCTGAGTAATGCCGAACCTTTCTGCTGGTGCTTGAGCTGTTAATTCCGATACTTTTGTTAGCGGTAAATCCTTTTCCTTCGCAACCTTTAACATTGCTAGTAGGGTATACTGTCCGCCGCTAATCCCTCCCCATGCTTCAAAAAAGCTATGCTCACTTAAATCCTTCAAGTGCGGAGAACAAGGAGAATGATCAGAAGTAATGAAATCAATTTTCCCTTCTACCAATAATGTTACTAAATCATTTTGGACATTTGGTGGGCGAAGAGGTGGTGCACATTTGGCAAAAACCCCATGTTCTTCAAAGGCTTCGTCATTAAACAGCAAATAATGTGCACAGGTTTCGAGCGTTACGTCTAAACCGCGCCCCTTTGCCTCATGTATAATTCCAACAGCTTCCGGACTACTAATATGAACAAAGTGAAGGGCGCAACCTGTAATTTCAGCATAGCTTAATGCACGAACAACCGCTTCTACTTCTGCTGCGATTGGTCTTGATTCACAATAATCCTTTGGCGTTAATTTTCCATTCGCTATTTTTTCAGCTTGTAGAAAGCTCGTCATTTCATCACTTTCCGCATGCAAAGCTAAAATTTTATCTAATTTACTTATCCTTTTCATACCTATTAACAAAGACTGGTTATTTACCGAAGAAAAGGGCTCAAATCCAGAATTTGAAATAAAAGCTTTAAATCCAATAACGCCTGTTTCAGCTAGCGCCTCAAGTTCCCCAATATTTTCTGGAACAAGACCTCCCCAAAATCGATAATCAATCACAGACTTTTCCTTCGATAATTTTTCCTTTAGCGCTAAGGCAGGTACATTAATCGTCGGGGGATCGCTATTTAATGGCATATCAAAATACATCGTTACACCACCAGCAGCAAGCATTTTAGAGCCTGTTTCAATCCCTTCCCACTCAACGTTTCCCGGTTCATTAAAATGCACATGGACATCAATGGCACCAGGTAAAACAAACTTGCCCTCTAAATCGACCACTTGCACGTCTTCCATATCAATTGAAGGAGCGATTTTTACGATTACACCATCCTTCACTGCGATATCACGTACCGAGACTTGGTGTGGTTCTACAACTGTTCCTTTTTTTAAAATAAGGTCATATGCCATGATACTTCCCCTTCCTAAAAAGAGATGAAAACAGGTGCTTCATAATAATCAAGAGCTGCCTGCACACCCTCACCACGAATCGGTTCAAAACCGCTACGGATTAATGCAGCCTCCAATGCATATAACACAGTTAATACATTTTCTTTTCTACAGCTATATCCCATTGTGCCAATGCGCCAAATCTTTCCTTGCAGCGGACCAAATGATGAAGCAATTTCAACTCCAAATTGCTCAAGCATTAATTTTCGAACTAGTTCACCATCCACCCCTTCGGGAATTTCAATACATGTCACTGTCGGAAGTTTGCAAGAACGATCGCCAAATATTTTTAATCCCATAGCTTCGATTCCTTCAATTAACGCGGCCTCATGATAGCTATGACGGCCAAAACGCTCATACAATCCTTCATCTAACACAAGACGCAATCCTTCTCGCAATGCATATAACATAGACGTCGCCTCAGTATGATGATTTAAACGTCTTGGTCCCCAATAATCCTGAAGCATCGCTAAATCGAAGTAATTGCTTCGAATCATATTTGTACGTTTCGTTGTAAACTCTTCTTCTGTCGCAATACCATATTCCACTTTTTTACGCTTTTGAATAATTGCTTCTATTCGATCATTATACGTAATTGGTGCCATTCCAGATGGTACAGATAAACATTTCTGTGTACCACCGATAATCCCATCAATATACCATTCATCTACTGGGATATTAACACCACCAATAGAAGCAACTGCATCAACTATGAGCAATACACCTAGCTCACGGCATGCCTTTCCTAACTCATTTAACGGTTGCATACAGCCTGTTGATGTCTCACCATGAACAACAGCCACTACTTTCGGCTGAACCTTTTTCATTTCATTAATGATGTCTTGTTGGTCAAAAACCGTACCCCACTTTGTTTCCATCGTATGAACTTCAGCGCCATAACGCTCACATATTTCAACTAGCAGATGACCAAAGCGTCCGAAAATCGGTACAAGAACTTTATCGCCTGACTCAATGACACTTGATATCAACGCTTCATTTCCTGATCTTGAAGTACCGTCTATCGGGAATGCCCACTTATTTTCCGTTTGGAATAGGGAGCGTAGCATCTCCATCAC
Source organism: Lysinibacillus sp. PLM2 (assembly GCA_023168345.1). NCBI lineage: Bacteria > Bacillati > Bacillota > Bacilli > Caryophanales > Bacillaceae > Lysinibacillus > Lysinibacillus sp. PLM2. The sequence continues at coordinate 368,325 of AP025689.1, read as the reverse complement.
TTCATTCATAATATCCGTAAAAGCTGGATCGAACTGCCCAAGAATGGGTGTACTCATTGCCTGCAACACTCTTGGATCTACTTCAACAGGTCCTGGAGTCATTATGGTTCTACTTGGTGTTTGCAATGGTTTATAAAACATTAGGTGTTGCCCCCTTTATATGCTAGATGGTATAAAGTATCCATCATTACTTCTATTCCCTTTTCTAAATATTTATCCTCTGAAAATTCAAGCGGTGAGTGACTAATTCCATGACGGCTCGGGATAAAAATTAAAGTGGTCGGATAATGTCTACCAAATACTTGCGCATCATGACCAGCTCCACTGACCATCTGCATATGGCTAAATCCCTTTGGTTCAATTTTCTTTTTTATTAATTCATGCAATGATTGATCTAAAGTAACAGGATCAATATCAGTCCACTTTTCTACCGATAACTGAATATTACTTTCATTAGCAATACATTTCAGTACTTCTATAACATTCTCGCAATAGCTATCTAAAACCTTCTTATCGTGGTAGCGAATATCTAATGTAAAGCTAACATTACCCGCCACTACATTAGGAACATTCGGTTTGGCAATGAGTTGTCCTGCAGTTATTCTAAGACCTGGAGCTATGCTTATGGCCATTGAAGTTAGTTGACTAATGGCCTTTGCAGCACACACCATAGCATCCTTTCTTTCATCCATCGGCGTTGTTCCAGCATGATTACTTTCACCTGTTAGCATGATTGTGTATCGTTTTTGGCCAACGATATGAGTAACAAGGCCAATATCCTTAAAATTTTTTTCTAAGATTGATCCCTGCTCGATATGAATCTCTACAAAATGTTCAATATCATTGCGCTTTTTCGGAGAATAGGTATCAATTGGAAAGCCCGCATCATTCATTGCCTTTTTAAAAGGAATCCCTTTAGTATCAGAAATATTATCTATGGATGCTATTGAAAATTCCCCCGTAATATTTTTTGAGCCCCAGAAGGTTATAGGAAACCGACTTCCCTCTTCTTCGCATAGGGACACTACTTCAATTGTTTTTAATGGGGGACCATGTTTTTCTACTAATCTTCTAACTGCAAGAAAGCTTGCGAGTACACCATACGCCCCATCGTATTTTCCACCCTGTTTTACTGTATCAATATGAGAACCTGTTAAAATAACTGAATCACCTTGAATAGAGCCTTCGATTCTTCCATATAAATTCCCTACCCCATCAAAGTAGGTCGTCATTCCAGCTTCATTCATTTTTCGCCTCAATGCTTGCTGTGCATTTATCCATTCCGTTGAATATAGTAGTCGAGTTACACCCCTCTCGTTTGTTGCACCAAAGCTCGAAAGCCATTCGACTAATTCTCGAATCTCAATAGTTTGAACGTTTGTGGTACTTTCGCTCATCGTTGACACCACCCTTCCTGCCTGTTACGGTTTCTTTTATTTTAAGGAAAGGTTTTCTGCCGTTCATCGTCATAATTGTGAAAAAAAAACTGCTTTTTAGTTAATTTAAACAAATTGTACATATATTCTGAATTTTTTACGTAATGTTTCCTTACATGTATGTACACAACGAATATTTATATGTTATATTTTGTAACATATAACGAAAAAAGGAGGGTTTAATTGTGAATATTCTACAAATGTTAACCCAACATGAATTGGCTCCAATTACGTTGGTGGCTGGGGAGGCAAGTAAATATCGTCAGATAACGTCCATTACAATGATGGATGCACCTGATATCATTCCATATTTACGACCAAATATGCTGATCATTACAACCGCCTATCATTTAAAGAATAATCACGACTACTTCCAAGAGCTTATTCATGAAATGGCTGCTAATGGATGCGCTGGAATTGGTGTAAAGAAAAACCGTTATCTTCACGAAATTCCACAAGACATCTTACTACTTGCAGAACAACTAAATTTACCCTTTATAGAATTACCGGAGCACTTATCGTTAGGACAAATTAACTTTTTAATGACAGAGAAAATATTACAGAGCGAGGCTTCGCTATTAACACACGCAATGGATATTCATCGTCAGTTTACTTTACTTATTATAAATGGCCACGGGGTTCCAAAGTTACTTCGACAGCTATCATCACTTATTGGGAGGGAAATTCTTCTCATTAGCCCTTATTTAAGACCTATGTATTCAACACAGCAATATGTACCCGTACTTGCAACGATACAAAATATGATGAATGAAGGTTTCCAAAATCCTTTAAACTGTGAACAAACCTTCATATTTTCTCTCATGGAAGGAAAAGAAACATTTGCCTTTTTCCCTATCAATACCCACGCTGAGAAAAACTGCTTTTTAATGGTCAAAGGCGATATCGATCAACAGGATATTACAGTACGTTTAACGATAGAGCAGGCCATCAATGTTCTGTCATTCGCATTGATGCAGGAGCAGGCTTTACAACAACAAAAGCGCAATATTCGCAATCAACATTTAAAAGATTTTTTAGAGAATGATAGTGGATCCACCGTTGTTACGAAGGCGATGTCACAGGAACTTTCCCTCCCTTATCAACAGGCGTATGTATGCATTATAGGTCATGTAATAACGAAAACACCTTCTTACTCATTTCAACCGACGTTTACAATCGAACAAATTCATAAGTTTTGCGAAGAAACTCTTCAGTCAACAAGAATTCCTATACACGTATTTTCACTAAATAATGAATTGATTTTTTTATACGAACTTCAAGATCCAAACGCTGATTATATTTTATTTTTAAGAGAATTGTTTTCGGAGCTAGAAGGATCCATCTATCAATATTTTGATTTGCATATGGTATTTGGTGTCAGCAACCAAACACAAAGCTTTTCAGACATTCAACGTGCATTCAAAGAAGCACAAAGCACGGTATTCACTTTACGAAATAAACAACGCATTGTTTCCTTCTATAAGAAGAAAGAAATCAACGAATTACTACAAATGATTCCACAAACAGATTTAATGAACTATCAACGAATGGTTTTTAAGGCTTTCGCTTCTTTGCCAGAAGATGAACAAACCATTTTATTTGAAACGTTAAACGAATATCTAGAATGTCATTGCCAAATTTCCGAAACTGCAAAGCGTTTATTTGTTCATCGAAATACGGTCATTTACCGTATCGAAAAGTGCAGCTCTTTATTGAACAAAGATTTAAAGGATCCAGAAGTGACACTACAACTACGACTTGCACTAAGAATCCGTAACCACCTTATCGTTGAACAACATGTATAATTCATCAAATCTCCTTTAAATACAGATATAAAAAAGGATATAGCGTTATACATTTTCTTAAAGCGAACTATATCGTTAAATAAATATAGATGCCCTTGCATCATTTGGAGGTTATATTAATGGCTTTAACATTAGATCAATTAAACAACTTAAGTGAAAAAGAGTTTACTAATCTATTCGGAGAAATTTTTGAGCATTCTCCATGGATAGCAAAAATCGCTGCACATATGCGCCCATTTTCTTCATTCGATATCGCCTTCGATACAATGAAGCAAATTGTGGTGGAGTGCGGTAGCGAAGCTCAGCTCACACTTATCAAAGAACATCCGGAGCTTGGCAAACGAATTCAAATGAGTCAGTCATCCGTTAAGGAACAACAAGGTGCAGGTCTTGACTCTTTAACACCTGAGGAATATCACATCTTTTCTGAAGCGAATCAGGCATATATGGAAAAGTTCCGATTCCCTTTTATCATTGCTGTAAGCGGAAAGGATAAAAACGACATTTTACAGGCAATGAAGGAACGGCTTTCTTCTAATCCAGAAAATGAATTCCAGACTGCTTTACAAGAAATCTACAAAATCGCATATATACGTTTTAAAGGAATTATCGAAACTTATAAATAAGGAGTGTTTTTCATGCCATCTCTTTCAACACATGTGCTCGATTTATATCACGGGCACCCCGCAAAAAACGTGAGAATTGATCTTTATTTCCTGGTTGAAGCAGAATATCTATTATTAAAAACCATCTATACAAATGAAGATGGTCGCTGCACTGAACCTCTTATTACAAATGAAACTTTCAAACAAGGGACATACGAGCTCGTTTTTTATGTAGAGGATTATTTTAGAGTTACAGGAGTAACGCTCTCCACACCCAATTTTTTATCAACGGTGCCTGTGCGGTTTCAAATGCAAGAAAACCAAGCCCACTATCACGTCCCATTACTCGTTACACCTTGGGGCTATCAAGTATACCGAGGAAGCTAATCAAACGACCGACCGCTTCACTTATATACAGGAGGCGGTCAAATTCTTTTCAGAAGCATCTTTAATCCCCCTTTTACACACATCATCAAAAGTCATATGTGATAAAAGATAACATACAGATCCAACCTTTTAGTTAATCCGCACAAAAGCAACTAGCATTTTTAGATAGGCCTATGAGGAATATGAAATTTCGGAATGTTAAGATATTTCAAAAGATGACGTTAGAAATTATTACATAAAAGTAAAGGAGATGTTCCCATGAGTCTTATAGCATTAAATGAGCAAGTAAAAAGAGATCTTTCCTATATTGCCCATCCTGGTAAAGAGTGGGTAAAACCCGTTACACATAAAGATGGTCATGTTTATGAGGTAGCAATTATCGGTGGAGGTCAAAGTGGATTAAGTACAGCTTTCGGTTTATTTCGTGAACGGATTACGAATATTACAATTTTAGACGAGAATCCAAAAGGTGTTGAAGGTCCATGGATTACTTATGCTCGTATGATTACACTTAGGACTCCAAAGCATCTCCCTTCTATTGACTTAGGGGTCCCATCTCTTACTTTCCAATCATGGTTTATTGCTAAATTCGGTCAAGAGGCATGGGATGAATTAGATAAAATCTCCCGGAACGATTGGATGGAGTATTTAAAATGGTATCGAGAAGTTTTAAATTTACCTGTACAAAACGAAGTAAAGGTTGATTTAATCGAACCAGTCGGCAATAAATTACACCGTCTTCATTTAAGCGGAAATGGCGCACCGTCAAAAACGATTTTAGCTCGTAAGGTTGTTCTCGCTACTGGTATACAAGGCGGCGGAGAGTGGCATGTACCTAATTTCGTCAAAAACGCACTTCCGAAATCACTCTATGCACATACTTCAGAAACTATTGATTTCGATGCATTAAAGGGTAAAAAAATCGGTATTCTCGGTGGCGGTGCTTCTTCGTTTGATAATGCAAATTTTGCCTTAACAGCTGGTGTGAAAGAAGCCCATGTATTTGTTCGACGTAAAGAAATGGTGCGCATCAACCCAATGCGTATCCTTGAACAAACTGGCATTATTGAACGTTATCATTCTTTAAGCGATGATGAAAAATATGCGGCAATGGCCCATTTCTTTAAATTTAATCAACCTCCGACGAATGATACGTTTAACCGCGCAAGTGCATGGGAAGGGTTTAAGGTGCATCTTGACTCCCCTTGGATAGAAGTGAAAGAAACAGAAGAAGGGGTATTCATTCGCACACCCCACGATACATTTACTTTTGATTATTTAATCATTAGTACAGGTTTAGTTTCAGACCCAGCATTGCGACCTGAGTTAAAAGCTGTCGAAAAATATATTACACGCTGGGGCGATGTGTATAAGGCAAGCCCTAACATTGCAAGCCCAATGATTGATGCACACCCATATTTAGATTACGGTTTTAAATTCGTTGCCAACTGCGAGGAAGGGAAAGATGCTTTATACGGTTTATTCCCCTTCAATTATTCAGCATTAATCAGCTGCGGCGTATCTGCTTCCGCATTATCCGGAATACGTTTTGCGATTCCAAAACTCGTCATGGCCATTGCAGATGAATTGTTTCAAGATGATAAAGAATTGATACTCAAAGACTATTTTGAGTACGATGTTGTGGAGTTTGCAGGGGACGTCAAAATCCCAACAACGTAATCCTTCAGCAAAAAAATCGAGCACCCGCCTTTTGGTTGCTCGGTTTTTTATTGAGAAAAATTTCTTTCTTCCATTAGAAAAAAGGGCCTATCCTTATTAAAGAGAATCTTAATAGGGAGAAAATCTATAACAAGGTAGGAATATTACATGGAAAGAAAAATAGATATGTTTTCAGCAGAAGGCATCTCAATAGAATCTTCAATTATCGGTGAGGGGGAACCAATTTTAGTCCTACACGGAGGCCATTCAAACTGTTATGAGGAGTTTGTTATGATTCTTTGATTGAAAATGGCTTCTCCATCATTACACCTTCAAGAGCCGGATATAGGAGGACATCCAAGGAATTAGTAAAAATCTAGAATAGCTTGTTCGAACTATTTAAATTTATTAAACCTTTTAAATATTGATAAAGTTCACCTACTTGCTGTGTCTGCCGGTGGTCCAAGTGGTATTTATTTTGCCTCAAAGTATTCAGATCGCTTACTTTCACTTACATTGCAGTCAGCGGTTACGAAAAAGTGGCTTAGTCCAAAAGATAAAGAATATAAAGCTGCAAAAATCTTATTTCGACCAAAAATTGAAAAATTTACTTGGAATTTAATATCTTTTATTAATAATTTCTTTCCAAGCTTCATTTTCAAAAAAATGTTTCCTTCTTTTATCAAATTAAAATTTAGCGAAGCAAAAGATAAAATTAGCAAAACAGATATTGAAGCTATTAAAAAGATAAATAATCGCCAACGATAAGGGTTTGGCTTTTTTATTGATTTAGAACAGGTTAACGAGCTAACTATTGAGAATTTAAAGGCTATTACATGCCCAACACTTATTATACATGTAAAAATGCCACCTCAGTCCCTTTAGAACATCCCTATCAAGCTCATCAAAACATTGCTTCTTCAGAATTACACACACTCGACACATGGGGACATTTAATGTGGCTTGGTACATCTTTAAAAGAGACGGATGAATTTTTAATCAAGTTTATTAAATCTCATCAGAATAATGAGTGATACATTAAAATAGGACCGTCAAAAATATTTAAACGGTCCCCAAACTCGATCTACAAAAACAATCCACCAACCACTAATCCAGTCAAAATTACAAAAGCTGGATGGATTTTTAATTTCTCTAAGGCGAAATAAGCACAAACAACAATTATTAATGTAATGAGTAATCCAATCACATCATAAGAAGTCTTTACAAAATCAAAGGTCATTTCCGCTAACAGTATCGCAATCGCTGGTAAAACAAAGCTCGACAGCCGTTTAACCCTCCGTGAATTACGGAAACGGTATAAAATATTCAATAGAATTAACATTAATATTAATGAAGGTGCTACTGTTGCAAATAAAGCAACAAGAGCTCCCAGAACCCCACCTACTTCATAGCCAATAACACCTGCCATTTTCGTTGCAATCGGTCCAGGTAGTGAATTACCTAGGGCGAGCACCTCACTAAATTCACTCGTTGACATCCAACCATAATTCTCTACTACCTCATGCTCAATTAATGGGATTGTTGCAGGTCCCCCACCATAACCTAATATTCCTGGATAGAAAAAAGCTAAAAAGATTTGGATGTGAATCATTTTGCACCCTCCTCTTTCCCAACTTCTTTACCCTCAGCCTTTCCTTCCTTTTTAATCGGAAGGAATAGCGCTAATAATAAAAGGACACCAATGACAATCCCCGGATGAATATGAAACAAAATCATACTTACTGCTGAGGCGACAAGAATCACTGTACCTTTAACCCATCCAAGTGATTTTTTCGATTTCTTTAGAAAATCCCAGGTCAGTACCCCTAGCATTACCGCTACAATCGGGACAACACCATTTGTCATCCCTTTCACAAAATCAAAATCTCTGATTTGATTCAACGAAGCTAGCAATAGAATCATTAATAGTACAGTAGGTAAGACCGTGGCAATCATTGCATTTACAAGCCCAAGCCATCCACCAACACGATATCCAATATAACCTGCCATTTTCGTCGCAATCGGCCCAGGTAATGTATTACCAATGGATAAAACGTCCGAAAATTCTTCATCTGTCATCATTTTATAGGTTTCTACAACTTCTTTATGTACTAATGGAATCGTAGAAGGCCCCCCTCCAAATCCAAGCATCCCCGAACGAAAGAAGGCGATAAAAATCTCTTTTTGTTTTCCCATACCCCTAATCTCCCTTTATACCTTCTCATATTCCTAGCGCTTTTTTTAGCATTGAAATCCAGTAATACTCTTTCTTAATAGCCAATCGCCATACCATCTCCACGCGGATCAGCACCACCAAATTTCACATTTGTTTTTTCGTCAATTAATATTGCTCCTGCATGGCCCATTGTATCCGTAAAGTCCGCTAATACTTCAACTTCATGACCTACATTTTCAAGCTCTTTACGAATCCCCTCCCCGATGCGACCTTCCACCTTTAAACTATTCGATGCCGCTCCCCACGTACGTCCGTATAAAAAGCGAGGTGCTTCAATAGCCTCTTGCACACTCATTCCGTAATCAATCATTCGCGTCACAAGCATTGCTTGCGTTTGAGGCTGACCCTCACCACCCATTGTTCCATAAACAAGGGCCGGTTTTCCATTTTTTAATAACATAGCTGGATTTAGCGTATGGAAGGTTCTCTTTCTTGGTGCCAAAGCATTCACATGTTTTTCATCTAAAGAAAAAAAGCTTCCTCTATTTTGCAAGACAATCCCTGTACCCTTTGGAATAAAGCCAGAACCAAACTCATGATAAATACTTTGAATAAAGGAAACTGCATTTCCTTCCTCATCAACAATGCCAAACCATACAGTGTCACCCTTTGCATCTAGCAATGCCAATTCACTCGCCAATTGTCGATCCTTTATTTTTTCTGCAAATGTTAAACCCCTCTCACCACTAAGCAATTCCTTTATGGGAATATGGCAAAATTCCGGGTCTGTTAAATATTGGTCTCTATCTAAAAAGGCATGCTTTACCGCTTCAACGAGAATATGATAATAAGTCGAAGATCCCTCTTTAATTCGTTGTAATTCAATATGGTTTAAAATATTCAAAATTGATAAGGAAGCCATCCCTTGCGTATTTGGAGGTAAGTTGTAAGCAACATAATCCCTATAAGGGACTGAGATCGGTTCTACCCAATCACTTGTATGCAGTTTAAAATCCTCTACGGTTAATAGCCCTCCGTGTTTTTGTAAATCTTCAACAATTCGCTCTGTCAATTCACTATTATAAAGATAAACCGCACCGTTCTTCGCAATATTCGATAAGGTATTCGCCAAATCTTTCTGTTGCATAATATCCCCAGCTTTATAGGGCTTACCGTCCTTTAAAAAGACACGAGAGAATTCCTCAAACCGGCCAAGATCGCGAAACTCAGTATCTTGTTTATTTATATTTATTTGCGTCCAATACTCCTGACTCGGCGTAACAGGAAATCCTTCTTTCGCATAGTCAATTGCTTGCTTTAGTAAATCACTCCACGCTAAAGAACCTCCCATTTCACTTACACCATATTTATAGGCTTCTCCCCAGCCAGCAACCGCACCAGGCACAGTATTGGCAGCTAATGCACCTCTTGAAGGAATTTTTGTAAAACCTTTCTTTCGATATAAATTAATCGTTGCTCTTTCACTTGAACGTCCACTAGCATTTAAAGCCTTCAATTCATTGGTCCTCGCATTGTAAATAAGCCAGAAATTATCTCCACCAATACTATTCATATGAGGATAAACAACCGCAATAGTAGAAGCCGCTGTAATTGCCGCTTCTATCGCGTTCCCACCCTTCTGCATTATTGCCATCGCAGCCTGAGAAGCTAAATAATGCGGCGTTGTTACCATCCCCTTTGTCCCCATTGTTGTCGCTCTATATTGTTGTACCATTACAAATCCCCTTCCAATCCCCAAAGTCGTAATTTTATTTACTACCAAAGTAATTTCGGACAAATTTTAGTAACGACCGATCACAGTGTTTATTAGCAATAAAGGATAATCCCAGTGTCATACCATCTCCCCTAAGGACAGGGACCGTTACCTGTGGCAAACCCGAAATCCCGGCTATACAGGTTAATTGCATCGTCAGTGCCCGCACGCTTTCGACCGCGTCACCAGGTGCATTTTTTTCAGGTGCAACAGAAGCAACTGTTGGAATAATGATGATACCATCTTCCCCTAGAGCCTCACTTACCCTCCATGCTATTTGCGCTTGTTGTTTTTTTAAATCATTATATTGCACCGGATTTAGAGAGCTAGCATATTGGAATCTCCCATGAATCGCTTCAGAAAACTTTGGCTTTGCGTATGTGATCCATTCACCATGCGCACGCCACGCCTCAATACCTTGTATTCTTTTAAACAGTTCTGGCCATTCAAAAAGTCCAATAGATTTGAAATCTATTTTATCAATAGAAAGTCCTTTAGGAATTTTATTCTCTAATAGTTCACGGTCTTCGTAATTCATTAGACTCCACACATTTTCTTCTATATAAAAGTGATTAAAGGTAGTATCAACAGCATTTGGTAGTAAAACTGAGCCTACTACCTCCAATGTTTCAATCGTTTTCGCCATCCATCCGACCGTATCGAAACTCGGCGCTAGAGGAATTACTCCATTACATGGTATAAGGTCGTGTGTAGGTCGTATCCCAAATAATCCGCAATAGGAAGACGGTACACGAACAGAACCTCCAGTATCTGTCCCAAGGGCAAAGTCTGTTATTCCACAGGCAACCACTGAAGCAGAGCCACTGGACGACCCACCAGGAATACAATTCGGAGCAATCGGATTCAACGGAGTACCATAGTGAATGTTTTCTCCATTCAAGCTATACATTAGTTCGTCTGTATGAGTCATTCCTTTTAACGTAGCCCCATTGTCTAATAACCTTTCAATCACCGGCGCTGTTTGATTTCCCTTTTCATGAGTTTCATACCATGTCGGATTTCCCGCACTATTACGATGTCCACTCACCTCGTAAACATCTTTTACCGCAAAGGTCATTCCGCTTAATAGTCCTTCTCTCTTTGGTAAAATCGTTATCGTCTCATCAAAAAATGCATGACTCTCCATTGAAATCCCCCTTTTACTATTAGTTTTTATTGTAAATAAATACTGCATTTCATACATTGGTATTCTTCACAAAACCCCGTTATTAATTTAGTTATTATATATAATCTGATTATTCAGATAATTTTAACAATCTACCGAACTTAAATAAAGTCTTAATACAATAAAACAAAGAGCTAATCCAAACAATCGGATCAGCCCTCTATTAAGGTACAGGTAATTATTGTGGTAAAAACTCTGTTGTAAAGATTGTACTTGCATCATATTGCTCATCAAGTAATCCTAAGCTGTACAATTGCTCAATTAACGTCGCCCACCGTTCTTCTGTCATATAACCAACACCATTTTCAGCAGCATCCATACCGTAAACAAACTCAGCTTGAGATTCAGCTTCAAATTTCAAAGATTCTAATTCAATATCCGGATTATCTTCCTGAATAATTGTGTTGATTTCCTCGTAAGAATCTTTATATAAGTTCCAACCTTCCACAAATGCTTTTGTGAACGCTCCAACTGTCTCTTTATTTTGTTCTAAGTAATCTTTCGTCACATAAAGTACAACGTTGTATGGATCATAGCCAGCATCTGCGATTAACTTTGTTTCCACTTTAACACCTTCTAATTCCATAAAATACGGTTCAGATGTAAGGAATGCTTGTGTGACAGATTCTACATCAGGAATGAAGTTCACATGTTGACCCGTGTAAGTTAATTCTTCAACACCACTAAGATCATATTGTGTTTTTAAATATTCCCAATAAATAATACCTGGTTGGATAAATACTTTTCTTCCATTTAGCTCTTCAAAGTCTTCAATACCATGTCCTTTATGGAACATAAATGCTTGAGGACTTCCTTGCATCGCTGTCGCAACTGCTACTAATTCGATTCCTTCGTTACGAGCCATTGCGATTTGGTCTGCATGAGCAAGACCAAATTCCGCATTACCTGATGCAACCATGTTAATCGAAGATACTTGAGGTCCACCTGGCTCAACGGTTACATTTAAACCTACCTCTTCAAATAAACCATTTTCTTGTGCTGCATAAACACCACCATGCTGCGCTTTAGCAAACCAGTTTAAAACTAATTTGACATCCTTCATTTCTACAGGTTCTTCGGTTGATTCTGAAGGTGTTTCACTTCCACTTCCAGATGTTCCTGCCCCTCCATCTGTCGGCTCGCTACTTGAACCACTTCCACCACAAGCAGCTAACACGAATAACAAAGCTAGTCCCAATAACAATAAACTTAATTTTTTTAATTCCTTCATAACCTTTACTCCCTTCAATTTCAAAATGCATACATTTGAACGCATAGGCCTGTATTGCTGAAATATGTTAACCGATTCTTAAAATCGATTCCCTCTTAGAAGTGAGATAAATAAACATAGGATCTTTCTATTCATTGGAATGGTTAACATATATTTATGAGCCTTTTATATATAAAAGAATTTTCAAACGAAAGAGTCTGGTATTCTCCTACATTACGAATTAATTACTATTTTTCTACTTTCATCGCTGATTCGTGCCAAGATTTTAATACTAATCGAGAGAGCAGGCTGACTAGTAGATAGAACACGATACCAAACAGCGCACCTGCAATTGCACAAGCGAATAAATAAGGTGTCTTCAACTGAACTGCCGCTACCGTAATGGCATAACCAAGTCCACCTTTTCCGCCGCCAATACCTGCGATATATTCCCCTGTAATTGCACCAATGATCGCTAATGTACAAGAAACCTTTAACCCGGACATAATAAACGGCATTGCCGCTGGAATTCGTAGCTTAAACATCGTTTGCCATTTGTTCGCATTGTACAATTTGAACAAATCGCCCATATTATTATCAACTGAGTTTAGACCCATTAACGTATTTGAAACAATTGGGAAGAATCCTATTAAAAAAGAGATGATTACAATAGAATTAAACCCAGAGCCAAACCAAATGACAACTATCGGAGCGATGGCAACAACAGGAATGGTTTGTAAGATTACCGCATAAGGGTAAAGACTAATCTCTAATACTCTTGAGCTCGCTAGTAAGATGGAAATCCCAATCCCGATGACTGCACTAAGAATAAAACCAATTACCGCTTCAAATATGGTCATTTGCATCGCCGGCCATAGTAAATGCCAGTCTTCAATCGCAGCTTCCAAAACATCTGTCGGCTTCGGTAGAATAAATGGTTTAACATCCATGAGCACCGGCACAAACTGCCAAACAGAAATAAATAATACAAAGGCAATGATTGGACCAAGATATTTTAAGCTAAGCAAACCTTTCCACTGTAAGCTGGAGGCTTTCTTTACAGCTTTTTTGGATTCTGTAGATACCGTTTTAACCGTCATTTATACCAACTCCTTTCGTCCCATACTGTGCTCAAGACTTTGAGAGGCAACATTTACAAGATCCGCAAAATCGATATTTGTACGTTCTCTTGGATAAGGAAGATCTACATCAATTAATGTTGACAGTCGTCCAGGTCTTGCAGACATCACTGCGATTCTTGAGGATAAGTAAACTGCCTCATACACATTATGCGTAACAAATAAAATCGTCATTTTTTCTTTTTCCCAGATGTTCAATAAATCCATTTGTAATGTTTGACGTGTTAACTCATCTAGTGCAGCAAAAGGTTCATCCATTAACAAAAGCTTTGGTTTTGCAGCCATCGCTCGTGCGATAGACACCCTCATTTTCATACCACCTGAAAGTTGACGGGGATAGGATTTAATATGATCTTTTAACCCTACTTTCTCCAGCACTTGAATTGCCGCCTCTTTTCTACTCTTTTTATCAGAGCCTCTTAATTCCAATGGTAACAACACATTATCCAAAACCGTCCGCCAAGGAAGTAAATTGGCTTCTTGGAAAACAAATGCTACATCGTTCGTCTTTTGAATAACAACCTTCGGATCTTGACCAAATACATTCACTTTCCCCTTCGTCGGATCACCTAATCCCGCAACCATGCGTAACGCTGTAGATTTCCCACAACCAGAAGGGCCTAAAAAGCTGATAAATTCTCCTTCCTTTATCGAAAGGTTTAGTCGGTTTAACGCCACAGTTCCTGTATTATAGATCTTATCTACCTGTTCAAATGAGACAACCTCGTTTTCCATCACAACCATAATAAACCCTCCTAATCTAGCGGACTTCTTTTTACCGATTCGTTATATTCTTAAACAAAATATCCATACAATCTATACGTATTACTCCACCATTTAATGTTATATTTATTAACCTATCGTGTATAAGTTTTATAACATGGTTTAATTATATTTTCTTACTTCCCGTTTGGCATTAGCTATTGCTTACAAAATTAGGTTTACTATTTAGCTATTTTAACTAAGTGAAGTAAACGTTTTACATAAACCACTTCTTATAAATAGGAGGGTAAGTAAACCACTTTTGTTATTTCACTTTGGACATCCAAAAACAGACTTAAATTCAAAAAAGCTGTTCTTATTAAATAAGACAGCTTTTTTGAATATTTTTAGCCTATGGCATGTACATTTTATCCCGAATATTTTTCATCTTTTGTCTACATATTCATCGTCATCAAATAGTAATAAAAAAACATCCAAATAATCGGTATGAAGTTAATGAAGAACGAAGCAATTGGTTTTTTCGAATGAAAATACCATGCGATGATGGAACAAATAACAATCACCACTGGATATACGGTTATCGTTAAAACAAACAAAGTATTATCTGAATTTATCCCCGAGCCAAAGGTAGTAAGTGACAATCCCCAAATTAAAAACCATGGTAGTATCGTTAGAAAGTACACCATCTGTGTCACGATAAAATAAACCCTCATTGCTCTCCCCCAAGTAAGTATATTTTCAAACGAAGATTTTAGGATTATATTATATTTACGATTTTCAAAGGACGAGTATGTTAATTTCATCATAAATCCTTTCAATTCAAATAGGTCTCAATTTAAAATCCATTAATACCAAAGTTACATATTATCATAAAACTTTGTTGTTAAAAATCCTCACTTTCCCTGCTTTATAAGCGGTAATAGACAATTAATAGAGCTCTACTAGCATAAATCTCATAATAAGCTTATTATCTATCTATTTTTTTAAAATTTTTTATACTCTATTATTCATATTTACTATTTTTTTGGCATATGTAGAATAGAATCCATTTTTACTAAACATAATAGAGATAGAAATATTTTCAATGAATAGGAGTGAGAACACTTGGAAAATTGGAGTCAGATTTTATACACCTTAATATCAGAAAACCCTATTGAAACCGCAATTCTTTTATTTACGATATTTTTACTGTCCATCGTTTGGTTGAGGTTAAATAAAATTGTAAAGATTGATTTGCTCAAGGATAAACGGGACGCAACGGAAAAGGCCATATTATTTGCAGATCGTTTTACAGATGCAGTCGTCCCACATTTAAAAAACTATAAAATTAAGGTACGAGATTTAGCTTATGATGATCCTTCTTTCGTATCAGATGTAAAAGGTATTCACAACTTTAAATACGATTATCCGTTAACAAAGGACCAAGTTGCTATTCGCGAAGAATTGGATGTTCATGGTGCATTGTATCACTTGAAAACAATTTCAACGGGAATTCAACACGGTCGAGTTGATAAAGATGTGTGCTGTAAATTATTCGGACAGGAATTCTGCGAAGCTGTTGAAGTTTACTATGATATGATTCTTCATATTAGAAAAGAAGATAGTAAGGCATACGACCAAGTTATTTCCTTATATCAAGACTGGCGTAAAAAATTCACAAAAATTAAAACAACAAGTACAAGTAAAAATATTGAATTTATTCCAGAAATGATTACGGAAGCAAATTAAAATTGTCCCCCCTCAGTCATATGAGGGGGGATTTATTTAACTTAATGCTATTATATGAATAGTATTTATTTTATTGTTTCCACATCCCTTTTCTAACCCTATATCCTCACATCCCTCTATTTACAACCAGTAAAAAGCCACTTCAGTTTTTCTATTTTTCAGATAAATAAAGATTGATTACTTGGAATTTTATGTTAGTATATAATTGTATCTATCTAAAAGAAATTCTATCTACAAGAAACCTACCACTTAGCGAGGTGTCCATCATATTACCGCATAGTTTTATACCTATATTGGAAGTAGCCACGCTCTTTTTTGGATTATTTTACACATTAAATGTGAAGCCGACACTTAATAGAACATTTACTTGTATCGTTTTTGTTTTCTTACCATTATTAATATTATTTCAACTCGGGGCTAAATGGATATTTACTATATTTTTAATACTTTCTACATTAGCCGTATTTAATTTCTTTTCTAAATCGATTCGCTCTATATTAGATTTAAGCTTCTTAGTACTTGGCTCTAACCTTGCTGAGGATAGCGCTTACAGAATTATATTCTTTTTCATTAGTAATGAACAATATCATCTTTACTACTATACATCGATATATTTGGTAGCCTTTTCATTACTAGCATTTCTATATAAAAGGTTAATTTCCAATATTAATCCAATCACACCATTACCTTTTAAAATTCGTTTGTATATCTTATTTATTTCCATTTTTACAATTATCGTGGTTTACCTGAATACTTTTTTCCGTGTTGATCCTAGCGAAACAATTGCATTCCGTATTAATGTTGCTTTAGAAACTGGCTATTTGTTCATGATGGCTATCCTAGCAAGAATTCTTTATCAAAGTATTAAAAAACATAAAGAATTTCAACGGATGTCAAAGGAACAAGAACAGCAATTGAATTACATGAATTCACTCGAAAAAGTAAATAAGGAAATGCGTAAATTTCAGCATGATTATGCGAATATACTGCTTACAATGCGTGGTTATTTAGAAAACGAGGATTTAGAAGGGTTAAAAAATTATTTTCAAGCTCATATTTTAAAGGCTGAAAAAGAAACTCTTATTAAAAACGAAGCACTTAGCAACTTAGATAATTTAAAAATTGTAGAGCTTAAAGGCCTCCTTGCAACAAAGTTAATGAGAGCTGATCAAATTGGCATTAAGATGAATATTGAAATTCCCGAAGTAATTGAAACGATTGATATGGATATTATTGATTTAACTCGAATTATCGGCATCTTAACAGATAATGCAATTGAGGCTTGTACAAAGTTAGAAGAAGGTGAAGTTCACATTGCTTTCATCAATACTCATCAGAACTCAATATTAATCGGGATAGATAATACAGTAGATGAATCATCCATTAACATTACTGACATTAATAAAGAAAACTTTTCAACAAAAGGTGATGGTCGTGGAATTGGTTTATCCAATGTAAGAGATCTTTTAAAGGGTTATAGTAATGTGAAAATGTCTACACAAATTGAAAATGGTTGGTTTATGCAGGAGATTGAAATACCCAATAGCCAATTAACATTGCATGCTTAAATTGGGTAATTTTAGAATAATGCATTTGAATTTTCTTACATAACAAAAAGCTTATCCACGAGAAAATACGGATAAGCTTTTACTGTTTTCTATCAAACTTTCTATCACATAAATCTCAAACTATTCTTATTCTATAACATCCTCAAGGATTTCATGTTCTTCCTTCTGACCGAATATCGTCACGATCGCATCAGATTTCTTACGTTCTTTTCCTTTCGGTAATTCATCAAAATATCCTAACTGAAGCATTGAAATAATTCGTTCCCCCGGCTTAGCACCAATTGCCTCGCGAAATGCCGGAGCATCTAAATATTCAGGGGTTTTCCAGCAAGAACCAATACCATAATCCCAAGCTAGAAGCTGTATATTGTGAATAAATGTACTTGCGGCAGCGTAATCCTCTAAACGTTGTTTTTGGCGAACATCCTCTGGCACAATCACAAAAACGAAAGCACCCGGTGCAGTAAATTTTTGCATTTGTTTTTCTAACACTTCAGCAGATAAATCTTGCCATCTTGGTATAGCGGTATCTCTTAATAAATCATGCAATTGGAAAAGCTCTTTCCCACATGCAACAACTAATCTCCATGGTTCTCTATTTTTATGATTCGGCGCCCAAACTGCATCATCGATAATGTTTAATAAGTCTTCTCTATCTACAGGTTGACCATTAAATTTTTTAATGGAACGTCTTCCGATGATTGCTTCTCTAACTGATAATGATTGTTCATTCATATTGTCGTTTTCTCTCCTTAACTATTACTCGACAAATATCCGATTTCATATCAGTTACCTTATCATAAAACAGATAAAATGAAAATAGTGATTACATTTTACTACTTTACATGCCATGTAAGTTAAAGTTTTTGTTTTTAATTAAATACATCATCAATTTTATAATAAAAATACTGGGTATTTGGTGTGTAAGCTAAAGAATTTCGATAATCATAGTGACGATTTTCACTATTTACCGTATGCGCATGAATATACGGTACACCATTTACCATACTGGTCACAATGGTACTATGATTAGTCCTTCCATCCCCTTCAAAGTCATAAAATATCACATCGCCGACAGTCAATTCTGATGGAGAATTAACTCTTGTTGCCGTTAAACCCGATGATGCATTTTCGAGGTATAGTCTTAATGCATGCGAAACCGACCAGCTATAACTCCAAGTCTCCCTCGCAAACTGTCCAGGCCGCCCCGTCTGCCACCCATCAGTGATCCACCAACCTCTCCCCCTATTTGGCGCTCCAGTCATTGGTGCACCACCTGCTCTTAAACATTGAGAAATAAAATTGGTACAGTCGTCTACAAATGAAGGGTATACTGGATTTCGACCGTTCCACCAAGTTCTTGCATATTGCACCGCCGCATTGCGGTTATAATAAGTTGCGATAACCGTCCCTCCTCTACAACCATCCTATGCGTATCTTCTCGCTATTCTGCTTAAAATTTAAATTTTATTGAACATGATTTAGTAATTTCTAGGTAATTTATGTAATAAAAATGAAACATTTTTTTGTCTATAAATTTTAACTTATTCCACAAAAATAATGATATATTATCAAGATAGACATCATATTGTAAGTTGCATATTTTTTGAGAGTTTTTCAGTGAGAGGATGTATTAACTTGACGCAGCATGCTGAACGAGAAATTGTGGAGCTCACCCGTTTATGTGATAAAAAGGGAAACTTAAATCCAAATGCAATCGGATTTGCTCGCAAACCATTAATTGAAAGTAATTTATCTGGCCATTTTATGCGTAAAAAGAAGTGGAATTACTGGTGTGTTTTTGGAGAAGAAATCTTATTTTCTGTAACAATTAGCCATTTAGATTATGCTGCGGTATGCTTTGTTTATTTCTTAGAATATGAGACGCAACGGTTTATAGAAAAAACTATTACAATTCCACTGGGAGGAAAGGTCAAAATGCCCACAATGGTATTAGAACCAATCCAATTTTCAAATGCGGAATTAAATATTAGTATTACTCATTTACAACAGACTACCTATTTATCTGTTGCTTCAAAAAACTTTGATAATGCGAATTTACAAGCAGAATTGATTATAGAGCATCCAGCTGATGACGATTCTTTAAATGTAGTCATTCCAAAAAACCGTCAAACCTTTCAATTCACTGCAAAACATCACACGTTACCGACTACTGGTTTTGTAAAAATCGGGGATCGTACTTATAAATTCAATGAAGAAGACTGTTTTAGTGTGCTTGATTTTGGTCGCGGTATTTGGCCTCGAGAAGTGGTTTGGAATTGGGCGATGGCATCTCAACGGGTTAGAGGGCAACGAGTAGGTTTAAATTTTGGTGGTCAATGGACAGATGGGACAGGTATGACTGAAAATGCCGTGTTCATTGATGGTAAAATGACCAAGATTCATGAAGATGTGTTATTTAGCTATGATCGTAATGATTTCATGAAGCCATGGTATATTACAACTAAATTTTCCGATCAGGTTATGCTTAGCTTCCACCCATTTTTTGAACGTGTTGCAAAAAACGAGATGAAGATTGTGCATTCAGAAGTGCATCAATTAGTTGGTTATTACCATGGACAAGTTAAATTAGAAGATGGAAATACATTATTAATTCAGCAGATGCTTGGTTGTATTGAGGAACATAAGGCAAAATGGTAGTTCCGTGAAAAATTAAAGAAACAATCACATTTAAATAGTGATAAATTAAATTGGAGCCAACCTTTGAAAGGTTAGCTCCAATTTTTTTTCTGTCTTTTTTGGATATACTCATACATCCTCTCTGGCTCGTCTGTAAATATACTATCAACCCCAAGTTGTAAAAGTTGATCAACATAATTTAATTCATTTACTGTCCATACCCTCACAATAGAACCTTGTTTTATAGCATCAAGTACGGGTTTTCGAACTGCAGTCGGCAAATAGACATGTAAAGCTTTTGCAGGAAGCTGCGTTTGATATTCCTTTACATTTAATATCATATTTGCGAATAGTGCAGCATTTTCCACATATGGAGCCAGTTCAAAAACTCGCTTAACTGCTTCATGGTCAAAAGAGGAGATGACAACTCGTTCCATCATCCCACATTCTTCAACTTCCTTTAGAACTAGCTCTTCTAAACCTGTATAAACAAAAACATCTGATTTCAGCTCAATGTTAATGTGGTGATGGGATTGCTGAAATACATTTAACACTTCAGATAAGGTTGGAATAATTTCCCCAGCAAACTCCCTACCAAACCATGATCCAAAGTCATAACTACGTAATTCTTCAAGTGACATATCTTTAATATATCCCTTGCCGTTTGAAGTACGATCTATTGATTCATCATGAATGACAACTACTTGGCAGTCTTTTGTTAGATGAACATCGAACTCCACACCATGTACAGGTAACTTTGCGACTGCACGAAAAGCGGCTAATGTATTTTCAGGATAACTCCCTGAATACCCCCTATGTGCGTAAACCTTCATACAACCCCTCCATTATTCAGATATACCTAATAACTTCATTTCAAACCACTTACACCTGTTTTTCTACATGTTATTGAAACTTTATTACTTGATACTTTAAGTTTAACAAAAATACAAATTTTTCATGATATAGTAACAACAAGTAAAGCATATTCCAGCTAGTATGTGTCAATAAATATTAAATAAAGTGAAATGAGGGTTAAATGTTGAATTTAGATGATAAGTATTTACAAGCAAAAAAGAAAGTAGAAAAAGTAAAAGCTTTTTATATTCATCTATTTGTTTATGTAATCGTAAATATCGGTTTAATAGGCATTAATTTATTTAACTTCGATGGTACATTATGGTTTATTTACCCCTTATTAGGATGGGGCATTGGTATTGCTTCACATGCTTTTGCCGTTCTTGGTCGCACATCTCTATTCGGAAGAGAATGGGAAGAACGACAAATTGCTAAATATATGGATGAGGATTAATCCGAAACACAAACGCATTGATTAAAAAAGTCAGTGCGTTTTCCATTTATTTAAATAACCGATCTAATTCACGTTGTATTAAATACCTTACTCTTTCCTCACCAATCGGTACTACACCCATTAAAATATGTAAAGCTAGCCCGTCTATTAACGCATGTAGATGAACAATTTCCTCTTCTAAAAGAATACCCTCTTTAAGGACACCTTCTTCATTTAGCTTTGTTACTAGTTGCATAACAGCTGCATAAACATTATCTTCTCCTACTTCTTTCTTTCGAATTTTGTAAGAAATATACTCCAACCATACTTGCATTTCAACATTGCGATTTTCAAACGGAACAAGCTCCATTAAGATGTTCAATGTAATTTCCTTTAGTGTAAGCGACCTCTTTGTATGCTCGATAATTCGTTCCCTCACCTGTTCTTCAACAAGCTGCATTGCAAACTCCAGCAGTTCTTCTTGTGTATTAAAATAGTGACGAACTGCTCCAAGTGATAAATTCGCCTCCTTTGCGATCGAGCGTACAGAAGCCCCCTCTAATCCATACTTCGCAATAACATTCCAGGTTGCTTTTGCGATTTGTGTTTTTCTTTCTTCATGATTTACTATTTTCGGCATGTTTTTATTATAACAATATTTTTTAAATAATACAGTTGTATTATTTAAAGTGCCGTGATATCATTTCAATACAATTGTATTAAATAAAGTTTAAGGGGTAGAGTTTTTGATTACATGGATAATTGTTGCTGAAATTGCCTTTTGGGTTGTAATAGCCTTTGGTCTTGTTTCAAGATATATATTGAATTTGAAAGGTCTTAGTTGGTTCTTCTTTATCCTTACACCTTTTGTTGATTTGGCACTTATTGTATTAACAGCTATGGATTTAAAAAATGGTGCTATAGCAACAACAGCCCATGGAGTTGCGGCTATTTATATCGGTGTTTCGTTAGCTTACGGAAAGTCGATGATTGCATGGGCAGATGAGAAATTCCAAGTGCTGTTTTTAAAGAAGTCTTCAACAAAAAAGAAACTTTCAGGACTGGCAAAAGGGAAATACGAAATGAAAATGTGGGCTAGGCATGTCGTGGCTTATGTAATCGGCAGTTGCTTACTTTGGCTCATGATTTTCTATGTTGGACACCTTAAGTCAGAAGCGTTGTTTAACCTTTGGAGAATCTGGTCAATTATCGTACTAGTCGATGGTGCAATTAGTGTTTCTTATATTATTTTCCCGAAAAAATCTAACTAATTTTTGGTCGATTTAAAATCCTCTCTACAAATAACACCTAAACTAAGATAAAACTTAAAACGCTTGGGTATTTTAAAGAATTGAACTGCACCCCAATTGTTAGACACATCTAACAATCGGAGGTGTAGTTTTTTTATGACTAGATTTACAAATGAACAAAAACTTGAGGCCATTAAGAGATATCAAAATGGTTCTGAAAGTACAAATGAAATCGCAAAATCCATGGCTACGTCTGATTCTGTTATTCGTAACTGGATTAAACAGTTTGAATACCATGGTTTAACTGCTTTTGAAAAATCCTATACATCTCACACGGCTCAGTTTAAAATGGACGTATTAAACTATATGAACGAAAATGGCGTCTCGCCTAACGAAGCTGCAGTAATCTTTAATATTTCTTCACCTGGATTGATTAGAAAATGGAGAATTCAATTGGCTTCTGTGGGAGTGGATGCGTTCGTTCCAAAGATAAAGGGGCGTCCATCCATGAAAAAAGAAACGAATAAACAATCAGTACAAGCACCTGTAGAAGGTTCAAATGAAGCACTTCAAGCACGAATTAAGCAGCTTGAAATGGAAAATGAGTATTTAAAAAAGTTGAATGCCTTAGTTCAAGCAAAGGAAAAATCACCAAAGAAGACAAAGTAAAGGTCATCTATGAATTAAGGCATAAATACTCGGTGAAGGCACTTGTGGAGTTTGCAGGAATCAAACGTAGCACGTATTACGATACAGTGAAAAAGATGAATCGACCAGATCCAGATGCCGATTTAAAGGTTGAAATTCAAGCTATTTATAACGAACACGAAGGCCGTTATGGATACCGCCGTATTCGAGATGAGCTAGCCAATCGTGGGAAAAAAGTTAATCACAAGAAAGTACAACGCATCATGAAAGCCTTAGGCTTAAAGTGCTTAGTTCGAATGAAAAAGTATAAATCTTATAAAGGAACCGTTGGTAAAATTGCCCCGAATATTTTAGATCGCAATTTTAAAGCTGATGCGCCAAACGAGAAGTGGGTAACGGATATAACGGAGTTTAAATTATTTGGTGAAAAGCTCTATTTATCACCTGTTTTGGATTTATTTAACGGAGAAATTATTACATATACAATTGGTTCAAGACCTACATATTCTTTAGTTTCTGAAATGATAGAGAAGGCTTTAGAGAGATTACCAGAAGAACACAAGTTACTGATGCACTCTGATCAAGGCTGGCATTATCAAATGAAGCAATATCGCCATGCCCTTGAATCTAGAGGTATTGTGCAAAGTATGTCCCGCAAAGGAAATTGTTACGACAACTCGGTAATGGAGAATTTTTTCGGGATCATGAAATCAGAATTCCTCTACTTAAAAGAATTTCAAAGTGTCGAAGATTTTAAAATGGAACTTGAAAATTATATAAATTATTACAACACGAAACGCATGAAGGCAAAATTAAAAATGAGTCCGGTGCAATACCGAACTCATTTTATCCAAGCTGCCTAATCGAAATAACCGTGTCTAACTTTTAGGGGTCACTTCAAATCCCAAGCGTTTTTCCGTTTTAATTATTCTTTAACTCTTAATAATCTCATACTATTTAATGACACTAACAAGGTTGCACCCATGTCAGCTAATATAGCAATCCATAGCGTTAGCCATCCCGGAACAACTAGTAATAGCGCTAATACCTTTATACCAAGGGCAAAGATTATGTTCGATTTGATAATACCCAATGCTTTTCGACTTAATTTAATTGTAAATGGTAGCTTCGTTAGGTCATCTGCCATTAGCACAACATCAGCTGTCTCCAATGCAGTGTCTGTTCCAGCACCACCCATTGCAACACCAACTGTAGCTGCTGCAAGTGCTGGTGCGTCGTTAACTCCGTCTCCTACCATTGCCACTTTGCCATATTCAGATCGTAATTGTTTAATATAGTTTAATTTGTCTTCTGGCATTAATTCTGCTTGAACATCAGATACACCAATCTCATGTCCTTTTGCTTTTGCAGTCGATTCATTGTCCCCTGTTAACATAATGGTTTTAATACCATGTGAATGAAGTTTACTTATAACACCTTTACTTGACTCTCGAACTTGATCTGCAACAGCAATGATAGCTAAGGTTTCTTCTTCAGTACCCATTACCATCACCGTCTTACCCTCTTTTTGAAAGGCAGTTATTTCGGGAAAATCAACCGTTGTTGTTTGGAATAGTTTTGGACTACCAATATAATAAGTAATTCCTTCAATTGAACCTTTTATCCCTTTGCCTGTGATAGATTCAAATTTTTCAACGACAACACCTTTGTAGTTAATCCCCGTTTCATTTGCTTTTCTAACAATGGCAGATGCTAGCGGATGACCAGAACGGTTTTCCAATGCTGCTACAATAGCAAGTAGGTCTATCTGACTCGATGAATCTTTTAATAATTTAAAATCTGTCACAACAGGTATACCTTTAGTCAATGTCCCTGTTTTATCAAAGGCAATAGCCTTTAAGCCGCCCATCTCCTCTAAATAGATACCACCTTTTATAAGCACACCTTTATTTGCTGCATTTCCTATAGCTGAAACGATTGATATTGGTGTTGAAATGACTAAAGCGCACGGACAACCTACTACAAGAATTGATAACCCTTGATACACCCAAGTTTCCCAATCCCCATTAAACAATAGAGGAGGAATCACTGCTACAAATCCTGCAATAAGTATAATAAGGGGGGTATAGTATTTAGCAAATTTATCAATAAATGCTTGGGATGGCGCTCTTTCACCTTGCGCTTCTTCAACGAGTTCAATAATTTTTGCTATTGTCGTATCTTCAACTAATTTTGTTACCTTAACTTCTAACAAACCTTCTTCATTTAATGTTCCGGCATAAACTTCATCATTAACCGTTTTGGCAACCGGTAAAGATTCACCAGTAATCGCTGCTTGATTGACTGCAGAATACCCCTTAACGACTAAACCATCCATTGCAATTTTTTGGCCAGGTTTTACAATCATCACATCGCCAATTGCAATAGATTCTACACCCACTAGTATTTCTTGCCCATTTCGGCGAACGATTGCCTCTTTAGGCGCAATATCCATAAGAGAACGAATAGATTTACGAGCTCGATCCATCGAAAATCGCTCTAACGCTTCACTAATTGCAAATAATATAACAACAATAGCACCTTCTGCCCATTCGCCAATAATAGCCGCACCAATGATGGCGACAGTCATGAGAGTTTTCATATCAAAATCAAGACGAAATAGATTTTGAAGTCCGACTTTAAACAATGAATAGCCACCTATCAAGATTGCCGCTAAAAACAATAGTGTCGTCACAACATTTTCTTCGCCATTTGTAAATAACGAAATAAATCCGATGACAATTAATAATGCAGAAAATAATACTTCCTCATACTTTTTTATAAACGAAATCTTAATTTCCTTGCTATTTTCATCTTGAGCTTTGTCCCTTTGTTGAGCTGTTTTCTTTGGGTAAATTTTCAAATTTTCAAAGGCTCCTGCTTTTTCAAGCTCCTCGATAGTTGCATTTCCTACAACTGAGATTTTTGATGCTCCAAAATTCACCTTTGCATCACGAACACCGGGTAGCTCCTTTACATTCCGTTCAAATTTGCCCGCACAATTGGCACAAGAAAAACCTTCAACCCGAAACTCTTGTTCATCTTTTTCTTTTACATTATTCAACTTTTGCTACCTCCTTTTGATGGGCAAAAGCTACTTCAATTAGTTTTCTCACATGGTCATCATCTAATGAATAAAAAACTAATTTTCCTTCTTTGCGTGATTTCGCTAAACCTAACTCTCTTAGGTTTCTTAAATGATGTGAAGCTGTCGCTGTTGTAGATCCAACAATATTCGCAACATCACAAACACATAATTCATCTTCAAAAGCTAATGCATAAGCGATCTTCACCCTTGTAGGATCAGATAAAACTTTAAAAAATTTCGCTACATCCAAAGGATTTTCTTCAGCCAATTTATTTTGAACACGTGTCACCTTTTCCTCATCGACACATGTGATTTCACACATATCCATTTCTTTTGTCAAAATTTCCACCTCTATCTCATTCAAATATCCGTTTGATTATTTATTCCTAATATATGCTGTTTCATCTAAATAGTCAAACGAACATTTGAATAATAAGTTGAATAAAACACTAGTTTTTGTATAATGATTAAATATGACCAAATTTTATAAAAAATTGATATTATTTTACACATTAATCGGAGGTTATTATGATAAAAAAAATAATTGTATTCACTTGTGTCTTTTTACTATCCTTTATGAGTTCTGCATTTGCCCATACTCATTTAAAAAGTTCTACCCCAGAGAATGGAGAGGTTGTAACTGAGCAACTACAACAGGTTACCCTCATATTTGAAACAAAAATTGAGCAGGGCAGTACTATGACGTTACAAAATGCAAATGGTGAGTCAATAGCCATTGACAACATTACTATTAATAACGATCAGTTAACTGGCGAACTTTCATCACCTCTTGAAAATGGGGACTACACATTAGAATGGAGTATTATTGGCGCTGATGGACACCCAATTGATGAAAGTATCTCATTTACAATCGATATTCCTGTTGAAAATACAGGCACACAAGAACAGGAAAATGGCACTGTTGAAGAGACAAACGTTGAGGAACAAGAGGAAACGGTAGAAGAAACTACAACGCAAACCGAGGAAAACTTAGCGGAAACAGAAAACCATACAGACCATGAAGTAGCGGAAGAACCTGAAGAGGAAAATTCTATTCTTATGCCGTTTCTAATTGGCGCTTTAATTGGAATTGTGGTCGTTGTTCTCTTCTTCATGATTCGAAGAAAGAAATAGAAGATGCTGATTATTACAATCATTAGCCAAGCTTTACTATATCTTTGCCTTTCTTTATGTATAGGAACTTTTATGTTTTCTCTTGTTCCTAATATAAAACGCCCAAAGATTACTGTTTCCAAAAGTGTTTTGTTAGTTGCTTTAGGTGGTATATTGATTTTTTCATTTTTACCTGTTTTGCAAGTCATTCTTTTTTTATCAACAAGAATGGCATTTATAGATTCAGTTCAATCTGTCCTATTTACTTTTGAAATTGGTAAAGCATGGGGTTTAACCTTACTTATAACGCTTATCTGTTCCCTATTTGTTTTTATTTTTGATTATAATGAAAAACGCCGCTATGGATATATCGGTGTTTTCCTTTCTTTTCTTATAATTTTATCGATTGCTTGGTCTAGCCACCCTAGTTCTATAGAGCCGCTATGGGGATTTATAAGTGATTCCATGCATCTCCTGGCCGTCTCCATATGGGTAGGTATCCTTATTATTGTTAGCTGGTTTTCAAGTAATCATGACAATTGGTTAAAATTTTTAAACTGGTTTACACCACTAGCATTTCTTTGCTTTGGCGTAACCATTATATCTGGATTACTTCTTATGAATTACGTTGTTAACTATGAAGATTACATAAATTCATGGATGATTCCCTATGGTCAAGCTTTATTATTAAAGCATTTGTTCATCATTCCATTAATCATTTTCGCAATTGTAAATAGCATTTTTATAAGACGCAAATTAAAACACGGAGCCAGTTTCAATCCAAAGCAATGGGCAAAGGCTGAAAGTATCATTATACTCATTATTTTTTCTGCAACAGCAGCATTAAGTCAACAATCACCACCTAAAGAAACGATTATTTCAGCAGAAACTATTTCGCCTACTTTTTCAATGTTTTATAGCGAAGACGTGCATGCAGATCTAAATATTCAACTTAGTTTTAATTTCACAAGCAGTTTATTGCTTTTACTATCCATTTTATTTTTTGTTTTAATAGTTTTATCGTTTATTAAAAAAGTGCCTGCTGCTTTAAGCTTACTCGTTTGCATTTTATTTGTGTTTTGTATTTACTTATCATTCATGACTGGTGTTGCTTAACAATTCTTTTGTAGTTACCATTGGGCCACATTTTTTCCAACATTTCATTTAGTATAGATAAAATTAAATGAACGCACCTTAATTTTAAGGTGGTGAGAAAATGAAAAGACTTATACTAGCAATTGTCGTCGTGCTATTTAGTTTCCCAGTGGTAACTTCAGCTCAAGGTTTCGATGATTATGTTGTACAAAAGGGTGATAGTCTTTGGAAAATAGCAGTGAAATTCCAAATTGGATTCCAAAACATATTGGATGCAAACCCACTGCCGAATCCTAACTTAATTTATCCAGGACAAAAAATTAAAATCCCTAATATAGATAATATTAAAGCAATCGAAAATGAAGTGATTGCTTTAACGAATCAAGAACGTGCAAAACAAGGATTACCACCATTAAAACAGAATTGGGAGCTATCCCGTGTAGCACGTTACAAATCTGAGGATATGAGCGATAAAAATTATTTCTCGCATACTTCTCCAACTTATGGGTCACCATTTAATATGATCAAAAGCTTCGGAATTAGTCATAGTGCTGCAGCTGAAAACATTGCACAAGGACAAAGAACAGCTGCTGAGGTAGTCAAAGCATGGATGAATAGTAGTGGTCACCGAGCAAACATTTTAAATGGCACTTATACCGAAATCGGTGTAGGATATGATCCTGATGGAAACTACTGGACACAAATGTTTATAAAACGATAAAAAACTCCCTCGATTTTCACTCAACTGTTGAAATCGAGGGTTTTATTTTTCGTACATAACTCTCATATTGCTCTAGCTTCACTTCACTTCTAAACTTTAGTAAGATTAAATTTATATGCAATTTGTGATTTTTATTGTCTAGAGTGGAGGGATTTTAAGATGACAGAAGCAAAAGGAAATAAACAAGAATTAATCACTTCACATCCAGAATACCCGAAGGAAGTGGAACGATTAGCCTACACAATAAGATATATGGAAGATATCCTTAGAAAATCACAGGAAGATTTACAATCTGCTAATACTAAAATCCAAGAATCCATGGCAAATGTTGAATATTTAGATTCAAGTGATAGCTTTATCAACATTTTGACGAATTCCCGTTTTTTCGAACTGGCACGCACTCAAAAGGAAAGTTTAGAAGCTGTTAAGCAAAAGCCTTATTTTGCCCGCATTCACTTTCAACGTCCTAATGAGGCAGAGGAGTTTTTATATATTGGAAAAACTTCACTTATTCATAATGAAACCTTTGAACCGATTATTGTTGATTGGCGTTCACCTGTGGCAAATGTCTATTATGATGGGCGTCTTGGTGACGTTACTTATCGTGTTCGTGAAGAAGAATATTCAGGTCATTTATTTGCTAAACGGCAATACAAAATTGAAGACGGTAATTTAGTAAGCTTTCAGGATGTTGATTTAACAACAAACGATGACTTGCTGCAAGAAGCTCTTTCTGGAAAAGCAGATGTAAGGCTTACCGAAATCGTTGCAACAATTCAACAAGAACAAAATGAAATCATTAGAGCCCACTTACGCCAGCCTATTCTAGTTCAAGGAGCTGCTGGTAGTGGTAAAACAACGATTGCCTTGCACCGAATATCCTATTTTTTATATACAATGGGGGAGCATTTTAATCCTGAACAGCTTATGATTTTAGCGCCAAATAAGCTTTTTATAGATTACATTGGCGAGGTTCTTCCTGAACTTGGGGTAGAGCGAATTTGCCAAACAACTTTTGCAGAATATGTTCAAAATGCAACGGGTATCAAATTAAAATTACAAGACCCTAATGAACAGCTAGAACAGCTGATTGAAGGAAATGATCATACACTCCCCTCCTTTAACATTCCAAAAATAAAAGGTTCCTTGCAATACAAAGAGCTTTTAGATCGATTAATCAAAATGCATGAGATGAAGCTTGCTGCATTGTTTGATGAAGATGTATACATTGAAAAATATAAAATTATGCGTGGTAGTCACTTAAAAAAACTCTTTTTATTTGAGTTTAGCTATATGCCTATTGAAAAACGTCTTGAGCGGATTAAAAAGGTGATTCAAACTGAAGTGAAAAGAAAAGCAAAATCGGTTTTATCTTCATTAAATGCACGCTACGAAGAGATGATTGGCAAAGCGTTAAATGGATTTAGAGATCCTGATAAACGTCGAGAATACGTAACAAAATTCATCGATGAGCGAGACGCACGAATCCCACAAATTAAGACGGAAATTAAATCAACCGTTTCAACCTATATGCGACGCTTTGAAAAGGTAAAAATTAAAACAATGTATCGAACATTTTTGACAGATCGTTTAGTATTACGAGAGCTTGCACCTGAATGGTCTTTTGAAGAACAAGAACGCTTTATCCAAGCTCACGCAAAGGAAAAATGGGCATTAGAGGATTTAGCAGCACTCTTTTACTTACACGCACAAATAAAAGGGATAAAAGAAGAGTGGAAAATGAGAGTCGTATTCATTGATGAAGTCCAGGATTACAGCTTGTTTCAACTAGCAGCGCTAAAATCGGGACTTGAAACTGATATGTTTACTCTTGTGGGGGACTTAGCTCAAGGAATTCACAGCTATCGCTCATTAACAGAGTGGGATTCTGTTTTGAAGCTCTTCCCAAGGGCAAACTTCTTTACATTGCAAAAAAGCTATCGAACTACCATTGAGATTATGGAAGTTGCTAATCAAATACTAGCGAAAATGAATGAAAACCTCCCATTAGTTGAACCGGTCGTACGCCATGGTAAAAGTCCATCCTTCGTTCAAAGTGAGACCTTTAATCCAAAACAAATAAAGGAGATTTATGAATCTTTAAAACAAAACGGGCATCATTCCGTTGCACTCATTTGTAAAACGTCTAATGAAGCAGCTTTCTTTACAGAAATGCTTCTGAATCATGATATTGAGGCTGAAGTGTTAACAGAGACATCTGAGCTCGGCACCTCTAAACTTCTCGTCCTACCAAGCCACTTAGCAAAAGGGTTAGAATTTGATGCAGTAATTGTCGCAGCGTTTTCTGTACCCTATACCGATACAGTAATCGACCGAAAACTTCTATACGTCGCTTTAACAAGAGCAATGCATGAGCTCTATATCGTGGGACCGACTAAAAAGGCCTTTTTACTCTAGAAAAAGGAAGAGCTGTTCTACATTATTCATAGAACAGCTTTAATTTCTTGGGGGTAAACGAAAGAACTTATTTTTTCTACTAAGCCTTTTTAATACAGTATTTAGAATATATTTCCACACTGACCCTTTTTTCTTTTTTTCAACTTTTGGCTGCGGCAATGCAGGGATTCTCATAGTTACCCCTCCTTTTTAATCATTATATTGATACAAATATGGTTTTATTCTATCACTGGACAAATATGGTTTATAGTAATAAAATTCCAAATTAACATCGTTATTAATAATGTATTTTACCATAATTTTGGAATTTTCAAACTCCTACTCTTGCTTTTTTACATAAATATAATAATACATAAAAAAGCGATTACTTATTCGTAATCGCTTGCTTCTAATTTGTCGCCACAATTGGGAAACGGGAAAATTCATGATATTTTGGCGTTTTATCTAAATGCGTTTCATAGAGTACAATTTCATTCACATGAAATGATAGCTCATTTGTTTTTAAAGAATTTAAGCTCCCCTTATCAAAGGGTTCTTCACCCTTCCATTTCCGGGCTATTGTAATGTGTGGTTTAAATGGTTTTTTATCTAATTGAAAACCAATTTTTATGCACATTTCATAGATTTTTTTCTGTAATTGCTTTAAATCCTCTGATTCTTTGACACCCGCCCAAAAAATTCGTGGACTAGTTGGTGGTCCAAAAGTACCGAATCCGTTAACAGTCATTTCAAATGATATTTCTTCTGATAACACTGGACCCATTAATTCATTCACTTGTTCCAATTGATCCTTCTCTGCAAATCCTAAAAAGGCAAGAGTAATGTGATAATCTTCCGGATGCACCCATCTCGAAAACGGAAATTGTTGTTGATTTGTTTCTACCCACTCGCCAATAAATTCCTTCACTTCTTTCGGGAGCTTTACTGCCAAGAAATAATGATGGTTGTCTGCCATTTTAACTTTCCTTCCATAAATGATTCATACATATAAGTATAGCTATTTTCATCATTCACTTCTTCACCTGAATTTAACCGCTCACGACTTTCAAACCAACTGCAGCGATGAGAATCATTAAAATATACACCACTCTTTTCCAATTTTTTGATTCACCATAAAATAACATACCTACAATTGTCCCACCAACAACGCCAATTCCCGTCCAGATCGCATAAGCCGTTCCCATTGGAATTGTATCCATGGAGTATTGTAATAAAAATAAACTAATGCAAAATCCAACAATTAATAAAACAAAGGGTTTCCAATTCCGATCGATACTTAACTGATTCATCATTGCTACACCAAAAGTTTCAAATAGACCAGCTAAAATCAATGCAATCCAATCCATTATACATTCGCCTCCTCTTTTTCTTCTTTATCCGTCTGGAGTTTTAATCCAATCACACCTATAAGCAATAGGATGATAAAGGAGATTTTGACTAAATTAACTGGTTCCCCAAAGAACAGTATTTCTGAAATAACCGCACCAGCAGTGCCCAATCCAACGAATACTGTATAAGCCGTTCCGGTCGGCAGCACTTGGTTTGCTGAAAGTAAAAAATAATTACAGATGATGATAGCAACAATAGTACCTATCCAGCTCCATAGGTTATCTGAATGGGCTAACCCAATGATCCAAAGCACTTCAAATAAAGCTGCAAGCAGTATTTTTATCCAATGTTTATTCATTTTGAATACCTCCTTAAATTTTACGAACAAAAAAAGCCTAAGAGATTACTAAATAAATAGTATCTCCCAGGCTTTTGTCCTTCCGTGTTACAGTTAAACTGTACGTTTTCTCTCGGACCAGACCAAATATAATTTGCGGAACCCTAGAAAACTTTTTTATATCCAATTGATTTGTATTATGGCACATGTATGGCATCATTTCAAGCGTAGTGTCTACTTAGAGTGTTTTTTGCATACCGCTTCTATATTTTAATTTTGCTTACCCCTATCCGTTTTATTTGCAGGCATCATTCGTTATGATAATAAAAGAAACTTGGTCGTTGGGGTGATGAAATGACAAAAGATAGAGAAGAGCATGAACAACAACCTATTAGTGAAGAAGAATTAATCGAGCTCGTCCTTGAAGCACAAAGGGAAGCCCTCGAAAAGGAGCGGCAGGCACGGTTAGAAGGGAAACCTATTAAGCCAAAGCGAACTCCACCTTTTGCGAGACTTATCGCTTGGTTGATTGCCATCACACTTACTTTTGGTTCGTTCGCTGTTATATTTGAGATTTTCTCAATCCCAGCTGTGGAGTTTTTGAAAACATCCGCGAGACTATCATCTCAAAGCGATATTCAAACATATAAGCAAGCAGTTGTACAAATTTCAACAGAGGAAAGTAAAGGGACAGGCTTTACTATTTCAGAGGATGGATTAATACTAACTAACGCCCATGTCATTGAAGATGCCCTTACATTGACCGTCTATTTCCCTGAGGACGGTATATATAAAGCAGAGGTAGTGGCTAGCTATCCTGAAATTGATACTGCCATCTTGAAAGTAGAGGGAAACAATCTCCCCTATTTATCCCTTGCGGAAAACTATGAGTACACACCGAGCGAGGCCGTTTATTTTATTGGAAATCCCCTATTTTTCTCAGGCATTGCCAATGAAGGATATATCCTTGGAACAAAGCTGCTTTCTGATTGGAATGATGAAGTTTATATGATGCGAGCTCCTGTTTACAGAGGAAACAGCGGAAGCCCCGTCATTAATATGAATGGTGAAGTCATCGGTGTTGTTTTTGCTACAATTGAGGATGATGAACACGGCCATGTTGGATTGTTTATTCCCGTTAACCTTATACACGAACGAATGGTCAATTAAAATTTTATAAATAAAAATAAGGAGTTATTTCCGAAAAACAGGAAATAGCTCCTTATTTGAAAAAAGTATTAGCCCATAAACTCTTTCGCCAGAAGACGGTAGACTTTCAGTCTCATTTCTTGGGAGTGTGGAATTGTACAAATCATTGCTTCATCAAAGCCGTATAATTCTTGTTCCTGTCTTAAGAAATCCCCTACTTCTTTTGCTGTTCCAACAATATTTGACTTACGATTTTCCTGAATCCACATTTTATCCATTTCTGTTAACGGATAATCCTTGGCTTCTTCTGGCGTTAATCGTGGTGCATCCACTTGCCCTCGCATAAATAACATACGTGAAATATCAGCTGGTTTTGCTTCATACTCTGCTTCTTCTCTAGTTTCCCCTACAGTTACAAAATAAGAAACAACAATTTCTGGTTTTTCCATATAAACAGACGGCTTAAAGTTCGCTCGATATGCATCAAAAAATGCTTTATTCATCATACCGTTAAAGAACTGTGCATAAGAATAGCCCAGTCCCATTCTTCCAGCTTGAACAGCGCTATTCCCACTAGATCCTAATAGCCAAGCGGAAGGTAATACAATATTAGTAGGACCTGCAATAGCTCTACGATAATAAGGTGCTTCAGGTACCTCGTCATTAACATATTGCAAAGCAACTTCGATTTTTTCGTATATATTATCCACTTCTGGTTGGCGTCCATTTGCTAATGCATACATCGCATAATGGTCTCCACCAGGTGCTCGACCAATTCCAAAATCGATACGACCAGGTGCTAGAGCACTTAATGTCTTAAAATTCTCTGCGACTTTATATGGTGAATAGTGCATAATCATCGTTCCGCCAGTTCCAACACGTATACGTTTCGTCTTGGCAGCAATATAGGCAGCTGTAATTTCTGGTGAGGAGCTTGCAAAACCCTTTGTATTATGATGTTCAGCCATCCAAATTCTTTCATAGCCTAACTCTTCAGCAACAACCGCTAATTCAACAGCTTTTGCTAATGCATCTTGGGCAGTATTACCCTTAGTGATTGGCGCTTGATCTAAAACACTTAACTTCATAATGAAACTCCCCTTTATAAATATTGCATGTTATGCAAACATATTTCCTATTACTACTTTATTTTAACGAACAACATCATACATTATCCAATTTGCTGTTTGGAAAAAACGTACTATACAATTTTCGCGACAATAAATTTTCGACGGGATATTAGTAAACTAACCGACAATTCATTTTTTTACTTTAATATTTTCATCAACTTGGTTTACATAAATTTTAATAATTGATTCTATTTCTAATACATCTAAAGTAGTTTTAATTACTATACAATAGATGTTTAAGTTTTTTTGGATAAAATAAATTGTATTCTTTTTAATTCGACAGTTCATTTTCTTCATATATCTTTTCTGTAAACTTCATTGACAAAAATATATTGAATTAAAGATTTATATAATTATCATAGATATTTTTATTTGAGATTCTCTATTTACCTAATTATTTTCATATAAAAACAATACACTCAAACCTTATTTCCCTCTTTGTTATTTTTCTTATATAGCTATTATGTAAACCTCATTGACAAAAAAACTTGAGTGATTAACTTATTTTAAATCTTTAATACGATAATATTTACCATCTCCTTCTCATACATAACTATCTTAATAACATACTAGTTGTTTCATACTAAATCCGACAAATGAGAGTTTTTCCATCGTACAAATCGTAAACTTAGTTGACATAAAAATGAAAACAAGTTTTATATTTTTACTTACATTTTAACCTTTTAAAAATCAAAGCATGCAATAATCACTTTGAGTTACGTTGCATAAACTGTTCTCAGATTTTTTTCCCTTTATCGACTTTGAATTCAACGAAACTTAATTGGAAATAATAATTTTCCCCACCCAATCTCTTTATATAATAAAAACCGAGTTCATAATGTTTGATACAGGAATTGGAATTTTTTAAAATTTAATAGAGGGATGATGGCGTCAGTCCAAAATTTTAAATTTTCGAAGAGCATCCCCCGATTGCTTCAAAAATTAATATTCAATTAGAAGATCTATAATCTTTCGAAAAGGGGTAATAAGAATGGGAAACAAAGTGCAGCTTGGAAAATCGGAATTATATGTCAATCCTCTTGGTTTAGGTACAAATGCAGTTGGCGGGCACAATATATATCCAAATGTGGATGAAGAAGCTGGGAAGCATTTAGTTCGCACTGCTATCGAACATGGAATAAATTTTATCGACACGGCATTTATGTATGGTCCAGGCCGTTCGGAAGAGTTGATTGGTGAGGTAGTAAAAGAAACTGGTAAACGTTCGGAGTTAATCATTGCAACAAAAATAGGTCCTAAAATTGTTGATGGTAACATGACAATGGACAATTCGCCCGAATTTCTAAAAAACGAAACTGAAAAATCATTAAAACGTCTTCAAACAGATTATATTGATTTACTTTATATCCATTTTCCAGACGAAAGCACACCAAAGGATGAGGCTATTGGTGCATTAAAACAACTAAAAGATGAAGGGAAAATTCGTGCAATTGGAGTTTCGAACTTCTCCTTAGATCAATTGAAAGAAGCTAATAAGGATGGTTATGTGGATGTTTTACAAGGTAATTATAATTTAATCAACCGTGGTGCAGAACAAACTTACTTCCCTTATACAATAGAAAAGCAAATTTCCTTTATTCCATACTTCCCTCTTGCCTCAGGTCTATTAACTGGAAAGTATAGAAAGGATACAGCAATAGACCCCGGTCGTTTGAAACAGCCTCATTTCCAAGGGGAAGCATTTATCAGTAATGTTGAAAAGGTTGAACACATTCGTGAAATCGCTAATGCCAAGGGTGCAGAGGTTGCAAATGTTGTCCTTGCATGGTATTTAACACAAGACGCCATTGCAGCTGTTATTCCAGGCGCAAAACATTCAGAACAAGTTTTAAATAACCTAAAAACGTTAAATGTGGAGCTAACTCCTGAAGAAATCCAACGTATCGACCAAATTTTCGCCGGATAAATGCAAAAGTGAGAGGACGTTTAATAATCCTCTCGCTTTTTTATATGCCCCAATTAATTTTAAGTATATCTTTCAAAAGGGTAAGCCTTTCAGCTCCTATGTTTTGTGCAACCTTTTTTTCTATCTGATCTTTAATTTCCTCATACTTTTTAAAGCATTGTTCACCTAATTTGGTTAATTGAATGCATTTATCTCTTTTATTATGTTCTGCATTACTTATTTCAACTAGCCCTTTTGCTTCTAAGCTTTTAATATTTTTATGTGTTGCCTGTCTAGTAATCGTGACGTTTTTTGTTACCATAGAAATCGTTGTCTTTTGGCCGTAAATTCTCGCCATAATATACCATTCTGAATTTGAAATTTTTATATCACTATACTCTTCCCATGTATGATTTGCCATTTGTTGAAGTACGACTTGTCGTTCGCTTATTAAATTCACTATTCCAAGAGTATCAAGTGGATATTCCAACGACTTCACCTCTAATCATTATTAAATTTAATATAGTCAGCTACCTTCAATTTGTCAACCGAATTGACAATTAGCTTTTTACGTGTTACAATTGAATTGTAAACTAGGTTGACAAAATATATAAAGGTGGTATCTGTATGTATAATATTGGTGATTTAATCATTTATTCTTCACATGGTATTTGTGAGATTGATGATATAACAGAAAAAACCTTCTCTGAGGAAACAAAGACCTATTATGTAATGCATCCTTTAAACAATCAACAATTAGTTATTCACATCCCTATTAATAGTAAAAAATTAAATTTAAGTGATGTTGTAGATAAAAAAACAGCAATGAAAATTATTGATTCATTTAAAAATTTAGGCGTTGAATGGATCGAAAAAAATAATCATCGAATCCATATATATTCTGAAGCGATAAAAAAAGGCGACCGATTTGAAATTGCTAAAATCGTAAACACTTTAATGGCTAAGCAAAAAGATGATGAGGCTAATGGAAAAAAACTTGGCAATCAAGATGTTAAGCTACTGAACACTATTCAAAACAGTCTCTTCTCAGAGCTAGCACTTTCATTAAATACAACTACTGAAGATATTTATAATCAAGTCGAAAGAAATTTACAAGTACAGTAAAGAGTAAATAAAACTGCCCCTTAAAAGTGTTTATTTTTTAAGAGGCTTTTTTTATTATTTTGGCTTTGTTAAATAACACTGTTGATATTTGATAAAAACAAACAGATGTTCTATAATGTTAGTGAGAACATTCGTTTGGAGGGTTTGTAATGACAGTAAGAGAGTTAATAGCAGAGATTAAAAAATTGAATTCGGCAGAACAACATCGGTTTACAAGAATTTTTTATCAATTCTCTTATGTCATTTTCTGCAAGTGAACCTGTCTTTCAAGAAGTAACTGAACGAAAAAATCAAGATGGATACACTTGTGTACATTGTAGTTCTAAAAAAGTGGTTCGTTTTGGCAAATATACAGTAAAACTTGGTCTAAAAGAAGTTGAACGTCAACGATACCGTTGTAAAGATTGCGGAAAAACATTTACTGATGTAACTGCAACACCATGGTATCGAACACATAAGTCTGAAAAATGGTTGGATTTTATAAAATGTTTGTTAGAAGGTTATTCACTCCGTAAATCTGCAGAACTCATTGGTAATGTACATTACGTTACCCTGTTTTATTGGAGGCATAAAGTATTGTCTGCATTAAAACAAATGAATTTTGAATCTTTTTCGGGGATTGTAGAGATGGATGAAACTTATTTTCTGTATTCGGAAAAAGGCAAAAGAAATATTGAGGGGCGTAAACCTCGCAAACGTGGTGGCTCGTCAAAATTACGTGGCATTAGTCACGAACAGGTTTGCGTCTTAATCGCAAGAGACCGTCAAAAGGCAACATATTCTGGTGTACTTGGTAGAGGTAGAGTTGTTAAAACTCAATTAGATAAGGCTATTGGTTCTAAACTATCATCGGACAACACTCTTTGTACCGATGCTTGGAGAGCTTTTTCTGCCTATGCAAAAAGCAAAGAATTAGAGCATTATCGTTTTAAGTCAGATGGTTCAGAACGTGTAAAAGGATTGTATCATATCCAAAACGTCAATAACTATCACAGCCGTTTAAAAGGTTGGATGCAACGATTTAATGGTGTGGCAACAAAATACCTCGACCATTATTTGAGTTGGTTTCAATTCTTGGATATTGTTAAACACCGAAGTGATAATGCATCTATTAGTAAAATGATTGTAGAGAGCTGTCTATTTCCAATTAATGAAACCTATGATTCATTAAGAACGTATAAATACTAAATTCTCGATTGTTTAACCAACAGAGAATCTTATAGAAAAGGAGGTAACTTGTTTGGGAGTAGCTGTTCTAATGATTTCAATACCTTTCTTAATTTTTGCTATCACACTATCGAAAGGAAAAGGAGCATCAATACTTGCAGGTTACAATACAATGCCTGACAGTGAAAAGGCTCAATACGATGAAGTAGCTTTGTGCAAGTTTATGGGTAAAATTATGTATGGTATTAGCTTTAGCATATTATTATTTGCATTGAGTGAGATGTTAGGAAACCAAGTTTTGTTTATAGTTGGTCTTATTTTACTCTTATCGCTTATTATTTTTGCATTAGTGTACTCCAATACAAGAGACAGATTCAAAAAAAAGTTTAATGATAATTGAAAGAGGACTTCAAGAGGTGAAGTCCTTAATTTATTTATAGAATCAACAATATTCATTAACATAGCCATTATTTTAAGAAGCTACATTATTGAATTAATCAATCGGTTCTAAATTTGCTTCGATTTCTGATCTTCTATCCTCTAAAAATGGCGGCAAATCTAATTTAGTTCCAAGCTCTTCAATACTTGAGTCTGCAGTGAAGCCTGGTTCATCTGTGGCAATCTCAAATAAAATCCCGTTCGATTCTCTAAAATAAAGGCTTTTGAAATAATAACGATCCACGATACCAGAAGAAGCAAACCCTCTTGCTTTTACCTTTGCCGACCATTCCTCAAGCTCTTTATCATCTTTTGCTCGTATTGCTAAATGATGTATACTACCACGACCTGGTCTTTCCTTAGGTCCATCTAATTCTTTAACAAGAATTTCACCAAACCCTTC
Organism: Lysinibacillus sp. PLM2; assembly: GCA_023168345.1. Lineage (NCBI taxonomy): Bacteria > Bacillati > Bacillota > Bacilli > Caryophanales > Bacillaceae > Lysinibacillus > Lysinibacillus sp. PLM2. Next base: position 327,684 of record AP025689.1, on the reverse strand, counting down.
TCCTTCCACCGATTGGAATAGAACTTCATCGTTTTTACGTGAAACCTCAATGTATCCGAACAGTTCTCTTAATGTACTGGATAATTTATTGAGATTTTTAACTGTCATTTCAATTGTTCCCATTCCTAAAATCTGGTGTTCTATTGAAGCATCTGACCCATCCCATTTCGACCAAAATTCAGGCACTATTTCACCCTTACTTTCTAATAAGACTAATCGTAGCCCTTCATGATCTTCAAATGGCAACGCTTTTCTTCCTGCATAGGTTGTTACTTCTTCATGCTTAACTTGAAATTTCTCAAATCGTTCTTTCCAGTAATATAAGCTCTCTTCAGAGGGAACAAACAATCCAATTTGGGTAATTGCATTTGTTCCCCGATAAGTTTTTCCTACCATCGGAATTTCAAAAAAGGTAAGTCCAGTACCTGGACTACCTGTTAAATCTCCAAAAAACAAATGGTACATTGACGGATCATCTTGATTGACAGACACTTTTACCCTTCTTAACCCAAGAATCTTTTGATAAAAATAGTTATTTTGCTTTGCGTTCTTTGTAATCATTGATATATGGTGATGTCCTAATATTTTATTCATTTTTATCCCCACTTCCAATTCCGACTTTTATATACTCCCACTTTACAATTTTACGATGGCAAATCGCAAGAAATATATCTCGATTTCGAGATATTTTTAACACAGAAATATTATTGGAAATTATTACATATAATTAACGATAATGAATATTGTATTCTGCTCTTCTAATATCTGATTTAACTTTCAGTTTATAAGATGTTTCTTCTATGAAAACTGGATTTTATATTTATTACTAAAATTTTCATTTATCTCTTTGGAAATAAAATTGGAAAAATAGTAACATATTAGTAGGTCCTTTTATTTTAAGATAAGGAGAGTCCGCCGATGATAAATTGTGCAGTTATCATACCCGCTCTGAATCCTACAGAAAAATTGATCGACTATGTTAGGCAATTAAAATCACAAAGCATTGCTGAAATCATTGTGGTGAATGACGGTAGTGGCGAACCCTATATACATATTTTTGACACACTACATACTAGTGGGATTTGCACGGTACTTACACACGAAGTAAATCGTGGCAAGGGTCGTTCATTGAAAACTGCCTTTCATTATTATTTGGAACACTTTTCTCATCTTGAAGGTGTTGTGACAGCAGATTCGGATGGGCAGCATGCTGTCAGCGATGTGATTAATCTTGCAAAATTACTTAAAAATAATGACCACAGGATTTTACTAGGAGTACGTGATTTTGATCAAACAGATGTCCCGATAAAAAGCTTAATGGGCAATAAATTAACAACTTTCTTCTTTCAGCTACTCTTTGGAGAAAAACTGAAAGATACACAAACGGGATTACGCGGTATACCTACTCAGCAGTTGCCTGAAATTGCAAAGTTGAAAGGTGAACGCTATGAATACGAAATACTCATGCTCATCTATGCTAGAAAGCTCAACCTAAGTATTATAGAAATACCGATTCAAACCATTTACTTTAATAACAATTCAGGTTCCCACTATCATCCAATATATGACTCTTTAAAAATCTTCAAAAAAATGATTACAGGCTTTGTAAAATATTTTTATACTGTTATTATTGCCGCGATTATTGACTTCTTTTGTTTCATCTCATTAAACAGCATCTTACTTGCAGAATTAGCGCCAAAAGTACGAATACTCTTTGCAACAATTTTTGCTCGAATTCTTTCAACCTCTAGCAACTTTTACATGAATAGAAAAATAAGGACCTCTCCCCAGAAAAGCTCAGGATTTTCCTACGCCTTACTTTTTCTAAGTAATATTTTCATTACCTACTTCTTGCTAACATTTACAACTTATTATTTGAATCTCAATATTATCATTGCGAAGTTAAGTATTGATGTCATCATTGGACTTTTGTTTTATCAATTACACCAATATTTTATAGCGAATAAACATAAAAAAGAATCGTTAGTAGGCGAACATCATGAAAGGTAAATTTTACGGTCCCTTTGTTCGAATTGTAAAAAAAACTGTTCGAATGATAACACCCACATATACTGTTGAGGATTTTAAGGTATTTGATGAGCCTGTAGTTTATATTTCACATCATCAAAATATGTACGGCCCATTCCATGCACTCCTTTGGTCTCCAATTCACATCCATCCTTGGGTACTACATGTATTCAGTGATCGAAAGGAATGTTACAAGCAATATTCCGAATACACTTTTTCAGAACGGGCTGGAATGAATAAAACAATTGCGAAACTAATCGCCTATCCTCTTTCATTTTTTATCACTAGTTTAATAAATTCTCTACGTTCTATTTCAGTAAATAGAGGTTCACGAAAAATCATTCAGACATTTAAAGAGAGTGTAACCGTTTTACAAAAGGGGGAAGATATTATCATATTTCCTGACATCGATTATGCTGATGCCTCTTCCGAAACGAAAGCGCTCTATGAAGGATTTTTATTAATTGACAAATTTTATTATAAATCCACTGGAAAACATATAGGCTTTGTTCCTCTTTATGTAAGTAAAAATAAAAGAACATTAACTACTTGTGAACCCATTTACTTTCAAGATGAGCAAGACTTTGATCAACAAAAATCGAAGATTCTGGAAAAAATAAAGACTTCCCTTAACCAAATGGCGAAAGACTGCGAAGATTGATAATATACTTATAAAAATGCGAATTTCATTATTCGCATTTTTATATTTGCTTATTGTTCATATAAACTTTAATATAAGTATATTCTTATATAGTTATATAAACTTTACCCAATATATAAGCATATTCTTATATATTGCAGAAGGAGAGGCGCTATGGATATTCAATATATAGAAAAACAATTAAAAGCAGTTGCAGATGCAAATCGGTTGAAGTTGTTAGCTTGTTTGAAGAAAGGTGAAGTATGTGTTTGTGATATTGTCGATGTATTAAATATTTCACAACCTGCCGTTAGTCAGCACCTTCGAAAATTAAAGGAAGCTGGGATTATAGCAGAGCGTAAAGTCGGTACATGGAAACACTATCGTATTGCAGAAGAACAAACACCTTTGATGAGGGATATTTTATTAAAAATACAACCATTACAATCATGTGAATGTAAATCTGTCTGCTGTCAAATAGAAGGAGAAGTCATTAATGAATAATCAAAAATCTTTAACAAAGCAGCTTTCATTTCTTGATCGCTATTTAACTCTTTGGATTTTCGTAGCCATGGGCATTGGAGTTATTCTTAGCATTACTATTCCATCCATTGGCGGAGCACTTGAATCGATGTCCATTGGTACAACTTCCATTCCTATTGCTATCGGGCTTATTTTAATGATGTACCCCCCACTTGCAAAGGTAAAATATGAAGAAATGTGGCGGGTATTTAAGAATTGGAAAGTACTATTACTTTCATTATTACAAAACTGGCTTCTCGGCCCGTTTTTAATGTTCTTTTTAGCAATTATCTTCCTGCATGATTATCCCGAATACATGGCGGGACTTATTATGATTGGGCTTGCCCGTTGTATCGCTATGGTTATTGTTTGGAATGATTTAGCTCGTGGTGATCGTGAATATGTTGCAGGACTTGTCGCTTTCAACTCCATTTTCCAAATTATCACATATTCATTTTTTGCTTACTTTTTCTTAAATGTGTTACCAGGTTGGTTTGGTTTAACTAATTTCAACATTACTATTTCAATGTGGGAAATTTCTCAAAGCGTACTAATCTACCTCGGCTTACCGTTTGTTGCAGGCTTTTTAACTCGATACTTTGGCATTAAGTTTGGCGGGAAACAATGGTATGAAGAAAAATTCTTACCAAAAATCTCCCCCCTTACTTTAATTGCATTACTTTTCACCATTGTAATGATGTTTGCATTAAAAGGTGAGCAGCTTGTCGAATTACCATTAGATGTGGTTCGTATTGCAATCCCGTTACTTATTTATTTCTTAATAATGTTTGCCGTTTCATTTTTTGCATCTCGTAAGGCGGGTACTTCTTATCCCGTAACCGCTGCCCTTTCATTTACTGCCGCAAGTAATAACTTTGAATTAGCGATTGCCGTCGCAGTTGGCGTATTTGGATTACACAGTAGTGTCGCTTTTGCGGCTGTTATTGGTCCACTTGTGGAAGTACCAGTTTTAATTGGGCTAGTTTGGGTAGCCTTACGTTGGGAAAAGAAATATTTTAGACCCTTAAATTAAAGAAGCTTTTGAAATAGCCATCAATAGGGCTTGAATGAATGATTATAAAGGAGATTTCTTATGACAGATAAAATGCTTTATTTCTTATGTACCGGTAATTCTTGTCGTAGTCAAATGGCTGAAGGGTGGGCTAAAAAGCTTTTACCTTCTGACTGGATTGTAAAAAGCGCTGGGATTGAAGCGCATGGTTTAAATCCGAACGCAATAAAAGCAATGAACGAAATTGGAATTGATATTTCAAATCATACTTCCGATCTAATTGATCCTGAAATTCTTCATAATGCTACGTTGGTTGTCACACTATGTGGGGATGCAGCGGACAAATGCCCTATGACACCACCTCATGTACGTCGAGAACATTGGGGATTCAATGACCCTGCGAAAGCTGAAGGGACTGACGTGGAGAAATGGGCTGTATTCCAACAGGTTCGTGATGCAATTGGTGCTCGTATTAAAAAGTTTGTAAATGAAGAATTGAAATAATATAAAAGCATTTCCCTCATAGAAGGAAATGCTTTTTTCTTTAAACAAAATATGCAATTAATAACCCAATCGATAGTAAAAAGCTAAACAATGTATTCGTAATTGCTGTTGACTTCATGGCGATTCGCATAAACTGAGGCTCTTTTGCTCCTCTTTTAAAAGCCTTAACCGCTGAAATTGGTTTTGGTAAGCTCAATAGAACAACCAATGCCCAAGGACTTAAATCGCCTAACATGATTAGCACCAATATCCATAAATACGAAATAAAAAATGCATTTGCAAGAGTCATAATCGCAGTTTCTCTTCCAAGAAGAATAGCGAGTGTTTTTCTTCCACCCTTTTTATCTTCTTCAATATCACGAATATTGTTTGCCATATTGATAGCTCCTACTAATATTCCCACAGGAATAGAAATCATAAAGCTTAACAACGTTACTGTACCCGATTGGATAAAATAAGCAATTAACACAAATCCTGTACCCATTAATGCGCCTGCAAATAATTCTCCAAAAGGTGTATACGCAATAGGATAAGGACCACCCGTATATAAGTAACCAATGGCCATCCCAAATAATCCAACAGCCACTAACCACCAGCTACTATTTGCACAAATATAAACACCGATAATTGCAGCTAATACGTATAACAAAACGGCTACTGTAATAACATTTTTTGGTTTCAAACCATGTCGAACAATACCTCCACCAATTCCGACAGATTCTGCGGTATCAAGACCGCGCTTAAAATCATAGTATTCATTAAATAAATTTGTCGCAATTTGTAAGGCTAGACATGCAATCATCATCGCAGCAAACATCAGCCAGTTGATTTGAGTATCATATAATGCGATAACAGTACCTAATATAACAGGAGCAAATGTCGCTGTTAGTGTATGCGGACGAGTCATTTTCCACATTAATTTCGCGGAACTCATTTGTTTTTGATTTTCCATATTATTAATCAACTTCCCTACTTTTATAATGAAATAAAACTAAATTAGGACTTGTTTCTCCTCGATTGAAATTTGCTAAAATAGACATTAGAAGCCTCTTTTCAACAAAATTCAACGAAACTCCCTAATCGTGTCTAACTATGAAAATTTTATTCACATCCATATATTATAACAAATCCCTCAGAGTAAAGTCTTTGAAAAATTATCACACTCTACGAGAAATTAGTTAATGCTGTTATTTCAAATAGAAAGCCTACAAACCAGACTTTGATTTGTAGGCTTTATTTTACTATATTTATCTTCGACTACTATAAACAAAAAAATCAACTTGCATAGACTTCATAAACCCTGCTTTTTCATATAATGAAAGAGCACGTTCATTTTCAACTTCTACATCTAACATGACAATTTTTTCACCATTTCTTAAAGTAAAATCCTTTGCCCAATTGAGTAATGCCGTTCCAATTCCTTTACCTTGTAAATCAGGATGTACCGCAAGAGCCGTTACCCATTGCACTTCTCCTTCTTTTGTCGTTGTAATGGTACCAGCAACATTTCCTTCAAAGGTTGCTACCCAAAGATTACGTCCTTCGGTTGTTGTATTATACTCAATTAATTCCAACGCCTCTTCCCGTAAGTCGCCAAAAGCATCGATAAAAATTTCAACTAATGCATCTTTGTCTAAGTCCGTGTAGCGTCGAATAAATATCCCATTAGGCATAGTCATTACTTCCGCACCTGTTTCAAAGGTTGCCTCTGAAAAGCTATATTTGAAGCCAAACTTTTCTAAAAATCTTTTTCCGTATGTTTCATTGTCTGGAGCAAGGGCTAATTCCCCTTCTGCACCACGTTCATATAAACCTTCGTGCAGTACTTTAAATAATGCCGTTCCAATTCCTATTTGACGGTACATTGGCGAAACAACCAATGACCATTCGTAGGTGTTTAACCCAATTAAATCAGTTGCACTAGCAGCACCTATTAATTGATCCTGTTCGTCATCATAAGCTAAGACAAAAAAACCCTTATTATTGTAACTCGTTGAGGCATTTAATTTCATCACCGTATAGTAGCTAGTTCGATCAATATTACCCGCATCTTCACACAACTGTTTAATCTCTTCAAAGGTTTCCATATCTACAGGAAATGATTGCTTAATAATTGAAAATTTCATCGTAAGAACTCCAATTCCATATATACACTTGTCTTCATTTTAGAGATTCATATGTTTGAATGCAACCAAATGAATAAATTACTACTTTAACTAATCTCTGATACTTTCGGTTTGTTTGAGCATGTTCGCATAAACCCCACCAAGTTTTATTAATTCTTCCTGTCTTCCCACTTCTACTATTTGTCCCTCCTGCATGACAAAGACAAGGTCTGCTTGACGAACTGTATTTAATCGATGGGCAATCACAAAGCTAGTTCGACCCTTCATTAATTCTTCCAATGCTTCTTGTATTTTCACTTCTGTAACCGTATCGATGCTACTAGTCGCCTCGTCTAATAAAAGAATTACAGGGTTTGCTACAAAAGCTCTTGCAATAGATAACAGCTGCTTTTGGCCTTGGGAGATTTCGCTTCCGTCTGCTGCTAAAACAGTATTGTATCCATCAGGTAATTTCAAAATAAAATCATGGGCATTGGCCTTTTTACATGCTTCTATAATTTCCTCATCAGTTGCATCTAATCTCCCATAACGAATGTTTTCTAGGACTGACGTTTCAAAAAGAAATGGATCCTGTAAAACAAAGGCCATTTGTTTTCTTAATGTTTCCCGTTTTAAGTTCCGAACATCGGTGCCATCAAATAAGACTGCACCATCTTCTACATCATAAAATCGTGCGATCAATTGCATAATTGTCGTCTTTCCTGCCCCAGTTGGTCCAACTAAAGCAACAGTTTGACCAGGCTCCACATGAAAGCTAACGCCTTTTAACGTTTCTTGCTCTTCCGCTAATTCATATTTAAAATGAACATCTTTAAACTCTACTTCACCCTTTAGTTTCGTATCATTTAAAGCTTTTCCCGTATCGATATCTTCCGTTTCATTCATAATAGCAAAAACACGCTCTGCACCTGCGATGGCAGAAAGAACTGTATTTATTTGATTTGCCAAGTCATTTAATGGGCGAGTAAATTGTCTAGCGTATTCTGTGAAAATAACGATGATACCAATCGTTACCAAATTATGATAGGCTAGCATTCCTCCTACTCCTGCTACAATAGCAAAACTAATATTATTTAAAAAATTCATCGCCTTTGGAATATAGCCAGAATAAGTTAATGCCCAAAATCCAGTTCTACGTAACTGATCATTTTTTTCACGAAATTCTTCTATTACACGATTTTCTTGAGAGAAGGCTTTCACGATGCTTTGACCTGATATCGTCTCCTCAATCATTCCATTAAGTGCTCCAACAGCTGCTTGTTGTTCTTTGAACAGCTTTCCTGTTCTTTTCGTAATCCAGCGCATTGCCATAAACATACATGGAATAATAATCATCGTCAGCATTGTTAAAAGTGGACTTAAGTAAAGCATCACTCCCACGGTTCCGAGCAAGGTAAGTATGCTAGAAAACACTTGAATGAAGGAAGTGTTTAAAGTGGCACTGACCGTCTCAATGTCATTTGTTGCTCGACTCATTAATTCACCGTGCTGTCGTTTATCAAAAAAGGAAATAGGTAATTTCATTAAATGTTGGAAGAGCCCTGTTCTCATACGGTACACAGTTTGTTGAGAAATGCCGATCATCCAATAGTTTTGTAAAAATAAAGAGATGGACAGTACTACATACACTCCAATTAATATCAATATAAAAGGCAACATTTCATCGAATTTCCAAGTTAAAATGTAGTGATCTATTAAATATCCAATTAATAAAGGCCCAATTAACGACAATGTGGCACTAATCATGACCATAAAAAGGACTAACATCAATAGATATCGTCGTTCATCAACGATTTTCCATATTTGGAGTAATGTACTTTTCCAATCACTTGCTCTGGGTCCTTTTTTCTTTTTACCTGGAGCCTTTAAAACAGCTTTGGGCAAAACAGGCTCATAACCAAACGGTTTACGTATAAACTTCATGATTACTCACCTACCTGTTCCTGCTGAGACTCAGCAATTTGCCTATAACGTTCACTTATTTGCAATAGCTGTTCATGTGTACCATAGGCTTCTACTTTCCCTTCATGTAAAAGCAGTATTTTATCGAGTATTTTGGCAGTTTGAACCTTTTGTGTTACAACGAGCATCGTAACTTTTTCCTCATCCAGCGCTTCCCATAAGGCTGATTCTGTTTTTACATCAAGGGCACTCGTACTATCATCTAATATTAAAATGCCAGACTTTCGAATTAACGCTCGCGCTATAGATAATCTTTGTTTTTGGCCACCAGATAAATTTACACCTTTTTGCCCTACACGTGTTTCGTACTTATTTGGGAAGCTTTCGACCGTGCTGTGAATTTGTGCTTGCATTGCTGCATACCGAACTTCTTCAAATTCCGCATCTTGTTTTCCCCACCTTAAGTTCTGCTCGATTGATCCGGTAAAGAGTAATGATCTTTGGGGAACAAAACCAATCATCTCCCTTAACTCTGAAAGCTTCCAACTTTTAATGTTACGACCATTGACGTATATTTCTCCCATGGTCGTTTCATAAAACCTAGGTAATAAGTTTAACAATGTGGTTTTCCCTGAACCTGTTTCACCCATAATAGCAAGCTTTTCACCGGGTTTAAGTTCGAATGAAATATCCTGCAATACTGGTAACTTTGTATTTGGATACGTGAAGGAGACATGTTCATATCGAATGGATCCTAACTCCTTCTGTTCCCCCTCATTGTGATTAAAACTTTTCACTTCTAAATCAGTAGCTGGTACCACTAAAACTTCCTCCATACGATCAGCAGAAGCTTTCGCACGAGCAAAGGCAATAATGATAAAAGCGAACATGGAAAAGTTCCCTGTTATACGCATAGCATAATTTATAATAGCTACCAATTCTCCTACTTGCGCATTCCCATTATTGATTTCATTCGAGCCAAACCATATTACTGCCAATAAACTGAAATTCATAATTAGCAATAGTACAGGCATAATGAATTCCATTATTCGTAATGCTTTTGTTGTATCTACTTTTAATAAATTGGATACATTTTGAAATCTATCGGATTCATACTGGTCACGCATATAGGCTTTTACAAGACGAATAGCCTGCAAGCCTTCTTGCAACACTCGATTTACCCGATCTAATCGCCACTGTACTTGAGCAAAATAGGAAATTCCCTTCTTTACCATAAAGTATAAAATCACTACAACTATGGGTGCTCCTATACATAAAAAGAAAGCAATTCTAGGATTTATTAAGAAGGCCATCATTAAACTACCCACCGCAGCTAAAGGTGCCCTTAACATAATTCTTAAACTCATAAAAAAGACAGATTGAACTTGATTCACATCGCTCGTAAGCCTTGTTATTAATCCCGATGTAGGAAATTTTAAATAAGTAGCCATTGTAAACGCTTGAATCTTACGAAAAAGCTCATTTCTCAAATCATAAGCAAAGCTTTGGGCAGCATGAGAAGAAAAATAAGAATTGACGACACCACAAAAGAATGCAGCAATTGCTAAACTAATTAAAATAATCCCCCAAAATCCAATTGCTCTAGGATCATTTACTACGATCCCATCATCAATAATCTTTGCAATAATTAAAGGCTGAGATAACTCAACGAGCAATTCAATGAGCATTAAACAGATTGCAATCGTAGCAGGCAACCAATATGGCTTTGCATAAGAAAATACAGTTTTCAATATATATCCCCCTGAATAAAAACACATCATGTTGATTTCATCAATATGTTAGAATGTTACTTTAAGTATAAATTAATCTCTCAATACATTCACAGCATTAGCAGGAATTTAAATTTATGCTTCCAAAGATAGATTATCTAGACAAACTCATTCATTTTATGACAAATTTTTATATGAAGTTTTACAATTTTCTAAACATTACTTAGTACAAAAGTCCCGTTTTTGAAAATGATCAAAAATTTACTATTAAATTGGTAATGACTATATAATGAATTAAAACTATAATATTAGTAAATATATCCGTATTAAGGAGATAATAGTAATGGGCCTCGCAAAATCAAACTATAGTATAAGTGAAAACTTAATATTACAAGCTCCTTTTCCATCGATGATTCTCAATAACGAAAACAATGTTTTGATTTGGAATGAATTAGCTGAAGACTTTTTCCATTATTCGCTTAGCGAGTTTAGTGATAACGACCATGTAAAGGATTCATTATTTTCATCTTTTACAAAAGACACATGGGAATTGATTTCTAAAAGAAGAGATATGCTAAAATTCGAAAATCAATACTTATTAACAAATGATGATCAATTACTTGAAGCATCAATTATTACGATTCCTACTTATTATAAAGGGGAATTATGTACTTTAGTTATTTGTTTATTGAATACCCAAATGAAAAAAATTAATAAGTCGTCTCAGGAACTTAGCCACCTAAAGGAAGGACTATTTTCATCCTTTATGGTAGTAACAATTGATAGTGAAGGGTTTATTACAAACTGTAACGAAAAGTTTTTAAAAACTAGCCATTGGACGCCAAAACGTGTTTTAGGAAAAACATTCTGGCAGCTTTTCCCTGAAACTGAGCAATCTAAGAGGGAAGCGGAAGAAATCTGGCACACAATATCTTCCGGTGAAATCTGGCAAGGCGATGTAGAAAAGATTACTAAGGATGGACTATCTTATTGGGTACATCTAACTGCTATCCCTTCATATTCAGACGATCATGCTCAATATACTTTACTTGAGCTCGATATCACTGATGAAAAATTAATGAAACAACAGCTTGAGAAAATTGCCTATATTGATCCAGAAACTGGTTTAATGAATATTTACCGCTTAGAACAAATCGTTAACGAAATGGTTGAGGAAGGAAGACGTTTTTCCTTTGTATATTTAAGTATTGATAAATTCTATACAGTAAAAGAATTGCATCAAAACTTAAATGAGAGTAGCTTCATTTCTGAGTTTGTTAAACGTCTAAAAATTTATTTCCAGGACAGTTCAATGGCTCGTATTAATTCAAGTGAATTTGTTGTCATTACCCCATTAAGCGAATGGTTTATCCAAGGCTTTTTAACTTATTTAAAACAAAACCCTATTTATAGTGGCAATGCTGCTGTACCTTTATCAATAAGTGGTGGTATTACTCACTCACCAACAGATCAGTCTGGCTTTTATCAGTTAATGCAGGCATCTCTTAAGGCCGTTCAAAATGTTAGAGAAGCTGGTGGGAACAATATTGCCTCCCTATCATCTAAATCCCATAAAGCGTTAAACCGAAAATCATTAATTGAAAAGCGTCTATTACTTGCTTTAGACCAAAAAAATCTTGAGGTTTTATATCAGCCACAGCTTGATCTAAAAAGTGGGGAAATTATTGCAGTTGAAGCCTTAGTACGTTGGGAAGATGAGGAAATCGGCGTAGTTCCGCCGGATGAATTAATTCCTATCGCAGAAGAAACCGGTCTGATTAACGATATTGGATCTTTTGTCATTGAGGAAGCCTGTAAACAAGCTGCCCTATGGAATGAGAAAGGAATCAATTTAAAGATTAGCATCAACTTATCTGTCCGTGAGTTCCGTGATAAAAATATGGCTAAATCGATTCTGAATACATTATCTCAAACGAATTGCCCTGCAAGCTTAATTCAAATAGAAATTACAGAAAAATTCGCTCTTGAAGCTGAGGCTGAATCATATATTATTAAACAAATGCGACTACTTGAAAACGAAGGAATAACGTTTGTACTTGATGATTTTGGGACAGGCTATGCCTCCTTCAGATATATGCAGCTATTACCTATAGAAATTTTAAAAATTGATCAAATGTTTATTCATTCATTAATGATGTCTGAAAAGACTCAACGATTGATTAAAGGTATGGTTCAATTTGCTAAGTCTATGAATATTACTGTAATTGCTGAAGGGGTAGAAACAGACGAACAATTGCAGCTGCTTAAAGAATTTGAATGTGATATTATTCAAGGCTTCTTAATAAGTAAACCAGTTAACGCAAAAGAAATAAAAAAACTAATTAACAATCAGAAATAATAAAATGGCTACAGAATTTTAAGGATTTTCAATACTATCTGTAGCCTTTCGTCACTTTATCTTTTGTCTCTTTACTCTAGCATAGGATTGCATGGACGTCCTACCGTTATTTAAAAGTCTAAAAATTAGCTGTACAATTACTTCTGCAAACACAAGTCCCATAGCAATAGCCCCTGAAATCATAAAAGCACGTAATCCATATTCAATTCCACTTATATATTCTAATTCCACAATACTCCGCATAGTATTATAAGCAAGACCACCTGGGACAAGCGGTATAATTCCAGATACATTAAAAACAATCATCGGTGATTTAAATTTACGAGCAAATATTTGAGCGACAATTGCAACAACAAAAGCTCCTAAAAAGGTGGACTGAACCTCTGACACATCATATTGCATGAGTGTGTAATAAATCATCCAACCAATGGAACCAACAAAGCCACAATAGGGAATTGCTTTTATTGGCGCATTAAAAATGACACCAAAACATGCAGTCGATATAAAACTAAAAATTGCTTGTACGAAATAATCCATTCGTTTTTCTCCTTAAAATCCAACTACAAGCGCAATACCAGATCCAATAGCAAATGCAGTTAAAAAGGCTTCTGCACCTTTAGCTATTCCCGACGTGAAATGGCCCGCCATTAAATCACGAACAGCATTTGTGATTAAAACCCCAGGAACTAATGGCATTACGCCGCCAATAATTATTTTGTCTAATTCTGTTCCAACGTGAAACTTTACAGCGAAATATGCGACTAATCCAGTGAAAAGTGCTGCTAAAAACTCTGAGAAAAATTTCACCTTTGTCAGTTCATGTATGATGGTCACAACGGTAAACCCAACACCACCTGCTACAAAGGCAGCTGGCATATCACTCCATAAACCACCAAACAAAATAATAAAAGCACTACTTGCAATAGCAGCAAGAAAAACCTGTAGATAAATTGGTAAAAAGTAGTTGTTTTTTTGTATCCGAAGTAGCTCGTCATACGCTTCTTCAAGTGATATTATTTTATTTGTAAGGTTACGAGAAACTCTGTTTACTAGTGAAATTTTGTGTAAATCCGTTATACGATTTGATATAGATGTAATTTTTGTGATTTGTCTTCTTCCCAATGAAAGAATAATCCCGGTTGGGGTTACATAACTTTGTGCATCTTCTATATCAAGAGAGCGAGCCATTCGTAACATTGTATCTTCTACTCGATAAGTCTCTGCACCGCTCTCAATCATTATTCGGCCAGCGAGTAGAAAACAATCTAATGCCATCTCATAGTTCATTTCGTTATTTGTCATTGCTGATTCTCCTTTTTCTCCTTGCTCATATTATCGAACAAAAAAGGAAATCTCAATACAATTTTTTATTATTTATTATTTTTTACATATTTTTCATATATAAATTAAACAATAGAGAGGAGTTCCCAACTAAGTATGAACAACAAGGATCGCAAGTTCGGCGGTCGGTTACTTGACATTGTCCTGATTACTACCATTTTTACATTGTTTAGTTTGATAACAGTGTTTGTTATTACAAGTAAAGAATCAAAGTTTCAAAAAGTTTTGGCAAACGATGGTGTAATTGACGAACAAATAGTTGAAGAACCAGAAATCTTGCCATCACCAGTCACTGAAGAATTTAAAACAGCATTTGATGGAATTCACATTATTCACGAAAAATTAAATGATCAATCAACACCATACCATATACAATCCATACAAACTAAGTTTGAAATAATCAACAATGAAATTAATCAATACATAGCCACATCAAAAGAACAATATAAAAATGCAGTACGCTTAAATGAAACTGAAAATCTATTTAACAATTTAAAAATTAGTAGTGAAATATTTGAGTATGACAATAAATATATTTCAATCGTCTTCACAAAGAGTGAGGCAATTGGTTCGAATATATATGAAACTACTATTAATACAATATTTTTCAATAATGAAACTGGTGAAGTAATAGATTTAAGACATTTAGTTGATTTAGACGTTGATCACTTGATAACAATTACTGATCACGTTCGTTCAAGTATTTTAAATAATAAAGCATACAACCAATACATTTATAATGATCAATTTTTTGCAGCAACAGAGCCTAAATGGAAATTATATAAACGGTTTGCTATAAAAGATGATCAATTATTTATTTACTTTGATAAGGGTGAAGTTGCAGAGCGTAATGCTGGTATTCCAACAGCAACCATCTCACTATCATCGATTTATTCTTTACTTGCACCTGAATTTAAAAATGGAATTAAAGGCAATTATGCACAACCGAATACCCCTTCACATAATGATAAAAAAGTAGCTTTAACCTTTGATGATGGACCCCATCCAACGATTACGATGCAAATCTTAAATACATTGGATAAATATGATGCAAAAGCTACATTCTTCGTTGTTGGGAATCGTGTAGACGATTATTCAGATATTTTAATCGAAACTGTAAAGCGTGGTCATGAAATAGGAAATCATACTTGGGACCATGCAAGATTAACAGCTCTATCATCTGAAAGTGTATTAGAGCAAATTCATCTAACAAATGAAGCGATTAAAAATGTAACAGGTCAATATCCTGACGTTTTCCGACCACCATATGGAGATAAAAATAAACGTGTAACAGATTTAATCGATTTGCCAGCAGTCTTATGGACGATAGATTCACTAGATTGGAAACATCGTGATTCTAGTAATCTTTTACCAATGGTTAAGAAAAACATGCATAATAACGCCATTATTCTAATGCATGATATTCACCAATCTACTGCTGATGGTCTTGAAAGTGTCTTGAAGTACTTACAAAATGAAGGCTATGAGTTTGTTACAGTAAGTGAACTGATATTGCAGGATAAATAGTAAAAAATACAATCCATGCTAATATGGATTGTATTTTTTGGATATAGTACTGTTCGTTTTCGATGTAATTTTCTCTTTCCGCGAGAGTCTTCACCTTACTCCCCAACGAACGACTTTCAAATTAAGGGTAGAGCAAATGTTTACTGTTCTTCCTATTTACTACTTGTCCGAAATTTCCTTTTGTCCCTGTTGCTAATCAAACAAGATATAAGATTTAAAAGACTTGGGAAGATAATTGTTATCTCCCGAGTCTTTTAATTTTTCTATTGAATCTTTAAGCTTCCTAATTGTTTAAATGTTTGTAGATCGTAGCTTTTCACTTCACTCCTTGAAATTGTGTAAAGTGTATCGCCAATGTAAAGCATTCTTTGTACCATCGTTTCCCAGTTTTCATACTGTTCACCAGGAGACGCTGGTGTTATTAATTTCCCTTTTAGCTCAATACCTTTATCTGCAGTAATTTCGTAAATGACAGAGCCCGATCCTTCAAAACGTGTATCGTATTCTCCGTTTCTCTCATAGATGCTTACCGGGAAACCAAAATAACTATATGCACTATTTCTAAAGAGTACTTTATGATTGTATTGAACTTCTGTATAGGAACCACGTCCCCCTAATACAACTGTATCTTGCTCTTTTGGGTTTGAAAAATCAGTAATGTCAAATAGAGATACTTTGATACCACCTGTGACAGTAAATGGTCGTTTTGAATAACTGTTAATCATTGTCTCCGTTTCATAGCCTATTCCAATCAGATGATTTTCATCAAGCGGATGTAAGTAATTACTGAATCCTGGTATTTTTAACTCCCCTAAAACTTTCGGATCATTTGGATTTGCCAAATCAATGACAAATAGTGGGTCAACCTCTTTAAATGTTACAATATAAGCTTTATCCCCCATAAATCTAGCAGAATAAATACGCTCTCCTTTTGCTAAATCTGTTACTTCTCCTACTTTTTCTAGTTGATCATTAAAGATGAACAAATGATTTTTTGATGTGGTTTCAGCTCCCCACGTATTTCCTTCGGTTACCGCAATTCGGAAATGACCATTATATTCATCCATTGAGAACTGATTCAAGACCGAACCATTGATGGATGTAGAAGCTGTATAGTCAATATTCGTGCCATCAATGTCAAATTTATAAATCTCTGTACTTACTAAAGTTGGCGCAATGATCATTTCCCTTGCCATTGAATTTGACACAGATGTATTGGGATCACTATTAACCTCAAACTCAAGAGTACTTGGCATTTCATAATTATATGCAGTAAGGTATAGTGCATTCGGCGACATATAAAGGGTCGAACTGCTACCTAAATAACCTTTCGTTTCTACTTTTTCATTTTCAAAGTTATTTAAATCAATAGCTGAAATAATGGTATAATTCGGTTCTGTTGACCCCGGTAGAATCGTTAACTTTTCAATTTCCATCGGTGCGATTTTTACATCTTCTGCACTATCATACGTGTATGGTCTAAGTTCTACCTCTTCAACAGGTGTTTCATGTAAAATCCAATACTCCGGTGACTTTATCGTTACCATATAAAGCACATCGTTATATTTTCGTACGCCCGTCATATAACCATCTTGCCCTATTTCACGAATTAATGTTGGCTTTTTAGGGTCTTCGATATTATAAAACGCCGCTGTTGTCATACTATATCCACTAACATATTTATCCTTATCCTTTTGTTCGGGCTCAATATATTGATCTTTCATTACGATTAGTATATTTTCATGAATCATCAACTGCATAGGATAGCTATAATCATTAAATGTTATTTTACTTACTTGCTTCATATTTTCAGGGTTTCTTGCGTCTGTAATAACGATATCGTTTTCATACGTAGCGTAGATATATTCTCCATCCGTTACAGCAATGTCGCCTTCTTCAATACCTTCCACTTGATTATTAGTTGTGGAATAATCTGCTCCACGGTCCGAGCTCATATCTGCTGCTGAATTGGATACTTCTGCACTTTCCTCTGCCCCACTCAGCGTCGAGTCATTAAGATAATATCGCTGTTCACGATTTAACGCAGTAAGGAAAAAGTTTTGCAAGTCTTCAATCGATGTGATTCCTTCAATTTGATCAATAACTTCATATTCAATTTCTTTTTTAGCTGTTGGCGTTGAAGGAATTGGAAATGCATTTTTCTCGACGTGCAAAGTATATTCTCCTGATTTTGTATTCAGGATTGTCACTGTTTTCCCTTTATTCAGTAGTTTTATTTCAGATTCTACTTTATTACCTTCTTTGTCTGTTAAGTATACGTAACCCTTTTCAATACTGTTTTCGTCTAGTGCGTGTGAAAATTGAACATGGTAAGGATGATTTACCAATGCGGTTGAGGTTGCATTCACTTCAATTTTCTTACCTAGAAAAAGCACTGCAGTTACTGCCAGTACAGCTAGTAGTATAAGAATACCGCTTATATAAAACCTCTTTTTCATGATTTCGCTCCTTTTCTATTAGCTTTCTATGGAATTAGACTGATAAATTCCTAATAAGTTACAAATAAGTCAAAATAATTTCAAACCATTTTAATTTTTAGAATAGATTTTATGTAAAAATAGCAACTATACAAAACATATGAAAAAAATCTCTAACATATGAACAAGCATGTATTTAGTTAATTTTTAACTTATTAAATTCACGATAAAAAAGCGTGAAGAATATCGTTCATCTTCACGCGCCTGTTCTTCTTATTCTTCAAATGGCCATTTAGGTAACATTTTATTTAATGGTTTATCAACTCTTCTACCTAATACATAATCCGCTTGCATAATTGTATGAATTTCTCGTGTCCCTTCATAGATTACAGGTGCCTTTGAATTGCGTAAGTATCTTGCAACAGGATATTCATCAGAATATCCATAGGCTCCGTGAATTTGCACAGCATCATCTGCAGCTTGATTCGCAAAATCACATGCCTGCCATTTTGCTAGAGAGGTTTCTCTAGTGTTGCGTACTCCTTTATTTTTCAATTCACCTACACGATAGACTAGTAAACGACTCATTTGATAACCAGCTTCCATCTTAGCAATCATTTGACCTACTAATTGATGTTCACCAATATATTTACCAAAGGTCATTCGCTCTTTACAATATTTTATGCTTGCTTCTAAGCACGCATAAATTAAACCAACTGCACCTGCCGCAACTGTAAAGCGACCATTATCGAGAGCAGACATGGCAATTTTAAATCCTTCTCCCTCTTCACCTAGCCTATTTTCTACAGGTATACGTACATCTTCAAAGAATAATTCACCTGTATTTCCTGCGCGAATACCATATTTTCCTTTAATAGCTTTTGACGAGAAACCAGGCATAGTTCGTTCTACTATAAATGCTGTAATACCATGGTGTTTTTTTGATTTATCTGTATAGGCAAATACAATAAAGTGATCTGCAACATCGCATAAGGAAATCCAAGTTTTTTGCCCATTTAGTATATACACATCTCCTTCGCGTTTTGCAAAGGAAGACATGCCCGCAACATCAGAACCCGCTCCAGGTTCAGTTAAACCAAATGCACCAATTTTTTCGCCCTTTGCTTGTGGTACTAAATATTTTTGCTTTTGTTTTTCAGTTCCCCATTGTAAGAGCGTCATACTATTTAAACCAGTATGAACTGACACCGCCGTGCGAAAAGCCGTATCACCTCTCTCTAGTTCTTCACAAACAATTGCTAAACTATTGTAGTCCATTCCTGCACCACCGTATTTCTCAGGAATGCAAACACCCATGAGCCCAAGCTGCGCGAGCCTTTTCCAAATAGCAGGGTCAAAGCTGCCATCTGCGTCCCATTTTGATATAAACGGTTGTATCTCTAAATCAACAAATTGGCGGACTGTTTTTCGAAGTAACTGCTGCTCTTCCGTAAAGTCAAAGTTCATATTATATCACCCTACCATTTCACGATTGAAGAACGGTGTTTTGTTTCTTTTATCATAACGCCACGTTTCGCCATTTTTTCGATGTACTCTTTACCTGGTACAACCGTTTCTGGTGGTAAAACACCATGTTTTGTAATTACCCCTGTACCAATCATGACCGCTACAGATGCAATTGTACATGCTGTTGCACGGGCCATCGCTGTCATATCATCCTCATCTTTACGGATAATCGAGGTTTCATATTCATATGTTACTTGTTCCCCATTTTTCTCACCTGAAATAATTGCGCGAAGTAATACAGCATCTTGTTTATCGCCAAGATTTAGTTTTTTCTTTAACGCTTCACGTACAACATCTCTTACATTCACTTCTGTTCTATTCACTTCAACTACATTGTCTTTCGCAAAGAAGCCAAGATCTACGAGTAATTGAAATTTTTCTGCATGCCCTTTATAACGTACAGTTTTGTACTCAAGCGTTTTAACATTTGGGAAGGTTTTATATAATGTTGAAATACCCCCTGAAGTGTAAAATGCCTCTAGCACACCAAATTGATCAAAGTATACTGGTTCAATTCCTGTTAAGGATTTAACTTCTTTTAATTTACCACCTTGTATCACTTTAGAAGGTTCTGTGTAATGATCGATCACACCTTCTAATGAAAATACTCTCGTATAATTTAGTGGAGGTTCCGGTTTTGTAGGAATGCCTCCAACATATAGTTTAATAGAATCTACTTCATTTAATTTTGAAGCTCCGTAACCCGCTAATATATTAATCATTCCTGGTGCAACGCCTAAATCTGGAATAATCGTGACATTCTTTTCTTTTGCTTGTTCGTTTAGTGCTAAGACGTTTTCTGTTACATCTCCAATGTGGCCACCTAAATCTACAGAATGTACCCCAATATCAATGGCTGCACGAGCAACTCTTTCATTAAATTCATAGAATAGCGCGTTAACACATACGTCTCCTTTGGCAATGCATGCTCGCAATTCATCATCACGTTCTGCATTTAACTCAAGCGCTTCAATTTTTGCTGAATTTAGTTGATTGGCAAAATCCTGAGCTATCGTTAAATCTAGATCAGCTAAAAATACTTTTTCTACTTTATCACTTGCTACTAAATCTCGCGCTACTTCTTTCCCCATAAGTCCAGCGCCTAACACTACAACCTTCATATCATACATCCCCTTTTCTTTAATTTTCTGTATCTATTTGGGCTCTTTGTAGCTTGCCACTATAATCTACATAAATGCTCTTCCATTCTGTAAAAACATCTAAAGCCGCTTGACCAGAATCTCGATGCCCATTACCTGTTCCTTTTGTTCCCCCAAATGGTAAATGAATTTCAGCACCTGTTGTTCCTGCGTTTACATAAACAATCCCCGTATCTAAATCTCTTTGTGCTTTGAATATTTTATTAATATCTTGAGAGAATATAGAGCTAGATAGCCCAAATTTCACGCTATTGTTCACTTCAATCGCTTCTTCTAAACTACCTACCTCTATAATGCTAATCACAGGTCCAAATATCTCTTCCTGTGCAATCATCATGTCATTTTTTACATCTGTAAAAATCGTCGGTTCAAAGAAGAAGCCTTTTTCGAATGGTGGTGCCGATAATATCTTGCCCCCCGCAAGTAATTTTGCACCCTCCTGCTTCCCAATTTGAACGTAATGATTGATTTTTTCTAATGCCTTACGATTAATGACCGGCCCTACTTTAATAGCTGGGTCCAAACCATCACCAACAGTTAGTTGACTTATCGCTTCAACTAACATTTCTTCTAGCTCTTGTTTTACATCTTTGTGTACAATGACTCGGCTGCAGGCTGTACATCTTTGTCCCGCTGTCCCAAAGGCACTCCAAACGATACCCTCAACCGCTAGTGATAAATTAGCATCGTCCATTACAATTACAGCATTTTTTCCTCCCATTTCCAAAGAGACCTTTTTCAAATGTCTACCGCCTAATTCAGCTACTTTACTGCCTGTTGCATTAGATCCTGTAAAGGAAATGACTTTTATATCGGGGTGTTCAATCATCGTTGTACCAACAGTAGAACCTGATCCAAAAACGATATTGGCAACCCCATCTGGTAAGCCGATCTCTTCGAAAATCTTTCCTAGCTCATATGCCATTAAAGGCGTTTCAATGGAGGGCTTCCAAACAAATGTATTCCCAGCAACGATGGCAGGGAAGGATTTCCATGTAGCGATCGCAATCGGAAAATTCCAAGGAGTAATTAAACCAACCACACCTATTGGGCTTCTTACACTCATGGCGAATTTGTCTACCAATTCAGAAGGTGTTGTTTCCCCAAACAATCGTCTTCCTTCACCAGCCATATAAAATGCCATATCAATTCCCTCTTGAACTTCTCCACGTGCTTCTTCGATTATTTTTCCCATCTCACTTGTTAAAATTTGAGCAAGATGTTCTTTCTTTTCTCTTAACTTATAACCAATTTCATATAAATAGTCCGCACGTTTTGGAGCTGGGATAAGTGCCCACCGTTTTTGAGCTTCTTTTGCAGCAGATACAGCCATTTCTACTTCTGCCTTTGTTGACAGTGGCACCTCTCCTAATACATTTCCGTTAGCAGGGTTAACAATGGGAACTCGCTGCAGCTGCTCAGAATCAATCCATTTACCACCAATATAATTTTTTATCCTCATAACGCCCTCCCTGTTTAATCAAAATTTCAAATATATTGTTTAAATATTCGACATTTTCTGTTTAAAACCCTCTTTTTGTAATATCCATTATTTAGAAAATGTTATCTAATTTCTACAAAATTAGATAACGTGGATATTTGTTTAATGGAGGAATAACACATAATAAAATGAATCCAGAAGTCAACAATATTCAAAATAAATCCATGATAAATAAATGTATGCTTTTAATAGTCGTTTCAATAACTTGGTTTTGTCCAATTCCTTTAAAAGCTTCTTTTAATATAAAAAGCCCGTAAAAATTAGATTAATGTCTAACTTTTACGGGGCAGTAGTATAACAAATTGAACTGCTTCTGAATAATTTTATTAGTCCTAAACGTTTTCTCGATATTCTAACAAATGATTTTTCGAAGAGGCTTAATAAATAATTTATAATGTATTATTTAATTGCAGCACTAATCATTTATTGCTCTTTATTCCCTTAAAAGATAACATTTCCAATTATAATATTTACTGCTACTGTTAACGGACTTAATAGTGTGGTATAAACAACTATTAATGCAGCTTTATCAGGAACATTATTATATTCTAGAGCAATTAATGCGGCACTACGATTCGAGGGAAATGAACTTGATAAAAACAAAGCTTTAGCGAGTAACCCTGTAATCCCTAAACTAAAAATCATAAGTAAACTAATAATTTGTGAAAATATTATTCTAATTACTATTGCATTTAATACGACTTTATCGATCTGCCCTAATCCTTTAAAAGAGATTTGTGCACCTAAAGTTAATAGGGCTATTGCAATGAAGCCATCATCAATTTGTTTTAATGGTATTTCTAAGACAGAAGGAATTTCTAAATTAAAGACTTTCATGATTACCGCTATAATTAAACCGTATATAATGGGTATTTTTAGCATTTTAATAACATGTTTTTTTGTTATCTTTCCATTTATTGAAGATGCATTTAAAAAACCCCATGTATAAGTTAATACATTTTGTATTACTGCAATAATCACCTGTACAGAAGTACCAACCGGATCACTCTTAAAAACTAAATTACTAACTGGTATTCCATAATTAGCCGAATTACTAAGCACTGCACCATTTTTAAAAGTTGCATACTCTTCAAAGCTTAAATTTAGCCTTTTACCGTAAAAAATAGTTAGTAAAATAAGAAGGCAATTATACAACACAACATACAAAATAATATTAATAACCACTTCTTTTTCAAAGTTGGTATTATAAATATTAAAAAAGCAGACTATCGGTAAAAAGTAATAGATTAATATATTACTAAGCGTACTTAAATTTAAATTGAACTTATAATTCAAAAGAGCACCAGAAATTATAAGAATGAACATAGGTAGAATAATTCTAACTATAATCTCTAAAATAACCATAATACTCTTCTACACTGTCTGATTTAGTAAATTTTCGACGTTAGTTTCATTTTCGATATTTAGAATAATCGATTTTATTTTATTTGCTTTTTCTTCTCCTAGAATAGGTACAACTAATTTATTAAACTTAGTTGTTAATGCATTTAATGTCATTGGATTTTCGACACTACCTGTTGCACGCTCAATATAAATTTCTTCTGTTGTTCCATCTTTTAATGTAATTACACCTTTTACAGACTCTTCTGGTACATTTTCGTCAACAACTGGATTTATTTTTTCTCTAAACGCTATAACTTCAGTTGAATTAACAATATTATCTTTGTATTCACTTTCACCTGCATCGCCGTATAAGAATGCTACAGATCCTGTATGGTAAATACTAAACTTCCCTTCTAACCCTGTTTTAGGTGTTGGCTTACCTGTTAATTCTAGAACATATTGGTTTACATATAAATCTATCTTATCTACATCCTCTTGTTTATAATTTTGGCCAAAATAAATACAAGCGTCGATCGACGGATGCAGGACAATTCCACATGCATAGGGTTTAAAACTATTTTTATAGATTTCCCATGTTTGACCCCATTCAACATTAACTTTAGATAAATCTCTTTCCGGAGCATAAACATTTGCAAATCCTCTTTTTGCTTCTAAAACTTGTTCTGAACTTGTAAATCCTTGTTTTGCTAATAAGGCAGCTAACAAACCATTTTGAGCTGCTTTTCCAGGATGGAATGGTTTCGTCATTGTACCAAACATTTCCCTTAAACCAAAAGATTGAGTTCCTGCAATCCCCAGTGCGTATGTTAGTTGCTTCTCATCTAAATTTAAAAGAATACCTGCTGCAACAGCTGCACCAAATACGCCTGTTGAGCTTGTAATATGATAACCTAATTGATAATGGCTTGGGTAAACTGCATTTGCAATTCTTAATTCCACTTCACACCCTAAAGTAAATGCATGTAATATTTCTTCACCTGATAAGTTGTATTTCTGACCTAGTGCTAATACAACTGGTGCTATCGGACCACTTGGATGATGGATTGTATCTAAATGAGTATCATCATAGTCAAAGATATGTGATGACATACCATTGATGAGTGTTGCCATTAAAATATCAACCTTTTCTTCCCTACCTAGAATATTTACTTCCTGTTCTTTATTTACTTCATTAGCAACCGCTAAAACCATATCTACCGATTCGTGTTTTGATGCTCCAATTGCAACTCCCATCCAGTTATACAAGCTTTTCTTAGCATGCTCCTTTACTTCTTCTGGAAGAGAATCATATTTTGTATTTAGAATATTATTTACCAATTCTTTCGTCACCATTGTGTTATCAACGACTTCTTTAGATACCATCGGAATTATCCTCCTTAATTCTCTTTAGCATATTATCTCTTGATTTTCGAACATGGAATTTTGCAGTTTCTTCTGCCAAGTCCATATCCCCTGATTTAATAGCATTTATTATCATTTTATGTTCTTGAATATTCTCAATCGGTCTGCCTTTATTAGATAGTGATTGGGACATTAATAGGGAAAGTTGCATATACAATTCGTTCATTATTTCTAGTAAAAAGTGATTACCAGACAACCTTGCTAATGTATTGTGAAACTCAGAATTTATATCTGGAAGCTTAATTAGGCTTCCTTTTTCAACTTCTATCTCAGCTTCTTCAATATATCTTTCAAGTATGCTAATATCTTCATCTGTATGCTCTTTAGCAAGACGTCGAACGGCAAGGCCTTCTAACAACTCTCTAACTTCATATAAATTTTCGATTTTCACTTTAGAATAAAAGGTTACTTTTACTCCCTTATGAGGTTCATACTCCATTAACCCTTGTTCGGTTAATTTCTTAAACGCTTCTCGAATTGGTGTTCTACTAACACCAATTTCATTTGCAATTCCACGCTCAGTTAAAGTTTGACCGGGAACTATTTCTCCCTTTTTGATTTGTTCAATAATAAAGTTATAAACTGAATTACCTTTGACAGACATTCTATGACCTCATTTTATACTGTAATTTCTTCAGACTTTTTTTGGTTTTTCCCTCGGAACCTTCTATATAAGGGAATTAAAAACATTAATATTGATAACAATACTAATACTAATGCAATTGGCCGAGTAAAGAAAAATGAATAACCTTCTGTGGATACAATCATTGCCCTTCTAAAGTTCGTTTCAATCATAAATCCTAAAACCATTGATAAAACAATTGGTGTTGTAGGCACATCAACTTTTCTAATAAAGTATCCTAATACTCCAAATATTAGCATTATCCATACCGGATACATTGAATTACTGTAAGAATAAGAACCTACAATACAAACAGTAGTAACGATTATAGCTAAAATATTCTTTGGAATTTTAATAACTTTAACCCATAAATTTACACCTAATAGCCCAATTATAGTCATTACCGGGACTGATATTAATAAAGATGCAAATAGTGAATATGGTATTTCTGGCGTATCACTAAATAGCTTCGGACCAGCTTGTAACCCTTGAATAGTAAGTGCACCAATTAGTATCGCAGCACTTGCAGATCCTGGTATACCCAATGCTAACATTGGGGCAAGGGCTCCAGGAACAGCAGAGTTGTTAGCTCCTTCTGCAGCTGCAATTCCGACAATATTTCCTTTACCAAATGATTCTTTATCTTTAGATGAATTTTTTGCTTCACTATATGCAACCAATGAAGCTACAGTAGCACCAGCACCCGGAATAACTCCGATCACATATCCAATTATAGGTGCTTTAATAATCATTGTTACCCATATTTTTTTAAAATCAAGTTTAGTAAAACCTAATCCTTTAACCTTTTCAACCACTGCTTTTTCATTTTTACTATTTTCAAGCATATAAAACACTTCAGATAAAGCAAATAATCCAATCAAGGCAGGTAAAAATGGTATACCGCCCAGCAAATTACCACTTTGAGCATACCGTGTTACTCCCACCATTGGGTCAATTCCAACACAAATAATGACAAGACCGAAAAACATCCCTATTAAACTTTTAACAATTGATCCTTCACTTAAAATACTAATTAAACTTAGCCCGAAGATTGCTAATGCAAAATATTCTAAAGGACCAAAATTTAATGCAAATTTAGCCATAGGTACAGCAGTTAGGATCAAAAAAATGGTGCTTATAAATGCTGCAATTCCTGATGATAAGATAGAAACTGTAAGTGCTTTATTGGCCATCCCTTTCTGAGCTAACGGATATCCATCCCAAGCAGTTGCAGCGGCTGCAGCTGTACCAGGTGCATTTAATAGAATTGCAGTTATACCTCCGCCATATTCCGCTGCGCCATATAAAGCAACAAGCAGTACTAGCGCTGCAATTGGATCCATCCCAAATGTTAGTGGTACTAATATTGCAATACCTATACTTGGTGTTAGTCCAGGGAGGGCACCTACAAAGTAGCCAATTAATGAACCAGCTACAATCATAAGTAATATTTCTAATGAAAATATCATTGAAAACCCTTCAATTAAATTAGCAATCATCTTTATCCCTCCTTACGGTAAAGGTACTCCTAATAAATAATCAAATACCACAAAAATAAATAGTATTGTGACAACTGTTGAAATTGATAAAATTATTATTTTCCGAACATCATTTATCCATAATAGAATCGGAATCATTATAATAGATGCAATATAAAAATTTATTAAACTAATTAATAGTAGAAATGCTACGAGACTCAACATCGTTAAAAATACTTTTGTTGCATTATTGAATTCTAACTTTTCTATATCCTTTTCAAATAAACTTGTAGCTAGATTTATTCCAGAAAATATAATAAGGCCTATGGAAACCAAGATTGGAAAAGCTCTTGGTCCCACGTCATTGCCCGTAATTAAATTTTGAATTTGAAATGCACCAATAAGGAAATAAAGTCCCAACAAAAAGAAAACAACGCTAAATATAATGTTTCCTAACTTATAGGTCATAGTGTAACCACCTTATTCTACTCCTAATTTTTCATACCAATTAAGCATAATTTCTGCTTGTGAATTAATGTAATCAGTAAATTCTTTGTAATCCATATCTCCTGGTAGCATCTGTGAATTTTTTAAATATGTTTGATAGTTCTCTGTAGCCATCGCTTTTTCGAATATATCACTTAATTGTTGAAGAGTAGATTCATCAATTCCAGCAGGTCCATAAACACCTCTAAATTGTGCCCAACTAGTATCTACATCAAAACCAGCCTCTTTATAAGTAGGAACATTAGGTAATTCTTCTAAACGTACGTCACTCATTACCCCTAAAATTTTTAAATCTCCTGATTCATAATATTGAATAACTTGACCAGGATTAGAATTTGCTATATCAATATGGTTACCTAGAATAGCTGTAACTGCATCACCCGTACTTTCATAGGCAGTCCATGTAGTTTCAATACTTGCTTCGTCAGCAAATATATTCCATGCGACGTTATGACCAGACCCAACAGCCCCATAACCGCCTACAGTCAATTTCCCTGGATTCTCCTTTGCATAATCAACTAAATCTTGTAATGTATTAAATGGACTATCTTTATGAACAACAATTACATAAGGATCTATTTGTCCTTGTGATATCCATGAGAAATCTTCCAAATCGTATTGTTCTTTTAATGTACCTTCTATTAAACCAATTTGACTTGGTGTCATCGCGCCTAAAGTGTATCCATCTGCTTTTGCATTAGCTATCTCGGCCATTTGTACAGCACCGCTTCCTCCAGGACGATTTTCAACAATAAATGTCCCACCAGTTACATCTTCCGCTGCTTTAGCCAACTCCCTAGCCATTAAATCTGTTGGTCCACCCGCTGAGGTATGAACTAAGATTGTGACTGGTTTACTAAAATCTAGTGCTGATCCTTCTCCCGATGCAGCTGTAGTTATTTTCTCCCCCGATGAAGCGTTTTCATTACCTGCAGAACAGGCCCCTAAAATGAAAACAAATAAAACCACAAATAACAAACTGAAATTTTTCATAAATTTCCCCCCTTAGTAGATGAATGGTATACCATCCACCTATAGAATAATGTTATTTTTGGGAAAAGTCAAACTATTTAGTGAATTTTCATTAAAATGGTATACCGTTTTTATATACCATTATCCAATTTAACTAAAGACTCAGTTTTAATCTTAAAGCTTGGTACAATGATGACCTATTTTCTTCGTGAAAAAAACACCATTTTCAAGAAAAATGGTGTTTAGTATCTTTGTACCTATGTTATTTGTTTAATTTTTATTTAATTTAAAACGATTCGATGGTTTGCTCAAGTTGAGATGCTGCTGTTTCTAGACTTTCAGATGATTCTCCAATTTTTTCCACGATATTTGACAATTCTTCGATTTGAATACCAACACTTTCAAATTCAGATATTGTTGAGTCAACAGTTTTCGAAATGTTTTCAAAGGAGTGCATTGATTTCTCATTTTGAACTAGTCCGTCTTGAACTAATATTTGAATTTGGTGAATTGATTCGATTACTTGTCCTGTTACCTGATTTGAAACACCAATTAAAGTTGCAATTTGCTCAACAGATTGCTTTGTTTGATCTGCTAATTTTCGAACTTCCTCCGCTACAACCGCAAACCCTTTTCCATGTTCTCCTGCCCTTGCAGCTTCAATAGCAGAGTTTAGCGCAAGTAAATTCGTCTTTCCCGCAATATTTTTAACGATTTCAACAACAGCTTGAATTTTTGATGATGATTCATCTAATGCTTGAACCATCTTTGTCATATCAATTGTTTTATTATTTATCTCTTTTGTTTGTTCACTAAGTACTACGATTTGTTTATAGCCTTCATTAGATGCGTATTTTGTTTTTTGAGCATCTTGAATACTGTGCTGTAATAATTCATTTACACTTTTTGTACTTGCGATAAGTTCCATTACTGCTTCATTTGTTCTTTGTGATTGTTCATCAAGTTTTTTTGAAATACCCCCAATAGTTTGTTTAACATCAAGTTTCACCTTATCTCTTTTTTCAGATGAAACCATCTCTGCCATCAATTCATATTCTTCAAGAACAATCTGTTGTTCAAAATTTATTATCTTACTTATCGCATTAATTGCTTTTTTCGTTTCTTTAGGGTGTAAATTTAAATCAAAAATAATATTATACATAGAACAAGTTAACTGCTGAAAGGCTGCTAAATACCACTTCGTTGCTAGTCCGATTTTAACGTGCATGTTGGAGATTTTACTGCGGTTTTCTAAATATGTACGATCGATCCTTCCTTCAAACATTTCTATCACATGGTTAGTCAATGTTTTATGTAAGCGGCTTGTTGAACTATATGTATCAATCATCTCACGAAACATTTTCACCTTCCCAATGGTCTCGTAAAACACATCTGCTAGTTCGTTCACACGAACCTCAATATAAGGTTTTAATGCTCGTGCAACCTGTAAGTCTTCCTCTGTTAACTCGATCATTTTTAATTGTAATAATCGTTTATCGTCATTTAAAAAAATCCCCACATTTGGAAATCTTTCGTTAAACAAACTCATCGAATGTGTTTTAAGAATTTCTTTTGTTTTAAATAGCATACTATCCTCCCTAAGCATTGATAAATTGTTAAATACTACTTAGTAACTATTTTACAATACTTTTGAATTTTCAGATTTGTATTTTTTGTTACTATTTCATCAGTTAGGAAAGAAAAAAAGTCCCTTTCATAAATGAAAAGGACTTTTTTACTATTATCATAAATATAATACGACGATTAAAATTGCCGCTAGTACGAGTCGGTAAATTGCAAACGGTACTAACTTTACACGTGAAATTAATTTTAAGAAAAATTTAATAGAAATCAACGCAAAGACAAATGCACTAACAAAACCTATTATATAAAAGGACAGGTGATCAAAATTGATTTGATCCCAATTTTTCACTAAAGATAAGCCACTTGCGCCTGCCATAATCGGCACTGCCATAATAAATGTAAAATCAGAAGCTGTTTTATGGTCTAGTCCAAGTAGTACCCCCCCGGAAATTGTTGCTCCCGAACGAGAAAAACCAGGCCATAATGATAAACATTGAATAATCCCAATTTTAAATGCTGAACCGTAAGATAAATCATCTAAGGATGTTACTTTTGGTCTTCTTGGGCCGAATTTATCTGCTATAATCATTAAAATTGCTCCGATAATTAAACCAACAATAACTGTCGATGTGAAAAATAATTTCTCATCAATAAAGTCCTCAAATAACACACCAAGAACACCTGCTGGAATAATTCCTACCAATACATGTCCTAAATTAAATTTCCTTGAGCTTGTTTGTCCAGGAATTTTATAAAGTCCTACTAAACTTAACATGCGCTTCCACATAACAACAACAACCGCTAAAATCGACCCAAGTTGAATCACGATTTTAAACGTATTTGCAGAACCTTGCTCTAAAAATTCCACCGTTTTTAACCACATTTCATCCACAATGATCATATGTCCCGTTGATGAAACAGGTGCAAATTCTGTCATCCCTTCAACAAATCCAAGAATGACGGCTTTTATAAGATCGAATAATTCCATAAAAACATATTCTCCCATACAATAATTAATTTTTTATCTTCGCTTAATTCATACAATATGTTGGTCTTGAAGGTCTCATACTTAACCTTACTAAATTAAACTTTTATTCCTGTTCAAGTATACCATGCACATTTTAATTTATCATTTTCATTTCTATTACTTTTACAAATCGGAAAGAAAGACACCAATATTTTTAATTGGTGCCCAAATTTTTTAGAAATCGATTGGAATTAACACGATTACTTTAAACATATCGCCATCTACTTCTATTTTCATTCTTCCGTTATGCAAATCTACAATTGACTGAGCGATTGCAAGGCCTAAGCCTGAGCCATCTGTGTGTCGGGAAGCATCTGCACGTTTAAAACGCTCGGTTAATTCTTCTACATTATCACCTAACTCATAATTGGAAATATTTTTAACTACAAACTCCGCTTGATTGCCAACCTGCCTTAAGGAAACATACACTCTTGTGCCTTTTAATGAATATTTCTGAGCATTGACTACTAAATTATCCAACACTCGCCACATCTTTTGTCCATCAACATAAGCAAATAGTGGCTGTTCTGGTTTTGAAATCTTTAGTTCCAGTCCAGCTTGTTGGAAAGTTTCTTCATGCTCGCCGAGTGCTTGCTGGAAAAACTGTGTTAGATCAATTCGCTGTTTTGTAATTTCAATATTTCCGCTTGCCATTTTCGATACTTCAAATAAGTCTTCGATTAATGTTCTTAAGCGTGCAGATTTTTGATCTAATACCTGAATGTATTGTTGTCTTTCTTCATCCGTAATTTCTGGATTTTTTAATAAATCCGTATAAGTGATAATGGATGTTAAAGGCGTTCGTAAATCATGGCTAACATTTGTAATCAGTTCCGTTTTTAAACGTTCACTCTTGGCCTGCTCTGTCATTGATTTTTTTACACCTTCGCGTAGACTATTTAAGTTGGTCGCGTGTTTTGCAAGAATGGACTTCCCTTTAACTTTTATATCCGATGTTAGACGCCCTTCTGCCATATTCTCGGTATGTTTGATAATTTTGTTCAAATAGCCCATTCGTCTAAGGAATAAGAAAACTGAAGGTAGGGCAACAAAAACAAACAAAAGTAGGTAGATGACCGCTAATTCCGTATCCATCATTGCACCTACAATGCCAACTCCTGCAAAGAATGCTACACCTAAAACAAATAAAACATGAAAAGCTATAGAACGATTTAAAAATAAATCCCTAACATCACCCATCATTAAATAAGTAAAGGAATTTTTAAATTCTCTTTTAAAACCTTCTGGATTCGATATTTTTCTCCATATCCATACCGCTCCTAACACAGCTGCAGATGCAAAAATAAACATGAAGGACATATAAGCAGCTATTTCAACTATTTCAGTTATAATTCTCTGCGAATAATATATCGAATTGTATTGAATAAAGCTTCCGATGTTATCCATTATTCCAAGGGAAATCATTGCTGAAATAAAAACTAATACGAGTCGTACATCGATTGGCCATTTGGAGAATATTTTTTCCATTTCATTAAAATTCGCAAATTGTGATAATGATGGTCTTGCCGCAGTAAATAGTGCAATGACTGCTAATAAACCTGTAGTCCAAATAAAATAGAAAATATATTTCGATATTATAAATGATAAATATTCATATTCGAAACTTGAATTAGCTAACAAATTACTAGGAAAATAAATAGCTCCTTCAAATTGAGCTACTTCACCCTTTGCTGTAAAATTTGCTATTTCTTCCGGAAGTGCATAATTACCATCATAAGTATTTATTTCTACACTATTATCAACGATAAAATTTGGTTTTTGTTTCCCAAAACTTTCTTCGAATAAAATATTCTCTTTTTTAGAGTTGGAATCAAATGTCTCTCCTGTTTCGACATTTTTAAAACTATATGCAAAATGCTTATATTCATTATTTAAAAATTCATTTCGTTGTTTCTCTTCCTGCTCAGCATAATAATCAATTGCTTGTGCTTTCTTCGCTCGAATTTTCTCTTCTACATATTCATCGCTATTAAAATTTTGAGTTATATCTTCTATCTTTTGATCACGTTCTAAAATTAATTGATTTTTTAATGTTGTATTGTTTTCAGATTCAGCTAGGCTTATCCGCTCACGGTATTGTGCTTGAATACTTTCAATTTGATCAGATAATGAACCATAGTAATATCGATAATCATTTATTTCAGTATCCGTTACGCTAATATTTTCTTTTGCTTGATTTGCATCAAAGGGATTTAAAACATACCTCCCTAACTGTGCCTTATAATTTTCAACTTGGTATACAAAGTTTTCAGATTTAAAATAGGATTGTCCAATATACTTTTGACCAAAGTTAGAGAAAGTAGTGAAGGCGAATACA
Organism: Lysinibacillus sp. PLM2; assembly: GCA_023168345.1. NCBI lineage: Bacteria > Bacillati > Bacillota > Bacilli > Caryophanales > Bacillaceae > Lysinibacillus > Lysinibacillus sp. PLM2. The sequence continues at coordinate 294,073 of AP025689.1, read as the reverse complement.
ACCCATGTAATAAGAAAAAGTGTGAGGAGTATTTTACCCTTATTTTTCATTTGTTCTTCCTCCTCAAAATAATTTACTTAGCATTTGTAATGCTATTTTGAAACGTTCATTTACGAAATGGAATGTGTAAATGCTGATAAAAATTAGCGCACTAATCGATATGACCAACGAAAGCAGCGGAATTGAATTTCTAATCTTATTTTTCAATTTTATAGCCAATTCCCCACACAACCTTTAGATATCGAGGGTTTTTGGGGTCTGCTTCAATTTTTTCTCGAATTTTTCGAATATGCACCGCTACTACATTTTCAGCATTATAGGCTTCTTCATTCCAAACGAGCTCATAAATTTCATTGATTGAAAATACACGACCTGCGTTCTTTAAAAGCAACTCCGTAATCTTATACTCAATAGGTGTTAATTTAACCGGTTCACCATCTAGTTTTACTTCTTTAGCTTCAGTGTCTAGGGATAATCCATTTACATCAATAGTTGTCGAAGTTTGTCCATTAAATGTACCAAGCTCTACATACCGCCTTAGCTGCGATTTCACCCTAGCTAACAATTCAAGAGGATGGAAGGGCTTTGTAATATAATCATCTGCACCTACAGACAAGCCGTGAATTTTATCCGTATCCTCTGCCTTTGCACTAAGCATGATAATAGGTATGTTCCGCTCTGCTCGAATTTTAAATGTTGCTGTAATTCCATCCATGTTCGGCATCATAATATCTAAAATAATTAAATGGACTTCATTTTGTTCTAATTGTTTGAGTGCTTCTACTCCATCGGCTGCCTTTAAAACATTGTACCCATCATTTTTTAAGTAAATCTCAATTCCATCACGGATGTCCTTGTCATCGTCCGTTACAAGTACAGTTAACTTCTCCACCCGTCTCACCTCACTACTTTTTCTTATAAATCTATATTAAAGTTTGAATCTTAATTTTCGGTTATTGTAATTATGAAGAATTTCTTAAGATTCTTGTGTATTTTCTTGTATTTAATTACGATGAAAATAAGAATATACCTTGAACCGATTGTAAGTTCTTGCTTAAGCTTACGTTATTTAAAAGTAGATATAAAGAGATTTAAACGGGGGTAATTTGGGGTACTGGCACAAAAACGTTGGGGTTCACTGGGGTACCACTAATTTTTTACTTTTACCGGGCAAGGTGCTTACGTTTTACCAACTTAAATTTGTAGAGAAAAACCAGGACTGTAATAGACCTGGTTTTTTGTTCTTTTCAAAAGCGTATCAGACTATCCTTTCGAAGTGATAAACTAAAGATAATGGTTTCAAGAATATTATGAAGGGAGAAATAAAGTATGAATAATAAAAAGAAGCCTTTTTATACTCGACGGTGGTTTAACGTAGTTATAATAGTGTTTTTTATTTTATGTGTTGTTGGTGCAATTATAAATGGCAATATGGAAGCTGTTGAATCAAATAAAATAGACACTTTAAACGAAAACAATAATGTAATAAGTGAAGAGACTGAAAGTGTTACCGCAGAAGTAGAAGAGCTTGAAAATGAGGAAGAATATCCTGCCAAGTTAGAACCCCTATCAGGAACCGGTGACACTGCAACGAAAACTTTTACATTGAACAGTGGCTTTGTAATTGTTGACGCAACTCACGATGGCAAAGGAGCATTTGTACTCACACTTTATGATTCCGAAGCAAATCCAAAAGATCTTGTGTTAACTCAAATTGGTAATTACAATGGAAAGAAACTTTTATTTGTAGATAAAGGTGAATATCTTTTTAATGTTAAGGCTGATGGGAATTGGACTATACAAATGTCACAAGAAATACCTGAGGAAGTAATTTCTGATGGTTATGCAGAAGGTAATGGTGACGACGTGATATTTATGAAATTAAACGAAGGAGCTGCTGTATTTAAATTAACTCACGATGGTGAAGGCGCTTTTGTAGTTCAAGGAAATAAACGTTTGCTTGTCACTAATATAGGGTCATACAGCGGTTCACAAATTCAGAAGATCGAAAAAACCGATATTTACGGGTTTGATATTACCGCAGATGGGAATTGGACGATTTCTATTGAATAGTGAATTATAAAACCAGGTCCCATTAGACCTGGTTTTATTTTTATAACACAAATTCGTATTTGCCCGGTTTCTCAATAACTTTGTCTTTTGGTTTTACTTTTACGTAGTTAACTTTACGTTTTATTTCATTCATGAGCTCCTCGGTTTCCTCATCGCTTTTATCCAAATAATTCTTGTAAGCTTTTTCCGCTAACATAAAACTGTTTATAACTGTTTTTGCAGAAACTTTTGCTACTGTTTGCACATGTTTGTTACTTGCGGCAACAAGTGCTAAATAAGCACCAACCACTGTAAATCCAATAACATCGTGGCTTTTATTAATCGTAAATATCAACTTTGATAATGTGTTTTAATTTTAATTTAAATATGCAGTCATTGGATTTTAGTCTTATCGATTGCTCGTTTGACAACAACTCCACGATTTCCCCTTCATGTACTTCTGACCGTTTATTTTTCCAATAAGTAATTCCGACATTTGATTTTGCTTGATAAGCAATATTTAAATCGTCTGCAAGTGAATTCAAACTCACCTCATCGTAATTTGGCTCTGGAACGTCTTTGTCACTCTCATACCAATCACGAAGCTCTCCTATGTGCTCCGTTAACATCATCGCTGTCCATTTTTTGTTTCCACGATCTCGAATCATATTACCTCTCTCTTTCTATAAACGACCGGAAACATTGAAAGAACATTATCGATTGAAAATGTTCGACTTGCATGTTTGGTAAAACAATAGGCTTTAAATGTACTTTCAGATACACTTATTACTTTAATTCGACGCTTCGATATCTCTCCACTCTTCGCAAAATACATCATATCTACTAGCTGATTACGTTCAAGCATTTTCAATAACTGTTCTTTCATGTTCCCACTCCTTTTACGAACATTCGTTCCTTTTTAAACCGATTATAGAACAGTTGTTCTTGTTTTAGCAATAAAAAAATCCTTCCTTAATTGGAAGGATTAAAAGGAAGGTAGGTGGATCAGGTATTACGTAGAGGTTATTAATAACTTAAAAAAGAAGCTCCAACAATAATTAATAGGATGAACAATACTACGATTAACACAAAACTGTTACTGTTGCCTTGGCTTCCGCATTCATAACTTGACATGAGTTTCACCCCCTTACAATAACTATCATATGGTTATGTATTAAAGGGATAATGTACAGTAGCCATACTAAAATAAAAAAAGACCAAGGCTTAATTGCCCTGGTCTCTTCTAATCTACATTGCCTGTTAATTTCATTTTACTTCTTTTATATGATTTTTCAATATATAAAAAAGAGTCAGGTCAATAAAGTCCTGACATTACAAGTGCTACTGAGTAGCCAATATTCATCAGTTATTTATACCCTATAAATATATTAAATATATTTGGGAAAAGTTTCAAGAATTATTTGTTATTTTATTACTAAAAAATAGATATGAACCAAAGTTAATCAATAAGGTGAATTTACTTAGCACAGTAACTAATGAAGAACTACAACAGTTAGTTAATTGTGCAACTATAAGATGGAAACCGATGCTAAATTACATTGAGAAATGACTTCTTGACAAATACATTGCAAAAGCTGAAATCAAATAAAAAAGACCAGTATCCCTGGTCTCATTTTTTGAAGTATCTTTTAATTTCCGTTGCCTAAATTCATTTTATCAATTTTTGAAAAATTTTCAACCTAAATAAGGACCAGGACAAAAATATAATTGTCCTGGCTTGACTAAGTAATTAAAGTTGTTGAGTGAATTAAGCCACTCAATTAAATATTTTAATAAATTTGTATAAAATTTCAAGTATCATTTCTTTAACAGATGTATAGCTAACTCATATGCAATCGCTGCATAGTCGCCATCTTTAAGCAAGCCTTTTTCATGATTGACAATCCACGACTTCTGATATCCCAATTCCACAACAGCTTTTTCGATAAGTAATTTTTTAGTGGCAGGAGAAGCTGTGCGCATTTCGAATTTTTCTCGCATTGTGGGGCTGTAAAAATCCATATCTTCATCACCCTTTTTCACTGTATTTTCTGCATCTATAAACTTGATTCCAAAATGTTCACATAAGGCTTTAGCAAGCTCTAATGCCACCTCTCGTTGGAACGATTCATTTATCATTAATAATGCTTCACGTTCATTGTCCATGAATCCACATTCAACTAATGCTGCAGGCATATTTGTTTCCCTTAAAACTTGGAAGTTTGCTTCTTTAACGCCACGGTTTTGCTGTTTAGTTCCAGCTGATAAGTGTTTTACAGCTAACTTAGCAAATTGACCCGAACTCTTATTTACATTGTTGAGATATACAAAAACAGTAAACCCTTCAGGATCTTTACCTGGTCCATCAAATTTGGCATCTAAAGCATCGTAATGAATTGATAAATAGAAATCAGCTTTAGCTTTATTTGCTAGCGCTACTCGTGTTGTAAGCGGTGTATCAGCATCAGTCGGGGCTACTAACAGTGTTCTAAAACCGCAACGTTTTAAATTTTCATCTAGAAATTTAATGACAGCTCTATTAAATTCATTTTCTTTTATTTGACGGCCAAGGGATTTAATGTATGGAGTCCGTTTTCCTGCCGTTTCCATCCCGTGTCCGTCATCAAGCGCTATTAGATAAGTCATTATTTATCACCTTTTGGTTTTTGATATGTCAAAGCTTGCTCGCTGTCTGAAAGTCCTTTTGTGGTTGGGTCCGGAATTAAATTAATTGCATTAATAATTGTCAAACCAATTAAAAAAGGATTTGATACAAAGTTGACAAGTAGTTTACCTACCATCTCCCAGTTGTTCAAATCCTCAAAATTCCAACCGAAATAAGCTAGAATCGGAATTAGTAATGCCCCTAAAAATCGCAACCAAAATGTTAAATTTTCTTTTGAAAAACGTACTTTCCAATTAATTTTCATAGTTCCCCATCCTTCCATTTTTCAATTATTTTAATTCTTGTTTCATGATCATCTAGACGTTCGTCATGTTCTTCTAATGTTTCATCAGTTTTATCCGCTCGTTCTTCAACTCTAGTTAGATGCTCGTTTAATCTTGCGATACCGTTATTTAAATTTGTTAATACGATATTTAGATTGCCACTCGCTTTCCAAATAAAAGTTAGACCGCCGAATAACCCTCCTAAAATAGCAATCACCGAAACTATAATTGCTAACCATGTGTTAATGTTTTCTGCCACAGCCCTCACCTACCCGATAAAAATAACACTGCTCGGCACAGTGCGTTTCTGGATCTCGTTGAAATATAAAAAGCACTCCCTATTATTGAGAGTGCTAAATAAATTTATCAACTTGTAATTTTGGATGAAAATTCTTTATATTTATTAAGTATTTCTGACATTGTATCAGGATAATTATCGTTTAAATTACAATTTGTATAGTCAAACGATAAATCATTTGTATGAATTGTTGTTACTTTATGAACTCTTACATAAGACGGATCATATTTTAAGTTCAAAGATTTATGTTTTTGTTGTGTTAGAGGGTAATCAAATTCCTTATCAATATTTTCCTGTCTACTTATTTTTGAAACAGGGAAAACGGTAATATCACAAGGAAGCTTATCCCTTTCTACACCAACAATCAAAACGGGCCTTAATTTATATTTATACTCTTGAGCACGATGATCATAATAGGCAAAACGTGAGTCACATAACTTTCCGATTAATTCTTGTGCATTAGTTATTACATATCGTGTACTCTGGCTCGTCTTCGAACTCATCTAAGTACATACCCCAGACATGGTCATATATTCTAACATTTGCTGCATCTAATTTAATATCATCAATCGGAATCTCTACATTTCCTGCCTCTGTTTCGCTCAATCCAACTCGACTACGTTTCCACGAAGTTTCGTCATGTGTCATATTTCTTAAAGTCCATGGTGCATATTTTGCGTACTGCTCTAAAATATTTGCAATAACATACTTTTCTTTTTCGCCTAAGTGTGAGTCAACATCAAAATCTTGATAGTCCTCGTTGAAAAAGGATCTTAATTCAGGTATGACTGGTCCATGTACCCAGCCCTCAAACGATTCATCAATAATTGGTTCACCAAATATTGCTAACGATTCTCTTTGGGCAAAATACAATAGTTTATGCAATCTTAGTTCACTATTTTCAAAAGAACTATCAGTAAATTGTTCATAAGCTTTGACTAAATAATTAGCTAAAACTTTTGCCTTTACCATAGTTATTCCCCCTCTTTGTCCATATATTAGCAAATTATGATGCGTTTATGCAACCATATTTAGTTAATTAGACCAACTATTACGGCGTTTAGGGAAATCGGAATAATAATAATTTACTTTCATAATAACTTATATTTACTGCACACTTTGAGACTCTTGCTTAGTGATGATTCAACAATATCTTAATTTACAATTTTTTATACTTTTGTTGATTAGAAGACGACTTATCTAATATTTCTATTTTTAAATCTTCCTTTGATTGAACCTCGTTTAAAAATAGTACTCCTAATCTAAGTCTGTCGTTTCTTTCTAACCTATTCCATTCATACCCCTTGAATAAGTCTTTGACTAGAAATACTTCTCCAGTCATTAAATTATTCGTTTCTTCGACAGCTTTAACCAATAAATTATTTACCATTTTTATCCCCCTTTAAATATCATTGTTAACAACGATGTTAATATCAATATACACAACGATATTATGATTGTCAAACTTTTTTGAGGGTAATTTAGGTAAATTAATTAAACAGTAGGTGGAGTATAATCACCAGCTAAAAAGTCGACACCACTATCTTTTAAGTCCTCATAAACTTGGGGTTTTAAGCTATTCGGTACTGCTTCAAATTCCAATTTCGCTAAAATTACACGTTGCGCCAATAATAATGCCATCATATCGTCATCTCCTAATAGTTTGATTAAAATTTTGTATAAAAAAGAACGAATCATCATGGATTTATCGTCAGAATAATTTCTGTCAGTACATCCTCATGAAAGTCCGTTCTATCAGTTAAAGCTTGATTTTGTGCTTTTAACAATATATTTTCTTGTTCAAGTTTGGTTACTTTTTCGCTTAGCGGTGCTATATAGATTGGTTCTTGTTCATCAGGCGGAATGTTGGGATCTGGGTAACTAAATTCAATTGCTTTCCATTCTTCCCCAGCTGTTAAAGTTGATAGTTTTTCTAAGTTGACATGTATGCTCGTACTTTCCATAAAATCCTGAGTTAATTGACCGTACTCAAGTTCAATTACATCAAAGGATTCTCGATTTCGCTCTGAAAGTTCTTTGAAGGTTGAGATATCCTGATCGATTGTTGTCACCACCACAAGTCCCGCACGTTCCCCGGTATCAAGAATAAAATTCCCGGTTGCTACGTCATAATATACTCTTCTACCAATTTCCATATTATCCCCACGCTTCCCATGAATAAACATGATTTGATTCCCTTACCGGGAACACAAAACCGTTATCTGTAATGTAAAAATTTGTGTCCGGCCTAAACATTAATGTTTCTGTTGATGTACTTTGATCTAAGTCAAATGAAACTATACGCATAAATACTGGATTCGTATAGGTGCCAAGCCCTTTTTCTGAATAAATACTAAACTCGTTATCTGCAGGTTTTCTAATTATGATGGTTTTTGGTCTAAAACTAAGTCCACTAACTGTTAATTTACGAAAGGAAAAATTAGCTGTGTCACCGTCAGCGTATGTTGGATAAGGTGCTATACTCCCACTAGTGCTGTTTCCACTTGCGTAGTTCATACCGCCTAAACTTTCTACATCAAGTGTCCCTAATACGTCAAAAATACTAATACCTTTTCGAATATTTGCTGCTAGTAGTTCCGAATCACCTAAAATAGTTTGTGTTCCACTCAAGAATTGATTGGCTGCAATTGTTTGGTTTGTTCTACCAGGTTTAATTGTGGCGGCGCCTTTACTTGGAATCGTACCAGTTATCTTTCGACCTTTAACATAAGCTGTTGCGCCATTTAATATTTGTGCTGCAGTTGCTGTTGCATCTGTTGTATCAACACCAGTTTGTACCTCTAAAATAGCAGCTTCAATTTCTGACCAGGTGGAATTTTGTGTAATCGATAGTGACGGATCGATAGACAATAACGCTGTCACTACTTCACTCTTCACGTTATTGCCAGCTTGAAAAACCTCATTAATTGCATTTACTATTGTTGTTTTATCAGATGTTTGTAAGTCTGATAATTGCCCAACTTCTGCCAAGTGTTCATTAACTTTAGAATCTAACGCTGTCAAATCTTTACGATTAACCAGTTCTAAAGCATTACTCCAACCATTATAGGAGTCTTCAGTTAACCATGATCTTTTATAAAGCGAAACAACCTCTGTTTGGTTATTTTCTGCTCGTTTATATCGCGTAATTTTTTGTACCGCTGTTATCGTGTTTTCAAATTCCGTCTTAACCGTTTCAACCATTAGAATATCTACAAGTGTATTGAAATCTTGCATATTTAAGAATATACCCCAATCAGCCGTATCAGTGTAGAAGTAGCTGTAACCAAGCGGATAGTTGCTAATATCCTGCGTTGGTCCAATACCTGCAGCTTCATCAACAGCTGTCCCTCTATATCCTAAATCATGAGTAGAGGATTGTTGTAACTCTTTTAATGCAGCATCTATAATTTCCGCATTTTGGTTAAACTGTGTGACATCATAAAAGTCTTCAACACCAGGTTTTATTAAATTGTAATTGGGTGTATTTGTTGCAGCCATTAAATCACGTCCTCTCTTAATTGCTTATGTGTGAATGCTGCTAATTGAGTATGTGTGAATTGAGCTAGTTTACTATGTTGGTTATAACGAAGTTCAACTGTCAAAATCATGTTTTGTGGAGTGATCCGTTCTAACATGATATATACTGCATCAAATTGACCTTTTACGGTTAATTCAAGTTTTACTGTAATTCTTTTGGCGGCTGCATCTCTGATTAGTTCATAACGACCTTCACCTAACAAACTATCTAGTAGTTGATCTAATACGGTTTTAGTGTATGGCGCCTGTTCCTGGTACCTAGTTAACAGTCGGAATCTACGCGTTTCGATTGTGTCGGTTGCGGGCACTTTGATATTTAAACTTTTTTCTCTTCGCGAAAGACCTTCTTCAGTAGCTGTTAATATAAAACTATTATTAAAGCTGTCTTCTATTGCTTGCCATGTTCTTTCAATTGGCTGTTTCTCAACATTTGCAATTTCCACGATTTCCTTCACTTCATGTAATACGGGAGGTAAGTAGTTTAATAGATTAGCCTCTCTAGCCAATTACAACACCACGTTTCGGTATAGCTTCTTTGTCTAATTCGATATTTGATGTTCCACCGTTTAGCATTGTATTTGCAATATCGATAACACCAGCTACACCTAGCAATCGCGTTTCTATTTGAGAAATGCGTACGATTATACCTGCATGATCTTCTTCATATGTTTGCGCCTTTGCCCATATCTCAGCTGCTAATTCTAAAAAGTAGTCATCAATGACTTGAAGTACATTTGTTTCAATGTCTGGCCAAGTCCAACCACTCTGATAAGTAATGTTGAGAGTGATATCGATTGGCGTTTCATTAACTCCTGAAACAGTGACAATGTGGTCGATTGGTGCAATTCCTACACCTTCACCCTGCATGCCTAGTGGATCTACAGCTTCTTGAATGGAATTTATTAAGGTTTGTGAAGGTTTTTCGAATTGTGAGTTGATGATTGTTAAACCGACTGTACCAGCACCGTATTTAGCACGATAAACACGTACTCCACCCACGCCATCTAATGCACCAACCTTCGCTTTATAGTCGGCTCTATTACCACCATAAGCAACGGATTGAAAGCTATTAAAATATCGTCTACGAAAGTCCTCAGTGTCCTCTTCATCTTCACCTGGAATCAGCACATCCGTTAACTCAGCACTCGTTAAACCATTGATGTATTCAATCGGAATTAAGGCACCTGAGTCTAAGTTACCGATATTACCGTAAGTTTCACATTCGAGAATAAATTCACCCTCTGCAATTTGTTCAATCACAACATAATTAAGTTCATCTAAACTAAAACGTGATCCGATAGGTACATTAATGTTAAATATGCCTTTTCGTTTACTTTTTGTTGCTGGGTATGGAGTAAGCCCTCTTTCTGTTGCACGTCTAATTAGATATTCTCTGGGTGCTGTATCAGCAAAAACCATATCATTGTTGTTTGCGATTGTTACAAGCATTTGAGCAGTTTCGGAACTATTAGCAGCTATAGCATTAAATACAATGCTACCTTCTCGTTTATCGAGAGAATCATCAATTCCAGCTAATTTTTGAGCCATCAAATCCTCATAGGTTGTGTTTAAATCAAGTGGTTCTGCCATCAGTAATCCACCTCTCTTTCAGTATCTACTTCGCCAAAAATGGTATGAGCAACAAAGGTAACATGTACTTTATTTTTGTTTGTTTCTACTTTAAAGGAATCAACTTCAGTTATTCGGTCATCCTGCAATAAACATTCTCTGATTCTACGTTTTACTTCACTTACAACAAAAGCTGTTGGTTGACCTATTAAGTCTTTGAACTCAACACCATAATTCCATGAGTAAATGATATATTCGTACCTTTCGGTTGAGAGCATTAAAAAAATCGCTTGCCTAACAGCTTCGAGTTCATCTACGAAGCCAACAATGCGATTTCTTACAGTATCAAGTTTGTAAGTTTTTGATGGTTCAATAACCTCTTCAAAATCGGCTATTAGGCCATCGTTTGTAATCTGAGGAATCATTCTATCCCTCCTTGTCTATGATGATGTATTGTTGACCGCCATGAGCTCTAACCATTGTCACTTTATCTCCATTTTTAAGATCATTGTGGACCGTATACGTGTTTTTTGTGCCGTTTACTGTCATTTCTACAGAATAATCTTTAACAGCTTTAGTAAGCTTTAAATGCTCTTTTTCTAGCACCAATCTTTGATGCACTTGTATTTTTAGTGGATTGATAGAAACGACTGTGCCATAAACTACATCGGTCAGTACTTGTGCGTTAACTGCATTTATAGCTACTCTTTTTATGACGTTAAGAATATCAGTCATATCACGCAACAAAATCACCACCAATCAAACTTAAATCCATACGATGATCAGATTCATTAAAGGTATGTTTTACTCGATCAACCATCATAAAGTTTGCTACTGATAAGTCACCCAAATACATTTTTACAGCTACTTGTGAACCACCTCTTATACGTACATCACCAAATACTTTATTGATGTGTAGTTTGCGAGATTTTCTATTGTAAAGACTTAACAAAGCATCTGCTTTCGCTTTTCCATTTTCGCCTTCTTCTACTTTGTCATGATATTGCAAAACACCCCATCGATTAATGTTATTACTATCTTGAGAAATAAAGATTTCACGTTTACCAGTTTCCTGATTGTCACGTACTAATTTAATTTTGTTGTATGTGTTCTCATCAATCGAGGTGGTGTACTCAAAAGTCTCCCCGGAATCTTCGTCAATTAGTAAATCTGTTTGTAACATTTTTGCATCACGTAGATTTAAGTTCCCGTAATCGTCATACAATACGTATACATTTCCCGTGAATTGGGTCGTCTCGATTAATGCATTATCCATTATCGTGAATAATTCTAGATTATCTTCAACTCTCGGAGCAATAATATGTTTTGTGTTTGCTACAATGCCAAGATTAAGACGGAAATCACTAGCTATCATTTGTAGTAATTGAGCAGCCGTTTTATTTCGATAAGCATAGGTCTCTTTATTTTTGAAATATCGTAATTGATCATACGCAGTAACATTAATCATTCGATTGCTAGTACGCTTTTTCGAAAAGATAAAGCCGAAGAATATTTTATTCCCATCATAATCAAAACGAACTGCGTCGCCTTCTTGAAAACCCAATCCTTGTCCAGTAAGCACTTCAAATGTTAATTTACCGGGAGTATTTTTTCTATGAGTTTCCCAAACGATTCCTTCTTTTACTGCACATTCAAACACTCTATTTCCAGAAAGTATATAAAGCTTACTTTTATTCAATCTTTATCACCTGCCCTGGATAAATCAAATTAGGATTAGCGATATTATTTTTTTTAGCTAAATCATCGATTATTGCTTTTGTTGCTGTACCAAAGTACCTTTTACAAATTGCCCACATCGTATCATCTGGAACGACAGTATGTGTTTTGGGTGTTTGCTTCCTTGATGTATCGCGTTCTTTTTTGACAGTTACTTGATTAGTAGTAGTAGATGTAGCACTAGCAACTGCTATTGTTTTTTTTATTTCAACACGCTTGTTACCATAAGGGCGAAATAACTTTAAACTAATCGTAACAACAATGTCGAAACCATCATCCGCATCTTCTTCAATATCATAATCTTCAAGTGATACTAAAAGATTGGTATCAAACAATAACTTTCCGTTTGGCATCATACGGTTTACAATAAAAGGAAATGGTTGCTCACTTAATTTTAACTGTTCGAGTTTATTAAGATAATAAACAGCTGGTTGAAATCCGTTTGGATAAACAGCAAATGGATATCGAACATTCGGGAGAAGCAATTTGGTATCAACCTCTGTTAATCCAGGTTGTTTTAAAATATTGACTTCTCCTTCATTAATTAAAGTTACGGTTTTATTTTTATTACGTATTCTAGTTTTCATACTGGACGGTGCAACAGGAAACTGCACACCATCCAAAAAGACGTTATACATCTGTCCCACCGCCTTCTGCCATCATGTCCGCTGTTTCTTCGGCAGCTTCCGCAAATCTATCAAATATGCCATCAACATCCGCTTCACTACTTATGTGATTTTCGTTATTCATCTCGATGCTAATTTCTGCTGTTGTGTAACGATTTACCGCTTCACGTTCTGCCAAATCTCTTAGATATTTTAAATCTTCGGTCGAAATATCAATTGAATCTTTCATTGCTCCTGTATTTGTTGCAATATCTTCTAAATTTTGCGGGATTGATCCAAAATCATTATTTCCGTAAGAGCCTAGCATATTATTTAAATCAAAGTTTGTAATAGAGTCTTCAAATCCTGCACCTAAATTGTAGCCGAAATCCCATGCTTCACCGTACTCAAACCGGCCCAAGTGCCAATCTTCAGATTTCACTTCTGCCATGACTTCGGTTCCTTTGCCAAACGTATCATCTACCCATCCATCTAATCCGTCTCTCCAACCTTGCACAGATCCAGCTAAATTAGAGCCGAAAATTGTATCAATAGCTGAAGCAAGAGTTTGTAGTAATGATAATACCGTATCTACTAGGTCAAAAAAGAGTCGTGCAATCGCACCAATTGGATCCGTGAATACATTTGCAAAGAAATTTGCGAATGCAGCTATGAAATTCCATAAGACTACAAAAATATCAATAACAAAGTTGATTAACGTAAAGAAGATGTTACCAATAAAAGCTCCTGCAGTCATGAATGCTCCAACGATTATTCCTGTAGCACTTAAAGATGTGCCTGTAAATTGATTGATTGCACCAATTGCTGCATAGAATAAAGCTATTAGTAATACTAAGCCAGCGATGATTAATCCAATTGGGTTAGCTGACATAGCTACATCTAACGCCCATTGGGCAGCTGTCAACGCCATTGTTGCAACTCTTGCAATACCTAAATACGTTGTATATGTTAGTAACGCTCCTGCAACACCTAAGATAATCGGACCTAAAATTGACCAGTTATCATACATAAATGAACCGAATGTTGATATTGCATCAATTGCGAACGATACGATATCTGCCAGAATAAACATTACGTTAGTGACACCATCTACAAAGTTCTGAAACTCAGAACTGTTTGCAATTTCACTAATCTGTTGTAACACTGGTTCGAAAGCTTTTAGCGCATCATTTTGAAACTCTGTCCATATGTTTGCAAATGTTTTAGGCATGCTTTCAAATTGTTTATTAATATCTTCCGCTGCATCAAACATGGACGCTTTCACAATGCTTGCAGTTATTTGTCCTTCTGCAGCCATTTCACGAATTTGACCTATCGGCACTTCCAAATAATCCGCGATTGATCTAATGATATTTGGAGCTTGTTCAAAAATACTATTTAATTCCTCACCTCTAAGCACGCCAGAACCGAGAGCTTGTATTAATTGCTGAGTTGCTGCACTAACTCCCTCAGCACTAGTACCTGCTATGGCGAATTGTTTGTTCAACAATTCAGCAAATGCAAGCGCCTCCGCATTTGAACCGAATGCCTCTGGGGCATTAAGACCCAATTTTGCAACTAAGTCAGCCATTTCATTGTAGGGCGCAAAGGATTTTTGAGCAGATTGGAAAATCATTTCTTGCATTTCAGCAGTTGTTTGCAACCCATCGTTTACCATATTTAAACGAGCTGTTGTATTAGTAAGTTCATCAGATAGTTTAATAGTATTTACAACTGCTTGTAGACCAAGATAAGTACCAGTTAACGCCATTACACCGCTAACTAGTCTCTTGGTTATTTTTGACCCTAAATCTATATCTTTATTTAAACGTCGTTGTGCATCATCTGCTTGTCGTATTTCTTGTTCAAATTGATTGAAATTTGACTCAACTTGTTGTAATTCACGTTGTGCAGCATTAAGCGCTGATACATCGATTGCATGGCCAGAAGTATCTTGTAAAGTTTGAAAACTGTCAATGACGGTCGACATAGCCATGTTCATAGCACGAAATTGTTGTGACATCATGTCATTAATTTGTATTGCGGTTCTAATTGTAGCTATTGTTCTCACCGCCTTTTTGCAAAATAAAAAGCCACTCAACGAGTGACTATTATTGAATAAATTCCTTCCCATCAAAGATAAGAGAAATGATTGTATCATCCTGTATTTTCAATTGAAATTCTGAACGCAGTTCTGCGCCAAACCCATTTTGCGCATCAACATAACTTTGAACATACGTTATATCTCCTTCTATCCACATATTCCAATCAAGGATGTTTGGAAATTTTGCGGTTGAAGGGGATTTTAATAAAGTTTTTATCGTTTCTTCTGCTTGCAATTGTAAATTGGTCATTTCATTATTCGTTAATACAAAGTCATCTAATTGGCTTTTTACGGACCCCTCAGAATACAATATATTATCAGCATACTTAATAGTATTTACTGTGTTTTTAGAATCTAAATATACAATTACATTTTGTGCATCCTTAGTGTTTAATCGGTATCCACTTTCACCTTTAGCATTTGCATTATCTAACAATTCATCATGAACCAAAGATGTATATTCGTCTATTCCAATTTGTTGAAATACTTCAAGTACTTTTTCTGCTTTTTCAAGAGGTATCTCAGCGTCTTTTGCTATTTTACCACTTGGTGTTGCACCTAATTTGTCCGCATTCATAAAAGCGTATGTTGCACTTGAAATTAGAATTAACACAAATACCCCTAATATCCAAAGAACTTTCTTCATGAAACAACCCCCTTACCCATAAATATACAGAAAAGGAGATTTGCATTCTACTGTTTTTTACGATGTTTACCACTATTCGCTTTTTGCCTAGCTTTTCTGTCCGCTTCTTTCTCTGCATCCACTTTAACTTGTATAGACGCAATAATAAATGCTTTATCGCTTTGAGATAAAGCTAAGTACATAGAAGGTAATATTTGCAATTTATGAAGGCAATAATGCGCTATATTTGCATCACTATCACCTTCTTCTATTAGTTTTTTGCTTCTTCAACCATGTCTTCCAGCGAAATTTCAAAACCGTTTGCTTCTTGTGCTGCCATAGATGCATCTTGTAACTCAGCTGGTAATAGCATTTTATTAATTAAATCTTCTTCGTTAAAAACACCATATGAATTTTGTAAATCTGCATCTTTCAAATCTGGATAAACTACTGAAGCAACAGTTAATTTCAATTGATATTTAGCAGGATCAAATTCCGTATTGTATTGACCTTTTCTTTTACCCTGTGTAATTAAAGTACGTCTTGTACTATCTTTTTTAATTTCGGCATCCATTTCAGGTGTGATTGCACCAAATTCCCATTCAATAGGATTCCCATCACTATCTACAAATCTTTTCGAAATTACTCTGGTTACATTTACAGGTTTTTTTGCATTTTCTGAGAAGAATGCTTGTAATTTGCTCATATTAAATAACGCCCCTTAACTTTTAGTTTTTTTAGAAAGAGCCCACAAATGTGAGCTCAAATTTAATTAAGAATTCATAACATCTAATACATCGAATTCCGTTGGCATATCCCAGTCCTCAAATGTGAAGTCAATTGTCTCTTCCAAGTATTCTGCGTCTGCATCAAGCATTGCAATAATACCGCCATCCATATTACAGTCAATCAAAACTGTATCTTGTCTTCCGGCAGCTGAACTAGCATCTTCATTTTCTACTTGAATTTCAAAATACACGTCCTCACCAGTATCTTTGTAACGCTTTAATAACGCTCGGAAAATGGAAGTATTGAAATAGAATGTTGCACTCCCTGTACCTTCCCATCCTGTTGATCGATTCCCTTTACCCGTTTTACCCATAATAGGAAGCTTTGATTTTGTTTTATCCATGCGCGCTTCTAAGTTAATTAATTGCGCTAGTAAATAACGTCTACCTTCAATTTTCACATAAGCTTTACCCATGGCACCGTGCAAGGCATCTTTAGCGTGCATCGTTGCGGCAAAGTATTGTAAGTCTAATGGTAATAATAGTTTCATATTGTCCATTCCGATTTCCCTCCTTACGCCACAACAGTAGTTACATATAGTTGAGACATCGCAACCGTAGGCTCAACTGTTTCTGTAACTACTACTGATTTTTTGGAACTTCCAGCTTCTACTTTTACATTGTCAGATACAAAATTTTCAATGGCACGAATATCTTGTAACGCTTTACGATGTGCAACTATATCAGACCACAATGAGATTCGTCCCGATTGGTCATTTGGTATCTTACCTAAGTAGCGTGTGTTAAAAAGATTCGCAGTATCAACTGCAATTTGATCTAATACTCGAATCACTTGATTCATAGAAAAATCTTCATTTTTCTCCGTTGTAAATGATACAAATGAGTTAATATCTTCAAGTACTCGCGTTTCATTACCAACTTTATGGAATACAAATTTTCCACTTTTAAGTAGTGCAGATAACTCTGTTTGAGTTTTCGCCCCATCAAAATCAACAGTGTACTCACCGTCATAAACTTTGTTAGTGTTGGATTGATTCACCGGACATCCTGCTTCTGCACCTGCTGACCAGTATACAAGCTTCGATTCACCTTCAACTGCTTTATTATGGACAACGACTATGCCTTCATGATCTGGCTTCTCAACATTGTGAACAACTAGCTGGAACTTAGCACCAACCTCATCCCGTAATCGTTTCGTGTATGCTTCATATAATGCTTTAATTCCGCTATCGGTTGATTCACACGCTAAAATGTTGAACCCATATGATTCAAATTCATCGAGGGCTTTTTGATGTTCTACCGGTGTAACTGTACCGTTTGTGCCACCTGTTAAGTTTGTTCCTGCAGTTGATGTTAAAATTGCATCTGCTTTGAATGTTACAAAATCATTATTGTTGAGTTCTTTTGCTTCAGTTATACCTTTTTGTTCATCGACAAGTGTAGTGCCTAAGTATGTCATGACATCGAATTTTTCAGGATCATCTACATTCGCTGAAATTATCGTCTTTAACGCATTACCTCGTTCACCTTTGAAGTTTGCCGTTGCAAAATCATTAGATGCAGCAGTAGCAGTGGTTCCTTTCAAGAAATAAACAAATGCAGTATGTGCATTCCGAAAAATTTCTCGGAATGGTTTTAATTTTTCATCGGCATAATTGTAACCAAGTAATTTTAATGAATCCTTTTGTAAATTTTCTGCAGTTAGTGTTAATACTTCACCATCCACACCAAAATCGTGTGCAATGGGAAGTGCAACAAATCCACGATCTGATAAGTTTGCGAATGCACGTACTGCACTTATGAAATTATGATAAGTGCCAGGTAGTACTTTGTTTTGTGTAAGGAATGTGCCTCCACCTAATGCCATTACTTTTTACCTCCTTTGTAGAAATTCTCTAGTATTTGCTCCACTTGAGCATGTGAGTATGTTTCGTCATCTTTAAGTAATGCACTTAAAGCATCTCGACGATCAACATATTTTCTACTTTTCAAAAGCTGACTTTTTGTAAATTTAAAAGACGTCACTTCTTTGATTACTTTCGCAACCTGTACAGTAGACATCTTTGCTTTTTCTTGAATTGCTTTTTGCCTAGCCATACTTTCACCCTTTCAGACTAGCGTTTTGTTCTAACGATTCCATAAACGTTTTCGCTTCAACCTCTTGTAAAAAGAAATTGAAGTTAATAAAGTTGTGCCCGATTCCGTCAACGATCTCGCTATTTCCGTTCGTTCCTAGCATGATAGAGCCATTTAATAGAGTAATCTCTTTTAAGGCTTGCTGTACCTTTAATGACATACTAGAAGCTTCAGCACGTCCGTTTTTCGGAAAGTATTGAACATTAAACAACGTGTTTACTCTCCATCGGTTACCGATTTGTCGAATGTTTTCTAAGTTCAAAAACTGAACAAAAAACGCAGGCGCTTGAAAGCCCTGCGGTATATCATCGACATATGTTGTATAAGAATCTCCAAAGGTTGCATCCAACTTGATTGCAATGCCATTTATAATGTCGTTAATCTCCATTGAATGCCTCCCCTAACAATTTCACTAGCTTCTTTTCAATTAATTTTGGTGCTAGATTTTCAATTTCTTGAGCAGATATAGTCATCATGAAACGCCCATTAACCCAACCTTGATGATTCCTTGTGCGATGGCCGAATTCAACATATTGCGAGTACTCTACTGGATTAAATACTTCGATTTCGTAAATATCACCTTTTCGGACAACATTAGCGTCAATGGTCCACCCTCTACGTAAAGTTCCACCGACAGTGCCATCCTCATATTGACCAACTGGCGTACGCTTAATGACTTTAGCGAGTAATCTAGCAGCTAACTCTTTGGCCATCTCTTCGCAAAACTTATCAAAATCAACCTTATCAAGCTTCTCCATTTTCTTTTGTAACTTTTGAAGCTGTCTGAAATTCACTTTTCCCCATCTAGCCATTACGCATATTCCTTCACAAATTCTAATTGAATATGTTGGTGATCCATGTGGATGTCAGGTACTCCACTACGTGAGTATTCTCTAGTTTTGCCGTCTTGAGTAACAATGATTACACTACCTGCAGGCACTTCTAACTCAGGAGCTAGAGAAAGCTTAATAGTTTGCGATATTACAGAAGGTCCGCCAGTACTTGAAGCTGTTGTGTGCTTTTCGTATGAGAGTTTACAAGGTTGATTTTCAAATTTTGTTACTTCTTTCGGTGTCGTGATTTTTGTTATCGGATCCTTTACGCTTTCCCATGCTTTTACTGTACAAGTACCACGATACAAACTTTGAATCGCTTTTCTACGAGCATTTACCATGTGAGCACCCGGTATTTCACAAAATCAACTTCATTGTGTTGTAGAAAGCTTACCAATGCATCAAATTTAGCTTCGGGTGTGTTTGAAGCTTCAATAGCAAATGTTGTATTCGTATCACCATCTTGTACTTGCTTAGCAACGAGGGAAAAGTCTAATGTTGAAACGTCTAACTGCCCCATACCCTTTTTGAGATAAAGGAATTCTCCAACTACCATATCGATTGCTATTTCGCGTAAACCTTTAGGAATTGCTGAAAGGTTCGTTTGATTTTTTATGTGATTGATTATCTTCTCGATAGTAAAGGACAGAATAAGATCATCTGAACTGGAAGGCTCACTAGAGACGATAATCCCTAGTGAGCTTAATCTTTGTTTTACATCTTCGAGCATAGTATCACGCCCTATTCAGTTTTTTGAGCTTCTTCAATTTTCTTGATAATGCCCTCTTCTGTAGTCGCTTTACCAATATCAATTCCATGTTCCTCAGCATAAGCTTTTAGCTCTTCGACCGATTTACCTTCAAATGGATTTGATTCTTTGCCGTCATCTTGGTTATCTTCAATGATTTCTAAAACTTCCATAGTATTCTTATTTAGGTGTTTACCATCAATCTCAAACGTTTGGCCAACAGAAAAACGTTCCCCATTATATCGAACAGGGAACGAATTTTCTTTCACTAAAACTTTTAATTTTGTCATGTACTAACCCCTTTCTACGCAATCGGTTGCGCTTGGAATACGTTATTTGCTTCAGGGAATGAAGGAATTGCAGTAGCAGCTGCTTTAGTCCACGTTGATACTGGATCTAAGCCTTCTTCATAAACCATTGCGATTACTTTATCTACAATTTGAACCTGTTCGTTACCTTCGCGAATCATACGACTTTCTTCTGGAGTTGGTCCGTATAATGTTTCACCAAGCGTACTAGAACCGAACATAACAAATTTGTTCTCATCAAAATAACGAGCAGTAGTGTAAGTACCATTCGCGTTTTGCTTACGATATTTCGAATCATAAGTAGCGATCTGCGGTAAGTCGTGTTGTAGTAAAAATGCATTTAAATCTTGTCTTGTTGGAATACGACCAGAATCTTTACCGAATAAATATCCGATAATTTTACTGTTACGTAAAATTTGGGATAGTACTTTCGTAGATGTTAAAGCACGAGTAGCTTTTTCATCTAAACTATCTTGCCAACGTTCTAAATCACCAATGATATCAGCAGATGCGTCTGTCCATAAATCAGTACCAGCTAACGTCTCTTGGTGTTCCTCTGGCACATGATAATTAACAGTCATGTTCAAACCATTTTCGTTAAGTGTAACTTTACCAGTCGTTAATGCTTCCATACGCATTAACTCAACACGCGCTTTAACACCAGCAACTAAAGAATCGATATCATTGAATACACGACCTGTTAAATATTTTTCTTCTTGTGGTGTACGTGGGAACTGTAAGGCAATTAAATCTTTCTCAGTGATTTGCATTTTACGTTTAATATAAGCAGCCTCTAGTGCTTGTTTTCCAGCTTCACGAGATCCAATTTCTGCTTCAGTATCAAATGCGTGTACAGATGCTACTACTGGCAACGAGCTTGCACCTACCAAGTATTCAAAATCTAAAGTATCATGCTTCACTTCTGGGAATAATGTTTCACCTAATAATGGTGGATATTGACGTTCTTTTAAATAATTTAATACTGTCTTGGAATCAAATAGTTCTAATACATCTGGCATAATGTTTTTTCCTCCTTCAATCGATTAATTATCGAAATGTGATTTTTGTTAATGCTGTTTTTGCTTCTGCAGAAGGTGCAGCTGGTAAGCGCGCTTCAAGTACATAGGCTTCAACAATTAGTGAACCTGGTTGTGGCCCTTCTGTTACATCTACATCTGTGTAAAGAATACCTTGAGCTGTCGCATCGTTCGCAGGCAAGATCGTGCCAGCTTTAACAATTTTCTTACCATTTGTATCAGCTACTACTCCACTATCACTGACTTGATAAGTAAATGCTTGTACCTTTGAAGATGCTAAAAAGTTAATTCGATTGGCTGTTTCAACCTGTTTTACATATGGCATAATAATGTCCTCCTCTTATCCCCATGGATTATTTTCAGTACTTGGTGCTTTTCCGCGTTCATTTAACATTTTCGCAAAATTAGCACCTACGTTAATCGGATCAGTACCACCACCTGGGTTATCCAGTGGTTTAGCACCCTTAATGCTCGGTTTTGTTTCCTTTTCAGGCACAAATAAAAAAGACTTCGATTCTTTTAAAGTCTTTAATTGGTCATCAAGTCCACCTTTGATTGTGCCATCTTCATTTAGTTCAATTTTTTCTTTCTCAATAAGCCCTGCAACTAAATTTTCGTCGTGAACTTTACCAGCAAGAGCAAGTTTTAATGCGCTTGTTAACTGAGTTTCTTTTAACTTGGCTTCAAAATCTGCTTTTGCTTGTTTATTAGCTTCTTGCAAATCTTGAATTTGTTTCGTTAAATCCTCATTACCTTTCGCCTTTGCTTCAAGGTCTTTTAACTGCTTGTCACGGTCCTTGATTTGAGTCTCTAAATCTTTCTTCGCTTCATTCACATCATCAAAGCGACTTTTCGGAATCATTGACCCGAAACCTGCAACTACTTTATCTGCTTGTTCTTCTGTTAAACCTAATGCAATTAATTGTTCCTTTGTCATTTCTATCATCCTTTCAAATTACGCTTTTTTACGTGGGTATCGTCCACGGATTTGTCTTTTGGTTTAACGTCTTAAATACCAAACAGACGAATTGCTATTTAACCGATAACTCGGAGATAATTGGATCACGCACCCTTTCTCGATATATTGTCGCGTTGAGCATCAATCATCATCTGAACTTCATTTCTAACTTCATCTTCAGGGAGGTTCTCCAGCGAAAGTAAGATTATTGTCTTTTAATACTTGATATAGAACTTTGCTAGCACGATTTACTAAATCTTCATCATGTTCTTCAAATCCCGCCTCATACAAGATTGCATGAAATAATTCATGGATAAATATTTCTTCAATACGTTCTTCCGACATAGTTGATTTAACTTCAATTAGTGCTTGGTCATACGTACACACACCTAATGCATTGGCATTATCTTCAAATACAACGAACTCTTTTTCTTGAACTTCATACGGAACTCCGGCAACTATGACTACATTAGGAATCATTCGACCACCCTTTCAAAGCATAATAAAAAGCCACTCATTGAGTGACTTCAATTTTCAAATACTTATTAATTTGTTCTCTTGTATTATCAAAATATCCATAAGTTTTATGAAATTCGATATGACATGTTTCGCATAAAGTAACACCATTATTTACATCATATCTGAGTTCTTTATGTGTTTTGTGGTTAAGTACATGATGTGCATTTAAATGCTTGTTAGACCCGCATTTTTGACATTTGAAGCGATCTCTACGATAAATAGATAATCTCCATTGTGTATCTTCAAAGGATTTTCTTTCTTTAATGCGTTCTGTATCTGTTAGTTCAGGATTCCAGTTTGGATGATTTTCACCTCTTACACCAAACATGGGATTCTTCTTACCAAGTTTAGCTTTACGAGATTTAAGTTTATACTCTTTGGATTGCATAACCTTTTTCATCTTGTCACGAGATTCTTTAGTTAATATGGTCTTTTTTGCAATTTCTTGGACTTGTTTTCTTCTACCTTCAGCATTAATCCATTGTGTTTTTATCGCTTCTGAACCATGACGTAGAGGTATATTAAATTTATCCATCCAATGTATAATAGTTGAAGCATAAGTATCTTTGCCATATACCTCTTTAGCAATCTGTCTAGTAGTTTTCATTTGCTCTAAATATCTATTCTTCAGAAAATCTTCAAACGACATATTAACTTTCTTTTCTAATTTTAAAACAGCCCTGTCATATCGCAAAGTTGAAAAGCATTCATCTGAACAAACGTTATTTTTACTTTTTATCGCTTGCCTATACTCCAATTTATATAATTTCTCGCAAATATCACAAGAAACATCAATCTCGGCATGACTACTTCTGGGTAAATGGAATACATCGACTTCTATTTCTGATTGTTTTAAGCGTTTTATTCCACCGCTATCGATATGGAAAATAGGTTCATAACCTAGATTTTCATAGTGTTTTACATTCTTAGATGTGATTTTAGTTACAACCTTTTGCGGTAGTATCATCATTCTCACCTCAATACTATTCTATCACAAAATATGGTATTGTCGTAGTTCTACACTATGAATCTCTCTTTCCATTCTCGATATTTTATATTCGAATTGATGTACTCTATCTTTCCATTTTCCCCTCTTGAAAATCTTTTAGAATCAATATCATCAGGGTAAAAAGGCGCTTGTGTTGACCTACATCTTGGATGAAATGGAGAAGCAGTAACGCCTGGTTGATAATCTGATAGTTTAAATATTTTACCGTCCATCGACTGACATATTTCAGATGTTTTACTGTCGAGAGTTGCAACAATCTCATATTGTTCAACATCGAGCTTTTTGAATGCATCTCTTTGTGCTGAAGCACTAAAAAACGCTTGCTCTGTTTGTACTAATCGAGCAGCGTTCGAACGCGAGGTATTCATTTTCTTTTGAATCACAGAAATCACTCTTTGTGGTCCTTCGCCACGAGCAAAGGCCTGTGTTAATTCTGTGTGTAACGTGTTGATAAGTAAGTTTCTATCGCGCCATATCTTAGTTGAAAAGGTTAAATTATCAACTGTCCATGGCTTACTAATGACTTTGGTTAATACATTTTCGTCTAACGCTTGTAAAGTAAAACCTACTTCAAACGCTTTTTGAATCTCAAAAGCTGTATGATAGTACTGGTCTTGATAAACCTCTTTCATTAGTCTCTCAAAACCTTCTATTTGCCCACCGTACAGTTTTTCAACGTGTTGTTGAAGTTGTAATCGCAAACTTTCTAAACGGCTAATATGGACACGAGAAGAAGCGTTTTCGAGTTGTTTCATCCACTGTTGATTAATAGCATTCTTTTTACCGTATTCGATATATTCATCTACGGTCCAACGAAATTCTCTTAATTCATCACTTTTTAAAAGTCTTTTAGCTTCATCAAATGTGATTTCATTATTTACAGCAAACCGGTTATACCATTTAGAGATATCCTTCTCAATTTCGCTCATCGTTTGGATATATGCTTTTTCTAAATCTCGGTAATAAGAAACAGCTTTGTTATGTTGGGCATCTTCAAGTAGTTCGAAACGTCTGCGCCAGTAGTCCCTACTCTTGACCATCTGCTCCACCGCCAGTTAATCCGCTGAAATGTGTGTCATAGTTATCCATCATATCCATTTGCTTTTTCTGTTCTTCTTCGAGTCGTTTCAACTCCAGCTGCACATCTTTGATATATGGATGTTGAGCAATGCGAGTTTCGGTAGATAAATATGGTGATTTATCAAGTCCCTCTATTACTTCAGTTTCGTTAATTAGAATGTCGCGATTGAAAATGATGTTTACTTGTTCATTCTCAAAATCACCAATCCCTTTATTGGCTAGGTCTTGATTGATGAACCATAACAAGTCTTCAAAAGCTGCTTGATATTCTGTTTCTAGCATATTTGCATCAAGATCAATATCCAAATACATAGATTGAATGTTCATCTGATTAGGATTATTACTCATACGATCATCTTTCGAATCATAACCTCGACCATTTTCAATAATAGCTTTCTTAAATAGCGCTAGAATGGATTCGTAGTTATCTTTGTTAACCGTAACTTCAAGTGTGCGAACATCACCACGAGAGCCTTCACTAGATCGCACTTTAACAGCGCCATATTGAGCGAGGTTCTTTCTGAACTCTCCTAGGTTTTGTCCGTCATAGTTTTCTAGTACGATAATCGTATTATGTGTATCTTCATCCATATGATTTTCAAAGTTTGAAAGAATCTTATTGTATGCATCTTGCAAATTTTTAACTTTTTGAATGAGTGGTATTTCTTTATGATTTGCCTTGAACGGAATTAACGGAAGTCTTTCCCAGTTCATGAACTCTACTTTAAGATCACCGTTTTCATCCTCAGACTCAACAGATAAATAGTTAGAATGCTCTTGAGTATCAGGTTTCAGTCTCCCATTTTCCAAAATGTAATGCTTGATACCATTGAGTGTATAGTAATCTACTTTCGTCACTTCAATTTCACGGTCATATTCATAGTCAATGACTGTGTAAATGCGTAATGCAGAACCTAAACGAGTATGGTCGGAATCAAGCCAAAACGGTAAAATTTCATAACCCGGAAACCTTTTAAACTGCATTTCACCGTTTTCGTCATAATACGGATGCAAGTAAGTAATACCATGGTTAAATGATGATTCACCTGTATTTCTTAGTAATCGATGGAAACGTTTATTTAATACTTGCTTCAACGCTTCTTCATAAACTTCATTTTCTGTTTCAATCGTTAATGGTTTAGCGAGTAAGTAGTTTACTTTTTGGTCAACGAGTGCAGCGTATTGATTGTCTACTCGTTTATTGTTTGGTAAATGAGGTGCTTCAACTTGTTTACCACCTTCACCAATGACTGTCCTTTTACGATGTAAAATGTCATGTTGACCTTCGTAGTATTTATCGCCAGTAAGCATCATTTTACGTTTTGGTGACTCAATAAATTTAGCAATCTCTTTTTCTAATCTATTTAATTCAAATTGATTGGTTCTATTACCATTCGCAATTACTTGATTGAGTTTATCTGTTTCAGTTACTGCGCCCTGATAAGGAAAATATCCTGTCATGTTTTCACCTCTCTTTAGTCGAAGCTGAATAAATCACCTTTTAAGTCTTCTAATGCATATCGCATTGCGTCCATTAAGTGATTGAAGTCATCTATTGGTTTGTTTAATTTTTTGCCGAATTTATCTTCATCCCATGAATAGTTAGTAATTTCAGTTAAGAAGTTAACGCATGAAGGATGAATAATAATCTTGTAGTCTTGAATTGTTTGAATTCCGTTATTGATGCTATCTGGACCTTTACGAGCTTTAGTAATGCCTTTCAACCCAAACGTGTATAAATCATCGATAGATTTTGGTTCGGCACTATCAGCACGAATCTTTTCCTTTGCATAACCTTTACGAGAGATTTCCTCATAAATCATTTTGTTGGTCATTGCAGTTTGATAGATTTCGTCAAACACATAAATTTCTTTAGCTATTTCATCAACTGCCCCAGCAAAGAATGCTGTTGGATCATTCGTGTAACCGAAATCGAGACCAAATAATGTCTTCATACTTCTGTTTTGAAGTAATTCTTTAATGTCAAAAGTTCGTTCTTCCCAATTCTCGAACACTAAACCGTCTACAATACCCCAATTCCCAAGTCCAGCAACTTGATAACGCCTTGGATTGTCACGCTTCATACGTTCAAATACTCGTTTATCAGCATCATCTAGGAATTCATTACACAAGTAATTTGTTGACTTAGCTAAAATATCAGGGTCATTTTCAGCATCAAAAAAACGCTTCTTAATCCAGTGTCTTTCATTCCACGGATTGAGCGTTATCGTAATTTGTTTGAATAATCCTTCTGGTGAAGTACCACGGATTGATTCATCCAACATATTAAAATCATCTTCATTTAGAACTTCGTAAGCTTCTTCTATCCACATCCAACAGAGTACACCTGTTTTAACTGTTATTGATGTGATTTTCAATGGATCATCAAGACCACGGAAATATATTTTTTGGCCCGTCGGTTTATAAGTCATTTCAAGTGGCGATTCTTTAATGTGCCAATCATTTGCAACCTCTTCGCCAAATTGATTGATAGCCCACTGCAATTCGGCAAAACACGAATCTTTTAATGTGCGATAAGTTTTACGGATAACGAGTAAGTTAGCTTCTGGATATTGCATCATCTTTTTAATATAATCAGCAGCTGTTGTTTTGGACTTTTTTGAGGCACGCGAGCCTTTGCATACCCGATAACGACCTTTGAAATGAACATAATCCGCATAACCTTTTCCAATTAGCTTTTGCATTGAAATACGTTTTTCACTACTCACGAACATCATCCTCAATAACTACTCGAACTGTTTCGCTTTTCGATTTATTTAAGTTCGCGATTTCTGCTTTCGTTTTCTCGATGTTCAATTTAGCTTGCTCATTGCGTAATTGCTTCTGTTCTTGTTCATTCAATAAGTCAAAATGTTTCGATAAGAACTCTAGCGCTTTCATCTTGTCAGCAAGTTTAACGGTTATGCCATCCTTACCTTGTTTTACTTCGGTAATGAGTGTACCGTCAATTTCTTCGGACTCATTGAGATTTACAAAGTTGCGAGACCAAGTTTTAATATTGCCATTCATATCTAGTTCTGGCTCACCGTTTTCGTTGTAGCTAATTTCCTCAATTTTACCGAATTGAATATAGTCGGTAATGTCGGCAAAGGCGATATCAATCCACTTTTGAATTAAGGTTCGTTTGTCCAAGAGTGCATCTTCAGTAATACCATCACGAACCTTAACTATTTCCTCACGAATGCTAGGATTTGCAAGTAAACGAGCCCCCTCTGTTCTAGCAGTTGAATATGCACAACCATATGCCTTTTGATAAGCTTTCGTTGCATTCCAATACTTCACGTAATAACTAATAAAAAGTCGTTGTTTATCAGTGTAATCGTCATTTTCAAACTCAATGACTTCTTCCGATTCAACGACTTCTTTTTTCTTTGTAGTCCTCTTCTTTTCTTTTGGAGTACTCCGTTCATCTGTTTGGAGTACTCCGTTTAATTTAGCGTCCCAATTATCCTTTGCTTTCGATTTCCAAGAGCCGATAGTCTTTTCTGGTACACCAAGCATTTCAGCAATAGCACGATTGGTTATATTACCATCATGCTCTTTATATATTTCAAACGCTTTATCACGATTAGGATCTCTTGCTCTAGCCATATCTCATAGCACCACCTCCGACATATACAAAATAATAAATAACTAATAATAAACCATTACATCCTATAATCGTTAAACCTTCTGTAAAGGCTAAGTTTTACGAATTGTGTTGATGTTTGTTGCATATAATTCTCTTACAACTGAATACGTCATTACCGGATAAGGAAGTGATTCCGCTGGAGTTTTATATTTACCTATCAGTAGATGCTTTATTTTTAATCCTGATAGTCGTATGGTTTAAAAAATCTTCAAAGTAATTTGAAGGATTTCAATATCTCGAAAGAGGTATTGTTTTACACCATATAATAAATATAAAATAACTCCAGTGGATTTTTATTTTCAGCAGTAAGCACTATCTTTGGACATGAGTGGCAAAGGAAGAAATCATTCGATAATGCCCACTGCTCAAAATAAATCAATCGATCATCGGTTTTATCTTGCCACCACACGGACACTCTTTTTGATATGTCTTCTTCACAATCTGTTGCCCTTCTTTCCAATTCGTAGATGTCTTTTCTAATTGAGCTGGTCGTTTACATTTTTCGCACTGTAATACATATCTCATTGTCATCACCTTTCTTTGCACAATAAAAAGCAGTCATCTCCTCAAATGACTGCTTCCTCTTAGATCAACTTTAATTGTGGTAAAAATTTATTTATGCTCGAATTTGTGTAGAAAGGTAACTTAGCCTTTCTTTAGAAAATATACAACACTAGCACTCTCGTTAACATAACGGTTACAGACGACAAATTAATTCGTTATTTGATAATCACCCCCTTCGATTGGGGAAATTCTTCCGCTCCGTCCTGCCTCCCATTTTACATGGCATTTTTAAAATTCGGAAATCTGTTAAAAGTGTTAAATTTGGTAAATTTGTTAAGTGTATATTTATCGAAATGTTCAGTAAGTACCCATGATTACATCACAATTATCGCATATAAAATAGTCATCTCCTATGACTGCCCAATGTTCGACTTTGCGTGTATCAAAGGTTTTACTACACTCGTTACATTTTTTTACGAATTTCTTTTTCTTTCTTAACCTTTTATTCAATGTGGTCACCTCATTTCGTTATTGCACAATTTTGTTCAATTAGTTATTGTCATTTTGCTTTTTCTTGATTAATTCGTTTACAGCCTTCAACCGTTCAACTGTGAAAATAAATGTTTGGTAAGTTGGCAAACCGTCACCATCATAATTTTCAATTATGTTTTCATAATATTGTTTTCTCTGTTCCAACTGTTCTAACGACATTAATTTAAAATGTTCCAACCTAGCACTCCTTATGTCTCAATATGGTTCACTTCAACATATTCTCAACAACCGAATCTTTAATATTACTAATCGTGACATGACTAAGTGCCATATGTTTCCCTATCCAACGCATTGATTTGCCTTCTAAAAGCCAAAACAATACTTCTGCTCCCCTAGGCTCCGTCACCTTGTCAATGCGTCTCTGTACTTCTGCGATTTTATAGATGTACTCATTAATTTTTCTTAAATGATTTGCCCGCCTATTAACCTCTGAAAACACTACGTCACTAGTTCCTCCTGAAGCTTTTGGAAGAGTGGCTTCAATACCATATTGTGCCGTCTTTGCCCCTTTGACTGGCAGTTCGTTTTGAAGTTCCTCGACTGTATTTATCATCCAACGATAGTCTTTGATCCATTGGTCTAACGTAAATTTATTAATAGATTGCCCTTTGCCCATACCATGCCCTCCTATTATTTGTGATATAATAGATTTGCGAATAGATAATTGAGAGCTGTGGCATGGGCTGCAGCTTTTTTTATTTACGATTCGCTCTCTTCGACTGTTTTTGTTGTTTACGCTTATTTTTAACCTTCTTTTTGTCGTATACTGGAGGCTGCATAATACGAGCTTTCATTGATCCGTATTCCCTTCTGAATTCTTTTCGAGCCTCTTGCTCTTTAGCTTCTCTAATCGCTTCAAAGTCCATTTATTTCACTCCCTATGTTTCTAAGAAACCTCTTTTTCCACTGTTCCAAAAATCCCACCAGGTCTAGCAGTAATCTCTCCTGCAAACTCCAAATCCATTGCTATTAAAGCAATCTCTATTTGTTTCAACCCCAATTTTCGCCCTATTAATTTCGATGAGTAGCCCTTATTCCAGTAATCGATAAATGCTTTAATTGTCCTGGAAGGAAAATCTAGTCGAATTTTTTCATGCGAATCAGAAGTAAATAAGTAATACCTTTTCATTTCTACGACGCCCATTCAAATCGCCTCCAGATAGTGCAACACATATCCATTTTTCGATCTAACTTCTTGACCTAAACTCTCAAACTCTTCGTATGCAATAGATTTTCTTCCACCCTTTTCAGCACGTTCAAATGCCCATTTAAGACTTGCGAAAGGAAGGTAGAAGTATTTGTCATACTTTGCAAAATAAACGATTAGGAAAGCTACTGCTCCTTTTTCTGACCATGATTTAAGTAAGTTGAATTGATGTCGTTCAATATTTTGAAGTGGGAATCTCGTCTCTTTCGTTTCTTTCGCATCGAATATAATGGGAGTCCCGTTATAAATCCCTACATAATCCACCAGATGTCCTTTCGTTCGAACACCCTCAACCTTAGATCCTGTCACTTTCATAATCTTTACTGGTGTAGGCAACTTCTGAATATCTGCAATACCTGAATTACGGTATTTGTTGTTGGCCATTTCTAGTATTCTCTCTAAGTGCATTCCTCGGTTTGCATAGGATTTGTTTTTATAATTTATGTGCCTCATCGTTGCCCTCCTTTCCCTTACACATAAGCTACTTGTAAGTTATCTATGTGCAAGGGTGTGAATTTCGTTCTTCTTTTTGCAGAATGTTATTTATTCTTGCCAACACAACAGTTTTGGTTTTTTATACTCAAAGTCTTTTAGCCATTCTCCAAAAGTCATTTCATCGAATGTACCTTGTTCGTTTTCGAAACGATATTCCGTCTCAAAGGGTATTTCATTTACTGTTATATCTTGTAACTCATGTTCTTTATAATCTGCACGTCTTAAATGTTCCGCTAACGCTTCTTCTGCTGTTTGTGCTGCAATAAACTCAACCCAATCTGGTCCTACTGAAAACACTTTGTAATTCATTTAACTTGCTCCTTTCTTTTTTCGAATTGTGATATAAATATTTACTTATTCCAATGTACTAACTCAGCAAATACATCATTTGCTACAGTATTTTTCACTTTATCGATAGTTTCCTTCATTCGTTTATTTTCTTCGTGTAATTTTTGAATCATTAACCCTTGTGCTTCCCATTTAGCCTGCAATACATCTTTTTCTGCATTAAGAAGTTCAACTTTTTGTGCTTCTTCGATAAGCCAGTCAATGTCTCTTGGATGAAGTGTAACGCCAAAGAAATCTATTTTTTTCTGACCTTCGTGCTGCCTTTTCACCTCTTCTAATCTGTTATACAAATATCCCACCCTCTTTTACGAATTATTCATTATCCTAATCTGTGCATTTCAAAAAGATGTAGAAAACTTCTTGCATCCTTTTCGGTAATTCCAAATGAATGTTCTATTCCATTAGCATTAATTAGACAAGGAATTTCACCTTTTTCATTTACGTTAAATTCATAAAGGAATTCCTCTATGTGAGTGGATTTCTCATAGTTGTCGTTCTCTTCTTTAAAAATTTTTAGACTGTTTTCAAGTCCTTTTATCACATTTTTTAACCTTTTAACTTCATTAAATAAATCTACGTTTATTTGATCTTGGCTCATTCGCCCCATTGAATGTACCTCCTTATTTTTTTTACGAGTTGCTCATTACCGTTGACTATTAAAATTCACATTCCAATACTTACCTAACTCGATTAGCTTTGAGTAATAATCACTTGCGTTTTCAATGTAATAAACATCAATCAATGCCCATCTATACGGAGATAGTGCCATTCCAATTGTTTTTGAAATTGATCCAAATTTGATGTTTCTAGGATTGTCCGATTTAGTATCAACAATCATTGATTGCAATACGTTATCGTTCGTTTCCTTGTGAGAACCGTAATAGATAGAAAACATATTCGGAAATTTTACGCGATTATTTAATTCTTGAAACCATTCATCACTACCGAATATTAAGTCTTCCGACATAGAATCCATCCTTTCTTATTCTTTTTACGAAGTGTTCACTAAACACCAACTGCATATCGTGAGCTATTAGCACAAAACTCAGGTAAGTTTGCTCTTACTAACGCATCTGCAAATGGTGGTGGTACGCTATTGCCAACACGTTTTATTTGCTCGTTAACAGGTATTTTCTTTCCATCGGCATAATGGCTAAATTGATAATTATTTGGAAAGCCTTGTGCTGCATATAATTCATGAGGTTTAAGCATTCTTAATCCTATATCTGTCACCTGGTACCCATTAGTTACTAATGTTGTAAGTGCGAATCTATCTTTAGTTGTTATTGTGTGTAATGGCTCATTTAAGCCCTGTGCATTGCTCTGACCATAATATTTTGTAATCCATGCATAAACTAAAGCGAAACGATTCCCACCAGCTGTTATCGTATGCAATGGCATGTCTAATGAAAGCCCACGTACTTCGTTTTCCTTCTTCTCTGTGTAATAACTAATTAAGTAAGCTGCTTTATCGCCATCTACTATAAATGGATTTTCCGTTTCCAGTACAAACCTTTTTAGTCCTCGTTCAATTCGTTTCATGGTATTCTCAACTAACGGTTTCTTACGATCAAATATACTTGGAACACCGATTGACCAGTCAATAATTTCAGATGATGTTCTCCAAGGTTTTTTTAAACCTCTTTGTACTGCTGGACTTAACGGATTCGCATGTGTCGGCTCTGGCCAAACGATAGGTTTTCCATCACAACGTGCAATTATGAAAAATCTTGTACGACTAGTAGGTGCTCCGTAGTCACTTGCTGTTAATGTTCGAAAATCTACTTCATAACCAAGTGCTTCAAGCGATTTTACAAAACTATTAAAAGTTACTGCTTTTGCTTCTTTAAGAGGTTTACCATCTTCACCTAATGGACCCCATTCTTGAAATTCTTCAACATTTTCTAGCATTATCACCCTAGGCTTTACTGCAATAGCCCAACGAACTGCAATCCATGCAAGACCACGAATTTCTTTCTTTACAGGCTTTCCACCTTTAGCCTTTGAATGATGAGTACAATCCGGACTTAACCATAAAAGACCAACTTTTCGACCTCGTACAGCTTTTACTGGATCCACGTCCCAAACGTTTTCACAATAATGCTCTGTATCGGGATGATTTAGTTTGTGCATTTCAATAGCAGCTGGATCATGATTGATTGCTATATCAACAGATATTCCTGTTGCCATTTCAATTCCTGTACTGGCACCGCCACCACCTGCGAAGTTATCAACTATAATTTCTCGAAATAAGTCTAATTGCTTCATTTTCTATCACCTCACTTACTGCACAATATGGTTCATATGCTCAATCATCCAAAGACACCATTCGTAATCGTTTCGGACTATCACCGTAGCGTTTTTCGTATATTGGATACGTCATATACTTGAGAAAGTCGATTGTTTTCCCTGTTTCTCTGCTGATTTCCCGAATGGTACCTTCAGTTATAAAATGATCACCTTTATACAGAGCGTAGATGCGTTTATGCCATGGAATTGGATTCCTCATTCCCATTCATCTCCTCGTAAATCGTAATTTGCATTTTTTGAAACTCGATATCTGCCAGTTCCTGCTCATGCTTTTTCTTACAAGTCGGACCCATGCCAACATCAATAGACTTTTGCGACTTTAATTTACGATTACAACGATTACACAGCATGTACTTTCACCTCACTTGTGCTATAAATCCCGTCTACAGTTATAACTACATCATCTGATAAAGTAATAATTAAATTGTGCTGCTCTTGTTCGTTACGATATACGAGTTTGTCTACTTCCTTGCCGAATACAGTGTCAACATGTTTGTATTCCCGGTTTTCGAACAGAATTTTTGGAGAAACTTTTTCAAAGTTATCTGCAATCTCGTCTAATGAGTCAAAGTTTGCTAATGATTTATCATTCATCTGTATTGCCCCCCTAACTACTCTTTTTGTATTGTTGTAGTAATTCTTTAACGATTTCTTTGGTCAATCCAGCTCTCTTCTTATACCTTGCCAGAGTGGCATTTGAGATGTTATGAATTTTTCGAATGTCCTTTTCTTCTAAACCTCGGGCTCTTAACTTGATATATTCTTCGACAGTGAAATTCCACTTTGGTTTTTGTTCTTCAATTCCCTCGATTGTAAAGCCTAATTCAGTTCGCAATGCTTTTATTTGTTGTTCGTCCCCATCATTCATTACAAGGTGTTCGAGTAGATAAATCTTTTTTACATCCACATTCAACACTCCTTAAAATGGCAGATCGTCCTGAGACACCTCGATAGGACCTTTACTTGAAGCAAACGGATCTTCATCTACCCTCGAATAATTTGGTTGCGTATTTTGACCGCCGAATTGCCCCGTATTCGCGTTTTGGTTGCTCGTTTGATAATTTGTACTAGATTGATAGTTTGAAGCCGAATTTGAGCTTTCTGACGCTCCACGCGACTCTAAAAACTGTATTGAGTCTGCGATAATATCTGTTGTGTAAACACGCTTGCCATCCTGCCCTTCAAAACTGCCTGTTTGAATACGGCCATCAACACCTATTAGATTTCCTTTTTTCATGAAGTTTGCTAGGTTTTCGGCTTGTTTGCGCCAAGCTAAGCATTGAATGAAATCCGCTTCACGTTCGCCACTTTGGTTTGTAAATGCTCTGTTTACTGCAACTGTAAATCGAGCCTTTGGAATACCACTTGGCGTATATTTAAGCTCTGGATCCTTTGTTAGTCTGCCGACTAGTACGACACGGTTAATCATGATGCTCCCTCCAATATCTCGATATCTTGGGGTAAAACCTTTTTAAATCCAGCTAGATTACAAGCTACTAGATAAATAGTTTCGTAATTATGTTTTACATCCAACTTTTCATCTCCCCACTCGTTTTGATAGATTGTAAAATCAGTGTTTGTTGAGATTCTTCTCTTACCACAAATAATACCTTTCATCGCTTTATGATTTCTTGGAGCCTTAAAGATTACGTTTACCCAGCTATCAATAAGTTTTTCGTAATCTTCTTCATCGATGTACTCTAAGTTATCAAGAAAACCAGTAGTTCCAGTAGGCTGTAATGAGCGAGTAAACTTAACCTTTTGTCCAAGTTTCACGCAATTTCCCCCTTCCTCCAAGTCTCGACTAAGCGATAGCCCTGACTTATTAACTTTTTAAAATCTGGATGCTTAACCGGTACAACAGCAGTTACAAAACAACCATCCTCATAACCGGTCATCGTCGCATATTCGTTAAATTCCGAAAAATCATTATGTAGCTTCTGAGTTGTACGAATATTACTTACTTTTTTCTGTTGCCCTGGAATATCTAGAGGAATGCCGTTTTTATTAATCTGCATATCATGCACCTACCTTTACCACTAAGCCTTTTGATGCTATTTTGTGGATTTTTTCGTAGGTAGAATTAAATTCGGCTAACCCTTTAGTGATTTCTTTAATTTCTTCCAGAGCTTTCTGTTGATGTTCAATTTCTACTTTGAGCATATCCTCATACGATTCTTGCAACGCTGTTTGTATCTCAGCGTGAGTAAATTCGCTTGGATTTTCTCCCCAGTGACCATTTTTCTCTAGTACAGCAATCACATCGTTAACATATGGCTCGTCCATGTTTACAACGATGTATCGGTGATCTGATAGCTTTCCTTGGTCTTTACGCACTTTGGAGTATTCCGATAGTATGTTGTTAAAATCGTGATTTCCTTTTGGTAAATTCTCTAATGCTTTTGTTAAATCCGATGCCTTCAAAACTATGTGTGACATTCTCATTAATAATTCACTCCTTCGATTTTGATGTCATATAAAAGCAACACATGTTTCATCCCGTCTAAAACCCCGTCATATTTGTGGTACAAGACCATATCTTGATAATTTTCTTCGCGCAACTGTAGATACTTAAAAAACATTTGGCGCACCATTTCTTCTGGCGATAGTTCAACATCATAACCAGCAGTTAACTCAGCAAAACCTAGGACTAATTGGGATGCTTCGTCAGATCCTTTTCGCTTTGCAATGACCTGTTTTAAAGTTTCAAAAGCTTTAGCTTCTTCTTGACTAACCTTTACTTTATCCATTACCTTCTCCCCCTTTTTACTTTCTCGAATACCAAATACAGTAGCAGTACAAATACACTTGTAAATGAAAACAATGCGTAGAGGTTTAATAAGTCATGCCACATTTGCTTTTCCCTCGTTTAAGAAGTATTCGCAAGTCTCGTCTATAGTTTTAAAACCTTTCAAATCTTGTAGTTTATACATCCAACGGCTAAATGCATCTTTGAATTGTTCGTCACCAAATCTGTGATAGTTAAAACCGTTTAGTATTAATTGATCGATAATGTACGACTCGTTCATTGCTTACCCTCCTACCACATTTCGTAATCGATAGTTAATTTTGATGTCCCGTTTAATCGTTACCGTAAAATCTTCAGCCATTTCGAAAATTCGTGAAGCAGTTGCTTCATCAACATAAAGTAGTTCGTCCAATGACAACTCACTAGATACCAGTAATGGCTTGTTGTTTAAATAGCGATAGTTAATAACTTCAA
Source organism: Lysinibacillus sp. PLM2 (assembly GCA_023168345.1). Lineage (NCBI taxonomy): Bacteria > Bacillati > Bacillota > Bacilli > Caryophanales > Bacillaceae > Lysinibacillus > Lysinibacillus sp. PLM2. The sequence goes on along the minus strand of AP025689.1, from coordinate 256,926 downwards.
AGATGATGTCGGCCTGCCATGATTTCACATCGATTTTCCCACCAATTGGCTTAAATAAATCATCGATAAATAGCACTTCTACATCTTTCATCCGTTCCATGATTTCCGTTTTCTTTTCGAAGTTATTGGCAGATATCTCGTTCATGCCATCTCGAAACGGAAAATACATAACTGGCACGACTTTCTTTTTGATTAAGTTGTTTGAGATTGCTGTTAACAAATGCGTCTTTCCACTACCTGGTTGACCGATTAATAGAACACTATTTTTTCGAGCGCTTCTAATCTCGTTAAAAGATTCATAGTATTTAAGACAAGTATCCTTCATAATTTGGACAATCTGCGCTTTTCCCCCGGTAGTAAAATTTGAAAATCCCATTTTTTGAAACTCTGCTGTAATTTCACTAGATTTAATTAATCGATTTATTTTTCGAATTTTGGCGCACTCGCATTCAACCCATTCTTCCGAATCATTTTCTAACTCAATTTCTTCGAAACGCCCTTCAATTCGAACTAAAGTGGTTTCTCCTGCCTTTTTCCATACCATGTAACCACCTTCATCCTTACATTTAGGGCAATCATATTCCTGGTGAGGTGTAGTCTCCGAAGATTTTTGGGATTTCTGTTTCATTTTTTCTAGGATTTCTTGAAACTCCTTGTCCGTTGCTATTGCTTTGAGACTTTGCATGTTGCACCTCCTGGAACTGTTTAAAGTTTGTAATGCCGTCTTCTATCCGCCAACGTTTTAAAATTCCATTAATATAACTAAGCTTTGGTTTTTCGCGTTTTACAGATATTTTCATGGCTTCAATAATTAATAAATGATCTTTGTAATCATCTAACATTTCGCTAAGTGTTTTACATTCTTCGTAGCTAGCATCTTCATAAGAGACGTTTTGCTCATAGTAGTTTTTGATAGAAAGATAATTGATGTCGATAAGAGAAGAGTGAAAGGGGGGATTCTCTTTTTTCCCTTCTTTCTCTCCCTCTTTATCTATATCTAAATCTATATCTCCCTCTATATCTCCCTCTGTTCCGTCACGTGACGTCACGCTAACGTCACCACTTTGTTTATTATCGTCATTAGGAGCCTCTAAAGCCTTTTGTTTCTTACGTTCACGGTACTTTTTGTTACGATCTGCATTTAATTTTCTGACTCTGTCCATACCATCAATATTTTGATGTTTTTCCCAATTCGCTATACGAACAGCATCATTCTCATCAACTTCTATCATTCCGTATCGTCTAAATGTTTCTAATGCTAGCCTTACTGTATTAAGAGGGCGACCGAAAATAGTTGCCATTTCCTCAACGTTCATCGGAATGTTTTCAGTTAACATGATATATCCGTTTGAATTTGCTTTGCCTGCAGTTGCTAGTAATTTAATCCATATCACGATGATTGTGTCGGCATCTGGCAAAGCTTCGATAAGCTTTATCTTGTCGTTATCAAACATATCTGTTTTCAGCTTTATCCAAGTTATTTCAGCCATTCAGTTTTCCTCCTATGGAATGTAAATCATTTTCCCAGTAGCCCTTGCTACTTCCGTTCTAATTAGTTCCTCATTGCTATTTCCGTCCGATAAATGTAGTAACCAAATCTCTTGAACCTTTGATAAATCATTTGCTTTAAAGAACTCTAGTAAGTTCTCAAGACTAAAATGAGATTTCATAACACGCTTTCTCATAACTGGATGAACATAGCCGTTTAGTACATTGTCATCTATTGTTTGTTGATCATAATTGCACTCAATCATTAGGTGTGTAAGACCTTTGAATTTGTATTTGATATAGTAGGTATCAGTCGCAAACAATAGTTTTTCACCACTATCACTTTGTAACAAGAATCCTAATGGCTCTGATACATCGTGCTGCACGTCAAATGGCAGTATGGTCCATGTACCGATTTTGAACTGCCTCTTGCTTTCTACAGCTTTTATACGATGATGTTCGAGTCCTAAAGCCTCTTTCGTACCCTTCGACATATAAACATCTAAGCCACGCTCTAAAACCGTTTTTAAGCCTTTACAATGGTCTTTATGTTCATGGGTAACCAAAACCCCTGCAAGTTTGTTAGTTTCGAAATTTAAGCCCTTCTGAATGTCCTTGAAGCTAATTCCACACTCAAGGAGCAGTTGGGTACTACCATCTGAAATGTGATAGCAGTTACCCTTACTTCCTGTTGCGAGAGTTTTTATTTCAATCATTAGAAATCTGGTCCCTTTGTTTCAAATAATGTCTCTTGTTTTGGATTTGTTTCCTGTTGATTTCGAACAAATACAGGTTCCTTTTGTGGTTCTTCTCGTTGCTCAATTTCTTGAGGTACTGGATTGATGTCGATTATCTCTTTGTTCGCATTATGATTAATTTCTTCAATAAGCTCTGGATCCGGAGTAACATCTTTTCGCTCGTTTTCGTATTCGTTTTCTGTTGTTCGATTGATAGAATCTATTAATAAATCACTATCATCAGATGTATTGATGAATGCCTTGGCTGCACGATTAATTACTGTACGTTTTGCCATTTCTTGAGGGAATTTTTTATGAACGCTTTGCGATGTTTTGCTTTGCCCCCAGGAAGCTTCAATTTCTTTTTTGGTCATAACTGTTAATATTTCTTCACCATCTGTAGTTTGAACAATTGCGTAAGCCCCTAAAATATCTTTATCACGATTTTCAAATGATGTTTTATGGTTGATTAAACGTTCTCGACCATGATAATTTTCATAATCAAATACATCATCTTGATAAATAACGTTTGCCCAAATATCTTTCACATTGCTTAAACGTTTAAGCACAGCTTGTGTGCCGAAATACGAGCGAAGCATTTGTAGTTGCTGGCCGTAAACTACAAAGTAGCATTGTGTTTTAGCAGGGCTTAAACCTTGTACTGTCATATCTAGTAAAGCGTTTGCGATAGATTCTTTAGTACATACTTGTAACGCTGGGGTGCCAGATTTATCCTTAACCTCTTGTAGTTTGAAAAATGCCGATTTCAGGGCATTACTAGCGTTATAATTAGGGGGAAGCACTAACCCTTCTTTTTGCAACTCACCTAATTTACTATTGATACTGTCTGTAATGTCTTTTTGAATTACTGCTAATTGATTTGCCATATTATTTACTCTCCTTATTAAGTTCTGCTAATGCGTGAAAACAATTGTTTCCTGTATACCTAGCGATAGATAAAGCTTCATGCGGAGTAAATCCTTCATCCTCTACAAGATGAGCTAATCCAGTGATAATGAATTTAATACCAAGACTCTTTTCCGTCATATCCGCCACTTGCTTTGGGGTAATTTCAGGCATTTAAATAGCCTCCTTAAACTCGACTGGATCTGTTTCAACCCGTAACTGCTTGTCCTTTTCTGAAACAATTAAGCTGATAAGTTGAGCGTTTGTATCGATAAACTTGGTTACAGCCTCGGCATTGTCGATAAAGATTGGAGCAGTTAAACCATAGTGCTCAGATAGTGTATTGATGATGTCTAAGCCGACATTGATTTTGGCTGCATTGTTTAGTCCAGAACCGTAAGGGACACCGTTAAATAAAGTCTCACATGTCTCAGCTAGCCCACCGTTGATTTGTACATCGAATAATTTGAAACGAGCGTATCTGAACTTCGAGTTAATACGTTCATTCAGCATGTCGACCTTTGTTCTAATGAATTCCTCAATTAAAAACGTTTGATGTTCGAGTTTTTCATATTCCTCTGCCAGTTGTTGCTGTTGTGCTTCTAATTCGGCCACACGCTTTTGATTTGCTTCGATGTTTGCAAATTGTGCTAACTGAGCGTTAATAGATTGTTTTTGTGACGTTAATTCAGCAATGTTTTTATCAATGTCATAAGCAACCTCATATGCACTACGTTCAAGCTGTTCCATTTCTGCCTGTACAGCTTCCTTTTGAGATATAAGAGATTTATATTCTTCTGATGTTGTTACATCTGGAACGCTGTTTTGTGCCTTTTCTAGCTGTTGTTGAGCTTTATTTAAATCCTTTTGCTTAAACTCAACTTCTCTTTGTAAATCCGTCAATTGTTCATTTACTATATCTAATTGCTCATTTAGTCCCTTTAAACGTTCGTAAATTTCTGCAACTCGTTCTTTACAAGTCATTCCCTGCTCATTAATTTCAGCTAGTTTTCTTGATCTTTGCTCATTAAATTGAGCAAGTGCTTCATTACGTGCTGCTTCTAGTTGTTCAACTGGTAAGGCTTGTTTACAAGTAGGACATTCACATTTATCTTCATACTCAAACTGTTGTGATTCGATTTGAGAGTATTTAACACGAAGTTCTTGCATTTCATTTTCTAGTCTTTGTTTATCTTGCTGCATCAACTGTCCTTCTCGTTGGACTGATTGAGCCTTGTGTTGTGCCTGTTGTAGTTTACTTTGCACTATCTGTAAGTTACCTTTACATTCTTGTTCTCTCGCCAAAGCTCTATAAACTTCTTGGTCACTGTCTCGAACAAAGTCTCGTTTAAATTGTTCGAGTTTCAACTCAATCTCTTGAAGTTGTTTTCGCTTTTCTAATACTGCAGCACCATTTTGGACATTTAACTTTTGAGTTTTCAGCTCATCAATTTCAGTCTCTAGTTGATTTACTTGCACTTTAAGTGCTTCAACATCAACAGTAATTTCAGGTGTCATTTTGTTAATTTCATCAATTCGAACTGGGATTTTTTCGAGTTCCTCATTGATTTTCTTCTTGCCACTAGCAATAATTTTCTTCATGTCTTCGATGGACTTACCACTCAAGAATTCATTCAGTTTAGCAAGCTCTTTTTTCGAGTTAATAACTTCCTCGTCCGATACATCACCTGCGATTTCTAGTAGTAACGTTCTCCGTTTCTTCCAATCCAGCTGTTCATTAAAATACGTTGGTGAAGTCAGTAATTTGAATACTTCTTCATCTACTATTTCAGCTACTTTTTTGTTATATTCGCCCTTACTTAGTGGTACACCATCAACCTCATGCTCAGTTTTATGCCCATCAAATTCTTTAATTGCACCGCCACGTTTCTTCGTCCATTTTTCTTTGTAAATCTTCTTGAAAGTAGTTGTAACACCATCAATTAGGAACTCACCTTCAACGGTGTGCTCCAAGTTATGCATTTCCTCACCTGCAGGTGTTAATGTTTTAATTGCGAAATCTGCTTTATTTTGCGAATCTTTACCGAACAACAACCAGATAAACGCATCAAATAATGTTGTTTTACCTTTAGCATTATCACCGTATACCTTAACGTTTCCGCCATTTGCTTCGAGTTTGAAGCTTTTAACACCCTTAAAATTTGTTAACTCTAACGATAGTAACTGTACTAGTTTCATTTTCTTGCCCTCCTGTGATATAATTTGTAAAAATACTTTGTAAATGGACCGTAAGCTATCGCAACTAGCTTGCGGTTTTTATGTCTACATACTCCCAAGTACTGTTTAATTCCGCATTTTCGATACCGACAAGTCGTTTCCCATCAAAATAAACTTCTTGTCCTAATTGGTTCACGAATCTTTCACCACCGATATACGCACCACTTGTAATCCACATAATCAGCTCCCAAGTTTTCATCTACTCACTCCTTTCTGGAACCTTACGAGGCTCCCAATCTTGAATTTGTAAGCAATCCTTACAAGTTGAGCAAAAGCACCTGTTTTCAATCCACGCGAACCAAACAAACTCGCCTGTTTTGAAGTCCCTTTGACACTCGCCGCAATAAGTAAGTGTCGTTTCTTTCATTTACTCACCTGCCTTTCTGACGGATATCCCATCAAGCAGCTTACAAACGAGGATTTCGATGGCTAACCAACCAATGAAATGTTTATAAACTGCTGGATAGGAGCGAGACTTGCTCGCGCCCTTATAATTAAGAAATCTTGATTGCTTCATTTTTATTTTTTGGAGAAACTGAATAACTAATGGATACTTCACGACTATATTCAACCTCAGAACCACATCTACCACATTTCGTTTCTCCTTCATCCTCTAGTTCGAAAGCGTCGTGATTGATATAACCGCAGTAAGGACACTTAAAGTTGTCATCACACTCTTCTTCAGGTTCTTCAACAAATTCAATCACCCTAGCACCCGCTAATTTTTCTTTATGATGTAATGAACAAATGTGATAAACTTTACCTTCAATTTCTAAATTCAAGCCAATTTCAGGCTCGAAGTCTAACTCTTTAACTATTTGAGGTTTAAAAGCATCATCAAACCATAATTGCATGTCGTAAATGGCTAGTAACCAGTTCATACATACTTCTCCTTTGTTCACGATTGTGGTATAATCGTGTTAATCGATATATTTTCTTACCACTGTTTAATCGTTGGCGCGATTAAGCAGTTTTTTATTGCGTTTGAACATAAACGAATATACATATTGCAATTGCCGCAGCAGCATAGCCATAAAGCCACCGTCTATCTGATTTGCTAGGATTTTCACCAAGAAAAAATTCAGTAACTTTTTTCATCTTTTCACCACGTTCCCCGAAAGTAATAGTCTCTCTATTAGTGATAACTTTCTCCAATTACACTTTTTGCTCATAACGTCTCACCACCCCACATATAACACCTTGTTTTGCTAGTCTATTTGCTGTTATGTAGAAACTCTTTTGTTGTTCTAGCTTTTGTATTGTTTTAATAGATTTTTGTAAGTCTTGTCCTAATCGCGCTGCTTCTTCAAGACGATTCTCTTGCGTATGCATGCCGATAAGTTTGATTAGATCATCGATGCACGATTTCTCACGTGCGATTTCGTTGTTTATTTGTGTTAAATCCATATAAATCCTCCAATATACATAGGTACTACCTGCATTAGTTGCATTGCGTTGTTTATTACATCCGTACCAAACATCATTGTTGCAGCATGTATTTCTGAATTGGTTGCCCTCACCCACTGCACAAAAGTTTGAATATCGATGATATGTCTTCCGCTTTCCATCTTGCTAATCGTCGATTGAGGAATGTTTAACTCCTCCGAAATTTCCTCTTGCGTCATCTTCGCCTTTTTGCGGAATAACCTAAGCATCTTGTGATACTCTTGAGTGATTTGCATGAGTCTCACCCCCTTCAAATATTCAGTTTTTGAATATATTCAGAACTTGAATGGCAAGTTAACTTGTGTGAGATAGAATATTAGTAGAGGTACTGCCCGACCTCTTAATTATTGTTCATAGCCTTTTGCCCTGCTGTGAACCTCAATACGCACCTGCCCGGATGTGTATTTAAAAGTCCCATTCGTTCATGATGATTTCTTGAATTGCTTTTATTGTTGGTTCGTATAACCAAATTCTTTTACTATGTGGTCCGCGTTGACGTTGAAACTTTTTGACACGTGAGTCACATAAAATATGCTTTTCAAGGAAGTCTCGTTCGAATGGTAAAATTTCTTTCAATTGTTCTAAATCTATAAATAAAATCTTAGGTCTTGCAGCTTCACGAATTAATTCCTCGATCTGATGCTCCACTTTTTCTTTTGTGATACCAGACATTTCGAAAAGTGTTTTTATTACTGCACTTTCTGATGGTTGTTGTTGAATCATAAAAGCCCTCCTAATATAAAGGCTGTTTGCCCAACAGCCTTCCTCTATTTAACTAATTTCAGTTGTAACTGAGTGTTATAATGTTCTATTTCTAAACGCAATTCAGTGTTTGGTTGCCAAGCGAATAAAAATCTCATCGCATCTTCGAACTTAATTCGTGGTAATTCTCTATACTCACTGATATCAAAGTAATTTCTAAATTCTCTCCAACAAGCAGCAAAGGTTTTGCTTTTTAAATGTTTAAATGCATTTGATTTATTCCCTCCGAGGGCGTCATAAACTTTCTCGCCAACTTTTCGGCGAATCGCCTTTGCTTGAGAACTATTAATATAAATATTGTCTTTCAAATGTTCGATATCGGATTTAACTACCACCACATCTTCTTTTAGTGTTTCTATTTCTTCTGATGTCGCTAAAGATAATCTCATCGCAGCTTTAAGTTGTTCAATTTCTGATAGTGGTTTTGGTTGCTGGATATGTTGCTCCATTTCGTTAAAACGATCGATGTATTTCACAGCAAATTGCGTTCCTTTTTCTCCAGTCATTCGAGTGCCATATAATTCGCAACCTTTTTTTGTAAGTAAGAAGCAAGGTAATTCTTTGTTTTGACTGTTCGTGTAGGTTGATTCAATAAAATAGGACTGGGAAGAAGTTCCCTCACCTAATTGAGACTTGATACGGCGCAAATCTTTGAGAACATCGTTATGTTCTCGACCGACCATTTCTGCAACTTCTAAACTCGAAATATTTCTTGGTAATTGATTCATGATAAAACCTCCCGATTTTTATTAAAGGCTCCCTTCCTTTTCCTGTCGAATATTGACAGTGGAAGGAGGTATAAATAAATGATTGTTTACCTAATCTCTTACGATTTAAATAAGTCTGATAAGAATTATGATGGTGTTATTGAAGCAATCAAAAAAGCTTTTACTGGTGTTTGGTGTTCTCCATTAGAATCTGTTTGGTTAATAAAATCGAACCTTACAGCGAATCAAGTTTCCGATAATATAAAGTCAGAAGCTGACGCTAATGATAACTGGTTGGTTATCGAAGTCCGAGATAACAAACAAGGTTGGCTGAATAAAGATATGTGGGAATATATTAACAACAGTATTTTTAGTTAGATTTATCTGCACACGACTTCCCTAGACAATACCCTTCAGCTGTTATTTGGGCATAAGACTTACTTTTATTAATCGAAATTTCCAACTTAACATTAGAGATTTCATCAATTGTTTTTTCAAGTTACTCTAATTGGTTTGTAGCCTTTTGGAGCAACTCACTTAACCGTTTGGCGTTTTGAATTTCTGCAGAAACTTTCGATTTGTTAATCTCCATCTTCATTCCTCCTATGCGGTTTTATTACCTTTTGGTAATTCTCGTTCGTACGTAAACACCTTTTCAAACGTTAAATCAGGGTAATTTAGCAAAATTCCAGCGATAAACTTACCTCCAGGATTTCGTTTTCCGTTTAATACTCGGTTAACGGTACTGTGTGCAACGCCGATTGTCTTTGCAAATTCACTTTCACTCAATCCATTTTCGCTAAGGTAATCACATAAAAAACTAGTTCTTACCTTGATGTCTTTAGTTTGCATTTCTTTCACCTCACTTTTACCATTTGGTAATTACCTTATGGTAATAATATATATCATATTTTACCTTTTGGCAATACTTTTTTATATTTTTTTCTATTAAAATTTCCTTTTGGTAATAAAACGTTATAAAATTTATTTATTATTTTGTATATTGGGGGTGTTAATAAATGAGCGAATTTGGAGAGTACATAAAAAAAGTAAGAGATGATAAAGGTATGACGTTAGGTCAACTTGCTACTTACTCAGGGATAAGTGCTGCACAATTATCTAGAATTGAAAATGGAAAAAGAGGTATTCCTAAACCTCCTACTATTGAAAGAATAGCAAAGGCGTTAAAGATAGATTATGAAGAGTTAATGATTAAAGCTGGTTATATAGAAGAACCTTTAAAACCACAGCCGGTAAGACCAGATTTCGAAATTACAGATGATATTTTTAATTCTCCGAAAGTATTATATGGAAACGGTTTAAGAGAATCTAGAGAGAAATATGGATTGACGGATTCTGAAGTTGCAGAAAAAACAGGTATTCCTCCAAAGGTATATATGAATTACGAAAATGATGAGATCCCTTCACCCGAACATGGTATAATTCTTCAAAAGTTTTTCAATGCATTAAATAAGAAAAAAGAAAAAGAAGAAAAGGACATCGCCAAACGTATGGCCCAACTCAGTACTGATTTAAAAAATGCAGAAGGTCTTGCTTTCGATGGGGAACCAATGTCAGACGAAGCTAGAGAGTCTTTGTTAGAAGCTTTAGAATTTGGAGTACGACTTGCTAAGAAAAACAACAAGAAATATACACCTAAGAAATATCGGGATAATGAGTGATATTTTAGGGGATGAGTATATGAGTATTTGGAACGCAATTTCTAATGTTTTTAAACCAAAATACATTAAAAAAAGTCTGTCAAATCAAAATGATAATCTTCCTCTAGGAGATTATCAGAAGGCACTCGAATATGAAATTGTATCAACTAATCCAAAGTTCAACCGTACTACGAAAGAAGAGGATTTAGTTTTTAATTTTTCATATAAACACGCTGAAACTTTAGGCAATCTGGAATCTGCCGTTTATGTAGAAGTTAATAAAATACAAAAAGTTTATGACGTGAACGAAAGAATGTTACAGTGCAAAAAAGCACTAGAGTCTTATGAAAAATTAAAAAGCTTCTGCTTATCTAAGGGAAAAGGTGGAAAAATTCATTTCGAAGATATGTGGGAACATTGCCATAACAGTAAAAACCCTGATTTTCGTTTTATAGAAAGTGTAGAGATAGAATTAGATTATTTATTGAATAATAAAGAAGAGGCCGAAGAAAAATTAAAAAATATAAAGCTAAAAGTCGAAGATAGAGAAAAGATTAAGTTATTCAAGGAAAATGCTAAAGATGAATTAATTCAATTAATTGCTGAAAATTATGGGATTTTACAAAAAAATATTTATCAACAATATGATGATATCTATAAACCGACTATAAAAAATACAATTAAAAATCTATGTGACTTAGGAATTGTTGAGCGAGTTAAAGAAGGAAATAATTATAAGTTATACTTAAAATAATACGATATTACAGGATTTTGAAACGTGGTGATTCAATGTGGTTGAAAACAAAAGTTGATAAGTTAATAAAAAAATTCAACACATATAACCCATTTGAAATGGCAACCAGTCTAAACATACATATTGTAGAGTGGGACTTACATGAAGATATAAATGGTTTTTACCAATATGAGAAAAGAAATAGAATTATTTATATCAATAGCAAATTAAATGATGAATTAAAAAAAATAGTTTGTGCTCATGAATTGGGCCATGCGGTACTGCATACAAAAATAAGTACACCATTCATGAGATCAAACACATTGCTTTCAATTAATAAAATTGAACGCGAGGCTAATAGATTTGCAGCGGAACTATTAATTCCAGATGATAGTTTTATAGAGTATAACAACATTTATGATATAGCTTCTTTGCATAACGTCCCACTAGAATTAGTGAAGCTAAAATGTGAGAAGCTTTTTTTATAAACCTAAAAGGAACATACATTCGTATTAAAGGGGATAAAAATGGATCATAAAATACTTGTAAAACTTGAGCATGCAACCGCAGCCTGCCAAGATAAAAATGGTAATCAAATTGCGATTCCTTTGCTAGGTAAAATACAGGTAATAGATGGTAAAGTTTATTGTTATATTGAAGGTTACCTAGACCAATTCGGAAATGAAGTAGATGAAGAAACTATTGAAAAAATACTAGAAAACTTGCACTATCAAAATAATTAATTATTGAAAGGAGTGATGTGTAAGTCAGCTATTAAACAATCTCAATATGCACCTGCCCGGTAAAAACATTGAGGTGAAAAGGATGGCTAGACAACAATTAAACAAAACAAAGAAAGAAAATATTTATTGGTATAAAGAAGGTAAGTATAAGAAGTTTGCATACCGTTATCGTTTTTATGATTACAACGGAAAACGAAGAGAAAAAACTAAACAAGGTTTTGAAAATGAACGAGACGCAGAATTAGCATTAACAGAATTAAAAGCGGAGATTTTAAAAGGAAATCTACAACAAGTTGAAAGTAATAATTTAACTATTCAACAATGGATATCAACTTGGTATACACGTAATGTAGCAAAGTGGAAAGTCAGTACTATCGCTCAATATAGCAATGCAATTGAACGACATATTATTCCTGAACTTGGTCAACTTAAAATTGCTAGACTAACAAGGTCTAGATACCAGGAATTCATCGATTCATTAACTACTAAATATTCAGTCTCCACGGTTCGCACAATACATTCGGTGTTCAATAGCGCTATATATGCAGCGGTAGAAGATGAAATTCTCACAAGGAATAAAATATCAAAAATCAATCTACCTCAATTTAAGTCAAAACGTCTTGAGATCAGTGAAGACGAAATATTAAATGAGGAAGAGATAACACGTTTAATTGATTTCGTAAAAGAGAACGAGAGTGAAACCCATTATACTTTGTTGGTTCTTTTGGCAACAACTGGCATGAGGAAAGGTGAAGCTTTAGCTTTACGTTGGAATGACATTGATTTTGATAACAACGTTATTACAATAACTCGAACACGCGATCATCTTGGTGAACGTACAGCTAAAACTGAAAATAGCGTTAGAAGTATAGATGCCAGTTCCTCGCTTATAAATCATTTAAAAAAGTACAAGCGATGGTCAATAGAAAAGAAACTAAGATTGGGAATTAAATTGGATGACGAAGATCATGTATTAATTAATGCTAAAACAGCAGAACCTATTTCACGTTCGTTACCAAATCAATTAATGGAAAGGGCTTTTGAATTCGGAGCAATTAAACGAGTAACTCCCCATTCCTTGCGTCATACCTACGCTTCTTTATTAATTTCAAAAGGTATACCTGTAACGACCGTAGCTAAGATTATAGGAGATACTGTAGAAGTAGTATTAAAAGTCTATGCACATTCGTTGCGTAAAAAGGAAAAAGAAGCGGTAAAAATTATTGATGAAACTATCAATTTTTAGTATAGGTACATGATAGTACATGATTTTGTGGTACAAAATGGGGTACAGTCTTTCTGTACCCTTTCAAAATGTTGCTATATAGCTTGTTTTATGGTCTATAAATCTTATGAATTTCTTAAGAAAATCTTGCTGTATGTTCATTATACTAGCTTAGTCCGTTTGAAGCTCTTTTTTCTACGAAGGGAGGTAGGAGGGAAAGAGCTTAAACATCCATATTCTAGTATAAATTGTAAAATTTATCAAATCCTGTCGATATAAAGAGTAAATATTATTGGAGAAATAGTAGTAAAGGATGTTGATGTATGGATGTATTTTAAGGCACGAGCTAAGTCCGAAGAGTTACTCATTCTGGATTCTTTAAGTAAACGAATGAATTTATCTGACCAAGACAAGTTATATTATCTTAATCTAACGAAAGGTTATGAGGGGGAGTTGATTTTTGATTCTCTAACAGAAGATCTTGCAGAAGAATACTTGATATTAAATGATTTACTTTTATCATTTAATAAAACTACTTTCCAAATCGATTCTCTTATGATCGGTTTGAACAAAGCGTACTTTTACGAAGTGAAAAATTACGAAGGTGATTTTTACTACGAATCAGAAAAAATTTATAAAAAGCCTAAAACTGAAATTACAAATCCATTAAACCAATTAAGTAGAACTGAAACCCTTCTTAGACAATTCATTCAAAGTCTCGGATTTTCAATGGCAGTTGAGGGATACGTTATTTTTATTAATCCTGAATTCACCTTATATCAAGCACCTCTTAATAAACCTTTTATTTTCCCAACACAGATTAAAAGACATTTACAACAACTTAGATTTAACTCTTCAAAATTGAATGATAAACATAAAAGGTTAGCTGAAAAGTTAGTTTCCTTACATATCAGAGATTCTAAATATACAAATCTTCCAACCTACGAATATGACCAACTCCGTAAAGGAATTAAATGTGCATCATGCAGTTCTTTTATGGTTACTGTTAATGGCCGAAGTTGTATTTGTACGGAATGTGGACATGCTGAAACAGTAGCTCAAGCAGTAATAAGGAATGTGAACGAATTTAGGATGCTTTTCCCAGATGAAAAGATTACTACAAATGTAATTCATGACTGGTGTTGTATTGTGAAATCAAAGAAGAGGATTAAGAGGATTTTAGACAATCACTTAAATATGCAAGGCAATAATCGCTGGATCTATTACGAATAAATATTTGTTTAGATTTCTGTTTTGTAGAGGGATTCTGTCGAAGACATTTTGAATGTTCTGTAGCTTAGTTTTGTCCTCGAGACACGGGTTCAAAGACATTTCTACTGCTCCGAAGTCTAGTTTTGTCCTCGAGATGTGGTTTCGTAGACATTTCTCTGGCTCCGCAACCACGTTTTGTCCTCGAGACACGGTTTCGTAGACATTACTCTGGCTTCGCAGCAGTGTTTTGTCCTCGAGACGCGGTTTCGTAGACATTTCTACTGCTCCGCAGCCGCGGTTTGTCCTTGAGATGTGGTTTCGAAGACATTTCTACTGCTCCGCAGCCGCGGTTTGTCCTCGAGACACGGGTTCGAAGACATTTCTACTGCTCCGCAACCACGGTTTGTCCTCGAGACACGGGTTCGAAGACATTTCTACTGCTCCGAAGACTAGTTTTGTCCTCGAGATGTGGTTTCGAGGACATTTCTACTGCTCCGAAGACTAGTTTTGTCCTCGAGACGCGGTTTCGTAGACATTTCTACTGCTCCGCAGCAGCGTTTTGTCCTCGAGACGCGGTTTCGTAGACATTTCTCTGGCTCCGCAACCACGTTTTGTCCTCGAGACGCGGTTTCGTAGACATTACTCTGGCTTCGCAGCCGCGTTTTGTCCTTGAGATGTGGTTTCGAAGACATTTCTACTGCTCCGCAGCCGCGTTTTGTCCTCGAGACACGGGTTCGAAGACATTTCTACTGCTCCGCAGCAGCGTTTTGTCCTCGAGACGCGGTTTCGTAGACATTACTCTGGCTTCGCAGCCGCGTTTTGTCCTTGAGATGTGGTTTCGAAGACATTTCTACTGCTCCGCAGCCGCGTTTTGTCCTCGAGACACGGGTTCGAAGACATTTCTACTGCTCCGCAGCCGCGTTTTGTCCTCGAGACGCGGTTTCGTAGACATTTCTCTGGCTCCGCAACCACATTTTCTCCTCGAGACACGGGTTCGTATACATTTCTCTGGCTCCCCAGCCGCGTTTTGTCCTCGAGATGTGGTTTCGAGGACATTTCTACTGCTCCGAAGACTAGTTTTGTCCTCGAGACGCGGTTTCGTAGACATTTCTCTAGCTCCGCAGCAGCGTTTTGTCCTTGAGATGTGGTTTCGAAGACATTTCTCTGGCTCCGCAACCACGGTTTGTCCTCGAGACACGGGTTCGAGGACATTTCTAATGCTCCGAAGACTAGTTTTGTCCTCGAGATACGGTTTCGTAGACATTACTCTGGCTTCGCAGCCGTGTTTTATCCTTGAGATATGTTTTCGGACATTCTCCCTGCTCACGAAAAGAGTTTTGTCCTCGACAAGATACCTTTCTTCACTAACTAGTAATTACAGCCATACCCTATCCCATAAAGTATCGCTTTCAGCTTTTATTTACATCCTCCACTACAGGAACAGGATCAACACTCTTTCCAGATGCCCTTTTTCCTCCCACTGTTAGTACAATAATCCCACCAAGCAGCATCGCTACCCCTATCCACGATGTTGGGCTTAAGTATTCATTTAATAAAAATACACCTAGCAAGGAGGCAGTTAATGGTTCTGCTAACGATAAAGTTACAGCAGAAGACGAACTAATCTTCTCTAACCCAGCCAAGTAAAATATGTACGCTAAACTTGTTCCAGCGAGTCCCATAAATAACATCGGGATTAAGTTTTGTCCTGTAAATACCCAACTTACACCATCTTGTGAAAATGGTAAAAGCATAATTGCACACAAAGTAAAGGTCATCGCTACAGCTGGTAATGTCTCTTCCTTTTCCGTTAATTGTTTACTGCAGTTTGTGTATAGGGCAAACATTACTCCCGCACAAAGCGCCAATAAAATACCAATCGGATTGATAGTTGCTTCTCCTTTATTCACGAACAATAAAATGGATCCTACAATGGAAAGGACTGTCGCAATACCCCAAACTTTATTTGGTCTTCTCTTCCAAATCAGCCATTCTATGATGCCAGAAAAAACTGGTGAACTCCCTATTGTAACAACTGTTCCCACTGCAACACCCGTAAATCTTACAGATGTAAAGAATAAAGATTGGAATAGTGCAATGGTTAAAGCAGCTAAAAGCGTCCATTTCCATGACCATGTTTTTAAATTAATTTTCCTCATTCCAATAGCCACGATTAATAGTAAGCCTCCCCCAATTAAAGAGCGAACACCTCCTACAGCAATTGAAGATACCCCTTCTTCCAAAAAGGTTTGAGTTGTTCCAACTGTCCCCCATAGCATCGCAGCTAGTAAAACAAAAATATATGGTAATAGATTCACAGTCCTCATCCCCTATAAATTTCAAAAATTTACTTATCATAGCTATGCTAACATAATTGAAAGGCCTCGCATAATTTAATTTTTCATGGTCGAACAATAGTGATTACGGATGAAATTCATTATAATAATATTAAAATAAAGGAGGTCATCATCAATGTATAAAACAGTTGCCGAAACATCAAAAGATATATCGATGCCCGAGGAACAAGTGCTGCGCTACATTTATGAAGGCCGCATTAAGGCTGTCCATGACGGCGAACAATTTCTTATTAATAGTGCTCAATTTGATACTTATCATGAACAATTAGAACGAATAAAAGAGGAAATTGAAATTTGGCGAAATACACCTATTCCTGAAGATCCCGATGTGAAGGATGAGGATTAAGTTTTCGACATTTTAACAAAATAAAGGACTTAGAAAAGATCTCAAACTCCTCTTCTCTAAGTCCTTTTTCAATCGTTTAAATGGATACAACGAATCCAGCACGTTTCCCGATAATTTCAGCATAATCTTCAACCATCACACTAGCCGTTGGATACATGCCAGCACCAGGTCCTACTAGCGTTAAAGTTCCAATGTAATTTGTTTCCATTGTCACCGCATTGAACACATCGTCAATTGGATATAATGGATGTTCTTTATCAACTAGCATCGGTCCTACTTTGGCACAAATCTTCCCGTTCGGATACTTTTCAACTTCAGCTACGTGTCGATATCGCAAACCTTCCTCTGTAGCCGATTCCACTTGCTCTGATGTGATTTCTTCAATTCCAACTACTTCAACATCTGCCCAATTTGGTTGTTCACCAAAGGCTAACGCAGATAGAATCATTAGCTTTTTAAATGCATCTTGTCCTGACACATCATTATAAGGATCTGCTTCCGCATAACCCAACATTTGCGCTTCCCTTAATGCTTGATCAAAAGACCATCCTTCAGCACGCATTTTTGTTAAAATGTAATTTGATGTACCATTTAAAATCCCCTGAATTCGACTAACATCATTTACTAATAAAATATTTTTCATTGTTTTAATGACTGGCACGCCACCAGCTGTTGTTGCTTCATAACCTACAAACACACCATTCTTTTTTGCAAGTTCCTGCAATTCTAAGCCACGCTTTGCAAACATTACTTTATTTGCAGTTATAACATGACATTTATATTCAACGGCTTTTTTTAAGTATGTAAAAGCTGGTTCTTCGTTAACAATTGCTTCAAAAACAACCTGCATCCCTTTCACTGATAACACATCATCAATACTGTCAGTTAATAAATGCGCTGTACCCGGTACACGTTCTTTTGTAGTATCACGAACTAAAATTTTTGCAACTTCTAACTCGATTCCTAATTTATTTCTTAACTCTTCCCGTTTCTCATTTAATATGTGATAAATTCCTTGTCCTACTGTGCCAAATCCTAAGATGGCCGCCTTTATTGTTGCCATTTATGTCCCGCCCCCATCTTTTTTTTCGCATAATTCTACTTATATACTAATTACTCGATCAGATAAACATAGAAAAATTTTATCCTATATTTATAAGGAACTCAAGAAAAATCTCCCCAAGATGGACAATTGTTTTTTTAAGAAGGTCATTCCATTCAAATACTTTGGCTTTACGGTTGATTTTAGTTGCCGCTGCTGTTAGACACTGTTCTTTCCCTTCACATATAAGTGCCTTCCCGTTACCCATAAAATCGCAATAGCAAACTGAATTTACAGCTAAAACGCAAATGAAAAAGCTGATAAACTCGCTACAATACTACAATCAACAATTTAACAATCAAATACAATAACACTATTCTTCATAAAAAGTACTTGAAATATACCAATAACGAAATAAAGAAAGCTGCCCTCAAGGACAGCTAGAGTCGCCGAATGAATGGCTAATTAATATGAGCAAAACGGGGGACCTTATAAATCACGCCGAATGAATGGCATTTATATTTTTTCTCACCTGATAATGACATTTTAAAAATTTTTATAGACCAAATGAATAGCCTGATTTAAATCTTTTCCTACTGCCGAATGAATGGCATTTTTTAATGATGGGCCAGATGAATAGCCAATGATAATTAATTGCCAAATGAGTGGCTAAGGTTAAATGTTGGCCAAATGAACAGCCTATTTTAAAAAGGATATGCTAGACAGTTTAAGCGTTTGTATTTGCTATACTTTCTGAAATCGCTTTTGTTAGAGCTTGATCAAGGTCTTCAATGATATCTTCAACTGATTCCAATCCAACAGACAGGCGGATAAGCTCTTCTCCTACACCCGCAATTTTTAACTCCTCAGCAGATAGCTGTTGGTGAGTCGTTGAAGCCGGGTGAATAATTAACGATTTGGCATCTCCAACGTTCGCAACATGAGAGAATAATTGAACGCTATCAATTAACTTGCTACCCGCTTCTCGTCCACCTTTAATGCCAAATGTAAGCATAGAGCCAAAACCATTTTTCAAGTATTTTTTAGCAAGTGAATGGGATGGGAATGTTTCATTTCCAGGATAATTAACATATTCCACAAATGGGTGGTTCTCTAGGAATTCCGCAACTTTAACTGCATTTTCTCCATGTTTTGTATAACGCAAATGAAGCGTTTCTAGGCCTTGTAAGAAATTAAATGCTGAGTCTGCACTTAAAGTTGGTCCGAAGTCACGAAGTAATTGAACTCGGAATTTAGTTGCAAAGGCTGCAGCTGCTGTATCAATACCGTAACGTAAGCCGTGGTAGCTTTCGTCTGGCTCTGTGAAACCAGGGAAACGACCTTGAGTCCAATCAAATTTACCAGCATCTACGATCACACCACCAATTGTTGTACCATGTCCTCCAATCCACTTCGTAGCGGAATGAACAATAACATCAGCACCAAATTCAATTGGATTTGAACCGTATGGAGAAGGGAACGTATTATCGATAATTAATGGTAATCCATGTTCGTGGGCGATTTTAGCTACCGCTTCAATATCAAGTATGTTTAAACTCGGGTTCCCTACTGTTTCAGCATAAATTGCTTTCGTATTGTCAGTAATCGCCGCACGGAAGTTTTCAGGATCTCTTTCGTCAACAAACTTTGTTGTAATTCCGTAACGTGGTAATGTGTTCGCAAATAAATTGTATGTCCCACCATATAATGAACCCGCTGAAACGATTTCATCTCCAGCCCCTGCAATATTTAGAATGGAAAATGCAATAGCCGCTGCACCGGATGATACTGCTACTGCTGCGGTACCCCCTTCAAGTAATGCAACACGTTTTTCAAATACATCTACAGTTGGATTCATAATACGCGAGTAAATATTCCCTGGTGTTTCTAAGGCAAATAATTGACGTGCATGTTCTGTGCTTTCGAATGCATACGCAGTTGTACGATAAACTGGTACTGCAATTGCTCCCGTCACGGGATCAGGTTTTTGACCACCGTGTAATAATAATGTTTCCGGACGTAATTCTGACATGTTTCTTCCTCCTAAAAGTTTTTCGATGGATGATCGTAGTTATTCGAGGAGGTCTTTTAGGAAAAAATAAAAGCCCTCTTCTGTAAGAAGAGGGCTGCAAATGAGCAATTTTTTCCTCCCCTTATCTTTCAGATCTTATAGAATCTGTAGGAATTAGCACCTTTGCGTATAACTCGCTGGTTGCCGGGCATCTCAGGGCCTAGTCCCTCCGCCTCTCTGGATAAGAGTATTTGATTCATGTTCCATCGTTAAATACACTATAATTCATAGTAAACTACTCTGTCAACTAAAAATTAAAATATTTTGAAACTTCTTTCTTTCAAACTAGTATATTGTATTGAGGATATTTTTGAAAGGAGTTTTATTCTTGGTAATCGCATCATTAGTCGTGTTGATCGTCGGTTACTTAATAGGGTGTATTCTTGGGTCAAATATCATTTATATACTTACAGGTGTCAATTTAAAAGAAACAGGCTCTAAAAATGCGGGCGCTACTAACGCAGTGATCACACTCGGCTGGATGTTCGGAATTTTCGTCGCACTTATAGATATTTGTAAAGCTATTTTTGCCTTATTATTCGTTCAAACTTTCTTAGGCCTTTACCCATTTTCTAAAGAAGAAATTGTAGTATTACTCTATGTAACCGGTGCAGCAGTTATCATTGGTCATAACTTTCCCATTCACATGAAATTTAATGGTGGTAAAGGTACAGCATCATTAATTGGGATGCTTCTATCATTAAATTGGAAAGTTGGATTGTTCGCCATTTTTTCTTTTTTTATTATTTCATTTATTTCGAATTACTTAGTCGTAGGCGTAATTAATCTTTATGTCGTTTTAGGTATGCTAGCAGCAATGGAGAATACGATAATACCACTCATTATTTCAATTATTTTACTATGCATTGCCATAGGCCTCCACATGGAAAACTTTAAACGCATTCGATATGGTCTAGAACCACAAATGTCATTACTGTATGAAAAACGAAAGGCTTGACTATGAAAATAGTTAAGTCTTTTTTCTATTTATAATACATATTAAGAATCGTCGATTTCCGTTACAGGCGCTACGCTTTCCACGGGCACGGCCTCAGTCTTCTCCCTCGCTACGCTCAGTCCGGGTGCTTTGGCTCGTGCTGTTCCCGTAGGAGTTTCGCGCCTTTTGTTTAGAGTGATTTGTTTTTTACTTTGAGGATGGGAAAAAAGGCAATTTCCATGGATGAAGATTAAAAAATTAATGTATGGCCTACTGGAAATGGATTGGCCTTCTATGAGATGTTGATTATTTTGTCATTAAATCTAAAATATACTAAAATAAGCTTAAGGGTTTTCCCTTAAGCTTTTCTTATTTAAAAAATAGTATTGATATACATTAGATTTAGGGGGAGAAATTAATGAATGAAGTTTTAAAGCTACAACAAAGTCATTCTTCGGTTCGAAAATATACGGGGGAAGAAATTTCTAAAGAAACCGTTTTCGAGTTAGTTAAAACAGCTCAAATGGCAGCTAGCTCTCATTTTGTACAAGCCTATAGTATCATTTGGGTAACAGATGAAGAAAAGAAACAAAAGCTTGGTGAACTTTCAAAAAATGAATTTCAATTCTCAACTGCTGGTGCTTCATTCTTATTTTGTGTAGATTTCAAACGTCTTCAAGTTGCCGGAAAAAAACATGATGTGAATATCGTAGCAGATACGGCTGAAAACTTAATAGTAGGTGTTGCGGATGTTGCAATATTTGCTCAAAATTTTGTTATAGCTGCAGAATCCATGGGTTATGGCATTTGTTACATCGGTGGAGCTCGAAACAATCCGGCTGAAATTAGCGAACTGTTTAACTTACCTGAACACGTTTTCCCATTATTTGCAATGACAATTGGTACACCAACAAAGCGCAATGAAACAAAACCACGCCTTCCAATTGAAGCGATCTTACATGAAAATGCTTATGACGTTGAAAAATACGATCACCTACTAGATGAATATGATGCCATTATGGAAAATTACTATGCAAGTCGAAGCTCAAATCAAAAAATGGCCAATTGGACAAAACAGATGGCTGACTTCTTAATTGAACAACGAAGACCATTTATCAAAGAATTCTTAGCGTCTAAGGGCTTTAATTGGAAATAACACATCCCCTTCTACTCGGAAATGTATAAATAATAAAATTTTATTAGATTCATTAACCTGCATTTTTGTTAAACTATAATAAAACACATCACAGTTGAAGGGATGGGATTGTGATGACTACCGATAAACAAGTAGTGAAATCATTAGAAAATATGCATATAAAACATGTGCGACATTTTTATCGTTCTATTGCGGATATTAATCTTGAATTAGTCAAAATACATAAAAGTATTGAACTAGAAATAGATAAAGAAAAATATCGCCATGCAACTAATTATGTAAATGAATTTGTTTCCTATACTACGGTTTGGAATGTTAAATTTGTTTACAACTTAGAGAATCCCGAAATTGCGATGCTTCAGCTATTCCACTTAGAATACATTTTAGAAAGTGAGCCTACTAATCGTTTTAGTAAAGAGCGTGCAATTTTTTCGGAGCAAATAGAAAAATTCAACAGTTTAAATGCTTTTAAACCCGAACATATTCAAATGCGCAAACAGAAAATGCTTGATTATATAGCAGAACATGAACATCCTACAAATCTTCCCGAGTAAGATTTGGCGGATGTTTTGTGTTTTAAAAAACCACTCGGTCGACCTTCTTTTTTCGCTCATTCTTTGCTTTTGGCATTTTAATTCGTCTAAGTTACCACTAAGTTTGCTACACTCAATTTCAAAGGGAAAAATGATACAATAGAAGTACTGTAATTTCCAATTTGGAGGAGGCACAACAATACAATGAAAGAAAAAGTTATTGAACGTTTAATACGTTATGCAAAAATTGATACACAATCAGATTTTGAGAGCAATTCAACTCCGTCTACTAACAAGCAGTTTGATTTATTAAATTTACTAAAGGAAGAACTGGAAGCTATAGGGCTAACTGAGATTACATTAGATGCAAATGGTTACTTATTCGCCACTTTACCTGCCAATACTGAAAAACAAGTTCCAACAATCGGCTTTTTAGCCCACGTTGATACTTCTCCGGATTTCTCAGGTGCAAATGTCCAACCGCAACGTATCGACAATTATGATGGAGGCGATATTCACCTTAGTAACGGCTTAGTAATGTCTCCAAATTATTTTCCAAATCTTAAAAAATACGTTGGTCAAACGTTAATTACTACAGATGGCACAACACTTTTAGGGGCAGATGATAAAGCAGGCATTGCTGAAATCATGACAGCGATGGAATATTTAGTTGAACATCCTGAAATCAAACATGGAAAAATAAGAGTTGCCTTTACTCCTGATGAAGAAATCGGACGTGGTCCACATAAATTTGATGTTGAAAAATTCGGAGCTGATTTTGCCTATACAATGGATGGTGGGCCGTTAGGTGAGCTTCAATTCGAAAGCTTTAATGCAGCAGGGGCAAAAGTGACGACACGTGGTACTAGTGTTCATCCAGGCTCTGCAAAGAATCAAATGGTGAACGCGATTACAATGGCTATTCAATTCCATAATGAAATGCCAACTGATGAAGTGCCTGAAAAAACTGAAGGCTATGAAGGCTTCATCCACCTCATGAATTTTAATGGACAAATAGAAGAAGCAAAACTATCTTATATTATTCGAGATCATGACCGCCAGAAATTTGAGGCAAAAAAAGCGCACTTTTTAGCAGTTGAAAAAAAGATAAAAGAAGCATTTGGCGAAAATGCTATTACTGTTGAAATTGAAGATCAGTATTACAATATGGGTGAGAAAATTGAACCTGTAAAAGAAATTGTTGACATCGCTAAAAAAGCAATGGAAAATTTAAATATTCAGCCGATTATTGAACCAATTCGTGGAGGCACAGATGGTTCACAATTGTCTTATATGGGACTTCCTACACCAAACATTTTTGCTGGTGGAGAAAATATGCATGGGAAATATGAATTTGTATCCGCTGAGACGATGGAGCAAGCAACAAGGGTTATTATTGAAATCCTCCAATTATTTGAAGCTCAAAGTTAAAAAACGACGCGAAGTAAGCTACAATGCTTGCTTCGCTTATTTTCCCCTTTTATATGTCAGAATATTTCTAAAAGTTTTGCATTAGTCATTTTTATCTATTAAACTCGCAGTATGAAAGTAGGTTTTTAAGATGAAGGAAATTTCACTCGGAATTTTAGCAGCGCTATTCTTTGCTGTTACATTTATATTAAACCATTCTATGGAGCTTGATGGAGGGAGTTGGCTATGGAGCGCATCATTACGTTTCTTTTTTATGCTCCCGTTTCTATTTATAATCGTCTTTTACCGTAAAGGCTGGAAAACGATGGAAAACGAAGTGAAACGTCAACCTGTTCAATGGCTCGTTTGGTCTTTTGTCGGGTTTGTATTGTTTTACGCTCCACTCACCTTTGCTGCTTCATTTGGACCGGGATGGCTTGTTTCAGGAACATGGCAACTTACAATTGTTGCTGGAGTACTACTCGCACCTCTATTCTCGCTGAAAATTGGGGATCAAATACATAGACAAAAGATTCCTGTTATATCTTTACTAATCTCTTGTGTCATTTTAATAGGTATCGTTCTTATTCAAATACCACAAGCTCAAACAGTTTCGATGGACATATTGATTTTAGGAATTTTACCCGTCATCATAGCTGCATTTGCTTATCCATTGGGGAATCGAAAAATGATGGAAGTTTGTGATGGACGACTTGATACATATCAAAGAGTACTAGGTATGACGATTGCTTCACTACCAGCATGGATTGTTATGGCAGTATTTGCTTTATTCACAGTTGGTTTACCATCAGCAAGCCAAGTATTCCAATCACTTATTGTTGCCATTAGTTCCGGTGTCATTGCAACTGTGTTATTCTTTATTGCCACAGATAGAGTTCGCGATGACCAAGGAAAACTCGCCGCTGTCGAAGCAACTCAATCTACAGAAGTTTTGTTTGTCATTATCGGTGAAATGATACTTCTCGGTATTGCTCTACCGGAGCCAATTGCATTAATCGGATTAGCTATCATAGTTATCGGCATGCTTTTGCATAGCTACCATACAATGCTACAATCAAAAAAGTCCAAAATTTCATAAAATACTCTGTAAATAAAAAGAGGTTGAACCATGTTTCATGCTGATTCAACCTCTTTTTTATGAAGTGCGTTTTAAAGATTTACGATATTTAAACATTTTGAGTTGATAAAAAATAAAGCAGCCTACGCAAAATCCTAATATTGCGATAAGGGATGCAACTGCGACCATTACTGTAAAGATGTAGCCTACAATATTCCAGTCTAATAAGAAGCTAAGGAATCCCCCCGTTAAACAAACAACTGCAATACAAGCGTTAAATTTTTGTTGCGTCACATCTTCTGGAATGTAGTTTTTCCCCTCTTTAATTAGAAACAATCTAGCAAACTTCATTATTGGATTAAAATTAAATACTATCCCCATCAAATTCGCGACTAAAGGAATAGCTAAAATCCATTCTAAGCCGGTTACCCATGTTACGATTACTGAAATGAAAATGGTCCATTGATTCACTCGAACTAAAGGACGTGGTATTGATTGGACCTTCGACATTATAATACCTACCTTTCACATCTGTTTTGTACATTTTATATTGTATTATTCAATTTGTATACTAATATTGCTCACATTATTTAATTAAGTGATATAGTAATAATGAAAGGAATGGTGAGGTATGCCCGCTTTAACTTACGATCAATTAAGAATGCTAAATTCTTATAGCATCTATACTGATAATCCAGATAAACCTCTTTTCACATTAGAAAATTTACATAAAGATTTTTATTTAACCGATTTTCGTAATTTAATGATGGGAATCACAAATGCTGGCACAGAAGCTGCAGCGATATCCCATTTCGGAAGACGCTACGGAATGTTTATTGCCATGCAATTTTATATGCTTGCTGCCTACGATATGATTTGGGAAGGAAAACGAGTAGATGTCCGCTTTAGCCTAGTTCATGAATATGGCGTAAATACTTTAGGTACATTTATAACTGCAACAGATTTTCGCTATGTAGAAGATCATGAAAGAGAACGAGTCATTTCCAAGCTGTTATTCCAAGTACATGAAATGATTATCCAGCTTCGTAAGTCAACAACCATTTCGCCTCTTACGTTATGGGAAAACATTTTTGGTTACATGCTCTGGAATTATTACGAGTTACTAGAAAATCCTGGCTTAGCAGACCGTGCATTTGAGGATTTAGAAATATTGGAAGATAAAAAAGTGTGGGAGCTCTTTTCAAATAAATCCTGGTTTTATCAATATACAGGAGGGAAAAGTCCCGTTGACCTTATTGGGAAGCCTGTACGAAAAAGCTGTTGCTTCTCCAAGGATATTCCTGGGCTTAAACATTGTGAGTTTTGTCCGATGAAATAAAAGCTACCTGTGAGGTTTTTAAAAAATTCCTCTCAGGTAGTTTTTATCATTCGAAATGAAAAAACCCCTTAAACAAATAGTCTTTTCAGCTCTGAAACCCCTTGTTTAGGATACTTTGTAAACAACTCGCCATGTCCATATTTATCAAAAGATCGAATTTTCAAATGAGGTAATGCTTTTTTCAAATTCCTTGCTGATTTTGCAGCAAATGATTCATGGCTACCGTACCAGTATGTTACATCTGCTTTTATAGCGCTTAAATTTTTAGGTATTTTATATTCTAGAAGCTGTCCTAAACAGTTCATAATGCTTTTTTGAGATATATCAGAGAAAAATGCTTTTCGAAAGGCATCTTCATCGAACTTTCCAAACTCCATCACTTTCCTCATTAAATAATGAAACGGTTTATTTTCTTTCACTCTGCATATTTGGGATACTAAAAGTTTTGTACAAAGTTTTGAAAATACTCCAATGGGTGCACAATAAGCAGCATCCAGCACTACTCTACGAATTTGCAAAACTTGGTTAGCCAATATTTGTATTAAAATAGTACCACCCATTGAAAATCCGCTTGCTGCATATAATTTGCCACTATGTTGATGTAAGACATATTTTTCAATCTTATTAGCTGCATCTTGTATAGAACAAAAATCCGACTGTTCATTTGGATTATGTCCATCTAATACTGGTACAATAATAAAAAAATCATTTTTCAATTCATCGATTGCAGCTTTATAACAAACATCCCATGTTGTAGCCATTCCATGAATTAACATGATTTTAGGATTTCTACTATCACCAAATTCCTTAAATTCCATCATCGTACCACCACCCTTTTTATGTATTCTTATATTAGTTATCATTTGTGCTATTTTGAAAAACATGCACCCTCTAGCGAAATTTCTACATAAAAAAACGATACCTCTTTTGGAAGGTATCGCCTCTATCAATTGGAAATGGTTTATTATTTCATTAGCTTACGATATTCAACAACCCAATCAGCTTCTTTTGGTTTCATTAAAACACCTACAAAACCATCTTTTAGTAATTGTTGCTGACCTTTTATATCGCCCATTGAAACTTCTTTTGTTTCCTTTTCAAATTGTATCTTTTTTTGCAAATTTAAAGCAAATACATATCGTAATTTTCCACCATAAATATATTTCACGCTAATTATGTAAAAGCCTTGAGAAAACTTGTCTTTTAGACTTGGAATATTGTAAGGCATGACTGTTGTACAAAGATAATCAAACTGACTCTTATCAATTTGCTGCATGATCACTTTTGCTAAAGTTTTTTGTAAGCCATAACCTCGATAATCCGGATGAACATTCGAGATTTCTTGATACATAATGCGTTTTAATTCAGACTCTTCAGTTAATCCTAGATCATAACCAAGATGTTCTTCATCTATTTGAGGAACAACCACAGCACGAAATGCAATTAATCTTTCATCCACATAGGCTCCGATTAGAAGCCCGTTGCCACTAACAATATAAGAGAATTCTTCTTCTGATAATGGTTGTAAAATTTCTTTGTTTGGTAAAGCTTCATAAACAACTTCTTGTAAAGAAAGTACTTCAGGTATCTCAGCTTTTGATAAAACAAAAACTTTATAGTGTGTCTCCCCAAGATATTCTTCATGTATAATCTGATTCATGTTTTCACCTATTCTATAATGTCTGATTGTTGGGTAAGTTCAGCCAAAATAGATTCATCGACCGTTACGCCAAGTCCTGCAAGTTCTTTTAATTGAATGAAAGGAATTTGATAGCATTCCTTTAAATCGCCGATATCTTTTGAAAATTTTAATGGCCCTGTTAATTCGACACTTTTCATTATTTTTTTCGAAAATGCTACATGGAATCCTGCAGCTGAACCGATAGAGGACTCAACCATTGACCCTACTTGACATTCAATACCAGCCATTTCAGCCATATTCGCAAGCTTCATCGCTGGGTAAATGCCACCGCATTTCATTAGTTTAATATTTACTTTATCTGCTGCACGTTTTGCAATAATTTCACGCATATCTTTCATATCTTTAATGCCTTCATCGATCATTTGGGGGATAGAGGATTTCGATTTGATCTCCACCATACCATCAATATCATCTTGATTGACCGGTTGCTCTAACCAATCGATTCCTAAATTTTCTAAATGTCGTAATGCACTTAACGTATTCGCACTATTTTCCCATCCTTGATTTACATCAACACGAATTGCAATTTCTTCTCCAACACGCTCTCGAACTGCTTCAATACGCTTCACATCATCAGCAATATTTACGCCTACCTTCATCTTAAATGAAGTGTAACCTTCTTTTACTTTTTCTTCGGCTTCATCGGCCATTTTTTCAGGTGCACCAATGCTCAACACGTGAGTTACTGGGAACTTTTCATGATAGCGCCCTCCAATTAGTTGATAAACTGGCACGCCTAACTTTTTCCCAACAACATCAAAGCATGCGATATCAATTGCCGCTTTTGCAGCAGGCGCACGTTTTACCGTTTTGTCCATTAGGTCATGAATTTTTTCAAATTCCATCGGGTTTTTACCAATCATTAATGGCGCTAATGTGTTTTTAATTAAAGCATATGTAGAGGCGGGTGTTTCCCCAGTAATATGCTCATCTGGCACACTTTCTCCCCAGCCAATTTCTCCACATTCAGTCGTTAGCTTAACAATAATAGATGGGATATGTGGATAGGTTGCATAGCTTATGATAAAGGGTTGAATTAATGGTAAATGTATAGCGAATACTTCTATTTGTTTAATTTTCATAAATAATTTACTTCCTTCTCATGAAATAAGTATGTTCATATTTGATTTGCAGCATTACGAAGAATTGTTGTTAATACATTTGAGCCGATTATTAATGACTCTTTTTTAAATGTCATTTTAGGATGATGCAATCCTGGTGTTAAATCTGCACCAATTCCTATCATTGCAGCCTTTAAGTTTGGTCTTAATACAGTGTAAAAATGAAAATCATCACTACCAGAAGTTAAAATTGGTTTCTCTAAATAGGAATCATCCAATGCTTCTATGATGGATTTCTTCGCAATATCCATTGCTTCATCAGATACTTCAGCACCAGGTGTTTTATCTACCCATTTCCATTCGATTTCTGTATCAAACATTTCACTTACTTGTTTTAATATTCCATTAATTCGAATTTGAAGTTCGTCCAAAACCGAATTTTTTTGTGCTCTGACGTCCATTGAAAATGTAGCATTTCCAGGAATAATATTCGTACTTCCTCCGTCTGCAACTATTTTCGTTAGCTTTGCACTATAGACGTCAAATGGGTTTAAATATATATTTTTAAGCATTTGTTGAATTGTAAACAATATGTCAATAGCATTTTTTCCTTGATGTGGTCTAGCACCATGAGCATCGATTCCATGAATTGATCCACTTAAAAATAGTGCTGCACCATGATGAATAGCAGGTGTCACTTTGCCAAAAGGAAGCTCTTCAATTGGGCGTAAGTGGATACCAAAAAGATGTGATACATCATCAATCACGCCATGTCTCACCATTTCAATAGCCCCGCCGCCAGTTTCCTCAGCTGGTTGAAAAATAAATCGAATTCGTTTTTTCAATTTTTCGTCTTTTAACTTTAGTAAAGCCCCTAGTACCATAGAGATATTGGCATCATGTCCACAAGAATGATTTGCTTTCATTTCCCCATCTACTTCTTGCCATAATGCATCGATATCAGCTCGAACGGCAATGACTTCATCGCCTTGCCCAATTTCTGCGACTAACCCAGTTACATCAGAAAACGTTTTATTAGGAATGTTCATTTCATCTAATATAGAAGCGATTTTCTTTGTTGTTTCTATTTCATTCCAGCTTACCTCTGGATTTGCGTGAAAATGATCAAACCAACTATAGATGACTTCTTCGTAAGTTTGCACTTGACCCATTTTTTGCACCTCAAAATTTTTTAATTAACTTTTCCCTATTATACATAATAATAATAAATTTATTAACCTCTTCTAGCTATTAGTATACTAAAATCAAAAAAACGACATTCCAATTAAAGGAATGCCGCTTCATAGTCTTTTTCATACTAAATGATTTAAATACAATTCGCTTTTAAACCATTTCTAATCACTTTCCTATTAGACTATTTTTAATTCGAACAGATATTAATTCTAAAATGATTGCAATGATTAAAGCAAAATAAGTAATCGCACCAACCTCATGTAAATCATAGTAGAAGCTTGATGACATGAACAATTCAAATCCAATACCGCCAGCTGCTGCAGCTGCACCCATGGCAATAGCAACACCGTAATTTATTTCAAAACGTAAAAATGTCCATGAAATCATATATGACGAAGTTTGAGGTAAAACAACATGAATAATAATATGCCACCATTTTGCGCCTGTTGCACGTAATGCTTCAATCATCCCATCATCAATTTCTTCAAATGACTCGGAATACGCCTTCGTTAAATAAGCAATCGTGTGTAATGTCATGCCTAATACTGCTGCAACACTACCCAAACCTGCAACAATGGCGAAAATGAGTACCCAAAGTACAGTTGGGATCGCTCGAACAATCGAATTGAACGTAATGATACTATTTGATAAAAAGGAGGGTGCTAGGTTTTTTGCGCAAGCAATTGCTAAAAAGAAGGAAATAAATGCCCCAATTATAGTTGATAAAAAAGCTAGGGCAAGTGTTATTAAAATTTGATATAACGCCGCCCCTAGTGTTACTTGAGTTAAAGCTGGTTGTAAGAACATCATTTTTAAATTATCAAATGTATAGAAGATCGCCCGTTGTAAATCAATTGATTTATAGTCTAAAAAGAAAGGTGCCACTACTGTGAAAATCAGTAGAACGGATAACGTTAATTGTAAAATAAAATTTGATCGATTAAATGTTCTAATCTGTATTTTACCGTTGCGTACCTGTATCGTCTCTCTTGTCGAAGTTTCAGAAACTTGCATTATAAAATCAACCTCCTTACTTTATTCGAAATTAGTTCAATTACAATGACGACAACAATTATCGCGACAGTAATTAAACCCACAGTCGGATAATCTAATCGTTTATAATACAGATCAAAAATATAACCAATTCCCGTACCTGTTAATAAGCCCACCAATGTAGCATTTCGAATATTTGTATCGATCATGAAAAAGACCCAGCTGATCATTTGAGGGAGTGTATCTGGAATAACCCCTCTAAAAACCATTTGGAAATATGTTGCCCCTGTTGCATTTAATGCCTCAACAGAATCAACACTCGCTTCATCAATTGTTTCCATGAAAGCACGAACCAAAAACCCGAACGTCGTAAAGAATAACGCTAGATATCCTGTAACAACATTATGTCCAAAGGAGATAACAAGTACTAAGGCCCATGCAACAACTGGAATATTACGAAATACTGAAGCGATAAAGCGAGAAAATATTGCAATTGGTTGATTAATTTTAGTTGTTTTTGATCCAAATAAGGCAAAGAACAAAGCTGCTATACCAGCTGTTGTTGTTGAAATAACAGATAGAACGATTGTTTCCCATAACTTTTCCAGTACCTTAGGAAAGTTTTCCATAGCTTCAGCGTTAGGTATTAGATTAGCTCCCATCCATATTAAAGTCCCTGGAATAGACATGATTCCTTCAGCAAAACTAAATTCCGTTAAGGTTTTTGCACCAAAAACAACTAGTAAAATTACGATAAAAATCAATGTTAACTGAATACGCTTTTTCTTAATAACATCTATTTTTGCATTCAAGATTCCACCCCCTATTCAACTAACAAATCTCCTAAATCTGAGCCATAAATATCACGAATTGCATAGTTTGAGAGTTCTTTTGGAAGTCCTTCAAACACGATTTGTCCTTTATTTAATCCAATAATTCGATCAGAATATTTCGCTGCAACCTCTACTTGATGTAGGTTCACCAACACGGTGATTCCCATTGTTTCACAGATTTGTTTTAAGTGATCCATAATCACCTTCGACGAATTTGGGTCAAGAGATGCAATCGGCTCATCACATAATAAAAGTTTTGGTTGTTGAACTAATGCCCGTGCAATACCAACGCGTTGTTTTTGACCTCCACTTAATTGGTCACAGCGCTTATATGCAAATTCCTTCATCCCTAACTTATCTAAAATATCCAAAGCTAATTGTTTTTCCTTTTCAGAAAAAATACTAAGAACCCCTTGTAATGTCGATTTATAACCAAAGCGGCCATGTAGTACATTCTCAAATACAGTTAATCTAGAAACTAAATTATAATGCTGGAATACCATGCCTATCTTTGCACGCTGTTTACGTAACTCTTTTTTATTTAGCTCCGTCATTTCAATATTATCAAATACGACACTACCTTCAGTTGGATCGATCATACGATTAATACAGCGGAGTAACGTTGACTTTCCTGCTCCGGAAGGGCCAATAATAGAAACAAATTCACCTTGCTTTAACTCCATTTCAACATTTGAAAGTACTGGAGTTTTACTGTTATAGCTTTTATATAGGTCTTTGATTTTTAATATCGTTTCAGTACCTATTTCTTTTGCCAATACCTTTTTACTATTTTCCAATTTTTCACTTGCAGTACTTTCATCAACTAATATAACCGGCATTAATAGGACCCCTTTACTTTAAAAAAGAGAACTTATAATATATAAGCTCTCGAGTCGATTTTATATATAAGCTCTCTTTTTTATTTATTAGTTTGATAGTTCACGAATCGGGTTGAACCATTCGTCTTCAACGATCACGAATCTTTCATTTCCGCCTTCAGATTTTTCAAATAATCCCGGTGCATCAGAACCTTCTGGGATAAAGATTTCCTCATTGTTCGCAGTCTCATCTGAAGCAAATGCTTCTTCTAAAGCAGCTATTTCTTCAGCTGTTAGAACATCTTCATTTACTACAAACGGAGCGTTTAACACAGGTGTTACTGAGATTAAAATGAATTCTTTTCCTACTAAGTTATTGAACGGAGCCGCTGCACCTTCTTTAACTCGGTAGATTGCGCCTGGCTTATTATGTTCACCATCTACTAATTCAATATAGTTCGCTACACAAGTATCACAGAATGCTGATACATCTGAGTTTCCTAATATCATATTTACTGCTGAACCTTGGTGAGAGTCACCGAATAAAACTTCTGGGAAAATAGCATTTGGTTCTGCTAATTGATCAGCAGTGATATCCTTGAATTCTTCTTTTTCACCGAAGTGAGAGATAATTCCTGTTGTCGGAATGACAAATCCTGATGTAGAAGAAGGGGATACAAATGAAATTGTTTTACCCTCAATTGTATCTAGATTAAATTCACCATCAATTTTGTATTCGTCTGCTTTATCTACTGGTACTGCTAACCAGCTGTAATATACTGCATCTTCTAATGTTCCTGATGATCCAGATGGAACAACTAATGATTGTACTGCAGCATTTTTTGCGTTAGCTTCAACATAACCTTGTGCACCCATGAATGCAATTTGTGCATTACCGTTTGCGATTGATTCGATTGCAATTGCGTAGTCAGTAGTTAATTTATGTTCTACTTCACGACCAGTAGCTTTAGAGATAAGCGCACCTAACGCATCACGAGAAGCTTTCAATTCATTACCGGATTCATTTGGATACCAAACTACTGTTATTGGTGATTTATTAGCTTCAGATTCTTGTGCTTGTCCATTTGTTGAATCAGTATTTGAGCTCGCATTGTCAGAGTTGCTGCTATTATCTGCACCACAACCAACTAGAACCAGGACTGTAAGAATGCTCAAAAAAAGTATGGAAAAAAGTTTTTTCATCTTTATGATTCTCCCCTAATAGTCTTATAGTTTTGTAGAACATCTACACCATTATTAAATCACAAAAAAAGTAGCAAAAAAGTAGACGGAAGGAAGATTAACATTTTTTAACACTTAGTTAATAAATGGTATTCCAATAGGGTTTTGTAAAAAATATTGATTTGTTTCTAAAATCGCGCCATACCTGCCATGGTAATCTGTTCCACCTGTCAAAAACAGATTATGTTTATTTGCAATTTTTACAATTCGACTTACTTGTTCCATATCATGGTCGGGGTGGATTTTTTCAATTCCACTTAAACCAACTGAAACTAATTCCTCAGTGATATCAAAGGAATCTAATTGACCCGGGTGGGCTACGACAGCATAGCCTCCATCCGCGCAAATGGCTTTCACTGCTTTAAAGGCATCTACATAACGAATATCTCCAGATGCTACCCCTCCGCCTTTAAATAGACTCTTATATAACGTCTTATAATCAACAGATGTATATGGGGCATCAATTAATGCGTCCATTATATGCTGCTTGTAAAGAATCCCTCCATCTGTTACATGGTCCATGACATGATCTAATGTAACTTTAATACCCGCTCTTTGAATTTGCTCCAATTGCCAGAGAGAATGTAAATGTCTTCGTTGTAACAGTGGCTTACATAGCTCATCGATATTGGGTGTTTCATCATGAAAATCATAGCCTAGGATGTGTACTTTACGATTCCGCTTAAAATCATAAGCCGAAATTTCAATTCCCGGAATGAATGTAATGCCGAAAGTTTCAGCAAGGCGTTTCGCAGGTCGAACATGTGATGTCGTATCATGATCAACTACACTAATATGTGTTAATCCCTTTTGTTTTGCTCTTTCAAATAAGCGTTCTAATGTATCGGAACCATCCGAATAGGTGCTATGCATATGCAAATCAAGCCTCATTTGAATTCACCAACACTTTTTGCATTGTAAATACGTCATCACAAAGCCCTTCCATAAACTCTAGGTCATGAAATATACCAATTAATGTTGTTCCTTGTGCTTTAAGCTTTTCAATGGATTGTCGAACCTTTAATTTTGATACATTATCGAGACTTGCTGTCGGCTCATCTAACAGCAGCAGTCGCGGCTTTTTCACAACGGCTCTTGCTATGTTCAATCGTAATTTTTCTCCACCTGAAAAATAGTTCGGATAATTATTCCATAGCGTTTCATCTAAATCAAAGTGTCCTAATGCTAACGCAGCTTCATCAAGGGCCATTTGTTTATTAGCGCCCGTTTCCAAAATTGATTGCACGACTAATTCATATGCAGTAGTACGAGGCATAACAGATAAAAATTGTGATACGTAACCAATTTCGTATTTTCGTAGATGTACAATCTCTCTTGGTGAAGCTGTCACCAAATTGATTCTCCCAAGACTTTCAGAATCATAATAAATAGCACCACTTTGAGGTAGATAAGTTCCGTATATACTTTTAAGGATGGTGGATTTCCCACTTCCACTTTTGCCTACGATTCCTAAAAACTTTCCCTTCTCTACAGTAAACGAAATGTCTTTTACTGCATGTAACGTTTTATTCAAATGGTGGATGGTGAAATCCTTTTGTAAATGTTCAACTTGTATCAAGATATTGCCTCCTAATTATCGGTAATTTGTTTGCAAAATAAGCTTTCCATCTACCATTGTGGATGTGATCATTGGATACCCATCATTCATCCGTTCAATAACTAATAGGTCTGCCTTTTTACCTGGTTTTATTGAACCAATTTCATCTCCTAGGTTTACTGCACGTGCTGGATTAATGGTTACCAATTGAAATAAATAGTGAAGGTCCTCCCCGTATTTTTCATTCATTTCAAATACTCCATGAAGCATTGCAGGCGGATAATAGTCGCTACAAATAATATCAATCGCCTTTTCCTGAATTGCTTTTGCAGCGCTTAAATTTCCTGAATGAGAACCTCCAATCAGAATATTAGGCGCTCCCGCAATTGTTTGAAGACCGAGCTCTTTTGCTGCTTTTGCAACCTCTAATGTAATTGGAAACTCGCTAATCGTCGTTCCAAAAGACTTTACAAGCTTCAGCTTTTCAATCTCATCGTCATCATGGGAAGCTACTGCAATATTACGTTCTAATGCAAGCTTGCTGATTCGTTCAATATCTTCAAAGGTAATCTTTCGTTTATTTTGATGCCCCTCAATAATTCCATTCAATTCTTCTTCTGACATATCACGATAGCCTAGCATAGTCTCTTTATAGATTTCTAGATTTCGATACTGACCTTGTCCTGGTGTATGATCCATAAAAGAAAGTAAATGAACTTTATTAGCTTTTATATTTTCAATTAATATTGGTATTTGATCAATACAATCAATCTCAAATCTAGCATGTAGGCGATGTCGAATTAGATGTTCAGAATCATGAGATTCATTAATAGCACTAACGCATTTTTGGACATTTTCTGGATTACGTATCGCTTTATGCGAATATTTGTCATCACCATAATAAGAAAGTGAGTGGAATATCGTCGTGATACCATGTGTAGCTAAAATTCGTTCACATTCTCTTAATCCAAGGTTCATATCCATTATCGAACTTGGTCTCGGTGACACTATTGTTTCAATATAATCTGAATGAATATCAACGAGTCCTGGAGAAATATATCCTCCATTTGCATCGATAATATGTGCATCTACAAATTGATTGACTTCATTTTCATGAATGATATCTACAATACGGTCATCTTCTACGACAACTGCATGGCTTTTTAACATTTCACTTTCAGTTACAATCGTTCCGTTCGTTAAAATATACATCTAACCGTTCCCCATCCTTCTATTTAAAGTAATGAATATACTAGCTGTTGTGTATATGCATGCTGCGGATCCTCTAATATTTGATCTGTTAATCCTTGTTCAATAATTTGACCATTTAACATTACGATTGTCCGATCAGCTAGCATTCGAATGACAGCTAAATCATGGGATACGACAATCATTGAAATATTTAGTTCCCGTTGAATCGTTTTTATTAAATCTAGGACAGAAGCTTGCACTGATAAATCAAGACCTGTTGTCACTTCATCTAATAGTAAAATTGGCGGGTTACTTGATAAGGCTTTTGCAATTTGCACACGTTGCTGCATTCCACCAGAAAAGTTTTTAGGGGGTTCCTTACTTCTTTTCAAAGGTATATTAACTTTATCAAGCAACTCATTACTTCTGTTTACCATATTTTCTACATGTCGGTTACCCGCGGCAATTTGCTTTTCTGCAATATTACTAATAGAAGAAAAACTCATCTTTAGCCCTAGCATTGGATTTTGATAGACCATGCCGAGCAATGTGTTTCGAATATATCGTTTTTGTTGCTCTGATTGGGTGAAAATATTTAACGAACCATTATGAAAATCTTCTAAATAACCAGCACCTGATGTAACCTCTTCATCAAAATACAAGCTTTTCATTAATGTCGATTTACCACTTCCGCTCTCGCCAACAATTCCTAAAATTTCACCACGATAAAGATCAATCGATACATCTTTACATGCAAAGACCGTTTTGCAGATAGGACAAAAGTTTTTTTCTAAATTTGCATTTTCCTGCAAACAATTTGGGCATCCATTTCCATATTGCTTTGTCAAATTTCTAATTTTTAGAATGGGTGATTCCACCTGCATTTATATCCCTCTTTTCTGATCTAAATATTCTTGCATGTAGCTAGTGTCATTACAAAGATAGTAAGTTTCGCCTGTCTCTTCGTCTGTAAACTCATCTAAAAAGACATTAGAAAGTCCCGTTGCTCTGCAAAATTTTCCTTCAAACTTCTCAATCTCAAATGGATAATCATCAAATGCAAGGGATTTTACCTTTGTATATGCAGGGACAGCATATATCTTCTTTTCACGTCCAGCCCCGAATAACATAAGCGCTTCGCTTTGATGGATTTTCGGATTATCAAAACGTGGGATAGGACTTGGATTCATAACGTATCTGTCATGGACAAAAACTGGATAATCTGCACCTTGTGATGTTTGGTTATAGCGCATAATCTGCTCGAACAACAGTAAGTAAGCACCGCTATATTCTTTTTCTGCATGCATTTGTTTCGTTTTAAATTCACTACGCTCCACATGACGTAGCGGTTCAGGTTCCGGTACTTGTAAAATCATTATTTGATCATTTCTTAGCGGTACTTCTGGAATTCGGTGTCGAGATTGAATCATCGTTGCTTCACTTGTATGAATTGTTGTTTCAACACCCGTTGTTTTTTGAACTAGTTTTTTTATATTAACAGCATTTACAGACTCATCTGATCCTTGGTCTATTACCTTTAACACATCACTTTCTCCAATAAGGGAAAGAGTTATTTGAAGACCACCTGTACCCCAGCCACGACCAATAGGCATTTCACGAGATGCAAAAGGGACTTGATAACCAGGAATAGCAACACCCTTTAAAACGGCACGTCTTATCTCCTTTTTGGATTGTTCATCTAAAAAAGCGAATGGAAACAAACTCATTTGCGTGCACCTTCTCTTTTAATTTTTCTGATCTGTTCAAGCTTTGATTGGAATGTCACATAATGCGGCAATTTCAAATGCGAGATAAATCCAGTCGACTCAACAGTATCGATGTGTAAAAGTACAAACTCTTCATCGTGAATAGGTGTATTTTCTGGATTTTCTAGCGCATGGTCAAGAATGGACATGGCAATTGCTTTCGTTTCGTTTTGACCAAAACAAGCTCCATAGCCAATATCAAACTCCAGAACCTCTTTTCCATTTTCACTGACATTAGCAGGAATAAAGGATTCTACCTCCGTTAATTTAATGGAGCCTATATAATATTCATCCTCATCGTCTATTTGAATATGGATAGGTTGATAGCCTACTCGCACTTCCCCCACATTTGGATGAGATGAACCATAACCGCGAAGACCCGCATATCCAAAAGATACTACTGCACCTGTTTGACCTCGCGTTAAAATTTGCAGACGCTCACTACGGCTACTTGGAAAAGTCAAGCTTTCCTTTGTTACATCATCTGGCTGTTCATCATTCACCGGTAAATTCTGAATAAGTCCTTCTTTGCGTAAATAATCCATCACCTTAGGGAGTTTTTCTAAAGGCAAGGAGCTTTCCTCTGGAACTTCAATACTTTCGAATTCCACTTTTTTTCGCCTAACATCTTGCTCTGTTTCAGTGATTAGCGAAAAATCGATTAATCGATGCAAATAATCGTAAGAAGGACCTAAAATCTGCCCCCCTGGAATGTCTTTAAAACTAGCTGAAACCCTACGAATTACAAGCATATCTCGAGGGTCTGTTACTGTTGAGTAGTACAGCCTTGGCAATGTTGAGCGATGCGCACGTAAAAGGAATACAGCTTCTTCTACGTTTCCCTCACTTTGTTTCATTGCTATTGCTGCTAAACTTTCACTATATAAGCTACTCTCGGACATTACTTGATCTAAAAAACCACGCATTGTAGCTTTAATCGTCTTCACATCAATCCATTCCCCATGCTTCACTCGTTCATATGTTAGGTGTTGAAGTGATGCTTCGATTGCTTCCTTACCACCTGTTACTGCTACATAACCCATCTACATTACCTCCGTAATTTGAGTTGTTCTTGGGATACCTACTACGTTTCCCCTTGAATCTATCAAGATGAAATCTATACCTAACGGGTACTCTACATTGATTTCTCTTCTTTTTTCGATTATTTCAGGATGGATGGTGCAATTTAGTTCGGTCTTTATTTTTATTCCAGGTCCAGTTAGTTCGTAGTAATACCCATTTAATAAACTGTCAACTTCAAAAATAATTGTTGCAGATTTATGCGGATTCGCTAAATTACCTATTTTTACAAGACTTAGACTATTAATAATTCTTTCAATGGATGTTTCTTGCGGTATGATTACGTAATCGGCTTTATTTAAGTCAGTTAAATGGCTTCCTGTGAAAGCACGTAGGATGTGAGTGATAGATTGCTCTTCTTCAATAACATGAAATGTAACCTCACTATCTAAAAGCGTTTCACAAACTAGAGCTGTTTTGGAATTGAATGATTCCATATCAATTTCGCCTTCGTCTAATTGATTGATTTTACCAGGAAATGAAAGAGCGTCTAATATTGTCCGAAACGCCTTTTGTGTATGGTGAAATGCCATTTTACTTCCTCCTTAACTGTTCATCGTTTCAAAGTTTACTTTTGTACGTTCAATGGAGCATTTAATCTCTTTTATTTTGTTATTAAGCTTTTGTTCGAGCATGTTTAACTTCTCTTGCCACTTAATCGTCTCCGGTAAATTCTCTTTATAAGCTGCATCTATTACTGCCAATGCCCTTGACAATTCATTGTTTTCTTCCATTAACATCCCAACACCATAACTGTTGCCTAATCTCACCTTCGCTTCGGTTATTAAAACCTCTCCTATATAAAACAGTGAATTTTTAGCTGACTCCCTCATCTTGATCATCGCGAGCCCCTGTCTAGGTGCTAGTATTTCTTGCACTTCATACTTATCAATAATTTCATTCGCCATTTCGATTGCCTCTTGATGACCAACTTCAATTAATATTTTTGTTCGTAAAGCACGTCTCATCTTTTACACTCCCTTCAATGACACTGTATCTTGACGCCAAGTTGAACTCCATTAAGGGTTTGTGAAGATTATGTAAAGTTATTTGAATAGGTTGATTAAAAATCACAGTTTACAAACAAAAACAGTTTAAAATTTGCAAAGATCCGTGAATCTACTTTATTAAAAAATAAAAAAACCAGGTAAGCACTTAATCTAAGTGCTTACCTAGCCGTTTAGTTGAAATGAAAATCGATCACTTCGGTATAAAATCTCGGTATATTCTAATTGGATATTTCGATCTTTATCCCAATTATCTGATTCCACTAATATTAATGGTACCAAGTTTTCGCAATGTAGCATGAGTCTCTCATATTTCCCTGGGAAAATCGTCGATAATCGGGTGAATTTACTTTCAAAACGTTGAACTCCGTTTAATTTATAAAACTGATAAATTGAAGAAAGTTTATTCTGTTCTTTTTTAATTTCTGAAAAGAGCTCTGCATTCACATAGGAACGATGAATTGCAGCTGGTTCTCCATCGATATACCTTAGTCTTTCAACAATATAAAGTGAAGCATTTTCTACCATTTGTATAGGTTTAAAAACCATATCTTTTTTATCGATTTGTTCAAGCCGAGTTAGAATGGAACGATAGTCCTTCGTCTGTTGTTTCATTTTTTCACTAAAACTAACATCCCCAGTTAGTACTATATCGAGTAATTTCTTTTTAGGCTTTACGAAATGCCCAATACCTTGTCTTGATTCTATTAATCCCATTTGTTCGAGATAAATATATGCATCTCTTACTCGTTTTCGAGGGATTGAAAATTGTTCAGCGAGCATATTTTCGCTTGGTAGTTTATGATTTTCTTCGGATTTAGTATTCAGAATTTTTTCTATTAGGTAATCTCGCACTTCAATTTGTTCCATTACCCCACCCTCTAAAAACCTAGATTATTTACTTCGTTTCTACAGGTAAAAATAACTCTTTTATTTCTTTCCAATTACGAACACGTTTGAATTCGTTGCAATATTCATTGTAGCTTTGTGAATACAGAATTCCTTCGCCGGTAAAGGACCTTAGCTGTCGTACGTTATCATCGATCAGATAATCAGCTTTTACTACTTTTTTATCTCCACAGAAAATAAAGTGAGCTGGGTTTAAAAACGGGAAATGTTCTAATAACCATTCATATTTCGCATTAAAACAACCTGGCACATCCATTGCTGCTGTGGCGATATAAATTTCATAATGTTGATTTAGTTCTTTTAAAACAGGGACTGCATCCTCATCCTCTAGTTCAAAATCTCGGAAAAAATCCGGCTCATTAATCATATAATAGAATTCTTTTGCTAGATTTGGGTATTGGACCTCCAGTTTTGCAATTTCAAAATCTTCTCTGGCAACATTTAAATTGAAACGTTTATTCACTTCTCGATAAGCTTTCCCAATAAAATCCGCTAATACTTGGTCCATATCAACAGCTATACTCTTCATGAATACCTCCAAATAATAGGTTTATATCTTTAGTCTAAAAAAGAAACAGATGAAAAACAAACGATAATGAACAAATTTACATATTCTTTACCAACCAACAAAAAAAGTGACAAAAGTGTAATACATACACTTTTGTCACTAGTTACTTTTTATTTAATTTGCTGGGCTTTCTTCAGGAGAGTTTGGTTTATTTCCTTTGTTTTTCGATATAATTTGTAGTACAAACATCAGACCGAATACAGCCAAACCACTTATATCTGAAATACGCTCAGGATAAATCATAGCAAGACCTGAGGCTATTACGATGATACGTTCAATCCAGTTTATTTTACGATACCAGAATCCTATAACTCCAGCACCAATTGCAATCATACCAAGTATCGCTGTGATTAACACCCAAACAACTTGAAGTATTGTTACATCAATCATGAGTAGCTCCGGGGATAATACAATGATGTAAGGTATAATAAATGCCGCTATTGCTAGTTTTGCAGAGTTAACCCCTGTTTTAATCGGGTCTCCACCGGATATACCTGACGCAGCGAATGCTGCAAGAGCAACAGGTGGCGTAATATCTGCAATAATACCAAAGTAAAATACAAAGAAGTGGGCAGATAATAAAACTGTTACCGGTATTAATGCTTGTGATACATCCGGTGCTAGTAATGTAATAATTGCAGGCGCTGCAATTGTTGATGTAATTACATAGTTAGCTGTTGTAGGTGCTCCCATACCTAATACAAGGGAAGCAATCATAACAAATACGAGAGTTAATAGGATATTACCTCCAGCTAAATCTACTAAAGTATTTGCTAAACTTAAACCTAAGCCTGTTTTAACAACAACACCAACGATAATCCCTGCACATGCAGTAGCTGCAACTACACCTAGCGCAGTTCGAGCACCGTCTACCAATGCTTCTACAAACTCTTTTGGTCCAAACTTCACTTCTCTATTAATTACCCCAACAACAATACAAGCAACAATTCCATACAATGCCGCATGTATAACAGGAGTCCCTGATACCATCAGAACGATAATCAAAATAATAGGAATTAAAAGATATAATTTTTTAAACACTTCTTTACGATCAGGCATTTCATCATCTCTTAAACCACGTAAGCCTAAACGTTTTGCTTCAAAGTGTGTCATGATCCAAATTCCTGCAAAATATAAGATTGCCGGAATTAATGCAGCCTTTGCAATATCCCAATAAGTCACACCACGTCCGATAAATTCCACCATTAAAAACGCAGCTGCACCCATAATTGGCGGCATTAATTGTCCACCTGTAGAAGCTGCAGCCTCTACTGCTCCAGCAAACTCCTTCTTATATCCGAGTTTTTTCATCATCGGGATTGTATAAGAACCAGATGTTACTACGTTTGCAACAGAACTACCTGAAATAGTCCCTTGTAAAGCAGAAGAGAAAATTGCCACTTTAGCAGGGCCACCAGTTAATTTACCTGCTACTGAAACTGCTAAATCATTAAAATATTGTCCAACTCCCGTTTTAACAAGGAATGCACCAAATAATAGGAAAGCAAAAATATAAGTTGCTGATACACTAATTGGTGTCCCTAAAATACCGTCTGTTGAGAAGTACATTAGGTTTACAATACTTTCTAAGGATTGACCTCTGTGAGATATAAAGTCAGGCATTTGTCTACCAAAGAATGCGTATAGCAAGAATAAAATAGCAATGATCGCTATTGGTAAACCAACTGCACGTCTTGCCGCTTCTAAAACTAATACAATTACAATTAAACCAACGATAAAGTCCAACTGATTAATTTGGCCAAGGCTCGTTACTAGCCTATCGTAATTCAATGTCCAATAAATGCCTGAAATCGCTGACAAAATCGCTAATATATAATCATAGAAAGCAATTTTCGTTTTCGAGCCCTTTTTACGAGCAGGAAATAATAAAAAGATAAACGTTAAACCAAAACCTAGATGAATCGTTCTTTGAATGTACGCAGTAAATTGCCCAAAAATAGCGGTATATAATTGAAATAATGAGAATGCTAGTAATCCAAAGAATACAACCCATTTCATTATCCCTATTAAACGTCTAGTATTGGATTCACTATCGTATTTCTCCAACAATTCCTGTTGTTGCTC
Organism: Lysinibacillus sp. PLM2; assembly: GCA_023168345.1. Taxonomy (NCBI): domain Bacteria; kingdom Bacillati; phylum Bacillota; class Bacilli; order Caryophanales; family Bacillaceae; genus Lysinibacillus; species Lysinibacillus sp. PLM2. The sequence goes on along the minus strand of AP025689.1, from coordinate 212,792 downwards.
TAAAGTCAGTGTTTCTAATTGTTCTGTCGCAAGCTGTTTTTTCTCATTTCCCATCTGCTATCATTACTCCTCTCAGCTTGTCATATAAAGATATATTTTTTACTTCAAATAAATAAGAACTACCTCGACTTAACGATTTCTTTAAATCATACTCTTCTCCTTTGTATCGGAAGAATAAGTCGTAATCCACATTTCCTATGAGCAATGTAAAATTGTCGATTGTTTTATTTTTATAAGACAATTTGTACTTCCCATCTTCATAAGTTAATGTTTGATCCTCTTCAGCATGAGCAGGCATTCCGACATTTACATCTTCATACTCCATTGACACAAGCTTCAGTCTATTTGAATCAGCTATTTCATACGTTTCTAAAACATCTGTCAAATGAATAGAATGTGTAAATCGTATTTGAAATAAATTGTCTTTTGAAACATTTATGTAATACACATGTGGATTATTCGTTCTTGTTTCTGTAAATGAGAAAACCTTAAATACCGGTATAAACATTACGACGATGATTAGAACGATTATAGTCGATATAAGGAGGGTTAACCGTTTCAAATACACTCGCCTCAATTTTTAAAAATTAGATTGCTAATACACTATTCCAAAAATCATCGTTATACAAAATGGAATAGATTCCCTCATATCAAAAAAGGGCTTGAAGTAGCGTATGCCTTCAAGCCCTTCGCTTCACTTAATTATTGTTCGTCAAAGAATTTTTGTGCACCTGGGTGAACATCAATTCCGACACCATTTAATGCAGTTTCAGCTTTAATTAATGACCCCTTAGCGTGGGAGATTTTATCTGTATTTGCGTAAATTGCTTTAGTAATACCGTAAGCAACATCTTCAGGTAGATCTGTAGTAGTAGCAAGCATTGCTAATACTGATACTGTTGGTACTTCAGTTTCTAAACCATACGTACCTGCAGGAATTGTATCAACTGCATAGTATGGATATTTTGCAATCAATGCTTCAGCTTTATCAGCAGCAACAGGAACGATACGAACATCAGCTGTAGCGCCTAATGCTTCAACTGCAGCAGTTGGATATCCAGCTGTGATGAATGCAGCATCGATTTGTCCAGATTGAAGACCGTCAGTTGATTCTCCGAAATCTAAGTTTTGAGGTTGGATATCATCCATCGTTAAACCATGTACTTCAAGTAATTGTTCAGCATTTGCATAAGTACCAGAACCAGGAGCACCTACAGATACTTTTTTACCAGCTAAATCCTCATATGAAGTAATGCCAGAGTTTGCAGTAGTTACTAAATGAATTGTTTCTGGGTATAAAACACCAATTGCCACTAGGTTATCCATAGCAGCTCCATCAAACATTAACTCACCATTTTTAGCATAGTAAGCAATGTCAGTTTGCATAAATGCAACTTCAGCAGTACCATCTTTTAAAGCATTAACATTGGCAGTTGAAGCTTGAGAAACCTCAGCAGTTGTTTTAATGCCAGTTTCATCTGTAATTAAATCTGCAAAAGTACCACCAAGTGCATAGTAAGTACCTTGCGTACCACCTGTAGCTAAACTTAAGAACTCAATATCAGAAGTTGTTTCTGTTTCTGATGAAGTACCTTCTTCACCTGTTGTTTCTTCACTAGTATTTCCTTCTTCAGTAGCAGTTTCACCGCCGCCACATGCTGCTAATACCATAATTAGCATTAAGCTTAACACTGTAAGCAACCAATATTTACTGTTTTTCAAAAGAACCCCTCCTGTACAAATTTTGTTACAGTACAGTTTAAATGTAACAAGTAAATTACGAATATGTCAATAAATTTTAATATTCTGTCAATAGATTAATAGTGTCAATTCGAGATGGAAATCACTTTTAACAGAGAGTTTAAAATATATCTGAATAATTTATTTTTATAGAAATTTTAGATACATAGTTGGTTGGCCTTTATATAAGCATTTGTTATATAACATACTCATGTAAAAAGATGAAGCGAAAATAACCACTATTACAGGCTAATCGCTTCATCTTTTCGTTAGTCACTATTCAATTGGCGTTATTACACCACAGCCAATTCGGCCACCTGATTCTCCTGAAGGATCCGTCTTATAATCATCAGCATTTTCGTGAAGTACAATGGCACTTCCATCATCATCTAATAAAGAATTTGCCATCCCCTTCTGTAAAGTGAGATTTTTCGCTAAATATTCAGATGCTACAACACCATTTTCGGGAGTAACATTTGGCAAATCCCCCGCATGAGGTCCTTCAGGATTTTCTATACCATGTTTCATTTCCGTTGGATTAAAATGATCCCCAACGGATTCAAAAGTTGGCGGTTCACATTTTCCAACTGCATGAATATGAATGCCATGTTCGCCTTCAGGAACATCCTTTAAGTTAAGAGAAATCATGACTCCTTCATTACTTTCAGTAAAATTGACAACACCTAAATCATTACCTTCTGCATTTACCATTTTCGCTTCAGCTTGAAGTGTTTCTGGGGCAGATACAGGTATTGTTGCTTCGTCATTTTGACCGAATCCAAAGAAGCTACACCCGCTTAACAGAAACACACTCAAACCTAGTAACAATAGGTTCTTTTTCATAAATATCCCTCCTATGGAACAATTATTACCATTAAAAAAAGGAAATATTCGTTTTTTGTCGAAATTTGTTGTTGATGTTAATTATTGGTCAAAATTTATAATCCAGTAATATTAGACGATATAATTATAAAAGGAGGGGTTCACATGGAATTAAGTTCTATTATGTCTACTCAGGTCGCATCACTTCAACAAACCTTGCAAATGAGTATTCTAGATAAGACCCTAAATTTAGGTGCAGAAGGTACTGTAAAATTGCTTGAAAGCATGCCTGAGCAGCCCGCTGCTTCACATCCATATAAAGGTACTGTTATTGACGTATCTGTGTGATGTAGAAAAGCTTTGACATTTAATTGTCAAAGCTTTAGAAAGTCGACAAAATACCTTGAGCGTTTAGATTCTTGAGGTATTTTGTTTATTTTTGTATAAAAAATTACTTTTAATTTTTTCGGAATTCTTTCATATATAAGACACTCTTTGGTCCCATTACCATAATGCGGGTTTTACGACCATCAACCACAACATGACTAATAGTAGAAAAATATATATCCATGTTGCTTTCCGTAGTTTTTTAATAAAAATTTCTCTATTAAAACTTGATGTTCCAAATGTCCCCAAAGTTGGTTTAAATGCTTTTGCTAAAAAGACTATAGAACCTACCATTACAGCAATCGTCATAACAATCCACGATGTAAGCCAAGTCCATGCACTTAACCAAACTAATAGTACCCCTGAAACGACTAGAACATGGCCAGCATGCTTTACGACAGTAATTGAAATTTGAAAAGCTTGTACAAAACCACCCAACTGCACTTCATCAGTTTCTTCCATCTTTTTCAACATAGGTAAAAGAGCCACCAAAGGTCCAATAGAAACGACGGCGCTCACTACATGAATAAATATAACAAATGATAATAACATTTTGTTCACGTCCTTTGCTTCCTTAGCAACAGTATACCATCGTGAAAGCGCTTAAAAATCGATAAATGGATGACAATTTCACAGGTCAACTAGATATTTGTTTCAAACTAATAAACATTTTGTTAATTAGGTATTAATTATTTGTTAAATGAAATAAACTACATACAATAAACAAATCAAACATTGTATGATGCATATAGAAGCATATTTAAAAGTTATGCTTTATAAAAAGATTGGGAGTGATTATTATAGGAATCCATAAATTTTTCACAAGCTTGAATGATTTAGAACGTATTTTCCGTGCCCCAGGTCGCTTCAAATTTGAAGAACACAACGTCGCAGCACACTCTTGGAAAGTTTCTCAATACGCCATGTTTTTTGGTACATTAGAGGAAATGAATGGTGCTAATGTGGATTGGAAATCATTATACGAGAAAACGATCAATCATGACTTTGCTGAAGTATTTATCGGAGATATTAAAACACCAGTAAAACATGCGAGTGTAGAGTTAAAACAAATGCTTGCCCACGTTGAAGAAAAAATGATGGAAAAATTTATTCGGGAAGAAATACCTCCCGATTTTCAGGAAATTTTCTTTGAACGAATGAAAGAAGGAAAAGATGCAACATTAGAAGGACGTTTACTGGAATTTGCTGACAAACTAGATCAGTTTTATGAATCCTTTGCTGAATTGAAAAGAGGCAACACGGATAAGGAATTTGTAATTATGTATCAACAGGCTTTACTAAAATTATTACAAATGCCACTCGAAGTAAGTGTGAATTATTTCCGAACAGAAATACTAAGTGATGTGATGAAAGAAGATACTCAAATAAATATCGCTTCTTTAACGAACGAAATATTGAGTAAAATTAAATAAATTCACACTCAAAGTTTTCCGCCTAAGGAAGGCTTTTTATTTTTATAATCGGTATTTCAATATAAAAAACATTTTATATTACTTTTAAGTATTAAATAGTTGACTTTTTTCTTAAAATGTACTTACTTGCACTCTTTATTCGAATCATATAATATAACAATAAAGCTGCGTTGTTCGTACAAATATTAAGTTTTAACCTTTGAACTGTAATAGGGAGTTTTAATCGAAGTTGGAATGGCGAGCGTCACACTGCGGTGAATGACGATATACAGGAAAGCTTCTGCGAACACCCACTTTGAGGAGTGGTGGTTTAAAACTTTTTATTAATAAACTACGGCAAGGCGGCTTTGCCATACATAATGTATAGCAAGGCTGAAAAAACATCCCTATTATGGGATGTTTTTCATTTATTAATTCCTCTTTAATTGCTCTTGCACTTATACTATTTATAAATACCTTCATACCATTGTTTTGCCGCTTGAACTTCATTCATCGTTAATTGATGTCCGCGATTTTCCCAGTAAATCTCAACAGAAGCTCCTGCACCTTCTAACAATTCCTTCAAATCCATTGATTCTTGTTGAGGGCAAATAGGATCGTTTGTTCCAGCTGTAATAAATACCTTTGTTTCTGTTAATTGAGGCAATTCTACCCCTCTTCTCGGTACCATTGGATGATGTAAAATTGCACCTTTTAATGCATTCTCATAGTGAAACAATAAACTTGCAGCAATATTTGCCCCATTTGAATAGCCAATCGCTATGATATTTGAACGGTCAAAATTGTATTCTTTTGCTGATGAATCTAAGAATTGATTTAATTCATTTGTACGGAAAATTAAATCCTCTATATCAAATACACCTTCTGCTAATCTTTTAAAGAAACGAGGCATACCATTTTCTAATACATTTCCTCTTACACTTAAAACGGATGCTGTTGGGTCAACTATATCAGCTAAAGCTAATAAGTCATTTTCGTCCCCACCTGTACCGTGTAATAGTAATAATACGGGTCTATCTTTATTTGTTCCCTCTTTAAAAATATGTTGCACTTTTGTTCCTCCCTTTCTTTTAAGGCTATTTCCTTGAACAGATTACCAAGAAAATGAATATTTTGAAACATCCGTTATCCCCACTTAATCCAACGATCGGACTTTAATTGGTATCAATGACATTTCTAGTCGTTCACGATATTGTTCATATTGAGGTGGCAACATTAGCTCATTACCCATTGTTTCATACGTTTCATCATAGGCAAAGCCTGGTGGATCTGTAGCAATTTCAAATAGAATTTCACCAGATTCCCGGAAGTAGATGGCGTTAAAATAATTACGATCCTTCACTTCTGTTACTCGTTGACCATGTTCCATCGCATATTCCTGCCATTCAAGATGATCCTTATCATCTTTTGCTCGCCATGCAATATGATGTACCGTTCCGACTCCCATAGACCCTCTAGTTCCTGTCACCATTTTTAAGTCAATAATGTTTCCAATATCCCCAGTAGCTTTAAAGCGTTTTAAGTCACCTTCTTGCCCTACAATTTCTAGTCCCAAAACTTCAACCAATGTGTTCGTTGTTTCCTCTGGACGGCTTGAATAAAGAATAGCTCCTCCAAATCCTTTTATCGCTACTTCTTTCTTAATATCACTAATTTCATAAGGATTAAGCTCACCATCATTTCGTTCAACAATTTCAAGATGAAGCCCATGAGGATCATCAAATTGTAAATATGTTTCCCCGAACCTTTCCACAACTGTATAGACTACATTAAATTTAGTTAATCGATTTTTCCAAAAGCCTAATGCACCTACCGGCACAACATAAGTAGTCACACCTACTTGCCCATCACCGATTTTGCCATTATACGCGTTTGGCCAAGGGAAGAAGGTAATAATTGAACCTGGCTTACCACCTTCATTTCCAAAGTATAGATGATATGTTCCTGGGTCATCAAAGTTAACTGTTTTTTTCACTAAGCGTAACCCCAATACTCCGGCATAGAAGTCTACATTTTCCTGTGGGTGACCGACAATTGCTGTAATATGGTGAATCCCTGAAGTTTGTTTTTTCATATTAAAACCTCCAATTTGCCCCAATTATTACTCATATTCTTTCTCAAATTCTTTATCACTTCGCACTGTATCAAAATGTCTAATTAAGCCTTCAATTTCTTCTCGTTTACTTTCAAAGAATGGAGGTAAAGACAGTTTTTCACCGAGAGTTTCATATGGCTCATCTTCCATAAACCCAGGACCATCAGTAGCTAGTTCAAATAAAATGTGTGGTGCAACATTGGAATAAAGGGAGCCGAAGTAAAACCTTTCGACATAGCCTGAGTTTGGAAGTCTAAAACCTTGAAGACGGTGTTGCCATTCATCTAACTCAGCTCGATTTTCCACACGAAAGGCTGTATGATGTACTGTTCCATAGCCTTGTCTTGCCTGTGGGAGTACGGTATTATATTCCACAATGACTTGCGCACCATTACCACCTTCACCCATTTCGAATAAAAAGAACGAATCTTCTTTAGCAACTTCTCTCATATTAAATACATTAATCAATAGTTCTTTAAAGTAGTCTAAATAGGCAGTACGTACGAATATTGGCCCTAGTCCTGTAATTGCATATTCCAATGGGATGGGTCCATTTTTCCAAGGAGTCCCAGCTGCTACACCTTTGTTATTTTCATCTGAAATAAGTTGATATTGTTGATCATCAAAATCTACAAAGGGAAGTACCTTCCTGCCAAATTGCTCTTTAATCCCTGAATTTTTCACTCCAAGACGGTTAAAGCGCTTTAACCAATAGTCTAGTGCTACATCACTTGGTACGCGAAATGACGTCTTTGAAATTTCATTTGTTCCGTGTGCGCCTTTTGGAATGCCTGGGAAATCAAAGAATGTCATATCTGTCCCAGGGCTCCCTACATCATCTGTGAAATATAGATGGTATGTTTGAATATCATCTTGATTGACCGTTTTCTTTACTAAGCGTAGTCCTAATGTGTAAGTAAAAAATTCATATATTTTTTCCGCACTGCTTGTAATAGCAGTTACATGGTGTATCCCTTTCAAATCGTTCATTATCAATTCCTCCAAATTTATAATTTATCTCGAATTCGAGATATATGTTTAAAAAATATAGATAGTTTTTTCAACTATCATTAGTTTGACTTCCTATTTCTTATTTATACTACCTGAAAGATCAATTAATATTAATTTAATTCAAAATTAAATATCTTTAATTCGAGATAAATTTATCATATATTTTTTATTCTGTCAACAACCCTAATTATTTTATAACCAATTTCTAAAAGTACAGTAAAACAGCATTCAATTCAATTAAAAAAGGAAATCCAATGAATCGCTTGGATTTCCCTTTTAACTCATATTATGCAGCTGGGTTAACTTCTAGCTCAACTTTGATTTTAATGTCTTTACCAACAAGTACTCCACCAGTTTCAAGTGCAGCATTCCATGTTAAGCCAAATTCTTCACGATTAATTTTAGCTTCCGCTTCGAAACCATAAACTTCTACACCCCATGGATTTGTACCTTTACCACCAAATTCAACTTCAAAAGTAACTGGTTTTGTTACATCTTTAATTGTTAAATCACCAGTTAATTTGTAGTCATCTCCGTCTTTTACGATGCTAGTAGATTTGAACGTGATGCTTGGATATTTTTCCACATCAAAGAAGTCTGCTCCTTTTAGATGGTTATCACGATCAGTGTTGCGAGTATTGATGCTAGCAACGTCTAGCGTGAAAGCGATTTGAGCAGTTGTTAAATCTGCTAAATCTTCTGCTTCTACCTCTGCAGTATAAGCGTCAAATTGACCTTTTACTTTTGATACCATCATGTGTTTTACTTCAAAGCCTACTTGTGAATGTGATTGGTCCACTGTGTATTTTGCCATTTTAAAATTCCTCCATTTTTTTGTTTTTTCTTATCTCGATTTCGAGATATATGATAAAAAATTTTGAAAGCAGTAATAATTAACCACCTTCTAAAGAATATACAAAATTAATCGATATTTTACCTCGCCCAATTTTACTTCGAAGTTCAATATCTTCAATTCGAGATAAATTTAACATACATTGATTCCTGTTGTCAATACATCTAATAAATTATTTTTAATAAAAGTGAATCAATTGCTCTAAAAATAAGGTGATAAAACAGCTGTATACTTAAAGTACCAAAATCATTTATAAAGGTTGCTCCAGTATAGCTTGAAGCAACCCATCAGTCATTTTTTCTTTCTAGATATTTTCTCCCATTGAACTAAAGAAGGATACGGATCGAACGCCCACTCAGTTTTACCATTAAATTTGTAAATACCATAGTGTAAATGTGGCGGGAACTTCCCTGAAGTACCTTCCTTCCCATAGCCAGTACTACCAACTCCGCCAAGAAGCGTGCCTGGTTCAACGATATCTCCAACTTTTAAATCCTTATTATAATAAGCAAGATGCGCATAATAGTGGTAACTATTATGATTATCTCGAATACCTATTCGCCAACCACCAAACTCATTCCACCCCATAACCTCTACTACACCGTATGAAGTGGAAACAACAGGCGTGCCATAGCCTGCAAATATATCCGTTCCTTCATGAATACGTCTTCCGCCCCAACCTCTGCTCGCCCCCCAGGTTCCACGATAGCTATAATTGTAGCCACGAACTGGTAATGGGAAAACATGGGTATCTAATTCAATTGTATCGTAATGTTTATAAAGTTTTGCTATGGTTAAAATTTGATTAATAACCTGTTCACTTTTGTAGTATTCCCATAAGGCCATTTTAAAGTCTTCTTCACTTGGCCCATATTGGCTTAAATACCGTGCCATTGTAAACATAACATCATCATCATTCTGGTTGTCTGCTTTACCATCACCATTTCCATCTAAACCTACGCCACCAAAGTATTGAATAGATGCTATCGATGTATCACTTTGATTAGGATTAAACGGCCCTGTCCAAACTTCATCTGAAATTTGAATGGCGACGACACTATCTCTTTTCGGGATATCCTTTCGAACGGATTGAATATTACGTTCATACTGATCAACTGCAGCTAGATAATGCCAAGGCACAAAAACGTCTTGATATTTCATATAGTAGTCCATGCGCTGTTGCATAATTTCTTCCCCAGATGGTTCTTTTGTATTTGCTGATGCTTCATTTAAAAAAATTATGCTCCACAGCATGGGAAAAGCCAATAAGGGAATTAAAAACCGAACCAATTACGAAACCTCCTTTCCGTTCTAATTTAGAATAACCCGATTTTTTTAAACCATGTACTTTGGATACATATTGAAATAGATGTTGGTAAAACTAAAACTCGACATATTTAATCTTTTCCACACCAAATTTTCAATCAATTTTTTACCAGTTGATAATCACTATGTGTTAGGATGAATAGTAAAATAGGACAAGATATTGGGGGAAATATTAGTGGAAACTTTGCAAACTAAAGAACAATTTGAACAGTTAAAGAATGAGGAACGTGTCATTTTTATGTTTTCTGCAGACTGGTGTGGTGATTGCCGTTTTATTGAGCCAGCATTACCATCCATTGAAGCAAATTATCCAGAATATGAATTTGTAAAAGTAGACCGTGATGATTTCATTGATTTATGTGGGGAATTAGATGTTTACGGTATCCCAAGTTTTATCGCTTTTAATGAAGGACACGAAATCGGTAGGTTTGTTAGTAAGGATCGCAAAACACAAGAAGAAATTGAAGCGTTTTTGGACGGGTTATCCAAGTAATTGGTGAAAAAGGTGGGGCAAATACTCCAATTCAAGGGGTCAATTGAATTGGAGTTAGGAAGCAAATAAATAACGATCATTTTTAAGCTTCATAATTGGAATTTTAGCTTTTGTCCCACTATTCAAACAAGCAAGCCATAAGTTAATTATACCCTTGCTCACCAAAGGGCTGGAGCTTTTCTAACCATTTTTCTTCTAGTTCTTTTAAAGCTTCTTTCGTATTGAAGTATGGGTCGGATTCATCCTTTTTTAGCTTTTCTAATATTTCGAATGAAAATGCGTTTTTTCCAAAATGATTCCAATCCTGTTGAAGCTCCTTATGATTAAATACGTTATTTTCAAGGCTAAATTTAACCCCGTTTATCGTTTTTAAATTTGGCGTGCTAGCAACAAACATTTTTCCATTTTCATTATTTTTTATTTGATAAACACCCGCGATAATTTCGACTTCTTGATACTGTTGTTTTAATTCTTTTTTCCTGTTCATGTTTTTACCTCATTTTCTTTTCAACTAATTTTTCACCCAATAGGCACTGCCATCATCTTTTCGATCAATAAATCCGTACTCCACTAAGTATCTTCTTATCAACACATAATCTTCGTACACTTCACTTAATATCACGTTTAACTCTTTTTCTGTGTAGACTTTATCTACCTTTAATCGATTAACTATCTCACGTAAAACAATTAAACGTTGTTTTTCTTTTGGTGGAAATTTTATGAGAGGTCCATTTAATCCCTCAGGAAAAAACTTGACTAACACTTTTTCCTGCTCTTTTGTAGTAAAGGCATATCGATCATCTATCTTTGTTGCATGTTTATGGGGGGCTACGAAAGCTGGAGCATAATCGTCTCTTTCCTTTAACAACTCCATAACTGCCAGCATTGTTTTTGCTTGACGTTCTTTCTCCTTTAATACAAAACGATGGTGTCGAATTGTGGAACTACTACCTATCCCCATCTCCTTTTGTACTTCTTTATCACTTTTCCCTGCATAGAAGTGCTTCAAAAGTTCTGTTTGATGTTCAGTAAGACCTGTTATTTTTTTATCAAGACGAAGTAGATAGTGAAAAACGGATTCGTGTTTATTTTCGATGTGTAATCGAATAAATCTTTCCGCCTCATAAAGTACATTACCTTCTGGATAAATAACACCTTTTTCAACCTGTTCACCGCATAATAGGCATCGATATTGGCTGACGTCTTCAACATAGCCGCGCTTTATTTCTTCTAAACTGGCGCTCCAAAAATCAATTGATATGTCCATTTACATTCTCCTAACATTTTTACAAACTTTTTTTAAATACGTTTATCATAATTACAAACAAAAATAAACTTCGTTTTGTTACCAACAATTTAACAAACCGAAAGTGGTTAGTCAAGTTTACAAAGAAAAACTACTCGATAGTTTTTGCTACCGAGCAGTTTCACATGTTTACATATCGAATTCCTCTGTCCAATTCGAGTGATAGCACCATTTAATATTTATGTAACATTTTTACAGATACATTAACATTTAGTGATGTTTTTATAAATCTACTAACCTATCGAATTTTTAATAGTATACTTAATGTAACTATTTAAAATATGTTTAAAAAGGTGGGAGAATGTATGAAAAAGCTATTTACACTATTTATTACTGCAATATTCACGATGACATTTGCATTAGTTACAAATGCAAATAGTCTTTCCGCAAGAGACTATGTAGATTTTAATGAAGGGTTGTACTGGGCTGATGAAATGACCTGGGCAATTGATAAAGGCGTTCTAAATGGATACCCTGCTGAAAAAAAGATAAAACCGAACAACACCCTATCAGAAGCACAATTCCTTACGATGTTATTCCGCGTATTGAATTCTGAAGAATTAGACACATATATCCAAAGTCTTAATAGCAATGATTGGACTCCTCAATATGCAATGGCGAAGAAGTATAATCTTGCTGTTTCCTATAATAATACCGCCAATTGGAATAAACCAATCCGTCGTGGTACTGTAGCAAAACTATTTGCTGAAAGTCTAACAGGTAAGGAAATGTCTGAAAACGAAGCTGTTCAATGGATGTACAACCAAAACATTAGTGATGGACAAGCAGATAGAAATGGCGACTTTCCAAAAACATACGACTCTTACCTACCGAATTCTACTTTAACGAGGGCACAGGTCGTTGTGTTTTTATACAATATCTCAACAAGCAAACAAATTGACCAATCCTTAAAGGTTATTGAAAGAAAAGATGTTGTTCAAGAGAAGTTAAATGAATTCTCATTTAATGGTATTGAAATAAATGACTCCATAGATAAAGTGAAACAAATTTATGGCGAACCAAAGCGTATAACTTATAACGATGACGGCTTAGAAATACACACATATTATCGAAACAATTATGATGACTTTTTGATTGTCGGTCTTGATGAAAGTAATCATGTTGCTTATTTATATTCTAACCAAGTATATACAGCAAGATATTATGGCTTGGATCTTCTTAACCAAGAAAGCATCACATCTATTTTTGGCAAAAGTTATTCAGATGAATTAACAAAGACAACATATCAAGGGAATAGTGTTACTTTTTATTACGATACACATCTTCAAGGTATGCCTGTTAGAGCATTACAAGTTAAAGATCCAAATTGGTCCTTAACAGATGCAAATTTTGAAACAAGTGATTATTTAATCTTTGATGTAACGAATAGTTACCGAAATGTCTACAATTTAAAACCATTAAAATGGTTCGAACAAATTTCGAATACAGCTTACAAACATAGTAAATATATGTATGAGAATAACCACTTTTCTCACTATGAAGATCCAGAGGGGCTAGATCCATTTGATCGAATGGCAAAGGATGGTTTAGATTCATTCTCCTATGCCGGTGAAAATATTGCGATGGGTTATACAAATGGTATTGATGCTACTGAAGGATGGATGAATTCTAAAACTGGTCATAGAGAAGCTATTTTAAATGCTAACTTCACCCATTTAGGTGTTGGTTCTTATCATTGGTTCTATACTCAAAACTTCTATACGCCACAATAAAGACAATACATTTTTGAGCAAATATCTCAAGCTCATGGCAAAGGCAATATACTCAGACTGTAGACAAACTCAAAAATTTGAGACTGTCTGCAGTTTTTTCTATTTAAAATACATATTAAGAAATCGTCGGTTTCTGTTACAGGCGCTACGTTCCACGGGCACGGCCTCAGCCTTCTCCCTCGGTTACGCTTAGTCCGATTGCTTCTGCTCGTTGTTCCCGTAGGAGTTATCGTGCATGTAACGAAACGACTTATATCTGCTAATACAGTAGCGTAACGCTTCTAATACTCTATTATCGCCAATACAAAGACTAAATACCTCTCGAGGTATTTTGTCGACACTCTGAATAAGCTTTTTCCTATTTTAGGGTAATAAAAAAGTCCTTTTGTCCTAACTACTATTTCCAAAGATGTAAGAATACATATATATGACAACACTTTATATTGGGGGTATTTGGTTGGGAAATGTAAAGGCATTCGCAACATTTCAGCAAGTTGGTGAAGAGATTTACCGAACAAATACGTATCTACAGTTTGGATCATCAAGAAAGTCCCTAGGTGCAGTTGTCATGTTAAATCCCGGATCTTCTCAATTAAAAGGAGAAGCACGGAAAAAACTTTCCATGAATGGTTCCCATACAGATGAAACAACAATTGATGAAGCGATGAGACAGCTTATTCAATTTATGGAGCTGACTCATTCCGAACTAAATGGGAGACTCCATATTTACAATCTGTTCTATGTGAAAAAAACAAATAGTAAAGAAGCGATTGCGCTTTTCGAGCATTTAAAAAATACAGGGAAATACCCAACAATTTTTCCTCCCTGCTTACTTGAGTTGCAACAACATCCGTGGATATTGATTGGATGGGGAGTAGAGAAAAAGAAAAGTTGGGTGCATTTTGAAAGGGAAAAGGCGAGATGGCTTGAACTTATAAAAGACAGCGGTATTCCTTATTTTGGTGTATTATCGAAGGAAAATGAATTTTACCATCCTAGTCCGAATAATCCGGATAAAGCTTTAAGACTCCAACAATTAGTAGCGGTCTATAATGAGAAAATAAAATTAAATACACTTCTTAAAAACAAATAACGTTCATATAAAAAAGAGAGCCGATATATTAAAACTTCGGCTCTTTCTTTGGTTTTATTGATTATTTAAATTCCTCTTATTTTTCTTCATGCGATCTACCATAAATCCACCTTTAAAGGATTTCGGCTCATATGAAATGATAAATGCTCTTGGCTCAATGGATTCAACTAGTAAAAATAACTCTTTTTCACGATTTCTCTTTGCTAAAATTTCGTATTTATATCGATCGCTGTCGCGTCCTTCACCAATATACGTGGTTAATGCAAAGCCATTTGCACGTATAGAATCGATTAGCTCTTGGTTTTTATTTTGAGTGTTAATTGTAATATAGACGTACCCAATAGCCAATTTATTTTCAATACGTGTTCCTAAAAACATCCCTAAACCAAAGCCAACTGCATACACTATCATTGCTAGTAAACTTTGATCACCATTAAATACTAGGGAAAGACCAAATACGTAAATTAGCATTTCCATAATTCCAAAAATTGCTGCTAAAAACGTAATATTCTTGACTAAAAATATTGTCCTTAACGTTAGTAATGGTACATAAACTAATTGTAATATTAGTATTAATACTATATTCGTCATATAAAACGCCTCACTAGATAGTTGTATATTTTATAATTTACCCATCGAAACATAATGTAGTGTACTTAGTAAAATTGAAAACATACCTTATATTTGACGTATGTTTATTCATTATCTAATACTTTCTAACAAATATTTTTTGAAACGTACATGAGTTATTACTATATAAGCATCCATTTTACTTGAATTATATGGAGTTAACAACCCATAGTAGCATTTTCATTTGAAAGTAAAATGATCTTTATTTATTTAAAAGGCGTACTGAAAAACAGTATAAAATAGACTATCCATATATGATGGGTAGTCTAAATTTAATAAGAAAGAGCTGAAAGCCTAAATAGATTCCGCTTTCTATCGACTCAATTTATTAATGCTTCCTTTATCTCCTCAATTTGTGCAAGATGCCTTTTTTCATGATACCCTATAAATGAAATCCATTGACCTAGTGTTAGTGACCCGAAAACTGGATGCGGCATTGCCATTTCAGTTAAATCTCGTTCACTATAGGTTTTATACTTCCTAACAATTATTTCCCTTGTACCTTGTAGCTTCTCTTTTAATGCTACTAAAGTTTGAAACTCTCTTTTAGGGACTAAAAATTCCGGTGCATCCACTTTTTGCGAACGGTCAATTATTAAATGGACCCTTCTTATCTTTACCGGATTTCTTTCATCAATCCTTTTGATATTCGTGAAGCCTTCAATTGCGACTTTTTCTATTAAATAAAGGTGCTCCAAAACTTGTGCAATTGTCCATGTCCCCTCTGCTACTTCCATGTTCAACTGCTCATCTGAAAGCCCCTTCACACTTTCCCATATATCTTCCCTTACTCTTTGCGCGTTTTCCATAACCAACACCCCTTTTTTATGTTACTTATTATTCTATTAAACATTTTATTTGATTAAAACGGTCACTCAAAAGAAAAAGAGTGAGAAATTATTCTCACCCTAAGCACTTAATTTTTATTTTGGAGATGATGGTACATTGGGATTAAAAGCATTGGAAGAATAAGATTCTGTTGCGGTTTAGCGAATCAAAAACCCAGCCTCTTCTTCCACCTCTCCATCGGAAGCCGACGATCGAGTTACCTAAAACGAGCATAGGGAAAAACCAGAAACTATTACCATTTCTCATCCAAACAAAAGTATTGCGGAACATGCAGCGTCTAATGCTACCTACACCACCACGTCGAGAAAACTCCTGTTGCTGAGTTGCTGTGAAAGTTTGTGGTGTAAAGCTTGGTGGTGGTGATGTTGGTGGGCTTAACTGACTACCTACATCAAATGGTGGTGTACCTGGGAAACCTCCCGGCGCTCCCGGAAATCCTCCTGGGAAACCTCCCGGTGCTCCCGGAAATCCTCCTGGAAAGGATGGACCTCTACCATCGTCATCAAATTGAGCTAAGTAATCATCATCATAATCAAAAGGGTTCAATTCTGTAACCTCCTTTCTACATAACTACCTTCAATTTATGTAGAAGGAAAGTGCCTAACAAGGGTTATCGCCCTTCCATGAATGTCTTTTTATAACAAAAGCCCATTTATGTAAAAGCAGTATGGTTTGGTTAAATGGAGAGGTTAAATTTTTAATTTGAATGTGAAAGCATCACTTGCTTTAATATTTTAAGAATAAAAGTTGTCCCTACTTGAAAATTAGATTTCTTCGTGAAAAATAAATAACTTAGGAATATTATCTTAAAAGTTGAATATGTATTTATAGTCAGTATCTTTTTGAGTAATTGGTAGTGTTTTAACTTCAAGTTTTACATAGTCACTCAAACTATCAACATGAAGGAGCTGATGAAGATACTTCAATTCGTCATCCCAAAGAAAAACTATAGTCTTTGTTTAGTAAACCCACGCGAACATGATGTATTTAATCTTTATATTAAATACTCCGGTTTTTCAACGGAAAATAAAATTCAAATTAATTATGAACCTACCTTAATGATGACAGACATTTTATATGGAGAAAGTTACGCTATTTTAGAAGAAAATCATGATTGGGACGTAGACACAACATTTTACTATGAAACGCTTTATGTATCTAATGATGGCATTACATTACAAAAATTTTATCGAAATGAATTAAAAAATGTTCGGACTTTACACGCTCATCCATTATTTACAACACCTATTTGGGAGATCGAAGAAACATATTATGAATTAATTGATCCCGAGGATGTAATTCGCATTGTCTTTAAAGATATTTACGCAAAGGAAGCTCCTGTAGACTCAAGTATTTATCGTGAGCTTATTAGTAAAAGCGAACTTTTCGAGCCTTTTTTTGAAGACTTGTATACGGAGATGGGACGCTTTCATCGTGGCGATAAATGCTATTCAAGAGAAAAATGGGACTTTGCAGAACTTCTTCAAGCAGATTATCATGTCCAATTTGTTCAATCAGAGGGGTCTGATATTATCTTGTCAAATTGTTCTGGATTAATGAAAACATTAAAGCTCTCAAAACAACAAATGGCCGAGTATTTTATTAAATTTCTTAAATAGACTTTTCTATCATTCAACCTACTATAAAAAATAAACCGATTACCTCTTCGAACGTTTCGAAGAGTTTTTTTATTCCCAATGCAAACCAATAATTCCCAAACAATATTAAACTCCTAGTTTTTTATTCCACAAAAATGGATTATATTCACTTGTTATAAGATTTCATTGTAGCTGGTTCGATTATACCATTTATTTTTTTATAAATTTATGACATTTTTTTCTATTTAGTGATTATAATATTCTACCTCCTATCATAAATTTAAAAAAACAAGTTTCATAGCATAACTAAAGGAGGGGTCTTTACATGTTTCTAGCTTTTATTCTTCTAGCTGCATTTTGTCTATTTATTGTATTTAAAACAAAAAAGATGCTTTATTTAACCATTCCTGTAATCGCATTCATTGTCTATTTTATTGTACAAATTGCAATGGTACCACTTCCTTTTATGGATACTGTTAAATTTATCTTTAGCTTACAGTAGTCCAATCCATAGTCAATAAACACCCTTGTTTTACAGTTAATCTCATCTTTTCGTTGTTACTAAAAAACTATCGAAGGTTTTCCCTTTGCCTTCTTTTGAAGAACAAAGTGAAGATAAATAATCCCACTAATCTAAATGGTTTCCTAATAGGTTAGCGATGGAAGGAGGAGTTTTTGACCTATCAGCCAATCCTTTTTTGTCACTGTTAAAGAATATGGGGAAATTCAATAAATAGGGGTGATATTGTGAAAAAGATCGATAAAAGTGTTGCAGATGCTTACTTTCGTGAAAAGAACAAGTATATGATTATCTACTTTATCATCTGGGCTCTTGTATCCTTTGGAGCAGTTGCGATTGCAGAGCCACTAAGTACTTTTACTTTTAACGGCTTCCCATTCCACTACTTCATGGGAGCACAGGGGGCTTTAGCCGTGTTCATTATTTTACTTTTTGTTAATGCAGCTGTTGGGGATAAAATCGATAAAAAGTACGGAATTAATGAAGGAAGAAATGAAGAAATCGGTAAGCAAAGTACGCAAAATCATTAAGGGGAATTTCTTATAGAAAAGGGGGATGACTATTGGATATACAATTTATAGTTTCGACGGCGATTATTTTAGCTACGTTTGCATTATATATTTGGATTGCCGTTTATAATAAAGCGAAAGAAACTTCTGATTTCTACGTGGCTGGTCGTGGCGTACCTCCATTATATAATGGTATGGCTATCGGCGCTGACTGGATGAGTGCGGCCTCATTCATCGGTATGGCTGGTACAATTATGGTACTCGGCTATGACGGATTAGCTTATATTATGGGCTGGACTGGTGGTTATTTACTTTTAACTTTCTTACTTGCACCACAACTCAGAAAGTCTGGCAGTTACACAGTTCCTGAATTTATTGGTGACCGCTTCAAGAGTAATACAGCACTTATTATTGCGGCGATTTGTACAATCATTATTAGTTTTACTTACTCCATCGGACAATTATCAGGTTCGGGTGTAGTAATCGGACGTCTATTCCAAATTGATGCTGGCATCGGAACAATGATTGGGGTAGTTTTAATTGCCATCTACGCCGGCTTTGGTGGTATGAAGGGGATTACTTGGACACAAGTTGCACAATACATTGTATTAATTGTTGCATATCTTGTTCCTGTTATTTTTATGTCCCTTCAAATTACAGGTAATCCACTACCATGGTTATCCTATGGTGAAATTGTTAGTAAGTTAGGGGAACTTGATCAAGCTCTTGGATTATCGGAGTATTTTGCACCATTTGAAAATGGAACAAAGTGGCAATTCCTAGCGCTAATGTTTACGTTAATGGCTGGTACCGCTGGTCTTCCACACGTTATCGCTCGTTTCTATACAGTATCGACTATGAAAGCAGCTCGTTGGTCAGGGGCTTGGGCATTACTATTCATTTCATTACTATACTTCTCTGCACCTGCATACGCGGCTTTCTCTCGCTTCATTTTAATGACTCAAGTAGCTGGAAGCAAAATTGCAGAACTTCCTGCTTGGACGAAAACTTGGGTAGATACAGGTTTATTAAAAGTAGCAGACCAAAATGGTGACGGTATTTTACAATGGACAGAATTAGTCATTGGAAATGATATCGTCGTAATGGCTACACCAGAAATTGCGAACCTAGGCGTATTTGTTATTGGATTAGTTGCTGCTGGTGCAATGGCAGCTGCCTTATCCACAGCAGGTGGTTTATTAATCGCCATTTCATCTGCATTTGCACACGACATTTACTATCGTATTATTAAACCGGATGCAACAGATAAACAGCGTTTAAATGTTGGACGTATTACAATCGTTATCGCTACATTACTTGCGGGTATCGTAGCATTAAATCCACCTGGTGCGATTACTCAAATCGTTGCTTGGGCATTCGCTCTTGCAACCGGTACGTTCTTCCCAGCATTAGTATTAGGGGTTTGGTGGAAACGTAGTAACTCAAAAGGTGTTATTGCAGGCTTACTAGTTGGTTTAGGTGTGACATTAGCTTATATCTTTGCTGCGAAATATGGTGGCTTTACAATTTTAGGCATCATTGATACTGGAGCGGGAGTATTTGGTGCGATTGCTGCCTTTGCCGCAAATATTATTGTTTCCTTAGCGACTAAAGAACCTTCACAGGAAATTCAAGATTATGTAGAAAACTTACGTTATCCAGAGCAAATGACCTACAAAGATGGCGAAGTTCATTTAAACGAATAATAATAAAAGACCCAGTCTCCATAGCTTTGGAGCTGGGTTTTCATATATTCTTTAATTACTTTCTCTTAAATAAATGTGGGCTTCTTTATTAATAAATTCTGTATCTGGAATTCTCTCATTCTTTTTATTTAATGCACTCATTCTATTTATAATAGGTGCTAACTTATCTTCAATCAGCTTATTAGATTGGAACTGAACACCATATGAGTAAATACCACCAAACTCTTCTTCGATCCACTTTAGAAAACCTTCAATTATGAATGGTTGACCCATTAAGGTAAATTCAAATTTAAATTTCATATTTGAGTTAATCGGTAGCTTTAAATTCGATAAATATTTTATCCCCTCTAGTCCGATATTATCTAGTAAAATTGGTGTCGCGCCCACATCTACCTTTTGGTTGTTTACTTCAGAAATAGTCATTTTCGCTAAAACGAAATTAGGGAACTTAAATCGGAAAAACTTTCTTTTTTCAATACCACTTTGCTTGAAATTAGATTTCTTCTTTGGCTTTAAATATCCAATTTTCATAAGACGCTCATATTCAGATTGAGATACTGGTGGAGAAAATAAATATCCTTGGATAAAATCACATTCCTGTTGCTTTAAAAACTCTATTTGATGTAATTCCTCTACACCTTCTGCAACGACTTTCATCTCCAGAGTTTTTGCAAGATACAAAATGGATGATATTATCCCCCTATCCATCTCATTTTCGTGATGAATATTTTGTACAAACACTTGATCTATTTTTAATGTATCTGGATGGAATTTCCTTAACAAATCAAATGACGCATATCCTGTTCCGAAGTCATCAATCGCTATTTTTATTCCTAATTTCTTTAATTCTTCGATTTTGGAAAGAACAATTTTATCACTCCGTAATAACGTACTTTCCGTTACTTCTAACTCCAAGTACTTCGCCGGTATATCATTAATCTGAAGTTGTTCCCTCACTAATTCAACTAGTCCATCACGCATAAAACGAATTGGTGGGACATTTACTGATAATGTCCTTAGCAAATAACCTTGTGCTTTCCACTCTTTTAACAATGATAGTACTCTTTTAATCACCCAGTCTGTAATCAAATTAATCATCTGATTTTCTTCTGCGATAGGGATAAATTCACTTGGAGATATTGCTCCCCATTCATTATGATTCCAACGTATCAAAACTTCTGCACCGTAAATTTGACCACGTATTGGTTCAACTTTTGGCTGAAAATATAATTCAAACTCTTCATTTAATATTGCTTTTCTCATGTCACGATCGAGTACATATTTTTTATAGGAAGAAATATCCTTAGAGTATGAAAATAGCTGATAGTTACCCTTTCCCTCTCGCTTTGCAAGATAAAGAGCTGTATGAGCATTTTCAATTAAACTAAGCTTTTCATCTCCTTCTTCTGGAAAAAAAGAAATTCCTATACTCATTGAAACATAGATTTCATAGTCTTCAACCATAATAGGTCGCTCTACCTCTTGAATAATTTTCTCAGCTAGTTGAATTACTTCATCTTTATGGTTAAAAGAACTTTGGGTAACGACAAAGTCATTACTACTAATACGCGAAATATGTCCATCAGATGGAAGTATGTCTTTAAGCCTTTTCGCAATGATTTTTAAAACTTCATCACCTATTTCATAACCAAGTGAGTCATTAATCATATTAAATCTATCAATATCTAAATAGAGTAGTGCAAAAGATCTTCTATTTTCACAATAATGATCCAGTAAATCATAAAGGCTTTTTTGATTTGGCAGACCTGTTAATTCATCATACTTTTCTATAAAAGTTAATTTTTCTTCGAGTTGCTTCTCCCTTGTAATATCATGAATGATTCCTATAAGCTGCTCTACTTCCCCATTGTTGTCATACTTTATGGAAATTTGTTCTGATAACCACTTCACATTTCCATTTCCACTAACAATACGGTAGACAGCCTGAGCCTTGTTTCTTTGGGAGAGTTGATTCTCTATGATTTGAGTAACTTCACGATCTTCAGGATATATGAAGGTTGTAAAAGTTCGCTTACTAATTTTATCTAAAGGGACTTCTAAAATACTTGCAATACCTTTAGAAATGAAAGAAAATTCCCCATCAACATCATTTTTCATCCAAACTCCAGTATTCAATCCATCAAAAAGTTCGTGGAAGCTTCCTATTGTGTTCATTTTCTCTGTTACATTTTCAATGATCAGATAAACACCTTTGATTTCATTGTTCTCCTGTTCAATAGGAATAAATGTTAATAAAAGATCATATTTCTCTCCTTGAAAAGTAAAATTTATAAGATGCTTTTCAATTTTCCCTTCTAATGCTTGTTCAACAGTGAGCGTTAGTGATGTATAAGTATCTGGAGGTAGTATTGTTTTTAACTCTCTTAAATGATTTGGTTCAAACCCTAGAATATTTTTTATTGCTTCATTATTGATTGAAAATATACTGTTGTCAGTAGCAAAGACGATTATTGTATTCGGTTGGTATTTTGCAAATTTCGAACAATAATATAGGATATTATTTTCTCCTACAGTTTCCTGTTGAAAATCGGTTTCACCTTTATTTAAAATTTTCTTTATTATGTTAGATTTTTTTGAATTTCCAAACAAACCAATACCCCCCACCTATAATTTGCAATATATATAATGTAGCAAATAGTCTTTTAATTTATATTTATAGTATTAATTAAATAGGAAATTAGGCCTTTTGTAAATATTGGGAGAACAACTTTTTATTTTGGTAATTTTCTTAGAGTAAGATAAAGTTTCGATAATGTCTATAATCTGAAGGGGGATCTAGATAAATTTAAAGAAATCTTTTATAAAATTACTTTGCTAAAGCGAGTAACACAGTTATAGATGAACGGCATTAAAATAAATTTTCAATTTTTTAAAAATATTTCTAAAGGATATATACATCCTTAAATTTTTTACCTATATTATTAATAGTTAATGAAACATCTCTAAATTTTTTTCGTATATATATTATAAAACTTACAATTTTTTTGGAGGGGATCAATTCTTATGTTTGATAAACTAAAGAAATCTTTATTTGGTAAAAGTCATCGTCGTTATTCTAATTCTTCAAGCCATAGAGGATACGCCCATCGCGATAAATATTACGGACACAAGCATTATAAAAGAAAACGTAGAAGCTTTAGCTCAGGCTTCTTCGGGTCTAGAAGTCGTAGCTTCTTTAGCAGCTAATAATGTTTCACTTTATACAAGACAAAAAATATCATAACCTTTTTAAAAAGTATGTAGAAAACGAGACTTCATTTTCTCTTCAAGATGTTCTCGGAAATGGATCCTATGGATTTGCGTATCTTTTATTGGATGAGGTTACAGGTAATCAATATGTACTAAAAAGAATGCGAGCAAAACACCGAAATGACAGTAAGCAGCGAGCAAAATTCCAACAAGAAATTACTTTCTTAAAAGAACTGGACATTCCAAATGTACCAAACGTTATTTATGATGGAGTATTAGAGGATATCCCCTTCTATATTATGGACTATGTCAATGGTTCTACCTTTGAGCAGGCCATATTTGAAGACGATATAACCTTTTCTTTGAAAGAGTCTCTCGTAATTGTTAAGGATTTGCTTGAAATCGTGAATACTATTCATCAAAAGGGAATTGTCCATCGTGATTTGCGAATTCCAAATATTTTAATTCAACATAACAATTTATATATTATTGACTTCGGTTTAGCGGCATACATTAAAGATGATTTGAGAATGGAAGAAATAGAAAACCCTAAAAAAATCGAAAATCACTGGAGTGATTTATACTATATAGGGCACTTTCTTCTATATTTACTTTATTCGAATTATTCGCCAACTGAACGAAAAGAGAGACGTTGGCAAGAAGAATTGGAGTTACCTCCTGGAGTAGAGGAATATATCGAGCGTTTACTTTTGATACAACAACCATTCTCAAGTACAGAAGAAGCCATCAAATCCATTCCAACTGTATAACAAGAGGGTGGGACATAAGTAGAAAACTACAATTCGGAGGATTAATTGAATTGTAGTTCTTTTGCTATTACTATGTTGAATTCCACTTCGGCAGACGCTTTCCGCGGGCACGGCTCCAGCTAATTTTTTCGCTGAAATCAGCGAAAAAATGGCCCTTCCGCTCGTGCTGTTCCCGCAGGAGTCGCCGCCTACGTTACAATTAACATGTTTTTCTCTAGAATTTAGAAAGCAAATAAATACGATGAATTTTTAATCTTCATTAATGGAAATTGCCTTTTTGCCCCACCCTCTATTAATTATTTCAAATCATCATTCTCTAAATATCTATAAAGTGTAGATTTACTGATTCCCGTTTCTTGTTTAATCTCATGTAAAGTATAGCTCCCCGATTGATACATAGATATTGCTTTTTTTATATTTTCATCTGATTTTCTTGGACGTCCTATTGCTTTTCCCTCATCTTTAGCCTGTTCCATACCAATAATTGTGGATTGTTTAATAATATCTGTTTGAAAATGAATCATTCTTTGAATCATATCTTGAAGAGAAAAAGATATTACTTCCTTACTATTTAATCCCTCATCTAAAAATTCAATGGTTACCCCATCTCGTTTACATAATTTTAATAGTTCCATCAAGTGTCTTGTCGTATCCGCCAAGACAAACATTCTCTCAACTAAAATCACATCGTTTGGTTGAAGGTTCATAAGCATATTCTCAAGCTCAATTCGCTTTTTTGGTTTTCCATGTAATTCTTTAAATACTCTGTCGAAACCACCTATATTATTTAGTTTTTCTAACTGTATACAACAGTCTTTATCATTATATAAAGGCCTCACATAACCAAATTTCACTTTATCTCTCCTAAATCGTTCCCAAAAGCGTTCCCTTTTAGGAATATTAATGTTATGATAATCCCAGAATTATGATTGTATTTTTGCAAATACTTATCATTAAAAAATCAAACTGAATAATTAATAGTAAAGGAGTTTTCCATGCAAAGTTTAAAACAACAATGGTTTGGCAACGTGCGTGGTGATATTTTATCAGGTATTGTTGTAGCACTTGCACTCATTCCAGAAGCAATCGCATTTTCCATTATCGCCGGCGTTGATCCGATGGTAGGTTTATATGCATCATTTACAATTGCGGTCCTAATTGCCTTTGTTGGTGGACGACCCGGTATGATATCAGCAGCAACTGGCGCCATGGCACTTGTTATGGTTCCGTTAGTTCGAGAGTACGGTGTTGAGTACTTATTTGCTGCTACGATTCTTACAGGGATTATACAAATAGTTTTTGGATTATTAAAAATCGCGAAATTAATGAAATTTATCCCGAATGCAGTCATGATTGGGTTCGTTAATTCATTAGCTATATTAATCTTTATGGCACAAGTGCCGCACTTTGTTGGAATTTCAACAATGACTTATGTTTTTGTTGGGATTACATTATTACTTGTATATACATTACCACGATTTATCAAAGTAGTTCCAGCACCATTAATTGCTATTGTTGCCCTAACATCCATCGCTCTATTTAGTGGAATAGAATTAAGAACGATTGGTGATTTAGGGAATATTACGAAAGACCTACCGTCATTTATCATCCCTAATGTTCCATTTACCTTTGAAACATTACAGATTATTTTTCCAGTTTCACTCTCTCTGGCCATTGTTGGTTTAGTTGAATCATTATTGACTTCACGAATTGTTGATGACATGACAGGAACAGAAAGTAACAAAAACCGAGAAGCTCGCGGGCAAGGTATTGCAAACTTGGTTAATGGTTTCTTTGGGGGTATGGCAGGCTGTGCGATGATTGGACAATCTGTGATTAACATAAAATCCGGTGGTCGTGGTCGACTCTCCACGTTAATCGCTGGCTTATTTTTAATGTTTCTTATCCTTGTACTAGGAGACTTAGTTGTAAGAATTCCAATGCCAGTGCTTGTTGGTATTATGATTATGGTTAGTATCGGTACCTTTGATTGGAGTTCGTTTAAATATTTAGTGAAGGCTCCTCGCACTGACGTAATTGTTATGCTAACAACAGTTACAATTGTAGTTTGGACTCATGATTTATCAAAGGGTGTTATTGCTGGTGTTATATTGAGTGCAATCTTCTTTGTCGTTAAAATTTCAACTGTCAAAATTGAACCTAATGGACACCGTTATGAAGTACATGGTCAGCTGTTCTTCGCATCTACAGAAGGCTTTGTGAATTACTTTAAAAATAAGCACTTTGAAACAAATCAAATCATTATTGATTTCTCCAATAGCCGTATTTGGGATGACTCCGGTGTAGGTGCTTTATTAAAGGTAGAGGATTTGTTACGTGAAAAAGGGGTGCTAGCTGAAATCATTAATTTGGATACACCTAGTAAGAAAATCATTTCTAAATTAAATGGTATGTCTTCATCACACTAAGGGGGGATTTCAATGTATAAACACATTTTACTTGCAGCAGATGGTTCGGAAAATGCTATTCGTGCAACAAAAGAAGCTGTTAAAATTGCTTCATGTGACAAAGAATCAGTAGTTGAAGTGGTTTATGTGATTGACTTTGAAAAAGCAAAGGCTGAGGTTATTCATTTAAATTCTAGCGAAACCATCGAATTGGAACGTCGCAAAAAGATCGCAAAAGTAGAAGAATTACTTCGCGATTCAAATGTAACCTATAAAATTAAGTTTTTGCATGGCACACCTGGTCCTGAAATCGTTAAATATGCCAATGAACAAAAAGTCGATTTAGTTGTAATAGGAAGCCGGGGACTGAATGGCTTGCAGGAGATGGTATTAGGAAGTGTAAGTCATAAAGTGATGAAACGTGTTCAATGCCCAGCATTAATAGTAAAATAAAAGTATTATAGCAAAATTATAAAGACAGACTTTTAAAAAATTCCAATAAAAAAGCACGAAATCAAAATTAATTGATTCGTGCTTTTCATTTTTGTTTAAATCATGTTAAATCAGACAGAGAAAGTCAGATAAATCTGTTGCATCATCTAATGTAAATATAGATTCCAGCCATTTCCCTTCCATTTCTGCATTTTTCAAAACTAACTTACACTTTTCGATGATTTCTTGCTTCGTGACTTTATTTTTAGGTGAGCCCTTTGGAGTTGTTGATGCTTCCTCAATTATGTCACCATTTCTAAACACTATTTTCACTTTTGTATATCTTGGAACAGTTGAAGGTTCCTTCACATTTTGCCTTATCGTTTTATTAATTATCGTTTGGGATACTGCATCGATAAGGCTCCCGTCAAACTGTTTAAACTCTAAAGGCTTCCCTTGTAAAATCAGAGAAACGATATATTCAATACTAAAGCGGCCTTGCTCGCCAGTTTTAGGATTACGATGGATAAGTGCAGCATCCGTATTGTTTGAAAAGGTGATGAAGATTTCTTGAATGTCATCAACATTTAATTTTCCAATTCGCAATGCAGCATCCGCGCCGAAATATGCTGCTGAACAAAATGGATATATTTTAAACCAAAGACCAGGAGAAGTTATTTTCCAGTTTTCATTCCACTGATCTAATAATAATGACGATTCTTTTTCGATACCTTCTCCATAAACATCGAAATAGCTACCTTTACCATCGAAACTATTTAGATTATTTTCAAAATGAACCATTGTTAGATTAACACTTAATACTGCTGCACGTGCAGCTAACCCCGCATGAAGTGGTTTCGTTTCTGTACCAAAATGACAGCGTAAGCCACTTGACTGAGTTGCCGCAAAGCCCAAAGCTTGCGCAAGCTGATCACGCGAAAATTGAAGCATATATCCACCAGCAAGTGCAGCTGCTAGTACACCAATTGTACCCGTATTATGCCAGCCTTTTTCATAATGACTATCTTTGACCGCACGAGCAATTCTTGCCATTACCTCTACCCCAACGACATAAGCTTCTAAAAAGCGTTTTCCTGTTACATCATTTGTAGAAGCTAATGCTAGTAAAGTAGAAAGTAATACCGCACTCGGATGTCCTCTTACTTCTGTATGAACATCATCAAAATCTAGTGCATGAGCTAAAAAGCCATTTACTAATGCTGATTGCAAAGGAGTAGATTTTCGCCCTTGACCAATAATAGGAGAAACTTGAAAGCCACCTTCGAGTTCGATTAATTTTAGAAGTTTATGTACTCCAGCATCATCCTTGCCAGCATAACTTGAGGTTAAATAATCTAACAAACCCAATTTGGCACATTCGATTGCTTCCCCATCTGGTGTCGCATGATAGATTTTATCAACGAACTTTTCGGTTAAACTCATTTTAATAACTCCGGTTTATTTAATGCTAAAATTGAAAGCTCCGCAAAATATTTTGCAGCTACTTCTAACGCTTCCTCTTTCAATCTAAACTCTGGATGGTGCCACGCTTTAGGTCCATCAACACCCATCCATACAAAAAATCCAGGAATTTTTGTTTGGTAGAATGCAAAGTCTTCACCAGCTGGTACCTGTTCAGCTTCAACAGCCTGATAACCAGCAACTTCTGCTGCTTCTGCTGCAATTTCTGTGAAGCGAATGTCGTTATCTACCACTGGTAAATATGGGTACCATCTGAATTCAGCACGAGCACCAAAGCTTTCAGCAATTCCTTCCGCTAATGCACGCATACGTTCACCGATTACCTCACGCGCTTCTTCTTGGAATGTACGAACTGTTCCTTCAAGCTCTGCCTTTCCAGGAATAACATTCCATGTATTGCCTGCTTGAAGTTTCGTTACAGATACAACAATATTATGAAATGGATTCATATTACGACTTACTATACTTTGGAATGCAGATACAATCTGACTTGCGATAACAATTGGATCGATGGCGTCATTCGGAATACCTGCATGACCACCTACACCAATAATATCTAATTCAAAACGGTCAACACTTGCCATTAAAGAGCCTGAGCGTACACCAATTGTGCCTACTGGTAATTCTGGCTTATTATGCATACCAAATATTGCAGATACACCCTCTAATACCCCTCGTTCAGCAACATATACAGCACCTTGTGCAATTTCCTCAGCAGGTTGGAAGATAATTCGCACCGTTCCTTTTATCTCTGAACGACGAGATTGTAATAAGATTGCAGCCCCAATCATTGATGAAGTATGAAAGTCATGACCACAAGCATGCATGATGCCTTCATTTTTTGATGAAAACTCTACTCCTGACTGCTCCAAAATTGGTAATGCATCGATATCTGCACGTAAAGCAATTGTAGGACCTTCTTGATCACCCTTAATTTCAGCTACAAGACCCGTTTCTAATGGATAATCTAGAATCGTTATTCCTGCATCTTCTAACCATCGACGAATCCGTTTCGTCGTTTCATATTCTTTAAATCCTAATTCCGGATTTTCGTGTAATTCTCGACGATATGAAACAAGTTTTGATTGTAAGTTTTCTACAGTAGTACTCATCGTACAGCTTCCTTCTTTCATTAATGTTTTTCGTTTAATTGTTGAATAAACGATTTAGTACGTGCATTTTGGGGGTTACCAAATAATTCATTTGGATGGCCTTCTTCGACAATATAACCATCCGCCATAAAAATAACATTATCAGATACTTCACGAGCAAAATCCATCTCATGAGTAACAATAATCATAGTTGTATCCTTCTCTGCAATTTGTCTAATTACTTGCAGTACTTCAGAAACTAACTCTGGGTCAAGTGATGATGTTGGTTCATCAAATAAAATAACGCTTGGCTTTAACGCAAGTGCACGAGCAATACTCACCCGTTGCTGTTGCCCTCCTGATAAAGTAGCTGGATAATTATTTGCTTTTTCAGCAAGACCTACCTGAGCTAAATATTCCATACCTATTTTATTAGCCTCTGCTTTAGGCATATTTTTTGTTACAATTAATAATTCAGTAACATTTTGTAAAGCTGTTTTATTCTTGAATAAATTGTAGTTTTGGAATACCATCGCAGATTTCTTTCTCAATTGTTGTATATCCTGTTTTTTATAATTTGCTACATCAACAGTTACATCATCAATTGCTATCGTTCCTGCATTTGGTGTTTCCAAAAAATTCAAACAGCGTAATAACGTTGATTTTCCTGAACCTGATGGACCAATGATAGATAATACTTCTCCACGTTTTACTTCAAAATTAATATCTTTTAGTACTTCTAAATCATTAAATGATTTTTTTAGTTGATTGATTTTAATCATATTATTCACTCCTTATGTCCGATAAGGTTTCTCTAAGAGATTCTCAAGCTTACTTTGTAGATATGAGTAAATGATAACCATTCCCCAATATACAAGGGCTACTGCCAAATAGGCTTCAAAGTATCTAAATGTGTTCGATGCTTGCATTTTAGCTTCCGCAAATAGTTCTACTACCCCTAATGTAAATGCTAAAGATGTTTCTTTAATTAACGAGATGAAAATATTACCTGTTGCCGGTAGTGCATTTCTAAATGCTTGAGGAATGATAATGCGACGATAAGCTTGAACTTTCGTCATACCACCTGCTAAACACGCTTCCATTTGTCCTTTATCAACTGATAGGAAAGCTGCACGGAATATCTCTGCAGCAAATGCCGCTTGTTTAAAACCAAAACTGATTATTGCAGCAGTAACCGCATCCATCTGAGTAAAGACTGGGAATATTTGCGGTAATCCGTAATAAATTAAGAATAATTGTACAAGCATTGGTATCGCTCGGAAGAACGAAATGTAAACGGCTGCTATATAATTTAATACTTTCACTTTACTATTGCGCATGAAAGATAGTACTAAACCGATTACAATAGTTAAAACCATTGCTAAAACTGCCATAAACAATGTAATTGGTATATACTCTATAATTTTAGGAATGAGTGAAAACATATAACCTATATCGAAATTCATCGCTTTAATCATCTCCTTGTATGTTAGCCATTAGTTTAAAAGGCCGTCTTAAAAGTAGTAATACTTTTAAGGACGGCCGTGTTTAATTATAATTTGGCTTAGTTTTTCTTTGAAACATCTTCACCATAATATTTGATTGATAGTTCAGAAATCGTACCATCTTCATGTAATTTTTGAATTTCTGCAGTGATTGCTTCACGTAACTCTTCATTTGAACCTTTTACAAATGGGAATGCAACTGCTTCGTATACAAATGGTTCACCAACAAATTTTAATGGTAAATCTGCTTTATTAATTTCTGCTAATAAAGATGGCTTAGCATTTACATACCCTTCAACTCGTTTGTTAATTGCATCATTCATAGCTCCATCACGAGTTTCGTAAGTACGAATACTGATCTCACCATTTTTGTCATATGCTTGTAAGTTCTTAACATTGTTTGAACCTAATACACCTGATACAGTTTTTCCTTTTAAGTCTTCTAATGAATTAATGTCATCATTATCTTCGTGAGTAACAATTGTAATACCTAAATAAGTATAAGGTTCTGAGAAATTATAAACTTCTTCACGTTCCTCAGTTACCGCAACTGCGTTTGCAATCGTATCAATTTTACCTGTTTCAAGCTGTCCTATTAAACCACTGAAGTCAGAATTTACCCATTCAATTTCATAGCCTAAATTAGCTGCTACCGTTTCCATTACCTCTACGTCAAAGCCTACTAATTTATCTCCTTCTTTATAACTATTTGGATAACTTTGACCAGTTGCACCAACGCGAATTACTTTTTTCTCTTCAGTTTGATTTGTTCCCTCATCTGTTGTGCCTTCATTAGAAGCACCGCCACAAGCTGCTAAAATCCCAACTACTAATGTTAATATTAGTAAGAACGATATTTTTTTCATTCTATTAATCCTCCAAATTAAATTCTTTTTTCATATAAATTGTCATATGACCTTTTCCTAGGTCCTTTTGTCCAAAGACTGTATATCCTTTTCTTTCGTACATTTGGATTAACCAAGGGTGTTTATCAGCGGTTCCTAATGTAACAAAAGGTGTTCTCAAGCTTTTTTTCAAAATCTCTTCTTCTAACCATGTGAGCAATTTAGATCCAAGTCCTTTTTGACCACTTTCTGGATCTGTTGCAAACCACCCTATATGAGGTACCTTCTCCGGTCCAGGGTTAGGGCTCCACGGCATTCGAAGCGATATTGTCGCTACCACTTGACCTTCATGTTCCATAAAGTAACACAGGTTTGTTTGTAAATGCTTTGTTGTCATTTCTATATCCGCATTTACTGCATCAAATTTAATCCCTAATTTACCATTTTCAGCATAGGCCTTCACTAATATTTTTTGTAAAGTTTCTGCATCTTCTACCGTTGCTTGTCGAAAGTGAAATGTCATATTATTTCCCCTCTTTTTTGGCATATGGGCTATTATGATAGTTCCCTAATACTTCGTCAACTTTTTGTGGAGCCAAACCTAAATATGTTTCATAATTAAATAATTCGCTAAGCTCTTCTTCAGTTAATAGTTCCTTAACTACTTCATTACTAGCTAATTTTTGTTTGAAAGGTATACCTTCCTCAAATGCTGACATCGATAACTCATAGATGATGTGATGCGCCGTTTGCTTACCTGCTTTATCAGAAATAGCAAACATCACACGCTCAGAAAGTAATAATCCACCTAATAAATCTAAGTTACGCAGCATGTTTTCTTTTTTCACGATTAAACCATCAAGCACACCTTTTGTGCTAGCTAATTGTGATGAAAGGTAAATGCATATTTCAGGTAACGCAATCCATTCTCCACGCCATGACATTGCATCACGTTCGTGTTCCACTATAAGTGAATGTTGAATTAATGATACATTTTGAAGAATAGGTCTTGTTAAACTTGCAATACCTTCAAATGCTGCAGGGTTACGTTTATGTGGCATAGTAGATGAACCAACTTTTCCCTTTGTAAACGGCTCTTCTACTTCATCGATTTCAGTACGCATTAAGTTATAAAACTCATTACCTAATTTCCCAAGGGTTCCACTAATTAAACCAAGGACACTAGCATATTCTGCTAAACGATCTCGGGAAGAATGCCAAACAATTTCTGGAGCGCCTAACCCAACGAACTCTAGTGCTAGTTTCTCTACTTCAATTCCTTTTGGACCAAATGAAGCATAAGTACCAACAGCACCACTAATATTGCCGACAAATACTCGTTCACTGATTTCATCTAATCTTGTTAGATGGCGTAGCACTTCGCTTAATACAACAGAGAGCTTAAACCCAAATGTGGTCGGTAGCCCTTGCATGCCGTGAGAACGACCTGCCATTAATGTTAAGCGATGTTCCTTTGCTAATTTTGCTAATGCCGCAGCAATATCAATTAATTCAGCACGAATAATTTGATGAGCTTCTTTCAACTGTAGAATTGTTCCAGTATCGACAATATCCTGTGTTGTAGCTCCGTAGTGAACATATTCTCCACCTTCACCGCTTCGTTCCTGTAAAGCTGATATGGTAGGCATAAGAGAATGCTTTACCTTCGCCATATTTTCAGCAAGCTCTTCAATACTAACATCGTCTGTTTTGGCTTGTGCAATTTGAAGTGCAGCCTCTTTAGGAATTAATCCTAATTCTCCTTCTGCCTTTGCAAGCGCTATTTCAACATCGAAATGTTTTTGTAATCTATTTTCATCCGACCAAACTCGACGCATTTTTTCGGTGCCAAAGTTATTTTTTAACATGATCATATCTATTACATGAGATGGCATAATATTGAATCTCCTATCAAAAATATTCATTTATCTTATCAGAAAACTAGGAATTCGTGCAACTTGTAATTTTTAGCACATCTAATTGCTTATTTACTTAAACACCAAACCTTATAGAATAATACAATAAACAAAGAAAAAAGAAAAAGAAAAAGATTATATACCATCCTAGAAACTAGTTTAAGATGATTAATTTTATGAGTATAATATTTACCGTTTTAAAGTACGTTTGAAATCCTTTAAATAATACCAACTAACTTAGTTATATTTTAGTATGAATTAATTTTTTGTCAATATCATTCGGAAGATTCTAATAACTTTATCGTTTTTCAATCTTCCTATATATGGTTAAAGTCATATTATTAGCAAATATATTCTAAATTATCATATATTTTCCAACTATTTTACTAATTTTCTACAATACCTCTTTCCTTAAAACGCTTCACCCAATATAAAATCGGCATGATCACAAAATAGATAAAAAGTAATCTATACAGTTGGAATACGACAACTACAGTAACGTCAGCATGAACGGCTGAAGCTATTAACCCCATTTGGTCAAGTCCCCCAGGTGCTGTGCTTAAATAACTTGTTGCAAAGGACAAGCCTAGCGCTTCTCGAAGTATCCAGCTCGTTCCATATGTTGTAATTAGAAGAATAACTGCACTTCCAAGTCCGAGAAGTAGTAATGTTCTTGATAACCTCAACATATGTGGCTTTAATAACAAGCCGATATAAGAACCTAAGAATATTTGAGCGATATGATTCAAGTCTGTTGGAACTGAAGGAACTTCAATCGGCGTAAACTGTATAAAAATAACAAATAAAATAGGAAGGACAATAAAATAGGCTGGAAAGCGCAGTTTTTTCCCTAATATTACACTTATCCCACAGCCAGTAAAGAGAAGTATTAGTAAAGGAAGATCATTGATATTCCATTCTACATGAGTCCCTTGAACAAAATGACCAGATATTAAAAATGGAATAAAAATAATTACCGTTAATATACGTATTACTTGGAAGTAGGTCACAGCCACTAAATTTACTTCTTTATCATCTTCTGCAAAGGCCAAAATTTGGGACAGTCCACCTGGTATACTACAGGATACCGCTGTCATCCAAGATACACTGCCAACCTTATGTACCCAATAGCTTAATAAAAAACAAAAAGCAATTAGCAATAGATTAATACCAATCATAAAGCCCCAAAGTAAGGCACTACCAGTAAACAATTCATAAGAAAAAGTACTGCCTATTGTATACCCTACAATGATAAGTCCTAAATTCCGAAGCCCTTTTGGCATAGATAAATCTTTAATAAAAAATTGCCCTATTAAATTAAACACTAATGGCCCTAGCATCCAAGGAATTGGAATACCAATTAAATCATAAACAATTGCTCCTATAACCCCGATTACTAGCACCTTTACTATATTCATCATTCGGTTCATCCTTACCAACCTTTCGTTCATAGTTTAGTTGTATTACCTTTTGATTTCAATGACTTACGAAAGATGATAGGAGGAAATTTTGTTAATTAAAAAAACTGCAGGCTTCAAAATCACCTACAGTCATAGTCTTTTATATAAATTTTTGTGTAATCATACCAGCAGTATTATAAATTCTAACCTCTGCATAAGCTCCATTCACAAATGTAATTTGAGGTGGCATGTGACCACAATCGATATCGTAACCAACTGGAATACTTAATTCTTCCGCTAATTCCATATACACATCCGTTTCCTGATAATCATCAATTGGATCAGTAACGGGATTGCGTCCAAATAATATGGCACTACAATTTTCAAACCAACCAGCTAATCGCATTTGAACTAAAGTTCTTCTTAAACTTGTTAAATTCATTGTACAATTATCAAAATACCAAATAATCGGTTCATTTTGTAAATACACATTTTGAAAATTTGGTACATTGCCATATGGCGTTCCGATAAGATGTTTAATCACATCGATACAACCGCCTAGCAAGCGACCTTTTACAAACATCGGACTATTTGATATTGTTTTCCACTTTGTACTTTCTGTTAAATGAAAGATAGAACTAGTGCCACTATTATTACGCCATTCTAATTGGTATTTTTCTGAAGGATGCTGGATCACTTCTTCTCCTGGCTCCGTCTTCAATACGCTTTCCCACATCGCAGTAGTAGGGTCTATATCCTCACCCCTTAACTCTATTAAATTTGGTCCATGCGCCGTTGCAATACCTGTTTTCAGTGTGATTGCTAATAATAGCAAGCTTATATCAGAATAGCCTATAACCCATTTCGGCCTAATCTTTTCCAATTCAAGAAGGTCTAATATTTCTATTAGTAATTCTCCACCCCATGGAGGGAATATAAAGTGGATAGAATCATCCTGTAACATTGTGTTTAATTCTAAAGCGCGTATTTCAGCTGATGCCGATCTCGCCTTATACTGCATCCAGCACGTGTCTCCTACCTTCACCCGGTACCCTTTTTCCTCCATCCGATAAATTGCAAGTTCAAGTAAATCATAATTCATTCGATGTAATCCTGAGGAAGGTGCTGTAACCCCTATTGTCGCCTGCGTTGGTATTTCTGGATAAATGATACTCATACAATTCCCCTTTTCTTATATTTACTGTGGTATATTTCGTAGTAATTCTAATTATAAAAAAGTAGTTTTTTTATATTTACGTTTGAAAGAACAAAAATAAAACCGATTTCTCATAAGAAATCAGTTTTGGTAGTTTCGTTTGAAATAAAGTTTGATTATTTAGTAGATTTATTCAAGAACGCCCAGTTTTATTATAGGATCTATTTATTCAACATCCTCTGAATTAACTATAAAATGCGTATGTTTTGCTTCCTTATCATATGTTACCTGTATTTCAAAATCGACATCAACACCTTTTTTAAAGTCGGTCACCCTAAATAACACTCTTATAGGGTTATCTAAAATTTTAAGTGTAGACATATTTGTAGGTTTAAAATTAGTAGTTGTATCACCGTTTAGAGATATACCCTTTAAATCGTGTTTAGAGACGATAGCCAAACTTGCTGGCTCCTCTTTTGTACTGAATAGTACAAGAAGTTCTTCTTCCCCATCATCGTTAAAATCGTATAACCTCTTATCGGCGATGACAGCATCCGATGTATAATTTTCAAATTCTGTTAACAGTTGACTTTCCAGTTTATTATCAGCGTGATCTTCTGTTACGTTATTAGTTTCACTAATTTCGTCTATCTCCTCATTTGAACTATCCACACATCCAACTAGAAAAACAAGAATAAGAAATAAATATATACTATTTTTCTTCAACAAACACACCCCTTAGTAAAATTTACAATTTTACATATTTTAACATATTTGTAGAGGTATTCTGCGTATTTTGTATAATATTTCTAAAACAGAATATTAATGTAATTTTCTGTTTTAGATAAAAGGAGATGAACACATTATGGAAAAAACTTTTTTAGATTTGTGGCAGTAGTATTATCTTTGTTTTGTATTTAGTCTTTTTTCACATTATCTGCATCGGCAAACAGTGTAACTACGAAAGAATTCTATTGGGATGAAACGTTAGATGAAATGATTCCGTGGAAAGAAATTGAAGAACAGCCATCTAGTCAATAGTCGGCTAGATTTTATTCTACTCTATTATTTTTTACTAATGTACACACTACGTACCTTCTCCATAGATAGCAACGGTTTGACGAACAACCGAAAAGGCGTTTCCGTCCCAGCTTAATAAATTTTCCACATATCCTAACCCATCAGCGTGATATCGGCCAGCAATCTGTTGCATTCCGAGCAAATCATACTTCCCATTTCTACCATAGTCTACTGGGTAAAGTGCACCTAAAGGATCTACCCAACCCTCGATTGGTTGTTTCAGAGTACCATCGGGATTATATATTTCATTTAAATATTCTTCTCCCTTAAACATAAGGTCAATGGTATATTTTTCACTTGGATTTTCACTAAAAATATTTGCTTTATATTGATTCGCATATTGAACCTGATAGGAATGCTCTTCGTTAAATTTAGTAGAGTTGAAAATTTCCTTCATAACGCCATTTTGCATTGAATAAATATATGCAAATATTATTCCACCGCTTCCTCCAGAATCTATCACGATAAAGATGTCGTCAATGCCATCTCCTGTAAAATCACCTAACCAAATTGTAGGATGAAATCCCATGTTTTCTGAGAGTGTATGCTTTTGAATATAATTTGATCTTCCGTACTTTATATATAATGTAATATCCTTCAACAACGAAGGTGCGCCTGATTGTTTTGTTCCCGTTAAATAAATGAAATCCGGAAAATGATCGCCCGTCACATCCCCTACTTTATAAGAAACAATAGATTGTCCTTGTGGAATTTGTACAAGTGTATTAGGCATCATTAAAGATTGCCATATTTGATTCATTAATATCCCCTTTTCAATTAGTTTCATAGCTTCACCACTATTAAATGATTCATATTAATAAAATGTACCTAAATATATAAAAAACCTGAAAGCAAGTTGTATTGCTCTCAGGTTTTATTTTCTTTTAAGCCATGAAAAAAATACTGCTACGATTAACACAAAACCTAAATACCCCATGATGGAATAAACTTTGCTCACCAAATTTGTAAAACCTACAAAACTTGCCATAAAACCAATAATTCCAAATAATACGACTGTCGGCTTATAAACTTTATCTTTAGGCGAAACCAATCGATTGATAAATGAATACATCATTCCTACCGCTGTACTATAAATCATTCCAACTAGTCCAAGAGCCATAATAAAACCGATTAAAGGATGAATATCTCGCGCAATCTCTAAAATTGGCATATCCTTTCCAGACACTACATCCATTTTTGCAAACATCGCTGCATTAATAAGTAAAATCAATATACCAAGCAAAACACCACCGAAAATGCCGCCCCATCCAGCAGTCTTTTTGCTTGTAGCAGTGCTCCCAATAACAATTATCATAGATAAAGCCGACGCAATATTATATGAAATGTATAATAATGAACCCATGTACCAATTAGGTGCCGCTGATGGCTGCCTTTCTGCTAAACTTACTTGCTCAGATAGGGTTAGGTCCATTGATAAAATGGAGTATAGGGCGATTAATAGCATAAAGGCCAATAGATAAGGTGTAGCTATAGCAATGACATTAATAATACTTTTTGTATTAAGCATGAGCGTGAAAATTGTTAACCCAACCATAAAAACGCTTCCTAAGACTGGATCAATCCCTAAAACTTGTCTAAATATAGAGGCCGTTCCTGCAAACATCGCCACCGTAACACAGAACAAAAAGAATGTAATTAAAATATCAAGAATTGTTCCGATAGTACGACCAGATATGTAATGTAGAACCTCTTTATGAGAAGTTGTGCCTAATTGATAACCAAGCTGGGCAATGTTCATTCCAAAAAAGGCTAAACCAAAGGTAGCAATGATAGCCCCTAATATTCCATAGTATCCAAAGCTAGTGAAAAATTGCATGATTTCTTGTCCGGAAGCAAAACCGCCTCCTACAACTAACCCTACAATTGCGCCACCAATTTGCAAACTTTTTTTCATTTATTCCCTCATTTCTAAAATAGAAGAGTATATCAACTAAAAGTTCAGTCATATACCCATATAAACAGGAAGGGACCTTATGAAGTATAATATTTTATTGCTATTGTGTATTTGTCTATTGCTTTATGATTTACTTTAAAGCCAATTCCACTTACTTGCGGAACAGTTATGTAACCATTTTCTGTGATTACTTCCGGTAAAATGATATCTTCTTCCCAATAATGATTTGAACCTGCTGTATCGCCAGGTAAAACGAAATTTGACAATGTAGTAAGAGCAATATTATGCGCCCTACCAATGCCCGACTCGAGCATCCCTCCACACCAAACTGGAATACCCTTTTCTTCACATAAATCATGAATTTTTTTCGCTTCTGTTATTCCACCAACACGACCTATTTTAATATTGATTACACCACAGCTGCCTAATTCAATTGCCTTTCGCGCATCTTCAACGGAATGTATACTTTCATCAAGACAAATCGGTGTTTTGATTTGTTTTTGTAAAACTGCGTGGTCGATTATGTCATCAACAGCTAGGGGCTGTTCAATCATCGTTAAATTAAATTCATCTAGTTGTTTTAATAATTCCACATCCTGTAGCGTATAGGCAGAGTTTGCATCTGCCATTAGTGGTGTTTCAGGGAAGTTTTTTCTTAATTCACGAATGACTTCAACATCCCAGCCCGGTTTAATTTTCACTTTAATTCTTTTGTAGCCATCTTGTATTGCTTTTTTAACAACTGCAATTTGTTCTTCCAATGATTTTTGGATGCCAATACTTATGCCTACTTCAATCTTGTCCTTTTTTCCACCAAGTGTATGAGCTAAAGGCTGATTCGCAATTTGTGAATAAATATCCCAAACCGCTCCTTCGATCGTCGATTTAGCCATATTATTTTTCCGAATATCTTTAAATAATTCACTCACTTCATCTGGATGTGATATTTGTTTATTTAATATTAAAGGGATTAGGAAATCTTCGAGCATATGCCAAGTTGTTTTTAATGTTTCTTCATTGTACCAAGGAGAATCGAAAGCGACTGATTCTCCCCATCCAACGATTCCACTCTCATCCTTTGCTTCTAAGAGTAAAAATTCTTTATGAACAAACGTACCAAAACTCGTTGTAAATGGTTGTTTCAATTTCATCTTTAAATGTCGAATGGTCATGTCGGTAATTTTCATGTAAACAAGCCCCTTTTTATATAGATATGTTTTCATTCTTTACAAATACATATTGATTAATATTTTTCGCTTTTTTAATTGTACTCCTACATACCTATTAAAAAACAGCATTGTTAACAAATCAGACTTAGATCCATTGTTTCGATAAAAGGTTCCATCAATCTTATTTAAAATAACATTTCCAACTGGACAATTCGATTAATTTTCTGAATATTACGTTAATTATTCATCGTTTTAAACATCTAGGATTCAAGTTTTGATAGTGCTAAAATTGTATAATAATAGAAATTTTTCTAATAATGCAATTTAAAAAGGGGTTGTTTTATGTCACGGCAACACATCGGGGTGCTATTTGGGGGAGTATTATTATTAATTGTTGCTATGGGCATTAGTCGTTTTGCATTTACGCCTATTTTACCGTTCATGCGAGTTGACGAAGGGTTATCCTTTGAAGCAGCTGGTTATTTAGCATCAAGTAATTATATTGGCTATTTTGTAGGTGCACTTGGAGCAGGATTTATTTATCGTAATAAAAAGAAATTTTTACTTTTCAATGTTTTACTCAATGTACTATCTATACTTTTAATGGGTTTAACCCATTCTTATTTACTATGGATACTTTTACGTTTTATTGCCGGTGCTACAGGTGGCTATATTTTCGTACTGACTTCAAGCATTATAATGGACTATTTAGCCTCTCACCTACTTAGTCGTTGGTCTGGATATCTATTTTCTGGGATTGGTTTAGGAATTGCTATCTCTGGATTACTAGTACCTTATATTGAAGTATCCTTTGCATGGGAAGGGACATGGATTGGACTTGGAATTTTATCAGGCATATTCCTATTAGCAACAGTTGTTTTATGGAGAAATATAATTATACGGGATGGAGAAAAGGTTGAAAAAACGCAAGAAACCAAAATACTTCAAGGCTTTATGCCATGGTTAGTTATTGCCTATGGGCTAGAAGGACTTGGCTATATTATAACAGGCACTTTCCTAGTGGATATTATTTATAATATCGAAAGTATACGTGCCTTTGCTGGTTTTAGCTGGGTCATCGCAGGTCTTGCTGCAACACCTGCTGCACCTATTTGGATGGCGATGATTTCCAAATTTTCTACTGTAAAGGTACTGTCCTTTGCTTACGTATTACAAATAATCGGTATCTTGCTTCCCGTCTTTTCTCAGAGTGCATGGAGTGTATTATTATCAGCCTTTTTATATGGCTTTACCTTCGTAGGGATTGTTTCATTATCGACTGCATACGCACGAGAATTATTCCCAAAACAAAGTGGCTCTGTTGTTTCTATCCTTACTGCTGTATATGCATTAGGCCAAATTGTTGGTCCGGTATTCGCAGGCTTTTTTGAATCGTGGTTCAATAGCTTTAAAGCACCACTTGCTTTTGCTGGTTCCATGATTATCTTTGCCCTTGCCACATTAATCTTTGGTAAACTTTTTAGTGATCGAAAGCTTCATGATCATGTAAAAGAAGTAGCAAATGAAATAACGAAATAAAGTTGAAAAGCTGCATTTCATTGATGCAGCTTTTTTCATTCCCAAATATCGGTAATCTATGACTCTCACCCATTTACATTAAGTCATTCTCCCAATTATGAAAGGATAATAGACAATCTCCTCATACTTTTTCTATATAATCACACATTTTTTTACAACATTGGCTATTCGTCCATTTACAAAACTATTAAGTGAATAAAATGTTAGCAAAGGAGGTGTAGAAATAAAGTCCAATTTCAATCCTTCTCACTACAATTTTTGAACAATACTCACAACGCTTGAAAAAATATACTAAATAATCTTGCTAAGTTTGAGAACTCTACTAATTGTGGATTTAATACAATCTACCCATTGGACAATGAAGCTATTTCAAAACTATTTTTTACTCTGAATTAAACACCTTGGGCATAAAACAAATCCCCTTTAGAAGTAATCCAAAGTCTCCCTAAGCACTATACGAAGTTATTGAATCACACTTATTTAAAAGTTATTTCTAGGCTATCTTTACCACAAATTAACCACTTCATATCATCTCTTTCTTAGGATCCTTTAGTTTGCCTCCACTAAGGGATCCTTTTAATTTTTCTATAGTTTTTGGGATACAAATTTATTATTAATTAATACTTCGATTTTTTTGTATACATGGATTATTGTCTATCTTCTTGACTATCACCCCTTTTCATGTTTATGTTCATATAACTACACATCAATATCATTAAGGAGAAAATATGAGCTCCAAGGTTTCAAAAATTACCATTATTATTTTATTAAGTAACATATTTGTTTCATTTGTCGGAATGGGACTCGTTATCCCCGTATTACCGACAATCATGGATGAGCTTGATTTGAATGGATCATTTATAGGGTATATGGTCGCTGCTTTTTCCATTGCTCAATTCATCGTCTCACCATTTGCAGGGAAATGGGCAGATGTCGTTGGTAGAAAACGAATGATTATATTAGGATTAATCATTTTTAGTTTGTCTGAGTTTTTATTTGGGATTGGACAGTCGATCGAAGTATTATTTCTTTCCAGAATACTAGGTGGCGTAAGTAGTGCATTTATTATGCCTTCCGTAACGGCTTTTATCGCTGATATAACGACAGACCAGGCTCGACCGAAAATATTAGGATATATGTCAGCAGCTATTAATACAGGATTTATTCTGGGACCTGGTATCGGTGGTTTTCTAGCAGGGTTAGGCTCCAGAGCGCCTTTTTTTGCCGCAGCTATTTTAGCGGGACTTGCTGCAATTTTATCTATTATTTACTTAAAAGAACCAAATCGTGTTCAAAGCGAATCGAATATTCCCACTGAAAAGTTTGGAATGAAACGAATATTTAGTGGCGTATATTTCATTCCCTTTTTATTACTCTTTACTTCGACCTTTGGATTAGCATCATTCGAGTCATTATTCAGCTTATTTGTTGATCATAAATTTCAATTTACACCATTTGATATCGCTATTATTGTGACTGGTGGTGGGTTAGCTGGTGCAATTGTTCAAGTATTTTTCTTCGATCCTTTAACAAAGAAATTAGGCGAAATTGTTCTTGTTCGTTACTGCTTTATTTTTTCTGCACTACTTGTGTGGGTCATGACTGTAGTGGAAACCTACCTTGCAGTTATAATTACTTCATGCATTGTCTTTATTGGCTTTGATTTGATCAGACCGGCAATCACCTCCTATTTAACAAAGATTGCAAGAAATGAACAAGGATTTGTCGGCGGAATGAATTCAATGTTCACAAGCTTAGGAAATATTTTCGGCCCTATTGCTGGGGGTCTGCTATTTGATTTCAATATCCATTATCCTTACTATTTTGCAACGATTATATTGATTCTCAGCATTTTTCTGTCAGTT
The DNA here is from genome assembly GCA_023168345.1 of Lysinibacillus sp. PLM2. Taxonomy (NCBI): domain Bacteria; kingdom Bacillati; phylum Bacillota; class Bacilli; order Caryophanales; family Bacillaceae; genus Lysinibacillus; species Lysinibacillus sp. PLM2. The sequence continues at coordinate 168,905 of AP025689.1, read as the reverse complement.
TTTTGGGTTAACGCTAAAGAAAACTCTGTCAAATAATAAAAGCGGTTCATCCCTAATCACTACTTTGGGAGATGAATCCCTTTTTAATGACTTTTTATGAATTTAAGTAAGACAAAATTCGGGAAACCATCGTAATTTGATTTAAATTCGGTTAAAACGAACGATACTTTTTTAAAAAAACAATATTCAAAGTAATAAAAACGATTGCAAAAATAAATAAAACAAAAAGATCCAAGGAAATCTCACTAAGAGTATACCCTTTGTACATAACGCCATTTAAGGCTTCTGACGCATAATAAAGGGGCATTACTTTACCTAATTGCTGTAACCAGACTGCCATACCATCCATCGGAAAAACCCCTGAAAAGAATATTTGTGGAACAATCACTAGAGGGATAAATTGAATCATTTGAAATTCCGAGTTGGCAAAACTTGAAAGCATTGTGCCTAAAGATAAAGCAACAAAGGCAACTAATATATTAATCAAAAATACTAGCCAAATTGAACCTACTAGTACAATATCTAAAACATGCACGGAAAATAGAACGACAATAATTGTTTGAATTAAAGCAAATAGCCCGTAACCTAGTACATAGCCAATAACGATTTCATATTTTTTAATAGGTGTCGCTAGCAACCTTTCTAATGTTCCGCTCGTTCTCTCGATTAATAATGCAATCCCCGCAATGAGAAATACAAAGAAAAATACGAAATAGCCAATTAACATCGGACTAAAAATATCAAACAGCTTCGTATCCTCATCGCCATAAACATATATTGTTTCTAATGAATGACTTCCCTTATTATTATTTGAATTTAATGTTTGGGCTAGTAACATTTTTATAGCATTTGCACGACTCGGATCATCATTTAATAGTGTCAATTTCATCGTCATTTGATCGAAGTTTAACCAGCCATCTACTTGATCATTTTCTAAACTTTCGATCGAATATTCTTCTTTAACTGTTAGATTAAAATCTGAATCTTCTAGTCGCTCAATCACCATATCATTGGCACCTGTCACTACAAGTTTCAAATCACTATTTTCCGAATTAAAGATAAAATACATCAATGTAAGCACTAAAAGTGGAGCAATAAATAATAACGCTAATGTTCGTTTATCTTTTAAAAGCTGTTGGATAATACGATGAATTAAAGCTATCGTTCGCACTACATTGCACCCCCAACTTTTAAAAAGACTTCATCAAAATTCTGTGCAGCATATTGCTCTTTTAAATATGCAGGTGTACCCGATGCAATTATTTCCCCTTCCCGTATCATTGCGAGATGGTCGCATCTTTCAGCTTCATCCATTACATGAGTAGTAATAACGATTGTCTTATGCTCCTCCTCTTTTAAACGCTCTAATTCTTTCCAAATAGACTGTTTTAATACTGGGTCAATACCGACTGTTGGTTCATCTAAAATTAAAATGGTTGGATTTTGAATTAATGCGATTGCTAATGATAAACGCCGTTTCATCCCTCCAGAATAAGTCGAAACAGTTCCTTTTAAATTGTTAGTTAACTGGACTATTTTTGCCGCATATTCAATTCGTTGTTCTCTCTCTTTTTTTGACAACCCATATAATTTTGCAAAGAATTCTAAGTTTTGTCTTCCAGTCAATGCTGTATAAAGTGCATCAGATTGTGCCATATACCCTATTTCTTTTAGCAAAGCTGCATTGGGAACTTGTTTGTTTAATACTGTAATTTCACCAGAATCAGTCTTTAGCATGCCAACAATCATTTTGATTAAAGTTGTTTTCCCACAACCAGATGGTCCAAGTAAGCCAAATATTTTCCTTTCTTCTACTCCTAGTGTGATCGGATTAATCACCTGTTTCCTATTAAATTTTTTAGAAACATTTACAATATGAATAGCATTCGACATTTTTTTCACACCTTCCCACAACAGAATGAACAACGTGTTGATTACAAGTTGATTGTAGGTTAGTATATTGACAAATACAATGAACAAAATGACAAAATATGTTAAGTGGGTGATCTTTTGGGTAAGGTTCATGAAGAAATGACGCAAAGAACGAAAAAAGAAATTCAAACTGGTTTTATAGAATTAGTAATAGAAGTGGGATTTCAAAATGTTACAGTAAAAAATATTGCGGAACGAGTGAAAATAAATCGAGGGACCTTTTACTTACATTTTCTAGATAAATATGATGTGATGGAGCAAATCCAAAAAAATTTAATTGAAGATTTACAAAACAAAATTTCAATTATTACTCCCCATGATGCTTTTACATATATAAAGCAACAAAAAATATATCCTCCTTTTATTGCTGTCTATGAATTTGTTTATGATAATGCGGTGACATTAAAGGCCATTTTAGGAGATAAAGGGGATCCTTCATTTGCTAAAAAGGTCAAACAAGTTCTAGATAATATTCTCATAGCAAGATTATCAAACTTTTTTCCAATTTTAGAGGACGAAGAGTTCCAGAAATATTTTTCTGCCTTTTTGACGTCTGCGATCTTAGGTCTTTTTCAAGAATGGCTAGAGGATTATGAAGGGAAGACAGTAGAGGATTTTGCAAAAATTCATTTTCAAATATTAAGTTTAATCAGTCATTTAGGAGCAATTGCCACAAAAAATAGCATCTCTTAATTTACTAGGAGATGCTTATTTTATCTTTTTATTCTTTTGGTTGATTGTAATATCCCCATTTCCTCCCGATATTTCGCGACCGTTCTCCTTGCGATTTGGATACCCTCAGCTAGTAAAATATTTGCAATTTTTTGATCGGAATAAGGCTTTTTTACGTTTTCATTTTCTATCATTGATTTAATTTTTTCTTTTATCAATATAGTAGATTCCATCGAACCATTATTCATTTTCAACCCGCGCATTAACAACATTTTTAAAGGAAATATCCCTTTTGGTGTTTGAATGTACTTTTTGCTTATTGCACGGCTTACTGTTGATTCATGTACATCCATTTGTTCAGCTACGTCTTTTAATCTTAACGGCTGTAATGCCTTTAACCCATTTTTAAAGATTGCCTGTTGTTTTTCCAATAAAATTTTAGTCACTTTATATAATGTTTCGTGTCTTTGTTCGATTCCCTTTAGTAAAAGTAAGGCATCTGAAAGTTTCCCTTTCAAATATCCTTTTACATCCTCGTTCGTTTTCATTAACTCGTCATAATAAGTATTAATCGAAATTTGAGGTAAGTAGCTTTCGTTAATGCGAATAATATATTCTCCATGGAGTTCTTCTACTATAATATCCGGGATGATATGTTCAGTCTGACCCGTATCAAATTCATTCGCTGGGAATGGGTTTAGCTGTTGAATGTATGAAAAAATATTTTTGACCGTTTCTTCAGGAATTTGATATAGTTCCGAAATATGTAAGAACCTTCTATCTGCTAACTCTTCCAAATGAAGTTGTACAAACACCTCTGCTAATTTCGGGGCATTCTTTTGGTGTTTTATTTGTAATAATAGGCATTCCTTTAAATTTCTTGCCCCTACTCCATATGGTTCAAAGCCATGTAATATGGTGAGCAATTCTTCACATTTTGAAATTGGGACAGTATACATTTCAGCTACTTCATTCAAATCACATTCTAAATAACCGTTGCTATTTAAACTATGAATATAAAATAGAATAATTTTCCTATCCAATAATGTTAGGTTTTTAACCATAGACAACTGCCCAGTCAAATATTTTTCTAAAGATTGCTCTGTACTTCTTAATAGATTGATAGAATCAAATTGTTCATGTTCAATAGCCTCTGATTTTGCATTTTGATTACGATCTAACCGCGCAAATTCAATTAACTGTTTTTCTTCATAAAGAGGGCCCTCTGCTTCTAAAATAGGATTGGAGTTAACTTCATCATGTATATAATCTACTAGCTCTTGCATTGAATATTTTAGTATCTCTAAGGAAAACTTTTGTTGTTGATTTAAGATAAATTTAGTTTCAAGCTTTTGTTGTAAATTCATTGATAAAGCCATATAATGCCCCCTTTCTATTAATATATGATTTATATTACAGTCGAATATTCAATCGCTTCATACGATACTGTAAGCTTTGTCTACTAATTCCCAAGCTTTTTGCTGTATTTGTAATGTGATTTCCATTTTTCATTAAATTTTGTTCAATGAATTGTTTTTCAAATAGAGCAAGTTGTTCCGTTAAATTTGTATTTGTATTCAATTTGTTAGATTCAATAAAAGGATGAAGTGAAACCTCTTCTTCTGATTCACTTCTTCGATATTGATATGGTAAATGGTGCATTTCAATCCGGTCTTCATAATTTATTAAATTCATCGATGCTTCGATTACATGCTCTAACTCACGAACATTTCCAGGCCAATTATGAGATATAAAGAATTGTAGAACTTCTTCTGATACATCTTTTACATTCAATTTAAATAAAGCATTATATTTTTTAATAAACTCATCAACTAATATAGGAATATCCTCTCTACGCTCTCGCAGTGGAGGAATCAATAAAGATACAACAGCTAACCGATAATACAGATCTTTTCGTAAATGATTATTAGCAACCGCATCTATTGGATCCTCATTTACCGTTGCGATAACACGAACATCCACCGGAATTTCTTCTGATCCCCCAATTCTTCGTACCTTTCTTTCCTGAAGAACACGTAATAACTTAGCCTGTAGTGCAAAATTTAACGAATTCAGTTCATCCAATAACAGCGTACCACCTTGAGCAAGCTCAAATAACCCAGGATTATCGATAGCTCCTGTAAAGGAACCTTTTGTTGTACCAAACAATATCCCTTCTATTAAGGAATCCGGTAATGCTGCGCAGTTTTGCGTAATAAAAGGTCCAGCTGCTCGGTCACTTTCTGCATGTATACTTTGCGCAAATAATTCTTTTCCCGTCCCCGTTTCACCAATTATTAAAACGTTAGAATTTGTTCTAGTTGCTCTTTTTGCAAAGCTTTTTACTTCTTCTAACTCAGAACTTTGACCAATAATTTGTTGAAAAGTAAATTCCGTTTTCGTTTGCCTTACCTTTTGTCGCATTAACCGTTCCATTTTTGTTACGTCCGTTGCTATTTCTACCGCACCATAAATGTTACCTTCCAGTTCTATGGGAAATGTATTATTTACTGTTGTAATTTCAACACCACGATTATTAAAATAGGTTTGTTTAACATTAACGATTTCTTCGCCATTTTCTAGAGATTTTAGTAAGGTACTGCTTTGATTTTCTTGGAAATGAAAAACCTCTCGTACATCCTTGTACAGTACATCCTTCTTTTCCATAGCTTCCATTTCACACATTTTATTATTATAAATGATCGTTTTTCCATCTTCATCGACAGCGTGAATACCAACACTTACACGATCAATAATTTCTTCATAAAGCTTAGTTAGGATTTTTTGATTCAAAGATTATCACCTCTAACCCTATCATAACGCAAAAAAATTTGGCGAAAAAGACTAATTGTTCAAAAATTTTGCGCAAAATTTTTTTCCACCCACTTATTTAACTAGAAATGTCACCATTTAAAAGTTGGCATAAAAATTGCTATATATTTTAGAAAGTGTAACTGAAAAATGACTTATAGAATAGTATATATTTTTTTCAATGAAGTGTTTTTACTTACTCTTTGGAAATACTAAAATGTCGCAAGGGTAATTTGATTAATCTGGTATTTAATTTTACTCATCATTTTCAGGTACGAATAAAAACTTAGGAGGAATTTTATATGACAAACGCAACATCATCTAACTTAATTGAAAAAACGGAAAAATTCGGTGCACATAACTATCATCCACTACCAATTGTTGTTTCTGAAGCTGAAGGCGTTTGGGTAAAAGATCCTGAAGGTAACAAATACATGGATATGTTATCAGCATATTCTGCCCTTAACCAAGGTCACCGCCATCCAAAAATTATTAAAGCTTTAATCGATCAAGCAAACCGTGTTACTTTAACTTCTCGTGCATTTCATAATGATCAGCTTGGCCCTTGGTATGAAAAATTAACTCAAATGACTGGCAAAGACATGGTTTTACCAATGAATACTGGTGCAGAAGCAGTAGAATCGGCAATTAAAGTTGCTCGTCGCTGGGCTTACGAAGTAAAAGGTGTAGAAGATAATAAAGCTGAAATTATTGGCTGTAACGGAAACTTCCACGGACGTACAATGGGTGCTGTTTCGTTATCTTCAGAAAAAGAATATCAACGCGGTTTTGGACCAATCTTACCTGGATTTAAATTAATTCCTTATGGTGACGTAGAAAGCTTAAAGGCAGCTATTACACCGAACACTGCAGCTTTCATCGTTGAACCAATTCAAGGTGAAGCTGGAATTGTAATGCCTCCAAAAGGCTTCTTAAAAGCAGCAGAACAAATTTGTAAAGAAAATAATGTATTATTCATCACTGATGAAATTCAAACAGGTCTAGCTCGTACGGGTAAAATGTTTGCTCACCAATGGGATGAAGTTACACCTGATGTAATCATTTTAGGGAAAGCTCTTGGCGGTGGCGTAATGCCAATTTCCGCTGTAGTAGCAAACAGCGATATCCTCGGAGTATTAAATCCAGGTTCTCACGGTTCAACTTTCGGCGGTAACCCACTTGCTTGTGCAGTATCATTGGCTTCATTAGAAGTACTTGAAGAAGAAAAATTAACTGAACGTTCTTTAGAATTAGGTAACTACTTCCAAGAGCAGCTTCGTGAGATTAATAACCCAGTTATTAAAGAAGTTCGTGGTAGCGGATTGTTTATCGGTGTTGAATTAACTGAACCTGCTCGTAAATACTGTGAGCAATTAATGGAAAAAGGATTGCTTTGTAAAGAAACGCATGACTACGTTATCCGTTTTGCACCACCATTAATTATTTCTAAAGAAGAAATTGATTGGGCATTAGAGCATATTCGATCAATTTTTGCTTAAGTATTAATTTGCAATATAGGTGAACATAGAAAAAGCCGAAGCTGTTGAGTATTACTCAACAGCTTCGGCTTTTTAAATATAAAAGGAAAATTCCTTTCCTTTCCACGTATCGTTAGTTTTTCTTAATAGTAATAGTCCATGTCGCAGTATCAATTTGTTCAAAATTTGTTACTAAATGCCCTGCTTCTGCGGCCCAACGAGGAATAGATTCTGTACCTTGTGTACAATCAAATTCTACAATCAACTCATCTCCTGAGTTTAACTCGTTAATTGCTTCTTTTGCTTCAATTAAAGGGAAAGGACATACCATTCCTAAAACTTCTAACTTTTTTTGCATTTCTATTTTCCTCCTTTATGTTGTTGGTACACTTTGAAGTTTTGCAGCTTTTGCTTTTTGACGAGGTCGGACAAAAACAAAATAACTAGCAGTCCAAGTACCTAGTATCATAAATGCAAGAGCGATCCATCCTTGCCATGTCATCATCGCTGTCATGACCAGACCATTACCAATTGAGCAACCACCAGCAATACTAGCACCAAAGCCCATTAAATTACCACCGACAAAACTATTAATACCTGTTTTCACATCAGGCATTCTAAAGCGAAATTCATTGCTAGCTTTTGCAGCAATAAACGACCCTATGAAAATACCAAGGACTAGAAATACTCCCCAGTTTAAAAAGTTATTATCGCCAGTTGTTAAATATTGAAGAATATTGGCTGAAGGCGTTGTAATACCTAATCCAGAAATTCGACCAGTAGCAACACTTAACGGCCAAGCTAATATCGCAATAACCCCAACTAAAGTTGCTGTTACAAATGGATGCCAACGTTTCTCAAATAGAATATGAGCTAATCCAGAGCGTTTAGGTTTAAGTAATGGTATCGAAACTTTTGGTTTAGATAGTTGTTTATATACGATAAATAACACAATAGCAACAAATGGAATAATAATAAACCAATGATTTACCCCTAATGTTCCTGCTATAGAATTGGTAGGTAATTCAGTTCCGCTTTGTATTTTCTGATTTAATGGTAATAATACCCCCGTTTTCATAATGGCAGCCATTAACATGTATCCCGCTAAAGCAATCCAGCTCCCTATTAATCCTTCTCCAGCTCGATACCATGTACCTGTAGCACAGCCACCAGCTAATATAATTCCAATACCAAAAATAAATGATCCTACAATAACTGCTAAAATCGGAAGTGAACCCGCAGAATATTCAAATACACCAAAATCTATTAATAAATAAACCCCTACACTTTGTACTGCAATGGCAATTAATAAGGCATAAAACATACGGTTATCCTTTGCGATGTACATATCACGGAAACCGCCCGTTAAGCAAAATCGCCCTCTTTGCATTACAAATCCGAGTAATGCCCCACAAATCAGTCCTGTTAAAATCATATATGTCACTTCATTGACACCTCCATTTTAATTCTTAGTAAATAGGTAAGGATATAATACCTTGTATTCGGGTAGGATTACAATAGTAAATATCTATCAAATGTTTACTAAATTTTTGATATTTTAATATTTCCATAGACAAAGAAGTACATATTAATTTAAGAAGGCATGTAGATCTTTCTGACCATAAGCACTTCATCGCAACTTTTTTATTATTAGGCTATAGTTATAATAAACAAAGATTAAAGGAGTACATATGATGATAAAAACTATTTACGTCTCTGGTTATAGACCCCATGAGCTAGGTATTTTTAACGACAAACACCCAGGCATTCCTATTATTAAAAAAGCTATCGAAAACGAACTAAGGGCTTTAATTGAAGATGGTCTTGAATGGGTCGTGCTTACGGGGCAACAAGGTGTTGAAACTTGGGCTGCGGAAGTAATACTTGAATTAAAGTCGGATTTTCCTGATTTAAAATATTCCGTGATTACCCCATTTTTAGATCAAGAAAAAAACTGGAACGAAATTAAAAAAGAAAAATATATTAATATAGTAAGTAAAGCGGATTTTGTTACAAGTGTTTCGAAACGCCCTTACGAGGCACCATGGCAATTTATTGAAAAAGACAAATTTATTATTCAAAATACCGACGCTTTATTATTGATTTACGATGAGGATAATGAAGGCTCCCCTCAATACGTTAAAAAGCTTGCAGAAAAATACGCTGAAAAATACGATTATCCATTACGAATTATTAATGCCTATGATTTACAAGTTATTGCAGATGAATTACAACAAAAGGACTGGTAATAAAATTTCTAGACATTCATAAGCTATTAAATAATTTCCCAAAAACATTCTGACATTTATAACAAATTTTGTTATAATGGTCGAATAACTTAATTTTCCATTTCTTAAAGGAGTTGGTTGGATGAAAGAATTCAATATTGTCAACGAATTAAAGCCTATTAATGTGACTCACGATACTTATCGGAGAGAATGTAGCTACACTCGTGGAATCCATATTCCAGAGACGGATTTTATGGAAATACTGGATATGATGTCCCACGATGTAAGACTATATTTTGAATTCCATAATCCCGGTAAACCTATCCAGCAAGGTACTTACTTAAATGGCTATGCAGGATTAGCAAAAACCATTGCTCATTATTATCAGAACAAGAACTCTGTCCGCGCAGATGGAATTAATAACGGCAAAGATTTTTACGTGAAAATCATTTAAAATTTCTGAGGTGAATAAGAATTGAATACCCAATAAGAACATCGCTTGTTCTCGATAAGCTTACGCTTTTTCGTTCAGGCGGTGTTTATTTTTTAAAGGTTTTATTTGACATTTTAATTGATAATGATTATCATTATCGTATAGAAATAAATTTTTGAGCTGTACCCCCCTATTTATATCTCTAAAATTTATTTCTCTCAAGTAAAACAAGGAGTCTAACAATGCTTTTTTCACACTACCGACTCCTTCATTGACTATTCGCGTCACAAGACGCATAATGGCTGTGACGAGTTAGTTGTTACAGCCTTATTTGTTTTTATTCAATTCTTTTTTTGGGCATAACTTAATATAGTAATACTAAGGGAGTTGATAGAATGGACTATCGTATTGAAAAAGATACACTAGGAGAAGTGCGTGTTCCAGCTGATAAAATTTGGGGAGCACAAACGCAACGTAGTAAAGAAAATTTCCAAATTGGGCAAGAACAAATGCCTATAGAAATCATTCGTGCTTTTACAATTTTGAAAAAAGCAGCAGCTATTACTAACAACAAGTTAAACAAACTATCAGATATTAAGACCAACGCCATTGTTACAGCTGCTGACGAAATTCTTTCAGGCAAGTGGGATGATCAGTTTCCTCTTGTTGTTTGGCAAACAGGTAGTGGTACTCAATCCAATATGAATGTTAATGAAGTCATTGCCCACAGAGCAAATCAATTACTAGAAGAACAAGGCTCAGAAGAACGAGTACATCCAAATGATGACGTAAATAAATCACAAAGCTCTAATGATACTTTCCCAACTGCACTACATATTGCTGCGGTTGAAATCGTAGAAAACTATTTAATGCCTCGTCTTCAATTATTAAAGGCTACACTAAAAGAAAAATCAGAGAAATTTAATGACATTATTAAAATTGGTCGAACTCACTTACAAGATGCTACACCATTGACGCTTGGTCAGGAAATTAGCGGATGGCACCATATGCTAGTAAAATCTGAAAAGATGATTATGGTTAATACACAATTTTTAAAAGATCTTGCAATCGGCGGTACAGCTGTTGGTACTGGTATTAATGCACACCCTAAATTTGGTGACATGGTTGCTGAGGAAATTAGCAATCTTACCGGAAAAGATTTTGCTTCGTCGGAAAACAAATTCCATGCACTAACAAGCCATGATGAAATCGTTGCTGCTCATGGAGCTTTAAAAGCATTAGCGGCGGACTTAATGAAAATCGCAAATGATGTTCGTTGGTTAGCTAGCGGTCCTCGTAGTGGAATTGGGGAAATTACAATACCTGAAAATGAACCCGGCAGCTCGATCATGCCAGGGAAGGTAAATCCAACTCAATCTGAGGCGCTGACTATGGTCGTTACGCAAGTTATCGGTAATGATGCTACCATTGCCTTTGCAGCAAGCCAAGGGAACTTTGAATTAAACGTATTTAAACCTGTGATCATTTATAACTTCCTACAATCAGCAAGATTACTTGCAGATGCAATGAAATCGTTCAACGATAATTGTGCTGTTGGTATTGAGCCGAATATGGAAGTATTAGAACGCAACTTAGAAAATTCCTTGATGTTAGTAACCGCACTAAATCCTTATATTGGCTATGAAAACGCAGCGAAAATCGCAAAGAAAGCGCATAAAGAAGGATCTACACTAAAAGAAGCAGCCTTATCATTAGAATTACTAACTGAAGAACAGTTCGATAAGTACATTGATCCAAGTAAGATGATTTATCCAAATGCTGAGTGATTAATAAATAATAAAATATTGCTATAAAAGTTTAGTTGATGAACTTTCATATTCCCAACGCAACCCTTTAAGTAGAGAAAATTTTCTTTACTTAAGGGGTTTCTTTTTATTGAACTTTTATTTCGCAATCTTTTTTAAAGCATTGTATAGTTATAACCATTAAATGTAATTTAAGTACAGTTTATGAAAGGAACAAAAATGAGAGAATCTATTTTATGTATTGGAGAACTACTAATTGACTTTTTCAGTAATGAACGGAATGGAAATTTGAAAGATAGTTCTACATTTTTAAAAAAGGCTGGAGGGGCACCAGCAAATGTTTGTGCAACGATTGCAAAATTAGGAGGGCACGCACACTTCTTAGGAAAAGTGGGTGATGATCCATTTGGAGAATTCCTTGAATCAACCTTGGAATCAGTTGGGGTAAATATGGATTTCTTATTAAAAGATTCACATTTCCCAACTACGCTCGCATTTGTTTCTTTACAAGAAGATGGACAAAGAGATTTTGTTTTCCATCGAGGAGCAGATGCAAATATAACAGTCGATGAAATACCTATAGAGGCACTTTCGTCGATGAAAATTATTCATTTCGGCTCTGCTACTGCTCTTTTAACACAACCATTTCAACAAACATATAAACATTTGTTACGCTATGCAAAGAAGCAAAATTGCTATACATCCTTTGACCCTAATTTTCGAAGAGACTTATGGGGAGAAAATATAGAGCTCTTTAAAGAACATATCTTTGAATGCATACCATATTGTGACCTTTTAAAAGTCAGCGATGAAGAGCTGTATTTATTAACAAATGAAACTGACATTAAAAAAGCCACTTCAACCTTACACTCATTAGGTGTAGATGCTATTTCCGTTACGCTAGGAAAAAACGGAACCTTTTTTTCTTTGAAAGGCCAATCCATAAATATTCCAAGTATCTCTATAAAAGCAGTTGATACCACAGGGGCAGGTGATGCGTTTGTGGGCGCAACTTTATATCAATTAAGTAACATTGATAACCCGCGCTCTATCACCTTTAATGAATGGAAAGATATTATACATTTCAGCAATAAAGTTGGTGCAATCGTTTGTGAAAAAATCGGGGCAATAGAATCACTACCTACTATAGAAGAAGTGCATTTAAGATAAAAAAGTGTTTCTAGCTCTTAGAGTTAGAAACACTGAATTTTTTATTTTGCATCAGCAGGTTTTACAAGCATTGCATCTTCCTTTTTTGTCCCTATCATATTAAATACAATATTTAATATAATTGCCGTCACTGAACCACATACAATACCGTTTGAAGTTAGTACAGAAACCCATTCAGGAAGAACCGCAAAGATATTAGGCACAAATACTACACCTGCACCCAATCCAACAGAAACAGCAGCTACCATTGCGTTCTCGGGAGAGCGCATAATTTCCGGTGCCAACATCGTGATTCCCTGAGTAACAACCATACCAAACATTGCAAGCATTGCGCCGCCCAATACAGATGTAGGAATAATTGTCGTTAGAGCAGCAATTTTCGGCAAGAAACCAAGTAGTACTAAAAGCGATCCAGTAATAAAAATAACGCTTCGTTCTTTTACGCCTGTCATTTTTATTAAACCTACATTTTGTGAGAATGTTGTATAAGGAAAAGCATTGAAAATTCCACCAATAATTGATGCTAATCCTTCCGAACGATACCCTCTTGATAAATCTTTTGATTCGACTTTCTGTTTTGTAATATCACTTAAAGCATAGTAAACACCCGAAGATTCTACTAGAGAGACCATCGCAACTAGGGTCATCGTAAGAATCGCACCATAATCGAACGTTGGTGTACCGAAATAGAATGGTTGTACCATATGTAACCATCCAGCATCAATTACTGGTTGGAAATCAACTTTCCCTAATACGGCAGCGATAACAGTTCCAAAGATTAAACCTAGCAAAATAGAAATTGAACGAATAAACCCAGTCGTAAAACGATAGATTAAAAGAATGATTAATAAAGTAACCATAGCTAATGCTATATTGGTACCAGAACCAAAATCCTCAGCCCCTTGTCCACCACCCATATTATTGATGGCTACAGGAATTAGAGAGATTCCGATAATTGTTACAACTGAGCCTGTAACAATTGGTGGAAAGAACTTCACTAGCTTACCAAAAATCCCGGATATTAGAACAACAATAATTCCTGATGCGATAATAGCTCCATAAACCGCACCAACGCCTTTATCTGAACCAATTGCGATAATTGGAGATACAGCAGTAAATGTACATCCAAGCACTACTGGTAACCCAATACCGAAAATCTTCCCTCTCATTACTTGCAGTAAAGTGGCAATACCACACATCATAATGTCAATGGCAACCAAATAAGTCATTTGTTCTGATGAAAATCCAAGAGCACCACCGATAATAATCGGTACTAAAATAGCTCCCGCATACATTGCAAGTAAATGTTGAATACCAAGTGTAAATGCCTTTGCATTATTCATTATTAATAGATCCTCCTAATATTTGTAGGTATTATTAATCAAAAAACTCAACGTTGCCATTTGAAAGTGATTTTATATTTGCTAAAGATTCAATACGTACTCCCTCTTTACGTAATGTTTGTCCACCTTGCTGGAATCCCTTTTCAATAACAATTCCAACACCCACTAATGTTGCACCAGATTGTTTTACGATATCTAACAATCCTTTAACTGCTTCTCCATTGGCTAGGAAGTCGTCAATGATTAGCACATTGTCGTCAGGTAATAGGTAATCTTTTGATACAGAGATTTCGTTTGTTTCATTTTTCGTAAACGAATGGACTTTTGAAGTAAGTAGGTTTTCTGATAATGTTAACGACTTTCTTTTACGAGCAAAAACTACCGGCGCACCAATAGTAAGGCCTAACATTGTTGCTGGAACAATACCAGAGGATTCAATCGTTAAAATTTTTGTAATGACTTGATCCGAAAAGCGATTTGCAAATTCTTCTCCGATTTCTTTCATTAGAAGAGGATCAATTTGGTGATTTAAAAATGAATCTACTTTCAGAACGGTATCTGATAATACCTTTCCTTCGTTTACTATTTTTTCTTTCAATAATTTCAAGACGAAAGACCTTCCTTCCCAATTTTTGTATAAAAAAACCCGAAAAACTTATTTTCTCTATGAGGAAACAAGTCTTTCGGATAAATTAATTGAAAGTTAATAGACACGTACAAATGCTGTCTATATTTGTCTCTCATAGTCGACCTATTTACGGTTAGTCGGTAGAAACTTGCGAGCCATATTCTCGCTATTATATGAGTATAGTATTCAATTTTATTGTTAAGATTTTGTTAAGAACGTTATCATTATAAACACGTATTATGTCGAATGCAACGAAATATTTTAGATTTAAATCTTTCGGATTATTCGGAATTTAGCATTATTACATAGTATTTAAACTTAAAACGTTCGTTTTTACCCGATAATTGTATCAATATTAATTTTTAATTGTTCGAATTTTGCACCATTTTTATTAAAAGAAGACATACTTCGACAAGCTAACACCTTACATACATTTCCATTTTTTAAAGTCAGTTCAGCAAAAATCCCCTGATTTTCAATTTCTTGAATAGGCAATGAAAAATCCGTTTTATAGTACAATTGCTCTGAAAAAGAGTCTGTAAACTCTTTTAATGTTTTAGAGCCTTGCAGAATAATTAATTGCGGAGAAAATTCCTCCACCACTTCACGAAAAATCCGCTCGCCCTTAACGATTAATGGACTTTTCAATCCCTTCATCTTTTTAAGCGTGTTAGCATCATCTGCAATATAACAATTAACATTCGAAATAATCACGTCTTCGTTATATCGTTCCTTCATATACCTTACAAATTTTTGTACACCTTTATACTCACGAGAAACCTCTTTTAATCTGGATTCATTCAATTCTTCAAAAAGTTCCCCATCCACTAAGGAATCTGCATATATTCTTGGATTATCAAGCTCTCTTTCCATCAGAGGCTCTGGAGTTATTCCAACGATGAGCACCTTTGATTTATACGGATTCCCATTTACTTGTAAAGGTCGGAAAACGATTTCGCCGGTATATTCATCTATAATCCAATCATGCATTTTTTTATAAAATCCTACAGAAACAGTCATTTGTATCGTCATCCTTTTCTTTTCAATCTTATTGACTATATTTCTTTACATTTTCTTGTAATATATCTTTGATGAATTTTAATGTTGTGGGCTTTTTTATCAATATTCTTTTTGGCTATAGGACAAATGTCCATTAATTCATTATAACAATTTCTTTTTCACCTTAATATATTTGCACTTGAAAATATCTTTACACTTTTAAATTTATTGGTACACTATGTTTACTGACATGAGGAGGTTAACATATGACCACGAATCAGATGACAAAACCGAGTAAAAAAATTCATATAACCTCGACCACCATTCTATTTGTTGTTGCGATATGTGTTTTTGCAACAACATTAAGAACTCCCATCACTGGGGTAGGTCCGATTATTTCTTATATTCGTGAAGGATTACAGATTTCTAATGTATTAGCAGGCTTTTTAACAACTTTACCTTTAATATCATTTGCAGTCATTTCTCCTTTTGCTCCACGAGTTGCTAAAAGATTTGGGATGGAATTGACTTTATTTTTATCTTTAATAGCCATTACTATTGGGATTATAATCCGTTCCCTTGGAAATACACCTACACTTATTGTCGGAACTATTTTGATCGGCATTGCGATATCCTTTGGGAATGTATTAATGCAAAGCTTTTTCAAGTTGAAATTTCCGTATCATGTCGGCATATTGACAGGACTTTATACTGTTTCGATGAATATTTCTGCAGGTTTATCGCTAGGAATAAGTCAACCGATTGCAGAAAAGACCTCTTTTGGATGGCAAGGTGCACTCGGCTTTTCAATACTTTTAACAATCATTGCGATTATTGTTTGGATCCCGTTAATACGTGGAGAGAAAATTGATTTAAGCTCTTTAAATAACAATAATAGTGTTAATAAAGAAGATAAAAAAATGTGGAAATCACCTTTAGCTTGGGCAATTGCTATCTCTATGGGGATGCAGTCACTATTATTCTACTGTTCTACTACTTGGTTACCAGAGATTCTCATTTCACAAGGACTCTCTGCAGAAAATGCAGGTTGGATGACATCCATTATGCAATATGCTCAAATTCCAATGACTTTTTTAGTACCTATTATTGCTGAAAAATTCTCTTCTCAACGACCAATCGTATTCGTCTTTACCTTTTTCTATTTAATTTCTTTTATAGGAATTTACAATGAGTGGACAGATTACGTTCTTATTTGGATGGTTTGTCTTGGTCTTGCAGGGGGTGCGTCCTTTGGAGCAATACTTATGTTCTTCACGTTACGCACTAAAACGGCATATGAAGCTGCTCAAATATCTGGTTTCGCTCAATCAGTAGGGTACTTACTCGCTTCTGCTGGACCCGTTCTTTTCGGCTATTTACATGATGCTTCTGGAAGCTGGTCTCAATCGAATCTATTGTTTATTATCGTTACAATTATTCTTTTTACTACAGCATTCATAAGTGCAAAAAATCGACATGTATAACATACAAACATATGTACCCATTTTATGTTACAATATTTGTAGCTTAATTCATTAAAGGGGTTACTCATATTGCAGAAAAGGAAAGAAAAAAAGAAAAAACGCATCCGTCTCTTTCCAATAATGATCATTTTAATAGGTTCAGTAGGGTGGTACTATACAAAAACCATTGAAGGTACCATTATTACTATCATTGGATTTTCCTTTTTACTTTTAGTCTTTAAACTTTGGCGAGGTACAAGTAATAATAGAAGGTTAAAAAGAGCCGGAATTAGAGAAATTGACGAGATGTCTGGGGAAGAATTTGAACAATTTTTAGGTTTTCTTTTTGAAAAAAGAGGTTTCAAAGTTTCCTATACAAAAGCGTCTGGCGACTACGGAGCAGATTTAATTTTGACGGATCGAGATGAGGTCATTGCAGTCCAAGCAAAGCGATATTCCGGAACCGTTGGTGTAAAAGCGGTACAAGAAATCAGTGGTGCTTTGAAAATGTACGAGGCAACGCAAGGCTGGGTCGTGACAAATAGCTATTTTACTAAGCAGGCCGAAAAGCTTGCTGAGTCAAATGAAGTCTACTTAATCGACAGGGATGAACTTATCGATATGATTTTGAAGAAACGGTAATATTCACAAGGGCCTACCTCTTAAAGAGATAGGCTCTTGTTATTAATAAGGACTTTTTTGATAAAAGTAGTTTGGCTTTTGTATAAGATTTTCAATGGGTTTATGGAAAATATGAGTAGTTGCTGGGGAAACAGGCGGTATCAGCCACGACCAATTTCCTGTAATTTTCCGATTGGCTACTTCTTCCTGTTGTTCAAAATGCTTAAACTGCTGTGCTGCTGTGTGATGATCTACTATACTGACCCCATCTTCTTTAAATGAATACAGAACTGCAACATTTAATTCAACAAGAGCTCTGTCCTTCCATAGCGTAATATTAGAATTCGTATCGAGTCCCATTATTTCTGCAACTGTTGGCAATAGGTTATAACGGTTAACATCCGCAAAGTTTCGAGCCCCAATTTCTGTCCCCATATACCAACCATTAAAAGGCGCTCCCGTATATTCAATTCCACCTAAACTCAGCTTCATATTTGAAACAATAGGAACCCCATACCATTTCAGCTTTAACTCCGATAATTTCTCGTATTGTGGATGTCGGATTGCTACTTCAAGAACATAATTTTTAGGAATTTCAAATAAAGTAGGAGAACGGTCATCAATCTGAATTACTAACGGTAATATATCAAAAGGCGTCCCCTCACCTCTCCAACCTAATTGCTCACATATTTTTGTGAGGTTAATGGAATCTCTGTCTCCAATTATTCCTTCCACCGTCTCATATCCAGCATATCGGATCAGCTGATAATTCCATATCCTAACAGAATTTTCTTTAAAGATTGTTATTGTAGGACGAATTTTCCCATCATTTGATGCATATTTAATATGACGAAGAAGTGCTTCATATATTTCTACCTCTGTTTGTAAATGACGTTCATCAAACACTTTCAACGAGTTCCAAAAAAGTCTTCCGATACAACGATTACTATTTCTCCAAGCGACTCTTGCTCCAAAGGTTAGCTCTTCGGTTGTTGGCGTATATGTACCGACTTTTGAAATTTCATCTAATCGATCACTTAACCAATGCTCTGGTAAAGCGTTTTCATTCTTATATAAAGTTAAAAATTCGATAGCTTCTTTTTGCTTTTTTTCACTATTTTCATCTAACGGTTTCATCGTTTGTTCCTCCATAGTCTTATTTTAGAGGATTAAAACATGAACTCAATGAAAATAACGTTTCATTAAAACATGTAAATTAAATACATGACTAAGAATAGACAAAATTATGTTACCGAAAATTATGTAAATTAATGTGCTAGCAGCAGTTAGAAAGTCTATTTTCTTTTCAAATTTAATACTTATCTTATATAATATACATATAATTAAGTATTTTTAGACACGTTCCTTATTTTCAATTAGAACACCTCATTTTCAATAAGAGTGATTTTTCTCACAGTAAAATTGGCTATTAATGGTTTATAATAATTACAATAAGCCCTTATTCACTATTGAAAATCATTGACCATCCCACTACAACTTCTTAAACTGCTCACAATCCTTTAGTATAAATAAGCATTTCAACTTAATGCGTCTAATTTAAACCATTCTTTAACATTATTAAATATAAACATTTCTTAAAAAGAATTATTATAATTTAGTAGAAATTATGATTTAGTTTTGTTATACTCATTTTGAAGAGTTTTAATTTCAATTAGGAGGTACAAACATGACTAAAAACGATCAACGTTTAACTACTACTACTGGTGCTCCAGTTGTAAGTAACGATGACGTATTAACTGCCGGTCGTCGTGGCCCAATTCTTTTACAAGACGTTTTTTTAATCGAAAAATTAGCTAACTTTAACCGTGAAGTAATTCCAGAACGCCGTATGCATGCTAAAGGTTCAGGTGCATTTGGTACTTTCACAGTGACACATGACATTACGAAATATACAAAAGCAAAAATCTTCTCTGAAGTTGGTAAGAAAACAGAAATGTTCGCTCGTTTCTCTACAGTAGCTGGAGAACGTGGTGCAGCTGATGCAGAACGTGATATCCGTGGTTTTGCACTAAAATTCTATACTGAAGAAGGTAACTGGGATTTAGTTGGTAACAACACACCTGTATTCTTCTTCCGTGATCCATTGCACTTCCCAGATTTAAACCACGTTGTTAAACGTGACCCAAAAACAAATATGCACAATGCAAATAGTAACTGGGATTTCTGGACTAGCCTACCAGAAGCATTACACCAAGTAACAATTGTAATGAGTGACCGTGGTATTCCAGATGGCTACCGTCATATGCACGGATTCGGTTCTCACACATACTCAATGATCAACGAAGCTGGTGAGCGCGTATATGTGAAATTCCACTTCCGTACTGAACAAGGCATTAAAAACTTAACTGATGAGGAAGCAGCAAAAGTAATCGGTCAAGACCGTGAATCTTCACAACGTGACCTATTCGAAGCTATTGAAAAAGGCGACTTCCCTAAATGGAAAATGTACATCCAAGTGATGACAGAAGAGCAAGCTCGTAATCACAAAGATAACCCATTCGATTTAACTAAAGTTTGGTACAAATCTGAATACCCATTAATTCCTGTTGGGGAATTCGAGTTAAATAAAAACCCAGAAAACTACTTCGCTGATGTAGAACAAGCTGCATTTGCTCCATCAAATGTAGTACCTGGTATTTCATTCTCACCTGACCGTATGTTACAAGCTCGTCTATTCGCTTATGCTGACGCAACTCGTTACCGTCTAGGTGTGAATCATTACCAAATCCCTGTTAACAAACCACGTTGCCCATTCATCGCTTATCACCGCGATGGTCAAGGACGTGTTGATGGTAACAACGGTAGTGCTATATCTTACTACCCAAATAGCTATGGTGCGCTACAAGCTCAACCACAATATAAAGATCCTGCACTTGCTTTAGATGGTCCAGCTGACATCTTTGACTTCCGCGAAGATGACAACAACTACTTCGAGCAACCAGGTAAATTATTCAACTTAATGTCAGCAGAAGAACAACAACGTTTATTCGAAAACACTGCTGCAAACCTTCAAGGTGTTGAAGAATTCATTCAACGTCGCCACATCTTACACTGCTATTTAGCTGATCCAGCTTACGGTGAAGGTGTAGCAAAAGCTCTTGGCTTAACTTTAGATGGTATGGATTTATCAAATCCATATGTTAACACTGTAGCTGCAAAATAATTGCCTGCAAACTCTATAAATATATTTCATTGTTATCCCATCCAATTATAAATTTTACCCCCTTATCTTCTAATCAAGATAAGGGGGTTTTCTGTTAGTATTAGCCGAACAAAATGGTTGAAACATATATTACGACCGTTACTGTTAAACAGCTTACAATTGTTGAAAATAAAACCGTCTGGGCGGCTGTATTTGATTCAACATCATATTCAAGTGCCAAACTTGAGCTATTTCTAGAAGTAGGGAATGCACTTGCAATCAATAAGGATTGAGCTACAACACCATCAAGCCTTAGTAAATAAATAATAAGTAACGCAACTAGAGGCCCGACTATTAATCTTGTAAAACAACTTACGATTATCGTTTTATTCATGATTGTTCTGAGTTCAATTTGGGATAATTGTGCCCCTAGGGTGATTAATGCTACCGCAATAAAACCTTCGGCAATATGATCAAGTGGGATACGTAGCGTTTGTGGAATCTCAATATCCCATACATTTAATATAATGCCAATAATTAATGCATGAACGATAGGCATTTTCAAAAAATCTTTTATAATCTCTCGACCCGATTGAGTAGCGGATATTAAATTATATAGACCGTATGTATAAGTAATCATATTCTGGAAAATAACGAGAATTACTTGAATAGCCACCCCAATTGGTTGTGTAGCAAAAACCATTTGAGCTACTGGAATTCCGTAATTTCCTGAGTTTATCAATACAACACTATTTTTAAATACTGCAGTTTCAGTACGATTTAACCCAAGCATCTTTGCGATAAAATGGCTTAGAAGCATTTGGCTTCCAATGAAGATTGTGATAAAAACAGCAACCTGTCCTAAAACCGTTAAATTTACTGTTGTTTCATACAAATTTATAAAGACCGCAACGGGCATAAAACAATATGTAATTAAATGTGATAAGGCCTTTAAATTAAATTGAAATTTCTTCTGAAGTATCGCCCCAATAAAAAGTAAAATTAAAATAGGTGCAACAATTTGGAAGAAAATCATCGACAAATAGGTCATTTTCAAACTTTTCCTTTCACCGAATTAATTAGTTTATTCTATTACAGTATTTTTATTTTTCCAATAATTATTTTCTATTTAATTATAAAACCTGAATACTAGACATGTATTATTCACTGCTTGCCACTTTCATTTTTCATCGCTTAAGGATTATTTACCAAGTAAAATGGAAGCTTTAAAAAGATTGAATCTTTTTCAGACATTTAGCACTTCTAAATATTATAATATAGTTGGGAAGATTTCCTTGAGGGGGTATCTATAGTTGATAGTTTCTGATGAAAAAATTTATAAATTATCGTTAGGGAAAACTGGGGAAGCCTTTGAAAAAGCTGTTGTTAGCTTAACAATAGAAAAACAGCCTTTACGAGATAAACAATTTGGAACACTTATACCTCTTGAAATGATGCTTGTAAATAAAGACAAAGCAATCTCAACCATTATAAAAACAGCTCAACTTTATTGGGGAAGTATTGATCTCTTTTTATTTGATATATTGAAAGAAACGACACTTGATTTAGAAAGTGCAAATGAAAGATTACATAAGTTTTTTTCTTCCTCTCAGGGGAAAGATGCCATTTATCATTACTTAATCATCCACAATAAAATTCGATTTGAAAATTTATTCGGATTAATCTTCGGAAGAGAAATGGCTGTATCGAAGCCTATTGGTGGATTACATACAATTTATTTATATAAAATTGGAACAAAATATTTCGTTCATTTTATTTTCAATCAAAGTGAACCATTTTGGAGAATGCTGTTTATAAAAAAGGTCAATTCAATTTTTTTGCAAATTCCTATTAATAAAATTGATAGCCCTATAGATTTAATGAAGCAGCTTAAATTACAATGGGAAAATCAGTTTTCACCAAGTAAGGCTGTTCTGCTTCTTAATAAGTTAATGGCTCAAATTGAATACGAAAATCCACACTCATTTCACTTAAAGGAACTTCAGCTGTTTAACATCACCTCCCACTTTAATGGTGGCAGAAGACATCGCCAAAAATTAAAACGATTAGTTGAAGGGGTATGGCAATCTTGGGAAAAGGGACAATGGTCGTTAACTGAAAAGGAAAAAACAATTTTAACCTACATGCTCGCAATCGATTCTTATGAACAATGTAATTTTGATCAGACAATCCTTCATGGAGAATATCTAATTCAACAAGATCGTTTAAACAATCATGCCATCGAGCTTATCATTGAATTTTATGATGTACTACCCATCTTAAAGCCCGAACCGACTACACTTATTAAACGATATGATAAAAACTATTTAGAGAAAGTGTTTTCGATATTAATAGATTCTTATGTACAAAAACATCAATTTGATGAGGTTATTCGATTAATAAAAGAATATGAAATAGCTTCTTGTACGGCTATTTACGATTATTTTAATCAAGAGTCGTATGATGAAAATTCACTCCATCGTATTGAAGCGAGCGTTCAAAGAGATATCGTGTTGATTGTAAGTAAAACACCTCAGCACATTATGCAATCTATAGAAAGCTGGCTTGATGCATATCAAGATGAAAAGAGTCCCTATTATCCAATTGCCCTTATGGCTTCAAAACATATTTGCAATCTGCTCAAAGCATTATTTGCAACCGAGCACTATGACCTGTTTGATAAATTAATGGAAGTATATACAAAGTATCTGAAAGTGGAACAACATTTTCTCGAACTAAGAGACTTTGTAGCTGAGTATGTGAAGAGTTAAAAAGTAGGGAGAATCACTAAATTCCCCCTACTTCTCCTCATTCCAATATTCCCTTTTCATCAAATTCCTTTATATCCTGAACTGAATACCCAAGTCTTTTTAATATCTCCTCTGTATGTTCGCCAAGTTTTGCACCTACGTGATGATAGGTTGGCTTGCGATCATTAAATTTAAATGGAGAACCAATTTGTTTTTGTGTAGTGCCGTCCCCTTTAGGCACTTCTACGATCATTTCCCGCGCAGTAATCTGCTGATGATTGCTCGCTTCTTCAAAATTTAAGACTGGCTCAACACAACCTTCAAAACCTTCCCCAAAGATTTCTAACCATTCAGAATAGGTTTTTGATAAAAATGCGTCCTTTACCGCCTCTTTAAATCGTTTTTGTGTATAGGAAGAATCATTAAAGGTGCTTTCAATCAATTCTGGTATTTCTAACGCTTCACACAATAGTTTACGAAACTGCGGTTCTAAGCTTCCCACCGAAAAAAATCGCCCGTCCTTAGTTCTGTAATAATCATAAAATGTACCGCCGTTTAATATTTCTTCCTCGGCTTTCGGTAATATCCCACTCCCTAAATAGCTTGTGCCGTAAAGCGCATTCATCGTAAACATGGAATCTGTCATCGATACGTCAATGTATTTACCTTCCCCATTCTTTTCACGATTTAACGCTGCTGCAAGTATACCAACAGCGGCATATAAAGACCCTCCAGCAATATCTGCAATTTGGATACCCATTGCAACTGGTTTTTGTCCCTTCAATCTTGAATAGTCTGAAACCCCAGAAATAGATAAATAGTTTATATCGTGCCCAGGCTTATTGCTATATGGGCCTGTTTGACCAAAGCCTGTAATTGAACAGTATATTAATTTAGGATTAACTTGTTTTAATACTTCATAATCGAGTCCTAAGCGTTTCATGACGCCTGGCCTAAATCCTTCGATGACAATATCGTATTCATGAATTAGCTTTTTCACAATTTCAACCGCTTCCGCTGTCTTCAAATTTAGTGAAATAGACTTTTTTGAGCGGTTTAAATGTTGGTGGATGTAGGATTCTTTATCCGTATCATACGGTGGCATAATTCTCATTAAGTCTACCCTTCGCTTTGATTCCACGTGAATAATATCGGCACCTAAATCTGCAAACACCATCGTAGTATAAGCACCTGGCAGTAAAGATGAAAAATCTAAAATTTTTAACCCCTTTAGAATAGACAATCGTCGATCCCCCTTTTTTTAAAATATGATAGCAATCCCCTTTGCTAACACAAATTACACCTGTACCAATACAGTTATTATTAAATATAACAGTATTATAACAGTTCCAATCACTTTTTTATACAGATTTTTCCGAATATTTCACCTCTTTATTCTAACGAATATCAGTTCCTTTAACTTATCAAGTAAAGCCACTATTTAATTATTTTACCAGTTCTATAATTTAGTAAATTTTTCATTAAAAATTTGTAAATTTTCAATATTTTCATAGAAAATAAAGTATGATGTTGGTGAGCTTTGAGAATTCCTCAAGAGCTCCCTTTTATACGTGAGATGACCCGGTGACTATAGAGCGGTTGCTGGGTTAGTCTTTTATAAAGTGCGAAATAAAAAAGGAAAGTTCAATATGAACCTTCCCATCCCATTTCCATTAAAATAATACTATATTTATATTGAGCTATTCCCCCTTCTGTAATTCCTCTTTACAGAACTGGAGTATCATCTCTTCTTCATCTTCTTCTAAACCATAATCCAAATATTGATTATCCTTTTTATCAATCAAGAAATAGTTAATCATCCGAACTTCCTCTTCAATCTGTCCGATAATTACTCGAATCTCTATTCCGAACTCAGAATACAATTCATCATCCTCATCAACTTCTACATCTAATAAAAACTCAAAACGTTTTCCTTCAATAATGTTTGTAGGATCTTTTATTTCTTCAAATGAGTATTCTCTTATTTCCATACTACTTCTCCTTTTATAAACCTGGGTTATCTTCACATCTAATAATAAACGAATCAAAAATATGGTCAATTAAAAGCTATTACACCGCTTGCTCAAGTGACAATAAAAAGGATTTATGCCAAAATAATGCTAATAGTAAACAAAGGGGCAAACAAACATGCGAAATTTATTTTATTATCAAGATTCTATGATAAAAGATTTTACTGCAAACATTGTTCGAACTGGAATGGAGGAAGATGGTAGACCATTTATTGTTTTGTCTAATACTGCCTTTTATCCGACTGGAGGTGGACAACCACACGATACAGGGAAAATTGAGGATTTGGATGTAATTGATGTAGAAAAGATAGAAAATGAAATCCGCCATTACGTAAATGCTGACCCTTCAGCTTTACCAAATGAAGTAAAAGGAACAGTTGATTGGGCTCGTCGATTTGACCATATGCAACAACATTGCGGCCAACACATTTTATCAGCAGCATTTGTTGAATTATTTGATTTCTCCACTGTAAGCTTCCACTTAGGTTCTGAGCTTGTGACCATCGATTTAAATACAAATATGATTACAGATGAACAACTTTCTCTTGCTGAAAATCGCGCTAATGAAATTATATTAGAAAATCGACCAATTGAAACAAGATGGATATCAAAATCAGAATTATCCCAATATCCTTTACGAAAGGATGTTACTGTAGATGAAGATATTCGGTTAGTCATCATTCCGGACTTTGACTATAACGGCTGTGGTGGAACACATCCCTCTTCAACAGGGCAAGTAAGTTTACTAAAGATAATGGACATTGAAAAAATGAAAAATAATATTCGAATTTCCTTTGTTTGTGGGAACCGTGTATTAAAGCAGTTAGCAATGAGAAAACAAGTTTTATCGGCAGTCGCAAGAAGCTTAAGTGTACCAGAAGAAGATGCAGCGGATGCAGTAAATAAATTATTGAAGGATTCAAAGGCAACTGAAAAAGCTTTAGGGGAAGCTCAAGAATCTCTACTTACTTTTGAAGGGAAGGAACTAATGTCCCAAAGTGATAAAAAAATTATTGCTAAAGCCTTCAAAAATCGTACCATTCAAGAGTTACAAAAGCTCGGACGTTATATCGTTTCAGAAAATGATAAAATCGTTGCATTACTTGTAGCTGAAAATGAGGATAAACTTCAATTTGTTGCAGCTAGTGGAAAGAATGCTGGAAAAAGTATGAAAGAGTTATCAGCTAATGTTCTTCCATTAATTAATGGTAAAGGCGGAGGAAAGGATTTCTTTGTTCAGGGTGGTGGCGAAAAAATGATTTCTGCCAATGATTTATTAACTCGAATGGAAAATCTATTAAAAGAGGCGAGCAGCTAAATGCTCGCCTTTCATTATTTTGCAGTTCTTAGTTCGACAACTACAATTTCTGGTAAATTAAAGATTCGGTAAGGTACTCCACTATTGCCGAGCCCTCTGCTGACATACATTGTAGTGTCATCCTCTATATAAGAACCTGCAGTATACGTTGGTAGAATGCCTTGCCCAGGTGCTACAAGCCCACCTACAAATGGAATACGTACTTGCCCACCATGTGCATGACCTGAGAATACAATGTCTAAATCGTTCTTGACATACGTTTCGAAGTATTCGGGTCGATGTGCTAATAGTATCTGTAGTGTGCTTTCTTTTTCATTAGACCGCGCAACGTCTAACATAAATTGTGTTTCGTGTCCGTTCAATGGATCTTCAATACCTATGATATTTAATATTTCCCCGTTCCGTTCAATGGTAGACGTTATATTGGGTAATATAATAACACCAAGTTTTCTCAATGCACCATATATCTCATCTAATTGATTAATGGCAACTTCATGATTTCCTATTACATAATACACATCTGCTATTTGAACAAACGCTCTTACGGCATCTAAACTTTGTTCCAAGTCATATCGGTTACTATCAATGAGATCACCCGTTATAAAAATAACATCTGGATTGGTAGCCCGTACTTTTTCAATGAGTTTCTCTTGTCTATCTCCGAAAACTGCATCATGTAAATCAGATACTTGGGTTATACGAAAACCATCAAAACTTTTAGGTACTTTTTGAGATTCGAAAACATGCTCTGTTATGACAATCCAATTATTATTCACATATAAGAATATATAAGCCCCTATCACTAGGATAATTAATTTTAATAACTTTTTCAATACAGCTCGCTCAATTCGTTGTAGTAGATAAGCGGTAATTCTAAATGAGTAGAATTTATTCGATCATCATTTATTGATATAACTACCCCTAGTATAAGATATAACCACTCTCATCAATAATTTTAACATGCTCTGGTACATTCAAGAAGAGAATTGTCGATCCTGTAGCATGATTGTAAATATCGTCATCTTCCAAAATAATATGACTAAACTGTTCTAAAATTTTCATGTTAGGCGATAGTTTATAATAATCAAACTGTATCTCAGTTTCTTGTTTAATCCTTAACTCATTTTCTACAAACTCAAAACGATCTATGGAAATATGCTCTGTTAAATCGAATCCGTCAATAATATGCGGGGTAATATAAGTCTTTGCATAGATTTCATTGGAAGTCGGATCATCTCTTCTTTCCACTACTACACTTACTCCATAAATATCTGTATAAATCGGACTAATCGTCAATTGATTTGTTGGTAACTCATAGGACCATTCTTTTACTACATACTCTTCGTTTAACTCTATTTTATTCGAATTAATCGTTTCCCAAAATTCATCTTGTTCTTGTAGGATTGACTGCATTTCTGCTTTCGGTATCCTTTGAGGTTCTGCGCTTGTAGTAAAGTGTAAAATGATCATTGAAAGTACTCCTATACTAATATAAGAAATAATGATGATCTTATTTCTTTTGACTGTCCAAATTTTACTCCCTAATACACGAGATGCGATGAAGATAACCGAGACAATAATAATAAAAGTAATGAGGAGGAGAAATAATGTATTCATCTACGAATCACCTCTTTTCGGGAAAGGAACAAGATAGAAAGAGACATAAGTATAATCGTAAAGACAATAGCTTTTAGTATAAATAATAGATGCCCATCCCCAAAGAAGAATATAATAACTGTTGCAAATTGCTCCTCTAGTGAATTAATAATAGCAATTCCAAGCCCAATAATGACAATCCCTAACATTTTAGAAAAACTAAAAAGTGCTCCTACAAAAAAACCACTGAATGCGGCTAACAATAAAATTGAAAAAGCGATCAATATTTCAATTGGATTAATTAATAAGCCATCAGCAATTAATTCAACCTGAGTAAATAGTTGAACTGACATACCGAAAATATAGAGAGAAAGGATTGTTATAAGTGTAGCAATGAAACTATAAAAAATTAACAAGATTGAATTAGATAGGGTTGATATGAATCTAGTCGTAACAATCGCAAAATCATCTTGAAGATAATCCATCCGCTGTAAAAGTAGCGCTGTGATGAAAGCCCAAATGCATGCAATAACAACCATGACATCTAAGCTATAAAAGTGGATGCTTAAGTGAATACCATTAAATCCAGTTCCAGACATGCTACTTGCATTAAACCCTAGAAGGGCAATGATGACTTGAATGAAAATCAATGTATTAAGCGCCTGACTATGAGCACTTAATTTCCACTTTACTTGCTTCCATAGCACTTGAGAAAAAGAATAACTATTTAAAGACATCATCAATTCCTCCCTTCGTTGATTTAGTTAAATATTGATAAACTTCGCTTGCAGATACGGGATGAATGGAAATACCTGCATTCATTAATTGTTCTTTATAGTTATTCATTGTAGTTGTTTCAATTACTACTTCACTTCTGATTGCAGCTTCTTTTTCAAATACAATTTCTGTGTTTTTAATAATATCTTTTATTAGCTCTTTAGAACCAACTAATTTTACAAAAAGTTCCTTAACCTCCTCTAGAGGCGCATGTAGGATGACTTGCCCTTGATCTATTAATAAAATTTCTTCTAGTAGATGTTCAATCTCCTGTAGGTAATGGCTGGAGATAATCATGGTTCTTGGGAATGCGATATATTCTTTTAAAATGGCACGATACATGTCAAAACGAATCGACTCATCCATTCCATTCATCGGCTCATCTAATAATGTGATTTTACATCTAGTCGCAAGTCCGTAGATTAAGTTAAATGTTGATTTCTGCCCCTTTGATAAACTATAATGATGAGCCTTTTCAGAAATATTTGCATAAGCAAGTAGTCGGCGTGCCAATTCATCATTCCAGTCAATATAAAAGTCCTTTGCCATTTTAAAAATCTCATCTAATGTAAAAATAGGAGGAAAGGACATCGTATCTTCAATAAAGATTAAATTTGCAGCAACCTTTAAGTTATTAAAGGGCTGTTCACCGAAAATTTCGACAGAACCTTTCGTTTGTTTCAAATGTCCTGATAATATTTTAAGTAATGTTGATTTCCCCACACCATTTCGTCCTATTAGCCCGATGATTTTCTTTTCGTCTATGGAACAAGATAGATTCTTTAAAACTCCAGTACCTTTAAAGTTTTTCGTTACTTCCTTACATACTATAACAGACATCCATTACCCCTCCCTTTGCACCTTTTTAATTAAATTAATTAACTCCTCATCTGAAACAAATAATCTCTTTGCCTCTAATACGATTTCTTTAGCAAGCATGGATAATTTTTCATCCCTTCTCTTTGCTAAAATTAATTCCTTTGCACCTTCCTGAACAAACATGCCAAGTCCCCTTTTTTTGTACAAAATGTTGCTCTCAAGTAATATCGTTAGTCCTTTACCAGCAGTTGCTGGATTAATATTAAACATTTCTGCTAGTTGATACTGAGAAAATACTTTTCCATCTGTTGTGAGTCGGTCCGCTAATATTTCATTTTCAATCCAATCCGCGATTTGAACATAAATAGGTGTTGTACTATCAGCATTAAGATTCAATATCGCCCCTCCCTTCCGAGTACCTACGGAGTAATTAGTACATTAGTGTTGTAATGCACTATATAATAATTTATGCACTTTGTCAATTTTTTCTATTGATTTTATCCAGATAACCCTTCTCTTAAATAAGTAAAACTTATCCACAGATTTTAGATAATTAAGAAAATTGTTAACATATTCCACAGCTTTATCCTCAATTTGTCATCTTGTCCACATTCCAATCGATAAAATTTCTTCAAAAAAATAAAAATATCCACAACATACGAAAATATATACGCATTTTCAACGATGAATATTTTCCCTTTGTGGATAATTTTATTTTGTTATCTACCTTGTTTAGTAGATTGTCAATCATGCCATTTTAGTTTGATATCAACTCACTTTCTTTTTTATAAAACTTCCGCATACTGTTTCATTCTTTCGCAAAAGCTATTATCAATAGAAAGGAGCAAAAATTGTGCAAGGATTTCAAGAAGTTCATTTTTGGGAAATAATTCTCCGTTCTACATTATCTTTCTTCACAATTCTCGTACTTGCTAGAGTTATTGGAAAAAAGCAACTTAGTCAATTAACCTTTTTTCACTATATAACCGGAATCACCATTGGGTCGATTGCAGCAAATCTTTCTACTCAATATGAATTGAATTATTGGGACGGCTTTATTTCACTTATTTGGTGGGCATTACTGACCATAATCATTAGCTATATTACATTAAAATTTTCAAAAGCACGGGTATTTTTTGATGATCGGCCAACTATTTTAATTCAGAATGGAGTTCTTCTAAAGAATGGGATGAAGAAGGCGCGACTTCATACGGATGAGCTTTCAATGTTACTAAGAGAACAAGGTATATTTTCCTTCAATGAAGTGCTGTATGCAGTTTTTGAAACGAATGGGGAGTTAAGTGTTCTTAAAAAACCTGCTAATAGTTTTGCCACTAAGCAGGACGTAAAAGGCAACCTTACACCGCCAACCTATATGCCCACTATGTTAATTACTGATGGGAAGATTATTCATAAGAATTTAAATGAATTAAATTTAACTGAGGAGTGGTTATTGAAAGAATTAAATAAATACAATGTCCAAAATCTCAAAGACGTTTTTTTTGCACAAATTCTTGAGAATGGGTCCTTGTATATTTGTTTAAATAATGAAGATGGCAAGGGGGAACATTAAAATAATTTCCTCCTTGCCACTTTTTCTTATTGATAAAGTAACTTCTTACCTAAAAAGGCCACCAATGTTTCTTAAAAACATTGATGGCCTCATATTATAAACGTGATTTTATTTCATCGTAACAAGGTAAAGCTGTGAGTGCCCCTAGCTTCGTTGCAGCTAAGGCTCCTAAATGGTTCGCAAAACGTACACATTTATCCATATCTTCATGTGTTGAAGGTACACCATTAAAATGAACATAGCGCAATATACCCGCCATAAATGCATCCCCTGCCCCTGTAGTGTCAACAGGTTCAACTTTTTCTGTTGGGATATGTGTTACTTCACCATTAAAAATGGCATATGTTCCATGTTCCCCAACGGTTACTAAAATAATGGGGATATCCCACTTTTTAAGTACTGTGAACCCACTTTGTAAAGTTTCAGTTTTTGTTAAAAATAGCAGTTCTTCATCTGAAAGCTTTAAAATATCCGTTGACTCGAAAAATGACATAATAGTACTTCGACAAATGTGCTCACTCTTCCATCTTAGTGGACGAATATTCGCATCAACAGCAATAATTACATCATTTTTTAATGCCAGCTCTACCCCTTTTCGAGTAGTTTCAAGAGCTGTCGGATGAAACATTGTTCCTGAACAAATATTAAATACCGATGCTTTTTGGAATGCTTCCTCACTTAGCTGTTCAGGGCACACCTGTAAATCAGGCGTTTCGTCAACATAATCTTTAAAAATACGTTCATTATCTTCCGTTAAGTGAACATAAACACCACTTACTCTTTTTTCCGGTGCATAAATAGAATAATTCAGATTCACGCCTTCTTTTATAATCTCTGAACGTACAAAACTTGAAGTTTCATCTTCACCAGAAATGGTAATTAATGCAGAGGGTGTACCGATTCTACTAGCACCGGCTGCAACATTAATCGTTGCTCCTCCTAAAAATTTTGTAAAAGATGTGTTTGATTTATCATCTGCTATGTAATCCACAAAAGCATCGCCATAAACTAGGACAAATTCTTTTTGAAGCATAAGCTGTTAAACCTCCGAAAAGTTACTTAATATAATTTATCATAAAAATCTGCTAATCATTAAATTTCATATAATTCAAACACCAATTTCTTGTTATACTTTAACACGAAAGGACTAGATAAAATGGAGTTTATAATCTTAAATCATTAATTTTCATGAAATGGGAGTTTAATTATTATTAAACATAAATTTAAAAGACTTCGAAAATACGTAGTTTATTTAATATTGGGTTTTTTACAATGGGGTAATAGACTATATCAACAAACTATTCTATCATATTGTTAAAACACGAATCTAGAAAGTGGTATCCTACATGAAATACAGTTTTATTTATCCACTACTTATTGTTCTAGCATCAAGTAGCTATGGAATTCTTTCAACCATTATTAAAGTTGCAATGGGTCATGGATTTACTTCACAGGAAGCTGTCACGAGCCAATATGTGATTGGCTTTTTATTAATTTTAATTTTATTTTTAATTACACAAAAAACCTTTCCTAAACTTAATAAAAGGGCACTTTTAATCATAGTTGGTGCAGGACTATTTACAGGTACAACAGGCATTGTTTATGGAGAATCTTTAAATTACTTACCTGCATCTCTTGCAGTAGTTTTACTTTTTCAATTTACTTGGATTGGTATGCTAATAGACTGTATTATTCGAAAAAGATATCCTAGTAAAGCAGAAGGAACCGGGCTTGTATTTTTATTTTTAGGTACAATTTTAGCAGCAGGTTTGATTGATGTTAATTTATCTAATATTCCATGGCAAGGTTGGGTATTTGGATTTGCTGCTGCTGTTAGCTTTGCAATCTTTATCCAATTTAACTCCTTACCTGTGGAGGGTGTCACAACCATTGCACGTACAATGATGATGTCGTTTATTGCACTAATCATCGTGAGTATTTTTTTGTCACCAGAGATTATATGGAATGGGAAATTATTTGGTGAAAATTTATGGTTATACGGTCTCATTTTAGGTTTCTTTGGAATCATTTTCCCTATACAACTGTTCTCTATAGCTGCTCCAAAGGTTGGAGGGGGCTTAACATCTATTTTAAGCGCGACAGAATTACCTGTAGCAGTACTCGCCTCTGTCGTAGTTTTACACGAGTCATTATCAATCCTGCAAATCATTGGTATTTTACTCGTCTTAACCGGGATGATTCTACCAACGGTTATAGCCCAAAGGAAAAATTCTGATTTGTATAACATTTAGTTCTCACATAAAAAAATTATCCACAATCTATACGCTCCCTTTTTCACATATAGAGAGTGTTTAGATTATGGATATATTATAATTACTAACTTTTTATATTATTGTTACTTTCTGAACCCGCTACTTCAGCTTTTACCTCTTCTGTATTTGTCCCAAATAGTACTTGCTTTAACTCATCTTCCCCTGAACCTTCTGCTAACGGAACACGAGAACGATAGGCTGCACGGCAAATTAAATGGCCAGCTACCGGGGATGTGATGAATACAAAGATAATCCCTAATATTAAGCGGATACTAACAAAGCCATCATGAGACCAAAAATAGAGAAAGGCACCTAATAAACATACCATTACTGCTAATGTTGCACTTTTAGACGCTGCATGAGATCTTGTATAGACATCAGGTAAACGGATTAAACCTAAAGCGCTTATAACACTAACTATGGCACCAATTAGTATTAACAATACTGCTGTCCATTCAATTATTTCTGTTCCGCTCAATAATAGTCCCCCTCTCAATATATTTCGAAAAGGCTATTGTTCCGATAAATGCTAAAATTCCTAATATGAGTATTGCTTCTAAAAAAGCTTTTGTAGTAAGTACAATTGAAACAATGGCAATAGCAGAAATTAAATTTACTCCAATAGTATCTAAAGCTATAGCTCGATCTGGCATAGATGGACCTACAATGACACGATATAGATTTAGGAAAATGGCCACCATAAATAAAGCTAAAGCCAACATTAATATCATTTCCTTCACTACCTCGTCACCTCCATAATCGCATTCTCAAACTTTGCTATAGAACGTATTACCGACTCTTTACATTCCTCTAAGTCCATTGCATGTATGTAAAATACATTTCCTTCTTCTGACACTTCCATTACTACTGATCCTGGTGTAAGTGTTAAAAGTAACGCTAAAGCAGTAATTTCCCATTCACCGATTAAATTTGTTTTATAAGTAAAAATCCCAGGGGTAATATTTAACTTTGGTGTTAAAATTTGCTTCATAACTGAAAAACTAGAGCTAATTAGCTCTCTTATAAAGAGCAAAACAAGAAGTATCATTTTAAACAATCTACGAAGATAAAACTTTGTTCCAAAGAAACGATGCATAATATACAAGATCACTACGCCTACAACAAAGCCAGAAAAGAATGTTGTTAGCTGTGGTATCGGTTCGTCCATTAATAAAAGCCATAACAATGCTATAAAAAGGTTTAAGATAAATTGACCTAACATACTACGTTCACCCCTTTAAAATCGCTTCTATATATCTAGATGGATTCATCAATGTACGGGTCGCATCTTCTATATACACCATTAAGCTTTCGGCACCTATACCAATATAAACAATGGCGATTGTAAACAGTATAAAAGATACCATTGCTCCCCTTGGTATTGGTTTTCTGTCTTCTAAACTTACTGTTGTTTCTCCAAAGAATGATGCTAAGAATATTCGTAATAAAGAATATAAAACAATAATACTTGAAGCAAAACCAAGAGCTAATAATACATAAGCACCCACTTCAATTGCACCTTGTCCTATTAGAATTTTTCCTACAAAGCCACTTAAAGGAGGAACACCTGTTAATGCGAGTAAAACAACGAAAAAGATCCAACCGAATAATGGATAAATTTGAATAAGTCCACTCATTCTTTTAACAATCGTTTCTCCCGTTAAATAAACCATTGTACCAATTAACAGGAATAATAATGCTTTTGCAACCATGTCATGAATTAAATAAAAAATTGCACCAGATATTGCAGCCTCTGTTCCTACCGCTAATCCTATAAGGATAAATCCGACACCAATTACTACGTTATATGTGGCAATTGTATAAACGTCTTTACCCGATAATGCTCCCATACATCCCGCAATAATCGTTATTCCTGCCATTATTCCAATAAGCGTGTGGGTTACATCTGGATTTAAAGGAAACATTAAAGTAAATGTACGAATCAAAGCATAAATACCGACCTTAGTTAATAATCCAGCAAATAATGCTTGCACTGCTGTTGGAGGAACACTGTACGAACCTGGCAACCAAAAGAACAATAAAAGTCCAGATTTTAAACTAAATACGATTAGAAATAATATGGATACCGTGGTGAGCATTGCATCCTGGTTACCCTCTAAAACCCGCTCAGCAATGTGAGCCATGTTTAACGTTTTAACCGTTCCATACAAATATGCTAATGCTACCAGGAATATCCAAGAAGCTAAAACATTGATTAACACATATTTCAATGACTCTCTTAATTGTATCTTTCTACCGCCTAAAGCAACCAGAACATAAGAAGCTAATAACATAACTTCAAAACAAACGAATAAATTGAATATATCACCAGTTAGAAAGGATCCGTTTACCCCAGCAATTAAAAATAAGACAAAGGTATAAAAAAACATATTTTCATATTTGAAACCAATCGTGGAGAAAGCGTAAATTAAGCAAAGGGTCGAGACGATATTTGCACTTAGCATCATTAAAACTGAAAAGGTATCTGCTACAAACAAAATACCGTAAGGAGACACCCAGCCACTAAACTCTAGCTTTAATATTCCTTCTGTTTGTACTAATTGCAAAAGCAGAATTGAAATACCCGTAATAAAAACCATTGTAATAAGAGTAATAATTCGCTGTAAGACAATATTTTCACGTAAAAATACAAGGATTACCGCCGTTATGATTGGAATAATCAAAGGCATTACAATAATATTACTCATCTGAGATACCTCTCAATTCACTTATATCATCCGTTTTATTCGTTTTATACATTCGGTATGCTAGCACCAATAAAAACGCAGTTGTTGCAAAGCTTATCACAATAGCAGTTAGAATTAATGCTTGAGGAAGAGCATCTGTAAATGGCCCTTCCGAATGACTTAGAAGAGGAACAGCTCCAGTTTTCAATCCACCTACCGTTAAGATTAGTAAATGAACAGCATGGGATAAAACTGCAGTTCCTAAAATAACACGAATAATATTTCGAGAGAGGATTAAATATGTCCCAACAGTAACAAGAACACCAACTAATAAAACCATCAAAGACTCCATCTACTCATCCTCACTTATACTTATAATAATTGTGACAAGTGTTCCAATAACAGTTAAAGCTACTCCGGCTTCAAAAATGGATACAGTTGTTAAATGTTTTTCACCTAATAATGGAATAGTAAAATAACCATCCGTTTGGGTTAAAAAGGGCGCATCAAAAAAGAGAGAGCCAATCGAAGTACCCGTCGCTAAAAGAACACCGAATCCTGCTACCAACTTAAAGTCAAAAGGCATCTTTTTTTGTATGGTTTCAATATCATAAGTGATATAAAGCAATACCACAGCAGATCCTAGGACGAGCCCCCCAATGAAGCCACCACCTGGCGCATTATGACCAGAAAAGAATAGAAAGACACCCAATGTTAAAATAATGAGGATAACCCCTTTTACAACCGTACGTAATATTACATCATTTATTTTCAATATCTGTATCCTCCTTTCTTGCTTTTAACTTAATGAGTGAATAAACCCCTAAGCCCGCAATAAAGAGAACAACTACTTCTAGCATCGTGTCGAAAGCACGGAAATCTCCTAAAATCGTGTTAACAATATTTTTTCCACCTGCAAGAGTATAAGAATCCTCAAAATATGAAGAAATAGCTTCAAATTTGTCATAGTTTACAACCGCTAACCCTACAATCGTTACAGTTAATCCCACTAATAATGAAATAACCCCTTTTGATAATTTCCGTATAGTTGAAGGTTTTTCAGGTTTGATTTCGGGTAAAAACTTAAAACAGATTAAAAATAAGGCTGTCGTAACAGACTCAACAACTAATTGCGTTAACGCTAAATCAGGTGCACGGAAAGTAACAAAGAAAAACGCAACTGAATAACCAAGTACTCCGTTTAATAAAACTATTGAAATTCTTGACTTAACAAAAATAAGTGCTATCGATGCAAAAATCATAATAAATACTAACAACAACTCATAATGATCTACTTTTGAACCATTTAATGGATTCCAAATGAATGCATCAGAAAAAATAAAATAGCCCGCTACAACTGACACAAATATTGCATATATATAAACAAAGTAATTTGTTAAATTCCCAGTCATATAACGATTTGTAAGGCTTCCTGAAATTGTTTCACTTTTTGTAATTACACTCTCGTAAATAGCATTTAAAGTGAATTTTTTAGGAATCCAATTATATACTTTCGTCCAGAATTTCATTAATTTATATAAGACAATGCCTAAGATAACAACGCCAATTGTCATCATCAACTCTAAGTTAAATCCATGCCATGCGTAGATATGCGGCGTCATTTCTTCTGCTGATGGGAAAGTAGGATAGATGCTAGCCATGGCAGGCTTCAGCATATAGTTACCAATGACATTTGGAAAGAAGAATATTAAAATAACAATTACGACTAAAATGAGTGGTGACAATAACATTCCAAATGGTGCTTCGTGAAGTACCCTTTCAGATATGTCTGGTTTAATCTTCCCAGTAAAAGTACGCAAAACAATTACCAAACAATAAATAAAAGTAAAGATACTAGCTATCCATGCCACGATTGGAATTAATAATCCTAAGCTACTTAGAGAAAAGATGTTTAACTCAGTCACGTTAACAACCGCAGTAAAGAACATTTCTTTACTTAAAAAGCCATTAAAAGGTGGTAGTCCAGCCATCGAAAAACAGCCAATTAAAGCAATGGTAAAGGTGATAGGCATAATGGACATTAATCCACCTAAACGTCTAATATCACGGGTTCCAACTTCATGGTCAACAATACCTACCATCATAAACAAAGCGCCTTTGAACGTAGAATGATTAATTAAATGAAATAATGCCGCAAATGATGCATTTGTAAAAATGATAGATTCAGTAGAATATCCAAAATTAAGTGCAATGGAGCCAATTCCTAATAGACTCATTATTAAACCAAGTTGGCTAACAGTAGAAAAAGCCAATATTGCTTTCAAATCCGTTTGACGTACTGCATTGAATGATCCCCAAAATAGCGTTATTAGCCCGATACCAGTTACCAACCAAAACCAAAGCATTTCGCCTCCAAATACTGGAGTAAAACGCGCAACTACATAAAGCCCGGCTTTAACCATCGTTGCGGAATGTAGATAAGCACTAACAGGTGTAGGCGCTTCCATTGCATCGGGTAACCATATATGAAAAGGAAATTGTGCAGATTTTGTGAATGCACCTATAAGAATAAGAATTAATGTTGGGATAAAAAGGGGATGGTGGCTTACTTCACCTACATTGGCGATAATCTCTCTTATGCTCATAGTGTCAGTCATTGAATAGAGCATTAAAAACCCAACTAACAGGGCAATGCCACCAGATATAGTAATAGTCATAGATTTCCGCGCACCAGCACGTGATGCCTTCCGGTGATGCCAAAATGCAATTAACAAGAACGATGAAACACTAGTTAATTCCCAAAATGCATAAAATACCATTAAGTTGTCAGAAAATACAACACCTAACATAGCACCCATGAATAATAACAAATAACAATAAAAATGGTGCAGCGATTCTTTTTTTGATAAATAAAAATTGGAGTAAAAGACGACCAACGTTCCAACACCAGTGATGAGTAACCCAAAAATTAAACTTAGTCCATCAATATATGTTGAAAAATTTATTCCTAAAGAGGGGATCCACTCAAATGTATTTGAAATGACTTCACCATTGGATATTCGAGGGATATACGTTGTTAGTAAAATGAAAAGAATTAATGGAACAAAAAAGACAATCCAACCAATCATTTTTTTGCTCAATCGCCTATAAAAAATAGGGATAAGTGCAGCTAATAAAAATGGGGCTAGGATGATGGCAAATTCGATTGTCACAAGCTAAACCTCCTAAATTCGAAACAATTTCTTTTACACAATACACCTTCATTCTTCACTTGACTTAATATGTAACTCAATTCATAATATTGTGTCATATAGAGGATATCTAGTTATAAATTATAAAGTTGGAGATTGCGTAATTTTTTCAATAGAACAAAAAATCTTACAATTAAAAGTATACAATAATTAAACAACCAATGCACTTAATCAAAACTACTAATTAGAACGATCCCACATTTTATATTAAGTTTAGAATTTAAATATTCTAATATACTATTATTATTGAGGTGTATTTTATAATGGGACATAGTAAAAGGTCAGATGAAAGTATTCTTGTCTGTGTATATTACGGATTAAATGGAGAACGGCTCATACGAAGAGGGTACAAATTGGCAAACTTATTAGATTGTCCATTATATATCCTGACCGTTGATTCAGATCCAATTGATGCCTTTGATGCGGATAAATCCGGTTATATCGAGCAATGGACACAACTATGTGAAGAACTCGGTGTTGAAAAGTTTATTATCCGTGATAATGAAAAAAAACCAATTCAAAAAGTCATTGCGGACGTAGCACGTGAATATAACATTACACAAATTATTGTAGGACAAAGTGCTCAAAGTAGATGGGAAGAAATTACTAAAGGCTCTTTTTTAAATGTTTTACTTAAAGAGGCACCTTTTGTAGATTTCCACATTGTGTCGGTAAAGCGACAAAATGTAGGAAATGAAAACGGGATTTATGAAAAAGGTGTCCGCGCCTATATTATTAGAGATGATGAGAATTATAAGATTACCTTTACATGTCCGAAATTTGAATATATTGAGGGCATCTTCTTTAAAGAGATCGGTACAGATTTTGACAATGGAATATTTAAATTTTCCTTTGAACATAAACCGTATGAAGTAGCAATTAAAGAAGGCTCTGTAACCAACTCTTTATTAATCCATAAAATACTTAATTAGTATTTTTTGATATGTCCCAATATAAAATGATTTTAAGAGGTCTCAATTTACACAGGTAAGATTATTAGCGTAAGAGTTTAACCCCATCCAACTGTTATAGCCCAAAGGAAAAATTCGGTTTTACATTAACTATGTATAACCGGATTTTTTATTTTCGGGCGAATATCTATATAAAGTTCAATAAATTTTGACCATGTCAATTTTCAAAAAATACTCGACTATTTATTAGAGTCATTGTATTGTTAGCGTAAATAAAATACATATAGGCGTATTAACGGAGGCGACTTACTTTGTTACAGGATT
This sequence comes from Lysinibacillus sp. PLM2, assembly GCA_023168345.1. Taxonomy (NCBI): domain Bacteria; kingdom Bacillati; phylum Bacillota; class Bacilli; order Caryophanales; family Bacillaceae; genus Lysinibacillus; species Lysinibacillus sp. PLM2. The sequence goes on along the minus strand of AP025689.1, from coordinate 127,928 downwards.
ATAAAAGTCGAATAAATGAACTTGAAGGTGACCAATTCCCTTCTAACAGCTATCGGCAAATGGTATTACAGCCTGCATATGAGGAAGCAAAAAAACATTTCTTGCACTCTATGATACAAATTCATATTGCTCATTTAAAAATGCTAGAGGAACAGCAATTAATTACAAAAGAGGATGCTCAAAAAATAGGAAAAGCAATTAAAAAATTAGACTTGGATTATTATGAAAGCCGAGATTATAACCCTCAATTTGAAGACTTATTTTTCCGTATTGAAAATAAATTAATAGAATTAGCAGGAGATGTTGCTGGCAACCTGCATATTGGAAGAAGCAGAAATGATATGGGCATTGCTATATATCGAATGACCCTAAGAAAGAAGCTGCTGTTGTTAATGAATGAGCTGTTAGAACTACGTGCGTCATTAATTGCATTTGCAGAGGATCATGTAGATACGGTCATGCTTGGCTACACACACACACAGCAAGCACAGCCTACCACATTGGCTCATTATTTAAAAGCGGTGATTGACCAATTAACACGTGACTTCAAACGGATGCAAGCTGCTTATAGTACGATCAACAGAAGTAGCATGGGGGCTGCAGCTTTAACTACTACTGGATTTAAAATCAGCCGTGAAAGAATGGCTGAGCTACTAGCTTTTGATGATATTATTGAAAATGCATGGGATGCTGTAGCAGGCGCAGATTATATTGCAGAGCTCGCAAGTGTTATTCAACTTTCCGCATTAAATCTTGGACGTACTTCCCAGGACTTTTTACAATGGGCTACTCAGGAATTTAACGCTTTTAAACTGGCTAGTCCTTATGTTCAAGTTAGTTCTATCATGCCACAAAAACGCAATCCGGTGTCCATTGAACATACACGTTCATTACTATCGGCAGTTGTAGGGGATGCTTCTACCGTTTTACAAATGATTCATAATACACCATTTGGAGATATTGTTGACACAGAGGATGATATGCAACCCTATTTATGGCGAGCAATGGAACGATTAAGAGGTATCTATAAACTCTTTGGTAGTTTAGTAGTCACAATGGAAGTAAATAAAGAGAAACTTCGCAAACGAGCAGAAACTAGCTTTGCCAACGTAACAGAGCTTGCAGATACACTCGTTCGTTCAGAAAAGATTTCTTTTAGACAATCCCATCGAATTGTTAGCAGCTGCGTTCGTGCATTACTGGATGCAAAGGAAGAATCCCTAGATCGTTTAACTTGGGAATTAGCCAACGAAAAATCCAAAGAAATATTAGGCAAATCCCTTACAATAACTAAGGATACATTTTACCAAGCACTAAAGCCGGAGTACTTCATTCATATACGTTCTTTATATGGTGGACCTGCACCTGATACAATGCGAAATTCATTACTACAAGCAAATGCTGTTACACCATTACTTGAAAATTGGATTAAAGATAAAGAGAATCGTATATTTCAATGTGAACAACAATTATCTTATATTTTAAAGGGTTGGAATCAATAATGACGGAAGAGAAAGTTGTAATGGCAGTTGACGGCGGTGCAACAAAAACAGCCATTACCATACAATTAGCAAACGGGAAAACACTATTTAATAAAATCTCTACAGGCTCGAACATTCACGCCATTGGTGTAGAACATGTAGAAAGAGTAATTACAGACCTTTTATTGGATGCCTATCAAGCTATTCCAAACACTCAAATAGAAGTGGCTGCATTTGCAATGGCTGGAATTGACACTAGTCATGATTTGTCTATCATAAAAGGGATTATAGAAAATTGCCTAAACAACGTTCCTTTTGAAATAAATACCATCATCGTTGAAAATGATGTTCATTCTACATTACTTGGATTAACTAATGGGAAACCCGGAGCTCTTGTTTTATCAGGCACAGGGTCTATTGCCTATGCCTTTGACGGGAGGGATTTGATAGTTCGAACAGGTGGCTGGGGACACCTTGCAGCAGATGAAGGCAGCGGATATTGGGTCGGCCAGGAGATACTTCGAGCAATAATTCGAGCTGAAGACGGTAGAACTAATAAACTCACTTATTTAAAAAATTTGCTCTTTGAAAAGCTTCAGATAACAACTATAGAACAATTATTGTCCTGGGTGTATCATCCTGAATTTACAAATGCCCAAATGGCAAGTATTAGCTCTATCCTTTCAGATGCTATTGAACATGGTGATGAAACAGCAATTCATATTGCAAAAAATGCTGCAAAGGAACTTTCTATTTTAGCGATTACAGTGCTGGAAAAAATTCAGTATAACGGCGAAGTGTTTACTCTTTATATGAATGGCGGCATATTAAAAAACCATATCGTAATTAAAGATTTATTTCAGCAGTACGTTAGTACAAAATATCCGAATATATCCTTCGAATTATGTCACGACGCACCCATTCAGTATATATTGAAAAGAGCTCTTTCTGAAGTAAAGAAGGTTAATAAATAAAAAAGAAACTGCATCCTTTTACTAGGGATGTAGTTTCTTTATTCTAAAGCCATTTTCTTTAGTCCATCTGGTGTTGAAAAGAATAAGTACCCATCTTCAACAAATAAATCTTTAACTTCTGTTTGATATAAAATAGATTCTTCTGTACCATTAGTTTTTATTTTCGTAAGATAAGCACCATTTGAATAATTGCTGAAATACAACCAATCATCATGACCTACAATATATTGCGCTCTACTGTTTGTAACCTTCTCACTAGCACCCGTTTGTAGATTAACACGATATAAAAGATTATTATCCTCCACATTACTGTAGTACATATATCCGTTTACTTCGTATGCGTGATCCACTTGTTTCATAAATGCGTATTTATTATTAGTAGCTGTCGGATAATTTGATTGAATCCACGTATGATCAACCTTCATCTGTGCGTCATTGATTAAAAAATATTGGTAACTAATTGTATTCCCTCTATCTGGTACGGGATCATTCCATGTAGTATCCAGATGATACCACTCACCATCAACTTTGACTAAGTTCCAAGCATGTCCACCTGTATATACTTCTCCTACAACATATTTTGTTTCAACCCCGAGCTGTTGAAGCATTTTTAGCGCTAACAGTGCATAGCCCTGACAAACACCTTTACCTTCATGCACTACAGCGAAGGCACTATGTGGACTTGCACTTGATTCCTCACTGTAAGCAGTATTTTTCACAATATAATCATTAACAAATTTCACTTTTTGAAAATCAGACATTGTATTCGGATCAACTGCTGAAAGGATTTGCGCAACTTTTTCATCAACAATCTTTTCCTGCTCAGGATTTGTTAAATATTGCTGATCCACTTTAATCTTTGCATCCATTACACCATATTCAAACTCCACTCGCCGATCAGCTAAGTGACCTCCAATGTATTGATCTCGACCAGTCGCATCTTTTATTGCTCGATCAATAATATTTTCGATATCACTTGTGCTTCCAACATAGTGAATCTCAAAGTTTGTTTCCCATTTACTAAAGTGATGGTAAAAAGCATCAGCTAAATCTTCTACACTTTTTACTTCCGTAGGTAGTTCAGAAGGTTTTGAATCTACGGCAGTCATGTTTGATACGGTAGACGACAAACCATTAACCCCTTCGGATACTGTTGTAATTAGCTCATTTGTAGCGTCAGAAATATCTATAGAGTTATGATTTAAATATTGATTCACATCATTAAATAGCTTTGTTCCATACTCATAAGCGGGTTTAAACAAGACTATTAATATGACAATGAAGGTAATTTTTTTTAACATACACGAACACCTCTAATTAGGTATTTCTATTTATTCCTGATTATATTCATATTTATCGCCAAACATTTTCTTTAATAGCTGATGTCCTTCTTCCTTCATTTCGTCTGTAATAGAAGAATAAATGGTTGACATGGCCTGCATAATTAGAAAAGCATCATCTGCTAATCCCAATGCTGGTAAAAAGTCTGCTATTAAATCCGTTGGTAAAATAAAATAACCGAGGACCCCTGCAATAAGTAATTTATTTTTCTTTGGCATATCTGAGCTTTTTAAAGCACTGTATAAAGTTGCAGCACCGTGTAAAGCTTTAAATCCTAATTTAAATCCACTATCTTTTAATTTTTGAACAAACTTCTTTGGTGAAAAATGTTTCTCTTTACCTGTCACAACATCCAATTGGAAATCTTCTTTCATTTTATATCCTCCTAAAGCGAAATAATTCTATGAAAATAATTTCCCGAGAAATAAAAATATACTACATAAAAGTACACTTAATAGGTAACCTTTGATTGTAGTAATATACTTAATACGATTTCTTTAAACAAAAGTTTCATAATAAATTAGTATTTACTTTTTGAATATAGCAAGATTAGTTGTTGTATCACTTTATTCATATTCGTAATTTCATCATATTGAATAATAGAATTCTTCTTATACTGGAGATGCCCTATTGGAATCTCATAGATTGGAACTTTCCGTTTAATGGCTTCTATTAGCATATTTGTATCAAATCTAAAGGAATTTCCAGGTACGTTGATTAGCCAATATAATTCCTGTTTTGGGATAAATCTTAAGCCTGTTTGAGTATCAAGAATACGTTTATGAAACAATAGCTGAAATAGAAGTGATACAGCTCGATTTCCAAAATATTTACTAATAGAAACATCTTTTGATTTGAAATTTCTTACACCTAATATAATACCATTAGAAAAAACCTTTGCTTTATGTAAAATTAAACGCACATCTGTCGTTTTATGCTGACAATAAGCACCCATTGTAATAATCCCTTTTGTATAGGGGAAATGATTCAAAACATAGCGGAAACCTGTTTTTAGTGCTTTACCCTTTCCAAAGTTTTGAGGATGCTCAATAACGATGCAATCCTTTATTTTTTTCAGTTCACTAAATACTTTCTGATATTTACGATCACTACCGTCATTAACAATGACCACTTTTTCAAATTCCATTTGTACAACTTCTTCAACAAATGGAATTAGCGAATTTAAGGGATTTAAAGCAGGAATAACTGCAATGACTTTATCCAATGAATGTCCCCCTATAGACAGAATTCTATTAAAATTTTAACTTTTAAACTAATGAATATCAATATTACAAAGAGTGAGAGAGTGTGGTAGAAAAAACAATTTCAAATTAAGACGCTTAAAAGCAATGAATTTTTTGCTTCTAAATTCTAGAGAAATAGCAAAGAATCTATTTTGATTAGATAATCCTCTAAAATTGCAGTTTCTTTGCTTATTTCCCACTCTCCTTTATTTTATTTCAATTGGTAGGTGACGGAAATTTTTCACATCAAACAATCCCGTATCAGTTAGCTTTAAGTCCGGAATAACAGGTAAGCTTAGGAACGAAAGTGTTAATAATAAATGGAAATCTAATTTTGGGTTTATTTTCTTAATGGCTTCGTGGACTTCTATCAATTTGTTTTTAGCCTCGTTCGCATCTAGTGTGGACATAAGCCCAGCAATTGGTAATGCTAATGAACTAATGACTTTCCCTTCTTCCACTACAACAATGCCACCTTGAATGTTTTGAATCTCTTCTAAAGCAATTAATATATCATCATCATTCGTACCTAATACAATTGCGTTATGAGAATCATGTGCAATGGTTGTAGCGACCGCACCCTTTTGAAGCCCAAATCCTTTAACAATTGCTTTTCCAATGTTGCCTAAGCCGTGATGACGTTCAACAACGATTAGCTTTAATAAGTCCTTTTCTATTGAAGGGACAAAAGATCCTTCTACTACGTCTACTTCTTGCTGTATATGTTTTGTCGTAATTTGATTTGGCATTATTTCTATAATATTTGCGCGATTTCCTATTTCAAATTTTATCTCCAAGTCTGATTTGGTTAGTTTTGGTAAATGTACGGATTGTAAGATCGAATGATTTATTGCTGTATTTAATGTCGTACTTTCAAGAATAGTTCCATTTTCAGCAACCTTCTCACCTTTTTTCCAAACCGCATTTACTTTCATCGTTTCTAAATCATCTAGTAGCAGGAAGTCTGCGTCATAACCCTCAGCTATGGCACCCTTATCAAATAATTGATAACATTCTGCTGCATTTAAAGTGGCAAGCTGAATCGCTTGTAGAGGTTCCATACCATTTTTAATAGCAAGTGCTATCGCAAAATCGATACTTCCTTCCTCTATTAATTCATCAAGGTGTTTATCATCTGTACAGAAAGCAAAACGTCTTGAATTTGAGGCTGTTACTGCAGGTAAGAGGTCGATTAAATTTTTAGCAGCCGATCCTTCTCTAATCAAAACATACATACCTTGTTTAACGCGTTCTAAGGCATCTTCAACAGTAACACATTCATGATCTGTTCGTACTCCAGCCGCGCGATAACCACGAATTTGATCAGAATTCAGTCCTGCTGCGTGACCATCAATTATTTTATTCGCATTTTGAGTAAGTTCTATTTTTTCAAGCATCTCTTGTTCAACATTTAAAACTGATGGGTAATCCATTACCTCTGCAAGTCCAAGTACTTGGCTATTTTCAATGAATTTTGCTAAGTCTTTTGCCTTCATAACGGCACCAGAATTTTCAAATGACGTACAAGGTACGCTGGATGGTAACATAAAATAAATATCCATTTTCGCATTTTGGGCATCTTCAATCATAAAATCCAATCCTACTGAACCTGATACATTCGCAATTTCATGTGGATCTGTAATAACCGTAGTAATTCCATGAGGTAGTAATATTTCGCTGAACTGAGAAGGAGGTAATATAGAAGATTCAATATGAATATGGGTATCAATTAGCCCTGGAATAACATATCTCCCTTGAGCATCTTCCACATTTTCTGCAGTAAATTCATCTTTTTCGTCTAGTGCAATGATTTTCCCATCAGCTACAACAATGTTTACTTTTCGCCAGCTTAATGAAAAAACATCTGCAACAACCGCATTTTTTAATATAAATTCTGCAGGTACCCTTTTCTGTGATATGTCTATCATTCTTTTTAATTTGTTATACTCCATTTTGTATTCCTCCCACTCTTAATCACGAAAATAGACACACTATAAAAGTGTGTCATAATCATACCACTTATCTATTAATATTACTTGACCTGAGTAATTATTTCTTTTGTAAAAGTACCCATTGCTTTTTCTACATCAACAAAGTGACCTAAGTCAATCAGTGACTCACCAATAACTTTTATTGCTCCTAATAACATTTCTTCTGTTGTATTTCCCATATGTCCTATTCTAAATGCTTTACCTGATAAATGTGCCAATGCACCTGCAACGATTATTCCTTTATTTGCAAGTTCCTTTCGGAAAGCAATATCATCTACTCCCTCTGGATATAGGATACAAGATAATGTTGGTGCAGCAACCTCTTCATTTGCTAAAGGCTCCATTCCATAAGTACTTAATGCCGCTCGTATACCACGTCCAAATGCAATATGGCGCTTCTCCCTTTTTTCAATTCCCTCATTAAGAACAATCTTCATTGCTTCATGATAAGCATAGATCATATTAACAGGTGGGGTTGCAAAATACTTTGAAGGGTCCTTCATGATTGGCAACCAATTTTTTATATCACTGTAGTAAGCAGGGATAGTGCCTAAATCTTCCCTCGCTTGTAATGCTGTTTTATTAAATGCCACAATAGCAAGCCCCGGCGGTATACCAATTGCTTTTTGAGAACCGGTTAATACTACATCGATTTTATAATCTGGATGTCCATATGTTTTACTCATATTTTCATCAAGAGCAGCAGTCGCTACTACACCGTCCAAAACAATCAAAGCCCCCGCTTGCTTAATGACGGGAACTAACTGTTCAAGGTTTGAAATAACGCCCGTTGATGTATCTGCATGTGTTATAGTAACTGCTTTATACGTCTCTTTGGCTAATTTTTGTTGAACTAACGATACATCTACTTGTTTACCCCACTCAGCTTGGATTACGTCTACGTCTATACCATAAGCATCTGCTAAAGGCGAAAAACGGTCTCCAAAATAACCATGACTAATGACTAATAGTTTTTCTCCTTTTCCTACTGTATTCACAATTGCCATTTCCATAGCGAGTGTTCCAGACCCTGCTACAATAAATACTTCTCCATCTGGTTTCAGTAGCATCTTCGTTTGCTCTATTGCATTTTTAAATGTTTCTACAAAACGCGGATCTGTATGGCCTCTAGTTTCACTTGATAACGCATCATAAATTTCATCCATTACTGGTGTTGGACCTGGTACTAATAAAATTTCACTATTTTTCATATGTAGCACCTCTTCTATAAATTGTTTATATATTAACTTCAATCATTATATGTAATTTCCCTTTAAAGAATTTAAATATTATATGAAAAAGTCTTACGAGCCACCTATGACTCGTAAGACCATCTCCCCCCAACTTACTTATCTATCAAATTCCCCTTTTTTGAACCAATTTATTGTCCTTGTAAATATGCTTATAATTCAAGTTTTTCGTAACCTGGTAATGTTAAAAATTCAATGAACTCTTCTTGCTCAATTAAATATTTAAATAACTCCGCGGCATCTCTATACTTGCCACTGTTATACGCTTGTTCCCCAACAGCGACTTTAATTTTCGCAAGCTCTTCTTCAACAATTTGTAACACTAATTCCATAGTTACTTTCCGACCATCAATTAAAATTCCTTTTTCATGGCGAATCCATTGCCACACTTGTGTGCGAGAAATTTCAGCAGTTGCTGCGTCTTCCATTAAGTTATTAATTGGCGCTGCACCGTTTCCTCGAAGCCAAGAGGCAATATACTGTATTCCCACGCTTACGTTTACACGAAGACCTTCTTCTGTAATCGTCCCCTCTGGTACAGCTAATAGATCTTCTGCCGTAACTTGAACATCTTCACGTTTTTTATCAATTTGGTTAGGTGTTTTCATAACCGCATCAAATTGTTCCATGGCAACAGGTACTAATCCCGGATGTGCTACCCATGTCCCATCGTGTCCATCCGTTGCTTCACGGCGTTTATCTTCACGAACTTTTTCAAAGGCAATTTCATTTGCCTTTTCATCATTCTTGACTGGTATTTGCGCCGCCATTCCCCCAATGGCAGGTGCATTACGTTTATGACAAGTTTGAATACATAAAGACGTATATGCTCTCATAAATGGAACCGTCATTGTTACTTGACCACGGTCTGGCAGAATCACATCAGGTTGATTTCTTAAACGCTTAATAAAGCTAAAGATATAGTCCCATCTACCACAATTCAATCCTGCTGAATGCTGTCTAAGTTCATATAAAATTTCATCCATTTCAAAGGCCGCTAAAATTGTTTCGATTAATACCGTTGCTTTTATCGTTCCTTGTGGAATTCCTAAATATTCTTGAGCATATACAAACACATCATTCCAAAGTCGTGCTTCTAGATGACTTTCTAACTTTGGCAAATAGAAATATGGACCTGTACCTTGTGCTAGTGTTTCTTTTGCATTATGGAAGAAATATAATCCAAAATCAAAAAAGCTACCAGACATTGGCTCCCCATTAACAAGTACATTTTTCTCTAGTAAATGTAGCCCTCTAGGACGAACTAAAAGTATTGCTGTGTGATCTTTTAAAGAGTATTGTTTTCCTGTTTCCGGTTGAGTGAAAGCAATCGTTTTTTTAATCGAGTCTCTCATATTTATTTGACCAGCGATCATATTTTCCCAAGTTGGTGTTGATGCGTCTTCAAAACACGCCATAAACATTTTTGCACCCGAATTCAACGCATTAATAACCATTTTCCGATCTACTGCTGGGCCTGTAATTTCAACCCGACGATCTTTTAAATCATCTGGAAGTGGTGCAATTGTCCAATTACCTTCTCGGATTTCTTTTGTTTCTTCAAGGAAATTTAACTTTTCACCATTATCTAGTCTTTTTTGGCGTTCTTGTCTTTTGTTAAGTAATCCCTTACGTCTTTCGTTAAATTTCTCATGTAATGATACGATAAATTCAAGCGCATCTGGAGTTAGAATTTCCTTTGCTTCTTCTGTTAGTTTTCCAGTGATGTTAAGCTTTTCTGAAATGGTCTGTTCCATTTTCAAAATCCCACCCTTATTTGAATTGCATAATTGAAATACCTCGACGCAAGTTTTATCTCTTAAATATGAAAAATAAATAATCTCAGTAATTTTCGTCGAGGTAATATTTCGGTTAAATAATAAACTATTTAATTAAACGAATTGAGCCGCTTCTGTTGACCCAGCCATTGCAGTGGTAGATGAATTTCCGCCAGAAATAGCCTGTGCAACTTCATCAAAGTAACCTGTACCTACTTCACGTTGGTGCTTAGTAGCAGTATATCCTTTCGATTCTGCTGCAAATTCTGCTTGCTGAAGTTTAGAGTATGCAGCCATTCCGTTATCTTTGTAATCATATGCAAGTTCAAACATTGAGTAATTCAATGAATGGAAGCCAGCTAATGTTACGAATTGGAACTTATAACCCATTTTTGCAATTTCACGTTGGAACTCTGCGATTTCTTTATCAGAAAGTTTTGCTTTCCAGTTAAATGATGGTGAACAGTTGTATGCCAACATCTTACCTGGGAATTGTGCATGAATTCCTTCTGCAAATTCACGTGCTTCTTCTAATGATGGCGTTGAAGTTTCACACCAAATTAAGTCTGCATATGGCGCGTATGCAAGACCACGTGCAATCGCTTGTTTTATACCCGCTTTTGTACGGAAGAATCCTTCAGGCGTACGTTCTCCAGTAATAAATTCTTCATCTCTCGGATCGATATCGCTTGTTACCATATCAGCTGCATCTGCATCTGTACGAGCGATTAAAATTGTATCCACACCCATCACATCCATTGCTAAACGAGCTGCTACTAAATTTCGAACTGCATTTTGAGTAGGTAGCAATACCTTTCCACCTAAATGTCCGCATTTTTTCTCTGATGCAAGTTGATCTTCTAAATGAACTCCTGCAGTACCTGCTTCAATCATTGCTTTTACAAGCTCAAATACATTAAGCGGACCCCCAAACCCTGCTTCAGCATCTGCAACAATTGGCGCAAACCAATCAAAGTTATCTTCACGACCTTCTGAATGGTCGATTTGATCTGCTCTTTGTAAAGCTTGATTTATACGTTTTACTACTTGCGGTACTGAGTTTGCAGGATATAATGATTGGTCTGGATACATTTGACCTGCAAGATTTGCATCAGCAGCTACCTGCCACCCTGATAAATAGATTGCTTTTAGTCCTGCCTTTACTTGTTGTACTGCTTGATTCCCCGTTAATGCACCCAATGCATTAATAAAGTTTTCTTCATGTAATGATTTCCAAAGTCTTGCTGCACCGTGTTTTGCCAATGTTTGCTCAATTACAAAGGATCCCTGTAGTTTAACAACTTCTTCTGCAGTATATGGGCGAACAATCCCTTTCCATCGCGGATTCTCTGCCCAATCCTTTTTGATTGCCTCGATTCTTTCTTGTCTCGTTGACATGTAAACATTCACACCTTCCCCAATGTCTAAATACACCACTATTAAAATTTTTTCGAAAAATCTGTTCCATAACAGGTGTATTTGTTGTAAATTAATATATAACAGTAAGGAATATTTTGCATTATTTTTTGATAAAATATCCAAATTATAGGATGGATAATTGTTTTTTGGGGATGAAGTGGGATTTTTAAAATGGAACAAAGGGGAGTTTAATTGTGGAAATCGAAAACTTTCAAGTACCAAAAACAGAATTAGATCAATTTAAGGTTATTTTAGAAGATTGGGTGCCTAAAGATGCTTCTTTAGCCATTGCAATCGACGATTCTTACATTTATTCTGTATTAAGTCGTCATCATATGCATCTAACCCTTGGTAAGAAAATCAATGGAGATAGCGTAGCAGCAAAAGTATTAAAAACAAGAATGAAAACAGAGGCTCTAATTGACGATTCTATTTTTGGTGTCCCTTATTATGCGATTGGATATCCAATAATTTTCGACCAAATGGAAGCTGCATTAATCGTTGTCTTTCCATCAACATTTACAGTTGATAACAAACAAGTACCATATAAATTTTTGACTGGTAAACAAAATGAAGATTGGACTCCAATACCCATTGAACGCATCTCACACATTGAAAGCCTTCAGAAGCGTACCTGGTTTTACGCAGAAAATGAACAATATAAAACAAATATTACTTTAAAGGAATTGCAGACAAAGCTACCTGAATTTTTCGTTAGAATTCATCGTTCCTATATTTTAAATGTTTATTTCATAAAAAAAATCACAAAGGATATAACATCGAATTTCATCGTTGTATTAAAAAATGGCGTAGAGCTTCCTGTTAGCCAATCCTATGTTAATGATCTTCGAAAAGTATTGGAGTTCTAAATGATAAAAGGGAGAATCTATTACAGTTCTCCCTTTCTTATTATTGAACTAAATTAGCTTTACTTTAACCCATTTTCTTACGCTGTTAACAAACCATATATTTGTACAGTTTTTCAAATCTTCAATTGTTAAAATTTTTTCTTTGATGCGCCCTTCTTTTAAAAGTCGTTCCCTATAAGTTCCTGCCAATAAGCCACTTTCAATAGGTGGTGTCCATAACCCATCTGCCATTTCTAAAACTATATTTCCATTTGTAAATTCCGTTAGTTCCCTATCTTCATTCCATAAAAGTACATCGAACACATCAGAATAACTTTTTTGAAATTGTGTATATACATCCCTGTTTGTCGTTTTATGATATAAAAAAATATTATTTTTACTTACTGGCTCATCCGCAAGTTTTGTGAGTACCGGGGTATCAAAGGACTGTAACGTAATTGGTTGAGTAGTTATTGTAACTTCTCCCTTCAAATTCATAAGCAAACGAGTTTTATATGTTCCTTGTTGATATAGCTCTAAATTTTTTTGCAAATGATTCTTTACATTCTTCATATTTATAGGATATTTGAAATATTTTGCAGAACTGAAAAGCCGATTTAAATGCTCTTCAATCAAGAAGTACTCACCATTTTCTAACAGTAAACTTTCCAACAATTGAAATTCAGGTCTTTTTATCTCAAGTAGACTCGCCTTTGCCAATACTTCTTGATATTCATCTTCAGAGGTTGAATCCCAAGTTATTCCTCCACCTACTCCATAGGTTGCCTCATTTGTTTGCTGATCGATTACTACTGTTCTAATAGGGACGTTAAAAATTGCTTCTCTTTCTGGTGTTATATAGCCAATTGCACCACAATACACTTCGCGTGGTTCTTTTTCTAGTTTTTCGATTGCTTCCATTGTACTAATCTTAGGCGCACCTGTTATTGAACCACAAGGGAAAAGAGCTTGGAAAACTTCCAATAGCTTTGTACTTTCCTTTATTTTTGCAGTGATTGTAGAAGTCATTTGATGAACTGTCGGGTAATCTTCAATTTCAAATAGTTTATCAACTTGAACGGTACCAGGTATAGCAATGACATTTAAATCATTTCTTAACAAATCAACAATCATTACATTTTCTGCACGATTCTTTTCAGAGTAATATAACTCATTTCTATTTGCTTCATCTTCTTTTATATTTCTTCCTCTTTTTAAGGTTCCTTTCATAGGACGAGTAATAATTTTGTCCTCTTTTAGATGAAAAAAAAGTTCTGGTGAAGCCGATAAAATACTATATTCTCCTGTATTGATATATGCACAATAGTTTGATACCTGCGCCCTTTTTAATGTGTTATATAAAGTAATATCATCACCTTGAAAATTTGATTTCAAACGAATTGTATAATTTGTTTGATATGTAGTTCCTTGTCCAATCCATTGTTTAATTAATTTTATAGAATTTTGATAGTCCTTTTCTGAAACAGTAGAAGTCCATTTTAAATTTTTATATGCACCATCACTCTTCACAGTTTCTAATTTAGGTTCATTAAAGACACCGAACCATACAAGCGGCATTTTATTTCCACTCTTCACTTTAAATGCTGGATCGAAAGCCGGTGCACATTCATATGACATATATCCAGCCACATAATAACCATCTTGAATAGCTTTCTCTATTAAATCGAAACATGGTAAAACTTCCTCAACTGTATTAGCGATTATTATTTCTATCGGATTGTTAAATGTTAATGGTTTAATAACGCCCGAACTAGAAGCAAACTCAAAAGATAGAAGTGGTAGTGACTTTTTCATTTATTGACCCCTTGCTTACTTTTTATGAAATATATTTTTCTTTCATTATTGTGCTGTATTCTCTTTTAATATGCCACTATTTTATATGCAACATTTTAAATTTACATTTGAAAAATCGTATCCTATCTATTGAACTCTCAATTCTTGAAGTTGATGAACCTTTTTAAATTGTAAACACAAATTCAATCAACAATGACTGTGAAGCTTCGACAACTGTTCATAATGGCTTTCTTGGAAGTGTTGTCCTTGAGGCGCTTGCTCGAGGACGATTTCTTTACTTCTCGGTTGAGTTTTGTCCTCGAGAGGTTTCACCGTGTACATTTGTTCAGTCTCAGGTGAATTACCTTCGGTTCTTGGAGTTGGGGGCTTTTTTAATAAAAAAACACCACTGAAAAATCAGTGGTGTTTAGTGCGAAGCGACGTCCTACTCTCACAGGGGAAGCCCCCAACTACCATCGGCGCTAAAGAGCTTAACTTCCGTGTTCGGTATGGGAACGGGTGTGACCTCTTTGCCATTATCACTTCACTATTTAATTGAAAGAACTTTGTTCTCTCAAAACTGGATAAAGACATTGAATTCGTTCAAGTTTGTTTTGGTTAAGTCCTCGATCGATTAGTATTCGTCAGCTCCATGTGTCACCACACTTCCACCTCGAACCTATCTACCTCATCGTCTTTGAGGGATCTTACTTCAAATGAATGGGAAATCTCATCTTGAGGGGGCTTCATGCTTAGATGCTTTCAGCACTTATCCCGTCCACACATAGCTACCCAGCGATGCCTTTGGCAAGACAACTGGTACACCAGCGGTGTGTCCATCCCGGTCCTCTCGTACTAAGGACAGCTCCTCTCAAATTTCCTACGCCCACGACGGATAGGGACCGAACTGTCTCACGACGTTCTGAACCCAGCTCGCGTACCGCTTTAATGGGCGAACAGCCCAACCCTTGGGACCGACTACAGCCCCAGGATGCGATGAGCCGACATCGAGGTGCCAAACCTCCCCGTCGATGTGGACTCTTGGGGGAGATAAGCCTGTTATCCCCGGGGTAGCTTTTATCCGTTGAGCGATGGCCCTTCCATGCGGAACCACCGGATCACTAAGCCCGTCTTTCGACCCTGCTCGACTTGTAGGTCTCGCAGTCAAGCTCCCTTGTGCCTTTACACTCTACGAATGATTTCCAACCATTCTGAGGGAACCTTTGGGCGCCTCCGTTACCTTTTAGGAGGCGACCGCCCCAGTCAAACTGTCCACCTGACACTGTCTCCTACCCCGATAAGGGGTACGGGTTAGAATTTCAGTACAACCAGGGTAGTATCCCACCGACGCCTCCATCGAAGCTGGCGCTCCGACTTCTCTGGCTCCTACCTATCCTGTACAAGTTGTACCAAAATTCAATATCAAGCTACAGTAAAGCTCCACGGGGTCTTTCCGTCCTGTCGCGGGTAACCTGCATCTTCACAGGTACTATAATTTCACCGAGTCTCTCGTTGAGACAGTGCCCAGATCGTTACGCCTTTCGTGCGGGTCGGAACTTACCCGACAAGGAATTTCGCTACCTTAGGACCGTTATAGTTACGGCCGCCGTTTACTGGGGCTTCAATTCAGAGCTTCGCTTGCGCTAACCCCTCCTCTTAACCTTCCAGCACCGGGCAGGCGTCAGCCCCTATACTTCACCTTACGGTTTTGCAGAGACCTGTGTTTTTGCTAAACAGTCGCCTGGGCCTATTCACTGCGGCTCTCTCTCGAGAGCACCCCTTCTCCCGAAGTTACGGGGTCATTTTGCCGAGTTCCTTAACGAGAGTTCTCTCGCACACCTTAGGATTCTCTCCTCGACTACCTGTGTCGGTTTGCGGTACGGGCACCTCCCGCCTCGCTAGAGGCTTTTCTTGGCAGTGTGAAATCAGGAACTTCGCGATGAATCGCTCCCCATCACAGCTCAACGTATTAGGAAGCGGATTTTCCTACTTCCACGCCTTACTGCTTGGGCGTGCACAACCAACGGCACGCTTTCCCTATCCTACTGCGTCCCCCCATTACTCAAACGGCGGGGAGGTGGTACAGGAATATCAACCTGTTGTCCATCGTCTACGCCTATCGGCCTCGACTTAGGTCCCGACTAACCCTGAGCGGACGAGCCTTCCTCAGGAAACCTTAGTCATACGGTGGATGGGATTCTCACCCATCTTTCGCTACTCATACCGGCATTCTCACTTCTAAGCGCTCCACCAGTCCTTCCGGTCTGACTTCAACGCACTTAGAACGCTCTCCTACCACTGACATCGTAGATGTCAATCCACAGCTTCGGTGAATCGTTTAGCCCCGATACATTTTCGGCGCAGCGTCACTCGACCAGTGAGCTATTACGCACTCTTTAAATGATGGCTGCTTCTAAGCCAACATCCTGGTTGTCTAAGCAACGCCACATCCTTTTCCACTTAACGATTACTTTGGGACCTTAGCTGGTGGTCTGGGCTGTTTCCCTTTTGACTACGGATCTTATCACTCGCAGTCTGACTCCCGTGTATAAATATCTGGCATTCGGAGTTTGTCTGAATTCGGTAAAGCGAGATGCCCCCTAGTCCAAACAGTGCTCTACCTCCAGTATTCTAATTCACGAGGCTAGCCCTAAAGCTATTTCGGAGAGAACCAGCTATCTCCAAGTTCGATTGGAATTTCTCCGCTACCCACACCTCATCCCCGCACTTTTCAACGTGCGTGGGTTCGGGCCTCCAGTAAGTGTTACCTCACCTTCACCCTGGACATGGGTAGATCACCTGGTTTCGGGTCTACGACCACGTACTCATTCGCCCTATTCAGACTCGCTTTCGCTGCGGCTCCGCCTTCTCGGCTTAACCTTGCACGTAATCGTAACTCGCCGGTTCATTCTACAAAAGGCACGCTATCACCCATTAACGGGCTCTAACTACTTGTAGGCACACGGTTTCAGGTTCTATTTCACTCCCCTCCCGGGGTGCTTTTCACCTTTCCCTCACGGTACTGGTTCACTATCGGTCACTAGGTAGTATTTAGCCTTGGGAGATGGTCCTCCCGGATTCCGACGGAATTTCACGTGTTCCGCCGTACTCAGGATACACTCAAGAGTGAATGAACTTTTGACTACAGGGCTTTTACCTTTTATAGCGGACCTTTCCAGATCGCTTCGTCTAATCCATTCTTTTGTAACTCCATGTAGAGTGTCCTACAACCCCAAGAGGCAAGCCTCTTGGTTTGGGCTCTTCCCGTTTCGCTCGCCGCTACTCAGGGAATCGAATTTTCTTTCTCTTCCTCCAGGTACTTAGATGTTTCAGTTCCCTGGGTCTGTCTTCAACACGCTATGAATTCACGTGAAGATACTATGCCATTACGCATAGTGGGTTCCCCCATTCGGAAATCCCCGGATCAAAGCTTACTTACAGCTCCCCGAGGCATATCGGTGTTAGTGCCGTCCTTCATCGACTCCTAGTGCCAAGGCATTCACCGTGCGCCCTTAATAACTTAACCTAAAAGTTATTACTTCTCTTAAAGAGAAGATTTAGACTTACAATAAAATTCTTGAACTAAAAAAATGTTTCAATGTCGTTTTATCCAGTTTTCAAAGAACAAGTTTGAAGTGTTCTAGCGAGTTGAACAAACGTTCTTCGCTTTTCGTTGAACCTTCAAAACTGAACACAAAACGTTAATGTATAAGCTCTTAGAGCTTATTTCCGTTATATATCCTTAGAAAGGAGGTGATCCAGCCGCACCTTCCGATACGGCTACCTTGTTACGACTTCACCCCAATCATCTGTCCCACCTTCGGCGGCTGGCCCCAAAAGGTTACCTCACCGACTTCGGGTGTTACAAACTCTCGTGGTGTGACGGGCGGTGTGTACAAGGCCCGGGAACGTATTCACCGCGGCATGCTGATCCGCGATTACTAGCGATTCCAGCTTCATGTAGGCGAGTTGCAGCCTACAATCCGAACTGAGAACGGTTTTATCAGATTAGCTCCATCTCGCGACTTCGCAACCGTTTGTACCGTCCATTGTAGCACGTGTGTAGCCCAGGTCATAAGGGGCATGATGATTTGACGTCATCCCCACCTTCCTCCGATTTGTCATCGGCAGTCTCCTTAGAGTGCCCAACTAAATGATGGCAACTAAGGACAAGGGTTGCGCTCGTTGCGGGACTTAACCCAACATCTCACGACACGAGCTGACGACAACCATGCACCACCTGTCACCACTGTCCCCGAAGGGAAAGCTATGTCTCCATAGCGGTCAGTGGGATGTCAAGACCTGGTAAGGTTCTTCGCGTTGCTTCGAATTAAACCACATGCTCCACCGCTTGTGCGGGCCCCCGTCAATTCCTTTGAGTTTCAGTCTTGCGACCGTACTCCCCAGGCGGAGTGCTTAATGCGTTAGCTGCAGCACTAAGGGGCGGAAACCCCCTAACACTTAGCACTCATCGTTTACGGCGTGGACTACCAGGGTATCTAATCCTGTTTGCTCCCCACGCTTTCGCGCCTCAGCGTCAGTTACAGACCAGAAAGTCGCCTTCGCCACTGGTGTTCCTCCAAATCTCTACGCATTTCACCGCTACACTTGGAATTCCACTTTCCTCTTCTGCACTCAAGTCCTCCAGTTTCCAATGACCCTCCTCGGTTGAGCCGAGGGCTTTCACATCAGACTTAAAGGACCGCCTGCGCGCGCTTTACGCCCAATAATTCCGGACAACGCT
Source organism: Lysinibacillus sp. PLM2 (assembly GCA_023168345.1). Taxonomy (NCBI): domain Bacteria; kingdom Bacillati; phylum Bacillota; class Bacilli; order Caryophanales; family Bacillaceae; genus Lysinibacillus; species Lysinibacillus sp. PLM2. Next base: position 109,064 of record AP025689.1, on the reverse strand, counting down.
TGCCACCTACGTATTACCGCGGCTGCTGGCACGTAGTTAGCCGTGGCTTTCTAATAAGGTACCGTCAAGGTACAGCCAGTTACTACTGTACTTGTTCTTCCCTTACAACAGAGTTTTACGATCCGAAAACCTTCTTCACTCACGCGGCGTTGCTCCATCAGGCTTTCGCCCATTGTGGAAGATTCCCTACTGCTGCCTCCCGTAGGAGTCTGGGCCGTGTCTCAGTCCCAGTGTGGCCGATCACCCTCTCAGGTCGGCTACGCATCGTCGCCTTGGTGAGCCGTTACCTCACCAACTAGCTAATGCGCCGCGGGCCCATCCTATAGCGATAGCAGAACCATCTTTCAACATTTCAACAGGAGATGAAATGTATCATTCGGTATTAGCCCCGGTTTCCCGGAGTTATCCCCAACTATAGGGCAGGTTGCCCACGTGTTACTCACCCGTCCGCCGCTAACTTCAGGGAGCAAGCTCCCATCCGTCCGCTCGACTTGCATGTATTAGGCACGCCGCCAGCGTTCGTCCTGAGCCAGGATCAAACTCTCCATAAAAGAAAATTTGATATAGCTCAAATTTTTGCTGGCATCATGTTTGATGTCCAAAATTTTGTTTCTCATTAACGAGGGTTAATGTAGAAACGTTTAATTCATTAACGTTTTGTTGTTCAGTTTTCAAGGTTCATGGTGGAGCCTAGCGGGATCGAACCGCTGACCTCCTGCGTGCAAGGCAGGCGCTCTCCCAGCTGAGCTAAGGCCCCGAATTTAACTTACATGGTCGGGAAGACAGGATTCGAACCTGCGACCCCTTGGTCCCAAACCAAGTGCTCTACCAAGCTGAGCTACTTCCCGATATATGGCGCGCCCGGCAGGAGTCGAACCCACAACCTTCTGATCCGTAGTCAGACGCTCTATCCAATTGAGCTACGGGCGCATAAATATAAATGGTGCCGAGGACCGGAATCGAACCGGTACGGTAGTCACCTACCGCAGGATTTTAAGTCCTGTGCGTCTGCCAGTTCCGCCACCCCGGCACATTTGGAGCGGAAGACGGGGTTCGAACCCGCGACCCCCACCTTGGCAAGGTGGTGTTCTACCACTGAACTACTTCCGCATGTGCATGTTTATATAAAATGGTGCGGGTGAAGGGAGTCGAACCCCCACGCCTTACGGCGCTAGATCCTAAGTCTAGTGCGTCTGCCAATTCCGCCACACCCGCTTACATTCTAATAAAGTATTAAAATGGTGAGCCATGAAGGACTTGAACCTTCGACCCTCTGATTAAAAGTCAGATGCTCTACCACTGAGCTAATGGCTCGAAAAAATGGTGCCGGCGAAAGGACTTGAACCCTCAACCTACTGATTACAAGTCAGTTGCTCTACCAATTGAGCTACACCGGCTTTTTCAAAATGGTGGAGGATGACGGGCTCGAACCGCCGACCCCCTGCTTGTAAGGCAGGTGCTCTCCCAGCTGAGCTAATCCTCCTGGGTATTAAGTCTAGCAACGTCCTACTCTCGCAGGGGGAAGCCCCCAACTACCATCGGCGCTAAAGAGCTTAACTTCCGTGTTCGGTATGGGAACGGGTGTGACCTCTTTGCCATTATTACTAGACCTATTAATTTTTGAGACAAGTTTTATTATAACACTTTAGATTTCTTTTACAAGTGTTTTTTAAAAAGATTTTCATTTCACTCTTGTTCTCTCAAAACTGGATAAAGACATTGAATTTGTTCAAGTTTGTTTTGGTTAAGTCCTCGATCGATTAGTATTCGTCAGCTCCATGTGTCACCACACTTCCACCTCGAACCTATCTACCTCATCGTCTTTGAGGGATCTTACTTCAAATGAATGGGAAATCTCATCTTGAGGGGGCTTCATGCTTAGATGCTTTCAGCACTTATCCCGTCCACACATAGCTACCCAGCGATGCCTTTGGCAAGACAACTGGTACACCAGCGGTGTGTCCATCCCGGTCCTCTCGTACTAAGGACAGCTCCTCTCAAATTTCCTACGCCCACGACGGATAGGGACCGAACTGTCTCACGACGTTCTGAACCCAGCTCGCGTACCGCTTTAATGGGCGAACAGCCCAACCCTTGGGACCGACTACAGCCCCAGGATGCGATGAGCCGACATCGAGGTGCCAAACCTCCCCGTCGATGTGGACTCTTGGGGGAGATAAGCCTGTTATCCCCGGGGTAGCTTTTATCCGTTGAGCGATGGCCCTTCCATGCGGAACCACCGGATCACTAAGCCCGTCTTTCGACCCTGCTCGACTTGTAGGTCTCGCAGTCAAGCTCCCTTGTGCCTTTACACTCTACGAATGATTTCCAACCATTCTGAGGGAACCTTTGGGCGCCTCCGTTACCTTTTAGGAGGCGACCGCCCCAGTCAAACTGTCCACCTGACACTGTCTCCTACCCCGATAAGGGGTACGGGTTAGAATTTCAGTACAACCAGGGTAGTATCCCACCGACGCCTCCATCGAAGCTGGCGCTCCGACTTCTCTGGCTCCTACCTATCCTGTACAAGTTGTACCAAAATTCAATATCAAGCTACAGTAAAGCTCCACGGGGTCTTTCCGTCCTGTCGCGGGTAACCTGCATCTTCACAGGTACTATAATTTCACCGAGTCTCTCGTTGAGACAGTGCCCAGATCGTTACGCCTTTCGTGCGGGTCGGAACTTACCCGACAAGGAATTTCGCTACCTTAGGACCGTTATAGTTACGGCCGCCGTTTACTGGGGCTTCAATTCAGAGCTTCGCTTGCGCTAACCCCTCCTCTTAACCTTCCAGCACCGGGCAGGCGTCAGCCCCTATACTTCACCTTACGGTTTTGCAGAGACCTGTGTTTTTGCTAAACAGTCGCCTGGGCCTATTCACTGCGGCTCTCTCTCGAGAGCACCCCTTCTCCCGAAGTTACGGGGTCATTTTGCCGAGTTCCTTAACGAGAGTTCTCTCGCACACCTTAGGATTCTCTCCTCGACTACCTGTGTCGGTTTGCGGTACGGGCACCTCCCGCCTCGCTAGAGGCTTTTCTTGGCAGTGTGAAATCAGGAACTTCGCGATGAATCGCTCCCCATCACAGCTCAACGTATTAGGAAGCGGATTTTCCTACTTCCACGCCTTACTGCTTGGGCGTGCACAACCAACGGCACGCTTTCCCTATCCTACTGCGTCCCCCCATTACTCAAACGGCGGGGAGGTGGTACAGGAATATCAACCTGTTGTCCATCGTCTACGCCTATCGGCCTCGACTTAGGTCCCGACTAACCCTGAGCGGACGAGCCTTCCTCAGGAAACCTTAGTCATACGGTGGATGGGATTCTCACCCATCTTTCGCTACTCATACCGGCATTCTCACTTCTAAGCGCTCCACCAGTCCTTCCGGTCTGACTTCAACGCACTTAGAACGCTCTCCTACCACTGACATCGTAGATGTCAATCCACAGCTTCGGTGAATCGTTTAGCCCCGATACATTTTCGGCGCAGCGTCACTCGACCAGTGAGCTATTACGCACTCTTTAAATGATGGCTGCTTCTAAGCCAACATCCTGGTTGTCTAAGCAACGCCACATCCTTTTCCACTTAACGATTACTTTGGGACCTTAGCTGGTGGTCTGGGCTGTTTCCCTTTTGACTACGGATCTTATCACTCGCAGTCTGACTCCCGTGTATAAATATCTGGCATTCGGAGTTTGTCTGAATTCGGTAAAGCGAGATGCCCCCTAGTCCAAACAGTGCTCTACCTCCAGTATTCTAATTCACGAGGCTAGCCCTAAAGCTATTTCGGAGAGAACCAGCTATCTCCAAGTTCGATTGGAATTTCTCCGCTACCCACACCTCATCCCCGCACTTTTCAACGTGCGTGGGTTCGGGCCTCCAGTAAGTGTTACCTCACCTTCACCCTGGACATGGGTAGATCACCTGGTTTCGGGTCTACGACCACGTACTCATTCGCCCTATTCAGACTCGCTTTCGCTGCGGCTCCGCCTTCTCGGCTTAACCTTGCACGTAATCGTAACTCGCCGGTTCATTCTACAAAAGGCACGCTATCACCCATTAACGGGCTCTAACTACTTGTAGGCACACGGTTTCAGGTTCTATTTCACTCCCCTCCCGGGGTGCTTTTCACCTTTCCCTCACGGTACTGGTTCACTATCGGTCACTAGGTAGTATTTAGCCTTGGGAGATGGTCCTCCCGGATTCCGACGGAATTTCACGTGTTCCGCCGTACTCAGGATACACTCAAGAGTGAATGAACTTTTGACTACAGGGCTTTTACCTTTTATAGCGGACCTTTCCAGATCGCTTCGTCTAATTCATTCTTTTGTAACTCCATGTAGAGTGTCCTACAACCCCAAGAGGCAAGCCTCTTGGTTTGGGCTCTTCCCGTTTCGCTCGCCGCTACTCAGGGAATCGAATTTTCTTTCTCTTCCTCCAGGTACTTAGATGTTTCAGTTCCCTGGGTCTGTCTTCAACACGCTATGAATTCACGTGAAGATACTATGCCATTACGCATAGTGGGTTCCCCCATTCGGAAATCCCCGGATCAAAGCTTACTTACAGCTCCCCGAGGCATATCGGTGTTAGTGCCGTCCTTCATCGACTCCTAGTGCCAAGGCATTCACCGTGCGCCCTTAATAACTTAACCTAAAAGTTATTACTTCTCTTAAAGAGAAGATTTAGACTTACAATAAAATTCTTGAACTAAAAAAATGTTTCAATGTCGTTTTATCCAGTTTTCAAAGAACAAGTTTGAAGTGTTCTAGCGAGTTGAACAAACGTTCTTCGCTTTTCGTTGAACCTTCAAAACTGAACACAAAACGTTAATGTATAAGCTCTTAGAGCTTATTTCCGTTATATATCCTTAGAAAGGAGGTGATCCAGCCGCACCTTCCGATACGGCTACCTTGTTACGACTTCACCCCAATCATCTGTCCCACCTTCGGCGGCTGGCCCCAAAAGGTTACCTCACCGACTTCGGGTGTTACAAACTCTCGTGGTGTGACGGGCGGTGTGTACAAGGCCCGGGAACGTATTCACCGCGGCATGCTGATCCGCGATTACTAGCGATTCCAGCTTCATGTAGGCGAGTTGCAGCCTACAATCCGAACTGAGAACGGTTTTATCAGATTAGCTCCATCTCGCGACTTCGCAACCGTTTGTACCGTCCATTGTAGCACGTGTGTAGCCCAGGTCATAAGGGGCATGATGATTTGACGTCATCCCCACCTTCCTCCGATTTGTCATCGGCAGTCTCCTTAGAGTGCCCAACTAAATGATGGCAACTAAGGACAAGGGTTGCGCTCGTTGCGGGACTTAACCCAACATCTCACGACACGAGCTGACGACAACCATGCACCACCTGTCACCACTGTCCCCGAAGGGAAAGCTATGTCTCCATAGCGGTCAGTGGGATGTCAAGACCTGGTAAGGTTCTTCGCGTTGCTTCGAATTAAACCACATGCTCCACCGCTTGTGCGGGCCCCCGTCAATTCCTTTGAGTTTCAGTCTTGCGACCGTACTCCCCAGGCGGAGTGCTTAATGCGTTAGCTGCAGCACTAAGGGGCGGAAACCCCTAACACTTAGCACTCATCGTTTACGGCGTGGACTACCAGGGTATCTAATCCTGTTTGCTCCCCACGCTTTCGCGCCTCAGCGTCAGTTACAGACCAGAAAGTCGCCTTCGCCACTGGTGTTCCTCCAAATCTCTACGCATTTCACCGCTACACTTGGAATTCCACTTTCCTCTTCTGCACTCAAGTCCTCCAGTTTCCAATGACCCTCCTCGGTTGAGCCGAGGGCTTTCACATCAGACTTAAAGGACCGCCTGCGCGCGCTTTACGCCCAATAATTCCGGACAACGCTTGCCACCTACGTATTACCGCGGCTGCTGGCACGTAGTTAGCCGTGGCTTTCTAATAAGGTACCGTCAAGGTACAGCCAGTTACTACTGTACTTGTTCTTCCCTTACAACAGAGTTTTACGATCCGAAAACCTTCTTCACTCACGCGGCGTTGCTCCATCAGGCTTTCGCCCATTGTGGAAGATTCCCTACTGCTGCCTCCCGTAGGAGTCTGGGCCGTGTCTCAGTCCCAGTGTGGCCGATCACCCTCTCAGGTCGGCTACGCATCGTCGCCTTGGTGAGCCGTTACCTCACCAACTAGCTAATGCGCCGCGGGCCCATCCTATAGCGATAGCAGAACCATCTTTCAACATTTCAACAGGAGATGAAATGTATCATTCGGTATTAGCCCCGGTTTCCCGGAGTTATCCCCAACTATAGGGCAGGTTGCCCACGTGTTACTCACCCGTCCGCCGCTAACTTCAGGGAGCAAGCTCCCATCCGTCCGCTCGACTTGCATGTATTAGGCACGCCGCCAGCGTTCGTCCTGAGCCAGGATCAAACTCTCCATAAAAGAAAATTTGATATAGCTCAAATTTTTGCTGGCATCATGTTTGATGTCCAAAATTTTGTTTCTCATTAACGAGGGTTAATGTAGAAACGTTTAATTCATTAACGTTTTGTTGTTCAGTTTTCAAGGTTCATTTTGGTTGCCGTTCGTAACAGCAACTTTTATAGTATATCACAACCATTTATGCGAGTCAACTATTTTTTTATTTTTTATTTCGTTGTTATAGTCGCTGTTTTAGCGACGGATATAAATATAACACCTAGAAACTAACAATGCAAGTGTTTTTATAAACTTTTTTTATATTTTTATAACATCCATAAAACCTCACATTTGAGGTTTATTCATTTTATAATATGAGAAGTATTAAATCAATCATAACGCTAGGTTTCTTAAAATATTTCTCTATCGAATTTTCTTGGTAAGGGTTTAGGTGTGATTCGAATTTTAATAACACTAGTTTTTAAGGCCTCGATTAAAATATCTATTACTATCTTACTAAAAATAGCAGAAGCCTCTTAAGTGGCTTCTGCTATTTTATTAATTGAATTAATCTTTATGACGCATCGTCGGGAATAGTAATATATCACGAATTGATTGTGCGTTTGTTAATAACATAACTAGACGATCAATTCCGATACCTAGACCACCTGTTGGCGGCATACCATATTCTAAAGCCTCGATAAAGTCACGGTCCATGTCATGGGCTTCATCGTTACCAGCTTCTTTTTCTGCTAATTGTGCTTCAAAGCGTTCTTTTTGATCGATTGGATCATTCAATTCAGTGAAGGCATTTGCATGCTCACGTCTAACAATAAATAATTCAAAACGATCTGTGAAGCGTGGGTCTTCTGGATTTTTCTTAGCAAGTGGAGAAATTTCAACAGGATGTCCATATACAAAAGTAGGTTGAACTAATGACTCTTCAACTTTTTGTTCAAAGAATTCATTAATAATGTGACCTACTTCATGCACATCTTTAACTTCTACATTATGTTTATTGGCAAGCTCACGAGCTTCTTCCTTCGTCATAGGTTGCCAGAAATCAACACCTGTAGCTTCTTTTACTGCATCCACCATGTGCACTCGTTTCCAGCCTGGCGCTAAATTGATTTCATCTTCGCCATATTTTATCGTTGTTGTACCAAGTACATCTTGTGCTACATGAGAAATAACATTTTCGGTTAATTCCATAATGTCTTGGTAATCCAAGTAAGCACCATATAATTCTAATAATGTGAACTCTGGATTATGACGAGTAGATACACCTTCGTTACGGAATACACGTCCTATTTCGTATACTTTCTCTAATCCACCAACGATTAAACGTTTTAAATGAAGCTCAATTGCGATACGTAAATATAAATCCATATCTAATGCGTTATGGTGTGTAATGAATGGTTTTGCAGCTGCACCGCCAGCGATTGTATGTAATAATGGCGTTTCAACTTCAAGATATCCTTGAGCATCTAAATAATTACGTATAGAACGTATAATTCTAGAACGTGTAATGAAAGTTTCTTTACTCTCGGCGTTTGTCATTAAATCTAAATATCGCTGACGGTAGCGTTGTTCAACATCCTGTAAGCCATGGAATTTCTCAGGCATTGGACGCAATGCTTTAGTGAGGAACGTAAATTCTTCTGCTTTTACAGATAGTTCGCCTACTTGCGTGCGGAAGACGTTGCCTCGAATACCAACGATATCACCTAAATCTGCTTGATTAAATAAGTCATATGCATCATCACCAACATGATCTTTGCGAACGTAAATTTGAATTTGACCACCTAGATCTTGAATGTGTGCAAACCCAGCTTTACCTTTACCGCGTTTCGTCATGATTCTTCCGGCAATAATGACTTCATGTAGTTCTTCTTCCAACTGTTCTTTTGTGAGTTCTTTAAATTGTTCTAATACCTCATTTGAAAGATGTGTGCGTTCAAAGCGGCTACCAAAAGGATCTAAACCACTTTCTCGAATATTCGTCATCTTTTGGCGTCTCACCAAAAGTTGGTCGTTTAATTCTTCAATGTTTGACACGTATTTCACTCCTTAATCACTTTTCCACGATCGAAAATTTTGCCCATAATGTACCCATTGTACACAATTTTTGTTAACTATTCATCTCTTTCGACTGATTTTATCGATATTATAATAATTAGACTTTTTTGAAATCAAATTCCTAACTATTCTTTCCTAAAATGTAATAAGATTATGCTGATAACTAAATTCACATTAGAAAGGGGAGATTTGCATGTATCGTAAATTAGATGACTTTATTCAAGAATGGGGAGATAGCAGTAAAGGAACAATCTCAATTTTTGAGGCTATAACTGATGAGAAAAAGAGTTTTGAGATTGTAGAAGGACACAATTCTCTTGAATGGCTTAGTTGGCATTTAACGAATTCACCAGCTTATTTTATGAGCTTGATAGGCCTAAATCTTAAAGTAAATCTTAATCCTGCTGAAGTACCTCAAACTATAAAGGCAATTACAGAGGCTTATAAACAGGTAAGCGAGAATATTGTACAAACAGTAAAAGAAAGTTTGACTGATGAAGAACTCCTTAAAGAAGTGGATAGCCACGGTCAGCCAACTGCAATAGGTTCTTTATTACGTAAGATGATTGACCATCAAACACATCACCGCGCACAAATGCAAGTACTTATTAGACAGGCAGGTTTAACAGTGCCTGGAATTATGGGTCCAACAAAAGAAGCTGTATCCTCAAAATAATTGCATAAAAAAGCAGCCATCTATCATTTTGGTAAATGGCTGTTTTTTATTAAATCGCTTCTGCTTGTTGATCTGATGTTTCTTCCAATAGTTCTACTACATTATTTAATAAAAGTCGTAACTCTGCAGCTGTTTCTATTTGGTTAATTGTATTACGAATTTTACCATTACCACGAATGCCTTTTAAATACCATGAGGCATGCTTACGCATTTCACGAACTGCAATACTTTCACCTTTTAATTGCATTAATCGTTCAAAGTGAAGTAAACATACATCCATCTTTTCACTCACGGAAGGTTCAGGTTTTAATTCCCCTGTTTCTAAATAATGTACCGTACGATAAATCATCCATGGGTCTCCTAGTGCTGCTCGGCCGATCATTACAGCATCAGCACCTACTTCATCTAACATACGTTTAGCATCTTGCGGAGTCTCTACGTCGCCATTGCCGATGAATGGTATTTTAATGTTTTTCTTAACTTCCTTTAGAACTTCCCAGTTCGCTTTACCTTCATACATTTGTACACGTGTACGACCATGCATAGCGATAGCAGAAGCACCAGCACGCTCTGCAGCTTGAGCATTTTCGATTGCGAATATATGATCTTCATCCCATCCAATACGCATTTTTACACTAACTGGCTTTTTCACTGCATCCACTACAGCTGATACCATTTCATAAATTTTGTTTGGATCGAGCAGCCATTTTGCACCTGCTTCGCATTTAATAATTTTGTTAACTGGGCAACCCATATTAATATCGATAATATTTGCATTCGTATTTTGATCAACGTATTTCGCCGCTTCAACTAACGTATCCTTTTCCCCACCAAAAATTTGTAATGAGAGAGGATACTCTCGCTCATCGATATATAGCATATCTAATGTTTTTTGATTGCGTTGGACTAAACCTTTATCACTGATCATTTCCGCATATACTAAACCTGCTCCGAATTCTTTAACAGTTAAACGGAAGGCGGAATTACAAACTCCGGCCATCGGTGCTAACACAACACGATTATCCATGATGATATCGCCAATTTGAAATGGCTTGTCTTGTGAAGTCAATTACGTCTCCTCCTCTTTGGAAGTGGCTTCTTCCTTTATATTTGTTAACCATTTATATGTCACCGACGTAAAAACGCATATTAGTAAAAAATCTATGATTATTCTTCTATCTCTATAAACTTTTGAAGGTTTTCTGTTGATTTCCAAAGATGGATACCTTCCTTTGCAAGATCCATACTTTCTACGCGCTGCTTTGCTAATAGAAGCTGTTCTGATAAAGGTTGTGTAGCAATCTCTATTAAAGGAACTAGAACAAAAGCACGTTCATACATTCTCGGATGAGGAACAATTAGGTTCTCAACTCCAATATTGTCGTTATTAAATAATAAAATGTCAAGGTCTATAATACGAGGACCCCATCGAATTTCACGAACGCGGCCTAGTTTAATTTCAATAGATTGGCATATTTTCAGCATTTCATCAGCTGAGTTTGATGTTTGCAAAAAAATAGCGATGTTTAAAAAAGATGGCTGATCCACATATCCTACTGGTGCCGTTTCATATATAGAGGAAACAGCCTTGATTTTCACGCTTTTAGACTCTTGAAGAAGCTTTACTGCTAGTTTTAAGTTTTGTTCTCTATTGCCGATATTCGTCCCCAATGATAAATAAACATCATTCATGATAATGCCCTCTTACTATTTCTACTGCCACCTCTTTATAATGTCCAGGTATAGGAGGATCTGGTTTAATGACCTCAACTTTTACCCCAAAAACTTGACCTTCATAATCCGTTAGTACTTTTTTTGCAATGGATTCTGCAACTGCCTCAATTAATTTGAAAGGTTTTCCTTCTACAATATCCTTACAAATATCATAAACACCAACATAACTAACAGTGTCTTCTAAGTTATCAGATATTCCTGCTTTTTCAGTTTTTAATGCCAAGGTTACAGAAACACGGAATCGTTGACCTAAAACATTCTCTTCTTTTAATACGCCATGATATCCGAAAAACTGCATATCTCGTAAATGTATATAATCCATAAAGCGTCTCCTTCAATTAACCCTATTAATGTCTATCTGGTAATTCATCTTGTATTATAACTTTTCCCATTAGGGCATCTATCATCTGAACAGTACGTGCAATTTCTTTTACATCATGTACACGAACGATATGGCATCCTTTCATTACACCAAAGGCGCAAGTTGCAGCAGTTCCTTCTACTCTCTCATCTAAAGGTAGATTTAATATAGTACCAATCATTCGTTTACGAGAAGTCGCAAGCAATACTGGGTAGCCAATTTCAACTAGCTCGTCTAATCTTTGCATTGTTTCGATGCTCTGCTGTAAATTTTTCACAAACCCAATGCCTGGATCTAAAATAATATGTTCATCTGGCACACCAGCTCGTTTTGCAATTTCTATACTTTCTTTTAAATCATTTAAAAAGTCTTCAAAATAATTCGTATAAGATGTATTATCACGATTGTGCATTAAAATAATGGGGGCTTTTAATTCTGCGGCAACCTTTGCTATTTCCGGATCACTTTTTGCACCCCAAATATCATTTACCATGTGCGCTCCTGCTTCAATAGCTGCACGAGCAACTGCTGATTTATATGTATCGATTGAAATAATTACAGGTACTTCTTCTCGTAAAGCCTTTATTACAGGTACTATACGTGATATCTCTTCTTCATCCGAAATTCTTGTATATCCCGGACGAGTTGACTCACCACCAACATCAATTATTTTGGCACCATTAGCCACCATTTCCTTTGCATGTTGAACTGCTGCTTGTACTGAGTTATATTTTCCTCCATCAGAAAATGAATCTGGTGTTACATTTAGGATACCCATAACAAACGTTTCTTTCCGATAATCTAGTTCAATATTGTTTAAAATGATTGGTTTAGAGTATTTAGATAACATGTTATATCGCCTCTCTTATCGTCTTTAAAATTTCATCTATGTATGCTTGGTGTAGCTGTTGATATAACGGACCGTTTTCACCTAAAAATTTAGCTCTTCCTATGTTCGAAATTGGGACTATTTCATCGACTGAGTTCGTAATAAAGCATTCAAAAGCAGTCTCTAGTTCTTTAGGGAAAAAAACGCCTTCTATCACTCTATAACCTAATATTTTTGCAGTTTGGATTACCCATTGTCTGATGACGCCTTCTTCAATCCCCAAAATAGAATCCGGTGTATATAAAATTTGATCCTTAACCCAAAAAATATTTGAATGAAGTCCATCTGTAATATACCCTTTTGGGGTGGTGAAAAATCCTTCCACCTCCTCTATATTATCAATTTCTAGGCTTCCCAAATATTTATTATTATACTTAGCTGGATCTTTTTTCGTTTTCAGCCATCTACCGGACTTTACTAATCCCCGTTTTCTTTCTTCTAGAGATTCATAAAAAATGATAACGTTTGGTTCACTATATTTTGACTGAAACTGAAGTGTTTTATTTTGATTGCCGGCTGAAATATTTAAAAGGATCTTTCCATCCCGACCATTTGCTTTATTCGTCATTTCCTTAATAATTTCCATAAGCTCTCTTATAGTATAGGGCATTTTTATGCGATATTCATTTAATGTACTAATAAGCCGACCATAATGCTCTTGAAATAATACTACTTTTCCCTTATACGTTCGAAATGTCTTGAAAAAGTTTAATCCATATAAATAACCATGGTCAAATGGGGAGATTTTTATATCTTGCTCCTCTTCTATAAACTGCCCATCCATCCATAAAATCATTTACACTGCCCCTTTCCATATTTTTCATGTCACAAATTGAAGATAGCATAAACGGAGAATTAAGAACAACCTACTCGGGTTTTAGCATTCTATTTTGCTTAAAAACATAAAAAAGGCAAAATCCCTTTCAATAAGGATTTTGCCTTTGACCATTTGTATTCTTAGTCTTCAAATTGGTATAAAGCTGTTGATAAATAGCGTTCACCATTAGAAGGAACAATCGCTAATACATTTGAACCTTTGCCAAGACGTTTTGCTGTTTCAATTGCAGCATGAATTGCTGCGCCAGAAGATATACCTACTAAAATACCTTCTTCACGACCTGTTTTACGCGCTACTTCAAATGCTGTTTCATTATCTACAGGGAAAATAGAAGTATAAACTTCTGTATTTAATACTTTCGGTACGAAACCAGCACCGATACCTTGAATTTTATGTGAACCTGATCTACCTTCAGAAAGAACTGGAGAATCTTTTGGTTCAACTGCAATAATTTCGATTTCTGGATACTTTTCTTTTAACACTTCGCCAGCACCTGTAATTGTTCCACCTGTACCGATACCCGCTACAAAAGCATCTAGTTTAACGCCTTCAAAAGCTTCAACAATTTCAGGACCTGTTGTTAAACGGTGAACTTCAGCATTTGCTGGGTTATCAAACTGTTGTGGTAAAAAGTAGCCATTTTCTTTTGCTAAGCTTTCGGCTTTTGCAATGGCACCTTTCATTCCTTCTGGACCAGGTGTTAATACTAGTTCAGCACCGTATGCACGAAGTAGCTTACGACGCTCAATACTCATTGTTTCTGGCATTACTAAAATTGCACGGTAGCCTTTTGCAGCAGCAATCATCGCAAGACCAATACCAGTGTTACCTGAAGTTGGCTCGATAATTGTACCACCAGGTTGTAATGTGCCATCTTTTTCAGCAGCTTCAATCATAGCTAATGCAATACGGTCTTTTACTGAGCTACCTGGGTTGAAAAATTCTAACTTAACATAAACTGTACCTTCGTTTTCAGTTGTAGCATGGTTAAGTTTTACGATTGGTGTACGACCTACTAATTCCGTTACTGAATTTGCTAATTTACTCATGATTATTCCTCCCATTCATTAAATCCCTACTAATTTTATATGTTTTACCCATTTAGTATATTACCAATTTAATAATATGTTGTCAATCAGTAACCCATTAATTGTAAATAATTTTTGATATAAGAAGAATATAATAATTAGGTTAGTTTAAGTAAAATGAACTTGCTTTAAATTCATCCCAAAACATTTCAGGTGTTACGGTTGATGAAAGTTGGTCTATCGCTAACTCCCGTTTAATATGCTGCTGGACCTCTTCGTATGTAAAAGACTTACTTTCAATAATTTCTGTTACATATGCAATACCATATTGACCATCACTTAGAAGGAACGGTTCACTAATTTCATTCATTTCCAAGTTTTCAATAACTTTAGGAATTTCGGGATCAATATTCGTTTGACTTGTCGTAATATAACCAATATTCCCACCTAGGCTTGCTGAAGATGTATCTAAAGAACGTTCTCTTGCTAGAACGGAAAATTCAGACCCATTAGTTAGCTCTTGTTTTACACTTTGTGCATCATTTATATTATTCACAACAATCAAACTTGTACGATAGGTTGTTGGGATATTGAATAAATTCTTATTTTCCTCATAAAATTTCAAAACCGCTTCTTCTTCAATCACTATATCTTTTGTTAACACCTTTTCTAAAATAAGCTGACTACGAACTTTTTGACGAAGTTGCGTGTCTTCTAAAATTTCTAGCGAATGATCGGTACCATCCTGTGTAGAACGTATTAGTGAAAGCTCCAAATCAATTTCTTCATCAGTAACTTGAATCCCATAAGCTTTTGCGGCTTTTTCCATTACCTTTTCATTTATCAACGAATGTAATGTTTCTTTACCATAGAGATTTTCCATTGAAGCCATCCATTGTTGACGGGTAATTGTCTCGCCGTCAACAGTAGCAACAGCCTCACTGCTACTACTGCCGCTATTAAAACTGGCTAAAATCCACAATACAAACCAAAATACATTTCCAACTAACAAAATTGCAAGTACAGTTAAGGTAGGTTTTGTTTTTAATCGACGTTTTGAGAGGGGCGTTTTGTTTTCTGATGATGTTGTTCTTTGTTGTATGTTTTGATTGTTATTGTTCCTTGATTTCATCGATGAAACCTTGAAGTTCTGCTTTATCGAAATAGTACTTTTCTAGACAAAAATGGCATTCCGCCTCGGCTCCACCATCTTCATCAATCATTTCTTGAATTTCCCCTACGCCCAAACTTATAATTGCTGCCCCAAAACGTTCTTTCGAACATTGACATGTAAATGCAACTGGCATTGAATTTAAAATTTGTACATTTCCTTCACCTAACACCGCTTCTAAAATTTCCTCTGGTGTATACCCTTTTTCAATCATTTTCGAAACTGGTTCGATTGATGATAACTGAGTTTCGATTTTTGTAATTGTTTCATCGTCGCAACCAGGCATTAATTGAATAATGAACCCTCCTGAGGCTAATACGCTATTATCTGGATTAACTAATACTCCTAATCCTACAGATGAAGGCACTTGTTCTGAAACTGCAAAATAATATGTAAAATCCTCTGCAATCTCACCTGATACAATTGGTGTTTGGCCTGAAAACATATCACGTAATCCTAAATCTTTTACCACAGTGATGGCACCTTCTGTTCCAACTGCACGACGAACATCCAATTTACCCACATTATTTAATTCAAAGTGAACCTGGGGATTAGTTACAAAGCCTCTAACTTCACCTTTTGCATTTGAATCGACAAGAAGTGGACCGATTGGACCGTTCCCTTCGATTTTTATCGTTAATTTATCTTCACCTTTCAGCATTGCACCCATCATGACACCTGCAGTGATGGAACGACCCAGGGCTGCAGTAGCAGTTGGCCACGTATTATGACGTCTTTGCGCTTCTCCTACTGTTTCTGTTGTACGTGTAGCAAATGCTCGTACATTCCCATTAAACGCTAATGCTCTTACTAAGTAATCACTCATGATGAATTCCTCTTTCCTTATTGATTTCTTTTATAAATAATATACAGACCTTTTAATGTTAAAAGTGGGTCAACAATATCTATCACTTTTGTTTCATAACCGATCAACTTTGATAGGCCACCTGTTGCTATTACTAAAGGTTCTTCTTTACTTTGTTCTTTGATGCGGCAAACAATTCCTTCTACTTGTCCAATAAATCCATAAAAAATCCCTGATTGCATGGCGGATACAGTGTTCTTCCCAATGACATTTGCCGGTTTCATAATTTCAATTCGTGGTAATTTCGAAGCCTCTGTAAATAGGGCATCCATTGAAATTGTAATACCGGGTGTAATTGCTCCACCGATATAGTCACCTTTACTATCGATATAACAGTATGTGATAGCCGTTCCAAAGTCCACAATGATAAGCGGACGTCCTCCGTATTCTGAGATTGCTGCAACCGCATTTACGATTCGATCTGAGCCAACCTGTCTTGGATTTTCGTATTTGATATTTAAACCTGTTTTTACACCAGGTCCAACTACAAGTGGATTCACTTTAAAGTATTTTCGGCACATCTCCTCTAAAGAATACATAATTGTAGGAACAACCGAAGAAATTATTACACCTTTTACATCTTCGATTGCTATACCAACATGTAAAAAAAACATTTTGACTTGCATTGCGTATTCATCTTCAGTTTTGTGTAGGTTTGTTTCCATCCGCCAGTGATGAGAAAGATGGTTATTTTTATATACACCTAAATCAATAGTTGAATTTCCGGCATCTAACACTAGAATCAATTCATATCACATCCAATAATTTTCCTAGAATACCTATAACAAAAATCTTATCATAGTTATTACTTATTTGTGCAATCTGAAAACCGTATATTATCTTGCACTTAAAAAAAGCTGATTATCCATACACGTTGCATAGATAATCAGCCCTAGATTATTTATTTGTATCTTCTTGGATACCTTTATTACGGTCTTCTGTCACTGTTTTTTCATTTGGCAAATCAGAAGTAGTTGGATCAACAGGTTCTCTATTAATTTGTTGTTCTAATGATGTAGAGCCTGATATTTCTACTACAGTATCATTGGCTTCTGTTACATTAGATTGAGGATCTGCTTGTTGCTCTGTACCTTCTTCGTCTGCATTTGAATAATCAGCGCGCTCTGGTAATTTACCGTGATCACGTAAATGCTCAATTTGTTGTGCATCCAAAGTTTCTACTTCAAGCAATGTTTTAGCAATTAAAGTTAACAAATCACGTTTCTCTGTTAGAATTTGTTTTGTGCGTTCATATTGCTCAACGATAATTGCTTGCATTTCTTTATCAATTTCATAAGCAATTGAATCAGAGTAATTTTGCTCAGAATTAAAGTCACGACCTAAGAATACATTACCACCTTGACTACTACCAAATTGCATTGGTCCAAGTTTATCACTCATACCGTACTCCGTTACCATCGAGCGAGCAATACTTGTCGCACGTTGGAAGTCATTATGAGCACCAGTGGAAACTTCACCGAATGTTATATCCTCGGCAACACGTCCTCCAAGTAAACCTGCAATTTTATCTAACAATTCCGGTTTCGTCATGAAGTAACGGTCTTCTTTAGGAAGCATAACGGCATAACCACCAGCTTGACCTCGAGGGACAATCGTAACTTTATGCACCTTTTCAGCTTGGTCAAGAGTTAAACCAACAACTACGTGGCCAGCTTCATGAAACGCTACAATGTTACGCTCTTTTTCAGAAATTACTCGACTTGTTTTTGCTGGACCTGCAATTACGCGGTCTGTTGCTTCATCGATATCAGACATATCGATTTTCTTTTTATTACGACGAGTAGCTACTAATGCAGCTTCGTTTAATAAGTTCTCTAAGTCTGCACCAGAAAATCCAGGTGTACGAGTGGCAATCGCTTTCAAATCTACATCATCACGTAAAGGTTTATTACGAGCATGTACTTTAAGAATTGCTTCACGACCTTTTACGTCTGGACGTCCTACAGTAATTTGTCTGTCAAAACGACCAGGACGAAGTAACGCTGGGTCTAAAATATCAGGTCTGTTTGTAGCAGCGATAATGATAATTCCCTCATTAACACCGAAACCATCCATTTCAACTAGTAATTGGTTCAAAGTTTGTTCACGTTCATCGTGACCACCACCAAGACCTGCACCACGTTGACGACCTACTGCGTCGATTTCATCGATGAAAATAATACATGGGGCATTTTTCTTCGCATTTTCAAATAAGTCACGAACGCGACTCGCACCGACACCGACAAACATTTCAACGAAGTCAGAACCAGAAATAGAGAAGAAAGGAACGCCTGCTTCACCTGCAACCGCACGAGCAAGTAAAGTTTTACCTGTACCCGGAGGACCAACTAATAAAATCCCTTTTGGAATACGTGCACCCATATCCGTAAATTTACGGTGATCCTTCAAGAAATCAACAACTTCTACAAGCTCTGCTTTTTCTTCATCAGCACCTGCTACATCATTAAAGCGAACCTTTTTCTTTTCAGAATCATACAACTTCGCTTTACTTTTACCGAAGTTCATCACTTTATTACCGCCGCCCTGAGATTGGCTCAACAGGAAGAAGAATAAAATGATAATAATAATGAACGGAATAATTCCCGTAAAGAACTGAACCCAGCCACCTGTTTCTGGCTGTTTTAGGATTACTATTTTGGGATTATTTTCACTAGCTTCATTAATTTTAGTTAACAAATCCTGGTTGTTATCCAAAAGGTTCACGACGAATGTTTCGTCCTCTTTGTAACCTTGTAATTTCCCTTCAACAACCAACACCCCAGAAGCAGGCTGTATCGTTGCCTCAGTAATTTTACCTGTTTCTAATGCATTTAAAAACTCATGATAAGTTAACTGTTCAGATGGAGCTCTGCCCCCATTAAAAGTACCAAAAATACCAATTATCACGAGAAAAATTAATAAATAAAATATGGTGTATCGAAATATTCGATTCATCCCCAGCCTCCTCACAACATAACAGAAAAACTATAAGTAAAATCTTAACATACGATTATTTCATCATACAACGAAAAGCACCGGCAAAAGAATACATTTGTCTTTTTTGTCAAAATATTTACAAAAAAAGACTAGAATGAATATACTTCTCGTTTTAAAATACCAATATATGGCAAGTTACGATATTTTTCTGCGTAATCTAATCCGTATCCTACTACAAATCCATCAGGAACTTTGAAGCCGACGATATCTGCCTTTAAATCGACTTTACGACCAGATGGTTTATCTAAAAGCGTCACGATTTTAATCGATTTTGCTTTACGGTACTTAAATAAGTCTACTAAATAACTTAATGTTAACCCACTATCAATAATATCTTCAATAATAATGACATCTCTGCCTTCAACACTTGTATTTAAATCCTTTAAAATTTTCACTTCACCTGAAGAAACCGTAGCATTTCCGTAACTTGAAACGTCCATAAAATCCACTTCGATATATGAATCGTATCGTTTCATTAAATCTGCCATAAATGGTACTGCACCTTTTAATACACCGATTGCTAGTGGAAAACGGTCTTTGTATTCTTCTGTTAATTGCGCACCAATTTCAACAATTCTTTCTTGAATTTGTTCCTCTGTAATCATCACTTTTTCTATGTCTTGTTGAATCATTAATGCTCCTCCTGTTATATCCATTCAATTTTTGTTCGAAATGTAAGTACATAATATACTATTTACATGTCCAATGCATCTACTTGTTAGTTTGCCAGAGCAAGCAAACCCCACTTTGATGAGTTGTCTTTTCCTATACATTATTGTACTCGATAATAATTTTAATATCATCTTGGGGACGTTTATTTTTTGAAAGATTTTTGCTTGTTCTAATTCCTAATACGGAAATGACTTCTTCATTCGCATCTACAAGGATTGGCCAAGAATCACGTTCTGATAGCGGAATTTTTTCGTCAATAAAAAGGCGGGATAATCTTTTTGATTCCGCCATTCCTTTAAGAGCAATACGATCGCCACTTTTTCTTGGTCTTATTTTAAACGGAGCAAAAAAGTTTTTTGAACTAAGATAGTATTGCATAGATTTTCCTAACTCATTCTGCTTGGTCTCATGAGAGACATCACCTATGTATACCCGAACCCCATTCTTTAGTTCATTCCACTCATTAAATAGCAGTTGTCTTTCATCCAAATTATTGTCGGATAATATGTGATCACCCTTTAAAAAAAGGGCTTCTTCATATCTTCTATTAACAATATATTGGTCAGGCAAATATAATATCCCACTACCTTTTTCTGAATGACATAATTGTAGTATCGATTTAAGCAGAATATCACTATTTACATGATAAAAGTCCTTGTAAAGATAGTTTAATAGTATTAAAATGACTCTTCTTTGTAAAGCAACTGGTTCACTTGTAAAAGCTTCTACATTTAATTTGACTTGATGTTCATTATATTCCACTATTTCCTTATACTTTTCATATGCCAAATGAGTTAGAAATTCATCGTCCTGCTGTATATATTCTGAAAGCTTAACAGCATTCATCGGAACGTTTTCATTTTCTTTTTTTAGTAAAGGAATAACGTGGTGTCTGAAGCGATTTCTTGTGTAGCTGTCTTTTGCATTACTACTATCTTCTCGGTAGTTGCCATTTTTTTCACTTAGATATTCTTTAATCTCTTCCTTTGTAACGGATAAAAATGGTCTAATAATATACCCATCTTGGAATTTCCTTTTCGGATACATTCCTTTTATGCCAGCTATTGAGCCAGATTTTGTTATCGACATTAGCATAGATTCTAGCTGATCGTCAGCATGATGAGCGGTCACCAGCTTCGTAAATGCTTTTTGTTCCATAATTTCTTCAAAATAAGCATACCGTTCTCTACGACATATCGCCTGTGAATTTCCACCTTCTAATTTTAAAATTTCTGGAATGGCAACCGCTTTACTATATACAGGTATATTTCGCTCTTTACAAAATTCTTCAACAAATTGTCTATCTTCTGCCGAAATTTCTCCTCGTAACATATGATCAACATGGGCAACGGAAATCTCAACTTGTAACTTCCGCGCATTTTCATGAAACAAATGGAGTAGCCCCATTGAATCGATACCACCTGAACAAGCTATGAGAAGACGGTCTCCTTTTTCGACCAGATCATGCTCGTTAATATAATTAAGTACCTTTTTTTCAAACGAAACCATCTTCTCACCTCACTTTTTAAGCATGTACACCCACATTTGTTTTAAAAACAGACCATTTCGGTACAACATGCTCAACATTAAACAAAATGACCGTACAATCATCTTCAACTTCATATTTATTTTGAAACTTTTCCATAAAATCATATAACATTGCATTCATCGGGATGCCATTCTCAATATTGTCTTTTAATATTTCCACAAAGTATTGTTCTTGTTCATCCCAATCGTGTTCACTTGAAAATAGTCCATCCGAAACCATCACCACGTAGTCGTTTGCTAAAAGCCTAACTTTTTCTGTTTCGATTGTGAATACAGGCATAAACCCTACAGGGGCAGCTGCTCCATCAACTTTTATTAATCGATTCCCACGTAATATATACGTTGACATACTTCCCGCTTTCCACGACCATAGTTCTCCTTTTTGTAAATCAACAAGTGCAAAATCTATAGTTGCATACATATCTACTTCTCGATTTAAAGACATAACATAATGTAACGTATGCATAGCTGTTTCTGGATTCATATTATAGCTTAAACACTCTCTCATTAAACGTACTAGACGTCTACTTTCCCTTTGTGCTTCTCTATTTTGTCCCATACCATCTGATAGCATAATGGCAACAAGGCCCGGGTGAATTCGGAATACTGCATGTGTATCCCCTGAGATCCACGAATCCTTTGCCTTACTATAAATATCATACTCCAATTCATAACGAACTGCTGAACGAAAACTAATTTGCAAATGCGCAAAAGGTTGTTTTTTATCTAATATTTTTTCAACTTGAAACGGCTCAGAGAATACTTCATATAAAATTGGAAGTAAAATTCTTTCACATAATAAGTGTTGTTCATCTACTGAATGGTGCGTTTTGGCGATTGAGCAGATAATCACTCTCTCCCCCATTGTATTATTCAAGACATCAATTTGGAAACATTGCACTTGCGCTCTTTTAAAATGTTGGTACAACTCATTTTCTATTGTCTTAAATGATAATGTTTCACTGCTCATCTCATTCATTAATCGATTTAAGTGATTGCTTAAATCTTTTAGCTGGAGGGCAATCATTTTCTTTCCGTGATAGAACTGTCCGTTCATTTTATCATTATAAAGCTGGTAATCTAACTCTTCTATCAACTTAGTCGACTTCACACATTTTAATTTAATCTTCTCTTCAGCCACTGTTTGTTCCGCTTGTTTAATGCCGCTTTTTGCCACATACCAATCTTGAATATGCTTGTCCATACCATTATTATTTTCCCCCCAGCAACGATCATATCGAAAACAGCTCATACATGTAGCAGAGGGCTCAATTTTTCTTATTTCATTCACCTTTTCTGTAGATGTAAAACGATCGAACACTAACTCTTTCATAAATAAAACAAAACTTTGGAATGTTTCTAATTTTGCTTGGGTGTTATCTGTTAACCATTGTTGACGTTGTAATAAAACCTCATCACGTTTAGGATGAATGATATTTCGTAAGAATGTAAATATATTTTGAGGGATGGCAAAAAATACAATTCCCGCAACTAAAATAGAGACGAAGTATACGGAATCTAGAGGTAATGTTGCATCGTAAAAGAAAAAGAAAACACTAGGAAGTATACTACCGATCACAATCCCAGTGCGACCCAGCCCATTAAATAGACCCGCAATAACACCCGTTAGACCATATAGAGCAATCATTCCTGTAAAAGCTAATTCAGATACGCCAACTAAAGAACCTACTATTATTGAAATCATCGCTGCAATAGGTACTCCACCAGCAAAAGCTGCAATACAAATTGCTAAATGTAAAACAAAAGGCGCTAGCCCAAAATAAGAGACAACGATAGAATTCATACCCGTTAAAGACATTGCTAGAATAACTAACCCTGCTCCAACGCGCTCATAATTCCAACCTTTTGACCAAAATTGGTGCGGTTGCACAAAAAATAGTTGAATGAATATCGTCATAAAGAATGCTAATACGACTTCATAATAAATATAAAGCTGTACAATAAACGGTGGGATGCCGAAATGTATGCTATTTTGCCAAATAAATTGTCCAACTAATATAGCAAACGCTACTGAGAACATTGTCGGTAGTTTCCAATATTTAAATCGATCGATTAATTCATATATAACGATTTGTAATCCTAAAATGAGCACTTGTCCGAGCCCTAAGGTTATTGCTCCAATCATCCCCCCGATTAACACAAAGGCTTTCTCGTTTTCATACCGCTGTCGAACAATTGCCCACAAAGGTAATAAAAAAGGCACTGCAGCTTCGAACATCACCGCTTGTGCTAGAAATAAAGCTAGCATGAAGAAGAATAAATGTATAATAAGACTAATCTTTTTAATAGAAAAGTCGTCCTTAATTCCTTGGATTATCGTCTTTTCAGACACCATTTCGATATTAGCCAAGTCTATCATTCCCTTCTATCGTTTTCGGATAATTATATAAAACGAAAGCTGTAAAATTTGTCTAGTAGTGAAGGGAAATAAAAAAACTGTTCGACGAATTATTAGAACAGACTACAATTTAAAAAATTATGTCGCATTTTTTACAACTATGTGAAGATATAGATAAACTATCTTTTATCAAAAGCTATAAATACGTTATGATATGTTTAGCTTCAAAAAAGCTTGGAGGCCGATTTATGTTTGATAAGTTTTGGAAATTAGCTATTTCGTGTTCAATTGGTTCAATTCTAATAGTTCTTGGTGTCATTGTTCAGATGCCGATTATTTATCAACTGATTGCATTAGTTGTTGGACTTATTATTACATGTATAAATTTATTTGCCGTCACAAAATACTTTCTTACTAGTCAAAAATAAATTTAAAAGGGTTGCTAGAAGTTCTTGAGAGACAATCTAGCAACCCTTTTTTGTAGAATTATCGTAGAATACTGTTGTTTTTAGCATTAAAAAATTATCGTTTCAACAATTTCCTAGCTTTCTTGCATTTCAATCATCATATAGCTTTGAATAAAAAAAGATGACTTAAGCGGATTACTCCTTAAGTCATCTTTAAAGGCATTTCGATCTATTTTACACTTTTTCTACGTTAAAAATAGACAGCAAATTATCCTCTTCTAGCGCCGCGGCCACCTCGTTTTGACTCAGTAGCACGTTTTAAACTTGTAAGACGTTCATCACTATCTTTTAAGAATCGTGCCATTTTTTGCTCAAAACTTTCTTTTGTTTGACGATCATTGCGTTCATTTGAACGGTTTTGGTTATCGCGACGTGGACGCTGCGGACGCTCAGGTCTTTCGGCTTGAGGCTTTGCTTTACGAATTGATAAACCAATTTTACCATCCGCTTCAACATTCATCACTTTCACTTCAACAACATCGCCAACTTTTAAATGCTCGTTGATGTCTTTCACATAGTTGTCAGCAACTTCACTAATGTGAACTAAGCCCGTTTTACCGTCTGGCAGTTCAACGAAAGCTCCAAAATTTGTGATTCCTGTTATTTTACCTTGTACTTTGCTGCCTACTTCAATTGACATAAAAAAAATGTTCCTCCTTAAAAATTAAGCGGCATTTACGCCATGTAATCAAATTGTAAAACGTGCTAATGGCTCGCTCGTTTCTCTTTTATTATAGCCAACAAAAAAAGAGTGTCAACAAGACAACTCTTTTTTAGCCGATAGGAAAACACTACATAATTATTAGCATTAGCACAACTAAGAAAGACTTACTACCTAGACTTGGCGACAAGCCAAGCTCTATTGCCTTACTTAAACATCATTATAAATTGATGAACAAGCTTGTCCGTTATTAACCTTGTATTAAACTAAAAATATTTTAATTCACTTTTCGATTACTAATTCGCTTATTTATAACAGTATTATCATACATCTATTATATAAACCTAACTTCCAAATTATTCTTCTTCATCATTCGGAATTGTAAAAATTATTTCGCCTTCCTCAGAAAGGAAATATTCTTTTCGTGCAAGCTTGGCCAAATATTCATCATCCTCAAGCTTGGCAATTTGTAGATTTAACATTTCCTGCTGTTCTTTTACTTTTTCTAATTCTGCAAGAACTTCTTCTTTCTCTTGTTCCTTTTTAGCAATCCTTTGATCCTGTGTAAAAATTGTACTGATTAAAAAATACAATAATACGCCGGCCAAAACACTAAACGCAAGCATTCTTCTTCTAAAAAGTACTTTTTGCTTCTTTGAGACCTTCATTTCTTCATCCGATGCACGGACATAGTCATTTTGAAGCGTTCTAACAGTATTTTGTTTTTGAACCTGTTTATGACGCTTAGCCATACCCGTCACCTCCGGAATTCACTATATTAACATTATACTTGCCATTCAGCTTTTTTTAAAGATGAATCTTCCAAATATTGAGCGAACATTTTTGTACAGTTTATTAAATATCTTGCGAAAAGGAGTTAAGATTATTACAAATACGAACAAAATTAGTGAAATAATCCTATTTAATAACTTGAATACTAATTTGAAAAATAAGAATATCGGCATAAAAATGATAGTAACAATTACTCGCCCGATAAATCGAAAAACAGGTTGGAAAAGAGATTCGTATAAAAAGATACCTGATATTTGAGCAATTGGATCAACTAAACGCCATTCTCCACCCTTTAATAAGTATAAAATATAAAATGTAAGAGCACCTAATAGTGCCCACAGAATTATTTCAAATCCAGTAGAAAACTTCCTCAATAGTGACTTGGGTGATAGAGCGCTAAATAGTACTCTTGTACAATCGACTATCGCGCCCACTAAAACACCACTCGCCATCATCAAAATTATGCTGACAAATTGTTCACTTAGTGTCATCCAAATAATTTATGGAGGAAGCCTTTTGTTAACCCATTTTCATCATCATCATACTGCAATTGTTTTACATTTCCTTCTAACGTTAACAACCCTTTATCAACGTCTAGATGAACGATTTTTAATTCCTCACCACGAATTAGTAAATTTCCTTGACCCGTTTTTACATAAAATTCTTCTTGGTCAAAGCGTTCAATTTCCTTTACTGATGTTACATCCATTCTTTTTCTATTACGAACTGTCACAAGATGATCTCCAGATGTAATAGTATAACGATTACTTTCTTGATGTAGTGTCATATTGTTCCTCCTTTGGTTGGTTTCTTCTTTTCACTTTATGCTGTAAATAAAAGAAGCATGACAACAAATCGTTATCATGCTTAAATATTTTTATATTTTTTTGTCTTAACGAGAGAGATTATTTTATACTAATCTTCATCATCGATAAATTGCGGTTCAATTTTATCGAGTTTCTCTTCTTTCAAAATGGTAAACATTTTCGCTGCCTCTTCTTTTCGGACATTTTCACGCAATTCTTCCACTTTTGCAGTCACCACTTTTTGACCAAAGCGAATGGCTAATTCGTCGCCCACCTTTACTGAAGTACTTGCCTTTGCTACTTTACCGTTAATGGTAATTCTTCCTTGTTCCGCTACCTCTTTTGCTAATGTTCTACGTTTTATTAATCTAGATACTTTTAAGAATTTATCTAAGCGCACTCTAATTCCCCTTTTCTACTTCTTTTGCTGCGTCCCAAAATTTATCTAATTGCTCTAATGTAAAATCGGAAAATGATTTACCACTTTCTTTTACTTTTTGTTCGATAAACTTAAATCTACTAGCAAATTTTTTATTAGCATGAATCATCGCTTCTTCTGGCGATATTTTATAGAATCTTGCAATATTTACTAACGTAAATAATACATCCCCGAATTCATCAGTTCTTGTTTTTTCTGATCCATTTTGAATTTCTTCTCGGAATTCTTTCCATTCCTCTTCAAATTTAGCCCAAACATCTTCTGCATTAGGCCAATCAAATCCCACTTTTGCAGCTTTCTTTTGATAGTTAAAGCTTGTTTGTAAGGATGAGCTCGCTCTGTATTCACCCTTTAGGATAGATCCTTCTTGTTTTCCTTTTTCCTGTTGCTTAATAGCATCCCAATTCGTGACAACTTCCTCCGAACTATTAACAGATATATCCCCAAAGACATGTGGATGACGGCGAATCATCTTTTCGCTTACCGAAGCTAATACTTCCTCTAAGTTAAAATAGCCATTATCTTCACCAATTTGTGCATGTAAAAATACTTGAAGGAGAATATCACCTAACTCCTCCACCATTCCAAAATCATCTTCTTCATCAACAGCTGCTAAAAATTCGTGGGCTTCTTCTAATAAGTATTTTTTTAAACTTTCATGGGTTTGTTCTTTATCCCATGGACACCCATTTGGACCTCTTAATGTGGCTACAATTTTTCTAAATGTTGCCCAATCTTTAAGGGCTTCTTCATCGCTAGTTACAGGTGGAACATAGATTGTTGTTAAATTATTTATCTCTACTTCCTGATCCAATTCATATAATGGCACAGTGTTTAAAACTTCTTCTGAGGACCCAGCTGCTGTCACAATTGTTACTGGGTAATCATCTCGATATTTTTCCATTAATGTCAGCTTCACCTCTGATGCGCTGAAAGAGTCATAAACCTGAGCTATTAGTAAGTGAGATCGCATATTCACATCATGGATGGAGAAGGTTGTACCATCTACGAGCTGAAACCCGTCAATTGGATCGATTTTTAAAGATGTAAAAATAGGATCTAGGAAGCTTTGCCCACCTTCAATACTCAGTCGAACTTTCCCTTCCTTTTCAGCAGCAATTAGTAACTGAACTGTTTGTTCCGCCACTAAAGGGTGGCCTGGTACTGCATAAGTAATAGGATGTTTAAGAGCCTCCTGGATAAGTGTTTCAACTATTTCCTGGTACACAGGTTGAAAGGTATCATGTTTTTCATATATATGATCAAAGCTATTAAATTTGAACCCTTCCTCTTTTAATTCTCTGAGAACGGGATGATCCATTGTTCGAACATAGATTGTATTAGAATCTTTTAATTTTTTATATATGCCAAGCTGTAGCTGATTGATATCCCCAGCACCCAATCCTAAAATTGTAATTTGATACAACTGTTCCACCTACTTTCTTTTATTTAACCATAATTGATACATAGCCATTCTTTTACCAAAGGGAATTAAAAACCATTCTTTTTCTGCTAGTAATCGAAGTTTTCCGACAACCGTCAAAAATACAAAAGCTCCTATAAAGATTAATGCCATTCCGAAAATAGCTGCTTCCATCCTAGAGTTAATAAATACACTAAATGTTTGTAATAGTCTATCTCCAGTAAGTACAACAAATATCATTGCAAAGCTTGCACTGAATAATTTTATGTAATAATCTATTTTCGCCAATGGATTTGAAATTAACTTGCGAGTATAAATGATTAATAAAAT
Source organism: Lysinibacillus sp. PLM2 (assembly GCA_023168345.1). Taxonomy (NCBI): domain Bacteria; kingdom Bacillati; phylum Bacillota; class Bacilli; order Caryophanales; family Bacillaceae; genus Lysinibacillus; species Lysinibacillus sp. PLM2. The sequence goes on along the minus strand of AP025689.1, from coordinate 80,533 downwards.
GGCACAGCTATATAATCCAATATTACTCGCTACTGCAGCCCCCATTACATCGATCGTGGGAACAAGAATAATATTTCCGATAGCCTTTAGAAAAATTGCTCCGAGCATGATAAGTACAGGGATTTTTAATTTCCCCATACCCTGTAATATCGCCGTAATCGTCAGGATAATTGATAAAGGAATTATCTGCAAAACACTCATAATCAAAACTTCTGATAGTGCATTCGTTTCAAATAACATCGTGTTTACATAAGGCATTACGATGACTAAACCAACCGAAGCGGCTACTCCAAATAATAACGCGCTCCGATATGTAAGTTGAATAAATGGTAGGGCACTCCTACCATCTTGCTTTTTAGAATGATGCGCAACAAGAGGCACTATTGCTAATGATAAAGAAGATGCGATGACAATACCCAATTGAACAAGGGGCTGGCCACGATCATAAACACCTTTTGTAGCTTGCGCAACAGATTCCTCTATACCTAAGTCAATCATTAACGAATATACCGTAAACGAATCAATCAACTGTAAACAAAGTACGAGCAAGCTACTCATACTTACGCTAATACTTAGCAAAGTAACTTCTTTAATAATAGGCCATCTTTTTTGCCCAATTGCCTTATTCTTTTTAAACAATTCTTTTTTCTCAAGGAATTTAAATAGTAAAATGACTCCTGCTATTTCACCAAATACTGTTCCAAAAACCGCTATATTCCCTGCACTATATAATGATTCTGTTGTTTTCATAATCATGACAGTACCAACTAAAATGATGAATACGCGAATAAACTGTTCAAACACTTGAGCATATGCCACAGGTGCCATTTCGCCTTTTGATTGAAAGCTTCCTTTCATCAAAGCTAACACTGGCATAAATAAAGCAACAAATGAACCGGTTTGAATCAACTGTGCAAGCTTTATATCTCCCATAAAACTTGCTAGTAAATTTGCTCCAAAAAATAGTACTGCAAAAAACAGCACTGACAATACCGTTAAATAGTAAAAGATCGTTTGTGAAACAAAGCTTTTCTGTTGTTCCGAATGGTTACTTAACTCAGCCTCTGCTAACATTTTTGAAATGGCTACTGCAAAACCACCAGACGTCCAAACAACGAAAAATGATATGAATGGATATACTTGTTGATAAATATAAAACCCTTGATCACCAACTAAGTTTTGGAAAGGAATACGGTAGATTGCACTTAAAAGTTTCACGACAATTGCTGCAATCGTTAAAAGCAGTGCCCCTCGCATATATCCTCTCATTCCAAAATTACTGGGCATAACTTTTCCTCTTTCTAATTACAAATATAAGCCCATTATATCAAAAACAAACCTCCATTCATGTTTTCATATATGACGATTATCTTGCAAATAAATAGGAGTGATTCAAAAGTGGCTTAAAAGCATTCTTTTGAATCACCCCTATTATTAATTTTCCATTTGTTTTGCTAAGAAATTCGCAGCTGTTTCGGCTGCCTTTTGTTCCACTTCCGTTAAGAAATGCACTTTTGAAATTAAGTAAACAGCACCAATTGTATCACCGTTGGATATGATTGGGGCAACACAATAAGATTTGACCTGTTCAAATTGGCCTGGAACTAATTCTATATTTGCCTCGTTTTTTTCTAAAACAACTGAACGCTGTTTCATAAAATCTTCAGCGAATACAGATAATCGGCGATTCACATATTCCTTCTTTGAGACGCCAGCTACCGCAATAATCTCATCTCGATCACTAATCAACGCAGGAGTTCCAATTGTTTCATAAAGTGATTCTACATACTCTTTCGCAAACTCACCTAAATCATTGATAGGCGAATATTTTTTTAAGATAACTTCGCCTTCTCTATCTGTGTAAATCTCTAAAGGATCCCCTTCACGGATTCGCATTGTTCTTCGAATTTCTTTTGGAATTACAACACGACCTAAATCATCAATACGTCTGACTATTCCTGTTGCTTTCATGTCTTGCTGCCTCTCTTTCAGTATCAATTTTTCGATTCACTGATAGTATGGTTAGAAATTGGACAATGTATGCAAAAAGTGTATGAAGAGGGGAAAATTCTAATTATTATTTCCACAATAGCTTTTAGTTTTTAAAAGAGCCTCAAGCCTTGTCGTTATTAGCTTTCCACTAATTCTTTTTTAGATTTTGCAATTGTTTCAACCATTTTTTCAAGGACATCAAATGGGACATGTTTTCCACATTTTTTTTCGTCTATAGATACGATTAATTTTTGACCATCCATTGTAAAACCGACAGCACGATTAAATTCCATTGAGTCAGATACAATTTTACTACCATCCACTTTTGCCGTTCCCTCTTCTGATAAATAGATAGAAATTATATTTTGCTTTTCTTTAATTGCTGTAACACCAGCTTCTATTGCCCAAACTTTCATTCGTGCAATTCGTAATAGCTTTTCTGTTTCTATCGGTAGATTACCAAATCGGTCTAGCAGCTCATCCATTATTTCAGAATAGTCATCAATCCGATCCATTGATTTGATTCGTTTATACATCTGTATTTTTTGATATCCATCTGGAATATAAGTATCAGGAATATATGCATCCGTATGAAGAATAATTTCAACTTCCGCTTTTTCCTCTTGCTTTTCACCACGTCGTTCTTGGATAGCCTCTTCTAGCATTTGAGAGTATAAATCGAAGCCTACAGAGTCTATAAAGCCGTGTTGCTGAGCTCCCAATAAATTCCCTGCACCACGAATTGATAAATCTCGCATTGCGATTTTAAAACCAGAGCCTAGCTCAGTGAATTCTTTAATTGCTTGTAATCGTTGTTCTGCTACATCCGTTAAAACCTTATCTCGTTGATACATGAAATAGGCATAGGCAATACGATTAGATCGACCTACACGGCCGCGCAATTGGTAAAGCTGTGAGAGACCCATCCGATCTGCATCATGAACGATTAACGTATTTACATTTGGCATATCGACACCAGTTTCAATAATCGTCGTTGTCACCAGAACATCATATTCCCCATCCAAAAAATTCAAGATGATCGATTCCAGTTGAGATTCTGTCATCTTCCCATGGGCATATCCTACTCTCGCTTCAGGGACCAACATTTGAATTTCTTCTACCTTACGGGACATGTCCTCGACTCGATTGTATAAATAGAATGTCTGTCCACCTCTAGCCATTTCGCGTTCGATTGCTTCTCGAACTAATGCTCCACTAAATTCCATTACATAAGTTTGAACTGGGAATCTATTTTGCGGTGGTGTTTCGATTACTGACAAATCTCTAACACCTACCATCGACATATGCAATGTTCTTGGTATTGGTGTTGCCGTCAGGGTTAATACATCCACATTCGTTTTCAATTGTTTGATTTTTTCTTTATGGGTTACACCAAATCGCTGTTCTTCATCGACAATCAATAATCCTAAATCGTGGAACACAACATCCTTTGATAAAACACGGTGTGTTCCAATGACTATATCTACAGTTCCTTCTTTTAAGCCTTTTAATGTTTCAGCTTGTTGTTTTTTTGTTCTAAAACGACTAAGAAGACCTACATTTATGGCATACTCCTCAAAACGCTCCTGAATAGACTCGTAATGTTGCTGAGCTAATATTGTTGTTGGGACAAGAAAAGCAACCTGCTTTCCATCCATAATTGCTTTAAAAGCTGCACGGATAGCAACTTCGGTTTTTCCATATCCAACATCCCCACAAACCAATCGATCCATTGGACGTTCTCTTTCCATATCTCGTTTAACTTCAATGATTGTACGTAATTGATCTTCCGTTTCTTCGTACTGGAAGGATTCCTCAAAGGAACGTTGCTCATCAGTATCTGGAGAAAATGCATATCCCTTTTCAGCTTCTCTTTTTGCATAAAGCTTGATTAAGTCATCAGCAATATCCTTAACAGCTGAAGAAACTTTCGCTTTCGTTTTCTTCCATTCCGCCCCGCCTAATTTATGTAGCTTCGGTTCCTTTCCTTCTGAAGCAACATACTTTTGGATTAAGTCTATCTGATCTACAGGTACATAGAGCTTATCGTCAGCACGATAACGGATATGCAAATAATCTTTATGTGTTCCATTTACTTCTAATGTTTCAATACCAATATATTTCCCGATTCCGTGATGAACATGTACGACATAATCTCCAGCTTTAATTTCTGTGTAACTTTTAATGCGTTCAGCATTGGACATTTTTTGTGGACGAGATTTTTTCCTTTTTGTCTGTTGCTTAAATAGTTCATCATCTGTCACAATCGCAAGACGCTGAAGAGGTAGTTCGAACCCAGAAGATAGTGAACCATCTATTAAATAAATGCCTTCTTCCTTTGGAGTCCCTATCACACTATCAATATTGTAATCTTCTAATGTTCTTTGTATTTTCTTTAACCTTTCTTCACCATCACCGACAAAAAGAACTGTAAACCTTTCCGACCTCCAACGTTCGATTTCATTTTGTAAAAGAGAAATTTGCCCGTGGAATTGCTGCATTGGCTTACAAGAGAAGTTGGTTGTCTTTGAAAATTTAATGCCTGTAAAAGTTCTTGTAAAAAGAGCAAAGTAAATTTTCTGATGATGAATCATCGCAATGATTTCTTTGAATGAGAAAGAAGGCTTCACATCATGAACAATTTTCCCATCCTCTAATAGCTCAATAAACCATCCTTCCTCTTCTTTTTCCCAAGCATCCATTACCTCTTGGATTCGTCCAAGTTCATCAAACAGAACGATACCATTATCAGAAAAATAATCACCTAAAAAAGTCGGATTCTCGTAAAGGAGTGAACCATACTTCGTTATATGATTTGGAATACTATCTTGACGAAGTAGTTCCATATCGTAATGAATATTTTGATAAAGCGTTTCTTTTATTTCTTGCTTTTTAATTTTTTTCAAACTACTTGCCAGTGCCTTTTCCAATCTTTCAGCTAGAGCAATACGTTGATTCGAATTTAGCAGTAAAACTGTGGCCGGCAATATTTGAACGGTGTTTAACTTTTGAATAGAGCGTTGGTCATCAGCTGAAAACTCTCGGATAGAGTCTACTTCCGTATCAAAGAGCTCAATACGAATAGGCGAGGCTGCATAGGGCGGATATACATCTAAAATTCCCCCACGTAATGCAAACTCACCTGGTGTTGTAACCATTTGATTTCTTGTATAGCCCATTGAAACTAACTTTGATAGCCATTCTTCAATTTCGATTTCTTCACCAACAGCTGTTTCAAGAAAACTATTTTTCCATTGCTCTTTTGGTGTCATCATTTTTCTCATACCAGCAATAGGGATAACATAGATGCCGACATGATTTTCTACCATATGTCCTAAAGTTGCAATACGCTCTGCGCGTAATTCAGGGGAGGAAATCGTTGAATCTGCTGCTATAAATTCTTCCGCTGGGTAATAATGTACTAATTCTTCGCCTACTAGTGAAGTTAAATCCTCAACTAGTTTTTGAGCTTGGAGAAGATTAGGAGAGAGTATATATATTGGTTTTTTAAGCTCTTTAAAAAGAGTCTGAATAAATACTGGCCTCGCAGTTCCAGTGAGACCTGTAATTAATTGAGAGTCATATGCTTTATCGTTAATTTGCTGGATCAGTCCATTTATATGTTTATCTTGTGAGAATAGTTGAAATAAAACGTCCATTGCCATAAACCCCCTTTTCGAAATGATTCGTCCATAATAATTTTATGTATACGCTTATATAAATGACATATGAAGCGTAAAACGTTAATTTCATAGAATAAGATAAATCTAAGTGGAAAAAGCCTTGGAAACTCGAAAATGAGTACCAAAGCGTAATTCCTTATTGTAACCATTTTTTAAGTGCATAGTAATCAGGAAATTGACGTAATGAATCTTCACAATGTTCACATATACAGTGTACAGTTGTATGCCCATTTTCATCTTTTTCAATATAATCATCTACTTCTCCTACTTCAAATAAATGAAGCTTCTTAATTGTTTCGTCTGCATCAAATGGTAATGTCCCAATTTCGGTTTCACAATGTCGACAACGATATCGAATTGTCATGAAGACACGTCCTCCTTTTTATACATCGGCAATCCCTATATGTATTCAAAGTATAGACTTCTTTTCAATCATTTATGCATTGTGATTTTTTAACCTACTATGAATTAAACTCACTCATCACATCTAAAAACTTTTTTGATAGTGACACTTCAACGGCTTTTACTGTTTTTTCTACAGCCTCTTCGATAATTGGATCCTCTTCTTTTGTAAATTTAGCAAGAACGTAATCGGGTACTTTCATTCCAGCAGGAGGTCGACTAATTCCTACACGTATACGATTAAATTCTTGAGTTCCTAAATGATGAATTAATGACTTTATCCCATTATGACCTCCCGCGCTTCCTTTTTGTCTTAAGCGCAATTTTCCAACATCTAAGTCTAGGTCATCATAAATAACAATCATATCTTCAATCTCTATATTGAAATAATCCATAATAGGCCGTACGCATTCTCCTGATAGATTCATATACGTTAGAGGTTTTAGTAACATTACTTTACCCTCAGGTCGATGAATCGTTGCATACAGACCATTAAATTTTGATTGATTTAATGGTGCATTCCATTTTTCTGCAAGTGCATCTATACACTCAAAACCTATATTATGACGAGTATGCTCATATTGTTTCCCTGGATTCCCTAATCCTACTATTAATTTCATTTTAATCATCCTTCAATAGCTAATCGTAGGCTAATTTTAACATATACACTATCGAAAGCGCACTGATGTTTGATTTATATTTGATGAAGATGTTAAAAGGTTTATAAAATTCATTTAAAATTATTTTCAACAAATAGAAAAAATGTATGAGCATTTTCTGCCCATACATTTCACTGCTAAGCCTGAGATTCAGGTGCAGCTGTTGCTTTAATATCCTGATTATCATCATCGCCTTGACCAGCTGTATCATCAGAAGCGACGACTGGAGGTGTAATTGTTACTAATGTATCTTCATCTGCGTTTAAAATTTCGTATTGAACTTTATCAATTAAATCTCGAACGGATATCGACTCACCCATTCCTAAAGAGGTTACATCTATCTCAACATGTTCAGGAATTTCAGAAGCCTTTACTTTAATTCGTAATTCTCTTATTGGTTGTGTCAATACTCCACCCTCTTTAACACCTTCAGCTTCCCCTGTAGGAACTATTGGAACTTCTACTTCAATTTTTTCTTCCATGTTGATTGAAAGAAAATCTACATGCTTTACGATTCCTTTAATCGGACATCTTTGGATTTCGTGTAAAATTGCGTTTACTTTCTTACCTTCAACATTAATTTCAAATACACTTGTTCTACCATACTTTTGAACAGTTTTTGCCGTCTCTTGGTAATCTAATACAATTGGCATTGTTTCAGTATTGTAACCATATAATATAGCTGGTAACTTTCCATTACTTCTTAAACTCGTCAAAGATGATCTTGACCCAACATTTCTTCTAGTCGCCTGTAACTCAATACTCATTATTTAAAACCCCTTTCCAGAAAAAATTTACACATTTTAGTATGTCTGTTTTTCTGAAAAGCTAAACAAAAAGCCGATCAAGGAATTCTTGAATCGGCTTTTTTGGATATTAATCAAATAATGTACTTACTGATTTATTTTCGTATACGCGAGAAATTGCTTCTGCCATTAAGTTTGCAACAGATAATTGTTTCACTTTTGGAGAGCGTTTTTCATCAGGCAATTGAATTGTATTGGTAACGATTAACTCTTTAATTGGCGAGTTTTCAATACGTTCGATTGCAGGGCCTGATAAAACAGGATGTGAACAGCATGCATAAACTTCTTTAGCACCATTTTCCTTTAGTGCATTTGCACCAAGCGTAATTGTACCTGCAGTATCAATAATATCATCAATTAGGATACAAACTTTCCCTTCAATATTCCCTACGATATTCATAACCTCTGCCACGTTTGGTTTTGGACGACGTTTATCGATAATAGCGATCGGAGCTTTTAATCTCTCTGCCATTTTACGAGCCCGTGTTACACCACCATGGTCAGGCGATACGACAACTAATTCTTCCGGAGAATAGTTTTTTGATAAGAAATAATCTGAAAGTAATGGAACTGCCATTAAATGGTCTATTAAAATATCGAAGAACCCTTGAATTTGCGGCGCATGCAAATCAAGAACGATTACTCGTGTTGCTCCAGCAGTCTCTAATAAATTAGCAACTAATTTAGCTGTAATTGGCTCACGAGCTTTTGCCTTACGATCTTGACGTGCGTACCCATAATAAGGAATTACAACATTTACAGTACGAGCAGAAGCACGTTTCACAGCATCAACCATAATTAATAATTCCATCAAATGTTCATTTACTGGAGCTGAAGTTGATTGAACAATAAATACGTCGCATCCACGAATACTTTCTTCAATGCTAATTTGGACTTCTCCATCGCTAAAATGTTTTACCGATGATTTCCCTAGTTCCACACCCATTAATTCGGCAATTTCTTGTGCTAATGGATAGTTTGAGTTAAGTGAAAAGATTTTTAATGATGAGTTTGCATATTGATACGGCATGATGGCCTCCTAAAAGTTTTGCAATTTTTATTTCAATTTTTTCGCATAATCTAGTTTGTTTTCTTGCCTTGCACGAGCAATAGCAAGGGCATCTTTAGGTACTTCCTTCGTAACAGTTGATCCTGCAGCGATAAAAGAACCCTCACCTATCTTCACTGGAGCAACTAAATTTGAATTACATCCAACAAATACTCGATCTTCAATAATCGTTTTATGTTTATTTTTCCCATCGTAATTTACGGTGATTGAACCGCAACCAATGTTTACATCGTTGCCCACTTCAGCATCACCAATATAACTTAAATGAGAAACCTTTGTATCATTACCCAGCGTACTTTTCTTTACTTCCACAAAATTACCAATTTTAACATGGTTACCTAGTTGTGATTCAGGTCTTAAATGAGCAAACGGCCCAATTGTAGTATCTTCGCCAACAATGCTACTTATTACAACGGAATTTTGAACAGATGTACGGTTTCCAATTTGGCTATTGGTAATTTGACTATTTGGACCAATAATACAATCCTCACCAATAATTGTATTGCCTTCGATTACAACACCCGGTTTAATAACCGTGTCACTTCCAATGACCGCATCTATACTAATGTGTGTAGTGAACGGATTAATGATTGTAACACCATTTCGCATATGTTTTTCGTTAATTCGCGCGCGCATAATCTCTTCAGCCTGTGATAAAGCTACTCGATCATTAACGCCTAGAATTTCGTCAAAATCATCAGTTGTATAGGCTGAGACGATTTCGCCTTTTGATTTTAAGATTTCAATAACATCTGGTAAGTAATACTCACCTTGTGCATTTTCATTTTTTACTAGCTTTAAAGATTCAAATAATGCTTTATTATCAAAACAATAAGTGCCAGTATTTATTTCTTTTTCAAGCTGTTGCTCTTCTGTAGCATCTTTTTGTTCAACAATTTGTGAAACTTGACCTTTTTCGTTTCGAATAATGCGGCCATAACCATATGGATTCTCCGCAACAGCTGTTAATATCGTTGCTTTCGCATTTTGTTTTTGATGGAATTCAACCAAAGCTTTAAGTGTTTCCTCTCGAATTAAAGGTGTATCTCCACAAACCACTAAAGTTGTTCCTTCTAAATCTGCTAAAATCGATTCGGCTTGCTGTACTGCATGAGCTGTTCCTAATTGCTCAGCCTGAAGTACATATTCACTTTTTTCTCCTAAGGTTTCCTTAACCTTTTCAGCCCCGTGTCCAACTATTGTAACAATTCGATTTACATCTAAATTTTGTATGTTATCGATTACATGCTCAACCATTGGCTTCCCACAAACAGGATGGAGCACTTTATATAATTTGGACTTCATGCGCGTTCCTTGACCTGCAGCCAATACTACTGCAAAAATGTTCGTCATTTTAAGTCCTCCATTTGAAAATATTCTCTTATGACTATATAGTAAAATCCAATGATTTTCAAGGTATGTAGACTTGACAAAACGGTTACACCTTTTTTTGTCATTTTTTTAAATCACTATATTCTATCAAGTAATTTATTCGTTTGTGCAGACTTTTTACCATGAAAAAAAGAGCCTTTCTTTTGTAAGTGGCTCTCATTTTAAGAATACTATTAAGCGTTTGCTTCTTCTAATTGAAGCGCTTCTTCATCGCTTGCTGCATGATAAGCAGCTAAAACTACTTCTTGAATCATATTTCTAGTTTCAGAATTAATTGGATGTGCTATATCGCGGAATTCGCCATCTGGTGTTCTTTTACTTGGCATCGCCACAAATAATCCGCTATTCCCGTCAATGACACGAATATCATGAACAACAAAAGCATCGTCCAATGTAATAGACGCAATAGCTCTCATTCTACCATCCGTTTGAACACGACGTAATCTAACATCAGTAACTATCATTCTTTCACTCCTCCCATCTAGGATGCTGTTTAAAAACTTATAATTCTACATTTTTTTCTTATTTCCTTCTTATTTTACCCAATTTTCAAAAAAATTAGAATCATTTTTTTGTTAATCTAGAAATTTAATAGTAATTTAATATAAAAAAGAGAATTCTACTAAGGAGAATTCTCTTCACTATCATTATTCTACTACTGCTATAACTTCAATCTCTACCCTTACATCTTTTGGAAGTCTAGCAACCTCAACTGCAGAGCGTGCAGGTTTATGATCACCAAAATGTTTCGCATATGTTTCATTCATTGCAGCAAAATCGTTCATATCTTTTAAAAATACTGTTGTTTTAACAACTTTTTCTAAAGATGAACCAGCTTCAGCTAAAACAGCTTTTAAGTTTTCAAATACTTGTGTTGTTTGTGCTACAATATCCCCTTCCACTAGCTGACCATCAGCCGTTAATGGGATTTGACCAGAACTATAAAATAATCCATTTACGATAATTCCTTGAGCATAAGGGCCTATTGCAGCTGGTGCATTGGTTGTAGAAACTGTTTTCATTTTAATTTCTCTCCTTTGAAAAATAATTTCCTTCGCTTAATGCGATTGTTCGATCTTTTTCATTTACTGCGTGAAGTTTAACTAAAGAATAGTAATCATCAACAAGCGTTTCATCTGCGTGCTCAGCCTCTACTAAGACAGCAATACCCGCTAGTTCACAATCAAACTCTTCTAAAAGGTTTTTCATACCATTTAGCGTGCCTCCAACTTTCATAAAATCATCTGTTATAAGAACACGCTGCCCACTCTTCATACTTCTTTTCGATAACACCATCGTTTGGATACGGCGAGAAGAACCAGATACATAATTAATACTTACAGTAGATCCCTCTGTAACTTTACTATCTCTACGTACTACAACAACAGGTACGTTTAAATGTCTTGCGATAGAGTGTGCAATGGAAATTCCTTTTGTTGCTACTGTCATAATAACATCAATATGTTGTTCTGCAAAAACACTAGCAAAAACCTTCCCAACTCGATTCATTAAATCAGGATTTCCTAGTAAATCGGTCATAAATAAATATCCACCTGGAAGTAATCGATCCGATTTACTTAGTTCAGCGATTAATCTTCCAATGACTTCTCGAACTTCTTTATCTGACATTTTCGGAATATATTTAACTCCACCCGCAGCTCCAGGCACTGTCACCAACAGCCCAATTCCTTTTTCTTCAAAAGTTTCTTTTACAATTGTTAAATCTTCACTTATGGATGATTTTGCAGAATTGTATAAATCTGAAAAAAAGGTGAGCGGTATTAGCTGATGAGGATGCTCAAGTAGATAATATGTCATATCCACAAGGCGTTCACTTCGCTTCCATTTCATGCGACCCTCTCCTAAAAAATAATTTTTACCTTTCAAGCATTATTATTGAACTATTTTATTTAGCCGAAGAAAGGTACTTAACTTCTATTGAAAACATTATCAAAACACGAATATTTTATAGAAAAAGTAACACAAATGTACGAGTTTAGGCAAGTGAATTCCTTTCGCCGAGTAATCGAACCGCAAAGACCTCGTCACAAAATCCTCTTAATCCATTATAGATACGGCCTATACGTGATTCGTTATCGACTAAGCCAAAAACGGTTGGCCCACTTCCACTCATTAAAACACCATCTGCACCAAACTTCTTCATTTGCTCTTTTATCATTACCACTTCTGGATGCAACTTAAATGTCACGGACTCAAGTACATTTCCTAAGCTCTGACACATTAAATCATAATCATTTTCGTTAATTGCTCTCATCATTTGAGATGTTTTAGGATGCTCAATTCCATTTAATTGAAGTCCGCCATAAACCGAAGCTGTTGAAACGCCAATTTTAGGCTTCGCTAATACTATCCAGCATGCAGGTGGAGTTGAAATATGCTCTATCTTTTCACCACGACCCGTAGCTAATGCAGTACCCCCATAAACACAAAAGGATACATCTGAACCAATTTTGGCTCCTAATTCTGCTAAAGTATCTAGGGATAAGTTTAATCCCCATAATTTATTTAAGCCCCTTAATGTAGCCGCCGCATCACTACTACCACCTGCTAGACCCGCCGCAACTGGAATCTCTTTATCGATGGTGATGGATACCCCTTCATTTACCTTATATGTATCTTTTAAGAGTTGTGCTGCTTGATATGCTAAGTTTCGTTCATCATCGGGAACAATGCTACTTGTTGATGAGATTTTAATCAGGTTGTCCTTTCTTAATTCCAATCCTATTCGATCAGACAAGTCTACTGTTGTCATGATCATTTCTACTTCATGGTAATTATCCGGACGTTTGTATAAAACATCTAAAGTTAAATTTATCTTTGCAGGTGCCTTTACATAAAGCATAATAAATCCTCCTAAGGTATCATCTGCCCTTATTTCAAAAATCATTTATAAAATTTGATAAATCATCATTATTACGATTTGCTCCAACTAATTTTAACATAGTCCTAAAAAAAATGAAGTTTATTCCATTTACGAATTCTAATAGCGCTCGGTAAATATAAAATAAGCCAACAACAACCATCCATTGATTGTTGTTGGCATTGTTGTCAACAAACTACTTATTCGTATTGTTTTGGTTTGCTTGCTGTGCTAGACCTTGCTCGGCCATTTCAATTGCTCGCTTTACCATATTCCCTGCATCTCGGGCGCGAATTCCACCCCAGCCTTCACGTTCGACTACATCATAAAATCCGAGTTCCTTGGCTATCTCTTCTTTTAGACGACTCGACATGATACCTCTTCTTCTAGACATGCAGTTACCTCCTCCAGAAATAAGTAGGTTGACGAATGTAGTATGTGCACTATAAAACAAAAAACACTCATTTTACATGAGTGTTTTAAAAATATAAAAATAAGTACTAGAAATTATTTAGCGATCGCAATATGCGTATCATCTAAAAAAGTAATCTCTACTGCTTCCGTTAAAATATCTGTGTAGCTGTAAGAAACGCGTTTACATGCGTTCTCTTCTTGATCAAGTTCCACGACGAAGACTGCGTGATAAGTTTCACTTAGTACACCAGCACATTCAACCGTTTTCTTGCGACCACCGTTTGCTTTTAATAACAAACGTTTACCCAAATTACAATCTAACGACTTTTTAATGTCTGCTAAAGTTTTTGGCATTTCTGCATACACCTCACTATACCCTAGTATAGCCTAAATTTTTAAGTCTGTCAATAAAATATAATATTTTATCAGCAGACAATTATTTCTGTCAACTCATTTTGCATAAAAAATAGCGTTTTTTTTAGTATAAATTGACCATTTTATTAAATTATGATCTGTTAAACATAGGATATAGTGCATCAGCTAACTTCCCAAACTCTTGAATTGTCAAGGTTTCGCCTCTTCTAGAAGGGTCAATTCCGGATGATTCTAAGGCTTCAACAATATGATGCTTATTTTCCTTCCCTAAGTATAGCCCTGATTGCAGATTATTAAAAATAGTTTTTCTTCTTTGTGCAAAAGATGCACGAGTTACCTCAAATAGAAAATCTTCATTAATGACTTCTACTGGTGGCGTCTGATGTTTAGTTATACGAATAACAGCAGAATCAACATTTGGTTGAGGCATAAAAACGGTTTTTGGTACATTCATTACAACCTCTGCTTTTCCGTAGTATTGTATCGCAATCGATAATGATCCGTATTCCTTCGTACCAGGATTCGCTGTGATTCGATCTGCAACCTCTTTTTGCATCATCACGACCAATCCTTTAATCGGCAAGTTTTCTGTAAGCAGTTTTATTAATATTGGTGTTGTAACATAATATGGCAGGTTGGCTACTACCATGATATCTTTAACTTCCTGTAATTCCTCTTGTATTACTTTAGCCACATCAGCTTTTAAAACATCTGAATGAATTATTTTTACATTGTCATACGGGCTTAACGTATCATCCAAAACAGGCAATAATCGTTGATCAATTTCAAAGGCTACAACCTTTTTGGCTGCCCTTGCTATATGTTCAGTTAGTGCACCTATACCAGGACCGATTTCGATCGCTCCACTTTCCTCAGTTAAATTCGCGTGTCCTACAATATTTCGTAGTATATTTGGGTCAATAATAAAGTTTTGACCTAAGCTTTTTTTGAATGAAAACCCATACTTATTGAGTATTTCCTTTGTTCGTATTGGTGTAGCAATATCTTTATTCATTTTGTCCCTCCTGATCAAGCTGTCTAACTGCAAAAGCGAATTGTTCTTTTGTTATTTGAAATATCGCAAGGCGTTTATGGAGCTGCTTACCGTTTGTCATACCTATATTTAAAAGTTCTCCTAATTGTTCCCGACGCTTTTTTGATTGGGGATGGCCGATTAATTTTGCAATCATTAAATCTTCAATGGTAATAACCTCAATAAATCCTTGCTTACTTGGCGTATAAACATTCTTTAAAGCCTCGCGAATATCCTCATCATTTGCATGTTCAATTCCAAGCCCTTTACCATTTTTTGCGATTGTTTTTTCTTTTGCTAAAAATGCATGCTTTACTCCCGGAATGTGTTCTTCAATAATCGCTCGAATTCTTCTGCCTGGATAATCAGGATCCGTAAATACTATAACGCCTCTTTTCTCCTGTGCATGGGCAATACGTTTTAATGTTTCTTTGGAAATAGCAGATCCATTTGTTTCGATTGTATCTGCGTTGACAGCACGTTTAATTGCTGTCGTATCATCTTTTCCTTCTACTACGATAATTTCTTGTATATCCAATACCGTTCCTCATTTCTCTTACATCTTTGACCATTTTAGCATAGAACAGTAAATACAGACTTCATTTCTTTTTTCTATGTATGTTAAAAAGAAACTTACTAAGTACCATTATTCCCAAAGTTTCTATCGCAAAACAAAAAAGCTTTCCTGATAATCAGGAAAGCGAATGAACATTTTGGAATGTGAACGTTCTTTCTAATCTAAAATTTTAATAAGAACCTTCTTACGTCCCCATTTATATGCATCAGACTTTGATGGCATAAGAACGTCGATTTTGTTACCTTTAATAGCACTACCTGTATCTGCAGCAATTGCATTCCCATAGCCCTCAACCCATACTTTCGTTCCTAATGGTATAACATTTGGATCGACAGCAATAATTTTCATATTCGGATTTTGTTTTACGTTAATGCCCGTTGCAGTTACACCGGAGCATCCTGAACAAAATGGTGAGTATGCCGTAGAATTTACATAAAACTCTTTGCTACTTGTTGCAGAACTATTGTTACGTGAAACACTTGCTGTTATTACTTTCGTACCAACAGATACTACTTTTGTAGTTGGTTCCTTCACGACTTCTTCATCTTTTAAAACTTTATCTACAACTTTACCATTTTCTTTTGTAATCTCATAAGTACGAGCGACAATACCTTCCTCACCTTTTGAAATTACTTTTTCTTGTCCTTTTAGCAATGAAGAATCTGATTTCGTTTCGACTGCAAATTTTAATGGTTCTTCCACTACATCGGTAACTTTTTCTACTCGAACAATCTTAACTTTCTCTTTTGGAGTGATAACTGCCTCCAAATCATTTTCGACCCGATCAAGTTCATTAAGTTGAATATCTTGTTGCTTTAAAAAGTTAGCGACCGTAGTCGAAGTGGACCAGACTTGTCTCTCTTCTAATCCATCGACAAGCGTTACCTGAAACGCTTTTTGAATATCGATTTTGTTATCTACTACATTTTCATCAAGGGCTAACGATAGTTCGTCTGCCTCTGATACTTCAATATTAGCTTCTTCCAAAATGTCCTTTACTTTGCTTTCAGTTGTCCAAATACTTGTTTCTTTTCCGTCAACTGAAATCGTTACTTCTCTTGCCTGTTCCCAGTTAATCGCCATTCCTGCGACGATTTCTGTTGTCAATGAGGGTGTTACTTTATCATAATCTGAGATGACTAAATCTTTCTCTTTCAAAAGATCGTCTACTGTAGTTGCGTGTGTGTATATTTGTTGTTCTTCTCCGTTTGTTGTTAAAACTATCGGAGTCTTCGTTCCATGATATAAAACGAAGGTTATGACTGAAGCAAACACTAGTAATGATAATATTCTTACTGTATTTTGCTTCCACCTCAATGATCCAGAGAACAAGTTTTTCATGGAGAATTTTGACATGAAAAAACGCCTCCTTAGATACTCGTTGGATTATACGGACTTCTTTTTAGCTTGTCAACTATTAAATTTTTAAAAGAGCTTTCTTAGTGATAATCCACCTAAACGCAGTATTGGAGACGAATTGGAAATTTATACTTTAAATGTTAAATATTCTAGTTGCATTCGCAGAAGTCATTTTCCCTACTTCCTCAACTGGAATACCCTTTAAACGGGCGATTTCTTCTGCAACAAGCGGAACAAGTGACGGTTCATTTCGCTTTCCACGATATGGATGTGGAGCTAAATAAGGTGCGTCTGTTTCAATTAACAAATGCTCTAATGAAATTTCACTAGCAACTTCTTTGGGAGTTTTTGCATTTTTAAAAGTGACAGGTCCCCCTAAGCTAATCATAAAATTCATAGCGATGCATTCTTTTGCTGTTTCTACACTGCCACTAAAGCAATGCATAATTCCACCGACAGATGCTGCATTCTCTTCACGTAAAATTTTCACAATGTCGCCTGTAGCTTCACGATTATGAATAATGATTGGTAAATTCACTTTTTGTGCCAATTGAATTTGCTTTCTAAACAATGTCTGTTGGATATCTTTAGGTGATTTATCCCAATGATAGTCCAGTCCTGTTTCTCCAATTCCTACAACCTTTGGATGCTTCGTTAATTCCTCAATCCAAATTAAGTCATCTTCAGTACAATCAATTGCATCAACAGGATGCCAGCCTATAACAGCATATATAAATTCGTACTGTTCTGCTAAAGCCATAGCTCTTTCAATTGTTTTTCGATCAAATCCAACTACAACCATTTTTTCCACTTTTGCTTCAAGTGCTCGATGGATGACTTGTTGTAGATCTTCGTCATATTGATCTGCATTTAAATGGACATGTGTATCTATGAACATTTTCATTCTCCTAACTTCCATTGTATTAATTTATTTGATTACTTTAATCACACACGAATTACATTTTGTTTACAATTTTTGGACTTTTAATGAAAATGTAATGTAATTGAAAATAAAACTCATGCATATTTTCTGGAAACATGCATAATATTCTATCTCAACTCATTTGAATTTCACGTTTTAGAACAAAAGCCTGTTGAACTGTAAATTGTTCAACAGGCACATCTTTTTATATCAAGTTATTTAACTTTGGCACCATTTTCAAGCTTTGAATCAACGGATGCAATGGATAAAATTCCATCATGAGATCCGGCTAAAATCATCCCTTGTGATAGTTCCCCTCGCAGTTTTACAGGTTTTAAATTGGCTACTACAATTACTTTTTTGCCAACCAATTCTTCAGGTTTATAATATTGTGCTATACCTGAAACAACCTGTCTTTGTTCATATCCGAGGTCGACCTGTAGCTTTAATAATTTATCTGCTTTTGGAACCGGTTCACATGCCGTAACTGTTCCAACTCGGAGATCAATTTTTTGGAAATCATCAATTGTAATTTCTTCCACATCTGGTGCTTCTACTTTTACTGTTTTTTCTTCAGTTTGAGGAGTTTTAACAGACGCTTGCATTTGTTCACGAATATACGAAATCTCCACCTCTGCTTCCAATCGAGGGAAAATTGGGATTCCTTTCTCAACAACTTTTGTATCTTCAGGAATGATACTTCCAAATTTCTCAATAGATTCCCATGTTAAATAATTGTCATTAAGCCCTAATTGTTCCACAATTTTTTTAGGAGTTGATGTCATAAACGGCTGTAACATTACTGCAATATGTCTTAAACTTTCTGCTAAATTAGCCATTACTGTAGCTAATTTAGCTTTATTTTCCTCGTCCTTCGCTAATACCCATGGAGCCGTTTCGTCGATATATTTATTCGTTCTGGAAACAAGCGACCAAACATCAGCTAAAACGACACTAAATTGCATTTTTTCCATATTTTCTTCAAACTTTTTGCGAGTTTCTACGGCGTGAGTTACTAGTTGTGAATCAAAGTCCGTTGTCCCTAAATCCTTCGTAGGAATAAAACCGTCAAAGTATTTGTTCATCATTGATACTGTACGATTTAATAAATTTCCTAAATCGTTCGCTAAGTCAAAGTTTGTACGTTCAACAAATGATTCAGGTGAGAAAACACCATCTGCACCAAACGGTAATTCTCGAAGAAGGAAGTAGCGTGTAGCATCTAACCCATAACGTTCGATTAGCATTTCAGGATATACAACATTACCTTTTGATTTCGACATTTTCCCGTCTTTCATCATAATGAATCCATGGGCAAATACTTTTTTAGGAAGCGGTAAATCTAATGCCATTAAAAAAATAGGCCAATAGATTGTATGGAAACGTACAATATCCTTACCTACAACATGAACATCTGCTGGCCAATATTTATTGAAGAGCTCCTCATTATCTGAACCATATCCTAACGCGGTAATATAGTTTGAAAGAGCATCAACCCAAACATAAATTACATGTCTAGGGTCTCCAGGAACTTTAATTCCCCAATCAAAGGATGTACGAGATACAGATAAATCTTCTAAACCTGGTTTAATAAAATTATTAATCATCTCATTTTTTCGAGATTCCGGTTCGATAAACTCTACATTTTCCTCGTAATATTGAAGCAGGCGATCTGCGTATTTTTTCATGTTGAAGAAATATGATTCCTCTTTTACCTTATGAACAGGGCGTCCACAATCTGGGCAATTACCATTTTCTAATTGCGTTTCTGTATAGAATGATTCGCATGGTGTACAGTACCAGCCTTCATATTCACCTTTGTAAATATCTCCATTGTCCAGAAACTTCTGGAATATTTTCTCAACACTTTTTACGTGTCTACTTTCTGTAGTTTGGATAAAATCATCATATGAAATATCCATTTGAGACCACAATTTCTTAGCAGCCTCAGCAATTTCATTTACATAATCTTGCGGATGTTTCCCTGCTTCACTTGCTTTTTCTTGTATTTTTTGTCCATGTTCATCCATACCAGTTAAAAATCGAACATCATAACCACGAAGTCTTTTATAACGTGCCATCGTATCAGAAGCAACCGTTGTATATGCTGTTCCAATATGGAATTTACCACTTGGATAATAAATAGGGGTTGTTATATAAAAAGTTCTCTTTTCACTCACGCTAAAATTGCCTCCAATATATATTCTTATATACTTATTCTAACTAAGTAAGATTTTGGTTTCAATGAAAGAATATTAATAATGCTTTTTGACAAATAATAGAGTTATTAATTAATTTTCAATGCAACTATACAAGTGTTTATGTCGTTTTATATTAAGAATCTTTACTTTTTTATATTATTTAATCATTATTCATAAAAAATTAACTTTTAATTTCTTGAAGAATGCTAAATAATTGACGTATATGGCATTACTTGGTATCATAAAACAGGCAGGAAGATATGTCGAAAAATGGCGAATAACACGACAAATTAGGAGGAAAAATATAATATGAAATCAACTGGTATAGTTCGAAAAGTCGATGAATTAGGACGTGTAGTAATTCCTATAGAACTTCGTCGCACACTTGGAATTGCAGAAAAAGATGCACTGGAAATCTACGTTGATGATGATAAAATCATCCTAAAAAAGTACATGCCTAATATGACTTGCGCTGTTACTGGCGAGGTATCTGATGAGAATTTCCGTCTAGCAGATGGTAAACTTATCTTAAGTCCAGAGGGCGCTGAAATATTAATGCGTGAGATTCAAAACCACTTAAAAAAATAAGAATGACCAATTAGAGCTGTCCTAAAATCTTAGAAGATTATAGGACAGCATTTATTTTAACATTATCTCAGTTTCTTGCTGTAAAATTAATAAAATTTAGGTGTTAGTATAAATTGTCACAATATTGTTAAAAACGGCTTTTTCAGCAATATATCTGATGATGTAACAGTAATCTGATTTCTTTATGAGCAATTTATTTAATTGTTTAAAAAGAGATAAGTAATAATGTTGCAAATTCTTATTGAGTTGGTAAGCTCGTTATTCAAAAGATGCATGTACGATTTAAGTTCATACTATTATTATATATACCCTTTTGGACCATGATTCTATTGATGATATTGCTGATATACATCTCGTTTAGCTAAGCCTCTTAGCTTTGCCACTTCTTTAATTGCATCCTTTGAAGTCAATTGCTTTTCTTCTATAATATAGTCGATATGCTCCACAACACTCATATCATCCCAATAATTTTCAATTTCATTGATATCGTCGTTTGCATTTCCTTCAATTATTAAACAAAATTCCCCTCTTACTTCATGTTCATTTACCCATTCAACAGCTTCCTGGATAGTTCCTCTTAAAAACTCTTCGAATTTCTTTGTCAATTCACGAGCCAATACAATCCGTCTGTTCCCAAAAATTTGTTCAATATCCTTTAATGTATCTTTTAACCGGTGAGGAGCTTCGTAAAAAATCATCGTTTCTTTACATCTTAATAGGATTTCTAATTCATTTTTGCGTTCCTTCTTATTTCGGTTTAAGAAGCCAAAAAAGTAAAATGGTTGAGGTACAATTCCCGATGCAATTAAAGCTGTAAGTGCTGCATTTGCCCCCGGCACTGGAACAACCGCAAAATCTTCTTCGATTGCTTTCACTACGATATCTGCACCAGGATCTGAAATACATGGTAATCCTGCATCACTAACTAAAGCGACAGATTTTCCCTCTCTTAAGTAATGAAGAATTTTTTCGCCTCCTTGCTCCTGATTATGCTCATGATAGCTCACTAAGGGTGTCGTTATCTCGAAGTAATTACATAGTTTTTTTGTATTTCGTGTATCTTCAGCTGCAATTACATCTACTTCTTTTAGAATTCGAAGTGCACGAAAGGTCATATCTTCGAGATTTCCGATTGGCGTGGCAACTAAATATAGGCAACTTCCATTTTCATATTGGCTACTTTTTTGTGATTTCATTCAACTTCTCTCCAATATAGTTAAATTTTTCTTGTCTGCTTAATTGTTTAAATGCGTATTCTGCTTTCATCGCTTCTTGCTTCGTTTGAAAAGTTTCATAGTATATACATTTTACAGGTCCCCGTGCTCTTGTATATTTCGCACCCTTTCCAGCGTTGTGGGTAGCAACTCGCTTTTCTAGATTATTTGTATACCCAGCATACAAAGTTTGATCTGCACATTCGAGCACATAAAAGTAATGGTTAGCTTCTATTTCCATATAACATCTCACTCACTTCAGCCGTATACTGATTGTTATCATCATATACATATAATGGCGGTAGCACCTTTAAATCAGGCTTACCATCTTTTATAGCTTCTATTAAAAGAGTGTTTGCTTCCTTCCCTTTTTTCGGGTACACAAACTGGATTCGCTTAGGCTCTAGCCGATTCTCTCTCATTGCTGTTACAATATCAAGCAAACGACTAGGTCGATGTACAAAGGCTGCTTTTCCCCCTTGCTTTAGAAGTCGACTTGATGCCTCTATCGCTTCATTTAATGTTAAATGAATTTCATGCCGCGCAATGGCAAAATGCTCACTTACATTTTTCTCGCTTAACTCATTTATTGAAAAATAAGGTGGGTTGCAGGTTACAGCATCATATTTTTCAATACCTAAACGTGAAGGTATGTCTTTTACATCACCATTGATCATTGTAATCTGTTCTTCCAAATGATTGTATTGTACACTTCTTAAAGCCATATCATATAAACGTTCTTGTAATTCGACACCGATAATTTTTGCCTTTGTTCTAGCACTTAAAAATAAAGGGATGACTCCATTTCCAGAACATAAGTCGACAATTTGTCCTTTTTGATAAGGAATACTGACAAATCTCGATAATAAAACAGCATCCAATGAGAAAGAAAAGACTGAAGGACTCTGTATTATTCTTAAATCTTCAGCTAATAAATAATCAAGACGCTCATCATCCTTTAACCATTGATCCACATAATTTCCTCCAAACTAAAATACATCCTTAATAATAATCTCTATTCTGCATGTATTGTAATTTTCGTTTACTATTTTTTCTATTAATTAAAATAGATCTCTACCAAAAGAAAAGACTGAAAGCCACAATGTGGATTCAGTCTTAATTGATCAAATCATTAACTGTTTTGTTTATTTAAAAATGACAGACAAAACAAACAGTCTTCGCCTTTTCTCATGGTTCCAAAATGAACATGGCATACGTGGAACCCTTCTTGATAAAGACGGGCTAAGTTATCATAACCTTCTCCAATATCTAATGCTCTAACTGGTTTACCATCGCTATCCTCCACAGAATCATTACTATTCTGTGATAATAGTTCCTCTAAACGTCGACGTAGGTGAAGGTTTTCGGTTTGAAGTGTTTGATGTTCTTCCACCATATGTGCAACAAATTGTTTTAGTTCGCTATATTGTTGCTGCAACGATTCGAGCTGTTGTTCGAACTCCATAACAGTATCTAAAAAATTACGGTCCTTCACGAAAAGCCCACCCCATTAATAATCTACTATATAAAGTTTTTTTCACATTCAAGTATTTCTTCCAATGAATATTCAGCAGTTCTTTCTTGTTCCTCTAAATATACTTGTAGAATTCTTTCTAGTACATTAATCCCTACAACTTTACCAACGCCATCTGGTGTCATTGTAATGTCACCAACATCGGGCATGCCTTCTTTAGCCGTTTCATAATCATCGTTTTCATATTTTAAACAACACATTAAACGGCCACAAATACCTGAAATTTTTGTAGGATTTAAAGATAAATTTTGATCTTTCGCCATTTTAATAGATACTGGATCAAAGTCGCCTAAGAAGGTAGAGCAACAAAGCATTCGACCACAAGGACCAATTCCACCTAATAATTTTGCTTCATCTCGAACACCAATTTGGCGAAGTTCAATTCGTGTACGGAAAATAGAAGCTAAATCTTTTACTAACTCACGAAAATCTACTCGACCTTCTGCAGTAAAATAAAAGATAATTTTATTTCTATCAAATGTATATTCAACATCAACGAGCTTCATATCTAAGTTATGTTCACTGATCTTTTGACTTGCTAACTCAAAAGCTCTTCTTGACTCATTATAATTTTCTTCCACCTGGATTTTGTCACGTTCATCGGCTGGTCTTAATACTTGTTTTAAAGGTAAAACAACATCTTTTTCACCAACCTGCTTCATAGGAACAACAACTTTACCAAACTCAACCCCACGGGCTGTTTCTACTATTACATGCTGACCTTTTTCTAGTAGATACATCGCAGGATCAAAGTAATATATTTTACCCGCCTTTTTAAAGCGGACACCAACTACATTATACAAATGTATATCCCTCCTGCAGATTCAGCATTAGCTGCTCCATCATCAGCGTACGATTCATATTGCGCTGTAAATTTTGTCTTGTTTGCAAAATAGCCTGCATTTGCTTTGATAATTGATCAAATGTGCTGTGCAAAGCAAGTTCACGAAAAGTCGCAAGCATGTCTGGGTAGACAAGCGTGCTTTTAGAATCAGATTTTACAGTAACAATATCTCTATATGCAAAAAGCAATAAATCGAGAGCAAGCTCCATATCGCTTTTTTCTTTAAATGAAGGAAGCCAATCTTCGTACACTATAAAAAGCGCTTCATGTACATTTTTTTTGATTGCTTCAACTAATTTTAACACTGTTCTTCTTACATGTGCAAACTGCTCGTCTTTTGCTAAAAAAATTGCTGTTTCGAGATTGTTTGTTACTTGGCTAACAGTTGATGCCATTGAAAGTGATATTCCTTGCTCTTGTAGATTAGTCATTAAGATTTCTCTAGGAATATGTGAAAACTTTATATGCTGGCATCTCGATTGAATTGTCGGCAAAATAGATTGATAATTTTCTGTTAGCAAAATCGCGGTTACTTCTCCCTCAGGCTCTTCCAAAAATTTAAGTAACGTATTTGATGATGAGGTATTTAATCGATCTGCATGGTGGATAATATAAAATTTTCGACCTTCCTCAAAACCCGTTCTTGTCATTTCACCAATGAGCTCACGTATTTGGTCTATTTTAATATATTGACCATCTGGTTCTATTTGTAATAGATTCGGGTAATTACCCGAATCAACTCTTTTACAATTTCTACATGTTTCACATGGAACATTTTCCGACACATTTTGACACACTAACAGTTTCACAAAAAACATGGCAATATTCTTTTTTCCCGTACCTTTTGCTCCTTCAAATATATATGCATGGGCTATTCGATTTTTTTCGTATAATATTTGAAGCTGTTTTAATACTACTGGCTGTAGTTTTATTAGATCTTCAATTTGATCTGCCATAACATTCACCTTTTCTATCATGAAAGTTCGAATCGTTCATGCTTTTAGAAAAAATCCCGTGTCAGTACTTTGGACACGGGTTTTACATATATAGATTAATAAGTAAGCCTTTAATTTCCCCTATTTTGTCGAGTAAATCAATGGCTTCCTTTTCTTCATTTAAAAGGTCCTCTGCTAATTCAACTAATTTTTCATCAATTGTCTCAACAATCTTTAAGCGACGTCCTTCACCAAAGCGGTTCCAAGTGTGGGACTGTTTCATTTCAAGACCATAATTAACCGCTTCTTGTAAAAAACGTTTCACTAGCATTTTAAACCTAGCAAGCTCCCTCAAACTTCGTGATCTTGCAACACGATCACCAGCACTAGAAATATCTCCCAATAGCCTTGTGAGCTGCTCTTGCTGCATCTTTGAGCCTTGCTTGATAACCATTTCACCAAATCGGTTACCTGTATGGTTTGCTTGTTTTATTTCAGGTTGATTTGATTTCAAACCAACGCGTAAATCTTGGTTTATTTTCAACTACTTCGCCTCCACACTCTTTACATCACAAGTAGACGGACGCTAATTTAAGGCTTGTTTATAACCTTAATTAAGAATGGTTTTGAGATAATATTCTTAAAAATGGTGGAACTGATCAATCGGTAATACAAATACAGTTGCTCCGCCAACCTCAACCTCAACAGGATAAGGTATATAAGAGTCTGCATTGCCTCCTAATGGTGAAACTGGAGATACCAATTGTTCTCTGGAACGACAGTTATCACGAATAATATCAAGCAACTGAGGGATTGTTGAATCTTCGGTACCAATCAAAAACGTCGTATTTCCTGAACGTAAGAAACCACCTGTACTAGCTAATTTTGTAGCGCGGAAATTGTTCTTTGTTAAAGCACTGGCCAATCGATTACTATCTTGATCCTGAACTACTGCAACAACTAACTTCATCCATAGTCACTCCTTATTTTTTAAATAAATTCGTGTCGACTCTTGTTAGCCAATTTAATATATAGTATGAATCATTTTTCAGCATGTTCTTTAATATTAATACGTAATAAATGTTGCTACCATTATAGCACAACTACATGGATTACATCATTTCATTTCATTTAGTACTTTTGTTAGGATATTCCAAACTTCCTCAACCACTTGTTCTAGAGTTTGATCTGCATTGACGACTTTGATTCTCTCTGGGTATCGCTTAATTACCTCTTGATACCCTTCTCTAACCTTATTATGAAAAGCCAAACTCTCAACGTCCAATCGATTAACTTCTCGAGCACTATGTTTTTGAATGCGGGCAAGTCCCACTTCTGGTTCAATATCAAATAAAATCGTTACATCGGGCAAACGTTTACCAATCGCAAATTCATTAATGGCTAGTACCTCATCAATTCCAATTCCTCGCGCATAACCTTGATAAGCAAGGGAAGAGTCGATAAATCGATCACATAACACTAGCTTTCCCTTTTGTAACGCCGGCAACACTTTTTCATAAAAATGTTGGCTTCTAGCTGCAGCATACAATAAAGCTTCTGCACGTTCATTCATTGCAGTATGTGCCGGATTAAGAATTACTTCACGTATTTTTTCAGCTATCTCAATTCCACCAGGCTCTCTAGTTGCTAGTACTTCTATCTTTTCTACTTGCATTCTCTTTACGATTTGTTGTAAAACCGTCGATTTCCCAGCACCTTCTGGACCTTCAAATGTAATAAATAGATTTCTTTTCATTTTTATATTCCTCCGACTGTCACTTTATGACATAAATGAGCTTTTCGTCTAATCGATGATATCCTTGAAATGAAGCCCCAATCATAAGTAACTCCTCTAGCTGACTTAATTTCGAAACGGTAATCTTCTCTCCCGGGACAAACAATGGAATACCGGGTGGATACGGTGTAACCATGGAAGCAGAAACTCGTCCAATTGCACGCATATAAGGTATCCACTCTTTTTCTAACTGTTCTATTCTATCAAAAGAATACTCTGGTAGTACAAATAATGGCGAATGAATCGTTGGTAAATTAACTTGAGTAGAAAAACTCTTTTCCTTTTTTAATGTACTAACAGCTTCCTTTATTCGTATTCTCATTTCTGCAAATGGGTATGTTTGCCCATACTTTAACAAAGGTAATATTAATAGCACCTGATAAGCATCTGCTAGTTCAACATATAGCTGTTGATTTTCTAACGCTTCTTTTAGCTGATAACCAGTATACCCATCTACTCTTAAAAGAAGTTTTAATGGGTCATCTACCTCCAACACCTCTAGAGCAGGAATAGATTCTAACGATTCAATCCATACCTTTCTTTTTTCGAATAAATAACTCCCGTCGCTTTCCAAGTACGTTTGTATGTAGTGTCTTGCATCATCTAGGGAAGCTAACAGTAAATATGAAGGGCTGCTAGATTGTAACATGCGTAAATACTGATTTACCTTTTCCCCATCAATAAGATTCGACTTCACATGTAAAAATGAAGCCATCGTCATGGCAGGCAATGTTTTATGTGCAGATTGAACAACAATATCCGCACCTAATTCTAATGCAGAAGCTGGAAACTGTTGATTTACGATTAAGTGTGCCCCATGTGCCTCGTCTACTAATACAGGAATATTGTAAGAATGACAATATTCTATCTGGTATTTTAGATCTGAGGAAGCAATACCGTAATATGTTGGATATGTTAAAACAACAGCTTTAATATCATTATGTATTTGAAGTACTTCCCTTAATGTACTACTTGATACTGCCCCCGCAGTTTTAGTTAATTCATCCCATTCAGGAGAAATATAAATAGGGGTAGCTCCTACAAGCTCTATTGCATGGAAGATGGACTTATGAGCATTACGTTGAACAATAATTTTATCATTCCTTTTACACGTTGCATAAATCATAGCAAGATTACCTACAGTTGAACCATTCACCAAAAAATAACTACGATTAGATTGATATGTCTCAGATAATAACTGTTCGGCTTTTAAAATGGCTTCCTCAGGATGATGAAAGTCATCTAACCCCGATAGTTCCGTCACATCATATTGCAGTGCAGATTGTATCTCTTTCGGTAATGTTGAGAGTAGACCATTTTTATGACCAGGTACATGCAATGATACTGGGTTTTGTTCTACAAACCTCTGCAACGCCTCTACTAAAGGCCTTTCCTTTTTCAATCCTCTCACTCCGTTCAAGTTCTCTTTCTCTATTATACTTGAAATAAGGAATAGACTTATTATATTTTTTTCATTTTAGATTGAAATGGCACTTTGATTATCGGTGGGATTTTGAGAGAAGGGGCGTTATTAGGGTTGTTTTCTTCGCTTCTTGGATGATTTTGTCCTTAAGGCGCTTGCTCGTGGACATTTTCTTTGCTTCTGGGATGAGTTTTGTCCTCGAGACGCTTGCTCGTGGACGTTTTCTTCACTTCTTGAGTGAGTTTTGTCCGCGAGATGCTTGCTCGTGGACATTTTCTTTGCTTCTGGGATGAGTTTTGTCCTTGAGACGCTTTCTCGTGGACATTTTCTTTGCTTCTGGGATGAGTTTTGTCCTCGAGACGCTTTCTCGTGGACGTTTTCTTTGCTTCTGGGATTAGTTTTGTCCACGAGAAGTTTCATCGTGCACATGAATCTTAGGTGAATTACCTTCGGTTCTTAGCTTTAGGGCTTTTTTAGATACAAAAAAACACCACTGAAAAATCAGTGGTGTTTAGTGCGAAGCGCTCGTCTATTTCTCACAGGGGATTCCCCCTACTAACCATCAGCACTATCTCAAAGTCCGATGACCTTCGGATTTCTGCGTCATCTTCGTCCTTTCGGTGCTCATGTACCTAGTACATTCCGCTCCTCACTCCTCGCTTCCTTGAACTCCTTGGTCCTCTCGCTTCTCGAATCCTTACTTATATTCAGTCCTCTTTTTATCATCATCCGTTTCTCCACCGCGCCGATCGAACCTTCGGTTCTTGGAGTTGGGGGCTTTTTTAGATACAAAAAAACACCACTGAAAAATCAGTGGTGTTTAGTGCGAAGCGCTCGTCTATTTCTCACAGGGGATTCCCCCTACTAACCATCAGCACTATCTCGAAGTCCGATGACCTTCGGATTTCTGCGTCACCTTCGTCCTTTCGGTGCTCATGTACCTAGTACATTCCGCTCCTCACTCCTCGCTTCCTTGAACTCCTTGGTCCTCTCACTTCTCGAATCCTTACTTATATTCAGTCCTCTTTTTATCATCATCCGTTTCTCCACCGCGCCGATCGAACCTTCGGTTCTTGGAGTTGGGGGCTTTTTTAATCATAAAAAAACACCACTGAAAAATCAGTGGTGTTTAGTGCGAAGCGACATCCTACTCTCACAGGGGAAGCCCCCAACTACCATCGGCGCTAAAGAGCTTAACTTCCGTGTTCGGTATGGGAACGGGTGTGACCTCTTTGCCATTATCACTTCACTATTTAATTGAAAGAACTTTGTTCTCTCAAAACTGGATAAAGACATTGAATTCGTTCAAGTTTGTTTTGGTTAAGTCCTCGATCGATTAGTATTCGTCAGCTCCATGTGTCACCACACTTCCACCTCGAACCTATCTACCTCATCGTCTTTGAGGATCTTACTTCAAATGAATGGGAAATCTCATCTTGAGGGGGCTTCATGCTTAGATGCTTTCAGCACTTATCCCGTCCACACATAGCTACCCAGCGATGCCTTTGGCAAGACAACTGGTACACCAGCGGTGTGTCCATCCCGGTCCTCTCGTACTAAGGACAGCTCCTCTCAAATTTCCTACGCCCACGACGGATAGGGACCGAACTGTCTCACGACGTTCTGAACCCAGCTCGCGTACCG
This sequence comes from Lysinibacillus sp. PLM2, assembly GCA_023168345.1. Lineage (NCBI taxonomy): Bacteria > Bacillati > Bacillota > Bacilli > Caryophanales > Bacillaceae > Lysinibacillus > Lysinibacillus sp. PLM2. Next base: position 50,791 of record AP025689.1, on the reverse strand, counting down.
CTTTAATGGGCGAACAGCCCAACCCTTGGGACCGACTACAGCCCCAGGATGCGATGAGCCGACATCGAGGTGCCAAACCTCCCCGTCGATGTGGACTCTTGGGGGAGATAAGCCTGTTATCCCCGGGGTAGCTTTTATCCGTTGAGCGATGGCCCTTCCATGCGGAACCACCGGATCACTAAGCCCGTCTTTCGACCCTGCTCGACTTGTAGGTCTCGCAGTCAAGCTCCCTTGTGCCTTTACACTCTACGAATGATTTCCAACCATTCTGAGGGAACCTTTGGGCGCCTCCGTTACCTTTTAGGAGGCGACCGCCCCAGTCAAACTGTCCACCTGACACTGTCTCCTACCCCGATAAGGGGTACGGGTTAGAATTTCAGTACAACCAGGGTAGTATCCCACCGACGCCTCCATCGAAGCTGGCGCTCCGACTTCTCTGGCTCCTACCTATCCTGTACAAGTTGTACCAAAATTCAATATCAAGCTACAGTAAAGCTCCACGGGGTCTTTCCGTCCTGTCGCGGGTAACCTGCATCTTCACAGGTACTATAATTTCACCGAGTCTCTCGTTGAGACAGTGCCCAGATCGTTACGCCTTTCGTGCGGGTCGGAACTTACCCGACAAGGAATTTCGCTACCTTAGGACCGTTATAGTTACGGCCGCCGTTTACTGGGGCTTCAATTCAGAGCTTCGCTTGCGCTAACCCCTCCTCTTAACCTTCCAGCACCGGGCAGGCGTCAGCCCCTATACTTCACCTTACGGTTTTGCAGAGACCTGTGTTTTTGCTAAACAGTCGCCTGGGCCTATTCACTGCGGCTCTCTCTCGAGAGCACCCCTTCTCCCGAAGTTACGGGGTCATTTTGCCGAGTTCCTTAACGAGAGTTCTCTCGCACACCTTAGGATTCTCTCCTCGACTACCTGTGTCGGTTTGCGGTACGGGCACCTCCCGCCTCGCTAGAGGCTTTTCTTGGCAGTGTGAAATCAGGAACTTCGCGATGAATCGCTCCCCATCACAGCTGGGCGTATTAGGAAGCGGATTTTCCTACTTCCACGCCTTACTGCTTGGGCGTGCACAACCAACGGCACGCTTTCCCTATCCTACTGCGTCCCCCCATTACTCAAACGGCGGGGAGGTGGTACAGGAATATCAACCTGTTGTCCATCGTCTACGCCTATCGGCCTCGACTTAGGTCCCGACTAACCCTGAGCGGACGAGCCTTCCTCAGGAAACCTTAGTCATACGGTGGATGGGATTCTCACCCATCTTTCGCTACTCATACCGGCATTCTCACTTCTAAGCGCTCCACCAGTCCTTCCGGTCTGACTTCAACGCACTTAGAACGCTCTCCTACCACTGACATCGTAGATGTCAATCCACAGCTTCGGTGAATCGTTTAGCCCCGATACATTTTCGGCGCAGCGTCACTCGACCAGTGAGCTATTACGCACTCTTTAAATGATGGCTGCTTCTAAGCCAACATCCTGGTTGTCTAAGCAACGCCACATCCTTTTCCACTTAACGATTACTTTGGGACCTTAGCTGGTGGTCTGGGCTGTTTCCCTTTTGACTACGGATCTTATCACTCGCAGTCTGACTCCCGTGTATAAATATCTGGCATTCGGAGTTTGTCTGAATTCGGTAAAGCGAGATGCCCCCTAGTCCAAACAGTGCTCTACCTCCAGTATTCTAATTCACGAGGCTAGCCCTAAAGCTATTTCGGAGAGAACCAGCTATCTCCAAGTTCGATTGGAATTTCTCCGCTACCCACACCTCATCCCCGCACTTTTCAACGTGCGTGGGTTCGGGCCTCCAGTAAGTGTTACCTCACCTTCACCCTGGACATGGGTAGATCACCTGGTTTCGGGTCTACGACCACGTACTCATTCGCCCTATTCAGACTCGCTTTCGCTGCGGCTCCGCCTTCTCGGCTTAACCTTGCACGTAATCGTAACTCGCCGGTTCATTCTACAAAAGGCACGCTATCACCCATTAACGGGCTCTAACTACTTGTAGGCACACGGTTTCAGGTTCTATTTCACTCCCCTCCCGGGGTGCTTTTCACCTTTCCCTCACGGTACTGGTTCACTATCGGTCACTAGGTAGTATTTAGCCTTGGGAGATGGTCCTCCCGGATTCCGACGGAATTTCACGTGTTCCGCCGTACTCAGGATACACTCAAGAGTGAATGAACTTTTGACTACAGGGCTTTTACCTTTTATAGCGGACCTTTCCAGATCGCTTCGTCTAATCCATTCTTTTGTAACTCCATGTAGAGTGTCCTACAACCCCAAGAGGCAAGCCTCTTGGTTTGGGCTCTTCCCGTTTCGCTCGCCGCTACTCAGGGAATCGAATTTTCTTTCTCTTCCTCCAGGTACTTAGATGTTTCAGTTCCCTGGGTCTGTCTTCAACACGCTATGAATTCACGTGAAGATACTATGCCATTACGCATAGTGGGTTCCCCCATTCGGAAATCCCCGGATCAAAGCTTACTTACAGCTCCCCGAGGCATATCGGTGTTAGTGCCGTCCTTCATCGACTCCTAGTGCCAAGGCATTCACCGTGCGCCCTTAATAACTTAACCTAAAAGTTATTACTTCTCTTAAAGAGAAGATTTAGACTTACAATAAAATTCTTGAACTAATTGCTTATTATATCAATGTCGTTTTATCCAGTTTTCAAAGAACAAGTTTGAAGTCATCTTTCGTTGAACCTTCAAAACTGAACACAAAACGTTAATGTATAAGCTCTTAGAGCTTATTTCCGTTATATATCCTTAGAAAGGAGGTGATCCAGCCGCACCTTCCGATACGGCTACCTTGTTACGACTTCACCCCAATCATCTGTCCCACCTTCGGCGGCTGGCCCCAAAAGGTTACCTCACCGACTTCGGGTGTTACAAACTCTCGTGGTGTGACGGGCGGTGTGTACAAGGCCCGGGAACGTATTCACCGCGGCATGCTGATCCGCGATTACTAGCGATTCCAGCTTCATGTAGGCGAGTTGCAGCCTACAATCCGAACTGAGAACGGTTTTATCAGATTAGCTCCATCTCGCGACTTCGCAACCGTTTGTACCGTCCATTGTAGCACGTGTGTAGCCCAGGTCATAAGGGGCATGATGATTTGACGTCATCCCCACCTTCCTCCGATTTGTCATCGGCAGTCTCCTTAGAGTGCCCAACTAAATGATGGCAACTAAGGACAAGGGTTGCGCTCGTTGCGGGACTTAACCCAACATCTCACGACACGAGCTGACGACAACCATGCACCACCTGTCACCACTGTCCCCGAAGGGAAAGCTATGTCTCCATAGCGGTCAGTGGGATGTCAAGACCTGGTAAGGTTCTTCGCGTTGCTTCGAATTAAACCACATGCTCCACCGCTTGTGCGGGCCCCCGTCAATTCCTTTGAGTTTCAGTCTTGCGACCGTACTCCCCAGGCGGAGTGCTTAATGCGTTAGCTGCAGCACTAAGGGGCGGAAACCCCTAACACTTAGCACTCATCGTTTACGGCGTGGACTACCAGGGTATCTAATCCTGTTTGCTCCCCACGCTTTCGCGCCTCAGCGTCAGTTACAGACCAGAAAGTCGCCTTCGCCACTGGTGTTCCTCCAAATCTCTACGCATTTCACCGCTACACTTGGAATTCCACTTTCCTCTTCTGCACTCAAGTCCTCCAGTTTCCAATGACCCTCCTCGGTTGAGCCGAGGGCTTTCACATCAGACTTAAAGGACCGCCTGCGCGCGCTTTACGCCCAATAATTCCGGACAACGCTTGCCACCTACGTATTACCGCGGCTGCTGGCACGTAGTTAGCCGTGGCTTTCTAATAAGGTACCGTCAAGGTACAGCCAGTTACTACTGTGCTTGTTCTTCCCTTACAACAGAGTTTTACGATCCGAAAACCTTCTTCACTCACGCGGCGTTGCTCCATCAGGCTTTCGCCCATTGTGGAAGATTCCCTACTGCTGCCTCCCGTAGGAGTCTGGGCCGTGTCTCAGTCCCAGTGTGGCCGATCACCCTCTCAGGTCGGCTACGCATCGTCGCCTTGGTGAGCCGTTACCTCACCAACTAGCTAATGCGCCGCGGGCCCATCCTATAGCGATAGCAGAACCATCTTTCAACATTTCAACAGGAGATGAAATGTATCATTCGGTATTAGCCCCGGTTTCCCGGAGTTATCCCCAACTATAGGGCAGGTTGCCCACGTGTTACTCACCCGTCCGCCGCTAACTTCAGGGAGCAAGCTCCCATCCGTCCGCTCGACTTGCATGTATTAGGCACGCCGCCAGCGTTCGTCCTGAGCCAGGATCAAACTCTCCATAAAAGAAAATTTGATATAGCTCAAATTTTTGCTGGCATCATGTTTGATGTCCAAAATTTTGTTTCTCATTAACGAGGGTTAATGTAGAAACGTTTAATTCATTAACGTTTTGTTGTTCAGTTTTCAAGGTTCATTATGCAAGCTTTATTTAAATATATGATTACTATATTTAGTAAAGCGACATTAATATTATATCATAATCGCAATTTAAATACAACATGTTTTTGATATTTTTATCATTTTTTTGATGTATCTCGTAGCGACTTAATTAATATACCATGTTCATATATGCATTGCAATACTTTTTTTAATTTTTTATTGAAAAATTGTTAATACCCCTATACATATTAAACCGGGGATTCCTAGGATTGTAATTGTTACAGCTGAAAATAGATTTACTGGTACTACGATATTATAACCATCTGCGATAATGTGTGCTATATATAAGATGGCAAATGAACATGCGAGTCTAAACCAAATAATCGCAAGTTTTTCAAAAACAACATCAAAACCAACTTTCTTTCCTATTAGAAGAAAACCAAAAATAAGTAGCGCGCAAATTATGCCAACAGATATGTACGTTAACATCAAATACTCCTTTTTAAAAAATTTATTCATAGGAGCATATGCTTTTGCTGCTACTCATATTTATGTTACTTAATTAATATTTTTCGAATTCTCGCCTCTTTAAATAAGTAAAAATGAATACTTTCTGCTTTTTTCCTTTGTGCGATAACGTCTAAATCATAATCATCGAGCAATTCTTCAATTACTTTTGCACTGTTCCATTCTTCTTTTGTTTCTAAAATAAGATTTCTTAATTTATCATCATATTCCCTTTTTAGCTTGCTTTTACGATGAAACATCCGAACAGCTCACTCACCTTAGCTTAATATAAAACAACGCACCTTTTAATAAAGGTTTTTTTACAATTCTCTGCGGCCTTCTAACGCCTTAGATAATGTAACCTCATCTGCATATTCCAAATCGCCGCCAACAGGTAGACCGTGGGCAATGCGAGTTGTTTTAATCCCCGAAGGTTTTACTAAGCGGGAAATATACATTGCTGTAGCCTCACCCTCAATAGTAGGGTTTGTCGCTAATATTAACTCTTGTACACGTTCATCCTGCAAACGGGTAATTAATGATGCAACATTGATATCTTCAGGTCCAACGCCATCCATTGGTGAAATCGCGCCATGAAGAACATGATAAAGTCCCTGATAATCACGCATTTTCTCCATTGCAATTACGTCCTTTGGATCTTGAACAACACAGATTGTTGAAACATCTCTTTGTTTATCTGAACAAATTTGGCAAGGATCCACGTCTGTGATATGTCCACAAACCGAACAATAGGTTAAATTACGTTTCGCATCGATTAAAGCCTTTGCAAAGGTTGATACGGTATCTTCTTTCATAGTTAAAACGAAAAATGCCAGTCGAGCCGCAGTCTTCGGTCCGATTCCTGGCAATTTCATAAAGCTATCGATTAGCTTTGATATTGGTTCAGGGTAATACATTTATGTTCCTCCTAGAATGGAAGGTTTAAGCCTTGAGTGAATTTACCCATTGTTGAAGTAGTTGTTTCTTCTACTTTCTTTAAAGCATCATTAGTTGCAATAACTAATAGGTCTTCTAACATTTCAACATCTTCAGGATCTACAACAGATGGGTCTAATTTTATTCCAAGCACTTCTCTTTGGCCGTTCATAGTGATTTTCACCATACCGCCACCTGCAGCACCTTCAAACTCCCTCGCGTTTAATTCCTCTTGTGCTTGCATCATTTCTTTTTGCATTTTTTGCATTTTTTTCATCATACCCTGCATATTGCCCATTCCACGCATAATTTCATATCCTCCTAATAATTAGTCTTCTACTACCTCAACAAAATCTTTACCAAACAATTTCTCAGCTTCTGATACTAATGGGTCTTCAGTAGAAACCTCATTTATTTCTTCTATAAATGGTTGTTCAGCTTGAGCTGCTACTTCATCATTATGATCAGTTGATTCCTTTTTATCAGCTAGGTGATTTTCTTTAATGAACTCTTCACGGAGTTTAAACCACTCTTCATCTGGAATACAGAGTAAATCGTATTTTGAATCTGTTAACTGATATAGATATTGTGAAAACATTGCTGTAAAGTCTGTATTTTCGGCAACCATTTTACAATGAATATCATACTTGAATTTTACCACAAATGCACTAGAAGATGCCGCAACCGGTTCTGCTTCTGCTAAAAGTGCTGCTTGTGATTTTTGAAGCTGTCCAAGGACCTGTGCCCATGCACCTTTCACTTTTTGGATATCCTGCTTCGTTGCTCCTTTTAACACCTCTTTAATACGACCGACTGGTGGATTATAATTTTGGGATTTCGCCCTCGGTCGAGGTGATTCTTTTGTTTGAGGAGTATTTGTTACTTGCGCACCGTTTTGAAGTTGCTGAGCTAGCTGGTGCACCATTTTTTCTAATGTTGAAATTTTTTCAGCCATAAGTGGATCTACTGCAACACTATTAGCACTTGAATGTTGTAACACACCTTCTGCACGAGTATTTTGTGTCATTTTCAATAAAGCAGTTTCTAAGTAAATTTTCGTATGGTGCGAATACCGCATCTCTTGCTGTGTTTTAGAAAGTATATCAATATATCCATACAAAATGTCGGCGTTAAACATGTTTGCTAATTCAATAAATTTTTCTTCCGGTGCAATTAATTCTAATAATTCATCAAGCTCTCTACTTGTTTGTAATAATAGTAAATCACGGAAAAAGGTAATTAAATCTTCTGCTAATCGGGTAGGTTCCTTTCCGTCAGCAATAAGCCCCTCCATGAGCGATAAAACCTTCGCAATGTCTTTTTCTTTTAAAGCCAAAGTTAAATCATAAAAGACATCTTGGCTAACCGAACCCGTAACAAGTAATGCATCTTCAAGCGTAACTTGATCATCGCTAAAGGATACTACTTGGTCCAGTAAACTTAATGCATCTCGCATTCCCCCAGCAGCTGACTGTGCAATTACTTTTAAAGCTTGCTCTTCGAAGGATAAATCAATATCTTCTAAAATTATTTTCATTCTTTCCAAAATATCGTTTGAGGAAAGCCGCTTAAAATCAAATCGCTGACAACGAGAAATAATCGTTGCTGGAAGTTTATGTGGTTCAGTTGTTGCCAATATGAACACAGCATGGCTAGGTGGCTCTTCTAGCGTTTTTAACAGAGCATTAAAAGCGCTTGTTGAAAGCATATGCACTTCATCGATAATATACACTTTAAACCTAGCATTTGCTGGGGCGAATCTTACTTTTTCGATAATGTCCCGCATTTCTTCAACACGTGAATTTGAGGCAGCATCGAATTCAATAACATCCGGATGAGATCCTTCTGTAATACTTAGACAAGTGGCACATTCATTGCATGGTTCATTTGTAGGTGCCTTTTCACAATTTAATGCTTTAGCAAAAATTTTCGCCGTACTTGTTTTCCCGGTGCCTCGTGGACCAGAAAAAAGATAAGCATGCGTTGTTTTATTTGCTAGGAGGGCATTTTGAAGCGTTCTTTTTACGTGCGTTTGACCAGACATCTCACGAAAAGATTGTGGTCGATATACACGATAAAATGCTTGATACGTCAACTTTTTCCTCCCCTTCTAGTTTCTCGTTTTTAGTAGGTTCATTATAGCATAAGTTTCTATCATTTTTCCTATGCAATCAATATTCACTACATAAGTCACCTATTTTCATACGCATTTATTTATCTACTATGCTTCATACTTGCACGTAGTTTTTTTATGGAGATAAATAAACAAATAATTATGATTAAACTATAAAAAATTATATAAACAATCCAGTTTGGAAAATCAATCCCCATTAAATCTGAAAGCTGTATAGATAGTTCTGGATAGAGGCTTGTAATCATTAGTGCAAATGGGTTAATACACGCCCAAAAGTATGTGATTGGTGAGCTCGACGTTGATGAATAAGATAGTGTTGTTAAATCGTCGAGAATTACACCAACAAAGAATAGAAATGCTGTCACCGCTCCTAAAAATATCATTGCTCCATAAGTAGCAATCATTGCTACAACTGTCTTTTTTGTAATTGTAGAAAACATGATTCCTATACTACCTATTGCTACAATTGTTAGAAGGTAAAATAGAAAAATGGAGACTAGCTGAGTAGGAGACACTCCTCCAAATAAAAACACGATACTATATAACGGAAGCCCCGCTACAAGCAAAAGAACTAAAAATGCAATGGAAGATAGTAGCTTCCCAACAATAATTTGAGTTGAACTTTGAGTTGTCGTTAATAAAATGTTTAGTGTTTGTTTTTCCCTCTCTGAACTAATAGCTCCTGCAGTTACACCTGGAGTAATAAACATCGCCAGTGCCATTTGGAGAATGGAGATAACCGTAAACATCATAAAGCTTTCATCTGGTTTAAAGAAGCCTGTTCCTGTAAATTGGGTAAAGATACTTAAAAATCCGCCAACAAAGATAAATAATAGTATTAAATAAAACATTAATCCCGAAAAGCTTTTAAAGTTTCTAAAGCGTAATTTCAGCTCTTTCATTAAAACAGGATTTGAAAATCGTTGCATCATGGTTGATCCACTCCCTTTGTTATAGCCATGAAGACATCCTCTAAATCTTTTTCTTCCACTGAAAACGTGTAAATCAATATATCTGAAAGAAGAGCTTTTTTAAGTAGCTCCACTTGATCAGCATCTGTTCCCCGATAAATAAAGGAGATTTCCATTTTTTCATCAGAACTTTCAATTGAAGAGACCAATGGATTTTCTTCAAAGAAGGTACGTGCGCGTTCTAAACTATCAAGTACTTTTACATAAATCCGTTTATCACCTTGTAGCTGCATTTGAATGGATTCCACATTCCCTTGAGCAATCAGCTTACCAGCATCAATAACAACAAGCTCGTCACACATCTCGGCTAGCTCAGGTAAAATGTGCGAGGAAATCAAAATCGTTTTATCCAATGATTTTAAACGCTTTAATGTGTCACGCATTTCAATTCTTGCTCTAGGGTCTAATCCAGAAGCTGGCTCATCTAATATCAATATTTTCGGATCATGGATAAGCGTTCTAGCTAAACATAAACGTTGTTTCATTCCTCTCGATAATAAGTCTACATATTCAAACCGTTTATCCGATAAATTGACTAATTCTAATAATTCATGAATCAATGTTTTTCGTTTCTCAGCGGAAATACCGTAGCTTGCTCCATAAAAGTCTAAATATTCCTCCACTTTTAGCTGATCATATACTCCAAAGAAATCTGGCATATAGCCTATTAATTTTCGAACTTCGGCAGGCTCTCTCATCACACTTTTTCCGTTTATGAATGCATCTCCTTCTGTTGGAGATAAAAGAGTGGCCAAAATGGAGAATATAGTAGTTTTACCAGCACCATTCGCACCAACAAAACCACAGATTACTCCCTCGTCAATTGATAAATCTAAATGATCTAAAGCAAGAAACGTTCCATATCTTTTCGTTAATCCATTCACTTCTATCATTATTTTGCCACCCCTTTTATTTCAATTTCAGGTAGTACAATAAATGTATTCTTTGGATCCTCACCGACCTGTATTTGGAAGTTTATTTGGGCATTTTCTGGTATATATTCATCTGAGAATACTTTACTTCCCTCAGTTACCGCTTCATACTCTGAGGTTTTTGGGTTGAATATCGCAACATCGACTCGCTCATCTTTATTGGTAAAGTGTATCTCCGTCCAATTGGCTGTTTCTTTAAGTACGTTAGGAATATCGACCGTATAACGATATTCTCCTTCTTCTAAATACCATTCATTTAATTGTTCGCTCTTCAAGTCCATATAACCCTCTTGATTTCCACCATCGATTGTCTCTATTAATACATCACTACCTAAACTAACCTCACCCGATAATTCAATTTCCGGACTAAATGGTTGAGCAATATAAGACACCGGGGAAACAGTGGCATTTCCTTCAAGCTCCACTCCTACTAATGCTTGATCTGTCCAACCTATTATCACAGGATAGCCATTGCCCTCAACAATGCCACTTGCGCCAAATTTCGCTTTCTCGAGACGCTTAGGGTAAATTTCTTCTTTTGTCTGTGGATATGAGTATCCATAATTAATCATTGATGGTGGTAAAAGTAATCCCTCTTGTACTGCTAGTGAAACATTAATCGTTTCGCCAGCTTTTATATTCCCAAGTGCCATTTCTGAAGCACCCGTCCAAACCGCAAGATCTTTTAGCTCAAACGGAAAATGATTTGTTATTTTTCCTATAAGCAAATTATTTTCAGTTGATAATTGAATATCTAGCTTTCCTATGTTTGGAATTCGCGACTCTCCTATAAATGATTCCACTGACCAGTAATTTAAATTTTTCAACTGAATAAATGACCCATCTTCTTGTTCTTTTACATATGCCTTTTTATGTAAGGTGTTTGAATTAGCACTATAGTTACGGTAAGGCAATGCAGTTGTACCCTCGTCTAAATGGAAAGTAAAATCTCCACCTCGATTTGTTAAAATCGACTCAACATAATAACCGGATAAACTTTCATCATCATTTACTTGGTAGTAAGCCGTTTGTTGAATTTGAGATTGTAACAAACGATCCTTTGCACCTATAACAAACAATACAATGGACAACGCAATTGATAATGCTGGAATAATCCACCAAGCATGTTCTCTTTTATCCATCTTTTTCAAGATGAAATATAATACAGGGCCAATAATTAATATATAAATCAGTACAATAATTACTAAATTTGTGACGGAAACTTCAAAGGATGGGAATAATTCATTGATGGCGCCTACTTCTAGAGGTAAATAATCAATAGGATTTCTAATATAATCTTGATATTCATCTATTGGTTGGGTCGAGTCTAGTTGAAGTAGTGTAGTAAGTAACATTGGGTAGCCGTCCATAGTCGTTAGCGGTCGGTCACCAAGTGAGAATGTTGTTTGAATGATTTGACCATTTCCTATATTTGTTGTTGCAGCTAATACCTGATCATCCACCGAGAAGGTGAAACTACTATTTTCAGTTTCATTTGCAATATTTACCTTAATCTCCTCTGTAAAAACTCCACCATTTGTATAAGTCTCCAAACTAGCACTTGGTATGGATACTTGTTCATTTAATAGTACTAATGGCAAATAATCTTGGAGCAAGCCCATTGAAGTATTAACTTGATTGGAAGCGCCTAATAATAATGTCCCACCACGCTCTATCCAACTAAGGATTGCACGCTGTTGGTCCGTAGTTAGACTTGAAATACCAACATCATCTATTACTAAAATATCTGCTATTTCCAATCCTCTTACGTCTGTAGGGAATTGAAAACCTGCTGTTTGATTTAGATGAAATATTTCTACATTGTTTATCGCAAATTGTTCGACTCTTAATAACGAAGCAAGGCGATTACTATTATCCGTTAGTGTATAAAGCACCGTCGTATCATTATTTAAAGCAGTAGGTCTTAAAATCTTATCACCTGTGTAATCGATTAATCTTCCACTTTCAATTCCGCCCTCATAAAAATAAAAGGACTGGTCTTGCTCTTCCATATAAAGGTAATCTTCAGACAGCCCCTCTAAATAGAATTGAATTTTCTTTGTTTCACCTTCTGCAATCTCCAGAGGATATACCTTCGCCGAACTTATACTATAGGAAACAGGTGTATCAATGACAAAATCCCCTGAAAAAGCGGTACCGTTATTAGTAATCGTTACATCCACAGAAAATGGCGTATAGGTTTTTATATTATTTGAAATTCCTACGTTGGCTTCTATATTTAAATTAGGTGCTGCACTTACACTACTAAAAGGAAGAAAACTAAACATGATAACGAATAGCAAGATGAAACCAAAATTCCTTTTCAACTACTCCAACCCCTTTTTATTACTATTTATTAATTAGTACGATTTTCCATCATACAAGTTCCAATTTTTAACCATATTAAGAAATAATTCTAAGTTTTTAACACGTAAAAAAGAGAACACTCCCAGAAGTTCGAGTGTTCCCTTTATAATCATTTCTTTAATTTTCCCATAAAAAAACGCTCGTCATAAAAGACGAGCGGATTATTTACACGTTAATGCCGTGCACCTTTCTTCGACAGCCGCACATAAGCGTTACTCTTGTCGACAGCTCGGGTCAGGCAACCCCGCGGCACATGGATATGACCACTTAATGCTGCTTCCTTCCGGACCTGACATGGTTCATGGGTATCCATTGCGCAGGACCCAACCGTCAACACTACGTGCAAGAGGCAGACCCTACATGCGGGCAGCCTCGGAAAGGGCTTCAGTCTCGCTAGAGCGGATTGCGAGTTACAGGGCACCGCTACCTCCCCACCTAGCACGGCATAAACTAGTATACTTTATATAACGATAAAAATGCAATGTTTAGTTATGGTAATTAAGGAAAATGAAAAATTGTTTGATTAAAATAAAATTTATTTCAAATTATAATCACTTTTTTGTTGACCATCTTTTTATAACATGATATAGTATTTTTTGTCGAAAGAAATCGACTCATACGGAGGCATACCCAAGTCTGGCTGAAGGGATCGGTCTTGAAAACCGACAGGCGGGTTAAACCGCGCGTGGGTTCAAATCCTACTGCCTCCGCCATTTTTTTAATTCAATATTAACTTATCCGTTACGGTTGTTCGTAACGTTTTTTATTTTCATAAAATCATGAGTAAAAGCTGCGAAATCCAAATTTTGCAGCTTTTTTTATTTCATTAGAACCTTTTCTAAGTAAGCACGAATAGATGCTTCACCTTCTCCAAGAGCTTCCTTTTCACGCGCCAAATCCTTTGCTAATTTTGCCTCGGCACATTCAACAACTTTCTCCAAATCAGCTTGTGGAACAACGATAACTCCATCGATATCTCCAATTACAAAATCCCCTGGATGAATTGCTACACCACCAATAGAAACGGGCACACCTACAGCGCCACCACCATGTTTATTACCAGCAGCAACTGTTGTGCCTAAAGCAAATACTGGGAAATCAAGTTCGCGAATGGCTGCGATATCACGAATCACTCCATCTACTACAATGCCTTGAATGCCTAGACCTTTTGCAAGGGAAATTACAAAATCTCCAGCTACCGCTCGATTTCTGTTCCCTTTTGCATCAATAGCTAAAATATCCCCTTTTTCTGCTTTACTAATTGCCTCTAACACTGCGCCATTTTCTCCATCTGGTAAACGAACCGTAACAACTCTTCCCGCAATTTTAAAATGATCTGATAGAGGCTTAATACTTGCATCTACATTTGTATGTCCCCCCGTAGCATCTGAGATGGCAGTAGTGGGCAGAGCTAAAAATCTTTCTTGAATCGATATTGTTTCCATTTTCTCACCTCTGAATTCAAAATATTTTAATAATTTAAATAATATATTAATGATAAAATAAGTTAAATATATTTTTTTAATATGTACTTGCCGTTTTTGACTTTCATTAAAAGATTAAAAAACAGTGAAATGGTTACAATGTCGGATGAAAAATGCTCTTCTAAGTAAATTATTACATATTAAAAAATGAGGAGTGATATTGATGAAATTCAATCGATTAATCACCGAGTATCAGAAGGAAAACGGGGAAATTGGGTACAAAATGGTCACAAATGATATTGACGTTATTGCTAAATCAACGGGAGGGCTTGCTCCAACTATACTTTATTTTCATGATAATCAAGATGTGACAGATGATATTCGCGCCCTTCGATTTGGGTATGAATCACCCTATTCTTATATAGATGATTATGATGCATTTCAAAAGATGCTTTATCAAAAAGAACAGCGAGCGGTAAATGATTTATATGACACAATCAGTATTCGCCCCAAAAATATGTCTACAGCTAAACAGGTTTTATGGGGGTTTGGCGTATTACTCTTAATGTCGATTCCATTATTAGTCGCTTTTATTTTGAACTAGAGTCGCCCCTGTAGATACCATTGTACCTACAGGGGCCATTAAGAAAAATTTCTGTTTGTTATGGGTTTGCTTTCTCTTTATTTTCCCTTTAGTATGGCTAAAATTTCTTCTGGCTTCGTTGCAACCTGCAAAATTTCTCTTTGTTCTTCTCTAATAAATCCTTCTTCAAACATTTTATTAAAATGTAAAATGAGCGCATCATAAAAACCGTTTATGTTATATAAAATAACTGGATTACTATGTAAGCCAATCTGTGCCCAAGTAAATACTTCAAAATATTCATCCAGTGTGCCACATCCACCTGGTAGTGCAATGTAGGCATCGGACAAATCAATCATTTTCTTTTTCCGCTCATGCATTGATTCAACAAAATGAATTTCAGTTAAATGTAAATGGGCAATTTCACGTTTTTGTAAATGCTCCGGCATAATCCCAATTACATTTCCATTATAGGCTAATGCAGCATCTGCAACAGCACCCATTAAACCCACATTTGAACCGCCATATACAATTCCAATTGAGGATTTAGCTAATAGCTCTCCAAGTTCTTTTGCCTTTTCTATATAAACTGAATTTTTTCCTGTTTGAGAACCACAATATATCGCGACATTCATTTTTTGTCCCCCTAATTGTTTGCTACAATTCATTATAAATGGAAAATATTAATTCCATGTAAATAAAAGGAGTAGGTTACATGAAAATAATCCCTTTAGGTGTAGGTGGCGCCTTTACAAAAACTAGCTACCATAATAACTATATCATTCAATTAGATGAAAAATGCATACTTATTGATGCTGGCACTACTTTACGTTATAGCTTACTTGAAGCTGGGTTTCATTATCGTGATATAGATTTTATCTTTATTTCACACCTTCATTTTGATCATGTTGGTGGTTTAGAGGAATTAGTATTACAACGTTTTTGGCATTTTGAGGGAGGAGAACATATTCCACAAAAGACAACCGTCATCATACATGAAAAATTACTGGATTCCTTGAAAACACTATTAAGTAATGGACTAGAAAACCAAGGTAAAACAGTGGATGATTTTTGTGAATTTATTTGTTTAAACGACAGTGATAATTACAAAATTGGAGATTATGTATTTTCGACTTTTGATACAAGTAACACCCATGCTGTGGGAATGCTAAGCTTTGGATTTAAACTAGCTCGGGAAGATCTCAATATTGTGTTTTCATCTGATGTAAAACGATTAGAAGATGCTAATCTCCTTAAACAAATTGATGATAATACAACTGCAATTTTCCAAGATGTCAGCTTCACATTTAACGGTGCACATTCTACCTTACAAGAGGTGCTTGACTATTATCCAGAAAATCTCCATAGAAATATTTATGCTATGCATTATAACGATAACGTAGAAAATTTTTTAGATGCAATTGAGCGATCACATATACAGCTTGTTAAAAAGCAAAAAATAATTGAATTTTAATGGAAAGACAGTTCATTTTATAGTCGAAAATTTCTACTTAACATTCAACTTTTCTAACTATTTCAAGAATATCTCGGGTTATTGGCGAGCTAAAAAATATATGTTAATATCTTCTTTGTGGCTTACCTGATTTACAGGGAAAGCGGGTAGGGAGAGGGCTAATTGAATAGTTAGGTAGTAAAATTTATGAAGAGTAATTGGTTTAACAAACTCTTTCACCTTGAGCAAAATGAGACGACGATGAAGCGTGAAGTATTGGCCGGTGTAGTTGGCTTTTTTACCATTGTTTATATTATCGTCGTAAACTCATTGATTTTATCGGAAGCTGGTATTCCATTAGAAGCGGCAATGGTAGCTACAATTGTTTCATCAGTTGTAGGGTGTTTAATGATGGGATTTTGGGCAAATGTTCCGATTCTTCTTGTACCAGGAATGGGGATTAATGCATTATTCTCTTACACAATTGTTCAATCCATGGGCATATCTTGGCAAGAAGCGTTAGCTGTTGTTTTTGTCTCCGGGATAATTTTTATGGTCATTGCGTTTTCTCGTTTTTCGACTGTCTTAAGTAGTTCGATTCCCCAGTCTTTAAAAGAGGCGGTTACAGTGGGGCTTGGATTATTCTTAATGTTAATCGGACTTGAAAAGGGTGGCATTGTTGTCAAAGGAACAAATTCAATTATCGCTCTTGGTGATTTAGGAGAACCCCAAGTAATCGCAACCATTCTAACCTTCTTTATTGCCATCTTTTTGTTTATACGGAATACGCCAGGTAACTTTTTGATTACGATGATTGTGGGCACATTCATTGCATGGCTATTTGGTTTAATAAACTTCCAGCAAGCACAAGGAGAGGCTTTCTCTTTGGGTGACTATATGGGCGTATTTGGAGCAATGTCATTTGATAATATCCTATCAATGACTTTTTGGATTGCTGTCTTTTCACTTACTATGGTCCTTGTATTTGAAAACATCGGACTTGTATCTGGACAAGTATCGTTCATCAATCGGTCTGAGAAATTTGCACGTGCTTTTCAAGCTAATTCCGTATCATCCATGCTTTCAGGGTTATTTGGAACAAGCCCAACCGTTCCAGCAGTAGAAAGTACTGCTAGTATGGCTGCTGGTGGAAGAACAGGTTTAACAGCAGTGACAACAGGACTTTTATTTTTACTGTCAGCCTTTTGCATCCCGATCATTCAGCTTATTCCAAATAGCGCAATTGCACCAATACTAATAATAATTGGGGGAATCATGCTTCAAAATATCCGTCATTTGAATTTTGAAGACTTAAGCGAAAGCTTCCCGGCAATTTTCATCATTGCCATGATCCCTTTTACTTACAGCATTGCAGATGGGATTGCAATAGGATTTATCCTTTACCCAATTCTAAAAATAGCAATTGGCAAGGCAAAAGAAATTACACTGCCAACGCTTGTAATTGCCGGTCTATTTCTATTTCATTTTGTCTATCAAGTTATAGGTTAATATATCGGAAAAAAGCTGTTCAGAAACTTAAACTTCTGAACAGCTTTTTATCATTTTATGATTGTTAAAAAGTATAATTAATTTGATGTTACAAAACTATTAAAACCTATCGTTGAAAAAATGATTGTTTACTCTGCTAATGAATGAAGCAGCTTGATTAATGGTGCTTTCGTTTCAAAACCGATACCTGGTACATCAGGTAGTCCAACATAACCATTTTCAACAGGAATATGATCTGCAAAACCGCCGAATGGCTCAAACACTCCAGGATAAGACTCATTGCCACCTAAGCCTAAACCAGCAGCAATATTTAATGACATTTGGTGTCCACCATGTGGAATACAACGACGTGGTGACCAGCCATGTTCTTTTAACATATCTAAAATTCTCATATATTCTACTAGACCATAGCTTAGTGCACAGTCAAATTGTAAATAATCTCGATCTGGTCTCATACCTCCATAGCGAATGAGATTACGAGCATCTTGCATAGAGAATAGATTTTCTCCAGTTGCCATTGGATTATTGTAGTGCTTTGCAAGTTCAGCCTGAATCTCATAATCTAGTGGATCTCCTGCCTCTTCATACCAAAACAGATTATATGGTTCTAATGCTTTAGCATAGCTAATCGCTGTTTCCATATCAAATCGACCATTCGCATCAACTGCTAGTGATTGTCCAGATGGGACTACCTCTAATACAGCTTCAATTCTACGAAGATCCTCCTCTAATGAGTTTCCGATTTTCATTTTTACAACAGAGTATCCAAGGTCTAAATAGCCCCTCATTTCATCCTGAAGTTCTTTATATCCTTTTCCTGGTTGATAGTAGCCCCCTGCTGCATAAACAAATACTTTATCGTCAGGTTTTTCACCTCTATAACGTTCTGCAAGAAGTTGATACAGTGGCTTTTCCTCGATTTTTGATACAGCGTCCCATACCGCCATATCTAATGTCCCTACAGCAACGGATCTTTCTCCATGGCCACCTGGTTTTTCCCCGGTCATTAAAATATCCCAAATTTTATGAGGGTCTAGGTTTGTTCCTTCTTCATTTAAATAATCATCTGGCTTTGCCTCTAATAGACGAGGGATAAAACGTTCACGTAATATTCCACTCGGTGCATAACGACCATTTGAATTAAAGCCATAACCTATTACACGCTTACCATTTTTCACAACATCCGTTACGATTGCAACTATGGATGCAGTCATTTTAGTGAAATCAATGTATGCATTACTAATACTTGATTTAATCGGTACCGCTTTCTCTCTTATCTCTAAAATTCTCAAAAAATCCCCTCCATGTAGATAATTATAGTAATTGATCAACTGTCTAAAGTGTACATTAATGTATACATTAATGTCAATATAGTTATTAAAGTTAGTTGAAATTACAATTAACGTCACATAACGTATACATTAAAAATTAAATTAGATTTAATTCAATTAAAAAAAGATACTTTCAAATTGAAAATATCTTATCTTCATAATGTTTTTAATTATTTTTTGTCTTACTTTCTAATATAGCTAAAATTTCTTGACTTCCGCGTTTTCTGTGGGAGTGCATTAAAGTTTGTGCCGCCTTACTATCTTGCGCCTTCATAGCAGCAACGATGGCCCGGTGCTCAATAATAGAACGAACCGGGAGTTCTCGATCATTAATAGTGTATACTCGTGCGCGGTAAAGCTGATCTGAATGGCTGTCCATCACGCTTTTCAAACGTTCATTTTTTGAATGCTTAATGATTAAATTATGAAACTCATCATCTACATCAGCCCACTCTTTTAAATTACTCTCATATAATAAGCTTTCCTGTAGGTCGATGAGCGACTCCAATTTATTAAGATTTTCCTCATCTATGTTTTCAGTAGCAAGCTCCGCAGCAACGCCATCTAGCGCCTCAGCAATCTGACATATTTGTTGGATACTCTCTTTTAAAATAGGCTCAACACTGAACCCTTTTCTTGGAATAAGACGAATCCATCCATCCATCTCTAAGCGCACTAAAGCTTCTCTTACTGGCGTCCGACTCATGTTAAGCATTTCCGTCATTTCACGCTCTAAAAAAGTTTCTCCTGGCGGCAACTCTAAATTACGAATCGCCTTTCGAATAATTAAATATGCTAGCTGTGGCAAACGTGTTTCCTTTATTTCATCTTTATAGGATAGTAAAACATTCTTTAACTCTTGTTCGGAAAATTGTGTAGAATCTTGTTCCTCACGACCATTTTTCATCTACTTCACCAAATTTCAATTTTAATAGTTACGTACGAGCGACTTTAGCAAATATTATAACAAATATCCCGATGAAATAAATAAACAATAAAAAAGCCACCCGTCAAAAAGGGTGGCTATCAATTTTATTTTCTTAAATGGGAAGTTTGTTGAAGCATATATGCAATACGCTCTACGATATTTTCAATCTGTGCTGGATTTTCCATTAAGTCATAGTCATTAATGTCTAAACGAAGTACAGGACAAGCATTAAAGTTATTAATCCAATCCTCATAACGTTTGTGCATTTCAACCCAATAATCGATTGGTGTTTGCTGTTCCATTTCACGACCACGCTCCCTAATACGAGCGATAATATCGTCAATCGGACCTTCTAAATAGACAAGTAGATCTGGGTGTGGGAAATAAGGCGTCATCACCATCGCATCAAACAAATTCGTATATGTTTCATAATCTGTCGGGCTCATTGTCCCTTTATCATAGTGCATTTTCGCAAAAATCCCTGTATCCTCATAAATCGAACGGTCTTGAATGAAACCACCGCCATATTCAAAAATACGTTTTTGCTCCTTGAAGCGCTCGGCAAGGAAATAAATTTGAAGGTGGAAGCTCCATTTTTCAAAGTCATCGTAAAATTTATCTAAATACGGGTTTGTGTCTACTTTTTCAAAAGATGTACGGAAATTTAATGCTTGTGCCAATGCATTTGTCATTGTTGATTTCCCCACACCTACTGTTCCAGCAATCGTTATAACGGTGTTTGCAGGAATATTATATTTTTCTCTTAGATTCATTCTCGGTGTGAACTCCTTTTTGTATCGTTTCTCCAACCATTTTCAACACGGTTTGTAAATCTTCTTTGTTTTTCACAAAATCAATACGATCCCCATTAAGCTGAATTACGGGAATTTCCGGATGCAAAGTTACAAAATGCTGGAAAAATTCATGGTAATCTGAGGCCAATTGTTCTATGTAATCACGAGTAATCATTTTTTCAAAATCTCTTCCGCGCAAAGCAATTCGATTCATTAACGTATCAATGCTTGCATGTAAATAGATAATCATGTTGGGTCGTGGCATATCCGCCGTTAAAATTTTATAAATAGCTTCATACTTTTCATATTCAGAAGGTTTTAACGTACGTTTTGCGAAGATTAAGTTTTTCAGAATATGATAATCCGCTACAACTGGCGACCCTGTCTCTATTATGTGGTTCTTTATATCCGTTAGTTGTTTATATCGATTACAAAGGAAGAACATTTCTGTTTGAAAGCTCCACTCATTGATATCTTCGTAAAACTTCCCAAGAAACGGGTTTTCATCCACAATCTCTTTTAATAGATGATAGCCGAATAAGTCAGAAATCGCTTTTGATAAAGACGTTTTTCCTACACCAATCGGACCCTCTACTGTAATAAATGGAACAGACATGAGAAGTCCCCCCTTTAAGTCTAAATTCGTCAATGTTATACATTTTATCATATGCGCATGTCGAAAAACAGATAGAGAGATTGAATGATATAAGTAATTATTATATGTGCTTGAATTATTTACTAATGTTTAGGGATTATTTCATTAATTGAGCTGCCACTTTCTTTCATGATACACTAGCGACTAAGGAGAGATGGCTGTGGATGTCTTAGAAAAAGATTTAGAATTTATGAAAGCTGCTATAGAAGAAGCCAGAAAAGCTGCCAGTCTTGGTGAGGTACCAATAGGTGCTGTCATCGTCTATCAAAATGAAATTATTGCCCGCGCTCATAACTTAAGGGAAACTTCTCAAAATGCAGTAACACATGCGGAATTAATGGCCATTCAACAGGCGTGTGAAGTTATTGGGAGCTGGCGGTTAGAGGAAACAACCCTTTATGTAACGTTAGAACCGTGTCCAATGTGCGCAGGAGCTATTCTGCAGTCGCGAATACCGCGTGTCGTTTACGGTGCAAGGGATATGAAAGCTGGCTGTGTTGACTCATTATACCGATTACTAAACGACGCTCGCTTTAACCATGAATGTGAGGTTACCGAGGGTGTATTTGCAGATGAATGTGGTCAAATGCTAACAGACTTTTTCCGAAACCTTCGCGAACGTAAAAAAGAAGAGAAAAAACTAAAAAAAGAAATGGACCAAGGGAAACTGGGTGGTATCTTATAACAAAATAGAAAGCCCGTTATTATTGAGAAATCTATCACAATTACCTTAACTTTATAAAATAAAAAAGGCCGATCAAAAATCTGAACGGCCCCTTCTTATTATTTAAATTTCTCCATAAACTTCTCTAAGCGATCCATTCCTTTTTCTAATACTTCTAAAGGCTGTGCGAATGACAGACGAATATAGCCTTCTCCAGCATCAGAAAATGCACTTCCGGGAACAGTTGCAAGCTCTTGCTCCTTTAACAATCCAATACAGAAATCAAAGGACGTCATATTTGTTTTTTTAATCGATGGGAAAATATAAAAGGCTCCCTGTGGTTTTACAACATCAATCCCCATATCAACAAGACGTTTATAAACATAATCTCTACGGGCTTGATATTCCTTTTTCATTTCAATAGGATCATTTAAGCCGTTCGTTAACGCTTCAAGTGCAGCATATTGACTTATACTTGTTGCACAGCTAATATAATAACCATTTAGCTTCGTCATTTCCTTTGTTATATAGCTCGGTGCAAGGGTGTAACCAATTCGCCAGCCTGTCATAGAATGTGATTTCGAAACCCCATTTATAACTATAGATTTCTCTCTCATTCCTTCAAAAGTAGCGATTGATTTATGTGATTTCTCATAAATGAGCTCACTATAAATTTCATCTGAAATGATAAATATTTCCCTATTTTTTAATAATAACGCAATTTTCTCCAATTCCTTTTCATCAATAACCGATCCAATTGGATTGCTTGGAGAAGGAAGGATAATACATCTTGTTTTATCCGTTAAATTTTTTTCGATTAGCTCAGCTGTTAAAACAAAATCAGTGGCAGCTGTATCGACACAAACGGGAACTGCTCCACAAAGCTCAATTAATGGAATATAACCAGGATAAGCTGGTGCCGATAAAATTACTTCACAGCCCTCATCTAAAATTGTTCTTAAAGCGATGGTTAATGCTCCAGATGCTCCATGAGTCACGACAATTTCATCCTGTGGATTGTAGGATAAACCATACTTTTCACCATAAAATTTTGAGATGGCTTTGCGTAATTCTAATATCCCTGCATTCGGGGTGTATGTTGTATTATTTTGGTCTATTGCCTCCTTCGCCTTGTCCTTTACATGGCTAGGAGTTGGAAAGTCCGGTTGGCCGATTGTTAGATTAATAGCATTTGGATAGTCAACGAGCATATTTGTAAACTTACGAATACCCGAAAGCTCAATTTTCTTTAGGTTTTTATAAATTAAATGTTCCACTTCATTTTCTCCTTGTGATTTACTTCGGTTTGTTGAATTCAATTCTATTGCATTATCCACTATTTTCTTTTCTAATAGAATTTCGCAACCTCCGTTTTTTCCATAATTGTACCACTATTCCTTCTCAATTTTGATTTGATTATTTATCGAATTACCTAATTTCCAAATAGTTTTGATCTTTAGACTGTACTTTATTGAATTGCTACTGTAAACGAAGCTTCCGTTTTTTCTCTTACCTCATCTACAGTTACACCTTCTGCTGTTTCGATTAACACTAATCCTTCATCTGTAAAATCAAACACAGCTAAATCTGTAATTAATCGATTGACCACGCCTTTTCCTGTTAACGGTAATGTACAGTATTTCTTAATTTTTGATTCTCCATGCTTTGATATATGTTCCATAATGACGACCACCCTTTTGGCTCCTACAACCAAATCCATGGCACCACCCATGCCTTTTACCATTTTACCTGGAATCATCCAGTTAGCTAAATCTCCTCTTTCAGACACTTCCATTGCCCCTAAAATCGCTAAATCTATATGTCCACCACGAATCATCGCGAAGGATTCAGCACTATCAAAATACGCAGCACCTGGTACTGCAGTTACTGTTTCTTTCCCTGCATTAATCAAATCAGCATCAACCTGATCTGCTGTTGGATAAGGTCCAATCCCCAGCAGACCATTTTCAGATTGAAGTAGCACATTAATATTTGATGGGATTTCATTTGCTACAAGTGTAGGCATCCCAATTCCTAAATTTACATTCATACCATCCTGAATTTCCTTAACGGCTCTTTGAACAATTCGTTTTCTTGCATTCATGCCTTTCACCTCATTCCTTAATTGTTAGTCTTTCAATTCGTTTTTCGTAATTATCTCCAAGGACCACTCGCTGTACATAGACACTTGGTGTATGAATCTCATCTGGGTCTAGTTCACCTACTTCTACAATTTCTTCAACTTCAGCGATGGTGATTTTCCCTGACATTGCTGCAATTGGATTAAAATTGCGTGCAGTCTTTCGATATACGAGATTTCCTAATTTATCTGCTTTCCATGCCTTTACTAAAGCAAAATCCCCTACTATCGCTCTTTCCAGTAAGTACTCTTTTCCATTAAAGGTGCGTACTTCCTTACCCTCCGCAATCGGTGTTCCGACTCCTGTTGCAGTATAAAAAGCTGGAATTCCAGCACCACCTGCACGTATACGCTCCGCAAGTGTGCCTTGAGGAGTTAGTTCTACCTCAAGTTCACCATTTAAAAACTGCTGTTCAAAAATTTTGTTTTCACCTACATAGGAGGCAATCATTTTTTTAATCTGTTTAGATGCTAGTAGTAGACCAAGACCAAAATCGTCTACACCACAGTTATTACTAACAATCGTTAAATTTTTCGTCCCTTTGTTTCGAAGTGCTTCTATACTTTTTTCTGGGATACCGCTTAATCCAAATCCACCGACAATTAATGTGGCTCCGTCGTGAATATCCGCAACTGCTTGTTCAAATGTTTCCCAAACCTTTTCTTTCATTCTCTATAACCCCCATACTAAATAAATAATTAAATTCTAATTTTGAAAATACTGTTCTATAGAATGTATGATTCCTTTTCTAGCAATAAAACATAGAATATTAATTCAAACATTTAAAACGATTATTTTCTACATTAGGATATAAAATCCCTCTAAATTACATATTATTCTGCGAAAAACACTTTTTAGTTGAAAGGGGAGATGTCACAATGAAATTTATGACGAAGATCGCAAATGCGCTCATGGAAAGATACTTACCAGATCCTTATATTTTCGTTGCCATCTTAACCGTCCTCGTTTTATTTCTAGGGATTATATTGACGCCATCAACGCCGCTAGACATGATTGTTTATTGGGGAGAAGGTTTTTGGGGATTACTTAATTTCACTATGCAAATGGTAATTGTATTAGCGGCAGGCCATGTACTTGCTAATAGTCCAGTTTTTAAAAGATTTTTATCCTTTTCTGCAAGAAAAATTAACAAACCAAGTTCTGCTATCATTATCGTAACCTTTGTTTCAATCGTTGCTAGTTGGATTAACTGGGGCTTTGGTTTAGTAATAGGGGCTTTATTTGCAAAGGAAATTGCACGTCATGTGAAAAAAGTAGATTATCGTTTATTAATTGCAAGCGCTTACTCCGGCTTTATTGTATGGCACGGCGGATTGGCAGGTTCCATCCCTCTTTCCATTGCCACTCCTGGGCATCCATATGAGGATATGATGGGCGGAATTATTCCAACTACTCAAACGATATTTACTCCATATAATCTATTTATCGTTATTGTCATTGCTTTTACTCTACCGTTCTTCAACCGATGGATGATGCCAAAACAGGAGGACGTAGTAGAAGTTGATCCAGAATTGTTGTTGGAAGAAGAACAAAAGTTCCCACCTGCTGAAAAAACTTTTGCCTCTTGGACAGAGAGAAGTTTTGTTCTAACTATACTTATCGGACTTATTGGTGTTGTTTATTTAATCTATCACTTTGCTACAAAGGGCTTTGCTCTTGATTTAAATATTGTAAATACGATTTTTATTATTTTAGGGATTATCCTACATGGTACACCCCAGCGATTTTTAGCCGCAGCCCAAAATGCAATTAAGACGACAACAGGAATTGTATTCCAATTTCCGTTCTATGCAGGAATTATGGGGATGATGACTTTATCTGGGTTAGCTGGTGTATTTTCAGTATGGTTCTTAAGCATTTCAAATGATTTTACTTTCTATTTATTTACTTTCTTTTCAGCTGGTCTTGTAAACTTCTTCGTGCCATCTGGAGGAGGTCAGTGGGCCGTGCAAGCTCCTATTATGCTCGAAGCTGCTCAAACAATGGGAGCTGATTTCGCAAAAACTGCAATGGCCATTGCCTGGGGAGATGCTTGGACAAATATGATTCAGCCATTTTGGGCACTACCTGCACTTGCAATAGCTGGATTAAAAGCCAAAGATATTATGGGCTTCTGTTTATTCGTATTAATCTTCACTGGTATCATTATAAGTATAGGTTTGTTATTTTTATAAATAGAAAATTAAATTTCAATTGAGCATATCGTTCGTCTCTTGCGAATGGTATGCTTTTTTGTTTACCCTACTAATCAAGATATGAAATTAAAATAAGGAGTATTTGGTTCGACCAAATACTCCTTTTAACATTATATTATTTTGAAGGTGGTGCGATGACTTCTTTTCCACCCATATATGGACGTAAAACCTCTGGAATGACAACACTGCCATCTTCAGTTTGGAAGTTTTCTAAAATTGCAGCAACAGTACGGCCGATTGCTAAACCAGAACCATTCAGTGTATGAACATACTCTGGTTTTGCTCCTTGCTCTCGACGGAAGCGGATATTTGCACGGCGAGCTTGGAAATCCTCAAAGTTTGAGCATGAAGAAATTTCGCGATACATATTTTGTGTAGGCATCCATACTTCTAAATCATATTTCTTCGCTGCTGTAAAACCTAAGTCAGCTGTACACATTAATAATTTACGATACGGTAAACCTAGTAATTGAAGTACTTTTTCAGCATGACCAGTTAATTTTTCTAACTCATCATAAGAATCTTCTGGTTTAACAAAGCGTACTAACTCCACTTTATTAAATTGGTGCTGACGGATTAAACCACGTGTGTCACGTCCAGCAGATCCTGCTTCTGAACGGAAACAAGCACTATATGCAGCAAATCCTTTTGGAAGAATTTCAACATCTAGAATTTCATCGCGGAAAAAGTTTGTTACAGGTACTTCTGCAGTTGGAATCATAAAGTATTCTGTATCTGCCACCTTAAATACATCCTCTTCAAACTTTGGCAATTGTCCTGTACCTGTTAAACTATCGCGATTTACAATGACAGGTGGTAGCATTTCTTCATAACCATGTTCCTCAGCATGTAAATCCATCATAAAACTCATTAATGCACGTTCTAATCTTGCACCTAGTCCACGGTAAAATACAAAACGGCTACCAGTTACTTTTCCTGCACGTTCAAAATCAACAATTTTTAAATCTGTTGCAAGATCCCAATGTGGTTTTGCTTCAAACTCAAAATTTGGTGTTTCTCCCCATTTTAAAACTTCTACGTTATCATCTTCCGTTGTGCCAACAGGAACTGATTCATGCGGAAGGTTTGGTAAACGCATCATCATGTATTCAAATTTATCTTCTACTTCACGAAGCTCTGTGTCTAATTGTTTAATCTCTTCGCCGACTTCTCGCATACGAGCTATTACTTCGTCTGCATTCTCTTTATTTCGCTTCATAACTGAGATTTGTTCAGATACTTTGTTTCGCTCAGCTTTTAATACTTCTGTTTTAGCTATTAATTCACGTCTTTTTGCATCTAACACTTCAAATTCATCAATATTTCCTAAATCTTCATTACGTGTAAGTAATATTTTTTTTACTTCTTCATAGTTGTCACGAACACGTTTAATGTCTAACATTTTTTTTCCTCCAAACATTTTGTATAGTTGTTATTTTTTTAATAAATTAATTAGTAAAATTAAATATAAAAAGCCCTCACCCCTAAAAAGGGACGAGAGCTACCCGCGTTGCCACCCTAATTGATTAGAAATCACTTCCTAATCCACTTATATCATAACGGCTTTTCAACCGACCAAGCATACTACTAATTCAGCCAGGCTCCTCAAGGATGGATTCACAAGTGCTTATATCAGCTCGCACCAACCGCTGACTCTCTTAAATAAAACGTTCTTGTTACTACTTCCTATCACTGGATTTAAACCAATATTTTTATCCATACTTTACTATATGATATTCATTTTTGCAAGTATTGTCCAATCGTTAAAATCCGATGAACAATCTCTTTATTTTTAGTATAATAATAATTGACCATATGATACATATATTTTCCCATCATTTTTATAAGGTCAGCTTAGGGGGATTAAAATGGACATGCTAATTTTTGAGTTGAATAAAAATTCAAAAAAACCATTATATGAACAATTATATGTGGAAATTAAAAATGCAATTATTTCAAAGCGGATTGAATATGGTACAAAACTCCCCTCCAAAAGAAAGCTTTCGGAGTTTTTAAATATAAGTCAAACAACTATTGAAATTGCCTATGCACAGCTTCTAGCAGAAGGGTATATTATCTCTGTACCGCGCGTCGGATATTTTGTAGAGGCTATAGATGAATTACCCTATGTTGAAACACAAACAAAGAATGAAGAAGTCCATGATTTAAAAAAGCAATCGTATCAAATAGATTTTCATCCTGGATCAATAGATGTTGATGGTTTTCCTTTTTCAGTCTGGAGAAAATATGCCAAAAATCTAATTGATGAACAGTATAAGGAATTATTATTAACAGGGCATCCTCAAGGAGAATTTGAGCTTCGTGCTGAAATCGCTAAATATCTTTTTCAATCTCGAGGTGTTCTATGTGTTCCTGAACAGATTGTCATAGGATCAGGTACAGAGCAGTTACTTCCTATGATTGTGCAACTTTTTGATAAATCTATGGAGTTTGCTATTGAAAATCCAGGCTATAAAACAGTCAATCGAATATTGACCCAGCATCATCGCAAGGTTCATCCGATAGAAGTCGATGAAGAAGGAATCATTGTCTCTAAATTAGATGAAACAGATGCAAACATCGTCTACATTACACCTTCACATCAATTCCCAACAGGCGCTGTGTTGTCTGCTACAAGACGCTCCCAATTATTAAATTGGGCAGTTGGGCATCCAAATCGCTTTATTATAGAAGATGACTACGATTCAGAATTTCGTTATTTAGGAAAACCTATTTCATCCTTACAAGGAATAGATAAAAACGAAAAAGTAATTTATATGAGTACCTTTACAAAATCACTTATGCCATCATTACGGGTAGCTTATTTTGTTTTACCCAAGTCTCTGTTAAATAAATATCAAAAGACATTTACATATTACAATGCAACGGTTCCCCGTTTTGATCAGCATTTGCTCGCTAATTTCATGAAGGATGGTCATTTTGCAAAGCATTTAAATCGTATGCGAAAAATTTATAAGAAAAAGCATGATCGTATGATGGATATTCTTGAAACGTATTATCCGACGATTTCAGTGTCTGGTGAACATACTGGTATGAACATTGTCATATCTGTACCACATCTATTAACAGAAAACCAGCTTAAACAACTCGCTGCTGAATCTAATATTGGGGTTTATCCAATTTCCGACTATATGATTACTCCTATTAAACATGACACACCTAAATTTTTATTGGGCTTTGGAGGATTGAAAATTGAGGAGATGGAAGAGGCCATTCATCAATTAATGTCTATTTGGAAAATCGAAAAAGAAGCTGATTCGGTTGGTTAGTAGCATAAGCTCCCACTAATAAATGTGAGCATTGATAAGGTTACTCTTTTTCATATTAAAAAGGGCGTCTAGAAATAAATTCGTTCTAGACACCCTTATCATTTATCAGTATTCCATTAATTGAATATTATAGTGCTTAAACCATACATGAATTTGCGCTAAATACGCAAGAAGCTGTGGGCCAGCCATTAATTGGCCAAACCAAGGCACTTTAAAGGATGCTCCTTTAGACTCAACCAAATCTTGTAATTGTTTCGCATCAAATAATTCATGTAAAATAGAACTCTTATCTTCTAGTAATTCCTTTAACCATTTTTGAACGCCATCTGTGTAAGCTGGATGATATGTTTTTGGATATGGATTCTTTTTGCGATATAGCACTTCCTCAGGTAAAATACCTTCCATTGCTTTTCTTAAAATACCCTTTTCTTGATCTCCTACTCTTTTCATTTCCCAAGGAATGTTCCAAGCATACTCAACAACTCTATGGTCTGCAAATGGTACACGTACTTCAAGACTTGCTCCCATACTCATGCGATCTTTTCTTTCTAAAAGTGTACTCATAAACCAATTCATATTTAAGTAGAATAATTCTCTACGTTTCGCATCTTCTATACTTTCTCCGTCTAGCTTAGGTGTTTCATTCGCTGTAAACTCATATTGACTATTCACATAATCAGGAATTGATAATCTTTGTTGCCATTTTTCTTGTAAAAAAGTATTACGTTCATTTGAAGATCGAATCCACGGAAAGCCAGTTGTATGTGGTTTACTAAACCAAGGATATCCTCCAAAAATTTCATCAGCACATTCGCCTGATAGAGCTACTGTAAAGTTTTGTTTGATTTGTTCGCAAAACCAAAGAAGAGATGAATCAACATCGGCCATTCCAGGTAAATCCCTAACATAAACTGCATCTGTTAAATAATCAATTAAAGTTTGTTGGGGGATAATGGATGTATGATGTACTGTGTTGAAGGTATCTGTCATTTTTTGAATCCAAAAACTATCTGTGGAAGTTTGAAAATCATTCGCAGCGAAGAATTTTTCATTATCTTCATAATCAATGGAGTACGTATGAAGTTTTTCCCCGTTTTTTTCATACTGTTTTGCGGCGATAGCTGTTATGATACTTGAATCAAGACCACCTGAGAGGAAGGTACATAGATGAACATCGGATACTAACTGTCTTTCAACTGCATCAGTTACTAAGAATCGAACATGATCAACGGTTTCATCAAATGATTCGGTATGTTCTTTACTTTCAACATTCCAATAGCGCCAAACTTTTAGCCCGTTCCGTGTGAATTGTAATGCATGACCCGGTCTTAATTCATAAATTCCTTTAAAAACACCATTACCGGGCGTTCTTGAAGGCCCTAGTCCTAATACCTCAGCAAGTCCTTCATAATCAATAATGGGACTTACTTCAGGATGTGCTAAAATAGCCTTTATTTCTGAACTAAAGATTAGTCCACCATTTACTTCTGTATAGAAAAGAGGCTTTACACCTAGTCGGTCACGGAATAATGTCAGACTTTCCTTTTCCTCATCCCAAATACCGAAAGCATAGATGCCATTTAAATAATCCACACATTGTTCTTTCCATTCAATATAGGAAGTTAACAGTACTTCTGTGTCTGAATGAGATGAAAATGTGTAGCCTCTTTTTAATAGTTCTTTTCGTATATCTTCTGTATTATACAATTCTCCATTGTATGTAATTGTATAATTAGACTTATTTTGTTTTTTTGTCATCGGTTGTTTACCGCCTTCTAAATCAATCACGGCTAAACGTCTATGTCCTAATAATGCGTTTTTACTACTAAATACTCTTCCATCATCAGGACCTCTTTTTGATAATGTCTGTGTCATTGTAGAAATAACTGCTTCTTTTCCCTTCAACAATTCTTTAAAATTAATCCATCCTGTAATCCCACACATATTTTCACGCTCCTTCATCTAGTAACTTATGTGAAAATATAAAATAGGTTATTTTGTCCAATAAAAAAACACACAATTTTTAAAAATTGTGTGTTTAAATTTAATTAAAGAAACGGTCCCTTTGTTAAGAGAATAATCCGCCTACAAATCCTGTGATACCATTCCAAATACTCGCAAAGAATCCTCCGATTGCTTGGAAAAATAGAGAGAAACCACTTGCTCTTTCAACTGTTTCAGTCGTTACTACATCTGCAGTAAATCCATCTCCATTAATATAGCCATAGTCAGTACCTTCTGTTCGTTCAACAACTACTTTCCCAACAACAGTACCTTCCTTTACCTCGGCTTCCATAGTATCTGTTTCTAAGATCAATTTTGGTTGATACAAGTCCTTTTCATTTGCCTTGATCATAACAGAAATCGGATCTTTTACTGCAATATTTACTTTATCAGCTTTTCCTTTTGTTACAGCTATGCTTTCTTGACCTTCAAATGTATAATTTGCAGGAACTATTTCTTGTTTTGAGAATTGTGCAAATCCATAATCAAATAACTTTGCAGTTGCATCAAATCGGGCTTTATATGAGCCTACACCTTGGGAATCAACCGCATTCATCACTACAGCAATTAATCGAGTACCATTACGTTCCGCAGTACCAGTGAAACAATACCCTGCTAATGTAGTTGTACCTGTTTTTAATCCATCAACGCCCTCATACTCATAAACCAAACCTGGTAACATAAAGTTCCAGTTTTCCATTTCAATTGCATCATCCGTACCTTCACGGAATATTTTTTTCGGAATACTTGATGTGTCAGTTACTTCTGGGTGGTCTTTTAATAAGTTATAGGCTAATTTTGCCACATCATGTGCTGACATTACATTTTCATCTTCTGGGCCTGTACCAGCGGGATGCATACCGAATAAATCACTGTTATTTAAACCAGTTGAGTTTACAAACTTATAATTTGTTAAACCAATTTCTTCGGCTTTCTGATTCATTAAATTTAAAAATTCACTCTCTGTACCGGCAATTGTTTCTGCAATGGCAACAGTTGCAGCGTTAGCCGAATAGATAGCCATTGCTTCATATAATTCTTGAATTGAATAAGTACCATCTGCTCTTAGTGGTACGTTACTTAATGCACGATCCTGAGACATTCTATATGTATATTCAGTTACTCTATATTGTTGATCCCAAGTTATAGTACCTGCATCAATAGCATCTAACAGAATATACTCTGTCATCATTTTTGTCATACTAGCAATACCTAAATTAGTATCTGCGTTTTGTTCATATAAAATTTTTCCTGTTTCAGCATCAATTAATATTGCTGCATCAACCGTTAAGCTAAGATCTGTTTCTGCACTCGCACTTAATGGTGTTGTAACTAAAAAGCTAAGTAACAGAATCGGAATCAAGATAATGCTAAACAAAGATGTTTTCCTTACTGTTTTCACTTATTTATACCTCCACAAATTTTTATTCTTATAATCGCAATTTTATCATAGATTTGTCTATCTATGTTCTGCTATTTAATAGAAAAAAGCACTCTTTTATTATCATATTTTGACGATAAAAGAGTGCAAAAGTTTCATTTTTTATTTTATTGTAAAGAATAGTTTGGTGCTTCTTTCGTAATTTGTACATCATGTGGATGTGATTCACGAAGACCCGCACCTGTCATGCGTACAAATTGTGAGTTTTCTCTTAAATATTCTAAGTTTGGTGCTCCACAGTAACCCATACCTGCACGAATACCACCAACTAACTGGTGAATTGTATCTGCTAAAGGTCCTTTGTATGGAAGACGTCCCTCGATGCCTTCAGGAACTAATTTTTTCGCATCTTCTTGGAAGTAACGATCCTTTGATCCTTTTTCCATTGCAGAAAGTGAACCCATACCACGGTAAACTTTGAATCGACGACCTTGGAAAATTTCAGTTTCACCTGGCGATTCAGAAGTACCGGCTAATAATGAGCCAAGCATTACTACATGTCCACCAGAAGCAAGAGCTTTTACGATATCCCCTGAATATTTAATTCCACCATCAGCAATAATTGTTTTACCCATTTCTCGGGCAACTGTTGCACAATCGTAAATTGCTGTGATTTGCGGTACTCCAACCCCTGCAACTACACGTGTCGTACATATTGAACCAGGACCAATACCTACTTTTACTACATCAGCACCTGCTTCATAAAGTGCACGAGTTCCTTCACCAGTTGCAACATTACCTGCGATTATTTCTAAATTTGGATACGCTTCACGAATTTGTTTTACTGTATCAAGAACACCTTGTGAATGACCGTGAGCAGTATCTATTACAATAATATCAACTTGTGCTTCTACTAATTTTTCAACACGAGCCATTGTATCTTTTGATACCCCAACAGCTGCTCCTACAAGTAAACGACCGATTTCATCTTTTGCAGCATTTGGGAATTCAATTACTTTTTCAATATCTTTAATAGTAATTAAGCCAGTCAGCTTTCCATCTCCGTCTACTATTGGAAGTTTTTCAATTTTATATTTCTGAAGAATCATTTCTGCCTCTTCTAAAGTTGTTCCAACAGGAGCAGTAATTAAATCATTTTTTGTCATAACATCTTCAATTTTTAACGAATAGTCAGAGATAAAACGTAAATCACGATTTGTAATAATTCCGACTAATTTTTGATCGTCCGCATTATTTACAATAGGAACACCAGAAATGCGATATTTCCCCATTAAATGTTCTGCATCATATACTTGATGTGACGGTGTTAAGAAAAATGGATTAGTAATAACACCATTTTCTGATCGTTTAACTTTCTCAACTTCTTCTGCTTGCTCTTCAATTGACATATTTTTGTGGATAATACCGATTCCACCTTGTCTTGCCATTGCAATTGCCATTTTGGATTCAGTTACAGTATCCATTCCCGCACTAATAATTGGGATGTTCAATTTAATTTTCGATGTTAATTGCACCGATAAATCAACAGATTTTGGTAATACTTCTGAAAAAGCTGGTACTAATAATACATCATCAAACGTTAGACCTTCTTTAGAGAATTTTGTTTCCCACATTTCATAATGCCCCCTAATTCGTAAATGAATATTAATAGTAAGGTTAACAACATGTAAAGATAGTGTCAAGAATCAAATAAAAGAAAGATAATTCCGAATATTTTATTAGTAATAATGAAAACGCTACCTACTTTTAAATTAGAAAGATTCTTTAAATATCTCCAGATACTCTTAGTTTGTCTAGTAAAATTAATTACATTCTCTTTCTGGTTTTTTGTTACTTATTAAAACTTCTTATACTCATTGCCGATTGAACCTTAGGTTCTTGGAGTTGGGGGCTTTTTTAATCATAAAAAAACACCACTGAAAAATCAGTGGTGTTTAGTGCGAAGCGATGTCCTACTCTCACAGGGATTCCCCCTACTACCATCAGCACTATCTCGAAGTCCGATGACCTTCGGATTTCTGCGTCACCTTCGTCCTTTCGGTGCTCATGTACCTAGTACATTCCGCTCCTCACTCCTCGCTTCCTTGAACTCCTTGGTCCTCTCACTTCTCGAATCCTTACTTATATTCAGTGCTCTTTTTATAATCATCCGTTTCTCCACCGCGCCGATCGAACCTTCGGTTCTTGGAGTTGGGGACTTTTTTAATCATAAAAAAACACCACTGAAAAATCAGTGGTGTTTAGTGCGAAGCGCTCGTCTATTTCTCACAGGGGATTCCCCCTACTACCATCAGCACTATCTCGAATTCCGATGACCTTCGGATTTCTGCGTCACCTTCGTCCTTTCGGTGCTCATGTACCTAGTACACTCCGCTCCTCACTCCTCGCTTCCTTGAACTCCTCGGTCCTCTCACTTCTCGAATCCTTACTTATATTCAGTCCTCTTTTTATAATCATCCGTTTCTCCACCGCGCCGATCGAACCTTCGGTTCTTGGAGTTGGGGACTTTTTTAATCATAAAAAAACACCACTGAAAAATCAGTGGTGTTTAGTGCGAAGCGACGTCCTACTCTCACAGGGGGAAGCCCCCAACTACCATCGGCGCTAAAGAGCTTAACTTCCGTGTTCGGTATGGGAACGGGTGTGACCTCTTTGCCATTATCACTTCACTATTTAATTGAAAGAACTTTGTTCTCTCAAAACTGGATAAAGACATTGAATTCGTTCAAGTTTGTTTTGGTTAAGTCCTCGATCGATTAGTATTCGTCAGCTCCATGTGTCACCACACTTCCACCTCGAACCTATCTACCTCATCGTCTTTGAGGGATCTTACTTCAAATGAATGGGAAATCTCATCTTGAGGGGGCTTCATGCTTAGATGCTTTCAGCACTTATCCCGTCCACACATAGCTACCCAGCGATGCCTTTGGCAAGACAACTGGTACACCAGCGGTGTGTCCATCCCGGTCCTCTCGTACTAAGGACAGCTCCTCTCAAATTTCCTACGCCCACGACGGATAGGGACCGAACTGTCTCACGACGTTCTGAACCCAGCTCGCGTACCGCTTTAATGGGCGAACAGCCCAACCCTTGGGACCGACTACAGCCCCAGGATGCGATGAGCCGACATCGAGGTGCCAAACCTCCCCGTCGATGTGGACTCTTGGGGGAGATAAGCCTGTTATCCCCGGGGTAGCTTTTATCCGTTGAGCGATGGCCCTTCCATGCGGAACCACCGGATCACTAAGCCCGTCTTTCGACCCTGCTCGACTTGTAGGTCTCGCAGTCAAGCTCCCTTGTGCCTTTACACTCTACGAATGATTTCCAACCATTCTGAGGGAACCTTTGGGCGCCTCCGTTACCTTTTAGGAGGCGACCGCCCCAGTCAAACTGTCCACCTGACACTGTCTCCTACCCCGATAAGGGGTACGGGTTAGAATTTCAGTACAACCAGGGTAGTATCCCACCGACGCCTCCATCGAAGCTGGCGCTCCGACTTCTCTGGCTCCTACCTATCCTGTACAAGTTGTACCAAAATTCAATATCAAGCTACAGTAAAGCTCCACGGGGTCTTTCCGTCCTGTCGCGGGTAACCTGCATCTTCACAGGTACTATAATTTCACCGAGTCTCTCGTTGAGACAGTGCCCAGATCGTTACGCCTTTCGTGCGGGTCGGAACTTACCCGACAAGGAATTTCGCTACCTTAGGACCGTTATAGTTACGGCCGCCGTTTACTGGGGCTTCAATTCAGAGCTTCGCTTGCGCTAACCCCTCCTCTTAACCTTCCAGCACCGGGCAGGCGTCAGCCCCTATACTTCACCTTACGGTTTTGCAGAGACCTGTGTTTTTGCTAAACAGTCGCCTGGGCCTATTCACTGCGGCTCTCTCTCGAGAGCACCCCTTCTCCCGAAGTTACGGGGTCATTTTGCCGAGTTCCTTAACGAGAGTTCTCTCGCACACCTTAGGATTCTCTCCTCGACTACCTGTGTCGGTTTGCGGTACGGGCACCTCCCGCCTCGCTAGAGGCTTTTCTTGGCAGTGTGAAATCAGGAACTTCGCGATGAATCGCTCCCCATCACAGCTCAACGTATTAGGAAGCGGATTTTCCTACTTCCACGCCTTACTGCTTGGGCGTGCACAACCAACGGCACGCTTTCCCTATCCTACTGCGTCCCCCCATTACTCAAACGGCGGGGAGGTGGTACAGGAATATCAACCTGTTGTCCATCGTCTACGCCTATCGGCCTCGACTTAGGTCCCGACTAACCCTGAGCGGACGAGCCTTCCTCAGGAAACCTTAGTCATACGGTGGATGGGATTCTCACCCATCTTTCGCTACTCATACCGGCATTCTCACTTCTAAGCGCTCCACCAGTCCTTCCGGTCTGACTTCAACGCACTTAGAACGCTCTCCTACCACTGACATCGTAGATGTCAATCCACAGCTTCGGTGAATCGTTTAGCCCCGATACATTTTCGGCGCAGCGTCACTCGACCAGTGAGCTATTACGCACTCTTTAAATGATGGCTGCTTCTAAGCCAACATCCTGGTTGTCTAAGCAACGCCACATCCTTTTCCACTTAACGATTACTTTGGGACCTTAGCTGGTGGTCTGGGCTGTTTCCCTTTTGACTACGGATCTTATCACTCGCAGTCTGACTCCCGTGTATAAATATCTGGCATTCGGAGTTTGTCTGAATTCGGTAAAGCGAGATGCCCCCTAGTCCAAACAGTGCTCTACCTCCAGTATTCTAATTCACGAGGCTAGCCCTAAAGCTATTTCGGAGAGAACCAGCTATCTCCAAGTTCGATTGGAATTTCTCCGCTACCCACACCTCATCCCCGCACTTTTCAACGTGCGTGGGTTCGGGCCTCCAGTAAGTGTTACCTCACCTTCACCCTGGACATGGGTAGATCACCTGGTTTCGGGTCTACAACCACGTACTCATTCGCCCTATTCAGACTCGCTTTCGCTGCGGCTCCGCCTTCTCGGCTTAACCTTGCACGTAATCGTAACTCGCCGGTTCATTCTACAAAAGGCACGCTATCACCCATTAACGGGCTCTAACTACTTGTAGGCACACGGTTTCAGGTTCTATTTCACTCCCCTCCCGGGGTGCTTTTCACCTTTCCCTCACGGTACTGGTTCACTATCGGTCACTAGGTAGTATTTAGCCTTGGGAGATGGTCCTCCCGGATTCCGACGGAATTTCACGTGTTCCGCCGTACTCAGGATACACTCAAGAGTGAATGAACTTTTGACTACAGGGCTTTTACCTTTTATAGCGGACCTTTCCAGATCGCTTCGTCTAATTCATTCTTTTGTAACTCCATGTAGAGTGTCCTACAACCCCAAGAGGCAAGCCTCTTGGTTTGGGCTCTTCCCGTTTCGCTCGCCGCTACTCAGGGAATCGAATTTTCTTTCTCTTCCTCCAGGTACTTAGATGTTTCAGTTCCCTGGGTCTGTCTTCAACACGCTATGAATTCACGTGAAGATACTATGCCATTACGCATAGTGGGTTCCCCCATTCGGAAATCCCCGGATCAAAGCTTACTTACAGCTCCCCGAGGCATATCGGTGTTAGTGCCGTCCTTCATCGACTCCTAGTGCCAAGGCATTCACCG